>NZ_JARVSC010000012.1 GCF_030209375.1 Plantibacter sp. ME-Dv--P-122b
AGTGTCGCCGGTGGGAACCAGGTGTCGCCGGTGGTGACCGTTCCGGTCACGGTCGGTGGGAACGCCATCTCGCTGTTCGGTGACTCGAGCAGTGAGCAGGCGGGTGCGCCTGCCACGTCGGGTGGTGCGGCTGTTCCGGCGGCGCCGTCGACGACGACCGGTGACGACAGTGTCGCCGGTGGGAACCAGGTGTCGCCGGTGGTGACCGTTCCGGTCACGGTCGGTGGGAACGCCATCTCGCTGTTCGGTGACTCGAGTAGCGAGCAGGCGGGTGCGCCTGCCACGTCGGGTGGCGCGGCTGTTCCGGCGGCGCCGTCGACGACGACCGGTGACGACAGTGTCGCCGGTGGCAACCAGGTCCTCGGTGGCGTCGAGCTGCCGATCTCCGTGGTCGGCAACGCCGTCAGCGTGATCGGCGACTCCGAGTCGACGGGCACCTCGGCCTCCGCTCCGGCATCGTCCGGTGGCGGTACGTCGACCACCGGTGGTGACGACAGCCTCGGCGGTGGGAACCAGATCGACCTCGGACTGGAGCTGCCGATCACGATCGGCGGCAACGCGATCTCCGTGATCGGAGACAGCGAGACTGGTGGCCCCGGGACGACGGACCCCACCACTCCGGTGGACCCGACCGACCCGACCGACCCCACGGACCCGACCGACCCGACGGACCCCACCACCCCGGTGACCCCCGTCGTGCCGACGGTCCCCGCCACGGTGATCACCTCCGCGACGGTGGCGTCCTCGACCGGCTCGAACACGACGGCCTCGGCCGCGCGGGCAGCTGAGCCGACGCTCGCCGACACCGGCAGCGCCGCAGGTCAGCTCCTGCCGCTCGCCGGCCTCGCCACGGTCCTCGGCCTCCTGCTCCTGGCAGGCGGCGCGATCGCCCGTCGCCGAATGAGCTAGTCCCGCACGAACGGACGAGCGGTGCCGACCCGGTCTCGGGTCGACACCGCTCGTCGGGGTGTCCGGCGTCAGCTGGTCAGTGGTGCACCGGCGTGGTCGCCTCGGGGATCCAGTCGCCCGTTGCGAGGTACTGGACCTTCTTGGCGATGGAGACGGCGTGGTCGGCGAAGCGCTCGTGGTACCGCGAGGCCAGGGTGGCGTCGACGGTCGCGACGGGCTCGCCCTTCCAGGTGTCGCCGAGGACCTTCTCGAAGACGCTGGCGTGCAGCTCGTCGACGTCGTCGTCGTCGTTGCGGATCTCGTCGGCGATACGCGGGTCCTGGGTGCGCAGCAACTCCGTCAGCTTGCGGGCGATCGAGACGTCGAGTCGACCCATCTCGGCGAAGGTGGTCCGCAGGCCCTTGGGAACGGCCTTGTCGGGGAAGCGGTACCGCGACAGCTGGGCGATGTGCTCGGCCATGTCGCCCATCCGCTCGAGCGAGGCGCTGATCCGCAACGCGCTCACGACGATGCGCAGGTCGCGCGCGACCGGCTGCTGGCGGGCGAGGATGTCGATGGCGAGCTCGTCGAGTTCGATCGCGAGCTGGTCGATGCGGTTGTCGTTGGCGATGACCTCTTCAGCGACCGCGACGTCCGAGTTGCCGAAGGACTGCGTCGCCTTCTCGATGGAGATCGTGACGAGTTCGGCGATCTCGACCAGGCGATCCTGGACCTCTCGCAGTGACTGCTGGAATACCTCGCGCATGGCTCTGGGTGCCGTCCTTCCGTGACCTGGCGGTGGGCAGGCAGATGCCCGCTCCGCCGATGATGCCGAACCAAGGTTAACAGTTGGGGCCCCACGCGTGAACAGTCGTCGAAGTGGCGGGGTATTCGCGAGTTCGGCGTTCGGCGGACTGAGTAACGTAGTACCCATGGACACCATGTGGTTGGTGCTGATCGCCCTGGCACTCGGCCTCATCGTCGGGGGCGGTTTCGTCGCCCTCATCACCCTCGCCCTCCGACGGGGCGAGCGCGCCGCGACGGTCGTCAACCCGGTCGTGCCCGACGGGGTCGACCAGGTGCTCGAGGCCCTCGACAGCGCGGGCATCGTCGTCGATCCGTCGAACAACGTCCTGAAGGCCTCGCCTGGGGCGTTCGCGCTCGGGCTGGTGCGCGACCGGGTGCTCGACAACCAGGAGTTCATCGACCTCGCGCTCGAGGTCCGACGCACCGGCGAGGCCGTCACGAGCGACCTGGAACTCGCGCTCGGGCGCTTCGGTGAGGCCACCCGGCACCTGCGCGTGCGGGCGGCGCCGCTCGGGTCGCGCTTCATCCTGCTCCTGGCCGAGGACCACACGGAGGCCCGTCGACTCGACGAGGTCCGTCGGGACTTCATCGCGAACATCAGCCACGAGTTGAAGACGCCGATCGGCGCCATCGGACTCCTCTCGGAGGCGCTCGACACGGCGGCCGACGACCCGGAACGGGTGAAGCGGTTCGCCAGCCGGCTCGCGACCGAGTCACAGCGACTCACCCGGATGACTGCCGAGATCATCGACCTCTCGCGACTGCAGGCGGCCGACGCCCTCCATCAGCCCGAACTCGTCCGCCTCGATCGGGTCATCGCTGCGGCGGTGGACCAGAACCGCGTGCCGGCCGAGGCGACCGGGGTGGGGCTCTCCCTCAAGGGCGGCAAGAACCTCGAGGTGTACGGTGACGAGGCCATGCTCGTCGTCGCCGTGCACAACCTCATCTCGAACGCCATCCACTACTCGCCCACCGGCGCGCACGTGGGTGTCGGTGTCCGGGCGGTCGACGACGTCGTCGAGATCGCCGTCACCGATCAGGGCGTCGGGATCGCCGAGGAGGACCGCGACCGGGTCTTCGAACGGTTCTACCGCGTCGACCAGGCGCGGTCCCGCCACACGGGCGGCACCGGCCTCGGTCTCAGCATCGTCAAGCACACCGTCCAGAACCACGGCGGCGAAGTGAAGGTCTGGTCGCAGCTGGGCCGGGGCTCGACGTTCACCATCCGCCTTCCCAGAGCAACGACCCCGCCGGAGGATCTCTCCACCGGCACGGCAAGGAGTACCCCGTGACCCGCATCCTGCTCGTCGAAGACGAAGCGTCCCTGAGCGAACCACTGAGCTACCTGCTCGAACGGGAGGGGTACGAGGTCGAGGTGGCGGAGGACGGCCCTTCGGCGGTCCAGGCCTTCACGGCTCGCGGTGCGGACCTCGTGCTGCTCGACCTCATGCTCCCCGGCATCCCCGGGACGGAGGTCTGCCGTCAGATCCGCGCGGTCTCGAGCACGCCGATCATCATGCTGACCGCGAAGGACTCCGAGGTCGACATCGTCGTCGGGCTCGAGCTGGGCGCTGACGACTACGTCACGAAGCCCTACTCGACCCGCGAGCTGCTCGCGCGGATCAGAGCGGTGCTGCGACGCCGTGTCGAGGCGGATCAGGCGCAGGAGGAGGTGCTGCTCGAGGCCGGCACGGTCCGGATGGACACCGAGCGCCATGTCGTCGAGGTCAACGGGGCGCCGATCCCGATGCCGCTCAAGGAGTACGAGCTGCTCGAGCTGCTCCTACGGAACGCCGGACGCGTCCTCACCCGTGGTCAGCTGATCGACCGGGTGTGGGGGAGCGACTACTACGGCGACACCAAGACGCTCGACGTCCACATCAAGCGCATCCGTTCCCGGATCGAGGCGAACCCCTCCGAACCGGTCATGCTCGTCACCGTGCGTGGGCTCGGCTACCGCTTCGAGGCCTGACACCGGTCCAGGATGGACGAACGCCCCGCAGCTCCGAAGAGGTGCGGGGCGTTCGGTCGTGTGGGGCGACGGAGCGTTATTCGGTCGGCTCCGTAGTGGGCGTCGCGAGCGGCGTCGGCGTCTCGGTGGGCTCATCCGTCGGCAGCGGCGTCGGGACGAGCGTGGAGTACTCGAGCAGCTGGCCGGTGAGGACCGGGACGCTCGCCGTGGCGCCCGTCTCGTCGCCGTACTGGAAGAAGACGTCCAGGACGGCTCCGGGCTGGGTGCCGAGGGACTCGATACGCAGTGGGTCGTTGGCTCCCGAGCCGTCGAACGTCGTCAGGCCAGGCTCGGCGAGGACCTGGAACTGCTCGTCCTTGCCCTCGATCTCGATCAGCACCGTGTGGGCGCGGTCGTCGCGGTTCGCGACGCTGAAGACGAGGTTGCCGGTCTCGCCGTCGTCGGACACGACGATGGCGTTGCGGACGGCCACCGAGCCGACGGTGACACCGACGCCGTCCGAGGCGTCGTACTGCTTCAGGGTCGCCTGCGGCGCGATGAGGTTGCAACCGCTCATGCCGAGTGCGACAGCACCCGCGACGACGATGGAAGCGATGAGACGCGCCTTCACAGAACCCTCCAAGATGTGGTGGCCCCGGGCGCAGACGAGTGACAGGTGTCCCGGGATCCGGATTCGAGTCTAGCCCACGGCTGCGAAGGGGTGTGGCCGGGTCGTCGACCCGCGATCGGCCGGTGCGCCACCCGGTCCGCGGGACGCCCGGTACCCGGCTCTGATCAGGGGTCCCATGGTATTCTGGGAGACGCTGAAGGGACCGAGACCCATGATCTTCGAAGTTGGCGAGACCGTCGTCTACCCGCACCATGGAGCTGCGACCATCACCGAGGTGAAGACCCGGATCATCAAGGGCGAGGAGAAGCTCTACCTGAAGCTCCGCGTCACCCAGGGCGACCTCATGATCGAGGTCCCGGCCGAGAACGTCGACCTGGTCGGGGTGCGCGACGTCATCGGACGCGAGGGCGTCGACCGCGTGTTCGACGTGCTCCGAGCGCCGTTCACCGAGGAGCCGACGAACTGGTCCCGCCGCTACAAGGCGAACCTCGAGAAGCTCGCCTCGGGCGACGTCATCAAGGTCTCGGAGGTGGTCCGCGACCTGTGGCGTCGCGACCAGGACCGAGGTCTCTCCGCCGGCGAGAAGCGGATGCTCGCGAAGGCCCGCCAGATCCTGGTCTCCGAACTGGCGTTGGCGGAGCAGACCGACGAGGAGCAGGCGTCGTCGGTCCTCGACGACGTCCTCGCGTCCTGAGCCGACCGTCCGTTCGGGCGCGGCGCCTGAGAAGTAAGCTCGTGGCATGACTGTGATCGACGAACCGGGTGCCGTTGTCGACCCGTCCCTGGACGGCCCGACTGTCGGCGTGATCGTCGTGGCGGCGGGTAGTGGGACGCGCCTCGGTGCGGGGATCCCGAAGGCGTTCGTGTCTCTCGCCGGCAGCACCGTGCTCGAGCACGCGCTCGCTCCGATCTTCCGCCTGCGCAAGGCGGTCCAGGTCGTCATCGTGGTCCCCGCGGATCGCGTCGGTGAGGCGGAGACGATCGGTCGTCGGGCGGCGGGGAAGGCGGCCGAGCACCTCCGCGTCGTCGTCGGAGGCGACTCGAGACAGTCCTCCGTCCTCGCCGGGCTCGCCGCCCTGTGGCCGGGAGTCCGCACGGTGCTCGTCCACGACGCTGCACGGGCACTCACCCCGACCGAGCAGTTCGAACGGGTGATCGACGCCGCCGCGCGGACCGGTTGGGGGGTCGTGCCGGGGCTCCCGGTGACCGACACGATCAAGCGGGTCGACGCGAGCGCGCTCGTCGAGCAGACCGTGGATCGGGCCGCCCTGAGAGCCGTCCAGACCCCCCAGGCGTTCCCGCGAGACGCCCTCGTCGCGGCCTTCCGCGTCGCCGGGGACCGTCTGGCGGCGGCGACCGACGACGCGGCGCTCTACGCGGAGGCCGGGCACCCCGTGCTCACCGTCGACGGATCGGAGGCGGCGTTCAAGATCACGACCCCGTGGGACGCCCAGCGGGCAGAGCGGCTCCTTGCGGACCGGAACCGGGAGCGGGGCCAGGAGCACGAGGCAGGCGAACGGTCGACCTCCTCGATCAGAACCGGCATCGGCATCGACGTCCACGCGTTCGCCGATGACGGCGAGCTGAGCCTCGCCGGCCTCAGCTGGCCGGGCGAGCGGCCGCTGGCCGGACACAGCGACGGGGACGCGGTCGCCCATGCGATCGTCGACGCCCTGCTGTCCGCCGCCGGTCTCGGCGACATCGGCTCCATGTTCGGCACGGACGATCCACGCTTCGCCGGGGCGAGTGGTGAGGTCTTCCTGCGGGCGGTCGTCGAACGGCTGCACGCTGCGGGATTCGTCGTCGTCAACGTCGCGGTGCAGCTCGTCGGGAACCGCCCGCGGTTCGCGCCGCGTCGGACTGAGGCGGAGGGCGTGCTGAGCGCGCTCGTGCACGGGCCGGTCAGCATCGCGGCGACGACAACGGACTCGCTCGGGTTCACCGGTCGTGGTGAGGGTGTCACGGCCATCGCCACCGCCCTCGTCGAGCGCCGCTGACGGCTCGCCCCTCAGTCGGCGGACGTGCCCGCGTCGACCGACGCACTGAGCCCGAGGAACCGGCCGTATTCGCCAGCGGCTCGTCGGAACCCCGCCTGCACCCGCTGCGACAGCGGTTGGAACGGCGTCGGGGTGACGACGACGCCGGTCGCTCTCGTCCGTCGGCGCCAGGTGCCGACGACGCGCCCGTCGACGGCGATCATCGGGAGGAAGATGCCGTTCGCGCCGGGCACGATGCGGTCCGCGAACGCCGCCGGGAGCGTCAGCTCACGGTCGCGGTAGCCGAGGAGTAGTTCGTCGAATCCGGGAAGCGCGAGTACCCGCGGTGGTCGTGGAGCAGATGGCGGTTCGATGCCCTCGGCGGTCGACCAGCGGGTGACCCCGTCGCGCAATTCGGAGAACAGCCGTCCGGCGGCCACGTCGACGCCGCGTTTCGCCTGGGCGACGGTGAGCTTCGACCAGCAGGTGAGGTCGGCGATCGTCGACGGGCCGTGGCCGGTGAGATACCGGACGACGAACTCGCCGAGCGCCTCGTCCGCCTCGAGCACCCGCGGTGCACGGATCCACTCCTCAGTCAGGACGAGTGCCTGCTGTCTCCCAGCGGGAGGTCCCCAGCAGACCACACCCGACATCGCGAGTTCCATGATGAGGTGTGAGCCTCGTTGACCGTCGATCGGGATCCCGGCGTCGGTGTGGGCCGTCAACAGCTCATCCCTCGCCACGCGCCGATGCCCGCTGAGCAGTCCCTCGGTGAGCGCGCGGGAGCGCGAGAAGGTCTCAGCGTCGAGCTCGAGTTGACGGTGTCTGGCCGCGATCGTCGAGCGGACCCGCGGGACACCGAGTCCGAGCAGCCACCCGAGGTCCTCTGCGGCGACGAGATGCAGGGTGCCGCGCATGGGCCAGGACCGGACGATCGAGCCGTCCTCGAGCGCCGCGAGCACCTCGTCCATCGTGGTGCCGGTCGACCTGACGCCGACCGCCCACAGCGACGAAGCGAGGTCTTGGGCCTGGATCGCGAGCAGCCGCGAGACGACACCCGTGGGGGAGCGGTGATCGGCTCCATCGAGGAGCTGGGCCGCGAGTCGCGCGCGGAGAACCTGCTGGTCGTCGCGTCCCGTGGTCATGGGACCATCATGCCCGGACGACGGCGGCTAGTCTGGTCTCGTGGCCCTCCGACTCTACGATTCGAAAACGCAGTCCCTCCGGGACTTCGTGCCGCTCCGCGAAGCCGAGGCGGGGCTGTACGTCTGCGGACCGACCGTGCAGTCCTCTCCGCACATCGGACACCTGCGCAGCGCGCTCGTCTACGATCAGTTGCGACGCTGGCTGACGGCCTCCGGGGTCCGCGTGACGCTCGTCCGCAACGTCACCGACATCGACGACAAGATCCTCGCGAACGCCGCCGCCGGCGTCGAGGGCGGCTTCGCCCAGCCCGGCGAGGAGTGGTGGGCGCTCGCCTACCGGTACGAACTCGAGTTCACCGCCGCCTACGGTGCCCTGGGTATCCTGCCCCCGAGCTACGAGCCCCGTGCGACGGCGAGCATCCCCGAGATGCAGGAGCTCATCGAGCGGCTCATCGACGCCGGGCACGCGTACCCGGCTCCCGACGACTCCGGCGACGTCTACTTCGACACCGCCTCATGGAGCCGCTACGGCGAACTCACCCGGCAGAGCGCCGAGCACATGGAGGCCGCGACCGACGCCGACCCGCGCGGCAAACGCGATCCCCGCGACTTCGCGCTCTGGAAGGGCACCAAGCCTGGGGAGCCGCGCTCGGCGAGTTGGATGTCTCCGTGGGGCGAGGGACGGCCCGGCTGGCACATCGAGTGCTCGGCGATGTCGACCAAGTACCTCGGCGAGGAGTTCGACATCCACGGCGGCGGACTCGACCTCCGGTTCCCCCACCACGAGAACGAGCTCGCCCAGTCGAGCGCAGCCGGCGATCCCTTCGCCCGGTACTGGTTGCACAACGGGCTGGTCGCCGTCACGGGCGGGCAGAAGATGTCGAAGTCCCTCGGCAACTCCGTCTACGCAGCCGACCTCCTGCAAGCAGCCCGGCCGCTCGTCGTCCGGTACTACCTCGGTGCAGCGCAGTACCGATCGACGCTTGAATTCCATCCGGGCGCACTCGCCGAGGCCGAAGCCGCACTCGGTCGAATCGAGGGCTTCCTCGATCGCGCCGCCCGCGCCGACCTGCTCACCGAGACGGGCACGGCCGCCAGTCGAGCGACGCTTCCGGCCGCCTTCGTCGAGGCGATGGACGACGACCTGAACATCCCCCGCGCGCTCGCCGTGTTGCATGACGCCGTGCGCGTCGGCAACGCCGCCCTCGATGGCGGCGACGACCTGGCGACAGCCCGCGAGCGTGCGGTCGCCGTCCTCGACATGACCCGGGTGCTCGGCATCGACCCGACCGACCCCTCGTGGTCGTCGGGCACCGACCCCGTCACTCACCGATCCCTGTCCGCACTCGTCGAGCGTCTGCTCGTCGATCGCGCGGACGCCAGGGTCGCCAAGGACTTCGCAGCGGCCGACCGGATCCGCGACGAACTCACAGCGGCCGGGATCACCATCGAAGACACCCCGTCCGGAGCACATTGGAGTATCAGTGGCAAGTAAGCCTTCCCGCCCGACCGGGCCGAAGAAAGCGAAGAAGGGTCCCACCAAGGGCACCGGCGGCCTCGGCCGCAAGGCGCTCGAGGGTCGCGGACCGACCCCCAAGGCCGAGGACCGAGCCTGGCACCCCGCCGGCAAGCGGAAGGCCGCGCAGGAGCGCTACGCGGCCTCCGGCGGCACCGGTAAGCCGAAGCAGGCGGCCGGCCAGAACGGACGCCCGTCCACGAACGGCCGGACCAAGCAGAAGTCGAGCGACGAGTCCGAGGTTGTCACCGGCCGCAACTCCGTCCTCGAAGCGCTCCGCGCGAAGATCCCCGCCACCACGCTGTACGTCGCGACCCGCATCGAGATGGACGACCGGGTGAAGGAGGCGCTCAGCATCGCCACCCGACGCGGGATCCCGGTGCTCGAGGTCATGCGTCCGGAACTCGACCGCATGGCCGGCTTCGACGGTGTGCACCAGGGCCTCGCCATCAAGGTGCCGCCCTACGAGTACGCGCACCCCATGGAGTTGCTCGACCAGGTCATCGCCCGTGGCGAGAACCCGTTGTTCATCGCCCTCGACGGCATCACCGACCCCCGGAACCTGGGTGCGATCATCCGATCGACTGCAGCCTTCGGTGGTCACGGTGTGATCCTGCCACAGCGCCGGAGTGTCGGCCTCACCGCCTCCGCGTGGAAGACCTCGGCCGGAGCGGCTGCTCGGACACCGGTCGCGATGGCCGCCAATCTCACCCAGACGCTCAAGGCGTTCAAGGAGCGCGGCGTCTTCGTGATCGGTCTCGACGGCGACGGCGACGTCTCCCTCCCGGGGCTCGAACTCGCCGACCAGCCGATCCTCGTGGTCGTCGGCAGCGAGGGCAAGGGCCTGTCCCGCCTCGTCACCGAGACCTGCGACGCGGTCGTGTCGATCCCGATCTCAGCCTCGACCGAATCGCTCAACGCCGGGATCGCGGCCAGCGTGACGCTGTACGAGATCGCGCGTCGCCGCAACGCCGAGTAGGCGTCCGGCGCTCGCGTCGCACGAACGAGGACAGGCCCTCGGAACGGAGATCCGTTCCGAGGGCCTGTCTGTCGTCGACGGAGGTGCCGGACCCGATCAGACGAGGTCCCGCCAGTCGACCGGGCCGGTCATGGCGGCGGGGATGCTGATCGCCTCGGTCGGTGGCACGATCATGGTCGCCTCGTCGCGGCGGTGCCGCAGGACGGTGTTCACGTAGGAACCGACGGCTTCCGCCAGGGGGATGTCGCGACCCTCGTTCTGCGCGAGGAACCAGCGGTGCTCCAGGAGCTGGTGGAAGATCTCGGCGGGTTCGAGCTTGCCGCGGAGTTCGCGCGGGATCGCCTTCACCACCGGTTCGAACACGCGGATGAGCCACTCGTGCGCCGCCATCTCCTCGTCGAACCCGTCCTTCCCGAACGAGGCCGAGTAGGCGTCGAGGTCGTTGAGCAGGCGCCTCGCCTGGTTCTCGCCCGCGTCGAGGCCGGTGAGTCGCAGGAGTCGGCGCTGGTGGTGCCCGGCGTCGACGACCTTCGGTTGGATCCGCACGGTCGAGCCCTCGTCGGTCGTCTTGATCGCGAGTTCCTCGATGTCGAAGCCGAGTTCGTTCAGGCGGTGGACGCGCTCGGTGATGCGCCAGCGCTCGGACGCGTCGAACGACTCGGAGCCCGTGAGCTCCTTCCAGAGGGATCGGTAGGCGGCGACGATGCCGTTGCTCACGGTGACGGGGTCGAGTTCGGCGTCGGCGCGTCCGCCGGCCTCGAGATCGAGGAGCTCGCCGGCTATGTTCACCCGGGCGATCTCGAGGTCGTTCTCACGCTGGCCGTTCGACAGGCCGCCCTCGTAGAGCTTGCCCGTCTCGGCGTCGACGAGATAGGCGGCGAACGCACCTGCGTCGCGCCGGAAGAGCGTGTTCGACAGCGACACGTCGCCCCAGAAGAAGCCGACGATGTGCAGTCGGACGAGGAGGACGGCGAGCGCGTCGACGAGGCGGGTCGCGGTGTCAGGCCGGAGCGTCCCCTGGAAGAGCGCGCGGTAGGGGAGCGAGAACTTCAGGTGCCGCGTCACGAGCACGCTCGGCAGCTCACGGCCCTTGCGGTCGCTCCGGTTCGTGATGACCGCGAGCGGGTCGACGCAGGGGATGTCGAGGCGCTGCAGCGTGCGCAGCATGTCGTACTCACCCTTCGCCATCTCCGCGGTCGTCTCCTTGACGGCGATGACGTAGCCGGACAGGTTCGCGAACCGGACCAGGTGGCGCGAGATGCCCTTCGGGAGCGAGGCGATGGCCTCATTCGGCCAGTTCTCGAGGGGGAGCTCCCAGGGGAGGTCGAGCAGCGCCGGGTCGACGGTGGCAGCGGTGATGTTCAATGCGCCGGACATGATGCGGAGCGCTCCTCGGGGATGGTCGTGCTGAGACTGGACAAGCGAAAACGACGATGGCCGAGCGATCGGAGACCGACCGCTCGACCATCGTCGGCGGGAAACTAGATCGAGGAGGACACGACCGGCTTGTTGCCCAGACGCTCACCCGATGCCGAGTCGAACGCGTGCACGTGGTGCGGCGTCGGCGCGAGGAACACGGTGTCGCCGATGTGCGCGTGGTTGCGACCGTCGACGCGGGCGACGATGTCGGTGCGCTTGCCGGAGACGTCCGTGTGGCCGTAGAGGTAGCCGTCGGCGCCGAGCTCCTCGACGAGGTCGACGGTCACCTCGATGCCGGAGCCCGAGTTGCTGGACACGGTGATGTCCTCGGGGCGCACGCCGACCGTGACGTTCTTCGACGGAGCGGCGTCGGTGATCTCGCGCTCGACCGGGATGATGAAGCCGCCGAGCTTGATACCGCCGTCGGCGATCTCACCCTCGAACAGGTTCATGGCCGGGCTGCCGATGAAGCCGGCGACGAAGACGTTGTTCGGCTTCTCGTAGAGGTCGCGCGGGGTGCCGACCTGCTGCAGGATGCCGTCCTTGAGGACCGCGATGCGGTCGCCCATGGTGAGCGCCTCGGTCTGGTCGTGGGTGACGTAGACGGTGGTGACGCCGAGACGACGCTGCAGCGACGCGATCTGGGTGCGGGTCTGGACGCGGAGCTTGGCGTCGAGGTTCGACAGGGGCTCGTCCATGAGGAAGACCTGGGGCTGACGGACGATGGCTCGACCCATCGCGACGCGCTGACGCTGACCACCGGAGAGTGCCTTCGGCTTGCGGGTCAGGTAGTCCTCGAGGTCGAGGAGCTTGGCGGCCTCGAGGACGCGGGTGGCCCGCTCTTCCTTGCCGACGCCGGCGATCTTGAGCGCGAAGCCCATGTTCTCGGCGACGGTCATGTGCGGGTAGAGCGCGTAGTTCTGGAACACCATCGCGATGTCGCGGTCCTTCGGCGGCACGTCGGTGACGTCGCGGTCGCCGATGAAGATGTGGCCGTCGTTGACCTCTTCGAGGCCGGCGAGCATGCGGAGGGAGGTGGACTTGCCGCAGCCGGACGGGCCGACGAGGACGAGGAATTCGCCATCGGCGACCTCGAGGTTCAGCTTGTCGACCGCGGGGCGGGTGCCACCCGGGTAGAAACGGGTTGCGTTGTCGAACGTCACAGACGCCATGGTTGTTCTCCTTCACCGGCAGGTACGTGCCGGACGATCCGTTGTGAATGGATGCGAACCCGTCATCGATGGCCGGTTCGCCGTTCCAGTATGCCACGACCACCGGTGAATGGAAGGTCCAGCGGCCAGCGGATCTCTCGGTGGACGCACAGCCGGCTCCCGGCCTGGTTTGGGCCTCTCCCAGGCGGCAGGTCTACGATTACTCTGTTTGGCGCTGCCTCGTCTCCGCAGCGCGAGCCCCCCGAAACGAGGATCAATGTCTGGCGCTGGATCGCAGAACCGACCGACCAAGAACGAACGACGCGACGCGGCACGCGAGAAGGCGCGGGTGCTGCGCGAGCAGCAGAAGCGCCGCGACCGCCGCAACCGGGTGCTGCTCCAGGGCGGCATCGTGCTCGGCGCGCTCGCGATCGTGGCGGTGGTGGCGGTCATCATCGTGACGTCGATCAAGCCGGCCGGACCGGTCCCGACCGCGGCCAAGAACGACGGCTTCACCGTCTCCGCCGGCTTGCAGCTGGTCGGAGCCCCGGCCAGTGCGTCGACGCCCACGCCGACCGCGACCGATCCGGCCGCCCCCGCGGAGCCAGCCCCGGCCGAGACGCCGGCAGCCACCGAGACCCCCGCCGACGGCGTCGAGATCTCCGTGTACCAGGACTTCCTCTGCCCCTACTGCGGTCAGTTCGAGACCACGAACGCCGAGCAGGTCAAGGGTTGGCTCGAGGCCGGTGCCGCGACCTACACGGTGCACCCCCTCGCGACGCTGAGCAACCTGTCGCTCGGGACGCAGTACTCGCTGCGCGCTTCGAACGCGGCCGCCTGCGTCGCGGAGTACTCGCCGAACGACTTCTTCTCCTTCAACACCGCACTGTTCGAGAACCAGCCCAAGGAGAACACCGAGGGCCTGACCGACGCCGAGCTGAAGTCGATCGCCAAGGGCGTCATCTCCGGCGGCGAGAAGAAGATCAACGCCTGCATCGACGACGGCACGTACAAGTCGTGGGTGAAGGACTCGACCGACCGTGCGCGCAGCGGCCCGCTGCCCGGCACCGACGTCGCCAAGGTCGAGGGGACGCCGACCATCCTGGTGAACGGCAAGCAGTACACGGGTTCGCTCACCGACGCCGAGCAGTTCGCGGCATTCGTGCTCGCCGTCTCGAGCGAGAGCTACTCGACCGGGACGCCGACGCCGGGTGCCAGCGAGTCGCCCGTGACCAACGGCTGATCCGCCGTCATCGTAGGATGGATGGGACCGGGGCGAGCCCCTGTCGGCCGACGTGGCGCAATTGGTAGCGCAACGCTCTTGTAAAGCGTAGGTTACGGGTTCAAGTCCCGTCGTCGGCTCCAGCCGAGAACCGCCTGCTCAGCCGCGCTGAGTGGGCGGTTCCTCATTGGAAGGAACCCTCCCGTGACCCGTGTCCCAGCGCCGCTCGCGCTCCTCATCGCCGTCGTCAGCGGTGCCTTCATCGCGGTGCAGGCCCGGTTGAACGGCGAGCTCGGCGCGCGACTCGGCGATGGATTCACCGCAGCTGCGATCTCGTTCGGCGGCGGCTTGATCATCCTCACCGTCGGACTGGCGCTGTCCCGTACCGGTCGTCGCGGTCTCTCCACGGTGGCCGGTGCCGTCCGACGCCGGGAGATGCCCTGGTGGACGGTGCTCGGTGGGTGTGCCGGCGCGTTCCTCGTGCTCTCGCAGGGGCTCACGGCCGCCACGCTCGGCGTCGCCCTCTTCACGGTCGCGGTCGTCGCCGGCCAGACCGCGAGCGGACTCGTGCTCGACCGGATCGGCTTCGGCCCGGGAGGCGTCGTCGGGTTGAGTGTCCAGCGCGTCCTCGGGGCGGTCGTCGCCCTCATCGCAGTCGGCGTCGCGGTCTCGGGCGAGCTGGGCGGGAGCATCCCACTCGGTCTGCTCGTGCTCCCGCTCCTCGCCGGCATCGGCATCGGCTGGCAGCAGGCGGTCAACGGGCGGGTCAAGATCCGGGCGCAGAGCACGCTCGCCGCCACGTTCATCAACTTCATCGTCGGGACGGTCGTGCTGGTCATCGCCGCCGTGCTGCACGCGTTCATCGTCGCGCCGCCCGGTCCGCTCCCGGGGGAGTGGTGGCTCTACCTCGGCGGCCCGATCGGATGCGTGTTCATCGCCGTGGCGGCGTTCCTCGTGCAGCACACGGGCGTGCTCATCCTCGGGCTCGGCACGGTGGCCGGTCAGACCCTGAGCGCGCTCGCCCTGGACGTGCTGCTGCCCACCGACGACAGCGGCGTGCATGTCGCGACCGTCATCGGGACGCTCCTCGCGTTCGCCGCCGTGGCGATCGCATCGGCGCGGTTCAGGCGTCGTCCCACGGCATCGTCGTCAACCGACTGAGTCGAGCCGTCGGGCCGTCGATGCCGTGAGCAGATCCGTGCTCACGGCATGGAGCTGAGGTGCGCCTTCGCGTTGATCGTCTTGTGGCGCCCCGTGCGAGCAGTGCTGGGCTTTCCCCCGACGTACAGCCAGCCGAGGAGCTCCTCACCCTTCTTCAGGCCGTGTGCCTTGCGGACCGGCTTGGCGCGAGTCGCGCCGCCGGTGCGCCAGAACACGCCCCAGCCGGCGTCGTCGAGCAGGAGGCTGACCATGTGGGCCACTCCGGCCGCGACCGCCTCCTGCTCCCAGGCGGGCACCTTCGACTTCTTCACGCTCACGACGACCGCGAGCAACAGGGGCGCGCGGAGCGGCTTCGTCGAGGGCTTCGAGTCGCCCTCCGCCTTCGCGAGCGCCCGGCCGAGCTTCACCCGGTCGTCGCCGCGGAGGGTGATGACCCGCCACGGACGCAGGGCGCTGTGGTCGGCCACTCGACCGGCCGCCCCGAGGACCTCGAGGAGTTCCGCGTCACTCGGAGCGACGTCGGTGACCTTGGACCACGAACGGCGCCCGGCGACGGCAGCGAGGACCGGACGCTCGACCGGTTCGGTCACTCCGTCGGCTCGGCGGTGTCGGCCGCGGCGAAGTTGAGCGCGATCGAGTTCATGCAGTAGCGGTCGCCGGTGGGCGTCCCGAAGCCGTCGTCGAACACGTGGCCGAGGTGCGAGCCGCAGTTGGCGCACCGGACCTCGGTGCGCACCATGCCGAGGGTGCGGTCCTCGATGAGCTGCACCGCCTCGGGGTTCACGGACTCGTAGAAGCTCGGCCATCCACAGCCGGAATCGAACTTGGTGCCGCTCTTGAAGAGTTCGGCGTTGCAGGCGGCACAGGTGTAGAGGCCCGCGCGCGACTCGTCGAGGAGCTCACCCGTCCAGGCCCGTTCGGTGGCCGCCCCGCGGAGGACCTGATACTGCTCGGGCGTGAGTTCCTCGCGCCACTGCTCATCGGTCTTCGACACGTCGTACGTCATGCTGCTCCATTCGTCTCGGTCATCCTACGTGCGGGGCTGCCTCGTGCATGCGGCTCCCGACGTATTCCATAACACTGCACCGAGCCTGATCCTTCCCGGTGAACGCCGGCCATCGCCGGGGTGGATGCGGCCCGGCGGCCATCGGCTGAATAGACTTGGACGACGGTGGACCGGAGTATGACTCGACGGCCGCCGCATCGGCACCGAACGGCAGGAGATGAGCATGCAGCCAGCGTCGCGCACGCCTGCCGATGACGACGCGTCGACGCCGACGGGAGGCCTCGATCAGCGCGAACTCGAGATCCTCGAGTTCGAGTCCCACTGGATGCAGCACGTCGGGGCCAAGGAGGCCGCCATCCGCGACCGCTTCGCCCTGTCCCCGGCCCGGTACTATCAACTGCTCGGCGCGCTCATCGACTCGCCGTCCGCCCTCGCCCACGACCCCATGCTGATCAAGCGGCTGCAGCGCACCCGCGACGCCCGACTCTCGGCGCGAGGAGCCTCGGCTCCCCGTACCGACGGCTGAGCAGCTCCCGGAGACCACACCATGGCTGAATCCTTCCCGCCCGATCGCTTCGACGAGGTGCCCGACCTCAAACGCGTCGGCGCGCACCGTGCCCCTGCTCCCAAGGGACGCGGCTGGATCGCCTTCCTCGTCGCCGTGGTCGCCACGCTCGTGCTCGTGGGGGTCGGCACCTTCGCCCTGTTCGGATTGAACGACCGGATCGACTTCTTCGGCGGCTCGCAGAGCCCGAGCGCCACGCCCACGCCGACCCCGACCCCGACCGAGGCTGCCCCCGTCGTCGACACCACGGCCAACATCCTCGTCCTGAACGGCACCCCCACCACCGGCCTCGCCGGGTCCGCCGCGGCCGCGATCGCGGCCGCCGGCTTCACGCAGCAGATCTCGACGAGCGACGCCAGCACGGAGGACGTCACGGCGAGTGGGGTCTACTACCAGGATCCGTCGCAGGAGGGCGTCGCACGCGCCATCGCGAACGCGCTCGGTGGCATCCCGATCCAGATCACGGACACGTACGCGATCCCCGTCGAGGAGGGCGAGGCACCGGTCCTCCGCATCGTCGTCGTGGTCGGCGCGGACTACCAACCGGCCGCCTGAGCGCGGCTGTGGCGGGCCGACCGGTCAGGTCGCCGGCCGGCCGTGTTTCCGGAGTGTTTCCTCCATGTTGAGTTGTCGTATCACTCCGCCCTGTTTGTCGATTTCGGGGTGAATCCGCGCGGTGCTCCGGATTAGTATCTGGAATTGGCCGCTCATCCCGTCCCGTCTCGACTCGCCCCCGGGTCCGCTTCGGCGCAGGGTGGTCACCGGGATCCCGATCCCGGATGGCAGGTCCGGGTTCGGCAACAGTCGATGCCTGCGAGCACGCAGCAATGGGAGTATGAAATGGCGAACGGAACCGTCAAGTGGTTCAACGCTGAGAAGGGCTTCGGCTTCATCACGGTAGACGACGGCGGACAGGATGTCTTCGTCCACTACTCGGCGATCGACATGAGTGGCTACAAGTCCTTGGAAGAGGGCCAGGCGGTCGTCTTCGAGGTCGGCACTGGAGCAAAGGGGCCTCAGGCCGAGGGTGTGCGCCTGGCGTAGCCGCTGATCAGGTACGCGATTCCTGCGACGCCGTCCACTTCGGTGGGCGGCGTCGTTCGTCGTTCCGGGCGGTTCCCGGGAGTTCGCTCAGGGCGCCGGTGCTCACTTGCACTCCCACCCCCTGAGTGCCAGAATCGACTTAGCACTCGTACTCATTGAGTGCTAACAACGTTCATGACGTCCGGGAGGGACGAAAAACACACATGGCTAAGATCATTGCTTTCGACGAGGAGGCCCGTCGCGGCCTCGAGCGTGGACTGAACATTCTTGCTGACACGGTCAAGGTCACCCTTGGGCCGCGCGGTCGCAACGTTGTCCTCGAGAAGAAGTGGGGCGCCCCCACGATCACCAACGACGGCGTGTCCATCGCCAAGGAGATCGAACTCGACGACCCGTACGAGAAGATCGGCGCGGAGCTCGTCAAGGAGGTCGCCAAGAAGACCGACGACGTCGCCGGCGACGGCACCACCACGGCGACCGTGCTGGCACAGGCGCTCGTCCGCGAGGGCCTCCGCAACGTCGCCGCAGGCGCCGACCCCATCAGCCTCAAGCGCGGCATCGAGAAGGCCGTCGAGGCCGTCACGGTCGAGCTCATCGCCAACGCCAAGGAGGTGGAGACCAAGGAGGAGATCGCTGCGACCGCTTCCATCTCCGCCGGCGACACCACCATCGGCGAGATCATCGCCGAGGCGATCGACAAGGTCGGCAAGGAGGGCGTCGTCACCGTCGAGGAGTCGAACACCTTCGGCACCGAGCTCGAGCTCACCGAGGGCATGCGCTTCGACAAGGGCTACCTGTCGCAGTACTTCGTGACCGACCCCGACCGCCAGGAAGCGGTGTTCGAGGACCCCTACATCCTCATCGCCAACCAGAAGATCTCCGCGATCAAGGACCTCCTGCCGATCGTCGACCAGGTCATCCAGTCGGGCAAGCAGCTCCTCATCATCGCTGAGGACGTCGACGGCGAAGCTCTCGCGACGCTCGTCGTCAACAAGATCCGTGGCATCTTCAAGTCCGTCGCCGTCAAGGCTCCGGGCTTCGGCGACCGCCGCAAGGCTCAGCTGCAGGACATCGCCATCCTCACCGGTGGCCAGGTCATCTCCGAGGAGGTCGGCCTCAAGCTCGAGACCGTCACCCTCGACCTGCTCGGCCGTGCTCGCAAGGTCGTCATCACCAAGGATGAGACCACCATCGTCGAGGGTGCCGGCGACGCCGACGCCATCGCCGGTCGTGTCTCGCAGATCCGCAAGGAGATCGACAACACCGACAGCGACTACGACCGCGAGAAGCTCCAGGAGCGTCTCGCCAAGCTCGCGGGCGGTGTGGCGGTCATCAAGGCCGGCGCAGCGACCGAGGTCGAGCTCAAGGAGCGCAAGCACCGCATCGAGGACGCCGTTCGCAACGCGAAGGCCGCCGTCGAAGAGGGCATCGTCGCCGGTGGTGGCGTCGCCCTGATCCAGGCCGGTAAGACCGCGTTCGAGAAGCTCGAGCTCGTCGGTGACGAGGCGACCGGTGCGAACATCGTCAAGGTCGCCATCGACGCTCCGCTCAAGCAGATCGCGCTCAACGCGGGCCTCGAGCCTGGCGTCGTCGCCGACAAGGTGCGCAACCTGCCCGTCGGACACGGCCTCAACGCCGCGACCGGCGAGTACGTCGA
This sequence comes from Plantibacter sp. ME-Dv--P-122b, assembly GCF_030209375.1. GTDB lineage: Bacteria > Actinomycetota > Actinomycetes > Actinomycetales > Microbacteriaceae > Plantibacter. The sequence goes on from NZ_JARVSC010000012.1 coordinate 19,119, forward strand.
CATGCTCGCTGCAGGCATCAACGACCCGGTGAAGGTCACGCGCTCTGCGTTGCTCAACGCAGCGTCGATCGCCGGCCTGTTCCTCACCACCGAGGCCGTCGTCGCCGACAAGCCGGAGAAGAACCCGGCTCCGGCCGGCGACCCGACCGGTGGCATGGACTTCTAAGTCCGACAGCAACACCTGCGCAGGGCGTCTCCTTCGGGAGGCGCCCTGCGTCGTTTCCACACGACACATCAGAGAGAACCCTCGGCCCGTATGCCCGTTTCCGCATGGGGTCGACAGTTGTTGTAGAGACGTGACCGGAACGGCATATCGGCCCGCGCGCCAGTTCCTACGATCGAGCTATGAGACGTATCGGGGGAGCGGCGATCGCCGCTGTATTGGTTCTGGCGCTGGCCGCGTGCACGCCGAGTGAGGCGGCTCCGACCGCATCACCGACGGCGTCATCGTCGCCGGTGCCCTCGGCGACGGCTAAGCCGACTGCGCCGGTGAGCTCATACGGCTTCGGGTGCGAGAATCTCGTCCCCCAGGACGTGGTGGCGACCGCGCTCGCCCCCACGGCGATCCTGGAGCCCGCTTTCGCTGACCCGTCCAGCGCGAACCCGCTGCTGTGGGCGGCGACCTCGCTCGGGGGCATGCACTGCACGTGGAGCAATGGTGAGCCGAGAGACCTGGCGGAGGGTGGGACGCCGGTCGGAACGGAACGGTGGGCCGAGTTGACCATCCTGCCCGGATCGCACGCCGACTGGGACTTCTACTACGAACGCTGGGCGAACGGCGAATCAGGGCCGTGGCCGGACTCCACGAAGCTGTCCTGCTTCACCCAGAACGGCAGCGTGCTCGGCGTCTGCAGCATCAACTTCCTGGTCGGCGACAGCTGGGTCGACTTGATCATCAACGGTCCGGCCGACAACGCTGCGGCATCGGACGAGGAAGCCGTCGCGGCGGTATCGCCCTTCATCGAGGCGATCCGTTCGGCGCTCGAACCGGTCGGCACGGCGCCACGGTACGCCTGGGGCGGGACGACGCCGGGGGCGAACGCGCTGCCGACGGAGTGCGAGGCGTTCGTGCCTGTGGCGGCGATGAGTGAGGCCTTCGGCCAGGAGCTCACCTACAACTCGGCACCGAAGAAGCGATTGTGGGACCGAGGCGTCGCCGCCGATGACTAGCGCCGGACTGCATCTTCTCCCTCCCCGACAGTGACTCGTCGCGAGGCATCCTGCGAGCGCTCCCGGGCGGACGCTGGGCGTACGAGCAGCTGGTCGAGACCCGCATGAGCGCGGGAGCGGACATCGAGTTCTTGACGATCGACGGGCTCGGAGCCCGGGACGCCTTCATTGAGTGCAAGACGAGTCCGTGGTCCACGTGCAGCGTGCAGATGGCGGTCGCCGGGCACTGGTTGGAGGTCGAGGCGAACAACGAGAGTTCCCTCGACGACACCTACGACGTCGACGAGCTGCGTCAGCAGGCTCTCGCCTACGCAGCACTCGCCGCCGCCGGTATCGCCGCGCGTCCCTGATCACCGCTGCCAACGTCGGAGCAGCCGAGGCCGGAACCATCCGGCTCCGGCTGCTGCGACGGGTACGTCACCCGCTGAACATGCTCGCGTTCGCGCGCTCGATCTCGGCGTACTGCGTGCCCGCGACGGCGAGCGCTCGGCTGATCTCGCCGAGGTTCTCCTCGACCTGACGCTGGGTGCCCCTCCAGCGCTCGACGACACCGTGGAACGCGGCCGCCGCCGCGCCGGTCCACTGGCCGTCGAGTGCCGCCAGCTGCGTGTGCAGACGGGCGACCTCGTTCTGGATCTGCTCGATCGTGACGCGCGCCGCCGTGGAGGCGCGCTCGACCGCGTCGCTGTCGACCTGGAAAGTGGCCATCGGGAACTCCGTTCGTCCGGGCGATGCCTGTCATCGCCGCTACCGAGACGGTAGGTGCTCGCCGCCGGCCGGAACCGGCCGGGACGGACTCGGGCGCGCACTCCGGGGCAGGCCGGAGCCTGTGGAGGAGGGTCGAGCAGTCCGCTGCCGGGTCAGGCCGGAGGGCCCGCGATGACGATGGGGCTCGTGGCGGCCGACGGGGCGAGCGGCAGGATGACGCGGAACGTCGCGCCGCCGCCGGGGGTCTCGGTCACGTCGACGGTTCCGCCGTGCGCCGCGACGATGGACGCGACGATCGCCAGTCCGAGACCGCTGCCGCCGGTCTCGCGGGTCCGCGAACTGTCGGCACGCCAGAAGCGCTGGAAGATCTTCTCGCGGATCTGCGGGGGGATGCCTTCGCCGTGGTCGACGATGGCGATGCTGGCGGTCCCGGCGCGGGAGTCCGTGCCGACCGCGAGCTCGATCGGGCTGTCGGCGGGCGTGAAGCGCAAGGCGTTTCCGATGAGGTTGGTGACGACCTGCCGGATCTTGTTCTCCTCGCCGAGGACGATCGGCGGCACGGCCAGCGTGAGCGGTTCGGCGATCGGCTTCGTGTCGGTCGTGGTGGCGTCACCGGACGGCTTCGGCCGACGCCGGAAGCGGTTGAACGTCGCGCCGAAGATCGGCCCGGTCGAGCCCGTCTGGGCGGGTGCTTCGCCGGCGGCCGAGGACTCGCCGGTCGTCTCGGAGGTATCGTCGTCGGCGGCTCGCGCCGTGCGTTCGTCGCGGACCACCTGGACCGTGCGCCCGGGCGCCTGGGCCGTGGTGTCGAGAGCGGCGTCGCGCGCGATCGGGAGCAGGTCGACGGGGGCGACGTTCAGCGGTCGCGTCTCATCGAGGCGGGCGAGCTGAAGGAGGTCCTCGACGAGCGCACCCATGCGGATGGCCTCCTTCTCGATGCGCTCCATGGCCTGCGCCACGTCCTGTGGCGTCTGGAGTGCGCCCATCCGGTAGAGCTCGGCGTAGCCGCGGACGGAGACGAGCGGGGTCCGCAGCTCGTGGCTCGCATCGCCGACGAAGTTCCGCATCTGTTCGATGGTCTTCCCGCGATCCGAGTACGCGCGGTCGATGCGGGCCAGCATCGTGTTGAGCGACCGGCTGAGCCGCCCCACCTCGGTGTTCGGCGTCGAGCCGGCGAGTCGCTGGCTGAAGTCGCCGTCGGCGAACGCGGCGGCCGTCCGTTCCACCTGGCGGAGCGGTTCGAAGGTGCCCGTCACCAGCCACCGGGTGAGGAGCGCTCCGACCACGATGATGAGCACGCCGAGGACGAAGAAGATCGTGAGGTAGGTCGCGATGGTGTTGTCGGTGCCCTGCATCGAGATGGCGACCCATGCCGCTCCCGTGCGGAACCCGTCGAGGGTGACCGGCACCGAGACCGCGTGGTAGACGATCGTGCCACTCGCGTTGGTGGTGGTGTAGATCTGGGTCCCGCTCGCGGCGACGTCGTTCGCACTGAGGTGCGCCGGGTGCTCGGGAGCGATGCTGTCGTCCCATCCGGACGAAGCCCGGAGTTCGCCGTTCGTGTCGTACACGGCGACGAACAGCGTCGAAGGGGCGTCGAGCTGGAGCTGACCGTCCTCGGAGATCTCTCCGACGATCTTGCCCTTGGCTGCAGTGATCAGACTGTCGTTCGCCTGCTGGGTGAGGACCTCTTTGAGGAGCGGGGTCGTCCCCATGCCCGCGACGAGCAGGCCGAAGGCGAGGACGAGCACCGTCACCCCGGTGATCTTCGTCCGGAGTGAGACGCTGCTCCACCAGGTGGACAGGGAATCGGCCATCGGGTGGGGGCTACGCCTTCCCGGCCTTGAGCATGTAGCCGAATCCGCGCTTGGTCTGGATGAGCGGCTCGCTGGAGAACTGGTCGAGCTTCCGGCGCAGGTAGGAGATGTAGCTCTCGACGATGCCGGCGTCGCCGTTGAAGTCGTACTCCCAGACGTGGTCGAGGATCTGGGCCTTCGACAGGACGCGGTTCGGGTTGAGCATGAGGTAGCGGAGGAGCTTGAACTCGGTCGGGCTGAGGTCGATCGGGGTGTCGCCGACGAGGACCTCGTGGGTGTCCTGGTCCATCGTCAGCTCGCCGGTGCGGATCACCGCATCCTCGTCGGCCTGCATCGTCCGGCGGAGGATGGCCTTGATACGTGCCACGATCTCGTCGAGGCTGAACGGCTTGGTGACGTAGTCGTCGCCGCCGACCGTGAGGCCGGTGATCTTGTCCTCCGTGTCGTCCTTCGCGGTGAGGAAGAGGATGGGCGCCGTGTAGCCGGCGCTGCGCAGACGCTTGGTGACGCCGAAGCCGTTCATGTCCGGCAGCATCACGTCGAGGATGATGAGGTCGGGCTCCTCCTCGAGGACCGCCGAGATGGCGGCAGCGCCGTTGCCCACGGCACGGACGGCGAAGCCGGCGAATCGCAGGCTGGTGGTGAGGAGGTCGCGGATGTTCGGTTCGTCGTCGACGATGAGGATGCGGGGTCCGGTCATGACACCATTATCTGCACGTTTCTTGAGACTTTTCTGAGAGCGTGGTTCACGCGGTCTGCAGGGCGTGGGCGTCGAGGATCGTGTAGCTGTAGCCCTGTTCCGCGAGGAAGCGCTGGCGGTTCTGCGCGAACTCCTGATCGACCGTGTCGCGTGACACCAGGGTGTAGAAGCTCGCGGTGAGTCCCGTGGACTTCGGGCGCAACAGGCGGCCGAGACGCTGCGCCTCCTCCTGTCGTGAACCGAACGACCCCGACACCTGGATGGCGACGGTCGCTTCGGGCAGGTCGACCGAGAAGTTCGCGACCTTCGAGACGACGAGCACCTGTTCGGTGCCGTCGCGGAACGCCTGATAGAGCCGCTCGCGCTCGTCGACCGGGGTGGAGCCCGTCAACTGCGGGGCTCCGAGCGTATCGGCCAGCTCCTGGATCTGATCGAGGTACTGCCCGATGACGAGGATCTGCTCGCCCCGGTGCCGTTCGACGAGCTGCCGGACGACGTCGAGCTTGGCCGGAGCGGTCGCCGCGAGGCGGTACCGTTCGTCGTCGGCGGAGGCGGCGTAGGTGAGTCGGTCGGCCTGAGGCAGGTCGACGCGCACCTCGAAGCACGCGGCGGGGGAGATGAAGCCCTGCGCCTCGATCTCCTTCCACGGGGCGTCGAACCGCTTCGGCCCGATGAGCGAGAAGACGTCGCCCTCACGGCCGTCCTCCCGGATGAGCGTCGCCGTCAGGCCGAGACGCCGCCGCGCCTGCAGCTCGGCGGTGAGCTTGAAGACGGGGGCCGGGAGCAGGTGCACCTCGTCGTAGACCACGAGGCCCCAGTCCATGGCGTCGAGGAGCGCGAGGTGGGCGTACTCGCCCTTCCGCTTGGCCGTGAGGATCTGATAGGTCGCGATCGTGACCGGCTTGACCTCCTTGACCTGCCCCGAGTACTCGCCGATCTCCTCGGCGGTGAGGGAGGTGCGCTTCAACAGCTCGTCGCGCCACTGCCGCGCCGACACCGTGTTCGTGACGAGGATGAGGGTGTTGGTGGACGCCGTCGCCATCGCGCCGGCGCCGACCAGGGTCTTGCCCGCACCACAGGGCAGCACCACGACACCGGAACCGCCGGAGAAGAAGTTGTCGACCGCCTGCTGCTGATAGTCGCGGAGGTGCCAGCCGTCCTCGACCAGGTCGATCTGGTGCGGTGTGCCGGCGGTGTACCCGGCGAGGTCCTCGGCGGGCCAGCCCAGCTTCACGAGTTCCTGCTTGAGCGCACCGCGTGCCCACGGCTCGACGAGGAACGTGTCCGGCGTCGGATGTCCGATGAGGAGGGGCGCGATCCGCTTGGCGCCGGCGACCTCGGTCAGGATCGGCAGGTCCGTGGAGCGGAGGACGAGCTCGCCCTCGTCGGAGCGTTCGATCACGAGCCGGCCGTAGCGGTTGACGGTCTCGCGCATGTCGATCGTCACGGACGCGGGGATGGAGAACTTCGAGTACCGCTCCAGCGTCTCGATCATCTGGTCGGCATCGTGCCCGGCGGCCCGCGCGTTCCAGAGTCCGAGACGGGTGATCCGGTAGGTGTGGATGTGCTCCGGCGCGCGCTCGAGCTCGGCAAACACCGAGAGATCGTGGCGGGCGTCCTCGGCGAGCGGGTGGGCGACCTCGAGCAGCACGGTGCGGTCGCTTTGGACGATCAGTGGTCCATCAGACATAACGGTCGAGTCTACCGGCGGATCCGGTGCGCAACCCCCTTGAGTGGGCGCTCAGCCGGCGATCCGGACCTCGGTGATCATCGCGAGTGGCAGGGTGCGTTCGACGTCGGCCGACCGGTCCAGACCACGCAGACGACCACCTGCGAGACTCACCGGTTCGATCGTGAACGTGGATCGGCGCTCGCCGTGCTGCAGCTGCACGGTGACCGGCGTGTGGTCGCGGACGGCGATCTCCAGCTGCTTGGCCAACCACGCGGAGCTGGTGTCCCCGCGATCGTCGGCGCGGAGCCGCGACACCAGATCCGGTTCCGTCGAAGCGGCCGGTGCGGAGAGGCCGGTGCGCATGACCGGCTGTCGGCGGATTCGGAGTGGGGCGCCGTCCTCGTCCTCCGCGACCACCGGGTAGCGCGCATCGTGGAGGGCCCAGTAGACCGTCGCCGCCTCGATCCGGCTGGTGAGCCGGTGCTCGTCGCTCGGACGGAGACTCAGCGCCACGAGGCTCTGGTCGACCGAGATCGCCGCGATCAGGCCCACGTCGTCGGAGCGGATGTAGCTGCTGCGTCCAGGGTCGGCCGAGGCGTCGGCCGACGCGCGGATCGTCCCGACGCGGACGAGGCCGAAGCGGGATGCGGCCTCGGACACCAGGTATCGCAGGGGCTGGGGGACGCCGGTCAGCGAGATCGACTCGAGATAGGCGAGCAGGTCCTCGGCCGTGTCTCCGTCGGCAAGGGCGCGGGTGATGCTCGCGGTCGTGATGCGGTACCGCGACGCCTGGGCGCGCCCCTCCGGCTCCGCGAGGGCTCGGAGCCGGACGTCGAGTTCCGCCGTCGGGGGACCGAGTGCGATGACGGTGAGGTCGTCCTGGAGGACGACCTGCGACACCTCGGCGGGGAGCATGGACGCGAGCGTCGAGGCCGCGTCGCCTGCGTTGCCATCGATGAGGAGTCGTCCGAACCCGCTGGTCGCCCCGTCCACGGTGATCCCGAGCAGCTCTGCACCCGCGTCGACCGCGCGCGTCGGCACCACGACGGCATCACCGGCCAGCGGATACCACCAGCTGAGCTCCTCGACCAGGTCGACGGAACCGCGCCGGTACGCCGCCAGGATGTGATCGCGGATCGTGGCCGGGATCGCGTCGCGCCAGGCTGCCGCGAGCTGGAGCCAGCGTTCCGCGGTGGCCGATGCCAGCCAGGTCTCGCCGACCTCGCTCAGGCGGATGGCGGAGCCGATCGCGTCCGTGAGCCCGGCGGCCGATGCCACGGACAGGGCGAGCTCGATCTGGTCGGGCGTGCTCGCCGCCGCGGCTGCGAGCCGTTTGAGGTCCGGCATGGACGGTGCTCCCCGGCCGAGCAGGCGCGCGGGCTCGCGGTCGAGTTCGTGGAGGCTCTCGCCGACGATGCCGACAGCGCCGGCCGCTCGCTCGCTCGCGAGGGCGTCCGTGTCGGGGGCCGAGCGTGGAGCGCGGGACGTCGGGGACTCGGCCGGAAGCTGGAGTTCGGCACGGCCGGGCTTGCCGCTCGCCGCCCACTCCTCGAACACCGCGGCCACCGCGCTCACCGGCCTGATCGGACCGGCTCCGTCGTCCAGCACGAGGATGTCGCGCTCCAGCCGCTCCAGGGCGGCATCCACCTCCGACTCGTCGCGTCCGAGCGTGGACGCGAGCGACTGGCGCTCCGTCCCGTCCAGCGCGGCGGCGAGCACGGCGAGGGTGTGCCGGTCGAGCAGTGCCATCCGGCGGGCGACGCTCGCATCGTCCAACAGTGCCTCGGCGAAGTCGAAGAAGTCCGCGATCCGGGCTGAGGAGGCCCTGCGGTCGGGCGCCAGCCTGCGGAGCACGTCGTCCGGGAGGTCCCGGAGGCGGCGCGCGATCGCGAAGGCCTCGCCCATGGTCGTCAGCGCGGCGACTGACCGCGGGATTCGCGGGACCGTCGGACGGCACCCACGATGATGAGCGTGATCAGCATCAGGAAGGCGATCGGGAGCCCGACGAGCGGCAGGATCGTCACGACCGGCCAGACGCCGACGGCGAAGTCGCCCTGCTCGAGGCCGGTGGCGGTGCCGACCATCACCGCGACGAACGCGGCGATCGACACGGCGACGATCGTCACGACCATGTAGGCCAGGATCCGTTCGGGCCGCGAGATGCTCGGCGTCTGCTCATCAGTCACGCTCCCAGGATAGAGGCACGCGGCTGCTGCACCGAATAGGCTGGGGGCCGAGGACCGATGGTCCTCTCGATCGCGCTTCCTGCGCGATCACCGCACGGCGCTGCATTTCTGCGCACGACACACAGCGAGGTTCCCATGCCCACCGGCAAGGTCAAGTTCTACGACGAGGAGAAGGGCTTCGGCTTCATCAGCTCTGATGACGGCCAGGAGGTCTTCCTGCACGCTTCCGCACTGCCTGCGGGCACCGCCGGCGTGAAGCCGGGGACGCGGCTCGAGTTCGGCATCGCCGACGGCAAGCGCGGCGCCCAGGCGCTGTCCGTGCGCGTCCTCGAGGCTCCGCCCAGCCTCGTCAAGCTGAAGCGCAAGCCGGCCGACGACATGGCGATCATCGTCGAGGACCTCGTGAAGCTCCTCGACGGCATCGGTGGCGACCTGCGCCGCGGCAAGTACCCGAACAGCAGCCACAGCAAGAAGATCGCTGCCGTGCTGCGCAAGGTCGCGGACGAGCTGGATGCCTGACGCGGGCCAGGAGACACCGGCCGAGGAGCACGACGTCACGGCAAACGTGGATGCCCGACCCGAGCCGGACGAGCAGCGCTCTGGCGGCGGCACCGACGGCGAGTCGACACCGGCACCCGTGCCGGACGAGACCCTGATCGCGGCCGTGGAGCTCGCGCGCGAGGCGTTGCAGGAGATCACGCCTGCGAGCACGGTCGGTGAGCCGGCCGGGCACGTCGTGGTCGACGATCATGTCGTCTCGCTGCTGTTCGCGAACACGATGCCCGGCTACCCGGGATGGTTCTGGACGGTGACGCTCTCGCGGACCGCCGACGACGCCGCGCCCAACGTGCTCGAGACCGAGCTGATGCCCGGCGACGGCGCGTTGCTGGCTCCCCAGTGGGTGCCGTGGTCGGAACGCCTCGCGGACTACCGCGCCGCGCAGGAGGCAGCGGCTGCGGCTGCGGCTGACGACGCCCTCGACGACGCGGATGACACCGACGAGTTCGACGACGACGATGTCGCGCTGTCCGGGGATCCCCGCGACCGCGACCGCGACGGCATCGAACTCGAGTACGACGAGGACGATGTCGATGCAGCGTCCGACGATACCGACGAGGACGACGATTCCGACGATTCCGACGAGGACGACGAGGACGACGACTCGGATGACGATGACGACCACTCGGACGAGGAGGACTCCGATGAGGACGACTCCGACGAGGACGACGACCGGTTCGAGGACGAGTAGCACTCGCGCAACACGAGACAGACGAACGGGCGGCCGAACCTCGAGAGGGTTCGACCGCCCGTTCGGCGTTCAGCGGGGGAGTCGGATCAGAGCGCCCCGACGACGTGTTCGATGCTCGCGATGAGCTGACGGACGTCCGCGGGGTCGATCGCCGTGAAGGTCGCGACGCGCAGCTGGTTGCGGCCGAGCTTGCGGTAGGGCTCGGTGTCGACGATGCCGTTCGACCGCAGGGTCTTCGCGACGAGCGCGGCGTCGATCGCGTCGTCGAAGTCGATCGTGACGACGACCTGCGAGCGGTGGTCGGGGTTCGTCACGAACGGCGTCGTGTAGGAGGTGCGCTCGGCCCACTCGTACAGGGCGCCGGAGGACTCGGCCGTCCGTGCCGACGCCCACGCGAGGCCGCCGTTGCCGTTGATCCACGAGATCTGCTCCTCGAGGAGCACGAGCGTCGACAACGCGGGCGTGTTGAGCGTCTGCTCGAGTCGTGAGTTGTCGACCGCGTTCTTCAGGCTCAGGAACTCCGGGATGTAACGGCCGCTCGCCGCGATCCGTTCGATGCGCTCGATCGCCGCTGGGGAGCAGAGCGCGAACCACAGGCCGCCATCGGATGCGAAGTTCTTCTGCGGTGCGAAGTAGTAGACGTCCGCCTGGCTCGCGTCGAAGTCGACACCACCGGCGGCGCTCGTCGCGTCGATCACCGTGAGGGCGCCGGTGTCGCCGGAGACACGTCGCACCGGGGCCATGACGCCGGTCGAGGTCTCGTTGTGCGGCCAGGCGTACACGTCGACGCCCTCGACCACCTCGGGATCGACGCGGGATCCACCCGGCACCTCACGGACGTCCGGGGCGGTGAGCCACGGGGCACCCGCCGCCTTGGCGAACTTGCCGCCGAACTCGCCGAAGACGAGGTTCTGGCTGCGCTGCTCGATGAGGCCGAAGGCGGCCGCGTCCCAGAACGCGGTCGAGCCGCCGTTGCCGACGATGATCTCGTAGCCCTCGGGGGCACGGAACAACTCGGCCAGGCCGGCGCGCACGCGGCCGACGAGCTGCTTGACGGGAGCCTGACGGTGGGAGGTGCCGAGGAGGGACAGGCCTGCCTCGGAGAGCGCTGCGATCTGCTCAGGTCGGATCTTGGATGGGCCGCAGCCGAATCGACCATCGGCGGGCAGAAGGGACGTGGGAATCGTGATCTCCGGCATACGGCGATTCTAGAGGCGGGGGCCTCATGGCGTCGTGCCAGGGCGCCCGATGCGTCCACGCGGGGCGGAGTGGCTTGGCGCGGGAACATCGTCGCCGCGCACTAGGCTTACCGGGAACGTGCAATCGGGCAGGGAGGGCGTCGATGACCGATTTGATTGACACCACAGAGATGTATCTCCGCACCATTCTGGAGCTCGAGGAGGAGAACATCATCCCGCTTCGGGCGCGGATCTCCGAGCGCCTCGGGCACTCCGGACCGACGGTCTCGCAGACGGTCGGCCGGATGGAGCGCGACGGACTCGTCGTCGTGTCGGGCGACCGTCACCTCGAGCTCACCGAACCGGGCCGACGCAAGGCGGTCCACGTCATGCGGAAGCACCGCCTGGCGGAGCGGCTCCTGAGCGACGTCATCGGGCTCGAATGGGAGTTCGTCCACGAGGAGGCCTGTCGCTGGGAGCACGTCATGAGCGAGCAGGTGGAGCGCAAGCTGCTCGACATGCTCAACCACCCCACCGAGTCGCCCTACGGCACCCCGATCCCCGGACTCGACGAGTTCGGTGACAGCCCCGCCGTCGCCTTCTCGCAGGGCGTCATCAACATCGTCGGCCTCGTCGAAGGACGCTCCGAGCCGGTCACGGCGACGGTTCGACGTCTCGGCGAACCGGCGCAGGTCGACCCCGAGCTGCTCCTGCAGCTGAAGCAGGCCGGTGTCATGCCGGGTCGCGCCGGAACCTTCGCGGCCGCGGGCGGCTACGTGCTCGTCACCATCGACGGTGTCGAGGGCGGCCTCGAGCTGCCGAACGAGCTCGCGACGCACATCTTCGTGGAGACCCCTGCCGCGTGAGCATGAGACGCGTATGAGGATTCCCTCATATGCCCGGTTTCCCGTGATCGAAACGTGACTTTCTGAGGGGTAACCCGTAGGCTGTCACTCGTCCTGAAGGCCATGATCTGGCCCCAGGAAGACGACCGAGGCACCCCCTAGCCCGTCCCTCGGCCACACGAACCGACATCAATCGTCGGATGGGGCTGCGCCATGCCGATCGCGATACCGCGATCGTCGTCGCTCATGCGGGGTGCCGGAGGAATCCACTTGACTGCAGCTGGCGAGAGCGGCCCCGACCAGGCCGAGACGACCCCGAACGTCCCCCTCACCCGGAAGCAGCTCCGGCTCCAGGAGCAGGCAGCGAAGCAGGGGGAGGCGACCACCCCGTCCCAGTCGGCAACCGACGACGCGCTCGTCGCCGACGTCGCACCGGACGCACCTGTCGAGCACCCCGAGATCGTCCTCGACGATGCCGTGGTCGAGGAGGCAGAAACTGCCGTCACGACCGGCGAGGTCCGCCTCGACCAGCGACCGCTGACGAAGCCCGCCGCGCCGGAGCCGACGGCCCCGCAGTCCTTCACCGTGACGTCCGCCACCGACGCCTCGTTCGCGACCGTCGCTCCGCTCCGCACCGGTGCGGACCGCGTCGCCCGGAGCAAGCCCCCGGTCAAGCCGACCGCGTCGACGGTCGCCGTGCGCAAGCCGAAGCCGTCCGGAGCCCGACCCGGCTCGGTCCGCGGCGTCGCCACCATGGCCTTCCTCGTGCCGGCTCTGGTCGCCACCGTCGCCCTCCCGGCGTACGCGGCGAGCAGCAGCGCGCAGACCGCGTACGGGACGTCCGCCTCGGAGCAGCTGAAGACCTCCGGTGCCCAGAGCGTCGTGGCTTCCGACAAGGTCGCCGACGCGCCGATCGCTCGCGACCTCTACTCCGCGACGACGCCGGACGAACTCGCTGAGCGTCAGCGTCAGCTCGACGCCGCTGCAGCGGCCAGCAACGCCACCTATTCGATCACCGTCGGCGCACGCCAGGCCGGCGACGACTACCCCTGGTTCGATCAGGCTTCCGACGACGAGGGCGGCGGGCTCTCGCCGCTGCGCTACTACTACCGCGAGTGTGTGGACTTCGTCGCCTGGCGACTCAACCGCGACGCGGGCACGCCGAACGGGAACTGGGCCTTCACCTGGGGCAACGGCCTGCCGCCGAGCAGTGCCTACGGCTGGGCCGACTCGTGGCAGTACAACAAGGGGACGAACGCCATCGCCGGCTCCGTCGCCTGGTTCAACTACAACCACGTCGCCTATGTGCAGTCGGTCAACGCCGACGGGACGGTCACCCTGGAGGAGTACAACTGGGGCTCCGCGCGACACAGCTACAACACGCGCACCATCGCCGCCAGTGCCGTGGCGCTCTACCTCTACCCTCCGGGCGTCGGCTGATCCGACCTGCTCGACCTGGATCGCGTCCCTCCATCGGAGGGACGCGATTCGTCGTCGAGGGGTGGTGACCGTTCGCGACCAGGTGGTGTCCGTCGTCCGAAGCCGAGGTGGCGCGGAGGGGAATTCTCCCGCAACGTGCGGAAATCCGGTCGGTGTGGGTTAATCTGGTGCTCTGCAACTCGGAGAGGTTCAGGAGCTGATGCACGCTATACGTCGCCACGTGGTCGCGAATGGTCGCGGCCTCTACGTGCTGCGGCATTCCAGCCAAGCGTGCCGCGGCTCCGCCGTGGGTGAAGAGGGTGCTGTCGTCATGACAGTGCCCTTTTTTGTTCCCCGGAAACGACTCGATCCGGCGCGTCAACGACGCTGCAGGTGGTGATCGTCGACCGGTCGCGGCAGCCGTCGTGGCCTTTCGGAAGGGAACGTGCATGCGCACACTGGTGTTGAACGCGGGTTACGAGCCGCTCGCGATCGTCTCGTTCAAGCGGGCCCTCGTGCTCGTGATGCATCACAAGGCGACCGTGGTGGAGATCGACTCGTCGCATCCCGTGGTGGCGACGAGTGGATCGTTCGATCGGCCGTCGGTCATCCTGCTCACCAGATACGTGCGGATCCCGAACGCCCGGCGGGTGCCCGTGACCCGCCGCGGGGTGCTGCGCCGCGACGGCCACCGCTGCGCCTACTGCGGAAAGGCGGCGACGACGATCGACCACGTGCAACCGCGCTCACGCGGGGGTGTGGACAGCTGGGAGAACCTCGTGGCCTGCTGCCTGCGCTGCAACAACGTGAAGGGTGACCGCACGCCGATGGAGATGAACTGGAGCCTCCGCGTCTCGCCGGGGACGCCGCACGGCTCGCAGTGGATGGTGCGGGGCGTCGAGCGCTCGGAGCCCGACTGGGAGCAGTACCTGGCGCCCGCCGCCTGAGCGACCGGCTAAACTCGACGGGTCAGCCTCTGTAGCTCAATGGAAGAGCAGTTCCGTCCTAAGGAAAGGGTTGGGGGTTCGAGTCCCTCCAGGGGCACTGTCGGAGGTGCGGCCGTCCAAGCGAGCACGGCTTCGCATGTCGGGTAGGGCTGCGAGCACGCCGTAGGCTCGAAGCATGACGCACGACCTCCACCGCCAACTCGAACGCGACGCCATCACCCTTCGTCAGCTGCGGTCGGCCGTGGTCGTCGCGGATGCTCGGACGCTCGGTGCCGCGGCGAACCTGCTCGGGGTCGCACAGCCGAGTCTTGCGCAGCAGCTGCGGCGGCTCGAGGCCGCGCTCGGGGTCGAGCTGTTCAGCGTCCTGGGGGAGGAGTATCGCCCGACGCGCGAGGGGCAGCGCTTCCTGTTGAAGGTCCGCACCTTCATCGACGTCGTCGCCGACATGGATCCCGCGTCACCGGCTCGGCACATCCGGGTCGGCCGTCCGCCGACGACGTGGGACGCGGTCGTCTCCGAGGCCGGCCGCCGCATCGACGTCCCGGCGGTCGCCGTCGCGATCGAACCGGTCGAGCAACTGCATCTCGTCACCACCGGTCGTCTCGACGCCACCATCGTCCGTCTGCCGATCGAGCTGCCGGACGAGCTCGCCGCCGAGGAGATCGCTACGCTGCCGCTCGGCGTGGTCATGCGCGCGGCGCACCCGCTGTCGGCGAAGGACGTCATCGAGTGGTCCGATCTCGCCGATCAGGAGCTGCTCCGACCCGAGCCCGGCAAGGATCCGGCGTACTCGGCCTGGCTGGCCGGCGCGCTCGCGGCGCGCGGCTGGTACCCGCGCTCACTGACGATCGACGCGGGGAACGACACGCTGTTCCTCGACGCCCTGCGCTTCGGTGAGCGACTCGTCGCCCTCCGTCCCGTGGCCGCGATGCGGGAGGGCGACGGCCTGTGCTGGCGGCCGTTCGCCGACGCACCTGAGCTCCGCGAGCGGTTCGCCCTGGTTACCCGACGCGAGTGAGTCCGCTCGGTCTCGGTCGGTGATGACACTCCCGATGCGCCCTTTTGCGACCCGACCGGGATCTTCTCGCGATCAAGTCGGTCGACTTGTTCCGGATTTCTGCCGCGTTCGACACCGTCTTCTCAGCTCGGAGTGGGTACGCTTATCCCTGAATCGGGGGATGACAGAAGCAGGAAACGCACATGCCCGAACGACGACCACAGCAGCAACGAGGTCATGAACGACGCCAGACCGTCGTCGAAGGTGCCGCCCGCATGTTCGACCGGGTCGGCTACGGACAGGCGAGCCTGTCGGACATCGCCCGCGAGGCGGGGACGACGCAGGGCTCGCTCTACTTCTACTTCCCCTCGAAAGAGGAACTGGCGATCGCCGTCATCAACGAGCAGAGCACGCGCTCGATCGCTGCGCTGACCGCGCCGACCACCGCGCCCTCGCCGTTCGGTGGGTTGGTCCAGGCCTCCCGCCTCATCACCGAGCAGCTGCTCACCGACCCCATCACGCGCGCCGGCCTGCGGCTGTCCCTCGAGCAGGGCGTCATCCAGGCTCCGACGACCGCGTTCCACGAGCAGTGGATCGCGAGCGTCGAGGAGCGGGTGCAGGCCTCGATCGAGCTCGGTGAGTTGCAGTCTCCGCTCGAGCCGGCGGAACTGGCGAGGTCCTTCGTCGCGTTCTTCACCGGGACGCAGCTCATCTCGAACCTGCTGGCCGGCCGGACCGACCTCCTCAACGCGGTCGACACGATGTGGCGGATCCTCATCGCTGCGGTCATCGTCGCGGACCGCCAGGCCGAGGTGCTCGCCGTCCTCGACGCCGCCTTCGACGCGCAGGACGCCTGAGCGGTCGGGTGCACGTTAGGGGGTAGCCCTGACGCATGCGCCGTGAGGTCACCCTAAACTGAATCGGGTGATTAACTCACTTTGCTGATCGTCGTCCGACGACGGATGGATCACGGTGTGCGGGGGCATTCCGCGTTCCATCGGCGAAGAGTTGGTTCACGTGCCGGGCTGGGCGATGTCGTGGGGGGATCGCCCAGCCGACGGCGTGTGGACGCCTCAGCGGCTGGCGCCTGGCGGCGCGTATCGGTGCTCTGGACGCCCGGTGGTCCCGTACCGCAGCTGCGTCGTCAAGAGACCTCGAGCGGCCAGCGCGGAGAGATACCGTTGCGCCGTCGCGCGTGAGACGCCGACCAGCTCGGCCACCTCGGCGGCCGAGCGCTCGCCGTCCGCCTCCGACACCGCCTCGAGGACAGCCGTCTCCGTGGCGGACCTCGACCGGGTCGTCGCCCCGGCGTCGCCGGAATGCAGGATGCGCAGGGCGCGCTCGATCCTCTCCTGGTCGGCGTTCACCGCCTCGTCGAGGACGTTGCGGAAGCGGGCGTAGGCGGCGAGCCGGTCCTGGAGCACCTGCGGCGCGAACGGCTTCACCAGGTACCCGAGGGCTCCCGCACGAAGCGCTCTGCGCACGGACGCACCGTCCGACGCTGCGGAGACGACGATGGTGTCGATCGGGAGGTCCACGAGGAGCTCGAGCCCGTTCCGATCGGGAAGGTAACCGTCGAGGAGCACGAGGTCGGGTGGCTCGGCGGCGATGCTCCGTGCGGCCTCGGCTGCCGACCCGGCAGGACTGAGCGCACGGAACCCGTCGACCTCGTCGACGATCCGGCAGTGCAGGCGGGCGACGTGGAAGTCGTCGTCGACGACCAGCACGGTGAGATCGGCCGCCATCATCCGTCTCCCGCCATGGACGGCGCCGGCTCGACCGTCCCGGGGAGCCGCGCACAGAAGACCGCACCGTGTTCGCCACGGACGCCGGGGGAGGCCAACCAGACGTCCCCTCCTCGACGACGGGCGATGTCGCGTGAGAGGGGCAGACCGAACCCGTGGCCGTGGACGTCGTCCAGGTCGCCGTGGTCGATGGTCGGGGCAGCGGGTGGAGCGTCGTCCTGGCCGGTCGCCGCGACGCCGTCACCTGAGTCCATCACCGAGCAGTGCAGCTCGGTGCCGTGGTCGAGGACCTCGACCTCCACCCAGGCCGGTCGGACCCGGCCCGCGACGGCCGCGTTCACCGCATTGTCGAGCAGGTTGCCGAGGACGGTGGTCACGTCCTCAGGATCGCACAGGGAGCCGGTGACGAGGGTCTCGGAGCCGATGGTGACGAGCACCCCGCGTTCCGCGGCTTCGACGCCCTTCGCGCCGAGGAAGGCCTGGAGGTAGGGCTCGGTGAGGCGGTCCGCGTGTTGGACGGGGTACTTGAGTGGTCCGTGATCGAGCACGTTGGCGAGATACTCGCGGGCCTCGGCGTCCTGCCCGGTCTCGAGGAGGCCGGAGATCGCGTGCAACCGGTTCGCGAACTCGTGCCGCTGCGCGCGGAGTGCGGTCGTCATCGTCGCGACCGCGTCGAGCCGCCGGGTGAGCGCCTCGACGTCGGTGCGGTCGCGGACGACGACCACCCGGCCGAGGTCGACGCCGTCCCGGGACACGGGCCGGACGTCGACGAACAGGACGCGGGACCCGACGACGAGCTGGGCTGAGGTCGGCGACGGGGCGTCGTCCGCGACGAGGTGCACCAGACGCTCGGGCAGATCGAGGTCGTCGAACCGGCGCCCGACGACCGACCCGGTGTCGAGTAGCCTGGCCGCCTGATCGGTGCACACCGTCACGACACCGTCCGGCGAGACGCCGAGGACCCCTTCGCCGACACCGCCGAGGACCGCAGCCTGGTTCTGCACGAGCGCGGCGAGTTCCTCCGGTCCGAGGCCGAGGGTCAGCCGCCGCAGCCGACGCCGGATGAGCATCGAAGCGAACAGGCCGATCGTCAGCGCGAGCAGCGCAGCGCCCGCGACCAGCATGGTCTCGCCCACGACGTCGGCGAACACGCGCTGTGGCGCGAACCCGACGCTGATCTCGCCGACGACCTCGCCGGCGCCGGACGACATCGCAGCTCCACCGGTGTCGGACGATTCGGCCGCGAAGACGGGCACCTTGGCGCGAGCGGACGGCCCGAGGGTGCCGGTCTCCCACGAGACCGACTCCGTCCCGGCCAGGGCCGCTTCCGCACTGGTGCTCACCCGGAGCCCGAGCTGGTCGGGGTCGGGGTGCGCCAGACGGATCCCGCGCTCGTCGGTGATGACCACGAAGAGCGCCCCGGTCCGTGCGCCGACCTCACGGCCGAGCTCCTGCAGGGGGCCGGTCCGGAGGTCGGCCGCCGTCGGCGTCCCCGGGGTACGTGCCTCGAGCGTCACGGCGGTGCGGACGTCGGGATCGCTCGCGACGCTCTGGGCGATCGCGAGGGCGGTGGACTGGGCCTCGTGCACGAGGCGCTCGCTGCTCATCCAGGCGAACACGCCCGTGCACACGGCGACGACCGCGATGACGACGACCAGCTGCAGCACGAGTACCTGCGCCGCGAAGCTGGAGCGCCCGCCCCGTCGCCGACCTGGCAGCTCCGCCTCCTCGCCGCTCATGGCTCCGATCGTACGTCGCCGGGGCGATGGGCGGCGTCGACCGCGTGATGAGCAGAATGCGCAGAAGGCGGTGTAACCCGCAGATCCGAGCCGAACGCCCACAAGCGAGACAGCTCCGCGCCACTCCCGTACGGTTCCGGGAACGCCCGCCGCGCTCGGTCCATCGCCCGTGTCGCCGCGCCGCGCCCCGTCGTGCACACCGCGGTGCACGCAGACGAAGGAGTCGACATGCTGGTCATTCTCGGATTCGCGATGATCCTCACCTTCATGGTGCTGATCATGACGAAGCGCCTCACCCCGATGGTGGCGCTCATCATCGTCCCCACCGTCTTCGGGCTGTTCGCCGGCGCCGGACTCGGGCTCGGCGACATGGTCATCGAGGCGATCGGCAGCCTCGCTCCGACCGCCGCCCTGTTGATGTTCGCGATCATGTACTTCGGGATCATGATCGACGTCGGGCTCTTCGACCCGCTCGTCCGGTTCATCGTCCGTGCGCTCGGCAACGACCCGGCGAAGATCGTCGTCGGCACGGCGCTCTTGGCGGGCGCGGTGTCACTCGACGGCGACGGGTCGACGACCTTCATCGTGACGACCGCCGCGATGCTGCCGATCTACCTGCGGCTCGGCATGAACCCGGTCGTCCTCACCTGCGTCGCCGGGCTCGCGAACGGCACGCTCAACATCGTCCCCTGGGGTGGGCCCACCGTCCGAGCCGCTTCAGCCCTGGGTGTCTCGCCGACCGAGATCTTCGTCCCGATGCTGCCGTCGCTCGCCGCGGGCCTCGTCCTCGTGTTCGCCTTCGCCTGGTTCCTGGGGCTCGGGGAGCGCAAGCGCCTCGCGGGCGTCGACCTCCTCGGCGACGGTGCCTCGGGCGTCGCCGCGCCGGGTTCGGGTTCCGGTCCCGCCGACCACCCGCTCACCGGCGGTATGTCGACGACCTTCTCGACCAGTGCCCGTGGGCGTCTCGCGACCCTCGTCCGCCCCGAAGACACGGCCATGGCCGACACGATGCTCGACCCCGAGCGCGACACCCTGCGCCCGCGACTCATCTGGGTCAACCTCGTGCTCACGGTCGCGGTCATGACGCTGCTCGTGCTCGACCTCGTGCCGTTGCCCTACGTGTTCATGGTCGGCACCGCCATCGCCCTCCTGGTGAACTTCCCGAGGCTCGCGCAGCAGTCCAAGGAGATCGTCGCCCATGCCCCGAGCATCGTCGGCGTCGTCTCGATGGTGCTCGCGGCCGGTGTGCTGATCGGCGTCCTCAACGGGACCGGCATGGTCACCGCGATGGCCGACTGGATCGTCGACATCATCCCGACGGAGCTCGGACCCTTCCTCGCGGTCATCACCGGGGTGCTCAGCATCCCGATGACGTTCTTCATGAGCAACGACGCGTTCTACTTCGGCATCCTGCCGGTGCTCGCCGAGAGCGCCTCGACCTTCGGCATCGAACCGGTCGAGATGGCGCGCGCGTCGATCACGGGTCAGCCGGTCCACCTGCAGAGCCCGCTCGTGCCGGCCATCCTCCTGCTCGTCTCGCTCGCCAGCGTGAACCTCGGCGACCACCACAAGAAGGTCCTGTGGCGCGCCGCGATCGTCTCGCTCGTGATGCTCGTCGTCGGCGTGCTCGTCGGCACCATCCCGTTCGGCTGACACCGGCGGGCACCGAGGCTCAACGCGTGGTCGTCCAGTCGAGGTTGACGATGTCGCCGATGTAGATGTCGAGTCCGAGGCCCGGGATCGACGGGTTCATGCGGAGCAACTGCTGCTGCGGCAGGTCGAAGCGCTGCGCGATGTCGAAGAACACGTCGCCGGCGACCACGGTGTAACTGATCGGATTGCCATCGGCGTCCGAGACGACCGGGCCGAGCGCACCGTCCCGCGGCCCGAGGTCGAACGCGGGGCCCTCCGGAAGGGGTTCCGCCGGTTCCGCCGGCGCGTTCGGCACGATCGGCGCCGGTTCAGGAGGCAGGGCGTCGCGCGCGGTCGAGGTGGGGACCGGGGCGACCGAGGGCGACGGGTCCGGCTGCTGGGTGACGACGACCGTCACCGGCGGCGGGGCCGGCTCCGAGACGCAGCCGCTGAGGGCGAGGAGACCGACGACGCCGATCGCGAGATTCCGGGCGTGCGACAGCGCACGTCGACGTCCGGTCGATTCCTTCGGCCCCACAGCGCATCCCCCCAGGATGGACCGGGCCCTCAGCGCGGTCGGCGGGGCTCGGTCGAACCCTCAGCCTACGGCGAGGCGCCTCGAGCCCGAGCAGGGCTAGCCCCGAAATCCCGAGCGCCAGAGGCCCTCCAGTAGGCTGCTGGAACGCGCATCGAAGGAGAGCCATGACGGAGCAGGACATCGACCGGACCGGAACGGGAGCCCCCTCGGCAGGACCGTCCACCGGCTTGCGATGGGGCATCCTCGGCCCCGCCGGCGTCGCGAAGAGCTTCACCGCCGACCTCCGACGGCACGGCTTCGACGTCCGGGCCGTCGCCTCGCGCTCCGCCGAGACCGCCGCCGCGTTCGCCGCCGAGTTCGACATCCCGAACGTCCACGTGGGGTACGAGGCGCTCGCCGCCGACCCCGAGGTCGACGTGATCTACATCGCGACCCCGCACCCGTTCCACGCCGAGCAGGCGGTGCTGGCGCTCGACGCCGGGAAGCACGTCCTCATCGAGAAGCCCTTCACCCTGAACGCCGCCGAGGCGCAGGCGGTCGTGGCGCTCGCCGCGGAACGCGGCTTGGTCGTCCTCGAGGCGATGTGGACCCGGTTCCTTCCGCACATGGTCCGGCTCCGCGAGTTGCTCGCCGACGGTGTCATCGGACAGCCGCGCAGCCTCGTCGCCGATCACACCCAGCTGCTCTCGGACGACCCGGAGCACCGCATGAACAACCTCGAGCTGGGCGGCGGCGCGCTGCTCGACCTCGGCGTGTACCCGGTCTCCTTCGCATCGTCGGTCTTCGGGACCCCGACGACGATCCAGGCCACGGCCGCGCTCCACGACACGGGGGCGGACATGCAGGTCGCGACCCTCTTCGGCTACGCGGACGGCCAGGTGGCGAACACCCTGTCGGCGAGCAACACCGTCGGCCCGAACCGCGCGGCCATCGTCGGGACCGACGGCTGGATCGAGTTCGACCGCGTCTGGTACACGGCGACGACCTTCCAGGTGTTCGGCACTGACGGCGAGGTCGTGGAGACCTACCGCTCCGAAGTGGACGGCCGTGGGATGCACTTCCAGGCGTGGGAACTCGAACGGCTCGCCTCTGAGGGCCGCCTCTCCGGTGACATCATGCCGCTCGCCGAGACGGTGGCGATCATGGAGACCCTCGACGAGGTCAGGCGCCAGATCGGCGTCCGGTACCCGGGCGAGTGACCCGAGGCACCTGAACACGCGGGTCGAGACCGCTCCGTCGTGCCCGAGCGCCCTCGTGCAACTCGATGGCGTCGCTGTAGTGCCCGATCAGGGCGCTGCTGACGCTCTTCCAACTGCGCGGCAGGACGCCTGCCCGAGCTGCGGCACCGAACGCCGCCCGCTTCACCTCGTCGCCCACGAGGTCCTGGACGAACCCGCGCAGCTGTTCGAGCCTGCCGGGTTCGTAGAGCCACCCGGTGCGGCTGGAGTCGACGAGGTCGACCGGCCCACCTCGACCGGTCGCGACGACGGGTACGCCAGACGCCATCGCCTCCTGGATGGTCTGGCAGAAGGTCTCCGACTCGCCGGGGTGGACGAACACGTCCAGTCCCGCCATCGCGACCGCCAGCTCCTCACCGCCCAGGAACCCGGTGAAGACCGCGTTCGGGAGTCGCTGTTCGAGCGAGGCACGCAGCGGCCCCTCGCCGACGATGACGAGCTTGACGCCCGGGAGCCCACCGAGCACTGCGAGGTCCTCGACCTGCTTCTCGGCCGCGAGCCGACCGACATAGCCCACGATCCGTTCGCCGCCGGGAGCGACGGAACGACGCCAGGCCTCGCTGCGCCGCTCCGGGGAGAACCGCACGGCGTCGACGCCGCGCACCCACAGGCGGACCCGCGGGATGGCGTGCGCCTCCAGCTGAGCGATCGACTGCCGTGACGGCGCGAGCGTGAGCGTCGACCGGCCGTGGAGGCGCTCGACGTGCTGCCACAGCAGCGCTTCGGCGACCGGGAACCCGTACCGTCCGGCGTAGGCCGGGATGTCGGTCTGGTACACGGCGACGGTCGGGACGCCGAGACGCTCGGCGGCCTGGACACCGCGCCAGCCGAGGACGAACGGCGAGGCCAGGTGCACCACGTCGGGGCGGAAGCCGCGGAGGAGCTCCGTGATCCGGCCGACCCCGCCGGCGGCGACCCGCACGTTCCGGTAGCGGGGGAGCGGGATCGACGGGACGCCGTCCACCCGGAAGCCCTCGTGGAGCCGCGGCGTCGAGGTTCCGGCGCCGGGGGCGATGACGAGCACCTCGTCCCCTCGGTCCGCGAAGTGCTCCATGATGCGGAGCAGGGAGTGGGTGACGCCGTTCATCTGCGGCAGGAACGACTCGGTCACGATTGCGATCCTCACACCCACGATGCTCCGCGTCGTACGGGTCGCAGCGGTGCCCGGCGGGCGACGTGTCGGTGACTATCGGGTGACATCGCGGTGCCGCACGATGAGGCGCAGCCTGCTTTACTTATCGCATGAGTGCTGGTGGATTCGGAAGCGGCGGCGGGATCGCGTCGGAGCGGATCGAATCCTTCTCGTACACCCCGGCGCGGCGGCTGCGGCCGAACGCGAAGGTCCTGCCGGAGCACGCCCGTGGTCACAACCGGGCCCTCGTCCTCCAGACCCTCTTCGCCAGCGGGGCCATGAGTCGTGCCGACATCGCCCGCGCCACCGGCCTGACCCGGGTGAGCATCTCCGACCTCGTCGCCTCGCTCATCGCGGACAACCTCATCGTCGAGGTCGGTCTCCGCGAGACCTCTCGCCCCGGCAAGCCCGCCACGCTCATCGACATCAACCGCGACGAGTTCCAGATCGTCGGCCTCGACCTCTCCGACACCGAGGTGTTCCGAGGCGCGGTGCTGACCCTCGACGGCGAGGTCGTGACGATGCTCGAGGTGCCGCTCGACGGCGCGACGGGGGCGGACGCGATCGCGAAGGCCGTCGCGCTCGCCGCAGACCTCGTCGAGGAGGCGACGGTCGAGGTGCTGGGCATCGGGGTCGGTTCGCCCGGCGTCGTCGACATGACCGGCACGGTCCGCAGCGCGCCCAACCTCGGCTGGACCGACGTCGACCTCCAGGGTGCGATCGAGCAGGTCGCCCAGGTGCCGGTCCTCGTCGCGAACGACGCCAATGCCGCGGTGCTCGCGGAATACAGCTTCGGCGGGGCCGACGGCGACCTCATGCTCGTGAGCGTGGGGAACGGCGTCGGGGCGGGGCTGCTCGTGGGCGGCCATCCGCTCTTCGGGAGCCGGTTCGCAGCCGGTGAGATCGGCCACGTGGTCGTCGGCACCGACGGCGGGCCGCTGTGTGCCTGCGGGAAGCACGGGTGCCTCGAGGCCTGGCTCGCCGTGCCGCACCTCCGTGAGCTCCTCGCGGCGGCCGAGGCGAGCGATCTTCCCTCCACGGAGGTCGAGCAGCGTCGCGAGGAGATCCTCCGCGCCGCGGGGGAGCGCCTCGGTGTCTCGCTCGCCGCGATCGTCGGTGCGCTGAACCTGTCGGAGATCGTCGTGAGCGGCCCGGAGGAACTGCTCGCCGGCGTGCTCCTCGACGCGGCGATCGAGACCGTGCGGGCGCGCACGATGACCGAGTTCCACGGCGGCGTGCAGATCCGGATGAGCGAGCAGGGCGCCGACATCGTCCTGCGGGGCACCGCGGTGATGGTGCTCTCCGGCCTCCTCGGTGTCTCCTGACCCTCGGACGACGCGCGCGTCGCACATTTCCTCGGCGGACTCGGCGAAAAACCGCACCGCTTCCCGGTGTTTCCGCTACCGGGCACGTATGGTGCAAGTGTGTGGCGGCTAGAGAAGAGACGGGATGACGGCGACGTGACGTCCGGAGTCGAACGGGAAGCAGCGGAGGCGCAACTCCGCGAGGGTCCCGTGGCGGCATCGGCAGGCGTGGTCGACACGGCGCTGCATGCTTGGCGCCAGCAGCTCAGCACGGTCGGTGGCCCCTCGCCGCTGCTCCATTTCGTGGACGCCCCGACGACCCGGGTGGAGCTCAGCTCGACGCATCCTGGTGGTCTGCCGCAGTTCATCTCGGGCAAGTCGACGCTGCTGTCGAACCTCATCCGCGACGAGATCGCGCTCCGCGGTGCGAAGCGCGCCGCCGACCGCATCACGACGAAGGGCATCGAGCTCTCCACCGTCCGCGGCATCGACGCCGTCCACCTCGCCGTCGGCCTCGCCCAGTGGACGCATCAGGGTGAGGACTTCAGCGCGCCGGTCCTGCTCCGGCCGCTGGCCATCCGCCGGTACGGTCGCGACTACGAGGTCAAGCTGCGCGGCGCGACGACCGCGAACCCGGAGCTCGTCCGCGCCCTCCGCGAGCAGTTCGGCATCGTCCTCGATCCCGACGAGTTCGTCGCGCTGAGCGAGTCGGGTGGGGTCTTCAAGCCGCAGCCCGTCATCGACCGCCTCCGCTCGCTCGCCGCCGGGCTCGAGTGGTTCACCGTCCAGCCACGTCTGCTCGTCTCCTCGTTCGCCGCCGTCGGTCACTCCCTGCTCGACGACGCCGCCAAGCTGGACCACCCGATCCTCGATGCCGTCGCCGGCGACGAGGGAGCCGTCGGCCTCGTGCGCAGCAGCTTCACGCCCGTCGACGCGCCGGGCCAGGACGACCGCCCGCCGTCGACCGACACCCTGCTGCTCGACGCGGACGTCGAGCAGGAGAACGTCATCGCGCAGATCGGCGCCGGCAACTCGCTCGTCGTCACGACGCTTCCGGGCACGGGCGGCACGCAGACCATCGTGAACGCCATCGGCGTCCTCGCGTCGCAGCACAAGCGCGTCCTCGTCGTCAGCCCCCGCCGCTCCACGCTCGAGGGCATCCGCCACCGGTTGACCAAGGTCGGTCTGCCGGGGCTGTGCGCCTCGCCGTCGACCCTCCGCCGCGACCTCATCCAGGCGATCACACGCAACGAGCGGGCGATCCCGCCGCAGGTCGGTGAGGTCGACGACGCACTCGTCCGGCTGCGTCGGGTCCTCATCGACTACCGCACCTCGCTCCAGGCGAAGGACCCCGACCTGCGGGTCTCGGTCATCGATGCGCTCGAGGCGCTGTCGAAGCTCTCTAAGCTGCCGCACCCTCCGGGAACCCTCGTCCGGCTCGACCGCCAGACGCTCGTCGGGCTCGCCGCGGGCCGCTCCCGCGCGGCGGAGGCGCTCGGAGGCGCGGCCGCCCTCGGCGAGTTCCGCTACGGTCCGGGCGACTCGCCTTGGTACGGCGCGTCGTTCGACACGACCGCGGAAGCCCAGGAGACCCACGACCTCGCCAAGCGCCTGCACCGCAAGGACCTGCCGCAGCTGCTGGAGCGCGCGTACGGCCTCATCGGGCAGACGCAGATGCGGCCGTTCGAATCCATCGACGAGCTGGGCATCTACCTGCGACTCCTCGCGGACATCCGGGAGACGCTCGACCGCTTCCAGCCGGACGTCTTCGACCGGTCACTCGCCGACCTCATCGTCGCCACGAGCCCGCGGAAGGATTCCGCCGCGATGTCGTCGGCGAGCCGTCGGCGACTCAAGGCCCTGGCCAAGGAGTACCTGCGGCCCGGCGCACACGTGCCCGACATGAACGCCGCCCTCCGCCGCATCCAGCAGCAGCGCACCCTGTGGCAGCGCTACGTGACGACCGGCGCGCCGCCCGAGGTGCCGCTCGGCATCGCAGACGTCGAGCAGGCGTACCAGACGGTCGCCGCGAAGCTCGAGCTGGTCGACCAGCCGCTCGGCATCGCCGACACGCCGGACCGCCTCGGGCGCCTCGCGATCCCGAGTCTCGTCCGCACGATCTCCGAGCTCGCCGCCGAATCCGAGGTCCTCCACAACCTCCAGGAGCGCACCGCGATCCTCGCCGGCCTGCGCGAGCAGGGTCTCGGCGAGCTCATCGTCGACCTGTCCCAGCGGCACGTGCCGCGGACACGCCTCGCCGACGAGCTCGAGCTCGCCTGGTGGCAGTCGATGCTCGAACTCGTGCTCACCGAGGACCGCGGTCTGCTCGGCGCGAACACGAGCGTCGTCGAGCGTCTCGAGTCCGACTTCCGGCTGGTGGACGAGGCGCACGCCTCCGCCTCCGGGCAGCTCCTCGCCTCCTTGCTGGCCGACACCTGGAAGATCGGCCTCGTCGACCACGCCACCGAAGGCATGGCGCTCCGCTCGCTCCTCAAGCGCGATCGACCGCTCCGAGCCGCTGAGCTCGAGCAGGCGGCGCCCACGCTGTCCCGCGTCCTCGCGCCGGTCTGGCTCGTCTCACCGTACGAGGTGCCGCGCATCCCCGAGAGCGCCTCCTTCGACGCCGTCTTCCTCGTCGACGCTGGGGCGACGCTCCTCGCCGAGAACGTGGACGCCATCCGTCGTGCGCGTCAGGTCGTCGCCTTCGGTGACCCCGTCACGCAGAGTCCGTCGCCCTTCGAGATCCGTCTGACGGATCAGGAGGCGACCCCTGAGCAGCACGCCGACATCGCCGAGCTGCACCGTGAGTCCGCGCTCGAACAGCTGAGTTCGGTCCTGCCGACCCTCATGCTGACGCGCTCCTACCGTGCCGGAGGCGAGGACCTCGCGGAACTCGTCAACGAGCGGTTCTACGGCGGCCAGATCGACTCCCTCCCGTGGGCGGGTTCGTTCCTCGGCCACGGCAGCCTGAGCCTCGACTACGTGCCCGGGGGACTCGGCATGCCCGACCCGGTCACCGGAGCGGTGGAGAGTGTCGACGTCGAGGTCGAGCGGGTCGTCGAACTCGTCCTCGAGCACGCCTCGAACCGCCCGAAGGAATCCTTGATGGTCGTGACGGCGAGCGACAAGCACGCGGTCCGGGTCCAGCAGGCCGTCCTCGCAGCGTTCTCCCGCCGTGCCGACCTCTCCGACTTCCTCCTCCGCGAGCGGGCGGAACCGTTCACCGTCCTGACGCTCGAGCAGTCCGTGGCCGAGAGCCGCGACCGCGTCATCTTCTCGATCGGATACGGCCTGACGCCGCACGGACGTGTCCTGTCCGACTTCGGAGCATTGGGCCAGCCCGGCGGCGACCGACTGCTCGCGGTCGGCATGACGCGCGCACGGCGGTCCATGGTGATCGTCTCGTGTGTCCGCCCCGAAGACCTCGACCAGAACCGGATCCAGCACGGCATCCTGGCGCTCGCACGCATCCTCACGGACACGTCGCGTCGCGCCTCCGAGGATCAGGCGACGCACGAGGCCGAGCCGATGCTCGTCGACCTCGCGACGCGCCTGGAAACGCTCGGGATGCGGGTCGACATGGGGTACCGGGGCAAGCTCGCCCTGGTCGCCTCGTGGGGTGGCCGAGCCGTGGTCGTCGAGTGCGACGAGGAGCTGGGTGACGCGAGCCTCCGGGAGTCGCTGCGGCTCCGTCCCGACGTCCTGCGCCGTCTCGGCTGGCACTACGTCCGCGTGCACAGTTTCGACCTCTTCGCCGACGCCGAGGCGGTCGCGCAGCGCGTGGCCGGTGTGCTCGGGCTCAACACGACCGAACACCTCGACACCGCGCCGATCGCCGTGCAGGTCCCACGCCACTGATGGTCGGACACTGATCATGCAGGACGATCAGGAGCCACGGATCGTCCGTCCGCGAGGATCGAGGCGGGCGATCCGCCCCGGTGCTCCCGGGACGGATCCCGCGCCGCAGCTGCCGGCCGATCCGGTCAAGGCCGCGGAGGACACCGACGCGGCCTGGGGAGGCGCCACCAAGCCCGCGGGCGGCGGCGGCAACGACGACGAGCTGCAACGCAACGTCCCGCCCCACTGGTGAGTGGGACGGGACGTCGATGGTGCTGAACGAGCCGGACTAGCGGCCGTCGGTCGTGTCGTCGCGTGCGGGCGGCAGCGGTGAGCTCGTGCCCGTCTTCAGGACGTCGCGGATCTCGGTGAGGAGCGACAGCTCGCTCGGTGCTGCGGCCTCGTCGGCGATCGTCGGCTTCGTGGTGACGCGCTTGAAGTGGTTCATCGGCAGCACGATGACGAAGTAGACCACGGCGGCTACCAACAGGAACTGGATGGTCGCGCCGATGAACGCGCCGAAGTGGATGACGGCAGGGTCGCCGTCGACCGTCGGGATGGAGACGTTGAACGCGTCGTTCAGGCTCTCCGCGCGGAAGAGCGCCCCGAGCAGCGGGTTGAAGATGTTCTCGACGAGCGAGTTGACGATGGCGGTGAATGCGGCCCCGATCACGACGGCCACGGCCAGGTCGATCACGTTGCCGCGGAGGATGAACTCCTTGAAGCCTTTGAGCATGGGGTCTCCCTGAGGATCGGGGATGGGCAGGACCCTGGCTACGCTACCGGGTTACGACGCGGCGCTCCCAGCGGAGGCCGGTGTGGCGCTGGAGCCGGAGCTGGAGGAGCCGCCCGAGGAGGATCCGCCCTTGGTGTCCGAGGAAGACGAGCTCGACGACCCCTCCGAGGACTTCGAGGAGGCCGGGATCGAGCTCGAGCCCTTGCCGGCACCGGCGCGGGAGTCCGTGCGGTAGAAGCCGGAGCCGTTGAACGTGACACCGACCGCGCTGAACAGCTTGCGCAGCTTGCCGGAGCACGCCGGGCACTCGGTGAGGGAGTCGTCGGTGAAGGACTGCTGGACGTCGAAGGCGTTGCCGCACTCGGTGCAACGGTAGGCGTAGGTGGGCACGGGGTCTCCTGGGATGTGGTGGGTCGGCGCGCTCAGCGGCGCGGTCTGACCTGGTCGAAGTCGAGGATGCGGCTCGGGGTGACGGCACCGCCGACGGGTTCGTCGTGGATCTCGCTCGGGACCTCGTCGAGGATCTCGGTGTCGTACAGCACGGCGTAGACGGGAGGGCAGCGCTCCATCGAGCCGAGCGTCTTGTCGAAGTACCCGCGACCCCAGCCCATGCGCATACCGTGTGCGTCGACGGCGGCCGCGGGGACGAGGATGAGGTCGACGTCGTTGATCGCGATGGGACCGAGCGTGGTGCCCACGACCTCGGGCGTGCCGGCGAAGCCCACCGTCTCGATACCCTCCTCGCCGATCGTCCAGTCGAGGAGCCCGTCGGTGCGGGTGATGGGGAACAGGATGCGGATGCCCGCCTCCTGCGCCCACTGGAGGAAGGGACGGGTGTCGGGCTCGCTCGGGGAGGAGAGGTAGCAGGCGATGGAGGTCGCGCCGGAGCGGGAGACGAGGGCTCGGAGGTTGTCCGTCAGGCCGCTGGTCGAGCGCTCCTTCTCCAGGGACGTGAGCAGCTCCCGCCGCTCACGGAGCTCGGCGCGCAGCGCTCGTTTCTCGTGTTCGGCGGGGCTCGTCATGCGACCCATTCTAAACGGCTCGTCGTCGCGCTCGGCTCGTTGCCCGCCGTCATACCCGACATCCGCCGCCTCGTCCAGGGGTTCAGGGGATTTCACCCTCGATCGAGGGGGTATTCGACGACTTCCCCGGCTCCACACGATAGGTTTTCCCTCATGACCACTCGTGTTACCAAAGCAGTCATCCCCGCAGCGGGTCTCGGTACCCGGTTCCTTCCGGCAACGAAGGCCCTGCCGAAGGAGATGCTCCCCGTCGTCGACAAGCCGGCCATCCAGTACGTCGTCGAGGAGGCCGTCAGCGCCGGGCTCGCCGATGTGCTCATGATCATCGGCCGCAACAAGAACGCCCTCGCGAACCACTTCGACCGCGTGACCGAGCTCGAGCTCAACCTCGCGAAGAAGGGCGACACCCAGCGCCTCGAGAAGGTCAACGAGTCGAGTGAGCTCGCCGACATCCACTTCCTGCGCCAGGGTGACCCGAAGGGCCTCGGCCATGCCGTCCTGCGGGCCAAGCGCCACGTCGGCCACGAGCCCTTCGCCGTGCTCCTCGGCGACGACCTGATCGACGCCCGCGACGTCCTCCTCGAGCGCATGCTCGACGAGCAGGACAAGCGGAACGCGACGATCATCGCCCTCATGGAGGTCGACCCCGATTCGATCCACATGTACGGTGCAGCAGCCGTGGAAGCGACCGACGACGCCGACGTCGTGCGGGTGACCGGCCTCGTCGAGAAGCCCGCGAAGGAGGACGCCCCGTCCAACCTCGCCATCATCGGCCGCTACGTGCTGAAGCCCGAGGTGTTCGAGATCCTCGAGCGCACCGAACCGGGCAAGGGCGGCGAGATCCAACTGACCGACGCGCTCCAGGAGATGGCAGCCGACGTCGAGGGCACGGGCGGCGTCTACGGCGTCATCTTCCGCGGCCGTCGCTACGACACGGGCGACCGTCTGGACTACATCAAGGCGATCGTGCAGCTCGCGGTCGACCGCGAGGATCTCGGTCCCGAGCTGCGTCCGTGGCTCAAGGACTTCGCCGGGGACCTCGACTGAGTCCACCCGACGACACACGACGCGCCCCGGGTCCGCAGCAGCGGATCTCGGGGCGCGATGCTGTCGGCGACGTGGTGTCGGTGCATCGGTGAGCGCTCCACTAGGCTCACCACAGAACGCGAGAGGGGTGGCACGGTGGCGCAGGTCGTACCCGTTCTGAGCAGTGGGCGAGTGAGCATCCGGCCCATCAAGGTCCGTGACGCGAGGCCGCTCGAGCGCGAGCTGGCGGAGAACCGAGCCTGGTTGCGCCGCTGGGAGGCGACGAGCCCCTACGGCCCGGTCCCGGCCGACAGCCGTGCGGCGATCCGGTCGTTGCAGAACCACGCGCGCTCGGGCGCCGGCCTCCCGTTCGTCATCGAGGTCGACGGGGAGTTCGCCGGCCAGCTCAACGTCTCCGGCATCACCTACGGTTCCCTGGCCTCGGCGTCGATCGGCTACTGGGTCTCCCAGCGGTTCGCGGGGCTCGGCGCCACGCCGATCGCGACCGCCCTGGCCACCGACCACTGCTTCACCGCCCTGCAGCTCCATCGTCTGGAGATCTGCATCCGGCCCGAGAACGCTCCGAGCCTGCGGGTCGTCGAGAAGCTCGGGTTCCGGTACGAGGGACTGCGGCGCCGCTTCATCCACATCGACGGCGACTGGCGCGACCACTTCTGTTTCGGCCTCGTCCGCGAGGAGGTCCCGGGCGGCGTCCTGAACCGGTGGTTGGACGGCCAGGTGCCGAAGGACGCGTGCGTGATCCCCGAGGCGGACCGTCTCGCGGCCGCGTCGCCGTTCCCCACCCGCTGACCCGGTAGCCGTTTTCCCCCTCTATCCGGGGACACACCCGACGACTGCCCGTCTCCGGACGTTGCACCCGCTACGGTCAGGGACATGGACGGCGGATTCCTGAGCGGTGGGGTGATCATTCTGGTCGCAGCGATGCTGTGGCTGGTGTACCTGGTGCCGTCGTGGGTGCGTGACAGTCAGTTCTCCGCCAGCGAGCGCAACGCGATCCGGCTGCAGCAGACGCTCCGTGTGCTCGCCGAGACGGCTGAGGTCCCGGAGGCCGTCCGGCTCGAGGCGACATCGCGTGAGGTGGCCGCGCAGCGCAAGTTGCTCAAGCAGCTCGAGGCCAGGACGAAGGCGACCGCGGAGGCCGCGGCACGTGTCGAACTCGCCGAAGCCGACCGTATCCGTCGCGAGGAGGAGGCCAGGGCCGTTCAGGCCGAAGCCGCTGCTCGTGCCGCCGAGGACGCACGTCGCGCAGCCGCTGCCGCAGCCCGTGCCGTGCAGCGCAACGCCCGAGCGGCGAAGCTCGCGCGGAGCCGTCGTCGCTCCAGGCTGCTCGCGACCACCGTGTTGGTCGCCTCGATCATCGGCTTCTGCTCCGGCGTGACCGCGTTCCTCGCCGGTGGCGGCCTCGTCCTCGGTCTCTCGTCCACGGTCGTCGGGCTGCTCGCCCTGTCGGCCCTCTCCCGGATGTCGCGTATCGCCCACCGCGCCGTCGCGCCGGTACCGGCGGTCGCGGTCACCACCAGGCGTGTCGAGTCGGCGCTCTTCGAGTACAACGAGCCCGTCAAGGCGGCATCGCAGGCGCAGACCTGGACCCCGACGTCCATCCCGAAGCCGCTCCACCTCTCCGAGGGCTCGTCGGCTGCCGCTGAACTGGCGAAGGCCGACGCCTACGATCGCCTGCGCCAGGCGGCCATGCAGGAGGCCATCGCCTCCCGCGCCGAGCGTCTCGCGCCGGTCGTGCCGACGATCGTCCGTCGTCCGGAGCCCGTCGCCGCCCCGCAGCCCGAGCGCGTCGAACCGCAGCCGGCTCCGAGTCGTTTCGCCTCGATGGGCGTCATCGACGAGGGCGAGATCGCCGCCGGCGGCTCCACCCTGCTGCAGCGTCGCCGCGCTGCGGGCTGAGCCTCGATCGCGCCCGTCCGGTCGTTCATGAACCGGCCACCGGCGACGGATAGACTCGTCGAGGGGGTTCGTCGCTCGGTTCTCGTCGACGCCCTGGAACGCGAAAGGTGACCATGGGCGTGTGGCGGAAGAGCCGGCGGAAGCCGATGAAGCCCTACGTCGCGCCCCCTGAGGTGGCTCCGCCGCCGGTCGAGCACGCGGTCGAGGAAGGCCTCCTCATCGCGCGGTCCTGGACCGTGGTCGAGGTCACGAACTGGATCATCGAGCGTGCACTCCGCGATGGCGCGTCCTACGACGCCGAGGCGACGCAGGCGGCTGTCCGGCGCGAGCTGGGACGCATGGCTGACGAGCAGGAGGAGTACGCCGACCTCGCACGGGAGGCGCGCCAGACGGCGTTCCAGCGGCGGGGGAGTGCTCGTCACCAGCACGACTACCGCGCGGGCGACCTGAGTGCCCTGTCCCGTCGCCGTGAGGTGTACTCGGGGCTCGCCGCCGAACTCCGTCGGGTGAGCAAGGACGAGGAGTTCGTCGCGGCGATCGCGGAGTCCGCTCGTGAGCGTGCGTGGGGCGACTTGGAGCGCGCCATCCAGGCGAAGCTCGACCGGGTCCTCGACGAGCCGGTCGTCGACGAGCACTATCGGCGTGCCCGGAGCCAGCGGCTCCGCTGGTTCCGCGATCTCGACCTCGCTGCCCTCATCGCCGCCAATCCGAAGGACGGCAGCATGCCGGTCGACGACGGCCCGAACCCGTACGAGGACTAGCGCGGCCGGTTCGAAACGGCTCGCCGGTTCTGCTAGCCTGGACGAGTAGTTGGGCCCATGGCGCAGTCCGGTAGCGCACCTCGTTCGCATCGAGGGGGTCAGGGGTTCGAATCCCCTTGGGTCCACCAGCTGCAACGACAACCCCGCACCTCACGGTGCGGGGTTGTCGTGTTTCCGGGTGTCGGCAACGTCCGGTCCCGTGTCGGCGGCGCCCGGCGTCCTGTACGGTCGGGAGCACGGCGCCGCTTCGGTTCCCGTGAACGGGACGAGCAGTCATGCCAGCAGCATCCGAACCGACCGTGCAGCACGACGCCGTCCTCGGGGTGATCGGCACCTCGCTGAAGCCCGACGAACGACGCGTACCGATCCACCCGGCGCACTTCGAGCGCATCCCGGAGGAGTTCCGGTCCCGGATCGTCGTGGAGCACGGCTACGGTGCCCGGTTCGGCGTCTCCGACGAGGAGATCGCGCCCTACGTCGGCTCGTTCGCGACGCGCGCCGAGGTCATCGCGCAGGCCGACGTCGTCCTCCTGCCGAAACCGCAGCTCGAGGACGTCCAGGAGCTCCGCGACGGACAGACGCTCTGGGGCTGGCCGCACTGCGTCCAGGACACCGCACTCACCCAGCTCGCGATCGACAAACGGCTCACCCTGATCGCCTTCGAGGCGATGAACCACTGGGCTGCCGACGGCAGTTTCGGGTTGCACGTCTTCCACAAGAACAACGAGCTCGCCGGCTACAGCTCGGTGATCCACGCACTCGAGCTCTGCGGGTCCACCGGCAGCTACGGCCGTCGTCTCACCGCCGTGGTCATCGGCTTCGGCGCGACCGCCCGAGGTGCCGTGACCGCACTCAACGCTCACGGCATCCACGACGTGCGCGTGCTCACCAACCGTCGGGTCGCGGCGGTCGCGGCACCCATCCACTCCGCCCGCATGATCCAGTTCGACCACGACGACGGCCCGTATCTCAGCGAGGTCATCACCGACGAGGGTCGCGTGCCGCTCGCGCCCTTCCTGGCGGAGAGCGACATCGTCGTCAACTGCACGCTGCAGGACCCCAACGCACCGCTGCTCTACCTCCGCGAGGACGACCTCGGCGCGTTCCGGCCCGGGAGCCTCATCGTGGACGTCTCCTGCGACGAGGGGATGGCCTTCGAGTGGGCGCGCACGACCGGGTTCGACGACCCGATGTTCACCGTCGGGCGTGGGGAGATCAACTACTACGCGGTCGACCACAGTCCGTCACTCCTGTGGAACTCGTCCAGCTGGGAGAACAGCGAGGCGCTGTTGCCGTTCCTGCCCACCGTTCTAGCCGGACCGGACGCCTGGGTCGACAGCCTGACCGTCCAACGGGCTGTCGAGATCCAGGACGGCGTCATCCGCAACCCCGCGATCACCGAGTTCCAGCACCGGTCGGCCGAGTATCCGCACGAGGTCCTGCCGGGCTGATCGGTACGTGGCCGACCGCCCAAGCGGTGGGGCCGCGGCGGGTCTCTCGGCGAACCTCCGACGGAGGCACCCTCGCTCAGGAGGCCTCTCGTGGGCACTTCGACAGGCTCAGTGACCGGGGATGGTCTACCCGGAACCCTCCGGTCTCCGGGCTCGTCGGAGGGCAGCCCGGTGACCGGACGAAACCGATGAACGTCCTCCGGTCCGTGAGTGACTCCCTCCGGTCCCTGAGTAACTCCTTCCGGTCCCTGAGCTTGTCGAAGGGTGCACGAGCGACTTCTTCAATCGGCTCGACTCGGCATCTGGAATGTCAGTGGTCCATGGTGGACTGGTTCCATGACCGAGACCACCGCCGCCGCGATCCGCGCGAACGACGAGTACGCCGCGCAGCTCGCGGAGTTCTCGGACGAGTACGCGGAGATCTGCCGGCAGCAGGCTGTGCTGGCTGCCCGAACGGCTCGGCTCCTGGCCCGGTCTGCGGCCTACGCCGACGTCTTCGCCGACACGGTCGTACCGGCCGCGTTCCCGCCCGCCGAGCGCCGTGCGCTGTCCCGTCGCTCCACGTGTGCGGCGCTCGCGATGGCTGCCCGCACGCCGGAGCAGACGGTGCAGCGGGCGACGAACGACGCAGAAGTACTCGTCAACGGCGCACCGGCCGTGCTCGCGTCGCTCGAGGCGGGCAGTATCTCGGCTCGGCACGCCAAGACGATCACCGACCAGCTCTGCGACGTGCCCGCCGACGGGCGGGCCGTGTTCCTCGCCACGGTGCTCCCGGTCGCGGAGCAGACCACCGATGCAGAGCTCCGCAGGCGAGCTCGGGTCCTTCGCGAGCGTCTGCACCCGGAGTCGATCACATCCCGCTCGAAGCGTTCCGAATCGGACCGCCGGGTCGAGTTCGAGCCCGCAGCCGACGGCATGGCGTGGGTGCACCTCTTCACGACCGCACCCATCGCGCAGGGCATCATCGAGCGGGTCGAAACAGCGGCCCGCGGAATCGCGCAATGCCGGTGACACCCGGACGTGCGCCCAGCTGCAGGCGGACGCCCTCGCGGCGCTCGCGCTCACTGGCGTGACCCCGGAAGACGTGGCGTCGAGCCCCGTGCTTCCGCACCCGATCGAGGTCCAGGAGCACATCAAGCCGACCGTGCAGATCACGGTCCCGGCGCTCAGCATGGCCGGCGTGAGCGACGCCCCGGCCACCCTCGACGGGTACGGCCCGATCGACCCGGAGACCGCCGCACGTATTGCGGTGAACGCGCCCAGCTTCACTCGGATTCTGGTTCAGCCGGAAACGGGTGCGGTGCTCTCCGTCGGCCGGAATCAGTACCGGGTCCCGGCTGATCTGCAGCGCGCAGTCCGGCTGCGGGACGGCACCTGTCGGGCACCGGGCTGCGGCAGACGCGCTCGGGCCTGCGACCTCGACCATTCCGTCGCATGGGAGGACGGCGGCACGACGGACGTCGGGAACCTCGCCTGCCTCTGCCGACATCACCACCGGATGAAACATCTCCCCGGGTGGAACCTCGACCACGGACCCGGCGGGGTCCTCAACTGGACGACACCTGACGGGAAGCACCACCGGACAGAACCGGATCCGGCGCCGTTCTGAATCGGAATGATGATGCCTGTTCGTGGGCACTTCGACAAGCTCAGTGACCGGGGGAGGTTCTCAGTGACCGGAAGAGGTTTGCTCGGCAGGTTCCGGTCCCTGAGCCTTTCGAAGGGCAGTCTGGGCCGTGTCTCCTCGGCGCACGGGGAAGTTCGCTCGGTCCACGTGGGACGCGGCGGACGCGCGGACCCGGCCTGAGAGGTTCGTGGCAGGCCGCGCAAGCGGTCGAGCGCGGGATGCACCCGCCCCTACGCTGGACGCTTGCGCGTGCGGCATCAGTCGGCGCAGGAACCTGAAATGCACGACCGGCTCGAGGAGGCATGGATGTTCGTTTGGCAGAGCTGGTGGGGTGTCGCAGCAGCAGCCGGGATCGCACTGATCGCGGCGCTCGTCGTCATCGTGATCGTGTCGGTCTCCTTCCGGATGGCGGCGCGGCGGAGCGAGTGGCCGGGAGCGCTCGCCGGGAGTGCGCGTCACCCGTTCCGGGCGCTCGTGATCCTGGTGGCGGTGTGGCTGGCGGTGGCGGCGACGCTCCCCGATGAGAACACCCGCGGGTTCGTCGACCAGACCTTCCGGATCGCCGTCATCGCCGCGGCCACATGGCTGGTCGCCGCGCTGCTCGCCTTCGTCATCGGACTCGGGCAGGCCCGGTACCGCATCGACGTCCCGAACAACAAGGTCGCTCGCCGGATGCAGACGCAGCTTGCGCTCGTCCGACGCTTGGCGATCGCGGTCGTCGTCATCGTGGGTGTCGCCTCGATCCTCCTGACGTTCCCCGGGGTCCAGGGCGTCGGGGCGAGCGTGCTGGCCTCCGCCGGTGTCGTGAGCATCGTCGCCGGTCTCGCGGCGCAGTCCGTCCTCGGGAACGTGTTCGCCGGGATCCAGCTCGCCTTCAGCGATGCGATCCGGGTCGACGACGTCGTCATCGTCGAGGGGGAGTGGGGCCGGATCGAGGAGATCACCCTCACCTACGTCGTGGTGGGCATCTGGGACGATCGCCGCATGGTGCTCCCGTCCACCTACTTCACCTCCACGCCCTTCCAGAACTGGACGCGGAACACGAGCGAGCTGCTCGGGTCGGTCGAGTTCGACCTCGACTGGTGGGTGAGCCCCGCGGTCATGCGGACCGAGCTGGAGCGCATCCTCGACCGCACCGACCTCTGGGACGGCCGCGCGCAGGTCCTGCAGGTCACGGACGCCGTCGGCGGCTACGTGCGCATCCGCATCCTCGTCACCGCGGTGGACGCACCGACCCTCTTCGACCTCCGGTGCCTCGTGCGCGAGCAGATGGTCGAGTGGATCCTCGCGCAGAACCCGTCGGCGATCCCGCGCAACCGGGTGCAGATGGTCGAGCAGGAGCCTCGTCCGGTGCCGAAGCGCGGCGGGCCGGTCACCGAGCCCGTCGGGCTGTTCAGCGGCAGTGCCGAGGCCGAACAGCGCGCGAGCCTCTTCACGTCCTCGATCACCCTGCCCGACCTGGACGACGAGCCCGAACGCTGACCGTCGCCCGACCGGACGCGTGTGCACCGAATCGTTGCCGTTCCGGCGATCCTGTATGCGCTTCCCATCGCTACCATCAAGGGAACCTCGCCGGGTGACCTGCCGGCGGGCCGTCGGTGCTGCTGCCGACACGAACGGACGGCGCCGGCCCGAACCCCGGTGACGGCATGCGAAGGAGACCGCGCGTGAACGACGACACCCTCTTCCTCACCGATGAGGACACCGCCGTCCCCGGCGAACGCCCGGAGCAGCGTCTCGAACGACGCTCCGCGTCCGTCCTGAAGCACCGACTCCTCGAACAGGAACGCAAGCAGTTCGAGGAGTCCCTCGCCTCGGCGAAGGCGGACGGCGCCCTCGAACGCGCAGCGGCCCTCATCGTCTCCGCCCGGCGACGGTTCCTCATCG
This sequence comes from Plantibacter sp. ME-Dv--P-122b, assembly GCF_030209375.1. Lineage (GTDB taxonomy): Bacteria > Actinomycetota > Actinomycetes > Actinomycetales > Microbacteriaceae > Plantibacter. The sequence continues at coordinate 57,602 of NZ_JARVSC010000012.1, forward strand.
GGGCGTCGAAGTCGTTCACCTACGCGTCCCTCCTCGCCGCGGACCTCAGCTATGGCCTCGCGAACGTCACGCTCATCGACGGCACCATCGTGCGTCCCCTCGACGTGCTGAGCGACGTGCGGACGAGCGACGTCATGATCGCCGTGTCGCTGCAGCGGTACCGGAAGTACACGATCGACTCCGTCGTCCCGTTCGCCGAGGCGGGAGGCAGCCTCGTGCTCATCACCGACGCCCCGGACGCCCCGCTGACCCCGTACGCCGACGAGACGATCGTGCTCGGCCGTGCCGAGGACGGACACCCGAGTTCTTCGATCGGGATCGCGCTCACCCTGCACGTCCTCGCCACACTCACGACGGCCAGCGCCAAGGGCGCCGGCCGTCGGGCGGTGGAGCGGGAGCGCCTCGCCGAGACGCTCGGGGTCTACGTCTCCGCCGAGGATTGAACGCGGACCGGGATCAGCTTCCCGAGCCCTTCCCCTCGCGCACGATCGACAGGGGTTCCGTGATGTCCTCGAGGGACTTCCGCGCGGCGTCGACGCCGAAGATGAGGGCGATCAACCCGCCGAGGACCATCACACCTGCGCCGACGAAGTAGCCCACGGTGAGCGGACCGCGGTCGGTGCCGTCGCCGATCAGGATCCCGTAGAGCAGGGGCGCGACCGAACCCGCGATCTGCCCGATCGCGAAGAAGTAGCCGATCACCTGGCTGCGGAGTTCGAGGGGGAAGATCTCGCTCACGGTCAGGTAGGCGCTGGACGCACCGGCGGAGGCGAAGAAGAACGAGACGCACCAGAAGATCGTCTGCGTGGTCGCATCGAGCGCACCGGCGTTGAAGAGCACCGCCGACACGGCCAGGACCGCTCCGGAGACCCCGTAGGTGAGGAAGATCATCTGGCGACGACCCCAGGTGTCGAACAGCCTGCCGAGGAGGAGTGGGCCCAGCAGGTTGCCGATCGCGAACGGGAAGAAGTAGTACTGCGTGGACGACGGGCTCGTGCCGTAGAAGTTCTGGAGGACGAGTGCGTAGGTGAAGAAGATCGCGTTGTACAGGAACGACTGGGTGATCATCATCGCGAGGCCGACGAAGGTTCGCTTCGGGTACTTCGAGAAGAGCACCCCGAAGATGGTCCGGATCGGGATGTGGCCCTGGGCCTGGACGGTGAGCGCCTTCGATTCGTCGACCGGCTCGATCGTCCCGCCCTGCTTGCGGACGGTCGCCTCGATGTCGTCGACCGTTGCCTCCGCCTCCTGTTCCCGACCGTGCGTCATGAGCCACCGCGGACTCTCGGGGATGTGGCGTCGCAGGAAGATGATGGCGAGACCGAGGACCGGCCCGATGAAGAACCCGATGCGCCAGCCGACGTCCTCGGCGAAGTAGTCGGTGTTCAGCAGGAACAGGTTCGCCGCCGATCCGAGGGCGGCGCCACCCCAGTAGGTGCCGTTGATGGCGATGTCGACGTGCCCGCGGTACTTCGACGGGATGAGTTCGTCGATGGCCGAGTTGATCGCCGCGTACTCGCCGCCGATGCCCATGCCGGCGAAGAACCGGAAGATGGCGAGGAACCAGAACGTGGGGGACAGGCCCGCGATGCCGCTCGCCACGAGGTAGATCGCGAGGGTCAGGATGAAGAGCTTCTTGCGGCCGAGGCGGTCCGCCATGCGACCGAAGACGAGGGCGCCCGTCACCTGACCGAGCAGGTAGATCGTTCCGAGGAGACCGACCTCCGCCGCCGAGAGGCCCAGCGACTTCTGGAACCCGGCGGAGGCGACGATCTGGATCTCGAGGCCGTCCAGCACCCACGAGAAACCGAGACCGACGACGATCATCCAGTGGAACCGGGTCCACGGCAATCGGTCCATCCTGGCGGGGACGAGGCTCCGGACCGGGGCCGGCTGCCCGGAGGTCGACGTGCTCGACATGGAATGACTCCTTCCACGGCCGTCCCGTCGACGGTCGATCCGGGAGATGACGCTACTCCCGCGGCGGCGTTCCGACGCAGCGGATCGTCGCCCCTTGACTTCCTCCTGACGGAGGAGCACCCTACGCCCGGCAGCCGCCCCACGGTGATCGGTGGCGCGGAATGGTCGTACGCTCGAAGCGCGACGAGATCGCGGACGGCTGCCGACGGCCGTCGAGGAGGAGGCGGCATGCACCTGGTCGAGGACAGCACCGAGACGGACATCACGCAGGTCTTCGAGGACCGCATCAGCTCCGGGGTCGCCCCGGGGTCGTACGTCGCCGTGTTCGACCGCGAGCGGGTCAGGTTCGAGCAGGGGTTCGGCGGGGTCGACGTGGGCGGTCCGGTGCCTGACGCCGACACGCTGTTCCGCATAGCCTCCTGCACGAAGAGCTTCACCGCGGCCGTGCTCCTCATCCTCCGCGACGCCGGGCGCCTCGACCTGGACGCGCCCGTGGATGGGTTCGTGCCGGACTTCGCGCCGGTGCTCCCTGACGGGATGGCCGTCCGGCCGACCGTGCGGATGCTCCTGACGATGTCGGGTGGGCTCGGAACGGACGATCCGTGGGGTGACCGCCAGGAGTCGATCAGTGTGGACGAGTTCCGGCGGGTGCTCGTGCGCGGCGTGCGATGCGTCACGACACCCGGGACGGCGTTCTCCTACTCGAATCTCGGCTACGCGTTGCTCGGGCAGGTCATCGAGCGTGTGACCGGAGGGTCGTACATCGATGCGGTGACCTCGCTCCTGCTGGAGCCGCTCGGGCTCGGCGCCGTGTTCGAGCGCCCCGAGGGCGACGGGGCGGTCACGGCGACCGGTCATCGTGTCCGCCGCGAACAGGCCGCCGACGAGGACGGTCGATTCGTCGAGGTCCCGTTCTCCGGCCCCGGGGTCTTCTCCTCGATCGGCGGGCTGTTCGCCTCGGCCTCCACCCTGATCGGATGGGTACGCTGGCTCGACGGCGCGTGGACCGGGGACGAGACCGGACCGCTGTCGAGCGCCAGCCGACGCGAGATGCAGCAGCTGCACCGGCTGGCTCCGCCGCGGCCCGCGGTCGACGACCTGCCGCCGAGGCTGACGCTCGGTTACGGCTTCGGCCTGTTCGTCGAGGAGGACGCCGACCTCGGGACGCTCGTCTCGCACTCCGGCGGCTACCCCGGCTACAGCGCACACATGCGGTGGCACCCGGCATCGGGGTTCGGCGTCGTCGCCCTCGAGAACGCCGGCTACGCGGCCGTGGCGAAGCCCGCTGAACAGGCCCTACGGCTGGCGATCGCCAGCGCACAGGCCACCGGTGAGCTGCCGGAACCGGCGATCCGCCCCTGGCCGGAGACCCTCGTGGCGTCGATGACCGCGACCGGCCTGCTGTCGCACTGGGACGACCGCGTCGCCGCGTCGCTGTTCGCCGAGAACGTCGCCCTCGACCGGCCACTGGAGGAGCGACGCGAGGCGGTCGACGCCGCTGTCACCGCCGTCGGTGGCATCGCCGAGGTGGCTTCGGGGCGCGCGACGCCGATCTGCGATTCGCCGGACCACCTGGTCTGGTTCGTCGAGGGGACGGAGGGTCGCCTCCGCCTGGAGGTCCGGATGACACCCGTGCTTCCGCTCCGCGTCCAGACCTTCGCCGTGACGGTCGACGACCAGGGCGAGTGAACGCCGAACGCCGGCAGCTGAGGCTCAGCTACCGGCGTTCAGATGGAACAGGGTGGTTCGGTTCAGCCGATCGAGTCGTCGTCGCCGTTGCCGTTGCGGTTCGTCGGGGAGATGTCCTCCGTCGACTCGACGTACTCGTAGTCGGTCGTCGTCGGGCCGTCGTGGTCGCCGGTGTTCGTCGCTTCGCCGACGGGACGGTAGATGAGCTGGCCTTCGCCGTAGGGCAGGACGAGCTCGCCGTCCTGACCGTCTTCGAGCGGGATGATCTCGCTGTCGAGCGGGCCGCCGGTGAGTTTCGCAAGAGTCTGTGACATGTCGCCAGCCTAGCCCCGACGACTGTCAGAGTGCTGCGATGGTCCAGGACACCCGGTGTGGTGTATTGGGAGCCAGGACGACGAGGTCGGTCCCGGTCGAGAAGGCGTCAGGGGGACAGGTCATCGGCTCGACGGCGAGCCCCAGTCGGTTCAGCTCCGCGACGGGCTGATCGGCCGTGTGCACCTGGACCCAGGGCAGACCATCACCCCAGTGCATCGCTACGCCGCTGCCGGACGGTGTCGTCACCCGCACCGTGACCCGGCCGTCGGCGTCGCGGTCGAGTGCCGTGTACGCATGGTCGATGAAGGTGTCACCGATGGGCCGGGGTGCCCGGAAGTCGAAGTGTTCCGTCGGCGCCGTGTCGACCGGCTCCAGCGAGACCGGGATGAGCCGGTCGGGCGTGACGGTGAGCACCTCGGCGGCGGGCAGCTCGAGCGTCCAGTCGTCGACGCGTCCCTCGCCCGCGACGAGATAGGGGTGCGGTCCGGTGCCGTACGGGGCGTCGACGTCGCCGAGGTTCAGCGCCTCGACGTCGGTGCGGAGTCCATCGTCGTCGAGCGTGTAGGTCGCCGTGACCTGGACGCGGAACGGATAGCCCTCCTGCGCTTCGATGACCACGCGGAACGCCGCCGACGCTGCGCTCGACGACACGAGGTCCCACTCCGCCCAGGCGGCCAGCCCGTGGAGGGCGTGCCCGCGACTCGGTTCGGTGAGCGCGAGCTGGTGGTCGACGCCGGCGAAGGTGTAGCGGCCGTCGACGACGCGGTTGGGCCATGGGGCGAGCATCGCACCGCGGAACGCCGGACGGACCTCCTCCGCGTCGAACGGGACCACGAGGTCTCGGCCGTCGTACCGCAGGAACCGCAGGGAGGCACCGACCGAGGCGATCGACGCGGTGTACGCACCGTGCTCGAGATCGACACGACGTCCCGAGATCGGACGTCGGTCGACGGAGGCGGACGGGGACACGGTGCTGGCGGATTCGGTCACGGCCCCATTCTGTCGCATCGACGCCGACCGACCCGGCCGACTGGCGGTGCGGGTCGAGGGGTGGGACGCGGCTCAGTCGAGGGAGCGGCCGCGCATGTCCGAGAGGAACAGGGCGGCGACCGCGGCGACGACGAAGAATGCGGCGAACACGGAGAAGAGCAGGGTGTTCCCTCCGAGGAGGAGCGCCGGTACCGACAGCGGGGCGATGATCGAGGCGATACGGCCGATGCCGGCGGCCCACCCCGCCCCCGTCGCACGGAGCGCCGTCGGATACAGCTCCGGGGTCGTCGCATACAGGGCGCCCCAGGCGCCGAGGTTGCAGAAGGACAGGCACATGCCGAACACGATGATCATCGGTTCGGTCGTCGCCGTGCCGAACAGGACCGCCGACACCGCGGAACCCGCGAGGAAGGTCGCAAGGGTCTGCTTCCGGCCCCAGGCCTCGATCAGCCACGCCGAGACGGCATAGCCCGGGATCTGGGCCAGGGTGATGATGAGGGTGAACCCGAAGGACCGGACGAGCGAGAAGCCGGATTCGACGAGGATCGTCGGGATCCAGATGAACGCACCGTAGTAGGAGAAGTTGACGCAGAACCACACGATCCACAGCGATCCGGTGTCGCGGCGGTGCGTGGCCACCCACAGTCCACGGAGGCGCTCGCCGGTCGAGAGGCCGGTGCTGACGGGGCTGTCCGTGCTGGTGTCGTCGGCGGCCTGCGGGTGGGCGACGCCGGCCGAGGCCTCGAACTCGCGGACGACGGCCTCGGCCTCGCGGTGGCGCCCACGCGACTCGAGGAAACGCACCGACTCGGGGAGCCTCGTCCGCACGATGGCCGCGTAGACCGCGGGCAACGCGCCGATGGCGAGGGCCCAGCGCCACCCGTCGTCGCTCGTCGGCACGACCAGGTAGCCGATGAGGGCGGCGGCGATCCACCCGATGGCCCAGAACGCCTCCAGGAACACGATGATCCGCCCGCGGATCCGTGGCGGGGCGAACTCGCTCATGAGGGTCGAGGCGACGGGCAGCTCGGCGCCGAGTCCGAGGCCGACGATGAACCGCAGCACGATGAGGACGCCGAGTCCCCAGGCGAGGGCCGACGCGCCCGTCGCGATGCCGAACACGAGCAGGGTGATCGCGAAGACGTGGCGCCGACCGACCCGGTCGGCGAGCAGACCGCCGAGCGTCGCACCGATGGCCATACCGAGGAACCCGGCGGAGGCGATCCAGGAGAGCTCCGTGTTCCCGAGCCGCCACTGCACGGCGAGTTGGGCGAGCACGAAGGACACGAGTCCCACGTCCATGGCGTCGAGGGCCCAGCCGACGCCGGAACCGACGAGCAGTCGCCCGTGGGCCTTGGTGAACGGGAGCGCGTCGAGGCGCTCGCTGCGGGTGCGGGGTGTGGTGGGGGCGGTGGACACGTCACCATTCTGGTGCAGGATGTGCCCACCGACGCCGGTCCGTCGCAGATAGGCTGACGGCATCGAACTGCAGGCGTGCGACCGGGCAGTTCACCCGCTCCGCCCGCCGTTCCGTCGAAAGGCCACTCCCGTGACCGATGCACCGCCTCCCGACCCGCAGCAGCCCGACGGCCGCCCGCCGCAATGGCCGACGGGTCAGCAGCCGCAGCAGGAGCCATACGACCAGCAGCAGAACCCATATGGACAGCAGCAACAGCCGCCGTACGGGCAGGGACGGCAGCAGCAGAACCCATACGGCCAGCAGCCACAACAGCCGCCCTACGGGCAGGGACCGCAGCAGCAGAACCCGCACGGCCAGCAGCAGAACCCATACCAGCAGAACCCGTATGGCGGGCAGCAGAACCCGTACCAGCAGAACCCGTATGGCGGGCAGCAGAACCCCTCCGGTGGACAGCCGCAGCCGCAGCAACCGCCCTACGGTCAGCCGCAGCAGCCGTATCAGCCGCAACAGCACCCGTACCAGCAGCAGCCACCGCAGGGCCCTTCCGGCTACGGCCAGCAGCCGCCGCCTCCCGGTGCCCCGAAGCGCAAGCGGACGGGGCTCATCATCGCCCTCGCCGTCGGTGTCCCGCTCGTGTTGGCGGCGATCATCACCGTCGTCGCCCTCGTGCTCACGCAGGGTGGCGCACCGGTCGCGGACCCGAGCCCCACCCGCTCGGCCACCCCGACGAAGACCGCTTCTCCGACGCCCACGGAGACGGACTCGACGCCGGAGCCGACGAAGACCTACGTCTCCATCCCGCCCGACCTCGACTTCGCCGCAGGGCAGGACGTCCCCGCCGAATGGACGGCCTACCTGACGAACGACCTGGACTCGTCCTGGGCGGCGATCGGTCCGGACAGGAACGGCGTCGAGATCTACCGGAACGCGGCGACCTCCTGCGACGTCGGACTCGGCGACATCGCGCTGACGCCTGACGAGATCGCGGTCGGAGACGACGAGAAGTCGAGCGACGCCTACATGGCGAAGTACGTCGGTGTCGACTACGTCAAGGCGGACGGCACGACCGAACAACTGAACTACAACAGCGGTGGCGGGCTCATCGAGTTCCGGGTCCTGTCGTGGACGCAGCCCTCGGGGGAGCGCACCTACTGGGGCGTCCGGTCGCTCACGAAGATGGGGATCCTCGTCGTCTTCACCTTCACCTGCAAGGACCAGGCCTCGCTCGACCTGCTCGCGAACGACGTCGTGAACCTCATCTCCGTGGAGCTGCTTCCGAAGCGCTGACCTCTCCCGTCCTCAGAACGCGCGGAGGACCGCCTGCGCGACCGTGAAGATCGCGAGGCCGGCGAGCGCGCCGACGATGGTGCCGTTCAAGCGGATGAACTGCAGGTCGCGTCCGACGAGGAGTTCGATCTTCTGGGTCGTCTCCCGGGCGTCCCAACGCTCGACGGTCTCGGTGATGATGCTGGCGATGTCGTGCCGGTAGCGGGTGACGACGTAGGACAGGGCGTCCGCGACGCGGGTGTCGACTCGGGTGGAGAACGCCCGGTCGGTCGACAGTCGCCGGCCGAAGTCCGCGATGGTGCCGGAGATCCGCACGCGGAGGTCGCTGTCGGGAGCATCGAGGGCCTCGAGGAACGCGCTCTTCGCGGCTGTCCAGGTCTTCCCGGCGACCTCTCGGACGCGAGGGCTGTCGATGACCTCGTGTTTGGCGTTCTCGAAGCGGGTGATGGTCGCGTCGTCGTGCTGCAGCTGCTCCGCGAGTTCGCCGAGGTACCCGTCGAGGGCATGACGGAGCTGGTGGTCGGGGTCCGCTCGGACGGCCTGGACGAAGGACACGGCCTCCCGGTACAACTTGTCGTCCACGAGCCGGTCGACGAAGGACGGCACCCAGGTCGGCAGACGACTCGAGACCAGGCGTTCGAACGCCTTCGGGTTCGTGCTCAGCCACTCACCCGTGCGGTCGAGGAGGAGGTCGACCGCGTCGTGGTGCGCGCCGACGCCGACGATGTGCTCGACCCAACGGCCGATGTTCGGGGCCCACTGCGGGTCGATGAGGTGTTTGGACGCCAACGCCTCGATGACCTCGCGGACGTCGTCGTCCGACAGTGTCTCCAGGAGACCCCGCACGGCGATGGAGCCCTCGGCGGTGACCCGTTCGGCGTTCGCGGGCTCGGACAACCATCCGCCGAGCTTCTCCGAGACGGAGACGGACGCGAGCTTCTGCCGCACGACCTCCTCGGAGAGGAAGTTGGTCTCCACGAACTCGCCGAGGCTGACGCCGATCTCGTCCTTGCGCTTCGGGATGATCGCCGTGTGGGGGATCGGGATGCCGAGCGGGTGCCGGAAGAGGGCGGTGACGGCGAACCAGTCCGCGAGCGCACCGACCATGCCGCCTTCCGCCGCCGCCCTGACGTACGCCAACCACGGGTAGCGTCCCTCGAGCGCGAACGCGACGGCGAAGATGACCGCCATGACGAGGAGCAGTCCGGTGGCGAGGCGCTTCATCGAGCGCAGGGCTCGCGCGCGGTCCGCGTCGGCGGCGGTGAGTTCGAGTGTGGGGGAGCTCGTCATCCGCCCATCCTAGGCTCGTCGACCGTGTCCTCCGGTCCGATGGAGGAGGAGGGCGCCGTACCCCCTGGTGGTACCCTGAGCCGGTGATCGAAGACATCAAGAAGCGGGCCCTGCACCGGACGAAGATCCTCGAGGGCCAGATGCGTGGCCTCGAGAAGATGATCGAGAACGAGGACTACTGCATGGACATCATCACGCAGTCGCTCGCCATCCAGAAGTCGCTGGGTTCCCTGAACAAACTGCTCGTCGAGAACCACCTGCTGACCCATGTCACGCAGATGTTCGAGGAGGGTGGGGACAGCAAGGACGCCGCCGTCGGCGAGCTCCTGCGGATCTTCGAGCTCAGCAACAACCGCGGCTGAGCCGAGCGGTCACACGGGCCCGAGCCAGGCGTTCGCGACGGTGGCGTGAGCGGACTCGTCGTCGGAGGGATGGAACATGCCGGCGAGGACATCGCGGTACAGCCGGCCCAATTCGCTTGCGGCGAAGTAGCTGCCGCCGCCGGCGACCCGGATCGCCTGATCGACGACCTCGCGGGCGGTCTCCGTCGCGCGGACCTTGAGCCCGACGAGCTTCGGGAACCAGAGCGCGCCATGGTCGACCCCGTCGTCGAGGTCCCGGGCGATGCCTGCGAGCTGCGGCAGCATGCCGTCGTAGGCGATGGCGGCCGAGGCGATCCGACGGCGGATGTCGGGATCCGCCGCGTAGCTCGCGCCACCGGCCCTCTTCGACGTCTTCCGGTGGGCGGTCTCGACAGCGAGTCGGAGGGCGCGTTCGCCGATGCCCGTGTACACGGCGGCGATGAGGGTCTCGAAGCAGGCGAAGATCCCGAAGACGATGGGGTCCGGGTTGGGTCCCGGGTCGAGGCGTCGGACGATGTGCTCGGCCGTCGACTCAGCACCCTGGAGCAGCGTCGTCCTGCTCTGGCTGGCGCGCATCCCGACGGTGTCCCAGTCGTCGAGGATCTCGAACCCGCCGCGCGAGCGTTCGATGAAGCCGTAGACCACCTTCGGACCGTCGGCCGAGGTCGTGTCGAGCCCGGTCGTCCCGAGCCAGGTCCACGCAGGGGAGAGGGAGGTGAAGATCTTCCGTCCGTGGAACCGATAGGAACCGTCGGGGCCCGGACGGGCTTCGGTGTCGGATCCGAAGAGCACGAGGTCGTTGCCGGCCTCGCTCACCCCGAAGGCGTAGAGCTCGTCCTCGGCAGCTCCCTCGAGGACGAAGCGGAGCGAGTCGTCTCCTCGGGCGTGGAGCAGTCGGGCGACACCCGTCCACACGAGGTGCATGTTGATCGCGAGGGCGGTCGCCGGGGCGGCGGTGGCGAGCCGGGATTGGAGCAGCGTGACCTCGCTCAGGCCGAGGCCGAGGCCGCCGAACGCCTCGGGGACGAACGCCCGGAGATAGCCGCACGCCCGCAGCTCGGCGAGGTCCTCGTCGAAGAAGGCGTTCTCGCGGTCCGCCACGGCGGCACGTTCGCGGATGCGCTCGACGAGCCCGTCACCGAGGATCGAGGCGGGGTCGAACGACTGATCGGACGGGTGGTGCTGCGCTTGAGCGGTCACCGGTCCATTGTCGCATCGGGCCCGGCCGAGGTGGCAGGTGTCTGCGAGCGGCGAGCAGCGCGCCGACGGCCCGACCTGACGAGGAGGACCACGACCGCGGCGACGACCGCGAGGGGGAGCAGCCACGGCACCAGGACGCCGACCACGACGACGAGCCCCGAGGCGGCGGCGACGAGCGCGTTCCACCCGGCGACCACGCCGCCCCAGAAATCGGTGGGCACACCCGGCGCGACCGAGCCGGGGGCCACGAAGCTCACGAACACGGAGGAGAAGTCGACCTGATCGGCGAGCGCGTCGCGCTGGGCGACGAGCCCGTCCAGTTCCGCCTGCCGCTGGGACAGGCTGGTCTCGGCGGCGAGGAGGTCGGCCGTCGTGGTCGAAGCCGCCATGAGTCCGAGCAGTCGGTCGACCGAGGCCTGGAGGGCGGTGACCCGCGCGTCGAGGTCGGCGGCCTGTGCCGTGACGTCCACCGCGGACACGGAGAGGTTGTTCACCGTGCCGAGCGCCTGCAGCTGCGCGAGCACGTCGTCGAAGTCGTCGGCGGGGATGCGGACCGTCAGCGTCGCCTGCGCGGCCTGGTCGGAGGTGCCCGGCGTCTCGTCGCGGCTGTCGACGCGCCCGCCCGCCTCGGTGACGATCCGAGTGGCGTCCGTCGCGGTGCTGACCGGGTCGTCAGCGGTGACGGTGAGCGAACCGGTCGTGACGACCTGCTGTTGGGTGAGGTCGGGGGAGGCGGCGCCGTCGACGCCGACCTGCGCGTCGCCGGCGACCTGGCCGGGCGCGGGCATCGCCGCTCGCGAGTCACTGCCGGCCTCGGTGCTCGACCCGGCCGAGCAGCCCGTGAGGACGAGCCCGACGAGGACGGCGGAGACGAACACGGTGGTGGTACGGGTCACTGCTGAGCGCTTCATGGCATCACCCTAGAGAGCCGCCGCACCGCGGAGGTGCAGGGACCCTGGGAAGCGGGTCACGATCAGGTCTCGCGACGCGCATCACCCGAGGGAGCCGCCGCACCGCGGAGGTGCAGGGACCCTGGGAAGCGGGTCACGATCAGGTC
>NZ_JARVSC010000007.1 GCF_030209375.1 Plantibacter sp. ME-Dv--P-122b
CGTCGAGCCGTACTGCGACATCCGCGCAAGCGTGGGACAGAACCCGGCGTACCGGCCGACCCGTTCACACCCAAGGCGCCGCGGCGGTCGCGCTGAGACGACCGTCGCGGGCAGCGCCCCGCAGCACTCAGGCGATGCGTTCGGCAGGGCCCGCGGCGAGCGCGGCTGCGCCGAGGATGCCCGCGTTGTTGCGGTGCACGGCGGGGATGATCGGGGTGTCGAGCTTCAGCAGCGGCAGGAAGTGGTCCGCGTGCTTGGACACGCCGCCGCCCACCACGAACTGATCGGGCGAGAAGAGGAACTCGAGGCGCTCGTAGTACTTCTGGAGGCGCTTGGCCCACTTCTCCCAGCTCAGGTCCTCGCGCTCCTTGACCGCGTAGGACGCCCGTGTCTCAGCGTCCTTGCCGTCGATCTCCAGGTGCCCGAGTTCGGCGTTCGGGATCAGCGTGCGGTTGTAGATGAGCGCCGTGCCGATGCCGGTGCCGAGGGTCGTCAGGATCGTGAGACCGCTGGCACCCTTGGCCGCCCCGAACTCGGTCTCGGCGTATCCGGCCGCGTCGGCGTCGTTCACGAAGGTGATCTCACGCCCGAGGCCCTGCTCGAACAGCTGCTCGGCTTCGAGGCCGATCCAGGCGTCGGAGACGTTCGCCGCGGACATCGTCCGGCCGTTGCGGACGATCGCGGGGAAGCAGACACCGAGCGGGAGTCCGTCCGAGGCCGGGGACAGCTGCTCGAGCACCTCGCGCACCGTGACGACGATGTCCTTCGGCTCGCCACCCTTCGGCGTGGGGATCTTCACCCGATCGGTGAGGAGGGCACCAGTCGTGAGATCGACGACCGCACCTTTGATGCCGGTCCCTCCGATATCGATGCCGACGGCGGACCGGGGAGCTGCGTTCGTCATGCGTCCAGCCTAGAGCGCCGCGGGCGCTGCGTCGGTGTCGATCGGGCTCGGAAGCGTCAGGATCTCGGCGCCGCGTTCGGTGACGACGAGGGTGTGCTCGAACTGCGCGGTCAACGACCGGTCTCGGGTCGTGACCGTCCAGTCGTCGTCCCACTGCTCCCAGTCCTGGGAGCCGATCGTGAGCATCGGCTCGATCGTGAACACCATGCCGGGCTCCATCACCGTGTCGTACAGGGGCGCCGCGTCGTAGTGGGGGACGATCAAGCCCGAGTGGAAGGACCGGCCGACGCCGTGCCCCGTGAAGTCGCGGACGACCCCGTACCCGAACCGCTTCGCGTAGGACTCGATCGCACGACCGATGACGTTGATCTGTCGGCCGGGGGCGACGGCCTTGATCCCTCGGTTGAGGGCTTCCCTGGTGCGCTCGACGAGGAGGCGTGTGTCGTCGGCGACGTCGCCGACGAGGAAGGTCACGTTGCTGTCGCCGTGCACCCCGTCGAGGTAGGCCGTGATGTCGATGTTCACGAGGTCGCCGTCGCGCAAGGCGGTGTCGTCGGGGATGCCGTGACAGACGACCTCGTTGACCGAACTGCAGATCGACTTGGGGTAGCCGCGGTATCCGAGGGTCGACGGATAGGCGCCCTTGCCGATGACGAACGCGTGTCCGATGGCGTCCAGCTCGTCGGTGGTCACCCCGGGACGCACCGCCGCGCCGACCGCCTGGATCGCGTCGGCGGCGATGGTCCCGGCGACCCGGATGCGTTCGATCTCCTCAGCCGAGTACAGGTCACCCCGGGTGTCGGTGGCCGGTGCGGCGCGACCGACGTACTCGGGGCGCACGATGGTGTCAGGCACCGATCGCGGGCGGCCGACGCGACCGGGGATCAGGTGACCTGCGGTGTCGAAAGGCATAGGATCAAGCCTAACCGAGCAGGGGAGACGCGCCGTGGCGAAGGAACCATCCGAGCAGTACTGGTACAACACGAAGACCGGTCAGGTCGAGTTCGGCTTCGAGTCGAGTGTCGTGGACCGCGTCGGTCCCTTCGAGACGGCTGCAGAGGCCTCGCATGCCCTGGAGCGCCTGCGCGCCAACAGCGCGAAGTGGGACGCCGACGAGGCTGCCGAGGACTGAGCCACCCAGTCGCGTCACCAGCGGATAGCGGGTCAGCCCTCTTCCGCAGGCGTGGTGTGATCCGCCAGGATGGGCCGAGCGATGAAGCTCGAGCGGGGGGAACATGCACACGATCGACCGTCCATGGAGGCGACCGATCGCCATCGGACGAGGTGCCGTCGCGGCCGTTGCCCTCGGACTCCTCCTCATGTCGGCGTCGCCCGCCGGTGCAGCGCCGATGGTCGCCGCGGAGGTCAGCGCGGCCGAATGCGTCACCGCGGTCCCCGGTGGTTCCCGCTGCGGCGTGTTGACGGTGCCCCTGTCGCGCGCGGTGCCGGACTCGGCGGAAGCGACCCTGCCGTACGTGCTCGTGCCGGCCGCCCTCGAGACCGGGCGACCGCCGCTCGTCTATCTCGCCGGCGGGTCGGCTCTCTCGACGCTCGACATCCAGCAGCTCGCGGTCGAGGGCGGGCTTGCCGCCGACCGCGACGTGGTGTTCGTCGAACGCCGGGGCGGTCGTGACGCCACGCCGTCGCTCGACTGTGCTCCGGCGACCGCCGCCATCCGCGCGTCGCTCGGCGCTGATGGGGACCGTGCAACCCGCGTCGCCGCGGTCGGCGCCGCCTTCGCCTCCTGCACCGCGGCCTGGCAGGAGGACGGCGTCGTGCCGACCGACTTCGGCGTCGCGCCCGCGGCGGCCGACCTCCGCGACCTCCGGCAGCAGCTCGGTTACGACCGGTGGACCATCCTGGCCGTGGGCTCGTCGGCCGGCGTGGCCCTCGCGGCGTCCGACGTCGATCCGAGTGGTGTCGACGGTGTCGTCCTCGACGGCCCCGACCTGGGTGCACCCGGGATCGTCTCCGCGGGCGGTGTGGCGGCCGCCCTCGCCGTGGTCCACACGCGCGGCGTCGAGCCGCAGGGTCCCGCTCCGTCCCCGCCGGCGTCACCACAGGCCGCCGCCGCTGAGGAACCGGAGTCGAGGAACCCGGACACCGCGCCGAGCGAGCCGACACGTTCCGCCGGGATACTCACCGCCGCCACCGACGCGCTCGTCGCCGAACCTCACCGCACCTCCGGCGCGCATACGATCACCCTCGGCGGTGACGCACTCCTGGCGATCGCCTCACACGCGTTGTCCGAACCCACCGCCCAGTCGGCACTCCCGGTGATCCTGAGCTCGGTCGCGGACGGCGACAGGACGGTACTGGACCCCGTGACGGACGCTGCCATCGCCGAGCTGACCGACCCAGGCGACATCGTCGACCGCGTGCTCGGCTGTTCGACGACGGGCTGGCCCGGTTCGATCGAGCGCTCGGATGCGGAGGCGACCACGACGAGCCTGCTCGAGGACGTCGCGGCCGCTGCCTGCTCGTCCTTCGCTGTGGCGGCGACGCCGGCACCCGCAGCGATCGGGACGTCGGTGCTCGTGCTCGAAGCCCCGGAACAGGCTGCCGCCCTCGCCTCGCCTGTGGCAGATGGCGCCGCAGCGGTCCTCGTGGCGGCCTTCCCGGGGTCGGGTGCCGTCCCCTCGGCCAGTAGTGCATGCGCCCGGATCGCGGTGCGCGCGTGGCTCAGCGATCCGGCGAGCTATCGGGCGGCGCTCTGCGACACCGACGACGCGGCCGTCGTCGTCGTCGACCGAGCCGATGTCGCGGCGAGCCCGAGATGGGCCGAGCTGCAGTCGTCGGACGCCGGCGGCAGGTGGCTCCTGCTGGTGCTGCCCATCCTGTTCGGGCTCGTGGCCATCGGATGGTCCGTGGCGTGGGGCTACCGGTTGATCACCCAGGCGCTTCGGCGCCAGCCGGTGCAGGACGGTCTGCTGCTGGGGATCGCTCCGGTCTTCGGAGCGACGTGGGCGATCGGGGGAGCCGTCGTGCTCGTCCGTGCGGCTGTGTCGAACCCGGCGATCGCTCTCGTCGGAGTGCCCGCGGCCTTGCCGTGGCTCTCCATCGCCCTGCTCGTGAGTTGTCTCGGGCTGGTGCCCGTCTGGCAGGGTGCCCACCGTGGATTGCGGCTGCGGATCGCCGCCCTCTCAGTGCTCTGGGCGGCGACGGCCGGCTGGACCGCACTCTTCGTCCTCGCCTGGTGGTGAGCCGTGGATCGCCCACGCCCGGCGCGCGCTGATGAGCGGGAACGGGGACGGAGCCAGTAGCCTAGACACGGGCCGCCGGCCGAAGGAAGAGGGGCAGATGGATAAGCAGCGCGACTTCGTTCTCCGCACGATCGAGGAGCGGGGCGTCAAGTTCGTCCGGCTGTGGTTCACCGATGTCGTCGGGACCCTCAAGTCCGTCGCGATCGCCCCCGCCGAAGTGGAAGGCGCGTTCTCCGAGGGCCTCGGCTTCGACGGTTCGGCGATCGAGGGACTCAGCCGCTCCTACGAGTCCGACCTCCTGGCCCACCCCGATCCGACGACCTTCCAGATCCTGCCGTGGCGCGGTGAGATCGACCCGACTGCGCGCATGTTCTGCGACATCACGACGCCGGACGGCCAGCCCGCCGTCGCCGACCCTCGGAACGTCCTGAAGCGCACCCTGGCGAAGGCCGCCGACATGGGGTTCACGTTCTACACGCACCCCGAGATCGAGTTCTACCTGCTGAAGTCGTCGCAGTACGGCGTCGACGGACCGGAGCCGGTCGACTCGGCGGGCTACTTCGACAACGTGCCCGGTGGCACCGCGCACGACTTCCGTCGACGTTCCGTCCGGATGCTCGAAGACCTCGGGATCTCCGTCGAGTTCAGCCACCACGAGGCGGGCCCGGGCCAGAACGAGATCGACCTGCGGTACGCCGACGCCCTGACGACGGCCGACAACATCATGACCTTTCGCACCGTCGTGAAGGAGGTGGCGATCGAGCAGGGCGTCTACGCGACGTTCATGCCGAAGCCGCTCGTCCACCAGCCCGGCAGTGGCATGCACACGCACATGTCGTTGTTCGAGGGTGACTCGAACGCCTTCTACGAGGCGGGTGCGCAGTACCAGCTCTCGAAGACGGGCCGGCAGTTCATCGCAGGACTGCTGACGCACGCTCCTGAGATCACCGCGGTGACGAACCAGTTCGTGAACTCCTACAAGCGACTCTGGGGCGGCGTCGGCCCGAACAAGCTGTCCGAGGCTCCGAGCTTCGTCTGCTGGGGCCACAACAACCGCTCGGCACTCGTGCGCGTGCCGCTCTACAAGCCCAACAAGGGCCAGAGCGCTCGGGTCGAGTACCGTGCCATCGACTCCGCCGCCAACCCGTACCTCGCCTTCTCGCTCATGCTCGCCGCTGGGCTGAAGGGCATCGAGGAGGGCTACGAGCTCCCACCGGAGGCCGAGGACAACGTCTGGACCCTCTCCGACACCGAGCGCCGTGCGCTGGGATACAACGCGCTGCCCGCCAGCCTGGATCGCGCCGTCAGCCTCATGGAGGGCTCCGAACTCGTGGCGGAGACGCTCGGGGAGCAGGTGTTCAACTACGTCCTGCTCAACAAGCGACAGGAGTGGCACGAGTACCGGGCTCAGGTGACCCCCTTCGAGCTGGCCAGCAACCTGGAGATGCTCTAAACGAGGGGACCGGTCGGTCGCATGGTCCGCGAGAACATCTCCCTGAGCACGCTCGCCCGACTCGGGTTCACCGGTCTGGGTGAGGCCCGTGACCGGCTGGACGAGCTCGCCGAGCTCGTCCAGCTCGATCCGGCGTTGCTGTCGCCGTCCTTCGCCGTCGCGGCCGACCCCGACGCCGCTCTGGTCGGTGTGCTGATGGTCGGTCGGAAGTCACCCGCCGAGCTGTCAGCGCTCCTGGCGGACCAGGCCTCGGCGGAGCGACTGTTCCGACTGTTCGGCGCCTCGCAGGGGTTCATCGACTTCTTCCTCCGCCACCCCGACCAGCTGTCGGTGTTCGAGTTGCCGGTGACCCGCGTCCCGACGCTCCAGGAGGCGCGCGACGAACTGCTCGCGAGCGTCGGTGCCGAGGACGGCTTCGCCGCGATCGTCGAGGAGCCGGCCTGGGACGCGATCCGCGTCGTCTACCGACGGCTGCTCGCCGAGGTCGCCCTCTTCGACCTCTGCGCCCCGGATCCGATCGTCGTGCTCGACCGGGTCGCCAGTGCCCTCTCCGACCTCGCAGCAGGTGCGTTGGAGGCCTCCATCGCCGTCGCCCGGACGCAGACGAGTGGCCCGAGAGGTCCCGGTGTATACCCGCGCGAGGAGGTCGCCGCCACCCGCTTCGCGATCATCGGCATGGGCAAGGCCGGCGCTCGGGAACTGAACTACGTCTCCGACGTCGACGTCATCTTCGTCGGTGAGGGGTCGGGTGACGGCGAGGAGGCGCTCGACAACGGGCGTGCCGTCGAGATCGCCACCCGGCTCGCGGTCCTCACCATGCGCGGTCTCGGACAGGCGGGTCTCGAGCCGAGCCTGTGGGAGGTTGATCCGAACCTTCGCCCGGAGGGGAAGGCCGGCGCCCTCGTCCGCACGCTCGAGTCGCATCTCGTGTACTACGACCGCTGGGCGAAGAGCTGGGAGTTCCAGGCGCTCCTCAAGGCACGGGCCCTCGCCGGCGATCCCGAGCTCGGTGCCCGCTACATCGAGGCGGTGCAGCCGAAGGTGTGGGGGAGTGCGTCCCGCGAGGGGTTCGTCGAATCGGTCCAGCGGATGCGCGAACGGGTCACCGAACACATCCCCGCGGAGGACGTCCACTATCAACTCAAGCTCGGCCCAGGCGGGCTCCGCGACATCGAGTTCACGGTGCAACTCCTCCAGCTCGTCCACGGACAGCTCGACGACTCCGTGCATCAACGCGGCACCCTCGCCGCCCTCGACGGCCTCGCGACCGCCGGGTACATCGGTCGCGCCGAGGCGCAGGAGTTCGCTCACGACTACCGCCTGCTGCGCGTGCTCGAACACCGCCTGCAGCTGACGCGACTGCAGCGCACGCACATGATGCCGCGCGACGAGCCGTCCCTCCGATCCCTGGCCCGATCGAGCACGCTCGCGACGACCGCACAGGCCCTCGTCACGCGATGGGAGACCACGAAGCACGGTGTCCGGCAGCTGCATGAGCGGTTGTTCTACCGGCCGCTGCTCTCGGCCGTCGCGGCCTTGCCCGAGAGCGGTCTCAGTCTGACGAGCGGTCAGGCGGAGGCGCGACTCGCGGCGATCGGCTTCGTCGATCCCCGCGGCGCGCTCGCTCACATCGGGGCGCTCACCGCAGGCGTGTCACGGCGCGCGAACATCCAGCGGCATCTGCTCCCCGTCATGCTCGGCTGGTTCGCGGACGGCGCCGATCCCGACTACGGACTGCTCGCGTTCCGTCGGCTCAGCGAGTCCCTCGGCGAGTCCCACTGGTTCCTGCGGATGCTCCGCGACTCCTCGGGCGCGGCCGAGCGGCTCACACGGGTCCTCTCGGGGTCCCGGTTCATCGGCGAGCTCATGGACCGCATCCCCGAGTCGGCAGCTTGGCTCGCGGGCGACGAAGACCTCCTCCCGCGCTCCTCGGCCGCGCTCGGCGAGGAGATCGCCGCCATCCTCAGACGACACGATTCACCCGATACCGCAGCCGCCGCCATCCGCGCAGTACGGCGACGTGAAGTACTCCGGCTGGCGATGTCGTCGACCGTCGGCATGCTGGACGTGCAGGGCCTCGCCGCCGGGCTCACGGACGTGTCGACGGCGACGCTCGCAGGGCTCCTCGGCGCCGTCAGACGCATCGGGGGACTCGGAGCCGACATCGAGTTCGCCATCATCGCCATGGGCCGCTACGGCGGTGCAGAGCTCGGACTCGGTTCGGACCTCGACGTCCTCTACGTGTTCCGGCCGAAGGACGGGGTCGACACCCAGGATGCACAGCGGCAGGCCGGAGCGATCGCCGCAGAGCTCAAGCGTCTGAGCGAGGACGCCCGGCTCCCGCTCGACCTCGACCTCGACCTCCGTCCCGAGGGGAAGAACGGCCCGCTCGTGCGGTCCCTCGACTCCTACCGGAACTACTACGCGCGCTGGTCCCTCACCTGGGAGGCGCAGGCGCTGCTCCGCGCCGCCGGAGTCGTGGGCGACACCGAGCTCATCGAGGCGTTCACGGAGGTGGCGGACACGGTCCGCTACCCGGCCGCGATCAGCGAACAGTCGGTGCGCGAGGTCAAACGGATCAAGGCACGTGTCGAGAACGAGCGGCTCCCGCAAGGCGCTGACCCGACGCGACACCTGAAGCTCGGGCGCGGCTCGCTCAGCGACGTCGAGTGGTTCGTGCAGCTCCTCCAGCTCGAGCACGGCGCGGCGGTGCCGTCGTTGCGGACCACCTCGACGCTCCGAGCGCTCGACGCGGCGGTGGAAGCGGATCTCGTCGATCGGGAGTCCGCAGAACGACTCCGTGAGGCCTGGATCCTCGCCTCGCGGATCCGCTCGGCCATGACGCTGTGGTTGAACAAGACGCAGGACGTGCTGCCGAGCGACCGACAACAGTTGGAGGGTGTGGCGCGACTCCTGGAGTACCCGACCGGATCGGCGAGTCTCCTGGAACAGGACTACCTCGCGGCCACCCGGCGCGCCCGGACGGTCTTCGAGCACGGCTTCTACGGCATCTGAGCCGAGATGCGGCGAATCGTCGCTCACCCGGGCCCGGAGCGACGATCTGCCGCAACTCAGGCCGCGCAACGCGAACCGCCCGCCATCCGAGAGGATGACGGGCGGTTCGTGGTTCGGCAGGTGTCGTCAGACGCCGTAGTACAGCTCGAACTCGAACGGGTGCGGGCGCTGGGCCAGCGGCTTGATCTCGTTCTCGCGCTTGTACTGGATCCAGGTCTCGATGAGCTCCGGCGTGAAGACGTTGCCGGCGAGGAGGAACTCGTGGTCCGCCTCGAGTGCCTCGAGCGCAGCGCCGAGCGATGCGGGCACCTGCGGGATGTTCTTGGCCTCCTCGGGGGGAAGCTCGTAGAGGTCCTTGTCGACGGGCTCGTGCGGCTCGATGCGGTTCTTGATGCCGTCGAGGCCGGCCATCAGCTGGGCGGCGAACGCGAGGTACGGGTTGCCGGAGGCGTCGGGCGCGCGGAACTCGATGCGCTTGGCCTTCGGGTTCGTGCCCGTGATCGGGATACGGATCGACGCCGAGCGGTTACCGGCCGAGTAGACCAGGTTGACGGGAGCCTCGAAGCCGGGGACCAGGCGGTGGTACGAGTTCACCGTCGGGTTCGTGAACGCCAGGACGGCGGGGGCGTGCTTCAGCAGACCACCGATGTACCAGCGGGCGAGGTCGGAGAGGCCGCCGTAGCCGTTCTCGTCGTAGAAGAGCGGCTTGCCGTCGCTCCACAGCGACTGGTGCGTGTGCATGCCCGAGCCGTTGTCGCCGAAGAGCGGCTTCGGCATGAAGGTCGCGGTCTTGCCCCACAGCTCGGCCGTGTTCTTCACGATGTACTTGAACTTGAGGATGTCGTCCGCCGCGGCGACCATGGTGTCGAAGCGGTAGTTGATCTCGGCCTGGCCGCCGGTGCCCACCTCGTGGTGCGCACGCTCGAGGATGAGGCCGGCGTCGATCAGCTTGAGGCTGATGTCGTCGCGGAGGTCGGCCTGCTTGTCGACGGGGCTGACGGGGAAGTAGCCACCCTTGTACGGCGTCTTGTTGCCGAGGTTGCCGCCCTCTTCGGCGCGGCCGGTGTTCCAGGCTCCTTCTTCGGAGTCCACCGAGTAGAAGCTCGAGTGCTGGTTCACCTCGTACCGGACGTCGTCGAAGATGTAGAACTCGGCCTCGGGGGCGAAGAACGCGGTGTCGGCGATGCCGGTCGAGGCGAGGTACTTCTCAGCCTTCTTGGCGACCTGACGCGGGTCCTTGGAGTAGATCTCGCCGTTGCGGGGGTTGTAGATGTCGAACACCATGATGAGCGTGCGCTCGGCACGGAAGGCGTCGATGTAAGCGGTGGAGACATCCGGGATGAGCTGCATGTCCGACTCGTGGATGTTGGCGAAGCCACGGATGGACGAACCATCGAAGAGCTGGCCGACGGTGAAGAACTCCTCGTCGACGGTGCTGGCCGGGATGTTGAAGTGCTGCTGCACGCCGGGAAGGTCCGTGAAGCGGATGTCGAGGAACTTGACATCGGTGTCCTTGATGAACTTGAGCACTTCGGAAGAATCACTGAACATGTGAATGGCTCCAAATGGGGTTGGTACAGAGAGGCTGCACAGCGCAGCCAACTGTGAGACTACGGGGAGGGGGTTACCCCGCCATGACACCCATGTTTCGTGGATGTTACGAGAATCCCCGCCCGAATAGAATGGCACAGTGCCCAACACCCCGCAGAATCCACGGACCTTCGGAGAGCTTCCTCCCAGCGCCTTCCCCGGTGAACGCCTGGGACTCCCGGAGAGCGGCGTCCGGTCGATCGCGCGGGTCGGTCGGCGGATCACCGCCCTCGTCATCGACTGGGCTCTGGCGGTCGTCCTCTCCATCGCGTTCTTCGCCTACGACGCCACCGCGACGCTCGTGATCTTCGCCGTCATGCAGTTCGTGTTCATCCCGACCATCGGCGGCAGTCTCGGCCATCGCCTCTGCGGCATGCGTCTCATGCCGTTGACCGGCGGTTGGGTCGGGCTCTGGCGGCCGGCCGTGCGGACCGTGCTCCTCTGCGTGCTCGTTCCAGCGCTCGTCTGGGACTCGGACCAGCGTGGTTTCCATGACAAGGTCGCCGGCACCGTGCTCCTGCGGGTGCGCTGAACGCAGCCGGAAACGCGAACGGCCGCCCTCCTGATGGAGGGCGGCCGTTCGTTTCACCCGGGGTGTTCCCGGGTCGGAGGGTCAGCGCGCGCGCTGCGGGCGGACCCGCATCGGGTCGACGCCCTTCGGGATGGGGAGCTGGGTGCCGAACGAGGACAGACGGTTGCTGACCGCGAGCACCTCGGGGTTCGTCAGGGACTTCTTGACCTTCCGGAGGGCACCGGAGAGCTGACGGAGCTGCACCGAGTCGGCGTCTGGGCCGACGTGGAAGACCGTGATGGGCACGTTCGGGAGGATGCGGGTGACCTTGCGCTTCTCGTCCTCGAGCAGGCGTGAGGTCCGCGATCGGGGTCCTTCGGCGATCAGTGCGACGCCACCACGGCCCACGGCCCGGTAGATCGCATCCTGGGTCTTCGGGTTCACGGCGACGGGCATCTCGCTCGTCTGCCATGAGCGCGGAGCAGCCCGGAGCACCTGGCCCACCGCGCCCGGCCGACCCTCGATCTGCGTGTAGACGACCTTGTCGGCACGCCGGGTGAGGATGAACAGAGCTGCGAGGATACCGGCGAGCACACCCGCGATGATCCACATGACGAGCGCGAAGATGTTGCCCGCCGAGAACAGCAGCGCGACCGCGACACCGATGAGCACCGGCAGGATGAAGCCGCCGAGCATCAACCACTGCGCCGCCTTGTCGTGGCGACGGGTGAGCTGGAACACCTGCCAGAGCTGCTTGATCCGCCCTGGTTCCTTCTGCGCCGCCGGGGGCGCGTCCTTCTGAGCCATGCTCCCAGGATAGCCGGTGACGGAGGGTCCTGATGCTGCGTTCCGCTCCACAGGCCGGCGGCGGGTGGACCTTGTCCACAGCCCGGTGCGCCGACGCCGTCGGACGGGGCTCTGCGTCGGAGGATCGAGCTATGGAAAGACTGCCAGACCCGTCCGCCACCACAACCCGAGTTGCCGGCCGTCGTCTCGTCCGCCGCTTGGGTGAGGGCCGGGAGTGGACGGCCTACTCGACGGTGCTCGCCCAGGCCGGATCCGCGCACGGCGGGCGTACCGACCAGGCCGCCCCGGCGGGCGACGCCGTGCTGCTCCGAGCGAGGGCGGACGCCGCCGAGCGCGACCTCTGGCGTCGCGCGGCCATCCTGTCCCGACTCGACCACCCGCACATCGTGAGACTCGTCGACGTCGCCGAGGATCCCGCCGGCCTCCCGTGCCTGCTGGTCGAGCGGCTCGCCGGCGGCACGTTGGGAGAACTGCTGCGCCGCCGGGAGTCGATCGCTCCCGGTGAGGCCGTCACGATCCTGGCACCGCTGGTCGACGCCATCCGCGCGGCGCACCTCTCCGGGATCAGTCACGGGTCGATCAGCGCTTCAGCCGTGCGCTTCGCTGACGACGGCCGACCGGTCCTCTCCGGCTGGTCGGGCGCAGCTCCCGTCGACCACCAGACGATCGATAGTGGGCTCGGCCGCACCGCACCGGCGTTCGCTGCCGATTGGACGGCGTTCGCGGGGCTCATGGACGGCGTCCTGCAGGCGACCGACCTCGACGAGGCCCCCTCGACCGTGGCCTGGGCCGAGGTCGTGCCTGAGCTCGCCGACCACGAGATCGCCAACCGACTGCAACAGCGGATCCACGCCCTGGCACGACCGCTCCCGGTCCTGCTCGACCGCGTCGACCCGCCGTCCGCATCACCTGCCGATGCCATCCGTGCTTCCGCCGATCGCGCCCAGCGGACCGCTCCGCTCCCAGCGAGCCGACGGGCCGCGCTCGAGTCGAGGCGTCGGTCACGACCTTCCGCGTCGACGCTGCGTCGTCATCTGGCCTGGCGATCCGGTCGAGGCACACGGGTAGCGGCCGCCGCCCGCTCGACGCCGCTCGTCGACGGCGGCCCGAGACGCCGCCGACTCGTGATCGGAGCGGCTGGCGCGGCAGCGGCACTGGTGTCGGCGGCGATGGTGTTCCTGCCGTCCGAGGACCCGAGCACCGCGATCGCACCAACGCCGGCCGGTTCGGCCGGTTTGGACGGCCCGGTGCCCGCGCCGATCACGACTGTCGCGCCGCCGGCGGCGACGCCGATGCAGACGGCCGACGAATCCGACGCCGTCGACGTCGTCACCGGTGACGATCCCGAGGCCGCGGCCCGCGAGCTCGTCCGTCGACGGGATCAGTGCCGCACGACGGGGGAGGAGGGGTGCCTCTGGGACTCCGTCGAACGCGGGTCCCCGTTCGACGACGACGAGCACTTCGGTGTCGGGATCGGATCGATCGATGCGGCGAGCCTCGACCTCGTCGACCGTCAGGGCGACGCGGCGATCCTCCGAGGCACGGCCGAGCCGCCCGAGACGGACGAGGCCGCCGCAGGACGACGACAGCCCGTCACGCTCCTCGTGGTGAGGGGCGAGACGGGCTGGCGTCTGCGGGAGGTGTTCACCGCCGGATGAGGCGGTGGACACGGCGCGGTCGGTTCGGGATCAGATCCCGAGCGAGCCGCGGAAGTCGCCTGCTTCGAGGCGGTTCTTCACCTGGACGAGGAAGCGTGCAGCGTCCGCGCCGTCGATGATGCGGTGGTCGTAGCTCAGCGCGAGGTAGACCGTCGAACGGATCGCGATGGCGTCTGCACCGTCGACCGTGACGACGACCGGCTTCTTCGTGACGATACCCGTACCGAGGATCGCCGACTGCGGCAGGAACACGATCGGGGTGTCGAACAGGGCGCCGCGCGAACCGGTGTTGGTCAGCGTGAACGTGCCGCCCGACAGCTCGTCCGGCTGCAGCTTGTTGTCGCGAGTGCGCTGCGCGAGATCGGCGATCTCGGCGCCGAGCTCGGCGATCGACTTGGAACCCGAGTTGCGGATGACCGGCGTCAGCAGGCCACGCTCGGTGTCCACGGCGATCGCGAGGTTCTCCGTCTCCGGGTACACGATCTGGTCGCCGTCGACGGTGGCGTTGATGATCGGGTACGTCTGGAGTGCCTCGCTGGCAGCAAGGGCGAAGAACGGCAGGAACGACAGCTTGTTGCCGGTCTTGGCGAGGAACTCGTCCTTGACGGCCGTACGGAGTGCCGCGACCTTCGTGACGTCGACCTCGACGACGCTCGTCAGCTGGGCGGTGCCCTGCATCGAAGCGACGGCGCGCTCGGCGACGACCTTGCGCAGACGCGACATGGCCTTACTCGTGCCACGCAGCTCGGAGACCTGGACGGTCGGAGCAGCGGGCGACTCCGTGGCGCCACCGGCGCTCTGAGCCTGCAGGACGTCTTCCTTGCGGATCCGTCCGCCGACACCGGTGCCGGTGACCGTGCTGAGGTCGACCCCGTGCTGGTTGGCGAGACGACGCACCAGCGGCGTGACGTAGCCGGAGTTGACGACCCCGCCAGCGGCAGGCGTCGAAGCGGCGGCCGGAGCCGGAGCAGCAGGCGCAGCAGCAGGAGCCGGAGCAGCAGCTGGTGCCGGAGCAGCAGCGGGAGCCGGAGCAGCAGCTGGTGCCGGAGCAGCAGCAGGAGCAGCAGCCGGCGCTGCAGCAGGTGCAGCAGCGGGAGCCGGCGCGGCAGCAGGTGCCGGCTCGGGCTCGGCCGCGGGAGCGGGCTCTGCCGGGGCGGGTTCGGCAGCAGCCGGTTCCGCGGCGGGCGCGGGCTCCTCGGCAGCAGCCGCACCCGAACCATCACCGATGGTCACGAGAGCGGTGCCGACCTCGACGGTCTCGTCCTCCTGGACGAGGATCGCTTCGATGACACCCGCGACGGGCGAAGGGATCTCGGTGTCGACCTTGTCGGTCGACACTTCGAGCAGCGGCTCGTCGACCTCCACGGTGTCGCCGACATTCTTCAGCCAGCGGGTGACCGTACCCTCGGTGACACTCTCGCCGAGTGCCGGGAGGCTGACGGATTCGCTCATGACCTTGTCTCCTTTGAAACCTGTTGTGTGTTCACTAGCTTATTGGGGTGTTCGGAATGCGTCACAGCGCGTGCAGGGGCTTGCCTGCAAGCGCGAGGAATGCTTCGCCGAGCGCCTCGTTCTGCGTGGGGTGCGCGTGGATCAGCGGCGCGATGTCCTCGGGGTAGGCTTCCCAGTTGACCGCGAGCTGGCCTTCGGCGATGAGCTCACCGACGCGGGCGCCGATCATGTGCACACCGATGACGGGGCCGTCGTTGACCCGGATGACCTTGACGTTGCCGCTCGTGCCGATGATCTCGCTCTTGCCGTTGCCGGCGAGGTTGAAGTCGTAGCTCGTGATGTTGTCGGCGCCGTACTGCTCGGCCGCCTTGGCCTCGCTCAGACCGACGGACGCGATCTCGGGGTCGCTGTAGGTGACCTTCGGGATGTTGACGTCCTCGATGATGACCGGCTTGAGACCGGCGATCTCCTCGGCCACGAAGATGCCCTGCTGGAAGCCGCGGTGCGCGAGCTGCAGGCCGGGGACGATGTCGCCGACGGCGTACAGGCCGGGGATGTTCGTCTCGAGACGGTCGTTGGTGATCACGAAGCCGCGGTCGATGGTGACACCGACCTCCTCGAAGCCGAGTCCGGCGGTCGACGGGCCACGGCCGACGGCGACGAGCAGCAGCTCGGCGTCGATCGTCTTGCCGTCCTCGAGCGTGATGTGCACGCCCGAGTCGTCCTGGGTGACGCCCTGGAACCGCACGCCGAGCGAGTATTCGATGCCGCGCTTGCGGAACGCGCGCTCGAGCGCCTTGCTGATCGACTCGTCCTCGTTGGGGACGAGGTGGGGGAGCGCCTCGATGATCGTGACCTCGGTCCCGAACGACTTCCAGACGCTCGCGAACTCGACGCCGATCACACCGCCGCCGAGGACGGCGACCTTCTTCGGCACGAAGTCGAGCTGCAGCGCCTGCTCGCTCGTGATGACGCGGCCACCGATCTCGAGACCGGGGAGCGAGCGGCTGTACGAGCCCGTCGCGAGGATCACGTTCTTGCCGGTGATGAGGTCGTCGCCGACCTGCACGCTCGTCGGGGAGACCAGACGGCCCTCACCCTCGATGGTGGTGATGCCGCGGGCCTTGACGAGGCCCTGGAGTCCCTTGTACTTCTTCGCGACGATGCCCTCGCGGTACTTCGTGACGCCCTCGATGTCGATGCCTTCGAAGGTGGACTTGACGCCGTACTTCTCCGACTCGCGCGATGCGTCCGCGACCTCGGCGGAGTGCAGCAGCGCCTTCGTCGGGATGCAACCGCGGTGGAGGCAGGTGCCGCCGACCTTGTCCTTCTCGATCATGCCGACGGTGAGGCCGAGCTGCGAAGCGCGCAACGCCGCAGCGTATCCGCCGCTTCCGCCTCCCAGGACTACCAGGTCAAAATTCTGCTCGGACACTCCGTTGCTCCTTGTGTGTGCTTCGTGGTCGATCGGAAACCGTCGTGGTGTGTTCGGCGGCGTCGAGGCGGGTCGAACCGCCCCCACCGACCTTACTACGGGTGGCTAATCTCCTCGGCCATTGCGAGGAGGGTGCGGACCGCGACTCCGGTCGGGCCCTTCGCGGTGAAGCCGTAGGGGGCGTCGCCGTTCATCGCGCTCCCGGCGATGTCCAAGTGGGCCCACGGGATGCGGGTCGTCCCGCCGTCCTCGTCGGTACGGTCGGCGATGAACTCCTGCAGGAAGGTGCCGGCGACGAGCATGCCGCCCGCGGTGGTCCCGGGCTTCGCGTTGGCGAGGTCGGCGACGTCGGAGTCGAGGACCTTGCGCAGTTCCGCTGGGAACGGCATCGGCCAGAACAGTTCGTCCGCTCCGGAACCGGTCGCGATGAGGTCCGTGACGAACGCTGCATCGCCCATGACGCCCGTGTAGCGGTTGCCGAGCGCGACCACGGCGGCTCCCGTGAGGGTCGCGACGTCGATGATGGCGTCCGGGCCCTCCTCGCCTGCTGCGACGAGTCCGTCGGCGAGGACCAGCCGGCCCTCGGCGTCGGTGTTGGTGACCTCCACCGTGCGTCCGCCTCGGATGGTGAGGACGTCGTTCGGCCGGATCGCCGTGCCGGACGGGAGGTTTTCGGCGAGGCAGAGCCACGCGGTCAGCCTGGTGGGTACCCCGAGCCGCGCGGCCGCTGCCAGGACGGCGAGCACGGTCGCCGCACCGGTCATGTCGTACTTCATCCCGACCATCGAGACCGGCGGCTTCAGGGAGAGCCCGCCGCTGTCGAAGGTGATGCCCTTCCCGACGAGGGCCAGGTGAGTCCGGGCGGCCTCCGGGTGGTAGCTCAGCTTGACGAGTCGCGGAGGCCGAGAGGACCCCTGCCCGACGCCGAGGATGCCGCCGAAGCCGTCCTCGGCCAGGCGGGTCTCGTCCCATTCCTCGACCTCGACGTCGAGGCCGTCGACCGCAGCGCGGGCCGCGTCGGCGAAGGTCGCCGGGTAGAGCTCGTTCGGCGGCGTGTTGACCAGGTCCTTGACGAGCGCGATGGCCTCGGCGACCGCGGTGGCGTGTTCCGCGAGCCCGGCATCCGGGGCATCCACGGTCGACGGGACGACGACGGTGATCTGCTCGAGCGATGCCGGCGCCGGCGCGGACCCGACACCACGCGACGCGGTGTAGCGGTAGGCGCCGATGGCCGCCCCCTCGAGGACGGCTTCGGCGGCGGCGGCCGTCTCCTCCGTCAACGCGAACGCGATCGAGGCCTGGCCGTCGATCGTCCTCGTGACCGCGCCGGCCGCACGTCGGAAGGACGCGTCGTCCGCGTCAGAACCGAGGCCGACCACCACGAGACCGGAGGCCGCGCCGAACCGGTCCGGGAGGCGTCGCACCTGGTCTTCGGCTCCCGTGACGCCGGAGGCGCGCAGCTCGCCCGCGAGCGGCGCGTAGGCCTCGGGCGCCAGGAGCTCCGGTCCGTCGTCGCCCTTCCTCACCGCGAGGACGAGCAGCTCGGCCTCGACTCCCTCGACGGCGGCGGACAACACGGAGAGCACAGGGATCGTCATGCCTCCATCGTAGGCACGTGCCGTTCCGGAACGAGGCGGGGCCCCCGGTGTTCGCTCTCGGCGGTACCGCCGACGCCCGGAGGGGAAGGGCGCTGCGACACCCCCGTTTAGAGTTGGACCATGCCTACGCCTGACGACCTCTACGAGGTGCACCCGGAGATCGACATCCCCGCCGGCCTCCATCTCGTCGCGGGGCTCACCGGGTTCTCCGACGCCGGCGGCGCGGTCGGGCAGTTGAACGCCTACCTCGACGACGTCCTCGACACGACGGTCATCGCCGAGTTCGACGCCGACGTCCTGCTCGACTACCGGGCCCGCCGGCCGATCATCTCGTTCGACCAGGACCACCTGACTGAGTACCGGCCACCTCGGCTGACCCTGTCGCTGGCCCACGACGAACTCGGATCACCGTTCCTGTTGCTCACCGGTTTCGAGCCCGACTTCCTCTGGGACCGCTTCGTCGCGGCCGTGCTCGAGCTCGTCGACCGCTTCCGGGTCAGCGACACGACGTGGGTGCACGCCATCCCGATGCCGGTCCCGCACACCAGGCCGATCGGGGTCACCGTCAGCGGCAACCGGTTCGACCTCATCGAGTCGCTCTCGGTCTGGCGCCCCCGCACCCAGGTGCCGTCCAACGTGCTCCACCTCCTCGAGTACCGCCTCTACGAGCGCGGGGACAGCATCGCGGCCTTCGTGCTCCTCGTGCCGCACTACCTCGCCGACACGGAGTTCCCGGCCGCGGCGATCACGGCGATCGAGAGCCTCAGCGCGGCGACCGGGCTCATCTTCCCCACGGACCGTCTCCGCGAGGACAGCCGCGACTTCCTCGCCAAGATCGACGAGCAGGTGGGGACCAACCACGAGCTCGGCCAGCTGGTCTCGACGCTCGAGGAGCGGTACGACGCCTACATGGAGGACAACTCGCCGAAGTCGCCGCTCACCGACATCGATGGAGCGCTCCCGACGGCCGATGAGATCGCCGCGGAGCTCGAGAAGTTCCTCGCGAGCCGGCGCCACGGCGACGAGGACCGCTCGACCACCTAAGCTGGATCGGTGGGATCTCGACGCGTCTGGTGGGTGTACGGCGTCGGGGTGTTCGCCTACCTCATCACCGTCATGCAGCGGTCGACGCTCGGCGTGGCGGCGGTGGACGCCACCGAGCGGTTCCAGGTCGACGCCGCCGCGCTGTCGACGCTCGCGGTCGCACAGCTGATCGTGTACGCCGCGATGCAGGTCCCGGTCGGGGTGCTCATCGACCGCCTCGGACCCCGCGTCCTGATCATCGCGGGGCTGACCGTCGTCATGGCGGGCCAGGTCTGGCTGGGTCTCACGACCGAACTCGGCGGCGCGATCGTCGGCCGGATGTTGGTCGGCCTCGGCGACGCCGCGGTGTTCACCTCCGTGCTCCGGCTCGTGAACTCCTGGTTCCCCACCCACCGGGTGCCGATCGTGTCCCAGTGGGTCGGCAACATCGGGCAGATCGGCCAGATCCTCTCGGCGGTGCCGTTCTCCTTCGTCCTCCACGCCTTCGGCTGGTCGCCGGCGTTCCTCAGCGCGGCGGGGCTCGTCCTCCTGGCGCTCGTCGGGGTGTTGATCGTCGTCCGCGACCGGCCTGCCGGTTCCGACGAGGCGCCGCGCCCCGAGACGTGGGGCCACGTCGTCCGCGAGGTCGTCATCAGTCTGCGTCGGCCCGGGACGCGTCTCGGGTTCTGGTCGCACTTCGTCACCCAGTCCTCCGGTACTGTCCTCACGCTCCTCTGGGGCTTCCCGTTCATGGTCTACGCCCTCGGCTACCCGCAGCCCCTCGCCGCATCGTTGCTCATCGTCATCGTGGTCTCGGGCATGATCGCGGGCCCCATCCTCGGGGTGCTCACCGCACGGTTCCCCTACCGGCGGAGCAACCTCGTGCTCGGGATCGTCACGGTCATGGGCGTCGCCTGGGCCGCACTCCTCCTCTGGCCGGGCGTCCCACCGATGTGGCTCGTGATCGTCCTGTTCGTCGTGGTCGGGATCGGGGGCCCCGGTTCACTCATCGGGTTCGACTTCGCCCGCACCTTCAATCCCATCCGCGCGCTCGGCGGGGCGAACGGCATCGTGAACGTCGGCGGGTTCCTCGCCAGCTTCGTCATGATGTTCCTCATCGGTCTCATCATCGACGCGGTCAGCGGGGGATCCCGTGCCGACTACTCCATGGACAGCTTCCGGATCGCCTTCTCCGTGCAGTACCTGGTGGTCGGGTTCGGCGTGGCGATGCTGCTCGTCGCCCGGTCCCGCACGCGGAGACGCTTCGCCGAGGACGAGGGCATCGCCGTCGGCCCACTGTGGATCGCCGTCCGTGCCAGGCTCGGTCGCCGTCGCTGAGCGTTCGCTTCGTCCACCGATCCCACCCTTGACAAACGGCCTGTGGCTCTGGGGTCTTCCGGCGCGCGCTATAATGGAACACGGACCCGTTCACCTCTCGGAATGTCGGCGGCCCTTTTCGGGTTGCACTGCACCAAGACTTGACATGGGTCCTCGTAATGTCCGAAATCACGGACGATCCGGCGATGACTGTCCATGCCGGGTCCGAACAGGAAGGTGCAGCTATGGCCACCAAGACGGCTCGCGCAGACGAAGCAGCGCCAGCAGACGAGGCCACGGAGGCTCCCGCAGCGAAGGCTCGGACCACCAAGGCCACCACGACCCGAGCGAAGGCTGCTCCCAAGAAGGCCACCCGCGCCAAGACGGGTACGAAGTCGAGCACTGAGCCCGACGAGGGCACGGACGACGAGGACGTCGTCGTCGAGGTCGTCGCCGACGACGCCGTGGTCGACGCGCCCGCAGGCGACGCCACCGAGGCGGTCGAGGAGGAGGACGACAAGTCCGTGCCGGAGATCACCCTCCCCACCGACGCACTCGTGCTCTCCAACAGCGACGACGACGAGATCCCGGTGTACTCGGCCGCGATCACCGGCGCCACCGCCGACCCGGTCAAGGACTACCTCAAGCAGATCGGTAAGGTCGCGCTCCTCAACGCGGCCGAAGAGGTCGAGCTCGCGATGCGTATCGAGGCGGGCCTCTTCGCCGAGGACAAGCTCGCACAGCTCTCCGACCTCGAGAAGCGCTCGCGGGTCGGTCGTGAGCTCCAGTGGGTCGCGAAGGACGGCGCCCGCGCGAAGAGCCACCTCCTCGGGGCGAACCTCCGACTCGTCGTGAGCCTCGCCAAGCGGTACACGGGCCGCGGCATGCAGTTCCTCGACCTCATCCAGGAGGGCAACCTGGGCCTCATCCGTGCGGTCGAGAAGTTCGACTACACCAAGGGTTTCAAGTTCTCCACCTACGCGACCTGGTGGATCCGTCAGGCCATCACGCGCGCCATGGCCGACCAGGCGCGCACCATCCGCATCCCGGTGCACATGGTCGAGGTCATCAACAAGCTCGCCCGCGTGCAGCGGCAGATGCTGCAGGACCTGGGCCGCGAGCCCACGCCCGAGGAACTCAGCCGCGAACTCGACATGACGCCCGAGAAGGTCATCGAGGTCCAGAAGTACGGCCGCGAGCCCATCTCGCTGCACACGCCCCTCGGCGAGGACGGCGACAGCGAGTTCGGCGACCTCATCGAGGACACCGAGGCGGTCGTGCCGGCCGACGCCGTCAGCTTCACCATGCTGCAGAAGCAGCTGGAGTCGCTCCTCGACTCGCTCTCCGAGCGGGAAGCGGGCGTCATCCGGATGCGCTTCGGCCTCGGCGACGGCATGCCCAAGACGCTCGACCAGATCGGCGACACCTTCGGGGTCACCCGTGAGCGCATCCGGCAGATCGAGTCGAAGACCATGGCGAAGCTGCGTCACCCGAGCCGATCCCAGTCGCTTCGCGACTACCTCGAGTAGGAGCATGCGCTACGCCCCGGCCATCCTCGCCGGTCGTGCCGTCCGATTCCTCGCCAGGCTGCGCAAGCCGGGCGGGGGATCGGCCGTTCCCGGCCTCGTGGTCAACCGCATCGCGCCCGGGTTCCTCCCCGACACGCTGAACGCCTTCCCGCGCGGTCTCGTGATCGTGAGCGGCTCGAGCGGGAAGTCGACGACGACCAAGATGCTCGTCGGCATCCTGCGTGCCCACGGTGTGTCGGTCTTCACGAACCCGTCCACGGCGAACATCTCGCAGGGCCTCACCTCAGCCCTCCTCGAACGAGCCGATCTCCGCGGCCGCATCGACGCCGACCTCGGGGTGCTCGAGATGGACGAAGGACACGGCGCGCTCATCGCGCCGCGCCTCGCACCCGCCCACGTCATCCTGACCAACGTGTCCGTCGACCAGATCGACCGCTTCCACGACGCCGCCATGGTGGCCCGCATGCTCGACGCGATCGCCGCCCGATCGAGCACGTCGCTCGTCCTGAACGGCGATGACGCACTCGTCGACGCCGTCGCTCCGGGCAGCGACGCGACGCGATGGCGGTACGGCGTCTCGACGGCCGTGCTCGGCGCCAGCGCACGCGGCCTCGGCTACAGCACGACCTCGTCCGATCGGGTCGACCCCGGTTCCGGAACCGTCGTCGAAGCCCTCGACGGCGATCTGGTGTCGATCACCCACCGCGGTGAGACCGTGCGGTTCCGCCTGCCGGCCCGCGGCGTGCACTACGCCGTGGATGCGGCTGCAGCCCTCTCCGGCGCCGCCGTGATCCTCGGCCCCGAGTTCCGGCTCGCCACCGCGGCGGAGTCGTTCCGCGCGCTCACGCCGGTGTTCGGCCGCGGCGAGGTGACGACCGTCCGCGGGGTGGAGGTCGAGTTCGTCCTCGTCCAGAACCCCGCGAGCTTCCAGCTCAACGTCGACAGCCTGGCGGCCGACACCGAGCAGATCCTGGTGGCCGTCGGGAGCGACGTCCGCGATCCGTCGTACCTCTGGCCGGTCGACACGTCCAGGCTCGGCCGTGTGGCGCTCGTGTCGGGCTCCAAGGCCTGGGAAGCCGCGCTGCAGCTGGGCTATGACGGGGTCGAGATCGACCGGATCGAACCGGACCTCGGCACGGCGTTGGACGCGTTCCTCGCCCTCCCGGCGCCCGAGCACGGTCGGAAGACCGTGATCTTCACCGCCGACTCGATGCGCCGCACCCGTGCGCACCTCGGCCTCGCCTCGAACGATCAGGACGACGCATGACGACCGAGCCGACGATCACCATCGCCGTCCTCCTGCCCGCGAGCTGCAATGTGAACGGCGACGCCGAGAACGGTGCGGTCCTCGCTCGCCGAGCACGCGCGCGTGGTCTCGCCGTCGAGCTCGTCCCGGTGGAATCGGTCGCCGAGCTCCCGAGCACGGTCCACGCCGTCGTCCTCGGGTCGTGCGACGACCCGTCGGCGCCACAGGTGCTCGAGGCGCTCCGGCCGTTCCGCGACGCGTTCATCGCCTGGGTGGAGGCCGGCGTCCCCGTCCTCGCGATCGCCAACGGGTGGAAGCTCCTCACGCGCCGGCTCGAGCTGGTACCGGGGAACTGGGTCGAGGGCCTCGCCATCATCGAGGGCGACGCCCCGTTGCGGCGCACGCGGGCGAGTGACGACCTCGTCGTCGTGCCCAGCGGCAGACTCGAGCTCGACGCCCCGGTGCTCGTCGGGTACGAGAACCACGGGCGGGACTTCCGAGCCGGGACGGGCGTCGAGTCGGTCGGCGCCGTGCAGCACGGACGAGGCAACGGCGACGGGACGGAGGGTGCGCTGGTCGGCCCGTTCGTCGGGACCCACCTGCACGGTCCCGTGCTCGCCAAGAACCCGGAACTGGCCGATCGGCTGCTCCGTCTGGCGATCACGGTCGCCGGCGGCACCTCGATGCTCGACGGGTCGCCGGAGCTCCACGCCCTCGACGACATCGCTGCCAACGCCAGAGCGCAGATCGTCTCCGCGCTCGCGTGAGGAAGCGCGTGCTCGAGTCCGCAGACTCGAGCACGCGCTTCCTCGAGGACATGACGAAGGGCCCCGGATCTCGGATCCGGGGCCCTTCGTCATGATGCCGGTGGACTAGGCGCGCTGCTCGTTGAAGAGTCGCGCGGACTCGTCGTGCCAGTCGGTCGCGACCTGCGTCAGCTTCTCCTGGTACTTCTTGCCGTGGTGCGCGCAGAACAGCAGCTCGCCGCTGTTCATCTGCACGCGGATGTAGGCCTGTGCTCCGCACAGATCGCAACGATCGGCGGCAGTCAGTTGCTGGGCGTCGAGGTCACTCGGCGTGCTCTCGGTAGCAGTCTGTGACATGTGCTCCTCCTGACTCGGGCGGCTACGAAACTCGTAGTACTCATGAAAGCACGCGATTGTCACAACGGGGTCCCATTCCGTGTTCGTTTCGCTGTGCGCGTAGATGATTCGGATCAACCGTGCAGCCGGATGGGTCGACGGCCCGCGAGAACGCTCCATCGAGGGCGTCCGGGCGATCTCGCGCCGAGTGTCTCCCTCGGCGTGTCGGCGCCGACGACTACGCTGGGAAGCGTGAGCAGCGACTACTCCGCCAGGCATCTCTCCGTCCTCGAAGGCCTCGAGGCGGTGCGTAAGCGACCGGGCATGTACATCGGTTCCACCGACTCGCGTGGCCTCATGCACTGCCTCTGGGAGATCATCGACAACTCCGTCGACGAGGCCCTCGGCGGGTACGGCGATCAGATCGAGATCGTCCTCCACGCCGATCAGAGCGTCGAGGTGCGCGACCACGCACGTGGCATCCCGGTGGACATCGAGCCGAAGACCGGTCTCTCCGGTGTCGAGGTCGTCTTCACCAAGCTCCACGCCGGCGGGAAGTTCGGCGGCGGTTCGTACGCCGCGTCCGGCGGGCTGCACGGCGTCGGCGCTTCGGTCGTCAACGCCCTGTCCGAGCGACTCGACGTCGAGGTCGATCGCGGCGGCAAGACCTACGCGATGTCGTTCCACCGCGGCGAGCCGGGGATCTTCGCCGACACGGGGGAGCCGACCCCGGACGCACCGTTCACACCGTTCGAGAAGCAGAGCGAGCTCCGCGTCATCGGCAAGACGAAGCGCGGCGTGACCGGCACCCGGATCCGCTACTGGGCCGACCGCCAGATCTTCACGAAGGGCGCGCAGTTCCAAGCCGACGAGCTGCTCGGCCGCGCGCGCCAGACCGCCTTCCTCATCAAGGGGCTCGGAATCCACATCCGCGACGAGACCGTCGAGGAGCCGACCGAGGCGATGTTCCGGTACGAGGGCGGTATCTCCGAGTTCGTCGATTACCTCGCAGGCGACACCGCGCTCACCGACACCTGGCGCCTCACCGGCAGCGGCACGTTCACGGAGACCGTCCCGGTGCTGTCACCGTCGGGCACCATGGTCGCCACCGAGGTGGAGCGCGAGGCAGAGGTCGACATCGCACTGCGGTGGGGGACCGGGTACGAGACGGTCATGCGCAGCTTCGTCAACATCATCGCCACGCCGAAGGGCGGCACGCACCAACTCGGATTCGACCAGGGCCTGTTGAAGTTCCTCCGCGCCCAAGTCGAGCAGAACGCCCGTCGACTCAAGGTCGGCTCGGACAAGCTCGAGAAGGACGACGTCCTCGCGGGCCTCACAGCGGTGCTGACGGTGCGCCTCGCCGAGCCGCAGTTCGAGGGCCAGACGAAGGAGATCCTCGGCACGCCGGCCGTCCGAGCCATTGTCGCCAACGTCGTCACGAAGGAGCTCAAGGAGCGGTTCGCCTCGACCAAGCGCGACGACAAGGCGCAGACCGCGCTCGTGCTCGAGAAGATCGTGTCGGAGATGAAATCCCGGATCTCCGCGCGGACCCACAAGGAGACGCAACGCCGCAAGAACGCGCTCGAGAACTCGTCGCTCCCGGCCAAGCTGGTCGACTGCCGCTCGGGCAACCTCGAGTCGAGCGAACTCTTCATCGTCGAGGGCGACTCGGCACTTGGCACGGCGAAGCTCGCTCGAGACAGCTCCTACCAGGCACTGCTCCCGATCCGAGGCAAGATCCTCAACGTGCAGAAGGCCTCTGTCTCCGACATGCTGTCGAACGCCGAGTGCGCGTCGATCATCCAGGTCATCGGCGCGGGATCCGGACGATCGTTCGATCTCGACGCCGCCCGCTACGGCAAGATCATCCTCATGAGCGACGCCGACGTCGACGGCGCCCACATCCGGACCCTCCTGCTCACCCTCTTCTTCCGGTACATGCGGCCGCTCATCGAGGCAGGTCGCGTGTTCGCCGCAGTACCGCCGCTCCACCGCGTCATCGTCATCAACCCCGGCTCCAAGCCGAACGAGACGATCTACACGTACTCCGAAGCCGAACTGCACGCGGTGCTCAGCGACCTCAAGCGCACCGGCAAGAAGCACCAGGAACCGATCCAGCGCTACAAGGGCCTGGGGGAGATGGACGCCGACCAGCTCGCCACCACCACCATGGACCGCCGTCACCGCACGCTGCGCCGGGTCCGCGTCGAGGATGCGGAGTCGGCCGGACGGATCTTCGAACTCCTCATGGGCAACGACGTCGCCCCACGCAAGGAATTCATCGTCGACAGCTCCGACCGACTGTCGCGGGAGAGCATCGACGTCTGATCGGTGGTCGTCCGCCGCGGCGCAGGACCGACGACGAAGGCCCGGATCGAGCACTGCGCTCAGTCCGGGCCTTCGTCAGTGTGCAGCTCCGGTCAGGACGATTCGTCGCCCGCGGGCGCTTCGTCCGTCGCCGGTGCTGCCGGTGCGGTGATCGCGCCGCCGATGAACCCGACGGGGGCGTCGAGCGGCACCCCTGAGGCATCGCGCTTGGCTCCGACCTCCGGAAGCGTCCGTGGTGTCCCGTCCGTCCCGACGGCGTGTGCTGGAGCGGCACCGACCCACGCGACGGCCAGCTGGTCTTCGCCCTTCAGGAAGCGCTGTGACCGGACACCGCCGGTCGCGCGACCCTTGGCGGGGAACTCGGAGAACTCCGACACCTTGGCGCTCCCGGTGTCCGTTCCGGCGAGGGTCAGGGAGTTGGTCGCGACCGTCACGACGACGACGTCGTCGGTGGGGAGGACCGCCGTGAACGAGATGACCTTCGCACCGGCCGACAGGTTGATGCCGGCCATGCCACCAGCGGCTCGCCCCTGCGGACGGACGGACGTCGCGGCGAAGCGGAGCAGTTGCGCATCCGAGGCGACGAAGACGAGTTCCGCGTCGTCGCCGACCTGCGTCGCCCCGACGACGTGGTCGCGCGGCTTGAGCGTGATGACCTCGAAGTCCGGCTTGTTCGGCAGATCGCCCGGGATGACCCGCTTGACCACGCCCGTCTCGGTTCCGAGCACGATCGGCTGATCCGACGTCAGGGAGACGATCGCCAGCACCCGCTCATCGCGGTTCGGGAGCGAGAGGTACTCGCCCATCCGGACCCCGGCCGCGAGCTGGATCGAGGCAGCCGGCACCGCGGGGAGGTCGAGGGGCGTGAACCGGATGACACGGCCGAGGCTCGTGACCGCGCCGAGCTCGGTGCGACTCGTCGTCTCGACGACGCTCAGGATGGCGTCGTGCTTGCTCCGTCGGCCAGGTCTCGGCGCGGGCGCGTCCTGCTCGAGGTCGACGCGGAGCGCCCGTCCGGTCGCGCTCAGGTAGACGCGGCACGGGGTGTCGGCGAGCTCGAGCACCGGCGCGCTCTTGCCCCGGCCCGTCGTCGCGACGCTCGGCTTCGCGTTCGTCAGCATGGTCCGGCGCGGCGTGCCGAACTGTTCGGCCGCAGCGGCGAGCTCTGCGGAGACGGCGGCGCGGATGAGTCGTTGGCTCCCGAGCAACCGCTCGAGTTCGGCGATCTCCGCCAGCAGCTTGTCGCGCTCGGCCTCGAGCTCGATCCTCGAGAACTTGGTGAGTCGTCGGAGACGGAGTTCGAGGATGTACTCGGCCTGCAGCTGTGAGAGGTCGAAGACCTCGATGAGCCTGGCGCGGGCCTGTTCGGAGTCGTCGCTCGCGCGGATGACCTGGATGACCTCGTCGATGTCGAGGATGGCGATGAGGAGACCCTCCACGAGGTGGAGGCGTTCCTTGCGTCTCGCCAACCGGAACCGGCTCCGGCGCGTGACCACGCTGATGCGGTGGTCGACGTACACCTGCAGCAGTTCCCGGAGGCCGAGCGTCTGCGGGCCGCCGTCGACGAGTGCCACGTTGTTGATGCTGAAGGAGTCCTCGAGCGGCGTGTAGCGGTAGAGCTGTTCCAGGACGGCCTCGGGTGAGAAGCCGGTCTTGATCCCGATCACGAGGCGGAGCCCGTGCATGCGGTCCGTCAGGTCGGTGACGTCGGAGATGCCGTTGAGCTTCTTGGAGCCGACACCGTCCTTGATCTTCTCGATGATCTTCTCCGGACCGACCAGGTAGGGCAGTTCGGTGATGACCAGACCGGTCTTCCGCGCGGTGACCGGCTCGACGGAGACCTTCGCGCGGGTCTTGAAGGAGCCGCGACCGGTGGCGTAGGCGTCCTTGATGCCGTCCAGACCGACGATCGTGCCACCCGAGGGGAGGTCGGGACCCGGGACGAACTCCATGAGGTCCTCGAGGGTGGCCTGGGGATGCGCGATGAGGTGCCGTGCTGCACCGATCACCTCGACGAGGTTGTGCGGCGCCATGTTCGTCGCCATACCGACCGCGATGCCGCTGGCGCCGTTCACGAGGAGGTTCGGGAACGCGGCCGGGAGGACCTCGGGCTGCATGAACTGATTGTCGTAGTTCGGGACGAAGTCGACGACGTCCTCGTCGAGGTCAGCCGTCAGGGCGAGCGCGGCGGCGTCCAGCCGGGCCTCCGTGTACCGCGGCGCGGCGGGTCCGTCGTCGAGCGAGCCGAAGTTCCCATGCCCGTCGATGAGCGGGACGCGGAGCGTGAAGGGCTGTGCGAGGCGGACGAGTGCATCGTAGATCGCCGTGTCGCCGTGCGGGTGCAGCTTCCCCATCACTTCGCCGACGACGCGGGCCGACTTCACATGGCCACGATCGGGGCGCAGGCCCATCTCGGTCATCTGATAGAGGATGCGGCGCTGCACCGGCTTCAAGCCGTCGCGCGCGTCGGGGAGGGCGCGGGCGTAGATGACCGAATAGGCGTACTCCAGGAAGGAGGTCTGCATCTCCGACGAGACATCGATGTCCTCGATGCGCTCGCCACTGGTCTCCGTCGGCGGGGTCTGCTGTTGGCGGGTCATTCCGTGTCTCTGCTGAGGGGAGTCGAGCCGGTGCTCGGCGAGGATGGCGGGGCGTGGTCGTCAGCGCGGTGTGCGAGACTGAGCCCGATGACCACCATGCTACCGACGGTCGATCCGGAGTCACGCAGCCTTGCCGGTGTCCTCCCGGATTGCCTCGCATCCCTGACGGTGGGCGGTGGATCGCTGCCCCGAGCCGACCATGCCGTCGTCGTCCTCGTCGACGGCCTCGGCGCCGCGAACCTCCGTGGAGCAGCCGCCCACGCTCGGTTCCTCGCGCCGCGCCTCGGTCCGCGCTCCACCACGACGTCGGCGTTCCCGTCGACGACCGCGGCCGGGATCGCGACGCTGACCACCGGCTCGTTGCCGGGCCGGCACGGCCTCGTCAGCTACCGAGCACGGGACGTGGCGGGGGACCGGGTCGTGAACCAACTCAGCGGCTGGGACGCCGGCATGGTGCCCGAGACCTGGCAGCGCCTTCCGACCGTGTTCGAGCGAGCGAGAGCCGAGGGCGTCACCACGACGGTGATCGGTCAGGAGCGATACCGCAATTCGGGCTTCACCCGAGCCGTGCTCCGAGGGGCGGACTACCGGGCCGGACGCTCGATGGCGGACCGCCTCGACGCGGCCCGCGAGATCGTGTCCACGACCGCCGGCCCCACACTCAGCTACGTGTACGTCCCCGAGCTCGATCAGGCGGCGCACGAGTACGGGTGGGAGTCGGGCCGCTGGACGGCGCTCCTCGAGGAGCTCGACGGCGATCTCAAGCGGTGGTCGTCACGTTTGCCCGCGTCGACCGGCGCGCTCATCACCGCCGACCACGGGGTGATCGACGTCGCACAGCACCAGCACGTGCTCTTCGACCAGGTCCCCGAGCTGGTCGCCGGTGTCCGCCACATCGGCGGCGAGCCGCGATGCCTCCACCTCTATCTGGACGCCGACGCGGGTCAAGCGGATCGGGAGCGCCTGGCTGAGGCCTGGCGAGCCGGGGAGGGAGGCCGCGCCTGGATCGCGACACGCGAGCAGGCGATCGACCACGGCTGGTACGGCCAGGTCGACCTTGAGGTGCTGCCACGGATCGGCGACGTCATCGTCGCCGCCCGCAAGCGCATCGCCTACTACGACTCACGTCCCGCCGATCAGAGCGCAAGGGGCATGGTCGGACAGCACGGATCGCTCACCGACGACGAACGTCGGATACCGCTCCTCGGACTCGGTCGCTACGAGCCCTGAAGCCCTGACCGATCAGACCGGGTCGTCGTCGGACTTCGCACCGAACACGATCTCGTCCCAGGACGGCATCGACGCTCGGCCGCGGCGCGCCTTGGCCCCGGACGGCGTGCCGCCATCGGAGGACTCGGCATCGCCCGCGCGTCGCTGCTGCGCCGCCTCGAACTCACCGGTGTCGAACACCGCCAGCGGCGTCTGCTGATCCGGGACGGCGTGCGGCGTACTGGGGCGCTCGGCAGGTTCGGGTTCGCTGGGAGCGGCCTCCCGCTCGCCGCGGCGCTTGCGGAGCGCCTCGAGCAGGTCGGCGGTCTGGTTGTGCTGCTCGGGACTCGAGGCCTCGCGGTTGATCGCGGCCTGCGTCGCAGCCTTCGAGGAGGGTGCACGGCCGAAGCCCGTGTCAGCGGCGAACGGCAACGGCTCGATCGGACGCGTCTCGGCTGGACGGTCGGTCTCGGTCTGCTGCGGCGTCGACACGCGGTCCAGGGAGAACGCGCCGCTGTCGAAGCGCGAGGTGTCGGGGGAGTCGTCGGTGTCGACCGCCCGCAACCGGGGGATCAGCGCGGCCGGCAGGTCACCCTGACGCGAGAGGGTCGTGGCTTCACTCCCGATGGGCGTGAGGGCGAGCTTCTTCGGCTCGAACGCCCAGCGGGCGTCGTGGTCGACCTGGTCGGCCGTGAAGGACAGCTTGACGATCCAGCCGCCCTCGGGTTCCTTCCAGCTCGTCCACCGTTCGTCGGTCGCGCCGAGCTTCTCGAGTCGAGCCCGGATGACGTTCCCGAAGGTGGCCTCGATGTCGTCGGCCGACGTGTCGGTCGTCGGCAGGACGGCGACGCCGAGGGCGGTGCCGACGATGTGCTCGCGCTCCGCCATCACCGGACCCTCGAACCGCTGCACGTACTCCAGTGAGGCACCGGTGACCGCTGCGACGTCCTCGGCGGAGAGCCCGCTGCGGATGTGCGCCTGCACTTCCCGCGGGGAGATCTTGGTGTTCCCACCGATCGGCGCACCGGCCGGCTTCGCCCGCCGCAGGTGGACGTGGAACGAATCGTCGACGATGAGGCGGTATTCCTCCTCGTTCCGATCTGCAACGATCAGAGCGCCGAGCTCCGCTCCGACTACCTTCAATTCCTGCATGATGAATGCCTCTCAGCGTGCCACGTGATTGACCCACGTTCTCACGGATCACGGGCGTATTCGGGGAATACGCCGGGCGTGCCGTCAGTTGCACGGGAAGGTTCCGCACACCCTCCCGAACACGGTTTGCAATTCATGCGGAACTGATGCAAACTGTGCCCGCCGATTTTGTTCCGACGGCATCGAGAAGTGGATAGGCATGGCAACTGATTACGACGCTCCCCGCAAGACCGACGACGATTCCGAGTCGATCGAGGCCCTGAAGGAGCGCGTTCCAGAC
Source organism: Plantibacter sp. ME-Dv--P-122b (assembly GCF_030209375.1). Taxonomy (GTDB): domain Bacteria; phylum Actinomycetota; class Actinomycetes; order Actinomycetales; family Microbacteriaceae; genus Plantibacter. Next base: position 31,396 of record NZ_JARVSC010000007.1, read on the forward strand.
AAGCTGTCCGGAGTCGTCGACTCCGAAGACGCTGACAACCCGGGTGACTACAACCTGGGTGGATCCGACCTCTCCGACCTCGACCTCGACGTCGTCGTGCTCCCGCCCCAGGCGGACGAGTTCACCTGCATGGAGTGCTTCCTCGTGAAGCACCGCTCGCAGCTCGACCACGAGGGCAAGTTCGGCCCGATCTGCGCGGAGTGCGCAGCCTGACAGCACCGCCGCGCGAGCGGCACACAGAACCCCTCCGGATCACGATCCGGAGGGGTTCTGTCGTTGCGGCTTCGAGCGGTGACCGCCTCAGGCGTGCGTGCGCGCGGCGGCGATCGCATCCGCCAGGGCCTGCGGCCGACGGGACGACAGCAGCCAGTACGGCGTCGGGTCGGCGGGATCGACGATCTCCACCTTCACGAGGCTGTGCACCCACCCGCGGATCATGAGCCAGGCGCGTGCATCGAGCTTGGTGCGGAGCTGAGCGGTCGCGTCCGTCCCGGTGTACACCACGACCTCTCCGATGAACCCGAGCGGGATCGACGCCTTCCCGACCGAGAGACTCGACTCGGAGACCTGGATCCTCGGCGCCGTCCCGAAGGCCAGCGCGAGGCATCCGCCGTACAGCACCACCGCCCCGACGATCCCCGCCGCGAGTGAAACGGGTGCGAGGACGAGCATGGTCGCCGGCACCACGAGGGCGAGGGCGATGATGACCCAGGGGCTGGGCCAGAGGGTTTCACGGTACGGCTGCATGTCTGCCTTGTCTCAGAGAACTGCACTACCCTCGATTCGTGACCGAAAGCGTTGACGTACTCATTATCGCGCCGGATCTGCCCGGCTATGCACACCCCGGCGATGCGGGTGCGGATCTCGTGTCCGCCGAGCACGTCGTGCTCGAACCTGGTGAGCGCGCCCTCGTCGGCACCGGCGTCTCGATCGCCCTGCCCGACGGCCATGCGGCGTTCGTCGTCCCACGCAGTGGGCTCGCGGCGAAGCACGGCATCACCGTCGTCAACTCGCCGGGCACGGTCGACGCCGGGTATCGCGGCGAGATCAAGGTCACGCTCCTCAACACCGACCGCCACACCTCCTTCATCGTCGAGCCGGGCGACCGCATCGCCCAGCTCATCGTGATGCCGGTGTCCCGCGCCAACTTCATCCCGGTGGAGCGATTGCCAGGCAGTGCTCGAGGATCCGGAGGCTTCGGTTCGACCGGCGTCGGCTCGCTCGCCACGGCACCGGCCGCCACCGACCCGACCATCAGCACCGACGGTGCCGCGCAGACAGGAACCCTCGCATGAGCGAACTCGAAGACCTCCCAGACCTCGACCTCGGCGCGGAGCTGCCCGACGACGCGAAGTCCGCACCCGAGGACCGCGAGACCGCCGGCCCGTTCGACGAGAGCGAGGCGAACCCCGTCCGCCCCTACATCGACCTCGGTGGCGTCAAGGTGCTGCCTCGCGAAGGATTGAACCTCCGCCTCGAGGTGGAGGAGGCGACGAAGCGCGTCGTCGCGGTCGGCCTCGACTACGCCGGTTCCACCCTGCAGGTCCAGCCGTTCGCCGCCCCGCGGTCGACCGGCCTGTGGAACGAGACCCGCTCGCAGATCGCCGAACAGATCGCCCAGCAGGGCGGCACCGTGACCGAGCGTGAAGGCGAGTTCGGCCCGGAGCTCGTCGCCGAGGTGCCGACCGGTGGCGCGGCAGGCACCGAGGCGACCCACCTGGCACGCTTCATCGGTGTCGACGGTCCGCGCTGGTTCCTCCGTGGCGTCGTCGCGGGGGAGGGCGCGTCGAAGCCGGACGCCGCCGCGCTCGTGGACGACCTCTTCCGCAGCCTCGTCGTCGTCCGGGGCAACTCTCCCATGCCGCCGCGCGACCTCATCCCGCTGCGCATGCCGACGGCCACGAGCGCGTAGTCGATGACGGACGCACGAGAACCGCAGCCCCGCGGAGTCGACCCGGTCGATCACCGTGACGCGTCGAGTTCCCCTGATGCCACGGGTGATGCGGATCGGCAGCGGCTCGGTGAATCGATGTCCGCGGCGTTCGGTGCCGCCGCACGCAAGTCCGGTCTGGGCGTGATGGCCGAGGGCGACGCCCCCACCGGCAAGGCGTTGCTGCTCGCCATGGGCGGCGTGCGCGGCATCGTCGAAGCGATCCTGCCCGGACTCCTGTTCCTCGTCGTCTACACGCTGACCCTCGACCTGCTCCCGTCGATCATCGCTCCGGTCGCACTCGGGGTCCTGTTCTCCGTGGCACGCCTCGTGCAGCGGCAGCCGGTCACGCAGGCCGTCGGCGGCCTCCTCGGCATCGCACTCTCAGCAGCCCTGGCGCTGCTGTCCGGGCGCGCCGAGGACTTCTACGTCGTCGGGTTCTGGACCAACGGCGCCTACGCCGTGGCCCTCCTCGTCTCAGTGCTCGTCGGGTGGCCCGTCGTCGGACTCGTGGCCGGCTACCTCATGGGCAGCGGCACGAGCTGGCGCTCCCACCCCGGACAACGACGCGCCATGCGGTGGCTCACGCTGGTGTGGGTGGCCATGTTCGCCGCACGACTCCTCGTGCAGCTGCCCCTCTACTTCAGTGGGAACGTCGAACTCCTCGGCACGCTCCGGCTCCTCATGGGCATCCCGCTCTACGCGCCACTGCTCGTCCTCAGCTGGCTCGTCGTCCGCGCCGTGTTCCCGAAGGCGCCGCAGGCATCCACCGAGTGATCCGCCGAGAGCCCGGCCCGACGCGTCAGCGTGTCTCGGGCCGGGCTCTCGTCATGTCGGGAGGACCCGATCCTCGATGCTAGAATTGTCTCGACATCAAGATAGATGAGCGATGCCGAGATGACACGACGCGCCCCAGCCTGTAGTTAGGCAAGCCTTGCTAGCCGCGGAGCACCCGCCAGCAGCAAGATTGGTCGGAACGCACGTGAGTGAGCACTCGCCGCCGCCAACGAAGGAGAAGACGATATGTCCACCGTGAACAGCTTCGGGGCGAAAGACACCCTGACTGTCGGGACGACCGACTACGAGATCTATCGCATCGACACGGTGGAGGGTCACGAGAAGCTGCCGTTCAGCCTCAAGGTGCTCCTCGAGAACCTGCTGCGCACCGAGGACGGTGCCAACATCACCGAGGCACACATCCGCGCGATCGGCGACTGGGTTCCGACCGCGGACCCCGACACCGAGATCCAGTTCACCCCGGCTCGCGTCGTCATGCAGGATTTCACCGGAGTCCCGTGCATCGTCGACCTCGCCACCATGCGCGAAGCGGTCGAGGCGCTCGGCGGCTCCGCCGACAAGATCAACCCGCTCGCTCCGGCCGAGATGGTCATCGACCACTCCGTCATCGCCGACCTCTTCGGTAGCGAGAACGCGCTCGAGCGCAACGTCGAGCTCGAGTACGAGCGCAACGGCGAGCGGTACCAGTTCCTCCGCTGGGGCCAGACGGCGTTCGACGACTTCAAGGTCGTCCCGCCCGGAACCGGCATCGTGCACCAGGTCAACATCGAGTACCTCGCCCGCGTCACCATGACGCGCGAGGTCGGCGGCGTCCTGCGCGCCTACCCCGACACCTGTGTCGGCACCGACTCGCACACGACCATGGTCAACGGCCTGGGCGTGCTCGGCTGGGGCGTCGGCGGTATCGAGGCTGAGGCCGCCATGCTCGGCCAGCCCGTCTCGATGCTCATCCCGAAGGTCGTCGGCTTCAAGCTGAACGGCTCCATCCCGACGGGTGTCACGGCGACGGACGTCGTCCTCACCATCACCCAGATGCTCCGCAAGCACGGCGTCGTCGGCAAGTTCGTCGAGTTCTACGGAGCAGGCGTCGCCGAGGTGCCGCTCGCGAACCGCGCCACCATCGGCAACATGAGCCCCGAGTTCGGCTCGACGGCCGCCATGTTCCCGATCGACGACGTCACGCTCGACTACCTGCGCCTCACCGGTCGCAGCGACGAGCAGATCGCCCTGGTCGAGGCCTACGCCAAGACCCAGAAGCTGTGGCACGACGCCAACCAGGAGCCGGTCTTCAGCGAGTACCTCGAGCTCGACCTCGCCACCGTCGTCCCGTCGATCGCCGGCCCGAAGCGGCCACAGGACCGCATCGAACTGACCGACGCGAAGGCCCAGTTCGAGCGCGACCTCGTCGACTACGCCACGGTCGAGCACGACATCGTCGACCTCGTCGGCGCCGGCTCCTTCCCCGCCTCCGACCCGGCCGGCACCACGCCGCAGGACGAGGACGAGAACAACCACCACCACCACACGCACCGCAGCCACGCTCCGGCGTCCCTCTCGAAGCCGACCCAGGTCACCCTCGAGGAGAACGGGGTCGACTTCACCCTCGACCACGGTGCCGTCGCGATCGCCGCGATCACCTCGTGCACGAACACCTCGAACCCCTCGGTCATGCTGGCCGCAGGCCTCCTGGCCCGCAACGCCAGCAAGAAGGGCCTGAAGGCGAAGCCGTGGGTCAAGACCACGCTCGCTCCGGGTTCCAAGGTCGTCACCGACTACTACGCGAAGGCCGGTCTCACCGAGTACCTCGAGGACCTCGGCTTCTACACGGTCGGCTACGGCTGCACGACCTGCATCGGTAACTCCGGTCCGCTGCTCGACGAGATCTCGACCGCCGTCCAGGACAACGACCTCGCCGTCACCGCCGTCCTCTCGGGCAACCGCAACTTCGAGGGCCGGATCAACCCGGACGTCAAGATGAACTACCTGGCGAGCCCGCCGCTCGTCATCGCGTACGCCCTCGCAGGGTCGATGAACTTCGACTTCGAGGTCGATGCTCTGGGTGTCGACGCGGACGGCAACGACATCTTCCTGAAGGACATCTGGCCCGACGCGGCAGAGGTCCAGGACACGATCGACTCCTCCATCAACAAGGAGATGTTCGACCACGAGTACAGCGGCGTCTTCGACGGCGACGAGCGCTGGCGTTCGCTCCAGACCCCCGAGGGCTCGACCTTCGAGTGGGACGAGGAGTCGACGTACGTGCGGAAGCCCCCGTACTTCGATGGCATGACCATGGAGACGACCCCCGTCTCCGACATCGTCGGTGCCCGCGTCCTCGCGAAGCTCGGCGACTCGGTCACGACCGACCACATCAGCCCGGCCGGCAACATCAAGGCCGACTCGCCTGCGGGCCGGTACCTCGAGGAGCACGGCGTCGGTCGCAAGGACTACAACTCCTACGGCTCGCGCCGCGGCAACCACGAGGTCATGATCCGCGGCACGTTCGCGAACATCCGCCTGAAGAACCAGCTGCTCGACGGCGTGGAGGGCGGCTACACCCGTGACTTCACGCAGCCCGACGCACCGCAGTCCTTCATCTACGACGCGTCGCAGAACTACCAGGCCGAGGGAACCCCCCTCGTCATCTTCGGTGGCAAGGAGTACGGCTCCGGTTCCTCCCGCGACTGGGCGGCGAAGGGCACGAGCCTCCTCGGCGTCAAGGCGGTCATCACCGAGAGCTTCGAGCGCATCCACCGCTCGAACCTCATCGGCATGGGCGTCGTCCCGCTGCAGTTCCCGGAGGGCGAGAGCTGGGCCTCGCTCGGACTCGACGGCACGGAGATCGTGTCGATCGCCGGTCTCGAGGAGCTGAACAACGGCACCACGCCGAAGACGGTCCGCGTGAGCGCCGTCCCGAGCGAGCACTCGGCTCCCGGCAAGGAACCGGTCGAGTTCGACGCGGTCGTCCGCATCGACACGCCCGGTGAAGCCGACTACTACCGCAACGGCGGCATCCTGCAGTACGTGCTCCGCAGCCTCGTCTGACGACGAGGCTCTACCACCAGGCCGGTCCCGACAGCAACCGTCGGGGCCGGCCTGCGGCGTTCGCCGCCCACCCCGCCCACGACGCGTACACTCGAAAGACGGGCTCCGAGCGATCGGTCGGCCCACGGTGGAGGGACGACAGCATGACCGTGCTCGATCAGGTGAACGGACCCCGGGACCTCGACGGCCTCTCCGAGGCGGAACTCGTCGAACTCGCCGGCGACATCCGCGCCTTCCTCATCGCCAACGTCTCCAAGACCGGCGGACACCTCGGTCCGAACCTCGGCGTCGTCGAGCTCACGATCGCGATGCACCGGGTGTTCGACTCCCCGACGGATCCGATGGTGTTCGACACCGGTCACCAGTCCTACGTGCACAAGCTCCTGACCGGCCGTCAGGAGTTCTCCGGGCTCCGGACCCGGGGCGGTCTCGCCGGCTACCCGCAGCGTTCCGAGTCCGAGCACGACATCGTCGAGAGCTCGCACGCTTCGAGTTCGCTCAGCTGGGCGGACGGCATCTCCCGCGCCTTCCAGATGACCGGGCAGGACGAGCGCCATGTGGTCGCGGTCGTCGGCGACGGTGCGCTGACGGGTGGCATGACGTGGGAGGCGCTCAACAACATCAGCGATGACAACACCCGCCGGCTCGTCATCATCGTCAACGACAACGGTCGGTCGTACGCGCCGACCATCGGCGGTATGGCGCGGTTCCTGAGCGGCGTGCGGACCCGTCGGAGCTATCGCGACCTGCGCGAGCGCAGCCAGCGGGCCTTCAACCTCCTCGGCGGTCCGGGACGCGCGCTCTATCGCGGTGTCCGCGGGGGCGCGCACGGGTTCCTGTCGCGCCTCACGAACAACGAGGCGCTCTACTCCAACCTCGACATCAAGTACATCGGGCCGGTCGACGGACACGACATCCACGCGATGGAGGAGGCCCTGACCCAGGCGAAGCACTACGGCGCACCGGTGATCGTCCACGCGATCACCGAGAAGGGTCGTGGGTTCCAGCCGGCACGGGACGACGACGCCGATCAGTTCCATGCCGTCGGGGTGATCGATCCCGAGACCGGGGAGCCCGTCGGGGTAGCGGCCCGCCCGTCCTGGACGGCCGTGTTCAGCGAGGAGATGCTCGCGGTGGCCGAGGCCGACGACCGCGTCGTGGCCATCACGGCCGCCATGCTGCGACCGGTCGGGCTCCACGCCTTCGCCGAACGCTTCCCCGAGCGGGTGCACGACGTCGGCATCGCCGAGCAGCACGCCTTCACCTCGGCGGCCGGGCTCGCCTTCGGTGGACTGCACCCGGTGGTGGCCGTGTACGCGACGTTCGTGAACCGCGCCTTCGACCAACTGCTCATGGACGTCGCGCTGCACCGCGCGGGGGTCACGGTCGTCCTCGACCGCGCCGGCGTGACCGGCCCCGACGGACCGAGCCACCACGGCATCTGGGACCTCGCGATCCTGCAGGTCGTCCCGGGTATCCGGATCGCGGCACCGCGTGACGGTGAGCGGCTGCGCGAGGAACTGCGTGAGGCCGTGTCGATCGACGACGCCCCGACCGTCATCCGGTTCCCGAAGGGCAGCGCCCCCGCCGAGCTCGCGGCCGTCGAGCGTCTCCACGACGGTGTCGACGTCCTCCGGACGACCGAGCAGCCGGATGTCCTCATCGTCGCCGTCGGCCCGATGGCGCCCATCGCGATCGACGTGGCGGACCGGCTCGCCCAGCAGGGCATCGGCGCGACCGTCGTCGACCCCCGCTGGGTGGTCCCCGTCGCCGAATCGCTCGTCGAGCTCGCCGCGGCACATCGGCTCGTGATCACCATCGAGGACGGCATCCGCGTCGGAGGCATCGGCACCCGCATCAGGCAGACCCTCCGCGAGGCCGGTGTCGACACGGCCGTCGACGAACTCGGTGTGCCGGACGAGTTCATCGACCACGCGTCCCGCGAGCAGATCCTCGAGGATGCGGGGCTCACGGCTCAGCAGATCGCCCGGGATGTCGTCGCGCAAGTCCTCGGGAGTCGCATCCCGGTCGCCCGCCCACTGCCCGACGACCGCGTCGAGCAGGACACGTCTTCGGAGCGGAGCACGACGAGGCCGCACGGCGCCTGACCGCGGGCTGCGACGCGCTTGACTTCGAGTGCGCTCGAAGTCGTATCGTGTCGACATGACCACTCTCCACGAGGGCTACGCCATCTCCGACGTCGCCGAACAGACCGGACTGAGCGTCCACACGCTCCGGTACTACGAGCGCGCAGGGCTCATGCCACGTCCGATCGGTCGCAGCTCATCGACGCACCGCCGCTACAGCGAGGGCGACGTGTCCTGGGTCGTGTTCCTGACGAAGCTCCGAGCGACGGGCATGCCGATCGCGACGCTCCGTGAGTACACGGAGTTGGCTCAGCGCGGTGACGACACCGCCGAGGCGAGGCTCGAGCTGCTGCTCCGGCATCGGATCTCGTTCCTGGCCCGCCTCGAGGAGATGCAGCAGTCGCTGGAGGTCATCGATCGCAAGATCGAACTCTATACAGGACAGGTGGCAACACGATGAAGCACATCACACTCGGCACAGCCGGACCAGACATCGCCCGGATCGGCCTCGGCTGCATGGGGATGTCCGCGTTCTACACCGGTGCCGCCCTCGACGATGCGGCGTCGACCGCGACGATCCACCGTGCTCTGGATCTCGGCGTCACCTTCTTCGACACCGCTGAGATGTACGGTCCCTACCTCAACGAGGAACTGCTCGGAGCTGCACTCGGCTCACGCCGGGACGAGGTGACCCTGGCGACCAAGTTCGGGACGATCCGCAATTCCAGTGACGGACAGTTCGGCGCCGATGGCAGCGCCGCGAACGTGCGCCTGTCGATCGAGGGATCGCTGCGCCGGCTCGGGACCGACGTCGTGGACCTCTACTACCTCCACCGTGTGGATCCGGGCGTGCCCATCGAGGAGACGGTGGGTGCACTCTCGGAGCTCGTCACCGAGGGCAAGATCCGGTACATCGGTCTGTCGGAGGCCGCTCCCGACACGATCCGGCGAGCACACGCGGTGCACCCGATCACCGCGCTGCAGACGGAGTACTCGCTCTGGAGCCGCGACCCCGAGGCGGAGATCCTGCCGACCGTCCGCGACTTGGGCATCGGTTTCGTCCCCTACTCGCCGCTCGGTCGTGGGTTCCTCACCGGCACGATCCGATCACTCGACGTGCTCGACGAAACCGACTTCCGTCGCGCCAACCCGCGCTTCGCGGGGGACAACCTCGCTGCGAACATCGCGATCGTCGAGGAGGTCGACCGGATCGCCGCGTCGCTCGACGCGACACCGGCCCAGGTGGCGCTCGCCTGGTTGCTGGCCCAGGGTGACGACATCGCGCCGATCCCCGGCACGAAGCGGATCCCGTACCTCGAGGAGAACCTCGGCGCCGACGAGCTCTCCCTGTCGACCGACGCGCTCGCACGACTCGACGCGCTCCGCCTCCCGGCCGGCGACCGGTATCCGGACATGAGCACCGTCAACCGCTGAGCTGCGCAGGCGCTGAGAGCTGGCGTCCCCCGAGGCTCAACCGCGAGAGCGGGGTGCCGTCCACCGATGGTGGATGACACCCCGCTCTCGCGATACCCCGCGGGCTACGCCTGGACGCCCCGGATGGGCGGGTGGTGGAAGGTGTCGCCGAAGGCACGCTCGCTGGCACCGACGCGGTCCAGGTACGGCGTCGCTCCGCCGTCCTGGAACGGCCAACCCGCACCGAGGATGAGCCCGAGGTCGATGTCCTGGGCGGCTGAGACGACGCCCTCGTCCAGCATGAGCTTGATCTCCGAGGCGAGGCCGTCCTCGACCCGCCGCAGGATCTCGTCCTCGCTCAGCGGGCTGTCGCCCGTGACGAGCACCTTCTGGGCCTGCTTCGTGAAGCCGGTCACCTTGCCGCCCTTGTCCTTCTCGACCACCGAGTCCAGGCCGGCGAGCCGGTGGAGGTTCTCCGACGCGAAGAACCGGTCGGGGAACTTCCCGACCATCGTGTCCTGCACGTGCGCGGCGACCTTCCAACCGACGAGGTCGATGAGCTGGAAGGGCGTCATCGGCAGGCCGATGGGCGCGAAGGCACGTTCGACCGTCAGCAGCGGGGTGCCGGCGTCCAGGGCGTGCGCCGCCTCACCCATGACCTTCGCCAGGAGTCGGTTGACGATGAAGCCGGGAGCGTCGGCGGTGAGGATGGCGCTCTTCTTCAGCTTCGCCGCGGTGGCGAAGGCCGTCGCGAGCGTCTCGTCGTCCGTCTGGGGTGTGCGGACGACCTCGAGCAGCGGCATGACGGCGACCGGGTTGAAGAAGTGGAAGCCGACGAGCCGCTCGGGGTGCGCGAGCTTCGCCCCGATCTCCTCGACGGAGAGCGAGGAGGTGTTCGTCGCGAGTACAGCCTGCTCCGAGACGTACTGCTCGACCTCGGCGAAGACGCTCTGCTTGACGCCGACCTCTTCGAAGACGGCCTCGATGACCCAGTCGCAATCCGCGAAGTCGGCCTTGTCCGTGGTGCCGGACAGGAGCGCCTTCAGGCGGTTCGACTCGTCGGGGGAGATGCGCCCCTTCCCGCGGAGGGTGTCGATCTCGCCGTGGATCCGGGCGACGCCGGCGTCGACGTGACCCTGGTCGAGATCGGTGATGACGACCGGCACCTGGAGTCGCCGGAGGAAGAGCAGCGCGAACTGGCTCGCCATGAGCCCGGCACCGATGATGCCGACCTTCGTGACCCGTCGGGCGAGCTGCTTGTCGGGCGCTCCTGCAGGACGCTTGGCGCGCTTCTGCACGAGGTCGAACGCGTACATGCTCGCCTGGAACTGGTCGCCGACGATGAGCTCGGACAGCGCCCGGTCCTCTCGCTCGAACCCCTGTGCCTTCGTGCCGCTGCGGGCGGCCTCGAGCAAGTCGAGGGCCGCGTAGGGCGACTTCGCGACCGTGCCGATCTTGCTCTCGAGCATCTTGCGGGCGGTGCTGATGGCGAGCGGCCACTTGATCGTCCGCTCCACCTTGCCCGGCACGTTCTTGCGCTGCACGGTCACCGTGCCACTGAGCACCCCGTCGGCCCAGCGCAACGAGTCCTCGAGGAAGTTGGCGGACGGGAACATGACGTCCGCGATGCCGTAGGCGAGCGCGTCCTGCGCCTTGAGCATCCGGTTGTTCTTGAGCGGGTTCGAGATGACGACGTTGAGTGCGTTCTCGATGCCGATCAGGTTCGGGAGCAGGTAGGCCCCGCCCCAGCCCGGGATGAGTCCGAGGAAGACCTCGGGGAGCGCGATCGCGGGCGCCGAAGCGTCGACGGTCCGGTAGTTCGCGTTGAGGCCGATCTCGAGTCCGCCACCGAGCGCGAGTCCGTTGATGAAGACGAAGGTGGGTACGCCGAGGTCCTCGAGCTTGCCGAAGACGTGGTGGCCGAGCTGCGCGAGCTTGGTCGCGACCTCGCGGGACGGGATGTCGCCGACCTTGCTCAGGTCGGCGCCGGCCGCCAGGATGAACGGCTTGCCCGTGATGGCGACACCGTCGATCTCGCCGGACATGGCACGGGTCCGTTGCGCATCGAGGACGCCGTCGAGCTCGAGCAGCGTGACCGGGCCGAGGGTGTTCGGCCTCGTGTGGTCGCGTCCGTTGTCGAGGGTGATGAGCGCGATCGTGCGGCCGCTCGCCGTGGTGACGTCCTTGACGAAGGAGCGCGTCACGACCTCGTCGTCGCCGCTGATCGCGACGAGCTCCGAGAAGTCGATGGTCGTGTAGTCGGTCATCTACTTGCGTCCCTTCTTGCCGGTGAAGTACGGGTTCTCCCAGATCACGGTGCCGCCCTGGCCGAGGCCGACGCACATCGCCGTGAGGCCGTAGCGCACCTCGGGGTGCTCGGCGAACTGCGCCGCGAGCTGGATCATGAGTCTGACGCCGGATGCCGCGAGCGGGTGCCCGACGGCGATCGCGCCACCCCACGGGTTCACCCGCGGGTCCTCGTCGTCGATGCCGAAGTGGTCGAGGAAGGAGAGCACCTGCACGGCGAAGGCCTCGTTCAGTTCGAACAGACCGATGTCTTCGATCGACAGGCCCGCCTTCCGAAGGGCCTTCTCCGTGGACGGCACGGGACCGATGCCCATGATCTCGGGCTCGACGCCCGCGAACGCGAAGCTGACGAGGCGCATCTTCGGCGTGAGGCCGAGTTCCTTCGCCGTCGAGGCGCTGGCGAGCAGGCTCACCGTGGCGCCGTCGGTCAGCGGCGAGGCGTTGCCTGCGGTGACCCGGCCGTGGGGGCGGAACGGCGTCTTCAGTCCGGCGAGCCCCTCCATCGTGGTCTCGGGACGCAGGCCTTCGTCACCGGTGGCGAGTCCCCATCCGCTGTCGCTCCGGAGCGCGACCGGGACGAGGTCGGGCTGGATCCGTCCGGCTTCGTAGGCGGCCGCGACCTTCTGTTGGCTGCGCATGCCGAAGCGGTCGGAGCGTTCCTTCGTGAGCTGCGGGAACCGGTCGTGGATGCGCTCGGCCGTCTTGCCCATGTTCAGCGCGTCCTCACTGACGAGGCGCTCGGCGAGGAAGCGTGGGTTCGGGTCGGCGTCCAGCCCCATGGGGTGACGTCCCATGTGCTCGACGCCTCCGGCGAGGACGAGGTCGTAGGCACCGAACGCGATGCCACTGCCGAGCGTCGTGACCGAGGTCATCGCTCCGGCGCACATGCGGTCGATCGCGAAGCCGGGGACGGACTTCGGGAGGCCGGCGAGCAGCGCGGCGGTGCGGCCGAGCGTGAGCCCCTGGTCGCCCTGCTGGGTCGTCGCCGCGATGGCGACCTCGTCGATGCGGTCGAGCGGCAGCCCGGGATGACGTTCGAGCAGTCCGATGATCGCCTTGACGATCAGGTCGTCAGCCCGGGTGTTCCAGTACATGCCCTTTTCGCCTGCTCGTCCGAACGGTGTCCGGACTCCATCAACGAATACGACGTCGGCTTGTTCGGCCACGTTGCCTCCTCATTCTCGGGGTACGCCCCGATCCTAGGCGGCAGACACGGGTGGACACCCGGGTGCAACGCTTCCTACGAAGCGTCCGGGTCAGGCTCCACCGGGGATTGGGCCGACTCGACAAAGGCGTCGGTGATCGCCCGGGCGGTCGCGTCGATCTGCCAGGGGCGTGCCTCGTGCTCGGCGAGTGCTGCGGCGACCGTCTCGACCGTGAGTGGTTCGGGCGGCGTCCAGGCCAGTCGGCGCAGCGTCTCCGGCGTGAGCAGGTTCTCGACCGGCATCGTCAGGAACTCCGCGGTCGCGAGGATCCTCGTCCGTGCCGCGGTGTACCTGGCGTGCGCGTCCGGATTCTTGTCCGACCAGCTGCGCGGGGGTGGCAGCGTGTCGCTCGCCGGTCGGGCACCGGGGAGGTCCTCGGTGGTCTGGCCGGTGTGGATCGCGTTCCACCAGAGGTCGAGCTCGGTGCGGCTCGCACGCCCTCGGAAGTCCGAGAGCGCTGCGAGGTCGCGCTTCGAGCTGGGGTTGGCCTTCGCGGCCGCGGTGATCGAGGCGTCGGGGATGAGCCGCCCGGGCGCGGTGTCGCGGCGCTGCGCGAGTTCGTCGCGGGCGAGCCACAGCTCGCGGGCGACGGCGAGGTTGCGTTGCCCGCGCACGGCGTGGAGTCCGGAGAGGCGGCGCCAGGGCTCGGCGCGGGGTGCCTTGGCCTCCCGGGCGAGCGTCGCCTGGAACTCCTGCCGCGCGATGTCGCTCTTCCCGGCATCCTCGATGCGGGCTGCCAGTTCCTCTGCGGCGTCGACGAGCAGTTCGACGTCGAGCGCCGCGTACTCGAGCCAGGACGCGGGGAGCGGGCGGGTCGACCAGTCGGCGGCGGAGTGCTCCTTCGCCAGATGGATGCCCAACAGTTCCTCGACCACGGCACCCAGCCCGACACGCGGCAGCCCGAGCAGACGGGCCCCCAGCTCGGTGTCGAAGAGCTCGCTCGGGTCGATGCCCACTTCGCGCAGACAGGCGAGGTCCTGGCTCGCCGCGTGCAGGATCGACCGCTCACCCTGGATCAGGGCGCCGAGTTCGGCCATGGAGCCGATGGCGGGCGGGTCGTAGAGGAAGACCCCGGCACCGCGACGGTAGACCTGGATCAGGTAGGCCCGCTGGGAGTAGCGGTAGCCCGACGCACGTTCGGCGTCGAGCGCGAACGGTCCGTGACCCGCGGCGAGCACCTCGAGGGAGGCGAGGTAGGCCTCGCGGGTGTCGGTGACGACCCGTGGTGCGGTGGGCGCGGGCGGGGGGAGGAGCGGTGCGGATTCGGGCGCCGCGTCACTCACGGTGAGCTCGTTTGACGGACAACAGGGAGACCCCTTCGGTGGTCGGAGGCAGGCCGGCGAGCATGCACAGCAGCTCTCCCCATCCTTCCACGTGCGCCGCGACGTCGCTCTCCAGCGGTGTCCACGACGCTCGGAGCTCGATCTGTGCGCCGTCGCCCTGCCGGGCGAGCTCCCCGAAACCACTCGAGATGATCTTCGTCGCGGTACCGGACGCCGCCTGGTAGGAGGCACCGCGGGTGTCGAGGGCGTCCACGAGCCAGGACCAGGCGACCTCGGCCAGGAACGGGTCGAGTCCGATCTCGGTCTCCAGGGGGGCCTGGGCGAAGCAGACGACGCGGAAGCGTCCACCCCAGGCGTCGGAGCCGTCCGGATCGTAGAGGAGGACGAACCGCCCCGTACCGAGGTCGGAGTCGGCATCGTGGCGACTCGGTGAGACGTCGGCCGCGAGGGCGATGGCGAACGGCGCGAGATTGCTCGGCGCGGGGATCTCCGTGACTCTCAGATCGGGCCGGACGGCAGCAGCGCGAACAGCGTCCACCGCTCGGGCGAACTCTTCGGGAACCTTTGCCGTCGTCGGACTCTCTACCACGAGTGAAGACTAGAGTTACATCCCGATGAATGGGCAGAGGCACGCCGGGCGGAGACGCGGACCCGGGTCGCAGGCAGGCGGTCGAGGAGCGGCGAGCACCGGCATCCGACGGCGGGGTTCGGCGACGGATGCGATCGTCATCGCCGGTGGAGCCGCTGCCGCCGTCGGCGCCCTCGGACTCGCCGTCGTCGCGACCATCGCCCGCAAGGTGGTGGTGCCGGCTCGGGATCGCCCGAGTGAGGCTCGCATCGTCGGGTTGGACCGCGCCGGCGGGACGGTCGAACTCGTCGCGACGCCGGACACCGTCGTCCCCGGCCGGTACGGCAGCTGGGTGACGAGACGGGCGGCCTACGTGCAGCTGGGCGACATCCTCGAGGTGCGGCAGCACACCGTGGTCCGGACGCTCCTCGGCGGCGACGTCGACGCACTCCGCGTCGGCCAGGAGGCCGAGTTCAGCGGGTGGTTCTTCCGCCGTCCGGAGGAGCTGGGCCTCGCCCACGAGGACGTGCTCGTCCCGACGCCGCTCGGGCCGGCACCGGCGTGGGCGATCCACCCGGAGGACGGACCGTCCACCCGCTGGGCCGTCCTGGTGCACGGCCGGGGGACCACGCGATCCGAAGCGCTCCGAGCGGTGCCGAGCTTCCGCAACGCCGGATACTCGTGCCTGCTCGTCTCCTACCGCAACGACGGCGACGCTCCGCCCGCGTTGGACTTCCGCTACGCGCTCGGCGACGAGGAGTGGCGCGATGTGGACGCCGCCATCGGTTGGGTGCGCGAACAGGGTGCCGCCGACGTCGTGCTCATGGGCTGGTCCATGGGCGGAGCGATCGTGCTCCAAGCTTCACGACGGACGACGCACCCCGAACTCCTCCGCGCCGTGGCGCTCGATTCGCCGGTCATCGACTGGGTGGACGTCCTGCAGCACCAGGCCCGCGAGAACCGGATCCCGAGCGTGGTCGGTCGGGTCGCCCTGCTCGCCATCAGCCGCCGGTGGGGACGCCTCTTGACCGGGCAGGCGACGAGCATCGATCTCGGTCGGCTCGACTACGTCGCCAACGCGGCAGACCTCGCCTTGCCGATCCTCCTCATGCACAGTGACGACGACGGCTACGTGCCGGCCGGGCCGTCGCGGGCTCTCGCCCTCGCGCGACCCGACATCGTGACGTTCGTCCCGTTCACTGTCGCCCGTCACACGAAGCTCTGGAACTACGACCCGGAGCGTTGGACCGCCGCGGTCTCGGACTGGCTCGACGAGCTCGTGCCGCTGCCGCCCGGACACTGACCGACGGGCCGACGACTCAGGCGAGTTCGCGGAGGCGGCGTTTCGTCCGGCCGAGCAGCGCCGACATCCCGCGCAGGCGCAGTGGCGACACCGCCCGGGAGAGTCCGATCATCTGCGGGAAGTCGTCGGGGACGGCGAGGACCTCGTCGACGGTGAGTCCGGCGAGCCCCTGGACGAGGATGCTCGCGAACCCGCGGGTGGTCGGCGCTTCTTCGGGAGCCGTCGCGAACAGGTGCACGATGCCGTCCTCGTCGACCTCGACGAAGAAGAACACGGGCGCCTGGCACTCGAGCACCCGCTCCATGAGATCGGGGTGGTCGCGGTAGCGCTCCGGGAGGTCCGGCAGCTCGTCGCTGAATTCGAGGAGCAGCTGCAGCCGCGAGCGTTCCTCGACGGCGAGGAACTCATCTCGGATCTCGGCGAGGTTCGGGGCGAGAAGGGAATCGGTCATGGTCACTCCAGTATCGCAGCCGGGAACAGCAGACCGCCCTCCCGCGCAGCGAAGCCGTGCGGAAGGGCGGTGGGTGGACGAGCTCAGCGCGTCGGCGCGTCGCCCGGCTCGGCACCCTGCACGATCGGCACGCGCACGGCGCTGCCCCATTCCGTCCAGGACCCGTCGTAGTTGCGGACGTTGTCGAACCCGAGCAGGTGCTGGAGGACGAACCACGTGTGACTCGACCGCTCGCCGATGCGGCAGTAGGCGATCACCTCGTCGCCCTCGGCGAGGCCCGCGCCGTCGCGGTAGATCGCGTCCAGCTCCTCGGCCGGCCGGAAGGTGCCGTCCTCGGCGACCGCCTTGCCCCACGGCACGCTCTGCGCGCTCGGGATGTGACCGGCGCGAAGCGCACCCTCTTCGGGGTAGGCGGGAGCCGTGGTGCGTTCACCGCTGTACTCCTCGGGAGAGCGGACGTCGATGAGCGGCTTGCCGAGGTGGGCGAGCACGTCGTCCTTGTAGGCGCGGAGGACCGAGTCGTCGCGCTCCACCACGGGGTACTCGACGGCTTCGCGCTCCGTGGCTTCGCGGGTGATCGCCCGGCCGTCCGCGATCCACTTGTCGCGTCCACCGTCGAGCAGCCGGACGTCCTCGTGTCCGAAGAGGCTGAAGACCCACAGGGCGTAGGCGGCCCACCAGTTGTTCTTGTCGCCGTAGATGACGACGGTGTCGTCTCGCGAGATCCCCTTGGATCCGAGCAGTGCGGCGAAGGCGGCTCCGTCGATGTAGTCGCGCTCGACCGGGTCGTTGAGGTCGGTGTGCCAGTCGACCTTCACCGAGCCGGGGATGTGGCCGGTCTCGTAGAGGAGGACGTCCTCATCGGACTCGACGACGACGAGACCGGGTTCACCCAGGTGCGCTTCGAGCCACTCCGCCGTGACGAGGCGCTCGGGGTGGGCGTAGGCGGTGAACTTGGTCGAGGTCGAATCGGCGTCGACGGTCATGGGTACCTCCGGTCGTGCAGCTGGCTGCGGTGGGGCTCGGGTGTCGTGCATCTAGGCTGGAAGCCTGTCCCTTCGACAGTACGCCGTCCACACCACCGAACCGCACCGATGCGTCAGACGCCGTAACCCCGCACCCATGCAGAGCCAGAGGTTTGCCGTGACCACGCCTTCCGTCCCGACCGGATTCCGCAGCCTCACCGATCGTGTCCCCACGGTCAGTGGCGCCGAGATCGTCGCGAGCCTGACGCCACCCCGGCAGTTCGAGCAGGCGAGCTTCGACTCGTACCGTCCGGATCCCGACTTCCCAGGCCAGGCGGCCGCGGTCGAGAAGCTCCGCGGCTTCTTCGCGCCCCAGGCCGGTGGCGGTGGCGGCTTCTTCGGACGGCGGAAGTCCAAGGCGCCGGCCGCCAAGCCGGGGATCTACCTGGACGGGGGCTTCGGCGTCGGCAAGACCCACCTCCTCGCCGCGCTCTGGCACGATGCGCCCGGTCGGAAGAAGTACTTCGGCACCTTCATCGAGTACACGGCCCTCGTCGGTGCGCTCGGCTACGCGGCGGCGGTCGCGCAGCTGACGGGCGCGACGCTCATCTGCATCGACGAGTTCGAGCTCGACGACCCGGGCGACACGATGGTCATGACCCGACTGCTCGGCGAACTCGTCGCGACCGGGACGAGGATCGCGGCGACCTCCAACACCCCGCCGAACGCCCTGGGGGAGGGCCGCTTCGCCGCAGCCGACTTCCTTCGCGAGATCCAGGCCATGAGCGCCAACTTCGAGACCCTCCGCATCGACGGCACCGACTACCGCCGCCGCAGCATCGAGGGTCACGCCGTGGTGAGCTCCGAGGAGCGGTTCGACGCACGCACGGCGGAGGCCGCGTCCGCCGACCGTCACGTCACGGTCGACACCTTCGACGGTCTCATCACCCACCTCGCCGCCGTCCACCCCTCGCGATTCATCGGACTACTCGACGGCGTCGACCTGATCGCGCTCCGCGACGTCCACGAGTTGACCGACCAGGGCCAGGCGCTCCGGCTCGTCGCGTTCATCGACCGGGTGTACGACGCACAGATCCCCGTGGTCACGACCGGCATGGCCCTCGACGAGGTGTTCGGCGGCGACATGCTCAACGGTGGATACCGCAAGAAGTACCTGCGCGCGATGTCGCGCATGATCGCCCTCACCTCGATGGACTGACCGGTCCCGCCGGGTCACGAAACACGCTGTTTACCTGGGCGGCGCTCGCGTAACACATCGGAAACACGCTGACAGTCGTGCGGAAACGTCCGTTCCCCAGACTGGTCGCTGTACCGAGTCGGACGGCGAGGCCGAGCTCGACCAGCCCTCACCATCTCGGTCACCCGTTGCAAGACCACGATGTGTGAGGAAGATCCAATGGATACAGGCAGTATCGCTTGGGGAGTCACGGCAACCGCTCTGGTGCTGTTCATGACCCCCGGTGTCGCATTCTTCTACGGCGGCCTCGTGAAGGCGAAGAGCGTCGTCAGCATGATGATGATGAGCTTCGGCGCACTGGGGCTCATCAGCGTGCTGTGGATCCTCTACGGCTTCAACATGTCGGCTGTCGGCGGCCCGCTGGAGTTCGCGGGCAACCCGTTCTCCGACTTCGGGATGACCGCACTCGCGAGCGGCGAGACCGCGAACACCGACCTCGTGGGAGCGACCTACGGCGCCACCTTCGCCATCATCACGATCGCGCTCATCTCCGGCGCCATCGCCGACCGCGCGAAGTTCGGCTCCTGGATGATCTTCGCCGGCCTCTTCGCGACGATCGCGTACTTCCCGATCGCCGCATGGGTCTGGGGCGGCGGCTGGATCATGAACCTCGGTACCACGCTGTTCGGTGAGGATGCCGGCATCGGCGTCATCGACTACGCGGGTGGAACCGCGGTGCACATCAACGCCGGAGCCGCAGCCCTCGCCCTCGCGCTGGTGCTCGGCAAGCGCATCGGCTTCCAGAAGGGCATCACGAAGCCGCACAACGTGCCGCTCACCCTCCTCGGTGCCGCCATCCTGTGGTTCGGCTGGTTCGGCTTCAACGCCGGCGCCGAGTGGCTGAACGAGCTCGCGAACGTCGGACTCATCGTCGTCAACACCGTCGGGGCCACCGCTGCCGCCATCATCGGCTGGATCGTCGTCGAGAAGTTCAAGGACGGCAAGGCGACCTCGGTGGGCGCCGCCTCCGGTGCCGTCGCTGGTCTCGTCGCCATCACCCCGGCGTGCGCGAACCTGACTCCGGGTTGGGCACTGCTCCTCGGCATCGTGGCCGGCGCCGTCTGCGCCATCGCCGTCGAGCTGAAGTTCAAGCTCGGCTTCGACGACTCCCTCGACGTCGTGGGCATCCACCTCGTCGGTGGCCTCATCGGCACCCTGTACCTCGGCTTCTTCGCGACCGAGACCGGCCTCTTCGTCGGCGGCGGCATCGAGCAGCTCGCGGTCCAGGCCATCGCCGCCTTCGCCGTCCTCATCTACTCCTTCATCGTGGCCTTCGTCATCGGCTTCGCGATCGAGAAGACGATCGGCTTCCGCGTCAAGAACGAGGACGAGATCGCCGGCGTCGACACCTCCGTACACGGCGAAGAGGGGTACGCCCTCGTCGACTGACCTCGACCGCCTCTGCTTCGACGAACGGGCGTCGTCCACCAGGACGGCGCCCGTTCGGCGTTCCTTGCGGTGGGAGCCTGGGAGCCGCGGACGATAGGGTGACGGCGTGTCAACCTTCACCTCGATCATCCGCCGCGTCGCGAACGCGCTCCTGGGCCCCTCCACCCGCGCCGCCTCCAGTGCGGTGCGCACCGCCGGCCTCGCGACGCCGCCGACCACCACCGCCGATTCGCCCGGACGCTCAGGCCGGACGGCGACGGTCGAGGTCGATCCGCGGGCGGTCGGTGCCGTGTCCATCGACTACGCCCCGGCCGTCGACGGCGATCCCGATCCCGGCGAGATCGTCTGGACCTGGGTGCCGTACGAGGAGCGCGACGGACGTGGCAAGGACCGTCCGGTGCTCATCGTGGCGCGCTCGACCGGAGGCTGGGTGCTGGCGGTGCAGCTGACGAGCAAGGATCATTCGCATGACGGCGAGTTCGTGCCGCTCGGTACCGGCGGATGGGACAGTGCCGGCCGTCCGAGCTGGGCGAACCTCGACCGCGTCTTCCGCGTGCACCCCGCCGGGATGCGACGGGAGGCAGCTCAGGTCCCTCGTGATCGCTTCGCCCGCGTCGCCGCTGGCCTCCGTTCGAGATACGGATGGCGCTGACCGACCTATGATCGGCCGCTCAGGCGTACCGGTCGCTCCGTCGCGGCGCTGCGTCCCACGGCACCTGCCCGTGCTCCCAGGCGTCCGTGGCGGTGGGAGTGGCCGGTGCGGCGGGCCGGCGCCCACCCGGCACGGCACGCTCCGCCTCGGCGAGCGTCGCGAACCGACCGATCAACCGGCGGTCCTCTGACCGCGGAGCCCAGGTGACGCAACGGAAGTAGGCCGGTGCGCCGCTCGGCGCGAAGTACTTCACGAGACCGGCCGGCCGGTCGGGCACCTCCCGCATCACGATCCACTCGGCCTCACCGATGCGGATCGGCGGGGTAGCGGACCGGTCGGACATGATTCGAACATATGTTCGAATCAACCTGCTGTCAAGTCACGTCTGGAACGAGCAGGTCCGATGGAGCAGACGCTATCCGACGCGTTCGAGCGGCTCGACCGGAGCCGACCGCTCGATCTCGGCGACCCAGGCGTGTCTGGTCTCCGGATCCTTCCGGATCGACAGGAGCCGGTCCATGTAGGGCTCGAGCGCCGTCACCTTGTCGAGCGGGGCGCCGATCACGAGCTGGAAGCCGAGCCGCAGCCAGGCGACCACCGCGCGGCCGGCGAACTCCGAGTCCGCCTTGATGAAGCCTTCGTCGAGCAGCACCGGCGCGAACCTCGGACGCGGGCGGTCCTCGTCACCGAGCTGGTAGCGGAGGGCAGCACCGACGATGAACGCCACGAGCTCCTGGGTCTCGCCGCCGCTCTTGTCGCCGAGCGACGAGTAGACGCTGACGTCCTGCCCCGACGTGTCGTACCGCACGGCGGTGATCTCGACGTGACGGCGCACGTCGAGCACCTGGTCGCGGGTCGACTGGGCACCGGCACCCGTGTCGCGCATCGACTCCATGAAGCGGCGGAGCCGCTGGAACCGGGCCTCCAACTCGTCGTCGCCGAGGTTCGCGGTGACCTCGCTCGACAGGGCCCGCAGCTCGCGCCGGAAGGCTGAGGCCTCCTCGCGATGCACCCGGCGGAGGACGATCTTCAGACGATCGTGCGCCGGTCCGAACGGCAGGTCGCGCAGAATGTCGTTGACCGGGACCAGACGGTCCTCGATCTCCTCGACGGCGCTGTCGAACGCACTGCTGAGGGGCACGAGGTCCTCGCCGCTCCACTGCGACAACCGGCGACGCCACTCCTGACGGCGTTCGGGGAGACCGGTGCCGAGGATGCCGTCGAGGATCGCCCGGTAGTCGTCGTAGGACTCGAGCGTGGTGCCGAGGTTGGGGTCGTGCCAGATCGACTGGTACTGCTCGAACACGTGCACCTGTGCGAGCGCGGCCTGCTCCGCCTTGCGGACGGCCGACGACAGCTCGTCACCGAGCCGGGCGCGGAGCCGCTTCATCGCATCGCCGAAGCCACCGAGTGACGGCACGCCGCCCACCGCCGCGAGGGCGGCCTCGATGCGCTCGACGTCGGCGGGGGAGACCTCCTCCACATCGGAGCGCTCGAAGCGGTCGATGACCGTCGTCGCGGCGTCCTGCTGATCGACGAGAACCCCGTGCTCCTCGTCCAGGCGTCGGACTCGGTCTTCGGCCGGGAACCGCTCGGCGTTCGCGGCGTCGAGTTCACGCTGGGCGGCCGTGACCGAGCCCTGGAGCTCCTGCAGGACGTCACTGGCGTCGAGCAGACGCTCCAGCTCGGCCGTGGCGGCGTCACGATGCGCAGCAGCACCGGCGACGTCGATCCTGGCCCACTCGGTGTCGAGTCGGTACCGGTGGGCGGCCCGCTCGGCCTCACGGCGCGAGAGCCGCTGCTGAATGCCGGCCTGTCGACCGGCGATGACCTCCAGGCGCCCGCGGATCTCGGCCGTCTCAGCCTCGATCGACGCGATCCGCGCCTCGTTGGTGAAGCCGAGGATCGGCGCGCCGCCCGTGTCGCCATGGGAGCCGCGGCGGCCGTCACGCAGCTGGCCGTTCACGGTCACGCGGCGACCGCCACCCGAGAGGTCAGACGCCGACTCCACGCACCGCGCGTCGATCCGGTCCGAGCTCACGCGCTGCTCGATCCACGCGCTGAACGGGGAAGTGCGGTACGTGACGCGGCCGGAGATGAACGCGGGGTCACCCGCGTCTGGGGAGGACGGCTCGTGCAGCGGGACGCCCTCGAACTGCAGGCGGATCGGGATCCGGACCGCGTCGATCGCGCGGCCGAACGCGTCGAGGTGTTCCTCGTCGACGAGGACGGTCCTCGCGAGACCGTGCAGCGTGACCTCGATCGCGGGACGCCAGGCGGCGTATGCGGGAGCGACGTCGACGAGCTCGGCCACGAACGGCAGCTGTTCGGGATCGAGTCCGGCCGCCTCGGCGAGGGCGAGCCGCGCCCGGTGGAGTCGATCGGGCACCGCGCCGTCACGGCCCCGCAGCGACTGCAGCTCACGGCGGAGCTCGGTGTTGCGCTCCTCGAGTGGGAACGCTTCCCGATGCAGCTGGGCGCGATCGGTCTCGATGGCGTCGAGCGCGGCGTCGTCGTCGGCGAGGAAGTCCTCGCTGCGGCCGAGCGCACGCAGGAACGAGGCTTCATCCTCGATCGGATCGTCCAGGACTTCCGTGCGCTCGTCGAACAGGGACCGGGCTCGCTCCACCTCGGCGTGCGTCGCCTCCGCGGCCTCACGGCGTTCCTCAGCACGCCGCAGCGCGCTCCCGCCCTGCTCCGACACCTGACGCTCGAGTTCACGGACGCGGACACCCGCCGCAGCGGCCCGTGCCCGCGCCGCCTCCAGCGTGGCCCCGGCCTCGAGCTTCTCCCGCCGGTTCCTGGAGACCGCTTCATCGAGCAGTGCCTCGTGCGCGCGACTGCGCCAGACGGTGAACGGTGTCGTGCCGTCCTCGGTGAAGCCGAGGCGCTCCAGGTCGGCCGCCGCGCGGTGCCCGTCCTCGTAGTCGCGACGCAGCTCACCCAGCCGCTCGAGCACCCGAGCCTTGCGGCTCTCGGTCTCCATCGCGAGGTACGCCTCGTCGAGCGCCTCGAAGTGCGACAGCGCCCGGTCGGCCGCGTCGTACGTGCTCGGACGCTCCAGCACCATCGACTTGTACAGGCCGTCGACCGTCGGCAGGTGCTGGCCCGCCTGGATCCGGGCCAGCAGACGCATCGCCCGACCACCGTCGCCACCGGCACCGATGCCGAGACGGGTGTGCAGCGTGTAGGACAGCTCCGCGTAGGTGTCGCGGACGACGAATCCGGGGATGCGACCCTGGAGCTCACCGGCGTCGAACCGCTTCGGCACGAACGCCTCGAGGTCCGTGAGCTCGAACGGCCCGTCGACGGTCGCCATCGTCATCGACAGGTCACCGGTGCGCAGCGCACGTCGGGGGACGAGGTAGGCGCGCACGACGGTGAAGCGACGGTCGTCGTCGTTGAGGAACGTCACCGCCACGGCACCCCAGGTGAGCTGGTCCGTGCCGCGCAGGTTGATGTCGCGCATCGCCCCGGTCTGCGGGTCGCGCGCCGAGTCGACCTTGCCGCGGAGATACGTGAGCAGGTTGCGCTGGTCGGGGTTCCGCGCCCGTCCGACCGCTGCGTCGTTGGAGGCGCCGTTGAACGGCACGTCCGACGGCATCATGACCGCGAGGTACGCGTCCATGAGCGAGCTCTTCCCGGTGCCGGAAGCGCCGGAGATGAGCGTCGCGCGGGAGGCGAAGTCGACCGATCGGTACCCGTCGAACCCGCCCCAGTTGATAACCTGCATCCGTTCGATGCGCCACTGCTCGACGAGGTCGAGCAGGGTGTCGGTGTCCGTGGCGCGGCTCATCGGTCGTCCTCTGCTGCTCGTGTCTGGGTCGGGTCGTCGGGGGAGTCCTGCGACTCGGCTGCGGTGTCGTCGGGCTCGGCGTCCGAGTCCGCGTCAGCATCGGGTCGCGGCTGTTCGGAGGCAGGGTCGACCGCTGCGGTCTGCGTCTCCAACCACTCCAGGAGTTCCTGGAGGCGCTCGAGGGGGAGGAGCGTCTCCACCACCGAGGCGATGCGGTGGCGACGGGCGTCCTTGGTGCGCAGCAGGACCCGGGCGGTCAGCAGCTTGTCGATCGCGCGCTCGACGCGTCCGTCGTCACGGGCACGGTCGGTGGCGTGCTCGGGCCGGAAGCTCGCGACGAAGCCGAGGAGTTCGTCGTGTTCGACGATCGCGGCTCGTGCGCCGTTGGCCAGTTCGGTCCGGAGACGCGTCCGCAGGTAGACGAGCAGGATCGTCTCCTCGCGGCTGTAGCTGGTGTCGTGCAGCAGGGTTGGGAAGGGACGCCGCCCGCTCTCCGAGCCCGCCTGGCGCTTGAAGGCGACCTCGGCCGAGCGGTCCACCTCGAGCTCCAGGAACAGCTCGTTGAGGCGGGACCGCAGCAGCGACTCGGACTCGAGGACCGTCCGCCACTCGGCCGGCTGGAGCGCGGGGCTGACGTAGCGGTGTTTCAGCAGGGCGACCAGCGCACGACGCTGAGCCGCGTCGAGGCGTCCTTCGTCCCCTTCGAAGAGCGCGAAGGAGTCGTCATCCGGGCCGGTGACCGGCGTCTCGGCGGGTGCGAAGGCGTCGAGTCCGTCCGTCGTCAGATCATCCGACGTCGGGTCGGTCGTCGCCGTCACGGTGGGATCCGTCTCGGAGGTCATGTCATTCCGTTCCGCGCCCGGCCTGGTCGGCCGGAGCAGTGGTCGTGGTCGTCGTGGCCCGCGTCAGCGCTGCGACACCGGCCTCACCGAGCGGGAACGCCGGGAGTTCGAACGCGGTGGTCGTCCCGTCCGGACGGACCGTCTCGTAGCGACGGCGAGGTGCCTGCTCGTCGTACGTGCCCAGCTGGGTCATGAGGTGGACGAGGCCGAAGAGCTCCACCGGTCGTCGGAGTTCCGGATCGAGCCCGGAGAACGCCGCATGGGCGTCCTCGGCACCGGAGGTCACCGCGTCGAGGAGTCCGGCCCGGAGCTCGTCGAGGAGCGGACCGCCCTGCGAGCGGAGGATGTCGAGCGACATCGCCGCGCCGTCGGTCCGTTCGACGGTCGTCGTGATCGGCGGCGGTGCGACCTCGACGTCCGGATCGTAGAACCGCTCGCGCAGGTGCTCGATGTCGATGGTCTCGGGGAGGAGCGGAAGGTCGACGGTGGCGCGAGGCCCAGCGGTCCGCATCCAGATGCCGAGGCGCTGGTTCAGTGCCCGCAGGGTCGTGTCGAGCTCGCGGTCCTGCACGACGTCGTGATGCACGATGTGGTCGCGGAGCGTCGCGGTGAGCCGCCGACGCTGCGCGAGGACGTCGTCGATCCCCTGTCGGATGATCCCGACGGCACCCCGGAAGCCCCGCAGCTCCGCGGGCCCGAGCCTGGCCGAGAAGGGGTGGTCGAGGATCGTGGAGAGGTCGCGTTTGAGGTCCTGCAGCAGATCGTCGTTGCGGAGGAGCTCGAAGGCGCCCTCGAAGGCGCGGCCCTCGGCCGTCGCCGTCATGAGCTCGTCGGTGCGCCGGAGGTAGTCGTCGAGGATTTCGCCGATCGGACGGGTGTCGTTCCGGAAGTCCTCGACGATCCGCCGGTGCATCGCGATGACCGACTCCTCGACCCGGCGGAAGTCGCTCGGGAGCTGACGGATGAGGTCCGCGATGTTCGCGTAGCCGTCCTGCATCCGGTCGTCGCTCGCCGCCACGACGGTACCGCCGGCCGCGACCCGTTCGCGTTCCGCCTGCAGCTCGGCGAGCTGCGCGTCGATACGACGCAGATGCTCGTCGCGGTCCGGGTCGGCCTGCAGCGCCCATCGGCGCACCGAGTCGAGGATCATGGTCAGGCGCGACTCACTGATGAGGGCCCGGTCGTGTGCGAGGCCGTCGACGAGCGAGACCGCTTCGAGCGCGTGCGAGGTGAGCGAGTACTGCTCCTCGCCGTCGTCGGTGCTCGTCCGGACGAGCCACTGGTCGTGGACCCACTCCCGGCAGAGGGTGCGTCCGCCACCGCGTTCGTCACCGCCGGCCGGGATCCGCGCACCGCGTGCCGCGAGTTCACCGAGGTATTCCTCGACCTGCAGATGGAAGCGATCCGCTGCGACGAACTGGACGTCGCGGCCGAAGGTGGTCCGGAAGATCGCGACCACCGCGGGTGCGGTCGGCCGGCTCAGCAGCCGGATCGCGGGACGCTCCAGCGCGTCCCGGACGCGGCCGAACTCTCCGTCGATCTCTCCCACTGCACTCCTCGATCGTCCGGGCACACGAACACCCCGAGGCCACCGCAGCTGCCAGATTATCAGCGCCCCGCACCCGTGGTGAGCCACGCCGAGCATCGACGGTCCCGATCGGGCCGGGTCCGGTCCGGCCGCTGTCAAGGTCCAGGGTGGGCCCGGGTGGTCCGGTTACGGTGAGGACATGGGAACAGAGCGATGCCCCGAGGTCCTGCGGGGAGACGGTTGAGCTGCATGAACGGCGGCGGTCGGTGATCCGTTCCGCGCTGCGGACCCTCGGCTGGTGGGCGCGCGACTACGCCTACGCCCTCGTCTGGCAGCTCCGGGCGTTCCTCAGCCGCACCGACCCGCACGACTTCCTGTCCGGCGACCGATCACCGATCGTCGTCCTCCCTGGCGTCTACGAGACCTGGCGGTTCCTCGAACCGCTCATCCGCCGACTCCACGACGACGGACACCCCGTGCACGTGATCGACCCGCTCGGACGCAACGACCGCGCTGTCCCGGTGGCTGCACGACTCGTCGCCGACTACCTCGAGGCGAACGGGCTCGGCGACGTCGTCCTCCTCGCGCACAGCAAGGGCGGGCTCGTCGGCAAGTACGTCATGTCGCTCGGCGGCGGGGGAGCCCGGATCTCCGCGATGCTCGCCGTCGCGGCACCGTTCGCCGGTTCGCGGTACGCGAGGCTCATGCTCCTCCCGAGCCTGCGCATCTTCACCCCCGACGATCCGACGATCCTGGCGCTCAGCCGGGAGGCGACCGTCAATCCGCGGATCGTCTCGGTGTACGGACGCTTCGATCCGCACATCCCGGGCGGCAGCCGACTCGACGGCGCCAAGAACGTGGAGCTCGACACCGGCGGCCACTTCCGGATCCTCGCCCACCCGCGCGTGTTCGCGGAGGCACAGCTGCTGGCGGACGGACGCGACGCATGACGCTCGAGACCGCAGCCCACCCGCCCCTGACCGTGGACGTCGTCGTTCCCGTGAAGGACGACGCCGCCCTCCTGCGCCGCTGCCTGCGCTCGCTGCGAGCGCAGCACACCAGACCCGCATCGATCATCGTCGTCGACAACGGGAGCCTCGATCGCGCCGAGGTCGCGGCCATCGCCGAGCGGTACGACGCGGTCCTCATCGATGAGCCGATGCCCGGCATCCCCGCGGCGAACGCAGCCGGCTTCGACCACGCGACCGCGACGGTCGTGGCGAGACTCGACGCAGACTGCGTGCCGCCACCGGACTGGGTGACCAGGATCACCGAGGCGTTCGCGACGGATCCGGAGCTTGCGGCGCTCACCGGCCCGGCCGTGTTCATCGACGGTCCGCGCCCGCTGCGCGCACCACTCGCCGGCCTCTACCTCGGGGCGTACCGGCTCTTCGTCGGAGCCGCCCTCGCCCAGGTCCCGATCTTCGGGTCCAACTGTGCGATCCGGCGCGCGACGTGGGACCAGATCGCCGAGGCGGTGCACCGCGAGGATGCTGAGCTGCACGACGATCTGGACGTGTCGACGCACCTGGGTCTCCACCGACGCGTGCGCTACGACCGGTCGCTCGGGATGGGGATCTCGATGCGCCCGTTCACCGACGCCGGTTCGCTCGCACTCCGGATGCGTCGGGGCTGGACCACCCTGCGAGTGCACTGGCCGGAGGACCTGCCAGCCGTCCGATGGCTCCAGCGCAGCACACGACTGCGTAGCGGTTCACCGGGAGCGCTTCGTCACTGACGAGTGATGTCCCAGACGGTGGCCGACGATACGGCGCTGTCCCGTCGACCGCTACGCGCCGGAGCCTGCCGCTACCGCACTGGTGGTCGCGGTGGACTGACTGCTCGGGGAGCTCGGCTGAACGCGGACCCACTCGTCACCCGCCCGCCGCACCGCGCCGGCCCGAGCGAACGCCTCCAGCCAACCGGTCATCGGCCAGGATCCCCACCGCGAGGCGAACCGTGCGCCGTTGCGGAGGATGTCGTCGAAGTGTTGCCACGGCGGCCGTTGGGTCTCGTGGTACTGGTGGTAGGCGTGGGCGCCTCCGACCCACACGAGTGGCGTCCCCGCCGCGCTGAGGGCGAACGCGAAGTCGGTGTCCTCGCCGCCGTACCCCTCGTAGCCCTCGTCGAAGCCTCCGGTCCGGGACCACGTCGACGCAGTCGTCGCGAACGACAACGACCAGAACAGCGGGTACTCGTCCTCGGAGGCGACGCGCTCCGCGCCGTCGTCCGGGTTCGGCCGCGCGGCGTGCGGTGCCGTCGCCGCCGCCAACGCGCGGTGGTCGGCGACGTCCACACCGGGCTGCAGATAGGTCACCGGTCCGCAGAGGACGGCGCCGGGGTGGCGAGCCGACGCTTCGCGGTAACGGTCGAGCAGCGCGGGTCCGGGCACGCAGTCCGCGTCGAGGAACACGACGAGGTCGGCGCCGCGTTCGATGGCCAGCGCGGCGCCGGCGTTCCGACCTGCCGCGAGACGGAGTCCTTCGGGACCTGGTGGTACGCGGACGGTCAGCTCCGCATCGAGGGTCGGCGGAGCGTCCTCACCGATCCACACGACGATCCGCTCCACCGCGTCGCCCGACGTCGGCACGAACGCCCCGATGGCCTCGAGCTGCCGTTCGAGGTGACCGAGTCTGGGGCGCGAGCACAGGGTCACGATCGAGGTCCTCATCGCACACCCCCTGCGGGTTCACCGACGGCGACCGCCTCGATCGCCTCGGCGGCCCGTCTGGCGGCTCCGGCCACCCGCCAACGCGACCAGTCGGGGTCGAGCTTCGCGGCCTCGTCGAGGACGGCCGGCCAGTCCGCAGCGTCGGGCCAGGACGAGCGCACGACCGCCAGCTCGTTGGCCTCGAGGGCACGGGCGGTGGACACCTGCTCGTCGAACGGGCGCTCCTGCGGGACCACGACCGCCGTGACGCCGGCCGCGGCGAGATCGGCGACCGCGTTCTGACCGGCCCACGACACCACCACCTCCGCCCGGCAGAGCGCGTCCCACGGATCGTCGGTCCAGACGGACCCTGCACCGGTGCCGAGCGAGGTCCAGTCACGACCGCTGGCGCGGGCGGCTTCCTCCACGGCTTCCCGCGACACCGCAGAACCCCCGGCACCGGCGAGGAGGAGCACCCCGCTGCGCGCGGTTTCCGCAGCCGTCCGCTCTCGTCCCTCGAAGCGACTGATGCCACCGGTGTACACGACCTTGTGTTGCACGGCACGCAGATGCTCCAGATCCAGGACCCCGTGCGGCCAGGGGGCGACGATCCTCGACGCCGCATGGAATGCCAGGGCGTGCGGTCCGTCGTCGCGGTTGCCCGGCTGTGCGACGACCACGGTGGGGACACCGAGCAGGCGTGCGAGCAGCACCACCTCGACGGAGACGTCCACCACCATCGCGTCCATCCGCTGCTCGGAGAGGGCGGCGGCGATGGTCGCCAGTCGGGCACGGTGGCCGGCGTGACCCAGTGGCGCCCAGTGCAGCAGCCCCTCGGCGGTCGGATCGCGGTCGCCCGGGGGAGAAGCGCCGTCTGGAACGTCGTCATCCCGGTCGAGCACCACCCAGGAACAGTTCGAGGGGAGTCCCACCGGTGCGGAGAACGAGCTGAAGCAGACGATGTCGGCATCGAGGTGCGGGGCCACGGCGAGCAGTCGGGTGACGTGCCCGCGTCCGTGGTGATGCACGTACCAACCGATGCGGGGCCTCACGAGCTGAACTCGTCGACGCGACCTGAACCGAGCACGGGCGAGTCACCGAGGAGCGCGGCGAAGTGCTCCTCGAGCCGACCCACCCTGGCGTCGAGTGAGAACCGGGCGAGCGCGGATGCCCGGATCGAGGCGCGGAACCCTCGGTCCAGCTCCGACTGCCGGATCAACCCGTCCACGCGGTCCGCCATGGCCGCAAGGTCACCTGGTGCGACGACCTGCATGCCGACGCTCGCTTGAGCGATCTCGGGCACGCCGCCGACGGCGAAGCTGACCACCGGAGTCCCGGTCATCAGCGCCTCCGGCGCGACGAGACCGAACGGCTCGGCCCATGCCGGCGTCGAGACCGCTGCCGCGCTCCGCCCCACGAGCGTGGCGAGTCGCGTCGGGTCGAGCGGCCCGACATGTCGGACGTCACGTCCCAGCAGCGGTGACAGCACGCGCTCGGCGTACACCGGATCGCCCACGCGACCGGCGATGACGAGGCGGCGACCCAGTCGGCGAGCGACGTCGACCGCGAGGTGCGGCGCCTTCTCCGCGACGACCCGTCCGAACCACACGAGGTCGTCGCCGCCTCGGCCGGCCCGCCAGGCGTCCGGATCGATGCCGTTCAGGAGCACCTCCGACTCGACACCGGCCGTCGACCACGTGCGCTTCGTGAACTCGCTCACCGCCAGGAACCTGCTCCCGTCGGAACCGGCCCGGTTGGCGGCAGCGGCGACGGCCTCGTCGACCGGCGTGTGCAGGGTGGTGATCATGGGGACGCCCAGCTCAGGTGCCAGTTCCACCGGGAGCGCGTCCAGGCAGTGGTTGGACACCACGTCGTATCGCCCTGGCCGAGCGGCGATCGCTTCGAGCGCGCGGCGCAACGCCGGGACGGACCGCGTCGCGTGGCCCGGGGGATACCGCTCGTCGTCGGGGGAGGACCAGCGCGGCCACCGCAACTCCGGCAGTTCGAAGACGCTGCCGCGCTCGACGAAGTCGGACCCGCGGACGCCGATGAACGTCACCTCGTGGCCTCGTGCGCGGAGTGCGGTGACCTCCGACCACACGGCGGATTCGAGCCCGCCGGCGTGTGGGCGACGGATGGGGAAGCGCAGCGGGGCGATGACGACGACGCGCAGTCGTGGACCGGCCGTCACGAGGCGCGCTCGGCGGTGACCCGGCGGTACAGCTCGGCGTGCGCGGCTGCTCCCGCGGCGTCGTCGACGACGCGACGGGCGCGGCGCCCGGCGACGGCCACGATCCGGTCGGAGGAGCCGGGCCGGGTCGCTCCGTCCGCCTCGAGGAGCGCACGAATGGCCTGCTCGAGCGAGTCGCCGTCCCCGGGCGCGTATCCGGCCACGGTGGAGTCCGGGTGCTGTCCGACGTACTGCCCGACCCCTGCCGGGGCGGCGACGGACACGCCGAGGTCCCAGCAGAGCTCGAGCCAACCGGAGTGCGTCCCGTGCCGATAGGGGAGCAGGCAGACGTCCAGGCGGCTGAGCGCGATCGCGAGGCCGGCGTCGTCCAGACGCTCGTGCTCGATGAGGAGCGCCGCATCCGAGCCACCGACGATCCGTCGGACCACCTCACGAACATCCGGATCTCGGACCGCATGGTGCATGCGGACTTCGGCGACGACGTCCCGACCATGACGGCGGAGGCGTTCGACCGCATCGACGAGGGTGGTGACCGCACCGATCGCGTCGACATTGGGCCGGAGGTCCTTCAGATGGACGCCGACCCGAGACTCGGACGACGGCAGCACGAGCGGAACCGTGACGTCATCCGACAGGAGCGACGGGTGCGGGATGACGACGGCGTCGCGGCCCCAACGTTCCCGGATGCCGGCGGCGGCGCCAGGGGTCAGGGTGATCAGGGCGTCTGCTCCACGGACGAGCTCGTCGAGCTGCCGGTCGTAGGCGGCCTGGTTGTCGAGCTGCGGGTGTTCGAGGTCGTGCACCGTGTACACGACCGACCAGCCGACCTGGTGCGCTGCCTCGATGCACGCGGTCACGTGTCCGGGTGGGAACGACTCCGTCCCGAAGTGGATGTGCAATACGTCGGCATCGGCCGCGTGGTCACGGATCCAACTCGGATCGAGGGCCGCAGGGGGCCACCAGACACCTGCCGGCGCGCCCTCGACCGGTGGATCGCTCAGCACGTCGATGTCCGGCGAGGCGGTGACGCGGCCGACGTAGGGGTGCGCTGCCGGGATCGAGACGACGCGGATCGGAGGAGACGTCTGGTCGGCGGCTCGATCGGTGGCGTGCGGCATCACGGTCGACTGCATGGCGGGATCCCCTGTACGGATGCGGGCGCGAGACGCGCGGACGGGTCGGCGCGATACGGGCGCCGTCCTCCGAACATAGGTCCGGTGACGAGAGTGCCCGCGACCCTTGACGCGGGCCCCCCACTGCACCAACATGACGCAGGTGATCGCAGCCCCACCCCGTCTCCTCATGATCGGCCCACAGCACCATGGCGTCGTCCAGTACGCGATCGACGTCGCCGACGCCGTGGTCGCCGCAGATCCTCGCGCGGAACGGGTGTACGCCTCGACCCCGGCCGACGCCGTGCATCTGCTCGACGGCGTGGACCGTGCACACGTCCACGTCACCGACCGCCTCTTCGGTCGATCGCCCGAGGAGGCGGCGGACGCCGTCGAGCGCCTCGCGGACGTCACCTCGTTGACGGTCACCCTCCACGACGTCCCGCAGACCTCGGACGGCAGGATGCTGGAACGCCGCATCGCCGCCTATGCCCGGTTCATCGCCGCCGCCCACGCGACCGTCGTCAACAGCCGCCACGAGCAGGCGCTGGCTGAAGAGTTCCTCGGCGTCAGCCCCGCGACCGTCCCGCACGCCATTCCGCTCGGCTCCCGGGTCGGGGCGGCGGCGGTCACCGCAGACGATGCATCGCCACCGGGGGCGACGCGCCCACTCACCGTGCTCATCGCCGGGTTCATCTATCCGGGCAAGGGTCATTCATCGGCGATCCAGGCGGCTGCGCGAGCGGCGGAGGAGCTCCGTGCCACCGGCCACCCGGTCGCCGACGTCGTCGTCCGTGCCATCGGCGCCCCCTCGGCGGGACATGAGGACGACGTGCTCGACCTCGAGGCGGAGGCACGCGCCCTCACGGTCTCGTTCGAGGTGACCGGATATCTCGACGATGAGGCGTTCGCCGCGCAGATCTCGCGCCCTGGCATCCCCCTCGCCGCGCACGGCCATGTCTCCGCGTCACGCTCGATGCTCGACTGGGTCGAGGCGGGCAGACGGCCGCTCGTCGTCGACTCCCGCTACGCGGCGGAGATGGAGCAGCTTCGCCCGGAGACGATGGTCCGCTACGACCCGTCGACGCTCCATACCGAATTGGCGGCGGCCTGGCTGGATCCTGCCCGGACGCGCCTTCCCGCCGGTCGTGACCTCCGCCCGTCGCTGCCCGACAGCGCGAGCGCGTACCTCGACTGGTGGGGTGGACGCTGACGTTCACCGCGCGGGTCAGGCACCTCGGTGGTGGGGTCAGCTTCGGACATCGGTCGCCCCCGAGTGCTCGGTGACCGGGACCTGCGCTTGCTGCAGGTGTGCGGTCGCATTCGCCGCCCGTGCTCTCCAGGCGCGTCCGTCGTGGACGAGGTGCGTGAAGGAGGCGTTCGGCGTCGGGCGGAGTGCGGCCTCCTCCAGGACGCGTCGCTCATCCCACCCCTCGCAGACGTAGCGGAAGAGAGAGATGACGGCGTCATGACAGACGACCAGGGCCCGCGTTCGGTCGGTGTGCCGGTCCAGGTCACCGATGAACGAGCGGATGCGGAGGGCCACATCCGTCCAGGCCTCACCTCCTGGCGGTCGGTAGTAGAACTTGCCGAGGAACCGTCGTCGAGCGGCCTCCTCCGGGAACTCCGCGTCGACCCCGATCGAGGTGAAGGTGTCGAGGATCCCGAGTTCGCGATCGCGCAGCCGTTCGTCGACGACCGGCCGAAGCTCATCAGCGTCGAACGCAGCGGTCCGGAGCGCGACCACGGCCGTCTCGTGTGCACGGCGATAGGGCGAGCTGAACACGATATCCGGCCGGTCGGCGGGAGCGAGGGTGGCGAGTCGAGCGCCCACCGCGGCTGCCTGCTCGAGCCCGAGCGCCGACAGCGGGACGTCGGCGTCGCGGTTCGCGACGGCGATGCGGTGGGACCCGGTGCGGTCGGCTTCCCGTGCGGCGACGTTCCCGGCGCTTTCACCGTGTCGGACGAGGATCAGTTCCGTGATGGCCATGGATCCACGGTAGCCAGCACGATTCGGAGCCCGCAGACCTTGACGCCTCGGCTCTCCCGAGACAAGGGACCGGATCACGTCAGTCGAGGCGAGGAAAGGGTGGGCGATACCGGACTCGAACCGATGACCTCTTCCGTGTGAAGGAAGCGCGCTACCAACTGCGCCAATCGCCCGCAGGTCGTCCGCACCGGAGAGGTGCCGAACAGCCGCGAGTCACGATACTAGCCGATGCCGGGGGACGAGCGCACATCCGCACCGCTGTCGACACAGTACCCGCGCCGGTTTGAACATCGGTCCCGGTTTCGGCTAGAGTCATTCGAGCACGCAGTGATGCGGGCAGTGCGGATGTGGCGCAGTGGTAGCGCATCACCTTGCCAAGGTGAGGGTCGCGAGTT
>NZ_JARVSC010000013.1 GCF_030209375.1 Plantibacter sp. ME-Dv--P-122b
ACGACTTAACGCAAAATGGCCACCCAAGAACCTTGGGTGGCCATTTCAACGAAGAAGTCCGGCGGTGTCCTACTCTCCCACAGGGTCCCCCCTGCAGTACCATCGGCGCAAAGAGTCTTAGCTTCCGGGTTCGGAATGTGACCGGGCGTTTCCCTCTCGCTATGGCCGCCGAAACACTATTGATGTATCAAAGTGAACAAGCAAACCAACACGCTGTGCGAACACAGTGGTGTTGTTTGCGGGTTCTCGACCGTACATCGAGAACCACTCAGTGGACGCGTAGCATCTTCGTATTCAAACAAAGAAAGTGTTATCAAATTATCGGCTTATTAGTACCGGTCAGCTCCGAGAGTCTTTCGTCCTCTCTTCCACATCCGGCCTATCAACCCAGTAGTCTGGCTGGGAGCCTCTCGCCCGAAGGCATGGAAATCTCATCTTAAGGCCGGCTTCCCGCTTAGATGCTTTCAGCGGTTATCCATCCCGAACGTAGCTAATCAGCGGTGCTCCTGGCGGAACAACTGACACACCAGAGGTTCGTCCAACCCGGTCCTCTCGTACTAGGGTCAGATCCTTTCAAATTTCCTGCGCGCGCAGCGGATAGGGACCGAACTGTCTCACGACGTTCTAAACCCAGCTCGCGTACCGCTTTAATGGGCGAACAGCCCAACCCTTGGGACCTACTCCAGCCCCAGGATGCGACGAGCCGACATCGAGGTGCCAAACCATGCCGTCGATATGGACTCTTGGGCAAGATCAGCCTGTTATCCCCGAGGTACCTTTTATCCGTTGAGCGACAGCGCTTCCACAAGCCACTGCCGGATCACTAGTCCCGACTTTCGTCCCTGCTCGACTTGTCAGTCTCACAGTCAAGCTCCCTTGTGCACTTACACTCGACACCTGATTGCCAACCAGGTTGAGGGAACCTTTGGGCGCCTCCGTTACTTTTTGGGAGGCAACCGCCCCAGTTAAACTACCCACCAGGCACTGTCCCTGAACCGGATTACGGTTCGAAGTTAGATATCCAGAGTGACCAGAGTGGTATTTCAACAATGACTCCACCTGAACTAGCGTCCAAGCTTCACAGTCTCCCACCTATCCTACACAAGCCACACCGAACACCAATACCAAGCTGTAGTAAAGGTCACGGGGTCTTTCCGTCCTGCTGCGCGTAACGAGCATCTTTACTCGTAATGCAATTTCGCCGAGTTCGCGGTTGAGACAGCTGGGAAGTCGTTACGCCATTCGTGCAGGTCGGAACTTACCCGACAAGGAATTTCGCTACCTTAGGATGGTTATAGTTACCACCGCCGTTTACTGGGGCTTAAATTCTCAGCTTCGCCTTGCGGCTAACCGTTCCTCTTAACCTTCCAGCACCGGGCAGGCGTCAGTCCGTATACATCGTCTTGCGACTTGGCACGGACCTGTGTTTTTAGTAAACAGTCGCTTCCCACTGGTCTCTGCGGCCTTCAAACGCTTTCGGAGCAAGTCCTAATACGCCTCAGGCCCCCCTTCTCCCGAAGTTACGGGGGCATTTTGCCGAGTTCCTTAACCACGATTCTCTCGATCTCCTTAGTATTCTCTACCTGACCACCTGAGTCGGTTTGGGGTACGGGCCACTAGAACCTCGCGTCGATGCTTTTCTTGGCAGCATAGGATCACCTACTATCCCTTACGGGTCCGTATCGTGTCTCAGCCTTCACGAGAGACGGATTTGCCTATCTCTCAGCCTACGCACTTACACCGGGACAACCATCGCCCGGCATAGGCTACCTTCCTGCGTCACACCTGTTAATACGCTAAACGCACCAGCATGGGGTCGAGCGTTAGACCGGACCCATCATCCCCGAAGGGAATCAGTCGTCCGGGTTAGGACTCTTAGCACCACTGGATTGTCTTGGGCGGTTCTTCGCGGGTACGGGAATATCAACCCGTTGTCCATCGACTACGCCTGTCGGCCTCGCCTTAGGTCCCGACTTACCCAGGGAAGATTAGCTTGACCCTGGAACCCTTGGTCTTTCGGAGGACATGTTTCTCACATGTCTTTCGCTACTCATGCCTGCATTCTCACTCGTGTAGCGTCCACGGCTGGTTTACACCGCCGCTTCACTCGCCACACGACGCTCTCCTACCCATCAATACGGCTGGACCACGAAGGCCTACCAAAAATATCAATGCCACAACTTCGGTGGCGTGCTTGAGCCCCGTTACATTGTCGGCGCGGAATCACTTGACCAGTGAGCTATTACGCACTCTTTCAAGGGTGGCTGCTTCTAAGCCAACCTCCTGGTTGTCTGTGCAACTCCACATCCTTTCCCACTTAGCACGCGCTTTGGGACCTTAGTTGGTGGTCTGGGTTGTTTCCCTCTCGACGATGAAGCTTATCCCCCACCGTCTCACTGCTGCGCTCTCACTTACCGGCATTCGGAGTTTGGCTGACGTCAGTAAGCTTTTGGGCCCCATCGGCCATCCAGTAGCTCTACCTCCGGCAAGAAACACGCAACGCTGCACCTAAATGCATTTCGGAGAGAACCAGCTATCACGAAGTTTGATTGGCCTTTCACCCCTATCCACAGCTCATCCCCTCAGTTTTCAACCTAAGTGGGTTCGGTCCTCCACGACGTCTTACCGTCGCTTCAACCTGGCCATGGATAGATCACTTCGCTTCGGGTCTAGGACATGCGACTGAATCGCCCTATTCAGACTCGCTTTCGCTACGGCTACCC
The DNA here is from genome assembly GCF_030209375.1 of Plantibacter sp. ME-Dv--P-122b. Taxonomy (GTDB): domain Bacteria; phylum Actinomycetota; class Actinomycetes; order Actinomycetales; family Microbacteriaceae; genus Plantibacter. The sequence goes on from NZ_JARVSC010000013.1 coordinate 2,724, forward strand.
CACACGGGTTAACCTCGCCACATATCGCTAACTCGCAGGCTCATTCTTCAAAAGGCACGCTGTCACACCAACAAGGGTGCTCCAACGGTTTGTAAGCAAACGGTTTCAGGTACTATTTCACTCCCCTCCCGGGGTACTTTTCACCTTTCCCTCACGGTACTTGTCCGCTATCGGTCATCTGGGAGTATTTAGGCTTATCAGGTGGTCCTGACAGATTCACACGGGATTTCTCGGGCCCCGTGCTACTTGGGATACTCCTCGCACGATTGCAGCATTTCGACTACCGGGCTGGCACCGTCTCTGGCTGGGCTTTCAATCCCATTCGTCTATACCACGTTCTAATGCTCCCCGAATATCAGTTCGGAGTGAGAAGTCCCACAACCCCGGACATGCAACGCCTGATAGCTATCACACATGCCCGGTTTAGCCTCTTCCGATTTCGCTCGCCACTACTGACGGAATCACTGTTGTTTTCTCTTCCTGGGGGTACTGAGATGTTTCACTTCCCCCCGTTCCCTCTACCCGCCCTATATATTCAGGCGGGAGTCACCAGATCACCACAAGGGGCCTGGCGGGGTTTCCCCATTCGGAAATCCTCGGATCACAGCTCGTTTATCAGCTCCCCGAGGCTTATCGCAGATTACTACGTCCTTCTTCGGCTCCAGATGCCAAGGCATCCACCGTTTGCTCTTAGAAATTTGAAATCACATGAGTTTGAATCGATCGACACCAGTTACCTGATGCAGATTGACCAATGATCAACATCACTTCCGAAGAAGTATGTTTTGATCTTTGTGATCCACAACCCCGAAAGGTCATGAATCTAAGATGCTCGCGTCCACTGTGTAGTTCTCAAAGTACGGGCGGTACCTCTCTCCTTGACCATTGATGTCAAGCAAAAGAGGCCCTGAGGTTCGTCCTTCCTCCACCGAAGCGGAGAAGATCCGGTCCCTCAGGACCCAACAGCGTGCATATGCAAACCCTCCAGCCGGCCACCGTTCCAGTCTTCCGAGGAAGACGTACTTGCTGGCAGACTCTCACGTCTACATCAATGTCAATGTTCCACCCATGAGCGCCACCCGAGAACATTCGTCTCAGTGTGACTTGGCAACGTAAACCTCGCTGTATACAGACGAGCGTTGCACATGCTCCTTAGAAAGGAGGTGATCCAGCCGCACCTTCCGGTACGGCTACCTTGTTACGACTTAGTCCTAATTACCGATCCCACCTTAGACAGCTCCATCCTTGCGGTTAGGCCACTGGCTTCGGGTGTTACCGACTTTCATGACTTGACGGGCGGTGTGTACAAGGCCCGGGAACGTATTCACCGCAGCGTTGCTGATCTGCGATTACTAGCGACTCCGACTTCATGAGGTCGAGTTGCAGACCTCAATCCGAACTGGGACCAGCTTTTTGGGATTCGCTCCACCTTACGGTATTGCAGCCCTTTGTACTGGCCATTGTAGCATGCGTGAAGCCCAAGACATAAGGGGCATGATGATTTGACGTCGTCCCCACCTTCCTCCGAGTTGACCCCGGCAGTATCCCATGAGTTCCCACCATTACGTGCTGGCAACATAGAACGAGGGTTGCGCTCGTTGCGGGACTTAACCCAACATCTCACGACACGAGCTGACGACAACCATGCACCACCTGTTTACGAGTGTCCAAAGAGTTGACCATTTCTGGCCCGTTCTCGTATATGTCAAGCCTTGGTAAGGTTCTTCGCGTTGCATCGAATTAATCCGCATGCTCCGCCGCTTGTGCGGGCCCCCGTCAATTCCTTTGAGTTTTAGCCTTGCGGCCGTACTCCCCAGGCGGGGCGCTTAATGCGTTAGCTACGACACGGAAACCGTGGAATGGTCCCCACATCTAGCGCCCAACGTTTACGGGGTGGACTACCAGGGTATCTAAGCCTGTTTGCTCCCCACCCTTTCGCTCCTCAGCGTCAGTAGCGGCCCAGAGATCTGCCTTCGCCATCGGTGTTCCTCCTGATATCTGCGCATTCCACCGCTACACCAGGAATTCCAATCTCCCCTACCGCACTCTAGTCTGCCCGTACCCACTGCAGACCCGAGGTTGAGCCTCGGGATTTCACAGCAGACGCGACAAACCGCCTACGAGCTCTTTACGCCCAATAATTCCGGACAACGCTTGCACCCTACGTATTACCGCGGCTGCTGGCACGTAGTTAGCCGGTGCTTTTTCTGCAGGTACCGTCACTTTCGCTTCTTCCCTGCTAAAAGAGGTTTACAACCCGAAGGCCGTCGTCCCTCACGCGGCGTTGCTGCATCAGGCTTTCGCCCATTGTGCAATATTCCCCACTGCTGCCTCCCGTAGGAGTCTGGGCCGTGTCTCAGTCCCAGTGTGGCCGGTCACCCTCTCAGGCCGGCTACCCGTCGTCGCCTTGGTGAGCCGTTACCTCACCAACAAGCTGATAGGCCGCGAGTCCATCCTTGACCAAAATTCTTTCCAGCAACTCACCATGCGGTGGAAGCTCGTATCCGGTATTAGACGTCGTTTCCAACGCTTATCCCAGAGTCAAGGGCAGGTTACTCACGTGTTACTCACCCGTTCGCCACTAATCCACCCAGCAAGCTGGGCTTCATCGTTCGACTTGCATGTGTTAAGCACGCCGCCAGCGTTCGTCCTGAGCCAGGATCAAACTCTCCGTAAATGTTGAATTGCACGATCCGAAGACCGGCACATTTCGCGCACCATGCCACCGGAATAGGTGAACACGATGCAAGTTTGAAACTGACAGAACAAATCATTACTGACTTGCTTTGTTTTGTTTAAATGTTTTCCAAAGGAATCTCTTACAACATCAACCAACCGAAAAGGAAGGCATCAATTGCACGAGGTTTTTGGCATTTGACATTGTGCACGCTGTTGAGTTCTCAAGGATCGGATGCTCCTGCCTTTGGCCATCACGACCGCCCTGCAGGGCAACTTCTCTA
>NZ_JARVSC010000008.1 GCF_030209375.1 Plantibacter sp. ME-Dv--P-122b
AGACTCCTACGGGAGGCAGCAGTGGGGAATATTGGACAATGGGCGAAAGCCTGATCCAGCCATGCCGCGTGTGTGAAGAAGGTCTTCGGATTGTAAAGCACTTTAAGTTGGGAGGAAGGGTTGTAGATTAATACTCTGCAATTTTGACGTTACCGACAGAATAAGCACCGGCTAACTCTGTGCCAGCAGCCGCGGTAATACAGAGGGTGCAAGCGTTAATCGGAATTACTGGGCGTAAAGCGCGCGTAGGTGGTTCGTTAAGTTGGATGTGAAATCCCCGGGCTCAACCTGGGAACTGCATCCAAAACTGGCGAGCTAGAGTATGGTAGAGGGTGGTGGAATTTCCTGTGTAGCGGTGAAATGCGTAGATATAGGAAGGAACACCAGTGGCGAAGGCGACCACCTGGACTGATACTGACACTGAGGTGCGAAAGCGTGGGGAGCAAACAGGATTAGATACCCTGGTAGTCCACGCCGTAAACGATGTCAACTAGCCGTTGGGAGCCTTGAGCTCTTAGTGGCGCAGCTAACGCATTAAGTTGACCGCCTGGGGAGTACGGCCGCAAGGTTAAAACTCAAATGAATTGACGGGGGCCCGCACAAGCGGTGGAGCATGTGGTTTAATTCGAAGCAACGCGAAGAACCTTACCAGGCCTTGACATCCAATGAACTTTCCAGAGATGGATTGGTGCCTTCGGGAGCATTGAGACAGGTGCTGCATGGCTGTCGTCAGCTCGTGTCGTGAGATGTTGGGTTAAGTCCCGTAACGAGCGCAACCCTTGTCCTTAGTTACCAGCACGTTATGGTGGGCACTCTAAGGAGACTGCCGGTGACAAACCGGAGGAAGGTGGGGATGACGTCAAGTCATCATGGCCCTTACGGCCTGGGCTACACACGTGCTACAATGGTCGGTACAAAGGGTTGCCAAGCCGCGAGGTGGAGCTAATCCCATAAAACCGATCGTAGTCCGGATCGCAGTCTGCAACTCGACTGCGTGAAGTCGGAATCGCTAGTAATCGCGAATCAGAATGTCGCGGTGAATACGTTCCCGGGCCTTGTACACACCGCCCGTCACACCATGGGAGTGGGTTGCACCAGAAGTAGCTAGTCTAACCTTCGGGAGGACGGTTACCACGGTGTGATTCATGACTGGGGTGAAGTCGTAACAAGGTAGCCGTAGGGGAACCTGCGGCTGGATCACCTCCTTAATCGACGACATCAGCTGCTCCATAAGTTCCCACACGAATTGCTTGATTCATTGAAGAAGACGATAGAAGCAGCTTTAAGCTCCAAGCTGATAGCTCACAGCTAGCAGTTACAAGCTCGAAATTGGGTCTGTAGCTCAGTTGGTTAGAGCGCACCCCTGATAAGGGTGAGGTCGGCAGTTCGAATCTGCCCAGACCCACCAATTTTGTTATGGGGCCATAGCTCAGCTGGGAGAGCGCCTGCCTTGCACGCAGGAGGTCAGCGGTTCGATCCCGCTTGGCTCCACCATAAACTGCTTCGAAAGTTTGAGAGTTTAGAAATGAATATTCGAGTTGAATATTGATTTCTAGTCTTTTGATTAGATCGTTCTTTAAAAATTTGGGTATGTGATAGAAAGATAGACTGATGGCCACTTTCACTGGTGGTGATCAGGCTAAGGTAAAATTTGTGAGTTCTCTTAGTTGAGAAATTCGAATTTTCGGCGAATGTCGTCTTCACAGTATAACCAGATTGCTTGGGGTTATATGGTCAAGTGAAGAAGCGCATACGGTGGATGCCTTGGCAGTCAGAGGCGATGAAAGACGTGGTAGCCTGCGAAAAGCTTCGGGGAGTCGGCAAACAGACTTTGATCCGGAGATGTCTGAATGGGGGAACCCAGCCATCACAAGATGGTTATCTTGTACTGAATACATAGGTGCAAGAGGCGAACCAGGGGAACTGAAACATCTAAGTACCCTGAGGAAAAGAAATCAACCGAGATTCCCTTAGTAGTGGCGAGCGAACGGGGACTAGCCCTTAAGTGGCTTTGAGATTAGCGGAACGCTCTGGAAAGTGCGGCCATAGTGGGTGATAGCCCTGTACGCGAAAGTCTCTTAGTCATGAAATCGAGTAGGACGGAGCACGAGAAACTTTGTCTGAATATGGGGGGACCATCCTCCAAGGCTAAATACTACTGACTGACCGATAGTGAACTAGTACCGTGAGGGAAAGGCGAAAAGAACCCCGGAGAGGGGAGTGAAATAGATCCTGAAACCGTATGCGTACAAGCAGTGGGAGCAGACTTTGTTCTGTGACTGCGTACCTTTTGTATAATGGGTCAGCGACTTATTTTCAGTGGCGAGCTTAACCGAATAGGGGAGGCGTAGCGAAAGCGAGTCTTAATAGGGCGTCTAGTCGCTGGGAATAGACCCGAAACCGGGCGATCTATCCATGGGCAGGTTGAAGGTTAGGTAACACTGACTGGAGGACCGAACCGACTACCGTTGAAAAGTTAGCGGATGACCTGTGGATCGGAGTGAAAGGCTAATCAAGCTCGGAGATAGCTGGTTCTCCTCGAAAGCTATTTAGGTAGCGCCTCATGTATCACTGTAGGGGGTAGAGCACTGTTTCGGCTAGGGGGTCATCCCGACTTACCAAACCGATGCAAACTCCGAATACCTACAAGTGCCGAGCATGGGAGACACACGGCGGGTGCTAACGTCCGTCGTGAAAAGGGAAACAACCCAGACCGTCAGCTAAGGTCCCAAAGTTATGGTTAAGTGGGAAACGATGTGGGAAGGCTTAGACAGCTAGGAGGTTGGCTTAGAAGCAGCCACCCTTTAAAGAAAGCGTAATAGCTCACTAGTCGAGTCGGCCTGCGCGGAAGATGTAACGGGGCTCAAACCATACACCGAAGCTACGGGTATCACGCAAGTGATGCGGTAGAGGAGCGTTCTGTAAGCCTGTGAAGGTGAGTTGAGAAGCTTGCTGGAGGTATCAGAAGTGCGAATGCTGACATGAGTAACGACAATGGGTGTGAAAAACACCCACGCCGAAAGACCAAGGTTTCCTGCGCAACGTTAATCGACGCAGGGTTAGTCGGTCCCTAAGGCGAGGCTGAAAAGCGTAGTCGATGGAAAACAGGTTAATATTCCTGTACTTCTGGTTATTGCGATGGAGGGACGGAGAAGGCTAGGCCAGCTTGGCGTTGGTTGTCCAAGTTTAAGGTGGTAGGCTGAAATCTTAGGTAAATCCGGGGGTTCAAGGCCGAGAGCTGATGACGAGTTGCCTTTAGGCGACGAAGTGGTTGATGCCATGCTTCCAAGAAAAGCTTCTAAGCTTCAGATAACCAGGAACCGTACCCCAAACCGACACAGGTGGTTGGGTAGAGAATACCAAGGCGCTTGAGAGAACTCGGGTGAAGGAACTAGGCAAAATGGCACCGTAACTTCGGGAGAAGGTGCGCCGGTGAGGGTGAAGCACTTGCTGCGTAAGCCCACGCCGGTCGAAGATACCAGGCCGCTGCGACTGTTTATTAAAAACACAGCACTCTGCAAACACGAAAGTGGACGTATAGGGTGTGACGCCTGCCCGGTGCCGGAAGGTTAATTGATGGGGTTAGCTAACGCGAAGCTCTTGATCGAAGCCCCGGTAAACGGCGGCCGTAACTATAACGGTCCTAAGGTAGCGAAATTCCTTGTCGGGTAAGTTCCGACCTGCACGAATGGCGTAACGATGGCGGCGCTGTCTCCACCCGAGACTCAGTGAAATTGAAATCGCTGTGAAGATGCAGTGTATCCGCGGCTAGACGGAAAGACCCCGTGAACCTTTACTATAGCTTTGCACTGGACTTTGAATTTGCTTGTGTAGGATAGGTGGGAGGCTTTGAAGCGTGGACGCCAGTTCGCGTGGAGCCATCCTTGAAATACCACCCTGGCAACTTTGAGGTTCTAACTCAGGTCCGTTATCCGGATCGAGGACAGTGTATGGTGGGTAGTTTGACTGGGGCGGTCTCCTCCTAAAGAGTAACGGAGGAGTACGAAGGTGCGCTCAGACCGGTCGGAAATCGGTCGTAGAGTATAAAGGCAAAAGCGCGCTTGACTGCGAGACAGACACGTCGAGCAGGTACGAAAGTAGGTCTTAGTGATCCGGTGGTTCTGTATGGAAGGGCCATCGCTCAACGGATAAAAGGTACTCCGGGGATAACAGGCTGATACCGCCCAAGAGTTCATATCGACGGCGGTGTTTGGCACCTCGATGTCGGCTCATCACATCCTGGGGCTGAAGCCGGTCCCAAGGGTATGGCTGTTCGCCATTTAAAGTGGTACGCGAGCTGGGTTTAGAACGTCGTGAGACAGTTCGGTCCCTATCTGCCGTGGACGTTTGAGATTTGAGAGGGGCTGCTCCTAGTACGAGAGGACCGGAGTGGACGAACCTCTGGTGTTCCGGTTGTCACGCCAGTGGCATTGCCGGGTAGCTATGTTCGGGAAAGATAACCGCTGAAAGCATCTAAGCGGGAAACTTGCCTCAAGATGAGATCTCACTGGAACCTTGAGTTCCCTGAAGGGCCGTCGAAGACTACGACGTTGATAGGTTGGGTGTGTAAGCGCTGTGAGGCGTTGAGCTAACCAATACTAATTGCCCGTGAGGCTTGACCATATAACACCCAAGCAATCTGTAGACTCGAAAGAGCATCAGATTGCGGTGTGTGAAGACGCAATGAACCGAAAGTTCGACGCTCACAAAACACCGACAGCTGTCACATACCCAATTTGCTGAAGCGAGGCCATCCGGTCACGAGTCAGTACCCGAATTTCTTGACGACCATAGAGCGTTGGAACCACCTGATCCCATCCCGAACTCAGAAGTGAAACGATGCATCGCCGATGGTAGTGTGGGGTTTCCCCATGTGAGAGTAGGTCATCGTCAAGATTAAATTCCGAAACCCCAATTGCGAAAGCAGTTGGGGTTTTGTTTTGCCTGCAGGAAAGTGCCTGGAGGAAGCTGAAGCTCCAACCGTCACGATCACAACCATTGGGGAAATCCCTCTGAAATGACCGC
>NZ_JARVSC010000014.1 GCF_030209375.1 Plantibacter sp. ME-Dv--P-122b
CAGGCTTTCGCCCATTGTCCAATATTCCCCACTGCTGCCTCCCGTAGGAGTCTGGACCGTGTCTCAGTTCCAGTGTGACTGATCATCCTCTCAGACCAGTTACGGATCGTCGCCTTGGTGAGCCATTACCTCACCAACTAGCTAATCCGACCTAGGCTCATCTGATAGCGCAAGGCCCGAAGGTCCCCTGCTTTCTCCCGTAGGACGTATGCGGTATTAGCGTTCCTTTCGAAACGTTGTCCCCCACTACCAGGCAGATTCCTAGGCATTACTCACCCGTCCGCCGCTGAATTCAGGAGCAAGCTCCCTTCATCCGCTCGACTTGCATGTGTTAGGCCTGCCGCCAGCGTTCAATCTGAGCCATGATCAAACTCTTCAGTTCAAACATCTTTGGGTTTTTAAGAAACCCTAAACTTGGCTCAGCAATCGTTGGTTACATCTTTGATTTCTCGCGGAGTAACTTGTGATGCTGATAATCTTGTTGACTATCAGTCTGACTCCACAAGCACCCACACGAATTGCTTGATTCAGTTGTTAAAGAGCGGTTGGTTAAGATCTTTCGTCTCAACCGAGGCGCGCATTCTACAGCAGCCTCATTTGCTGTCAAGTGATTATTTTCAGAAGTTTTCGAAGATTTCTTCAACAACTTCAACCACTTGCGCTTCCGATCTCTCGTTAGCGGGAGGCGAATTCTACAGCGTTACACGCTGCTGTCAACACCTCTTTTTCTCCGCTTTCGACCGAGAAGATCGAGAAGATCGAGAAGATCGAACCGTTGAAAGCACCAGAAAACCGGCATTTCCAACTCCTTCCAGGCTTCGATGAACTGAAGCGATCCACTATCGAAACCTACTTAACTCATTGAATTTCAAGGAGTTTTCCGTTTCGGCTGCGCCGGAAGTGGGGCGAATTATAGAGACTCAGAATCTGCCGTCAACACTTAATTTCGCTTTTCCTGAAAAACCTGCTTTTTACCCATCAAACGCGGGATCCGGCGGGTCAAGGGAGGAATCCGCAGCGCCAAAAGGAAAACACCTATAAAGGCATAGACTGCCCACTCCTTAAGATCGGCGCGCACGATCCACAACATATGCAGCAATCCCAACCCGAGAATCACATACACCAACCGGTGCAGCTTCTTCCAGCGGGTACCTAAACGGCGCTGGCTGTATCGGTTGGAGGTAACCGCCAATGCCAACA
>NZ_JARVSC010000003.1 GCF_030209375.1 Plantibacter sp. ME-Dv--P-122b
GATCGGATGCTCCTGCCTTTGGCCATCACGACCGCCCTGCAGGGCAACTTCTCTAACTTACCACTTCTTCGGTTCTTGTCAAGTCGAACCAGGAGCTGATCTGAGTGGACCGGAGTCTGTCTGATCCTCACCGCTTCGATGACCCGAGAGCTGGGAAGTTCCAACCTAGTCTTGAAGTGAGACGGTCTCAAGTGTGAGTTTGACTCACGTGGAGATGCTCGGCTTTTGGCTGGGTATCAGTCCCACTTGAGGCCGGGAAGCTCTTCCGCTTCCCGCACCTTTGGGGTGACGAGTGATTACTTTACGCAGAGCGCCAGGGGCTGGCAAATCATCACTGCATCCCGGGCGTGTCGCCCGGATCCACGCGCTTCAGTCGCGATCGGCGTCACCGATGCCGAGGACGGCCACCGCGTCGGAACCGGCCGCGACGACCGTCGCGACGGCGAGTGGGCTTCCGCCCCAGGCGGTGAACGAATACTCGTCTCCGGCGGAGTCGACCGACCAACCGCGCTCGCCCGTGGTCGCGTCTATCCCGACGAGCGTGTCGTCCAGCGTGAGCAGGAGGGTCCGGTCGCTGTACCCGACGAGGCTGCCCTCGGCGTCCTGCTCCTCGTATCGGATCTCGCCGTCTCGAGCGCCGACCCCGGTGTATCCGCCTTCGCCGTCACCGAGCATGATCGTGTCGCCCACGGTGTAGGCGCCGTCCCAGGTGCTCGTCAGTCCGCTGCGCCACTCGACCTCGCCGGATCGCGGGTCGAGGCGGCGGACCCGCTCCCCCGACTGGTCGGCGACGACCAACAGCCCGCTCGCGTCGAGCACCACCGGCAGCGCCCCGGTCGCCTTCCAGCGCTCGGCGCCGGTGCGGTCGTCCACCCCACGGATCGTGGTGTCGTTGCCGGAGTAGTCGATCGCGACGAGATCGCCGCCCACCTGCTGGTAGTACCAGGAGAGGTCACCCTGCCAATCGATGGTCGATCCGTCGTCGAGCGAGTACACCGCACCGTCGTAGAAGAGCTTGTCGCCCGCGGTGGTCGCCCGCTCGCCGGCGTCACCGCTGACCTCCCAGACCGGGTCGGTCAGGTCCGTCGACCGATAGCGGCCGACCGTCCCGGTGCCGTCGGCCGTGGTCGAGGAGATGAGCAGGTCGCCCTCGAGCCCCGGGACGAACGCCGCCGGCGCGGCGAAGTCGGCGAAGCCGATCCCCTCGACACTCGAGTGCTCTTGCGACGTGGAGACCACGTGCCCGTCGCGACGGCTCACGGCGACCATGAGGTCACCCTGGCTGAGCACGATCGCGGCCGCATCCGGTGGGGAGACGACCACCGGTGCGTCGAAGCGGTCGAACTCCGGAGAGAGCTCGGTGACGCGACGGTCCCAGAGCGTGTGGCCGTTCGCCGTGTTCACCAGGGAGACCACCGTCTCGCCCGGAGCGTCGTCGAGGGTCGTCTGATCCAGTGGCCGGTCGGTCGACCACACGAGCAGCGCGGTGTTGGGGCTCGCGGTGTACCCGTTCAGGTAGAGCTCGTCGCCCGCGGGCACCTCGTCATCCAGCGGATGCGTGAGTTCCCACGTTCCGACGGCCGGCTTCGTCGGGAGGTCGCGGAGGAGCGCGAGCCCCTCGACGCGGTGGGGAACGGCTGCGACCACGATGAGCACGACCGCGACGATCGCAGCGACCACGGCGAGTGCGAGTCCGCCGAGGAGGAACCATCGTCGGCGCGAGGGGGTCCGCTTGACCGTGGTGGGCAACGAATCAGGGTGCCAGAGGGCGCGGCGCGCGGTCGGTTCCTCCCGTGCCTCCCCCGCGGCGGTTGCCGAGGCCGGTTCGGCCGCAGCGACTGTCGCCGGGTGCGGAGTCGACGCCTGCGCCGGCGCCGGGTCGGTGGATTCGGGATCCGGGACCGGTGTCGGCACCGCGCTCGGCGCGATCGACGTCGCGGTACCGGGGTTCGTGGGCTCAGTCGTGTCGACGTCCGGCGACGGCAGTCGATCGGCTTCCGCTGCTGGGGCACCGGTCTCGACGTGGGGTGCATCGGTCTCGACGAGGTCGCCGTCATCGGCCGTCGTCGGCTGATCGTCCGTCGACTCCGACTCGAGCTCGTCCGTCGACTCGTCCAATGACTCCTGCTCCGGCACGGCCGCCGTCTCCACCGTCGACAGCTCGCCCGTGCGCAGCGGCAGCATGGCCCCACAACTCGGGCACACACCGTCGCGACGGTCGACGATCTCGGTTCCGCACGCCTCGCAGAGCTGCACTCGGAGCATCCCCTTCAGGTTCGATGACGACGACGATGCCGTCGTCGGCGGATCAGGCGGGAGCGCCGTCGAGGGACAGCCCGGCGAGGGTGCGCTTGCCGCGGCGCAGCACGGCCACCCCGCCCGTGAGGAACCGGTCGTCCAGGGTCGCGTCGACGTCGTCGATCTTGCGGTTGTTCACCGAAACCCCTCCCTGGGCGACCGCGCGTCGAGCCTCACCGAGGCTTGCACACAGCTCCGTGTCGACGAGCGCCTGGATGACGAGCGTCTCCGCGGCCACCCGCGCATTCGGCAACTCCGTGACGGCTGACCGCAGCGTGTCCGCGTCGAGCGCCTCCAGATCCCCCTGCCCGAAGAGCGCGGCCGACGCGGCGATGGCCGCATCGGTCGCGGCCTCCCCGTGGACGAGCGCGGTGACGGCGTAGGCGAGGGTCTTCTGCGCCTCTCGCTTGAACGGTTCCGACTCGGTCGCGGCCGCCAGTCGCTCGATCTCCACCCGATCGAGGAACGTGAAGACCTTCAGCCGGGCGATGACGTCCGCATCGTCGGTGTTGACCCAGAACTGGTAGAACGCGTACGGACTCGTCATGCTCGGGTCGAGCCAGATCGCGTTGCCTTCGCTCTTCCCGAACTTCGTGCCGTCCGAGTTCGTGATCAGCGGGGTCCCGATCGCGTGGACGGTGGCCCGCTCGACCCGGTGGATGAGGTCGGTGCCGCTCGTGAGGTTGCCCCACTGGTCGCTCCCGCCGGTCTGCAGGACGCAGCCGTACTCGCGGTACAGCTCGAGGTAGTCCATCCCCTGGAGGATCTGGTAGCTGAACTCGGTGTAGCTGATCCCCGCCTCCGAGTTCAGGCGGGCACTGACCGCGTCCTTCTTCAGCATCGTGCCGACGCGGTAGTGCTTGCCGATCTCCCGCAGGAAGTCGATCGCCGAGAGCGGTGCGGTCCAATCGAGGTTGTTGACCATGCGCGCGGCGTTCTCGCCCTCGAAACTGAGGAAGCGTTCGATCTGTGCGCGGAGGGACTGCACCCACTCGGCGACGGTGTCCGGCGTGTTCAGTGTGCGCTCGGCGGTCGGTCGTGGGTCGCCGATGAGGCCGGTCGAACCGCCGACGAGCCCGAGCGGGCGGTGTCCGGCCAGCTGCAGCCGACGCATGACGAGCAGCTGGACCAGGTTGCCCAGGTGGAGGCTCGCCGCCGTCGGGTCGAACCCGCAGTAGTAGGTGATCGGCGTTCCACCGAGCAGACGCTTCAGCTCCTGCTGATCCGTCGACACGTGGACGAGCCCGCGCCAGACGAGTTCGTCCCAGACGTCGTCGAAGGTCGGATCGTTGCGCTGGTCAGGAAGAGCGAGGTTCGACACGCTTGCAAGGCTATCAGCGCGGCATCGGCTGCTGAGTCGGGCGCATCGGCACCGGCGCGATCACGGCGATCGTGACACGTGCAGGAATTCCTATCATTTGTCGGAGTTGTGGAAATACCTGCATGTTGTGGATAGGGTGATCGAGCCGACCACCGCCGAGAGGAGAGCCGTGTACGTGCTGACCGTCGATCAGATCGCGAGCCGGACCGGCCCTGATCGCGCCGCCGGTGTCATCGAGTCGATCAACGATCGGTTCCCGGAGAGCCTGCTCCTCCAGGCCGAGCGCACGGCGGGCGACGAGTTCCAGCTCGCCACCGAGGACACCGAGGTCGCGCTCGGCATCGCACTCCACCTCCTCCGAGATCGCGGCTGGAGCGTGGGCATCGGACAAGGCGACGTCCGACGTCCGCTCCCCGACTCGACCCGAGCTGCGACCGGTCAGGCCTTCTACGCCGCGCGGGAGGCCGTCACGCGGGCCAAGCGCGCGCCCTTCCGGTTCGCGCTCGAGGCGGCCGACCAGCAGGGCGGCGCCGACGTCGAGGCGCTCATCGTGCTCCTCCTCCACCTCCGCGACCGGAGGACCGCCGGCGGATGGGAGGTCGCCGACCTGCTCGCGGCCGGCGTGACCCAGTCCGAGGCAGCGGCACGACTCGGCATCACCGAGAGTTCGGTCAGTCGCCGGGTCGCGGCCGCCGGAGTCCGAGCCGAAGCCGCCGCGATCACCGCGCTCATCCGCCTCCTGGCGAAGCTCGACCAGGACGCCTCCGTGCACCACCCCGACGACCGAAAGGACGAGCGATGAACCTCGTCACACTCACGCCCATCACCTGGCCGACCGTCATCGGCTTCCTCGGAAGCGCGCTCGTCTTCCTCCTGCTGGCCCGGGTGTTGAGCGCGCGTCTCGCGGATCGTCTCATGGTCGTGGCGGCTGCCCTCATGGTGATCGGGGCCCTCCTGGTCGCGCTCGTCCCCTCGGTCCCACCGACCGGTCCGGCACTCGTGCTCCTCGGCGTCTTCACCCTCGCTGTCGCGGTCGCCGGCGGTGGTCCGGTCGCCTCCTTCGTCCTCGCCCTCGCGACGAAGGGCAGCGTCGCCCCCGGGATCCACGGCGGCATCCTCGTGGAGCACCGGAACCCGAGCGCGTCACAGGTCGTCGGACGTCCCATCGAGGTGCTGCGCGGCGGGACCGCGATCGGGATCCTCGAACGGCTCGCCCTCGTCGCCGCGTTGTTCTCCGGCTATCCGGAGGCGATCGCGGTCATCGTCGCGGTGAAGGGTGTCGGACGCTTCACCGAACTCGACTCGGCCGAGGCGCGCGAGCGGTTCATCATCGGCTCGCTCGCCAGCCTCCTCTGGGCGGCCGGGGTGGCGTCGATCCTGCTGCTCGCGCGAGGCTGAGTCGGCGGGTCAGTCCATCGCCCGGGGCGACCGGCGGTAGGGCGAGACGGTCGTCTCCCCCGGCAGCACGAACCGCCACGGGTAGGCGGCTCCCCCACCGACCCCGCTGACGCCCGTCCGCGGACCGGTCGCCGAGGCGAGCGGGCGCTCGGGCAGGAGCACGTCGAAGGGCGGCTCGGCGAGGTCGTCACCCGACTGGTCGAGCGCGATCCCGAGCGCCACGGTGAGCCGCGCCGGTCCTCTGGCCAGGTCGCGATCCGGCACCCGTTCACCGCGTCGCAGCCGCGCGAGCTCCAGCCCCGCGACGACCTCGCCGGCACGCAGGAGGACGGCCGACGCCGTGCCGACCGGTGAACACACGACGTTGATGCAGACGTGCATGCCGTAGCTGAAGTACGCGTACAGATGCCCGGGCGGACCGAACATCGGACTCGTGCGCGGGGTCGGACCACGGTGCGCATGGGATCCGGGATCCTCGCCGACCCCGAGATAGGCCTCGACCTCCGTGAGGCGGACCGACACGGTGCCCTCGGGCGTCGTGTGGGACAGCACCGCTCCGAGCAGCGCGGGCGCGACCTCGAGGGCCGATCCCGAGGTCAGCGCCCGCAGCGGACCGGCCGTCGTCATCGGACCCCGCCCCGTCTAGAGCGAGAGGGCCTGCGACAGCGCGCCCACCCGCCCGACGAGTGTCGTGAGCTGGTCCTGGACCCGCTCCGGAGCCGTCCCGCCGGCGCCGAGTCGGCTGCCGATCGAGCCGTCGACGGTCAAGACGCTCCGCACGGCCGGTGTGAGATGCTCCGAGACACCCGCCAGTGCGGCGTCGTCCGGTTCGTCGAGTGCCAGCCCGCGCTCCTCGCAGTACCGCACGAGCTCGCCGCTGATCTCGTGAGCGTCGCGGAAGGCCACACCCTGCTTGACGAGCCACTCGGCGACGTCCGTCGCGAGGGAGAACCCCTCCGGTGCGAGCTCGCGCAGCCGTGCCGTGTCGAAGCGGAGCGTCGCCACCATCCCGGTGAACGCCGGCAGCAACACCTCGAGCTGGTTCACGGAGTCGAACACCGGCTCCTTGTCCTCCTGCAGGTCGCGGTTGTACGCGAGCGGCAGCGCCTTCAGCGTCGCCAGCAACCCGGTCAGGTTCCCGATGAGTCGCCCGGACTTCCCGCGGGCGAGCTCGGCGATGTCGGGGTTCTTCTTCTGCGGCATGATGCTCGAGCCGGTCGAGTAGGCGTCGTCGAGGGTCACGAACCCGAACTCGCGGGTGTTCCAGACGATGATCTCCTCGGCGAACCGGGACAGGTTGATCCCGATGAGCGAGGTGATGAACGCGAACTCGGCGACCACGTCGCGGCTGGCGGTGGCGTCGATCGAGTTCTCGGTCGGCCGGTCGAGCCCGAGCTCGTGCGCGACGAGCACCGGGTCGAGCCCGAGGGAACTGCCTGCGAGCGCTCCGGAACCGTACGGCGAGGCGCTCGCCCGGGCGAGCCAGTCGCGGAGCCGTTCCAGGTCGCGGGTGAGCGGCCAGGCGTGCGCGAGCAGCTGGTGGGCGAGCAGCACCGGCTGGGCGTGCTGCAGGTGCGTGCGGCCGGGCATCACCGCGTCGGGGTGTGCTTCGGCCTGGGAGACGATCGCGTCGATCAGGTGGATGACGTCTCGGGCGATCACCCGTCCGTGATCGATGAGGTAGAGCCGCACGAGCGTCGCGATCTGGTCGTTCCGGCTTCGTCCGGCGCGCAGCTTCCCACCGAGTTCCTTGCCGGCCCGTTCGACGAGCCCGCGTTCCAGCGCCGAGTGGACGTCCTCATCGCTCTCCGCCGCGACGAACGTCCCGTCGGCCACGTCGGCGTCCAGGACGTCGAGGGCGGCGAGCATCCCGCGGAGTTCGTCCTCGTCGAGGTACCCCGCCGACGCGAGCGCTTTGGCGTGGGCACGGGAGCCCGCGATGTCGTATGCGGCGAGGACCCAGTCGAACTGGGTGGACTTGCTCAGACGCGCGAGTTCCGGCGACGGGCCGCTCGCGAAGCGTCCACCCCAGAGTGCCCCGGATTCGCCTGCTCGGTTCTGCTGATCTGCCACGATGGGCCTCCTGTACTGCTGGCGTCCGGAGTACTCCGGACTGGTCGGTCGGCCGCAGCCGGGGAAGGGTCAGGCCGCGGAGCCGGCGTGCTGCTGCTCGAGCAGCCACACCAGCAGGGCCTTCTGCGCGTGGAGGCGGTTCTCCGCCTCGTCCCAGATGATGCTCTGCGCTCCGTCGATGACCTCGGCCTCGACCTCGAAGCCGCGATCGGCGGGCAGGCAGTGCATGAAGACGGCGTCGGACGCGGCGAGCCCCATGAGCCTGCGGTCCACGCGGTAGCCGCCGAAGATGGCGACGCGTTGCGCCTTCTCGTCCTCCTTGCCCATCGACACCCAGGTGTCGGTGATCATCACGTCGGCACCCGCCGCCGCCGTGTCGGGGTCGGTGGTCACGAGCACGGAGCCGCCCGTCGTCGCGGCGATGCGCTCCGCGTCGGCGACGACGTCCGCAGCCGGAGCGAACTCGGCCGGTGCGGCGATGCGGACGTGCATCCCCGCCGTCGCGCCGGCCAACAGGTAGGAGTGGGCCATGTTGCTCGCTCCGTCACCGAAGAACGACATCGTCAGACCGGCGAGCTCGCCCTTGTGCTCGCGGATCGTGAGGAGGTCGGCGAGCAGCTGGCACGGGTGGAAGTCGTCGGACAGCGCGTTGACGACGGGCACGGTCGTCCCGGCCGAGATCTCCTCGAGACCGGACTGGGCGTAGGTCCGCCAGACGATCGCGGCGACCTGACGTTCGAGGACGCGAGCGGTGTCGGCGGCCGTCTCCTTGCCGCCGAGCTGACTGTTCGCCGTCGAGATGATGAGCGGTGATCCGCCGAGGTCGGCGATCCCCACGGCGAAGGAGACGCGTGTCCGCGTCGAGGACTTGTCGAAGATGACCGCGACGGTCTGCGGGCCTTCGAGCGGCTTGCGCGACCAGCGGTCGCGCTTCAGTTCAGTGGCGAGGTCGAGGATCTCGGACTGCTCGGCCGGGCTGAGGTCGTCGTCGCGGAGGAAGTGACGGGTCATGTCTGGTGGTCCTGTTCGTGTGGGTCGATGGCCGGTCAGGCCTGGACGGCGTCGAGCGCCGCGCGGAAGAGGGAGGTGAACTCGTCGATCTCGGCGTCGCCGATGATGAGCGGCGGCGCGATCCGGATGCTCGTCGCGTTGGGGGCGTTGATGATGAGCCCTCGCTCGAACGCAGCGGTCGACAGCTCCGCGGCCACCGGGGCGCTCAAGCCGATGCCGATGAGCAGCCCGTGTCCGCGGACCTCCTCGACGAGCGGGGAACCGATCGCGGTGATGACGGCCCGCAACTGCTCACCGCGCGCGGCGGCGTTCTGCACCAGCCCGGCGCGCTCGATCTCCTCGAGCACCGCGTTCGCCGTCGCGGTCGCGAGCGGGTTGCCGCCGAAGGTGCTGCCGTGCTGGCCGGGGCCGAACAGCTCGGAGGCGGCGCCGAAGGTGACGAGGGCGCCGATCGGCATGCCGCCGCCGATCCCCTTGGCGACGGTGATCGCGTCCGGTACGATGCCGTCCCGCTGGAACGCGAACCACTCCCCCGTCCGTCCGGCCCCGGTCTGGATCTCGTCGATGATGAGCAGCACGCCGTGCGCCTCGGTGAGGGCCCTGGCACGGGCGAGGTAGCCCTCCGGCAGGTCGATGACGCCGGCTTCACCCTTGATCGGTTCGAGGATCAGCGCGGCGACCCGGTCGTCGATCGCCGCCTCGAGCGCCTCGATCGTGGTCGGGATGTGCTCGACGCCACCCGGGAGCGGGTGGAACCCCTCCTGCAACGCGGGCTTGCCGGTCAGGGCGAGGGCACCGAAGGTCCGCCCGTGGAAGGAGTTCTCCAGGGTGAGGACCCGTGTCCGCGATCCGTCGCCGTGGTTGAGCCGGGCGAGCTTGAACGCCGCCTCGTTCGCCTCTGCACCGGAGTTCGCGAAGTACACCCGGCCGCCCTCGTCCGCTCCGGCGAGACGCTTCAGTCGGGCCGCGAGCTCGAGCTGCGGCGGACTCGAGAAGTAGTTGGAGACGTGCGCGAGCGTGCTCGCCTGTCGCGTGATCGCCGCGACGAACGCGGGGTGTGCGTGTCCCAGCGCGTTCACCGCGATGCCCGCGAGGAAGTCGAGGTAGCGGTTGCCCTCGGCGTCCCAGACGTGGCATCCCTCACCGCGGGTCAGCATGGCGATCGGCGTGTTGAACGTGCGCATCATGTCGCGTTCGACGCGGCTCTTCCAGTCGCTCATGAGTCCTCCGGGACGACCTCGGTGCCTGAGCCGTTCTGGGTGAACACCTCGAGCAGGATGGAGTGGGGTACGCGGCCGTCGATGATGGCGGCCTTGGCGACCCCGCCGTCGACGGCGTCGAGGCAGGCGGTCATCTTCGGGATCATGCCCGATTCGAGCGAGGGCAGCATGGCTCGGAGCTCGCTCGTCGTGATCTGCGAGACGAGCGAGTCGCGGTTCGGCCAGTCGCTGTACAGCCCGGCGACATCGGTCAGGATGACGAGCTTCGCGGCGCCGAGGGCGACGGCGAGCGCCGCGGCGGCCGCATCGGCGTTCACGTTGAGCGTCTGGCCCGGTTGGTCGAGGTCGGGGGCGATCGAGGAGACCACCGGGATGTTGCCGGCGTCGAGGTAGGCCTGCACCGAGGTGGGGTCGACGCTGACGACGTCGCCGACGAGCCCGATGTCCACGGTCTCGCCGTCGACGACGATCGAGCGACGACGTCCGCCGAACAGGCCCGCGTCCTCGCCGGACAGTCCTGCGGCGAGCGGGCCGTGTTCGTTGATCCGCCCCACGAGCTCGGGGTTGACCTGACCGGTGAGGACCATGCGGACGACCTCCATGGCCTCGGGCGTCGTGACCCGGTACCCGCCGCGGAACTCGTTGTGGATGTCGAGCCGCTCGAGCATCGCCGAGATCTGCGGGCCGCCACCATGGACGACGACGGGCTTCAGCCCCGCGTAGCGCAGATAGACCATGTCCTCGGCGAACGCCTGCGCGAGCTCCTCGCTCACCATCGCGTTGCCACCGAACTTCACGACGATCGTCTGGTCGCGGAAGGTCTTCAGCCAGGGAAGCGACTCGATGAGGGTGGCGGCCTTGATCGCCGCCTCCTCGGGAGAGTTGTCTCGATACTGGGTCATCATCAGCTCGCGTAGGCGCTGTTCTCGTGCACGTAATCGTGCGTGAGGTCGTTCGTCCAGATGGTGGCTCCCGTGTCACCGGCGTGGAGGTCGATGAGCACGTGCACGGCGCGCGGCGCGAGGTCGACGAGGTCGCGCGACTGATCCGGCTCGCCGGCCGTGCACACCTGGACGCCGTTCATTGCCACGTCGATCCCGTACGGGTCGAACTCGGCGCCCGTGGTCCCGACGGCCGCGAGCACCCGGCCCCAGTTCGGGTCGTTGCCGAAGATGGCCGCCTTGAAGAGGTTGCTGCGGGAGACCGCACGGGCGACCTCGACCGCGTCGTCCTCGGACACCGCGCCGACGACCTCGATCGCGACGTCGTGGGCCGCACCCTCGGCATCGGCCTGCAACTGCAGGGTGAGATCGCGACACACCTCCGTCAGCGCCTCGGTGAAGGCGGACAGCTCCGGGGTGACACCGCTGGCGCCGGAGGCGAGCAGTGAGACCGTGTCGTTGGTGGACATGCAGCCGTCGGAGTCGAGGCGGTCGAAGGTGACACGGGTCGCGCTGCGGAGCGCCTGGTCGAGCTGTGCCGGCTCGAGCACGGCGTCGGTCGTGATGACGACGAGCATCGTCGCGAGCCCGGGGGCGAGCATGCCGGCACCCTTCGCCATGCCGCCGACGGTCCAGCCGTCCGCGCTCCGCACGGCCTGCTTCGGCTTCGTGTCGGTCGTCATGATCGCGGTCGCCGCGGCGAGCCCGGCCGATTCGCTCGCGCCATCCTCGTCGGCGACGGCGCGGGTGGCGTCCCACACGCCCGCGGTCAGCTTGTCGAGGTCGAGCTGTTCGCCGATGAGCCCCGTGGAGCAGACGAGGACGTCGCCGGCCGAGATCGCGAGTCGCTCGGCGACGGCCTCCGCGGTCGCGTGGGTCGTCTGGAAACCGCGCGTCCCCGTGTAGCAGTTCGCGCCGCCGGAGTTCAGGACGATCGCCGAGACGATGCCGTCCTGCATGACCTGCTCGCTCCAGAGGATCGGGTTGGCCTTGCACCGGTTGCTCGTGAACACCGTCGCCGCGTGCTGCAACGGACCGACGTTCTGGACCACCGCGAGGTCGAGGCCCCCGGAGGTCTTGAGGCCGCAGGCGACGCCCGCCGCGAGGAACCCTGCTGCTGCTGTCACACTCACGGTGCCACTCCATTCACACTCAAGCCGGTCGTCTCGGAAAGCCCGAGCGCGATGTTCGCCGATTGGATCGCCGCGCCGGCGGTCCCCTTCACGAGGTTGTCGACGGCGGTCACGACGACGACCCGTCCCACCGTCTCGTCGACGGCGAGTCCGATCAGCGCGGTGTTGGCGCCGAGGACGTCGGCCGTCCGCGGGAACGAGCCCTCGGGCAGCACCTGGACGAACGGTTCGTCGGCGTAGGCCGTCTCCCAGGCCTCGCGGACCGCTGCCGCCGTGGTGCCCGGGACGATGCGTGCCGTCGAGGTGGCCAGGATGCCACGCGACATCGGGACGATGACCGGGGTGAAGGAGATGGACGCGCGATCGGCACCGGCCGCCCGGAGGCTCTGCGTGATCTCGGGGATGTGCCGGTGGGTACCGCCCACGGCGTACGGGTTGGCCGTGCCGAGCACCTCGCTCGCGAGCAGGTTGACCTTCAGGCTCTTCCCCGCGCCGGACGGCCCGACGGCGAGCACGGAGACGAGGTCGAGCGGCTCGATCACCCCCGCGGCGATGCCGGGCGCGAGGGACAGGGCGACGGTGCTCGCGTTGCACCCGGGAGCGGCGATCCGCTTGGCGCCCACGAGCGCGTCGCGCCCCCGACCGGTGGCGGTCTGCAGCTCCGGGACGCCGTACGCCCATGCGCCGAAGTAGTCGCCGCCGTAGAAGGCGTCCCAGTCGGCTTCGTCGACGAGCCGGTGGTCGGCTCCGCAGTCGACGACGAGGGTCTCCGGCGGAAGCGACGCCGTGACCTCGCCCGACTTGCCGTGCGGCAGGGCGAGGAAGACGACGTCGTGTCCCGCGAGCACCTCCGGCGTCGTCGCCTCGAGGACGAGATGCCGGAGCGATCGGAGGTGTGGCTGGTGGTCGACGAGCGGTTGACCGGCGTTCGCGTGCGCGGTCACCGTCCTGACGTCGAAGTCGGGGTGGTCGGCGAGCAGCCGAAGCAGCTCGCCTCCTGCGTAGCCGGATGCTCCGGCCACCGCTACAGAGAAGGACATGGCTCTACCTTATTGAGTGGACGCTCGAGGGGCGGAGGCGGCGACTCCTGGACGACTGCACGGTCACCTGGACCGTGCGAGCACCGGGGTCGCCTATCGTCGCTCTGCGGTAGCGCGTGCGGACACGGGACGGCGGAGGGCGCGGAGCGTGACCGCCCGCGAAGAACCCTGTGCCTGGAAACGTGCCATGTCGAGAGCGTACTACGACGACGAGGATGCCGACGAATCCGCGCCCGGAGCAGCCCGCTCCGCGATGAGCGCGGCCTGGACCCGCGACCGTGCGTCGAGCTTCACGAGGATCCGGGACACGTGCGTGCGGGCCGTCGCCTCGGACAGCCCGAGCGCGGTCGCGATCCCGGCGTTGCTCAGCCCCTCGCGCAGCTGCTCGAGGACCTCACGCTCCCGCGGTGTCAGCGTGGCCAGACCGGGGTGCGCCGGCGCCGGCTCCGGCACGACCGGAGGTCTGGCCGCGGCGAGACGTTCGAGGACTCTGCGGGTCACCTCGGGGGCGAGCACCGCCTCGCCCGCGTGCACTCGTCGGATCGCATCGACGAGGCCGGCAGCGGAGACCGTCTTCACCAGGAAGGCGTTCGCCCCGGCCGCCAGCGCCTCGTCAACGTACCGGTCGAGGGCGAAGGTCGTGAGCATGATGATGCTCGGCGGTGGGGTGACCGCGGCGAGGATGGCCGGGATCGCGTCGATCCCCGAGGCACGCGGCATCTGGACGTCGAGCAACACGACGTCCGGTCGGTGTCGCACGGCTTGCGCGACGACGGCCTCCCCGTCCGCCGCCTCGGCGATGACCAGGATGTCGTCCGGCTCGTCGAGCAGCGCTCCCAGACCCGCTCTGACGGCCGCATGGTCGTCCGCGATGAGGACCGTGATGGTCATGACGCCCCTCCTGCGGTGACGACCGCGGGGGTGGCCGGCGACACCGGGGTCGGCACGGTGAGCGCCGTCCGCCAGTCGGGACCGTCCGGCCCCGCGACGAGGTCGCCTCCGACCAGACGTGCCCGCTCGGCCAGGCCTACCAGGCCGACCCCACCGGACCCGGCGAGCACCGAAGACGAGGTCGCCGTCGGCAGTGGGTTGCTGAGCGTAACGGACAGGGCACCGGGCGGGAGCGAGACCTCGACCCGCACGGAAGCACCCGGTGCGTGCTTCGCCGTGTTCGTCAGGCCTTCGACGAGCGTGCGGAGCCCGACGATCGAGGTCTGCGCGGGGACTTCGGCGAGCGCCGCGTCGTCCGGAGCCCGTACCTCCACCTCCAGTCCGTTGGCACGGGCGACCTCGACCGCGCGGCGGACCGACTCGGCGGTGAGTCGGTCCGGTGCCTGGGCCAGGTCGTCGGCCGACTGGTCACCGCGGAGCACGTCGATCATCGTGCGCATGTCGGCGAGCGCGTCGAGACTGCTGGTCCGGACGAGTGCGAGGCTGCGCCGCAGCGCCACCGGGTCGGTGCCGTCGCGTCGTTCCAGGGCAGCCGCGGACTGCATCGCGATCGCCGAGAGGTGACCGGCGATGACGTCGTGCAGCTCCCGGCTGAGCTCGAGCCGTTCACGGGTCACAGCGTCCTGCCGCAGGGCAGCCGCCGCCTGCGTGATCGTGTCGGCGCGCTCACGCTGTCGTTCGGCCTCGAGGCGCGGGTACCGCACCATCCTGCCGAACCAGATCGAACTCGCCAGGACGACCGGCACGGTGATCAGCGAGCCGAGGAGGACACCGCTGCCGAGCCGGGCGACGGCTTGCACGTCGCCGGTGAACCAGACCACCGCGAAGACACCGACCGACACGACGGCGAGCGCGGTGCAGGCGAGCGCGGCGACGTCCATGACCCGGGACCGCGAGTACAGCGCCGCCGCATAGGCGAGGTCGGACACGACGATGAGCATCCCGAGGCCGCTGCCCCCGGTGGTGAGTGCCTCGGCCAGGGCTATCAGGATGCCGACGGCCAGCGTGGTCAACGGGCGTCGACGGCGGAGCAGGTGCACCGCCAGGATGGCCGCGAGGAAGACGAGGGTGAGGATGAGCGGCGGTTCCGACACGGTCGTCCCCCAGGGGACATGGATCCCGAGGAGGGCGAACAGGAGTCCCATGGCCGCGCACACCGTGGTGATGACCGGCTCGCGGTGTCGGCTCACCCATGCACGCGGTCCTTCGAGAGCAGCCATACCTCCATCACACCAGCTCGCGCCATGCGGCGCGAGCGCCGGAGGGACGAGCCCGCGTACGCAGTTCCGCTGACCCCGTCGCCGGAGGATCAGCAGCACGGTCGATGTGGCACGGCATCACCCCGCGACACCATCGGAACATGGACAGCTTCACTGAACTCTTCGGCACGAGCCCACTCATCTGGGCCATCCTCGGCGCGGAGGCCGCGTTCTGGATCCTCCTCTTCGGCGGGCTCGCGGTCCGCTACCTCCTCCGGCGACGCCGGCTCAGCGCGATCATGTTGATCGGTGTGCCGGTCGTGGACCTCGTCCTCCTCGTCCTGACCGCGACCGACCTCGCGTCCGGCGAGGAGCCCAACGTCACGCACCTCCTCGCGACCATCTACCTGGGCTTCACGGTGGCGTTCGGCCACGCCCTCATCACGAAGGCGGACGTCTGGTTCGCGCACCGGTTCGCGGGCGGTCCAGCACCGCGGCCGAAGCCGAAGTCCGGGCCGGCGTACGTCCGCGCCGCCTGGTCGGAGTGGCGTCGGGTGGTCCTCGCCGTCGCGATCGCGGTCGCCGGGCTCCTCGCGATGCAGGCCATGGTCGGCTGGACCGTCCCCGCGTCCTTCGCGCTCGCGAACGAGGACGTCATCTGGGGCATGATCATCAAGCTCGTCGCGATCACCGCGATCTGGTTCGCCGCAGGCCCGGTGTACGCCGTTCTCTTCCGGAGCTCCGCACCCGCGCCTGACACCACGGAGCGGGTTTCGGATTCCATCCACACGCCTCAGGGTCGTCCCTAACGGCGCACTATCTCATATCTGAGATAGAGTGACGGCATGGAAGACACGGCAACCTTTGAACGAACGGATCCCGCGGCACCGCTCCGGCAGGTCGGGGCACTCATCCGCGGCGCCCGACAGGGACGCAAACTCACCCAGGCCCAGCTGGCGGAACGCGTCGGCACGAGCCAGAGCGCGATCAACCGGATCGAGCAGGGCAGTCAGAACATCAGCATCGACCTCCTGAGCCGGATCAGCACCGCGCTCGAGAGCGAGATCGTCAGTTTCGGCGAGCAGAAGAAGAACTCGCACCTCCGTGTGCAGGGCGGCCGTCAGCTGCACGGCACCATCGCGGTGCGTTCGAGCAAGAACGCCTCGGTCGCGCTCCTCTGCGCCGCGCTCATGAACCGCGGCCGCACCACGCTGCACGGCATCGCCCGGATCGTCGAGGTCGACCGCATCATCGACGTCCTGCGCAGCCTGGGCGTCTCCGTGGTCTGGTCGCCCGACGGCCAGGACGTCGAGATCCACGTACCGGATAACCTGTCGCTCGAGAGCATCGACGAGGACGCCGGCCGTCGAACCAGGAGCGTGCTCATGTTCCTCGGTCCGCTCCTCGGCCGCTACGACACCTTCGCCCTCCCCTACGCCGGTGGTTGCGACCTCGGGACCCGCACCGTCGAACCGCACCTCATCGCGCTCCGGCCGTTCGGCCTCTCCATCGAGGCGACCGCCGGCTGGTACCAGGCCACCGTCGCACCGGACGTGCCCGAGGAACTGAGCGTCGTGCTCACCGAACGCGGCGACACCGTGACCGAGAACGCCATCATGGCCGCAGCGGTGCGCGACGGCGTGACGATCATCCGCAATGCGAGCCCGAACTACATGGTGCAGGACCTGTGCTTCTACCTGGAGCTCCTCGGCATCACCATCGAGGGCATCGGGAGCACGACGCTCCGGATCACCGGCCGCAGCGTCATCAACGAGGACGTCGACTACTGGCCGAGCGAGGACCCGGTGGAGGCGATGAGTCTGCTCACCGCCGGGATCGTCACCGATTCGGAGATCACCGTCACGCGCGTGCCGATCGAGTTCATGGAGATCGAGCTCGCGACGCTCGGCGAGATGGGACTGCGCTACACCCGCTCCCCCGAGTACGCGGCGGCGAACGGCCGAACCCGACTCGTCGACGTCACCGTGCACCCCTCCAAGCTGCACGCCCCGATCGACAAGATCCACCCCATGCCGTTCCCGGGGCTCAACATCGACAACCTGCCGTTCTTCGCGGTCATCGCGGCCTGCGCCGAGGGTGACACGCTCATCCACGACTGGGTGTACGAGGGGCGGGCGATCCACCTCACCGACCTGACGCGACTCGGCGCGAACGTCCGCCTGCGCGACCCGCACCGCATCGACGTCTCCGGGCCGACGCACTGGTCCGGCGCCGAGGTGAGCTGCCCTCCGGCGCTGCGACCGGCCGTCGTCATCCTGCTCGCCATGCTCGCCGCGAAGGGCACAAGCGTGCTCCGGAACGTCGACATCATCGCTCGGGGGTACGAGCAGCTGCAGGAGCGGCTCATCACCCTGGGTGCGTCGATCGAGACCTTCCGCGACTGAGTCCGTCCCGTCCGACGGACGCGGCCCCGCAGATCATCGATCCGCGGGGCCGCTGTCGTCCGGTACGACCGGCTCAGTCCCGGATGCTCGCGCCGAAGCGCTCGGCCGCCACCGCCGCGCCGGCCAGCTTCGCGTCGCTCGCCTCCGCCGCGGTGAGCGTGCGGTTAGGCGCGCGGAACCGCAGGGCGAACGTCAGGCTCTTGCCGCCCTCGGGCACGCCCGAACCTCGGTAGTCGTCGACGAGGCGGATGTGCTCGAGGAGCGAACCGGCTCCGACCCGGACGGCCTCGAGGACCTCACCGGCCGAGACCGTCGCGGGGACGAGCAGGGAGAGGTCCTGCGTCGCCGCGGGCAGGGTGCCGATACCGACGGCCTCTGGCAGTGCGTCGCCGAGCGCGATGATGCGATCCAGGTCGAGTTCCGCGACCGCCACGACGCGCGGCAGGTTCGCCTCCTCGGCGACGGCCGGGTGCACCTCCCCCGCGTACCCCACCAGGACGTCGCCGACATGCAGCGCCGCGGTCCGTCCGGGGTGCAGTGCCTGGTGGCTGCCCTGCGAGACGGTGATCTCGACGCCGGTCGCTACCGCGACGGCCTGGACGGCCTCGAGCGC
Source organism: Plantibacter sp. ME-Dv--P-122b (assembly GCF_030209375.1). Taxonomy (GTDB): domain Bacteria; phylum Actinomycetota; class Actinomycetes; order Actinomycetales; family Microbacteriaceae; genus Plantibacter. Next base: position 17,604 of record NZ_JARVSC010000003.1, read on the forward strand.
GTCCGCGATACCGGCCGCGACCGCGGGCTGGCCCGGCTGCTTCGGGACGGCGTTGCCGACCGCGAGGAAACCGAGATGACGCGGTTGAGCCGGAACGCCCGCCTCGAGCTCCTCGAGCTGGGCCTCGCTCGGCCGGACCGCCGCCTGTGGGAGTTCCGCCTGGCCGAACGCGCCGTGGCGGGACGGACGGAAGACCGCGCCGACCTCGAAGATCGAGAGGTCGGTCAGACCACGCGAGACGTTCCGGTGGGCCACCGCGAGGAGACCGGGCAGGATCGACGCGCGGAGGAACGGCGCCTTCGCGTCGAGCGGGTTCGCGAGCTTCACGGCTGGGAACGCACCGGGCTGCGGTGCTCCGAACCGGGCGTTCTCCTCGGCGGAGACGAACGGGTAGGCCAACACCTCGGTGGCGCCGCCGTAGGCGAGCGCGTCGGAGACCCCACGGCGCAACCGCTGCGAGCGGGAGAGGCCGCGTCCCGGAGGCGCGACGGGGAGCACCGACGGGATGCGGTCGTATCCGAGGATCCGCGCCACCTCCTCGGCGAGATCCTCCTTGCCGGTGATGTCGTGGCGCCAGCTCGGCGGCGTCACGAGCAGGCCGCCCTCGCTGGACTCGACGGCCGCGCCGATCTCGGCGAGCGCGGATAGGGTCTCGTCCGCTCCGAAGGTGACGCCGATGAGGCTGTTGATGTAGTCGTCGGGGAGCAGGATCGGCTCGCGATCCGGCGCTGCGGTGACGGTCGAGCCGAGGTCGTCCGTCCGGCCTCCGGCCAGGTCGACGAGCAACTGTGCGACGCGACCCGCGGCGGCGACGGCGATCTGTGGATCGACACCGCGCTCGAACCGCTTGGACGCCTCACTCGGCAGCTTGTGGCGGCGCGCGCTCCGTGCGATCGACACCTGGTCGAAGTTCGCGGCCTCGATGAGGACATTGCGCGTGGCATCGGTGATCTCGGTGTCGAGGCCACCCATCACACCGGCGAGCCCGATCGGGCCCGAGTCGTCGGTGATCAGCAGGTCCTCGTCGTGGAGCTTCCGCTCCTGGCCGTCGAGCGTGACGAAGGTCTCGCCGGAGCGCGCGCGCCGGACGACGATGCCGCCCGTGAGCTTGTCGAGGTCGTACCCGTGGATCGGCTGCCCGAGCTCGAGCATGACGTAGTTCGTGATGTCGACGACGAGCGACAGCGAGCGGATGCCGGCGAGCTTCAACCGGGCCACCATCCACGGCGGGGTGGGCTTCGTCGGATCGACGTCGCGCACGACGCGCGCGACGAACACGCTCGACCCGACGCGACCGCGGACCGGCGCCGCATCGTCGATCGTGACGGGGAAGCCGTCGAGTGGACCGGTGAACGCCTCGGGGACGCTCGCCGCCGGGTCGCGGAAGGCGGCACCGGTCGCGTGCGAGTACTCGCGTGCGACCCCTCGGATCGAGAACGCGTACCCGCGATCGGGCGTCACGTTGAGCTCGACCGCGGCGTCGTCGAGGCCGAGCAGGCTGATCGCGTCGGTGCCGACGGGCGCCTCGACCCCGATCGTCGAGAGGCGCAGGATCCCGTCGTGGTCCTCACCGAGACCGAGCTCGCGAGCCGACGCGATCATGCCGTCCGACACGTGGCCGTAGGTCTTGCGAGCCGCGATCGGGAACGGACCGGGCAGGACGGCGCCGGGCAGGGTGACGACCACCTGGTCGCCGACGAAGAAGTTGCCGGCACCGCAGACGATGCCCCGTACCGCCCCGTCGGCGTCGCCCTCGGCGACGCGGACCTGGCACCAGCGGATGGTCTTGCCGTTGGACTGCGGCTCCTCGACGAACTCGAGGACCTCACCGACCACGATGGGACCGGTCAGTTCGAAGCGGTGGACGTCCTCCTCCTCGAGCCCGACGCGCACGAGCGCGGCGTGGACGTCTTCAGGGGTGGTCCCCGGGGCGAGTTCGACGAACTCCCCGAGCCAGCTCAATGGAACACGCACGACTACACCACCATCCCGAACTGCTGGGAGAAGCGGACGTCGCCCTCCACCATCTCTCGCATGTCCTGCACGCCGTCGCGCAGCATCAGGCCGCGCTCGACACCCATCCCGAAGGCGAAGCCCGAGTAGACCTCGGGGTCGATACCGGCGGACCGGAGCACGTTCGGGTTGATCATGCCGCACCCACCCCACTCGATCCAACGCGGTCCGTCCTTGAAGGTCGGGTGCCAGAAGTCGAGCTCGGCGCTCGGCTCGGTGAAGGGGAAGTAGCTGGGACGCAGACGGACCTTCGCGTCGTCGCCGAAGACGCTCTTCACGAAGTGGTCGAGCGTTCCGCGCAGGTGCGCCATCGTCAGGCCCTTGTCCACGGCGAGCCCCTCGAACTGCATGAAGACGGGCGTGTGCGTCGCGTCGAGCTCGTCGGTGCGGTAGACGCGCCCGGGGGCGAGCACGTACACGGGGAGCTCACGCTCGAGCAACGAGCGCACCTGGACCGGCGAGGTGTGCGTCCGCAGGACGAGGTGCGACTCCAGCGGCTCCACGAAGAAGGTGTCCTGCATCGCGCGGGCCGGGTGGTCGGCGTCGAAGTTCAGGGCGTCGAAGTTGAACCACTCGCTCTCGACCTCGGGCCCCTCGGCGATCTCCCACCCCATGCCGACGAAGATGTCGGACACGCGGTCCTGGAGCAGCGTGAGGGGGTGCCGGGCACCGGGCACGCGTCGCAGCGGGACGGCGGTGACGTCGATCGCCTCTGCGGCGAGGCGTGCCTCCGTCTCGGCGGCGACGATCTCGCCCTCGCGCTCGCTCAACGCCTTCGAGACGCGCCCACGAGCCTGACCGACCAGCTTGCCGAGCGCGGCCTTCTGGTCGTTCGGCACGCTGCGGAGCGATCCGTTGAGGGCGGCGAGCGGTGACGCTTCGCCGGCGTGGGCTGATCGGACCGCTTTCAGGGCGGCCGAGTCGGTGGCTGCGGCGATCGCTTCGAGAGCGGCGTCGACCGCGGCGTTCACCGCTGGTTCGGAGATTGGGGATGCGTCGGACACGAGAGCCAAGTCTACCCAGGCGGTCGGCCCGCATGGGCGACCGTCCTCACCCCGACGGAGACCCGGTCGCCCGGGCTCCGTCGGGAGGACGTCAGATGCTCGCGCCGGACGACTGGTTCCCCGCCTGGATGCCGAGGATCTTGGTCGTCGTGTCCTCGGTCACGGCCTGTTCCTTCGGCGTCCGCGGCGAGCGTCGGGTACGCACCTCGACGATCTTCGCGACGCCGGAGAGGATCAGGCAGAGCACGATGTAGATCGAGCCCATCACGATGATCGAGGGGATGATCGGGCTGCCGTAGAGCGCCTGCGACCCGAACTGCTTCGCGAGGTAGAGGAGCTCCTGGTACGTGATGAGGAAGCCGAGCGCCGTGTCCTTGAGGGCGACGACGAGCTGGGCGATGATGACCGGCAGCATCGCGCGGATCGCCTGCGGGAACAGGATGAGGCGCAGGACCGCGGACTTCCGCAGGCCGATGGCGTAGGCGGCCTCGCCCTGCCCCTTCGGCAGCGATTCGATGCCCGCTCGGAAGATCTCGGAGAACACCGCGCCGTTGTACAGCGTCAGCGCGATGGCGACGGCGACGAACGGCGTCACGAAGGTGAAGCCGAGGGGCGGCAGCCCGTAGTACATGAGCATCATCAGGATGAGGACCGGGACCGCCCGGAAGAACTCGATGAAGATCGTGAAGGGGACGTTGATGACCTTGTGGTCGGACAGTCGGCCGATCGCCAGCACCAGTCCGAGGACGACGCTGCAGACGGCGGCGACCGCGAACGCGGACAGGGTCGCGCCCGTCGCCTGGAGGATCTGCTCCCAGACGCGCGGGAAGGTGAAGAGCTTCCACTTCGAGGCGGTGAACTGTCCGGTCTCGATGAAGCGGAAGACGACGAAGGCGAGGATGCCGGCGACGACGAGCACCGTCGCCACACCGATCCAGCGGTAGCGGACGATGGCCTTCGGGCCGGGGGTGTCGAACAGGACGGAGCTCATCGCGCGATCCTCCACTTCTTCTCGAAGGCCCGTTGGGCGAGGGACAGGAGCGAGACGAGGGCCACGAAGATGAGGGCCACCCACAGCAGTCCGATGAGGAGCGGTTCGCCGCGCTCGGACAGGTTCGCCCGGATCGCGCCCGCTTCGGCGACGGAGAAGCCGGCGGCGACCGTCGTGTTCTTGAGCAGGGCGATCAGCACGCTGAACAGCGGAGGCAGGACGGCCCGGAACGCCTGCGGCAGGATGACGAGCGTCATGGTCTGTCCGAACGGCAGGCCGATCGCGCGTGCGGCCTCGGCCTGCCCGATCGGTACCGTGTTGACGCCGGACCGCAGGACCTCTGCGACGTAGGTCGCGGTGTAGAGGCTCAGCCCGATGATCGCGAGCGTCGTGTAACTCACTTCGGGGAGCCCGAGCTTCGGGTAGCCGAAGGCGAAGAAGAAGAGGATGAGGGTCAGCGGGGTGTTGCGCACCGTGTTGACGTACACGGTGCCGAAGAGGCGCATCGCCGGGACCGGCGAGACCCGCATGGCACCGACGATGGTGCCGAGGATGAGCGCGAAGAACCCCGACACCACGAAGAGCAGCAGGGTGTTGCGGAAGCCCGTGACGAAGAGGTCGAGGTTGTCGAGCAGGACGTTCATGTCGCGCACGCCTTTCGGGAGGGGGACGCCCGTGGCGGGCGCCTGGGCGGAGTCGACGGGACAGCTCCCCCGGACGGCCGCTGGTCGGCGGCCGCCCGGGGCGCTGCTTAGTAGTCGTCGACCGCCGGCTGGGTCACCTTGGTGCCGGAGGCGCCGAGGGTGGCGTCGTAGATCTTGGTCCAGGTGTCGCCGCCATCGGTGAACATCGTGTTGATGAAGTGGCGGAGGGCGTCGTCACCCTTCGGCAGACCGATGCCGTACAGCTCGGTGCTGAACGGCTCGCCCACGACCTTGAGGTCGTCGGGGAACTGCGCCGCGTACCCGATCAGGATCGCCTGGTCGGTCGTGACCGCGTCGACCTTGCCGTCGTTCAGGGCCTCGACACACTGCGAATAGGTGTCGAACTCCTCCGTCTTGGTGTCGGGGAAGTTGTCCTTGATGTTCTGGATGGGCGTGGAGCCCGTCGCCGAACACACGGTCTTGCCGGCGAGGTCGTCCTCGCCCTTGATGTCGTCGTTGTCCGCGGCCACGAGCAGGCCCTGGCCGGTCTCGAAGTACGGTCCGGCGAAGTCGATCTGCTCCTTGCGCTTGTCGGTGATCGAGTAGGTGCCGACGTAGTAGTCGATGTCACCGTTCACGATGGCCGACTCGCGGTTGGCGCTCGGGATCGCCTTGAACTCGATCTTGTCGGCGTCGAAGCCGAGCGACGCGGCGATCCAGGTGGCCATCTCGACGTCGAAGCCGGAACGCTCGCCGGTGGCGGCGTCGAGGTAACCGAGACCGGGCTGGTCCTCCTTGACGCCGATGCGGACCTTGTCGGCCTTCACCATCGCGTCGTACGTGGGGCTGCCCTCGAGCTGGACGTCGGTGGCGACCTCGAAGAGTGCGCCGCCGTCGGACGCACCGTCGGTCGATCCGGTGCCGGCGTCGCCGCCGCTGCACCCGCTGAGCGCGAGCGCTGCTGCAGCGACTCCCGCGGTGATGAACATGAGCCTCTTGCGCATGTTTTCCTTCCTTCCTTGGTGCCCGGGACGGGCCGATCGGTTGGTCAGTTCCGGGTCGCCGCGCGGGTCGCGCGATCCGGAGTCGGATGGGTCAGTGGGTGAGGAGCTTCGACAGGAAGTCCTTCGCCCGCTCGGACTGCGGGTTGGTGAAGAACGACTCGGGGTCGGTGTCCTCGAGGATCTCGCCGTCGGCCATGAAGACGACGCGATCGGCGGCCTTCCTGGCGAAGCCCATCTCGTGGGTGACGACGATCATCGTCATGCCCTCGCTGGCGAGCTGCACCATGACGTCGAGGACCTCGTTGATCATCTCGGGGTCGAGGGCCGAGGTCGGCTCGTCGAACAGCATGACCTTCGGCTTCATCGCGAGGGCGCGCGCGATCGCGACGCGCTGCTGCTGCCCGCCGGACAACTGTGCCGGCAGCTTGTCGGCCTGCACGCCGATGCCGACGCGCTCGAGCAGCACCTTCGCCGCATCGTCGGCGTCGCGCTTCTTCTGCTTGCGCACCTTGATCGGGCCGAGGGTGACGTTCTCGCGGATCGTCTTGTGCGCGAACAGGTTGAACGACTGGAACACCATGCCGACGTCGGCGCGCAGCTCGGCGAGCTGCTTGCCCTCCTCCGGCAACTTCTTGCCGTCGATCCGGATCTCCCCCGAGCTGATCGTCTCGAGCCGGTTGATCGTCCGGCAGAGCGTCGACTTGCCGGACCCGGACGGTCCGATCACGACGACGACCTCGCCCTTGTTGACGGTGAGGTTGATGTCCTTCAGGGCGTGGAACTCGCCGTAGTGCTTCTCGACGTTCTCCATGACGACGAGGGGCTCGCCGCGCCCCGCCTGGATCGGGTTGCTCGTGGTCTCGTATGCGCCGGCGGCACCATGCGAGGCTGCTGCATCGGGTTCCGTCGGGCCGGAGTTCGGGGACACTGTTGGCTCCATGTAACCCAAACTAGGTGACCGTGTGTTTCGTGCGCATGACGGAAGCGCTACGGTTACCGTTTCGTAACCTCGACGGTCGACGCCTCAGTCGCTCAGGCGTGCTGCGCGAACGCGCTCTCGAAGACGCACACCGACGCCGCCGTCGCCAGGTTCATGCTCTCGGCACGGCCGTAGATCGGTACCGTAACCGCACGGTCGACGAGCTCGAGGTGTTCGTCGGTGAGCCCCCTGGCCTCGTTGCCGAACACCCATGCCGTCGGCCGCGCGAGCACGCCTTCCGACCGGGCCACGAGGAGGTCCTCGCCCTTGATGTCGGCCGCGAGCGTCTGCATTCCCGCTGCACGGGCCCGCTCCAGTACGGCGGGCAGCTCGACACCGACCGCGACGGGCAGGTGGAAGAGCGAGCCGGTCGTGGAGCGCACGACCTTCGGGTTGTAGAGGTCGACGGTCCGTCCGCTCAGGACGACGGCGTCCGCGCCGGCGGCGTCGGCTGCTCGGATGATCGTCCCGAGGTTGCCCGGATCGCGGACCTCCTCCAGGATGACGACGAGCTGCGGCTCTCCGGCGAAGATGTCCTTGATCGAGGTCGGGAACTGCTGCGCCACCGCGATGAACCCCTGTGGGGTGACGGTGTCGGCCATCGACTCGAGGACCTGCTCGGTGACGAACTCGACCTCGAGTCCCGCGACGGTGGCCGCGGCCCCGATGTCGGTGTAGCGCTCGAGGGCGGTGGGCGTCGCGTACAACTCGAGGATCAGGTCGGGTCGGAACTGCAGGGCCTCCGAGACCGCCTGTGGTCCTTCGAGGAGGAACAGGCCGGTCTCCTGTCTCGCCGGACGCTTGGCGAGTTTGGCGACGGATCGGACGCGCGGTGACCGCGGATTGTCAAGCACGCACCCATCCTATGGGTCGCACTCCGGGCAGACGAAACGGCCCGATCCCATCAGGGATCGGGCCGTTCGAACACGTCGTCCGGGCGGACGCAGGGCTTCCGACTACGCGGAGACCTTGGGTGCCGAGGTGTCGGCGGGCAGTGCGGCCTTGGCCGACGCGACGAGGGCCGCGAAGGTGGCGGGCTCGTGCACCGCGAGGTCCGCGAGGATACGGCGGTCGACCTCGATCCCGGCGAGGCCGAGACCCTGGATGAAGCGGTTGTACGTCATGCCGTTGGCACGCGATGCGGCGTTGATGCGCTGGATCCAGAGGCGACGGAAGTCACCCTTGCGCGCACGACGGTCGCGGTACGAGTAGACGAGGGAGTGAGTGACCTGCTCCTTGGCCTTGCGGTACAGACGCGAACGCTGACCGCGGTAACCGGCGGCGCGCTCGAGGATGACGCGACGCTTCTTGTGAGCGTTGACCGCCCTTTTGACTCTTGCCATGTTCCTAGTTCCTTACGGGTAAACGGTCTAGCGACCGAGCAGCTTCTTCATGACCTTGGCGTCGGCGGGCGCCAGCACCTGGTCCTGGTTCAGGCGACGGGTGCGACGGCTGGACTTGCTCTCCAGGTTGTGTCGCATACCGGCCTGCTGCTTCATCAGCTTGCCGCTGCCGGTGACCTTGAATCGCTTCTTGGCCCCGGAGTGGGTCTTCTGCTTCGGCATGGGATTCCTCGTTTCTTATCGGTTCTCGTCGGCGGATGACTCCACCGGAGCGGCCTCGTCGGCGACGTCGGCGTCAGCCGGACGTGCCTTGGATGCCGCACGTTGTGCGTTGGCTTCGGCTTTCGCCTCGGACTTGTTCTTGAGTGGACCGACGACCATCACCATGTTGCGACCGTCGACCATGGGGGTGGACTCGACGGTGCCCCACTCGGACACGTCCTCGGCGAACTTCTGGAGCAGGCGCACGCCCTGCTCTGGGCGGGACTGCTCGCGGCCGCGGAACTGGATCATGGCTTTCACCTTGTCACCGGCCTTGAGGAAGCCCTCGGCGCGCTTGCGCTTGGTCTCGTAGTCGTGCTGGTCGATCTTGAGGCGGAACCGGACCTCTTTGAGGATCGTGTTCGCCTGGTTGCGCCGGGCCTCTTTGGCCTTCTGCGCAGCCTCGTACTTGAACTTGCCGTAGTCCATGATCTTCGCGACGGGCGGCTTGGAGTTGGGTGCGACCTCGACGAGGTCGAGATCCGCTTCCTGCGCGAGGCGAAGGGCGACCTCGATTTTGACGACGCCGACCTGTTCTCCGCCGGGACCGACGAGTCGGACCTCCGGGACGCGGATACGGTCATTGGTACGGGGATCGCTGATGCGGAGCTCCTCTGACTGGGTGGGATGCCACGCGACCAGGTCCGATACCTGCGACGCGACGAATTCGGTTCACCACACACCCGTACCCTCCGCCGGTGTTCAGAACACCTGTCGGAAGGCACCACGCCCTGCTACCCGAAGCGGTGAAGCGACGGGCGGAGCGTGACAACCCGGTAACCTTGTGAAGCGGTCAAGCGCGGGTGGGAGAATCTCCTCTTTCGTACCGAGACATGTCTCGGAGCACCGCACGAGTCTAACAGAGGATCCACGTGAACAACACCACCAGCCCGTACGACCACGACGACGAGTCGGGAGGGGCCGATCAGGCCACCCGCGACATCGCCGACGTCCCCGCCGTCGAGGTCATCACCACCGCCGCCGTGCACCTCATGAGCGCTGCAGCGGTCAAGTGCGGCCTCGCGGACGCCCCCGACGCCCAGACGGACCTCGACGAAGCACGCAAGCTCATCAACGCCCTCGCCGGGCTCATCACCGCGGGCGCCCCGGAGATCAGCGACATGCACGCCCGCTCGCTGCGCGACGGCCTGCGATCCTTGCAGCTCGCCTTCCGGGAGGCGTCCACCATCCAGGACCCCATCGGCAAGGGTCCCGGCGAGAAGTGGACCGGCCCGGTCACCTGATCGACGCGCGTCGCTGCGACTCGCCGATCAGTCGGCTGGGCGCAGCGACACCGCGAGCGAATCGACGCGCGTCGCGATGACCTCGTCCGCGGCCCAGCGCTGAGCGAGCCGCGCGAGCACCGCGTCGAGCTCCTGCTGGGTCAGTCCCTGCAGCAGACCGAGCTCGACCACGAGCTCGGATCCGGCGAGCTTCGCCTCCGGATCTCCGGCCCGCAGGCGCACGCTCACGACCGCGAGCTCCTGCTCGATCGAGCGCTCGAACGCGCCGCGCACCAGCGGGTCAGCGAAGCTGGGCGTCCACGGCTGCGACTGCGCGATCGCCCACAGCGCGGGGCGGCGCACGGCGAACTCGGTATTCGACGTCGGATCGAGGACCACGACGTCCGTCTGCTCGCTCGCGGCCGCCAGCGCGACCCGGACGCCGTCGGCCGGGATCGGCCTCGCCGTCCGGTTCCACGCCGACATCGCCTGCACCGAGCTGAACACCGGGAGCACGGTGCGGCCGTCCGGGCCCGTCACGGTCACGATGGACAGCTCCTGCGACTTGTCGACCAGCTGGCCGTGCTCGTTCTCACCCGCCTCACCGAGGTGGGCCACGAGTGGGATGAGCAGGCGGGAGTCCCGGAAGGCATCGACGACCTCGGCCTCGCCGACCTCGCCGGTCCGGAAGCGTCGCAGGGACTCGATCAGCCGCTCAGGCGCACTGCCGTCGTCACCGGAACTCGCGTTCGGTTGGAAGCTCCGACCCGCCCAGGGCTGGCCCGCCGAATCGGCGCCACCCACCGCACGGTGGGCATGTCCGCCCGACGGACCGTGCCGATCGGGCGCCGAGGACTCGTCAGCGGCCCGAGACATCCAGCGCCTCGGCCAGGGTGAACGCGCCGTTGTAGAGCGCCTTCCCGATGATGGCCCCTTCGAGCCCGAGCGGCACGAGCTCGCGCAGCGCGACCAGGTCGTCGAGGCTCGAGATGCCGCCGGAGGCCACCACCGGCCGTTCCGTGCGGTCGAGCACCTGTCGGAGCAGCTCGATGTTCGGCCCCTGCATCGTGCCGTCCTTCGTGACGTCCGTCACGACGTAGCGAGCGCAGCCCGCCTCCTCGAGGCGGTCGAGGACCGTCCACAGGTCGCCGGCGTCCTGCGTCCAGCCGCGAGCGGCGAGCGTCGTGCCGCGGACGTCGAGGCCGACCGCGATCGCCTCGCCGTACTGGGCGATGACGCTGGCGGCCCACTCGGGGTTCTCGAGCGCCGCGGTCCCGAGGTTGACGCGTGCGACACCCGTCTCGAGCGCCTGCTCGAGGGAGGCGTCGTCGCGGATGCCGCCCGACAACTCGATGTTGACGCCGCGCGCTTTCGAGATGACCTTGCGGATGATCGACCGGTTGTCGCCTCGCCCGAACGCTGCGTCGAGGTCGACGAGGTGGATCCACTCAGCCCCCTGGCGGGCCCAGTCCAGGGCCGCGTCGACGGGCTCACCGTAGTTCGTCTCCGAACCGGCCTCGCCGCGCGTCAACCGGACGGCCTTGCCGTCCACGATGTCGATCGCGGGGAGCAGCGTCAGTCCGGCCGTCGTGTTGAACTCGTTCATGATCCACCGTCTCTTCGCGAGCTGCGAGCCCCTCGGTTCCCGGCGCACAGCATGCCTCGCGGCACAAGCACCTGATCCTAGTCGGCTACAGGGTGCCGAGCCAGTTGGACAGCAGGCGGATGCCGGCGTCGCCCGACTTCTCCGGGTGGAACTGCGTCGCCGACAGCGGACCGTTCTCGACGGCCGCGAGGAACGGCACCCCGTGCGTCGCCCAGGTGAGCCGTGGCTCGGGGAAGGGAGGCATGACCTCGAGGGTCCACTGCTGTGCGGCATAGGAGTGGACGAAGTAGAAACGTTCGTCGGCGAGGCCGTCGAAGAGCACGGACCCCGCGTCCGGCGACACCGTGTTCCAGCCCATGTGCGGCAGGACGGGCGCCTCGAGTTCCGTGACCGCTCCGGGCCACTCCCCCAGGCCCTCGGCCTCTGACCCGCGCTCCAGGCCGCGCTCGAACATGACCTGCATCCCCACGCAGATGCCGAGGACCGGACGACCTCCCGCGAGACGACGGTCGATGACCTCGTCGCCGTGGGAGGAACGAAGGGCGCCGATCACCGCGTCGAAGGCGCCGACCCCTGGCACGACGAGACCGTCGGCGGCCTGGGCCGCCTGGCGGTCGCCCGTCAGCACGACGTCGGCACCGGCGAGCTCGAGGGCCTTGACGGCGGAGTGGACGTTGCCGGAGCCGTAGTCGAGGACGACCACCGAGGGGCGTGCGCTCACAGCGCGCCCTTCGTGGACGGGATGCCCTGGACCAGGGGGTCGAACGCCTTCGCCTGCCGGAACGCTCGCGCGAACGCCTTGAACTCCGCTTCGGCGATGTGGTGCGGATCGCGCCCGCCGAGGACGTTCACGTGCACGGTGAGGCCGGCGTTGAAGGTGATCGCCTCGAAGACGTGGCGCACCATCGAACCCGTGAAGTGTCCGCCGATCAGGTGGAACTCGAAACCGGCCGGTTCACCGCCGTGGACGAGGTAGGGACGACCGGAGATGTCGACCACGGCCTGGACGAGCGCCTCGTCGAGCGGGACCAGCGCGTCGCCGTACCGGGAGATGCCGGCCTTGTCGCCGAGCGCCTGACGGATCGCCTGGCCCAGGACGATCCCGACGTCCTCGACCGTGTGGTGGACGTCGATGTCGACGTCGCCCGTCGCCCGGACGGTCAGATCGGTCAGCGAGTGCTTCGCGAAGGCCGTCAGCAGGTGGTCGTAGAACGGGACGGAGGTCTCGATGCTGCTCGTGCCGGTGCCGTCGAGGTCGAGTTCAAGCTCGATGCTGGACTCGCTCGTCGCGCGCTGGATCCGGGCCGTGCGCTGCTGGGTGGTCATGGGATCCAGTGTATCGAGCGCACCGACGCTGCACGCCGTGTGTCGACGGGTGTGCATCGTCGCGTCATCCGGCTGCACCAGGCCGTGCCGACGCCTATCGTTGAGAGGTCATGACTTCCACACCCAGCATCGCCCCGGCCGTTCCACTCGACGCAGCGGAGATCACCGCTCTCCGTGAACGGTTCCCGATCCTCGCCCGGGAGATGAACGGACACCCGCTCGTCTATCTGGACTCCGGCGCCACCTCGCAACGCCCGATCGAGGTCATCGACGCGGAGCGCGACTACGCGACGCACCGGAACGCCGCCGTCCACCGGGGAGCCCACCTCCTCGCAGCCGAGGCGACGGAGCTCTTCGAGGACGCGCGCGCGACCGTCGCCGCGTTCATCGGTGCCGACGAGCGGGAACTCGTCTGGACCTCCGGAGCGACCGCAGCCCTCAACCTCATCGCCGGGGCCATCGGGAACGCGAGCGCCGGTCTCGGCGGTGCTGCCGCCGAACGGTTCCGACTCGGTCCGGGCGACGAGATCGTCGTGACGGAACTCGAACACCACGCGAACCTCATCCCCTGGCAGCAACTCGCCGCACGCACCGGTGCGACCCTCCGTCACCTCCCGGTCGACGACCACGGCGTGCTGCGCTTGGACGCCGTGGACGACATCATCGGCGAACGCACGCGCATCATCGCCTTCGCGCACGTGTCCAACGTCACCGGAGCGATCGCGCCGGTCTCCGAGCTCGTCGCCCTCGCCGAACGCGTCGGCGCGCTGACCGTGCTCGACGCCTGCCAGTCCGTGCCGCACCTGCCCGTCGACGTCGCGTCCCTCGGCGTCGACTTCCTCGTGTTCTCCGGTCACAAGATGCTCGGTCCGAACGGCATCGGGGCCTTGTGGGGTCGCCGCCGGTTGCTCGACGCCCTTCCCCCCTTCCTCACCGGCGGGTCGATGATCACGACCGTCACGCTCGAGGGCGCGGAGTTTCTGCCGGCCCCGCAACGGTTCGAGGCCGGGACCCAGCCGGTGTCGCAGGCGATCGCCCTCGCGAGCGCCGTCCGATTCCTGCAAGCGGTCGGCATGGACCGTGTCCACGCCACCGAGGCGGCCTACGGACAGCGACTCGCGGCCGGACTCGCCGCCATCCCCGGCGTCACGCTCATCGGCCCGCCACCCGGGACGCCTCGCGCCGGGCTGGCGAGCTTCGACCTCGCCGGCGTGCACGCCCACGACGTCGGTCAGTTCTTCGACGATCGCGGAATCGCGATCCGCGTCGGTCACCACTGCGCGCAACCACTCCACCGCCGCTTGGGCCTCACCGCGTCCACCCGTGCCAGCAGCTACCTCTACACGACGGAGGCCGAGATCGACGCCTTCCTCGAGGCTGCCACCCTCGTCGGTCCGTTCTTCGGGGTGTCCCGATGAGCGGCTTGGAGAGCCTCTACCAGGAGCTCATCCTCGACCACGCCCGCCAGCGCCACGGCTTCGGCTTGCGGGACGCGCCCGCCGCCGAGTCGCACCAGCTCAACCCCACCTGCGGCGACGAGGTGACCCTGCAGCTCCATCCCGGGCCCGACGGTCGTCTCGCGCCGATCGCATGGGAGGGACACGGCTGCTCGATCTCGCAGGCGTCGAGCTCCTGCCTGAGCGACCTCGCGGCAGGCCTGACGCCGGCCGAGCTCCAGGCGCTTGTCGACGAGTTCCGAACGGTCATCCGCTCGCGGGGCACGCTCGAGTTCGACGAGGAACGGTTCGGAGACGCCGCGGCGTTCAGCGGCGTCTCGCGCTACATCGCCCGCGTGAAGTGCGCCATGCTCCCCTGGGTCGCGGCCGAGGAGGCCATCTCCCGCCTGCCGTGAGCGGTCGCGGCACCTCCGCCTGGACGATGCCCTGATCAGGCGGGGCTGATCGCCGCCAGGGCCTCGAGGAACGCGGTCGTCTCCGCTTCGGTGCCCGCCGTCACCCGCAGGTGGTTCGGGATGCCGACGTCACGTATGAGGATCCCACGCGCGAAGAGCGCCTCGAACGCCGCGTGCGGATCGACCACGCCACCGAACAGGACGAAGTTGGATCCGCTCCGCTTCGGGTCGTAGCCGAGACGCCCGAGCTCGACGACGAGGCGATCGCGCTGGGTCCGGATGTCGTCGACCATCGCCAGCATCTCGTCGGCGTGCCGGAGCGCGGCGGTCGCGGCCGCCTGCGTCAGGGCGCTCAGGTGATACGGGAGCCGGACGAGTCTCAGCGCGTCCACGACCGCGGGGTCGGCGGCGAGGTACCCGAGACGGACCCCGGCGAAGGCGAAGGCCTTGCTCATCGTCCGGGAGACGATCAGGCGCGGACGCCCCTCCAACAGGGTGAGTGCACTCGCCTCGTCGTCGGGCGCGAACTCCGCATACGCTTCGTCGACGATCACCATGCCCCGCGAGGCCTCGTACACCGCGGCGATGGTCTCGAGCGACAACGGCGTCCCGGTGGGGTTGTTGGGCGAGCAGAGGAACACGAGGTCGGGATCCGCCTCGGCCACCTGACGCGCGGCGGTCTCGGGTGAGAGCTCGAACTCGGCGTCGCGCGTCGCGGGGATCCACCTGGTGCCGACGCCGGCGGCCAGGAGCGGATACATCGAGTACGTCGGCGTGAACCCGAGGAGCGATCGCCCGGGACCACCGAAGGCCTGCAGGATGTGCTGCAGCACCTCGTTCGACCCGTTCCCCGCCCAGATCTGCTCCGGGGACACCCCGTGGCCCAGGTATCCCGCCAGCGCCTCCCGGAGCTCCGTGAACTCGCGATCGGGGTACCGGTTCACCGTGAGGACCGCCGAAGCGAGCGAGGCGACGATATCGTGCGCGACCGCTTCAGGGATCGGGTGCGTGTTCTCATTGACGTTGAGCGCCACCGGCACCAGGGCCTGGGGAGCGCCGTACGGGCGCTGGCCTCGGAGATCGTCGCGGATGGGGAGGTCGTCGAGAGCGGTCACTCCACAATGCTAGCCACTCCGACGGGCGCGCTCACTCCGCCTGACGCTCCCGACGGAGGACCTCGTGCCGGGGGCTCGCCGGGTTCAACAGCGAGTGGCGTCGCCCGTAGGCGAAGTACACGATGAGACCGATCACGAGCCAGACCCCGAACCGCAGCCAGGTCTCCCAGTGCAACTGCAGGATCAGGAAGCCGGACGCCAGGACGCCGAACGCCGGGACGAACGGCATCAACGGCAACCGGAAGGAGCGGGGCTCGTCCGGCTTCGTGTACCGGAACACGATCACCGACACGCAGACCACGATGAAGGCGGCCAGGATGCCGATGTTCGTGAGGTCGGCGACCTGCTTGATCGGGAAGACACCGGCGAAGACGGCTGCCGCGCCGCCGGCGATCCAGGTCACCCGCTGCGGCACGCCTCGCCGGTCCGTGCGCGAGAACCACCGAGGAAGGAGACCGTCGCGACTCATCGAGAACCAGACGCGGGTGACGCCCAACAGGAACGTCAGCATCACGGTGAGGATCGACAGGACGGCGAAGACGGAGATGATCGTCGCCACCACGGGCAGGCCGACACTCTGGAACGCCGATGCGAACCCGGCGGTGGGGTCGATGTCGGTGTAGTTCTGCATGCCGGTCAGGACGAGGGTGGCCGCGACGTACAGGAGCATGGCGATGATGAGGGAGAGGATGATCGCCTTCGGCATGTGCTTCTTGCCGTCCTTCGCCTCCTCGGCCGCCGTGCTCATCGCGTCGTATCCGAAGACCGCGAAGAAGACCGTCGCGGCACCGGCGAACACCGGCCCGAAACCGCTGGGGAGGAACGGATCGTAGTTCTCCCCGTTGATGTAGAAGACCCCGAGGCCGATGATGAACAGGATGAGCAGGACCTTGATGCCGACCGCGACGAGCTCGAACCGACCGAAGGCCTTCGTCCCGCGGCTCAGGATGAAGGTCACGAGGAGACAGACGAAGATGGCGGGCAGATTGACGAGGCCGCCCTTCCCCTCGTCGGCGGTCGAGGTCATCCAAGCCGGCATGTGGATCCCGATGCCGGACAGGAAGGCGTCGAAGTAGCCGGAGATCCCGATCGCGACCACCGCGACGATCGCGATGTACTCGAGCAACAGGTCCCAGCCGATGAACCAGCCGATGATCTCGCCGAGCGCCACATACCCGTAGGTGTAGGCGGACCCGGCTCTCGGGATCATGCCGGCGAACTCCGCGTACGACAACGCCGCGGCCGCGGAGGCGAGACCCGCGATCAGGAACGAGAAGAGGACGGCCGGCCCGACGGCGGGCGAGGTCTCGCTCCCATGAGCGACGAGTCCGGCGAGTGAGAAGATCCCCACCCCGATGATGCCACCGACCCCGATGGCCGTGAGTTGCCAGAGCCCGAGGCTCTTGAACAGCTTCGAACCGGAGGTTTCATCCTCGATCTCCGCGATCGGCTTCTTTCGAAGCAGCGAGCGGCTCCGATCGTCTGTACTCATGCTTGCCTCCGACGATGCTGCGGGCGTCGTTGCACCGCGCCATCGACGATAGCTGAGAACCAGCGCGGAGTGACCCGCCGATTGTCGGCCTACTCGGCCGCGTACCGCTGCGGGATCGCCAGGCGCTGCCCGGGCTCGACACCGGCGGTGCTGAGCTGGTTGAGGTTCATGATCTCGGCGATGACGTCGCGCGGGTCGGCGTCGGGCGCGATGGACTCGGCCAGCTGCCAGAGCGACTCGCCCGGGTCGACCGTGATGTACGTGAACGTGGCTCCCGCCGCTGCCGTGTTCGCCGCGGCACCGCCTGCGGAGAGTCCGACGACCGCGACGCCGATGACCAGCGGGATGGCGGCGAGTGTGGTGAAGACGACGCGACCGCGCTTCGTCAGGCGGAGCTTGCGCGTCGGCTGCGCGCCCGACAGCGGTGCCTGCACGGTCGGTGCGGGAATCGCTGCGTGTGACCCGATCAGTGCTGCGCTCATGTCAACCCTCCAAGAGTGTGCTCATCATGTGATGAGGACTCGTACCCGGCACTCGACCAGGAGTGCCGGATACGAACCTGTGTTCCGAATATATCTTCGATTGTTCGAATACTCAACCCTGTCTTCGTACCTGTGCCACGCGGGATCGGCGACACGCTCGAACAGATGTTTGTCTGGACGAGCTGGTACGGATACAGTTTCGAGTGTTGGAAGCAGTACACCACCACCCACCGACATCGGTCACCGACAGCCGATCAGGGCAGGAGCGAAGATGGCAGCGAACACGGCGGGCGACGGAGCCCGGGAGCGCCAGGTCGGCGGCACCCGGCGACGGAAGAGCCTGAGCGACAAGCAGCTGGCGATCCTCGACGTCATCCAGCGCTCGGTCTCGCAGCGCGGGTATCCACCGAGCATGCGCGAGATCGGCGATGCCGTCGGGCTCGCCTCGCTGTCGAGTGTCACGCACCAACTCGGACAGCTCGAACTCAGCGGCTACCTCCGACGCGATCCCAACCGTCCCCGCGCCATCGAGGTGCTCATCGACCTGCCGAGCGCCGTCGAGGGCAGCGATCCCGACTCCGCTCCGCCGGTCGGCGACGCCGCCATGGTCCCGCTCGTCGGTCGTATCGCCGCAGGCATCCCGATCACGGCCGAGCAGCAGGTCGAGGAGATCTTCCCCCTGCCGCGTCAGCTGGTGGGCAAGGGCAGTCTGTTCATGCTGAAGGTCGTCGGCGACTCGATGGTCGACGCCGCGATCTGCGATGGCGACTGGGTCGTCATCCGCGAGCAGAAGACCGCCGAGAACGGCGAGATCGTCGCGGCCATGCTCGACGAGGAGGCGACCGTCAAGGTGTTCCGCCAGCGCGACGGTCACACCTGGCTGCTCCCCCGGAACTCGGCCTTCGAACCGATCCTCGGCGACCACGCCGAGGTCCTCGGCAAGGTCGTCGCCGTGCTCCGGACGGTCTGACCGCCCGGACCACTCCGCGACACCGACGAGGGCCGGGCCGATCCGTGGATCGTCCCGGCCCTCGTCCGTGCCGGGCCGACGACGTCAGCCGGCCGCACCGACCCGTGCTCGGACCACACGCGTGGCCTCGACGATGTTCGCGAGCGAGGCGACCGTCTCCTCGTACCCTCGCGTCTTGAGTCCGCAGTCCGGGTTCACCCAGACCTGACGCTGCGGGATCCCCTCCAGTGCGATCTCGAGCAACGCGGTCACCTCCGCGACGCTCGGCACCCGAGGCGAGTGGATGTCGTAGACGCCCGGGCCGATGCCGTGGTCGAACCCACTCGCCCGGATGTCGGACACGACCTCCATCCGAGAACGTGCCGCCTCGATGCTCGTCACGTCGGCATCCAGTCGTCGGATCGCGTCGATCACCACCCCGAACTCCGAGTAGCAGAGATGGGTGTGGATCTGCGTGTCGGTGCGCACCCCCGCGGTCGCCAGCCGGAAGGAGCCCACCGACCAGTCGAGGTAGCGCCCCTGGTCGGTCCGCCGGAGCGGGAGCAGTTCGCGGAGTGCGGGTTCGTCGACCTGGATGATGCGGATGCCGGCCCGCTCCAGGTCGGCGATCTCGTCACGCAGGGCGAGCGCGACCTGGTTCGCCGTCTCGGCGAGCGGTTGGTCGTCGCGCACGAACGACCAGGCGAGGATCGTCACCGGGCCCGTGAGCATGCCCTTCACCGGCTTGGTGGTCAACGACTGCGTGTAGGCCGACCACTCGACCGTGATCGGCGCCGGCCGCGAGATGTCACCCCACAGGATCGACGGACGGGTGCATCGCGAACCGTAGGACTGCACCCACCCGTGCTCCGTCACGGCGAACCCGTCGAGGTGCTCGGCGAAGTACTGGACCATGTCGTTGCGCTCGGGCTCACCGTGGACGACGACGTCGATGCCGAGGTCCTCCTGCAGCGCCACGACGCGCCCGATCTCCGCACGCATCGTCTCGACGTAGGCCTCCTCGTCGAGCGTCCCGGCGACCCGCTGCGCGCGGGCACGACGGATGTCCCCGGTCTGCGGGAAGGAGCCGATCGTCGTCGTCGGGAGGAACGGCAGACCGAGCGCCTGCTCCTGCGCCGCGGCGCGCTCCTGGTAGTCGTCTCGGGTGAAGTCCGCTGGTGCGAGCGCTGCCGTCCGTGCGCGGATGGCGGCATCGACCACCCCGGGCGCGGCGAGCCGATCGTCGAGCGCGGCCGACGCTGCGGTGAGCTCGGCCGCGATGGCTGCGCGCCCTTGAGTGAGACCGCGTGCGAGGACCGCGATCTGATCCACCTTCTGGTCGGCGAAGGCGAGCCAGCTCCGGAGACGGGGGTCGAGCTTCGTCTCCACCGACACGTCGTGCGGGACGTGCAGGAGGGAGGTCGAGGTGGACACCGCGAGCTGCGGGAACCGCTCCGCCGCGCGCGCCAGGAGATCGGTCGCGGCCGCCAGGTCGCCACGCCACACGTTGTGGCCGTCGATCACCCCGGCGACGACGGTCTTCGTGGCGAGTCCGGGAGACGAGTCCGGCAGGCCTCCCCGGACGAGGTCGACACCGACCGCCTCGACCCCCGAGGCGGCGAGCACCGGGAGGGCATCGCCCAAGTCCCCGTAGGGAGCCGCGACGAAGATCGCCGGGCGGTCGGATACGGCGGACAGGACGGCCGTCGAGCGTTCGATCGCCGCGAGGACCGTCGACCTCGGCACGTCGAACGTCTCTGAGACGAGCGCGGGTTCGTCGAGCTGCACCCAGGGCGCGCCGGCAGCGGCCAGGCGCTGGAGGAGTTCCGCGTAGACGGGCAGCAACGCCTCGAGTCGGTCGATCGGGGCGAACCCCGCGGGTGCCCCGCCGGCCGCCTTCGACAACAGGAGGAACGTCACGGGGCCCACGATGACCGGCCGCGTCACGTACCCCTCGGCGAGGCCCTCGCGGAACTGTTCGACCACCCGGTCGTCGGAGAGCGCGAACGGCGTCGACTCGCCGATCTCCGGGACGAGGTAGTGGTAGTTCGAGTCGAACCACTTCGTCATCTCGAGCGGGGCGAGGTCGCCGGCGCCACGAGCGATCGTGAACGCCCCGGCGAGGTCGACCCGACCGTCGGCCCCGACGAGCGACGAGAAGCGCTCCGGGACGGCACCGACGGTGAGCGCGGCGTCCAGGACCTGGTCGTAGAACGAGAAGCTCTCGGGGATCGCGGCGTTCGTCGGGTCGAGGCCGAGCCCCGCGAGGCGGGCACGCGCGGCGGCGCGCAGCTCAAAGGCCGTCCGCTCGAGCGCCTCGGCGTCGATCCGGCCGGCCCAGAAGGACTCGACGGCGCGCTTCAACTCCCGGTTCGGCCCGATGCGCGGGTAGCCGAGGATGGTGCCGACGGGGAATGCGGAGGTGGGGTTCATCGTGCGTCCTTGCTGGTGAGTGGATCGGGGATGGGATGACGGACCGGTCGGTCGTCCTGCACGGGGATGCCGGCACGGTGCAACACGTCGAGCACCGTCCGATGCTGGTTGAAGGCGTAGAGGTGAACGCCCGGCGCACCACCCGCGACGACGTCGCGGATGAGCCGCGCGGAGTAGTCGGTGCCGATGTCGATCCGTCCCGCTTCGTCCGGCTCGACCTCGAGCGCGATGGCAAGGTCACTCGGGAGCGCCTCGCCGCTGAGCTCCAGCACCCGACGCAGCCGCGCCGGACTCGTGATGGGCATCACGCCCGGCAGGATGGGCATGGTGATGCCATGGCGTCTCGCCCGTTCGGCGAAGGCGAGGTAGTCGTCGGCATGGAAGAAGAGCTGGGTGATGGCGAGCGTCGCCCCCGCCGCCTGCTTGGCCAACAGGGTGTCGAGGTCCTGCGTCGTCGACCGTGAGCGCGGGTGGCCGTTGGGGAACGCGGCGACGGCGATCCGCGGCCGATGGCGTCGCCCGAGCTGCACCGCGCCCGGGAGGCCGACCAGCGACCCCTCGGCGTACGGCTCGTGCTCGGCACTGACCCGGCCGATGAGCTGCACGAGTTCCGCAGCACTCCCCAGATCACCGAGGAAGGCGTCCCCCACGACGGCTCCGGCGGGCGGGTCGCCGCGGAGCGCGAGGAAACTGTGCACCCCGGCATCGAGGAAGTCCTTGATGAGTCGGCTGGCCTGCGCGTGCGTCGAACCGACGCAGGTGAGATGGGCCATCGGGTCCACCGAGGTCGACGTCCGGATGCTCCGCAGCACGTCCAGGCTCGCCGTTCGCGAAGAACCACCGGCGCCGAAGGTGACCGAGATGAACTCCGGACCAGCGGCGGCCAGGTGCTCGACCGTGCGTGCGAGCGCGACGCCGCCGTCGAGCGTTTTGGGTGGGTACAGCTCGAAGGAGAAGGGGGTAGGCCCGGGACAGGCGGGCTCCGTCGTGATCATGAGGTCTCGTCTCGGTGACAGCGGATCGAGAGCCGGCGACCACGCAGCACGCAGCGGTTCCGCTGGTGTGTCGTGGGCGGGTGCCGGGCTCGGCTGTCGCTCCGATTCCGCCGGTGAGGGCGGTTACGATGCGCACGACGATAGCAACGCCCGGGGATCCGCGCGACGGACGTCTGTCCGACAGCGTCATCCTGCGACACATTCCCCCGGCGGCGCTCGAGTCCTACGCTGATGCCATGACCGTGGGCACCAGGCACCGGGGCGACGAGCGCCGAGCACTCGGCTCGCGCGTCATCGCGTCCTGCGTGGCGGTAGTGATCGCCCTGTCCGGGTGCACGACCGCCGGTCCGCCCGTGCCGCGGGCGACACGCGCAGCCTCAGCGGATGACCTCGTGATCGAGTTCCGTCAGAACCGGGACCAGGTCGCGAGCGACGCCGCGATCGTCCGGATCGGGAACGGCGGCGACCACGACATCACGATCGTCGGACTCGAGCTGTCGGGGTCGGCGTTCACCGCGCCGACCGTCCGGGACCGATCCTCGACGATCCGCGCTGGACAGACCACGGATCTCGCTGTCGAGCTACCCCCGATCGACTGCGACGCACGCGACGGCGACGTCCAGGTCGATCTCCAGCTTCGACTCGACGACGGCTCGGTCCTCACCGCATCCGAGCTGTCTGATCCGACGAACGCCCTCCAGCGGATCCACACCGCCACGTGCACGGTGGCGGCGGTGCAGCGCATCGCCGAGGTGGCAGCCGTTCCCGGAATCCGCCTCGAGGGTGCCGGAGCCACGACGGTCGCCGTCCTGACGATCAGCGTCGTGCCCACCGGTGCTCCCGGACGGCTGTTGCTCGTCGCGCTGCGCTCGACGGTGCTGCTGCAACCAGCACCGTCCGACATCGGAGGTGCCCCGCCCGAGGCATGGCCGCTCAGCCTGACCGTCGACCCCGCAAGCGGCCCGCAGTCCATCGAACTGCGGATCGTGCCGACCCGGTGCGACCCGCACGCCCTCGCGGAGGACAAGGTGGGAACGCTCTTCCCACTCGTCGTGCGCATCGACGATGGCCCCGAGACCGTCATGACCCTGCCGCTCGGCGCCGGCACGGCGGAGGCGCTCAAGGATGCCGTCCGCGCGCGCTGCGCGTGAGGGGTCGGGTCAGCCGGTCACGGCGGGTGCCGGGACGACCTCGGCGAACGGCGCGAGGGCGGCGGCGAGTTCGGCACCGACCAGGGCGTGCACGATCGTGCCTCGCTCGTCGTAGTCCGTCGACAACACCTTCCCGCGTTCGTGCAGCAGCGTGACCAGGTCTCCGCGGTCGAAGGGCACGATCACGTGGACCTCGTTGCTCGGCGACGGGATCAGCGCCTCGATGCGCCCCATGAGTTCGTCGATCCCGAGACCGGTCCGGGCCGACACGAAGACGGCGTCCGGGACGAGACCGCGGAGGACGAGCAGCTGGCCGTCGTCGACGAGGTCGGCCTTGTTGAACACGACCAGCTCGGGGATGTGCCGAGCTCCGACCTCACCGATGACATCACGCACGGTGGCGATCTGGCCGGCAGGGTCGGGGTGCGCGGCGTCGACGACGTGCACGATGACGTCGCTGTCGGCGACCTCTTCGAGCGTCGAGCGGAAGGCCTCGACCAGCTGGTGCGGCAGGTTGCGCACGAAGCCGACGGTGTCGGCCAGGGTGTACTCGCGTCCGTCGGAGGTCACGTTGCGGCGGACCGTCGCGTCGAGCGTCGCGAAGAGCGAGTTCTCGACCAGGACGCCGGCCTTCGTGATGCGGTTCAGCAGGCTGGACTTGCCGGCGTTGGTGTACCCCGCGATCGCGACCGACGGCACCGTGTTGCGGCGACGGTTCGCCCGCTTGGCCTCGCGTGCCGGCTTCATCGCCGTGATCGACTTGCGCAGTTTCGCCATCCGGGTGTGGATGCGGCGCCGGTCGAGTTCGATCTTCGTCTCACCGGGACCCCTCGACCCCATACCGGCACCGGCACCACCGACCTGACCACCGGCCTGACGGCTCATGGACTCACCCCAGCCGCGGAGGCGGGGCAGGAGGTACTCGAGCTGGGCGAGTTCGACCTGGGCCTTACCCTCGCGGCTCTTCGCGTGCTGGCTGAAGATGTCGAGGATGACCGCCGTGCGGTCGATGACCTTCACGCCGACCGCGTCCTCGAGGGCGCGACGCTGGCTGGGTGCGAGTTCCGTGTCGGCGATCACCGTGTCGGCGCCGAGCGCCTGGACGATGGACTTCAGTTCCTGGGCCTTGCCTCGACCGAGATAGGTGCTCGGGTCGGGGTGCGGTTTGCGCTGCAGGAGCCCGTCGAGGACGACGGCGCCGGCGGTCTCCGCGAGCGCTGCGAGTTCGCGCAGGGAGTTCTCCGCGTCGTGGAGCGCACCCTGCGGGTAGACGCCGATGATGACGACGTTCTCCAGCCGGAGCTGCCGGTACTCGACCTCGGTGACGTCCTCGAGCTCGGTCGAGAGCCCGGCGACGCGACGGAGGGCCTGTCGGTCCTCGCGGTCGTACTGCTCGCCGTCGTCGGAGCTGCCGCCCGAGGCGTCGCCGGTCTGCAACGCCGCGGCACCGCTGCCGAACAGGGTGTACCCGCTCGATCGGGACGCGGCGCTCGTGAGCACGCGTGCGACGACGTCGTCGGGATCGGTGACCGAGGCGTCGTCCACCACCGCCTCGACATCGACATCGGTGTCGTCTGCGGGGTCCTGGGGTGCGTCCATCGGTGGTCTAGGCATCGCGTTAACCCTACTTCCTCCTGGTCCGGTACCGTTCCTGTATGTCGAACGAGCACTACTTCACCGCCGAACCCGCGAGCGAGTTGCAGCTCAAATCGATCACCGCACGCCTCGGCGGCGTCGACCGTTCGCTCGTCTCGGCTGGCGGCGTCTTCAGTCCGGGCCACCTCGATCAGGGCACGCAGGTGCTACTCGCGAACACCCCTCCTCCCCCGCCGACCGGTGACCTCCTCGACATCGGCTGCGGCTGGGGCCCGATCGCCCTGTCGCTCGGGCTCGCGTCGCCGGACGCGACCGTCTGGGCGGTCGACGTCAACGAACGGGCCCTCGACCTGACACGGATCAACGCGGAACGACTCGGGCTCGTCAACATCCGTGCCGTCCTCCCCGACGACGTCCCGGAGGCGGTCCGTTTCGCGACCATCTGGTCGAACCCGCCGATCCGCGTCGGCAAGGACGAACTGCACCGCATGCTCATGCACTGGTTGCCACGGCTCGAGGACGAGGGTGACGCCTGGCTCGTCGTGCAGAAGAACCTCGGCTCGGACTCACTGCAGAAGTGGTTGCAGGAGCAGCTGCCGACGTCGTTCCACGTCGGACGTGCGGCCATGGCCAAGGGCTTCCGCGTCCTGCACGCCCGGCGCCGGGAGCTCCGTTCGGCCTGACCGGCTCAGGCCAGCGTGATCGTCCCGGAGTAGACGAGCGTCGCCGGACCGGCCAGCACCACGTGCTCGCCGTCTGCGCCGGGAACCATGCGCACCCCGAGCGCTCCGCCCGGCACCTCGACGCGCCAGTCGTTCGGAGCCGCCGCGCCCGCCCAATGGCGGAACGCGAGCGCCGCGGCAGCCGTCCCGGTGCCACAGCTCAGGGTCTCACCGCTCCCGCGCTCGTGGACGCGCATGCGGATCCGGGCCACGCCGTCGGCGATGAGCGGCTCACCCGGGACGACCAGCTCGACGTTGGCACCGTGCGGCGGCACGGGGTCGAGCTGTGGGACGTACTCCAGTTCCGCTCCGTCGAGTTCGGCGGCGTCGGCGACCGCGACGACGATGTGCGGGTTGCCGACGTCGATCCCGATCCCCGGGCGTGCCACGGGCAGCCCCTTCACCCGGACGAGTGTCTCCCGCTCGTCGAGGCTCCAGCGGCCGAGGTCGACGACGTAGCCGAGCGGGTCGTAGCCGACCATCCGGACGCCGGCGCGGGTGCCGATGGCGAGCTGTTCGCCGGGGGCCAGCGCCACGAGCCCGCTCTCGAGCAGGTAGTGCAGGAACACCCGGATGCCGTTGCCGCACATCTCCGCGACCGAACCGTCGGCGTTGTGGTAGTCCATGAACCACTCCGCGGCAGGGTCTTCAGCGAGCACGGCCGCCCCGGCGTCGAGGTTCGCGGACCGGACGGCGCGGATGACGCCGTCGGCCCCGATTCCGAAATGCCGGTCACAGAGCGCTGCGATCTGGCCCGGATCGAGGGCCTCCTGGCCGTCGGGATCGGAGAAGAGCACGAAGTCGTTGCCCGTGCCGTGGCCCTTCGTGAAGGAGAGTGTCGACGCCATCCGACCAGTCTACGGGCGCACTCGGCGGGCCAGCTCACTCGCCTCGGCACTGCCGCCCTCCACCCAGGTGATCGCCGGGTAGCGCTTGAACCAGCTGACCTGACGGCGCGCGTACCGCCTCGTCAGACGCTGGGTCTCGGCGATCGCCTCCGCTTCGGTGAGCTCCGACCGCAGTTGCCCCACCGCTTGGGCGTACCCGATCGCGCGGCCGGCGGTGACGCCCTGCTCGAGGCCGTGCTCGAGCAGCTCGGCCGTCTCCGCGACGAGTCCCGCGTCCCACATCATCTCGACGCGCCGGTCGAGGCGCTCGACGAGGACCTCTCGCGGCGTCGAGACCCCGATGACCTCGACCGGCCGCCACGGGACGGGGCGCTCCGGAAGTGCTGCACCGTGGCCGCGCTCGGCCAACTCGTGGACTTCGAGTGCGCGCACGACCCGGCGGGCGTTCGCCGCATCGATGCGGTCGGCGGTCGCGGGATCGGCCAGGCGGAGCCGCTCGATGAGCGCCGGGAGCCCCTCCTCCTCGAGTTCCCGTTCCAGGCGCTCGCGCAGGGCGCGGTCCCTCGGGGGGAATCGGAAGTCGTGGATGACGCTCGAGACGTACAGTCCGGAACCGCCGGCGAGGATCGGCGTCACCCCGCGCGCGGTGAGCTCGTCGATCACCGCACGAGCCGTCGGCTGGTACCAGGCGACGGACGCCTCCTCCGTGACGTCCAGGACGTCGAAGAGGTGGTGCGGGATCCCGCGCCGCTCCTCCATGGGCAGCTTCGCTGTCCCGATATCCATGCCGCGATAGAACTGCATGGCATCGGCGTTGACGATCTCGGCTGGACGCCCCGCCTCACGGAGAGCGGTCGCCAGCTCGAGCGACAGTGCGGACTTCCCCGTCCCGGTCGCTCCGACGACCGCGAGGAAGCCGGTCACCGACGTTCGCCGTCGCTCGGGTCGTAGATGGGCGACGTGGTCACGCCGACGGTCGGTGCCCCGATGCGCAGTCCCGGCAAGCCGAGGGAGACTCGGCCTGGCTCTGCCGCGGCGGCCGTCGTCGGCACACCGCAGGAATCGGCCTGAGCTCGGTCCCAGGCGTCTCCGGCACGCGTCCGACGGACCCGCAGGGGCACACCGCCGGGTGCGTCGGCGATGAGGTGGAACGACGCGGCCTCGGTGATGGTCACGGTCACGACGTCGCCCGGTCGCGGCACCTCGGAGCCCGCCGGCACCTCGAAGTGGACGAGCCGGGAGTCCTCGGCCCGCCCGCTCAGTCGATGCGTGGCATCGTTCTTACGACCCTCGCCGACCGCGACGAGCAACTCGACCTGGCGGCCCACCTGACGCTGGTTCTCCTCGAGACTGATGCGGTCCTGCAACGCGATGAGGCGCTCATACCGCTCCTGCACGACGGCTTTCGGGACCTGATCGGGCATGGTGGCCGCCGGCGTCCCGGCACGGATCGAGTACTGGAAGGTGAAGGCGCTGGCGAACCGGGCGGCCTCGACCACGCGGAGCGTCTCCTGGAAGTCCTCCTCCGTCTCGCCGGGGAACCCGACGATGATGTCGGTGGAGATGGCCGCATGCGGGATCCTGGCACGGACCCGGTCGAGGATCCCGAGGAAACGCTCGGACCGGTAGGAGCGACGCATCGCCTTGAGGATGCGGTCGGAACCCGATTGCAGTGGCATGTGCAGTTGCGGCATCACGTTCGGCGTCTCGGCCATCGCGTCGATCACGTCGTCGGTGAAGGCGGCCGGGTGCGGGCTCGTGAACCGGACGCGCTCCAGCCCCTCGATCGTGCCGGCCGCGCGCAGGAGCTTGCCGAACGCCTGACGATCGCCGAACTCGACCCCGTAGGAGTTGACGTTCTGCCCGAGCAGCGTCACCTCGATGGCGCCGTCCTCGACGAGCGCACGGAGCTCACCGAGGATCTCCCCGGGACGACGGTCCTTCTCCTTGCCCCGGAGCGACGGCACGATGCAGAAGGTGCACGTGTTGTTGCATCCGACGGAGATCGAGACCCAGCCGCTGTAGCTGGAATCGCGTTTGGTCGGGAGGGTGGAGGGGAAGGTGTCGAGCGACTCCAGGATCTCCAGTTGGGCCTCGTCATTGTGCCGTGCCCGCTCCAGCAGCGACGGCAACGAGCCCATGTTGTGCGTCCCGAAGACGACGTCGACCCACGGGGCCTTCCGGAGGATGACCTCCTTGTCCTTCTGGGCCAGACAACCGCCGACGGCGATCTGCATGCCGCTGCGTTGCTTCTTGATGGATGCCAGGTGGCCGAGGTTGCCGTACAGCTTGTTGTCGGCGTTCTCCCGAACCGCGCAGGTGTTGATGACCACGATGTCCGCCTGCTCGCCGTCCGCCTTGACGTACCCGGCGGCCTCGAGCGACCCGCTGAGCCGCTCGGAGTCGTGCACGTTCATCTGGCACCCGTAGGTGCGGACCTCATAGCTCCGCTGCCGACCTGACTCGTCGATCGCGGCGGGTGAGGCGCTGATGACCGTGGGCGTCTCGACGATGCTGCTCATACCGGCAGTCTACGCGCGGCCCGAGATGCCACCGGTCAGCGGAAACTCACGCCGGAACGCTTCGACCCCGACAGGGCGCGCGAGCACGCCTCACGGATGATGGTCGAGCCGTATCCGCGTCTCGCGAGATAGGCCGACAGACGTCGCTCGGCTG
Organism: Plantibacter sp. ME-Dv--P-122b; assembly: GCF_030209375.1. Taxonomy (GTDB): domain Bacteria; phylum Actinomycetota; class Actinomycetes; order Actinomycetales; family Microbacteriaceae; genus Plantibacter. The sequence continues at coordinate 46,309 of NZ_JARVSC010000003.1, forward strand.
TCGCCTGATCGAGGGAGCGGAGCTGACCGGCACGCTTCTCGGCGACCACCAGCGCTCGCCGGAGCTCGTCGTCGTCGTCGATGGCTTCGAGGGCCTCGGAGACGATCGAGGCGTCGATGCGTCGCGAGGAGAGTTCGCGGCCGATCACCGCACGGGACTGCCCCTTGCGGGTGTGCAGGCTCTCGACGAGTTGACGCGCGAGTTCGGCGTCGTCGAGGTAGCCGCGTCGGCGGAGTTCCGCGAGGACGTGCTCGACCTCGTCGGGTGTCGCGTCGTGCCCACGGAGGAGTTCCGCGACCTGCCACTCGGAACACCCGCGGCGGGCGAGTCGTCGCACCGCCAACAGGTCGAGTTCGGCCAGCCGAACCTCCGGATCGACCGGAGCCTCGACCTCATCGGCTTCGGCGCGGTCGTCTGCATCGTCGTCTTCCAGCGCTTCGACGGCCGAGGTCCAGATGAGGGGCCGAGGGACGGGCCCCGGTGAGGTCGGCGGAGTCATCGCCGCGGGGGCATCGCTCGATGCTTCGCCCGGCGTCGTGGCCTCCGTCTCGGTGCGCTCGATGGACGTCCGCCGCAACGGAGCGACGGGACGCGCGACGGGCGCGGCCACGACCGGAGCGTCGTCGGTCTGCCCGACGAACCAACCGTCGGGCTCGGCCTCTGCATCAGGTGCCGGACGGCGACCGAACAGCGAGGTCACGGGGGCCAGGTGCTCCGACGACTCGTCGGCCGGACCGGCGGGAGGGAAGGAGACGACCATGGTGACCTCGCTGTTCGGGGTGCGCGCTACGCGCTGCGCTTCGCGGCGGACTTCGGTGCGCCGGCGGCCGCGAGCTGCGGGGCTCCGCCGGTCGCCGCCTCGAGCGCGGCGGCCTCGGCAGCAGCGACCTCGGCTGCGGCGGCATCCGCGGCCTTCTTGGTGGCGGCGCCCTCGGCCCCGACACCGAGCTTGCCGAGGATCCGGCGCTCGATCTCAGCGGCGATGTCCGGGTTCTTCAGCAGGAAGTTCCGGGCGTTCTCCTTGCCCTGACCGAGCTGGTCGCCCTCGTAGGTGTACCAGGCGCCGGCCTTCTTGACGATGGCGTGCTCGACACCGAAGTCGATCAACGACCCCTCGCGGGAGATGCCCACGCCGTACAGGATGTCGAACTCGGCCTGCCGGAAGGGCGGAGCCATCTTGTTCTTGACGACCTTCACGCGCGTGCGGTTACCCACGGCCTCCGTGCCGTCCTTCAGCGTCTCGATGCGACGGATGTCGAGGCGGACCGAGGCGTAGAACTTCAGGGCCTTACCACCGGCGGTCGTCTCGGGGCTGCCGAACATCACGCCGATCTTCTCGCGTAGCTGGTTGATGAAGATCATCGTCGTGTTCGTCTGGTTCAGGCCACCGGTCAGCTTGCGCAGTGCCTGTGACATGAGGCGGGCCTGCAGACCGACGTGCGAGTCGCCCATGTCGCCCTCGATCTCAGCGCGGGGCACGAGCGCCGCGACGGAGTCGATCACGATGAGGTCGATGGAACCCGAGCGCACGAGCATGTCGGCGATCTCGAGCGCCTGCTCACCCGTGTCGGGCTGGGAGACGAGCAGCGAGTCGATGTCGACGCCGAGCTTCTTGGCGTACTCGGGGTCGAGTGCGTGCTCGGCGTCGATGAAGGCGGCGATGCCGCCGGCACGCTGGGCGTTCGCGATGGCGTGCAGCGTGAGCGTCGTCTTACCCGAGGACTCAGGCCCGTAGATCTCGACGATACGGCCGCGCGGGAGCCCTCCGATGCCGAGCGCGACGTCGAGCGCGATCGAGCCGGTGGAGACGACCTCGACCGGTGCGCGCTCGTCGCTGCCGAGGCGCATCACGGAGCCCTTGCCGAACTGACGGTCGATCTGGGCGAGTGCGGTTTCGAGGGACTTCTCGCGTTCAGCTGGACTTGGCATGGTGTGCTTCTCTCTGCTCGGTGTCGGGTGCCTATAGGCTGTCGCCGCGTGTTCCGGGACCCGCTTCTGCTGAAGGTCGGGGCCCGAGGGCGACAAGGCGTCGGTCGTTCCTGATGTCTCCGACGGTACGCGCCACCACCGACATGCACCGGTGGACGGCCCGATCCGTGCAGAACGCACTCACGAATGATCCTGTGGAGGACACTAGCACCACTAGAACGGATGTTCGATACCGATCGGGCGGCGTGTCGAAGACCGCTCCACCCGTCACACGGAACGGGCTACGCGCCCGGCTGCAGCCGTCCGACACCGTGGCGTCGTTCGTCCGGCACGTCGGTCGCGGTACAGAGCGCGATCCAGACGTCGCGAGGCGGGACACCGGCGCGTAGCGCCTCCTCGGCGGTCTTCGAGCCGAACTCGGTGAGCCCGAGGTCTCCGGTGAGCACCGCTCCGTACGCCGCGCCGAACTCGTCGGCGACGGCCGTCCTGAACTCACTCAGCTTCATTCCAGCTCCTGTCCCTTCCTCCGTCGTCCGTCCGGACGCGGAAACGCCCCGGGAGAGGGATCCCGGGGCGTTCTGCTACCGTGCTCGTCTGATCAGCGGGAGACGAGTTCGTCCAGCTCGTTGACCAGTTCGTCCGGAACCGTGTCCGGGATGTTCGGGGAGAGACCCTCGATGACCGCGAGGCGGTCGCCGACCTCTCGCATGATGACGGAGATGGGGGTGTCGAGGGCGTCGGCCACCGAAGCGAGGATCTCGCTCGACGCCTCCTTCTGGCCTCGCTCGACCTCGCTCAGGTATCCGAGTGCGACGCTCGCCTTGCTCGCCACCTGGCGCAGCGTGCGACCCTTCTGCAACCGGAAGTCCCTCAGCACGTCGCCGATCTCTTGACGGACTAGAACCACGTGACCCTCCCTCTGTGCTCTACGACCTCGTGTCGTACAGCGCTCTGCTTCTGCAACGCGGATTCACGTCGTCCCAGCTGATCGCCGTCTCGTTCGTGGATGGCCAACATTACAACCACCGTACGCCGAACAGTAACCAGGATCACTGGGCTTTTCTTGTGAATACGTCATCTGTAACGCGATGGAAACGGACGGTATTCCGCTGATCTGCGACGGCGTTCACCCGAGTGCGCCGAGTTCGCGCACGAGCGCTTCCAACGCCAGCTCGACGGTCCGGTGTCGGATCTCTTGACGCCCCCCGTCCAGCGTGAGCGGCACCACCCGTCCACCCGCTCGCGTCACGATGCCGACGAAGACCGTCCCGACGGCTTGGCCGTCCTGCGGATCGGGTCCGGCGACGCCGGTCGTGGCGATACCGACGTCGGCCGGAAGTCCGTCGATCGCCATGGCACGGCGCACGCCGTCGGCCATCTGGAGGGCCACCTCCGGGTGCACGGCGCCGTGGAGCGCGAGGAGTCCGGCGTCGACCCCGAGCAACGAGTGCTTCAGGCGGGTGTCGTACGCGACCACACCGCCTCGGACCGTCGCGGACGCGCCGGGGACGTTGATGAGTGCCGCGGCCAGCAGCCCGCCGGTCAGGGACTCCGCGACACCGATCGTCAACCGGGCGTCGACGAGCGCGTGGACCGCCGAGGTGGCATCGGCGTCGGCCGACTCGACCGCATCGGGCGTCATCGCTTGACCCGCCGGTCGGCGCGCGACCCCCGCACGGCCGTGACGACGTAGTCGATGCCGCTCGCGATGGTCAGGAGCACGGCGATGGTCATGAAGACCGCGTTCACCCAGAGCACCCAGTCACCGAGGAGCACCCAGAACGGCGCGAGGGCGAGCGAGATCGCGACGGCCTGCGCGAGTGTCTTGAGCTTCCCCATCCACGCGGCGGCGACGACATGGTCGGAGATCACGATGAAGCGGTGCACGGTGATGCCGATCTCGCGCACGAGCACGACGATCGTGACCCACCACGGCAGTTCGCCGAGGATGGACAGCGCGACGAGCGCACCGCCCGTCAGCACCTTGTCGGCGATCGGGTCGAGGATCTTGCCGAGGTCCGTCACGAGGTTGCGACTGCGGGCGATGTGTCCGTCGATGCCGTCACTCGCGATCGCGACGACGAAGAGCAGAGCCGCCCACCACCGCAGTGCGCCGTCGGAACCGTCGTCGGCCAGCAGCATCCACATGAACACCGGCGCGAGCACGATCCTCGCGACGGTGATCGCGTTCGGGAGGTTCCAGTTCGAGATGCGCGGCTCAGCAGCCGACGCGTTCGATGCCGTCATGTCTACTCCCGACCGGTGAGACTCCAGGCGTCTTCGTCAGAACCGCCCTCGACCTCAGGATAGTCCTGGAACTGGGCCTCGACCGGGTCCGCACCGTAGGGGTCGGGCTCGAGACCGCCGGCAGCGCCGACGACCGGAGGAGCTGCCGCAGCGGCAGTCGGCGCCGCCGCTGCGGGCACCGGAGCGGCGGAACCGTCGTCCTCGCCGCGCAGACGGGCCAGGACACCCGGCAGCTGCTCCGCGGTGACGCGGACGTCGCGGGCCTTCGAGCCCTCGGACGGGCCGACGATCTCTCGCGACTCCATGAGGTCCATGAGCCGGCCGGCCTTCGCGAACCCGACCCGGAGCTTCCGCTGCAGCATCGAGGTCGATCCGAACTGCGTCGACACCACGAGCTCCGCTGCGGCGAGCAGGAGTTCGAGGTCGTCGCCGATGTCCGCGTCGATCTCCTTGCGCTCAGCGACGGCCTGGACGTCCTTCCGGTACTCCGGCCGCGCCTGGTTCGTGACGTGTTCGACGACCCGCTGGATCTCGTTCTCGCCGACCCATGCACCCTGCACGCGGATCGACTTGTTCGCGCCCATCGGCAGGAACAGGGCGTCGCCCTGACCGATGAGCTTGTCGGCGCCCGGCTGGTCGAGGATGACCCGCGAGTCGGTGACGCTCGTGACGGCGAAGGCGAGGCGGGAGGGCACGTTCGCCTTGATGAGGCCGGTGACGACGTCGACCGACGGACGCTGCGTCGCGAGGACGAGGTGGATACCGGACGCACGGGCCAGCTGCGTGATGCGGACGATGGAGTCCTCGACGTCGCGGGGGGCGACCATCATGAGGTCGGCGAGCTCGTCGACGACGACCAACAGGTAGGGGTAGGGCTTCAGGACGCGTTCGCTGCCCGCGGGGAGGACGATCTCGTTGGCCACGACGGCCTTGTTGAAGTCGTCGATGTGCCGGTAGCCGAAGCTCGCAAGGTCGTCGTACCGCATGTCCATCTCCTTCACGACCCACTGCAGCGCTTCCGCCGCCTTCTTCGGGTTCGTGATGATGGGCGTGATGAGGTGCGGGACACCCGCGTACGGCGCGAGCTCGACGCGCTTGGGGTCGATGAGGACCATGCGCACCTCGCTCGGCTTGGCGCGCATGAGCAGCGAGGTGATCATCGAGTTGACGAAGACCGACTTGCCGGAGCCGGTCGACCCGGCGACCAGGAGGTGCGGCATCTTCGCGAGGTTGGCGACGACGTACCCGCCGCCGACGTCCTTGCCGACGCCGATCGTCATCGGGTGGTTGCTGTTCGTGGCCGCCGTCGAGCGGAGGATGTCGCCGAGGGTGACGATCTCGCGGTCGGTGTTCGGGATCTCGATACCGATGGCGCTCTTCCCCGGGATGGGCGAGAGGATGCGCACCTCGTTGGACGCCACGGCGTAGGAGAGGTTCTTGCTGAGCGCCGTCACCCGCTCGACCTTGACGCCTGGGCCGAGCTCGATCTCGTACTGCGTCACGGTCGGGCCGCGGGAGAACCCCGTGACCTTCGCGTCGACGCCGAACTGGTCGAGGACGCTGGTGATCGCGGCGACCGCTTCGTCGTTGGCCGCGCTGTGGGTCTTCGCGGGCTCCCCCGCCGCAAGTGTTCCTGCGGACGGCAGACGGTACGGCGTGTCGTCCTGGCCCTGCTGCGCCATCGGGCGCGCCGAGAAGTCGATCTGGTCGGGTGCGCCGAGGAGCGCCGGGTCGAGGTCTTCGATGACCTCGGTCGCGCCGGGGATGCTGTCGTCGTGCAGGCCCGTCTGCGGCTTGATCTCGCCCGTGTTGAAGCGCTTGACGGCGCTCTCCGCCGCTTCGAGGTCGCCGAGGAGCTCGGAGCCGAAGGCGTCGTGCACCGGCGCGGCCTTCGGTGACGCGGCTGGCACGGCCACCGGTTCGAGCGGCGAGTCGAACCCGCCGGACGGCTTCTCGAGGCCGAGGAGCTCGGTCATGTTGTCGCCCATGAGCGGGTCCTCGAACGTCGGGTCGTCCTCGCGACGGCTCGTGTTGCGTCGCCACCACGGCAGGGCCGCCGGCTCGTCCGGCTCCTCGTCGAGGTCGTCGAGTCGCTTCGTCCTCGCGCCCTTCGGCTCTGCGGTCTCTCCTTCAGGCGCCTCCGGCTGCTCGCCGAACATCCAGGTGGAGAACTGTCGCACGCGGGCACCGACGCGGTTCGGGGGCGTCTTGGTCACGATGAAGAGGCTGAGGAGGATCAGGAGCGAGATGAGGACGGTCGCGCCGATCGGGGTGATGATCGCCGCGAGCGGGGCGCCGAGGATCCACCCGAGGAGACCCCCGGCCTGCGCCAGCGCGGGCAGGCCCTGACTCGGGTTCGGCTGACCGCCGTGGATGTGGCAGAGCGCCGAGATGCTGATCAGCAGCAGACCGAGGCCGATGCTGATGCGGCCGTTGTCGTCGACCGAGGCCGGGTGCCGGAACAGCCAGACAGCGAACACGATCATGATGACCGGGAGCACGAAGGCGAGTCGGCCGAAGAGGCCGCCGAACGACCAGGCGTCGAAGGTCTGGGCGACCGGGTCGGCCGCGCCGAACCACTCGACGACGGCACCGACGACGGCCAGCAGGAAGAGCAGGAAGGGGAAGCCGTCGCGGCGGTCCTCCTTCGCGATGCGCTCGGGACCGAGGGCGCGGACCGCGCCACCGACGCCGTGCGCGAGACCGAGCCACATGGAGGTCAGCACACTGCGCTGCTCCTCGGCCGCCGGATAGGCGACGGTCTTCTGCTGCTTCGTCGTCGACGCACCCGACTTGGGGCCGGGCTTGGTGTTCGTCTTCGTGCTCGTGGTGCGCGACGAAGCGCCACTCGGCGAGGAAGCGCTGCGCGAACGGCTGGTCGAGTTGGAACGTGCGGCCATGCGTTCACGGTACTCGTCGCCACCGACGCAGCCCGGCAAGCTGGCGGGGTGTCCACGATCCGCGCTCCGCCGGGCGGTCAGCGCAGATTCAGGACCATCGTGTCGCGGGTCCCCAGCCGGTCCACGATCGCGAACCCCTCGGTGCGGTACAGGGAGACGGCGTGGTTCGCCCGCTCCACGCTCAGGCTGATGCGCTGGTACCCGGCTGCTCTCGCGAGCTGCACGGTCGCACGGAGCAGCTGCCGTCCGACGCCCTGGGCGCGGTGGATCGGGCTGACCCCGAGGATGAGTTCGGGGACCCCGCCCGCCACGTACCCGAACCCGGGTGCATCGGAGGGGAAGAGTCGATACCAGCACGCTCCCACGGGCGCACCGTCCGGCCCGACGGCGACGACCCCGGCGTCGCCGGGACGACGCCAGCCGTGCACGTATCGGGTGTGCTGCGCATCGGCGAGGACGGCCGACCGGGGACGGGGCGCGACAGCGTTCCAGTTCGCCGCCTCGACCATCATGTCGGTGAGGACGCGCACATCAGCCACCGCGGCTTCGCGGATCGAGTAGACCGCCATGGACGGATGGTACGCCACCGGTGTTTCGAGCAGATGACGCGTGAGCCGTCGCCGGCGCTCAATACCGGATCGCGTCGATCACCTTCACGCGCACGGCGACGAGCGCCGGGAGGAGCCCGGCGATCGCACCGACGGCCGTGGCGCTGACCAGCCCGAGGACCGCGGCCTCGATCGGGAACGGCGGGAAGTCCGTCACGAGTCCTTGACCGATGAACTGCTCGACGATCGGACTCTTCACGACGGCGACGGCGAGCATGACGCCGATGACCCCGGCGACGAAGGTGGCGACGACGCTCTCCATCATCACGGCGAAGAACACCCTCGGCGCGGTGGCACCGAAACTGCGCCGGATCCCGATCTCGCGGATGCGCTGGCGGACGGTGACGAGCGAGAGGTTGATGAGCCCGAGCGCCCCGAGCAGGAGGATGAGTCCGGCGACCGCGCCGACCACGAGTTTCAGCGAGAGGAGCGGGTCCTCCCCCGTCTGGCCGAAGTCGTTGCGGAACACGTCGACGCTGTACGCGTCACCGAGTTCGGCACGCAGGTCGGACTGGATCCGCTGGGTGAAGGCCTCGGCGTCCGCGTTCGGAACCCAGAACTCGAACTGCGGGAGCTGACCGGGCTGGCCCATGCCCTCCTCGGCGCCAGGCACCGGACCGATGAGCGCCGTCCCCGCGGGCAGGATCGACAGCTGCGGTTCGGTGTCCCACTCGTTGCTCGCGTACACCCCGACGATCACGGCCGTGACCGGGTGCTCGCCGTGGACCGTGACCGTGGGGTGCGTCTCGATGGGTGGTGACCCGAGGCGCTGCCAGAACGCCGGGTTCACGACGATCGCGGGTGCGAGGCGGTCGCCGTCGTCCTCCTGGAACCAGGCGCCCTCGTCCAGTCTGATGCGGTGCATCTCGCCGTACGGGACGTCGACGACGGTGGACTGCACCGGTACCGTCCCGTCGGCGAACTGCACGTTCAACTGGGTGCCGCCGGATTGCGAGACGTACCCGATGCCGTACCGCTCGGCGAGGTCGTGCACCGCCGTGATGTAGGTCTCCGGGTCGGGTTGCTCCGTTCCGGTGCCGTAGGCCGACGCCATGAGCGTGGCGGGCCGACCACCGTATCGCTCCTGTGACTCGGTCTGGGCCTGCGCCGCGAGCGACGACATGCCGACCATGCTCGTGAGGGCGCACACGGCGACGCCGACGCCGATGAGCGAGAGGATGACCCGGCCACGATGGATCCGCAGCTCCTGGGCGGCCTCGACGACCGCTCCGACGATCGAGGTCAGGATCCTAGACATCCGCAGCCTCCAGTTCGTGGTCGGGGGTGAGCACGCCGTGGTCGAGACGGTGGTGGGTCGTCGCGAGTCGGGCGATCGCCCGGTCGTGGGTGATCGTCACGAGGGCGGCACCCGTGGAGGTCGCCACCTCGTCGAGCAGGGACATGACGGAGGTGCCGGTCTCGACGTCGAGCGCGCCGGTCGGCTCGTCCGCGAGGATGAGCCGTGGCCCGCGGACCAACGAACGAGCGATGGCGACGCGCTGCTGCTCGCCGCCGGACAGTTTCGTGGGCATCGCGTCGAGGCGGTCACCGAGTCCGACGCGTTCGAGCATCGCGGCGGCGATCTCCCGGCGACGCCAGAACGAGCGTCCGCTCGCATAGAGGAGCGGCGTCGTGACGTTCTCGAGCGCGGTCCGGCCCGGTAGGAGGTTGAACTGCTGGAAGACGAAGCCGATCTGAGCGCCGCGCAGGCGGTCGCGCGCACCGGACCCGAGGCGTTCCGCCGGCCGTCCGTCGAAGACGAGCGACCCGGAGGTCGGTTTGTCGAGCAGGCCGAGGAGGTTCAGGAGCGTCGACTTGCCCGAACCCGATCGACCGACGATGGACACGCGATCGCCCTCATGCACCTCCAGGTCGACGCCGTCGAGGATCGTCAGCGGCGGCGCATCGGGGATCTGGACGACGCGGGTGACCCCGCGGAGTTCGAGGAGCGTCACCCGACCGACCCGTCGCAAGCCATGCTGCCGTCGGGCAGCGTGGTGCACCCCTCGGGGGCAGGTGCAACGGCTCCAGGGACGAACTGGAGCACCGAGTCACCTTCGGCGACACCGTCGACGATCTGCACCTGCTGCCCGTCGTTCAGTCCGAGCGTGACCGGCCGTTCCTCCTGCGCACCGTCGGCGCCGACGACCCAGACGGTCCCGGTCCCGGCCGACCCCTTGACCGCGGTCGTCGGGAGCACGAGGACGTTCTCGGCGACGCCGCCCGCGAGTTCGATCGTCGCGGCGAGTCCGGCGAAGACCCGGACGTCACCGGGCACCGCGCAGGTGACGGAGGTTCCGCCGGCACCGGGTGTCTGCCCGGATCCACCGCCCGTCGCCGGCTCCTCCTCGTCGCCACCGCTCGACGGCGTCGTGACGCGGACCGCCGGACAGACGAACGGGGCCGGGCCGCCGTTGATGGTGACCGTCGCCTCGCCGGGGATGGTGAGCAGACGGTACTGCTTGTCGGCGCTCAACGCCCCGGTGATGGAGAACGTGGCCGGCGACACCTGCGCCACCGCGTCGCCGATCTGGACGGACTGTCCGTGGATGAGCTTGACGTTGCCGAGGGTGCCCGCGACCGGTGCGGTCACCTGCACGTACCGCTCCTTGCCCTCCTCGTCGATCGTCTTGACGTCGAGGATGGGGTCACCCTCCGCGAGGACGGCCCCCTTGGCGGCGAACACCTCGTCGACGGTGCCTGCGACGGTCGACTTCGCTGTACTGGCCGGGTCGGCCACGACCTGGCCCTCCACCGAGACGGTGTTGACCACGGTGCCGAGCGCCGCCTGGACCTGCGGTTCGACGAGGCTCCCGGTCGGCTGCGTCGGTCCTTCCTCCTGCGGCGCGTCCGGGAAGAACGCGACCTTCACGAGCGCCACCGCGATCACGGCGAAGACGAGCAGTTTCAGAATGGGGAACACCCAGGTGCGGACAATGCCCACGCCGACCTCCGGAATCCACCGCAGTCGGAGTGACGAGCGGCCATAGGAGATTCCAAGGTAGCAACGCCGAAGGCGGCCGGACATCACCCTCGCGGATGATGTTCGACCGCCTTCTGGCGGGTGGATCCGAGCGGACCCGACCGGTGATCAGGCCTCGATGACGAGCGGCACGATCATCGGGCGGCGACGGAAGGACGTGTTGACCCAGCGGCCGACGGTCCGACGGATCACCTGCGACAGCGCGTGCGTGTCACGGACGCCGTTCTCCGCCGCCTCGGCGAGTGCCTTGGCGACCTTCGGCTTGATGTCGGCGAAGACCTTGTCGTCCTCGGCGAAGCCCTTCGCGTGCACCTCGGGGCCGGAGATGATGTGCCCGGTCTTCGAGTCGACGACGACGATGACCGAGATGAAGCCCTCTTCCGCCAGGATGCGACGGTCCTTGAGGTCGGCGTCGGTGATCTCACCGACGGTCGAGCCGTCGACGTAGACGAGCCCGACGTCGAGCTGCCCGACGACCTTCGCGACGCCGTCCTTCAGGTCGATGACGATGCCGTCCTCGCCGATGAAGGTGTTCTGCGCCGGGACGCCGCTGTCGATCGCGAGTTTCTGGTTCGCGACGAGGTGACGGTACTCACCGTGGACCGGCAGCACGTTCTTCGGCTGGAGGATGTTGTAGCAGTAGAGCAGCTCGCCGGCGGCCGCGTGCCCGGAGACGTGGACCTTCGCGTTGCCCTTGTGGACGACGGTGGCGCCGAGCTTCGTCAAGCCGTCGATGACGCGGTAGACCGCGTTCTCGTTGCCCGGGATGAGGCTCGAGGCGAGGATGACGGTGTCGCCGGGGCCCGGCTCGATCGCGTGGTCGAGATTCGCCATCCGGCTCAGGACGGCCATCGGCTCGCCCTGCGACCCGGTCGACATGTAGACGATCTTGTCCTCGGGGAGGTCCTTCGCCTTCTTGTAGTCGATGAGCAGGCCCTCGGGGACGTTCAGGTACCCGAGGTCGGCTGCGATCCCCATGTTGCGCACCATGGAACGACCGAGGAACGCGACCCGGCGGCCGTGGGCGTGTGCCGCGTCGAGGACCTGCTGGACGCGGTGCACGTGACTCGAGAAGCTCGCGACGATGACGCGGCGCTCGGACTTCGCGATGACCTGGTCGAGGACCGGCCCGATGGACCGCTCGAGCGGCGTGAATCCCGGGACGTCGGCGTTCGTCGAGTCGACGAGGAAGAGGTCGACGCCTTCTTCACCGAGGCGGGCGAAGGCGCGGAGGTCCGTCAGGCGGCCGTCGAGCGGCAGCTGGTCCATCTTGAAGTCACCGGTCACGAGGACGGTGCCGGCATCGGTGTCGATGAACACCGCGAGTGCGTCCGGGATCGAGTGGTTGACCGCGACGAACTCGAGGTCGAACGGCCCCAGCGCCTCGATCTGGCCCTCCTTCACCGGCAGGGTGTACGGGACGATGCGGTGCTCCTTGAGCTTCGCCTCGATGAGCGCGAGCGTCAGGCCGGAACCGATCAGCGGGATGTCCTTGCGGAGCTTCAGGAGGTACGGCACGGCGCCGATGTGGTCCTCGTGACCGTGCGTGAGCACGACGCCGACGATGTCGTCGAGCCGGTCCTTGATGGAGGTGAAGTCGGGCAGGATCAGGTCGACGCCCGGCTGGTGCTCTTCGGGGAAGAGCACGCCGCAGTCGACGATCAGGATCTTGCCGTCGATCTCGAAGCAGGTCATGTTCCTGCCGATCTCGCCGAGTCCTCCGATGGGGATGACGCGGAGCGTCCCCGGTTCGAGGACTGGCGGATCGATGATGGTATTGGGCATGTAGCCCCCCTCTGGTTTGTCTAGCGAGTCGTACCGGCGACCTTGGGCAGCGCGCCACCGGCGGCGGCGTTGCGGTCTGGCCGGAAGTTGCGGAAGTCGACGCCTGGGATGTCCTTCACCAGGTCGATCTCATCCTCGATCTGCGCGGCCTCCCACTCCTCCGGACCGACCAGCGGAAGACGTACCCGCGGGCTCTGGATCCGGCCGAGGCCGTGCAAGATGTATTTGGCGGCGACGGTGCCGGGGACGTGGGTCATGACCGCGCGCACGAGCGGCTCGAGCTGCCGGTGCGCGGCGGTCGCCGCGACGAGGTCGCCGGAGTTCACCGCGTCGACCATGTGTCGGTAGGGCGTCGGCGCGATGTTGGCCGTGACGCCGATGAGGCCGGTCCCGCCGATCGCGAGCGTCGGGAGGGCGTTGGCGTCGTCGCCGGCGAAGTACATGAGGTCCGTCTGGTTCATGACGCGGCTCACTTCGCTGAGGTCGCCCTTGGCGTCCTTCACCGCGAGGATGTTCGGGTGCTTGGCCGCACGCAGGATCGTCTCGTACGTGATGGGGATACCGGTTCGCCCCGGGATGTCGTAGAGGATGACGGGTAGGTCCGTGGAGTCGGCGATCATGCGGAAGTGGGTCAGCACGCCGGCCTGCGTGGGCTTGTTGTAGTACGGGGTGACGATCATGTTGCCGTCGGCGCCCGCCTGTTCGCTCTTCTTCGCGAGCTCGATCGCGTGGGCGGTCTCGTTGGACCCGCCGCCGGTGATGATTTTCGCGCGGCCGCCCGCGACGGCCTTGCCGACCTCGACGAGCTTGACCTTCTCCGGGTCCGTCAGCGTGGACGTCTCACCGGTGGTGCCGGTGACGACGATGCCGTCGGCACCCGCGGTCACGACGTCGTCGATGTGTCGCTCGACGGCCTTCCAGTCGACCTCGCCGTCGGCGGTGAACGGCGTCACCAGGGCGACGAGGACTTGACCGAAGGGGTTCTCTGCACGCGACACCCTCTCAGGCTATCGGGTTTCCCTCTTCCGGGTCACCACCCGACGGGCGTCGGCGGGTGGCCGAAGGCACACCGCGCGGCTCCCGTCGACGGGGTGACCACCCAGGTCGATCCGGTTAGGCTGACCCCACGAACACCAGCGCCGATGCGCTCCTGCACGGCCCGACGACGGAGGTTGCACCATGGCGGTAACAAGCGAAGCCACGACAGTCTGGAACGGCACGCTCTTCGAGGGATCCGGGCACACGAGCCTCGACACCTCCGAGGCGGCCGAGTTCGCCGTCGACTGGAAGGCACGCTCCGAGGGCTCCAACACGACGACGACCCCGGAGGAACTGCTCGGGGCTGCGCACGCCTCCTGCTACTCGATGGCGTTCGCCAACGAACTCACCAGCGCCGGCTTCCCGCCGGAGCGCATCCAGGCGACCGCAGCGGTCTCCTTCACCCCCGGCACCGGCATCACCGGCAGCCACCTGCTCGTCAGCGCGGTCGTGCCCGGCATCTCCGAGGCCGACTTCGAGCGCATCGCCACGGCGGCGAAGGACGGCTGCCCGGTCTCGCAGGCGCTCGCCGGCATCCCGATCACCCTCGAGGCCAGCCTCGCGTAACCACCACCGTCCAGCAGCACGACCAGGAAGGCGACGCGCATGCGCATCGTGATCGGCGGAGCCTCCGGGCTCATCGGAACGGCGCTCGGGCGCTCCCTCGAGACCGACGGCCATGAGGTCGTCCGGCTCGTTCGTCGTCCGGCGCGCGGTGCCGGAGAAGCGGAGTGGGATCCGCTCGCAGGCGTGCTGGATCCGACGGTCGTGAGCGGTGCCGACGCGGTCGTCAACCTCTCCGGCGCCTCCCTCGGCAAGCTGCCGTGGACGGCGGCCTACCGCTCCACGATCCTCTGGTCACGACTCAGCGCGACCCGCACCCTCGTCGACGCCATGAACCGGGCCGAGCAGCCACCGGCCGCCTTCCTCAGCGGGTCGGCGGTCGGGTACTACGGCGACCGTCCGGGAGAGACCCTCACGGAGGACTCCTCCAGAGGGGCCGGATTCCTCGCCGACGTCGTCGTCGCCTGGGAGGACTCGGCGCTCGCGGCGCCCGACGCCGTCCGCACCGTGCTGCTCCGCAACGGCATCGTCGTCGACCTGGCCGGCGTGCTCAAGCCGCTGGCACCGCTCACCCGGTTCGGTGTCGCCGGTCCGCTCGGTTCGGGCCGCCAGTTCTGGCCGTGGATCGGGCTGCAGGACGAGGTCCGGGCGATCACCCACCTCCTGACCTCGACGCTCTCCGGACCGGTGAACCTGTGCGGTCCGCAGGCCGCCCGTGCCGACGACCTCATGTTCGAGCTCGCCAGACGGATGAACCGGCCCTATCTGCTCCGCGTCCCGACGTTCGCCCTCAAGGCGCTCCTCGGCGACGCCGCCGACGGACTGCTGCTGAGCGATCAGCGCGTCGAACCTCGTCGACTCCTGGACGACGGCTTCACGTTCAGCACGCCGACCGTCGAGCAGGCGTTGGCCGAAGCACTCGCCCGCGACTGAACGACGGGACGCCGCCGCTCCGGTCAGCTCCGCGAGAGCCGGATCGCCTGTCGGATGGCCTGCCGCGCGCGGCGACGGTCTCCGGCTCCGTCGTAGACGAGTCCGAGGCGGTACCAGGATCGCCAGTCCTCGGGAGCGGCCTCTGCCGCGTCACGGTATTTCGGGAACAGCTCGTCTGCGGCATCACGCATCGGCCGGCCGCTCTCGCGGGTCTCGACCTGCTCGGGCGGAAGGCCGCCCTCGGCCTCGAGGCGGACGCCGAGTCGCTCGGCGCCCACCCCGAAGACGATCTCGCGCCAGAGCGCCCAGACGCCGAGGATCGGTAGGACGATGAGCGCGGCACCCATGGCGATGCCGACAGGCTCACCGGTGCTGAGGAGGACGACGGCACGGTACCCGACGAGGACGATGTAGAGGACGAGCAGGGCCGCGATGATCGCGACCATGATGCGGGTCTTCACAGGGCGCTGGCCGCCGCGGCTTGACCGGAGACGTGCTCGGGCGCGCCCTGGGCGGGCCGCCGACCCGCCGGCCCTGGGCGATCGAGTCCGAGGTCGAGCAGACTGTCGAGACCGACGGTGACCCCCCGGGCGTCGCGGGCGGCCACGAGGGCGAGCCGGATGCCCCGCTCGTAGGACGCGGGCGAGATCGTGTCGTGCGTGATCGTGACGAGTTCGTCGACGCCTCCGAACACGACCTCCTGGCGGGCGACGACGCCCTGGAGCCGCAGGCTGTGGATCGGGATGCTCGAGACCTGCTGTCCCCTCGCCCGCTGGTCGGTGTGTGGGGCGGCGACCGGCCCCCGGTCGCCACGCGCGGCCATCATCAGCTCGGCGGTGCGCACGGCGGTCCCGGAGGGCGAGTCCACCTTCGTGTCGCGGTGGGACTCGATGATCTCGATCGAGTCGAAGAAGCGGGCCGCGACGGTCGCCAGACTCGTCGACAACACCGATCCCAGCGAGAAGTTCGGGATGATGACGACGCCCTGTTCCGGCAGCTCGGTGAGCCGTCGGTCGAGTCGCTGGATCCGCTCGGCCGACCAACCGCTCGTCCCGACGAGCACGTTGATCCCCTGAGCGACGGCGTGGTCGACGATCCGCTGGCTGACACCCGGGACCGTGACGTCGACGACCAGGTCCGCCGCGTCCATCTCGCTCAGCTCGCTCAAGGAACCGAGCGACGCGACCAGCTCGAAGTCGTCGAGCGAACCGATGATGCTGGTGAACAGTCGGCCCATCTTGCCGCTCGCGCCGGCCAGCGCCACTCGTGTCGTCATGTCCTCAGCTTACGTGCTGCCCGTGCGCGCCGTCCTCGGGCGGAGGCCTGCCGACCTGCTCCCCCGCCGCCGACTAGACGATGTGCGGCTCGGGAAGACCCGTGCGGAGTTCCATGGGGAGGTGCGCGAGGTCGTTGTGGGTGATGAGGCTCCACGGACGCCCGGCGCGCTGGTGCAGCACCGTCAGTCCGCCGTTGGCCTGGTTGATGCTCACCCAGCGCCATGCAGGCGACTGGAGCGCCTCGCGGACGAGCCACCCGATGACGAAGTTGTGCGTGATGAGCAGTTCGTGATGGTCACCGCGCTTCGGCGAGAGGAACTCGGCGGCGGCGTCGGCCATCTGCGCTTCGCCCGCCTCGATCTCCGCCTCGGTGATCGAGCCGAAGAAGGGGTCGAACGCCGACGGCGTCTCCGGTGTGCGACCGCTCGGGACGCAGTCGAAGAGCAGTGACGACGGTTCCGGTGTGACGGCCGGCATCCGCTCGGCGATGATCTGGGCGGTCTCCGCGGCACGCTGCAACGGCGAGTGCCACGCCGCGGTCATCGGGACACCACCGAGGCGCTCCGCGAGCAACTGTGCCTGACGCCGACCGCGTGCCGACAGTGGTCCGTCGGGTAAGCCGTGCTCGGCGTGCTGCTGCTCGCCGTGTCTGACGAGATATAGGTAATGGGACATTCAACGCACCCCCGCGATGATCGGAGCGAAGGTGTCCTCGTCGACGGCTCCGACCGCCGACACCGTGATGGGCTGCGCGGCGAGATGCTGCGCGAGCTGCTGGACGTCGTCGTGACCGACGGACTGCAGGCGACGGATGCTCTCGTCGAGGTCGATGAACTCGCCGAGGGTCAGCTCCGCCCGACCGAGGCGGCTCATGCGCGAGTCCGAATCCTCCAGGGCCAGCGCCGAGGCGCCGCTCAGCTGCCCGAGCGCGCGCGACAACTCCTCGTCCGTCACGCCGTGCTCGGCGAGCCGGTGGAGTTCGGCGAGCATGAGTTCGGCGACGGTCGCCGCCTTCGCCGTGGAGCAGGCGGCAGCGAGGCCGAAGACGCCGGCATCCGAGTAGCTGCCGGCGAACGAGTACACCGAGTAGGCGAGCCCGCGCCGTTCCCGGATCTCTTGGAACAGGCGGCTGGACATGCCGCCGCCGAGGATGGAGTTGAGCATGCTCATGGCGAATCGACGCTCATCGCCCGCGATGAGGCCCGCTCCGCCGATCTGCAGGTGGACCTGCTCGGTGGGCCGGTGCACGACCGAGAGCGGCGAGCCGCCGACGATGGCAGCAGGCGCGAGTGTCCGACGCGCGACCGGTGCGGCGACCGCGTCCGCCGGCCAGCCCGCATGCACGAGCGCCTCGGACACCTGTGCGACGAGCGCGTCGTGGTCGACGGCGCCGGCCGCCGTCACGATGACGTCGTTCGCGCGGTAGTTGGCCCGATAGTGTGCTACGACGGCGTCCCGGCCCACTTCGATGATCGACTGCGGGTGACCGCCGATGGGACGCCCGAGCGGGTGCTCCCCCAACACGCGCTCGAAGAACCGTTCGTTGGCGACGTCTCCCGGATCGTCGTCCATCATCGCGAGCTCCTCGAGGATGACGCCGCGTTCGTTCTCGAACTCCTCCGGGTCGAGCAGCGAGGAGGTAAGCATGTCGGTGATGACGTCCACAGCCATCGGCAGGTCGCGATCGCGCACCTTGGCGTAGTAGCAGGTGTGCTCCTTGGCCGTGAGCGCGTTGTGCTCGCCGCCGACCGCATCGAAGGCGACCGCGATGTCGAGGGCGGAACGCGACGGCGTGCCCTTGAACAGGAGGTGCTCCAAGAAGTGCGTCGAGCCGAAGGTCGCCGGTCGATCGGCAGTCGCCGGTTGTTCGTCGCGGGAGCCGACGGCCACCCAGTAGCCGATCGTGGCGCTGCGGCTGCCCGGCATGTGTTCGCTCAGGATGCGCAGCCCGTTGGGCAGGACCGTCCGTCGGACGAGCGCGTCCCCGGATGCGGTGAACGCGAGCTCGGGACGAGTGAGCGGAAAGTCGACGGCGGCGTTCATCACCCCAACCATACGTCAGGTTCTCGGGCGTCGCGCGCGAGCGTCGGTGCGCAGGCGCACGCCGGTCGACTCAGCGCAAGCGACCGGAGACGCGGTCGAGCTCGAGGATCTGCCCGCGGCTCAGCCGCACGTCGGCCGCCGCGATGAGCGAGTCGACGTGAGCCGGCTGGGACGCGCTCGCGATCGGCGCGACGACGCCGGGACGGGACATGGCCCAGGCGAGCGCGGCCGAGGCCACCGTGCAGCGGTTCTCCTCCGCGATCTCGTCGAGGACGTGCAGGACCCGCAGCCCACGGCGGTGCAGGTGGGTCGCGGCGCGACTGCCGCGGGTGCTCGGGTCGAGGTCGGAGCGGGTGCGGTAGCGGCCGGTCAGGAACCCGTTCGCGAGGGCGAAGTAGGGCAGGACGCCGAGGTGCTGGGCCGTCGCGACGAGCGCGAGGGTGCTCTCGTAGGGCTCCCGGTGCATGAGGCTGTAGTGCGTCTCGAGCGCGACGAACTGGGTGAAGCCGCTCGCCGAGAGGATCCGTGCCTCCATGAGCCGTTCGGGGGTCGTGTTCGAGGTGCCGAGGTAGCGGACCTTGCCGGTCTCGATCAACCAGTCGACCGTCCCGAGGCTGTCGGCCAACGGGATGCTCGGGTCGTCGTCGTGGAAGGACAGCAGGTCGATGTGGTCGGTCTGCAACCGTTCGAGCGCCGCCTCGACCGCACGGATGATGCTCACCGAGCCGAGACCCGGGTAGTCGGGGTGCCGGCCGATCTTCGTCGCGACGACCATGTCGTCCCGGTTGCGGCGCTTCCGCATCCAATTGCCGATGAGGATCTCGCTGCGTCCGCCCGCGTAGCTGTCGGCGGTGTCCACCATGTTGCCGCCGGAGTCGTGGAACCGGTCGAGGATGTCCGACGTCGTGTCGGGGTCGACGGTCCACCCGAACACGCTGCCACCGAGCACGACCGGGAAGACCGACAACTCCGAGTCGCCGATCGTGCGCCTCGGCGCCTCGGAGGGCTCGGGGTCCTGGACAGGCGTCGGGAAGGACGGGTGCGGGACGAGCTGCTCGGGACGACGACTCGCGTCGTCGTCGACGCCGTCCGCTGCTCCGCCGACCAGAGAACTGCCACGGGTGCTCGACGAGCGCCAGAGGTGTGGCATCCCCTGCCCCTCTCTCGGTCCGCCGACCGGTGACGCGCTGCACCGTCGGGATCCGTGCGTGGAGCGACGGGCCGGTGCTTGCTCACCAGGCTAGAGGAGACCGGCGACTTCGGCTGGACGACATCGCGACCGGGCGGCAACTGATTCGTAACGATTGCTGGAGTCGGCCGATCACCTCGGATCGACGGACCCCCCGGCACGGGCGAGCACGAGTCGCGCGTGTCGCAGGAGCGGCTCGTCGACCATACGCCCCTCGTGCCGGAACACCCCGGAGGCACCCGCTGCGGCGTCGAGCAGCTCCCGCGCCGCGACCACCGATCGGGGATCCGGGCGGTAGGCGGCGCGAACGGTCGGGACCTGTCCCGGGTGGATGCACGCGGAGGCGATGCAGCCGACGGCGGCCGCGTCCGCCGCCTCGTCCGCGAGCCCGGCGAGATCGTCGATGTCGAGATGGACCGCGTCGATCGCGGCCACCCCTGCGGCTCCCGCGGCGAGCAGCACCGAGGAGCGCGCCTGTCGGACGACGTCCCGGTATCGCCCGTCGGCCCCTCGGCTGCTCATGCCGCCCAGGGAGGCGATGAGGTCTTCAGAGCCCCACATGAGCGCGATGACCGCAGGATGGGCGGCCAACGCGGGTGCCTGCACGACACCGGCAGCGGTCTCGCACAGCGCGATGATCCGGGCGTCCGGGATCGCGTCCACGAGCCGGTCGAGCGCCGCGGTCGTCTCCGTCTTCGCCAGCATCACCGTGCGATAGGCGGTGTCCGCGAGCGCCGCGACATCGTCGTCGAAGTCGACGGTCCCAGCCGGGTCGACCCGGACGACCGTGCGCGAGGGATCGAGCGGATGGTCGACGATCGCCCGGCGGGCGGCCGGTTTGTCGGCCGGGGCCACGGCGTCCTCGAGATCGAGGATGACGGCATCCGCGCGCTCGGCCGCTTTCGCGAAGCGGTCCGGACGGTCCGCCGGGACGAAGAGGATCGCCGGCCCCAGGTCGAACGCCGCGGCGCCGGTCACGATGCACCCGAGCACTGGACGAGCGTGCTCCTGGTCGCGGTCGCGACGACGACGCCGTCCTGGTTCCGGCCCGTGTGGAGCAGGGTGACGACACCCTCGCCCGGCCTCGACGACGACAACCGTTTGGCCGTCACGAGCGTCTCGGCGTACAGCGTGTCGCCGTGGTGCATCGGGTTCGGGAAGGCGATGTCGGTGAAGCCCAGGTTCGCGACGATCGTCTGCTCGGTGAGCTGCGCGACCGACAGCCCCACGAGGGTCGAGAGGGTCAGCATCGAGTTCACGAGCCGTTCGCCGAAGGGCCCGGTCGCGGACCACGCGGCATCCACGTGCAGCGACTGCCCGTTCATCGTGAGGGTCGAGAACAGGACGTTGTCGGCTTCCGTGAGGGTGCGCCCGGGGCGATGGCGGTACGTCGCACCCACCACGAACTCCTCGAAGTACAGGCCTCGCTGCTCGATCACGGGGCCGGACGACGTCTGGGACGAGTCGGTCATCATGACCTCACGACGCGAAGCCGAGTTCGCGGGCGATGATCATGAGCTGCACCTCGGTGGTGCCCTCACCGATCTCGAGGATCTTCGAGTCCCGGTAGTGCCGCGCCACCGGGTTCTCGTTGAGGAACCCGTAGCCGCCGAAGATCTGGGTCGCGTCACGGGCGTTGTCCATCGCAGCCTCCCCGGCGACCATCTTCGCGATGGAGGCCTCCATCTTGTAGGGCGCTCCCCGGAGCATGCGCGACGCGGCGTCGTAGTAGGCCTGCCTTGCGGTGTGGACCCGCGCCTGCATCTTCGCGATCCGGAAGGCGATCCACTGGTTGTCACCGATCGCCCGACCGAACACGACCCGCTCCTTGGCGTAGCGGATCGCCTCCTCGAGGCAGCCCTGGGCAGCTCCGACGGCGAGCGCGGCCACGGCGATCCGTCCCCCGTCGAGCGCCGTGAGGAAGTTGGCGTACCCGCGCCCGCGTTCGCCGAGCAGGTTGCCCTCCGGTACGCGGACGTCCTCGAACCGCAGCGGGTGGGTGTCGGAGGTGTGCCACCCGACCTTGTCGTACGGTGGCAGCGCGGTGAAGCCCGGCGTCGGGACCGGTACGAGGATCGACGACAGCTCCTTCGTCACCCGCCCGTCGGATCGGACCCGTTCCCCCGTGACCGCCGTCACCGTCACGAGCCGGGTGATCTCGCTCCCGGAGTTGGTGATGAACTGCTTCGTGCCGTTGATCACCCACTCGCCGTCGACGAGCTCGGCGGTGGTCTCCGTCGCGCCCGCGTCGCTGCCGGCTCGCGCCTCGGTGAGGCCGAACGCGGCGAGCGCCTGCCCGCTCGCGAGCTGCGGGATCCATTCCTCGCGCTGGGCGTCGGTGCCGTACAGGTAGATCGGCATGGCTCCGAGGCCGACGCCGGCCTCGAGGGTGACGCCGATGCTCTGGTCGACGCGTCCGAGCTGCTCGACGGCGAGGCAGAGCGCGAAGTAGTCCATCCCCCCACCGCCGAGTTCCTTCGGGAACGGCAGCCCGAAGAGTCCGAGCTCCCCCATCTGCGCGATGATGTCGTACGGCAGGCGGCGTTCGGTGTCGTACTGATAGGCGGCGGGCGCGACGACCTCGTCGGCGAACGCCTTGACCGTGTCGACGATCCGCTGGTGCTCGGGGCTGAGCTCGGTGTTCATGCTGATGCTCCGTTCGTGGGTGCTGCATCGGTTGGGGCTGCGTTCAGGTGGGCTGCGACGGGGTCTGCGGCGATCGTCGCGACCGACTGACGGGTGGCGACCGTGCCACCCGTGGCGACGTGGAGGGTGACCGTGCCGTCGGTCGTGGCGGTGAGGAGGTGCTCCATCTTCATCGCTTCGACGGTGACCAGCGGCTGACCGGCCGTGACGCTGTCGCCGCTCGTGACGTGCACGGCGGTGACGGTGCCGGGCATCGGCGTCCGCACCTCCGGATCGACCGCCCCGGCCGCGGTCGGATCCCCGCCGGCCGGGAGCGCCTCACGCGGGACCACCTCGACCACACTGATGGCACCGTCGAGCGCGATCCATCGCTCGTCCCCCACGCGGACGGTCTCCAACGGGGTGCTGACACCGTCGTGCTCGAACCGCAGGGTGCCGTCCGACCGGCTGAGGACCGCGGCCCGGGCCGGTGCCGCGTCATCGACGGAAACGCTCGCGTCGTCGATCGACCCACGCACCTCGATGCGCACGATGCGTCCGTCCTCCAGACGCAGATGCTGTCGCGTCGGTGCTGCCGCGCCGAGGCGCCACCCACCCGGATCCGACCACGGCGTCCCGAGTCCGGCGGTCCGCGCTGCGGCCTCGGATCGCCGGTCGTCCATTTCGGCGAGCGCCGCGGCGGTCAGGACGCGCTCGGACGTCGTGGCGGGCGGGCTGTCGTCGAGCAGGTCGGCGATGAGACCCGTATGGAGTCGTCCCGCGAGGACGTCCTCGTCGGAAAGGAGCCGTCGGAGGAAGCCGAGGTTCGTGCGGACGCCGAAGACCACCGTCGCCGCGAGCGCCGCGTCGAGTCGCCGGAGCGCGGTCTCGCGATCCTCGGCCCAGCACACGATCTTCGCGAGCATGGGGTCGTACCAGGGGCCGACGAACTGCCCGGCGACGATGCCGCCGTCGACACGGACCCCCGTGCCCTCCGGCAGTCGCACCCGCTCGAGCACCCCGGTCTGGGGCAGGAAGCCGCTCGACGGGTCCTCCGCGTACAGCCGTGCTTCCACCGCGTGACCACGCAGGACGACGTCGTCCTGCGTCATCGTCAGCGGTTCACCGGCGGCGACGCGCACCTGCCACTCCACGAAGTCGAGCCCCGTGACGAGCTCGGTGACCGGATGCTCCACCTGCAGCCGCGTGTTCATCTCGAGGAAGGCGAACTCGTCCGGTCGGTCGTCGGCGACGAGGAACTCGACGGTCCCCACACCCCGGTAGCCGACGCTCCGGGCGACCGTGCAGGCCGCCTCGCCGAGTCGGGCCCGCTGCCGGTCGTCGATGAGTGGCGACGGGGACTCCTCCATCACCTTCTGGTGCCGACGCTGGAGCGAGCATTCGCGCTCCCCCAGGTGCACGACTGCACCGTGGGCGTCCGCGAGCACCTGCACCTCGATGTGCCGGGGCCTCACGACGAACCGCTCGAGGAGGAGGGTGGCGTCGCCGAAGGCCGCCTCGGCCACCCGATGCGCGGAGGCGATGGCCGATGGGAGCTCCTCGGCGCGCTCCACCACCTGCATCCCCTTGCCGCCGCCACCGCCCGCCGGTTTGACGATGAGCGGGAAGCCGATGGCGACGCCCGCGCTGACGAGCGCTTCGTCGTCGAGCGAGGCGTCGGCGACACCCTCGATGATCGGGACACCTCGTGCCGCGACGTGGTCCTTCGCCCGGATCTTGTCGCCCATGAGGACCAGGGCGCGCTCGTCCGGGCCGATGAAGACGATCCCGGCAGCGGCGAGCGCCCTCGCGAGCGCGGGCTGTTCGGACAGGAAGCCGTACCCCGGGTGCACCGCCTCGGCCCCGGTCGAGACGGCGGCACGGACGACGGCGTCGACGTCGAGATAACTGTCCGAGGCCGGCGCGGGTCCGAGTCGGACGGCGCGGTCCGCGAGCCGGACGTGCGGGGCGTCGCGGTCAGCGTCACTGAAGACCGCGATGCTCTCGATGCTCATCGCCTTGAGCGTACGGATCACGCGACAGGCGATCTCGCCGCGGTTCGCGACGAGGACGGAGCGGAAGGGACGGGCGCATGTCTGGCCCGGCCGGTTCGGTGTCTGGGTCGTCATGCCGTCACATCCTGAACAGGCCGAAGCCGGGTTCTGGCAGGGGCGCGCGGGAGCACACCTCGAGCGCGAGTCCGAGGACCGTGCGGGTCCGGGCGGGGTCGATGATGCCGTCGTCCCAGAGTCGTGCGGTCGAGTAGTACGGGTTGCCCTGCTCCTCGAAGTCGGCGAGGATCGGCGCCCGGAAGTCCTCCTCCGCCTGGGCGGTCCACGTCTCGCCGCGTGCCTCGAGCTGGTCGCGCTTGACGGTCGCGAGGACGCTCGCCGCCTGCTGTCCGCCCATCACGGAGATGCGCGCGCCCGGCCACATCCAGAGGAAGCGTGGGTCGTAGGCCCGGCCGCACATGGAGTAGTTGCCGGCGCCGAACGAACCGCCGATCACGACCGTCAGCTTCGGCACCCGGGTGGTCGCGACCGCGGTGACCATCTTCGCGCCGTGTTTGGCGATGCCTCCGGCCTCGGCGTCACTGCCGACCATGAAGCCCGAGATGTTCTGGAGGAACAGCAACGGGATGCCGCGCTGGTCGGCGAGCTCGATGAAGTGGGCGCCCTTCAGGGCCGACTCGCTGAAGAGGACGCCGTTGTTCGCGATGATGCCGACGGGGTGCCCGTGCAACCTGGCGAACCCGGTCACGAGGGTCTCGCCGTACTCGCGCTTGAACTCCGAGAAGTCGCTGCCGTCCACGAGCCGCGCGATCACCTCGCGGACGTCGTAGGCCGTCTGCAATTCCGCCGGGACGACGCCGTACAGCTCCGCCTCCGGGACGACCGGTGGCACGCTCGGACGCACCTCCCACGCGCGCGCGTGGGGCGCCGGCAGCGTCGCGACGGCGTCCCGGAGGATGTCGAGCGCGTGCGCGTCGTCGTCCGCGAGGTGGTCGGTGACGCCCGACACCCGGGCGTGGAGGTCACCGCCGCCGAGCTGCTCCGGGGTCACGACCTCGCCGATCGCGGCCTTCACGAGGGGTGGACCGCCGAGGAAGATCGTGCCCTGGCCGCGCACGATCACGTTCTCGTCGCTCATCGCGGGGACGTACGCGCCTCCGGCGGTGCAGGAGCCGAGCACGGCGGCGAGTTGCGGGATGCCGGCCGCCGACATCCTGGCCTGGTTGAAGAAGATCCGGCCGAAGTGGTCCCGATCGGGGAAGACCTCGTCCTGCGTCGGGAGGTTCGCTCCCCCGGAGTCGACGAGGTACAGGCAGGGCAATCGGTTCGCAGCCGCGATCTCCTGGGCCCGGAGGTGCTTCTTCACCGTCATCGGGAAGTACGAGCCACCCTTCGCGGTCGCATCGTTCGACACGACGAGCACGTGTCGTCCGTGGACGAGGCCGATCCCGGCGATGACCCCGGCGCCGGGAGTCGCGTCGTCGTACATGCCGTGGGCGGCCAAGGGCGCGATCTCCAGGAATGGGCTCCCCTCGTCGAGCAGGCGGTCGACCCGATCCCGCGGCAGCAGCTTCCCCCGGGCGACATGCCGGGCCCGCGACGCCTCCGGTCCGCCCAGGGCCGCGGTCGCCATCGTCTGTTCGAGCTCCGTCACGAGCTCCCGCTGCGCCGCCTCCTGCTCGCGGAATCGGGCTGAGGTGGGATCGGCACCGCTCATGAGGGTGGGCACTCGGGCTCCTGTCGTCGTCGACCGTGAGTGCGTTCAGTTACTCATCACTCACTGAAAGAGAGGTTACAGTTCATTAACTGAAAAAGTCCACCCCGAGGAGATCCGATGACCGGTCGTGACACACCGTCCCCGAACCCGCCGCACCTCGGACGCTCGGAGGCGAAAGCGGCCCGCCGTTCGGCCCTCCTGCGGTCGGCGGCCGGACTGTTCGCCGAGCGCGGCTTCGCCGGGGTGTCGATGGAGGACCTCGGAACGGCCGTCGGCATGAGCGGACCCGCCGTCTACCGCCACTTCCCGAGCAAGCAGGCCGTCCTCGCAGCACTCCTCGTCGGCGTCAGTCAGGACCTGCTCGAGGGCGGGACCCGCGAGGTCGAGCAGGCTCCGGACGGCGATCGGGCGCTGCGTTCGTTGGTCGCCTTCCACGTGGCCTTCGCCCTCGACGACCCCGACGTGATCCGTATCCAGGACCACGACCTCGACAGCCTGGCACCGGACGACCGTCGCACGGTCCGCACCCTCCAGCGGCGGTACGTCGAGCGGTGGGTGGACGTCCTCACGACGCTGCATCCCACGATCCCCGCGACGGAACTGCGGGTCCGCGCGCTGGCGGGCTTCGGACTGATCAACTCCACGTCCCACAGCACCTCCCTCGGCAGGAACGAGGCCGGGCCACCCGACCGCGAGGCCGTGCGCTCGACGCTCGAGCGGATGGCGCTGGCCGCCCTGCTCGCCGCGTGAGGAAGCGGGCCAGGGTCAGTCGACGAGCACGGACAGGACGTTCCCCGCTGGATCGGTGAACCAGGCGATGTCCGGGCCGTTCCCGCGCATGATCCCCTTCGCGTCCGTCGGCAGGACGTCGTCCGGGTAGAGCTTCGTCACCACACCGCGCGCCTGCAGCTCGTCGACCGCCGTGTCGATGTCGTCGACCACGAGGTTCAGCACGGTGAACGAGGCCGGCGCGTGGTCCGGCTTGTCGTAGACGAGCACCGACCCACCGGCGGGGAGCGAGAGGTCCAGGAACCCCATGGCGTTGTCCGTGACGGTGAGCCCGAGGACGTCCCGGTAGAACGTCCTCGCCGCGTCGATGTCGTCGACCGAGAAACCGCTGAAGACATCCCTGTACGTGACCATGAGCCGCTCCTTCGCTGATTCCCGATGCGTACACGATGCACGATGCCACGTCGTGGTCGTCGCGTCCAGGCCCGAACGGCCACCCGGGCGGGCGGGCGAGCGCGCGGGCCTGGTCACAACGCTCACACCATCGTCAGGACCATCGCCGGATCGGACAGCATCGTCCCGAGGTCGACGAGGAACCGGGACCCCTGCTCCCCGTCGATGAGTCGATGGTCGAACGACAGCGACAGCGTCACGACGTGTCGCAGCGCGACCTGCCCCTCGAACTCCCACGGCCGGCGACGGACGGCACCGAGCGCGATGATCGCCGCCTCACCGGGGTTGAGGATGGGCGTCCCCGCATCGACGCCGAAGACGCCGACGTTGGAGATCGTGATCGTCCCCCCTCGCAGTTCCGCCGGAGCGGTGCGTCCCTCGCGGGCCGTGCGCACGAGGTCCGCCACGGCGTCCGCGAGTTCGAACAGGCTGAGCTCCTCCGCCCGTGCGATGTTCGGGACGAGCAGACCCCGCGGCGTCGCTGCGGCGATCCCGAGTCCGACGTGCCCGTACTCGACGATCTCACCGGCCGCCTCGTCCCAGCTCGCGTTGACCGCGGGGGTGCGTCTCACGGCGATGCAGACCGCCTTGGCGAGGACGGTCAGGATGTTGACCCGGTGGTCGCCGGTCCGAGGCGAGCGGGCGAGCGCGTCCAGCAGGGACATCGTCGGTGTCACGTCGACCGTCAGGAACTCCGTCACGTGGGGAGCCGTGAACGCGCTGCTCACCATCGCCTCGGCGGTGCGGCGTCTGACCCCCGTGATCGGTCGACGAACCGACCCGTCGGCCGCCGTGGCCGGCGCTTCCGGGGTCCCGGCCGGTGTTCCTCCCGCTCCGCGAGCACGCTCCGGCAGCTGCCCACTCAGGCTGGTCGCAGCGCGCTCGACCTCCTCACGCGCGATCCGACCACCGACGCCGGTGCCGACGAGCGTTCCGAGGTCGACGCCCAGATCGCGCGCGAGTCGTCGGACCGGTGGCGTCGCGCGGGGCCGGGCACGCTCCGGCATCGGAGCGGTGTGCGCCCGGGCGGGTGCGTCATCGCCCACGGACCGGGCACGACGCCGTGGCCGTTCACCGCTCGCCGTGCGAGGGCCGTAGCCGACGAGGACCGGCTCGCGGTCCGCCGCCCCACTCGGGCTGTCGGCCTCCGCCCTGCCGGCCCCGAGGACCGACGGGGACGGAGCGGTCTCACCATCGGGCGCGAAGTCGACGAGCGCCTCGCCGACGAGGACCGTCGTCCCCGGTTCGACGTGGAGCCTCGTGACCACGCCGGCGGTCGGCGCGGGCAGTTCGACGAGCGCCTTCGCGGTCTCGACTTCGGCGATCACCTGGTTGAGCTCGACGTGGTCGCCGACGGCGACGCGCCAGGACACGAGTTCGCTCTCGGTCAGACCTTCACCGAGGTCGGGCAGGGAGAAGCGCTTCATCGCCGTCCCTCCCCACCGGTCACGGGCCGGGCATCGGCCCTGCCGACGTCCGAGGTGGAGGACCGACGTCCCAGTGCGCGATCCACCCCGTCCAGGATCCGGTCGAGATCCGGGAGGAAGTGGTCCTCGAGCGCCGACGCGGGATAGGGCGTGTCGAACCCCGTCACCCGCACCGGGGCCTCCTCGAGGAGGTCGAAGCAGCGTTCGGTGATCGAGGCCGCCAGCTCGGCTCCGACGCCGCCGGAGCGTTGCGCCTCGTGCGTGATGACGAGTCGCCCGGTCTTCTCGACCGAGACCGCGACGGCGTCGACGTCGAGGGGCGCGAGGGATCGGAGGTCGATCACCTCCAGGTCGACGCCCTCGTCGGCCGCGGCCTCCGCAGCTTCGAGCGCCGTCTGGACGAGCGGTCCGTAGGCGACCAACGTCGCGTCCGTGCCGGCGCGAACCGTCCGCGCACGGGTGAACGCGAGCGGATCGGCGGGAAGGTCGTCGAGCACCTCGCCCTTCGTCCAGTACCGCCGCTTCGGCTCGAAGAACAGCACCGGGTCGTCGCACGCGATCGCCTGACGGATCATGGTGTGCGCGTCCTGGGGATCCGAACACGTCACCACGCGCAGTCCCGCCGTGTGCGCGAAATACGCCTCCGGGGACTCGGAATGGTGCTCGACGGCGCCGATGCCTCCGCCGTACGGCACCCGGATGGTGACCGGCATCCGAACGGCCCCCTTCGTCCGGTAGTGCAGCTTCGCCAACTGCGCGACGATCTGGTCGAACCCCGGATAGATGAACCCGTCGAACTGGATCTCACACACCGGGCGGAAGCCCCGGAACGCCAGACCGATCGCCGCTCCGACGATCGCGGACTCCGCCAGCGGCATGTCGACGACGCGATCGGCACCGAACTCCGCCTGGAGGCCGTCGGTCACCCGGAACACCCCACCGAGTCGGCCGATGTCCTCGCCGAGCAACAGGACCCGGTCGTCATCGGCGAGGGCGTGGTGCAGTCCGGTGTTGATCGCCTTGCTGAGGGTGAGCGTGGTCATCGGGCACCACCGTCGAACATCGCGAGGTACGAGCGGTACTCCTCGCGTTGCCGTTCGAGCCCGGGGTGGGCGGTGGCGTAGACCTCGTCGAAGAGCGAGAGCGGGTCAGGAGCAGGCAGCGCGAGGCACCCCGCACGGACCCGGGCGGCCGCCGTGTCGGCGACGGACGCGACGTGGGCTCGGGCCGTCTCGTCGAGGACCCCCTCGGACTCCAGCAGACGCTCGAGACGGGTGATCGGATCCTTCGCACGCCACGACGCGACCTCGCTCTCGTCCCGGTACCGCGTCGGATCATCCGAGGTGGTGTGCGGTCCCATACGGTAAGTGACGGCCTCGATGAAGGTCGGCCCACCACCGGACCGTGCGCGGTCGACGGCGATCCGCATCGCCGCCGTCACGGCGAGCACGTCGTTGCCGTCGACCCGCATGCTCGGCACCCCGAAGCCCGGTGCCCGGTCCGCGATGGGGCGCTGGGCCTGCAGCCCGACGGGCTCGGAGATCGCGTACTGGTTGTTCTGGCAGAAGAAGACCACGGGTGCCTGGAAGCTCGCGGCCAGCACCAGCGCCTCGTTCACGTCGCCCTGACTCGTCGCCCCGTCGCCGAAGTAGGCCACGGCCACCGCGTCGGACCCGTCGCGCTGACAGCCCATCGCGTAGCCCGTCGCATGGAGCGTCTGGGCCCCGATGATGACCGCCGGCGTCGCCATGCCGACCGCGAACGGGTCCCAGCCCGACAGCGCGGTCCCCCGCCACATCGCCATCAGTTGGTCGAGTTCGACGCCACGGCAATAGGCGACGGCCTGTTCGCGGTAGCTCGTGAAGACGAAGTCCCCGCGCCGCAGGACCCGCGCCGACCCCACCTGGGCGGCCTCCTGCCCGAGCGACGGTGGCCATAGACCGATCTCGCCCTGCCGTTGCAGAGCCGTCGCCTCCGTGTCGATGCGACGTGTGACGACCATGTCCTCATAGAGCGCAAGGAGCTCGGTGTGACCGAGGTCGGCGACGAAGAGGTCATAGAGGGCGTCCTCCTGACGGACGCCCTCCGGATCGAGGAGCTGAACGCACCCGTGGTCGACCGGGACCGGTTCGCGTGCATCACCGCCCCGCTCGTCGGAATCCTGCGGGAATTGGGTGTGAGTCTCCATCGACACGATGCACGCCGCCTTGAGTTCGGTGACCTCACGGCGGTGCCTCGTGAGCGATGCCGTGCCCTCGCGTCATCGCGAGGTGGTCCGAGGCTACGCCGGATCGCCCTGGCGCTCAACCGTCGACACTCCGCGCAACGGCGAACGCCCGCCCCGCGGAAGCGGGACGGGCGTTCGGGTGCAGCTGGTGAGACTTAGCCCTCGGCCGGAGCTTCGGGGCCCTCGCTGGCAGCGTCGCTGCCGTGCGTGTCGGCCTCATCGGCGACGACCGGAGCGAGCGAGAGCTTGCCGCGGTCGTCGATCTTCGTGATCTCGACGAGGATCTTCTGGCCGACGCCGAGCACGTCTTCGACGTTCTCCACGCGCTTGCCACCGGCGAGCTTGCGGACCTCGGAGATGTGCAGCAGGCCGTCCTTCCCCGGGAGCAGCGAGACGAACGCGCCGAACGCGGCGATCTTGACGACGGTTCCGAGGAACTGCTCGCCGACCTCCGGGTTGGTGGGATTCGCGATCGCGTTGACCTGGGCACGGGCGGCCTCGGCCGACGGACCGTCGACGGCGCCGATGTAGACGGTGCCGTCCTCCTCGATGGAGATGTCGGCGCCGGTCTCGTCCTGGATCGAGTTGATCGTCTTGCCCTTCGGGCCGATCAGCTCACCGATCTTGTCGACGGGGATCTGGACGCTGATGACGCGAGGCGCGGTCGGCGCCATCTCGTCGGGGGCGTCGATCGCCGCGTTCAGCACGGAGAGGATCGTCGTGCGGGCGTCCTTGGCCTGCTGGAGCGCACCGGTCAGGACCGAGGTCGGGATGCCGTCGAGCTTCGTGTCGAGCTGGATGGCCGTGACGAACTCGGAGGTACCGGCGACCTTGAAGTCCATGTCGCCCAGGGCGTCTTCGGCGCCGAGGATGTCGGTGAGGGCCGCGTAGCGGGTCTCGCCGTCGACGACATCGGAGATGAGGCCCATGGCGATACCGGCGACGGGTGCGCGGAGCGGCACACCGGCGTTCAGCAGCGACAGGGTCGAGGCGCAGACGGAACCCATCGAGGTCGAACCGTTGGACCCGAGGGCCTCGGAGACCTGACGGATCGCGTAGGGGAACTCCTCGCGGCTCGGCAGCACCGGCACGAGGGCGCGCTCGGCGAGGAAGCCGTGCCCGATCTCGCGACGCTTCGGCGAACCGACCCGGCCGGTCTCACCGGTCGAGTAGGGCGGGAAGTTGTAGTGGTGCAGGTAGCGCTTCTTCGTGACCGGCGACAGCGAGTCGATCTGCTGCTCCATCTTGAGCATGTTCAGCGTGGTGACACCCAGGATCTGGGTCTCGCCGCGCTGGAAGATCGCGGAACCGTGGACGCGCGGGATGACCTGCACCTCGGCGTCGAGCGGACGGATGTCGGTCAGGCCACGACCGTCGATGCGGATGCCCTCGCGGAGGACACGGCCGCGCATGACGACCTTCGAGACGGACTTGTACGCCGCCGAGAACTGCGTGAGCACCTCGGCGTCGAGCGAACCGGCCTCGACGCGCTCGGTGATCTCCGCCTTGACGCGGTCCTTGAGGGCGTCGTCGGCGTTCTGGCGCTCGATCTTGTCGGCGATCTGGTAGACGTTCACCAGTTCGTCGTGTGCGAGACCGGCGACGGTGTCGTAGCTCTCCTGCGTGTACGGGAGGAACACGGGGTAGGCCGCGATCTCCTTGGCCGCCTGAGCGGCGAGTTCGCTCTGCGCCTTGACGAGCTGCTTGAGGAACGGCTTGGAGGCCTCGAGGCCGGCCGCGACGACCGCCTCGTCGGGCTTCGTGGCGCCGCCCTTGATGAGGTTCCAGCTGTTCTCGGTGGCTTCCGCCTCGACCATCATGATCGCGACGTCTTCGTTGCCGTTGGCGTCGGTCACGATGCGACCGGCGACGACGATGTCGAAGACGGCCTCCTCGAGCTGGTCGACCTTCGGGAAGGCGACCCACTGGTCGGCCTCGCCGGCCTGGCCGGGGATCAGCGCGAGACGGACGGCGCCGATCGGACCGGAGAACGGCAGACCCGAGATCTGGGTGGACATCGACGCCGCGTTGATCGCGAGGGCGTCGTAGAACTCACCCGGAGCGATCGAGAGGACGGTGATGACGATCTGGACCTCGTTGCGGAGGCCGGTGACGAACGACGGGCGCAGCGGCCGGTCGATGAGGCGGCAGACGAGGATCGCCTCGGTCGAGGGGCGGCCCTCACGACGGAAGAACGAACCGGGGATCTTGCCGGCGGCGTAGGAGCGCTCCTCGACGTCCACCGTGAGGGGGAAGAAGTCGAAGTTGTCCTTGGGGTGCTTTCCGGCCGAGGTGGCCGAGAGGAGCATGGTCTCTTCGTCGAGGTACGCGGCGATCGCGCCCTGTGCCTGCTGCGCGAGGCGGCCGGCTTCGAACCGGACCGTGCGCTTGCCGAACTTGCCGTTGTCGAGAACGGCCTCGGCGAACTTGATTTCTGGACCTTCCACAGGTCTCTCCTTCGTACGTGTGCGCTCCCGTCGAGTGACGGGCCGCGCGTCCCGAATGGACGCGCCGTCGAGCGCGGTCGTGCATGATGCAGCGCGCAACACAGCCGCAGTACTTGCTCAAGCCGCCCGGTCTTCCGGGACTTGGCTGGCCACCAGTAGAACACCACCCGCGGATCGCGAGGGATACACCACCGAGGACCAGCTTCCTGTCGGCTGGCTGTGCGCGGAGCGGACCATCACGGTCCGCCGTCGGCCAGCCTAGCAGAGGGGGGTCCGGCGATCCCCGGAACGACACGGATCCTCAGGTGATGGGCGGGCTGCCAGGGGTGTCCGGAGACGCCGCGCGCCGGCGGTCGCGTCCCCAGGACACGACCAGGAGGAGCATCGCGACGGCCGCTCCGAGGAGGGTGTCGAGCACGCGCTCCCCCACGATCGCGAGCACCGGCTGTGTCGACGAGGACGTGCTGATGATGAGCACGAGCGGCGTGATGAAGACGAGCGCCAACGCGTAGTGCCGGATGACGACGAGCTCGATCGTGAACTGCAGGGCGGCCAGCACGAGTGCGAGGACGTAGCCGTGCGGCTGGAGCGAGGCCACGGCGAGGAAGATCCCGGCGCCGACGACCGTCCCGAGCACGCGGTGCACGCCGCGGGTCGCGCTCAGGGTGCGCGAGTGCCCGACGCTGAGGATCGCGACGGCGGACCCCGCGATCCAGTACCCGTGACCGAGGCCGAGGACCGCTCCGAGGACCGCACTGATCGCCAGCGCGACCGTCAGGCGCGTCGCGATCCGGCGGTCGGTCGCGCTCAGCCGGTACTCCGGGAACAGCACGCGCATCGGCGTCGGCCTCCCCGCGCCGCGGCGGACGGCCGGCACGAGCAACGGCACGACGACCACCAGGAAGGCGAAGGCGGAACCGGCCGCCACGAGCAGGATCACCAGTCCGCCGTCGAGACCAGCGCCGCCGATCGGGACGGGCGCGGTCAGGTGGCCGGCGATGCCGAACACGAGGATGAAGAACAGCGCGCCCGGCGGGCCGAGGACGATGCCCTGCACCAGCCAGATCACCACCGTCCCGACGACGATGAGACCGATCGCGGTCAGCGGCCGCGAACCCGACATCGCGACGCCCAGCGCCGCGGCCGTGACGAGTCCGGCTCCGATGAGCGGCAGCACCCGCAGACGGTCCCGACGGCTGAGCGGCGCGCAGTAGAGCGCGGTGAACGCCCCGAGGCCGGTGAGCAGGCCGAGCGGCGTGAGTCCGAAGAACGTCGCGACCGCGACCGGCACGGCCATCGCTATCGCGGCTGTGAGGGCGGCCGGCCAGCGCTTGGGCGACGGCGCGAAGCTGATCAGCGAGGTCTTCAGACCGCGTTCAGCCATCCGGTCCTCCGCTCTCATGCAACCATCCAACGCTACGCCATCCTGAGCCCGGCGCCCGGGCCCCGTCGTCGCACGGGCCGCCCCGGGCTACGCTGGTGCGGACCCCAGGAGGTGACGTTGACGCATCCCGCGCCGGCAGCCGCTCGCCCGAAGCAGCGCGTCCCGTTCTGGGACAACGCCCGTTTCGCGTGCATCACGCTCGTGGTCATGGGCCACGCGATCCAGCGCCTGACCTCCGAGTCCGACCCCGCGCTCGTCGTGTACCTGTTCCTCTACGCCTTCCACATGCCGGCGTTCGCGATCATCAGCGGGTACTTCTCGAAGTCGGCCCCTCCCGGACGTCGACAGATGCGTCGGGTGATCACGGACATCCTCCTGCCCTACCTGATCATGGAGGGGATCTGGTCCCTCGTGCAGTTCCTCGTCGAGGGCAAACGCGCGTTCAACCCGACCCAACCGTCGTGGACCCTCTGGTTCCTCCTCGCGCTCGGCATCTTCCGCCTCGTCCTGCCCTATCTCGCACTCCTGCGCTGGCCACTGCTCTGGAGCGTGGTGATCTCGATCGGCGTCGGCTACCTCGACAACGTCGACAGCACGTTCTCGCTCTCACGCGCGCTCGGGATCCTGCCGTTCTTCGTGCTCGGGTGGCAGATCAACCGGTGGCGGCTCGTCGACCGCTGGCGTCTCGTCCGAACGAGGGCCTGGTGGATCCGGATCGCTGCCGCCGCCGTCCTCATCGTGTGGGCGGTCGTCCTCGTCGTCGGGATCGACCTGTGGCGGCGCATCGACCTGCGCTACTGGTTCTTCTACGACCGGGGGTACACCGCGCTCGGCAACGAGGACGGGACGGGCGGCCTGGTGCGACTCGCGGCGATCCTGCTGGCCGTCGTCCTCACCGCGGCGTTCTTCGCGCTCGTCCCCCGCGGCCAGTCGTGGATCACCCGGTACGGACAGTCGACGATGTACGTCTACCTGCTGCACTCCTTCGTGCTCTACCCCCTGCGTGAGTCGGGCGTCCTCACCGACACGGGCAGCCCCGAGCTCGTCCTCGTCGGCCTCCTGGTGCTGTCGGTCCTGATCGTCGTCGTACTCTCCAGCGGACCCGTGCGCCGCATCACGAGACCGCTCATCGAACCCCGCGCGGCGTTCATCTTCAGTCGCAAGCGGGCCTTCGACCCGGAGCCCCCTCGGAGCGACCCGACCGGGTCGCGCCGCGACGTCACGAGGTGACGAGGACGACCTTCCCGCGGACGTGACCGTCGATGAGGTGGCGGTAGGCGTCGACGACCCGCTCGATGGGCCACACGCTGTCGATGGGGAGGACGATCTCACCCCGCGCGATCGACTCGCCGAGCGCTGCCAGCTCGTCGAGCGTCGCGTCCTGTCCGCCGACGCCGCGGAACCCGTGCTCGGCTGCAAACGGACGGTCCGCGATCGTGTTGACCCGCTCCGGCGCGACGCCGAGGTCGCGCGCCAGCTCGAGGGTGGGCCGGCCGTGGGTGTCGATGACGGCGGTGATCCCGCCAGGGGCCGCCTCGAGGACACGCTCGCGCAGCCCGTCGCCGTACTGGACGGGGATGATGCCGAGACCGCGGAGGAACTCCTGATTGGCCTCGCCGGCGGTGCCGAGCACGACCGCGCCCGTCCGCCTGGCGAGCTGCGCCGCGAGCACGCCGACCCCGCCGGCCGCAGCACTCACGAGCACCGTGTCCGGCTGCTGGACGCCGACGGCGGCGACCGATGCGATCGCCGCGCGTCCCGCGATGTCGAGGGCGCCGGCCTGCTCGATGGTGAGCCCGTCCGGCACGTGATGGAGGATGCCGGCCGGAGCGATGAGGAAGTCCGCCTGCGCGTGGAACCGGTGTCCGCCGTACACGTGGTCGCCCGTCGCGAATCCCTGGACACCGCTCCCCACGCCGTCCACCACCCCGGCGAAGTCGTTGCCGTTCCCGCTCGGGACGTCTCGGCCGAAGGAGGCGAGCGCTTCGGGTGATGCCGCGAGCTTGTGGTCGACGGGGTTGAGGCCTGCGACCAGGACACGGACGCGGACCTCGTCGTGGCCGGGCACCGGGATGTCACCCTCCACGAGGTGGAACACCTCAGGACCGCCGAACCGATCGAACCGCACGAACCTCGCCATGATGCCTCCTCCGCCGGCTTCCGCCGACCTCCATGCTCACACGCTTCCCGGGCGAGGACCACCCTGGCCCCAGGGGACGTCACGCGCCGTTCACCCGGTCGAGCGAGAATCGCGGCATGGCATGGGTCGATGAGCTGCAGACGGCGATCACGGCGTGGTTGCTCGAGATCGCCGCGTCGGGCTGGGTGTTCCCGGCGCTGTACCTGCTGACGGTCGCCGACGCCTTCCTGGTCGTCCTGCCGAGCGAGACCGCGGTGACGGCGCTCGGAGCGATCTCGGCGTCGAGCGGCTCGCCGGACCTCGCCCTCCTCATCGGCGTGGCCTGGGCGGGCGCCGTGACCGGCGACGTGTCCTGCTACCTCCTCGGAAGACGGATCGGGACCACACGGTTCGCCTGGATGCGGCGCCCGCGGATCGCGGGCGCGATCGGACGTGCGGGCGTCGCGCTCGAGCGCCGCGCCGCTGCAGCCATCCTCACCGCGCGCTACATCCCGTTCGCGCGCATCGCGGTCAACCTCGTCGCCGGGGCGAGTGGCCTCCGCCCCCGTCGGTACCTGCCGATCACCGTCCTCGCAGGGCTCGCCTGGGCACTGTGGAACGTGGGCGTCGGAGCCGTCGTCGGCCGGTTCCTCCCGGATCAGCCGGTACTCGCGACCGCCGTCTCGATCGTCATCGCCGTCGGCCTGGGCGTGACCGTCGACCGGCTCAGCGCAGCCCTGACCGCACGACGGCGACGGCGACGGACACAGACACGGGC
Source organism: Plantibacter sp. ME-Dv--P-122b (assembly GCF_030209375.1). GTDB lineage: Bacteria > Actinomycetota > Actinomycetes > Actinomycetales > Microbacteriaceae > Plantibacter. The sequence continues at coordinate 83,723 of NZ_JARVSC010000003.1, forward strand.
GTCACTCGACGAGCTCGCCCCGCGCCTTCTTGCCGACGATGGAGTGCCGGCGGCTGTAGGCGAAGTAGATGATGAAGCCGAGCGCCAGCCAGACGAGGAACCGCACCCAGGTGAGCGTCGTCAGGTTGAGCATGAGCCAGACGCAGAGCACCGCTGAGAGGATCGGGAGGAACGGCGACCACGGGACGCGGAACGCCCGCGGCAGCTTCGGGTACTTCTTCCGCAGCACGATCACCGCGATGCTGACGAGCACGAACGCGGAGAGCGTCCCGATGTTGATCATCTCCTCGAGGATGCCCACGTCGGTCAGGCCGGCGATCAGCGCGACGAGCGCGCCGACGATGAGCTGCACCCGCACGGGTGTCTTGCGCTTCTCGGAGGTGACGCTGAGCGAGCGCGGGAGCAGGCCGTCGCGGCTCATGGCGAAGACCACACGGGCGAGGCCGAGCAGGAGCACCATGATGACGGTCGTCAGGCCGGCGAGGATGCCGATCGAGATCACCTGCGCCGCCCAGTCCGCGCCCACCGCGATGAACGCCGTCGCGAGCGAGGGGTCCTCAGCCTCGGCGAGCGTCGTGTACGGCACCATGCCGGTGAGGACGAGGCTCACGCCGACGTAGAGGACGGTCACGATGGCGAGGCCGCCGAAGATGCCGCGTGGCAGGTTGCGCTGCGGGTTCTTGACCTCTTCCGCGCTCGTGGCGACGACGTCGAACCCGATGAAGGCGAAGAAGACGAGTGAGGCACCGGCGAGCAGACCGAAGACGCCGTACTGCGCGGGCGCGGCCCCCGTCATGAAGGAGAACAGCGACTGCGACCAGGCGTCGGACGCCCCGCCCTTGGTCGGGACCTCGTCGGGGATGAACGGCGTGTAGTTCGCCGCCTTGACGAAGAAGGCACCGACGACGACGACGAAGATGACGATCGCGACCTTGATGATCGTGAAGACACTGGCGACACGCGAGGACAGCTTCGTCCCGAGGACGAGCAGCGTGGTGAAGATCGCGACGATGACGAACGCACCCCAGCTGACCTTGAGCCCGAAGACGTCGAGCTCGCTCGGCACGTCCCAGCCCCAGAGCATGAAGACGTTGCTGAGGTAGATGCCCCAGTACTTGGCGATGACGGCGGCCGCCGTGAGCATCTCCAGGATGAGGTCCCACCCGATGATCCACGCGAGGAGCTCACCGAGGGTGGCGTAGGTGAAGGTGTAGGCGGAGCCGGCGACGGGCACCGTGGAGGCGAACTCCGCGTAGCACATGATGGCGAGGGCACAGGTGACGGCCGCGAGGATGAACGCGAGCGACACGGACGGGCCCGCGTAGTTGCCCGCGGCCTTGGCTCCGACGGAGAAGATGCCGGCGCCGACCGCGACCGCGACACCCATGATCATGAGGTCCCAGGTGCCGAGGGTCCGCTTCAGACTGCGCCCCTCGATGCCGGAATCCGCGAGAGAGTCCTCGATGCTCTTCGTCCGCCAGATGCTCATGGTGCTCCTTGCCGTGGTGCGGTCCTTCGTGGCCTCGCGCGAAGCCGACTCTCGACCTTGCCAGATACGTGGGCCCTGGTCGAGTCGTCGACAGGATTTCCTCCAGCTGTCCGGTTCCTGGCGCAACACGAACGGGCCGCCATCCCGGAGGATGACGGCCCGTCACGAAGAAGCTCGCGGTGTCAGCGCCCTTCGACAGGCTCAGGGACCGTGGGTCTCGTGGGCTGGCGGAGGGTTCAGAGTGCTGCCTAGCGGCGGAGTCCGAGGCGCTCGATCAGCGAGCGGTAACGCTCGATGTCGACGGCCTGGAGGTAGCCGAGGAGGCGGCGACGCTGTCCGACCAGGAGCAGCAGGCCACGACGCGAGTGGTGGTCGTGCTTGTGCTCCTTGAGGTGCTCGGTGAGGTCCTTGATGCGGCGGGTCATGACCGCCACCTGGACCTCGGGGGATCCGGTGTCACCTGGGTGGGTTGCGTACTCTTCGATGATCGCCTTCTTACGGTCTCCTTCAAGCGCCATAGTGGTGATCCCCTCTCTGTTCGTTGCGCGGTGCCCGTCGCCTGATGCGTGGGCTCTCTTGATCCGCGGCCGTTCGACGGCAACCTTGTGATTCTAGCAGGTTCAGAGCGTGGGAGGTTCGCGGTGCGTCGAGCGCCGCTTCGCGTTCGCCCGCTCCTCCGCCTCGGTGGCTGCGACCCGGCGCCGACGACGCAGCACGAGGATGAGGGCGAGCGCGATGAGGTCCAGGACCAGGAAGGCGAGGAGCAGCCAGACCCAGAGCGGCGGCCCGGCACCGGCACTCGGCGCGGGCTCGGCCGCGGCCTCCGCCGCCTCCGCGGTCGTCGTGGAGTCGTAGACGAGCCGGACCGGGTCGCCGAGCGTCGCCCCGCCGTCGTCGTTCGTCGACACGAGGGCGAGGGTGATGTCGTACTCCCCCGCCTCCGCACCGCGCAGCCACTGGGTCATGTTGATCCTGGTGGACCATCCGCCGTCGCTCCCGACCTCGATCGACTGCCCGTCGAAGCGGAACTCGGTCGCACCGGTCCCGCCGGTGGACTGCAGGTCGCAGGACGCGTCGTCGGCCGTCGAGCTGCTGAAGCAGGCCTTCGCCGAGTCGTACAGGTCGATCGAGCGCCAGTAGGACAGCACGACGTCGGCACCCGGGTCGGCGGTGCCGGTGACGTCGAATCCGCTCACCTGCTCACCGTCCAGGGTGTAATCGACGCGGTAGACGGTGTCGCCGTCGGTCGGGCTCTCGATCGTGCCGGCGCCGGCGGCCGACGCGGGAGCGGATGCGGCGAGCGGCAGGACGACGGATCCGGCACCGAGCGACACCGCCACCACGGCGAGCGCCGCGGCACGGGAGGCACGCTGCAGCAGCGAACCGAGTCGACGCGCTCCGGGGATCACCTGGCCACCACTCCCTCCGGCGACGCCGGACGGCGACGCACGCCACCAGTATCCCAAAGACCGGGGCGCCGAGCCTGGGAACGACGGGGGGCGGGGACCGCACCCGGCGATCCCCGCCCCGTCGTGGCGGTCGGACGGAGCCGTCCGATCAGGCCCCGAGACCGCCGAGCAGCTCGGAGAACGGGCGATCGAGTGCGAACGGGTCGTCCAGGCGCCCGGAACGGTCCGAGGCCGCCACGAGTGCGCTCAACTTACCGGCAGCGCGGTCGATCCGCGCCGGCAGGGCACTGACCTGCGCGTCGCCCGACCCCCAGTCCTCGGAGGCCGCGAACACGGCGGTCGGCACGGTCACCGCCCGCAGGTAGGCGAACAATGGACGCACGGCGTATTCGAGGGCGAGCGAATGCCTGGCCGACCCACCCGTCGCCCCGAGGACGACGGGCACCCCGGTCAACGCCGTCGGCTCCACCACGTCGAAGAACGACTTGAACAGGCCGGAGTAGCTGGAGGAGAAGATCGGCGTCACCGCGATCACGCCGTCGGCTGCGGTCATCGCCTCGATCGCCTCGGACAACCGTGGACTGGGGAACCCGGTCAGCAGGTTGTTCGTGATGTCCTGCGCGAGGTCGCGCAGCTCGATCGACGTCGTCCGGACCTCGTACCCGTCCTGCTCGAGGCGTGCCACGGCGGCGTCGCGGAGGCGGTCGGCGAGGAGGCGCGTCGACGACGGCTGGCTGAGGCCGGCCGACACGACGGCGAGTGTGCGCTTCGCGGTCATCGGGTCGCCCCGACCGCCGCCGCGCCGAACGCCGAACCGGATGCGACGCGGCTCGTCTCGACCGCACCGGAGCGCGAGGCGAGTTCCGCCTCAGCGGCCGCGACCATCGACGCGTGCGTCGGCGCCTCCGGCACGTCGGCCGGACGGTCCTTCGCGAACTCCTTGCGCAGCACCGGCACGACCTCGCCGCCGAGGATCTCGAGCTGGTCGAGCACCGTTGCGAGCGGGAGCCCGGCGTGATCCATGAGGAACAGCTGACGCTGGTAGTCGCCGAAGGTCTCGCGCATGCCGGCGTACCGGTCGATGACCTGCTGCGGGCTGCCGACGGTGAGCGGCGTCTGCTCGGTGAAGTCCTCGAGCGTCGGCCCGTGGCCGTAGACCGGAGCATTGTCGAAGTACGGCCGGAACTGGGCGACGGCGTCCTGCGAGTTCTTCGCCATGAACGCCTGACCGCCGAGTCCGACGATCGCCTGCGCGGCCGTGCCGTGCCCGTAGTGCTCGAACCGCTGACGGTACAGCTGGATGAGGCGCATGTAGTGCTCCTTCGGCCAGAAGATGTTGTTCGCGAAGAAGCCGTCGCCGTAGTAGGCCGCCTGCTCGGCGATCTCGGGGCTCCGGATGGAGCCGTGCCACACGAAGGGCGGCACGCCGTCGAGCGGTCGCGGCGTGGACTGGAAGCCCTGCAGCGGGGTGCGGAACTGGCCCTGCCAGTCGACGTAGTCCTCTCGCCAGAGGCGGTGGAGCAACGCGTAGTTCTCGATGGCGAGGTTGATGCCCTCGCGGATGTCCTTGCCGAACCAGGGGTAGACGGGCCCCGTGTTGCCACGGCCCATGATGAGGTCGACCCGGCCGCCGGCCAGGTGCTGCAGCATGGCGTAGTCCTCGGCGATCTTCACCGGGTCGTTCGTGGTGATGAGCGTCGTGCTCGTCGAGAGGATGAGGTCCGTGGTCTTCGCCGCGATGTAGCCGAGCATGGTCGTGGGACTCGACGGTACGAAGGGCGGGTTGTGGTGCTCGCCGGTCGCGAAGACGTCGAGGCCGACCTCCTCCGCCTTCACGGCGATCGCGACCATCGCCTCGATGCGCTCGTGCTCGGTGGGCGTGACCCCGGTGGTCGGGTCGGTGGTGACATCCCCCACCGTGAAGATTCCGAATTGCATCGTGCGCTCCCACTCGTTCTTTCATGCGTTTGCATGGATATTCAGGACAACGGCGTTCACACCCGCGCTATTCCCGCCCCGTTCGGCACCCTGTCCACAGCGCGCCGAGCGAGCCGTACGCCGTGTCGGCGGGCTATGGCAGGATCACCGCATGAACGGCTCACCGAACCCTTCGTCCAGCACGCCGCCACCGGCCCCTCGGCACGTGTGCGGCATCGTCCCGCCCTGGTTGCTCGAGCGGATCGCCGAACTCGACGCCCCGCAGCTGGCACGCGCCGCCAGTGCCGCACGGTACTCGCTGCTTGCCACGCGACCATACCGCTTCCCGGAGCCCGGATCGGAGCGGGCCGCTGATCCCGTCCGCAGCGCCACCGCGGGCAAGCGTCCGGTCGGCCCACCACAGCGCAGTATCCACGACGCCCGGCGGACGGAGACCCTCCCGGGCACGCTCGTCCGCTCGGAGGGTGAGCCGGCCACCACCGACACCGCGGTCTCCGCCGCCTACGACGGCCTCGGCGACACCCACGCCCTCTTCGCCGAGGCGTTCGCACGCGACTCCATCGACGGCCGCGGGCTGCCCCTGCTCGCCACGGTGCACTACGGCGACGACTACGACAACGCGTTCTGGAACGGCGAGCAGATGGTCTTCGGCGACGGCGACGGCGAGGTCTTCCGCAGCTTCACGAGCTCCCTGAGCGTCATCGGCCACGAGCTGGCCCACGGCGTGACGCAATACACGGCGAACCTCGTCTACGAGGGGCAGCCCGGAGCGCTCAACGAACACGTGTCAGACGTCTTCGGCGCCCTCGTCGAACAGCACGCGCGCGGCGAGGACGCGGCATCGGCGTCCTGGCTCATCGGCGAAGGGCTCTTCACCGACGAGGTCGAGGGCAACGCCCTGCGCTCCATGCTCGCCCCGGGCACGGCCTACGACGACGACGTCCTCGGCAAGGACCCGCAGCCGGCGCACTTCGACGACTACATCGAGACGACCGACGACAACGGAGGTGTCCACCTCAACTCCGGCATCCCCAACCGGGCGTTCGCGACGCTCGCCGTCGCGCTGGGCGGCAACGCCTGGGAACGTGCGGGTCTCATCTGGTACGACACCCTCATCGGTGGCCTGTCGGAGCGCGCCGACTTCGCGACCTTCGCAGCGGCGACGATCGCGGCGGCCGCCGCCAGGTTCGGTGCGGACTCGGAGGAGCACACCGCGGTCGGGCAGGCGTGGGCGCTCGTCGGTATCGAGCCGTCCGCCTGAGCGCCGTGGCAGCGCCCACGCTCGCGGAGTAGCATCGCGGCATGAAGGTCACGGTGACGAGGAGCGGCGGTGTCGCCGGTCTCACCCGACGCTGGGAGGTCGTCGTCGACGAGCAGCCCGACGTCGACCGGTGGATCGTCCTGCTCGACCGCCTCCCGTGGGACGACACCCCGCAAGGACCACCGGTCCCCGACCGCTACGTCTACCGCATCCGATGCGCGCCCAAGGAAGCCACCCTCGGCGAGCAGCAGCTCACCGGTCCCTGGCAGGAACTCGTCGAACGGGTGCGCGCCGTCCAACCACCGCGCGACTGACGATTCCTCGCCCGCGTCGCACGATCCCGACGGCGTCAGCGCTGCGGGAAGCGCTCCGCCAGCAGTTCGATCGTCCGCTCACGTGCGGGCGCCGAGTTCGACGGCGTGCCCTCCCGTGCCGACCCGACCGGCGACACCATGACCTCGTCGACGCCGAAGCGGTCGGCGAGACCCTGCAGCTCGGCCGCAGCCCGGTCGGCGTCGCCGATGATCCAGGCGGCGCGCATCTGCTCGACGAACCCGAGCTCGAGATCGCTCTGCTCGGTCGCGGCGGCCTCCTCGACCGTCGCGATGGGGCCGAGCGACTTGCCGGAACGCAGTCTCGCCATCTGCTGCAGGTTGGGCAGCGCCAACGCCTCCGCCTCGGCGGCCGTGTCGGCGACCACAGCGTTCGCGGTCAGGAAGGTGCGAGGCGCGTCGAGATGTGCGGATGGTTGGAAGCTCGACCGGTAGAGCTCGAGGGCCCGAGCCGTCCCCTGGCCGGAGAAGTGGTGCGCGAAGACATAGGGGAGTCCGAGCGCTGCGGCGAGCGCCGCCGAGTAGTCGCTCGAGCCGAGCAACCACACGTCCGGCACGCTGCCGGCCTTCGGCGTTCCCCGCAGGGCGTACTCCTCGCCGGAGGTCATCCGTACACTCGCACCGTCGACGCCGAGGAGGGCGACGATGTCCTGCACGTTGTTCGGGAACCGGTCGACGTCGCTCGTGTTACCGGACTGGCGGAGCACGGCGGAGATGACCGGGTCGCTGCCCGGTGCCCGGCCGAGGCCGAGGTCGATGCGGCCGGGCGCGGAGGCCTCGAGGAGCGCGAACTGCTCGGCGACGACGAGCGGAGCGTGGTTCGGGAGCATCACGCCGCCGGAGCCGACGCGGATCTGCTGCGTGGCGGCGGCCAGGATGCCGATGACGACCGCGGGGTTCGTCGATGCGACGGACGGCATGTTGTGGTGCTCGGCCACCCAATACCGGTGGTACCCCAGCTCGTCGGCGCGCTTCGCCAGGGCGATCGTCGCGGCGAGGGCAGCCGCGGTGTCCTGGTCGGTGCGGACGGGGATGAGATCCAGTATCGAGAGTCGCATGGTCACCTTTCGTCGCGCTGCCGAACGGCGACAGACGCATCAGGGTGCAGCGCTCGGACGGCCTGACATATTCCGCCTCGGCGACCGCAGCGGATTCCCAGGGCGATCCAAGCCAGATGCCACACCTGACGCGTACGCTGGACGCCCGCGACCGTGAAGGAGCACAGCATGGGATTCCTCGATCGACTGCTCGGACGTCCCGAGTCGGATGGACCTGTCCAGGCGACGGGCGGCGGCGGAAGCCAGGCTTCGGCACCCGCACGGACGGAGGACGAGATCGCCGTCGAACGCTACCGCTACCTCCTGCGGACCGCGCCGCCGGAGACCATCGAACAGGTCCACGAAGAGGCCTTCACGAAGCTCACCCCCGAACAGCGGGGCATCCTCTACCGACAGCTGTCGGAGGACGCTCCGACCGGTGAGGCACCGGCAGACGACTCCCCCAAGGCCCTCGCGCGTTCGGCCACCCGGGCCGAGGTGCGGCAGCCCGGGACCCTCGAGCGCAACCTCGGTCCGCAGGGCGGCGGGGTGGGCTTCGGCGGCATGCTGGCCAGCTCCATGCTCGGCACCATCGCCGGTGTCGTGGTCGGTTCGGCCATCGCGCAGGCGTTCATTCCGGACACCGCCGGGACCGATGCCGCAGCCGATGCCGGTGGCGCCGACCAGAGCGGTGCCGAGGCCGGGGCGGGAGACAGCGCGGCGACCGACACCTCCGCCGACGGCGGTGGCTGGGGTGACGGTGGATTCGGCGACGTCGGAGGTGGCGGCGACTTCGGTGGCGGCGGCGACTTCGGTGGCGGCGGCGACTTCGGTGGCGGCGGCGACTTCGGGTTCTGAGCCATACCGGCACCCGTGGCGCGCCGACGCGTGTCCGTCAGCGCCGCTGACCACCCGCGGTACGCGCAGGAGCGGCCGTCCGGAGTTCCACGGCCCGCTGGGCGAGCAACTCGATGACCGCTTCGATCCGTGCATCCCGCTGCGTGTCGTCGGACCGCTCCACCCACATCGCGAGTTCCCGCTGTGCACTGTTCGGCAGGCCGCGGAAGAACGACAATCGACCGGCGTCGTCGATCGCCTCCTCAAGGTCCGGCCGCAGCCGCACCACCGTGCCGGTCGCCGAGAGCGGCGCGGCTCCCACATCAGCGTGTCTGCCCATGCGGCAACGGTAGTGGGTCGGGCGGCAGCCGTCGAGCAGCTCGGTCCTGACCGACCTCGGCCGGGTCCTCGGGCCGTCAGGACCTCAGGCGAGTTCCCATGAGGCGACGCCACCACCGACGACGACGAACACCGGGTGCGGCTGCGGTCGCCAGACCTTCGCCCATCGGGACGCGACGTCCGGGCTGCGTCCGAGCAGATGTCGCCGCAGGTTGCCCCATTCGTAGTCGAGCTGGCCGTCGGTCACGACGAGAGGTTCCGGGAGGACGCCGGAGGCGACGACACGCGCACGGTCGAAGACGATGTCGCGCTCCTGCGCCTCGTCGGCGACACCGTTGAGGTAGGCCGCGATCGCCTCCAACGGTTCGTCGGCCTCGAGGAACCGCTGGAGCTGCGGGTGTGCACGGAGGCTCGATCCGGGCTCCTGCAGGACCCGTTGGGCGATCAGCCCCTCGCGCCAGGACGACGTCAGTGCCTGGGCGTCGAAGTACCGGGGGTGGATCGACCAGAGACGCATGTCTCCATCCTGCCCGAGGGCGCTGACAACCGACTCCGGGCAGCCCCTGCCCTCACCGCGGAGCCCTGCCGCGACGCGCGTAGGCTGAGGTGCATGTCTGAGCGCGCCCCATCCCGTCACCCGATGCCCCGGTGAGCGCTGCACCCGGATCCGGGCGGCGCGGACTCCTCGTCGATCTGAGTCCACTCCGGGAGAGTCCCGCCTTCGCCCGGCTGTGGATCGGCGGCGCGATCACCGGGATCGGCGGTCAGATGACCATCGTCGCCGTCGGCCTCCAGGTCTACGACCTCACCGCGTCGACGTTCGCCGTCTCGCTCGTGGGCGTCATCGCCCTCCTCCCGATGATCTGCTTCGGCCTCTACGGGGGCATGCTCGCGGACGCGTTCGACCGACGCACGGTCGCCCTGACGGCCGCCGTGGTCACGTGGGTGTCCACCGCGATCATCGCGGTGCTCGCCTGGAGCGGCTCTGAGGTGGTCTGGCCGCTGTACCTCCTCACGACGATCAACGCCGTGTCGACGACCATCGTCGGGACGACGCGCCAGGCGATCCTCCCCCGGCTGCTGCCGGCCCGCCTCCTGCCGTCCGCCGCGGCGTTGTCCGGCATCGCCGCGGGGGTCATGGTCACGGTCGGTCCCGCACTCGCCGGTGTGCTCGTGGCCGGTGTCGGATTCCGATGGACCTACACGATCGACGTCGTGCTGTTCGTCGCCGCCTTCCTCGGGATCGCGTCGCTGCCGAAGATCCTGCCCGAAGGCGGCGTCAGTCGGCTCCCGGGCCTCGCGAGCCTGGTCGACGGCTGGACTTTCCTCCGGACGGCCCCCAACGTCCGGATGACGTTCATCGTCGACATCGTCGCGATGACGTTCGGCAACCCACGGGTGCTCTACCCGGCCGTCGGCACCCTGTTGCTCGGTGGCGGCGCGATCACCGTCGGGGTCCTGACCGCGGCCGGCGCGGTCGGCACCCTGCTGTCGAGCCTCGTGTCCGGACGACTCGGCCGGATCGACCACCAGGGCCGCGCCATCGAGCGGGCCATCATCGTCTACGGGCTCGCCATCGCCTGTTTCGGCGCGGTCCTCGCATGGGTCACGTTCTCCGGGACGGCGACCCACGATGCGGCAGACGCGAACCTGCCCGCCATCGTGATCGCGGCGATCGCACTCGCCGTCGCCGGAGCGGCCGACAACATCAGTTCGATCTTCCGGATGACGATCCTCCAGGCGGCCGTGCCCGATGCCGTGCGGGGCCGGTTGCAGGGCGTCTTCACCGTCGTCGTGACCGGCGGTCCCCGCGTCGGCGACCTCTACATCGGCCTCGCGGCTTCGGTGTTCGCGCTCTGGGTACCGGCGCTCGCCGGCGGACTCCTGGTCGTCGTGCTCGTCTGGACACTCGTCCGCGTCCAGGGGGCCTTCCGGCGCTACGACGCCCGGACGCCGACGCCGTAGCGCCTAGGCGGGAGCCGTGGCGATCGAGAAGACGTCGCGACCGCTGAGCGAGGCTCGGCCGGGCAGTCCCTCGAGCTCGAGCACCAGCCCGAGGCCAGCCACCTCGTACCCGGCGCGCTCGATGAGGTTGACCGCCGCACCGCAGCTGCCGCCCGTCGCGAGCACGTCGTCGAGGATGAGCACGCGCGTCCCGGCCGGCAGCTGCTCGGTGCGCAGCTCAAGGGCGGCGGCACCGTACTCGAGTCCGTAGTCCTCGCGGAGCACCTCACCCGGCAGCTTGCCCGCCTTGCGGATGGGGACGAGGCGGGTGTGGGTCGCGTACGCGACCGCCGCGGCGAGCAGGAACCCGCGGGCCTCGACGCCGGCGACGGCGTCGAAACGCCCCGCGAAGCGCGCTGCCAGCTCGTCGATGATCGCGCGGAAGGCGTCTGCGTCGGCGAAGACCGGGGTGAGGTCGCGGAACAGGATGCCGGGCGTCGGGAAGTCGGGGATGGTCGCCGTCAGGCGGTCGACGTACTGGGTTGCGGTGGTCATGCGGTCCTCGTTCGGTCTGGGAGACATGCGACACCCCTCGCCTCCGCGACGCGTCGGTCGAGGGAGACGAGGGGTGACCTGCGGATGGTTACTTGACGCCCAGGAGGTCGATCACGAAGACGAGCGTCTGGCCGGAGAGCTGGTGGCCGCCACCGGCGGGGCCGTAGGCGAGCTCCGGCGGGACCGTGAGCTTGCGACGGCCGCCGACCTTCATGCCGGGGATGCCGTGCTGCCAGCCCTGGATGAGGTTGCGCAGCGGGAAGTTGATGGACTGCCCGCGGCTCCAGGAGGAGTCGAACTCCTCGCCGGAGTCGTAGCCGACGCCGAGGTAGTGGACGTCGACGGTCGAGGAGGCCTGGGCCTCGTCGCCCTCGCCGAGGAAGATGTCCTCGATGACGAGTTCGGTGGGGGCCGGGCCCGTGGGGGCGTCGACCTCGGGCTTGGTGCGTGCTGAATCGGTCATGACTCCATCCAAGCAGTTCCGTCCGACCGGTTCACGCGGATTTCGCTGAGCGCGTGACGACCCGGGCCGACGCCGGGTGGGGTGGTCGTGGCGCTGCACCCGGTACTTGGGGGTTGCGGGCCGTGGCACCCGGGTGCATGCTGGATGGACAGACCAACTCATCGCCCGGGCGACTCGCAGGCAGTGCCGCAGCACCGGGCGATGAGTCTGTCCGGGGCCGACACCCGGGATCCGCCTCGCAACCCGTTCCGTCGCGTCCGGGCACCGGCAGCTCGGACCGGTATGTCCACAACGCCCGCGCCCGACGCGCCTGCGATACCGTAGACGGGTGAAGTTCGCCCATTTCGTCGCCACAGACCACCAGCCGAGTACCCCCGCAGAGCCGCGGGTCCGACTCGCCGTCATCAGCGACACCGGGGCGGTGTTCCTCGACGAGATCCTCGAGGACGCCCCGCGCGACCTCCAGGAGCTCATCGAGCGCGGCCCGGCCGAGCTGGACCGCGTGCGGAGCTTCGTCGAGACGTCGCTCGCCCACGGTGTCAGCGGAGAACCCCTCGACGGGCTCGTGCACGCGTCCGCGGTCCTCCGCCCGCCGACGATCCTCGCGGTCGGGCTCAACTACTCGGCGCACTCGCAGGAGCTCAACCTCAAGACCGACAACGCCCCCACCATCTTCGGCCTGTGGGCGAACTCGCTCACCGGTCACGAGGGCACCACGAGCTGGCCCGCGGCGATCAGCGAGCAGGTGGACTACGAGGCGGAGCTCGGTGTCGTCATCGGCCGGGCCGCTCGCGACGTCGATGCGGCCGACGCGCTCGGGTACGTGTTCGGGTACACCGTCGTCAACGACATCACCGCCCGCAACATCCAGTACTCCGAGGCCCAGTGGTCGCGCTGCAAGTCCTTCGACGGGTTCACCCCGACCGGCCCGGTCGTCGTGACCGCCGACGAGATCCCCGACCCGCAGGACCTCCACATCTCGACCGTCCTCGACGGCGTGACGCTCCAGGACTCCTCGACCAGCCACATGGTGCGCAGCGTCGCAACGCTCATCGAACACTTGTCGGGCTCCGCGACCCTCCTGCCCGGAACGCTCATCTCGACCGGCAGCCCGGGCGGCGCCGGATACTCGCGCGACCCGCAGGTCTTCCTGACCGACGGCGCGACGGTGACCGTGTCCGTCGAAGGCGTCGGATCGCTCACGACGCACTGCACGGTCACCGCCGGGTAGCGACTCCCCCCACAGCACACGACGAAGCCGCCCGGACCCTGGTCCGGACGGCTTCGTCGTGTACAGCCGCGTCGGTCAGCGACTCGGGTCGGAGTCCGCGCCCGGGATCGGCAGGTCGATGATCGGGATGGCGGAGGTGATGGCCTCGATCCCCGAGAGCCGTGCGGGCGAGAGCTGCTTCGTGACCTCGTCGCGCGTCATGAGGTTGGCCTCGACCACGAGGTCCGCGACGTTGCGGCCCGTGAGCAGTGCGGTCTTCGCGAGCGCCGCAGCCGACTGGTAGCCGATGAACGGGGTCAGGGCGGTGATGACGCCGACGGAGGCGCCGACCATCACCTCGAGCCGTTCCTCGTTCGCCGTGATGCCGTCGATGCAGTTCACCCGCAGCGTCTTGCACGCCTGCGCCATCCAGACGATGCTCTGGAGCAGCGAGTGGGCGATGACCGGCTCGAAGGCGTTGAGCTGCAGCTGCCCGGCCTCGGCAGCCATCGTGACCGTCATGTCGGCGCCGACGACGCTGAAGGCCACCTGGTTCACGACCTCCGGGATGACCGGGTTGACCTTGCCCGGCATGATGCTCGATCCGGCCTGTCGGGGCGGCAGGTTGATCTCGCCGAGGCCGGCCTGCGGACCGCTCGACAGTAGACGCAGGTCGTTGCAGATCTTGGAGAGCTTGATGGCGCTCCGCTTCAAGGTGCCGCTGAACGACATGAATCCGCCGGCGTCGCTCGTCGACTCGATAAGGTCGGGTGCCGTGGTGAGCGCGAGGCCCGTGATCTGGTTGAGGTGACGGACGACGGCCTCCGCGTAGCGCGGGTCGGCGGTGATCCCCGTCCCGATCGCGGTGGCGCCGAGGTTGACCTCGGCGAGCAGCCAGAGGGTCTCGTGGAGGCGGTCGTAGTCCTCCGTCAGTGTGGTCGCGAAGCCGTGGAACTCCTGCCCGAGGGTCATCGGCACCGCGTCCTGGAGCTGCGTGCGTCCGACCTTGAGGACGTGGGAGAACTCGACGGACTTGGCGCTGCACGAGTCACGCAGCAGGCCGAGCTCCGTCAGGAGGAACTGCAGCGAGAACGCGAGCGCGATCTTGATCGAGGTCGGGTAGACGTCGTTGGTGGACTGCGATCGGTTTGTGTCGTCGAGCGGGTGTAGGAACTGGTAGTCGCCCTTGGCGTGGCCGGCGAGCTCGAGCGCGATGTTGGTGATCACCTCGTTCGCGTTCATGTTCGTCGACGTGCCCGCGCCGCCCTGGATCACGCCGACGAGGAACTCCTCGTGGAAGTCACCGTCGATGATGATCTGGCACGCGCGGTCGATGAGGTTCGCCTTCGCGGGGTCGAGGACCCCGATCTCGGCGTTCGCGCGGGCGGCGGCCTGCTTCACGCTCGCGATGGCGACCACGAGGTCGGGGTAGACGGAGATCGGGCGCTTCGTGATGGGGAAGTTCTCGAGCGCGCGTGCCGTGTGGATGCCCCAGTACGCGTCGGCCGGGATCTCCATCGAACCGAGTGAATCCGACTCCGTCCGAGTCTCGTCGCTGTTCGTCCTGTCCGCCATGTCGTCGTCTGCTCCAAGGGTGGTGGGGATGCTGCTGCTGGTGGTGCTGATCGTCACTCGTGGCTCCGTTGCCTGGTGGGTGGATGTCCCTTCCAGCGTAGCCGGGTGCGATCCGCGATGCCTCTGCGGTGTCTTGGACCCGAGACGGTTCCGTGCCTGCGGTGCAGCGCCCGTGGGTCACCGCTTGCGCGAGAACGCCTCCAGCCGCTCGGCCGGGCTCAGGGCGGCCATGCGGTCGATGAACGCCGCACTGAAGGTGTCGGCGGTGGTGTAGTCACCGAGCGGGACCGTGGAGTGGGTGATGCGGTCGTCGTAGACGTGCACGAGGTTGAAGGACTGACCACCGAACATCCCGTTCACCTCCACGGACGGGAGCGAGAGGTTCATCGAGTAACAACTCGCGCTGGCGACCTGGACGGGGATGCCGGCGAAGGTACTCGAAGTGGAGTAGTGCAGATGGCCGCCCAGGATGGCCCGGACGTCGCTCCCGCGCAGCACGGCCTCGAGCCGGTGCTGGTCGCGGAGCTCGAGGATGTCGAAGAACGGGATGCTCGACGGCACCGGCGGGTGGTGCATGGCGAGGATGCTGCCGAGCGGCGCCGGCGTGGCCAGCACCGTCTGCAGCCACTCCAGCTGGCTGTCTTCCAGCTCACCGTGGTGCCATCCCGGGACGGTCGAGTCGAGGCCGATGACGCGCAAGCCGCCGAAGTCCCAGACGGCGTCGAGCGGCTGCTCCCCCGCCGGGAGGTCGAGGAGCTCCGTCCGCATGACCGACCGTTCGTCGTGGTTGCCCATGAGCCAGACGATGGTGGTGCCGAGTCGCTCGGCGACGGGCTCGACCCGCTCCCGGAGTCGACGGTAGGCGTCGGCCTCTCCGAGATCCGCGAGGTCGCCCGTGAACACCATCGCGTCGGGCCGGAGCTGCATGCGCTCGATCTGACGGAGGGCCTGCTCAAGGTTGGCCTGCACGTCGACCGCGTCGTAGAGGCGTCGGCCGTCGGCCAAGAGGTGCGGGTCGCTCAGATGGACGATGACCCTGTCGGGTGCCGGATACTGCCCGAATCGGACGTCGGAAGTCATGCCCCGAGTCTAGGACGCGCCCCCGACGCTCCGATCAGGACGCGACGCCGAGGAGCTGCTCGATGGGCCCGCGGGCGAAGAACACGAGGAACCCGGCTGCGACGACCCACAGTAGCGGGCTGATCTCGCGCGCCTTCCCGGACAGGGAACGGAGCACGACCCAGGCGATGAAGCCGGCGCCGATGCCGTTGGCGATCGAGTAGGTCAGCGGCATGACGACGACCGTCAGGAACACCGGGAGCGCGACCGAGAACTCGGTCCAGACGATGTCCTTGATCTGCGACATCATGAGCGTTCCGACGATGACGAGCGCGGCGGCGGCGACCTCGGAGGGCACGATCTGCGTGAGCGGCGTGAAGAACATGGCCAGGAGGAACAGCGCGCCGGTCACGAGGTTCGCGAGGCCGGTCCGTGCTCCTTCACCGATACCAGCACCGGATTCGATGAACACGGTCGACGAGGAGGACGAGGTCGCGCCGCCGGCCACCGCACCGACACCCTCGACGATGAGCGCCGAGCGGAGTCGCGGGAAGTCGCCCTTGGCGTCCGCCACACCGGCCTCCTTCGAGAGCCCGGTCATCGTGCCCATGGCGTCGAAGAAGTTCGTGAACACGAGGGTGAAGACGAGCATGAGCGCGGCGAGGACGCCGATGCGCTCGAAGCCGCCGAAGCTCACCTGGCCGAGCAGGCTGAGGTCGGGGATCCCGACGACCTGGGTGGGCAGGGTCGGGACGCTCAGGTTCCAGCCACCGGCGTTCTCGCCACCGTTGGAGGCGCCGACCTTGAAGATCGCCTCCGCGATGATGGCGATGATCGTGGAGGCGACGATGCCGATGAGCAGCGCACCCTTGATCTTGCGAGCGACGAGCACGCCCGTGAGCAGCAGGGAGATGACGAACACGGCGGTGGGCACGGTGGCGACAGAGCCCTCGATCCCGAGGCCGACGGGCGGCGAACCGGCGCCCGTCGAGCGGACGAAGCCGGCGTCGACGAAGCCGATGAACGCGATGAAGAGACCGATGCCGACCGTGATCGCGATCTTCAACTGGATGGGTACCGCGTTGAAGATCATGGCGCGGAGGCCGGTCGCCGCGAGGAGGACGATGATCAGGCCGTTGATGACGACGAGCCCCATGGCCTCGGCCCAGGTGACCTGACCGACGACGCTGACCGCGAGGAACGAGTTGATGCCGAGTCCGGCCGCGAAGGCGAACGGCAGCCGCGCGACGAGACCGAAGAGGATCGTCATGACGCCGGCGGTCAGGGCGGTCACGGCGGCGACCTGGGCGAAGCCGAGCTCGCCACCGGTGACGTCGGCCGAGCCGCTCAGGATGATCGGGTTGAGGATGACGATGTAGGCCATCGCGACGAAGGTCACGAGGCCGCCGCGCACCTCGCCTCCGACGGTCGAGCCGCGCTTGCTGATCTCGAAGAAACCGTCGAGACGCTCTCGGAACGAGCGCGGAGCGGTGGGCGTCGTGGTCACTGGACCTCCTGGGTCTGCATCGAAGGAACCAGCGTACCGGCACGGCGGACCGCCCCGCGACGACCGGGATGCGAGGGTGCCGCTACGATCGGCTGGACCCCTTTCCCAGTACCCTCCTCACGGAATCGAGCTCACATGGCGCTGCCCTGGACTCTGCACGGCGACGGCAAACACGTCCCGACCCACGCGATCGTCGGCCCCGGAGAACGACTCACCTGGCCGCGGACCATCGGCCTCGGCATGCAGCACGTCGTCGCGATGTTCGGCGCCACGTTCCTCGTCCCCGTGCTGACCGGGTTCCCGCCCACCACGACACTGTTCTTCTCGGGCGTCGGCACCATCCTGTTCCTCGTCATCACCAAGAACCGCGTGCCGAGCTACCTCGGCTCCTCGTTCGCCTTCATCGCCCCCATCTCCGCCGCGGTCGCGAGCCAGGGCATGGGCAGCGCCCTCTTCGGCATCCTCGCGGTGGGGCTCCTCCTGGCGCTCGTCGGCGTCATCGTGCAGGTCACGGGCACGGGGTGGATCGATGCGCTCATGCCGCCGGTCGTCGCCGGTGCCATCGTCGCGCTCATCGGGTTCAACCTCGCCCCCGCCGCGAAGAACAACTTCGTTGCGGCTCCGATCACCGCCCTCGTCACGCTCGCGGCCGTCATCCTGTCGACCGTCGTCTTCCGCGGGATCCTCGGCCGACTGTCGATCGTCATCGGCGTCGTGGTCGGGTACATCGTCGCGGCGATCCGTCAGGAGATCGACTTCTCGAAGATCGGCGACGCCGCTTGGGTCGGCCTCCCCGAGTTCCACCTCGCGGACAACCCGATCTCGAACCCCGCGGTCTGGGCGGTCCTCCCGGCCTTCCTCCCCGTCGTGCTCGTCCTCATCGCCGAGAACGTCGGCCACATCCGGGGCGTCGCGCAGATGACCGACGCCTCCGTGAACAAGCAGACCGGTCGCGCGCTCCTGTCCGACGGCCTGGCGACGATGCTGGCCGGCTTCGGCGGCGGTTCGGGCACGACGACCTACGGCGAGAACATCGGCGTGATGGCGGCGACGCGGGTGTACTCCACGGCGGCCTACTGGGTCGCAGGGCTCTTCGCGGTCCTCCTCGGTCTCTCCCCCAAGGTCGGCGCGGTCATCAACACCATCCCGGCGGGCGTCCTCGGCGGCGTCACGACGGCGCTGTACGGACTCATCGGCATCATCGGCGTGAAGATCTGGCTCGACAACAAGGTCGACTTCTCGAAGCCCGTCAACCAGTTCACGGCCGCGACCGCGCTCATCATCGGCATCGCGGACTTCACCTGGGTGGCCGGTGGCGACGTGAGCTTCAACGGGATCGCGCTCGGCACGATCGCCGCGATCGTCATCTACCACGTGATGACGGTCATCGGCCGCTGGCGGAAGACCGCCTGACCCGTCCGGTGCGGGTGCGCCAGCGCGGTGCGCTGACGTCAGCGCGGGTCGTACGCGTGGGCGCGGGTCGTTCGCACGGTTTCGGGTCGGGCCAGCGCGGTGCGCTGACGTCAGCGCGGGTCGTACGCGTGGGCGCGGGGCTCTGGAGGCCCGCGCTCACGCGTGTCCCCCGCGGTCACGCCAGGTAAGTGCGGTTCGCGTCAGCGCACCGCGCTGGCGCTCCTACACGGATCGGTTCAGGACCGGGTGGCCCGCGCTCGCGTCAGCGCGGTGCGCTGGCGAAACCCCGAGGGGTCAGCCCTGGTGGAAGAACGGCACGATCAGGTAGATGCCGAAGAGGACCGCCGCCGCACACAGGGCGAAGCAGGCATAGGCACCGGCTCGGGCCAGGTTCTGCTGTGCCGGGGTCAACGGGTTCTTCCGGGCGGCCTTCGCAGCCCGCTTCGCCGCCTTCGCGGCCTCCTCCGGCGTGATGACCGTGATCGCGTCGGTGAACTCGGCCGGCGCCACCACAGGTACACGCCCGGCGGTCGTCAGGAGCCGGAGCCCGAGGGAGTACAGACTGACGATCGCGGTCGCACCGATGAGCGACGTCGCGAAGACGATCAGGAATGCTGCCCAGTCGATCACTTCTTCACCTTCTTGGGCTTGGGATTGCGCTTGATCTTGACCGCACGACCGGAGTCGGCGACCTCGCTGACGACGTTGCTGTGGTCGACCTGGTTCCGGCGCGAGATGAGGAAGATGGTGAGGATGACACCGACCCCCACCACGGCGTCGATGACGATGCCGACGACGCCGAGGTGGGCGACGGCGGCGGCGAGTGCCCCGACGATACCGGCCGCTGGCAGGGTCATCAACCAGCCGAGGGCGATGCGCCCGGCGGTCCCCCAGCGCACCTTCGATCCGCGTCGCCCGAGGCCGGAGCCGATGACGGAACCGGAGGCGACCTGCGTGGTGGAGAGGGCGAAGCCGAGGTGGCTCGACGCGAGGATCGTGGCGGCGGTGCTCGTCTCGGCAGCGAAGCCCTGCGCAGGCTTGACGTCGGTGAGCCCCGTGCCGATGGTCTTAATGATCCGCCAGCCGCCCATGTAGGTGCCGAGCGCGATGGCGAGGGCGCAGACGACGATGACCCAGAGCTCGGGGCCGGTGCCGACCGCCTGCACGCCGACCGCGATGAAGGTGAGCGTGATGACGCCCATGGTCTTCTGCGCGTCGTTCGTGCCGTGCGCGAGGGCGACGAGGGACGAGGAGAAGATCTGCGCGTACCGGAATCCGTCGCGGCCGTCGGGTTTGCCGTCGTAGCGGCGCGTGATCCGATAGGCGAGCTTCGTCGCCGAGTAGGCGACCAGGCCCGCCGTGACGGGGGCGATCAACGCCGGGAGGATGACCTTGGAGAGGACGACACCGAAATCGATCGAGCCGAAGCCGGCGCCGACGATCGCCGCGCCGATGAGCCCGCCGAACAGCGCGTGGCTGGAGGACGACGGCAGACCGAGGAGCCAGGTCAGCATGTTCCAGACGATCGCGCCGATGAGCCCGGCGAAGATCAGCTCCGGTCCGATCCGGATGCCGCCCTCGCCCTCCCGGATGAGCCCGCCCGAGATGGTCTTCGCGACCTCCGTGGACAGGAACGCGCCGACGAGGTTGAGGATCGCGGCGAGCAGGACGGCGGTCTTCGGCTTGAGGGCGCCCGTGGCGATCGGGGTCGCCATGGCGTTCGCCGTGTCGTGGAACCCGTTCGTGAAGTCGAAGAACAGTGCCAGTGCGATGACCAGCACGACAGTCAGGGTAACGAGTTCCACTGGTGTCTTTCTCGAGGCGGAGCGAATACGGACACAGTGCTCCCCGACGAGATGTTTGGGGGGAATTCACGTGCTGGATACGGGCGGTTCACCCGCCGTACACGATCCTTACACCCTGCCCGGTCGAGGTCAACTCGACGCCGATCAGCGCCCGCCGCCGCCTCCGCCGCCTCCGCCGCCGCCCGCGAAGCCGCCGCCCGTCGAGCCGCCGGACGAGCTTGCTCCCCCACTGGTCGACCAGGACGCCGACGTACTCGACGCCGATCCGGAGAAGCCGGAGAACGCGTTCGCGAACATCGCCGCCTGGAACGGGGTGTTCGAGGCGTACCACGACGGCGCACTCCCTGCCTGCTCGTAGCGGGTGCCGAGTTCCTTCGCCCACTCGCGCTCCACGCCCCAGAGCACGGCGAAGGGCAGGAGCCGCTCGGTGACCCGGACGAGCTGGCCGGGGTCGCCGAGGTCCACCCGTTCGGCACCGTCAGGGCTCTGCAACATGCGGAAGCGGTCCTGCTCCGCCAGCGCGAGGTAGTCGCGGAGGCCGAGCAACTCGTCCCGCGCATCGGCACCGGTGGCGGTGAGCGGCTTCGGCGCGATGGCCAACACGATCCCCGCGAGCAGCGCGATCCCGGTCACGAAGAGCGCGGCGACCGACCAGCCGTTGTCCGCTCGCTGGGAGTAGGCGACCCCGAAGAAGACGATCCCGGCGACGCCGAGGACGGCGAGCGCCCCCACGATGATCCACGCCCGCCCGGAGGAGACCGAGCGTCGGAGGCCGAGGTCGAGGGCGTTCCGCTTGGCGGCCGCGAGTTCCGCGGTGACCGCCTTGCCGAGCGCCGGGTCGACCTCCTTCATCTCCCGCGGTCGGTTCCGGTCGGGGAAGAGCGCGGCGAGCACGCGCCGTTCCTGCTCATCCGTCGCGCTGTCGTCGAGGTACTGCAGGGAGTAGTCCTTCTTGCCCGGTCCGTCCACGATCCGGAGCTTGCCGCGGACGGCCAGGCTGACGATCTCGGCGGCCATCGACGAGGCGGCGCGACCGGCGAGGTCGCCCGCCAGCAGGAGGTTCATCTGCCTCGGGGCGGAGTACTGCGGCACGATGACGCCACGACCGGGGTGGTCCCTCCAGAAGCGCAGTCGGATCCACAGGAGTGCTCCGAGCCCCGCGGCCGACAGCGCGCCGAGGACGATCGGGACGATGGAGAAGACCGGTGCCTCGCCGGGGCGGGCCGGTTGGACGAACGTGCCCGGTTCGAACCCGATCGCGACCGTCAGCGTCTGGCGGGCCTGCAGCGGGACGGAGGAGGTCGTGAAGACGTCTCCGTCGGCGTCCTCCGCTTGGGAGAGGTCGCACGGCGAGCTGTCGTCCGGATCCCCGCGGTAGCAGGCGCCGTCACCGGTGAGCGCGTCGGCGATGTCGGGCGCGACCCGCACCGTCATGCTGGCGTCGGCGAACGGCTGGTCCCAGCCGGTCCCGGGCGCGTCCCAGTAGAACTCGTCGGAGCGTGTGTCGCGATAGGCGCCGACGACGCCGCGCTGCGTGTAGGTGATGACGTAGCTCTGCGTGCCGCGCACGTAGTCGTCCGTCCCGAGCGACAGCTCGAGGAAGTCACCGTCGCGCTCGGTCTCCCACTCCACGGGCGCACCGTCGGCGTCGGTCACCGAGACGACCTCCGTGTGCAGTGGTGCCCGGTCGAACTCGTCGGGGATCGCTCGGATGATGCCCTTGTTCTGGTCGGAGTCGGGGAACTCGGCGACGAAGGTCTCGACCGCGCGCAGCTCGGCTTGACCGTCGCCGCCACGACTCAGGGTGTAGTCGCCGTCGAAGGACGCGAAGGTGAAGTCGGACACGTCGGTCCAAGCGTCGGCCGCGGCGGGCTGCGTGCTCGCCAGGGTCGCGACGAGCGGTGCACCCACCGCCAGGGCCAGGGCGACGAGGAGCACCCGCGACGAGCGTGCACGGACCGGGGACAGGCGACGACGTCTGGGCTTCACCCGGCCAAGTCTAGGAGGGGTGCCGGCGGGCGCGCGGACGCGCCCGCCGGGACTCACATCTCCTCGTGGGTGTTGGGGTCTCCGTCGAAGAGCCTGCCGTCGGTCCGCCCGAGTGCGGTGATCGCCTGCACCTCGGTGTCGCTGAGCTCGAAGCCGAACACGTCGATGTTCGTGCGCTGGCGTTCCGGGGACGCGGACTTCGGGATCGGGAGCACGCCACGCTGGTGGTGCCAGCGGAGGACGACCTGCGCCGGTGAGACGTCGTGCGCCGCGGCGGCCGCTGCGACGGGTTCCTCGGCGAACGGCGCCTGTGCCTTGCCGAGCGGGCTCCACGCCTCGGTGACGATGTCGTGCTCGCGGTGGAAGGCGAGGAGCTCCTCCTGCGGGAAGTACGGGTGCAGCTCGACCTGGTTGACGGCCGGCAGCACACCCGTCTCGTCGGCGAGGCGGGTCAGGAACTCCTCGGTGAAGTTCGAGACGCCGATGCTGCGGACGAGGCCCTCGCGCTGCAGCTGGATCATGGCCTTCCACGACTCGACGAAGCGGCCGACGGAGGGGTTCGGCCAGTGGATGAGGTACAGGTCGATGTGGTCGAGGCCGAGCGAGGCCAGGGATCCACGGCACGAGGTGATGGTCTCCTCAAAACCGTGGTCACGGCCGGGCAGCTTCGTCGCGACGACGAGCGCGTCGCGTGGGACGTCGGTCTCGCGGACCGCGGCGCCGACGGCGTCCTCGTTGCGGTAGTTCACGGCGGTGTCGATCAGTCGGTAGCCTGCGTCGATGGCGGACAGCGTGGCGTCGGTGCCCTCGCGGCCTCGCAGGGGGTACGTGCCGAAACCGATCGCGGGGACGCTCGAACCGTCGTTGAGCGCGAATGTTGGGATGGTCGTCATCACCCCACGCTAGACCCGGCGGCCCTCGGATGGCTCCGAGCAGGCTGGGAGGGCGTGCCTCGACTAGCGTTGGACCATGGCGAAGCTCTCTGCCCCCCGTGCCCAGACCCGACCGACCGAACGCACCCACCACGGCGACACCGTGGTGGACCCGTACGAGTGGCTCCGAGAGAAGGAGTCACCGGAGGTGATCGCGCACCTCGAGGCGGAGAACGCCTACACCGAGCAGGAGACGGCCCATCTGGCCGGACTGCGCGAGCGCATCTTCCAGGAGATCAAGGGACGCACGCTCGAGACCGACCTCTCGGTCCCGACCCGGTCCGGCGCATGGTGGTACTACGGCCGCAGCGTCGAAGGCCGACAGTACGGCATCCAGTGCCGCATCCCGGTCGCCGACCCGGAGGACTGGACGCCGCCGACCCTGCCCGAAGGCGGCGCGGCCCCCGGCGAGCAGATCATCCTCGACGCCAACGTCGAGGCGGAGGGCCACGAGTTCTTCTCCCTCGGCAGCTTCGACGTGTCGGACGACGGCTCGCGACTGCTCTACGGCGTCGACGTCGAGGGCGACGAGCGGTACACCGTCCGTGTCCGGGACCTCGCGAGCGGCGTCGACCTCGACGACGAACTCCTCGGGACCGCGGGCGGGGCGGAGTTCTCCCCCGACGGCACCGCCATCGTCTACACGACGGTCGACGAGAGCTGGCGCCCCGACACCGTGCACCTGCACCGGGTCGGGACCTCCCAGGACGACGACACGGTCCTCTTCCACGAGCCCGACGAGCGGTTCTGGGTCGGCGCCGGATTCACCCGCAGCCGCGCGCTGCTCCTGATCGAGGCCGGCTCGTCGGTCACGAGCGAGACCCGGCTCGTCCCCGCCGACGCACTGTCCGAGGAGGCGCGGATCGTCTGGCCGCGGACCGACGGCGTCGAGTACAGCGTCGAACACCGGGTGGCCGACGGCGCAGACCGGTTGCTCATCCTGCACAACCGGGACGCGCCGGACTTCGAGCTCGTCGAGGTGCCGCTGACGGATCCACTCGGCACCGCCCGGGTCGTCGTCGCGCACAGCAGCGAGCGTCGGCTCGAGGACGTCGAGGCGTTCGAGACCGTGACCACCGTCTCCTACCGGCGCGACGGCCTCACTCGCATCGGCCTGCTCGACCCGACGAGTGGCGACATCGACGAGATCGCCTTCGACGAACCGCTGTCCACCGTCGGTTGGCACGGCAACGGTGAATGGGCGCAACCGATGCTGCGGTTCGGCTACGGCTCCCTCGTCACACCGTCCACGGTGCTCGAACTCGACCTCCGGTCCGGCGAACGCTTCGTGCGCAAACAGCAGCCGGTGCTCGGCGACTACGACCCGGCGGACTACGAGCAGTTCCGTGAGTGGGCGACGGCCGCCGACGGGACCCGGGTGCCGATCTCCATCGTGCGCCGGGTCGGCGTCCAGGGGCCCGGGCCGCTCCATCTCTACGGGTACGGCTCGTACGAGGCCAGCATGGACCCGTCCTTCTCGATCGCGAGGCTGTCGATGCTCGACCGCCGTGTCACCTTCGCGATCGCGCACGTGCGCGGCGGCGGCGAACTCGGGCGGCACTGGTACGAGGACGGCAAGAAGCTCCACAAGCAGAACAGCTTCAGCGACTTCGTCGACGTGGCCGACCACCTCATCCGCGAGGGCTGGACGACGCCTGCCCGGCTCGTCGCCGAGGGCGGCAGCGCCGGTGGGCTCCTCATGGGCGCCGTGGCGAACCGTGCTCCCGACCGCTTCGCGGGCATCCTCGCCGGCGTCCCCTTCGTCGACGCGCTGACGAGTATCCTCGACCCGTCGCTCCCCCTGACGGTCATCGAATGGGACGAGTGGGGCGATCCGCTCCACGACCCCGAGGTCTACGCGTACATGAAGGCGTACAGCCCCTACGAGAACGTCGACCCGGCGAAGCGCTACCCGCGCATCCTCGCGACGACGAGCCTCAATGACACCCGCGTGCTGTACGTGGAACCCGCGAAGTGGGTGGCCCGCCTGCGGGACGCCGGAGCACCGGCACTGATGAAGATCGAGATGAGCGCCGGCCACGGCGGGGTGAGCGGCCGCTACAACGCGTGGCGTGAGCGCGCCGAGGAGCTCGCCTGGCTGCTCGACGTGCTCGAGCTCACGGACACCGATCCGGCCTGATCGACGCGACGACGCCCCTGCTCCGGACGGAGCAGGGGCGTCGTCGGTGCGGCGGCGGGTGTCTAGCCGAAGAGGATCGCGGCCTCGTCGTAGCGCTCCTGCGGCACGGTCTTCAGCTTGCCGAGCGCCTCTTCGAAGCGGCAGTTGACGAGTTCGGTGCCGCGGAGTGCGATCATCGTGCCCCAGTCGCCGGCCATGACGGAGTCGATGGCCGCCATACCGAGGCGGGTGGCGAGCACGCGGTCGTAGGCGCTCGGAACGCCACCGCGCTGCAGGTGGCCGAGCACGGTCGCGCGCGACTCGATGCCCGTGCGGCGCTCGATCTCGGGTGCGAGCACGTCGGCGATGCCACCGAGACGGGGACGGTTGAACGCGTCGAGTCCCTTCTCGGAGTGCGCGGTCTCCATGGTGTCGAGCGTGAAACCCTCGGACACGACGATGATCGGAGCGCGACCGCGCTGGTAGACGCTGTCCGCCCACTCGCAGATCTGCTCGATCGACTGCGGCTGTTCCGGGATGAGGATGGCGTGGGCACCCGCCGCCATGCCGGCGTGCAGGGCGATCCAGCCGACGTGTCGGCCCATGACCTCGATGACCATGCACCGTTTGTGGGACTCGCCCGTCGTCCGGAGGCGGTCGATGGCCTCGGTCGCGATCTCAACGGCGGTGTCGAAGCCGAAGGAGTAGTCGGTGGCGTCGAGGTCGTTGTCGATCGTCTTCGGGACGCCGACGATCTTGAGGCCGGCGTCGGTCAGGCGCTTCGCCGCGGCGAGCGTGCCTTCGCCACCGATGGCGATGAGCGCGTCGATGCCGAGCCGGTCCATGGTGTGCTGGACGTTCTCCGGGCCGCCGTGCGGTCCTTCGAACGGGTTGGTGCGGCTCGTGCCGAGGATGGTGCCACCCTGCTTGGCGAGACCACGCACGCTGTGGCGGTCGAGTGGCATCGTCAGGCCCTCGACGACTCCTCGCCAACCGTCGCGGATGCCGATGAACTCCTGGTTGTGGATCTTCGTCCCCTTGAGGACCGCTCCTCGGATGACCGCGTTCAGGCCGGGGCAGTCGCCGCCGCTCGTGAGCACACCAATTCTCATATCAACAGTCCTCATGGGGATCGGGGCACCTCAGGTGCCGGGAGTCATCCCCGACAATACCGTCTCGCCGACGGTGCTTCATCCGGCGCGGACGGTCCTCCGGCCCAGAGGGTCGGTGCCTCGTCCACCGGGGTTAGGCTGCTGGGATGAGTGCCGACGACTACCTGCCCGCCGATGGCGGCATCACGATGTTCTCCACGACCTGGTGCGGGTACTGCGCCCGACTGAAGCACCAGCTGTCCGCAGCCGGCATCCCGTTCACCGAGGTCGACATCGAGCAGGTCCCTGGGACCGCCGACCTCGTCGCTTCGCTGAACGGCGGCAACCAGACGGTCCCGACGGTGATCTTCCCCGACCGCTCGACCGCGACGAACCCGTCGCTCGCTCAGGTGAAGGCGGCACTCGGCGTCTGACCAGCCGACGACGTCCGGCCGGGCGACCCGTGGTCACCCGGCCGGACGATCCGGACGTCAGGCGCCCAGCGCCTCGCGGAGCAGGTGGACGAGGGCGTTGAGCTGCACCGAGTCGACCGACGCGACGTCCTGGTCGCTGCCGTCGAGCGCGCGAGCGGCCAGGCCCTGCTTGCTGTCGATGAGTTCCGCGACCTTCGCGTCGATCGTGTGCGCGGCGATGATGCGCCAAGCGGTGACGGGCTCCTCCTGACCGATGCGGTGCACGCGGTCGATCGCCTGGGTCTGCTCGGCGGCCGTCCAGGACAACTCGGCGAGCACGACGTTGGATGCAGCCTGCAGGTTGACGCCGACGCCGGCGGCGGTGAGTGAACAGACCGCGACCGCGACCTCCGGATCGGTGTTGAACGCGTCGATCGCGGCCTGACGTGCCTGCGCGGTCTGGTCGCCGCGGAGCGACACCGTCTTCAAGCCGCGACCCGCGAACAACTGCTCGGCCGCGTTCATGACGTCGATGTGCTTCGCGAAGAACACGACCTTGCCGACGGACCTCGCGAGCTGCGCCGTGTAGTCGGCGGCGAGCACGGCCTTCGCCTGACCGATCTTGCGGATCATGGTGAACACGTTCTCCGTGCCACCGGCGGCCTTGGACTCGTCGAGCTCGGCCTGGGCGACCATGCGCATGAGGTCGGTGTTCGGCTCGTGCAGCGCGTCGACGCGCTCACCACGCGACTCCAGGACCCGCACGTAGCGGGACTTGAGCCGTTGCCCGAGCTCGGCCTCCGCGTCGCGGATGGAGCGGATCGCCTCGTCGTCGAGCTCGACCGGGAGGTCGGCGACGCGCTTGGCGGGCAGGTCCTTGGCGACGTCGAGCTTCTTGCGGCGTACGATGCCCATGTCGATGACGGCGGACCGCGCGGCGGCGTAGAAGGCGTGCTCGGCCGGGGTCAGACCGGTGTCCTCGAGCCGCTCCATGAGTTCGGCGGTCGGCTTGCCGTCCTTGATCCAGCCGAGGAACTGCCAGATGGCGTTGAAGTCCTCGACGTCGTTGATCAGCGGCGTACCCGTCAGCGCGAGCAGCAGCGGGTCCTGGCCGGGCGTCGCCTTCCGGATCCGGTTCGCGAGCGACAACACGTGCTGCGAGCGCTGGGAGTGGAGGTTCTTGATGAAGTGCGCCTCGTCGACCACCATGCCGCGGAAGCCGAGCGTGCCGAGCCAGGCGAGGTGGCGGTCGAGGACCTCGTAGTTCACGATGATGACGTCGGCGAAGGCGTCGAGCGCCTGACCGTCGCCATGGATGACCGTCGCGCGCCGGTGCGGCGTCCAGCGCTCGACCTCGCGGGCCCAGTTCATCTTGACGACGTTCGGGACGATGACGAGGAGCGGGTACGCCTCGGCGACCGAGGCGGCGAGGACCGACTGCGCGGTCTTGCCGAGGCCCGGCTCGTCGGCGAGCAGGAACGAACGGTGTCCTTCACGAACGCTCTCGACGAAGCGCGCCTGGTGCTTCATGACCTCGAGGCCGCGCGGCGAGAGCCGGTCGAGCTTCGGGGCCTCGGGCAGTTCCATCGAGGCCGCTCCCCCGCCGGAACCGAGCTCGAACGCCTTGTACAGGGGGCCCATGAGCTCCCAGCTGTCGAGTCGTCGGCGCACGGTGGGCTGGGGCGCCGCCTGGCTGAAGTCCGGGGCGAGGAACGGATTGGCCAGCTGACGTGCCTTGACCGACTGCGGGATGACCTGCTTCTCGGCGAGCTCGGCCGGGACGACGGACTCCACGGCGGGCTTCTCGACGGTGATGATGAGCTCGTCGGCACTGAGTTCGGCACCGGACTCGAGGAGCCAGTCGCGCCGGAGCCGCTGCGCGACGGGGCTCGTCGCGGCGTCGGCTTCAAGCAGCTGGATGAGCGAGGTGTCGCGCGCCGCCGTCTTGGCGAGGATGGTCGCCACACCGTCGAGGCGCTTCAGGAGCTCGGCCCGTGTGGCGTCGCTGTACGTCGTGTCGGCCTTGACCCTGGCGCGTTCCTCGCGGACGAGGAACGCGATGACCTGGTACTTGGTCCGATTGGTGGGACCGACCTTGCCCTTCTGCGCCTTCGCCTCGACCTCGCGCACCTTGCGGGCGAGGATGGGGATGATCGGCGCGTCGTCGTCGTGACGCGACGAGGACCCTCTGGGGTTCGAGCGGCCAGATGAACGGGTGCTGGAACGCCCCTGGGAACGGCGTTGCTGGCCGGTGTGCGGCATGCTCCTCCTGAGCAGTCGAAGAGCCTCATCGGCCGAGGGGCCGGAAGAGACGGGCGTCGGGCCCGACTGGTCGTCGTGGAGCAACAGAGCGTTGCACGAGACCGACACGGGCGCCCGACGGGCGTGTGCCCAGTCTACGCCATCGGCCGCATCGGTCGCGAGCGCTCAGTCCGGCGCACTGTCGACGAGTCCGAACCGCTCCAGTTCGGCGTCGTCGAGCATGCGGGAACGGATGAGGAAGCGCTGCCCCGTCGGGGCCTCGACGCTGAACCCGCTGCCGCGCCCCTGCACCACGTCGATCGTCAGGTGCGTGTACTTCCAGTACTCGAACTGGGAACGCGACATGTAGACCTCGACGGGCGCGTCGAGCCCCGGCACGTCGAGCGTGTCGAGCAGGACGTCGACCGCGCCCGTACGGAACATCCCGACGGGGTAGCACATGGGCGAGCTCCCGTCGCAGCACCCTCCGGATTGATGGAACATGAGCGGTCCGTGCAGCGCGGTCATCTCCTGCAGCAGTGCGGCCGCGGCGTCGGTGACGTCGACCCGTCCGGTCATGGTGTACTCCCTCGTCGTGTCGTGTATCCCGGCCCTGCCCCTCCGCCGGTCCCTGAGCCTGTCGAAGGGCGCCCTTCGACAAGCTCAGGGACCGGATGGGGCTCAGAGACCGGATGGGGCTCAGAGACCGGGGATGTCGATCAGAAGAAGCCCATCGGCCCCTCCGCGTAGCTCACGAGCAGGTTCTTCGTCTGCTGGTAGTGGTCGAGCATCATCTTGTGGTTCTCCCGGCCGATGCCCGACTGCTTGTACCCGCCGAACGCCGCGTGCGCCGGGTACTGGTGGTAGGTGTTCGACCAGACACGTCCCGCCTCGATCGCCCGCCCGGCCCGGTACAGCGTCGTCGCCTCACGGCTCCACACACCGGCGCCGAGGCCGTAGAGGGTGTCGTTCGCGATGGAGATCGCCTCGTCGTAGTCGGCGAAGCTCGTGAGGGCGAGCACGGGCCCGAAGATCTCCTCCTGGAAGATCCGCATGTCGTTCGTCCCCTCGAAGACGGTCGGCTGGACGTAGAACCCACCACTCAACTCACCGCCGAGGTCGGCGCGCTCGCCGCCGATGAGCAGCTTCGCGCCGCCCTGCTTGCCGATGTCCATGTAGGAGAGGATCTTCTCGAGCTGGTCGTTCGACGCCTGGGCACCGATCATCGTGTCCGTGTCGAGCGGGTTGCCCTGCTTGATCTTGGCGATGCGGGTCAGCGCATCACCGACGAAGCCGTCGTAGATGGACCGCTGGACGAGCGCCCGGCTCGGGCAGGTGCAGACCTCTCCCTGGTTGAGGGCGAACATGCTGAAGCCCTCCTGCGCCTTCTCGTAGTACTGGTCGTGCTCGCGCGCCACGTCCTCGAAGAACACGTTCGGGCTCTTACCGCCGAGCTCCAGCGTCACCGGGATCAGGTTCTCGCTCGCGTACTGCATGATCAGGCGACCCGTCGTGGTCTCGCCGGTGAACGCGATCTTGCGGATCCGCGGGTGGGAGGCCAGCGGGGCCCCGGCCTCGATGCCGAAGCCGTTGACGACGTTGAGCACGCCGGCCGGCAGCAGGTCCTTCACGAGGTCGACGATGAGGTGGATCGACGCCGGAGTCTGCTCGGCCGGCTTCAGCACGACGCAGTTGCCTGCGGCGAGCGCCGGTGCGAGCTTCCACACGGCCATGAGGATCGGGAAGTTCCAGGGGATGATCTGTCCGACGACGCCGAGCGGTTCATGGAAGTGGTAGGCGACGGTGTCGTGGTCGAGCTCCGAGATGCCACCCTCCTGGGCGCGGATCGCCCCGGCGAAGTAGCGGAAGTGGTCGATCGCCAGGGGGATGTCGGCGGCGAGGGTCTCACGGACCGGCTTGCCGTTCTCCCAGCTCTCGGCGACGGCGATCTCCTCGAGGTGCTCCTCCATGCGGTCGGCGATGCGGTTGAGGATCACCGCACGCTCGGCGACGCTCGTCTTCGACCAGGCGGGGAACGCCTTCCATCCCGCCTCGACCGCTCGGTCGACGTCGGCCGCGGTGCCCCGGGCGATCTCGGTGAACACGGCTCCCGTGACCGGGGTCTGGTTCTCGAAGTACTGCCCGTTCGCGGGCGGGACGTACTCGCCCCCGATGAAGTGGTCGTAGCGGGGGGCGTAGCTGAACACGGCACCTTCGGTACCCGGGTTGGCGTAGACGGTCATGTCACTCCTTGTCGACGACGTTGTCGGTGTCCGCACCGCTCAGGTGCGTGCCGTCGACGCTAGTCCGCCGGAGGTTGCAGGAGGTTGCGCCGAGGAGCGCGGACCGGATCGACCGTCAGGACGCCGAGAGGTCGGCGTCGATCGCCTCGATGCGGGCGACGAGCCCCGCGCGCTTCGGTGACCGCGGCGGTAGGAGCCGGAGGCAGGCGTGCAGGACCTCGACGTCGTCGGGTGCGGCCGCGGTCCGGATGTAGTCGTGCAGCAGGTCCGCCGATGCGTCGGTCAGCATCGCCTCCCGGAGGCGCGTCGCGACCCGCTCGCGGAGGTCGACGACACCGGGGGCGGTGGAGTCGGGCAGAAGCGGACCCGGGTAGGCGGCGAGCGCTGCGCGGTGGGCGCCGCGGTCCAGGAGCGACAGCACCTGGTGGGCGTCGAGCTGGAGCGGGGTGGTGAGCCGGTACGGCCGCGAGGCCGGCACGAGTGTCGGTGCGGTCCCGCCGAGCACCTTCCGCAGCCGGACGAGCTCCGCCCGGAGGGTGACCGCCACCTCGTCCGCGTCGTACAGCAGCCCGGCGAGCGCGTCGGCGCTGAGGCCCTGGTGGTGCCAGGCCAGGAGCGTCAGGATCTCGGCGTGCCGTCGGCTGAGCTCGGTCGGGCGGCTCGCCCCGTGTCCGACCAGCAGGCCGGTGTCGCGGCCGAGCACCTGCAGGCCGGGCCGCGCCGTGGTCGTCCGGCGAGGTGCGTCCGTGCGTGGACGACCGGCGAACCGACGGTCGGCGACCGCGCGCAGCCGCTGCACCATGATCTCGGACTCGACGGCGGCAGCGGTCGCCTCCATGAGCGGCAGCGCATGTGAGGCGACCGCCTGCGGGCCACCGGTGATGTCGATCACACCGATGATCTGCCGGGTCTCCGGATCGTGCACCGGGACCGCCGTGCAGCTCCACGGGTGCACGAGGCGGTTGAAGTGCTCGGCCGCGTGGATCTGGATGCCGTGGTCGAGTTCGAGCGCGGTGCCGGGCGCGCTCGTCCCCACCTCCCGCTCCGACCACCCGGCACCCTCGACGAAGAGCATGCCCTCCGCCCGTCGCCGCAGATGACGGTCGCCGTCCACCCAGAGCAGTCTGCCCATGGCGTCGCCCACCGCGACGAGCATGCCTGAGTCGTCGTCCGCGTCGTTGACCAGCAACCTGGTGATGACCGGGAGGACGCCGGCGAGCGGGTGCCCGAGGCGGTGGTCGCGCAACTCGTCCTCGTCGAAGGCGAGCTCCGGCATGAGGTTGTCCGGGTCGAGGTGACGGCCCATCGACCGCTCCCAGGACTCGCGGACGAGCCGTCGGACGAGTCCGCGCTGCGCTTCGGCACGCGTCGGGGCCGCCAGCCACGGACTGGACACCTCACCACCACCCATCCACGTCGACCGGTTCTGCGGACAGTGTATCCGCCGCAGCCTGACGGCCGGCGGGTAACCTCAGGCGGCCGGCCGGAACCGGCGGAGGCGCAGGCTGTTGAGGACGACGAACACGCTGGAGAACGCCATCGCCGCACCCGCGATCATCGGGTTGAGGAGCCCGAGCGCGGCGAGCGGGATCGCCGCCACGTTGTACGCGAACGCCCAGAACAGGTTGCCGCGGATGATCCCGAGCGTCCGTCGGGACAGCCGGACGGCGTCGATCGCCGTGGCGAGGGAGCCGGAGACGATGCTGAGGTCGGCCGCGCCCTTGGCCGCATCCGTGCCCGTCCCCATGGCGATTCCGAGATCGGCCGTGGCGATCGCCGCGGCGTCGTTCACCCCGTCGCCGATCATGGCGACGCGGTGACCGGCCGCCTGGAGCCGTTCGACGGCGGCGACCTTGTCGGCGGGGCTCGCGTCGGCGATCACCTGGGTGATCCCGACCTCGGCCGCGACCCGCGCTGCGACGGCCGCATTGTCGCCGGTGAGGAGCACCGGTGTCATGCCCAGGGACACGGCGCGTCCGATGGCGGCGCGAGCCTCAGGCTTCACGGTGTCGGCGACCTCGACGACGCCGCGGACCTCGCCGTCCCAGGCGACCACCACCACGGTGCTCGCACGCTCCGCGGCGGCAGCGAGGGCGCTCGCCGCGTCCGGCCCGATGCGGAAGCCCTGGTCCTCCGCGAAGGCGGGACGTCCGGCCAGCACGGCTCCTCCGTCGATCGTGCCGGTGACGCCGAGACCCTCGAGGCTCGCGAAGTCCGAGACCACCGGACGCGCTGCGTCGCGACGTGTCGCTTCCGCGACGATCGCCTCGGCGATGGGGTGCTCGGAGGCCGCTTCGAGCGCCGCGCCGAGGGCGAGCACCTCGTCCATCGCACCGGCCGCCCAGACCGCCGTGACGCTCATCCGCCCGGACGTGACGGTCCCCGTCTTGTCGAGCAGGATGCGGTCGATGCCGCTCGCCCGCTCGAGCGCCTCCGGTCCGGCGATGAGGATGCCGAGCTGCGCGCCACGCCCCGTCCCGACGAGGAGGGCCACCGGCGTCGCGAGCCCCAGCGCGCACGGGCAGGCGATGATGAGGACGGCGACCGCGGCGGTGAACGCCGCCTCCATGGTCGAGCCGGTGAGCGCCCACACGATGGCGGTGCCCAGGGCGATCACCAGGACGACCGGGACGAACACGCTCGAGACGCGGTCGGCGAGCCGTTGGACCCGGCTCTTCCCGAGCTGCGCCGCCTCGACCGCCTGAGCCATACGCGCCAGCTGCGTCTCGGCGCCGACGGCCGTCGCCCGCACGACGAGACTGCCGCCGCGCGCGATCGTGCCACCGATCACCCGAGAGCCGGCTACGAGCTCGACCGGGACGGACTCCCCCGTCACGAGACTCTCGTCGACACTCGCCGCCCCCTCGACGACGACGCCATCGGTGGCGACGGACTCGCCGGGACGCACGAGGAAGCGGTCTCCGACGAGCAGCTGCTCGATCGGGATCCGTTCCTCGGTGCGGGTGGGCGCCATGAGGTCGGAGGGGTCCGGCGCACGGTGCCGGAGCACGGAGACCTCGGAGGCACCCAGCGTCATGAGGTCCCGGAGTGCCTCACCGGCTGCGCGCTTCGACCGCTGCTCGATGAGGCGGCCGGCGAGCAGGAAGACGGTCACGCCGGCGGCCACCTCGAGGTACAGCGCGCTCGACGGGTCGGCGTCGGGTGCGAAGAAGGTGAACTCGTGCCGCATGCCCGTCATCCCGGCCATGCCAAAGAAGAGCGCCCAGACCGACCACAGGTATGCAGCCCCCGTCCCGAGCGTGATGAGGGTGTCCATCGTCACCGAGCCGTGCCGCAGCGTCGCGAACGTCGCCCGGTGGAACGGGTACCCACCCCAGAAGACGACCGGCGTCGCGAGGGTCAGCGAGAGCCACTGCCAGTGGTCGAACTGCCAGGCGGGGATCATCGCGAGCAGCACGACGGGCAGCGCCAGCACCGCACTGACGACGAGGCGGGTGCGGAGCGTCGTCACGGTCGCCGAGGGGTCGGACGTCGTTCCCGACGTCGGAGTCTGCTCCCGGTTCGCCGCGGCGCGTTCGTCAGCGGGCGGACGCACCGTCGCCGTATAGCCGGCCTTCGCGACGGCCGCGACCAGCTCGTCCGCGGTGACGGTGGAGGGCGCGGTCACCGTCGCCCGTTCGGTCGCGAGGTTGACCTGCGCCTCGACACCGTCGAGCGCGGTCAGCCGCTTCTCGACGCGTGCCACGCAACTCGCGCAGGTCATGCCCTCGATGTCGAGGTCGAGCTGGATGAGTGGCGCGCTCATCAGCGACGACCCACGAGGGTGTAGCCGGCTTCCTGGACGCCGGCCGCGATGGCCGCGTCGTCGGTCGACGAGGCACCCGAGACAGTGACCGTCCCCGCGGCGAGATCCACGGCGACCCCGTCGACGCCGGGCATCGCGGCGAGCTCGGTCGTGACGGCGGAGACGCAGTGCGCGCAGGTCATGCCGTCGACCCGGTAGGTGGTGGTTGCGGTGGTTTCGGACATGCGTCCTCCTCAGTGGATCGGAGCCCTCACTATACCCCCAGGGGGTACCCCTTGCAACCGTCCGCGGGACGCGATCGCCGGGTCAGCCGAGCAGGCCGAGCGCCCGCACTGCCGCACGCTCCTCCTCGAGTTCCGCCACGGAGGCGTCGATGCGGCGCTGCCAGACGGGCGCGATGCCGAGCCCCTCGACGACCTCCCAGCGTCCGTCGACCGAGCGGGCCGGGAACGAACTCACGAGCCCCTCCGGCACGCCGTACCAGCCCTCCGAGGGGAGCGCCACGGACGTCCAGCGTTCCGGCCGGTCTGGAGTGGCCGTGCCGTTCACCCAGTCATGTACGTGGTCGATGGCGGCGGCAGCGGCCGAAGCGGCGGACGACGAGCCCCGGACCGCGATGATCTCCGCACCGCGCTTCGCCACCCGTGGGATGAACTCGTCGGCGATCCACTCCTCGTCGACGAGGTCAAGGGCCGGACGACCACCGACCGTCGCGTGGGAGAGGTCCGGCACCTGGGTCGCCGAGTGGTTGCCCCAGATCACGACGCCGTCGATCTCGGACACGGGTGCGCCGGTCTTGGCGGCCAACTGCGCGACGGCACGGTTGTGGTCGAGTCGGGTCAGGGCGGTGAACCGTTCGGCCGGCACCCCGGCGGCGGCCGACTGCGCGATGAGTGCGTTCGTGTTGGCCGGGTTGCCGACCACCAGGACGCGCACGTCGTCGGCCGCACCGGCCCCGATCGCCGCGCCCTGCGGTGCGAAGATCCCGCCGTTCGCCGCGAGGAGATCGGCTCGCTCCATGCCGGGGCCACGCGGACGTGCCCCGACGAGCAGCGCGACGTCCACCCCGTCGAAGGCGCGCGACATCTCGGTCGTCGCCTCGACCCCCACCAGGAGCGGGAACGCGCAGTCCTGCAGTTCCAATGCCGTCCCCTCGGCCGCGCCGAGACCCTGCGGGATCTCGAGTAGGCGCAGGACCACGGGCCGGTCGGGCCCCAGCAGCTGACCTGACGCGATGCGGAAGAGCAGGGAGTAGCCGATCTGGCCTCCGGCTCCGGTGACGGTGACGACGGTGGGTTCGCTCATACGCCCACGCTACTCCGCGGCCTCCGGCGTGGGTCGGGAGGCCTGCATGTCCGCCTCTGCGGAGTCCACTGCGTCGTGCTCCTCGGGAGACACCGGGCCGACCCGGCTCTTCCGTTGCGCAGAGGTCTCCGAGGGCAGCGCGACGGCCGCCTCCGTGATCCGGTTCGCCATCCCGTTGAAGATGATCCCGTGGAACGGCAGGATCGCGAACCAGTAGAGTCGACCGCCGAGCCCCTTCGGGAAGAAGACCGCGCGCTGCCGGTAGACCGAGCCGTCGCCGACCGGGGTCGCGCTCATCTCCAACCACGCCAGACCGGGCACGCGCATCTCGGCGCGCAACCGCAACATGCGACCGCGTTCCAGATACTCCACGCGCCAGAAGTCGAGCGCGTCCCCCACGCTGAGGTGCTGCGGGTCGTCCCGGCCACGTCGGAGCCCGACACCCCCGACGAGCTTGTCCATCCACCCGCGGATCGCCCAAGCGAGCGGGAACGAGTACCAGCCGTTCTCACCGCCGATGGACTCGATCACCGAGAAGAGACGGTCGGCGCTCGCGGAGGTCTTCCGTTCCTTGAGATCGATGTAGACGGTGTGACCGGCCCAGTCGGGGTCGCTCGGCAGCGGGTCGCTCGGCGCGCCGTCCACGGTCGCGTTCCGCCAGGAGGTCTCGACCTCACCGTCCCGCATGCGCTGCAGCGCGAGGCGCACCGCGCGTCGGTACCCCGTCAGACCGCTGTCCGGCGGCGGGATGACCGCGTCGATGTCGTGGTCGCCCATGACGCAGTCCACGAGGAGCGACTCGATGATCGGCGACGCGAGCCGACGCGGGATCGGGGTCACGAGGTTCACCCACTGCGAGGCCAACCACGGCGTCAGGACCGGGAGCGGCGCGATCGGGCGCTGCGGGAGGCCGGCCTCGACCGCGTAGCCGTTCATCATCTGTCCGTAGCGGAGGACGTCGGGGCCACCGATGTCGAAGGCCCGGTTCACGTCGCGGTCGACCTCGGCGCTCGCCAACAGGTAGTGCAGGACGTCGCGGACCGCGATCGGCTGGATGAAGTTCCGGACCCAGCGCGGCGCCGGCATGTACGGCAGGATGTCCGTCAGATGGCGGATCATCTCGAAGGAGGTCGATCCGGAACCGATGACCACGCCCGCTTGCAGGACGATCGTCGGGACGCCCGAGGCGAGCAGGATCCGCCCGACCTCGGTGCGGGACCGCAGGTGCTTCGACAGCTCGACGCCCTCGGGGTGCAGACCACCGAGGTAGACGATGCGCGACACCCCCGCCGCTGCAGCGCCGGCGGCGACGTGCTCGGCGGCGTCGAGTTCCGTCTGCTCGAAGTCGCCCTTGCCGCCCATGGAGTGCACGAGGTAGTAGACGACGTCGACGTCCTCGCAGGCCGAGGCGACCCGGGCGGCGTCGCCGAGGTCGCCCTCGACGACCTCCACCTGATCACGCCAGGGCACGTCGGTGAGCTTCTGCGGCGAGCGCACGAGGACCCGGACCGTGTACCCGGCCTCCAGGAGGCGCGGCACGAGCCGCCCGCCGATGTAGCCGGTGGCACCCGTGACGAGCACAAGCTTCGGAGTCGATGATTCGGTCATGGGTGCAACGTTACGACCCGTCGACGACAGCGGCGCCCGGCTGTACAGCCGGGCGCCGCTGTGCAAGCACCACGCGGGTACTGCGGGTCGCTACAGGAGCGCCTTCGTGTGCCAGACGGTCTTCACCTCGGTGAACGCGGTGATGCGGTCGAGGCTCGCGGGGACCGGACCGCTGGCACCGCTCGGACGGACCACGCGCTTGAGCGTCTCGGCCGCGAGGACCTCGAGCTCGACCCAGTCGAGCTCACCGGCGCCAGCGAGGTCGATCGCGTTGACGTCGGCGTGCGATGCGAGCCACGGAGCCATCTCAGTCGGCGAACCGGTCAGCACGTTCACGACGCCGCCGGGGACGTCACTCGTGGCGAGCACCTCCGCGAGGCTGATCGACGAGAGCGGCAGGCGCTCGCTCGCGATCACGACGACCGTGTTCCCCGCGACCAGCGCGGGAGCGACGACGCTTACGAATCCGAGGAGCGACGAGTCCTGCGGCGCGATGAGTGCGACGACGCCCGTCGGCTCCGGAACCGACAGGTTGAAGTACGGACCCGAGACGGGGTTCGCTCCCCCGACCACCTGGACGTACTTGTCCGCCCAGCCCGCGTACCAGACCCAGAGGTCGATGGCCTCGTCGACCTGGGCTGCGGCCGTCGCCTGCGAGACGCCCTCGGCCTGCACGATCTCCTCGACGAACTGTGCCCGCCGACCCTCGAGCAGCTCGGCGATGCGGTACAGCACCTGGCCGCGGTTGTAGGCGGTGGCGCCCGACCAGCCGGAGAGGGCCGATCGTGCGGCGACGACCGCGTCGCGGGCGTCCTTCCGTGAGGCCAGTGAGGCGTTCGCCAGGAACCCGCCAGACGCGTTCGTCACTTCGTACGTCCTTCCGGATTCGCTGCGGGGGAACTTGCCGCCGATGGCGAGCTTGTAGGTCTTGGGGACGGTGAGCCGGCTCATCGCTGCTCCTCCTTCGTGATGCTCGTGGACGGTGCGACGACGACGGCCGATGATCCGGCCGGGGCGAGATAGGCACCGAGCCCGTGGCGACCGCCCTCGCGGCCGTATCCCGACTCCTGGTACCCGCCGAACGGGCTTGCGGGATCGAACCGGTTGAAGGTGTTCGCCCAGATGACGCCGGCGCGGAGCTTGTCGGCGACCGCGAGGATGCGGCTCCCCTTGTCGCTCCAGATACCCGCGGAGAGCCCGTACGGGGTGTTGTTCGCCTTCGCGATGGCCTCCGCGGGCGTCCGGAAGGACATGACCGAGAGCACCGGTCCGAAGATCTCCTCACGGGCGATGCGGTGGCTGGTCGAGACGTTCGTGAAGATCGTCGGCGCGAACCAGAAGCCGTTCTCGGGCAGCTCGCAGTCCGGGCTCCACCGTTCGGCTCCTTCGAGCTCGCCGATGTCCGACAGCTCGCGGATGCGTGCCAGCTGCTCCGCCGAGTTGATGGCGCCGACGTCCGTGTTCTTGTCGAGCGGGTCGCCGACGCGCAGCGTCTGCAGACGGCTCTTCAAGCGGTCGACGACCTCGTCGTGGATGCTCTCCTGGACGAGGAGCCGGGAACCGGCGCAGCAGACGTGACCCTGGTTGAAGAAGATGCCGTTCACGATGCCTTCGATGGCCTGGTCGATCGGGGCGTCGTCGAACACGATGTTCGCCGCCTTGCCACCGAGCTCGAGCGTCAGGCGCTTGTCGCTGCCGGCGATGGTCTTCGCGATCTCGCGCCCGACGGCGGTCGACCCGGTGAAGGCGACCTTGTTGACGTCGGGGTGGCGGACGATCGCGGCACCGGTCGCTCCGGCACCCGTGACGATGTTCACGACGCCCGCGGGGAGCTCCGCCTGCTGGAGGATCTCGGCGAAGATGAGCGCCGTGAGCGGTGTGGTCTCGGCCGGCTTGATGACGACCGTGTTGCCGGCGGCGAGCGCCGGAGCGACCTTCCAGGCGAGCATGAGGAGCGGGAAGTTCCACGGGATGACCTGCCCGGCCACGCCGAGGGCGCGCGGGTTCGCGCCGAGGCCCGCGTAGTCGAGCTTGTCGGCCCAACCGGCGTAGTAGAAGAACCATGCGGCGACGAGCGGGACGTCGACGTCGCGGGACTCCTTGATCGGCTTGCCGTTGTCGAGGCTCTCCGCCACGGCGAGTTCGCGGGCGCGCTCCTGGACGAGGCGCGCGATCCGGAAGAGGTACTTGCCGCGGTCGGCGCCCGACAGCTTCGACCAGACGCGGTCGTAGGCACGCCGCGCGGCGATGACGGCGCGATCGACATCGGCATCACTCGCCGCGGAGATCGTCGCGATGGACTGCTCGGTGCTCGGGGAGATCGTCTGGAAGGTCCCACCCGTGCCCTCGGTGAACTCGCCGTCGATGAAGAGGCCGTACTCGGAACGGAGGTGGAGGACGGAGGTGGACTCCGGGGCTGGTGCGTATTCGAGGAAGCTCATGATGTCCTAGTCGATGGTGACGTAGTCGGGGCCGGAGTAGTGGCCGGTGGTGAGTTTCTGACGCTGCAGGAGCACGTCGTTGAGGAGGCTCGAGGCACCGAAGCGGAACAGGTGCGGCTGGAGCCACTCCTCACCGACCGTCTCCGCGACGGTCACGAGGTACTTGATCGCGTCCTTCGAGGAACGGATGCCGCCGGCGGGCTTCACACCGATCTGCTCACCGGTGAGGCGGTGCCAGTCCCGGACCACCTCGAGCATGAGGAGGGTGACCGGGAGGGTCGCGGCGGGCGCGACCTTGCCGGTGGACGTCTTGATGAAGTCGCCGCCCGCGAGGATGGCGAGCCAGGAGGCGCGCTTCACGTTGTCGTAGGTGTTCAGCTCGCCGGTCTCGAGGATGACCTTGAGGTGCGCCGAGGTGCCGTCGCTCCGACGGCAGGCCTCTTTGACCGCGACGATCTCGTCGAAGACCTGGCCGTACCGGCCGGAGAGGAACGCACCCCGGTCGATGACCATGTCGATCTCGTCCGCTCCGGCGTCGACGGCGTCGGCCGTGTCCGCCAGCTTGACCGCCAGGGAGGCGCGTCCGCTCGGGAAGGCCGTCGCGACCGCCGCGACGTTGATCCCGCCGGCGTCGTGTGCCGCACCGGGCTGCGTGTGCGCCGCGCCCAGCGCCTCGACGGCGTACGGCACCATGTCGCCGTAGACGCAGACCGCGGCGACGCGCGGGGTGGACGGATCCCCGGCGTCCGGGGTGATGGCCTTGGCGACGAGGGAGCGCACCTTGCCGGGAGTGTCGGCGCCCTCGAGGGTGGTGAGGTCGATGAGTTCGATGATGCGGTCGAGGGCCCAGGCCTTCGACGTCGTCTTGATCGAGCGCGTGCCGAGGTCGGCTGCGCGCTGTTCGAGCCCGACGGCGTCGACGCCCGCGAGGCCGTCGAGGTAGCGCCTGAGGCTGGCGTCGGTGACGGGGCCGTCGACGAGTTCGAGCGCCGTCGGCTTGGCCACGAGGTCGCCTGGTGGAGTGGTCATGGTGCGTTCCTTCCGAGCAGTTCCTGCTCCGGGGTGTGCTGCTTGGCGGATGATGGTTCGTGGTCGGCGAGGAGTGCCGTCGCGGTCGCCTCGTCGGTGACGAGCACGGTGCAGAGGCCGCTGCTGACGACGGCTCTCGCGACGGCGTGCTTCTGGGCTCCGGCGATGACCGCGATGCTGCGGCCGGCGCGCCGGAGCGCTTCGAGTCCGAGCCCGACCGTGCGCTCGTCGAGTGTGGGGTCGACGATCATGCCCTCGGCGTCGATGTAGCGCCCGACGACATCCCCGACGGCACCGCGTGCGACCAGGACGTCGACGTCCGCGGCCGTGAGGTAGCCGCTGTGGACGAGGGCGGAGTCGGGCCCGGCCACGCCGGCACCGTACAGGTAGGTGTCGGCCGCTGCGGCCGTGCGGAGCACCTCCGCGACCGTGCGGTCCGACTCGATGCTCAGCTTCGTCTCCAGTCGCTCGAAGATCGCCGGGCTCGGAAGCAGGGTGACGTCGCCACGGCCCTTCTCGGCGATCCGAGCAGCCGTGGCGGCAGCGGTGCCGACGCGCTGGTTGAGGCTCACGCCGCCGTTGATCTGCACGACCGAGAGCCCCGTCGCCCAACCATCCGACAGGTGGTCGGCGATGTCGCGCAGCGTCCTCCCCCAGCTCACACCGAGCGTCCGCGGCACCGGTCGCATGGCACCGAGGTAGTCGGCGGCCGCGCGCGCGACGCGTTCGTGGAGGTCGGCACTGTCGCTCGGGTTCGGCACGACGACCGCGTCCGCGAGTCCGAAGCGCTCGCGGAGCGCCCGTTCGAGTGGAAGACGGCGTGCGCGCGGATGCACGATCTCGATGCGGATGTAACCGAGTTCCCGGGCCTGGGCGAGAAGCCGACCGACCTTCCACCGCGTGATGCCGAGCAGCGCGCCGATCTCGTCCTGGGTCTTCGTCTCGTCGTAGTACAGCTCCGCGGCGCGCACCGCGAGCAGCTCGTCGCTCTCGATCACCTCGGGCCTCCTCCGGATCGTCTCCAGCCTAGGACGCCACCACCACCCGGACAACGTCCGTTGGCACCCATGCTCAGATGAGCAGAGGTCGGTGCGCGGATGCGCATCGTCGCTGCGATCCGTCAGGGGGTCCGGACCAGACCGTTCAGCGACCGCGTGCCGCCAGATCCGCCTCGATCGTCGTCGGCCGGCCGGTGATGCGCCCGGCGATGGCGCACAGCGCGCCCGTGGCCAGCAGGAGCAGCAGCGGGACGGTCCACGATCCGGTCACGGCGTGCAGCAGGCTCACGACCAGCGGGCCGAGTGCACCGAGGGTGTAGCCGACGCTCTGCACGAAGCCACTCAGGGCCACCGCGCCCTCGTGCGTCGCCGTCCGCAGGTTGATGAGCACGAGGGCGAGCGGGAACAGCAGCGGGCCGAGCCCGGCCAGCAGCACCCACAGCCACGTGAGCGTCGCCGGCCACAGGAGCAGCCCGAGATAGCCGAGCACGAAGCACGCGCTCGCGACGTAGACGAGGACGGCGACGTTCCGCAGCCTCGCGACGAGCATCGGGACGATCAGGCTGGCCGGGACACCCATTGCGGAGAAGAGCGAGAGCAGCAGGCCGCCCTGGGCCGGGGTGACGCCGGCGACGTCACCGACGATGG
This sequence comes from Plantibacter sp. ME-Dv--P-122b, assembly GCF_030209375.1. Classification (GTDB taxonomy): domain Bacteria; phylum Actinomycetota; class Actinomycetes; order Actinomycetales; family Microbacteriaceae; genus Plantibacter. The sequence continues at coordinate 126,719 of NZ_JARVSC010000003.1, forward strand.
TGGGGAGCCAGGTGAACATCGCATAGGCGTTCAGCGAGGAGGTGGCGAACACGGCCGCGATGGCCCACGCGATCGGCGATCGGTGGACGAGGACGCGCCCGGCGCGGGGCACCTCCTCGATCTCGGGATCCGTCGCGGCGGCGGCCCGGGCGTCGCGACGCTCCCGGACGATGAGCGTGATCCAGGGCAGCACGGCGAGCATGGCGACGATGGACCACACCCCGAGCGACACCTGCCACCCCGCGGCGTCGGCGACCGGCACGGCGATCAGCGGCGGGATGAAGGTGCTGACCGACAGGACCGTCGCGTAGAGGGAGGTGACGAGGCCGACGCGGTCGGGGAAGTACTTCTTGACTAGCGGCGGGAGCACGACGTTGCCGATGCCGATCCCGGCGAAGCAGAGCGCACTCCCGATCGCGAGGACGGCGAAGTCGGGAGCGAGCGAGCGCATGAGGTGCCCGGCGACGATCGACCCGAGCGCGATGAGCAGCACCGGCTCGAGATGCAGCCGACGCACGAGTCGCGGGGTGAAGACGCCGAAGAGGGCGAAGCACAGGGGCGGCAGCATCCCGAGGAGTCCCAGCCCGACCGACCCCACGCCGATGTCGCCGTCGATCTCGGCGTAGATCGGCGAGAGCGAGGTGACGGCCGTGCGGAGGTTCGCCGCGACCAGCACGATACCGACGAGCGCGAGGGCCCTCCCCCGCCACAGGGGACGCGGACCCACTAGGACAGCATCCGGCGCGCGCGCTCGACGTCGTCGGTCATCTGCACGATGAGCGGCTCGATCCCGGTGAACGCGACCATGCCGCGGATACGCTCGACGAACTGCACCTCGACCTCGTCGTCGTAGAGGTCGAGATCGGTCTCGTCGAGGACGTAGGCCTCGACCTGCTTCTGCGGGACGCCGTCGAAGGTCGGGTTGTTCCCGACCGAGATCGCCGCCGGATACCGACGCCCACGCCAGAACAACCAACCCGCGTACACGCCGTCCGCGGGGATGAGCCCCTGCGAATCCGGCGACAGGTTGGCGGTCGGGAACCCGAGTTCCCGGCCACGCTTGGCGCCGTGGACGACGACGCCCCGCACGCCGGGCGGACGACCGAGGAGCCGCGACGCCTCACGGACGTCACCCTCCTCGAGGAGTTCGCGGATCCAGGTGGACGACACCCGACGCCCGCCGCCGGGACGGACGTCGTCGACGACGCGCACGGAGAATCCGTAGACCTCACCGAACGACTCCAGCGTGGCGACCGTGCCGAGGCCGCGATGGCCGAACCGGAAGTCCTCGCCCACGAGGACCGTCTTGGCGCGCAACGCTCCGACGAGGATCGAGGTGACGAACTCCTCGGGCGTGAGCTGGGCCAGCGTCTGGTCGAAGCGCAGCAGCAACGCCGCGTCGACCCCGGCGTCCGCCAGGAGACCGAGCTTCTGCTCGTTGCTCACGAGCGACGCCGGGCAGCGGTCGGGGTTGATGAGACTCAGCGGGTTGCGGTCGAAGGTGACGGCGACGGAGCTGAGACCGGCGCTCGCGGCCTCTTCGAGGAGCGCGGCGACGACCGCGCGGTGACCCGTGTGGACGCCGTCGAACTTGCCGATGGTGACCGCAGACGGTCCGAAGGCGTCGGGGACCTGGTCGAGCTCGGTGAACGTGATCATTTGCCGGTACGCCGATGTCCGGCCAACCACCACAGTCCGAGGACCGGGAGGACGAGCGGGATGAAGACGTACCCGCGACCGAAGACGGACCAGACCGTGTCGTGGGGGAAGAGCTCGGGATCGAGCAGGCTCAGCAGGCCGACGATCAGGACCCCGGCGAGCTCGAACGAGATCGTGGCCCAGGCGATCCGCCGCCAGACGGCACCTGGTGCGACGAGCGAGACGGTCGCCAGGATGTACACCACGGCGGCGACGGCCGAGAGCACATAGGCCAGGGGCGCCTGGTCGAACTTGGTCGTGATCTGCACCACGGACCGGCCGGTGGCGGCGAGGGCCAGGATGCCGTAGACGGCGACGAGCACGACCCCGACACCACGGACGCGTGGACGGGCTGGAGCGGTGGTGGGGAGAGGCATGACCCGACGATTCTATGCGACGCAGGCCCTCGCCCCGGCACTTCGCGACCGTCACGCGGGCTGTGGTGCCCTCGCCCTTCACCGCCGTCGGTGCACCGACGGTCAGCCGAGCTGGACGGTCCAGATCTGCTCCATGCGGTAGAGCATCACCGCGATCGCGAGACAGACGACGCCGAGGACGACCGTCGACCATCGGGTGCGCTCGACGAGCGCCCAGAACCCGCCGGCGATCGGCAGGATCATCGCGGAGACGAGGTAGGTGTAGAACTCGGGCACACTCCCCGTGGCGGTGTTCCCGAACGCGGGCGCGGCGATCGCCACCACCAGCTGCACGATGAGGAGGACCTCGACGAGTGCCGTCGCCCCCATCGTCAGGTCGTTCGGCGCGCGCCCGGCGAACCCGAGCACGACGCAGAGGAGCCCGGCCACGACCGCGACCGCGATCTGGGCGAGGGTGAACCACTCGATCATGCCGGCTCCTCCGCCGGGAAGTTCACGACCGACTTGAGCGAGCCGCCACGGCGCTCGACGAGCCCCACCAGTCGGCCGTCCGGCGCGAGGGCGGCGATCGGACCGGTGTGGCCGGCCGGCAGGTCGCGTTCGAGCCGCTTCCCGTGGCCGAGATCGACCGCCTCCTGCTCCGTGAGTTCGAGGGCACCGAACAGGCGCTTCGCGACGTCGGCCGGGTGCAACAGCGCCGTCTCCACGTCGAGGTCGTCGATCGTCGATGCGGCCGTGACGTGGAAGGGTCCGATCCGGGTCCGGCGGAGCGCGGTGAGATGGCCACCGACGCCGAGGGACGCCCCCAGGTCGCGGGCGAGCGCGCGGATGTACGTGCCGGAGGAACAGACGACCCGGACGTCGACGTCGACGGCCGCCCCATCCCGACGGATGGCCAGCACGTCGAACGCGCTGACGGTGACCGCACGGGACTTCAGCTCCACCTCGATCCCCTCGCGCGCCAGGGCGTAGGCGCGCTTCCCGCCCACCTTGATGGCGCTCACCGTGCTCGGCACCTGCTCGATGTCGCCGGTCAGCGGACGGATCGCGGCGATGATCGCGTCGTCGTCGACGGCAGCCACCGCGGCCTGGTCGGCGCGCTCGGTGACCTCACCTTCGGCGTCGTCGGTGGAGGTCGCCACGCCGAGGCGGATGGTCGCCGTGTACTCCTTGTCGAGACCGACGATGAAGGTCAGCAGTCGGGTCGACGAGCGCGTGCCCAACACGAGCAGCCCGGTGGCCATGGGGTCGAGCGTTCCCGCATGCCCCACCTTGCGCGTGCCGGCGAGCCGTCGCACCCGGGCGACCGCGTCGTGGGAGGTGTGCCCCTGCGGCTTGTCGATGAGGAGGATACCGGGACGGGCGGACGCCGACCCGGGTGCTGCTGTGCTGTTCTCGACCACCCTGCAACGGTACCAGCGGCGGTCGGCGCAGCCAGGCGCCCGGAGCACCCCCTGGACGGCGGCGCTCAGCAGAAGTCGGCGAAGATCCGCCGTGGGTGCCGCTCGTCCGTGTTGTCCACCAGGGCGGTCGCCCGCGCGGTCGGGTCGTCGTCCTTGCGGTACAGCGCCTGCCCGCCCACGTAGCGTGCGTTGGACGGCGCCGTCGGGTCGGCGTCGACGCCGAGGCGCTCGTGCAGCCGCTCGTAGGCCGTCGCCATCGGGACGTCGAGCCAGACCGACGCATGCCAGAGGCCGCGGAGCTCGGGCCGGTTCAGGAAGACCCCGTCGACGATGAGGACGGCGTCCTGCGGGCCGGTCGTCCACCGCAAGGGAGCGCCGACGTCGCGCTGCTCGTCGAACCCGACGAGTTGGAAACCGGCGCTGCCCGCCAGGCGGAAGGGCTCGACGAGCACCCGGCGGAACAGCGAGTAGTCGAACGAGTCGAGCCAGTACCCCTCGGCCGAATCCCGCCCCCGCGCGTACCGTTCCTCGCGAGGACGGTGGAAGTCGTCGATCGAGGCGCGGAACACCGCACGGCCGGCCTCGTCGAACACCTCGGCCAGTCCGTCGGCGAACGCCGCCGTGCCGGAGCCACTGACGCCGTCCACCGCGATGAGGGTGCGGCCTCGTGGGTAGTCCCGTTGGAACTGGTCTCGCAGCTGCCGGAGCAACTCGATCCGTGGTGTCGTGACGAGCTTCATGGCGCCGAGCCTACCCGCGCGGATCGTAGGCTGGTGCGGTGCCGCCCGAACCCTCCGACCTCACCCCGCTCGTGACGGGATGGTTCCGCACCAACGCGCGCGACCTCCCGTGGCGTCGCCCGGGGTTCCCTGTCTGGGGCACGCTCGTGTCGGAGTTCATGCTCCAGCAGACGCAGGTCAGCCGGGTGATCCCGCGGCTCGAAGAGTGGCTCGGGCGCTGGCCGACGCCCGCCGACCTGGCGGCCGAACCACCGGCGGAAGCCGTCCGTGCCTGGGGCCGGCTCGGCTATCCGCGCCGAGCGCTCTGGCTCCACGCGGCGGCCACCCAGATCGCCGAACGGCACGACGGCATCGTCCCGTCGGACGTGGATCAGCTCCTGGCGCTCACCGGCATCGGCGACTACACCGCACGCGCCGTGGCCGTCTTCGCCTACGGGGACCGGCACCCGGTGGTGGACACGAACACCCGACGGGTGATCGCGCGAGCCGTCCGCGGCCAAGGCGAGCCCGGCCCACCGAACGCCAAGACGGACCTCTCCGCCATGGAGGCGCTCCTGCCGGAGTCCCGCTCGGAGGCAGCCGTCTTCAACGCCGGGCTGATGGAGATCGGCGCGGTGGTCTGCACGGCTCGAGCACCGCGGTGCGAGGAGTGTCCGCTCCGCGAGGTGTGCGCTTGGCGCGCAGCGGGATACCCGGCCTACGACGGACCGGTCAAGACGAAGCAGAGGCAGTTCGCGGGCAGCGACCGACAGGTCCGGGGCATCATCATGGCCGAGCTCCGTTCCACCCACCGCTCACTCACGGACGAGGAGCTCCGGGCGCTCTGGCCCAACGGCGAGCAGTTCGACCGCGCACTCGCAGGACTGGTCGCCGATCGCCTCGCGGTGCGCGTCGACGGCGGGTACGCCCTCCCCCACGACTGACCGGTCCCTCGGCCCCAACCGGGCCCCGGAGCCTGTCGAATGGCGCACGTCGACAGGCTCAGTGACCGGATGAAGGAATCCAAACGTCGACAGGCTCAGTGACCGGATGAAGGAATCCCGGTCCCTGAGCCTGTCGAAGGGCTGATGGAGGTGGCTAGTCCTCGGCGTCCACGTCGCGCGGCTTGACGTAGGGGTCCTCGTCGCCGGCGTAGGCGGCACCGGCGGCAAGCCCGGCCACCTCGGTGTCGCGGTTCTTCGCCTCGCGCAGCAGGTCTTCGATGTGCTGCGCGTTCTCCGGGATCGCGTCCAGGAAGAAGTCGAGGCTCGGGGTCAGCCGGGTGTTGATGTTGCGGCCGATCTCGGCACGCAACAGGCCCTTGGCGGACTCGAGCGCGGCCGAGGTGTCGGCGCGTTCCTCGTCGGAGCCGTACACCGTGTAGAACACGTTCGCGTGCTGGAGGTCGCCGGTCACCTGTACGTCGGTGATCGTCACGAAGCCGAGCCGCGGGTCGCGGATGCCCTTGTCGAGCCGTTTGGCGATGACTTCCTTGATGCGGTCCGCCAACTTGCGGGCCCTGGGGTTCTCTGCCATCTCGTCCTCCTCTGATGACCGTCGGGCGGAGGGCCGCCCGACGGATGCTGCACACACAATACAAGCAGGAATCCCCGCCGCCCTCCCGGAGGAGGACGACGGGGATCGGCCGAGCGGACTAGCCGCGCGGCTTCTCCTTCATTTCGATCGTCTCGATCTCGTCACCGATCTGGATGTCGTTGAACTTGCCGAGACCGATACCGGCCTCGAAGTCCGTCCGCACCTCGGTGACGTCGTCCTTGAACCGACGCAGCGATTCGATCGCCAGGCTGTCGCCGACCACGACGCCGTCGCGGATGACCCGCGCCTTGGCGTTCCTCGTGATCGTGCCCGAGCGGACGATGACACCCGCGATGTTGCCGAACTTGGAGGAACGGAACACCTCGCGGATCTCGGCGACACCGGACTGGACCTCTTCGTACTCGGGCTTGAGCATGCCGGTGAGGCTCTGCTCGACGTCCTCGAGTGCGTTGTAGATGACCGAGTAGAACCGGACGTCCACACCCTCACGGGCCGCACGCTCGCGGGCCTTCGGGTCGGGGCGCACGTTGAACCCGATGATGATCGCGTTGTCGATCGTGGCGAGGTTGACGTCGGACTCGGTGACCGCACCGACACCGCGGTGGATGATCCGCAGCTGGACGCTGTCGTCGACGTCGATCTTGAGTAGCGACTCCTCGAGTGCCTCGACGGCACCGGAGACGTCACCCTTGATGATGAGGTTGAGCGACTCGACCTTGCCCTCTTCGAGTGCACGGGTGAAGTCCTCGAGCGAGATGCGCTTGCGAGCCTTGGCCAGAGCGGCGTTGCGCTCCGCGGCTTCACGCTTCTCGGCGATCTGACGCGCGGTGCGGTCCTCCTCGGTGACGAGGAAGGTGTCGCCGGCCCGAGGAACACTCGAGAGGCCCTGCACCTGGACGGGACGCGAGGGACCCGCCTCGGCGACGGTGTCGCCGTTCTCGTCGACCATCGCACGGACGCGGCCGTAGGCCGTACCGGCGACGATCGCGTCACCGACGCGGAGCGTACCCGACTGGATGAGGACGGTCGCGACGGAACCGCGGCCCTTGTCGAGCTTGGCCTCGATGGCCACACCGCGTGCATCCTTGTTCGGGTTGGCGCGCAGGTCGAGACCGGCGTCCGCGGTGAGCAGCACGGCGTCGAGGAGGTCCTTGATGCCGGTGCCGGCACGAGCCGAGACGTCGACGAACATGACGTCTCCGCCGTACTCCTCGGCGACGAGGCCGTATTCGGTCAGCTGCTGGCGCACCTTGGCCGGGTTGGCGTCGGGCTTGTCCACCTTGTTGACCGCGACGACGATCGGCACGTCGGCCGCCTGCGCGTGGTTCAAGGCCTCCACCGTCTGCGGCATGATGCCGTCGTCGGCCGCGACCACGAGGATCGCGATGTCGGTGACCTGCGCACCACGAGCACGCATGGCGGTGAACGCCTCGTGACCCGGGGTGTCGATGAAGGTGATCGGACGCTCGACGCCCTCGTGCTCCGCGACGACCTGGTACGCACCGATGTGCTGCGTGATGCCACCGGCCTCGCCGGCGACGACGTTCGCGTTGCGGATGGCGTCGAGGAGGCGCGTCTTACCGTGGTCGACGTGACCCATGACGGTGACCACGGGAGGACGGATGGCGAGGTCCTCGTCGGACTCATCCTCCAGCTCCTGGTCGAGGTCGATGTCGAAGCCCTCGAGGAGCTCCCGGTCCTCGTCCTCGGGCGAGACCATCTGGATCTTGTAGCCGAGCTCGGAACCGAGCACGTCGAATGTCGCCTCGTCGAGCGACTCCGTCGCCGTCGCCATCTCGCCGAGGTGGAACAGCACGGTGACGAGGTTGCCGGGGCTGGCGTCGATCTTGTCGGCGAAGTCCGAGATGGACGCGCCACGACGCAGACGGATGATCGTGTTGCCATCGCCGCGGGGAACGCTCACGCCGCCGAGCGACGGGGCTTCCCGCAGCTCGAACTCGGCCCTCTTCGTCCGCTTCGACTTGCGTGCCTTGCTCTTGCCGCCACCGCGACCGAAGGCACCTGCGGTACCACCGCCGGGTCCGCGACCACGACCGCCGCCGCCACCAGGGCGACCGGCGAATCCACCGGCGGGCGCACCACCGGGGGCGCCACCGGGACGGAAGCCGCCACCGGCACCACCGGGACGGAAGCCGCCGCCACCGGCGGGACGACCTGCGCCACCTGGACGACCGGGACCGCCGGGACGCTGACCCTGGCCGACGCCCGGACGGGGCGAGCCGGGGCGCGGAGCCTGCGGACGCGGGATGTTGCTGGGGTTCGGACGCTGACCCATGCCCTGAGCCGCTGCGAACGGGTTGTTCCCCGGACGCGGCGTGCCGGTGGGGCGCTGGCCCATGCCCTGCGAGGACGCGAACGGGTTGTTCCCCGGACGCGGAGCACCGGGACGAGGGCCGCCCGGCTTCGCGGCGTCGCCGGAGGGCGAGTCGCCGGCGGCCGGAGCCGCGGGTGCGGACGGTGCCGCCGGAGCAGCGGCCGCCGGTGCCTCAGCCGCAGGGGCGGGGGCGGGGGCTGCCGGAGCCTTCGGGCCTGGGGCGGCCTGCTTCGGTGCGGGCGCAGCGGGCGCCTCGGCCTTGGGGGCGGGTGCCGCGGGGGTCGGAGCCTTGGGTGCTGCGGGACCCGGGGTCGGAGCGCCGGGCGTGGCCGGTCGCTTCGCCGGGGCGGCGGGGGCGGCTGACGCCTTCGCGCCCTCGGCCTCGAGGGCGGCGCGCAGCTTGCGGGCCACCGGTGGTTCGATACTGGAAGACGGTCCCTTGACGAACTCGCCCAATTCCTTGAGCTTCGCCATGGCGATCTTGCTGTCTACTCCGAGTTCGGATGCGATCTCGTGTACACGTGGTTTTGCAGCCACAATTCTCCTGTCTGAGCTTGCACCCAGGCAGGGGCAAGCGTTAGTGGTGGACGGTGCTCATTTCGAGCCGCTCATGAGTTGTCCATTAGCCGTTCAGCCTGTTCTCTCGGAATGCCGCACCCGGGTGGGGCGGCAGCAGGATGGAGGCCCGAGATTCGGACCTGATACCTGCGGTGGGAAGCACGGTGTGCGCCGGAGCGCTCTCGCGTGCACTCACCATCGTACACCCCGACCCTGGGTGCGGGCTCACCACCGGATCATGAGCGGGTCGTTCGAGCCCGCCGACGTCATTCAGCCGTCGGCGCGGCCGGTTCCGTCGACACGAAGGCCCGGACCGCCGACGCGTCGGGTCCCGTGCTCAACCGGAGCGCTCTCGTGAACGCCCGACGCTGCACCGCCTGGTCGACGCACGCCGACGTCGGATGCACCCAGGAGCCGCGACCCGGCAGGCGCGCCGCGGCGTCGGGGACGAGCGCCCCCTCGACCGCGACGACGCGCAGCAGAGCCGAGCGCGGCTCGCGACGGCGACAGCCGACGCAGGTCCGCACCGGTTCCATCCGGCTCAGTCCGATTCGAGGATCGAGTCCGGCTGGATGTCGATCTTGGCGCCGGTGAGCTTGGCGGCGAGACGGGCGTTCTGCCCCTCCTTGCCGATCGCGAGCGACAGCTGGTAGTCCGGCACGAGCGCCCGGACGGCCTTGAGGGACTGGTCGATGACGTACGAGCTCGTCACCTTGGCCGGCGAGAGCGCGTTCGCGACGAACGTCGGCAGGTCGGGCGAGTAGTCGACGATGTCGATCTTCTCAGCGCCCAGCTCGTCGGTGACCGCGCGGACACGACGCCCGAGCTCACCGATGCAGGCGCCCTTGGCGTTGATGCTCGGGTCGTTCGCCTTCACCGCGATCTTGGTCCGGTGTCCGGCCTCGCGGGCGAGTGAGACGATCTCGACGATGCCGGATGCGATCTCCGGGACCTCCAACGCGAACAGCTTCCGAACGAGTCCGGGGTGGGTGCGCGAGACGGTGATCTGCGGACCCTTGAGGCCCTTCGTGACGCTCGTCACGTACACGCGGATGCGTGCGCCGTGCGGGTACTCCTCGCCGGCCACCTGCTCCTCGGGCGGGAGGATCGCCTCGATGGTGCCGAGGTCGACGTGGATCATGCGCGGGTTCGGGCCCTGCTGGATGACACCCGCGATGATGTCGCCCTCGCGGCCCTTGAACTCTCCGAGGACGGCGTCGTCCTGGATGTCGCGGAGTCGCTGGAAGATGACCTGCTTCGCGGCGAAGGCGGCGATGCGGCCGAAGTCGTCCGGCGTGCTCTCGGCCTCCCCGATCAGGACACCCTCGTCGTCGAACTCGGGCACGAACACCCCGACGTGGCCGGTCTTGCGGTCGAGCTGGACCCGGGCCGCCGGGACGTCGCCGCGCGCGGTGGTGTCGGTACCCTCGGTGCTCTTCAGGTACGCACTCAGGATGGCCTGCTCGATGATCACGACGAGCTCCTCGAATGGGATCTCCTTCTCGCGTTCGATCGACTTCAACAAACCGAGATCGATGTCCATCGATGGCCTCCTCTATTCAACTGGTGGTGCCGCGGCAAGACGTGCAGCGGCACGACGGGCATGCTGCTGCCGTGCTGCCGAACCCGTCTGTCTACGGTACCGGATGCCGAGGGGTACGTCATCCACCCAGCTGGGAAGCGGCCGCGCGTCCTCGAGGGCCCCGCCACCGGCTCGACCGCGTCTCGGCGCGGGTGACATGATTGGCCAATGGTCTTGGGCGAGCTGCGGAACGTCATGCGGAGCACGAGGGTGAGGATCCTCGTCGCGATCCTGCTCGCGACGACGCTCGCGATGACGCTCGTGGGTGTCTCCACCTACACGCTCGGCCGGCAGCAGACCCTCGCGACCATCGACGCCCGCCTGGAGCACAGCGCCGAGCTCATCGCCTTCATGGTGGTCGGTTCAGGCGACTCCGCCGACGCCCCGGCGACGAGCGACGCGGCCGTCGACGCGGTGATGCGACGCTGGATCTTCGCCGAGGACGAGACCGCCATCGGTGTGCGCGCGGACGGCTCGACGGTCGCCCCGAGCGCCCCGTCCGCCTTCCGCCTGGACGACGACCCGCGGCTCCTCGACGCCATCACGGCCCGATCGTCCCGCGGCGTCGTGACGGGTGAGGCCACCGGCGACCGCACCGTGCGGTACGCGATCATCCCGGTGCAGGTCGTCGGCGATCCGAGTGTGGCCCACGTCGTCATCGCCACCGACGTGCACGCGGCACTCGCGGAGTCCCGAGGCATCCTCGCCGTCGAGATCGTGGTCGCCGTCGTCTGTCTGCTGCTCCTCGGCCTCGTCGGTTGGCAGCTCGCGGGCGGACTCCTCCATCCCATCCGACTGCTGCGGGACGCCGCCGCGCGCATCACCGAGTCGGACCTCGACGAACGGATCCCGGTCGTCGGTCGCGACGACGTCTCGGAGCTCACCACGACCGTGAACGGCATGCTGGACCGGCTCGACGAGGCCTTCACCAGTCAGCGGCAGCTGCTCGACGACGTCGGCCACGAACTGAAGACGCCGCTGACCATCGTGCGCGGACACCTCGAGCTCCTCGACCCGTCCGACCCCGCGGAGGTGGCCGCCACCCGGGACCTCGCCCTCGACGAACTCGACCGGATGAGCTCCCTCGTCGCCGACATCACGGAGCTCTCGACGGCCGGACTCGCGTCCACCCTCGACCGGGAGCCGGTCGACATGGAGGCGTTCACCGCCTCGGTCCACGAGAAGGCGACGGCGATCTCGACCGAACACGAGTGGACCCTGGGCGAACAGGCCGCACTCACCGCGGACGTCGACGCCGGGCGCTTGGCCCAGGCCTGGCTGCAGCTCGCGGACAACGCCGCGAAGTACTCACCGGCCGGGTCGACGATCGTGATCTCGAGCCGGTTCGACGAGTCGGACGACCCGGCGCTCGTGCTCTCCGTCGCCGACGACGGGCCCGGGGTGCCGGAGGCGCTCCGCGAACGCATCTTCGACCGGTTCACCCGGGTGAGCGGTGGACGGGGCGTCGCCGGCTCCGGCCTCGGCCTGTCGATCGTGCAGGCGATCGCCGCGGCACACGGCGGGTGGGCCGAGGTCGAAGACACGCAGCAGGCCGGCTCCCTCTTCAGCATCCACCTGCCGCTCGCGGTGGCGGATGATGACGAGAGCTCCGACGCCGACCTCGACCTCGACCCGGACGAGACGGCGGCGATCCCCCGCAGCGCGATGGCCCAGGCGATCGCACTCCGGGAGGCGCAGGCCGCTCAGGAGGCCGCTGAGGCGCAGACGACTGCGCTGATGCAGGCCGGACCGACACCCGGCGATGCAGGCCCCGCGATCGACGCGTCCCCGCCGTCGCGAGCGCCGTCCGCCGAGGACGACTTCCCCGACCTCGTCGACACCTCGGCTCGGCGGAGTGCGCCGGAGGACCGCGTATGAGCCGGATCCTGGTCGCCGAGGACGAGACGCGGATCTCCGCGTTCGTGAGCAAGGGCCTGCGCGCCGCCGGCCACACGGCGGACGTGACCGTCGACGGCTCGCAGGTCGTCGAGCTGGCGGAGAGCGGCGACTTCGACCTCCTCGTCCTCGACATCGGCCTGCCCGGTGTCGACGGCTTCGAGGTGCTCAGACGGCTGCGGGACGACGGCAGCGAGCTCCCCGTCATCATCCTGACCGCCCGCGATTCGGCCAGGGACCTGGTGGCGGGCCTCGACGGCGGGGCGAACGACTACATGTCGAAGCCCTTCCGGTTCGAGGAGCTCCTGGCCAGGATCCGCCGACGCTTGGCCGAGCGGGCACCGGCGTCGACCACCGCCGTGCCGGAACGGCTGTCGGTCGGTCATCTGGAGCTCGAGCTGCGCGAACGGCGCGTCCTCGTCGACGGGGTGCCGGTCGAGCTGTCCACCCGTGAGTTCGCCCTCGCCGAGGAGTTCTTCCGCCACCCGGACCAGATCCTCAGCCGCGAGGAGCTCCTCAGCCGGGTCTGGGGCTACGACTTCGATCCCGGCTCGAACGTCGTCGACGTCTACGTCAGGTATCTCCGGAACAAGATCGGCAAGGACGCCATCGCGACGGTCCGCGGAGCCGGCTACCGCCTCAGCACGAGAGCGCAGTAGCGGTCGTCATCCGCGCTGGATGACGACCGTTCCTGCGTTCTCGCGCCTCAGAGGGCGAGATCGGCGATCGCGACCCGGTCCTTCGTGCCGGCGGCACGGTCCCAGAGCTCGACGAAGCCCTCGGTTGCCTCGCGACCGACGACCACCACGACGGGCACACCGATCAGCTCGGCGTCGCCGAACTTGACGCCCGGGGACACCTTGCCGGTGCGGTCGTCGTAGAGGACGTCCTTGCCGCCGGCCTCGAGGGAGGCCACGAGTTCCTCGGCCACCTCGAAGATCGCCGCGTCGCGTCCCGCTGCGACGACGTGCACGTCGAACGGGGCGACGGCCTTCGGCCAGATGAGACCGCGCTCGTCGTTGTTGCCCTCGGCGATGATCGCGAGGATGCGCGTGATCCCGATGCCGTAGGAGCCCATGGTCACCGTGACGAGCTTGCCGTTCTCGTCGAGCACCTTCAGGCCGAGCGCCTCGGCGTACTTGCGCCCGAGCTGGAAGACGTGCCCGATCTCCATGCCTCGAGCGAGCTCGACCGGCCCGGAGCCGTCGGGTGCGGGGTCGCCGGCACGGACCTCCGCCGCCTCGACGAAGCCGTCGGCGGTGAAGTCGCGCCCGGCGACAAGGCCGAAGACGTGCTGCTGATCGACGTTCGCGCCGGTGATCCACTCGGTGCCGTCGACCACGCGCGGGTCGAGGAGGTACCGGATCTCCGTTGCCGACTCCTCTCCGAGGACGGGCCCCTGCGGGGACCACGGCCCGATGTAGCCCTTGACGAGCCCGGCGTTCGCGGCGAAGTCAGCCTCGGTCGCGGCCTCCACCTCCGCGGGGCTGAAGGCCACCTCGACGCGCTTGAGGTCGACGTCGCGGTCGCCCGGCAGACCGATGACGACCAGCTCGCGCGTACCGTCGAGGTGCTGGAGCGCCAGGACGACGTTCTTGAGGGTGTCGGCGGCCGTCCAGGCCCGTCCATCGTCGCGCGGGTGTCGTTCGTTCGCGAGCTCGACGAGCGTCGAGATCGTGGGGGTGTTCGGCGAATCGAAGACCGTCGCGGGTGCCAGACCCTCGATGGGGCGGGCCTCCGGGACCTCGGTGGTGTAGGCCTCGACGTTGGCGGCGTACCCGCCGGCCGAACGCACGAAGGTGTCTTCGCCGACCGGGGTGGGGTGCAGGAACTCCTCGCTCCGCGAACCGCCCATCGCTCCGGCGTCGGCCTGCACGATCTCGTACTCGAGGCCGAGCCGCGTGAAGATGCGCTCGTAGGCATCGCGCTGCGCCTGGTAGCTCGCGTCGAGCCCGGCGTCGGACACGTCGAACGAGTAGGCGTCCTTCATGGTGAACTCACGACCGCGCAGGAGGCCTGCCCGGGGACGGGCCTCGTCGCGGTACTTGTCCTGGATCTGGTAGATCGACAGGGGCAGGTCCTTGTAGGAGGAGTACAGGTCCTTCACGAGCAGGGTGAAGACCTCCTCGTGCGTCGGCGCCAGCAGGTAGTCGGCACCCTTGCGGTCGTGCAGGCGGAAGAGGGCGTCGCCGTACTCCTCCCACCGGCCGGTGACCTGGTAGGGCTCGCGCGGCAGGAGGGCGGGGAAGTGCACCTCGAACGCGCCGGCGTTCGCCATCTCCTCGCGGACGATGGCCTCGATCTTGTTCTTCACCCGCAACCCGAGCGGCAACCAGGCGAAGACACCCGGTGCCTGGCGGCGGATGTACCCCGCCCGCACCAGCAGGCGGTGACTCGTCACCTCCGCGTCGGAGGGGTCTTCACGGAGCGTACGGAGGAAGTAATTCGAAAGGCGCGTAACCACCTGTCCATGCTAGTCCGTCACGCGCGGGCAGCCCGGAACCGCTACCAGGGGCGATCGGCGAAGTTCCCGTTGTCGTTGTTCCGACCGCGGTTCTTGGCGTCCTCGGTCGACTTGTCCTGCTGGGCGTCCTGGCCGGCGTCCTTCAACTTGTCGACCTTCCCGTCGACCTCGCTGTCACCGGTACCGCTCGAGCCGCTCGAGTCGCCGTCGCCCTGTCCCCCGTTCGAAGGATCCTGCTGGCCTTGCCCGCCGGACCGGTCGCGCTGGTCGGTCGCATCCTGACGTTTCCGGTCGATGCGATCGCCGGTGTCCTGCAGGTTCTCACCGGGCGTACCCTTCGGATCGATCACGTCGGGCTGCTGCCCGGTTCCGCCCTGGTCGCCCTGGTCGCCCTGGTCTCCTTGGTCACCCTGGTCCCCTTGATCGCCCTGGTCCCCCTGGCCGCCTTCGTCGCCTTGGTCCCCTTGCTCGCCCTGGTCCCCCTGGCCGCCTTGGTCCCCTTGCTCACCCTGGTCCCCCTGGTCGTCTTGACCGCCCTGACCACCCTGATCGCCCGCATCCCCCTGGCCACCCTGGTCCTGCTGGTCCTGCTGGTCCTCGTTCTGATCCTGGGACTCCCCCTCGAAGCAGTCCTCGCCCTCGTCGACGATGCGCTTCGCGGTGTCGTAGAGGTTGATGGCGCCCTGGAAGAACTGACCCTTCACGTACTCGTCGGCCTGGGTCTCGTACGCGCGCGCCAGATTGACCCGGACGATGCACGCGGTCTCCTTCGTCGGCGCGAGCTCGAGCGCCTTCCCGAGGTCGTCGGTCCCCTGCACCCAGTCCTGTCCGGCCGCTGCTGCGGTGCCTCGGTCGAACCAGGCGATCCACGGCTCGACGGCGTTCCCCGTGAAGAGGTGCCCCGCGCTCAACTGCGCCCCGGAGTAGTCCTCGGCGCGGTACTCGGCGATCGCCGACTGCGCGACGACCGGCAGACTCACGAACTTGACCCCGACGACGAGGGCGATGAGCACCAGTGGAAGGGACCACCAGAACAGCCGACGGCGCAACCGGGCGACCTCGGCCGGGGCCAACGGCGGACGCCGCGGTTCCTCGGGCCGTGGCCGTGGCTCGGGGCTGCGCGGCACATCGTCGGTCCGGGTCCGATCGTCGAAGAGGGTCATACCCGCCCACCCTTCGTCCGTCGGAGCTCGCCCAGCGCGCCGACCAGGCCGGGGAGCTCGGTGAGGAGCAGCACGCCGAACCCGAGCGCGAACACCCAGTACAGCTCATCGGTGCGCCGGATGTCCACCTCGTCCTCGACGGTGACACCGCCGACCGCGAGGCCGTCGAGCGCGTCGTCGAGCGACGCGCCCGGAGTCCTGATCTCCGCCTCGACGCCGAGCTGCGACGCGATCGTCTCGAGTGCGCCCGGATCCAGCCGGGACACGGCGGGCTCACCGGTCGCGTAGTCCTGGATGTAGCGGACGCTGCCGTCCTGGTATCCCGAGAACTCACGCATGGTCCCGCCGGCCTCGGTCCCGTAGCCGAGCACGCCACCGCCGCCGATGAGCGGTGCGATGCTCTCGAACGACCCGGGCGCCGCGCCACTCGTCTGCTCGCCGTCGCCGAGGTAGAACATGATCCGGTTCCGACCCGGCTCCTGCTCCTCGGCCTGGGTCAGCAGCGTGGTCATGAACTCCACCGGCGCGTCGATGCTGCTGCCGCGGGAGTAGGTGGTTATCTCCTGCGTCATCGCCTCCGCAGCCGACCGGAGCGCCGTCGCGTCCGTCGTGAGCGGCATGCGCTGGACGGCCACGGCGTCGAACGTCACGAGGGCGTAGCGGGCACCGGCCAGCCGGTCGGCGATGCCGGTGATGTCGGCCTTCGCACCGTCGAGTCGGGTCGGCGGCTTCGGGGCGCCGTTCTCGTCCGTCCCCGACGCGCTCTCGTCCGGCCAGTCCTCGGCGGCCATCGAGCTCGTCGTGTCCACGACGAAGTAGACGTCGAGGTCGCCCATCGCGGACGGCGGGCGATGGTTGCCGGGGATGGTCGGTCGGAGGGCGATGATCACGAGCACGACGACCATGGCCAGTCGGGCGATCCAGTGCCAGGCTCCCGGCCGCCGCACCCCGGCGAGGAACTGCCAGACGGCGAAGGCCGCGAGGACGGTGCCGAGCACGGCGACGGCCCAGATCGGGAGGACGGGGTTGATGGTCATCGGCGCAACCTCCAGGCGAGCAGCATGAGCGCCGCGAGGCCGCCGAACGCCGCCAGCACGAACACGAACGGCTCGTCGACCTGCACGAGCTGTTTGGCGCCCTTCAGCGTCTTCGTCTGTTCGGCCGTGATCTGCTGGACGATACCGCCGACCGCGCCGGGGTCGGCGAGCGCGTAGTAGTCCCCTCCGGTGGACGTCACGACCTCGTCCATCTCCGCGGCGAGGTCGTCGAGGTAGTCCTTGCTGGAGACGTCGCCGGGGTTGATCCCGTACACCGTCACGTCCTGCGCCTTCGCGTACGCGCCGGCCTCCTTGAGCGTGAGGATCGGCTCGCCGGCGACGTAGTTGTCGGTCGCGAGCACGATCGAGCGCGACCGTTCCTCGCCGACCTGGTCGAACCGCATGACGCAGGACCCGAGACCGTCGCCGATGAGGGACGACCCGTTCCCGAGATCGGTGCCGTTCCAGTACTCGTAGTCGCTCTCCGGCGAGGTGAGGTCCTCGACGAGGTGGTCGAGCTGCGCGGCCACGTAGTCGTAGTCGCTCGTCAGCGGGAAGTACGTGGTCGCGGACGCGTTGAACAGGACGAGCGCGATCCGCTCACCGTCGAACCGCTGCACGAGCTTCTCGAACACCCCGACCAGCGCGGCGTCGTACTCCGTCATCGACCCGGAGACGTCGAGGCAGAGCACGATGTCGCGGTTGCGGAGCTCCGGCTGGAACACCGTCGTGCTCACCACGCGGGACCCGAGGGCCGTGCCGGCGAGGAGCAGCACCCCGAGCGCGGCGATCGTCGCGATGATGAGGCGTCGGTACCGCGACAGCGCGCGACGGTATCCGGGCAGCGCGGTGAGCCGTTCGGAGTGCGCGACCCACAGGGGTTCGGCGCTCGCCTTCCGGCGCCGCCCGGTGCGGGCGACGAGGAGGACGGCGGCGACCACCGCGGCCACGGCGAGGAGCCAGACGAGTGGCATCCACCAGTAGATCAGCTCCACGTCGTCACCACCTGGCGGGCGAGCGTGGCGGCCTCGGCGACGCTGCCCGTCTCGGCTTCGCGGAATTCGACCGGGTAGTAGGCCGACACGGCACGACTGAGTGGCCCGAGTCCGGCGCGATCGAGGTCGGCGAGGGTCATGACCTGGGCGCGGACACCGCTGGACTCGTGCGCGTACATCCGGAGGATGGCTCCGAGCCGCTGGTGGGCGCGCCGGGTGCTCAGCGCGCCGTCCCCGTGCTCGCGCTCGATCTCGCCGATGAGTGCGAGGTAGCGGTCGCGCAGGACGGTCGGCGACGGCTGTGGCGCCGGGCGTGGAGCGCTTCCGCGCGCGCGACGGCGCACGTGGGCGAGCATCCAGATGTACCACCCGATCACGAGCGCGATGAGCACGAGTCCGAGCACCGGCCAGAGCAGCGTGTACTGGACCGGTGCGTAGTAGCCGTTATCGCCGGGCATGTCGGTGGGCCTCGAGGAGGTGGAAGAGGACGGGGACGACGTCGTCGGCCCCGGTCACGCGCTGACCGCTGATGCCGAGTTCCTCGAGCTGGTCGAGGTGACGGGCGGTCGCGCTGGTGACGGCCTCGGTGAACTCGCGTCGGAGCGCGTCGTCCGACCGGATGAAGGCCGGCAGGGACCGCTCGTCGGCGACGTCGACCATCGACCGACCGGTGTACTCGGCTCGCATGAGGTCGGCGTCCCCGACCGAGATCCAGAGCACCTCGTGCTGGACGTGCAGGCGACGGAGGATCTCCGACCGCTTCGGCGAGATCTCCTCGTCGTCGGAGACGATCACGAGCAGACAGCGCTGCTTGACCGACCGTGCCGCGTAACCGAGCAGCTCGTCGAGATCGCTCTGGGGTGCCGCGAGCGACGCACGCCGGTCGATGTGCTGCAGCAGGCGTTCGAGCGCCGATTCGGTGCCGGCGGGTCGGACGAGTTCCGGTGCGGCGGCGTCCCCGGCGACGAGACCGACGAGGTCGCCGTGCCGGATCGCGAGGTACCCCAGGATGCCGACCGCGAGGATGGCGACCTCGCGTTTGGTGCTCCCACCCTCGGCGAGCGCCGCGAGATCACGACCCGTGTCGACGACGAACAGCACCTGGTGCTTCCGCGTGGCGATGAAGCGCTTCACGAGCGGAGCACCGTGTCTGGCGGTCGCCTTCCAGTCGATGTCCTTGATCTCGTCGCCCGGGGTGTACTCGCGGAGGTCGTCGAAGTCGAGGCTCCTGCCCTGGAAGACCGAGCGGTACTCGCCGTCGAGCATCCCCCGCACGCGGCGGTGGGCGTGGATGAAGAGCTTGGACTTCACCCGGTGGAGCAGCGGGGTCGGCACGGGCCTACGGGGCCTGGACCGCTCCGAAGACGGCGTCGATGATCGTCTCGGGTGAGACGTCGTCGGCCGCGGCCTCGAAGTTCAGGATGATGCGGTGCCGCAGCACCTGATGGCGGTAGCCCTTCACGTCCTCGGGGATGACGTGGTCACGCCCGGCGAGGATCGCGAGCGCCCGTGCGACGGTGCTGAACGCGATGCTGGCACGCGGGCTCGCCCCGTACTCGATGTAGCTCGCGAGCTTCAGCGGCAGGTAGTCGCTCGCATGGCGGGTCACGTAGACCGTCTGGACGATGTAGTTGAGGATCGATGCGTCGAGGTAGACCCGCT
This sequence comes from Plantibacter sp. ME-Dv--P-122b, assembly GCF_030209375.1. Classification (GTDB taxonomy): domain Bacteria; phylum Actinomycetota; class Actinomycetes; order Actinomycetales; family Microbacteriaceae; genus Plantibacter. Next base: position 146,165 of record NZ_JARVSC010000003.1, read on the forward strand.
TGGCGAGGGACTGCAGGAACAGGACGTCCTCGAGGCTCACCCCCGGGCGATCCTGGTCGGTCTCGTAGAGCCCGGAGTTCACCCGACGGACGATCTCGGCCTCCTCGCCGATCGTCGGGTAGTCGAGCACCTCCTTGAGGAGGAAGCGGTCGAGCTGCGCCTCGGGCAGGTGGTACGTGCCCTCCTGCTCGATGGGGTTCTGCGTGGCGAGCACGAAGAACGGCTTCGGCAGCGGATAGTGCGTGCCGCCGATGGAGGTCTGGCGTTCCTGCATCGCCTCGAGCATCGCGCTCTGGGTCTTCGCGCTCGACCGGTTGACCTCGTCGAGGAGCACGAAGTTGGCGTGCACGGGCCCGAGCTGGGTCTGGAACGCGCCCGTGCGGGCGTCGTAGATCTGGGTGCCGATGATGTCGCTCGGCAGCAGGTCGGGGGTGCACTGGATGCGTTTGAACGAGGCGTTCACCGCTTGGGCGATCGATTCCGCCGCGGTCGTCTTGGCGAGTCCGGGGACGCTCTCGAGCAGGACGTGTCCGCCCGAGACGAGTGCCGCGAGCAGGGTGGTGCGCAGGCCCTGCTGGCCGACCACCTTCGCGTCATAGGCACCGACGATCTCGGAGAGGATGCTGCGGGCCCGCTGCAGCTCGGCGGGCGCGATGGGGGTGCTCGGCGTCACGGTCACTGGTCTCCCTGGCGAGGCTGGCGGTCCGGACGGTTGACCGTCGAACGCGGATCCGCCTGGTGGAACCCGGCGGTCCGAACAGTCTACGTGTGCAGATCCGGAGCTCGGACGCCTCGGCCACCGGATGGCCACCCGGGCGTCGGCCGCCGTTCGCCCACCGTCCTCCTCGCGTCCACCGCTGCTTCCTACCGTGGATCGATGACATCTGCAACGCACGGGAGGCCCCCGGAGACCGGCGGCGCGACGGCGATCGTCCCGGTCAGGGGCGGTTCGAAGGGGATCCACCGCAAGAACCTCAGGACGGTCCGCGGGAGCACCCTCATCGCGCGGTCGGTCGAAGGTCTGCTGCGGTCGGGTGGTGTCTCGCGCGTCGTCGTCACGACCGACCACCCGGACCTCGCCGCCGCCGCCGTGGCGGCCGGTGCCGAGGTCATCGATCGGCCCGCCGAACTCGCCGAGGACAGCACCTCCTCCGAGGCCGCGCTCCTCCACGCGCTCGGCGTCCTCGCGGAGCGTGGCGAGCTCACCCCCGTGACGGTGTTCGCGCAGGCGACGTCGCCCTTCCTCGACGTGGAAGCGCTCGACGACGCCGTCGCGCTGGTCTCCTCCGGGAGGGCGGACTCCGTCTTCGCCGCGGTGCTCGACCACGGATTCCTCTGGACGGAGAAGGCGAAGGGTGCCCGAGGGATCGGTCACGACCACCGCGAGCGTCCCCGGCGGCAGGACCGCGCCCCGCAGTACCGCGAGACCGGCTCGTTCTACGTCTTCGACACCGACGGCTTCCTCGAGGCCGGGCACCGCTTCTTCGGCCGGATCGCACCGGCCGTCACCAGGTCCTTCGCCGCGCTCGACATCGACGAGCCGGAGGATCTGCTCGTCGCCGAGGCGATCGCCGGACTCGCCGAACGCCAGCTGGGCATCCCGTCGGGCTCGGAGCGTTCGGAGCACCACCTCGACGTCGATGCCGTCGTCACCGACTTCGACGGGGTCCACACCGACGACCGCGCCAGCATCGACGCCGACGGGGTCGAACGGGTGAGCGTCCATCGCGGTGACGGCCTCGGCGTCCGTCTGCTGCGCGAAGCCGGGCTGCCGTTCCTGATCCTGTCGACCGAGCGGGTCCCGATCGTCGCCGCACGTGCGGCCAAACTCGGCGTCGACGTCGTGTACGGCTCAGCCGACAAGGCGACCGCGCTCCGCGACTGGGCCTCGGTGAAGGGCGTCCCGCTCGACCGCATCGCGTACCTCGGCAACGACGTCAACGACATCCCGGCCCTCGAGATCGTCGGCTGGCCGGTCGTCGTCGCCGACGCGCACCCGGAGGCCCATGCCGTCTCCCGGCTCGTCCTGGAACGCCGGGGCGGCGATGGCGCCGTCCGCGAACTCGCCGACCTCGTCCTCGCCGCACGCGCGCCCCTCGACCCCCTGAAGCTGTCCACGCTGCAATCGAACGGAGCACGACCATGAGCATCCACCAGGACGCGAACGACACCACCGACCTCGACGGCCGGACGCAGCCGTCTCCCGTGCGCATCGACGGCATCCCCGTCGGCGGCGGCGCCCCCGCGTACGTCATCGGGGAGATCGGCCTCAACCACAACGGCGACGTGGAGCTCGCGAAGCGACTCATCGACGTCGCCGCCGACGCCGGCGCACAGGCCGTCAAGTTCCAGAAGCGCACGCCGGAGATCTCCACGCCGGCGCACATGCGCGACGTCCCGCGGCAGACGCCGTGGGGTGAGATGAGCTACCTCGACTACCGCTACCGGGTCGAGTTCGACCGCGAGCAGTACATCGAGATCGGCGACCACGCCACCCTGCGCGGCCTCAGCTGGTTCGCCTCCCCGTGGGACGAACCGTCGGTCGACTTCCTCGAGGACCTGGGCGTCAGCGCCCACAAGGTCGCGTCCGCCTCGGTGACCGACTCGAGCCTCCTGACCCGTCTCGCGGCGACCGGGAAGCCGATCATCCTCTCGACCGGCATGTCGACGCTCGAGCAGATCGACCGCGCCGTCGAGATCCTCCGGGGCTCACCGCTGGTCATCCTGCACGCGACCTCCACCTACCCGTTGCCCGCCGAAGAGGCGAACCTCCGGATGATCGACAGCCTCGCCGCCCGGTACCCCGGGGTGCCCATCGGGTACTCCGGCCACGAGACCGGCCTGCAGATCTCCCTCGCCGCGGTCGCCCTCGGGGCCACGATGGTGGAACGCCACATCACGCTCGACCGTGCCATGTGGGGCTCGGACCACGCCGCGTCGCTCGAACCGCACGGCTTCTCGAACCTCGTCCGCGACATCCGGGTCATCGAGACCGCCATGGGTGACGGCGTCAAGCGCATCTTCCCCGGCGAACTCGCGCCGCTCGCGAAGCTGCGCAGGGTCGATGCCTGATCACGGGCCCCGTCGTCGGGTGATCGGGGTGGTGGACTCCGACTCCTTCGTGAAGTGGGGCGCCGCCACCCTCTCCCGCGCGACGGGCTGGGACGTCGACCTCGTCCTCATCGAGAGCGACGTGTCCGCCACGGACCGGCAGGTGGACATCGCCCTGCTCCACACGGCGTTCGAGGGTCGGACCGTCCGGCGCCTGTCACTCCGACGACTCGTCGACCTCATCCGGATCGAGCAGCCGGACGGGGTGTTCGTCTCCACCCGTGGGCCGGTCGCCGAGGTCGTCATCTCGGAGCTCCTCGCGCTCGGACGCGCGACGCGTCCGGTGCTGCTCACCGGCCTCCCGGGCATCTCCATCCCGGCGAAGTGGAAGGGGATCTTCCTCCGTGCGCAGGCGGACGTCTTCGTCCTGCACAGCCACCGGGAGGTCGCCGCCTACCGCGAGCTGGCGGTGGCCCACGGGGTCGAGCCGGCGTTCGCGCTCGCGACCCTGCCGTTCCTGACGGACGCGGCGACCGAGCCACCGGCCGAGCCCGCCCCGCGTACCCGGGTAATCTTCGCCGCCCAGGCCACCGTCCCGGCCGATCGCGGCGACCGGCTCCGGATCCTCTCCTGGCTGCGGACCCTCGCGATCCGGCACCGTGACCTCGATGTCGTGATCAAGGTGCGCGGCCTCGCCGGCGACCCGCAGACGCATCACGAGCACTACCCCTTCGACACCCTCCTGACCGGGCCGACACCCGACAACCTGCGGGTCGCCACCGGTTCGATGGCGGTCCACCTCGGCCACGCGGCCGGGCTCGTCACCGTGAGTTCCACCGCCGCGATCGAAGCCATCGCCGCCGGCGTGCCGGTCATCCTGCTCGACGACTTCGGTGTGGACCCGGCGCTCATCAACACCGTCTTCGAGGGCAGCGGGCTGCTGGCCTCCAAGGACGACCTCATGGCCGCCCGGTTCCGGCACCCGAACCCGGACTGGCTGCAGCAGAACTACTTCCACCCCGTCGAGGAGGACGACTGGATCCAGCGGTCGGAGGAGGCGTTCGTCGCGCGCGACCTCGGGACCCTGCCGATCCGTCCTCGCGCACGACGCAGTCGCGGCGGCATGCTCCGCACCGGTTGGGAGCGTCGTCGGGCGTTCGGGCGAGCCGACACGAGCGCGCTGGGCACGGTCGCCTTCGTCATCGGGCGGCCACTGCAGATCGTTCGTCGTCTGGTCCGTCGCGCTCGAGGCGTCCAGCCGGCCGAACGCCGACCGATCCCCTCCCGTCGGCTCGCGCCGATCGAGACGGAGACGCCGGTGCGCGCTCCGCACGGGGCTCGTCACCGAACGGCTCGCTGACGAGATCGCCGTTCGACCGGAGCCCGGTCGGACGGCGCTCCGGGCTCAGTTGGAGCCGACCGTCACCACCGGTGCGCCCGTGGAGGTGTCGTCGGCGGGCATCTCGGCGGCGAGACGGTTGGCCTCCTGGATGAGCGTCGCGACGATCTCCGACTCCGGCACCGTCTTGATGACCTCGCCCTTGACGAAGATCTGGCCCTTGCCGTTGCCGCTCGCGACACCGAGGTCGGCCTCGCGAGCCTCTCCGGGGCCGTTCACGACGCAGCCCATGACGGCGACGCGCAGGGGGACGCTCATCCCCTCCAGGCCGTCGGTCACGTCGTTCGCGAGCTTGTAGACGTCGACCTGCGCGCGCCCGCAGCTCGGGCAGGAGACGATCTCGAGCTTGCGCTCGCGGAGGTTCAGCGACTGCAGGATCTGCAGCCCGACCTTGATCTCCTCCGCCGGAGGCGCGGAGAGCGAGACACGGATGGTGTCGCCGATGCCCTCGGAGAGCAGGATGCCGAACGCGGTCGCGCTCTTGATGGTGCCCTGGAACGAGGGACCGGCCTCCGTCACACCGAGGTGCAGGGGCCAGTCACCGCGCTCCGCGAGCAGCCGATAGGCCTTCACCATGACGACCGGGTCGTTGTGCTTGACGGAGATCTTGAAGTCGTGGAAGTCGTGCTCCTCGAAGAGGCTCGCCTCCCAGACGGCGCTCTCGACGAGCGCTTCGGGGGTCGCCTTGCCGTACTTCTGCAGCAACCGCGGATCGAGGGACCCGGCGTTGACGCCGATGCGGAGGGAGACGCCGGCGGCCTTCGCGCGCCGGGCGATCTCGCCGACCTGGTCGTCGAACTTCCGGATGTTGCCCGGATTGACGCGGACGGCCGCACACCCCGCGTCGATCGCGGCGTAGACGTAGGCGGGCTGGAAGTGGATGTCGGCGATCACCGGGATCTGACTCTTCTTCGCGATGATCGGCAGCACCTCGGCGTCGTCGCGGGTCGGGACGGCCACGCGGACGATGTCGCAGCCCGAGGCCGTGAGCTCGGCGATCTGCTGGAGGGTCGCGTTGATGTTGGTCGTCTGGGTCGTCGTCATCGACTGGACACTCACCGGGGCGTCGCCACCGACGAGCACCTTGCCGACCTTGATCTGTCGCGACTTGCGCCGCGGGCTGAGCGTCTCGGGAACCGACGGAAGACCCAGATTGATAGCTACCACGAGCCTCAGCTTACGCGCGCGACGCCTCGCAGGCTCCCCGTGAGCTGAATGCCTGCTGGGACGGCGCGACGCGCGGTCAACGCGTGGGCGGCGCCTCGCGATTCGCGCGCAGGACGCCGAGCCGTTCCCGATACTCGACCTCGTCGATGTCGCCCTGGGCGAAGCGCTCGGCGAGCGTCTGTTCGGCGCTCCTGGCCCCGTCCTGACGCCAGGCCCACGGCGGGCCCTGGTGGCCGTCCGGGGACGCCCCGGACCAGGCCCGGCGACGCCACCGCCGACCGACCAGCGCGACGATGAGCACGATCACGCCGATCCAGAACGCGGGGATGAGGAGCAACCAGAGGAGGTGCAAGCCCGGCCCGGGACCGCCGGGATGCATGGCGGTCGCGGCGAGCACGATCAGGGAGGTGGACATGGAGCACTCCGTTCGTCGGGCGGACGACGACGACCGTCCTCCGCATCACGAACCCGAGCCTCCTCCGGACACCGTCGGAGGACATCCGACGACGGGACCGATCGTCTGACTCCCCCGGGAGTACGACAGCCAGGCGTTCAGCTGCCCGGACTCACGAGCCCGCTCTCGTAGGCGATGACGACGAGCCGGACCCGGTCGCGCGCGGCGAGCTTCGACATGATGCGTGACACGTGGGTCTTCGCCGTGAGCGGGCTGAGGAACAGTGCCCCGCCGATCTCCTCGTTGGTGAGTCCGCGTCCGACGAGGCCCAGCACCTCGCGTTCGCGCTCCGTGAGGCCGGCGATCACGGTGTCGTCGAGCGGCGCGGCGATCGCTCCCGCGACCTGGGTGAGCAGCCGCCGCGTGACCCCGGGCGACAGCAGGGCGTCACCCGAGGCGACCACGCGGACGGCCCGGATCAGCTCGGCAGGTTCGGTGTCCTTGACGAGGAAGCCGCTCGCTCCGGCCCGGATCGCCTGCGCGACGTACTCGTCGAGTTCGAAGGTGGTGACGACGATGATGCGGGTGGCCTCGAGTGCCGGATCCGCGACGATGGCCTCGGTGGCGGCCAGGCCGTCCCCGCCGGGCATCCTGATGTCCATGAGGACCACGTCCGGCCGTTCCCGGCGGATGACGACGAGCGCCTCGTCCCCACCGGCCGCCTCGCCGACGACCTCGATGTCCGGCTCGCCGTCGAGCAGGGCGCGGAACCCGCCGCGGATGAGTGCCTGGTCGTCGGCGACCACCACGCGGATCATGCGACGCCTCGGACCGGCACCCGGGCCGTGACACGGAAGCCGCCGAGCGGACTCCGCCCGGACTCGAGGGTGCCGCCGAGGAGCTCGGCGCGCTCGGTCATGCCCAGGAGACCGTTCCCGTGCTCCGCGGGTCCGGGCGGGGCGCCGACTCCGTCGTCCTCCACGAGCAGGCGGTAGGTGCCGTCGACCTCGACGAGCTCGACGGAGACCCGTCCGGCCTGCGCGTGCCGGAGGACGTTCGTGACGCTCTCCTGCGCGATCCGGTACAGCGCCTGCTGCACGGCCGCGCCGGGCGTGGAGACGAGGCGCAGGTCGAGCACCGCGTCGACGCCCTGGTCCCGGAGGGACTGGACGAGGACTGGTAGCGCCTCGAGATCCGGCCCCGGTCGCCTCGGCGCACCGGTCGTGGGGTCCTGAGCATCATCGGCACCACGGAGGACGTCGAGGAGGCCACGGACCTCGTCGAGCGATGCCTTGCTCGACCCCTTGATGTTCGTCAGCGCCTCCCTGGCCCGTTCGGGCTGCGTGTCCATGAGGTGCAGTCCCATGCCCGCCTGGACGGTGATCTGCGCGAGCGAGTGGGCGACCACGTCGTGCAACTCACGGGCGATGCGCACGCGCTCCTCCTGGGCGGCGGACGCCCGACGTTCGCCCTGCCGCCGGCGGTCCGCGTCGAGCTGTTCGCGTCGAGCGCGGAGCCCCTCGGCGAGGAGGAGGGCGACGATGACGAGGACGGTCGTCGCTCCGACGCGGAAGCCCGACAGCTCCCAGCCGAGGGCGAGGGCGACGGTCAGGACCAGCGCCCAGCCGAGGCCCAGCGACGGATAGGTCCAGCCGCGCGCCCCGCGGACGATGCCGGAGGCGGCGGCGAAGGCCAAGGCCACGGCCGGCGGCCCCCAGGTGGGGCCCGCCAGCATCGAGGCGCTCGACAACACGGCGACGGCCGCGACCGTCGGCCCGGGCGAGCGCCTGGCCGCGAGCAGGCAGAGCGCGCCGGCGACGGCCAGCAGGACGGCTGAGGAACGGGACCACCCCGAACCGCCGGCAGCCGGGCCGACCGCCCCGTGGAGGGCGATCACCGCGGTCGCGGGCACTTGGACGAGGAGCGACACGAGCACCGGTGTCAACAGGCGCCAGACGGGGCGCCCGGGTCGGCGATCGCCCGGCGTGATCCAGGGCGCCGAACCCGTCTCGACCGATGCCATCCCTGCATGCTACTCGCGGGTGGAAGCCGTCGCGTCGGCCGCTCGGTGCCTCCGCCGTACTCCAAGGGGAGTACCCGTCGTCGGCGGACCGGCTTGCTGGTGTCGACCCCGCAGCCGTGACCCGTCTACCCGAAGAGGTTGACCGGCTTGACGATGTCGGCGTAGACGAGGAGCGCGCTCATGCCGCCGAGGACGATCACGACGCCGAAGGTGAGCGGGATGAGTCTCGCCGCGTCCACCGGCCCCGGATCACGACGTCGGAAGATCTTCGCGAAGCGGCGACGGATCGCCTCCCAGAGCGCGGCTGCGACGTGCCCGCCGTCGAGGGGCAGCAAGGGGATGAGGTTGAAGACGAAGAGCGCGACGTTCAGCGAGCCGAGGATGCCGAACACGGTCGCCGCCTTCGACGCGACCGGGATCTCGTCGAGGCTGACCACCTCGCCCACGACCCGTCCGACACCCACGACGCTCATCGGCCCGTTCGGGTCGCGCTCTCCGGATCCGAACGCGGCCTGCCCGACGTCGATGAGTCGCTGGGGCAGGTTCAGGATGATGTTGGCGGTCCGGGCGATCGTGTCGCCGACGGTCGGCAGGATCGTGGTGACGGGCTGCGCCACCATCTGCTGCTGCGGGGTGATCCCGACGAAGCCGACCTCATGGGTCTTCGCCGAGCCGTCGGCGTTCGTGACGATCTTGCCGGTCTCGGCGTCGACGACGTCCCGCTCGAGCAGCAACGGCGTCAGGGTGAGGTCGAGTCGCTGCTCACCGCGCGCGACCTCGAGGGCCAACGGCTTGCCCGGCGAATCCTGCACGGCCGCGGAGATCTCGGCGAAGGTGGAGATCGGGGTGCCGTCGATCGAGAGGATCGTGTCGCCCGGCTTCAAGCCCGCGGCAGCGGCCGGACCCTGCGGATCGCCCGCCTCACAGCTCTGGCGGTCGCTCGTCGACGGCAACACGCACTCGTACACCGACGTCAGCGTGCTGCTCTGCTGAGGGACGCCGAACCCCGACACGGCGATACCGATGAACAGGACGGCGAGGACGAGGTTCATGAACGGCCCGCCGAGCATGACGACGATCCGCTTCCAGACGGGCAATCGGTAGAAGGTGCGCTCCTCGTCGCCGGCGCCGATCGTGTCGGCACTCGCCTCCCGCGCGTCCTGGACCAACGTGTCGAAGAAGCCGGTGCTGGCGTTCCGGGCGGCACCGCCGGGCTGCTTTGGCGGGAACATGCCGATCATCGAGATGTAGCCGCCGAGCGGGATCATCTTGACCCCGTACTCGGTCTCGCCCTTGCGGCGCGACCAGATGGTGCGGCCGAAGCCGATCATGTACTGGGTGACCCGCACGCCGAACAGCTTCGCGGGCACGAGGTGACCGACCTCGTGCAGCCCGATGGACACGATGAGGCCCACGAGCACGATCACGATGCCGAGGAGGTAGAGGAGGACGGATTCCACGGCGCAACCCTACTCGCGCGGTCGGGTCACCGGCTGCACGCCGGCTGTACGGCCGCTCGGAAGCTTCCGACGATGATCGAGCAGGTCAGCCGATGCGCTGCTGCGCGCGGGCCCTCGCCCAGCGCTCCGCCTCGGCGAGCGCCTCGCGGGTGAGCTCGCCCTCGGGCGCCTCATGATCGTCCACGACCGCGCGGACGGTGTCGAGGATGCCGAGGTAGCCCAGTCGACCCGCGTGGAAGGCCGCGACGGCTTCCTCGTTCGCCGCGTTGAACACGGCCGGATAGGTGCGACCCTGCCCACCCACGAGCTTGGCCAGTCGCACCGCAGGGAAGGCCTCGTGGTCGAGGGGCTCGAACGTCCACTGCTGGGGCGACGTCCAGTCGAGCGGGACGCCCACGCCGCCGACCCGGTTGGGCCAGTCGAGTCCGAGGGAGATAGGGAGCCGCATGTCGGGCGGCGAGGCCTGGGCGATGGTGGAACCGTCGATGAACTCGACCATCGAGTGGACGATCGACTGTGGGTGGACCGTCACCTCGATGCGGTCGTACGGGACGTCGAACAGCAGGTGCGCCTCGATCACCTCGAGCCCCTTGTTGACGAGGGTCGCCGAGTTCGTCGTGACGACGAGACCCATGTCCCAGGTGGGGTGGGCGAGCGCCTCGGCCGGCGTGACACCGACGAGTGACGCGCGGTCCCGTCCACGGAACGGCCCTCCCGAGGCGGTCAGGACGAGCCGGCGCACCTCGGTGGCGGTGCCGGAACGGAGGGCCTGGGCGATCGCGGAATGCTCGGAGTCGACGGGCACGATCTGGCCGGGTGCCGCGATCCGCCGCACGAGGTCGCCACCGACGATGAGCGACTCCTTGTTCGCGAGCGCGAGCGTCCGGCCCGTCTCGAGGGCCGCAAGGGTCGGTCCCAGCCCGATGGAGCCCGTGATGCCGTTCAGCACCACGTCGGCGTCGACACTGCGGATGAGCCGCTCGGCGTCGGCCGCGCCCAGAGCCGTGTCGTCGACGTGGAAGGCGGCGGCCTGCTCGGCGAGGAGCTCGGCGTTCGAGCCGGCCGTCAGACCGACGATCTCGAAGCGGTCGCGGTCACCCCGGATGACGTCGAGTGCCTGCGTGCCGATCGAGCCGGTTGATCCGAGGATGATGACGCGTCTCACGGCGGTCAGTCTACGTCGGCGGCGGTGCGGGCCGCTCAGCCCGCGGCGGGAGCCGTGGTGCTGCTCGCGTCGAGGATGTCGATGACGAACACGATGGTGTCGTCGGCTTCGATGCCCGCCTGGCTGTTGCCGCCGCTCGGTCCGTATCCGAGGTCGGGTGGGATGACGGCGATGACCTGCGATCCGATGTGCTGGCCGGCGATGGCGCTCGAGAAGCCCTTCACCACGGCGGACAGTTGGAAGTTGGTCGGCCCGTTGCCCCAGCTCTCGTCGAAGACCTCGCCGGTCCGCCAGTTCACGCCCTGATAGTTGATGATCACTTCGGCGTCGGGCTGGACCACCGCGCCGTCGCCCTGCTTGAGGACCGCGACCTGGAGATCGGCCGGGGCTGGCTCCTCGGGGATGGTGACCGTCGGCCGTCCAGCGGTGTCGAGTTCGACCGCCGGCATCCCGGCGACGGGCTCCTGCGGGACGCCGTCGGCCTTGGCGTCGCTGTGCACGGTGCTGAGGACGTCGGCGACGACGACCAGCGGCTGGTCGGCCTGGACCGTGCCGTCGCTCGAGCCGGCGGAACCGAATCCGTCGCCCGCCGTGACGAACGCCGCGACGCGGGATCCGACCGTCGTGCACTCCACGGCCCGGACGAGCCCCTTCAGGTACTTCTGGTCGTTGACCACGATCGCGGTCGCGGGGCTCGCACCGTAGGCGGTCTGCGCGACGATGGACCCGGTCACGGCGTTGTAGATGGACATCTCGACGAAGGTCGTGTCGCCGGGGTCGACCTGTTCGCCGTCACCCTTCGACACGATCGTCCGTTCGGTCGCGTCGGCGGCGAGCTTCCCCTTCGCGAAGGTGACCTCGGGGATCGAGCCGAAGTCGCCGCTCACGCTGATCGCCTTGGACGCCTTGCCGGCACTCGTGTCGGCGCACTCCCCCGGGCTGGCCAGCGCCTGCGACTGCGACGTCGCCGAACTGCACGCGGTCAGCGACACGAGGGACGCGATGACGGCCAGAAGGCAGAGGCTCTTGCGCACAGGGGAACTTTCGGTCGTTGCTGAGGGGTCGGTCCAGTTTCACCCACCAGGCTCCATGCTGGCTGACAGCGCGCCGAACATCCGCGGTGCACGAGTACGCGTGAGTATGCCGGGTCGCGCATGCGACGGCGGGTACAGTCGTGCGCATGGCCGATGAGGAGCAGACGCAGCGCCGCGCCCAGGAACCCTCCGACCAGACCACGGTCGAGCCGTCGACGGACGACACGGCGGTCGCACCCTCGAAACCCGGTGTCGTCTACTACTTCGGTCGAGCCGTCTTGAACACGACGGCCAAGCTCCTCTACCGCCCCAAGATCATCGGCCGGAAGAACGTCCCGAAGCGTGGGCCGGTCATCCTGGCGAGCAACCACCTCTCCTTCATCGACAGCATCGCGATCCCCATCAGTGCCCCACGTCGGGTGCAGTTCCTGGCGAAGTCCGACTACTTCACCGGCCACGGCTTGAAGGGTTGGGTCTCGCGCACCTTCTTCACCTCGATCGGCGCGGTCGGGGTCGAACGGGGTGTCGGGCAGGCGGCGCAGGAGGCGCTCGACCAGGGACGCCGGATCCTCGAGAGCGGCGAGGCCTTCGCCATCTACCCCGAAGGCACCCGGTCGCTCGACGGACGGTTGTACCGCGGCCGGACCGGCGTCGCCTGGCTGGCGCTCACCACGGGCGCGACGGTCGTGCCGGTGGGCCTCATCGGCACCGACGACCTCATGCCCGTCGGCACGACGATCCCGAAGTTCAAACCCGTGACGGTGATCTTCGGCGAGCCCATCGACGTGAGCCACCACGGCCCGGCGACCTCAGGACGCGCCAGACGCAAGGCGACGGACGAGATCATGGCGGCGATCCACGCGCTCACCGGTCAGGAGCTCGCGAACGCCTACAACGAGTCGCCGCCCGCCGACGCCGTCGAGCGGATCAAGCGCGCCCTGCGCCCGGAACGGCTCTGAGGCACGGCATCTTCCTGATCCTCAGGCGGTCGTCGCGACCACGATCGTCGGCTCATGGCGGACCGGGAAGTTCACCGAGTTGGCGATGAAGCACAGCTCGTTGGCGCGGGCGTGTCCGGCTCGCGCCGCCTCGACCATCGACGCGTCGGCGACCGTGACCTGCGGGCGCAGGACCACCTCGGTGAACGCTCCGCTGCCCGCGCCGTCCTCGACCATGGTCCCGACGGCATCGTCCGTGTAGGCCGTCACCACGACACCGAGGGTCACGGCGACGTGGAGGTAGGACAGGAGATGACACTGCGCCAGGGCCGCCAGGAGCAGCTCCTCGGGGTTCCATCGACCCGGGTCGCCGCGGAACGGTTTGTCGGCCGACCCCTCGAGGTCGTGCTTCCCGGCGGCCGTCACCGTGAGCTCCCGGGAGTAGTCCCGGTACCCGCTCGTGCCCGTCCCGAGGTCTCCGTCCCAGCGGACGCCGATGGTGTAGTCGTGGTGGCCCGTGATCATGCCACCAGTATCCCACTGGCCTCCCCGCCGCAGCCCGCGTTCGCGGCCCCGCTGTCGGGAGGTCGCGCTACGCTGGAGGACTATGACTGACACGCTCGACACCACGGACCAGACGACCGCCTCCGCCCCCAGCGTGACGCAGGAGCGTCGCATCGTGACGGCCGTTCCGGGCCCACGCTCGCAGGCGCTGCACGCCCGCCGGACCGCCGTCGTGTCCGATGGCGTGTCGAGCGTCCTCCCGGTGTACATCGAGCGCGCGCACGGCGCGATCGTCGTCGACGTCGACGGCAACCAGTTCATCGACCTCGGTGCCGGCATCGGCGTCACCACCATCGGTCACACCGAGTCCTCCGTGGTCGGCGCCGTCCAGGACCAGGCGGCCGACGTCCTGCACACCCTGTTCACCATCACCCCCTACGAGGAGTACGTGCGCGTCGCGGAACTGCTCGCCGAGCACACCCCGGGCGACTTCGCGAAGAAGTCGGTCCTGGTGAACTCGGGCGCCGAGGCGGTCGAGAACGGCGTGAAGATCGCCCGCAAATACACCGGTCGACGGGCGGTCGCCGTGCTCGACCACGGCTACCACGGTCGCACCAACCTGACCATGGCGATGAACTACAAGGCCGCCCCGTACGCGACCGGCTACGGTCCGTTCGCCGGCGACGTCTACCACGCCCCCAACTCCTACCCCTACCACGACGGCCTGTCGGGAACTGCGGCCGCAGCCCGCACCATCGCGTACCTCGAGAAGCGCATCGGCGCCACCGACCTCGCGTGCCTGGTGGTCGAGCCGATCCAGGGCGAGGGCGGCTTCGTCGTCCCCGCCGAGGGCTACCTCCCCGCGCTCCAGGAGTGGTGCACGGCCAACGGCGTCGTGTTCATCGCAGACGAGATCCAGAGCGGCATGGCGCGCACCGGCGAGTACTTTGCGAGCTCGCACTTCGGCCTCGTCCCCGACCTCGTGCTGAGCGCGAAGGGCATCGCCGGCGGCCTGCCGCTCGCTGCGGTCACGGGGCGCGCCGAGATCATGGACGCGAGCCAGCCCGGCGGCCTCGGCGGTACCTTCGGTGGCAACCCCGTCGCGTGTGCCGCGTCGGTCGCGGTCTTCGAGTCGATCGAGTCCCGTGGTCTGCTGGCCGAAGCGGATCGCATCGGTGCCACCCTGACGTCGGCGCTGCTCGAGCTGCAGGGCAAGTACGACATCATCGGCGACGTCCGCGGCATCGGTGCGATGATCGCGATGGAGCTCGTCCAGCCGGGTACCGCCTCGACGACGAAGGAGCCCAACCCGGCCGCCGTCAGCGCCATCGCCGCAGCCGCCGCGCAGCAGGGCGTGCTCGTCCTCACCGCCGGCACGTACGGCAACGTCCTCCGCTTCCTCCCGAGCCTCGCCGTCTCCGACGAGCTCATCGCGGACGCGATGACGGTCATCGATCAGGCGCTCGCAGCGCTGTGAGCACGGCGGTCCCCCAGACCTTCGGCGTCGCGGACGCGGTGGAATTGGCCGTGGTCGAGCGCAGCGGCTTCGTCGAGTCACGACACGCCGGATCGGCGATCGTCCTCGGGCCGGAGGGCGAGGTCCTCGCGAGCCTCGGAGCACCGGACGCACCGGTCTTCCCCCGCTCGTGCCTCAAGCCCTTCCAAGCGATCACGATCATGAACGCCGGCGTCTCCCTCGAGGGCGCTCAGGCCGTGCTCGCGACCGCGAGCCATGCGGGGACCCGGAAGCACGTCCAGGTCGTGCGCAGCATGCTCGGCCGGGCGCGGATCGAGGACTCAGCGTTGCAGTGCCCGGCCGATTGGCCCGGTGATCGCGCGTCCCGCGACGAGCTGGTCCGGGACGGGCTCGGCACGAGCCCCCTGTACATGAACTGCTCCGGCAAGCACGCAGCCATGCTGCTCGCCTGCGCGCAGAACGGGTGGGACCAGGCGACGTATCTCGAGCC
The DNA here is from genome assembly GCF_030209375.1 of Plantibacter sp. ME-Dv--P-122b. Classification (GTDB taxonomy): domain Bacteria; phylum Actinomycetota; class Actinomycetes; order Actinomycetales; family Microbacteriaceae; genus Plantibacter. The sequence continues at coordinate 161,267 of NZ_JARVSC010000003.1, forward strand.
GGACCACCCGTTGCAGCTCGCCATCCGCGACACCGTCGAGCGTTTCACCGGCGAGAAGCCCGCCGCCAGCGGGGTCGACGGCTGCGGGGCGCCGGTGTACGCGATCTCGCTGACCGGACTCGCTCGTGGCATCGGACGCGTCGTCAACTCCTCGCCCACCTCGCCGTTCGCCCTGTACCGGAACGCCGGGCTGCTCACGGCGGCGGTGCTCGCCAACGGCTGGGCGCTCGACGGGCCCGGCCGGGCGAACACGCTCGTCATCGAACGCCTCGGCCTGTTCGCGAAGCTCGGTGCGGAAGGTGTGATGGTCATGTCGGCACCCGGCGGCGCGACCGTCGCCCTCAAGGTCCTCGACGGCTCGCTCCGGGCCTCGACGATCGTCGCCCTCCGGCTGCTCGTCTCGGTCGGAGCGCTCGATGCGGCCGCCGTCGACGCCCTCGAACCGGAACTCGACCTGGCCATCCACGGCGGAGCCGCCGTCGTCGGGCGGATCGCCGTCACCGCGGTCTGACCGCCGTCCGACAGCCTCGGCGGTGTCGGGTCAGGAGCCGAGCAGGTCCACACGCGTCGTCTCCTGCCCGGCCCGCCACCACCAGGCACGTCCGCTCGCATAGCCGAGGAGCGGCGGGAGTTCGCGACTCCTGGTCACCTGCCGGAAGTCGGCGGCGGAGCAGGCGTGGACCACCAGGTCGGCACCCGCGGTGCTCGGCGGAAGGTCTCGGCCGACGACCAACCGGCCAGACAACCACGTCTCGGGGTCGACGAGGACGACGACCGCGGCATCGTCCTCCGGGACGTCCTTCTCGATGCCGGCGACGCCCGCGAGCGGTGCGGACGGGAACGGGTGCGCCGCCGGTTCGATGAGCCGCAGACGTTGCTGCGTCCCGTTCGGGCGCTGCAGCATCGCCCGGACTGCTCCGGTCGCACGCGTGACGATGACGGTCGCGCGTTCCGGGCTCGGCCGCCAGCGGTGGACCCCGGGCGCAGAGGACGGCGACGCAGGCGACGGCGGAGCGAGCGCGATCTGCACCTCCGCGTCCTGCCAGTGCGCGCGGCCGGCAGGGCGGCGTGGATCGAAGCAGGAGGCGGGTGCGCCGGCGACGAGATGATCCTGCCGATCGGCGAGGCGGAGGACCAGGGTGCTGCCCAGCTGAGCCGAGAACCGGTGGACCACCCCGCCGAGCCGGGAGGCGACGAGGACGACGCTGATGCCGCGGCGTCCGCCGTCTCGAAGCAGGCCGAGCAGTGCGTCGCGGAGGGCGGCGCCGTGCTCGTCCCCGGCGGTGGCGAGGAGTGACTCCACGTCGTCGACGAGGAGGAGGAGGTTGTGCTCGGTCGGACGGAGCGGATCCGACAGTGCCATGACGGTGTCCCAGGCCTGCTCGGCATCGTGACCGACGCGCTCCACCTGGAAGCGATCGCGCGCGCCGACCTCGAGCGTGTCCAGCAGGGTCGTCCGACCGGAACGCCCGGTGCCGAGCACCAGCAGTGAGCCGTCGTGCTCCGGACACCACACCGCGGGACGTTGCGCCTGCTCCTCGGGGAGGTCCGCGAGGCCGAACACGATGCCCTCCCCGGGAGGACAGCCGCCACCGGCGCTCTCCGATCCTCCGGAACGTCCCGCCTCGATCGCCGAGACGGCGCTCAGCGCCAGCCGGGGCGGCAGGGGGTCGAGCCAAGGCCGCCGAGGGACTGGCGCGTCGCGCCAGCGCTCGCGCACCGCAAGGATGTCGTCCGAGGTGGTGACCGCGGACTGGAACACGAGTCGTCGGTCACCGTTCCAGACGATGCAGCGGCCCGGTGTCCCGGCCGGGATCGACGCTGCATCGGGCACGCCGAGGATCGCGGCGCTGTCGGGGCGCGAGGTGACCCGGAGCGAGAGACGGAGCGTGCAGTTCGCGAGGATGGCATCGGCGGCGACCGCCGCAGGACGCTGACTGCAGAGGATCAAGTGCAGGCCGAGTGATCGTCCACGGGCCGCGAGGTCGGCGAACACCTGATGGAGGTGCGGGCTCGCGTCGAGCAGTGCCTGGAACTCGTCGACGACGACGACGAGCCGAGCCGGGCGGTGTTCCGGCAGCAGCACGGGGTCGAGCAGGTGCCGCGCCCCGTGTTCGGCGAGCACGCGCTCGCGGTGGCGGAGCTCGGCTCGCAGACTCGACACGACGCGCTCCGCCGCTCCCGGTTCGAGGTCGGTCACCATCCCGACCACGTGCGGCAGGGTCTCCACCGCTTGGAATGAAGCACCACCCTTGCAGTCGACGAGGAGCAGGGAGAGCTCCTGCGGCGAGCACTGCGCGGCGAGAGCCGTGATCCAGGTGATGAGCAGTTCGCTCTTGCCGCTCCCGGTCGTGCCACCGACCAGAGCATGGGGGCCGTCCGCCCCGAGGTCCAGCAGCTGCACGCCCTCGACGCCGGCGCCGACGGCGACCCGGAGTGCATCGGGCCGCCAGTCGGATCCCGTCGGCGGGCGTCGGCCTCGCACCGGATGCACCTGTGCGAAAGCGACGTCGGTCGGCAGACTCGAGAGGGTCGGGGACTCCCCCGTCGTGAGTGCGGCGGCGGTGAGCGCCGCGACGACATGCTCCGCCTCGGCTTCCGCGAGCAGGGTGGGCGACACCGACACGGACGAGGAACCACCGGTACCGTCGGCGAGGACGGTCTGCCCATCAGCACCGAGGACGAGCAGGTGTCTGCAGCGGGTGGGGATGAGCTCGACGGTGTCGGACAGTGCGATGAGCACACCGCCGGTCGGTGGGCGTCCTCCTGAACGCCCCGCGGCGGACCCGACCGCTTCCCAGCGTTCGACGACCGCGACGGAGGTCGGCTCCGCCGTTCGCCCGCCGTGCGCAGGCTCGACCGGGTCCGAGACCGCACGGTGCGGGAGGTCTCCGAGGAACGCCCAGGTGCGATCGTCGGGAGCCACGGGCTCGCCGGAGAACTGCGCTGCCTGCGGCGGGAGCTGTCGGGCGAGCTGGACGAGGATGCTGCGGGCCACCGCGCGCGCGATCACCTTCCCGCCGACGATGCCGATCCCCTCGACCGCGTCGACCACCACGGGCGCCTCGGACAGCCGTGCCGCCCACTCCCACCGTTCGTCGTCGGCGCCCGCGTCCACCCGGACGGCACTCCTCGTCTCCCCTCGCCCGACGCAGACGAGCGTACGTCGGGCCTCCGGTACCCGCCATCTGGCACGATCGGGTCCGTCGAGGGTATCGAGCTGCCGACCGGCAGGATGGAGCGCGCCCAGTTCCTCGCGTTCCTCGGCGTGTGCGCGCGCGATGTCCTGTTCCAGCTCCTGCGCCGCAGCGTCGTACGCCACGCGTGCCCGCCGTCCGCGCCGCCGTCGGGTCCAGCGTGCGTCGATGAACCCGGCGACGGCGATGAGGGGCCCGAGCGCGGCGAAGACGAGGGTCACGGGTGAGCCGGTGATGGCGAACAGGGCGACCGACCCGACGACCGGAGCGAGGCTCGCGAGGATCGGGAGCGACCCGGCGGGCGGCTGCGCCGGTGGGCTGGGGGCACGGAGGCGGGTCGGAGTCGTCACGGGCCGGTGCGAGGTCGTCGCGGATGGCGACACGTCCGAAGGGCTCATGGCTCCAGTGGAGCACCGTGCGGGCCTGACGGCTCCCCCGGACGACCCGACGTGGCGCGGAGGCCTCGCGAGCAGCGGCTGTGGAGCGGACTCAGGAGGCGGGCTGCTCGACGCCCTCGTCCGCGGACTCGTCGACCGCCGCGATGTCGAGCACGATGACCGAGACGTTGTCGCGTCCGCCGTTGTCGAGGGCGGCACGCAGCAGGAGCTCGGCCGCGTCGACCGGTGTGGCCCCCTCCGTCAGGAAGTACCAGATGCCGTGGTCGGTGAGTTCCTTCGTGAGCCCGTCCGAGCAGACGAGCCATCGGGCACCGGTCTCGATCGGGAAGAGTTCGACGTCCGGCACGGGGTCGTCCGACGGTCCGACGGCCCGGGTGATCATGTTGCTGTTCGGGTGGAACTCCGCCTCCTCCGGGCTGATCGCTCCGGCGCGGATCAGTTCTTGGACGATCGAGTGGTCTTCGGTGACCTGGACCAGCTCGCCCTCCTGCAGCCGGTACACCCGGGAGTCGCCGATGTTGAAGACCGCGACGCGCCCCTCGCCCTCGTCGGCTGTGAGGACGACACCGGTGACGGTGGTGCCCATGCCGAGTTCGCCCTCCTCCGCGGTGTCGATCATGTCCGCGACGGCCATGCGCAGCGCGTCGACGAGACCGTCGACGGTGAGGATCTCGGCCCCCTCGGTGGCCTTGGTGAGGCGGTGCGCGACAGCGGCGCTCGCGACCTCGCCGGCGGAGTGACCGCCCATGCCGTCGGCCACGGCGAACACGGGAGGGAGCGCCACGAAGGCGTCCTCGTTCAACTCGCGCCGCTTGCCGACATCGGTCATGCCGGCCCACGCGAGTGAGACTCGACGCCCGCCGGGCAGCGTGACGATCCGTTGCCCGTGCTCGGTCACGTCTGCTCCTCTAATACGGCTGGCGGTGGCTGATGCACCCTCGACGATAGTACGGTACCGGCCGACCGCAGGACCGCCCTACCCGGCTCGGCGGATTCCGCCGGGGGATCGGCGACGACGGATCCGCACGCCGGGGTCCGCCGGTCCTGCGGATCCGCTTGCCGCGACCCGTCGGCACTGTCATGATCGACGCATGACACGAGCGAGCTCCGATCCACCGGCGAAGGCGGCGCCGCCCGACGACACCTCGAAGGCGATCATCGAGCAGCTCCAGACCGACGGCCGCCGCTCCTACGCCGAGATCGGGAAGGCCGTCGGCCTCAGCGAGGCCGCCGTGCGGCAGCGGGTGCAGAAGCTCACCGAGTCCGGCGTCATCCAGATCGTCGCGGTGACCGACCCGATGCAGCTCGGTTTCACCCGACAGGCGATGATCGGCGTCCGGGTGACCGGTGACACCCGCGTGGTCGCGGACCGTCTGTCCGCGTTGTCGGCCGTCGACTACGTCGTCCTGACCGCCGGCTCCTTCGACCTGCTGGTCGAAGTGGTCTGCGAGGACGACGAGGAACTGATCGCGCTGCTGAACGACGAGATCCGTACCGTCGACGGCGTCTCCGGAACGGAGACCTTCGTCTACCTGCGCCTGCACAAGCAGCTCTACGACTGGGGCACCCGCTAAGGGGGTTCCCCGCATCGGCGCAAGCCGCCCCTCGTAACACGCTCCGCCACCCCCGACCGAGGTACGCTCAACCCATGCCCGCGAAGCCGAACGGAGAACGGACTCCCCCGTCCGCTCCGTCGACGTCGGATGACACCGCTTCCACGCCCGGTCTCGCGGACACCGGCCCCACGAGAACGGGGCCCCACGCGGTCGAGGTCCCGCGACGCGTCGGCAGGATGACCGGCTACAGCGCCTTCCCACAGCTGCTCTTCGGCCTGGCTGTCGTCGCGATCCTCTTCGCCACGCTCCTGTTCCAGGGCGTCGACGACAACTCCGTCCTGTTCTACATCGGGGTGATCCTGGCGTTCATCGCCACGGCACTCGCACCGATCGTGCCCTGGCACCAGGTGCCACGCCTGCTCATCGTGCTCCCCATCCTCGACATCCTCGCCATCGCGCTCATCCGGCAGGGCGAGCCGCTGATCGGCGCGGGACTCCTCTGGGTCTTCCCGACCATCTGGATGGCGACGGCCTTCGGGCTCGCCGGAGCCGTCACCGCCATCGTGCTCGTGTGTGCGTCGAGCTGGTCCACCCTGGCGATGACGCCGGGCCAGATCACCATCGCCAACCTGCCGGCGCTCGTCATCCTGCCGACGGTCCTCGCCTTCGTCGCCGTCTCCACCGCGATGACGGCGAAGCGCACGGAGGCGCAGCGCGTCCTACTGAACAAGCAGGCCGGCCAGCTCGAGACCGCCCTGTGGCGCGCACAGGACCAGGAGAGCCGCCTCGCGGAGATCCTCAACGCCGTGAACTTCGGCGTCGTCCGCTTCGACCGCATCGGTGCCCGGGCGATGGTCAACCGGTTTCAGACACGGCTGCAGGACGAGGTCGGCGAGCTGTCCGACGTCAATCCCGCACTCCCGGTGTGGGCCGAGGACGGACTGACCCTCCTCGAGCCGCAGGACAAGCCCTACATCCGCGCACGCCGTGGCGAGGAGTTCGAGAACCTCACCGTGTGGCTCGGCGCCCCCGGCACAGAACGGATCGCCCTCGCCCTGACCTCGCGCCGCCTCTACGATCACGAAGGCGGATACGACGGCACGGTCCTCGTCTCGCGCAACGTCACGAGCGAGATCAACGCGATCCGCGCCAGGGACGACCTCGTCGCCTCCGTCTCGCACGAGCTCCGGACGCCGCTGACGTCGATCCTCGGGTACCTCGACCTCGCCCTCGACGACCCAGGGCTCCCGCCGCGGGTCGCGAAGCAGCTCACGATCGCCCAGACGAACGGTGATCGCCTCCTCGAACTCATCGCGGACATCCTCGCCGCCTCCCGCGACGTGAATCGGACCATGGCGCTCGAACGCACCGAGTGCGAGCTCCGTGAGATCGTCGACCGCTCGGTCGAATCGTTGGCGCACGTGGCCGCCGAACGGAGCATCACGATCGTGCGACACGACGAGGAGGCCGTGCCACTCTTCGCCGACCCGTTCCGCCTCCGGCAGGTGGTCGACAACCTGCTCTCGAACGGCATCAAGTACAACCGGGACGGCGGCGAACTGAGCGTCGGTGTCACCGCTGAAGGCGACACCGCCTGGGTCATCGTGCGCGACACCGGCATCGGGATCTCCGAGGAGGATCAGCCGAAGCTCTTCGAGCGGTTCTTCCGCTCCGACCTCGTCCGCAACTCCACGGTGCACGGCAGCGGCCTGGGCCTCGCGATCAGTCGGGACATCGTCCGCTTGCACGGCGGCGACCTCACCCTCCACAGTGTCCTCGGTGAGGGCACGACAGCGGTCGTCCGGATTCCGAGAGGCGGGACCGAATGACCTTCGACAGCCAGACCGTCGCGGTGATCAACGCGCTCGTGATCTTCGTCTGCGGCGCCACGTTCATCGTGAACACCTTCATGCGGAAGGACGACGCGAGCGGGCGGGTGTGGTCCGTGTCCTACATGGCCGGGATGTTCACCAGCTTCTCCTACGTCGTCAGCGCGCTCAGCCACGAAGCCTGGTGGGCGATCGCCGCCGGGAACGGCGGCTACGTGCTGAGCATCGCCGCCCTGTGGTCCGGCGCGCGGCTCTTCAACGGCAAGTCGAGTCTGCTCTGGGTCTCGCTCGTCGGGACGGGGGTCACGATCGTCGCCGCGCTCGCCGCAGGGCCCTCGGGTGGCCCCTGGGCGGGCGCGCCCGCGACGTTCCTCTGCATCGCCCTCTTCGCCGGCCTCGGCACCGCCGAGACGCTCCTCGGTGCGATGCGGGACAACCCGACCACCCGCGGCTTCACGATCGTGCTCGGCATCGCGTCCGCGTTCTTCACGGCTCGGCTGATCGCGCTCCTCGTGGAGGGGCCGGACGGCACGCTCTTCACGACACTCTTCGGGACCGTGGCCGCCTCGTTACTGCTCATCGCGCTCCTCATCGTCGCGACCGTGGTGCTCTCGGTCCTGCGCGCAGAGCGGGCCGCACCGGCGAGCCGCCGGCACGGCAGCATCGTCGCGTACACGGGTGACGACGTCCTCCTCCACGAGTCCTTCGTCCGCATCGTCGAGGACTGGCTGGAACGGGCCAACTTCCACGACGAGCAGCTCGCGATCCTCCACATCCGTCTCGACGACCTCGACGAGATGAAGACGGCGTTCGGAGCGGCGTTCAGTAGCGAGGTCGCCGAGGGGTTCATCTCCTCGGTCCGTCGATACGGTCCGACGCTCTCCGACATCGGCGAGGACGGCGCCGGGTGTCTCCTGATCGCGACGCCCGCGGTGGACGCCGACGTCGCGCTCCAGGCGGCCAAGGGCATCCAGGACGGCCTGCTCGACCACCCCGTCGAGACCACGCCGCGCCTCCGCCCGACGGCGAGCATCGGGATCGCTCTGACCGACTACCTCGGGTACGACGTCGCCGTCCTCACGCGTGCCGCCAGCGACGCCAGCCTGCGTGCCGCAGCGGCCGGCGGGAACCGCACGGTCCTCGCCTCGTCGTCGCCGACGGGCCGCTGACGGATCGGACCGAGCTCGGTCAGGCCTGCGGGGCGATCGCGATGGTGAGCGTGTCCACCGCAGTCTGTTTCGCGTACTCGGCGGACGTCGGCGTCGCCTGCACCAGCAACTCGTAGGTGATCGTCAAGGTGACGCCGGTCGCCGCGCTGTCCACCTCGGGCAGGACGAACGTCTGGCTGTAGCTGTACGGCGCCTTGATGAGGTACCCCGGAACCACCGTCGACTGGTCGGTGAACGGCGCTGGCGACTCCAGCTGACCCTTCGGCCCGTGGACCGTCGTGGTGAGCGTCACCCGCGACAGGTAGAGCGCCTGGAGATCGTCGGGGTTGAGCACACCGCTGAGGGAGAAGCTCACCGGCTTGTTGACGTCGGCGGTCCACGCATCCATCGACAGCGTGGACCAGTAATCGACGGTGAGGGTCGCCGCACCGGCCGTCAGCGTGTGCTTGGCACTCCCGCTCGCGAGTTCGTTGGTGATCGCACTCACCGTCGGCCTTGGCGTCTTCGACACGCGCGGCGAGCTGGTCGGCTGCGCGCCCGGTTCCTCCCACGGAGGCGTGCCGCAGGCGCTCAGCCCGAGGACGAGCGCGGCGGCGGTCGCGGCTTGGAGAGCGTGCCGGACGTGCCCGTTCCGGACCTGGCTGGGGTGGTTCGACATGAGGCTCCTGGCGGGTGTCGGAGGGATGATCGCGTGACCCTCGAGGGTCCGCATGACCCACGAACTGGGGCCAGCGCGAATCTTGAGGAAATCCTGAGCCGACGCTATCGCATTCGCGCGCGAAAGCCGCGCCTGACGCGGCAGAGTTGCAACTACAGCGCGACCCGCTGCACCTCACCCACTCGGAACAGGACCCCTGATGTCAGAACTCGAAGCGCGACCGGACAGCTCTCGGCCCAACGCCCAGCAGCCTGACCCTCGGTACATTCAGACGCAGCCGCTTCTCGCGCCCGAACTTGAAGCGTACGCCAACGAATTCATCGACTCGGTCAACTCGCTCCCCGAGTACCGCGCGACCATCGGGTGCATCATCCCCGCCTACAACGAGGAGGAGTCGCTGCCGGCAGTGCTCGCGTCCCTCCTCGAGCAGACGCGGATGCCCGACGTGATCCACGTGGTCATCAACAACACCACGGACCGGTCGGTCGACGTCGCCGCGCCGTACGCCGGCCCGCACTCCCGGGTCGACGAGGACGGCTACGAGCAGTTCACCGAGGTGTTCATCCACGACATCGGGAAGAACCCCGACAAGAAGGTGGGCGCGCTCAACTACGGCTTCACGCTCGTCGAAGGCTACGACTACCTGCTCGGTGTCGACGGTGACACGGTCGCCGATCCGACCGCGATCGAGTCGCTCGAAGCCGAGATCGTCTCGGACAGTCGCATCGGCGGCATCTCCGCGATCTTCTCGATCGACGACGAGCCGTTCAAGAGGCAGCTCGTACCGGCGTTCCTCATCGCCGGCCAGCGCACGCAGTTCGCCGCGTTCAACATGCAGAACATGCTCCGCGGCCGCAACATGGCCGTGCTCGGCGGTCAATACTCGATCTTCTCCGTCCAGGCCCTGCGCGACGCCATGGAGCAGAACCACCAGTCCACCCCGTGGGTGAAGGACTCCGAGGTGGAGGACTCGCTCCTGTCGCTGCAGATCAAGAGCGCCGGCTACCTCACGAAGATCAGCGCCCGCGCCCGCGCCGACGTCGGCGGGATGACCACCGTCCGGTCGCTCGACGCCCAGCAGGTCAAGTGGAACTACGGTGCGATCGAGCTCATGTGGCCCGGCCAGCGCGGAGACACCAAGGGGCAGCCGCTCCACCCGAACCTCCGACTGCGGTGGCTCGAGAACGCGGAGATGCTCCTCAACATGGTCACGCGCATCCTCTTCGTCGTGCTGCTCGCCGGTTCGCTGTCGATCCACGCGTTCGTGTTCAGCCCGGTGTGGCTCATCCCACCGCTGATCGCGATCCTCCTCAACCTGCGTATCGCGCTGTCGATGAAGAAGCGGAACGTGCGCGACATCCTCTTCGCGGTCCTCATCTTCCCGGCCGAGTTCTACATGTGGATCCGTATGGGGCACTTCATCCGCGCTTGGTCGAAGTTCGCCTCGAACAAGAAGGTCGACAACTGGGCCGAGCAGGCGAAGGCCGAACGAGGCTCGGGCAACGCGCACCTCGCGCCACTCCTGTTCGTCCTCGCCGCCATCATCGCGATCGTCGCCGCCTGGACCCAGCTCTCCCCCGTCGTCCAGTCCACGATCCTCTGGGCGGGCTGGCCGGTCCTCGGCGTCATCACCGTGCTGCAGACACTCAGCATGTTCGGCAAGCTCATCCGTCGTCAGCGCGGCTACCGGGTGTGACCTCCCCCGACCAGGGCACGGTCGACGCCGAGGAACTGCGCAGGTTGCTCCGAGAACTCTCGGGCGACCTGCGCAGTCGTCGTCGGTTCGTCCAGACGTACGTCGAGATGTGGCCCACCCGTCTGGCGCGTCTGGGAGCGGCGCTCGACGCCCACGACACCGACGAGTCCAAGGTCGTCCTCCTGAGCATGCGCTCCTCCAGCGTCATGCTCGGCGTGATCGGGGTGGCCGGGCTCGCGAGTGCCGGGCTCCGGGCGATCGAGCTGGGGCGACTCGATCGCGCACGCGAGATCCACGCCGCCCTCCATGAGGTCGGCCGTCGCAGCTGCGAACGGCTCCTCGAACTCGACGCGGCGGACGCGGCGGAATCCTGAGCCCGGGCACCTGGCGTCGTCCGTCGTCGGTGAGGCTCCGTCGCGGTGAGGATCGCGGCGGTCTCAGTCGTCGGAGGTCATGCGGTAGCCGACACCGCGCACCGTCTCGATGAACCGCGGCGCCACCGTGCTGTCCGCGAGCTTCCGTCGCAGGTTTGCGAGATGCACCTCGATCGCACGCTTGTCGGCTTCACTGACGTAGTAGGCCGTGATGTAACTCTCGCCGCGGAGCATGAGCGCGAGGTCCGCCTTGCTGCGCACTCGCCGGCGGGACTCCATCAGTGCCTGCAACAGGTCGAATTCGCTCCGCGTGAGGTCCACCTCGGTGCCGTCGACCTCGACGATGCGGGTCGCCGAGCTGAGCTTCAGACCGCGGTGGACGAGCCACCCCTCGCCGTCGTCGGGCGCTGCGGCGGCAGGCTGCATGATGATCGGGACGACCGACTGACCGACGGGTGCGACATGACGGGCGACGGTCTCGTGGACGATCGTGGGTTCGGGCGAGGACACCTGCTGCTGCAGCGGCGGCGCGGCGACCTGGGCCTGCGTGACCTGAGCGCCCTGGGCCGGCGCGACCTGGGCGACGGGAGCCGGCGCGGCCGCGGTCGGAGCCGGTTGTGCCGGTGCCGCCGCCGCGACGGCGGGAGCATCACCGTTCGCGCGAGGCCGACGGAGCATCGCCTCGATGCGGGCACGGAGTTCGCGCGGGCGGAAGGGCTTGGTCATGTAGTCGTCGGCGCCGGAGTCGAGCCCCTGCAGGGTGTCGATCTCGTCGCCCCGGGCGGTGAGCATGACGATGTAGGTGGAGCTGATGGCGCGGATGCGCTTGGCCGCTTCGAAGCCGTCGATACCCGGCATGCTGACGTCGAGTGTCGTGACGAGGGGGTTGTGCGTCCGGACGGCCTCGACGCCGTCGAGACCGTTCGCCGCGGACACCGTCTCGAAGCCGGCCTGCTCGAGGACGGTCTCGAGCAGTTGGCGGATGTCCGCGTCGTCTTCGATGACGACCGCGGTCCGACGTTCGCTCAGCTCTTCGGTCACGATGCCCCTACCCGTTCCACCCGTCAGCGACGTGCCGGATGTGGCCGTTCCCGACTCACCACGCGCTGAATCCCTTGGCCAGTTGCACGGCCTGCTCCGGCCACCATACCCCAGCAAGGGGGCCACCGTTGCACGCTCCGTCGCTCTCGCCGGGGGCTTTCACCCAGAGGTTCGCGTCGAGGTGTTCGGCCTGCGCGGTGAGGGGCTGCTGCCCCACCGTCCGGCCGGACGGGTTGCACCACTCGCCGTTCGAGCCACTACCGTTCCGAGAGGTGTCGATCACGTAATGGGCGCCGTCGAGGAGGCCGCTCAGTTCCTCCGCATAGGCGATCTCGTCCTCGGTCGTGTTGTAGTTGGAGACGTTGGTGGCGAAGCCCGTGGCGTCGGCCACACCGGCCTCCCGGAGCAGTTCGGCCATCTCGGCGGGCGGTCGCCAATCGGAATGCCCGCCGTCGAGGTACACGGGGACTGATGCGTCCGCGAACTGCTCGGTCGCGGCTGCCAGTTGCCGCATCCGCGCGGTGCGGTCACCGCAGTCCGGCGCGAGCGCGACGGCGTCCGGTTCGAGGACGACGGCGACGCGGTGATCCGCGACGGCGGCGACGATCTCGGCGACCCAGTCCTGGTACTCGTCACTCGACAACCCACCCGCCGACTGGTTGCCGCAATCCCGCTCCGGGATGCCGTAGACCGTGAAGACCGGCATGGAGCCAGCGCGTTCGGCTGACCGGACGATCTCGGAGACGGTGTCCTGCACCGTGTTCATGGGATACCGCTCCGGGACGAGCCAGATCGCCGTCGGCTCCGCTGCGAGCCGTGACGCTGCCGCGAGTTGGTCGGCGACGTCCGTCGGGTCACCGTCGGACCCACCGCTCGTCCCGGTCGTGGCGGAGCTCGACGGTTCCTCGGTCGTGGCGACCTGATCGGCCGCGGCGGCGCGAGCGGCCAGCGAGGACGGATCGACGTACAACTGCGCCCCGTCGAACGGGCCTGCGGCGGCGTTCGGGACGCGGCTCACGAGGGACACCGCGAGCGCACCGCCGGCGAGGAGGACGGCGACGACGCCGAGGGCGACGGCCGTCCGGGTACGTCGTCGGTCGCGGGGCGTTCTCGGCACGGATCCTCCTGCATGGTCATCCGCAATTGTGCCCGACAATGTCCCACCACGGTGCCGATTCCCGTGAATCCGTGCCCCGAGTGGGGGACGTGTTCGCTCAGTGGCCGCCCTGACGGCCCGGGGACGCGCCGAGCTCCGCCAGCGACACGCCACTGGGACTGCACACCACGGCCCGCTCCGCAACGTTGTCCGGATCGCCGCGGCTCCCTACCCTTGATGATCGGAGCGACGCAGGGTCGCTCCAGGGCCCGAGGAGCGCACACGTGAGCACGAAGACCATCCCCACCTCCGACGCGGCCGCCGGCGGTGCGCCAGCGAAGGTCATCCCGTGGGTGCTCGGGCCATCCCTCGTCGTCATCCTCGGCGTGGCGCTGTTCTCGATCCTGCTCCCGAAGCAGGCCGAGTCCGTCTTCGGCTCGATCCAATCCGGCATCATCGGGAGCCTCGGGTGGTACTACGTCCTCCTCGTCGCGGCCTTCGTCATCGTGGCGATCGTCTTCGCCGTGTCGAAGTTCGGCGACATCAAGCTCGGCAAGGACGACGACGAACCGGAGTTCTCGCTCCTGTCCTGGTTCTCCATGCTCTTCGCGGCCGGCATGGGCATCGGGCTCGTCTTCTACGGCGTCGGTGAACCGCTGACGCACTTCCTCGAGCCGCGTCCCGGCGTGACGGGGTCCCAGCAGTCCCTCGCTCAACAGGCGATGAGTCAGACGTACCTGCACTGGGGCCTCCACGCCTGGTCGATCTATGCGGTCGTCGGCGTCGCGTTGGCCTACGCCGTGCACCGGAAGGGACGGCCGATGTCGATCCGCTGGGCGATCGAACCACTCCTCGGCAAGCGCGTGCAGGGCGGCTGGGGCAACGCGATCGACACCATCGCCGTCATCGGCACCGTCTTCGGCGTCGCGACCTCACTCGGGCTCGGCGTGCTGCAGATCTCCGCAGGACTCGGCTACACGGGCATCGCCGAGCCGAACATCCTCACCCAGGTCGTCCTCATCCTCGTGATCACCGGCGTCACGATCTTCTCCCTCGTCTCCGGCGTGCACAAGGGCATGAAGTGGCTCTCGAACACCAACCTCATCCTCGCCGGGCTCCTCCTGTTCTTCGTCCTGTTCGCCGGCCCGACGCTGTTCCTCCTGCGTGAGTGGGTGCAGTCGATGGGCGCGTACCTCCAGAACGTGGTCGGACTCACCTTCAACGTCTCCGCGTACCAGGGTGCTGCCGGCGAGGCCTGGCAGTCCTCGTGGACGACCTTCTACTGGGGCTGGTGGATGTCGTGGGCACCCTTCGTCGGCGTCTTCATCGCCCGCATCTCGAAGGGGCGCACCGTGCGGCAGTTCGTGCTCGGCGTCCTCCTCGTCCCGACCCTCGTGACCTTCCTCTGGTTCGCCGTGCTCGGCGGCACCGCCATCATGCAGTCGTTGGAGGGCCGTGACTTCAGCGGGGCGGACGGTCCCGTCGACCTCAACACCGCCCTGTTCAACATGCTCGCCGGCCTCCCCGGTGGATCGATCGCGACCGTCGGCGCCCTGCTGCTCATCCTCCTGTTCTTCGTGACCTCGGCCGACTCGGGATCGCTCGTGATGGGCATGCTCACGACCGGTGGGACGGAGCCACGGAACCGGGTCCGGATCGCCTGGGCACTCGTGACGAGCCTCCTGGCCATCTCGCTGCTCATCGCGGGCGGTCTCGCTTCGATGCAGACGGCGGCCATCATCACCGCGCTGCCCTTCAGCGTCGTGATCATCCTCATGTGCGTCTCCTCGTTCAAGGCCTTCGGCATCGAGGTGCGACGGGAGCAGCGAGCGAAGCGCCGTCTGTTCGCCGCCGAGCTCACCGAGAGCGTCTCAGCCGACGTGAGCGAACAGCTGTCCGATCAGGTCTCGGAGCAGGTCACGGAGCACTTCGGTACGATGACCGCCCAGCTCGACCTCCGGCAGCTCGCGTCCCCGGACACCCCCGGATCATCGGCCGTGTCCGCTGACCCGCAGCAGCAGGACCCGAAGCAGCCCCGCTCGAAGGACTGACCGGGCGGCTCAACCGACGGGGAAGCGGTCCGAGATCCAGGCCGCTTCCTCGGCGGTCGGCGACCATGCCGAACCGGCCGCGGCGTTCGCGCGGATCTGTTCCGGAGTGGTCGCGCCCGCGATGACACTCGTGAGCCCGTCCTGGGCGAGCAACCAACCGAAGGTCGCCTCGAGCATGGTGATCCCACGCTCGTCGCAGAAGGCCTGGTAGGCCTCGATCGCGTCCCAGGGCGCCGTGTCGAGCAGGTGCTTGCGCTGGCGCATGATGCGGCTGTCCGCCGGCCCGCCGTCGCGGGAGAACTTCCCCGTGAACAGGCCGTTGTAGAGCGGGAAGTACGGGAGGAAGCCGACGCCGGCGGCGCGCATGGCCGGGAACAGCTCGCGCTCCGCGCCGCGGACGAGCAGGCTGTACTCGTTCTGGGCCGAGATGAAGGCGGGGTGGCCTGCCGTGCGAGCCGCCCAGTCCGCCTCGGTCAGCTGCCAGCCGGCGAAGTTCGAGTGGCCGGCGTAGCGGATCTTCCCCTCGTGGACGAGCTCGTCCAGGGCCGCGATCGTCTCCTCGATGGGCGTGAACGGGTCGGGGGTGTGCAATTGGTACAGGTCGATCCAATCCGTGCCCAGGCGGCGGAGCGAACCCTCGACGGCGAGCCGTACATAGCGACGGGAGCCTTTGGCACCCCAGTTCGGGATCGGGCTCTCGTAGTCCACGTGGCCGAACTTGGTCGCGAGCACGATCTCATCCCGTCGTCCGGCGATCGCCTGACCGAGGAGCCGTTCGCTCAGCCCGTACTCCCGGCCGTAGATGTCGGCGGTGTCGAAGAGGGTGACGCCGGCGTCGATGGCCGCGTCGACGACGGCTCGCGTGCCGTCCAGGGTCTCGGTGACCGTGCCCTCGCGGCCGAAGTTGTTGCAGCCGATGCCGACCGCTGAAACGAGGAGGCCGCTGCGACCAAGTGGGCGATAGCTGAGATCAGACATGCATCCAGGCTAGTCCGACCGTCCTCCACAGGCACCCGTCAGGCCCCGACGTCGCAGCCACGCCCGCGTGACGCATCGCGCCGATCACGGGCTTCCTACGCTCGGTGGATGACCACACACCTCACCGCTACCGATCCCTCGCTCCCCTCCTCCTCCGCCGCCGATCCGGCCGCCGAGCGTTTCCTCCGGATGCCGACGCCGGTGGGGCGGATCGAACTCCGCTCCATCGACGATGCGGTCTCAGCGGTGCGTTTCGAGCGCCACGGGCGACTCCCGCTCGACGGGGCGGACGAACGACCCACCACGGTGCTCCTCGACGCTGCCGAGCAGATCGACGAGTACTTCCGCGGACGACGCACCGTGTTCGACCTCCCGATCGTCACGACCGGCACACCGTTCCAACAGGCGGTCTGGTCGGCGCTCGCCGAGGTGCCGTTCGGCGACTCCACCGGGTACGGCGCCCTTGCGGCCGCGGCCGGAGCCCCACAGGGCGGTCGGGCAGCCGGTCAGGCGGTCAGGGCCAACGCCATCGCGCTCCTCATCCCCTGCCATCGCGTCCTCGGAACCGGACGGATCGTGACGGGCTATTCTGTCGGGGACGGACCGGCCACCAAACGCTGGCTCCTCGACCACGAAGGGATCCCGTACCGCCGATGAGCCCAGCCTCGCCCACCATCGTCGGCGCCGACGGCCTGACCCGCTGCTCCTGGGCTGGGACGGACGCGGAGTACCAGCGCTACCACGACGAGGAGTGGGGCGTGCCGCTCCACGGACAGCGTCAGGTCTTCGAGAAGATCAGTCTTGAAGGGTTCCAGGCCGGGCTCTCCTGGATCACGATCCTCCGAAAGCGGCCGGCCTTCCGCGAACGGTTCCACGGCTTCGACCTCGACGCCGTCGCAGCCATGACGGAGGCGGATGTCGAGAGTCTCCTCGAGGACGCCCGGATCATCCGGCACCGCGGGAAGATCAACGCGGTCATCGGCAACGCCCGCACCGCCCTCGATCTGGGCGACGACCTGGATGAGCTCCTCTGGAGCTTCGCTCCCCCGCCACGGCCCGCACGGTTCGCCGAGTGGACCGAGGTCCCTGCGGTGACCCCGGAATCCACCGCCCTCAGCGCCCACCTGCGGAAGCGCGGCTACCGGTTCGTCGGCCCGACGACGATGTACGCCCTCATGCAGTCCGGAGGCCTCGTCGACGACCACCTCGTCGGCTGCTGGCGTTCCGAGAGCGCTCCCTGATCCGCCGCGGTCAGACGACGAGGGCGAGCTCGGTCACCCGACCGTCGTCGGCCCGGGCGTGGACATCGAGCACCCATCCCGTCGATCGTGCCCAATCGAGCAACGACTCGACATCAGGGTGGTCGACACCGGCCTCCAGCAGCGCGCGGGTGAACCGGCCTTTGCCCTGCTTGTTGAAGTGGTTGAGCGCCCGGCGTCGGCCATCGTCGCCGACCGTGAGCACCCGGAGGTAGACGGCACCGACGCGGTCCGGCAGCGGTCCGAGCGCGGCATACCCTTCCGAACGCAGGTCCAGCAGGACACCCGGGACCGCGTCGAGCTCGCGGGCGACCGGTCCCGCCCAGTGACGTTTCAGGACGAACCCAGGGAGCCTGGAGTCGTGGGAGAGCCGATACGCCGGAATGGGATCGAGCGCGCCGACCGGGCCGAGTAACGCCGAGTGCACGGCCAGGTGCTCTGCGGCGAAGCCTCGCGCATCCGCTGGGAGCGTGGCTGCATCAAGCGCGTCGTACAGCACCCCCGTGTACCGGTCGACCGCCGCCATCGTCGGGGATGTCGCAGCCACACGGTTGCGCTGGACCTCGCCGAGCTGCTTGGGGCCGAGCTTGAGGGCCTTCACCGTGGCAGCCTCGTCAGCAGCGAGCGACACCAGGGCGCCTAGGCAATCGTTCCGGGACGAGGAGAGCCCTGGAAACCGCAGCAGAGCGATGTCCAGGGCTCGTCCGTCGCCGCCGTCCCGCTTCGTCTCCGAAGGGGGAAGGAGGATCAGCACCGAATCAGGAGCTGGTCACGAGCGTGGCGTTGCCGGCCACGACGGTGACGGTGTTGTTCTCGACCGACAGGAAGCCGTCTTCAGCGTTCGCGACGATCTTCGAACCGTCTTCGAGCGTGACACGGACCTCACCGGCGGCGAGGATGGCCAGCATCGGCTCGTGGCCGGGCAGGATTCCGATCTCGCCGTCGACGGTCTTCGCGATCAGCTGGCGCGCCGGGCCCGACCACACTTCGTGGTCGGCCGCGACGACGCTCACGGTCAGAGGAGCGGAGGCCATGACTAGCCGTTCTCCTTCTGGATCTGAGCCCACTTCTCTTCGACGTCGGAGATGGCCCCGACGTTGAAGAAGGCCTGCTCGGCCACGTGGTCGAACTCGCCCTTGGCGATGGCGTCGAACGACTCGATCGTCTCCTTGAGCGGAACGGTCGAACCCTCGACACCGGTGAACTTCTTCGCCATGTAGGTGTTCTGCGAGAGGAACTGCTGGATCCGGCGCGCACGCGACACCGTGATCTTGTCCTCCTCGGAGAGCTCGTCGACACCGAGGATGGCGATGATCTCCTGCAGTTCCTTGTTCTTCTGGAGGATCTGCTTGACCGTGGTTGCGACGCGGTAGTGGTCGGCACCCAGGTAGCGGGGGTCGAGGATACGGCTCGTCGAGGTCAGCGGGTCGACGGCCGGGTACAGACCCTTCGACGCGATCTCACGGGAGAGCTCGGTCGTCGCGTCGAGGTGCGCGAAGGTCGTCGCCGGAGCCGGGTCGGTGTAGTCGTCGGCGGGGACGTAGATCGCCTGCAGCGAGGTGATCGAGTGACCACGCGTCGAGGTGATGCGCTCCTGGAGGAGGCCCATCTCATCGGCGAGGTTCGGCTGGTAGCCCACGGCGGACGGCATGCGACCGAGCAGGGTCGACACCTCGGAACCGGCCTGGGTGAAGCGGAAGATGTTGTCGATGAAGAGCAGCACGTCCTGCTTCTGGACGTCGCGGAAGTACTCCGCCATCGTCAGCGCGGAGAGGGCGACGCGGAGACGCGTTCCCGGCGGCTCGTCCATCTGGCCGAACACGAGGGCCGTCTTCTCGAAGACCCCCGCCTCCTCCATCTCGTGGATGAGGTCGTTGCCCTCACGGGTGCGCTCGCCGACACCGGCGAACACCGACACACCACCGTGGTCCTGCGCGACGCGCTGGATCATCTCCTGGATGAGGACGGTCTTACCGACACCGGCACCACCGAAGAGACCGATCTTGCCACCGAGGACGTACGGCGTCAGGAGGTCGATGACCTTGATGCCGGTCTCGAACAGCTGCGTCTTCGACTCGAGCTGGTCGAACGACGGCGGCTGACGGTGGATCGGCCAGCGCTCGGTGATCTCGATCTGCTCACCGGGCTCAGCGTTGAGCACCTCGCCGATGACGTTGAAGACCTTACCCTTGGTGACGTCGCCGACGGGCACCGAGATGGGCGAGCCGGTGTCGGTGACCTCCTGGCCGCGGACGAGGCCGTCCGTCGGGTTCAGGGCGATGGCGCGCACGAGGTCGTCGCCGAGGTGCTGCGCGACCTCGAGCGTGAGGACCATCGTCTGCTCGCCGATCACGACGCTGGTCTTCAGGGCGTTGTAGATGCCCGGGATCGCGTCGTGCGGGAACTCGATGTCGACGACCGGGCCGGTGACGCGGGAGATGCGGCCGACGGCGCCGGCCTTCACCTCTGCAGCGCCCTGCTCGGCAGTTGCGGTGGGAGTCATGTTCTTCTCTTCTCTGTCTCTACAGATACGTGTGCGTGTTGCGATGACTAGGACGAGAGCGCGTCTGCGCCGCCAACGATTTCGGAAATCTGCTGGGTGATCTCGGCCTGCCTCGCGTTGTTGCGGAGGCGGGTGTAGTCGGTGATGAGCTTGTCGGCGTTGTCGCTGGCCGACTTCATCGCCTTCTGCGTCGCGGCGTGCTTCGCGGCGGAGGACTGCAACAGCGCGTTGAAGATCCGGCTCTCGATGTAGTTCGGGAGCAGTGCATCGAGCACGCTCTCCGCATCCGGCTCGAACTCGTACAGCGGCAGCACAGCGGTGTCGGTGGGCTCCTCGACGCCTTCGACGACCTCGAGCGGCAGGAGACGGACGACCTCGGGGGTCTGCGTCATCATGCTCACGAGGCGGTTGTAGACGATGTGGATCTCGTCGACGCCACCCTCGGAGGCGTCCGTGAGGAACGCCTTGAGGATGGACTCGCTGATCTCCTGCGCCGTGGCGAAGTCGGGGTTCTCCGTGTTGCCGACCCACTCCCCTGCAGCCTGCATCCGTCGGAACGTGAAGTAGGCGACGGCCTTGCGGCCCACGAGGTAATGCGTGACGTCCTTGCCCTGGCTGCGCAGGAGCTCGGTCAGCTCGGCGGCCTCTCGGAGGACCTGCGAGTTGAAGGCGCCGGCGAGGCCTCGGTCGGATGCGAACACGACGACCGCAGCCCGCTCAACCTTCTCCGGCTCGGTCGTGAGCACGTGGTCGACGTTGGAGTACGTCGCGACGGCGGACACGGCACGAGTGATCGCACGAGAATAGGGTCCGGATGCCGCCACCCGCGCCTGCGCCTTCTGGATGCGCGACGCGGCGATGAGCTCCATCGCCTTCGTGATCTTCTTGGTCGTCTGCGCAGACTTGATCTTCTGCGTGTAGACCCGGAGTTGAGCGCCCATGGACTAGCGGCGACCCTTCACGATCTTCTCCTGGTTGACGTCTTCAACCGGGAGCTCCTCGACCTGCTCCGAACCGAGGGCAGCGCCCTCGCCCGTCTGGAACTCGAGCTTGAACTGGTCGACAGCGGCATCGAGCTTCGAGACGGTGTCGTCGTCGAGCACGTTCGTGTCGCGCAGCGTGGTGAGGACCTCGGTGTTCCGACCCAGGTAGTCGAGCAGCTCGCGCTCGAACCGGAGGACGTCCTCCACCGGGACGTCGTCCAGCTTGCCCTTGGTTCCGGCCCAGATCGAGACGACCTGCTCCTCGACGGGGTACGGCGAGTACTGCGGCTGCTTGAGCAGCTCGGTGAGGCGGGCGCCACGGGCGAGCTGACGGCGGCTGGCCGCGTCGAGGTCGGATGCGAACATCGCGAACGCCTCGAGCGAGCGGTACTGCGCGAGCTCGAGCTTCAGCGTTCCGGAGACCTTCTTGATGCTCTTCACCTGAGCGTCACCGCCGACGCGCGAGACGGAGATACCGACGTCGACCGCTGGGCGCTGGTTCGAGTTGAAGAGGTCGGACTGCAGGAAGATCTGGCCGTCGGTGATCGAGATCACGTTGGTCGGGATGTACGCCGAGACGTCGTTCGCCTTGGTCTCGATGATCGGCAGACCCGTCATCGAACCGGCGCCGAGCTCGTCGGACAGCTTCGCGCAACGCTCCAGCAGACGGGAGTGGAGGTAGAAGACGTCACCCGGGTAGGCCTCGCGTCCCGGCGGACGACGGAGGAGGAGGGAGACGGCACGGTAGGCCTCGGCCTGCTTCGACAGGTCGTCGAAGATGATCAGGACGTGCTTGCCCTCGTACATCCAGTGCTGGCCGATGGCCGAACCGGTGTACGGAGCGAGGTACTTGAAGCCGGCCGGGTCGGACGCAGGCGAGGCGACGATCGTCGTGTACTCGAGCGCGCCGGCCTCTTCCAGCGCACCCTTGACGGAGGCGATGGTCGAGCCCTTCTGGCCGATGGCGACGTAGATGCAGCGGACCTGCTTGTTGACGTCGCCCGACTCCCAGTTGGCCTTCTGGTTGATGATGGTGTCGATCGCGATCGCGGTCTTGCCGGTCTGGCGGTCACCGATGATCAGCTGACGCTGGCCGCGGCCGACGGGGATCATGGCGTCGATCGCCTTGATGCCGGTCTGGAGCGGCTCGTGCACCGACTTGCGCTGCATGACGCCGGGAGCCTGGAGCTCCAGCGCGCGGCGCCCGGTGCTGGCGATCTCGCCGAGGCCGTCGATCGGGTTGCCGAGCGTGTCGACGACACGGCCGAGGTAACCGTCGCCGACGGGGACCGAGAGGACCTCGCCCGTGCGGGTGACGTCCATGCCTTCGACGATCTCGTCGAACTCACCGAGGACGACGACGCCGATCTCGTGCTCGTCGAGGTTGAGCGCGAGGCCGAGGGTGCCGTTCGCGAAGCGGAGGAGCTCGTTCGCCATGGCGCCCGGGAGGCCCTCGACGTGGGCGATGCCGTCAGCGGCATCGATCACGCGTCCGACCTCGGTGGCCGCGGCGGTGCCGGGCTCGTAGGCCTTGACGAAGTCCTTGAGAGCATCCCGGATCTCGTCTGGGCTGATCGTGAGTTCTGCCATCATGTTCCTTTTGGTTGTGGAACCCGGGGGTTCCGAGAGGTGCGATCCGTCAGGATCAACGTCTTGAGTTGTGGAGACCGTCGGGCCGGTCCCCGCGCTGCACGGGCCGTTATCCGGCCAGTTGCAGACGGAGGTCGTTCAGTCGGGCAGCGAGGCTGCCGTCGATGACGTCGTCCCCGAGCTGCACGCGCAGTCCACCGACGACGGCGGGGTCGATCACCTGGTTGATCTTCACCTGACGGCCGTAGGCCGTGGCGAGGTGGCGCTCGAGGCGCTGCAGCTGCGACGCCTCGATCGGTGCGGCTGCCGTGACCGTGGCGACCGCGAGGCCCTGCTGGTCGGCGACGATGCCTGATGCGTACCGGAGGAGTTCTCCGATCCGACGGTCTCGCGGCTGCTGCACGAGCTGACCGACGATGCTGACGGTCTGCGGGCTCGCCTTGCCCGCGAGGAGGGACGCCGCGAGGGCACCCTTCGCAGCGGACGAACCGAGCTTGCTGCTGAGCGCGAGTTCGAGCTCGTGATTGCTCGACACGAGCTTCCCGAACTCGAACAGCTCGGCCTCGATGTCGCCCTGCGCGCCCGCGGAGATCGAAGCGGCCCGGAGGCCGAGCTCCTCGATGCCTGCGAGCAGGTCGGCCTCGCTGGACCAGCGGCCGGAGACGACGGTCTGCAGCAGGCCGAGCGCCTGAGCGTTCAGCTGGGTGCCGAAGATCCGCTCGACGACGGTGCGCTTGGCACCGGCGTCGGCTGCAGGGTCGCTGAGCGCTGCGCTCAGGTGGCTCGAGCCGCCGATGGCCCGGCCAGCTGCGAACAGTCCGTCCGCGGTGGCCAGATCGGCCCCGGCGCCGAGGGCGGCGAGGGCCTCCTTCGACGAGGCGAGTGCTTCTCTGGTCGCGCTTCCCATTACTTGGCTGCCTTCTCCGACGCCTCGAGGTCCGCGAGGAACCGGTCGACGACCGCCGTGGCCTTCGCGTCGTCGTTCAGCGTCTCGCCGATGACGCCACTGGCGAGGTCGAGCGCGAGCGTGCCGACCTCGGCACGCAGCGACACGACGGCCGCCTGACGCTCGGCTTCGATCTGTGCCTGAGCGCTCGCGGTGACGCGAGCGGCCTCGACCGTGGCCTGCTCCTTGAGCTCGGCGAGGATCGTCTGACCCTCGACACGAGCCTGCTCGCGGATGCGGCCGGCTTCCTGACGGGCTTCGGCGAGCTGAGCGTTGTACTGCTCGAGCGCCGCTTCGGCCTGCTTCTGCGCTTCATCGGCCTTGGCGATGTTGCCCTCGATGGCCGCTGCGCGGTCGTCGAGGAGCTTCTGCACCTTGGGCAGGACCAGCTTCCAGAAGAAGCCGAGGATGATGATGAAGACGACGGCAGACCAGACGATGTCGTAGACCGCTGGGATGAGAGGGTTCGTCGGAGCGCCCTCTTCAGCAGCGATGATCACTGCATCAAACATCTTGCCTCCTTCGGAGATGTGAAAGGGGGCTTAGACGAAGATGAAGTAGGTCGCGATGCCGATGAAGGCGAGCGCCTCGGTGAAGGCGATACCGATCCACATGAGGACCTGGAGACGACCACCCAGTTCGGGCTGACGCGCGGTGCCTTCGATCGTCTTGCCGACGACGATACCCACGCCGATGGCGGGGCCGATGGCTGCGAGACCGTAACCGACCGTCGCGATGTTTCCTTCAAGGGCGGCGAGAACGGTAGTTGCGTCCACGTTTGTTTCCTTCCGTTGGGTGAGACCTGGCGGGTGCCCGGCTCGATTAGTGCTCTTCTGCGACCGCGAGCTGGATGTAGACCGCGGTGAGGAGGGTGAAGACGTAGGCCTGGAGGACTGCGACCAGGAGTTCGAAGAGGGTGAACACGAGGCCGAAGGCCAGCGTGCCGACACCCATGAGGGCGAACCATCCACCGAGGTTCACGATGAAGAACTGCGTCGCCGCGAAGAACAGGACGAGCAGCAGGTGCCCGACGATCATGTTCATGAGGAGTCGGAGCGTCAGCGTGAGCGGGCGGATGACGAAGGTCGAGATGAGCTCGATCGGCGTGACGATGATGTACACCGGCCACGGCACCCCGGAGGGGAAGAGGGAGTTCTTGAAGAACTTGCCCGGGCTCTTCTTGATACCGGCGTAGATGAAGGTGACGTAGGACACCAGCGCGAGCACCAGCGGGACACCGATGACCGAGGTGCCGGCCAGGTTGAGTCCCGGGATGATGCCCGTCAGGTTCATCGCGAGGACCATGAAGAAGATGGTCGTCAGGATCGGCAGGAACCGGAGGCCGTCCTTCTTGCCGAGCAGGTCTTCCGCGATGTTGACGCGGACGAAGCCGAGCCCCATCTCGGCGAGGCTCTGCGCACGGCCGGGGACGAGACGCATCTTGCGCGTCGACAACCAGAAGAACAGGAGGAGCGCGATCACCGCGATGAACCGGATCAGGATGACCCGGTTGATCGCGAAGGGCGTGCCCTCGAAGAGGATGATGTCGGGGAAGAACTCGTCGATCGACGGACCGTGGAACTCGCCATCTTCGGCGGCCATCGGTGCGATCAGGTGCACGGCGTTAGCGAACAGCACGTATCTCCAGTTTCGGGGGCGTGGAGCAGAGCTCTCGCGGCGACGAACAGGGGGGATGTCTCCTCGCCGCACGCCGAAGCGGTGCTAGTGGGAGGATTCGTTGACGAGTCTAGCAAGGAAACCCGGCCCCGACGAACCCAGGGGTGGTATTCCACGGCTATATTCCGAGCCGCGACCTCGACTGCGGCCCGGATACCGGTTCCGGCATGCTGCCGCGCGGCGAGATGCGTTTGCCGCGTCAGCCTTGGTCGGAGTCCTGCGGCGATGCCTTCGGGAGGATGTCGTCCGAGACGTAGGGCACCCGCACCTTCGCCGCCACGACGGCGTCGATCACGAGCGAACCGACGACACCGACGATGACGCTCCCGAACAGGATCGGTGCGTTGACCCAGGGTTGGTCCTTCAGGATGAAGCCCAGGACGAGGAAGATGACGAACTTCACGAGCCAGCTGCCCATCACCACCCCGAACAGGATGCCGACGAAGAACTCCTGGCCGGACCAGCGGTTGGCGAAGAGGATGCTCACCGAGGTGATGCCGAGGAACACGAGCGCCATCGCGGTGCCGATGAGCGCACTCGTCAGCCCGCGGGAGCCGTCGACGCTCCAACCGACCACTCCCCCGACGACGGCGATCACGAGGGCGAGGAGCGCGCTGTACCGGAGTGCCGTGCGGAAGACCCGGTTGGCACTCGCGTGCGAGCCGGCCTGGGCGGGAGGAGTCATGGATGCTGGTCCTTCTTGGCGAGAGAGTCGAGGGTGTCGAGGGTGTCGCCGCTCACGGGCGCCTCGGGGTCGCGCTGCCCGGAGGCCTCGTCGAGCCGATCGTACAGCGCCGACCCGGGAGCCCCCTCCGCGCCGGCAGTCACGCGCTGCGCGAGCCGGTCGGCCCGCCTCCGGCGACCGATCGGCAGGAGGGTGAACACCGTGCAGGTGACGACGCCCACGGACACGAAGAGCACGGCCACCCACGTCGGGGCCGCGAAGAACGCCAGGCATCCGACGGAGATGACGACGGTCCAGCCGTAGAAGATGAGGACCGCGTGCACCTGGCTGTGACCGAGGTCGAGCAGCCGGTGGTGGAGGTGCATCCGGTCGGCGCTGAACGGCGACTTGCCGGCGCGGAGACGACGGAGGACCGCCAGGACGAAGTCGGCGAGCGGCACGACCAGGATGGCGAACGGCAGCAGGATGGGGATGAACGCGGGCAACAGTTGCGTGCGGCCGAGGGCGGCCGGGTCGACCTGGCCGGTCACGGCGGCTGCGGAGGTCGCCATGAGCAGCCCGACGAGCAGGGCACCGGCGTCGCCCATGAACAGCCGGGCGGGGTGCCAGTTGAGCGGGAGGAAGCCGAGGCACGCACCGACGAGGATCGCGGCGATCAGCGAAGCGAGGTTGAAGTAGTCGCTCGCCCCGGTGGAGGTCACGAGCAGCTGGGTGTAGACGAAGAACACGGTGTTCGCGATGACGGCGACACCGGCGACCAGCCCGTCGAGCCCGTCGACGAAGTTGATCGCGTTCATCACGAGCACGATGGCGAAGACCGTCATCGAGAAGGACACCCACGACGAGCCGACCGTCAGGCCACCGATGGGCAAGGAGTAGATCTGCACACCGAGCCAGGCGACGAGCCCTGCCGCCATGAACTGCGCGGCGAGCTTGATCATCCAGTCGAGGTCCCAGAGGTCGTCGGCGACGCCGATCCCGACGATGAACAGGGCGGCACCGAGGATCGCCAGCACCGGCTCCGGATCGGCGAACACGAGGTCGAAGAACGGCAGCTGCCAGGCCACGCCGAACGCGACCAGGATGCCGATGAACATCGCGACCCCGCCGAGACGCGGCGTCGGCGTCTGATGGACGTCCCGTTCGCGGATCGGCGGGTGGAGGCCGTACTTCACGCCGACCCGCCGCGCGAGGTGGGCGAAGCCGAAGGTGATGCCCGCGCTCACGACGAGCACGATGAGGTACCCGGAGAACTGGTTCATGGTTCGCGCGGCTCGGGGAGCAGATCGCCCACCACGTCGCGGATCGCCTCCCGGGAGACGGCTCCGTCGCGCAGGACGACGATCCGTTCGTCGGCCGTGCCGAGTCGGGTCGCGTCGATGATCGTCGACGACTGCTCGCCGCTCTCGCCGCCGTCGAGGTAGACCGCGACCGAATCGCCGAGCATCTCGAGCGCGGCAGCGGCGGACGTGGCGGCCGGTCGGCCGGTGAGGTTCGCCGAGGAGACCGCGAGCGGGCCGGTGTCCTGCAGGAGTTCGAGGGTCACCGGGTTCGACGGCATCCGGAGCGCGACCGTGCCCGCGGTCTCGCCGAGGTCCCAGGCGAGCGAGGGCTGGGCCTCGAGCACGATGGTCAGGCCCCCGGGCCAGAACGCCTCGACCAGCCGGTGCACGGCATCGGGGACGGACGCCGCCAAGGCCTCGAGCGTGTTCACACCGGAGACGAGGACGGGCGGCGGTGACTGCCGGGTCCGTCCCTTCGCGTCGAGCAGGCGCTGCACCGCGGCCGGCGAGAACGCGTCGGCGGCCACCCCGTAGACCGTGTCGGTCGGGAGTACGACCAGCTCACCCCGGGCCAGGGCCGTCCGTGCCAGGCGCATCCCGGCGAGCAGCTGCGCGTGATCCTGGCAATCGAAGGTCTGCGGCATGTGGTGGGTCCTGGCTGAACGGGGCCGCCGATCGGTGATCAGTCGGCCGGATGATCGGGGTGACGACGCTCAATCATAGCCTCGGGCGTCTTCCGAGCAGTCTGGGCAGGCAGAGGTAGACAGCGAGGACGATCAGGATGCCGAGGACGGCGAGGGCCTGGAACGGCCAGGCGCCCGTCGCCACGACCACCCCGAGGAGCCCGGTGGCGAGGGTCGCGACGCTCACGACGGCGGTGGACCCGAGGTGACCGAGTCCGCCGGCGGCGAGACGCTGGTACACGTGGCTGCGATGCGCCTCGTGCAGCGGCTCCCCCCGCCGCCAGCGCGCGATGATCGTCGTGCCGGTGTCGGCGACGTACACGAGGACCGGGCCGATCAGCGCGACGAAGGAGATGCCGCTGAAGGCCGCGGAGATGGCGACCGCGACGAGGGAGCCACCGAGGAGGTAGCTGCCGACGTCGCCCAGGAACATCCGGCGCCGAGCGAGGTTCCACGGCAGGAACCCGAGGAACGCGGCCGCGACGACGAGGCCGGCGGCCGTGACGCCCGGGAGTCCGGCCACGGCACCCAGACCGGCGTAGAACCCGCCGACGACCGTGCCGTGCATCGAGGAGATGCCGTTGACGCCGTCCATGAAGTTCGCGATGTTCGTGTAGGCGACGAGCGCCACGATCCCGAGCGGGATCCACCAGAAACTCGCGGCCATCGAGACGACGAGCACCCAGGTCGCCACGAGTCCGAGGACGACCTGCAATCCGAAGCGCACGCGCACGGGGAGTCCGCGGACGTCCTCCACGGCGCCGATGGCCGCGTTCACGACCGACACGGCGGCGACGATCCAGAGCGGCAGGCTGTGGAGCAGGACCGCGGCTGTTCCGAGACCGACGGCGACCGCGACGGCGACGCCGATCCCGCCCCCGCGGATCGTCGGCGTGGCGTGCATGGACCGGTGGTTCGGGGTGTCGACGACCGCCCGGCGGATGAGGATCGGGCGGATAGCGAGCTGGGACAGCAGGCTCACGACGAGCGCGAGCACGCCCGCCAGGATGGCAGTCGTCATTGCACCAGGTGGTGGGTGCCGGCGCCCTCGTCGGCGATCGTCTCCCGCCAGACGTCGATGTCGAGCAGTGCCGGGTCGAGCGGCTGGATCCGCGTGTGCGAGACCTTCGGGTGCTTCGAGCGGTCGGCGATCTCGTCGGTGTCGATGAGGACCTCGTGCAGCTTCTCGCCGTGGCGGAGACCGGTGTACACGATCTCGACATCCTTGCCGGACGCGGCGATCATGCGCTTGGCGACGTCGAGGATGCGGACCGGACGGCCCATGTCGAGGATGAGGACCTCGCCCGGGTCGCCGATCGCGCCGGCCTGGATGACGAGCTTCGACGCTTCGGGGATCGTCATGAAGAAGCGGGTGACGTCGGGGTGCGTGACCGTGACCGGACCGCCGGCCTCGATCTGGGCGGTGAACGCCGGGATGGCGGACCCGCGGCTGCCGATGACGTTGCCGAACCGGACCGAGAGGTACCGTGCGTCGGTCTCCTGGGCGCTCATCCAGGCGGTGAGCTTCTCGGCGATGCGCTTGCTGTAACCGAGGACGGTCGTCGGGTTCGCGGCCTTGTCGGTCGAGATGTTGACGAAGGTGCCGACACCCACGGCCCGCGCCGCGTTGAGGACGTTCAGGGTGCCGAGGACGTTGTTCTTCCAGGCTTCGTCGGGGTACTGCTCGAGCATCGGAGCGTGCTTCAGCGCTGCCGCGTGGAACACGACGTCGGGGCGTCGGTCCTCGAAGATCTCCATGAGCGAGGGGAGGTCGCGGATGTCGGCGAGCACGACCTCCTTGGTGTCGAGCAGACCGTGTCCCGAGATCGAGAGCTGCGTGGTGTGGAGTCCCGTCTCGTCGCGGTCGAGCAGGACGAGCTCAGCCGGACCGAACTGGTTGACCTGGCGGGCGATCTCGGAGCCGATGGATCCGCCGGCACCGGTGACGAGCACACGCTTGCCGGTGAGGTACCCCGCGATGCTCTCGACCTGCAGGTCGACGGTGTTGCGGCCGATGAAGTCCTCGACGTTGAGGTCGCGCAGGCTCGGCGCGCTCTCAGCCGTCCCGGGAGCGAGCATCGTGTCGATGGGAGGGACGACGAGCACCCGAAGCTTCGCCTCGTCGGCTCGCTCGCTGACCTGCCGGATGAAGTCGTTGTCGACGTCCGCGATGCTGATGATGAGGGCCTGCGCCCCGGTGCGCTTGACGGCCGCCACCAGGTCTGCTCCCGTGCCGACCACGGCGACGGAGGCGATGCGGAAGTTGCGCTTCGAGGGGTCGTCGTCGATCACGCCCACCGGGAGGTAGGGCGACTGCGGGTCGCGCATGAGCCGAGGGATGATCGACATCCCCAGCGCACCGGCTCCGTAGACGAGGACGCGCTGCGCCTCGATGGGCCGGCTGCGGCTGTCGACGAAGAGTCGCTTGACGTAGCGCGTGATGCCCATGAAGACGATCGCGAACGGGAACGCGATCACCGTGGTGGACCGTGGAACCCCCCACGCGACGCCGAAGACGGCGTTGACCGCGATGAGGATCGCGGTGACGATCAGGGCGACGACGATGAGCTGTTTCGCCTCGTAGAAGCTGCCGAAGCTGTGCAGGCCGTGGTAGTAGCTCCACAGGTAGGCCACGACGAGCTGGGCGACCACGGCGATGACGCACAGGAGGACCGTCCCCACGAGGGCCACGCGCTCGTACTCGAGCTCGAACCGGACGAGCTGGGCGACCACGATGGCGAGCACCCAGCACAGTGCGTCGAGGGCGGTCTTCGCGGCGAAACGAGGACCGGGCGCCTGCGTCCATCTACGGGGGGCGTCTGGGAGCGTGGAGGTCATAACGTGTCGATCCTACCGATCGCCGGCTTCGCGTTGGCTGCGCACGGACTGCGCGTCGGCGTCGGGGCCGGGTGCACCGCGCTCCGCGGCGAGGGCGGCGATCGAGGACCGGAGACCGTCGTCCGTCGCCGTCGGCATGCGCTCGTGCCCGAGTGCACCGAGCAGTCGGGCACCGGAGACGCGGTAGTCCTCGGTGAGCTTCGCGAGACGCCCGGAGTTGAGCGGCACGGCGGGGACGCGATCGCCGACGGCTGCCGCCAACCGCACGAGGGCCGGTGGGAGCGCCAGGCGACGGACCCGGCGACCGGTGACCTCGGCGATGAGGGTGACGAGGTGCCCCGTCGACACGGGCTCGTCGTCGGCGACGAGGTAGACACCCGTCGTGACGGCGGGCGTGTCGATGATGCTCGTGATCGCCCACGTGAGGTTCTGGATCGACACGAAGCTGCGCTCGTTGCGGAAGGCGTCGAGCGGGTACGGGATGCCACGGGACAGCAGACCGAACAGGAGGCGCAGGTTGCCCTTGTCCCCCGGCCCGTGCACCATCGTCGGACGGAGGACGATCGTCCGGCGACCGGCAGGGGGCTCGACGGCGAGCAGGAGCCGCTCGGCCGCGAGCTTCGACTTCCCGTACGGGGTCACCGGGTGGGGCTCGGCGGACTCGTCGAGGACGCCGTCGACCGTCGCCTCGTTCACCGCGGCGACGCTGCTCAGCTGGATGAAGGTGGTGGCGTCCGACGCCAGGAAGGCGACGTACGCGCGTTCGGCGAGGTCGGTGTTGATCCGGCGGTACACCTCGGGAGAAGCGGTGCCGTCGAGGTCGTGCGCCTTCCCGGCGAGGTTCACCACGACGTCGAGGTCCGCGGGGAAGGCCTCCCCCGTCCACCCGCGCAACGAGAACGGCACGACCTCGTGGCCGGCCGCCTCGAGGACGGGGACGAGGTTCGTCCCGATGAAGCCGGTCGCACCGGTCACGAGCACTCGGCTCATCGTCCGAACCATCCCCACGTGCGGAAGTACACGAACGCCCCCTGGATCGAGTACCACATCAGCTTCCGGTTGTGGTGCGAGCCCTTCGCGAAGTGATGGTGGATCGTCGCCCCCGGGTAGTACGCGGTCCGGGACACCTGGAGAAAGCGTCGGGTGAGGTCGGCGTCCTCGATGTACATGAAGATCCGCTCGTCGAAGAAGCCGACGCGGTGCAGGGTCGAGGTCCGGAGGAACATGAAGCAGCCCGAGAGGTAGGGCACGTCGAACATCGTCTTGCTGTAGTCGTGCGCCGGGTTCTCGTCGATGTCGCGGTATTCGTACCTCGCCATGCGTTTCGCGACGAGCGGTTTCAGCGGACCGGGCAGGAACCGGCGGGCGAAGAGGTCGAAGACGGAGGGGTTGCGCTTCACCAGGTACTGGAGGGAGCCGTCGGGGTACAGCACCTTCGGCATGACGTGTCCGACCTCGGGGTGCTCGAGCATGAACTCGTGGAGCTCCTCGATCGCCTCCGGCTCGAAGTACACGTCCGGGTTGACCACCATGTGGAACTTCGAGCGCCCGAGGACCTTCGCGATCGCGAGATTGTGTGCGGCACCGAAGCCGGGGTTCGACGGGTTGTGCAGGTATTCGATCCGCGGGTCGTCCGCGAGGTCGCGGAGCTCGTCCGTCGGCGAGTTGTCGACGAGGTAGAGCGTCTCGACGAGCGGGCTGCCGAGGGTCGAGTCGATGGCCGCACGCAGCTTGTCGCGATCGTTCCGGTACATGACGATGCAGGCGGTCACAGGACGGTCCACGGTTCACCCTCTCCGGCGGCGGGGACGGCACCGCCGAGGCACGACGGACGTGGGCCCGACGCGCCTGGTCAGTCTACGTGCTGCCCGCGTCCGGTCCTGGGAGCCCGGGGCCGCATACTGGAGTGGTGCCAGAGCGTGTGTTCTTCTTCGACTGCGACAAGACCCTGTACGACTACGACTTCCGGAAACGCCTCCCGGCGCTCTCCCGGTTGACGGGCGTGAGCCAGTACCGGCTCGCGAAGCAGTGGTGGGTCGGCGGCCACGAGGCCGCGGCCAACATCGGCGAGTACCCGACGAGCGACGACTATCTGGCGGTGTTCGCCGAGGTCACCGGCTACCCGCTGTCCCTCGAGGAGTGGCGCGAGGCCCGTGCGGCGGCGATGACCCCGGTTCCCGGCGTCCTGGCCACCCTCGCCCGTGCCTCGACGCTCGGGACGGTCTCCCTGCTGTCGAACAATCCGATCCCGTTCCGGGACTCCTTCGCACAGCTGGCCCCCGAAGCCGCAGCCCTCCTCGGCGAGAATGACCTCGTGTCCGCCGTCCTCGGAGCGGAGAAACCCGAGCCCCGTGTCTACACCCGGGCGCTCAGCCGGTACGGCGTCGCACCTGGCCGCACCATGCTCATCGACGACTCCGCGGCGAACTGCGCGGGTGCCGAAGCCGTCGGGATGCACGCGTTCCAGCTGACGAAGGACGCCTCAGGCGCCTTCGACGTCGCGGGACTCGACGCAGCCGTCGACGCCTTCGTGGCGGCCACGCCCTGACACCGGTCAGCGGATCGCGATGGTGGTGCGGTCGCGGGTGGTGAGGTCGCGGTGTGTCGCGGCCGCGTGCCAGCCGTCGGCCGTGAGTAGCTCGCGGATGGCCTGCCCCTGGAGTTCGCCGTGCTCGATGATGAGCGTGCCGCCCCGGTGGAGCAGTCGCTGCGCGGTGACGGACACCTGGCGCACCACGTCGAGACCGTCCGGGCCGCCGTACAGCGCGGCCGAGGGGTCGTGGAGACGCACCTCGGGATCGCGCGGGATCGCGTCGTCCGGGACGTACGGGGGGTTGGAGATCACGACGTCCACCGAGCCGTCGAGCTCGTGGAAGGCGTCGGCGAGGTGCTCGAAGACGACGGTGGCGTTGTCAGCAAGGGACTCGGCGAAGTTCCGCCTCGCCCAGATGAACGCCTCGACGGAGTTCTCGGTCGCGTAGATCGCCGCGTTGGGGACCTCGGTCGCCATCGCCAGCGCGATCGCTCCACTGCCGGTGCCGAGGTCGACCCCGATGGGCCGAGGGATCGGCACGGCTCGGAGCGCGTCGATCGCGAACTGCACGACCGACTCGGTCTCGGGGCGCGGGACGAAGACACCTGGTCCGACCGCGAGTTCCATCGAACGGAACGCGGCGCGACCCGTGATGTGCTGCAGCGGTTCTCGCGCGGCGCGTCGCTCGACCAGCTCGGCGAACACCGTGCGCTCCTCGGCGTCGAGCACGCGACCGGTGATCGCCGCGGCCTGTACAGCCCCGCGACCGAGGCCGAGCACGTGTCCGAGGAGGAGCTCCGCGTCGACGTCGGGTGACGGCACGGCTGCGCGGGTGAGGATCTCCACGGCGTGTTGACGCGCGAGTTCGACCGTCGCAGGGTGGCCGGCGGACGGGTTGTCTGCGGCGGCGGCGGAAGGGGTGCTGGGCATGAGCGAGGTCATCATCTGGGGCGGCCGGGTCGGATGGGCCGCACCGAGCCTACCCCACCGCCTCGGTGCGGCCGCGGGCCGGCAACCCTCGTCGTCACACGGGACACCGTCGTCCGACCAGGTCGTAGGCTGAACCGAGCCCCGTTCGAGGAAGAGGAACACCGTGACCGGCACCGTCTACACCGACATCACCCAGGCCTACGGCCGCACCCCGCTCGTCCGCCTGAACCGCATCGCCGAGGGCGTCGGCGCCACCATCCTGGCGAAGCTGGAGTTCTACAACCCGGGGTCGAGCGTCAAGGACCGCCTGGGCATCGCGCTCGTCGACGCTGCGGAGGCCTCGGGTCAGCTACAGCCGGGAGGCACCATCGTCGAGTCGACGAGCGGGAACACGGGCATCGCGCTCGCCCTCGTGGGCGCCGCGCGTGGCTACCGGGTCATCCTCACCATGCCGGCCTCGATGAGCAAGGAACGTCGCACCCTGCTCCGTGCCTACGGTGCCGAGCTCGTCCTCACCGACCCGACGAAGGGGATGGCGAACGCCGTGCAGGAGGCCCACCGCATCGTCGCCGAGAACCCCGGCGCCGTCTGGGTCAGGCAGTTCGAGAACGAGGCGAACCCCGCCATCCACCGG
Organism: Plantibacter sp. ME-Dv--P-122b; assembly: GCF_030209375.1. Lineage (GTDB taxonomy): Bacteria > Actinomycetota > Actinomycetes > Actinomycetales > Microbacteriaceae > Plantibacter. The sequence continues at coordinate 195,854 of NZ_JARVSC010000003.1, forward strand.
CGGACGACCGCACCCGAGATCTGGGAGGACACCGCCGGCACGGTCGACGCGTTCGTCGCGGGCATCGGGACGGGCGGGACGATCACCGGCGTCGGCAGCTGGCTCCGCGAACACAACCCCGACGTGCAGATCATCGCCGTGGAGCCGGCGGACTCCCCACTGCTCAGCGAGGGTCGCGCCGGCGGACACAAGATCCAGGGCATCGGCCCGAACTTCGTGCCCGACATCCTCGACACGTCCTTGTTCAGCGAGATCATCCCGGTCGAGACCGACACCGCCTACGCGACCGCACGACGCCTCGCGACCGACGACGGCATCATCGGCGGCATGTCCTCCGGCGCCGCGGTGTGGGCCGCCCTCGAGGTCGGACGCCGTCCTGAGATGACCGGCAAGACCATCGTCGTCATCATCCCCGACGCGGGCGAGCGCTACCTGTCGACGACGATGTACGACGACCTGCGCGACTAGGCTCGACGCATGGGAATGCTGTCGCGGGTCCGCGAGGACATCGGTGCCGCACGCGCACACGATCCGGCGGCCCGCGGCACCATCGAGATTGCACTCAGTTACTCCGGGCTGCACGCCGTCTGGGCGTACCGGCTGCACCATCGACTGTGGCGGCGCGGCTTCCGCACCCTCGCCCGGTTCGGCTCGCAGTTCACCCGGTTCCTCACCGGGGTCGAGATCCATCCCGGCGCCCGGATCGGCAGACGGTTCTTCATCGACCACGGCATGGGCGTCGTCATCGGCGAGACGGCCGAGGTGGGCGACGACGTCATGATCTTCCACGGCGTGACCCTCGGCGGGAAGAGCCGCGGCGTCGGCAAGCGCCACCCGACCATCGGTGACGGGGTCGCCGTCGGCGCCGGGGCGAAGATCCTCGGGCCCATCTCGATCGGTCCCGGCACCATCGTCGGTGCGAACGCCGTCGTCACCAAGGCGTGCCCACCCCGCAGCCTGCTGCTCGGCGTCCCGGCGGTCGAGCGCCCGCGCGGGAGCGGCACGCACGGACTCGCGTTGCTCGATCCCGAGTACCACATCTGATCCGCGCGAGGTGAGGCGAATCGTCGTCCACGCCTCCCCCGGACGACGATCCCCGCATCCCACCCGCATCCCCGTTCCTCGAGAGGTCCCCATGAGTCTCATCCGCCTGCACGACGTCACCGTCCGGTTCGAGGAACGCCCGGTGCTCCGCGACGTCTTCTTCCGGCTCGAGCCAGGCGACCGGGTCGGGCTCATCGGTCGGAACGGCTCCGGCAAGTCCACCCTCCTGAAGCTCGCCCTCGACCAGCTCCAGCCGGACTCGGGCACGGTGAGCATCGAGGACGGAACGCGGATCGGGTACTTCTCCCAGTTCTCTGAGCTCGACGGCAGCGCCACGATCACGGAGGTCCTCGAAGGACTCTTCGGTCACATCCACGCCATCGAGGCCGAACTCGCATCCATCGACGCCGCGATCGCCGCGGACCCGAACGACCTCGACGGGATGACGAAGCTCATCGAACGGCAGGCCGAGCTCTTCGAGGAGATGGAGCGCCAGGACGGCTGGGACTACCAGCGCCACATCGACACCGCCCTCACCACGCTCGGCTTCGACGCCGCGCGCCGGGTGCTCCCCATCGACTCGCTCTCCGGTGGTTGGCGCAACCGCGCGGCGCTCGCGAAGATCCTCCTCGAGCGCCCGGACGTCCTGCTGCTCGACGAGCCGACGAACTTCCTCGACGTCGCGGGGGTCGAGTGGCTCGAATCCTGGTTCGGCTCGTTCCGCGGCGCGGCCATCGTCGTCTCGCACGACCGGACCTTCCTCGACGCCGTGGTCACCCGCATCGTCGAGGTCGAGAACTTCCACCTCCACGAGTACCCCGGCAGCTTCGACGAGTACGTCGTCCAGAAGCAGTTCCGGCTCAAGAGCCTCGAGGCGCAGTTCGTCCACGAGTCCGAACTGCTCGCCTTCGAGGCGGAGGGCATCTCGGACCGTCGCGAGGCGGCGAAGGCCGCCGGGAAGAAGGACCTCTCCTCACAGCTGGCGAAGATCAAGAAGGCCAGGCCACCACGTCCGGTCGACGACATCATCACCGACATCTACGGCGGTCTGCACATCAAGGACACGCTCTGCCGGATCCAGGGGCTCACGAAGGCCTACGGCGAGCACACACTGTTCGACGGGCTCGACCTGGAGATCGGCCGCCGGGAACGCATCGTCGTCCACGGGCCGAACGGTGCGGGCAAGTCCACCTTCCTCCGAATCCTCGAGGGCGACGAACGCCCCGACGCCGGTCACGTCACCTGGACCGGCGGGGTCCGATACGCGTCCTACAACCAGATGGTCGACGAGCTGGACCTCACCGACACGGTGGCCCATGCCGTCGGTGCCATGCCCGACAGCCTCGCCTTCGCGGCGACGAAGAAGTCGGTGAACCGCTTCCTCGGCATGTTCCAATTCTCGGACGCCGACCTCAAGCAGAAGATCGGCATGCTCTCGGGTGGGCAGCGCGCCCGCGTCGCCATGGCCCAGTGCCTGCTCTCCGGGGCGTCGGTACTCCTCCTCGACGAGCCGACGAACCACCTGGACCTCGCGAGCACGCAGGTCATGGAGCGCGCACTCGTGCACTTCCCCGGCGCCATCGTCGTGGTCAGCCACGACCGGTTCTTCGCCGACAAGGTCGCGACGAAGCGACTGCGCATCGGCTGAACGACGAAAGCGCAGTCGTGGTCGTCATCCGAGCGGGATGACGACCACGACTGCGCTCTCGAGTCCTAGTCCTGGTCGCCGATGTCGGCCAGGCGAGCCTCCTCGTCGGCGGTGATCGCCGATTCGATGATCGGCCCGAGCGCGCCGTTCATGACGCCGTCGAGGTTGTACGCCTTGTATCCGGTCCGGTGATCGGCGATGCGGTTCTCGGGGAAGTTGTACGTGCGGATGCGCTCGGAGCGGTCCATGGTGCGGATCTGCGTCTTGCGGGCCGCGCTGTCGAGTGCCGCCTGCTCCTCCTGCTGACGCGCGAGGATGCGGGCGCGGAGCACGCGCATACCGGCCTCACGGTTCTGCAGCTGGCTCTTCTCGTTCTGCATCGACACCACGATGCCGGTCGGCAGGTGGGTGATACGCACCGCCGAGTCGGTCGTGTTGACCGACTGACCACCGGGGCCGCTCGACCGGTAGACGTCGATCTTCAGGTCGTTCTGGCTGATCTCGACCTCCTCCGGCTCATCGACCTCGGGGAAGACGAGGACACCCGTGGTGGAGGTGTGGATGCGGCCCTGGGACTCTGTGGCCGGCACACGCTGCACACGGTGCACGCCGCCCTCGTACTTGAGGTGCGCCCAGACCCCCTGCGACGGGTCGGTCGCGTTCGACTTGATCGCCACCTGGACGTCCTTGTAGCCGCCGAGGTCGCTCTCGGTGCGTTCGAGGAGCTCGGTCTTCCACCCCTTGGACTCCGCGTAGTGCAGGTACATCCGGAGCAGGTCGGCGGCGAAGAGGGCGCTCTCCGCGCCGCCCTCGCCACCCTTGATCTCCATGATGACGTCGCGGCCGTCGTCGGGGTCGCGCGGGATGAGCAGACGGCGGAGTTTCTCCTGGTTGGTCACCAGCAGCTCTTCGAGCACCGGCACCTCCTCGGCGAACGCCTCGTCCTCCTTGGCGAGTTCCCGAGCGGCGTCGAGGTCCTCCTGCGTCGCCTGCCAGGTGTGGTAGGCCGCGATGATCTTCGACAGCTCGGCGTAGCGGCGGTTGATCTTCTTCGACCGTGCGGGGTCGGCGTGGACCGCCGGGTCGGCGAGCTGGTCCTGGAGATCCTTGTGCTCGGCGACGAGCGTCTCAACTGATTCGAACATCGTTCTCTTCCTTCATCACCATCATGCGGCACCGGGGGCGAAACAGGACCGACCCCACCCGTTCCCGACGCCGGTGCGGCGCGGATGCGGATGGGGTCGGTCGGGACCGCTAGCGGTGGTTGTTCTCGTGTCCGTGGCTGTGCGAGGTCGGTGCGGGCATCGACTTCTGCATCTGGACGAGGAACTCCACGTTGGACGTGGTCTCCTTCAGCTTGCCGAGGACGACCTCGAGGGCCTGCTGCTGGTCGAGGCCGGCGAGGGCACGACGCAGCTTCCAGGTGACCTTGACCTCGTCGGGGGCGAGCAGCATCTCCTCGCGGCGGGTCGAGGACGCGTTGACGTCCACGGCCGGGAAGATCCGCTTGTCGGCGAGCTGGCGCGAGAGCCGGAGCTCCGAGTTGCCGGTGCCCTTGAACTCCTCGAAGATGACCTCGTCCATCTTGGAACCGGTCTCGACGAGCGCGGTCGCGAGGATCGTGAGCGATCCGCCGTTCTCGATGTTGCGAGCGGCACCGAAGAAGCGCTTCGGCGGGTAGAGCGCCGCAGCGTCGACACCACCGGAGAGGATCCGACCCGAGGCGGGTGCGGCCAGGTTGTAGGCACGACCGAGACGCGTGATCGAGTCGAGCAGCACGACGACGTCGTGGCCGAGCTCGACGAGACGCTTGGCGCGCTCGATCGCGAGTTCGGCGACCGTCGTGTGGTCCTCGGCCGGACGGTCGAAGGTGGAGGCGATGACCTCACCCTTTACCGTGCGCTGCATGTCGGTGACCTCTTCGGGACGCTCGTCGACCAGCACGACCATGAGGTGGACCTCAGGGTTGTTGATCGAGATCGCGTTGGCGATCTGCTGCAGGACGATGGTCTTCCCGGCCTTCGGCGGAGCGACGATCAGGCCGCGCTGGCCCTTGCCGATCGGTGCGACGAGGTCGATGATGCGCTGCGTGAGCTTCGTCTGCTCCGTCTCGAGACGGAGGCGCTCCTGCGGGTACAGCGGAGTCAGCTTGCCGAACTCGACGCGGGCGCCGGCCTCGTCGACGGACAGGCCGTTGACGGAGTCGACCTTGACGATCGCGTTGTACTTCTGGCGGCTGCTGCTGTCGTTGTCGCGCGGCTGACGGATGGCGCCGACGACGGCGTCGCCCTTGCGCAGGTGGTACTTCTTCACCTGGCCGAGGGAGACGTAGACGTCGTTGGTGCCCGGGAGGTAACCGGAGGTGCGCACGAACGCGTAGTTGTCGAGGACGTCGAGGATGCCGGCGACCGGGATGAGGACGTCGTCCTCGGCGATCTCGGGCTCGACGTCGTCGTTCTGCACGGATCCGCGACGCTTGCGGTCGCGGTAACGGCTGCGGCCGCCACGACCCTCGGACTCGTCGCCCGGTGCGCCCTGGTTGCCCTGACCGCCCTGGTTGCCGCGGTTCTGCCCCTGCTGCTCCTGCTTGGCGTCGGCCTTCTGACCGGCGTCGGCGTTCTGGCCGCCGTTGTTCTGGTTGCCGTTGTTCTGGTTGCCGTTGTTCTGGCCACCGTTGTTCTGGTTGCGGCCTCGGCCACGACCACGACGTCCGCCGGAGGACTGGCCGTCCTGCTGCTCGCCGTCCTGGGTGTCGTCGGCGTCCGTGTTCGCGGCGTCGTCGTTCGAGTCCTGCTCGGAGGCGTGCTGTGCGGCGCGGTTCTGCTCGCCGCCGGCCTGCTCGCCGGTGCCCTGCTCAGCCGTGTTCTGCTCGGCGTCGTCGGCGTTGCGGTCGCGATCGCGTCCGCGCCCACGGCGGTTGCCGCGTGAACGCCTCGGCGTCTGCTCGGGGGTCGTCTCGTCGGCCTGCTGCGGCTCGGCGGTCGCGGCGGCGTCGTCGGACTGCTCGGCGGGAGCCGCGTCGGCCGGAGCGGATGGTTCCTCGACCAGGGCGGGAGCGGCGGCCGGCGCAGCCGGTGCCTCGACGACGGGGGCGCCGACGATCGGGGTGGCGTTCGGGGCGACGGTGGCCGTCGTGGCCCGGCGGGACTTGCGTCGCGCCGGCGGGGCCGCCTTCTCGGCACCGAAGGCCTGGTCGAGGGCGAGGTCGAGCTCGGGCAGCTTGGACTGCACCGGTGCCTCCGGCGCGACTTCGAGCGCGGAGACCGACTCGATGACGTCGGCGGTCTCGGTGGCCGCGGCGTCGGTGTCGGTGTCGGTGCTGTTCTGGATGGTCTGGATGGCTTCGACCAGCTCGCCCTTGCGGAGCTTCGAGGCTCCGGCCACTCCGAGAGCGGCGGCGAGACGCTGCAGGTCGGCGACCTTGAGCGTCTTCGGGTCGGCATCCAGCGAGACGCCTGAGGCGCCTTCGTTGACGTCTGTCACGTGTGTCTTCCTTCCCTTGCGTCGAGACAGAGCTGTCTCGCGCAGGCGGCGATCGCACCGGAATCCTGTGCGGCGGGTGGGTGATGTTCACACGACGCAGAGCCTGTGCGGATAGCCCGGTGCGACGACCCGGCGGAGCGCTGCTCAGCAGGATGGAAACACGGTGGGACCCGAACAGACGCGATCAATTGGTGCGAAAGCGATGATTGTGCGGAATTGCCCCGGAAGCCGGTTACGCCGAAGAGGCGGGGTGGGCCGGGTGCCCTCCCACTGTAGCACCCTTGAAGTCGACCGCGAGCATGAGCGACTGCCACGGGGTGGCGGCGTGCTCGGCGACCAACGCCGTGGCTTCGAGACGGCGTCCGGGATCGTCAGCGAGGACGAGGATGGACGGACCGGCGCCGGAGACGACGGCGGCGAACCCGTGCTCACGCAGCATCGTGATGAGGGCGTTCGTCTCGGGCATCGCGGCGGCGCGGTAGCTCTGGTGGAGCCGGTCCTCGGTGGCCGCGAGCAGGAGCTCCGGGCTCTGCGTGAGCGCGGCGACAAGGAGCGCCGAACGCGAGACGTTGAACGCGGCGTCGGCGTGCGGCACGTTGGCCGGCTGCAGGCTGCGGGCGAGTTCCGTGGACATCGTGTGCTCGGGGACGAGCACGAGCGGCGACACCCCGCGGTGCACGATGAGCTTCTTGTGCTGCGGCCCGGCGTCGGTGGTCCACGCGATCGTCAGGCCGCCGAAGAGTGCGGGGGCCACGTTGTCGGGGTGTCCCTCCATCTCCGTCGCGAGCCGGAGGAGGTCGTCGGGTCCGAGTTCGACCTCTCCCTCGAGCAGCCCCTTCGCCGCCATGATGCCGGAGACGATCGCCGCACCCGAGGAACCGAGGCCGCGGCCGTGCGGGATGACGTTCCGCGCGACGACGTCGAGACCCGGAAGGTCGTGGCCGTAAGCCCGAAGGGCATGGGCGATCGCGGTGATCACGAGGTTCGACGCATCGGTCGGCACCTCGCCGGCGCCGACACCGATGACCTCGACGAACACCCCGGGCTCCTCGCGGACCGTGACGGTCAGCTCGTCGTACAGGGCGAGCGCGAGACCGAGCGTGTCGAAGCCGGGGCCGAGGTTGGCGGTGGTCGCCGGCACCTTCACGGTGACGGTGCGTCCGATCGCAAGCGGTTCGGTGTGACTCATAGGGATGCCTGCAATCTGGTGAGAGGTCGGCGAGCGACGCGGTCGGTGGTCGTGCGGTTCGGCACCTACTCGGCTCCTTCGACCCGGAGCACGGACACGACCCGCTCGACGTGGGCGTTCGAGGCGAACTGCTCGACGGTGGCCGCGAGGGCCGATTCGAGCGCCCGGTGGGTGCCGATGACCAGGGTAGCGGTCGACAGCGTCCCGTCCGAGGAGGCCACGGACTGCTGGAACGTCTCGACCGAGACGCCGCCGTCGCTGAGGATCCCCGCGACCGCGGCGAGCACGCCGGGTTCGTCGGCCACCTCAAGGGTGACCTGGTACCGCGTCGTGACGCGGCCGATCTCGAGGACCGGCAGGTCGGCGTGCGTGGACTCGCCGACACCGGGACCGCCGGCGACGTGGCGGCGGGCCGCCGAGACGAGGTCGCCGAGCACCGCGGAGGCGGTCTCCTTGCCACCGGCGCCGGCGCCGTAGAACATCAGGCTCCCGGCGTTCTCGGCCTCCACGAAGACGGCGTTGTTGCCGCCGTGCACCGCGGCGAGCGGGTGCTCACGACCGATGAGCGCCGGGTACACGCGGGCGGACAGGCCCTCCTCGCCGGTGGTCTCGTCGACGATCCGCTCCGCGATCGCGAGCAGCTTGATGACGTAGCCCTCGCTGCGGGCGAGGTCGACCTGCGCCTTCGTGATCCCGGTGATGCCCTCACGGTGGACGGCCTCGACGGGGACGGTGGTGTGGAAGGCCAGGCTCGCCAGGATGGTCGCCTTCTGCGCCGCGTCGTAGCCCTCGACGTCGAGGGTGGGGTCGGCCTCGAGGTACCCGAGCTCGCTCGCGACGGCTGCCGCGTCCTCCATCGTGTCGCCGAAACGGTCCATCCGGTCGAGCATGTAGTTCGTGCTGCCGTTGACGATACCGAGCACCCGGTTGATGCGGTCGCCCGCGAGGCTCTCCCGCAGGGGCCGGATGATCGGGATCGCTGCAGCGACGGCCGCCTCGTAGTACAGCTGGGCGCCGACCTGCTCAGCGGCGTCGAACAGTTCGGGGCCGTGCGTCGCGAGCAGCGCCTTGTTGGCGGTGACGATGTCGGCACCGGCGTTGATGGCCTGCAGGATGTGGCTGCGCGCCGGCTCGATGCCGCCGATGAGCTCGATCACGATGTCGGCGCTCAGGATGAGCTGCTCGGCATCGGTCGTGTACAGCTCCTTCGGCAGGTCGACGTCGCGAGGCGCGTCGACGTCGCGCACGGCGATGCCGATGAGCTCGAGACTCGCCCCGGCGCGGGACGCCAGTTCGTCGGCGTGCTCGAGCAGTAGACGCGCCACCTGGGAGCCCACCGAGCCGGCACCCAGCAGGGCGACTTTCAGTCCGCGGTATTCGATCATTCCGTGTCCAATCCCGCATCGCGGCTGAGGAGGTCGTGTTCGGTCTCGCCCCGCACGATGACGCGGGCCGCGCCACCCGACACGGCGACGACGGCCGGGCGACCGAGGTAGTTGTAGTTGCTCGCGAGGGACCAGCAGTACGCCCCGGTCGCGGGGACGGCCAGGAGGTCGCCGTCGCGGACGTCCGACGGCAGGTAGTCGGCGTTCACGACGATGTCGCCCGACTCGCAATGCTTGCCGGCGATCCGGACGAGCGCGGGGGACGCGTCGCTCACGCGATCGGCGATCCGGACCGTGTAGTCCGCGCCGTACAGCGACGGGCGGGCGTTGTCGCTCATCCCGCCGTCGACGCTCACGTAGCGACGGACGGCGGTCTCGCCCTCGTCGTTCCAAGCGACCACGACGTCCTTGATCGTGCCGACCTCGTAGAGCGTGATGCCGGCTCCGCCGATGATCGCGCGTCCCGGTTCGAAGGCGAGCTTCGGGATCGGGACGCCGTGGAGGTCTGCAGCGGCCTGGACTCCTGCGAGGATGTCCGCCGCGAGCTGCTCGATCGGCGTCGGGTCGTCGGCGCTGGTGTAGGCGATGCCGAAGCCACCACCGAGGTTGAGCTCGGGCACGGGGCCGCCCTCGAGCAGGCGGGCGTGCACGGCGAGCAGGCGGGCGGCGGATTCGGCGAACCCGTCGGACCCGAAGATCTGCGAGCCGATGTGGCAGTGGAGTCCAAGGAAGTCGAGCGAGGCGTTGGCCCGGATGCGCGCGACGGCGTCGACGGCGTCCTCGAGCGGCAGGCCGAACTTCTGGTCCTCGTGGGCGGTCGCGAGGTACTCGTGCGTATGGGCGTGGACACCGCTGTTCACGCGCAGGCGCACGGACTGGACCCGCCCGGCACGCTCGGCCGCCGCGGCGACGCGGTCGATCTCGGAGAGGCTGTCGAGCACGATGGCACCGATCCCGACACCCACGGCTCGCTCGATCTCCGCGACCGACTTGTTGTTGCCATGGAAGCCCAGTTGGGCCGGATCGGTTCCGGCGGCGAGTGCGACGGCGAGCTCTCCGCCGCTGCAGATGTCGATGCGGAGGCCCTCCGCGGTCATCCAGCGCGCGACCTCGGCGGAGAGGAACGCCTTCCCCGCGTAGTAGACGGCGACACTCGTACCGCGGGCGGCCGCCTCACGCTCGAACGCCTCTCTCAGCGTGCGGGCGCGGGCACGGGCGTCGTCCTCGTCGACGACGTAGAGCGGCGTGCCGAAGCGTTCCCGGAGCGTGCGGACGTCGACGCCGCCGAGCTGCAGGAGGCCGTCGGTGTCGCGGGCGGCCGAGGCGGGCCACACGGCCGGATCGAGCGCGTTCGGATCGACGGGCTCGGCGAGCCAGTCGGGGGCGAGGGGGTTTCTGGCCACGGGGGTGTCCTGAGTCCTGTTGAGCGGAAAAGGAGGTTCTCGTTGGGCGAGCGGACCCGGTTTGGCCCCTGAAGCACCGATTTGCAGAGCACCGATGAAGGTGGATGCGCACGACCCGGTGGTTGGTGATCCCGGTCGTCCGCACCCATCGTCGCTCGGTTGGAACGACTGTGGTGGAACACGGGCCGGAGGGCCCGACGGCACACCTCACCGCCCGGTCGGAGCAGTGGGTGTGTGGAAAGTCTAGCGAGACGCGCGTGCCCGTGCAGCATCGTGACGCCGGGTGGGCCGCTCCCCTACCCACCGGGTGGAGGGACGAGGGTCAGTCGCAGCTGCCGAGCGTCTGCAGCGACGCCTCGTCGAGGCGGAGCGTCGTCGACGTCAGGGTGGCGGTCGCGGCCTCCGGCGTCACCGCGAGTCCATCGAGGTCGACCCCCTCCGGCAGGTACTGCGCGACGCAGATGCTCGGCGGGTCGCCCTGCAGGAACCCGGTCACGAGGGCTCGCAGGTCGATCACGCCGAGGAGGCCGGTGTCGACGTTCACGGACGTCGGCATGAGGTTCACGCGGTCGGCCGTGGTGGTCGGCGCCACGGAGAAGTCGTACGGGATGGTGAACCCGAGGACGGTCGCCTCACCCGCGTACCCGATCTCGTCGTCGCCGAGGGTGAGCGTGCCCGGGAGCCTGGCCGTCTTGGCGAGGTCCGCCGCGCCGGCAGCATCGATCCTGATGGTCGCCACCACCCGACCGATGGTCTGCTCCGGGTCGAGGGGCACCCGGTCCGCGCTGACCCGGAGGTCCAGCGGGACGCCGTCGACGCTCGCATCCGGTGCACGCAGGTCGACGTGCTCGAACGTTCCGGTGAGGTACTGGGCGATGACCGAGGCACCGCCGATCGACACGGCGACGTCCGCGTCGACGTTGTCCGGCAGGCTCTGCTCGATCTGCGTCGCGACGCGCTCCTCGGCGACGCCGCGCACGATCGTGTCGGCGATCAGGAACGCGCCGACGAGGACGATGAGTACCCCGACGACGATGACGATCGGAAGCCACGGACGCCTGCGCTTACCCGACGGTTGCTGCTCACTCATGTTCCGAGGGTAGCGAACCGTCGTCTCCTTGGACCTGTCAGCAGGCCTGGTCGAGCTCGACCTCCGGCATGTCGAGCACCCTGCCGCTGAATCGCTCCCAGTCGGCAGCCGAGGTGGGGTACAAGGCCGCCAGCGTGAACCCTTCCAGCTCGGTGAGGTTCGAGTCCTCCAGGGAACTCTTCGTCAGGACGTCCGGAGAGGTGAACGCCGCACGAACCGGGTCACCGGGGATGACGAACGCCGGCGCGACCGCCTTCCCGCCCTCGCCCCGGACGACGACGGAGAGTGCCCCGTCGATCTGCAGCGTGCTCGTGCCCACCTCCTCGAGCTCGATCTCGAACGGCGCGCACTGCACCGGAGGCGAGACGATGTTCTGGAGGTAGTCCATGGTGCCGACGCTGCCGGCGTGCAGGCCGTCGGGGAACTGCAGGCGGATCGAGACGCCGGACCCTTCCGTCCCGAATGGTGCGAATGCTCGGAGGTCTACGGCCGACGCGGAGGTCGTGCTCGGCGTCGCGGTGCCGGGAACGCCCGAGCCCTGGCCGACACAGCCGGAGAGCGACAGGGCCGCCGCGATCACGACGACGACGAGGGACGGGCGGGACGTGAGGCTGCGCATCCTGTCACGCTACCGAAGGACTCGCCGCTCGGACAGCGCACACCGGAGATCGCCGCGAGCACAGGACCGCTCCCGAGGAACCGTCCCGCGCCCGCGCGGATCTTTTGCTGCGGCGGAGCTACATGCGCTCCGGCGCGGAGACGCCGAGGAGCGCCAAGCCGTTGCGGATGACGGTGCCGGTCGCGTCGTTCAGCCAGAGGCGCGTGCGGTGCAGGTCGGTGACCGGCTCCTCCCCCATCGGGACGACCCGGCAGCTGTCGTACCACTTGTGGTACAGGCTCGCGGTCTCCTCCAGGTGCCGGGCGACGCGGTGCGGCTCGCGCAGCTGCGCGGCCTGCGCGACGATCCGGGGGAACTCCTGGAGGACGCCGAGGAGCGCCGACTCCGTCTCGTGGACGAGCAGCTCCGGTGCGAAGGCGCTGCGGTCGACACCGGCCGAGGCGGCGTTGCGGGCCACCGAGTTCGTGCGGGCGTGCGCGTACTGGACGTAGAAGACGGGGTTGTCGTTCGTCCGGCTGCGGAGCTGCTCGGGGTCGAGGGCCAACGGCGAATCGGCCGGGTAGCGTCCGAGCGAGTACCGCAGGGCATCCGTCCCGATCCAGGCCTGCAGGTCGTCCAGCTCGATGATGTTGCCGGCCCGCTTGGAGAGTCGGGCGCCGTTCACGCTCACCAGCTGCCCGATGAGCACCTCGATGTCGCGGTCCGGGTCGTCTCCGGCCGCACCCGCGAGCGCCTTCAACCGGTGGACGTACCCGTGGTGGTCGGCGCCGAGCAGGTAGATCTTGTGCTGGAAGCCGCGGTCGCCCTTGTTCAGGTAGTACGCGGCGTCGGCGGCGAAGTAGGTGTAGACCCCGTTGGAGCGACGGATGACGCGGTTCTTGTCGTCGCCGAAGTCCGTCGTGCGCACCCAGACGGCGCCCTCCTCGTCGAACACGTGCCCCTGCTCGCGCAACCGGTCCACGGCCTGGTCGATGAGGCTCGTGCCGTCCTCCCCCGTCGCGTGCAGGGTGCGCTCGCTGAACCAGACGTCGAAGTGCACGTTGAAGCGCTCGAGGGACGCGCGGATCTCACCGAGCTGCAGGGCGTAGGCGCGTTCGCGCGCGACCTCACGGGCGTCCGGGCGCTCGAGGAGGTCGGGGATCTCGGCCAGCACGGTCTTCGCGAGGTCACCGATGTACGCCCCGGGGTAGCCACCCTCGGGCGTCGGCTCCCCCTTGGCCGCGGCGAGGATGGAGTCCGCGAAGGTGTCCATCTGGTTGCCGGCGTCGTTGATGTAGTACTCGCTGACGAGCGTCGCGCCGGACGCGCTCAGCACGCGGGCCAGCGAGTCGCCGAGCGCGGCCCAACGCGTGTGGCCGATGTGGAGCGGTCCGGTCGGGTTGGCCGAGACGAACTCGATGTTGATGGTCTGACCGGCGAGGCTGTCGTTGCGGCCGAACGCGTCGCCGGCGTCGACGATCACCTTCGCGAGCGCACCCGCGGCAGCCGCGTCGAGACGCACGTTGATGAACCCGGGACCGGCGACCTCGACCGAGGCGACACCGTCGACCTGCACGAGCGCATCGGCGAACTCCTGCGCGAGCTCGCGCGGGTTCGACCCCACCCGCTTCGCGAGCTTCATCGCGATGTTGCAGGCCCAGTCGCCGTGATCGCGGTTCTTCGGACGCTCCAGCACCACGTCGTCGACCGACACCGCGACCTCGTCGGTGATGCCCGCCGCCTCGCGTCGTCGTTCGACGATCGGAACGACGATGGCGTGCAGGGCGGAGGCGAGGTCTTCAGGAGTCACGAGGAGCGATTCTACCCGGGCGCGTCGCACCGGCGACACGGTGGTCCTCGGGGCGACCGTCAGGCGAGCACGACCGCCTGCGCCGGGTCGTCGGCGGGCAGGACGTCGATCAGTGCGTCGATCCGCATGTCCTCGACGGTCACGTTGCCGTGGTGGTTGCTCAACCAGGCCACGTCCGCGGCATCGCGTCCGGTGGCGATGCGGACGAGCGACTGACGCGGCGCCAAGCCCGTCGCGTCGACCACGTGCCAGGCGCCGTCGACGAACCCCTCGGCCACCGCGTGGAAGTCCATGGGGACGAGACCCGGGGCGTAGACGGCGGCGTACCGGGCCGGGATGTCGAGCGCCCGCAGCATCGCGATGGTCAGGTGCGCGAAGTCCCGGCACACGCCACGGCCAGCGGCCAGGGTCGACACCGCACTGTCGGACACAGTCGTGGAGCCGGAGACGTAGGAGAGGTGGCGTCCGACCCAGGCCGCCACCCACGGCAGCACCTGCAGACCGCCGGACACCGTGCCGTCCTCGTGCAGGCGACGGTGCTCGAGCAGGTAGCCGAGCTCGGAACGGGCGAGCGAGAACAGCGCGTCCGACTCGCAGTAGCGGCTGGGACGGAGGTAGGTCACGGTCTCCAGGGCGTCCACAGGACGCGGCACGGCCTGCCCGACGACCACCGCCTCGTAGTCGACCTGCAAGCGGCCCGGCTCGGCGATGACCCGGTGGAGTCGCGTGTCGTCGGGCCCGACGATCTCGGTGACCGCGCACGGTCCGTCCGAGGACTGCACCTGCAGTCGCTCGCTCGCCAGCGGGGTGCCGCCGGCTGCAGCGATCGAGAAGATGAGGTCGGCTCGATCGTGCACCCGCAGATCGAGCGACGCGGTCAGGGTGCGCTGCATGGACTCATTGTTCCACGCGTCGGGCGGCGCGGATCCCGCACACCTCCGGTACCGGCGTGGGCTCCGACTCTGGTAGCTTGGAGACGTTCCGCCTTCGTAGCTCAGCGGAAGAGCGCTTCCCTCCGGAGGAAGAAGTCGCTGGTTCGAATCCAGTCGAGGGCACCATCACCATCTCGCGAGGTCCTGCTTCGCATCGCTCCGACTCCGGGACGCGGGGGCCATGCACCGAGCCGATCCCCTCCCGCAGCCGACGGTCCGCCTCCTGCGCTGGGCCAGCGCCGCTGAGCTCGACCTCGCCGGCACGGCCGCCCGGCTGGACCCGTCCGCCCGTGACCGCCTCGACACCTTCTCCGCGTCGGCGGCGCACCGGTTCCTGTTCGGTCGCGCACTGCTCGTGCGCACCGTCGCGGAGACGATCGGCACCGACCCCGAGCGGATCGAGGTCACGGCGGTCTGCCCGGACTGCGGTCTCGCGCACGGACGACCACGGGTGCGCACGGGTGACCGGACCGTCCACGCGAGTGTCTCCCACACCGCGGACGCCTCCGCGGTGGCGGTGTCCATCGAGCATCCCGTCGGTGTCGACGTCGAACGGCTCGACGCTGCCCGGTTCGCCGGAGTCGAGGACGTCGCCCTCACCCCCACGGAACGGGAGGAATGGCGACGGCTCCCCGACCGTCGACGCCTGCGGGCGCTCGCCGAACGCTGGACGGCGAAGGAGGCCGTGACGAAGGCCCTAGGCACCGGCCTCACCACCGATCCCGCGACGATCGACCTCGGATCGGGTGCCGCGCGACACGTCATCGAGACCGCCGGCCACCGCTTCGTCATCGACCGCCCGGAGCCCGCGCCGGGATTCGTCGTCGCGACGGCCCTCCTGCTCCCCTGATGCGGTTCAGTCGACGGGGAACGGCGGGAGCGCCTCCTGGAAGAGCCACGCATCGAGGAGCGGCTCGACCGGTGCCGGTGCATGTCGATCGGCCGTCCGGATGAAGTCGTCCGTCGACACGCTCGCGTGTCGGAAGGACGCCGCCCAGTCACGCAGGAGGTCGAAGAACGCCTCGTCGCCGAGCAGTCGGCGCACGGCGTGCAGGGCGATCGCGCCCCGCTTGTAGACCCGGTCGTCGAACATGTCCGCAGGTCCCGGGTCGCCGACGACGATGTCCTGCGGCGCCCGTCGGAGCGCCGCGTAGTGCGCGCGAGCACAGGCGTCGGCGGTCTCGGCCCCCGACTCCTCCGACCACAGCCACTCGGCGTAGCAGGCGAAGCCCTCGTGCAACCAGATGTCCCGCCAGGTGGCGATCGTCAGGCTGTTCCCGAACCACTGGTGGGCGAGCTCGTGCGCGATCAACCGCTCCGAACCGCCGACGCCGTCGACGTGGTTGCGGCCGAACACGCTCACGCCCTGCGCCTCGAGTGGGATCTCCAGCACGTCGTCGGTGACGACGACGCCGTAGCTACCGAAGGGGTAGGGCCCGAAGGCGCGCTCGAAGCACGCCAACATGTCGACCTGGTCGGCGAAGTCGTGTCGGAACCGCGCGGTGAGGTCGCGCGGCAGGTGTGCGACCACCGGCACCGTGGTCGTCGCGACCCGAGCGCTGACGGCGAGCCGCTGGTACCGGCCGATCTGCACCGTCGCGAGGTAGGCGGCCATCGGTTCGGGCTGCTCGTAGACCCAGGTGGTCCGGCTCGCGCGTGCGACCCGCGACATCAGCTCCCCGGGGGCGACGACCGTGTACGCCGACGAGGCCGTGACACTGATCCGATAGGACGACTTGTCCGAGGGGTGGTCGTTGCAGGGGAACCAACTCGATGCGCCGCACGGCTGGGACGCCACGATGACGCCGTCCTCGAGTTCCTCCCAGCCGATCTCGCCCCACGGGCTGCGCACGGGACGGGGCGCACCCGAGTAGCGGACGAGCACGGAGAACTCGGCGCCGTCCGCGATGGTGCTCCGCGGCGTCAACGTGAGCTTGCCCGAGCCGTGCGTCCGCTTCGCCTCGGCCCCGTCGACCTGGACCCGGGTGACGCGCAGCGCAGCGAGGTCGAGCGAGAACCGCGTGAGCTCCTCCGTCGCGACAGCGGTGAGCCGAGCCGTCCCGGACAGGGCGTTCCGGTCGACGTCGTAGTCGAGCTCCAGCTCGTACCGCACGACGCGGTAGCCACGATTCCCGCTGGAGGGCGTGTAGGGGTCGCCTGCGCTCCGCAGACGGGCGAGAGCCTCCCCCATCAGGACGCGACCTGGGGCTCCCGGTACTCCGCCGTCGTCACCTCGCGCCACGGGCCGATCGGGTTGCCGCTCCATCGGGTGCCGGCCGGAACGCGTTCGCCGCGCATGACGAGCGAGGCCGGTCCGACCGTCGCGTCGTCGTCGATCCGCGCTCCGGGGAGGATGACGCTGTGCGGCCCGAGCGTGGCACCCGATGCGAGTTCGACCTGATCCATACTCATGATTCGATCATGGAACAGGTGCGTTTGCACAACGCAGCCCCGGTTGACGGTCGCGCCGTCGCCGAGTTCGACGAGGTCGGCCTCCGGAAGCCAGTAGCTCTCGCACCAGACCCCGCGGCCGATGCGGGCTCCGAGCGAGCGCAACCACCAGGTGAGGGCGGGGGTGCCGGTGGCGGGAGCCGCGAACCAGGGTGCCGCGACCATCTCGACGAAGGTGTCGGACACCTCGTTGCGCCAGATGAACGAGGACCAGAGCGGGTGCTCCCCCGCGCGGATCGGGCCGACGATCACCCATTTGGCGACGGTCGTGATCCCCGCCGCGACCGCGCCGGCGGCCAACAGCACGGCTCCGCTGACGGCGATCGCCACGCCGAGACCCCAGGTGTCGGCGAACCAGGCGAGCGTGAGGAGCACCAGGAGTGCGATGCCGGTCGTCACCATGACCGGGACGATGCGACAGAGCTCCCACAGCGCGCGGGCGATCCGGAGCCGGAGCGGCGGGTCGTAGGTCCGGTCGAGATCGGCGTCGGACACCTGCCGCCGGAGTCGCATCGGGGGGCTCCCGAGCCAGGACGAGCCGGACTTGGCCTTGCGCGGTGCGGCCGACAACACGGCGACGAGCCCGTTCTTCGGGACGTGCATGCCGGGCCCCGCCATGCCCGAGTTGCCGAGGAAGGCGCGCTTGCCGACGGACGCTCCGGCGATCCGCATCCACCCGCCGCCGAGCTCGTAGGACGCCACCATCGTGTCGTCCGCGAGGAAGGCACCGTCACCGACGGTCGTCATCCGCGGGAGGAGGAGCACCGTGGACGCTTCAACGTTGCGCCCGACCTTCGCCCCGAGCAGGCGGAGCCAGACGGGTGTGAAGAGGCTCGCGTACAGCGGGAAGAGGAGGGTGCGCGCGGCGTCGAGGAGCCGCTCTGTGGCCCACACCTGCCAGCCGACCCGACTGCGCACCGGGAAGTAACCCTCGCTGAGACCGAGGCCGAGCAGCCGGACCAGACCGATCGTGCTGATCGCCAGGACGACGAACCACACGAGGGTGGCGACGGGCACCCAGAGGAGCGCGCGCCAGGAGAACTCGAGCAGACTCGTCGCGCCCGAGGCACCGGCCGCCACGACCACCGCTGCGAGGACGAAGGCGAGGAACGGCAGCACCGACAGCAGCGCCGATCCCGCGCCGTACGCGAACAGCCAGCGTCGACGCCGCGGGGGGCGTTCGGTCGGCCAGACCGGTTTCGCCTTGCCGACGCGGACGGCGGGCGACCCGGACCACAGGTGTCCGGAGGGGACGCGGCCGAAGACGGACGATCCTGGCGCGATCTCCGCACGCTTGCCGATCCGGGTTCCGGCGAGCAGGGTGCTGCGAGCGCCGACCGTGCTCTCGGCGCCGATGTGGACGTGGCCGAGCCGGAGCGTGTCGCCGTCGACCCAGTAGCCGCGGAGGTCGACCTCGGGCTCGATCGATGCGCGCGCCCCGACGGTGAGGAACCCGGTGACGGGCGGCACGCTGTGGAGGTCCGCGTCGGCACCGATCTTCGCGCCGAGCGCCCTGGCGTAGCCCGAGATCCACGGGGCACCGGCGAGACTCACCGCGCCGACCGTGTCGGCGACGCGTTCGGCGAGCCAGAGTCGCACGTGGACCGAGCCACCGCGGGGGTAGTCGCCCGGGCGGACGCCGATGAGGAGGAGCTTCGCGGCGACGACGGAGATCGCCATGCGCCCGATCGGGGTGATGACCACGAGGAACCCGAGGGCGATCCACCACCAGGAGACCATCGGCAGGTACGGTACGTCGGCGACGTGGCCGAGCACCCGGCTGCCGGCGAGGAGGTACACGAGCCACCGGAGGCCGACGAGGATGAGGAGCGGGACACCCAGGAGGGTCTGCGCCCACTGGGTCCCGAGCGGCGTCGGGAGCACGGGGTCCGCGACGGCCGCTCGGCTGCGCCGCTCGGGGCGTCGTCCGTCGAGTTCGGCTGCCATCGCGCCGAGTCGGGGGTGTCCGTAGATGTCGGCGACCGTGAACTCGGCGTCTCGGGTGCGGATGAGCGAGACGAGCTGTGCGGCCGCCAGGCTCCCGCCGCCCAGGCTGAAGAAGTTGTCGCTCTCGGCCGTGACCCGGACACCGAGGACGGCCGTCCACTGCTCGGCGAGCCATGCGGCGGTGCCCGACAGGGTCGAGGCGTCCTCGCCGTCGGCGGTGTCGAGCGGCCACGGCAGCGCGGCCCGGTCGACCTTGCCGGAGGTGCGGGTGGGCAGCTCTCCGACGACCGCGAGGAGCGGGACGAGCGGTGCCGGGAGCTGCTCGCGGAGGGTGCCGAGGGCGCTCTCGACGGAGAACCCGTCGCGGTCGGGCACCGCGAGGTACCCGACGAGGACGGCGTTCCCGGCGGCGGTGCGCTGGACGGCTGCTGCCGCACCCGAGACGCCCGGCAGCGCCTGCAGGGCGGCCTCGATCTCGCCGAGTTCCACGCGCCGACCGCCGATCTTCACCTGATCGTCCGCGCGCCCCTGGAACACGAGTCCTGCGGCCTCGTAGCGGACGAGGTCGCCGCTCCGGTACGCCCGCGACCACCCGATGCTCGGCATGGACGCATACCGTTCGGCGTCCTTGGCGGGGTCGAGGTACCGGGCGAGTCCGACGCCGCCGATGATGAGCTCGCCGACGCCGCCCTCCTCGACCGGGACGCCCTCGGCGTCGACCACGGCGAGGTCCCAGCCGTCGAGCGGCAGTCCGATGCGCACGGGCTGTTCGCCGGTCAGCAGCGCAGCACAGGCCACGACGGTGGCCTCGGTGGGTCCGTAGGTGTTCCAGACCTCGCGGCCGTCCACGGCCAGCCGGGCTGCGAGCTCCGGCGGGCAGGCCTCGCCGCCGAAGATGAGCATGCGGATGTTCTCGAGGGACTCGGCGGGCCACATCGCCGCCAGCGTGGGCACCGTCGAGACCACGGTGATGCCCTTCGCGGTGAGCCATGGGCCGAGGTCCATGCCACTGCGGACGAGCGAGCGCGGCGCCGGGACCAGACACGCGCCGTGTCCCCAGGCGAGCCACATCTCCTCGCAGGACGCGTCAAAGGCGACGGACAGCCCGGCCAGCACGCGATCACCGGGTCCGAGCGGTTCCGCCTGAAGGAAGAGCCTCGCCTCGGCGTCGACGAACGCGGCGGCAGAGCGGTGCGAGACGGCGACGCCCTTCGGCGTGCCCGTCGAGCCGGAGGTGAAGATGATCCAGGAGTCGTCGTCGAGTCGCGGTGGTTCGAGGACCGGGATCGCCCGGGTGCCCGGGTGGGGTGCGGCGCCCGTCGCGAGCTGCACCCGGTCGGGATCGGCACCGTCCTCGCCCGGGTCCGCCACACCGTGGCGGGAGCGCTCGAAGACACCGCCGTCGACCAGGACGCCCACGACGGCCGCCTCGCCGAACACGAGTCGTGCCCGCTCCTCCGGGTCGTCGGCGTCGACGGGCACGTAGGCCGCTCCGGTGAACAGGATGCCGAGGATCCCGAGGTAGAGGTCACGGGTGCCCGAGGCGATCCGGACACCGACCCGGTCACCGCGGCGGACCCCGGCGGCGAACAGGCCGGCCGCGACCCGCTCAGCGCTGAGGACGAGCTCGCGGTAGCTGAGCGCTCCCTCCGCGTCCTCGATCGCCGAGGCCTCCGGGTTCGATGCGGCGACGTCACGGAGGACGTCGAGGAGGGTGCGTTCGGCCGGTGCGCGCACGCCGCCGAGCAGCGCGGGCTGCCGCTCGATGAGGAGGGCGGTGCTGGTGTCGGCGTCCATACGCGATCCCCTGTCGTCCGGCTGTTCAGCGCCGCCAACGGTAGGCAGCGCGCATGGACGGTTGGTGAACACCAGTCAACCGCCAGATGTCGTGGAATCGTCGGCGACGCTCCGTCGGCCCCCGGCATCCTCGGAGGACGCGCGCCTACCATGGCCTGCATGACCATCGACTACTCCGTGCCCCAGGAACGCCAGCTCGTGACCGCCATCCCCGGCCCCCGATCGCTCGCCCTCACGGAACGGCGCCGCCGCGCGGTGTCGCGCGGTGCCGGCAACCTCGCGCCGGTGTGGATGGACCACGGCTCCGGCGGCATCCTCGTCGACGTCGACGGCAACCACATCATCGACCTCGGAACGGGTATCGGCGTGACGACCATCGGGCACGCCAACCCCGACGTCGCCGCGGCAGCAGCCGAGCAGGCGACGAAGCTCACGCACACGCTCTTCACCGTGACGCCGTACGAGAACTACCTGCGCGTCGCGGAGAAGCTGTCCGAGATCACGCCGGGCGACTTCGAGAAGCGCTCGATCCTCTTGAACTCCGGTGCCGAGGCCGTCGAGAACGCGGTGAAGATCGCGAAGAAGTACACCGGTCGTCGCGCGATCGTCGCCCTCGACCACGCCTTCCACGGACGCACGAACCTGACGATGGCGATGACCTACCGGCCGGCACCCGAGCGCCTCGGGTTCGGCCCGTTCCCCGGCGAGATCTACAGCGTCCCGCTCTCCTACCCCTTCCGCGACGGACTCGACGGACCGGCGGCTGCCGAGGCGACGATCGACTACATCGAGCGGCACATCGGTGCGAGCGAGGTCGCGGCGTTCTTCGCCGAACCGGTCCTCGGCGACGGCGGCATCGTCATCCCCGCGCCCGGCTACTTCGCGCGCATCAGCGAGTGGTGCACCGAGAACGGGATCGTGTTCGTCGCCGACGAGATCCAGGCCGGCATCGGCCGCACGGGTGCGTGGTACTCGATCGAGCACCACGGTGTCGTGCCCGACCTCGTCACGAGCGCCAAGGGTATCGCCGGCGGTTTCCCGCTGTCGGCCGTGACCGGGCGTGCCGAGATCATGGACGCCGTCCAGCCGGGTGGCATCGGCGGTACCTTCGGCGGCAACCCCGTGTCGACGGCGGCCGCGCTCGCGACGTTCGAGGTCATCGAGCGCGAGGACCTGCTGGGCGAGGCCCGTCGGGTGGAGGCGACCCTGCGCTCCCTCATGGGTGACTGGGCCGAGCGCTTCGACATCGTCGGCGAGGTCCGGATCATCGGTGCGATGGCCGGCGTCGAGTTCGTCGTCCCCGGCACGAAGCAGCCGCACCCCACGGCGCTGCAGACGGTCATCGACGCGGCGATCGCCCAGGGTGTGCTCGTGCTCGACGCCGGCTCCTGGGACTCGGTGCTGCGACTCCTCCCGAGTGCGGTCATGTCCGACGAGCTCCTCCGCGACGCGGTGTCCGTCCTCGAGGACGCCCTGGGTCAGGTCGCCGCCTAGCGGCAGCGGTCGCCAGCGCGGTGCGCTGACGCGAGCGCGGGTCTCCGGCCGCCGAACCCTTCCGGCAGCGCGGTGCGCTGACGCGAACCCACACGAATCGGCGCGGGCGCGGCCCGGGCGCGTGAGCGCGGGTCTCCGGAGGGGCGCGCTCGAGGCTGTGCCCCGCGGTGACGTCAGCGCACCGCGCTGGCGCAACCGACAAGCGGGTCAGTCGACGGTGACGAAGTCGATGAGCTGCTCGACGCGACCGAGGAGCTCCGGCTCGAGGTCGTTGAAGGTCCGGACCTGACCGAGGATGCGCTTCCAGGCACGGGCGATGTCGGCCTGCGAGTCGTGCGGCCAGCCGAACGCCTGGCAGATGCCCTTCTTCCACTCGATGGAGCGAGGGATGGTCGGCCACTCGCGCAGGCCGACCCTGGCCGGCTTCACGGCCTGCCAGACGTCGACGTACGGGTGCCCGACGATGAGGACGTTCCGGCCGTTCGGTCCGGCCATGACGGCATCGGCGATCCGCTGCTCCTTCGAGCCGGGGACCAGATGGTCGACGAGGACACCGACACGACGGTCGGGGCCCGGCCGGAACTCGGCGAGCGCGGCGTCGAGGTGGTCGACGCCCGCGAGGTATTCGACGACGACGCCCTCCACGCGGAGGTCGTCGCCCCAGACCCGCTCGACGAGTTCCGCGTCGTGGCGACCCTCGACGAAGATCCGGCTCGCACGAGCCACCCGAGCGGTCGTCTCCACCGCGAAGGAGCCGGAGGCGGTGCGCGCCCGCCCGGTCGGTGCACGCTTCGGCACGACGAGGACGACGGGCTCACCCTCGAGGAGGAACCCTGCCCCCATGGGGAACACACGTCGCTTACCGCGGTAGTCCTCGAGCTCGACCGTCTTCGCCTCCACGCGCGTGATCGCGCCGCAGAAGCCGCCGAGTTCCTCGACCACGAGGTCGGTCACCGCCTCGACCTCACGGGCCACCACACGGTTCTTCTTCCGCCAGTCCCCCGCGAGGACGTCCTGACCGTACCTGTCTTCGAACACCCGTCAACGCTACGACAGCACCGTCCACAACGCAGGAGCGTCGCGGCGTGGCGACCCCGCCGGCTGTCTGGACGAGCGGACACGCCCGGGGCGTCCTGAGTTGCGAACCGGAGAGCCGGTTCAGGCTGCGGCGCGCTCGGCCTCGCGGGCGAGACCGCCGAGCAGGAGCCCGAGCTGGTCGTCCACGGTGCCCGGGTCCTCCGGGTGCCACTGCACGCCGGTGATCGGCAGGGTGCGGTGCTCGATCGCCTCGACGGTGCCGTCGGAGGCCCAGGCGACGGCGCGGAGGCCTTCGCCGAGCTCGCCGACCGACTGGTGGTGGGCGCTCTGCACCTGGAGGTGACGGGCACCGAGTCGGAACGCGAGGGCACTCGAGGGGTCGAGCTCGACCTCGTGCGGGGTCATGCTCTCATCGACCGGGACGCCCTCGTTGCGGTGGGCGCTGTGCTCACCGAGATCCTGCACGAGCGTCCCGCCGAGGGCGACGTTGATGATCTGGTGACCGCGGCAGATCCCGAGCAGCGGTGTGCCCCGCTCGGCGGCGCGACGGGCGACCGCCAGCTGGGCGCGGTCGGCCTCGGGGAAGTGCTGACCCTCGGCGCGGTAGCCGGTGGTGCCGCCGTAGTGCGCGGGATCGATGTCGGCTCCGCCCATGATGACGACGGCGGAGGCCCCGTCGGTCGAGGCGAGGAGCGCATCGGTGCCGAGATCGTGCGCGGCCAACCGGGTCACGCGCCAGCCGACCCGTTCGGCGGCGGCGATGGTCCGTCCGACGAGGATCTGCACGTACTCGTGGTACGCCTGGTCGTCCTCACGGAACCTGGTGACCTCGACGAGCGCCAGCATGGGTGAGACGTGTCCTTGCATGATGCTCCTTCCAGGGGTTCCGTGCCGTGACTCCACCAGTCTCGCCGGGCCCGTCGTCCCGCGCGAGCGCCCGCGTCATGGTCGGTAACAGAGTCACTGCCGGCGACCGTGAACCTCCGTCACCGCCGTATAGCACAGCTCCGGTTCGGTGCGCTCGCTGGGAGCCCGCTGTAGAGATGTCGAGGGCCCGGACCTAGACTCGGAACCGAGCCGCGGGTTGGGGCTCCAGGGTCCGAACGAGTGACGAGGTGGCCGATGCGGGTTCGCTGGGCGGTATCGATCTGGGCGTTCTGTGTGGCTGTACTCCTCGGAGCGGGACCCACCGCCGCCTGGGCTGAGAGCCCGGTGCAGCTCGGGGCCGGGCGCGTGTCCGACAGCGCGGGGGTCCTCAGCAGCGGCGAGGTCACCGACATCACGACCGCTGTCGACGACCTGGCCGCGGATTACGGCGTCGACCTCTGGGTGGTCTACGTGCCGACCTTCACCGACCCGAGCGACGCCGAGTCCTGGGCGAACCAGACCGCGAAGGACAACAACCTCGGACCGAACCAGTACCTGCTGGCCGTGGCGACCGAGGACCGCGCCTACTACCTCTCCGGCGACGCCAGCGGACCGGTGAGCGGCGACCAGCTGACCGAGATCGAGCAGCAGCGCATCCTGCCGCAGCTGCGTGACGAGAACTGGGCCGGGGCCGGGGTCGCCGCCGCCGAAGGCCTGGGTGCCGCCGTCGGCGGCGGATCGATCGGAGGCACCGGTGGCGACTCAGGGGGCTCAGCCGGGTGGCTGACCATCCTGCTGATCGTGGTCGTCGCCGTCGTGGCCGTCGCACTCCTGGTCGTCTTCCTCCGCCGGCGACGCGCTGCGAACGGCGACGGCGCGGTGACCGCGGGCCGGCAGGGGGCACCGGTCGACCCGCTGACCACCGCACCGATCCCCGAGCTCGAACGACTCGCCGGCAGTGCGCTCGTCCAGACCGACGACGCCGTCCGGACGAGCGAGGAGGAGCTCGGCTTCGCGACCGCCTCCTACGGCGAACCGGCCACGGCCGCGTTCACCGCCGCTCTCGCCGGGGCGAAGGACGACCTCTCGCAGGCCTTCGCACTCAAGCAGCGGCTCGACGACGCCGAGCCGGACACGGAACAGCAACAGCGGGACTGGAACCTCCAGATCATCCGGCTCTGCGAGCATGCGAACCACGTGCTCGACGAACAAGCCGCCTCCTTCGACGAACTCCGCGCGCTCGAGAAGAACGCACCCGCCGCGGTCGAGGAGCTGCGAGCCAGGGCGACCGCGGCCGGACCGACGGTGACGGCCGCGCAAGACGCGGTACACGCCCTGCAGACGCGCTACAGCCCCGACGCCCTCATCACCGTGATCGACAACCCGGCACAGGCGACCGAGCGACTCGCCTTCGCCACCGCGGCGATCTCGGACGCAGCTGCACGGCTCGCCACCGGAGACTCGGGCGAGGCCGCCGTCGGCATCCGCGCCGCGGAGGAAGCGCTCGACCAGGCCACCCAGCTCACCGGGGCCGTGAAGCGGCTGCAGGCGGACCTGACGACCGCCGAGCAGCACCTCGCTGCCCGACTGGCCGAATTGGACGGGGACGTCGCCGCGGCGGGCGGCCAACCTGACCCGACCGGCACCCTCGCCGCAGCGGTCGCGAGCACCACCGCGACGGTCTCCCAGGTGCGCGGCGCGCTCGGCGCACCGAACAACCCGATCACCCTCCTCGCCCGCCTGGACGCGGCGAACACGCAGATCGACGGTGCTCTCCAGGGGGTGCGCACCGCGGCGGAGCAGCGACAACGCGCCGCAGCCGCCCTCGGGCAGACCCTGCAGACGGCGGGCGCGCAGGTGTCGGCCGCAGAGGACTTCATCGTCTCGCGGCGCGGAGCCGTCGGCCCGGAGGCCCGGACGCGCCTCGCCGAGGCCGGCCGCACCCTCGTGCAGGCCCAGGGCCTCGCCGCCACCGACCCGACGCAGGCGCTCTCCCTCGCACAGCGCGCCAACTCGCTCGCGAGTCAGGCGGTGCAGCTCGCCCAGGCCGACCTCGGGCAGTTCCAGAGCCGGTCGGCGGGCGGACTCGACGGCATGTTCGGCGGGGGCCAGGGGCAGCAGGGTGGCAACGGGATGCTCGGTGCCGTCCTCGGCGGCATCCTGATCAACTCCGTCCTCGGCGGCGGCGGGTCCCGTTCCGGCGGCGGCATGTTCGGCGGCGGAGGATCGAGCGGCGGCATGTTCGGCGGCGGCTCCGGTCGCTCACGCAGCGCCGGCAGCTTCGGTGGCGGCGGCACCCGTTCCCGACGCGGTGGCGGTCGCTTCTGATCCGCTTCACCACCCACATCATCACCGGACACCGACCGACACGACCTAGCAGGACACGAGAGAGGAACCACACCATGGCAGAGAAGCAGTCCATCTTCGGACGCATCGCCCAGCTGACCAAGGCCAACATCAACGCGCTGCTCGACTCCGCCGAGGACCCGCAGAAGATGCTCGACCAGATGGTCCGGGACTACACGAACTCGATCGCCGACGCCGAGAGCGCGATCGCCGAGACGATCGGCAACCTCCGGCTCCTCGAGCAGGACCACGAGCAGGACGTCGAGGCGGCCTCCGAGTGGGGCACCAAGGCGCTGGCCGCGAGTCGCAAGGCCGACGAATACCGTCAGGCGGGCAACGCCGCGGACGCCGACAAGTTCGACAACCTCGCGAAGATCGCGCTCCAGCGCCAGATCGGCGCCGAGAACGAGGCCAAGCAGGCCGAGCCGCAGCTGGCGTCGCAGACGAAGGTGGTCGAGCAGCTGAAGAACGGCCTCAACGGCATGAAGGCGAAGCTCGAGCAGCTGAAGACGAAGCGCAGCGAGCTCGTCGCCCGTGCCAAGACCGCCGAGGCCCAGCGCAAGGTCGCGGATGCGGTCGGCAGCATCGACATCATGGACCCGACGAGCGACCTGAGCCGCTACGAGGACAAGATCCGCCGCGAGGAGGCGAAGGTGCTCGGTCAGCAGGAGCTCGCCGCCTCGAGTCTCGACGCGCAGTTCAACGACCTCGAGGACCTCGGCGAGCTGACCGAGGTCGAGGCCCGCCTCGCCGCGCTGAAGGGCGGCGGCTCCACGTCACCCGCGATCGAGTCCTCCGGCCCCGAGTACACGCCGAACGCCGGCCAGTAGTGCCGATCCGACGGGCCCTCGGGACCTCCCGAGGGCCCGTCGCCCTCGCCCCCTCGCACCGTCTCCAGGAAGGCACCGCATGACGAAGTTCGTCGTCGTCCCCCAATGGCAGGGCTCCGGCTCGTCCAGGGCCATGCAGTTGATCGATGGAGCCGAGGCGATCCGTGGCGACCTGCCGACGGCGGCCACGACACTCGTCCACGTGCCGACCGAGGCCGGCGAGGCTCTCGATACCGACATCCGGCGCGCGAGTTCCCTCGTGACGACCGCGGAACTCCAACGTCAGGCGCTCGTCGGGATCGACGAGCCCGTCATCACCATCGGTGGGGACTGCGGCGTCGAACTCGCGTCGGTCGGTGAGGCCCTCCGACGCGACCCCGGCATCGCCGTCGTCTGGTTCGACGCGCACGGCGACCTCAACACCCCGCTCAGCTCGCCGTCCGGGTCGTTCAGCGGCATGGTCGCCCGGGCGCTGACCGGCGAAGGCGCCGCGATGCTGCTGCCCGAGGCCCCACTCGATCCCGCCCGGCTCGTCCTCGTGGGGGTGCGCGACCTCGACGACGGCGAACTCGCGCATATCGACGAGCGAGGCATCCCCATGGTCTCCTCGGTGATGACGAGCGCCGCCGAGGTGGTCGCTGCCGTCGAGGCGACGGGCGCCGACCGCGTCTACCTGCACGTGGACGTCGACGTCCTCGACCCCGCCGTCATCGCCGGCGTCAGCTCGGCCGTCCCCTTCGGTCTCGAACTCGGCACCCTGCTCGACTGCATCACCGCCCTCCGCGCCCGATTCGGCTTCGCCGGAGCCGGGGTCACGGGCTTCTCGCCCGGCTCCCCCGACGCCGCAGCCGACGACCTCGGCACCATCCTCCGCATCATCGGCGCGATCAGTCGCGAACCGAAACCCGACAGCACCAACCCGACAGGAGTCACCCCATGAGCCGTACCGTCGATCTCGTCGTCATCGGAGCCGGACCCGTCGGCGAGAACGTCGCCGACTACGCCCACAAGAGCGGCCTGAGCGTCGTCATCGTCGAGAGCGAACTGGTCGGCGGCGAGTGCTCCTACTGGGCCTGCATGCCGTCCAAGGCCCTCATCCGCTCGGGCGCCGCGCTGCGGGCCGCGAAGCGCACGGGCGGAGCCATCCCCGAGGACACCGCGCTCGACCCGCTCAAGGTCCTCGCGCGACGGGACTCGTTCACGAGTGACTGGTCGGACGACGGCCAGGTCGAGTGGCTCGAGGGCGCCGGCATCGAGCTGGTGCGCGGGCACGGTCGTCTGACCGGTGAGCGTGAGGTCACCGTGACGGCCGCCGACGGCTCGACGACCGTGCTCACGGCGACGCACGCCGTCGCGGTCTGCACCGGCTCCGCCGCACTCCTGCCCGACATCCCCGGGCTGGCGGCGGTGGAGCCGTGGACGAGCCGCGAGGCCACGAGTGTCCAGTCCCTGCCAGCGTCCGTCGCGTTCCTCGGTGGCGGTGTCGTCGCCGTCGAGCTCGCGACCGCTTACCGCTCACTCGGGGTCGACGTCACGCTCGTCGCCCGCAGTGGCCTGCTCGGCAACACCGAGCCGTTCGCCGGCGAGCTCGTCGAGTCCTCCCTGCGTGAACTCGGCGTGACGATCGTGCACGCCTCCCCCACCGCCGTCTCCCGGGCTGCCGACGGTGCCGTCACGCTCGAGTTCGACGACCGGGACGCGGTGACGACGGCGGAACTCGTCGTGGCCACCGGACGGACGCCACGGACGGACGACCTCGGGCTCGAGACCGTCGGCCTGGAACCGGGTACCTGGATCGAGGTCGACGATCAGCTCCTCGCTCACGGCAGCGACTGGCTGTACGCCGTCGGCGACGTCAACCACCGGGCGCTCCTGACACACCAGGGCAAGTACCAGGCACGCGCCGCGGGTGCGGTCATCGCGGCACGGGCGAACGGCGAGGACGTCGACACCAGCCCGTGGAGCGACCACGCGGCGACCGCCGACCATCGTGCCGTGCCGCAGGTCGTCTTCTCCGAACCGGAGGTCGCCGCCGTCGGACTCACGGCCGCGCAGGCCGAGGCGGCGGGGATCGACCACCGGGTCGTCGACTACGACCTCGGTGGCATCGCGGGCTCCAGCCTCCACGCCGACGGCTACACCGGGCAGGCGAGGATGGTCGTCGACGAGGAGCGCGGGGTGATCATCGGGATGACCTTCGTCGGTCAGGACGTCGCCGAACTCGTCCATGCTGCGACGATCGCCGTCGTGGGTGAGGTGCCGCTGCACCGTCTCTGGCACGCGGTTCCGTCCTACCCGACGATGAGCGAGATCTGGCTGCGACTCCTCGAGACCTACCGGAGCGGTGCGTGACCCGTCCCGGCGACGTCGACGAGGCGCGGAGCCGTCGTTCCGGCGGCCCGTGGCTCGACTCGCCCCTCAGCCGGATCGGGTATTGGTACGCCACGCTCACCGGGCTCGTCTGGGGCGCGCTCTGGAGCACCGGTCCGGTCGAACGGCGGGGCGGGATGATCGTCTTCCGCGGGATGCCGTCGTGGACGTTCGGCCGAGGTGGCTCATGCGTCGGTGGCGTGTATCTCACCGACCGGAACGTGTCGACCCGCGTGCTCGAACACGAGGCGGTGCACAAGCGGCAGTGGCAGCGGTACGGCATGCTCTTCCCGCTGATGTACGCCATCGCCGGTCGTGATCCGCTCCGGAACCGGTTCGAGATCGAAGCCGGTCTCGAAGCGGGCGGCTACCTGCCGAAACGCCGCTGACGAGCGTCGCGGCGTCCTCGCGACGGCGCTTCGGAGTGAAACCGCGTCAGTGCGATGCGCGCTCGACCGAACGCGAGCGCTGACGCGCACCGATGCTCGCGAGGGTCATCCTGAGGTCGTTCCGGAGGCCCGAGAGGTGCTCCGTCTCGCCGCCGATCCACACGTGGTAGTCGGCCGCGTCGTGTCCGTCGACGTCGAGCATCTCGCTCGCCCAGGCCCGGGTCGCTCGCGCGACGGCCTGACCGCGGGCGCACCGGCTGCCCGTTCCGGGTTCCCCCGAACGCGCTGCGCGGACGAGCCACGTCACGACGACGCGTCCCGGCGAGTCGAGCGTGGTGATGGAGGCGGCGTCGTCGACCTCGACGAACACCTGGCCGCGGGCGCAGATGGGGAGGAGCGCGAGCACGTCAGCCAACTCGCTGATCGACGATTCGTCACCCGCGAGCAGCACGTGCCGTGCGTCCGCGACGGCGAACTCCGCCGGATCCTCGAAATAGCTCACGCAATCAGTATAGGCGAGCCTAAGCTCACTTCGATCCCCTGCGCAGGGTCTTCCAAGGCGGTGGAGCACATCACGATCCGATCACTCTGTGACGCCCCCAGACACCCTGGCTGGCACCACACACGTCAACTGGGTACGCTCGCTGGAGCCCCAGCGATGCGGCTTTCCGGACGCGGTCCAGTATTGACGCGACCCACGCGGGAATGCCCGCTGCCCGGAACCGGTTGTGCGTCTCCAGATGCCGGCCACTCCAGCATCCCCGAAAGGACCTCCATGCGTCATCGTCAGCTGCGTCGTCAGCTCCTCACCGCCGCGATCGCGGTCACCGGCGCCGCCCTCGTCCTCACCGGCTGCGCAGGCCCGGCCGCGACGCCGACGCCCGACGCCGACGCGACCCTTCGGGTCGGCCTCGTCCTGGAGCCCTCCGACCTCAACATCCGCACCACCTCGGGTGCCGCGCTCGATCAGATCCTCATCGACAACGTCTACCAGGGGCTCGTGTCCCGCACCGAGGACAACCAGATCGTCGACACGCTCGCGAAGAGCCACGAGATCAGCCCCGATGGCCTCACCTACACCTTCGTCCTCCGCGACGGCGTGACCTTCCACGACGGCGCCGCACTGACCGCGGCCGACGTGGTCGACTCCATCACGCAGGTGCAGCAGGACCCGACGTTCGTCGACAACGTGGCGCTCCAGAAGGTCGCCTCGATCACGGCCGTCGACGACTCGACCGTGCAGTTGCAGCTCACCTCGCCCGACTCCAACCTGTTGTGGACCCTGACCGGTCGCGCAGGAATCGTGCTGGAGTCGGGTGCCACCAACGACCTGTCGACGACCGCCAACGGCACCGGCCCGTTCACCCTGAAGACCTGGAAGCAGGGCGACAGCATCACCTTCGATCGGAACGCGAAGTACTGGGGCGACGCTCCGAAGGTCAAGGAGGTCGTCTTCAGCTACATCCCCGACGCCTCCTCCGCCGTCAACGCCACCCTCGCCGGCGAACTCGACGTGCAGACGGCGCTCGACGCGAACCTCAAGGACCAGATCACGCGCGCCGACGGGTTCAGCATCACCGAAGGCAAGACGACCGACAAGTACACCCTCGCGTTCAACAACCAGCGCGCTCCCCTGAACGATCCTCTCGTCCGGCAGGCGCTCCGCTCCGCCATCGACCACGCCGCGATCGTCGAGGCCGTCGGCGGCGCCGCGGTCGAGCAGTACGGACCGATCCCCGAGCTCGACCCGGGCTACGAGAACCTCAGCGAGCTCGTCACGTACGACCCTGACCAGGCGAAGGCGCTGCTCGC
This sequence comes from Plantibacter sp. ME-Dv--P-122b, assembly GCF_030209375.1. Taxonomy (GTDB): domain Bacteria; phylum Actinomycetota; class Actinomycetes; order Actinomycetales; family Microbacteriaceae; genus Plantibacter. Next base: position 227,777 of record NZ_JARVSC010000003.1, read on the forward strand.
CCAGGCCGGCCAGGAGAACCTGTCGCTGACGCTCACGATCCCGAGCTTCTACGGCACCTCGGTGGCCAACGTCCTGGTGTCCGAGTTCAAGGCCATCGGCGTCACCCTCACGGTCAAGAGCGTCGAGTTCCCGACCTGGCTGAACGACGTCTACACCAACAAGGACTACGACCTCAGCTACGTGAACCACGTCGAGGCACGCGACTTCCAGAACTGGGCGAACCCGAACTACTACTTCGGCTACGACAACGCGCAGGTCCAGTCGCTCTATGCTGAATCCGTAGCGGCGACCGACCCGGCCGTCGCAGCCCAGAAGCTCAAGGAGGCGGCGTACCTCGTGTCGAAGGACAACGCCGCCGACTGGCTCTACACCGCGATCACCCTCACGGTGGTGCGCGACGGCGTGACCGGCTTCCCCGTGGACTCGGTCAACTCGCGCATCAACCTGGCGAAGGTCGCCGTGACCGGGTGACCCGGTTCATCCTGACGAGGCTGGTACTCCTCCTCGTCGGGCTCCTCGCCGCGAGCGCCCTGATCTTCTTCACCATCAGGGTGCTTCCGGGCGACGTCGCCCAGGTCATCGCCGGAACGGACGCGACGCCGGAAGCGGTCGCCGCGATCCGCGAACAGTTGGGGCTCGGCCAGCCCGTCCTCCTGCAATACCTGGACTGGATCGGCGGATTGCTCCGCGGCGATCTCGGGAACTCGCTCGTCACAGGCACCCCCGTGGCGAGCGAACTCGCCCAGAAGGCGCAGGTCACCGTTCCGCTCGGCATCATGGCGCTCGTGATCGCCCTCGCGTTCAGCGTGCCGCTCGGGGTGTTGGCGGCCGTCCGCCGCACCCGCGCGACAGGCGTCGTCATCTCCTTCGCGTCGCAGGGACTCGCCGCCATCCCGGTCGTCTGGGCCGGCATGATGCTCGTGCTCCTCTTCGCCGTCGTGCTCGGTTGGCTCCCCGCGCAGGGCTTCCCGCGCGCGGGCTGGAACGATCCGCTGGTGGCGATCCGCGCCCTCCTCCTCCCGGCGATCACGATCGGCGTCGTCGAGGGTGCGGTCCTGCTGCGCTTCGTCCGTTCCGCGGCCCTCGACGCGATCGGCCAGGACTACGTGCGGACCGCGGCGGCGAAGGGGCTGACCCGTTCGCAGGCACTCATCCGCCACGGGCTGCCGAACGTGGCGCTCTCGGTCGTCACCGTGCTCGGGCTCCAGGTCGCCGGGCTCATCGTCGGCAGCGTCATCATCGAACAGCTCTTCACCCTGCCCGGCATCGGGCGCATGCTCGTCGCCGACGTCGGCAACCGCGACCTCGTGAAGGTGCAGGGGGAGCTCCTCGTCCTCACCGGGGTCGTCCTCGTGATCGGCGCCGTCGTCGACGTCGTCCACCGTCTCGCGGACCCCCGCCTCCGAGAGCGGGAGCGGACCACATGACCGCCCGTCGGGATCACCCGCGTCGGCGCGCGGGATCAGGCGGACTCCGCACGCTCGTGTCCAGCCCGGCCGGCGTGTTCGGGATCGTCGTGGTCACCCTGCTCCTCCTGAGCGCAGGCGTCTCCTTCCTCTGGACGCCGTACGACCCCCAGCTCACCGATCCGTTCGCGAAATGGCTGGCTCCGTCGCCGGCCCATCTGCTCGGCACGGACGAGGTCGGACGCGACATCTTGAGCCTGCTGCTCGTCGGTGCGCGGGTGACCGTGGCCGTCGCGATCGGTTCCGCAGTGGTCTCGACGGTCATCGGAGTCGCCCTCGCCGCCCTCGGTTCGCTCACGCGGCGCTGGGTCCGGGAGACGGTCGCGGTCGTGATCGACATCCTCATCGCGTTCCCGACGCTGCTCATCGCCATGATGATCGCCTCGGTCTTCGGGGGCTCGCTGTGGGTCGTCATCTGGGCGGTGGGCATCAGCTTCGGCGTGAACATCGCCCGGGTGACCCGCCCCGAGATCCGCCGGGTCTCGCACAGCGAGTACGTGCTCGCCGGCAAGGCCGCCGGTCTCGGACCGGTGAGGAACCTGACGCGGCATCTGCTGCCAAACGTCGCACCGGTGTTCATCGTCCAGCTGTCGTGGTCGATGGCGGTCGCGGTCCTCGCCGAGGCGGGCCTGTCGTACCTCGGCTACGGCGCCCCCTCCAGTGTCCCGTCGTGGGGTCGGATGCTGAGCGAGCTGCAGACCTACCTCGCCGTGCACCCGCTGTCGGTGCTGTGGCCGGGACTCGCCATCACCATCACGGTGCTCGCCCTCAACCTGCTGGGAGACGCCCTGCGGGACGCGACCGATCCGACCCTCGGTCGCCGAGGTCCCGCCTCGACCCCCACCTCGCCCCAGGGGGTGACCGCATGAGTCTCGACGTCCAGGACCTCGTCGTCACGCTCGGTGGTCGCCGGGTCGTCGACGGCGTCAGCTTCAGCGTGCCCACGGGCGCACGGTTCGGCCTCATCGGCGAGTCCGGATCCGGGAAGTCGCTGACGGCGCTGGCGATCCTCGGACTGCTCCCGGACGGCGCCTCGGTCAGCGGGAGCATCCGCTGGCAGGGCGAGGAACTCCTCGGACGCGACGACCGCGAACTCGCACGGATCCGCGGCCGTGAGATCGGGATCGTGTTCCAGGAACCTCGGACGGCCCTCAACCCGATCCGCACCATCGGACGTCAGATCGGCGAGCCGCTCCGCATCCACGAGGGGCTGTCGAAACGGGAGGCGCTCGACCGGGCCGTCGAACTCGCCGCGCGGGTCCGTCTGCCCGACCCCGAGCGCATCGTCCGGCGGTACCCGCACCAGCTGTCGGGCGGGCAACGTCAGCGGGTCGCGGCCGCCATCGCCCTCGCCTGTGGGCCGGCCCTCCTCATCGCGGACGAACCGACGACGGCGCTCGACGTCACCATCCAGTCGGAGATCCTCGGCCTCTTCGAACGCCTCGTGAGCGAGACCGGGGCGTCCCTCGTCTTCATCACCCACGACCTCGCGGTCCTCTCCCGGATCGCCAGCGACGCCGTGGTGCTCGCGCAGGGGAAGGTCGTCGAGGCCGGGCCCGTGGCGCAGCTGCTCTCGACGCCGGTGTCGCCCGTGACGCAGCGGCTGTTGGCCGCCGCCAAGACCATGAGCTGGAAGGGCGAGGACGATGACTGAGCCGCTGCTCCGCGCCCAGGGCCTCGGGCGGGTCTACACCACCCCGCGGGAGTCGCTCTTCCAGCGCCCGAGCCGCACCGTCGCGCTCCACCCCAGCGACCTCGTCGTCGCCCCGGGTGAGGCGGTCGGGATCATCGGCGAGTCCGGTTCCGGCAAGTCGACGCTCGTCCGCCTCCTGCTCGCACTCGACACCCCGAGCTCCGGCACGGTCGAGTTCGACGGCCGTCCCGTCAGCGCCACGGCGAGCGCCAGGAGTCTGCACTGGTTCCGTCGACAGACGGGCGTGGTGTTCCAGGACCCGTACGCGTCGCTCGACCCGCGCATGAGCGTCGGGCGGATCGTCGCCGAGCCGCTCTCGGCGCTCGGGATCGAGGGCGACCACCGTTCCAAGGTCCGCGCGGTCCTCCGGCTCGTCGGGCTCGACGCCGACGCAGCCGACCGCTTCCCGCACGAGTTCTCCGGTGGTCAGCGCCAGCGCATCGCCCTGTCGCGCGCGATCGTCCACCGCCCGCGCCTCCTCGTCGGCGACGAACCGCTCAGCGCGCTCGACGTCACCGTCCGCGCACAGATCCTCGAGCTGCTCGGCGGGCTGCGGCAGGAGCTCGGGCTGGCGATCGTGCTCGTCTCGCACGACATCGGCGTGGTCCAGCATCTCTGCGACCGGGTCGTCGTCATGCGCGACGGGGCGATCGTCGAGGAGGGCCCGGTCGCCAAGGTCCTCAGTCGGCCCTCGCACCCGTACACGACCCAGCTGCTCGCCTCGGTCCCCCGCCTCTGACGCCGTCCCGGTCTCTGAGCCTGTCGAAGGGCCTCAGGCCGGCGGGTCCGCCAGCCGCCGGTGGCGGCGCAGGGCCGCGCGCTGGCTCGGTGACTCACCGTGCAGGACGAGCCCCACGATCCACAGGACGACCCGGGTCGCCGTCACGACCGGCAACGGGATCGGGCCGAGGTGCGCGGTGCGGAGCCCGAGGATGCGGCGGTACTCGGGTGGGATCGTCGCGACGGCTCCCGCGAAGAGGATCCCGTAGGCGGGGAGCAGCGAGCGGTCGAGCGGCGGTCGACGGAGGAACGCCAGAGTCTCGTCCACCCGCGGGCCGCCGGTCAGGTCGCCGGCGTCGAGGTACCCGCGCAGCTGCCTTGCCAGTTCGGCCTCCGAGCGGGGCGGGTCGACGACGCCCATGAGCTCGCCCGCGAGCGCCCAGTCGGCCACATAGGCGTCCGCACCACCGGGGATCCGGCCGCCCCAGGTCTGTCGCACGCTCAGGAAGGCGTCGGTGAACGCCAGGTGCACCCAGCGCAGAAGGTCCGGGTCGTTGGCCGCGTACGGGCGCACCACGCCATGGGCGTCGAGGTACTCCCCGACGACGCGTTCGTGGAGTTTGAGCACGTGGTCGCTCGTCCGGCGCGCCGTGTCACGGTCGCCGTAGGTGACGGTGAAGATCCAACGGATGGTGCCGTCGAGCCGTCCGAGGGGGTCCTCCCGGTACCGGGACCAGTCGTGCACGCCGGCGAGCGCCCCGGGATGGGCCGCCTGGAGGAGGAGCGCCCGGATGCCGGCGACCATGGTCTCGACACCGCCGTGCACCGTCCAAGCCGCGGAGTCCGGCGTGAAGAACCCCGTGTCGGTGCCGTCCTCGAGATCGAGCGTCCACTGCGGCGGACGGTCCTGCTCCACCGCGAAGACCGCGAGGATGCGTGAGCGGAGCCCGGCGAGCAGGCGAGTGCGCAGGCGGGAGACCGGTCGCCGTCCAGTGCCGACATCCACCACTCGATCGTCCTCCACTCGCCGTCACGACGAGCCTACGTCGGGATGCGGGCACCCGGACCCGTAGCACGTCCTGTTCGACGTCGCCGCCGACCCACCGACGAACTCGGCTCCGGGGGCGGTGATCGGTCGGTCCGCCTGGACCGGGCCGCCTGTGCACCCGAGGCGCACCGGGAGGGACGGGGTCCGGCCGCGACATCACATCCCGTCATACGCCACCCGGCGACGCGAGGGCGACGGACGGTCAGCGGGCGACGGACGGGACGCGGTCCTGCCAACGCAGTCGCCGCTCCAGTTGCGCACCGAGGGCGAGCAGGGTCGCCTCGCCTCCAGGACGCCCGATCAGCTGGACGCCCATCGGCAGCCCCTCGGACGTCTCGTGCACCGGGAGCGTGATGGCCGGCAAGCCGGTCGCGTTCACGAAGGAGGTGTGCGGCGCGTAGCGCACCTGCTGCTCGAAGTTCAGCTCGGGCGAGCCCTGGTCGTACCACCCGATCGGCCGTGGGGTCTGGGCGAGCGCCGGCGTGATGATCGCGTCGAACGGCGCGAACTGCGCGAGGACGCTGCGCTCGAACCGGTGGAGACTGGCGAGTGTCTCCATGAGCCGGGTCGCAGACAGCGCCCGACCGCGCTCGACGAGGGACCTCGTGATGGGTTCGAGGAGCGCCAGCTCCGCCTCCGACGATGCCGGGACACCGGCCGCTGAAGCCTGCCAGATCGTCGTGAAGTCGGCCGGGTACCGTTCAGCGTCGCGCAGGGTGAGCTCCTCCAAGCCGTGCCCCATCGCGGTGAACGCCCGGGTGGCGACGTCGACGGCGGCGCGGGCCTCCGGGTCGACCGCCAGCTCGAAGGCGCTGTCCCAGGGTGAGCCGTCGAGGACTGCCAACTGGAACCGGCCCTCGCCGCGCACGGCGTGCCCGAGCAGGGGTCCGTCATCGGCGTCGGGTGCTCGCAGCGTGAAGTGATGGTCGATGCGGCCATGGACGCGCTCGATCATCGCGTCGAGCAGGAGCGCCGCGTCGGCGACGGTCCGGGCGATCGGCCCGGGGACGACGAGGCCGGCGAGTCGGTCGACACCGGAACCCGCGGGGACGAGCCCCCTCGTGGGCTTCAGGCCGACGAGCCCGCAGGCGGCCGCCGGGATGCGGACGGAGCCGCCACCGTCGGAGCCGGGGGCGAACGGGAGGAGCCGCGCGGCGACGGCGGCTGCGGCCCCGCCACTCGATCCGGCCGCCCCACGGTCGAGGGCCCACGGGTTCCGCGTCGGCACCCCGTCGAGCGGCTCCGTGTAGCCGTAGAGCCCGAACTCCGGAGTCGAGGTCTTCCCGAGGCTCACCGCACCGGCCCGGTCGAGGACGCCGACCAGCTCGTCGTCGGTGGTGGCGACCACCTCAGCGGTGAGCCGGGACCCGAAGCGGACGGGCTGACCGGCACGGGACACGAGGTCCTTGTCGCCGATCGGGAGTCCCCACAGCGGTGCGGTCCGCGGAAGCGCCTCGACCTCCTCCACGCGTTCTGCGAGCGATCCGGCGGCGACCGAGGTGAAGGCGCCGATCGCGTCGTCGAGGCGCTCGATGCGGTCGAGGTAGTGCCGCGCCAGCTCCGTCGGTGAGACCTCGTCCCGCTGCAACGCCTGCCACTGCTCGAGCGCCGTCAGCTCGTGGAGTTCCGCCATGCGACCAGCCTAGAGGCGTGTCGGTCCCTGCCCGCGGTGCCGTGACCGCACGGGTTCAGCGCTTCAGGGACTTCTGGAGGAGGACCGTGCCGATCCAGCGGTCGAACTTGAACCCGACTCGGCCCATGCGGCCCACCTCGGTGAACCCGAACTTCTCGTGCAGGGCGATCGACGACTCGGCGCCCTTGTCGGCGATGACGGCCAGCATCTCCTTGAGCCCGGCGGCCTTCGAACGCTCGATGAGCTCACCGAGCAGATCGGTGCCGAGGCCTTTGCCGGTCGCCGCGGCTCCGAGGTAGATCGAGCTCTCCACCGTGAAGCGGTAGGCGCGCTTCTGCTTCCACGGCGCGCACAGCGCATACCCGAGGATCTGTCCGGTCGGGTTGACGGCGACGATGAACGGGAGCTGGAGCCGCTGCAGGTAGGCGAACTTGGAGCGCCACTCGGCGAGGGTCATCGCGTCCTCGTCGAAGGTGACCATGCTGTTGGCGACGTAGTGGTTGTAGATCGCCCGGATGTCGGGCAGGTCGGCCGCAGTGGCGTCGCGCATCGTGAAGGCGAACGGCGTCTCGGGGGTCGGCGGCTTGCGCAGGTGCGGCGGCAGCCGGCGCCTCGGCTCGTACTCCTCTTCCAGCATCCCCCAAGCCTAACGAGGGGGTGGGTCGGCGGACAGCCCTTGCGGCCGACGCCGCGAGCCGGTCGTCAGCCGAGCGACCAGTCGATCGGGTCCGCGCCACGGGAGACGAGGAAGTCGTTCGTGCGGCTGAACGGCTTCGAGCCGAAGAAGCCCCGTGAGGCGGAGAGCGGACTCGGGTGCGCCGAGACGATGACGTGGCGGTCGGGGTCGCTCGATGATTCGAGCAGCGGCGCCAGTCGTTCTGCGTCCTTGCCCCAGAGGATCGACACGAGCGGTGCGGGGCGTGCGGCGAGCGCGCGGATCGCCTGTTCCGTGACCGCCTCCCAGCCGTGTCGGCGGTGCGACCCGGCGGAACCCGCCTCGACCGTGAGGACGCGGTTGAGGAGCAGCACGCCCTGTCGGGTCCACGAACTGAGATCGCCGTGTTCCGGCGTCGGGACGCCGAGGTCCTCGCGGAGTTCCCGGTGGATGTTCGCGAGGCTGCGCGGCAGCGGGCGCACGTCCCGGTCCGCGGCGAACGACAGGCCGATCGGATGACCCGGCGTCGGGTACGGGTCCTGCCCGACGATGAGGACGCGGACCGCGCTGAACGGCGTACGGAAGGCCCGCAGGACGAGCTCGGGTGCCGGCAACCATCGGGCACCGGCCGCCGACTGCGCCGCGAGCCAGTGGTCGATCGCAGCGAGACGGTCGGCGACGGGTGCGAGTGCGTCGGCCCAGCCGGCGTCCATCGACCCCGCCGCGGCGAGCTGTGCGGGGCTGCCACCGAGGATCCCGTTCGTCATCGACTACTGCTGCTGCGGCTGCTCGGCACCGATCGTGCGGACGACGACCCCGTGCTCGGCGGTGAAGACCTGCCAGACACTGCCGCCACCGAGGACGGTGAGCGCCCCCTGCCCGACGACGAGCGCCGTGTTCTCGTCGATCGCGACGCCGCCGTCGACGACCCCGGCCTCCGTCGCGGCGACGAGCCGCCCGAGGGTCCCCCACTGTGCGGCATGCGCCTCGACCGCGATGTCGACGAGTCCGAGACCGTCGCCGATCGTGACCTCGTCGAGCTCCTCGGACGCCGCCTCGGGGCTCACGGGGACCTCGCCGACACGCCATCCGCCGATGATCGCGTGCTCGGCGGCGATCATCGCGCCGGCCGAGATGCCGAGGTAGGGCAGACCGGACGCCACGAGGCGTCGGATGTCGGTGGCGACCGGCGCGACCGCCTCCGCGTAGGCCGAGGGCAGCCCGCCGCCGACGACGATCCCGTCGACCTCGGCCAGCTGAGCCTGCGCGACCACACCGCCCTCGCGGACGACCACGCGGATCGCCTCGATCTCACCGGAGCGTGCCACGGCGCGTTCCAGGGCAGCGGACTGCTCGAGTCCATCGCCATCGTGCACGACGACGATCGCGATGCGCGGGGCCAACCGACCGGCGACGACCGCGAGCGCGGCCGCCTCGGCGATGAACGCTGCGTAGACGGTCGACTCGGTCTCTGGGGCGGCCGGACCGCCGAGGAGGAAAACACTCACCCTGAGACCCTACCCGGCACCCCGGATCAGGCGGGGACGATCAGGCCGTGATCGTCGGCAGCGTCGACCAGGGGAAGGAGATCCAGCGGTCGACGCGCTTCCACACGTAGTCGGGACGGAGCACCGTCTGCGGCTTCTCGTACAGCGTCACCGTGCGGACCTCCGCACCGCTCGCCTGCATGAGTTCCAGCACCATCGCGAGCGTACGACCCGAGTCGGACACGTCATCGACGAGCAGCACCCGACTCCCCGGCAGCCCGGCGACGTCGAGCAACGGCGGGAGCACGACGGGCTCAGGGAGACGCGCGTCGACCCCGGTGTAGAACTCGACGTTCAGCGCGCCGCACGCCTTGACGTCGAGGGCGTAGGCGATGGCACCCGCGAGCAGGAGCCCACCGCGCGCGATCGCGACGACGGAGTCGGGCCGGAACCCGCTCGCGACGATCGCACTGGACAGTTCGCGGGCCGCGTCACCGAACGTGGGCCAGTCGAGGACCTCTCGCTCCGGGGACGCTGCGCTGGGGTTCTCGGTCGACATCCTCCAACGCTATCCTGCCGGCCAGGCCGCCTGTACCATCCCCCCATGGCGCGAGACAGCACGACGACCGACGGAGCCTCGGCGACCGGATGGCGGACGACGATCCGCGGGTCGGAGGCGGGCATCACCGCGGGGCTCATCGGCTGGTTGTTCCTCGTCGAGATCACCAGCGGTGTCCTGCAGGGCTACTACGTCCCGCTCATCCCCGACCTCGTCGAGCACCTGGGCATCCATGACGCGGACTTCAACTGGTTCGAAGCCGCGCAGCTGCTGCTGTCGGCGCTCGTCGTCCCCATCCTCGCGAAGCTCGGCGACATGTTCGGGCACAAACGGATCCTCCTCGTCTCCACCGTGCTGACGGCCGGCGCCAGCTGGTGGCTCGTCGTCGCGGGCGACTTCTGGTCGTTCCTCGCCGCCTGGGCACTGCAGGGCTTCTATGTCGTGTGGTTGCCACTCGAGATCGCGCTCATCTTCGAGCGGGGTCGGCGCTCCGGCACCGGAGCCTCGCAGACCCGCCGGGCCGCCGGACTCCTCGTCGTGGCGCTCGAGGCCGGGGCCATCATCGGAGCGCTGTCGAGTGGACGCATCCTCACCGCCCTCGGCGGCGACATCCCGCTCACGATGATGCTGCCGGCCGTCGCGGTGACCCTCGTCTTCTTCGCCATCCTCTTCGGCGTCCCCGAATCCGAACCCCTGCCGGGCAGGACCCTGGACCTCGCGGGCTTCGTGCTCCTCAGCCTCGCGCTCCTCCTCATCACCTCGGGGCTCACCTTCCTGCGGCTCAACGGACCGCAGACGTGGTGGGTGTGGGGGCTCATCGCGATCGGTGTGCTCGCGTTCCTGCCCTTCGGGCGCCATGAACTGCGCCAGCCAGACCCGGCGATCGACCTCCGGGTGCTCCGGCAACCCAACATGTGGCCGGTGCAACTGACCGCGGGGCTCATCGGGATCAGTCTGCTCGGCGCCCAGGCCCCGCTCAGCACCTATGCGGGGACACCACGGGAGAACGGGTACGGGCTCGGGCTCGACGCCGGCGACATCTCGACGCTCATCGGCGCCTACCTGATCTCGATGATCGTCGGCGCCCTCCTGTTCCCGCTCGTGTCGCGCTGGGCGACGCCTCGGATCGCGCTCATCATCGCCGCCTCACTCGTCGCGGTCGGGTACCTGCTGTTCCTCCCGTTCCACCTCGAGACGTGGCAGGTCTTCCTGAACATGGCGATCGCGGGGCTCGGCTCCGGTGCGCTCGTCGGCGCCATGCCGGCTGCGGCCGCGGCCGCCGCACCTCGCGGGCAGACGGGCGTCGCGTCCGCGCTGACCAACACGACGAAGACGATCGGTGGCTCGTTCGCCTCGGCCGTCTTCGGCGTGGTGCTGTTCGCCGGCGCCGCGCAAGCCGTCACGGCCGGGGCGTCGAGCCTCTCCGGCTACCTCACGGTCTGGGCGATCTGCGGGGCGGGCGCGCTCGTCGCCGCCGTCCTGCTCTGCTTCGTCCCGAGACTCGCCTTCGCGGACGCGGCCCCGGTCGACGCCGGACTCGAGCCGCGCCCCGATCCCGCGACTGAGCGCCCGACCGGCCCCTGACTCCCCGACCGGTCCCTGAGCTCCAAGCCGGTCCCTGAGCTCCCGATCGGTCCCTGAGCCTGTCGAAGGGCCTACTCCGCGACGCGCAACGGGCCCTTCGCCAGGCGGTACGGGGCGGCCTGCGCGACCGGCTTGATGGTGATGAGGTCGAGGTTGACGTGTGGCGGCAGCGACGTCGCGTGGACGATCGCCTCGGCGACGTCGTCGGCCGAGAGCGGATCCGGCACGTCCTCGTAGACGGCGTCGGCGCGGTCCTGGTCGCCACCGAAGCGCACGAGCGAGAACTCCTCCGTGTGCACCATCCCGGGCGCCACCTCGATCACCCGGATGGGTTCGCCGTTGAGCTCGAGCCGCAGCACCTCGAAGAGCGCGCGCTCGGCGAACTTCGCCGCGTTGTACCCGCCGCCACCCACGTAGGCGACGTGGCCCGCGATCGAGGTGACGCCGACGATGGTGGCGGCACCACCCTCCGGGATGCTCCGTCGGAGGATCGGGAGGAGCGCCTGGACCACGCGCTTCGTGCCGAGGACGTTGATGTCGAACATGCGCCGCCAGTCCTCGACGTCGCCGTCCTCGACGGACGCGAGGCCGAAGGCACCGCCCGCGTTGTTGATGAGCGCGTGGGCGCCGCCGAGCTCCGCCACTCGAGCGGCGAGCGCGTCGACGTCCGCCTGCAGGGTCAGGTCCGCGACGACCGCGGTACCGCCGATGTCCGCGACGAGCGCCTCGAGCCGCTCCGCGCGGCGGGCCACCGCCACGACGTCCCAGCCGTCGGCGGCGAATCGCCTCGCGGTCGCCTCCCCGATCCCTGAACTCGCACCGGTCACCACCACACGTCTCGTCGTCATGACTCCAGGGTAGCCACCGGGCCGAGGCGTTACGCCGTGTTTCCGCGCGGTTGGCGCGTGCAGGTGGGGCCGGTAGCCTCGGGGTCACGACGGAGCACCACCCGAAGCCACGCTCGGCGACATCGCTGTCGGACCGAGCGGCCCACCCGCGGCACCCATCACCCGAGCAGCACCGACCACCCGAGCAGAGGGGACCATCCACCATGAGCGATGCCACGAACGACTGGAAGTTCGAAACGAAGCAGATCCACTCCGGAGCTGCGCCCGACCCGGTCACGAAGGCTCGGGCCACGCCGATCTACCAGACGACGAGCTACGTGTTCGACAACGCCGACCACGCCAAGAACCTCTTCGCCCTCGCGGAGTTCGGCAACATCTACACGCGCATCCAGAACCCGACGCAGGCCGTCGTCGAGGAGCGCCTGACCGCGCTCGAGGGCGGCAGCGGCGCCCTCCTCCTCGCCTCCGGACAGGCGGCGGAGGCCTCGGCCGTCCTCAACATCGCACAGGCCGGCGACCACATCGTGTCGTCCTCGTCGATCTACGGCGGCACCTACAACCTCTTCAAGTACACGCTCGCGAAGCTCGGCATCGAGACCACCTTCGTGGAGAACCAGGACGACGCCGAGGAGTGGCGGCGTGCGGTGCGCCCGAACACGAAGCTGTTCTTCGCGGAGACCATCGGCAACCCGAAGATCAACATCCTCGACATCCGCCTCGTCGCCGACGTCGCGCACGAGGCCGGCGTCCCACTGATCGTCGACAACACGATCGCCACGCCGTACCTCATCCGTCCCTTCGAGCACGGAGCGGACATCATCGTCCACTCGGCGACGAAGTTCCTCGGCGGTCACGGCACGGTCATCGGTGGCGTCATCGTCGACGGCGGTACCTTCTCCTGGACCGGGCACGCGGACAAGTTCCCGGGCCTCACGACGCCGGACCCCTCGTACCACGGGGCGGTCTACACGGACGCCGTGGGCGACTCGCTCGCCTACATCATCAAGGCGCGCGTGCAGCTCCTGCGCGACCTCGGCGCGGCCATCGCCCCGGCGAGCGCCTGGCAGCTCATCCAGGGCATCGAGACGCTCAGCCTCCGCATCGAGCGCCACGTGCAGAACGCCCAGCAGGTCGCCGAGTGGCTCGACGCCCACCCCGACATCGCGAGCGTCAACTACTCGGGTCTGCCGTCGAGCCCCTGGTACGCGGCGGCCAACCAGTACGCCCCGAAGGGTGTCGGAGCGGTCCTGTCGTTCGAGCTGAAGGGCGGGGTCGACGCCGGCCGCGCCTTCGTGAACTCGCTGCAGTTGTTCTCGCACCTCGCGAACATCGGCGACGTCCGTTCGCTCGTCATCCACCCGGCGTCGACGACGCACTCGCAGCTCACCCCGGAGCAGCAGCTCACGGCCGGCGTCACGCCCGGCCTCGTGCGGCTCTCGGTGGGGCTCGAGAACATCGACGACATCACGGCCGACCTCCAGGCCGGTCTGACCGCCGCGAAGCAGGTCGTCGAGGCCGCCCGGGTCTGAGTCCGTCCCGCGACGTGTCCCTCCCGGGTTGCGCCAGCGCGGTGCGCTGACGCGAGCGCACCCCACAACCGCGAGCGCGGGTCTCCAGAGACCCGCGCTCGCGTCGTTCGTTGCGCGCTCGGGCCGGTTCCGCGTCGCTCGAGCCCGTTCCCCGTCGCTCGAGCCCGTTCCGGCGCGCCGAGGGCGACGGGAGCACACTCGCGTCAGCGCACCGCGCCGACCACCACCGATCGGGTGACGTAACACGGCCGGTCGACGCCCACGGGCACGCCACAATGGAGACCTATGGACTGGCAGACCCCGGAAGACAGCGTGCCCTCCCGCTTCGTGACCGAAGCCGAGGTCGGCGCCCTGCTCGCGAACCCGCCCTCGAGCGGCGCCTGGCGCGACGGCGACCGGCCGGGCGATCGGCTCTTCGCCCCGCTCGGCCGCCTCGACTTCGAGCACGGCGGGAGCATCCCGCACGCCAGACTCGCCTACGAGACCTGGGGCACGCTCGACGACGACGGCGGCAACGCGGTCCTCGTCCTCCACGCGCTCACCGGCGACAGCCACGTCCTCGGTGGCGCCGGCAACGGGCACGCGACCGCCGGGTGGTGGGCCGGCATCGTCGGTCCGGGACTGGCCGTCGACACGGACCGCTGGTTCGTCGTCGCACCGAACATGATCGGCGGCTGCCAGGGCAGCACCGGTCCCTCCTCCTTCGCGCCCGACGGCGTCGAGTGGGGTTCGCGGTTCCCGTACACCTCGATCCGCGACCAGGTCGAGGCCCAGCACCGGCTGCTCGGCCACCTCGGGCTCGACCGCTGGGCCGCGGTGATCGGCGGCTCGATGGGCGGCATGCACGCTCTCGAGTGGGCCGCCACCCACCCGGACCTCGTCGACCGACTCGCCGTGATCGCCGCACCCCCGGTCACGACGGCCGACCAGATCTCCCTGAACTTCGTGCAGCTCGAAGCGGTCCGCACGGATCCACACTTCCAGGGCGGCGACTACTACGACGCCCCGGACGGTGAGGGCCCCCACCGCGGCCTCGCCCTCGCCCGGCGGATGGCCCTGCTCAACTACCGCAGCCCGGGTGAGCTGAACGCCCGCTTCGAGCGCAGCTGGCAGTCGAGCGTGAGCCCGCTCGGGCACGGCGGACGCTTCGCCGTCGAGTCCTACCTCGACTTCCACGGCAACAAGTTCACCCGACGCTTCGACGCCGGGAGCTACGTGACCCTCGTCGAGGCGATGAACTCGCACGACGTGGGTCGTGATCGCGGCGGCGTCGGTGCGGCACTGCGGGCCTACGCCGGTCCGTCCCTCGTGCTCGGGATCGACAGCGACCGGCTCTTCCCCGTCAGCGGGCAGGAGGAGATCGCCCTCCACCTCCCCGGCAATCTCGACGGCACCCGGCCGGCGGTCCTCCGGTCCGACTTCGGACACGACGGCTTCCTCATCGAGAACGCGCTGGTCGCGCCGCATCTCGGCCGACTCCTCGCCGTCTGACGGCCGCGCCCCGTCTGTCCGACACCCGTTCCGTGGCGGTCGTGTCACCCGATAAGGTGACTCCTCAGAGGAGCGTGAGCATGGATCGGGTGGCGAGGACCCAGCGACGTCTGCTGCTGCGTACGACGCGCCTCTTCGGGCTCGCGGGTTGCGTCACGGCCGCGATGATCCTCAGCGTCCCGGGCGTCGTCTCGGGAGGTCGGTACACCGTCCTCCTCATCCTCGTCGCCGCCCTCGCGCTCACGCATGTGGCCGCGGAGCAGTACGACGGCCGTCGTTGGCTGGTGCTGGTGTTCCTGGTCGGTGTCGGGGTCGTCGTCGTCGTCGGTCTGTCCGACGGGAACACCGGCCAAGTCGGCTCCGCGAGCGCGATCGCCGCGATCACCTCTCTCGGCCTGGGCGCTGTCGCGGCCAGACTCGTGCCGCTCCGGCGCACCTGGCCGCTGCTCCTGACCGCGTTCGTCGTGACGGCGGTCACGATCATCGTCGTCACCGGGCCCACTGCGCTCACGATCCCGACCATCGGCCTGACCGCGGTCGTGTGGATCGCGATCGGCGCCTTCGGCGGATGGCTCGACACGAGCATCCCCCGACTCATCCGTCGGGTCGACACCATCGGCAGCGCCTACAACGCGGAGCGGCTCGCGAGTCAGGCCGAGTCGCAACGACGACAGGACGCACGACTCCTGCACGACACCGCGCTCGCGACCCTGACGCTGCTCGCCCACTCCGGACGAGGCGTCGACGCCTCCGCCCTTCGTTCTCAGGCCGGGAACGACGCGCATCTGCTCCGCAGCCTGCGCCTCGGTGAGGAGCTCAGCCCCGTCTCCTCCGGCTCGTACATCCTGCAGCGGGGTGCCGAGTTCACCCTCGACGAAGGCATCGAGGCCGTGACGGACCGGTTCGCCGGGCTCGGCCTCACGGTCAACGTCTACGGCGGTGGACAGGCGAACCTCGACCCACGCGTGCGCGAGGCGTTCCTCCTCGCGCTCGGGGAGTGTCTGGAGAACGTCCGGCGTCACTCGGGCGTGGATTCGGCCGATGTCACGGTCTCGATCGACGAGCTGACGGCACGACTGCTCATCACCGACACCGGCACCGGGTTCGATCCCTCGGCCGTGCCGGACGGCCATCTCGGCGTCGCGGAATCGGTCGTCGCGCGCATCCAGGAGGTCGGCGGACAGGCGCGCGTCTTCTCCGCCCCCGGCGCCGGGACGACCGTCATCCTGGAGGTCCCGCAGGCATGAGTGTCGACGCCCTCGAAGAGACCACCGGACCGACCCGGCGCTATCGCCATCGGCGCGCCATCGACCGGCAGCGCTCCTCGCTCGGCACGCGGCAGCTCGGCATCGGCCTCTCGGTGTCCGGCCTCGTGCTCGTCGTCTACGCGGCGATCCGCTTCGTCGGGTCGGTCCACCACTACCCGCGACCACTGCTCAGCGTCGTCGCCTGGCTGCTGCTCACCGCGGCCATCGCGTCGACCTTCCTCCTGCTCCGTCGTTCCGCCTTCCACCTCTCGGATCGACTGTTCGTCGCGCTGCTGATCCAGCTGGTGGTGGTCGCCGCGCTCGACCTGGCGAGCGTCTGGAGTCGCGACGCCGTGGGCGTCTATCCCACGGCGGCCGCGGCGGTCGGCGGCGTCCTGCTCGCGGTCGTCACCCTCCGACCGGTCCGCGACATCGCCGCCGCGACCGTGGTGCTCGGACTGATGCTCGTGGGGTCGATCCTCACGATCACGCGGACCCAGACCGCGACGCTCGGGGCGGAGCTGCTCTTCGCCGCGGTCGCCGTCGTCCCCCCGCTCATCGCCTGCGCGATCGTCTCCCAGTACCGCCGGATCGTCCGCCTCGAACTCGACCGGGTCATGGTCGCCTCCACGGTCGCGAGCGTCCGGGACGCACTCGGGTTCTTCGACTCGGAGGAACTCGTCACCCTCGACCTCGAAGCGGAGGAACTGTTCGTCGGTGTCGCCGACGGCTCGGTCGACCTCCCGCTCGGCCCCGAGCTCGCGGCGCGCGCCTCCCGCCTCGCGACCGAGCTCCGGCGTCATCTCATGTCCGAGGGCAAGGAGTCCTGGCTCGAGCACGCGTTCCAGGAGTCGTCCGTGTTGTCGGACCGCGCGACCCTGCGCGACCCCGAGCGACTCGCGACGTATCTCGCAACGGATCAGCGGGATGGCCTGCTCTCTGCAGTATGGTTGCTCCTCGGGGAAGCAGATGCGCAGAGTGCCAGAGCTGTGCTGACGCTCGGACCGGTCGACCGCTCCGAACGACCGGGCCGATCTGGTGCGCTCGTCATCCCGATCGTCCTCGAAGCGGTCGGAGTGCAACGCGCCAAGGTGGATCCCGCGGTGTGGGAAGCGCTCGGACGAGTGGGCAGCTCTACGGACACGTACCAGAAATCCCGGATCAGGATCGAGATCGACAGCACCGTCGACAATCCTGCTGCGGGCCAGCGGAAAGGGGAACGTCAATGACGTCACAGGAGTCTCGCATCAGGGTCGGCATCGTCGATGACCACCGGATGCTGCTCGGTGCGCTCACCGAATGGATCAGGAGCGTGGCCGACGACATCGAACTCGTCGTCGTCACCCCGTCCTGGCCGGAGTTGCTCACGCATCCCGCGTTCCCCGTCGACGTCCTCCTGCTCGACGTCGACCTCAAGGACAACGTCCCGGTCGCCGTCAAGCTCGCGACGCTCAAGACCACCGGCGTCACGACCGTCCTCATGAGCACCTACAGCGACCCGGCGGTCGTCCGCGAGGCCCTGGCCGCCGGCGCCTTGGGCTACCTCGCGAAGAGTGAGGACGCCGAGACCATCGTGCACGCCCTCCGTGCTGCGTCACGCGGTGAGTCCTACATCTCCCCCGAGCTCGATCTCGCCCTCGCGAGCGGCGCCTCGGGCACCGGTCCGCGGCTCAGCGCGCAGGAGCGTCGCGTCATGGCGCTGTACGCCGCCGGTGAACCCGTGAAGATGGTCGCGGAGAGCCTCGGCATCTCCGACGAGACCGCGAAGAGCTACCTCAAGCGCATCCGCGAGAAGTACCGCAACGCGGGTATCGACGTCGGCACGAAGGTCGCCCTGCGCAAGCGGGCGATCCTCGACGGCATCATCGTCGACTGACGCGAACCGCTCGGTATGGCCGTTCACAACGTGAGCGGCCATACCTGTGTCAGCGCCAGAGGATTGCGAATGCTGTTTCCTCTGGGTCTACGCGTGCGCGTTCGCGTACGCAATGCAGGAGATGATCACCCCTTCGGAAATGCCGATCGCTGCAGCGATACACGCGGCGCACGCGATCCCGAACGTGACAATGCACGCAGCCGCGCAGAGGGTCGACAATAAAGCGAGCGCCCAAGCAGCCACTCCCTGCTGGCCGAGGCACCAGTTCAATTCGCCCCACCAATCGCCGCTGCCCGCAACATCCCCGCTTCCCACGACGAATTGCGCCGCCTCCCCGGCAGTAATCGAGTCAGTAAACGTCAGTTCTCCGTCCTGCCAGGCTGTCAACGATCCTCCGCCCGCCAGGTCGTCGACGAACTCGAGCTCAACCGTGTGCACAAACGCGCCTTCGGAGTCGAACAACACGGTGAAACTCGACAAGGGAGCGATTCCCTGCCCCTCCATCGGGAACCTCACCGCCGAGTTTCCATCGACGAGATCCAGAACACTCTCCTCGCCGAGCGCAGGTGCCCCGTGGCCCCGAATTTCCATGTGCTCTCGCGCCGTCGAGGTCAGAGAAACGCGCTCGACCTCGTCAGTGACCACGGTCGGCGTCTGCGCCGCTGCACTGTGGAGAAAAGCTGAAACATCCGCCACCGGGGTCGTTTCCGCTGCCGCGGGTGCGGCATTGAGGCCGAGAGAAGAAAGAGCAATCACGACCAGCGTAGCCAACATTGCTGCTCGGTTTGATCCTTGCCCCTTCATCCTCGTGCTCCTCGAACGCTTCCAACACACGCCGCCGCGACGAAACATCCGAGGGACATTGTCCACAGCACGCTCGCAACCTGCGGAGCGGTCGTCACTGCGACGAGCGGTAGTCCTCCTCCGATGCACAGCAGCGCGACGACGACGCCGCGACCCATCCGGCCGTTCCCGGCTGCCGCGCGAGTGCTTTTCTCCACCATGAGCTCAATCCATCCTGTCGATGAGAGGATCTCGCGATGCTCGCACCGTTGCGGACATCGGTTCGACTTCACCAGCGTAGAGTTTATGAGCTTGAAATTCTAGATGTAAGCCTGATACGTAAGCGAGTCACACAGGGATCGGTGCCGTCGGCGGGTTGCGGTCCGCGATCCTCCGCTCCTCGGCGTCGTTCGCCCGCAGGAGTTCGCGCCGCAGCTGCCGACGCTCGACGGAGAAGCTCGTGACGACGATTCCGAGGCCGATCACGGTCAACACCGCGCCCGTCCAGACCGGGGCGAGGTAGCCGAGGCCACCGGCGATGACCACGCCGCCGAGGAAGGCACCGAGGGCGTTGCCGATGTTGAGCGCCGAGTGATTGAGCGCGGCGGCGAGCGACTGGCTGTCGCCCGCGACGTCCATGAGCCTCGTCTGGATGGCCGGCCCGAGACCCTGCGACGCGAAGCCGGTGGCGAAGACGAACAGGAACATCGTCGGCGTCCACGTCGCGGTGAGGGCGAGGGCGACCAGGACGACGATCATGAGTCCGAAGAACACCACGAGCGCCCGCTTGACGCCCCGGTCGGCGAGATGCCCGCCGACGAGGTTGCCGACGGTCATGCCGAGCCCCATGGTCGCGAGCGCCCACGGGACGAGCGACGCCGACTCCCCCGCCACCTCGGTCACGAGCGGTGCGAGGTAGCTGTAGACGGCGAAGAGCCCTCCGAACCCGATGGACCCGAACCCGAGCACGAACCACACCTGGCTCCGGCGGAAGACCCGGAGCTCACGGCGCATCGTCTGCTGCGGGTTCCCCGCCTGCACCGGCACGGCGAACCAGATGGTCACCGTCGCGAGCGCGAAGATGCCGGTGACGATGAGGTAGGCCGAGCGCCAACCGAACTCCTGACCCACCCAGGTCGCGAACGGCACGCCGACGACGTTCGCGATCGTCAACCCGGTCATGACGAGCGCGACGCCCTTGCCGCGCTTCCCCGGCCCCATGAGACTCGCGGCCACGAGGGCGGCCATGCCGAAGTAGGCCCCGTGGGGCAGGGCGGCGACGAAGCGGGCGAGGAGGACGAGGCCGAAGCTCGGCAGCACCGCCGAGGCGAGCGTGCCGACCGTGAACGCGACGCCCAGACAGAGCAGGACGGTCTTCCGCCGGTATCGCGCGACGAGCGCGGCGATCGTCGGCGCACCGACGACGACGCCGAGGGCGTACGCCGTGATCAACCAGGCGGCCTGAGCGTTCGCCTGCTCCTGGCTACGCGCGGCCAGCTCGGGCAGGAGGTCGGTCGCGATGTTCGGCAGCAGCCCCATCGCCACGAACTCGGTCGTGCCGATGCCGAAGGCCCCGACGGCGAGCGCGAGGATGGCAAGACGAACACGGGTCGGCGACAGCTGCGTCGACCCGTCCAGGATGGTGGGCATGAATCGAGTGTACGGGAATCCTCGAATCGATTCGAGTCCCCGGCCGGCGAAACCGGACCACCGCCTCCCGGTGGGCTCAGCCGTCGTTCTCGAGCGCGGCGTCGAGGCGGTCGAGCTTGGCGGTCAGCTCACCCGTGTAGCCGGGACGGATGTCGGCTTTGAGGACGAGCGAGACCCGGCTGCCGTAGGCGCCGACCGCATCGGTGGCGTCCTTGATGACCGCGAACACCTCGTCCCACTCCCCCTCGATGGTCGTGAACATGGAGTCGGTCCGGTTGGGCAGGCCGGACTCGCGGACGATCCGCACGGCCGCGGCGACCGCGTCGTGGACGGAACCGTCCGAGTTGCCGGTGCCGCTGGGGGCGACGGAGAAGGCGACGAGCATGGTCACTCCTTGTGGGTTCGAGCGGGGACGGGGATGGATACCGACGAGACGTCCTCGTCGTGGCGGTGCGGCGAGAACAACGCGTGGACGGCCCAACCGGCGAGGACCAGGTAGGCGAGGTTGCGGACCGTCAGCACCGTCACGAGGACCGGGTCCACATTGAGCAACCACAGGTACAGGTAGGGGTAGACGAGCTGCGTGAGCGCGGCGATCATCAGCGCGAGCACGGCCGGCGCGAGGAAGCGCCGACGCTGCAGGACGATCCCGAGGATCACCGGTGCCGCCAACCACATCGCGAACTGCGGTGACCCGACCTTGTTGAAGATGATGAGCGTGAGGACGAAGAGGAGCGACAACGGTGCGAGCACCTGCACGAGCGGGCGACCGGACCGCACCGCGAGCACCCCGAGGAGCACCGCGCCGGCGACGGCGAGGCCGAGGAGCGGCGTCATGACCGCGATCGCCGTGTCGACGCCCGGGCCGGTCACCTGGAAGGTCAGGATGTCGCGGTCGTAGTAGACGAAACTCTGCGGGACGCCCAGGACGGCGAGCCACAGGTAGGCGTTGCCGATGAGGGACTCGATCTGGAGACCACGTCCGGTCTGCTCCGTCACGAAGCTGACCGCGTTCGCACCGCCGAGCACGAGGCCGACCCCGAGGACCACGACCGACGTCGCCGCAGCCGCGACCAGGACCTGCCCGCGATGGCGGTGCGCCAGGACGATCGCCCCGATCAGTGCCGCCGGCCAGATCTTCATCCAGGCGGCGAGCGTCAGCAGGACGGCGGCGACCCGTGGACGGCCGGCGACCCAGAGGAGACCCACGATCGCGATGGGGACGGTCACCGAGTCGATCCGGGCGAGTGCGATCGGTCCGAGGAGCACGAGGAACGCGAGCCACCACCACGCCGCGATCAACCGCGGACGCGAGTGGCCGTTGCCGAGCAGGACCGCGAAGGCACCGGCGTTCATCGCGGTCACCAGCAGGAGCCAGCCGACGCCGTACCCGGCGCTGCCGAGCAGCAAGGGGATCAGCATGGGCACGATCGCGAGGATCGGGTAGACCCAGGGGGCGTCGATAGCGGGGATCGGACCGCCGGACGTCGCCTGCTCGACCCACGGCCGGTACACGAGGACGACGTCGCCGAGCGGGAGTCCCTCCGCCACGAGGCACAGCCACCCGACGACGAGGTGCACGAGGCCGAACCCGCACCAGAGGAGCCAACGCCGCATCACGTGGACCATCCTAGGCTCGTGCCGCCTGGAGAACCGGTCCGCCACTCGCTCGATGCCCGACCGGGTCGGGTCCGCCACCGTGCTGATCAGTACCCGCTGAACGCGTCGGTGCGGACGTGTCCGACGCCGATCCCGCGCAGGGCGGGCTTCAGCGCCTCGATCATCGCGGGCGGACCGGAGATGAAGACCTCCCGCTCGGCCAGGTCGGGGACGGCCTCGGCGAGACGTTCGTGGTCGAGGCGGCCCGCTCCGAGACCACGCCAGCCGGCCGGCAGCCGGACGTCGTCCGTCGGTCCCGCGACGAGCACCGGCGTCCCCCAGGTCTCGAGCTCGGCCGCGTAGGCGAGCTCCTGCGGGTCGGACACGACGTAGACGAGGACGACGTCGCGCTCGTCGGCCCTGAGGTGCAGCCGGGAGAGTTGGCTGACGAACGGGGTGATCCCGATCCCGGCGGCGATGAGCAGGATCGGCTTGCTCGCGTCCTTCGGCAGGACGAAGTCGCCCCACACGCCGGTCGCCGAGAGGCTCGCGCCGACCGGCAGCGCGCTCAGCGCCCGCTTGAAGCTACTGGCCCGCTCGGGCACGCGCATCGCCACGCGGATCGTACGGTCGTCGTCGGGTGGCGACGAGATGCTGAAGACCCGCCTCGAGCCGCGGACGTCGGCCCCACGGTGCGGCAACGACAGCTCGAGGTACTGCCCGGCCGCGAACGGGATCGACCGCTTCGAGCTGAACTGGTACTCGACAGCCGTCGGGGTGAGGGCGCGGGTGCCTTCGAGCGTCAATCGCATCCCCCGGCGACGGGCGACGGCGAACGCGAGCACGTTGCCCACGATGAGCGCGAGCTCGGGGGTCGATGCCACCTGGCCGAGCATGAACGGGATGGAGAACAGCATCGCGACGATCGCCGCCTCGGCGAGCTGCTGCCAGCGCCGCGGTGGAAGCGTGAGCGGCTCGGTGAGCATGAACGCCGCGAGGAAGAGGATCGGGTACGAGGTGAGCGGGGCCAGCAGTGCCGGTCCCAGCTCTTGACCACCGGTGACGAGCCGGACGGTGACGAGTGCCCAGGACAGCACGATGAAGACGAGTGCCATCGTGAGCCGCTTCGTCCGGATGAGGACGAGTCCGCCGAGGATGACGACACCGGGCAGCAGCCACGGGTTGGCGACCCACCAGACCGACGGTGACACGCCGGGGAGGGTGACGTAGCTCGCCAGCACGCTCATCACGAGTGCGGCGATGGCCGCCGGATTGAGGACGTGTCGACCCCGGATCGCGAGCAGGTACTTCGACGCCGAGGCGACCGTGGCGGCGAGGGCGATCCAGGCCAGCGCGGTGGGCTCACTCGTCGGCCACAGGATGAAGAACAGCAGCAGGGAGGTGATGACGGACGACTCGCTGTGCGGCTGCACCTGGAACAACGCACCGAACAGACGGTTCGTCAGGTAGCCGACGACGAGCAGGGTGGCCAGGGTGGCGAGGAGCTCGAGCGGCTTGTAGAACACCTGCCCGAACAGCGACAGCACGAAGGCGTAGACCGCGAGCGTGCCGAGTGACAGCGTCACGAGGCGGTACATGGTGACCCGCCCGAGGACGGTGCCGAAGAAGGAGCCGGTGCGGCCGTTCATGTGCGGTCTGCTTTCTGGGAGATGGTGTCGTCCGGGCTGAGGCCCTCTGGCGCGTGACTCAGGTGAAGAGTTCGCCGGGGAACCCGACGGACCGATCGGTGAGACCGGTCGTGAACATGCGGACGCTCTCGAAGGTGAACGCCTCCGCCAGGGTCTCGTGATCGGTGAAGAACAGCGCGGTGGCCAGTCCGTCGGCGACCATCGCGTCCGGGGCGGTGACCCAGGTCGCCGCGACGGTCCTCGTCGGTTCGCCGGTCCGGCCGTCGATGACATGGTGGAGCCCGTCGCCCCAGGCACGGCGATTGGTCGCCGAGGCGCACAGGGCTCCGTCGTCGATCGTCGCGACCCCGATGGCCTTGCTGGGATCGTACGGATGCTCGAGCGCGATACGGAGCGGGTCCGCCGCGCGGGACCCGTGCTCGTGACGCAGGTCGCCCGAGGCGTCGACCGTGAAGGACTCGTGGCCGTGGCTGCGGAGGAGGTCGGCGACGAGGTCGACGAGCCGCCCCTTTCCGGCCGCACCGATGTCGATCACGAGCGGGAGGCTCGTCTCGAGCACCTCGCCGTCCCACCGGGCCACGTCGTCCCAGTGCGGGGCGGCGACCGCCGGGCCCTGGGGGACGAGCGAGTAGGAGGCGTCGTAGCCGAGCCGTTCGAGCGAGGTGCCGATGAACGGCGTCACGGCCCCGGCGGTGGCATCGTACAGACGCCGGTACGTGTCGAGCAGTGCGACCGCATCCTCGCGCGCGTCGTCGGGGAAGGCGGTCGAGACCGGACCGGCGGCGAACTGAGCGATGAACGCGTCGTCCCGGAACCTCGACCAGGTCCGGTCGAACCGGTCGATGCACGCCGCGACGGCCTCAGCGGTCTCAGGCTCGAGCGGGAGAGCCGTGTCGAGCTCCCATCCGGTGCCGATCGCCTCGAAGCGCAGTGTCGTCTCGCTCATCGTCGGTCCGGCCCCGCGGCTCAGCCCTTCGCTTCGGTCTTGATCGTGTCGATGGCCGCGTTGAAGCCACCGCTCGTGAGCGAGGAACCGGCGACCTTGGAGACCTTGAGGTCGTCGATGTCCTTGCCGACCACCTCGGCGGCGATCCCGGAGATGAACTCCGCCTGGTAGCGCTTGCTGTTCGCGCTCTCGGCGTGCGAGACGACGTCGACCGCCGTGACCTTGTCCTCGGCGAGGGTGACGGTCACCGTGATCGACTCGGTGCCGTTCGGCGACTGGTAGCTGCCGTCCGCGGTGTAGGAGCCGTCCTGGTAGTCGGTGGAGCCGGAGCCCGCTGCGGCGTCGGTGGAGCCGGTCGCCTGCGGGGTCGCGGTGCTCTTCGTCTCGGGCGACGTGGTCGTGGTCGAGCCACCGGCGTCGGCCGCCGAGCAACCGGCCAGGCTGCCGACGAGGGTGAGGCCGGTCAGGGCCGCGAAGGTCGTCTTCTTCGCCGCCACGGACAGTCGTGGTGCGTGGAAGGGAGGCTGGCTGGTGGTGGGGTTGCGCATCGTTCAATCTCCTCGGGCGATGTGTGGGCCGCGGTGCGGCGGCCGCCGCGGCGAGGTCTCCGCCGCGGTGGCACCAGTGTCCTGAGCTTCCCTATGGGCGAGCTATGAGCGTTCTGGGAGTTGTCCTTCGTCCACCGATGAACGATCGTTCAGCGCAGGAGACCACCGACGACACCGCGCACCGCTTCGGCCACGTCGAGCGCAGCCAGCGGGCCCTCGGCTGCCGCCGCATCCCCGGCGGCCGCGTGCAGGAGCACCCCGCTGGCCGCCACGCTCGCGAGGCAGCCGGGGTCGGCGAGCACGCGCTCGGCGTTCGTGGCGACGAGCGCCCCGATGATCCCCGCCAGGGCGTCGCCGGTGCCGGCGGTCGCGAGCCAGGGCGATCCGCCGGGGACCGTGATGGCGTCGCCGTCCGGCGCGACCACGTGGGTCGTGCCGCCTTTCAGCACCACGACGATGCCGAGGCGGGCGGCGACGTCGCCCGCGTACGACACCGGATCGGCACGGATGGCCCCGACCTCGGCCGGGCTCCCCAGGCCGCTCAACATGGTCGCCAGTTCTCCCACGTGGGGAGTGGCCACGATGCGCCACGACTCGTCGACACCGAACGCCCGCTGGTGAGCGCCCGCGGTGACGCGACGGAGCGACCCGGCATCGGCGACGACCGGCTCGCCCCCATGCAGGGCGGCGTCGAGCAGGGAGCTCTCCTCGCGGGTCAGCTTGCCGGGGTCCATGCCGGAGCCGATGAGCCACGCCTGCACGCGCCCCTCCGCCGTCACGATCTCGGGCCGACGCTGCAGGACGAGGTCGGCCGGTCGATCGGCGCCGAGGTAGCGGACCATGCCGACCCCGGTGCGGATCGCCGCCTCGACACCGATGACGGCGGCACCCGGGTAGCGGTCGGACCCGGTCACCACACCCAACACGCCCCGGGAGTACTTGTCCGAGTCGGCGTCGGGCACGGCGATCCAGTCTCGTGCGTCGGCAGGGGTCCAGAGTCGCGGTTCGGCCATGCCATCACCCTAGGCCAGTCGTCGCGGCGGTCTGGCTCTGAACCGTCGATCGTCGGTCATCCCGGAGGCGGGAATCCGAACGCCTGCTGGAACGTTGGGCCGGGTGGCGACGCCCGTCGCCCTGAGACCCCGAGGAGTTCCGTGCCCCAGCTGTTCGATCCGATCACCATCCGCGACCTCACCATCCCCAACCGCCTGTGGATCGCCCCGATGTGCCAGTACAGCGTCACCGCCCGAGACGGCGTCCCGACCGATTGGCACCTCATGCACCTCGGCCAGTTCGCGGCGGGCCGCTTCGGCCTCGTCATCTCCGAGGCGGCGGCGATCAGCCCCGAGGGTCGGATCTCGCCCCAGGACGCTGGCATCTGGAACGACGAACAGCGCGATGCCTGGCGACGGATCACCGCGTTCATCACCGAGCAGGGTTCGGTTCCCGGCATCCAGCTCGCGCACGCCGGCCGGAAGGCGTCCACGTTCGCCCCCTGGGGCACCGTCGGACAGGGCAGCGTGCCGCTCCAGGAGGGCGGCTGGCCGACCGTCGCGCCGTCGCCCGAGGCCTTCCCGGGCTATGCGGTCCCGGAGGCCCTCGACGACGAGGGCATCGACCGCGTCGTCGACGACTTCCGCGCGGCGGCCGTCCGGTCGGTCGACGCCGGCTTCCAGGTCATCGAACTCCATGCCGCGCACGGCTACCTGCTGCACCAGTTCCTCTCACCGCTCGTCAACCACCGCGAGGACGGCTACGGCGGCTCGCTCGAGAACCGGGCCAAGCTCCTCCTGCGGGTCGTCGAGGCGGTGCGCGGCGTCCTCCCGGCCGGTCTGCCGCTGTTCGTCCGGTTCTCGGCCACGGACTGGGTCGACGATGGATGGGACGAGCACCAGACCGCGACCGTCGCCGCCTGGTGCGCCGAACGCGGGGCCGACTTCTTCGACATCTCCACCGGTGGAGCCGTCGGCGGCGTCCGCATCCCGCTCTCCCCCGGGTACCAGGTGCCGTTCGCGGCGCACATCGGGTCGACGGGTGTCGACACGAGCGCCGTCGGGCTCATCACCGACGCCCAGCAGGCGGCGGCAATCGTCGCCGACGGGCAGGCGGAGGCGGTCATGGTCGCCCGCGAGGCGCTCCGCGATCCGCACTTCGCGCTGCGCGCCGCCACCGAGCTCGGCGTGGAGGTGGCTTGGCCGGGCCAGTACGAGCGGGCCAAGCCGCGCGCCTGAGCACCACCCCGACACGACGACGGCCCGCACGCGATCGCGTGCGGGCCGTCGTCGTGTCGGCGCTCAGGCCTCCGATCAGCGACGCCGCGTGGCGTCCTGGACCTCTCCGACGAGTTCCTCGATGATGTCCTCGAGGAAGAGGACCCCGGTGGTGGAGCCCGCTTCGTCGAACACCCGGGCGACGTGCGCTCCCGAGCGACGCATCGTGGTCAGCGCGTCTTCGACGTCTGAATCCTCGAACACCGACACCAGCTGCCTGATGTGCTTCGCGGGCACCGGACGCTCCTCGTCGCCGCTGCCGTCGAGGTCGTCGTACCGCAGGACGTCCTTCAGGTGGAGGTAGCCGATCGGCACCGACTCGTCGTCGACGATCACGTACCGCGAGTAGCCGTACTTCGCGACGGCCCGCTCGACGTCCGAAGGAGTGGCCTCCTCCGTCAGCGTGATGAGGCTCCCGAGCGGCAGGGCCACGTCGTGGACCTTCTTCTCGGTGAACTCGAACGCCGCCACGAGCGCACCCGTCGAGTCGGTGAGCACACCCTCGCGGGTGGACTGGTCGACGATGGTCGCCACCTCGTCCAGCGTGAACGCACTCGCGGCCTCGTTCTTCGGCTCCACCCGGAACAGGCGGAGGACGGCGTTCGCGGTCGCGTTGAGGGACACGATGATCGGGCGGAAGACGCGCGCCACGAAGACGAGCGGCGGAGCGAGCAGCAGCACCGCGCGATCCGGGATCGAGAAGGAGAGGTTCTTCGGGACCATCTCGCCGAAGACCACGTGGAGGTAGGAGACGAGCAGCAGCGCGATGATGAACGCCACCGTACCGATGGTCTCCTCCGGCCAACCGGTGAGCGCCAACGGCACCTCCAGCAGGTGGTGGATCGCCGGTTCGGAGACGTTCAGGATGAGCAGCGAGCAGACGGTGATGCCCAACTGACTCGTCGCCAACATGAGCGTGGCGTGTTCCATGGCCCACAGCGCGGTCTTCGCGCTCCGGCTCCCCTGCTCGGCGAGGGGTTCGATCTGCGATCGTCGCGCGGAGATGACCGCGAACTCGGCACCGACGAAGAAGGCGTTCGCGAGCAGCAGCACGACGAGCCAGGCGATTCCTGCCCAGTCGCTCATACGTCACCACCGTCCTCCGACACGACGGGTCTCGGGGTGAATCGGATCCGATCGATCCGTCGGCCGTCGAGTCGCTCCACGCGGAGCGTGCCGTCCTCGAGCTCGAGCTCGTCGCCCGAGACCGCCAGCCGTCCGAGCTCGCTCATGACGTAGCCCGCGACCGTCTCGTACGGACCGTCCTCGGGGACGCGGACGCCGGCGCGCTCGAGGAGTTCGTCGGGACGGAGGCTGCCTGGGAAGGTCGTGGAGTCGCGTCCGCGGACCACCCCGGCACGCGAACGGTCGTGCTCGTCGGCGACCTCGCCCACGAGTTCCTCGACGAGGTCCTCGAGGGTGGTCACGCCGGCGGTGCCGCCGTACTCGTCGACCACGACGGCCATCTGGTAGCCACGTCCGCGCAGCTGCGAGAGCAGCACGTCCAGCTTCATCGTCTCGGGGACGCGCAGGGCGGGAGACTGCAGCGCGGAGACGGGCACCTCGCCGCGGCGGTCGCGAGGGACCGCGATGGCCTGCTTCACGTGCACGACACCGGTGATGTCGTCGACGTCGGCATCGGTGACCGGGAAGCGCGAGTGGCCGGTCGACCTCGCGAGGGCGAGCACCGCCTGGGCGGGTTCGCCGCGCTGGATCGACGCGATGCGCGGCCGCGGCGTCATGACGTCCGAGGCATCGTGGCTCGAGAAGCGGAGGGTGCGGTTGAGCAGGGTCGCGGTGTCGGCCTCGAGCGTGCCCTCGAGCGCCGATCGACGCACGAGCGACGACAGCTCCTCGGCCGTCCGGGCTCCGGACAGCTCCTCCTTGGGCTCGATGCCCATCGACCGCAGCAGGCCGTTGGCGCTGCCGTTGAGGACGACGATGGCGGGCTTGAACACCCAGGTGAAGGCCGTCTGGAACGGGACGACGAACTTGGCCGTCTGTCGGGGCAGCGCGAGCGCGAAGTTCTTCGGGACGAGCTCACCGATGATCATGCTGAGCAGCGTCGCCAGGGTGATCGCGACGATCGTCGCCACGACGGCGACGACGCCCTCGGGGATCCCGATGGAGCCGAGCGGGCCGGCGAGCATCGACGACAGCGCCGGCTCCATGGTGTAGCCGGTGAGGAGGGTGGTCAGGGTGATCCCGAGCTGCGCGCTCGACAGGTGCGTCGAGGTGATCTTGAGCGCCGCGATCGTCATCGTCAGGCGGGTCTCACCGCGGTCGCGGCGGGCCTCGAGGTCGGCGCGGTCGAGGTTCACGAGCGCGAACTCGGAGGCGACGAAGAAGCCCGTCCCGATGGTCAGTACGAGGCCGACGCCGAGCATGATCCACTCAGACATGACGATCCCGTCCGTGCTGAGCGGTCGATGCCGGAGTGAGGGTTCCGTCGCCCGGGTGGGCGGTCGTCTCCCGTGATCGGGTCAGCACGGGGCTGGGATGGTGGCCGGGGGATCTGTCTGAAGGAGGGTCGTCCATTGTGCGGACGAGTCTATCGGACATCCGCGGCTGTGGACCCCGGATTTCCGGGGTTCTTCTCAGCCTCCGCCAGACGCAGGCGCTCCTCGGCCGCGCGACGCTTCCGACGCCGCAGGAGGAGGAACCGTACACCGATGCAGGCCGCGGCGAGCGCCGGGACCCCACCCGAGACGATCATGCCCACGTGCGCCCCGGCGACCTCGACGAGCCAGCCCATGAGCGGACCGCCGATCGACTGACCGCCGAGCAGCACGAGGATGTACAGCGACATCACCCGGCCGCGGATCGCCATGTTGGACGACAGCTGGACGAGGGAGTTCGCCGCCGTGATGAAGAGGAGGTTCGCCACCCCACCCGCGACGAGCAGGAGGGCGAAGGGGAGGAGGACGGGCATCGCTCCGGCGGCCGCCTGCAGGACGCCGACCGCCGCCGCCGCGACGATCACGATGCGCAGGTCCACACCCCCACGCCTCGTCGACGCGAGCGCCCCGGTCAGCGCGCCGACGGCGACGAGGGCGTTGAGGAACCCGTAGCCGCTCGCGCCGATGTCGAAGACGTCCGACGCGTAGGCGGCGAGCAGGACCGGCAGGTTGAAGGCGAACACCGACATGAACGCGACCATGATGACCGTCCACCGGATGGCCGGCTTCCGCATGGCGTAGCCGAGCCCCTCCTTGAGCTGGCCCTTCGCCTTCGCGACGACCGGGGTCGGGACGAGTTCCGAGACCCGCATGAGCGCCAGGGTGAGCACGACGCCGGAGCAGGCGAGGGCGTTGATCGCGAAGGACCATCCGGAACCGACGGCGGTGATGAGGACACCGCCGACGGCCGGACCGACGAGCTGGCCGAGCTGGAAGACGGCGGAGTTGAGGCTGATGGCGTTCCGCAGCCTCGCCGGACCCACGAGCTCGTTGACGAACACCTGTCTCGCGGGGTTGTCGACGACGGTGACGAGGCCGAGCATGAAGGCGATGACGTAGATGTGCCACACCTCGACCGCGCCGCTGAGCGTCAGGATCGACAGCGCGACCGCGAGGACGGCGGCGAGCGACTGGGTGATCATGAGCAGCACGCGCTTCGAGTAGCGGTCCGCGATGACCCCGCCGAGGAGTCCGAACAGCAGCATGGGCGCGAACTGCATGGCGACCGTGATCCCGACGGCGGCGACGCTGCCGGAGAGCTCGAGGACGAGCCAGTCCTGCGCGATGCGCTGCATCCCGATCGCGGTCGTCGCGACGATGTGCCCGATCGTGAAGAGCCGGAAGTTCGGGACGCGGAGCGAGGAGAAGGTGTCCCGCCAGGCGGGGCGCTCCCCCACGATCGGCATGGGGGCGGTGGGCGGCGGTGGAGCGACGGCGGTGTCGGAGGGAGGGGTCACGAAGAGAGCCAGCGTTTCGTATGTCGAGTGCGTGTCGTATGGGTGGAGCCGCGGAGGCCGTCGGCTCCCATCCACGCTATTGCCGACACGGCCATTTCCGAGCAGGATGATCCCTATCAGTCCTATTCGATTCCCGAATGATCGGCTCACGCATGTTCGACCCCGCCCTGCTGCGCACCTTCCTGGCCGTCGCCGAGACGAAGAACTTCACGCGCGCCGCCGCGCAGCTCGGGCTGAGCCAGCCGACGGTCAGTCAGCAGATCCGACGGCTCGAGGAGGCCGCCGGCCGGTGGCTGGTCGTCCGGGACACGAGGGCGGTCCGCCTGACCGACAATGGTGATGCGATGGCCGGGTTCGCGCGGACCATCCTCGCTGCACACGCCTCGGCGGAGAGCTACTTCACCGGCTCGGCGATGAGCGGCCGACTCCGCTTCGGGGCCGCCGACGACCTCGCGATGACCCAGCTCCCCCGGATCCTGCGGCACTTCCGTCAGGGGCACCCGCAACTGAACCTCGAACTGACGGTGAACCAGAGCGGGCCGCTCTACCGCCGACTGAAGGCGGGTGCCCTCGACCTCATCTTCATCAAGATGCACCCCGGCCAGAACGAGGGCAAGCTCGTGCGGACCGACTCGATGGTCTGGGTCGGTCTCGAGAAGACCACGATCGAACCGGGCCAACCCGTCCCCCTGATCGCCTATCAGGACCCGAGTCTCTCCCGCCAGCTGGCGATCGATGCCCTGGAGGCCGCCGGGCGCACCTGGCGGATCACCTGCAGCACCCGGGAGGTGAACGGCGTCCTCGCGGCCGTGCGGGCCGGGCTCGGGGTCGCGGTCTTCCCGCGCAGCTTGATCCCGAGCGACCTCGTCATGCTGAGCAACCGGCTGGAACTCCCGACCCTGGGCGGCGTCGACTTCACCCTGCTCGCGAACCCGTTGGCCGCGGCCGGCCCGGTGGAGGCGCTGTCCTCGGCCATCATGGACCGGTCGCTGGCCTGAGCGAGCACGCGGCGGTCAGGCGTCGACGGACTCCGACGCCTCGGCGAACGGCGCCGGGATGAGGTAGGTCTCGCGGACCTCGGCCGATTCGTGCGGGCCGCTGCCGTCGGGCGCAGTGAAGGGTTCGTCGAACTCGACGATCCACGTCGTCAGCTGTTCGGTCCACACCGAGACGAACGCCGCGGCACGCTGGCGTCCGGGTGCCACGATGACCCCGGAGGCACGCTCCCCCGTCGAGGGGTCGGACGCCGGGTCCACGAGCACGAGGACCTGCATGCCGACACCGAACCCGTGCGTCCCACCGTTCACCACCATGGGCCCATCATCCCACCGCGGTCGTGCGAGCCGCACCAGCACCGCGGCTCACCAGGAGACGGGCAGCGCCTTGCCCTCCTCGTACCCGGCGGCCGACTGGACGCCGACGATGGCGCGCTCGTGGAAGCCGGGGACCGAGTCGGCACCCGCGTAGGTGAACGACGAGCGCACACCGGCGGTGATCATGTCGAGGAGATCCTCGACCGAGGGCCGGAGCGGGTCGATCGTGATGCGGGAGGACGAGATGCCCTCGGCGAAGAGCGTCTTCCGCGCGAGTTCGAACGGATCGAGTCGGCCGAAGCGCTCGTGCACGGCCTTGGTCGACGCCATGCCCCAGCTCTCCTTGTACAGCGACCCGTCGGCGGCGCGCTGCAGCTCACCGGGGGCTTCGATCGTGCCGGCGAACCAGGAACCGATCATGACCGAGGACGCGCCCGCGGCGAGGGCGAGGGCGACGTCACGCGGGTAGCGGACGCCACCGTCCGCCCAGACCTTCGCGCCGAGCGCGCGGGCGGTCGCGGCCGTCTCGAGCACGGCCGAGAACTGCGGACGTCCGACCGCGGTCATCATCCGCGTGGTGCACATCGCACCGGGGCCGACCCCGACCTTGAGGATGTCCGCTCCGGCGTCGACGAGGTCCTGCACCGCGACGGCGGACACGACGTTCCCGGCGACGATCGGGAGGCCGAGACCGAGGGCACGGACGGCCGCGATCGCCCGGAGCATGCCCTCCTGGTGCCCGTGGGCGGTGTCGATCACGAGGACGTCCACCCCGGCGGCGGCGAGCGCCTGCGCCTTCACGGCGACGTCACCGTTGATGCCGATCGCCGCGGCGACCCGCAGCCGGCCCGACGCGTCGAGCGCCGGCCTGTAGATGGTCGACCGGAGCGCGCTCGTGCGACTGAGGGTGCCGACGACCGCGCCGTGGTGCAGCACGGGAGCGAACTCGAGGTCGGCGGCGACCATGAGGTCGAACGCGGCCCGGCCACCGGTCACGTCGTCGGCGTCGATCGAGGCGAGCGATCCGCGAGCGAGGTCGCCGAGTCGCGCGTCGGGCAGCGCCGTGGCGAGGCGCGCGGCCGGGATGCAGCCGGCGAAGGCGTCGCGCTCGTCGTGGAGCACGATGCCGTGACCGGCGACCGCGGGGATCAGGCGCAGCGCGTCGGCCGCGGTCTGGTCGGCGCGCATGATGAGCGGGGTGTCGAAGGCGACCGGCTGCTCCTTGACCCAGCGGATCGCCGCGTCGAGCTCCTGGAGCGGCATGTCCTGCGGCAGGACGCCGAGTCCGCCGCGGCGCGCCAGGGCTGCCGCGAGGCGAGGCCCGGTGACGGAGTTCATGTTGGCGGAGACGATCGGGATCGTGGCGCCGGTGGCGTCGTCCGGGGCCAGGTCGACGTCGAGTCGACTCGTGATCCCGGAGCGGCTGGGGACGAGGAACACGTCCGAGTACGTCAGGTCGTGGCTGGGAATCTCACCGATGAACCGCATGAGAACACCGTATCCCGACCGGCGTCCGAGCCGCACCGACGCCGGAATGGGTTTAGGCTTGATGACTGGATCGTGCGGGCATGTTCCCTGCCTGCAAACAGTGAGAATTCAACGGAGAGAGTGGGCGATCGACGGTGTCGAGCCAGATGACCGGAGTGGGCGCCGATGACGGCGCAACGAACGAATTCGGAGCCAATGAATGGCTCGTCGACGAGATGTACGAGCAGTACCTCGTCGACAAGGATTCCGTGGACCGCTCCTGGTGGCCGATCCTCGAGCACTACCGGCCGGTGAACGGCGCAGCCCAGGGAACGACGGGCGGCCAGCCGGACGACGGTGCGGCAGCCGCCGGCGCCACGGCGTCGGCCCCCGCCCCTGCCGCGACGGACGAGTCGGCCCGCGTCAACCCGCCGACGGCCCCGATCCAGGTCATCGGCGCTCAGCCGGTCGCCCGCACCACCTCGGTCCAGGCGAAGCCGGCCCCGATCCCGGCCGACGCCCCGATGACGAGCCCGAACCAGGTCCAGCAGCCGAAGAGCGACCAGACCGGACCCGCTCCGGAGGACGTCGACAAGGTCACCGTCCTGAAGGGCATGGCCAAGTCGCTCGCCACCAACATGGACGCGAGTCTGACGGTCCCGACCGCGACGAGCGTGCGCACCATCCCGGCGAAGCTGATGATCGACAACCGCATCGTCATCAACAACCACCTGAAGCGCGCCAGAGGCGGCAAGGTCAGCTTCACCCACCTCATCGGTTGGGCCCTCATCCAGGCGTTGAAGGACTTCCCGAGCCAGAACGTCTACTACGAGGAGACCGACGGCAAGCCCACGGTCGTCGCCCCGGCGCACATCAACCTCGGCATCGCCATCGACCTCCCGAAGCCCGACGGCTCGCGCGCCCTCATGGTGCCGGGCATCAAGCGCGCCGACACCCTCACCTTCAACGAGTACCTCTCGGCCTACGAGGACCTCGTGACCCGCGCCCGCAAGGGCAAGCTCACCGGAGCCGACTTCCAGGGCGTCACGATCTCACTCACGAACCCCGGTGGCATCGGGACCGTGCACTCGGTCCCCCGCCTCATGAAGGGCCAGGGCTGCATCATCGGCGCCGGCGCCCTCGAGTACCCGGCCGAGTTCCAGGGCGCCTCCGAGCGCACGCTCAACGAGCTGGCGATCGGCAAGACGATCACGCTCACCAGCACCTACGACCACCGCGTCATCCAGGGTGCCGGCTCGGGCGAGTTCCTCAAGGTCGTCCACGAGCTGCTCATCGGCAGCCGCAGCTTCTACCAGGACATCTTCGCCGCGCTCCGCATCCCGTACGACCCGATCCACTGGTCGCCCGACATCAGCGTCGACCTCGCCGACGCCGTCGACAAGACCGCCCGCGTGCAGGAGCTCATCAACGCGTTCCGCGTCCGCGGCCACCTCATGGCCGACATCGACCCGCTGGAGTACGTGCAGCGCTCGCACCCCGACCTCGAGATCGAGACCCACGGCCTGACCTTCTGGGACCTCGACCGCGAGTTCGTCACCGGCGCCTTCGGCTCGGCCCGCACGGCCAAGCTGCGCGACATCCTCGGCGTCCTCCGCGACTCGTACTGCCGCACCACGGGCATCGAGTACATGCACATCCAGGACCCCGCGCAGCGCAAGTGGATCCAGAGCAAAGTCGAGCGCAAGTACGAGAAGCCGACGCACGACGAGCAGATGCGCATCCTCGGCAAGCTCAACGAGGCCGAGGCCTTCGAGACCTTCCTGCAGACGAAGTACGTCGGTCAGAAGCGCTTCAGCCTCGAGGGCGGCGAGTCCACCATCGCCCTCCTCGACACCATCCTCCAGGGCGCGTCGCAGGCCCAGCTCGACGAGGTCGCGATCGGCATGGCCCACCGCGGCCGCCTCAACGTCCTCACGAACATCGCCGGCAAGACCTACGGTCAGATCTTCCGCGAGTTCGAGGGGACGCAGGACCCGGCGAGCCACGGTTCCGGCGACGTGAAGTACCACCTCGGCACCGAGGGCACCTTCAAGGCCGAGGACGGGCGGGAGATCCCGGTCTACCTGGCCGCGAACCCCTCGCACCTCGAGGCCGTCAACGGCGTGCTCGAGGGCATCGTCCGCGCGAAGCAGGACCGCGGGCCGATCGGCGCGTTCGGCACCCTCCCGATCCTCATCCACGGTGATGCGGCGATGGCTGGACAGGGCGTCGTCCTCGAGACCATGCAGCTGTCCCAGCTGCGCGGTTACCGCACGGGCGGCACGGTCCACGTCGTCATCAACAACCAGGTCGGCTTCACCACGCCTCCCGGCGAGGGTCGTTCCTCCATCTACAACACCGACGTGGCGAAGACCATCCAGGCACCGATCTTCCACGTGAACGGCGACGACCCCGAGGCCGTCGTCCGGGTCGCGGAGCTCGCGTTCGAGTACCGCCAGGAGTTCAAGCGCGACGTCGTCATCGACCTCGTGTGCTACCGCCGCCGCGGTCACAACGAGGGCGACGACCCGTCGATGACGCAGCCGCTCATGTACAGCCTCATCGAGGCGAAGCGCTCCGTCCGCAAGCTCTACACGGAAGCGCTGGTCGGCCGTGGCGACATCACCGAGGAGGAGTACGAGGCCGCGCACCGCGACTTCCAGGACCGCCTCGAACGCGCCTTCATGGAGACGCACGCCGAGCAGACCTCGCCGACGCCGATCCCGACCGAGGTCCTCGACGAGGACGGCTACTCCGGCGAGCTCGAGACGACCGGCGTCTCCGAAGGTGTCGTGCAGCTCATCGGCGACGCGTTCAACAACAAGCCCGCCGGGTTCACCGTGCACCCGAAGGTGCAGCAGCTCCTCGAGAAGCGACTCGACATGAGCCGCAACGGCAACATCGACTGGGGCTTCGGAGAGCTGCTCGCGCTCGGATCCGTGCTCATCGAGGGCACCCCGGTGCGGATGTCCGGCCAGGACTCCCGTCGCGGCACCTTCGTGCAGCGCCACGCCGTCCTCCACGACCGGGTGAACGGCCAGGAGTGGCTGCCGCTCGCCAACCTCAGCGACAACCAGGCCCGCTTCTGGATCTACGACTCGCTCCTCAGCGAGTACGCGGTCATGGGCTTCGAGTACGGCTACTCGGTCGAGCGTGCCGACGCGCTCGTGCTGTGGGAGGCGCAGTTCGGCGACTTCACCAACGGCGCGCAGACGATCATCGACGAGTTCATCTCCTCCGCCGAGCAGAAGTGGTCGCAGCGGTCGAGCGTCACGCTCCTCCTCCCCCACGGCTACGAAGGCCAGGGTCCCGACCACTCGTCCGCGCGGATCGAGCGGTTCCTGCAGCTCTGCGCCGAGGACAACATGACCGTCGCACGGCCGTCGACCCCCGCGTCGTACTTCCACCTCCTGCGTCGCCAGGCGTACGCCCGTCCGCGTCGGCCGCTCGTCGTCTTCACCCCGAAGGCGATGCTGCGTCTGCGTGGCGCGACCAGTCCGGTGGCGGACTTCACCTCCGGCCGCTTCGAGCCGGTGATCGACGACGCACGGATCACCGACAAGGGCGCGGTCAAGCGGGTGCTCCTGCACTCCGGGAAGATCCACTACGACCTCCTCAGCGAGCTGCAGAAGCAGCCGAACGACGAGATCGCCCTCGTCCGCGTCGAGCAGTTCTACCCGGTCCCGGTGGCCGAGCTGAACGCCGTGGTCGCGCAGTACCCGAACGCCGAACTGGTGTGGGTGCAGGACGAGCCGGAGAACCAGGGCGCGTGGCCGTTCATCTGCCTGGAGGCCGCCAAGCACCTCGAGGGTCGGACGATCCGCAACGTGTCGCGCACCGCGTCCGCCTCCCCCGCCACGGGGTCGGCGAAACGTCACGCCGCCGAGCAGGCGGAGCTCCTCCGCACGGCGCTGGCGCTCTGACCTCAGCCGCACGACCGACGACGGCCTGTTCCGACAGGCGGTCGTCGTCGTCTGGACACGGGTGGTCAGCACGGCGACAGCGATCCGTGAGTGGCCGGTGAGCCACCGCCAATAAGCTGACGCCATGGACTTCGCATTCCTCGCCGTCGTCGCGGTGGTGACCATCGTCGCGGTGGCCCGCTTCGCGAACAAGCTGCGTGTGGCAGCCCCGCTCATCCTCGTCCTGGTCGGGCTCGCCCTCAGCTATCTGCCGTTCGTACCGGACGTCGTGGTCAAGCCGGAGTGGATCCTCGCCGGCGTGCTGCCCCCGCTCCTCTATTCGGCCGCCGTCAACGTGCCGCTGGTCGACTTCCGTCGCAACCTCAAGGCGATCTCCGGGCTCTCGGTCGTCCTCGTCGTGGTGTCGTCGGTCCTCATCGGCTGGATCCTGTCGACGATCCTCCCCGACCTGAGCCTTGCCGCCGGCATCGCCCTCGGCGCCGTCGTCAGTCCGACCGACGCGGTCGCCGCGACCTCCATCGGCAAGCGGCTGGGCATGCCGTCGCGCCTCGTGAGCGTCCTCGAAGGCGAGAGCCTCGTGAACGACGCCTCGGCACTCGTCCTCCTGCGCTCCGCGATCGCCGCGACCGCCGGCACGGTCTCCTTGTGGGGCGTCCTGGGCGACTTCGCCTACGCCGTGGCGCTCGCGATCGCGATCGGGATCGTCGTCGGGTTCATCACGGTCCGTGTCCGGTCCCGCCTGGGCGACCCGGTCCTGACGACGGTCATCTCCTTCGCCGTGCCGTTCATCGCGTATCTGCCTGCCGAGCACTTCCACGCCTCAGGCGTCCTGTCGGTCGTCGTCGCCGGACTCTACACCGGGCATCAGAGCGCGAAGTACTTCACCGCGCAGGACCGCATCAGCGAGCGCATCAACTGGCGGACGACGCAGTTCCTCCTCGAGAACGGGGTGTTCCTGCTCATGGGGCTCGAGCTCGAGGCCATCGTCTCGCAGGTGGAGCAGGACGACCTCGGCATCTGGTCGTCGATCGGCCTCGGGTTGCTGACCGCCATCACCCTCATCGTCGTCCGCATCGTGTTCGTCGGCGTCCTCGTCTGGTCGTTGCGACGCGACGAACGGGAGGCGCTCGCCCGGCGTCCGCGACTCGACGCGGTCTCCGCCAGGCTCGAGGAACACGCGACCGAGGATCCGCGGTTCGCGAAGCGGAAGGCGGCCTTCTCGAGGTCGATCGCCCGTCGGAGCGCCGACCTGGACTTCCTGCAACGTGAAGGACTCGGGTGGCGGGGCGGCGCGGTGCTCGCCTGGGCGGGGATGCGTGGTGTCGTCACGATCGCCGCCGCGCAGTCGCTCCCGCTCGAGACCCCGTACCGCGCCGAGCTGGTGCTCATCGCGTTCACGGTCGCGATCGTCACCCTCCTGCTCCAGGGCGGTTCCCTCCCGCTCGTCATCCGGCTCACCCGGGTCGGCGGGACGGACGAGCAGGCGGCGATGGCCGAACTGGCCGGTCTCGTGGAGG
The DNA here is from genome assembly GCF_030209375.1 of Plantibacter sp. ME-Dv--P-122b. Taxonomy (GTDB): domain Bacteria; phylum Actinomycetota; class Actinomycetes; order Actinomycetales; family Microbacteriaceae; genus Plantibacter. The sequence continues at coordinate 267,195 of NZ_JARVSC010000003.1, forward strand.
AGATCTCGACCGTCGGTGTGGCCGCCCTCGACGACCCGCAGCTGCGCACGGACGGCGGGGAGCCGTTCGACACCGCGGTCGTCGACCGGGTGCGCACGGGCAGCCTCATCCGCGTCGAGTCGGCAGCGGAACGGACCGATGCCGGAGTCGGCCCGCACGAGCAGTTCCGGCAGCTCAGACGCCGAGTGCTCGACGCCGAACGCGATGCACTCCTCGATGCGCGGGCGACCGGGAGCTACTCCTCCGAGGTGCTGGCGAAGGCGCAGCGGATGCTGGACGTCGAGGAGTCACGCCTCGACGGTGCCGGCTGATGCGGTCGGTCCGCCGTCAGGCGCTCTCGTGCGTCGCCTGGGTGGCCCGCAGCGACGCCAGGACCTGGTTCTTCAGGTCTTCGGGTGCCGTCTCCTTGCACGCCCGCTGGACGGCCTCGGTGAGGGTCTGGGCGACGAGCGCCTCGTTCTGACACTCCGGGCAGTTCGCGAGGTGCTCGCGGATGTCGGCCGCTTCGGTCGTGCACACCTCGTGACGGAGGTACTCCTCGAGGTCCTTCTTGGCCTTGTCGCAGCCGCAGTCGCTCATTTCTTGCTCCCCTGCTTCGTCACGGTGAACCCCCGGGACTCGGCGTAATCGGCCAACAGGTCGCGGAGGAGTCGTCGGCCACGGTGCAGACGACTCATCACGGTCCCGATGGGCGTTTTCATGATGTCGGCGATCTCCTGGTAAGCGAAGCCCTCCACGTCGGCGAGGTACACCGCGAGGCGGAAGTCCTCCGGGATGGCCTGCAACGCGTTCTTCACGTCGCTGTCCGGCAGGTGATCGATCGCTTCGGCCTCGGCAGAGCGGCTGGAGGTGGCGCTGATCGACTCGGCGCCGCCCAACTGCCAGTCCTCGAGGTCGTCGATGGTGCCCTGGTACGGCTCGCGCTGCTTCTTCCGATACGTATTGATGTACGTGTTCGTGAGGATGCGGTAGAGCCACGCCTTGAGGTTGGTGCCCTGTTCGAACTGCGCGAACGCGGCGAAGGCCTTCACGAACGTCTCCTGGACGAGGTCCTGAGCGTCCGACGGGTTCTTCGTCATGCGCATGGCAGCGCCGTACAACTGATCGATGAACGGCAGTGCCTGTGCTTCGAACAGTGATCGGGGGTCCGGCTCGGCCGGAAGGGCTTCTGGGTCGACGGAGGTCATCACCGGCAAGTCTACGGCCAGCGCCAGACGGCCGTGATCGGCCTCCGTCACCGGTCGTTCCAGTACCGCTGTGGACATCCGCTCCTCCTTCTGCTCTCGACCCCGACTACTGTTGGAACCAATGTTGACCAATCCGTATTCCGCACCAGATTTCGACGTGTACGGCGATGCCGAACCCGAGCACGACGACGCAGCCTGGCCGGCGCCCGTCGCGGGCGGCCCGGTCGATGCGACCGTCTCCCTCCCGGGCTCGAAGTCCCTCACGAACCGCGAGCTCGTCCTGGCCGCCCTGGCCGACGGCCCCTCCCTCCTGCGCGCCCCGCTCCACTCGATGGACAGCACCAACATGGTCGAGGCGCTGCGCGCACTCGGGACCACCATCGTCGAGCGACCGGCGTCGGGCGCGTTCGGCAAGGACTGGCTCGTCACGCCGGGCGAGCTGTTCGGCAGCACGACCGTCGAATGCGGGCTCGCCGGCACCGTCATGCGGTTCGTCCCGCCGCTGGCCGCCCTCGCCCTCGGGCCGACCGTCTTCGACGCCGACCCCTCGGCCAGGAACCGGCCGATGGCCACCATGATCGGCTCGCTCCAGGCGCTCGGCGTCGACATCAGCGACGACGGCCGGAAGGCGCTCCCCTTCACGGTGCACGGCACGGGCACGGTCACGGGTGGCAAGCTCACGATCGACGCGTCGTCGTCGAGCCAGTTCGTGTCCGGCCTCCTGCTGGCCGCAACCCGCTTCGAGCAGGGCCTCCACCTCGTCCACGAGGGCGAGCGTCTGCCGAGCCTGCCGCACATCGAGATGACCATCGCGGCCCTCGCGGCCCGAGGGGTCACCGTCGAACAACCCGCCGTCGGTGAGTGGGTCGTCGCCCCCGGCACGATCGCCGCGCTCGACGTCGACCTCGAGCCCGACCTCTCCAACGCCGCACCGTTCCTCGCCGCGGCACTCGTCACCGGTGGAAGCGTCACGCTCCGCGGCTGGCCCACCTCCACCACCCAGGTCGGTGCCGACCTGGCGGACCTCCTGCCCCGCTTCGGCGCGACGGTCACCCTCGACGGCGACCGCCTCACCGTCACCGGCGGCGAGCGGATCACCGCGGTCGACCTCGACCTGACCACCGGCGGCGAGCTCGCGCCCGCCCTCACCGCGCTCGCGGCCCTCGCCGACGGACCGTCGACCATCACGGGCATCGGACACATCCGTCACCACGAGACCGACCGCCTCGCGGCGCTCGCGACGGAGATCAACAAGCTCGGTGGCGCCGTCACGGAGCTGCCGGACGGTCTCCGCATCGAGCCGCGCCCCCTCCACGGCGGCGAGTGGTCGAGCTACCACGACCACCGTATGGCGACCACGGGGGCGATCCTCGGTCTCGTCGTGCCAGGGGTCACCATCGAGAACGTCGCCACGACCGCCAAGACGCTCCCGCAGTTCACCGAACTGTGGCACGCGATGCTCGGGGCCTGATCCGATGAGCTGGTGGAACGACGACGAGGACGACGACGACCGACTCGAACTCGACGAGTCGAGCATCCGGATGCGGCCGAACCCGAAGGCGAACCGCCCACGGACGAAGACACGGCCCGAGCACCTCGATGCACTGACCGCCCGAGTCCTCGCGGTCGACCGCGGTCGGTACACGGTGCTCCTCGACGAGGGCACGCCCGAGGAGCGCGTCCTGACGTCGACCCGCGCTCGTGAACTCCGCAAGCAGCCCATCGTGACCGGCGACCGGGTGGACGTCGTCGGCGACACCTCCGGTGCCGAGGGCACGCTGTCGCGCATCGTGCGGATCGTGCCGCGCACCACGTTGCTCCGCCGCAGTGGCGACGACACCGACGCCATGGAGCGTGTCGTCGTCGCCAACGCGGACCAGATGCTCATCGTCGTGGCTGCGGCGAACCCCGAACCACGGGCCCGACTCGTCGACCGCTACCTCGTCGCCGCCTACGACGCGGGGATCACCCCGATCCTCTGCATCACGAAGACGGACCTCCAGGACCCCGACGAGTTCCTCGCGAACTTCGCCGGGCTCGGCCTGCGCGTGTTCCGCAGCCGGGAGGACGACGTCCCCCTCGCCGAGATCACCGAGGCCCTCATCGGCCACGACACGGTCTTCGTGGGCCACTCGGGCGTCGGCAAGTCCACCCTCGTCAACGCCCTCGTCCCGACCGCAGAGCGCGCCACCGGGCACGTGAACGTCGTCACCGGTCGAGGCCGCCACACCTCCTCGTCGACCGTCTCCCTGCGCATCGAGGCTCCCGGAGGGTCCGGATGGGCCATCGACACCCCGGGCGTCCGCTCGTTCGGCCTCGGACACGTCGACACCGCCAACATCCTGAAGTCGTTCACCGACCTCGCCGAGATCGCGCTCGAGTGCCCGCGTGGCTGCACCCATCTGCCCGACGCCCCCGACTGCGCGATCATCGAGGCCGTCGCCGAGGGACGCCTCGGCGAGAACGGCCCGGCACGCCTCGACTCGCTCCAACGGCTGCTGGGAACCTTCGCGACGATCAAAGCAGACCAGTACTCCTGACTAGGCTTGGGGCATGCCTGAAGCACTCCGTCTGTCCGCCGGCGACCCGGCCCCCGCGTTCACCCTCACCGATCAGGACGGCGCCAGCGTGTCCCTGTCCGACTTCGCCGGACGACGGGTGATCCTCTACTTCTACCCCGCGGCGATGACGCCCGGCTGCACCACCCAGGCGTGCGACTTCCGCGACAACCTCGCATCGCTCGGCGGTGCCGGGTACGTCGTGCTCGGCGTCTCGAAGGACTCCGTCGAGAAGCTCAAGGCCTTCCAGGAGGAGGACGGGCTCACGTTCCCGCTCCTCAGCGACCCGGAGCTGACGGTCCACCAGGCGTACGGAGCCTACGGTGAGAAGAACTCCTACGGACGCATCGTCACGGGCGTCCTCCGCTCGACGTTCGTCATCGACGAGACCGGTACGATCACCCTCGCCCGGTACAACGTCAAGGCCACCGGCCACGTGAAGAGCCTCCGGAAGGTCCTCGGCCTCGACGCCTGACGCCTCGCGGCCGGGCCCTCACGCCCGACCCGTCGTGCTCAGATCTCGCGTCGGGTCACGGCGGCGACCGCCGGCGTGAACAGGAGCCCGAGGACGGCCAGCGACGGCAGCAGCAGGAACCACCCGATCGCGGGTTGCGCGAAGACCCCCTGGAACGCGCCGACGGCGACGGCGATCTGCACGAGCTGCCAGGTGACCGCTCCCCCGCGGATCCAGCTCCGTCCGCGGATCGCGCCGACGGCGAGCGCCGTGACGAACGCCGTGGCGATGAGCAGGATGACGAAGATCGCCAGCGCGCTCGTGAACGAGGCCGGCGTCGCCGCGACCAGCTCGAAGAGGAACCAGGCCGAGAGCGCGATCATGAGCAGCGCCTCGGCGACGAGCAGCACGATGAAGGCCAGCACCGCCGGACGACGACGCTCCCGTGGGTTCGGAGCGGAGGCGGCGTTTCGATCGGTACTCACAGGGTTCACCCAAACTTGACTATTGATTTGCTCTTACCGATATGAAACCATGTTTGAGGCCGACATGAGGTCCACGAGGGTGTGGACAGATCCCGAATCCCGGACGATCATCCCCCTCGCATTTCGGCTTTCGCTTCCCGAGACCCCTCACTCGGTTGAAGAAATCTCACCATGCAATAAAAGGAGCTCCCCTATGGATTGGCGCGATAAAGCTGCCTGCCTGACTGTCGACCCGGAATTGTTCTTCCCGGTCGGGAACACCGGTCCGGCGGTCGATCAGATCGACAAGGCGAAGGCCGTGTGCGCCACCTGCAGTGTCACGGAGCTGTGCCTCCAGTACGCGCTCGAGACCGGCCAGGACTCCGGCGTCTGGGGCGGCCTCAGCGAAGACGAGCGTCGCGCCCTCAAGCGTCGCGCGGCTCGCGCCCGCCGCGCCTCCTAGTCGCAGACGAGAACCCCGGGTGCCGAACGGCCCCGGGGTTCTCGCATGTCTCCGTCCGTTCGCGACGGACCAGGACCTCAGCTCTTGGCGACCCATCGCATCGGGATCGCGATCGTGACCTCGGTCCCGCTCCCCATGAGCGTGTGCCAGTCGATCGTCCCGCCCAGTTCACCCTGGATGAGCGTCCGCACGATCTGGGTGCCGAGACCGGACCCGACCTTCCCCTCCGGAAGCCCCACGCCGTTGTCGCGGACCTGCACGCTCAGCAGCTCGTCCGTCCGGTCGGCCGTGATCTCGACGTCGCCGTCGCGGCCGTTGAGCCCGTGCTCCACCGCGTTGGTGACGAGTTCGGTGAGCGCGAGGGCGAGTGGCGTCGCGTACTCGCTCGGGAGCACGCCGAAGGAGCCGGAGGACTTCGGGCGGACCGTGGTGTTGTGCGAGCTCGCCACTTCGGCGATGAGCAGGAGCACGCGCTCGAAGACCTCGTCGAAGTCGACGTTCTGATTGAGCCCCTCGGACAGCGTGTCGTGCACGACCGCGATGGCGGCCACGCGCCGCATGGCCTGCGTGAGGGCGTCGTGGGCGTCCTCCGAGTGCGTCCGCCTGGCCTGGATCCGCAGGAGCGATGCGACGGTCTGGAGGTTGTTCTTCACCCGGTGGTGGATCTCGCGGATCGTCGCGTCCTTGGTGATGAGTTCCTGCTCCTGGTGACGCAGTTCGCTGACGTCGCGGCAGAGCACGATCGCGCCCACCCGCTCACCCCGGCTCCGCAACGGGATCGCCCGGAGGGAGACCGTCACGCCCTTGTCCTCGATGTCGGTCCGCCAAGGCGCCCGACCGGTGACGACGAGTGGCAGCGATTCGTCGACGGTGACGGTCCCCGTCCCGGAGAGCAGATGGGTCGTGACGTCCGCGAGCGACTCGCCCTCGAGTTCCTCGGCGAATCCGATCCGGTTGAAGGCCGAGAGCGCGTTGGGGCTGGCGAAGGTGACGGTGCCGTCGACATCGAGACGGATCAGGCCGTCGCTCGCGCGCGGCGCGCCCCGGCGTGGTCCGGTCGGCGCTCCGAGATCGGGGAAGTCGCCCACCGCGATCATCTCGAACAGGTCGCTCGCGCAGTCGTTGAAGGTGAGTTCCTGCCGGCTCGGCGTCCGAGCCTCACCGAGATTGGTATGACGCGTGATGACCGCGATCGGTCCGTCGGCATTGGTCGTCTCGGTCGGCGATATCCGCCGGGCGACGGGCACGGCACGAACCCTGGTCGGGGTCTCCTCATACCAATCCGGCGCGGACGACTCGATGATCCGTCCGCTCTCGAAACAGTCCGTGACCTGCTTGCGCCATTCCTGTTTGATGGATTGACCGACGAAGTCGCGATAGAAGAGCGTCGCGGCACTCGACGGACGCGAATGCGCGACCGCTATGAAACTGCCGGAATCCGTCGGCACCCAGATGACGATATCGGCGAACGCCAGATCCGCGAGGAGTTGGCTGTCCGCGAGCAGCATGTGCAGCCACTCCACGTCGGCTGCACTGGAGCGGCCCTGGGCGAGAACGAGATCACTGAGCGTCGACACCGTTCCAGTCTAGGCTCGGCAGGCCGACACCGAGCGCGCCGCACGTGCCCTCCACGACCGCTGGGAGGCCGGGCCTGGAATGATGACGGCGCCCAGCGGCCCGTGTGGGCCACTGGGCGCCGTCATCGGACGCGCCTCGTCAGTTCGCTGCGCGGTAGGCGTCCTGCACCGCCTGGGGGATGCGTCCGCGCGACGACACGGCGTGTCCGTTCTTCGCCGCCCACTCACGGATCGCGGCGAGGTTCTCGGCGCTGTTGCGAGTGCTGGTGCTCGAGGTGCGGCGCCCCCGCTTGACCGGGCGTCCGGCTCCGATGTAAGGCTTCAGCGACTCGCGCAGGTTCTTCGCATTGTCCGCACCGAGATCGATCTCGTATTCGGTTCCATCGATCGCGAACCGTACGGTCTCGCCTGCACCGGAAGCGAGTTCGCTGCCGTCCAGATCGTCGATGTATGTGGTGATGACTTTCTGAGCCATGGGGGTCCTCCTGAAGATATCCGTGGTGAGTCCGACGGTTATCCGATCATATCGAACACTCCCAAGCGAATCCGAATACCGACACGATACCGGAGTAATTCATCACCCAATGGATAGCGACGAGTCGGAGAAGAATGCAGATGCATATATCGGTGAGCGAATGCAAATTCGGTTGATCAACCAATTGTATTGAGTGACTTCATCAAGACTCTTCTCCTCGGCGCGACCCACTCCGCGCACGACGCCCTCGTGCCCCTCCCGCCGATCGCCGCGAGCGGTCCCGCACCGGCGTCGGCTGGTGGTCGAGAACGGTGGACACGAACCGGCGCAACGCGACGGGAAGCGCCCCGCGCGGGGCCTGATCGCGGAGACTCCTCCCCGCGATCACCGCGGCGTCCACCACCCGTTGATCCTCCGGCAGGAGCGCGGCCGCCTCGATCCCCCCGAAGCGGGAGAGCGTGGACGCCAATTGACCGGCCGGGCCGGTACCGAGCGCCACGCCACGCAGCCGGTTCACCACCACCGAGATACGCGACGGGTCGACGAGTTCGACGAGCTCCGCGTGGCCGCGGAGCAGCCTCGTGACCCCGACCGGGTCGGCCGCGCCGACCTCCACCACCCGGTCCGCGGATCCGAGGACGGCGAACGCCGCCCCGTTCCGTCTGGGCGCGAACAGGTCGCTCGAGATCTCCTCGTCAGCCTCCAGGCAGAACGCCGTGTCGATCACGATGTCGTCCATCCACGCCCGGCACCGTTCGATGGTCGTCGCGACGCGTTCCGTCGACAGTTCCGTCCACCGTGCCGCACGCGAGATGCCGGTCAGGACCCGGAACGCGCCGGACGGCGACGGATGGACGACCGCGATTCGCTCGAGCTGCTCGATGTCGAGTGCTCCGCTTCCGGCCAGTCGGCAGGCCGCAGCGAACCCGGGTGCCTCGTCGAGGAGGCCTAGCATCGCCGCGACGGATGACCCGTAGGTGTCCGCGTCGATGAGGACGACCCGGCGCCCGCGCGCGGCGAGCTCGCTGGCGATGCCCGCGGCGACGGTGGTCGTGCCGGGCGACCCGGCCGCGCCCCACACCGCGATGACCCGCCCGGCGGCCGGGGCGACCGGACGAGGGCCGTCGCCGCCGAGGTCGAGCGGCGCGATGGTCCGATCCAGCTCGTCGGGATCGACCGGCAGGAGGAGGGTGTCCACCAGACCGAGCCCAGCCGCGTGGCGTCGCTCGGACTCACCCGACGCGAGCGCCACGACCCTCGTGCCCACGCGGTCCGCGAGATCGATGAGTTCAGCGCGCAGGCGGTCGGTCCCGGGCGACACGAGCAGCACGTCGACGGGCGTACCGGTGCCGATGCGCTCCTCGAGTCCGGTGCCGTCGTGACAGCGCCAGGCGACGCGGTGCCCGAGGTCGAGCATCGTCGCGAGGACCTCGCCCTCGATCCGTGGATCGAGGGCGAGCCCGACGCGCAGCATCAGCGTTCGCCGGGCTCGGTCGGGACCACGGACAGCAGGTGCGCTGCAGCCGTCGCCGAGAGCACGGTCGCGACGGCCGAGCGCGGGACCGCGAGCTCGAGGGCGACCGAGCCGCGGCCGGACAGGAGCCCTTCCTCCTCGCCGACCCGGACGACCGTCGCGGCCGAGACCAGCACCTCCGGCACGCCGTACCCGTCGCCGTCCGGCGCGGCCGCCCAGAGGTCGACGACGGTACCCGGCACGATGTCGGCGCCGAGTCGTCCGGCAGGTTCGACGACGAGCGTGGTCACGCCCACGGCGCTCGCCTCGCCGAGTGCGTCGAGCGGTACGAGCTCGCCCGCTGCGATCGTCCGGGTGACGACGGTTCCCGGCGGCGGCGCCGCACCGGCTCCGAGGTACCCGCCTTCGACCGATCCCAGACGTGCGTCGATCACTTGGAGCGAGGAGCGGTCGAGGCGCGTTCCAGGCGTCAGCGTCTCGGAGGCCGCATACACCGGGATCGTCCGGCTCGACGTCGTGACGAGCCACCACACCCCCAGGATCGACACGACCACCAGCATGAGGCCCACGAGGAAGCGTGGGTCCACCCAGATGCGCGACCGGGACACCTGCCGTCCGCCGACACCAGGCCGCAGTCCCGCGAGACGGTCGCTCATCCGTTCGCCACCCTCGACCCGCGCCCCTCCCGATTCCGCTCCGTGTCCCCGCTCGCTTCCCCGCACCGTCTCCTCCTTCATCGGCACGCCGTGCGCCGCCTCCGGTCCCATGCTGCCCGGGCTCCGGACATGGCGCCGAAGTTATCCACAGCCCGGCGGACGCCGCTCGCGCGAGAGGATAATCGAGGAATGGAATCGCAGCGCGATGCGGCCCCGCTCGGTCGCTTCCTCACCGTCGCCGACACGGCCGAGGTCTTGAACGTCTCGGCCCAGCACGTGGCCGAGCTCATCTCGAGCGGCGAGCTGCCCGCCATCCGGATCGGGCGCAGCGGCCCATGGCGCATCGAGTTCCCCGCACTCGAAGCCTTCATCAGCGGTCAGTACGAAGAGGCACGTCGTGCAGGCCTCTGGCATCAGGCCCAGCTGACCGAGCTCGCCGAGTTCTCCGGCGCACCGGTACTCCGGCCCGTGCCACCCCTCGACTGAGCGCCGGCTCCGGCGGGCGCCCCTGGCGACGCCTCAGCCGGCACGCTCGACGACGACGACCTGCGCCAGCACGATGACACGGATCTGCTCGACGCCCCGACTGCGGCGCGGCGACCCCGGCTCGTGGACGGCCAGATCCAGGTGGTCCCGGCCCACCCGGTCGATCGTGCCCGTCCAGCTGCCCGTCCGGGTCCGCACGACCACTGCCGCACGGCGTCGGCAGAGATCACGGAGCAGGAACGACACGGTCAGGCGGTCGAGCAGTCGCGGTTCACGGACCACGACGTCGTCGAGACTCCAATCGATCTGGGTCTGCGTCAGGGCGACCGCCGCGATCGCATCGAGCGGGACGACGACCTCCCGGCCGCCCGGAGTACCGGAGTCGGCCTGCAACCAGTCCTTCCCGATGCTCCGGACCCGCAGCCGCCAGGTCGTCCCGTCGACGAGTTCGACGACGAGCGGTCCTGGTGCGTCGGCGTCTCCGCAGAGGGCGACCAGCCGCTCGCGGAGGGCCAGACGCCCACGCCGAAGCCGCTCGGCCTCGATGCGGACGGCGTCGTCGTCGACGGCGAGCTCGTCGTCGAGCTGACCGGCGAGATCGTCGAACAGGCTGTCCCAACGCATACGCCGACGGTAGTGCGCCGAGGGCGTCCGCGTCCTGCGTTCTCCACAGACCTCTGGCCCTGGACACCGGGGAACTGACATGATGAGTGTGACATGCCAGATTCTGGTCGCCCGACTCGTGGCGGCCGCCCACCCCTCGGAGGCCCTATGAGCACCGCTGCCCGGCACGACGACGACGAGCCCGAAGCACGTACGGCTCGCCTCCGGCCGGCACCGCCGCTCCACGAGCGACGCACGCGGGAGGCGCGCGCGGCCGCACGCCCCGGCGCGGACGACTACTTCGCACCCCAGCCGGCGCCTCGAGCCGAACTGCCCGACCCGCGACCACTGCTCGAGAACCTCACCCGGAGTGTGATCGAGGTGATCGCCGGAGCCCGAGACCTCACGCAGCTCGCGCGGTGGATCACGGCCGACGTGCACACCGTCCTGCTGAAGCGCGTGATCCTCGCCGAACGGGCACGGCGCGTCCGAGGCGTCCCGGGTACGGTCCCGGTCGTCTCGATCGGCACCGTGACCGTCTCCGAGCCACGAGACGGCGTCGTCGAGTCCGTGGTCATCGTCCATGGGCGAGCCCGGTCCCGTGCCGTGGCCATCCGATTGGAGGGCTTGGACGGCCGCTGGCGGGCGACCTCGGTGAGCGTGCTCTGACCGCCGCGGCACCTCCGCCGCCCCGACAGACGGGAGCCCTCCGGACCGATGTCACCATGGTCCGGAGGGCTCCCGTCTGTTGCGGCGTCCGCCTACTTCTTCTTGCCCTGCTTCCGGCGGTCCGAACGGTTGCTCGGAGCAGCCGCGGGCGCCTCTGATTGCTGACCGAAGGCCCCACGCGACGCCTTCGCGGCAGGGGCGGACTTCGTCGCGGGAGCCGCATCGCCGGCAGGACGGTTCGTCTGCTGAAGACGCTGCGCCCGTTCGGTGGCCGCCTTCTCGATCTGCCCGCGCTGGTTGCGGACCTCGACCCCGCCCTGCTCGCTCGGGGCGGAGTAGCTGAGCTTCTCGGTGTCGGGGGTCTCCTGCGTCAGGCCCTTGGCCGTGATCGCCGGTGCGGCGGTGCCCGCGTCGACCTCGCCGGCGACCTCCACCTCGAGGTTGAAGAGGAAGCCGACGCTCTCCTCGCGGATCTGCCCCATCATCTGCTGGAACATCGCGTAGCCCTCACGCTGGTACTCGACCAGCGGGTCGCGCTGCGCCATGGCCCGCAGACCGATGCCGTCCTTCAGGTAGTCCATCTCGTACAGGTGGTCGCGCCAGCGACGGTCGATGACCTGGAGGACGACGCGGCGCTCGAGCTCACGCATCGCCGGGGCACCGAGCGACTCCTCGCGGTTGCTGTACGCGAGCTTGGCGTCGGAGAGGATCTCGCGCCGCATGAAGTCGCGGTTGATCCGCCCCTTCGTCCCGGCCTCCTGGACGACCTCGTCGATCGTGAGACCGACGGGGTAGAGCGTCTTCAGTTCGGCCCAGAGTGCGTCGAAGTCCCAGTCGTCGCCGTTGCCCTCGCCGGTGTGCTCGTCGAGGACGTCGTCGACGACGCTCTCCAAGAACTGCTGCGCACGATCGTGAAGATCGTCGCCCTCGAGGATGTGGCGGCGGTCGGAATAGATCGCCTCGCGCTGCCGGTTGAGGACGTCGTCGTACTTGAGCACGTTCTTGCGGATCTCCGCGTTCCGCGCCTCGACCTGCGACTGGGCGCTGCGGATCGCCCGGCTCACGATCTTCGACTCGATCGCGAGGTCGTCCGGCACGTTCTGACGCCCCATGAGGCTCTCCGCGGCTCCGGCGTTGAACAGGCGCATGAGGTCGTCGGTGAGGGACAGGTAGAACCGACTCTCGCCCGGGTCGCCCTGACGGCCGGAACGACCGCGCAACTGGTTGTCGATGCGGCGCGACTCATGGCGCTCGGTACCGAGCACGTAGAGTCCGCCGGCGTCGATGACCTTGTCGGCCTCCTCCTTGACCGCTGCCTTCACCTCGGTGAAGACGTCGTCCCACGCGGCCTCGTACTCCTCGGGGGTGTCGATCGGGCTGAGCCCCTTGGCGTTCATCTCCGCGACGGCGAGGAACTCGGCGTTGCCGCCGAGCATGATGTCGGTTCCACGACCGGCCATGTTGGTGGCGACGGTGACCGAGCCGAGTCGACCGGCCTGGGCGATGATGGCGGCCTCACGCGCGTGGTTCTTCGCGTTGAGGACCTCGTGCTTGACGCCCTTCTTGGCGAGGAGCCTCGACAGGTACTCGCTCTTCTCGACGCTCGTCGTGCCCACAAGGACCGGCTGGCCCTGCTCGTGGCGCTCGACGATGTCCTCGACGACCTGCGCGAACTTCGCCTCCTCGTTCTTGTACACGAGGTCCGACTGGTCGATGCGCTGCATCGGGCGGTTGGTCGGGATCGGGACGACGCCGAGCTTGTACGTCGACATGAACTCGGCCGCCTCGGTCTCGGCCGTACCGGTCATGCCGGACAGCTTCTCGTAGAGACGGAAGTAGTTCTGGAGCGTCACGGTCGCGAGGGTCTGGTTCTCGGCCTGGACGGCGACACCCTCCTTGGCCTCGATCGCCTGGTGGATGCCCTCGTTGTACCGACGTCCGACCAGGATGCGACCGGTGTGCTCGTCGACGATGAGCACCTCGCCGTTCATCACGACGTAGTCCTTGTCCTTCTTGAAGAGTGCGCGGGCCTTGATGGCGTTGTTCAGGAAGGAGATGAGCGGCGTGTTCGCCGACTCGTAGAGGTTGTCGATGCCGAGGTAGTCCTCGACCTTCTCGATACCGGGCTCGAGCACACCGACGGTGCGCTTCTTCTCATCGACCTCGAAGTCCTCGCCGGGCTCGAGTCGCACCGCGAGCCTGGCGAACTCCTGGAACCAGCGGTTCGCCTCGCCGGACGCCTTCCCGGAGATGATGAGCGGGGTCCGTGCCTCGTCGATGAGGATGGAGTCGACCTCGTCGACGACGGCGAAGAAGTGGCCGCGCTGGACCATGTCCTTGGCCTGCCACGCCATGTTGTCGCGAAGGTAGTCGAACCCGAACTGGTTGTTCGTGCCGTAGGTGATGTCGGCCGCGTACTGCTCGCGGCGCTGCTCCGGTGTCTGTCCCTCGACGATCACGCCGGTCGTCATGCCGAGCGCACGGAAGACGCGTCCCATGATCTCCGACTGGTACGACGCGAGGTAGTCGTTCACCGTGACGATGTGCACGCCCTTGCCGGCGATGGCGTTGAGGTAGGCCGGGAGGGTCGCGACGAGCGTCTTGCCCTCACCGGTCTTCATCTCGGCGATGTTGCCGAGGTGCAGCGCGGCGCCACCCATGATCTGGACGTCGAAGTGGCGCATGCCGATCGTGCGGCGTGCAGCTTCGCGCACCGCCGCGAAGGCCTCGGGGAGGAGGTCGTCGAGGGTCTCGCCGTTCTCGAAGCGCTCGCGCAGCTCGACGGTCTCGCTCTTCAGCTCCTCGTCGCTCAACTCCGTGAAGTCGTCCTCGAGGGCATTGACCGCCTTCGTGAGGCTGGTCAGCTTCCGGAGGATGCGCCCTTCGCCGACGCGAAGGATCTTCTCAAGTGGTGAGGCCACGAATTGCTCTCCATTACGTGTTCCTGATCTCCGTCCTGGTCGACTGACCGGGGCGGACGGGGTGCACCAGAACGGGGCAGTCCTCTGAACATGTTAGCGGGGAGTCCCTTGAGTGGACGCTGTGTATCGAGGGGCGCCCGGATGTCGACGGAGTGCCGCCGCAGCGAGGGACGGACGGCTCACTAGGCTGGCGACACCCTACGGCGTAGGTATTTCATGGAGGTTCGATGTCGGTCAAGCACGGTCTGCTCGCGATCCTCGCGCTCGGTGACGACTACGGGTACCGTCTGCGCGGTGAGTTCGACCGGCGGACGACGCCCGACACACCGCTCAACGTCGGCCAGGCCTATGCGACCCTCGATCGTCTCGAGCGGGACGGGCTCGTCGAGCGCGCCGCCCTGGACGCTCAGGGGCATGTCTTCTACCGCATCACCGCAGACGGGCGCGACGTCGTCGATCGCTGGTGGGCGACGCCCGTCACGGCGAGCGCCTCGCGGGACGAGCTCCCGAACAAGGTCACCCTCGCGGCGTCACTCGACGGCGTCGACGTGTTCGGGGTCATCGCCGTCCAACGTGCCTGGGCGCTCGATCTCGTGCAGCAGCTCGATGCCGACCTGTCGGCGCTCCCCCCGACGCCGCAGGGCGACATCGCGTGGATCGGGCTCGAAGCCAGACGTCGACGTTCCCTGGCCGAGCTCGACTGGCTCGAGGCGACCTCGGCACGTCTGCGGGTGCACGACGCCGTCTTCGAGGTCGGCACCGACATGCCACGCCGCGGCCGCCCGGCGAACCGGGCGACCGCGTCGGTCGGGGTGCGGGATGCTAGTTCGAGCCGTCCTCCAGGCTGATCACGCCGTAGTCCCAGCCCTTGCGGCGGTACACGACGCTCGCCCGCTCCGACGAGGCGTCGATGAACAGGAAGAAGTCGTGGCCGACGAGTTCCATGCGGTCGACGGCGTCCTCGACGCTCATCCACTCCGCGGGGAACTCCTTCGTGCGGATGACGACGGGTGAGTACGCTTCCTGCTCCTCGTCCTCGTGGGTCAGCGTCGCGACGCTGCCGGTCGCGACCTGCTCGAGCAGCTCCGGCGCCGCAGGGGTGATGTCGACGCCACTGAACCCCTCGCTGCTGGCGGCGTGCAGGGAGGTGCGGTGCTTGCCCCGGTGCTCCTTCTTGCGATCCTTCGAGCGGCGGACGCGCTCCAGCATCCGCGCGAGCGCGAGATCGAAGGCAACGTACTTGTCGGAGCCGGTCGACTCCGCACGAACCAACGGTCCGGGGCCGACGAGCGTCAGCTCGACGCGATCCTCGCCTTTGCGTCCGTTGGCGTCGTGATGGCGGGACACCTTGATGTCGAGCGACTGCGCCTGCTCGACCAGATGGGCGACCTTCTCCGCCTTCTCGGTCGCGTACTCGCGGAACCGATCGGTGATGCCGAGTCCAAGTCCGACGATGTTGATATCCACGTTCGACCTCCTCATCCGGCTGACCACCCGGTCCCGGGCGGTCCTTTCACGCCGTTCTGCCACCGTAGTGCCCGAGCCTGCGGAAGTCATCAGCGGCGTTCAGGGAACGTTCATCTTCCGGCCCCGGGACCCATCGTCCGTTCACGGCCCGACCCTGGCGAGGGCCGCGACACCGACCACGAGACCTCCGCCGTCGTGCATCGCCCGGACGGCTTCCCCGACGGTCGCCCCCGTCGTGACGACGTCCTCCACGAGGAGGAAGCGACGCCCGTCGAGCCGCCGCGGCGCGACCAGGGCCCCGGCGAGGTTCTCCAAGCGCTCCGCCCGACCGAAGCCCCGCTGGTCGGCGGGCTCCCGGGCCCACCGCAGCGGGCGCGACGGTCGGGCGCCGAGCCGGCGTGCGAGCTGCTCCACCGGGTGGAAGCCCCGCTCGCGGGCGGCGCGTCGCCTGGCCGGGATCGTCGCGATCTCCGGCGAGGCGCCGCCCGTCGCCCGGCTCGCCTCGAGCACGGCGAGCTGGAACGCCGGTTCGAGTGCGGCGGCCAGCGGTCGGACGAGGCCTGTCCGGGCGTCCTCCTTGTAGGCGAGGAGGACGGCGCCGAGGAACTCGTCGTAGCGACGGGCGGCGAGACCGGCGGTACCGTCCGCGCCGGTCCACCGCACGAGGTGGGCGTCGTCGTGGGAGGCCGCCTGCCGGACCAGACGCCCGCGGCAGTCGTCGCACAGCCCCCGGTCCGGTGCACCGCACCCGGCGCACGTCACCGGGACGAGCAGTGCCCACGCGTCCAGGCAGGCTTCGCGGGCATGAGCGAGGGGTGTGCTTCGACTCGACGAGGACGGCATGATCCGATGGTCGCGCCCTCACAGCGCGCTGGCTGGCGCATCGTCGGAGACGCAGCCGGCTCCGAGCTCCAGCGGCCCTGTGGAGCGCGCTCCCTCAGTCGGGCGACCCCAGCTGGGTCGCGATGAACCGGACGTCACTGCCCGCCTCCTGCCAGCTCGACCCGCGAGGCAGCAGCAGCCGGCCGTCGCTCGTCAGGGCCCGGAGTTGCGTCGGCCCGTTACCCCCGACCAGGTTCGTGACGTCCGCCAGCTTCGGAACGGGTGCGGAGCGGCCGCCGATCTGCTGGGTGACGATCGTCGTCCCGTCTCCGCCGCCCAGCAGGACGGCGACGGTGATGTCGTCGACCCAGGTGACGGTCGTCGCCTCCGTGGACATCACGCGGAGCTCCACGGGATCGCCGAGTCGCAACGGCGCGTTCCGGTCACCGCGGATGATCGCGGCGGCCACGAGCCGCGACTGCGTCCCGTCCCTGAGCAGCGCGACGAGGCGCGTCCCCTCCCGGGACACCTGGATCGAATCGATCGTGGACGCGCCGGTCCAACTCGTCGCGACCTGCACCGTGCCACCCGCGGCGTCGTGCGCGAGCAGTGCGGACGGCGCCGCCGCGGGCACGGTCCAGGTGAAGCCGAACGGGTCCATCGTCGGCGGGAGCAGTCCCGGACGGTTGTCGACGAGCCGGACGTCGCCGTCCGCCTGGATCACCGTGACACCGGCGGCGGAACGGACGGCGGCCTGGTCGTGGTCGGCGGACAACACGGCCGCGTCTGCCCCGGCCGCCACGACCGCCGTCGAGATCCCCGGCACGGCCTCGAGCCGGTTCCCCGAGGCGAAGCCGAACTCGTCCCCGCGCTGGACGAGCGCCCGGGGGTCGACCCGCGGTGCGGCGAGCGACAGCGGCGAGACCGTCTGCGTGGAGTTGCCGACGACGGTGATGGCGACGTTCGAGACGGCGGCGACCCCGCCGACGCTGCCCGACAGCTGCACCAGACTGCTGCTCAGCTGAAGCTGCATCCGCTGAAGGGTGACCGCGTCCGCCTGCAGGGCCGGTTTGGTCAGGTCCACGCGCGCGGTCCCGGCCTCGACCGGAACGGCGTCGCTCGTGAGCGAGGTCCCCTCGGGGAACGCCGTCGCCACCGCGCCCTTCAACCATTCCGCCGGTCCGTCGAGCAGCGCCCCGACGATCCTCGTCGCGGTCGACGCCCGCGAGGGGAACCAGCGCTGGTCGGGGACGAGTCGGGTGAAACTCGGGTCGAAGTAGCTCAGGGAGTAGGCAGCGAAGACGTCGGCGAAGGTCGACGCCTCGAGGACGATGCCCGGCGGAGCGGCCGCGATCCGCCACTCCCCCCGCACCTGCTCGAAGGAGTAGGTCCAGCTGAGCGGCGACGAGTTCCCCGATTCGCGGTACTCACCCCGGTCGTCGACCGCCGCGACGGGACTGACGGTGAGTTGCACCGTGTCGGCGACCGGGGCGAACGTGCGGCCGCCCTGGTCGATGGTCACCCCGGCGTCGGGATCCCAGTCGGACCGGAGCGCCGGCGCGAGGAACTCCCGCGCGATCTCGTAGTTGTTCTGCGGGCTCGCGGCGGCGTCGATGAACCCCCGGAGGGTCTGCTCCGGCGTCGCCCCCTCGGCCGGGCCAGGCGCGATGAAGTTGACGTCGACGTCGCCGCCGTCCCCCTCGACCGTGCCGCCGTCCTGCACGGAACCGCCCCGCGGGATGCCCACGCAGGCGCAGAGCACCACCGCGAGGAGCATCGGGAGCGCCGCCGCAGCGATCCGACGCGCGGCGGATCGTCGTCTCGGCGATCGTGCGGGGACGTCAGCCACGAGCATCCTCCTTGTCGTCGTCGGCCGATCGCACGGTCGGCAGTGAGCGCGTCGTCGGCGCCGTGAGCTCGTCGACGATGGACTCGATCGCATCGTCGGGCGGCAGGCTGATGGGCGAGCGGACGATCTCCGTCCCGGGTTCGCGCGGGATGGTGAGGCGGAAGGACGAGCCGGCGGCGGGCTCCGACCAGACCTCCAGCCACCCCTCGTGCAGGACCGCGTCCTCGAGGGAGATCGCGAGTCCGAGCCCGGTGCCGCCGATGGTGCGCTTGCGGGACGGGTCCGCGCGCCAGAAGCGGTCGAACACGCGCTCGGTAGCCTCGCGCGTCATCCCCTGGCCGTAGTCGCGCACCGCGATCGCGACCGAGGACTCGTTGCTGTCCACCGACACGACGATCGGTTTGCCCTCGCCGTGCTCGATGGCGTTGCCGACGAGGTTGCGCACGATCCGCCGGATGCGCCGCGGGTCCATGAGGACCGCCGAGTATCCACCGGGCGCGACGATCCGGAGGTCCGAACCGGTCGGCTCCGCAAGGGGCCGGAGCTCCTCCACGACCTCCTCCGCGAGATGGACGAGGCTGGTCGGTTCCAGTTCGAGTTCGATGCTGCCGGCGTCGTAACGGCTGATCTCCAGCAGATCGGCCAGCAGGATCTCGAACCGCCCGACCTGGTCGTGGAGGAGCTCCGCCGTCCGCTCGGTCGCCGGTGGGAACGAGTCGCGCTGGTCGTAGAGCACGTCGCCTGCCAGGCGGATGGTCGTCAGGGGCGTGCGCAGCTCGTGCGAGACGTCCGAGACGAACCGCTGCTGCACGAGCGAGAGCTCCGCGAGTTCCTTGATCTGCTTCTGCATGCTGGCGGCCATCCCGTTGAAGGAGCGGGCGAGGATGGCGAGCTCGTCCTCGCCCTTCTCGGGCATCCGCACGTCGAGGTCGCCGCCGGCGAGGCGTTGACTCGTCTCGGCGGCGAACCGGATCGGTGTCGCGACGAAGCGGACGATGAACCACGCGGCACCGCCGACGAGGATCATGAGGCCGACGCCCGCGACGAAGAGGGTCCGTTGGACGAAGCCGAGCGTCTGCTCCGAGTCGCTCAGGTCGAAACCGAGGTAGATCTCGTAGGAGCCGGCGGTCGGCATCGACACCACGGAACCGACGACGATGCCGGCAGTGGTCGAGCCGTCGGCGGCGGTCAGCGTCACCGACTGCCACTGGAGGGAGTCCGGGTCGGCCCGGACCGCCTCACTGAGCGCGTCCGAGATGACGCCCCCGCCGAGTCCCGGCGACTCGAAGCCCGGAGGCGTGACCTGACTGGGGTCCTGCCCGGGAGCGCGGTAGGCGGCGATGAGGGTGCTGCCCGACGTGGTCTGGAGATCGGTCCGCACGGTCCCCATGAGCTGCTGCAGCGCGACCCGCTCACTGGCGTCGGACGCGTCGAGGATGCTCTGCGCGGACGCGATGGCGCGTCCGGAGCCGCCGAGCGCCTGCTGCAGTCGGGATTGGAACAGGTCGTTGCCGATGCTGAACGAGAGGTAGGCGCCGGTCAGGAGGATGGCGAGTCCCGAGAGGCCGACCGTGATGGCGACCGTCCGGAACTGCAGCGAGCGCCGCCACTGCGAGCGCACCTGCTGCGGCCACCTCCGCCACAGCCGCCAGTCGGCCGCCCAGCCGGCGAGTCGGGAGGCCATGTCGGATCAGCCGGTGACCGCGCCGGCGCGGTATCCGACGCCACGCACCGTCATGACGATCTTCGGGTTGTCGGGGTCTTCCTCGACCTTGGCGCGGAGCCGCTGCACGTGGACGTTCACGAGTCGGGTGTCGGCCTTGTAGTGGTATCCCCAGACCTGTTCGAGCAGCATTTCACGGGTGAAGACCTGCTGCGGTTTGCTCGCCAGCGCGAGGAGGAGGTCGAACTCCAGCGGCGTGAGCCCGATGACCCCGTCGGCGCGACGGACCTCATGGCCCGCGACGTCCACCGTGAGGTCGCCGATGCGGAGCGTCTCCGCGAGGTCGGCGGCCGGCGCCCGCAGACGCGTGCGGATCCGGGCCACGAGCTCTTTCGGGTTGAAGGGCTTCACCATGTAGTCGTCGGCGCCGGACTCGAGCCCCTTCACCACGTCCGCGGTGTCGGACTTCGCGGTCAGCATGATCACCGGGACGCCCGACTCCTGGCGGATCAGGCGGCACACCTCGATCCCGTCGATCCCCGGGAGCATGAGGTCGAGGAGCACGAGGTCGGGCTTGGTGTCGCGGAACGCCTGGAGCGCGCCGCCGCCGTCCGCGCAGAACGACGGCTCGAAGCCCTCGGTGCGCAGCACGATGCCGATCATCTCGGCGAGTGCGGTGTCGTCGTCGACGACGAGGATGCGTGCGTTCATAGCTCCGTCTCGGGTGTGACCGGCCGGCCGCGCTGCCTGACCGGTGTCCTTACGTCTCGCCTCAGCGTAGTCGAAGTGTCCAGGAGAACCGCCGAAGCGCCGGTCGCGGGCAGGCTCGGTGTGACAACATGGAGGGGTTCGAGACGGCGAGGGGGTGTTGCTGATGGACACGGAACAGCGAGCCGGGGGCGAGATGGGCGATCAGGATCCGAACCCGTGGGCGACGCCGCAGGGGCCACAGCAGCCGGTGACGCCGGAACCGGCGACACCGCAGCCGCTCCCACCGCAGCAGGGGTATCCGCCGCTGCCACCGCAGGGAGCCCCACAGCAACCCGCGTATCCGTCGCAGCAGCAGGGGTACCCGCAGCAGCCCGGCTCTCCGCCGCAGGCGACGTACCGGCAGCAGGGGTACGGCCAGCAGCCGTATCCGCAGCAGGTCCCACCCCAGTACACCCAGCCGTATCAGCCGCACCCCCAGGTGCAGCAGCCCGGGTACGGGACCCCTCCTTCCGCTCCGACCGCCGCCTACGACGCGAACCCGTACGCGACCGATGCGTCCTGGGCCCCTGGTCCCCAGCAGGGATGGGCACCGCCGCCGAAGCCCGGGCTCATCCCACTCCGGCCGCTGTCCTTCAGCGACCGGTTCGGCGCCCCGTTCCTCGTGCTGCGACGCAACCCCAAAGCGACGTTCGGGAGCGCTCTGCTCCTGCAGGGCCTCACGGCCGTCCTCTCCCTCGTCATCGTCGGCGTCGTCACCTGGCTCTCACTGAGCCGGCTGTCGCAGGCGGCCCCCGGCGAGGAGGACGCCATCAGCGCCGGGGCGATCACGGCCATCATCCTGTCCTTCCTCATCCCCGTGGCGGTCTCGATCGCCGGCAGCGCGATCCTGCAGGGCATCATCGCGCAAGAGGTCGCTCGCGGCACCCTCGGTGAGAAGCTGCCGCTCGGCGTGCTCTGGCGGCGCACGAAGGCGCGATTCCTGCCCCTCATCGGCTACACCTTCCTCCTGATCGGTGTCGTGACGGTGTTCATCGCCGTCGCGGTGGGCCTCGGATTCGTGCTGACCGGTCTCGGCGGGACCGCGGGCGTGGCCCTCACGGTGGTCATGGGCATCGGCGCGCTGCTGGTCCTGATCGCCGCTTCCGTATGGCTCGGGACCAAGTTCTCCCTCACACCGAGCATCATCGTCCTCGAGAACGGCAAGGTCTTCCCCTCGCTCGCTCGCTCGTGGCGGCTGACCGACGGCTACTTCTGGCGGACCTTCGGCGTCCAGTTCCTCGTCTCCTCGGTCGTCAGTGTCGCGTCGCAGGTCGTCGCGACCCCGATCAGCCTGCTCGCGAGTCTCGTCCCCGTACTGTTCGTCGGGGTCGACTCGGAGGCGACGATGATCGTCGCCACCATCGCCGCGCAAGGCTTGTCGCTGCTCGTGTCGGTCATCATCGGCGCGATCACGGTCGTCGTCATCAGCGCCACGTCGGCGGTCATCTACGTCGACCTGCGGATGCGCAAGGAGGGGCTCGACCTCGACCTCGCGCGGTTCGTCGAGGCCCGCGCGGGCGGCCGTGAGACGGTCGACAACCCCTTCGACGTCGCCGCCGCCGGAGGCAAAGCGACCCGATGAGCCCGCTGTTCCTCGCGTCGCGCCTCGACGTCCCGCTCGTCCCGGATGCGCCGGGCGCCCGGGACCTGCTCCAGCGCGAACTGTCGAAGCCCGAATACCAGACGGCTCAGCCGTCGCTGTGGGACATCGTGTCGAAGGCGTTCTGGGACTGGGTGAACTCGCTCCGGGTGCCGGGAGACGGGCCCTTCACCGGCCTGTTCCCGATCATCGCGATGACCGTGGTCGTCGTCGGCATCGTGATCGCGTTCATCGTGTGGGGCGTCCCCCGGCTCAACCGCCGGAGCGCCCGTCAGCTCGACCTCTTCGGCGAACGCGACGACCGGACCGCGGAGCGGTTGCGCCAGGATGCGAGGACCGCCGCCGCGGCCGGCGACTGGACCCTCGCCCTCCAGGAGCTGTACCGGGCGATCGCTCGCGGACTGTCCGAGCGGACGATCGTCGTGGTCACCCCCGGCACGACGGCGCACGGTTTCGCCGCACGGGCGGCGGCCGCGTTCCCGCAGGACGGGCGCGCACTCGCGGACGCCGCGGACGTCTTCGACGCCGTCCGCTACCTCGAGGCGACGGGCACCGAGGCACAGTACCGGGAGCTCGAAGCGCTCGACGCCCGGCTCTCCGCTGCCGCGCCGCGGCTCCTCGCCGACCCCGAGGAGCTGGTCCGGTGACGCTCGCGACGAAGCCCACGGTGCAACGGCAGCCCGAGCCCGACGTCGCCACACCGCGGCTGCGGACCCGGCTGCGGCGGAACCGGTTCTGGATCATCGCGGCGGTGTTCGCGGTCGGGATCGCCCTCGTGCTCATGTTCGCGACGCGGGGCGCGTCGATCGACGCCGCCCTGCTCAGCCCGGGCAACCAGACTCCGAACGGTGGGCGCGCACTCGCGCAGGTGCTCCGCCAGGAGGGCGTCACCGTCACGGAGACGACCACGCTCGACGCGACGCTCGAGGCGGTCGACGACACCGACAGCACCGTCCTCCTGTTCGATCCCAGCGGACTGCTCGACGCCTCGCAGCTCGAGCGGTTGAGCGACGCCGACGCCGGACTCGTCGTCGTCACCCCCCGGGCCGCGGCGCTCCGCACCCTGTTCCCCGGCGTCTCGTTCGCGGGCAGCTCGGACGCCGCCGACGTCCTGTCGTCCGACTGCGGCGACCCCACCGCCGAGCGGGCGGGCACCGTCACCGGCGGCTGGACGCTGTACACGGCCACCGACGCCGACGCCGAGGGCTGCTTCACGGCCGACAGCGGCGGGAGTGCTGTCGTGACGCAGGCGGACGGCGCACGGGTGCTGCTCGGCTCGGCCGACGCATTGACGAACGACGTCGTCGACCGGGCCGGGAACGCCGCTCTGGCGCTCGGCCTGCTCGGCTCCACCGCGCAGTTGGTCTGGTACCTGCCGAGCCTCGATGACGTGCCGGTCACCGGTCCCCCGAGCCTCGACGAGCTGACGCCGAGCTGGGTCGCCGGAGTCACCGGCACCGTTGTCGTCACAGCGATCCTGGCCATGTTCTGGCGCGGGCGCCGCTTCGGCCCGCTCGTCATCGAGGACCTGCCCGTCGCGGTCCGCGCGAGCGAGACGATGGAGGGGCGCGCACGCCTCTACCAACGCTCCGGTAACCGTCAGCGGGCGCTCGACGCGCTGCGGATCGGCACCGTGTCCCGCCTCGCGGTCGCCGCGGGCCTCTCCCGGCACGCCTCCGTCGTCGAGGTCGCCGACACGGTCGCCGGACTCACCGGGCTCGACCCCCGGCACGTGCGGTCCGTCCTGCTCGACGCCGTACCGACGAGCGACGCCGACCTCGTCTCCCTGTCCGATCACCTGCTCGACCTCGAAGCCGCCGTCGCGCGCGCCACGGACCTCACCGGAAGGAACCATCCATGACCGACGCCCCCGTGCCAGGATCCACCGCACCGAACCCCGACGATCTCCGGCGAGCACTCGCCCAGGTCCGCGTCGAGGTCGGCAAGGCCGTCGTGGGTCAGGACGCCGCCGTCACCGGGCTCGTCATCGCACTCCTCGCCAAGGGCCACGCGCTCCTCGAGGGTGTGCCCGGCGTCGCGAAGACGCTCCTCGTCCGATCACTCAGCCACGCGCTGAGTCTGGACACGAAGCGCGTGCAGTTCACGCCCGACCTCATGCCCGGCGACGTCACCGGCTCGCTCGTCTACGACGCCAAGACCGGCGAGTTCGAGTTCCGCGAGGGCCCGGTGTTCACGAACATCCTGCTCGCCGACGAGATCAACCGCACACCCCCGAAGACCCAGTCCGCCCTGCTGGAGGCGATGGAGGAGCGCCAGGTCAGCGTCGACGGCCGTTCGCTTCCACTCCCGGACCCGTTCATCGTGGCCGCCACGCAGAACCCGATCGAGTACGAGGGCACCTACACGCTCCCCGAGGCGCAGCTCGACCGCTTCCTGCTGAAGCTCGTCCTCGACGTGCCCGAACGCGACGTCGAGGTGGAGGTGCTCCGGCGGCATTCCGCCGGGTTCAGCCCGCGCGACCTCACGGCTGCGGGTGTCAGGCCGGTCATGGGCGCGGCCGATCTGCGGGCGGCCCAGCTCGAGGTCGGACGCGTGGGTGCCAGCGCCGACGTCCTCGCCTACATCGTCGACCTCGCGCGCGCCACGCGGCGCAGCCCGTCCGTCCGACTCGGGGTCAGCCCCCGAGGGACGACCGCCCTCCTCGCGTCGGCGAAGGCCTGGGCCTGGCTGAGCGGCTACCAGTCGATCACCCCCGACCACGTGCAGACGATGGTGCTCCCGGTCTGGCGCCACCGCATGCAGCTGCGGCCCGAGGCAGAGCTCGAGGGTGTCTCGGTCGACGCGATCCTGCGCTCGATCATGCAGCAGGTGCAGGTGCCCATCTAGATGGCCGTCACCGGGAGGTTCGTCGCGCTCGTCGCGTTCGGCGTCGTGCCGATCGTGGTGCTCGGCGTGCTCACGGGCGACGCCGCCCCGGCGTTCATCGCGTGGCTCGTCCTCGCCGCCGCGCTCGGCGCGCTCGACCTCGTGGTCGCGGGTTCGCCGCGGGACATCGTCCTGCAGCGGCAGCTGCCGTCCCGCGTCAGACTCGGCGACTCGGCGACGAGCACCCTCTTCCTCACCAACCGCGGACGCCGCCGCGTCCGTGCACTGGTGCGGGACGCCTGGCAGCCGTCCGCCGGTGCGCCCGCCGAGCGGCTCCGCGTCGACCTCCCACCGGGCGAGCGACGGAGCGTCGGTCTGGTGCTCACCCCGTTCCGCCGCGGCGAGCGACGGGTGTCCCAGGTCACGGTGCGGTCCTTCGGTCCGCTCGGACTCCTGGCACGTCAGGCGACGTTGAACAGCGCCGGACACCTCCGGGTCCTGCCGGCGTTCGCCTCGCGGAAGCACCTCCCGAGTCGGATCGCACGCCTCCGTGAACTCGACGGCGCGACGAGCGTCATGGTCCGCGGTCAGGGCACCGAGTTCGACTCCCTGCGCGAATACGTGCGGGGCGACGACGTCCGGTCGATCGACTGGCGTGCCACGGCACGACGGGGCGACGTC
Organism: Plantibacter sp. ME-Dv--P-122b; assembly: GCF_030209375.1. Taxonomy (GTDB): domain Bacteria; phylum Actinomycetota; class Actinomycetes; order Actinomycetales; family Microbacteriaceae; genus Plantibacter. The sequence goes on from NZ_JARVSC010000003.1 coordinate 292,840, forward strand.
ATGATCCGCACCTGGCGACCGGAGCGCGACCGCCGGGTCGTCATCGTCACCGACACCGGCCGCACCTCCGCCGCGCGCATCGCCGACGAGCCGCGCATCGACACCGCGTTCGAAGCCGCGCTCCTCCTTGCCGCGCTCGCCACGAGAGCCGGCGACCGCATCGACTATCTCGCCTACGACCGTCGGGTGCGTGGTCGCGTCCAGGGGGCGACCGGCGCAGAACTCCTGTCCAGGATGGTCGACGCGATGGCGCTCGTCGACCCTGAGCTCATCGAGACCGACTGGGACGCCGTCCCCGGCCAGGTCAGGCAGATCACGAACCAGCGCGCCCTCGTCGTCCTGCAGACCTCGATCGACGCCCCCGGGGCGGCGCGCGGGCTCCTCGCCGTCCTCCCCCAGCTCACGCAGCGCCACACGGTGGTCGTGACGAGCGTCGTCGACCCGGCGACCCTCGAGGCCACGCGCGACCGCGGCGACCGCGAGACCGTGTACCGCGCCGCCGCGGCCGAACGCGCCCTGCTCGACATCGAACGCGTGTCGGCGGCGATCAGACAGCTCGGGGCCGACGTCGTCACCGGCTCACCAGAGACCCTGCCCCCGGCGCTCGCCGACGCCTACATCGCACTCAAGGCGTCCGGTCGGCTCTAGCCCGATCCGTCGCCGATCGACCGGATCCCTCCACCTGCCGGCCGGAACCGGGAGGACGGGTCAGCGGCCCTTGCGCTTCTTGCGCCGTTCGCGGGCGAGTTCCTCCTGCTTGGCCTTGCGTGCGGCGAGCTGGGCGCCTCGGCTCGTCCCGGCGGCGGTGCCCTGGGTCGAGCCGGCCTTCGGCGTCTTCCGCCGTCTCGCGGCCTGCTGCGGTGCGGGCGCGGGGACCTGCTCGGCCGGAGCGGCTCGTCGCGAGCTGTTGGCCGTGCGCCCGCGCACGATGCCGATGAACTCCTCCACGGCCTCGTCCTCGCGGTCCTTCGGCCAGACCAGCACGACGGGTATCGGTGGAAGATCGGCGATCGGACGGTATTCCACGTCCTTCCGCTGGTGCAGGCGCGCGACGGATTGCGGGACCACGACGATCCCGACCTCGGACGCGGCCAGTTCGACCGCGGCCTCCGGGTCGTCGGTCAGCGGCGCCGCCGGGGCGTCGAACCCGAGCACGGCGGCACGTTCGTTCCACTCGAGGACGAGCGGCGTCATGATCAGCTGCTCGTCGGCGAGCGAGGCCATCCCGACCGTGTCCCCGGCTCCGAGCGCAGCGCCCTTGGCGAAGACGACGACGGGGAGCTCCTCGAACAGGGCGATCGTGTTCAGCCCGTCCTGGTCGATCGGGACCCGGGCGAGCACGACGTCAGCCGCACCGGAGACCAGGACCGCTCGCTGCTCGTCGAGGTCGACTCGGATCAGCCCGAGTTCGTCGTCCGGACGGCGCTCGCTCCAGATGCGCGCCCACTTCCCCGGGTTCACGCCGCGCGCGTAGGCGACGGTCAGCGCCGGCGGGGTGGTCTCCGGCTCCGTGTCGGCGCCGAGCCCGTCGTCGCCGACCTCGATCCCGTCGACCTGGTCGTCCTGCCTGTCCATCGAAGCCTCCACTGCTCGGCTTGCCACACTACTGCAGCGCGGTCGACGGGTGATCCGGCCGGTTGGGCGAGGACACCGCAGCGAGGTACGCTGAGCGGATGGGTGCGAGCGAACAGATCATGAAACCGGCGACCGCGGCGAAGAAGCTCGGGGTCTACCTGCCGGCGACCCCGGCGTCGTTCCAGGAGGAGCCGATCACGCGGTCGGCGTTCCTCGAGCTGCAGGCGAACCCGGCGGACTGGCTCGTCGAGCTCCGGAAGAACGGACCGCACCCGCGCGATGTCGTCGCCCGCAAGCTGGGCGTGTCGACCTCCGGTCTGGCTCGCGCCGAGATCACCGAGGCGCTGACCACCGAACAGATCCAGGAGCTCCTCCGTACGCTGCCCGCCTGGCTCGTCCAGGAGCGCGCCGTGCACGCCGAGGTGAACGCCGAGAACGCCCGGGTCAACGCCAGGAACGCCGAGCGCCGCGCACGATCCGAAGCCGGCGAGTAGCCGTCAGCCGGCGACGATCCGCTTCGCGCCGGCCTCGAACTCGGCCAGGTCTCCACGCTCACCTGACCGGTACGCGCGTCCACCCCACCAGCACATGTAGGCCAGGAAGGCGGCGAGGGCTCCTCCACCGATGAGCATCTTGACCGCCCACGGCCACGGTGCCGGCGTCACGAAGCCTTCGACGAGCCCCGAGACGAAGAGCACGATCACCAACCCGATGGCGATGGTGAACAGCGCTCGGCCCTCCTCCGCGAGCGCCTGCCCCCTCGTCCGTGGTCCGGGTGCCACCCAGGCCCAGAAGATGCGGAGACCTGCCGCCGCCGCGACGAACACCGCCGTGAGCTCGAGCATGCCGTGCGGGAGGATGTACTCGAAGAACACGTCGCCCTTGCCGTAGGCGAACATCACCCCTGCGGCCTGCCCGACCCCCTGGGCGTTGGTGACGATGATGTACGGGACCCAGACACCGCTGATGCCGAACGCCACGCATTGCGCCGCGATCCACGCGTTGTTCGTCCACACCTGACCGGCGAAGCTCGCGGCCGGGTTGTTCGAGTAGTAGGCGACGAAGTCGTCCTCGACGTACTGCTTGAGTTGCGCGTCGGTACCGAGGTTCGCGAGGACCTGCGGGTTGCCGGCGATCCACACGGCGTACAGGGTCGCGATGACGACCGTCGCGACCGCGACGGCGAGGGTCACCCAACGGACCCGGTAGAGCGCGGCGGGCAGCGCCAGGACGAAGAAGCGCGGAACACTCGACAGCACGTTCGCACTGGCTCCGGTGAACCGCAGGCGCGCCCGCGACAGGGACACCGAGAGGCGGTCGCCGACGAGGGTCGATCCGGCCGTCGTCTTGATCGCGGAGAGCTGAGTCGCTCCGGCCTGGTATCGGTCGATCAACTCATCGGCTTCCGGCCCGCTGAAGAACCGCTGCTTGCCGAGCGCGTCGAGGCGGTCCCATTCCTGGCGGTGGGCTGCGGAGTAGGCGTCGAGGTCCATCGCAGCCATGCTACGCGGTGGTGGCGCTCCATGGCCGGTCCCCCACGCATCTGCTTGAATGGAGCACATGTCCGAACCGGCCCGGGTCCCGCTGCACGAGACGACGCTGGACGACGGCACCGAGCTGATCACCGGCGAGGCGGTCGCCCTCGACGTACGGCCCACCGGATTCATCCTGCGCGCAGCGGGCGCCGTCATCGACTACGTGGTGTCGATCCTCGTGTTCGTCGGCCTCATGCTCGCGATGTTCTCCTGGGTCCTGTCCGGGGTCGCCATGGACACCGCGATGTTCACCGCCATCGTGCTCGGCCTGACGGTGCTCTGCCTCGTCGTCCTGCCGGCGGCGGTCGAGATCGCCACCCGCGGACGGTCGCTCGGCAGACTCGTCGTCGGTGCTCGCATCGTCCGGGACGACGGGGGTGCACCCGGCTTCCGACACGCGTTCATCCGTGCCCTCACCGGGTACTTCGAGATCTACGCCACCGCTGGCGGCATCGCCGCGCTCACCGGCCTGCTGAGCGCCCGTTCGAAGCGTCTGGGCGACGTGCTCGCCGGGACCTACAGTCAGCGCGAGCGTCTACCGCGGGTGGTGGAACCCGTCGCGATGATCCCACCACAGCTCGCCGCCTGGGCCGGCGGCGCCGACGTGGCCCGACTTCCCGACCCGCTGGCGCGGCGCGTCACCCAGTTTCTCAAACAGGCCGGCTCACTGACCCCGGCCACGAGGACCCGATTGGCGGCCGAACTCGCGGCGGAGGTGTCGCGATTCGTGTCGCCGCTGCCGATCGCTCACCCGGAGGCGTTCCTCGTCGGGGTCTCCGTCATCCGCCGAGAACGCGAGTACCAGGCCCAGCTCGCGGCCCGTCAGCGGCTGTCGCTCCTCCAGCCGGTGCTGAGCGGTCAGCCGCACCGGTTCCCCGACCGCTGAGGCGGGGAACCGGCGGCTCCGCCTAGTAGCGGTAGTGGTCGACCTTGTACGGGCCCTCGACCGGCACACCGATGTAGTCGGCCTGCTCGCCCGTGAGCGTCGTCAACTGCACGCCGAGTGCGTCGAGGTGCAGGCGCGCGACCTTCTCGTCGAGGTGCTTCGGCAGCACGTACACGCCGATCGGGTACTCCTCGATCCGCGTCCAGAGCTCGAGCTGTGCGAGCACCTGGTTGGTGAACGAGTTGCTCATCACGAACGATGGGTGCCCCGTCGCGTTCCCGAGGTTCATGAGGCGTCCCTCGCTGAGCACGAGGACGCTGCGCCCCGTGGGGAGCCGCCACTCGTGGACCTGGGGCTTGATCTCGATCTTCTCGGCGCCCTCGAGGGCCTCGAGGGAGGCCATGTCGATCTCGTTGTCGAAGTGCCCGACGTTCGAGACGATCGCGAGGTGCTTGAGCGCCAGGATGTGGTCGAGGGTGACGACGTTGAAGTTGCCGGTGCACGTGACGATGATGTCGACCTGGTCGGCGACGCTCTCGAGGGTCGCGACCTGGAAGCCGTCCATCGACGCCTGGAGGGCGCAGATCGGGTCGACCTCGGAGACGATGACCCGGGCACCCTGGCCGCGGAGGGCTTCGGCCGCACCCTTGCCGACGTCGCCGTAACCTGCGACGAAGACGACCTTGCCGCCGATGAGCACGTCGGTCGCGCGGTTGAGGCCGTCCGGCAGGGAGTGCCGGATGCCGTACTTGTTGTCGAACTTGCTCTTCGTGACCGAGTCGTTCACGTTGATCGCGGGGAACAGCAGCTCGCCCTGCTTCGCCAGCTCGTAGAGCCGGTGCACACCGGTGGTGGTCTCCTCGGTCACGCCGAGGATGTCGGCGGCGACCTTCGTCCAGCGATCGCTGCTGCCGGCGAGCGAGCGACGGAGCACGTCGAGGACGATGCTGTACTCGTGGCTGTCGGCGTCGGTCGTGTCGGGGACCGCTCCGGCCAGTTCGAACCGACGGCCCTGGTGGACGAGCATGCTCGCGTCGCCGCCGTCGTCGAGGATGAGGTTGGGGCCGGTCCACTCGGCGCCGGCAGCGGCGGCTTCGGTCGACCAGTCGAAGATCTGCTCGGTGCACCACCAGTACTCTTCGAGCGTCTCGCCTTTCCAGGCGAAGACCGGCACACCGGCCGGTGCCTCGACGGTCCCGTGCGGACCGACGGCGACGGCGGCCGCCGCCTCGTCCTGGGTCGAGAAGATGTTGCAGCTCGCCCAACGCACCTGGGCACCGAGCGCGACGAGCGTCTCGATGAGCACTGCGGTCTGCACCGTCATGTGCAGCGAACCGGCGATCCGGGCGCCGGCGAGGGGCTGGCTCGCGCCGAACTCCTCGCGCAGGGCCATCAGGCCGGGCATCTCGTTCTCGGCGAGGCGGAGCTGGTGTCGGCCGGCCTCGGCCAGCGACAGGTCGGCCACCTTGTAGGGCAGGGTGGTCGTGGGGGCAGACGGTGCGGAAGAACTCATGACGCCATTCTCTCAGACCGTCAGGCGTCGCGGACCTTCATGTCGGTACCGAGATCAGGCACGGGGCGGGGCCGTCGACGGTCAGGAACCGTAGCCGACGTCTCCGAGGACGCTGTGCTTCACGACGCTCCAGCCCTGCGGCACGCTCAGCCGCACGGCGTGGATGGAGCAGAGGTCGTAGCTGTGCGGGCTCTTCTCGATGCTCAGCGGGCCGAGGACGGCCATCGAGTCACGGTAGTCGTAGGTCAGCGTCGCCACGGGCTCGCGCGAGCAGCCGACCTTCGAACACATCCTGTCCACCATTTGCCCCAGCGTAGCCCGGGGGCGACGGCGGCACCGTCCGGCTCGCCGGTCGAGCGGGTCTGAACCGGGCCGCCGACCACACCTAGACTGGACGCATGGCGCAGGCTGACGAGGAGACGCGAGGCGCCCTCTCGCGCCGCCGGTCACGGCACGGTCGCAACGGTCGTTCGAGCGTCGTCGGACCGGACGTGCCCCCGATCGACACCCGGATCGATCAGTTCGACCTGACGGTCGCCACCACCGCCGACTACCTCCGCGGAGCCTGGCCCGCCGAACTGGCCGACGTCCGGTTCGAGGTCGGCGCGATGCCGGCGCAGAACTCCGGGACGGACGGCGTCGACCGCTGGTTCGTCGACCGAGCACGCCGACGCATCATCCTGTATCGGCTGCCCATCCAGCGGATGAGCAAGCTCCACCGGAACGACGAGCTACATCAGCGCATGATGGTGGAGAGCTGCGTGTTCCGTGCCGTCGCCGAGCTCCTCGGCAAGGACCCTTGGGACCTCGGGCCGGAGCGCTACCGGTTCCTCTGACCCGAGGTCACCGCGGTCACCGCGGTCACCGCGGGTAGACGCTGATCGGCGCAGCCAGCGGGTTCGGCGGTGTGACCGGCAGCGACGCGAGCCGCCCTGCCGCAGCGAGACTGATCGAGGCGTGGAGGCCGTCGGCCCCGGCGACGACGTAGCTCTGACCCGAGGCGACGCCGAGCGTCACCGCCGCGCCCGCACCGACCTTCGCCGTGGTCTCCTTGCCGTCAGCACCCGTCAACGTGAGTTCGGCGTCGGTTCCGGACGGGTTGAAGACGTGGAGTTTCTGCCCCGGACCCGTGGGGACCGTGAAGGCCGCGGTGTCGTCGAGTGCGGGCGTCGCTCCGAACCAGGCGAAGTCCTCGAGCGTTCCACCGCGGGAGTTCGTCCTGGCCGCCGCGACCACCGGTCGGGTCGAGGTGACCTCCAGCGAGAACTCACCGGCCGGGAGTTCGGCCAGGGCGATCTCACCGGGAACGCCCGGCTGGATGGTCGCATCGATGACGATCGGCTCGTCCTTCGCGTTCTCGCGGGTGGCGGTGATGACGACGTCAGCGGGCTCGGATCCCGGCGCGAACAGCCTGAGGGCCGTGGCCCGGTCGTCGACGGACGCGGTGTCGGAGCTCGCCCCTGCGGCCGCCGGAGCGGTGACCACGACGCCCGGGATCACGAGATCGGTCGAGGGAGCCGCGGTCGGCCCCTGGACCTCGACACCGCCGGGGGTCAGGACGCGGACCGTGCTCTGCTGGAGTGCGGCCACCACTCGACCGCCCTCGCTCGTCACGTGCACGACCGGGGTCGGCTCGTTGGGCGCGAGACCGGTGAGGGCGATCACCCGCTGCGTGCCGGTGGCGACGACGATCCCGGCGGCTCCCGGAGCGTCGATCCGCCCGGCGGCACCGAAGACCTCGAGGGTCACGTTCGCATCGACGGCCGACGGATTGCTCAGCAGGATCAGGGTGGTGCGACCGATGTCACTCGACCCGCCGACGAGCCAGCTCTCGGCCGATGCCGGCGTGCAGGCGGCGGCCGCCAGACCGGCGACCTCGGCTTCGGCGGCGATCTGCGACTGCGCGCCGCTCAGGGGCGTCACCGTCCCGTCGGTGGCGCCGGGCACGGTGATCACCGTGGGTCCGCCGTCCGCCGCACCGCTCGTGTTGTCGGGCGCGGCGAGCTCACTCGTCGTGGGCGTCACCCCGTTCGCGCCGAAGTCCACGGTCGCCGGACCGAAGGAGCCGGCTGCCGTGGCGGCCGTCGCGTCCTGGGCCAGGGCGAGCAGCGGCCCCGGGCACACGACCGACTGGTCGCCGGCCACCGGGGTGACTCGGATGTCCTGAGGGGCGATCTCGACCGTCGGGAGGGGCAGCTGCCCGGCCGCTGCGATCGTGACCGCGGCGATCCCGATCCCGACGAGGCCGGTGACGATGCGACCGGAGGTGATGGCGACTCCGCGCTTACTGGGCATGCGGCTGCTCCGTTCCCGGGGTGTCCCGGCGGGTGGTGTCGGGACCCGACGTCGTCTCGGTGGAGTCGCTCGGATCCGGATCGGACACGACGGCGTCGCCTGCGGCGACCGTCGGTTCGTCGGGGACCTGGTCGGCTGTGGTGTTCGTGTCGGCGTCGGCGTCTGGAGTCGATCCGGTCACGTCGCGGTCCGTGAAGACGGTGTCGTCCGTGACCGACTCGGTTTCATCGGGAGCGACGGTGTCGTCCGACGCAGCGTCGGCGGTCGCCACAGCGCCATCGACCGACTCGGCGTCGTCGGCCGCCTCGGCCTGCGCCGCCACGGGCGCAGCGGCCCCGGCCGAAGTCCGCCCCCGACGCCACCAGCGCGGCTTGGACGGACGGGTCGACCCGTCGGCAACGGTGGCCGGCTCGGTTCCCTCCGCCTCGTCGTCGGGATCGGCGGTCGGTTCCTCGTCGTCGTACGTGCCGGTCTCGTCGTCGTCGGTCACCGCGACCGTCGCCCCGGACGCGGCCGCCTTGCGAGCGGCACGGCCCTTCAACTTCGCGGGCTTCCGGGATCCAGCGCGGTACCCGTCGCGGGATGCACCGTTCGGGATGCTCAGGAGCAGGGTGATGAGGAACACGACGCCCAGGCCGACACCGATGAGCGTGCCGAGCACGTTGGACGTCGGGAGCGCGGGACCGGTGCCGACATCCGCTGCGGTGCGCCAGAGCGTCCCGCTCGTCGTGTCACCGACGGCGACCAGGGCCGCGTTGGCGTCGAGCGCGCTCGCCGCGCGGCCGGCGGTCTGACCGGCCACCGTCTGCTCCTCGCCGTCGGCCACCGGCGACAGCAGCACGAAGGCGATGCCGTGCTCGACGAGGGTCTCCGTCGGGTCCAGTCCGCTCTGCGAGGCGAGGTTGCCGGCGAGCTCGGCGACCACGCGGTCGTCCGAGGACACGCCGGGGGCCGTCTGGGCGATGGTCGACTGGCCGTCGAGCGTCTCCCCCTGTCCACGGATGACGACCGCGGTGATGGTCCCGTCGTCGAGGGGCGTGATGACGAGGGTGCCGAGCCGAGGATCGGTCTGCGTCGCGGCCGTCACGTAGGCGGGCAGCTGGCGACCGGAGCTCTCACGGACCACCGAGGTGCCGAGCGGCTGGGCGAGGGCGAGCGGGAGGGCGATCACCGCGGCGGCGAGGACCATGACGAGCGCCGGGACAGCCCGGAACCGTGGGATGCGATCGAGGCCGAGGGTCGCGGCGCCTACGATCCCGAGCCAGTAGAGGCTGATCGCCGCGCCGGCCCAGACGGGCACGGCCGTTCCGGAGGCCGAGGCGAGGAAGAGATGCGTGGCGAACACGGCCGACACGAGTCCGAGGAACGCCGCGATGAGCAACGGGACGGCCCGTCGGGAGCCTGGGAGGAACAGCGCCAGCAGCGCGACGATCGCGAGTGGCGCGAGCAGCGCGGGCACCACGATGGCGGGAGCCGCACCCGGCAGTCCGAGTGCTGCGCCGAGCTGGCTCCATCCACCCAGGCTTCCGCCGGGGAAGCCGAGGGAGAGTTGCCAGCCGGACGCCGCGGTCGCGGGCGTGGCGACCCCCGGATCGGCGAGGAGTCCGAGCCAGTTGTTGCGATGGATCCCCTGCTGCCAGATGAGCGGGGCGAACAGCGCGGCGGCGGGGATCGGGACGAGTCCGACCCTGGCGACCCCCCGACCGGAGAAGACCATCGCGACGACCCAGATGACGAGTAACGCCGGGGCGAGCGACGGCGAACTCGCGACGATCGCGGCGAACAGGAAGGCGCTCGTGCCGGCGGCGGCCCAGGAGCGCGACGCGACCACGCCCGCGTAGAAGAGCCAGGGCAGCAGGACATGGACGATGACGGCCGCGGGACGACCATCGGCGAGCGCGGTCAGGAGCGTCGGGGCGAGCGCCCAGAGCAACGCTGCCACCGCACGAGGACCGCTGCGTTCCGTGAGCCGGGTGGCGGCGAACCAGGCGCCGAGCGCCGAGAGCGGCAGCGCGAGCAGGAAGAGCAGGACCAGGGAGAACGACGGCTGCCAGAAGGTGATGCTTCCGAGCACCGCGAGGACCGCGCTGAACGGGTCGGCGGCACCGACGAACCCGAGACCGACGTCGCGCCACCCGAAACCGATGTGCTGCCAGAGTTCGCCGACCGTCGCCGACAGCGGGAGGAGTCCCCCGCCGGTGAGGTACGCGGCCCCGAGGAGCGGAGCGAGGATCGCCGCTCCGACGACCGCCGTCGCGAGGACGACCCAGGCACCTCCGCCGGAGAAGAATCGCAGGTCGCGTTCCTCGCCGATGAAGCCGATCTGCGTCGCCTCCCGCGCGAGCGCGCGTTTGCGTCGGACCTCGTCGAGTCGCATCCGCAGGCCCGCGATGCTCGACCAGCCCAGGGTCCGGTTCTTCGCGAGCTGGCGCCGGGCACTCCCGACCTTGGTCCCGGAGAACGCGACGGCGCACGCCGCCGAGAGCTCGCCGAGCACGAGTTCGGGTTGCTTCTTCACGAAGTGGCCGATGACCCGGAGGATGGCGAGCGGAACCAGCGTGAGCCAGTGCACCGGGACCATGATCCCCGGCGCGTAGACGAGACGCCGGTGGAGCTGTGCGGCGCGCGCCTGGCGGTGGCGACGACGACGCGCGCCGAGCCGGTTCGACCAGGAGGGACCGGCGATGCCTTCGCCGGCGGAGGCGACCCGCGCCGTCGGCACGACCGCGACCAGGTAACCCGCGAGGCGGGTCCTGATGCAGAAGTCCAGGGCGTCGTCCGCCACGAGGGCCTGGTCGAAGCCGCCCAACTGGTCCCACAGCTGGTGGCGCACGAGCATGCCGGCCGGGCCGACCGCCATCACGTCGTTCATCGTGTCGTGCTGGGCCTGGTCGAGCTCGTCCTCGACCACCGGGACCGCCGCACCGAGGGTGGTGATCGTCTCGCCGTAGCGACGGAGGAACGACGCGTCGTCCCAGTCGAGGATCTTCGGGCCCGCCACACCGACGGACGGCGAGACCTCGAGGGCTCCCAACAGTGCGGCGAGCGCCGTCGGCTCGGGAGCCGTGTCCTCGGAGAGCAACCAGAGCATCTGCTCGGCGTCCTCAGGCTGATCGGTGACGCGGACACCGGCGGCAACGGCCTGCGCGAAGCTGAGGTCCTCGGTCGAGGTCACGAGCTTCATGCCGGGGACGCGACCGAGTTCCTCGATCGTCGCCTCACTCCCACGCGTGGCGACGGCGATGATCCCGTCCGCCGGACGGGTCTGGGCACGGAGGGCGTCGAGCGTGCGTGCGAGCGGCTCTGAGCCGTCGCGCACCACGAGAATCGCCGTTACTCGGGGAGACATCGGATTCAGACTAAGCGGGTCCGGCCGGAAGATCGGGAACCGAGCGGGCGCGCCCCGAATCGGGGGCGTTCCGGTGAGCCGGGAGCGCTTCGATCAGGGATCGGCTGAGCGTCAGACGGCGCGTTTGCGCAGTTTCCGACGCTCGCGCTCGGAGAGGCCGCCCCAGATGCCGAAACGCTCGTCGTTCGCGAGCGCGTACTCGAGGCACTGCGACTTGACGTCGCAGCTGGTGCAGATCCGCTTCGCGTCGCGTGTGGAGCCACCCTTCTCGGGGAAGAACGCCTCGGGATCGGTCTGCGCGCACAGGGCGTCGGTCTGCCAGGAGAGCTGGGTGTCGTCCTCGCCCTCCGCAGCGGGCTGACGGACGCCGGGCACTCCCAGATTGACCGGATCGACGAACCAGTCGTCGGGTACTCCGGCACGATACTCAGGAATCGCCATACCGTCTCCCCACCTACTCGTACCCTGCGCCACGCGGCGCGATACATAATTACACCCTTGTAGTTATGGTCGAGTCAAGTCGCACATGGTAAAGCCTCAATCACGACGTGAGGGTTCGCGACGCGCCGAGTGTGACCCGAACTGGGTGTCGGGGTACGTCGGGGCGGATCGCGCGGCCGCGCGACGTCAGTCGGCGGCGCGCCTGGCCCGCCACGCGCTCTCCACCATCTGGCGCAGATCGTGTCGCATCCGCCAGTCGAGATCGCGAGCTGCGAGCGCGCCGGACGCGACGATCCGAGCGGGATCGCCCGCCCTCCGCGGCATGATCTCGGGAGTGAAGTCGATCCCGGTCACCTCCGCCATCGCGGTCATGATCTCGCCGACACTCGAGCCGTCCCCGCTCCCGAGGTTGTAGGCCGCCTCGAGCGACTCACCCGCATCGAGCCGCTTGGCTGCGGCGACATGGGCGGCTGCGAGATCCGCGACGTGCAGGTAGTCGCGGACGCAGGTGCCGTCCGGCGTCGGGTAGTCGTCGCCGTTGATGCGGGGGGTGCGTCCGGCGAGGAGCGCGTCGAAGACAAGCGGGAAGAGGTTGTGCGGGCTCGTGTCGTAGACCTCGTCCGTCCCGGAGCCGACGACGTTGAAGTACCGCAGCGAGGTGTGGCGGAGCCCGGTCGCGACACCCTGGTCGCGCAGCAGCCACTCGCCGATGAGCTTGGACTCGCCGTAGGGCGATTCAGGGGCTTTCGGGGTGTCCTCGGTGACGAGGTCGACGTCCGTGGTCCCGTAGACCGCGGCGCTCGATGAGAAGACGATCTGCTCCACCCGATGCTCCTCCATCGCGGCGAGCAGCATCGCGGTGGCCGTGACGTTCTGGGCGTAGGTGTGGAGCGGGCGCTGCACGGACACACCCGCGTACTTGTACCCGGCGACATGGACGACACCGCTCAGCTCGAACTCGGAGAAGGTGCGCTCGAGGACCGAGCCGTCGAGCAGGGTTCCGCGGACGAACGGCACGCCGGCCGGGACGAAGCGCTCGTGCCCGCTCGACAGGTCGTCGAGGACGACGACGTCGATCCCCTCAGCTTGGAAGGCCCGCACCACATGGGCTCCGATGTATCCGGCTCCGCCCGTCACCAGCCACGCCACGATGCTTCCTCCAGGGAGTCATCCATCTGCCGTGCTGCAGACGGAGTGACCAGACTACTGGAGGCTCGTGCGTTGTGCGGCGGGGCGACTGGGGACGCGGCGATAGCCGTCGGTCAGGACGGTACGGATGGTCGCGGCGGAGGCGACGATCGCGACGAGGACGATGATGAGGCCGACGACGAGTGCGATGATGGACATGTCTGAAACTCTAGGAATGGCGAAAAACTGCCACCAGTGGCAGGATGGACGCAAATCAGCACATTCCTGCCAAATCGATCATCCGGAGGTCCCATGCTGTCGAAGGTCGCCCTGCTCGCCATCCCGGGGCTGCAACCGTTCGAGTTCAGCGTCGTCTGCGAGGTCTTCGGCATCGACCGGTCGGACCAGGGCGGTCCCGCCTTCGACCTCCGCATCGTCACGAAGGACCCCGGTCCGGTCCGGATGAACCTGAGCGACGACGGTGCGCGGGGCTTCGACATGATCGTCGACGAAAACCTGTCGTTCGCGGCCGAGGCGGACCTCGTGGTGATCACCGGTCGTGGTGGATCGCGTGCCGGAGCGGTCGACGAGGCCTACCTCGACGTCCTCCGAGCGGCGGAGGCACGGGGTGCCTGGGTCCTCAGCGTGTGCAGCGGGTCGTTCGTCCTCGGTCAGGCCGGGCTGCTCGACGGTCGGCGCAGCACGACCCACTGGATGTACACCAGCGAGCAGCAGACGATGTTCCCGGGCACCACCGTCGACCCCGACGTGCTGTTCGTCGAGGACCGCAAGGTCATCACGGGCGCGGGGACCGCTGCCGGCATCGACGCGTGTCTGCACCTGGTACGACAGGAGTACGGCGCGGCGAGCGCCAACGTCATCGCCCGCCGGATGGTCGTCCCGCCACAGCGCGACGGCGGTCAGGCGCAGTACGTCCTCTCCCCCGTCGCGGCGCAGCAGTGCGAGTCGCTCGCCCCGGTCGTCGACTGGATGCTCGACCACCTCGCCGAGGACCTGCCCATCGGGCGTCTCGCGCGGCAGGCGCACATGTCCGAGCGGACCTTCGCACGCCGCTTCCGCTCGGAGCTCGGCAGCACGCCGGCCGCCTGGCTGAACCGGCAACGTCTGTTCCGAGCCCAGGAGATGCTCGAACGCACCGACCACGGTGTCGAACGGATCGCGGCCGACACCGGTTTCGGCACCGCCGCCGTCCTCCGCCACCACTTCGACCGCGTCCTCGGCACGACGCCCGCCGCTTACCGGCGCAGTTTCGGGGTACGGGAGAGCGCCTGAGCTGCATGGACCGGACCGCCCGGCCAGGTGGTCAGCCCTGGGTGGTCGCCAGGAAGAGAGTCCCGGTCCCGGAGAAGCGCAGCTCCGCCTCGTCGGGCGTGATGAAGGCGTAGCCACCTCGACCGAGCTCGATGGACGAGGCGGCTCCGGTGATCCGCACCGAGCCGTCGGTCACGATCGCGATGCCGGGGCCGGGGAGCCGGAACGACGACTCCTGCTCGGACGGCTCATCGGAGAGGTCCACCCGCAGCAGCTCGAAGTCCGGCACGTCCGGGACGAAGAGGCTGAGTCCCCCACCCAGGTCCGTCGGTGTCAACCACGGCACCGGACGCGGCTCGAACTCCAGGACGTCGAGCAGCTCGGGCACGTCGACGTGCTTCGGGGTGAGCCCCCCGCGCAGGACGTTGTCGCTCGCCGCCATCAGCTCGACGCCGATCCCCCGGAGGTAGGCGTGGATGTTACCGGCGGGGAGGTAGAGCGCCTCCCCCGCCCGCAACGTGACGAGGTTGAGGAGGAGGGCGACCGCGATGCCGGGATCGCCCGGATACTCCTCCGCGAGCCGCCCGACCAGGGCCCGCTCGGCGTCGAACGCACCCGAACCGGGCGCCGCAGCAGACACGACGAGGGCGTCCAGCAGCCCGCCGGGGTGGTGTTCGAGCAGGATCCGCACGGTGTCGCGGAGCCCGTCGGGAGCGGCGACCATCCCCCGGAGCATGTTGATGTGCGCCGCAGCAGCCGGATCGGGTGCCGTGGTCCCCAGCTCGATGAGCAGGGCGTCAGTCGCGTTGAGCTCGCGGAACCCACAGAGCGCCTCGAAGCCGTCCCGGAGCGCGACGATGAGTTCCGGTTTGTGGAGGGCGTCCTTGTAGTTGCGGTGCGGGGCGTCGAGCGGCACCCCGCGTTCGTTCTCGGCGGCGAAGCCCGCGGCGGCTCGCTGCAGGTCGGGGTGGGCCTGCAGTGAGAGCGGGTGGGCGGCGGCGAGGACCTTGAGGAGGAACGGCAGCGAGCGATGGCCGCCGAGCGCAGCGGGATCGGCGGCGAGCCAGCCCTCGAGGTCGGCGTATCCCCCCACCGTCGTCGGATCCGCGATCGGCGTCGGGGCCCCCGGGTGTGCGCCGAGCCAGAGTTCCGCCTCTGGACGACCCGAGGGCTCGGACCCGAGCACCTCCGCGATCGCGGTCGGCGACCCCCACGCGTAGTCCCGAGGAGTGGCACGGAGCGGCACGAACATGATGGGGCCCTTTCGACGGACGAGGGTGACGCGCCAGCCGGACCCTGGGGCCGGTTGGCGTCGTCCTACAAGCCGCGCGACGCGGTCGCCCGGCACCGTGCACCAAACTACCAAGCCGTTGTCGGCGCCGAGCACACCTGCCTAGGCTGGCCGGGACGCCGATCCGGCGCCAGCGGACGCAATGGAGCAACGGACCATGATCTTCGAACCCCTCGCCAGCGACTTCTACGGCTTCGAGAGCCTCCTGACGGCTCCCGAGCAGGAGGCCATCGCCCGCCTCCGAGCGTGGGCCGAGACCGAGGCGAAGCCGATCGTGAACGAGTACTGGGAGCGAGCGGAGTTCCCGAAGCACCTCATCACCCCGCTCCTCGAGCTCGACGTCGCCCGGTGGGCCTGGCCGGAGACGACGCCGTTCGAGAACAGCGCCGTGTTCCGCGGCCTCGCCTCGATGGAGCTCTCCCGGATCGACGCGTCGATCTCCACGTTCGTCGGAGTGCAGGACGGTCTCACCATGGGGTCGATCAGCGAGTGCGGCTCGCAGGAGCAGCAGGACGAATGGCTCCCGAAGCTCGCCTCCGGCGAGGTCCTCGGTGCCTTCGGTCTCACCGAGCCGCAGTCGGGGTCGGACAGCGCACAGGGGCTCCGCACCACGGCCACCAGGGACGGCGACGACTGGATCCTGTCCGGCTCCAAACGGTGGATCGGCAACGCGACCTTCAGTGACATCACGATCATCTGGGCGAAGGACACGGCCGACGGTCAGGTGAAGGGCTTCATCGTGCCGACCGACTCCCCCGGCTACTCCGCGACCAAGATCGAGGGCAAGATCAGCCTGCGCATGGTGCAGAACGCCGACATCACCCTCGAGGACGTCCGGGTCCCCGAGCGCCTCCGGCTGCAGCACGCGAACTCCTTCCGCGACACCGCGAAGGTGCTGCGACTCACGCGGGCCGGCGTCGCCTGGTCGAGCGTCGGCGTCGCTGTCGGCGCGTACGAGGCGGCGGTCGCCTACGCGAAGGAGCGCGTGCAGTTCGGCAAGCCGATCGCGGGCCACCAGCTGATCCAGGACCTCCTCTCGAAGTGCCTCGGGAACATCACGGCGTCGATGGCGATGTGCGTCCGGGTCTCGCAGATGCTCGACGAGGGCACCCAGCGCGACGAGCACTCCGCGCTCGCCAAGGCGTTCTGCACCGCGCGGATGCGCGAGACGGTCGCGTGGGCACGGGAGATCATGGGCGGGAACGGCATCGTGCTGGACTACCACGCCGCCCGGTTCTTCGCCGATGCCGAAGCCCTCTACAGCTATGAGGGCACGCGGGAGATGAACGCGCTCATCGTCGGGCGGGCCATCACCGGCACCGCGGCGTTCGTCTGATCACGGCGCCGGACCAGAGCCTCGGCACCGGCCGCAGCCGCTACCCTGGGGGCACCATGCTGTCCACCGAACCCGCCCCGCCCCGCCCGCCGGCAGCGCTGACGACACGCGCGCTCGTCGTCAGGCACGTCGCCGTGTTCGCGACGTTCGCGGTGCTCGCCGGGACGTTCTGGACGAACCTCCTTACCATCTGGGGCTACACGGCCGTGGCCCTCGTCTCAGGCGGCGCCGCGCTCGCGTGCCTGATGGTCGTCCGCCCGAACTGGCGGCGCACCCGGGTGCCGTGGTCGCTCGTCGGCTACGGGGTGCTGTCGATCGTTTCGCTCGCCTGGTCCGCCTACCCGAGCGGCACGGCCGCGACCCTGCTCGGTGCGGCGCTGTGCACCATCCTCGGTGTGACCCTCGCCGGCTGCTTCACCTGGCCGGAGGTCATCCGGGTCCTCGGCCGTGCCGTCACGTGGGTGCTGTCGCTCTCCCTCCTGTTCGAGTTCGTCGTCGCGGCGATCATCCGGCACCCGGTGCTCCCGAACTTCTACGCCGGGGACTCGGCGGATCCGCCCCTGCTCGACTACTGGTCGCGGGACCTGCTGTTCTCCGGAGGACGCATCCAGGGCATCTCAGGGAACGCCAACCTCCTCGCCGTGGTGGCGCTGCTCGGGATCATCGTCTTCGGACTGCGGCTGGCGGCGCGGCGCGACGAGCCCGGCGCAGCCACGCTGACCGGCCCGGAACGTCGCTGGACCCTGCTCATCCGCCTCGGCCTCTCCGTCGTGATGTTCCTCCTGAGCTTCTCGACCACCATCCTGCTCGCCGCCGTGGTGACGGCGGTGGTCCTCGCGGCTGCGCTCGCGATCCGTCGGGCACCTCGCCCGGAGGCGAGGACACCGGTGTACCTCGGTTTCCTCGGCATCGGGGTCGTGGGCGCGGTGGGGGCGGTCGTCTTCCGGACGCAGCTCCTCGGCCTCCTCGGGAAGAGTCCAGACCTCACCGGTCGGCTCGACATCTGGGCGACGGTCTGGCGCCTCATCGAACAGCGGCCGGTGTTCGGATGGGGGTTCTCGAGCCCCTGGGCGCCATGGGAGCCGCTCTTCACCGACCTCGTCATCCGACGCGGCGTGCGACAGCTCCAAGCGCACAACGCCTGGCTCGACGTCTGGTTCCAACTCGGTGTCGTCGGCCTCGTCCTGTTCGCCGCGGTGGTCCTATCCATGCTGACCCGCACCTGGTTCCTGGCCGTCGACCGTCCACGCGTCGACCTCGACGCACGGCGTCCGTACACGGCCCTCTCGCTCGCCCCCGTCCTCATCGCGGTCTCCCTCGTCGTGCAGTCGGTCGCGGAGAGCCGACTGCTCATCGAATCCGGCTGGGTCCTCCTCGTGCTCCTCGTCGTGAAGACGAAGCAGGAACCCGCCTGGCCGGTCCCTGCCGTCGCAGCCTCATCCGACCTCGCTCCCGCGCACCGGCGCGACGTCGTCGACGGATGAGACCGGCGTGAGAACAGCGGACTTCGACGCGTTCTCCGTCGCAGCGCGCGTCCTGTCCTCAGCGCCGCTGGCTGCAGCGTTCGCCACCATCGCCGTCGCGACCGCCTTCGGTGAGCACCTCGTCACGAGTCTGATCGGTGTCGCCGGTTCCAGCGCGATGCTCGCGGGCCTCGCGACGATCGGCACGGGCATCCTCCTCGCACGCCTCCCCATCATCGAGTGGCGTGGTCTCCTGCCGATCTCGGTCCTGCTGTTCCTCGCCTGGAGTGCGGTGTCGGTGGTGTGGAGCGCCACGCCGCTCGCGACCCTACCCGCTATCGGCGGACAGCTCGCGTGGGCCTTCATCGCCATCGTGATCGCGCTGACCCGCGACACCATCCAGATCGTCCGGGCGACAGGCACCGCCTTCCGCGCGCTGCTCGGCACCTCCCTGGCGCTCGAGATACTGAGCGGCGTCCTCATCGACACTCCGTTGCCGTTCCTCGGGATCAGCGGAAACCTCGCCTTCGGTGGCCCGCTGGAAGGCGTCTTCGGCTCCCGGAGCGCCCTCGGCATCGCGGCCCTGCTCGGTCTCGTCACCTTCGTCGTCGAATGGCGGACCCGTTCCGTGCGCCACGGGGTGACGATCGGGTCGATCGCCCTCGCCGCCGGACTCATCCTGGGCACGCGCTCACCGAGTGTCGCGCTCCTCGCCGCGGCCCTCGGCATCGCGACCGCCGTGCTCTACGTCTTCCGGCAACTCCGACCGGAACTCCGCCGCACCTGGCAGTTCGTGCTCCTCGCCGCCCTCGCGCTCGTCGGCCTCATCGGGTATCTCTTCCGATCCGAAGTGTTCCGCGTGCTGGGTCTCGGGCTCGAGATCGAGCAGCGCTATGCGCTGTGGCAGGAGACCCTGCGACGTTTGGCCCCGAGCGAGCTCAACGGCTGGGGATGGACGGGCGGCTGGGTCTCCGATGCGGTCCCGTACCGGTTCATCGACGCGAGCCTCGGCCGCATGAACGACTCGGCGCTGAACGCCTATCTGGACGTGTACCTGCAGCTCGGACTGATCGGGCTCGCCCTGTTCCTCCTCCTCGGCGGCCTGGCGCTCGTGCGGACCTGGCTCATCGCGACCAACCGGCGCAGCGTCGTGCACGTCTGGGCTGCGCTCATCGTCGTGACCCTGCTCGCATCGGGTGCCGCCGAGAGCAGCCTGCTGTTGAGCGGCGGCTGGCTGCTCCTCGTCGTCTGCGCGGTCATCGGTGCCGGCGGACTGAGCTGGCGGCGCAAGCTCCCGGAACGCTGAACCCGGCCGGAGCGGCACCGGATCACCGTGCGTCGGTTCCCGGGGCGACGACCGCGCGCACCGTCTGCGCGAGGATCTTCAGATCGATCGCGGCCGACCGGTTCTCCACGTAGTACAGGTCGAGATCGACGGAGTCGTCCCAGGAGAGGTTGGACCGCCCGCTGACCTGCCACAGTCCGCTCATACCGGGCTTTACCAGGAGGCGTCGCTGGGCGAGCAGGTCGTAGCGTTCGACCTCCCACCCCCGGTGGGGCCGCGGGCCGACGAGACTCATCGAACCACCCAGGACGTTCAACAGCTGCGGCAGCTCGTCGAGCGAGTACTTCCGGAGGATCCGTCCGATCGGCGTCACGAGCGGATTGTCCGGAGCCTTCGTCAGCAGTTCGCCCGCATCCTGCTGCACCGCGAGGGCTGCTCCGGTGTCGGCGTCGGCGGCCATCGAGCGGAACTTCAGGATCTGGAAGGGGCGGCCGCGCAAACCGACGCGCTCCTGCCGATACAGCACGGTCCCCCGACTCGTCGTCTTCACCGCGAGCGCGACCGCGAGCATGACCGGGGCCAGGAGCAGGAGCAGCGTCGCGGAACCGATGACGTCGAACGCCCGCTTCGCCACAGCCTCGACCCGGGACGGCTCGAGGTGGTCGACGTGGATGAGTGGAATGCCGGCCACCGCCTGCAGGTACAGGCGCGTCGAGGCCACCCCCGTGAGCGTCGGCGCGATGATGAACTTCACCCCGCGCTCGCTGAGGTCCCAACCGAGGCGGCGGAGCTCGACGGGGGCGAGTTCGACGGGCCCGACGAGGATCACGGTGTCCGCTTGGACCTCCTCGGCGGCGTCGACGATCGAGGGTCGTCCGCTGAGGACGGGGGCACCCACGATTCGGACGTCGTCGACGATGCCCGGGGTCGCGACTCCGACCACCCGATGCCCGGCCCAGTCTCCTCGGCGCATGCGCTCGGCGACGTGCACCGCGTGGTCGCGGTCCCCCACGAGCAGCGTGCGGTAGACCAGTGCGCTGTCACGCCGCCGCGCGCGGAGGTGACGGCGGGCTCCCCAGCGGACCGCCAGCAGGAGGGCGACCCCGAGTGGCATGGCCGTGAGCAGGAACCCGCGTCCGATCTCGAGCTTGAGGAGGTAGGACACCATCGCCACCGTGCCGAAGACCGTCGTCGTCACGACCACGACCCGTCGATACGGCGTCCAGCCATCCGCCAGGACCCGCGGGTGGCGCGACCGGGCCGCGGACAGGGGTGACCACCACGCGACAGCGAGCGCGAGGGTGACCGCCGGGTAGCCGATGTCGAGGCGTCCGAACGGCGCGACGAGCTCGACGACCCCGCGCCAGTACGCGTCCCACCACAGGAGCTGGGTCACGCCGAGCGCCAGGGTGACGGCGAGGAGGTCGAGGACGAGGACCATGCGCGAGCACCGTCGCTCCCAGCAGCGGCGGGCTTCGACGAAGGGCATGACGGCGGCCTCCCTGGGTGAGGTCTGGTGTGCATCGGATCGGTCCTCGATGCGCACGGTCACGGTGAGCGAGGTCGATCACCGGAGTGCGAGACGACCCGGCGAGAATCGAGCATAATGTATTCGACCAACTGAAGTATCCGATTCCAGCGCAACGCTCGGTGTCGATCGAACGGAGCACCCACCCATGCCCTACCTCGAGACCATGCGACGGCGCGCCGAAGCCTCGTTCGTCGAACTGCATCGCGGTGTCACCGAACTCCACTACACGCAGTTCCCAGACCACCGGAACTCGGGCGACTCGGCCATCGCCCTCGGACAGGCCCGGTTCTGGCGCGCACACGGCATCGCCGTCCGTACGACCTCGAGCGCCGGGAGCATGCCGGAGCGGGTCCGAGACTCGTCGATCCCGGTCCTCATCCAGGGCGGCGGCAACCTCGGGGGCCTCTACCCGGTGCTGAGCGAGGCGCGCTACGAACTCGCGGAGCACCTCCCGGTCGCCACCTTGCTCATCCAGGCACCGCAGTCGGTCGTGTTCCCCACGGACGCGGATCGCCGGGCGTTCTCCCGACGGTTCGCCGCCCGGCGCCACCTGCGGGTCGCCGTCCGCGACCAGGCCTCCTACGACCTCCTCCGCGACGAGGTCGACGACCTCAGCCTCTCGCCGGACGCCGTGCACCTCCTCGGCCCGATCAGCGCCCCTGAACCGCGGCAGCGACGCATCGTCATCGCCCGGACGGACGAGGAGACCGCGGGCGGGCTCGTGGGCTCCGAGAGCGCCGATTGGCCGGCCGACCCCCTGGACCTCCGAGCGCATGAGTGGCTCGGCTGGCGGGCGGCGAAGCACCCGGTGTTGAAGCCCTTCATGGAGCGCGACCATGCGTCGTGGATGCGGCGAGCCGAACGTCGATTCGACGCCGCCGTCCGGCTGATCGCCCGCGGCGAGGTGGTCGTCACCGATCGTCTCCACGCCATGCTCATCGGGCTGCAGATGGGTCGGCGCGTGATCGCCATCGACAACAACAACCACAAGCTGTCCAACTATGCGGAGACCTGGTTCGGCGGCCTCCAGCCGACGGTGAGCTTCGAGCACACCCTCCGCCCGTGACGTCCGGGCAGCCCTCCCACCACCTGACCCGTCGGGACGCGGCCAGAGCCCGCGCGGAGGCCAGCGCCCACCGGACCGAATGCCGCCGGCGGTTGACGCGACGGACGCGCGGTGTCGGCGGACGAGAACCTGACCGCGCTCTCGTCGGTGGTTCGCTCCTCGTGATCGCCTCGCTGCTCGCCCTCGCCTGGGTGACAGCCGACCAACCAGGGCTGCCCGGGCATTTCGCGAACGACGAGGGCACGATCATCAGCGTGAACCGGGGGACGTTCACCGAGGCCGACTCGTCGTTCCAGCTCATCGCCGCGGTCTACCGCTGGATGGGCCTCGCCGAGCTGCCGACGCTCGCCGCCCTCATCGGTGTCGCGAGTTACCTGCTCGTCCTGACGGCCGCGATCTCGCACACCCGGCTTGCGACGGCCGAGTGGGTGGACTGGGCCATCATCATCAGCTGCGTCGCACTCGCCGCCATCTACCACGGTGCGTACACGAAGGACCTGCTGACCGTCGGCGCAGTACTCGCCCTCATCGCCAACCGGGGACGAGGCCTCCTGGCCGAGCTGGTGCCGGTGGCCGCGATGCTGCTCTATGCGCAGAGCTTCCGCACGTACTGGTTCCTCGTGGCAGGCCTCTACCTGGTGCTCCGTCTCGCGCTGCGGGCGCGGCGCGGCTGGACGGCCACCCTGGGGGTCATCCTCGTGCTCTACGCCGGGCTCTCCGTCGTCTTTCCGTTGATCGTCGGTGTCGACCTCGACCACTACCGCCTCACGGTGAACGAGCATCGCAGCACGGAATCGGTCAACACCCTGATCGTGCAGTTCCTCCCCGGCACAGGTCCCGTGTCCGGGTTCGTCAACAGTGTCCTCACCTTCGCCTCGTTCATCGTCCCGATCCCGCTGATGCTCCGCGGCGGGGCGATCTACCTCGTCGTCGCGCTCGTCCTCCTCGCCCTCTGGGGATCACTCGTCACCGTGATCCGGTCGGCGAGGCTTCGAGCACCCCGCGGAGCTCCAGTGCTCACAGCGTTCCAGAACCGGTTGTTCGCGGCGATCCTCGCCTTCCTGATCGTGCAGTCGATCTTCGAGCCGGACTACGGCTCGTTCCTCCGGCATCTCACACCGATGCTGATCGTCGCCATGTGCCTGCTCCTGAGCCTGCGGCACGGTGCGGCGGCACTCTCGGCCCGGCGGAGGCCGGCTTCCGCTGCGTCCCGTGTGGATCAGCGAGGTGCCTGCAGGACGGATGCTGCCGCGATGCGCACGTCCGCTGCGACGCGCGCCCAGGAGAACGGCCCCGCTGCAGCGAGCACACCCGCCGCGGAGAGCGCCTGGTAGCGACCCGCGTCGGTGAGGACCCCCTCCAGCGCGTCGGCGAGCGCGGTCGACGTCACCGCCGTGGCCACGATGCCCGATCCTGACGCGATCGCCTGCTCGGCGAGTCCGCCGACCGGCGTCACGACGGAGGGCACCCCGAGCGCCATGGCATAGGCGAGCACACCGGACTGACTTGCCTCGGTGTACGGCAGCAGGGCCACGTCGAACCCGCCGATCACCTGCGCGATCTCCTCCTGGCCGACCCAGCGGTTCTCGAGTTCGTCGTCCTCGTGTCGCAGGAGCGCGAGGGCGTCGTCGGTCCCGGACCCGACGACCCGCAACCGGACCCGGATCCCGCGACGGCGCAGTTCGGTGATCGCTCCCACCCCCAGACCGAGCCCCTTGTATGCCGACAGACGACCGAAGCATCCGACGACCGGAACACCCTCCCGGTACGTCGATCGGACGACGGCCCGGCCCGGGTCGACACGGTACGCGGCGTGGACGGTCTCGTGGACGCGATCCGCGCGGAACTCGCCACGGGAGGTGAGTGCAGCGGCGACCGGCGCGGAGAACACGATCGCTCCGTCCGCCGCCCGACGCTCGGCACGACGCAGGAGGTGCTCGAGCCGCGAGAAGTCCCCGGGGTGCATCGTCGCGTCATGGACGCAGAGCAGGCTCCGACGACCACCGAAGCGGAACACGGGCGCGACCACCCCCTGCCAGAGCTGCTCCATGGCGATGACGGCGACGTCGATGCGATGCCGCCGGAGGAATCGGTCGAGCCGGAGCGCCGCCCAGAGGAGGCGCGGAAGACCGAGCACCGCGCCGCGCTTGGCTCGGTAGGTGTGGATCCCGAAGGACGGCACGCCGAGTGCTGTGAACCGATCGGCCACCTCCGCGTCGAGCGAGTACGACACGACGACGTCGCACCCGCCGTCGCGGAGCGCCTGGGCCAACTCGGCGGCGAAGAGCGGGCCAGCACCGGTGCAGCCCCACTGCACGACGGCGACCCGCATCAGGCCACCTGCGGTATCCGGTAGGCCTCGGCGAGCGCCGACCGCTGACGGTCGGGCGTGTGGCCCCGAAGGCGATCCGACCAACGGGCGACGTTCGTCTCGGCCCACGCGGCGAACGCCCGGGGTCCGGCCAGCCGGCTGGCGACCAGCGCCTCGAGACCACCGTCGAGCGTGAGGGCGTCCGGGAGCGTCCCGAACGCGGCGATCGGACGGACGAGCGTCGGGACACCGGCCTGCACCGCCTCCAGGACGGCGAGCGGGAACCCCTCCCAGGCGGCGGTATGGAGGTAGACGTCGCTCTGCGCGAGCCGCTCGCCCACCTCGGCGTGCGGGATCCACCCGGTGACGTGCACGCCGGACGCCTCCAAGCGGGCGACGTCGTCGTCCGCGCCACCACCCATCCAGACCGGGACCACCTCGATCCCTCGCGCTCGGATCGACGCCGCGGCGTCGGCGAAGCGCATCGGATCCTTCTGTGGAGCGATCCGTCCGAGACTCGCGACCGACAACGGACGGTGCTGCTCCGGGCCGTCTCGGCGGGCATCGGGTAGCGGAACCGCGACCACGTTCGGAACGTGGACGACGCGCGGCCGGAGGGGCCCGCGCCGTTCCGCGGCTGCGGCCTCGCCCTCGGAACAGGCGGCGATGGTCTCGACGTTGAACGACAGCAGCCATTCGACGGCCCGGAACGTACGGCGGCTCCAGGCGGAGAGGTCGGCGCGCTCGAACGCGTAACAGTGCGGGGTGTAGACGATGCGGGTCCGTGGCGAGCTGCGCAGGGCGACGCGCGCGTACGCGCCGGCGAAGCTCGAGTGGGCGTGCACGATGTCGGCCCCGATACGACGACGCACCCGCCGGATCGACCGCACGGCAGCGAGCGGTCGCCGCCCGAGCGCGGTCACGGACGCGAAGCAGTCGGACAGCGTGTCGTCGACCGGGGCGCCGTCCGGGATCTGCGCGAGCAGGTGATGTTCGACCCCCGGCGGTGCATTCCGCACGTAGGCCTCGATCGCCACGGGGATCCCACCCGCATAGCAGTCGGTGACGTGGAGCACGGTCGTCATGGCACGCCTTCAAGGACTCGATTATCGGAACATGTCGCCCTGGAATGAGAAATATCAACTGAGGACATCTGTAATATACTGGTCGACCGAGCGAACCCCAAACCCCGCCGATTCGGAGGAACCCGTGCCGAAAGCGCTGCGCCGAGTCCTCCTGCGTCTCCACAAACTGTCCGTGAACGCCTCGGGCCTGGTCCGCGCCGGCATCCTGTTGTGGATCCGCGCCGGTGAGAGTCCGCGCCTCGCGATCTTCGAAGGGCGCGCCCCCGTCCTCGTGATCCCTGGGACGTTTCAGGCAGGCACGCGCCTCAAGCTCCGCTCGACCACGCAGCGCTCCTCGATCTCCACCGGTCCGCGCGGCTCCCTCGTCCTCGGAGACCGCGTCTTCATCAACCAAGGGTCGTGCATCCACGCCGAGCAGTCGATCGTCATCGGCGACCGCGTCTCGATCGGAGACGGCGCGCGGATCTACGACACGAACTTCCATCCGGTGCGCCCCGGGCAGCCCGTCAAGGTCGAGCCGGTGGTCATCGAGGACGACGTCTGGCTGGCGGCCGGCGTCACCGTGTTGGCGGGCGTGACGATCGGGCGGGGGTCCGTGATCGGGACCGGAGCCATCGTCACCCGCTCCGTCGCTCCAGGCTCCCTCGTCGTCGGTCCCGCCGCATCGACCGTCGAACGGTTCCCGATCCCGTCAGCATTCCGACGGACCCCCTGACACCCGACGAGCTTCGACCCAGACACAGGAAAGGCCCCGTGTACACGATCGTCATCCCCTGCCGTGACGGGGCAGCGACGCTGGACGCCCAGCTGAATGCCCTCCTGGAGCAGGAAGCCTCAGTCGACTTCGAGGTGCTCGTCGTGGACAACGGCTCCACCGACGGAACCGCCGACCTCGTCCGTTCCGTCGCCAGCAATGACGACCGCGTGCATCTCATCGACGCCTCCGCGCGGACCGGCATCAACCACGCGCGAAACCGAGGAGTCGAAGCAGCACGGGGTGACCGGATCCTGCTGTGCGACGCCGACGACATCGTCCACGAGGGCTGGCTGGCAGCGCACCATGCCGCGTTCGAAGCCGGCGCCGAGTGCGTCGGTGGCGGGCTGGATCGCACGCTCCCCGACGGCACCGTCATCATGCGCCAGCGAGAACTCCTCTTCGTCGGCTGGGATCTCGCCAGCCCGTTCGGTGCGAACTGCGGGTTCACGAGGGAGGTGTACGAGCGGATCGGAGGGTTCGACGAGACGTTCCGCGACGGCGGTGACGACACGGACTTCTTCTGGCGAGCCGCGCTCGCCGGAGCCACGTCGGTGCTCGTGCCCGATGCCGTCGTGACCTACGCGCTCCGCGCCGATCTCCGACGGGTGATGCGGCAGCACATCAACTACGGCCGCGGCGTCACCCATCTGTACGTCCGGCACCGTGCATCTGGAATGCCGCGATCATCGCCGATCCGCGCGGTCCTCTCGGTCACCGCCTGCCTGTTGATCATCGTCACGAGTGGTCGCCGGTCGCTCCGCCGGCGGTTCGCCGTCGAACGGCTGGCTGGCCGGATCGGACGGCTCCGGGAGAGCGTGCGCCGACGCACGTGCTATCTGTGAGCGGCCGATGATCCATCTCGCCTGGGCGGTCCTCGAGCGCATCCTCCCCCGGGTGGCCTCGGCGCTCATCATGCTCGTCCTGGCGGCCCGGCTCACGCCGTCCCTCGTCGGGATGTACGCCTGGATGGTCCTCGCCCTCACGCTCGTCCAGACCGTCGGCGACACGGCCGCCCGGCAGACCGCCGTCGTCCACGGAGGTACCGAGGCCGGGGACCGGTTCGTCCTCCGGTTCCGGGTCCGGTCCGCGCTGATCGGAGGCGCCGCGCTCGCCGTGACCGTCGGAGTCCTGCTCCTGACCCATCACGCGGAGGACCGATGGCAGGCGATCGCCCTCGCGCCGTTCGTCATCGTCCCGGCGGCCTCGGCCGTGGGCATCGACGCCCTGGTCCGCCTGCAGCGAGCCGGGAGATGGAAGGAGATCGCGTCGCATCAGGCATGGTCATCGCTGGCGTCCCTGCTCTGCAGCGTCCCGACCCTGCTGCTGACGGGATCGCTGCTCGCCAGTGCGCTGCAGGCGATGCTCGCGGAGGCGGGGTTCACCCTCCTCAACCGGCGACGTGCAGCGCGACTCCCCCGCACGTCAGCCGCTGACGCGCGTTCCCGCGAACCCACCGCGAACGTCCTCAGCGATTACCGGCACACGGCACTGTTCTCACTCCTCGGCTGGGGACAGGGACAGACCGACCGTCTCTCGATCGGTGCGCTCGCGGGCGGGGCACGCCTCGGTCAGTACGCGTTCGCCGTGTCGCTGTCGCGGAGCATCGGCGACGCGGCGGCGCTGGCTGCGATCAACGTCCTCCGGCCGGTCGTCGCCGAAGCGGCACGCGCCGGCCGGGGGTCCGAGATCGTCGCGATGACGGAGGCTTCGCTCCGACGATCGCTGACCCTGTCGGTCATGGCCGCCGTAGCGACGGGCATCGGGGCTGAGCTGGTCGTGGCCCCCTTCCTCGCGGACGACTGGGACCCCGCCCTCGCACTCGTCCCCGTCCTCGCCCTGTCGGTCGCTCCCTCGGTCGTCGCCTGGTCGGTCACGGCGGTCCTCCAGGCCGAGAGCCGGATGCGCTGGGCGAGTCCGATCAAAGCGGTCGGCGTGCTGCTGTCGCTCCCAGTCGGCGTCGTCGCCCTCCACGACCTGCAACTCGCGGCCTGGCTCGTGAACGCCCGGGAACTCGTCGTGATGGCGCTGCTCCTCCTCGCCGCGCGTCATCGGGCGCCCTGGCGGGGTGGCCTTCTCGCCGTCGGCGTCGTCGTGGTCGGCGCGGCCGTATGGCAGCTGACCCGAGGCTAGGCCGGCTGCAGCAGATCCCTCACGATGTCCAGAGTCCCCTGGCTCGCATACCGCTGATACTCCCCGCGGGGAGCACGCAGGAGGACGGGGAGGATCCGTCGCCATCTCGAGGGAGGGAGGTCGGCCCGGAACCGCTCGAAGACCGCTTTGGCGACGACGGCCGAGCGATCGGCGAGCGGCGCGGGCTCACGAGCTTCGGCGAGCCAGGAGGCGAGCCCGGCGACGCGGTCGGCGATGTCGCGGTTGCGCTGGCGCCCCGGCTGCATCAGTCTCGAGATCTTGTACGCCAGCGTCGGCTCGACGATCCCGATCTGGTTCGCACCGTGCTGCCGGTAGTCGACGAGCGGTTCGTCCAGCAGCTCGATCGGGCCGCGCGATGCGGCGACGATCGCCAACCACTCATCATGGACCCACGGCGAGGGGAACGGCACGGCCGCGTCAACGACCGCACGTCGGAACATGGCGGTCGCGCCGGTGACGAGGTTGCGTCGCAAGAGCACGCCGAACGCGTCGCCCGCGCGGATACGGTCGCGCTCGGATGGCCCGATCGACAGCGAGGCGAACAGGGTGGTGCCGAGCGGAGCGCCGTCGGCCCCGACAAGGCGGGCGTCGGAGCACACCATCTGGACCTCCGGACGCGCGTCGAAGGCGGCCACGGCACGCTCGATGCGGTCGGGCCGCCACACGTCGTCCTGATCGGAGAGGACGATCAGGCTCCCCGTGGTCGCGCGGATCGCCGCCTCGAAGTTCTTCGTCACGCCGAGCGGAGTCGGATTCCGCAGGACGCGCACCGGGACGGACGACTCAGCGGCGAAGCGTTCGACGATGGCGGACGTCGCGTCGGTCGACCCGTCGTCGCTGACCACGATCTCGCCCGGGAGCACGGTCTGCGCGAGCATGCTGGCCAGCTGCTCCTCGAGGAACACGGCGCCGTTGTAGGTGCACAGGGCTACGGAGACGCGTCCGTCGACTGCTGCTGTTGCTGGCATGGACCCGCCCTTCACCGCTCATCGGACCGCGGACCGCGGTCCGCGGTCCAGCCTATCCCGGCCGCCCCACTGGTATGCTTGTGTCTTATGCCCCGCGTAGCCGTCGACCTCCTCTCGTACACCGGCACGAAAGGGGGTATGGAGACCTATGCCCGCGAGCTGTACCGCGAGATCGGCCGCCAGGGCAGTGAGTTCGAGTTCGTCGGACTCGCCAGCAAAGAAGGGTACCAGCTCGACCGTTCCTGGTTCCCCGGAGACATGATCGACACCGGTATCAGCGGAGAGAACCGCTTCCGGTGGGCGGTCGGCGAGCTCTGGTCGATCGGTCGCATCGCGAAGCGTCACCGTGCGGATCTGTTGCATTGCCCGGCTCTGCTCGGTCCTGCCCGGAGCAGCATGCCCACCGTGATCTCGATGCACGACATGCTCTACTGGAGCCAGCCCCAGATGATGAGCACCCCGGTGTTCACAGAACCCGTGAAGTTCATGGAGCGCCTCGGCGCACGGAACGCCAGCCGGATGATCACCATCAGCGAGGTGTCCCGGCGCGAGATCATCACCTACCTCGGCTTCCCGGAAGACCGCATCGACCTCATCCCCCTCGCCGGCACCGCCCTGCCGATGGGCGAACGACGACCGGACAAGGAGCGCCCGTTCATCCTGGCGACGGGCAACCGGCGCCCGCACAAGAACTGGGCTGGTCTCATCAGGGCGTTGCCGCTCGTCGACGAGGCGATCCGCCCTCGAGTGGTCATCACCGGCAGCCACGGTGAGGACCCGTTGCGCGCTGTCGTCGATGAGGTCGGCATGCACGACTGGGTCGAGCTGCGATCCTGGTTGACCAGCGAAGAGCTCGGTCACCTGTACGAGACCGCGACCGCGCTCGCCATGCCGTCGTTCCACGACGGATTCAGCCTGCCCGCGCTCGAGGCCATGATGGCCGGGCTCCCCGTACTCATCTCCGACATCCCCGTGTACCGGGAGGTCGCCGGCGATGCGGCCGAGTACTTCGATCCCCACTCGCTCGAGTCGATCGCCAAGGCCATGACAACGGCGGTCAGTGACCCCGCTCGGATGGCCGAACTCGCCGATCAGGGCGGGGAACGCGCCAAGCAGTTCTCCTGGGAACGCGTGGCGACGCGCACACTCGAGACCTTCCGGACCACACTCGCCTGAACCGGCCGCGGCTGGACGACGGGCCAGCGCCGTCCAGCCGCGTCGCCTCACTCCGACTGCGGCTGGATGACCGGGATCGACTCGGTGTCCGCCGGCCCGAGCGCGATCGTCGGCATCGACACGGTGATGAGCGAGCCGTCGGCACGGCGACTCCCCTCGATGTCGCTCGCGCTCGGCTCGCCGACGAGGTGCGGACCCTGGTTGTCGAGCGGAACAGTGACCGTCGTCCCGGCCTCGACCAGGACGTTGCCGCCACCGACGACGAACGAGGCGGACTCACCCTCCTCGACGGTGAACCGCATCTCGGTGCGCCGGACGGAGATGCGCACCCGCGTGCCCTTGACCGTGAGCCGGAAGGTGATGCCCTGCCAGTCGACCGGCAGGCGCGGCGAGAAGGAGATCACCCCGCCGTGGTCGCGCATCCCGGCGAAGCCGAGCACGAGCGCGCTCCACACGCCACCGGTGGAGGCGACGTGCACACCGTCCGGGGTGTTGCGGTGCAGGTTCGCGAGGTCGACGAACAGCGCCGACCAGAAGTACTTGAGCGCGAGCCGCTGGTACCCGACCTCGGCGGCGATGATCGACTGCACGACCGCCGACAGGGTCGAGTCGCCGGTCGTCAGCGGGTCGTAGTAGTCGAAGTCGGCGAGCTTCTCCTCGTCGGTGAAGTGGTCGCCCTGCAGGAGCAGCGCCAGCACGACGTCCGCCTGCTTGAGCACTTGGAAGCGGTAGATGACCAGCGGGTGGAAGTGCAGGAGCAAGGGAAGGTGCTCGGGAGGCGTGTGATCGAGGTCCCACAGCTCCTTCTCGAGGAACTGGGCGTCCTGCGGGTGGATGCCGAGCCGCTTGTCGAAGGGGATGTGCATGTGCTCGGCGGCGCGCTGCCACTCTCGGACCTCGGCGTCGTCGAGCGACAGCCGCGTGACCAGGCGTTCGAAGGAGGCCGGATCGTCCTCACGGAGGCGCTCCACGGCCTCGACGGCCGACAGCAGGTTGGCCCGCGCCATGACGTTCGTGTAGAGGTTGTCGTTCACGACGGTCGTGTACTCGTCCGGCCCCGTGACCCCGTAGATGTGGAACGAGTCCTTGCCGTTCGCTCGCCAGAAGCCCAGGTCGGCCCACATGCGCGCCGTCTCGACGAAGATGTCGACGGCTCCGCGGGCGAGGAAGTCCTCGTCTCCCGTCGCCGCGACGTACTGCCGCAGCGCATAGGAGATGTCGGCGTCGATGTGGTACTGCGCCGTTCCGGCCGCGTAGTAGGCGGACGACTCGAGCCCGTTGATCGTGCGCCACGGGAACAGGGCGCCGTGCTGGTTGAGCTCGGTCGCGCGGGAGCGGGCGGCGTCGAGCATGTTCTGGCGGAACCGGAGGGCGTTCCGCGCGACGAGCGGTGCCGTGTAGCTGAGGAACGGCAGGACGTAGACCTCGGTGTCCCAGAAGTAGTGGCCGCCGTACCCGGAGCCGGACACGCCCTTCGCCGCGACACCGCCACCATCCGTGCGCGCGGACGCCTGCGCCAGCTGGAAGAGGTTCCAGCGCGTCGCCTGCTGGATGGCCGGCTGTCCGTGGACCTCGACGTCGGAGCGCGCCCAGAAGTCCTCGAGCCACAGCTCCTGGTTGCGGATCGCCGATTCGATGCCGTTCTCAGCGGAACGGTCGAGCGTGCGGGCGCAGCGGTCGGCGAGCTCCTTCGGTGGGACGGCGTTCGACGTGTGGTAGCTGATGATCTTCGTGAGCTTCGTGGGCACGCCCGCGCGGCCTCGGATCGTGTACACGTGCTTCGCGAGGTCAGCCTCGATGTGCGTCGAGACCTCGTACTCGTTCTCGGTCTCGATCGTGTGGTCGGCGCCGGCGACGATCGTCATGCCGGAGTTCGTCGTCTGGTACCCGAGCATCGCGCGCGGACCGTCGATGAGCTTGTACCGCGGCTGCAGCACCCGCTCGGTGAGGGACTCAGCCTTGCGCGGGTCGCCCATCCCCGGCTCGGGCGCGTTCGTCAGGTAGTCGTCTTGGCGGTCCTGGCGGTTGATGATCTGGCTGGAGAGCACGAGCGAGGCATCCGCGTCGAGCAGCGTGACCTCGTAGTCGAGGACCGCGAGGTGGCGGTCGGTGAAGGACACCATGCGACGGGAGCGGATGTGGACGCGCTTCCCGGAGGGCGTCCGCCATTCGAGTTCGCGACTGAGGACACCGGTCTTGAAGTCGAGGCGACGCTCGAAGCCCAGGAGGTCGGCGTCGTTGAGGATCAAGGGCTCGTCGTCGACGTAGAGGCGGACGACCTTCGTGTCGGGCGCGTTGACGATCGTCTGACCGACGCGGGCGAAGCCGAACGCCTCCTCGGCGTGACGGATCGGCCAGGTCTCATGGAACCCGTTGATGAACGTCCCGTGGACGTGGCCGTCGCGGCCCTCTTCGACATTGCCGCGGAAACCGAGGTAGCCGTTGCCGAGTGCGAACAGGGTCTCGGTCGTGCCCTCGTCGTCCGCGTCGACATGGGTCTCGACGAGCGCCCAGTCGTCGAGCGGGAACCGGTGACGGTCGAGCGGGTCGCTGGTGATGTGGTTCATGCCTGGTCCTCGGAGGAGTCGTGGGGTGCCGTGGGGGTCTGTGGGTCGGCCGGCGCGTCCGGCCCGGCTGTTCGCGAAGCCGACCGCAGTGGGTCGACGAGGTCGGCGAGGTCATCGACCACCACGTCGGCTCCCGCATCGATGAGCGCCTGGTGTCCGATACCACGGTCGACGCCGAGCACGAGACCGAAGTCGCCGCGGCGCCCGGCCTCGACCCCGGAGTGCGCGTCCTCGACGACGACGCATTCGGACGGAGCGTAGCCGAGCAAGCGACCGGCCTCGACGTAGGTGTCCGGCGCGGGCTTGCCGGCGATGCCTTCGCGCGCGGCGACGACGCCGTCCATCACGACGGTGAACCGTTTCCGGAGTCCTGCCGCGCGGAGGACGACCTCGGCGTTCTTGGAACTCGACACCACGGCGACCTCGAGGCCTGCCTGCTCGACCGTGTCGAGGAAGGTCAACGATCCCGGGTACGCGGCGATGCCGTCCGCTTCCAGGACGGCCGTGAACACCGAGTTCTTCCGGTTGCCGAGACCGCACACCGTCTCCAGCTCAGGCGCGTCGGTCGGCGAACCCTCGGGGAGCGTGATGCCGCGTGACGCGAGCATCGCGCGCACCCCGTCGTACCGCGGCTTGCCGTCGATGTACTGGAAGTAGTCGGCGTCGGTGTACGGCTCGGTGATCCCGTGCGCGAGGAGCTCGTCCGTGAAGAGCTTCGCCCAGGCGTGCATGTGGATCTCGGCGGTCGGGGTGATGACGCCGTCGAGGTCGAACAGCACCGCCCGGCAGCCGAGGAGCCGCGAGGCCGCCTCGCCGAGGGTCAGGACGTCGTTCGATGGCGCGTTGATCGGCTGGGTCACGGTGCACGGTCCTCGTCGGTTTGGGGGAAGAGGTGGACAGTGGAACGGAAGCTGCTGCGGACCGGTGGGGCGGCCGCGCAGACCCAGCCTAGGAGAGTTTGGCCACCACGTCGTACACGCGGTCGATACCGGCGTGGACCGGGAAGTGGTGGTTACCGACGAACAGTCCGTCCTCGTGGATCTTGTCGGCGGCGGGGAGTTCGGCCGGGACCTTCGCGTCGAGGTACTTCATGACCGGGTTCTTCGTGAAGTTGCCCGCCACGATGGGCCGCGACTCGATCCCCTCGGCAGCGAACGCCTGCACGACCTCCTTGCGTCGGCCGGCGAGCGCGCCCTCGAGCACGAGGGAGAAGCCGAACCAGCTGCTCTCGCCCTGCTCGCGCTGGATGCGCACGGAATCGAGGTCGGCGAAGCGTTCCGTCCAGTACACGGCGTTCTCCCGACGACCAGCGATGAGCTGTGGGACCTTCTGGATCTGCTCGATGCCGATCGCGCCGGACATCTCGAGCGGACGGACGTTGTACCCGGGAAGGACGAAGCGGAAGAGGTCGTCCCACTCGTCGCCCGACTTGTCGTGGACGGCGTTCTGCTCGGGGAGTCCACGGGTCCAGCCGTGGGCCCGCAGCGAGATGAGCATCTGCGCCGTGGCCTCGTCGTCCGTCAGGATCATCCCGCCCTCCATCGTCGAGATGTGGTGGGAGAAGAAGGCGCTGAACGTGCCCATCGCTCCGACCGTACCGGCGAACCGACCGTCGTCCTTCGCGCCGAGCGACTCGCAGTTGTCCTCCAGCAGGAGGAGACCGTGACGTTCGGCGAGCGCCGTGAGCGCCGCGAAGTCGTTCGGGTTGCCGAGGAGGTTGACCGCGAAGATCGCCTTGGTGCGCGGGGTGATCGCGGCCTCGGCGAGCGCGAGGTCCAGGTTGAGGGTGTCGACGTCGATGTCGACGAAGCTCGGGATGAGGCCGTACTGCTGAAGGGGGTAGTAGGTGGTGGCCCAGGACACGGCGGGCACCAAGACCTCGTCGCCCGCCTGCAGGTCGACCCGGTCGTCGAGGACGGCAGCGGCGATCGCGAGGAGGTTCGCGCTCGACCCGGAGTTGACCATGACGCCGAACCCGGCGCCGAACGCACTGGCGAAATCGCGCTCGAACTGCGCGACGAGCGGACCCATGGTGAAGCGGCCGCTGTCGACGACGCGCTGGATGGCGGCGTACTCCGCGGCGTCCCAGGAGGAGGTCGCGAGGGGGAAACCGGAGTCGAAGGTGTCGTCGGTCATGCTGTCTGTGGCTCCTGAGCTGCGAGATAGGCGTGGTAGCTCGCGGCGACGCCGGCCGCGAGCGGGGTGGTGGGGTTCCAGCCGAGCGCACGGGCGGCGGCTGAGTCGAGCAGGCGCTGGTGCACGCCGGAAGGCTTGGTGGCGTCGTACCGGAAGCGGCCGGTGAAGCCGGCGGCACGACCGGCTGCCTCGTAGTACTCGGTGATGCTGTGGTCGACGCCCGGCCCGAGGTTGAGCGTGACGGGCCATGCGTCGAGTATGCCGAGCTGCGTGACGAGCCACGCCGCGAGGTCGGGCGTGTAGGTGAATTCGCGTCGGGCGGTGCCGTCGCCCCAGACCTCGACCTCATCGGAGCCGCTCGCCACGGCGGCGTGCACCTTGCCGAGGGCGGCGGCGATGAGGTGCGCCTGACCGTGGGTGTAGTCGTCGCCCGGGCCGTAGAGGTTCGACGGCACTGCTGCGCGATAGGCGAACCCGTACTGCCGACTCGCGTACTCGCAGAGCTTCGTCCCGGCGATCTTCGCGAGCGCATACCCCTCGTTCGCGCCCTCCAGCGTGCCGCTGAGGAGCGCGCCCTCACCGATCGGCTGCGGGAGCCCCTCGGGGTAGATCGCCGCGCTCGACACGTAGAGCAGTTCGGAGACACCGGCGTCGATGGCGCCTCGGATGACCGAGGTGTCGATCAGGAGGTTGTCGAGCAGGAAGTCGGTGGGACGCTGCAGCTTCGCCTGGATGCCGGCGACCTTCGCGGCGGCGTGCACGATCGCGTCCGGCGACGTGCGCCCGATGAGGGCGGCGACGGCGGCACGATCGGTGAGGTCGGCGTCCGCGCGCGTCGCCACGATCAGTTCGTCGGCGGCGCGGAGCGTGGGCCAGACCTCGGCGATGCTCGAACCGAGCATGCCGGCACCACCGGTGAGAAGGACGCGCACCGCGCCTAGACCTCCGCGGTGTCGATGTAGGGCTTGCCCGACGCCTCGAGCTCGGCGACGTCGGAGTCGACCATGATCTGCGCGAGGCGCGGTGGCAGCACCTTCGGGGTCCAGCCGAGGACCGACTCGGCCTTGGCGTAGTCGCCGATCAACGCGTCGACCTCGGTGGGACGGAGGTAGCGCTCGTCGAACTTGACGTACTTCTCCCAGTCGAGGTCGAGCCGCTCGAAGGAGAACTGGAGGAAGTCCTTGACCGTGTACGCGGTGTTGGTGGCCAGGACGAAGTCGGTCGGTTCGTCGGCCTGCAGCATCCGCCACATGCCCTCGACGTAGTCGGGCGCGTAGCCCCAGTCGCGGACGGCGTCGAGGTTGCCCATGTACAGGAAGTCCTGCTGGCCTGCGGCGATGCGAGCGGCGGCGCGGGTGATCTTGCGGGTCACGAAGGTGCCACCGCGTCGCGGTGACTCGTGGTTGAACAGGATGCCGTTGACCGCGAACATGCCGTAGGCCTCGCGGTAGTTCCGCGTGATCCAGTAGGAGTAGACCTTCGCGACGCCGTAGGGCGAGCGCGGATAGAAGGGGGTCTCCTCGTTCTGCGGCGGCGGCGTCGCCCCGAACATCTCGGAACTCGACGCCTGGTAGAAGCGGCAGTGCAGACCGATCTGGCGGATGGCCTCGAGGAGCCGGACCGTCCCGATGCCGGTCGTGTCGCCGGTGTACTCCGGCTCGTCGAAGCTGACCCGCACGTGCGACTGCGCGGCGAGGTTGTACACCTCGTCGGGCTGGATCTCCGCGAGCAGCGTCGCCAGGCGCGACCCGTCGGCCAGGTCGGCGAAGTGCAACTGGAGCCTGGGCGAACCGTCGTGGGTCGCCTCGGGGTCGTAGATGTGGTCGATCCGACCGGTGTTGAAGGTCGACGCGCGACGCACGAAGCCATGCACCTCGTATCCCTTCGACAGCAGGAGTTCTGCGAGGTAGCTACCGTCCTGGCCGGTGATACCGGTGATGACGGCCTTCTTCGGGGTGTTCTCGGTCATGGTGCTCACTCTCGTCTGGCGTCGCGTCGTGCCTGTCGGTGGCCTGCTGGGCGGCGCTTCGACTCGAATGAGTGTACCCGAGCCGGTGCATACGCCGCGGAACGGCGAAGGCTGGCGATCGGTTGCTTGACGCTGCAGAGTGTTGGCCGACATCCGCCGACCCAAACGTCGACGTCCGCCCGACCGACGGAGCCGACAGCGGGGGCCGGCTGAGGGTTTGCTACCGTACGTGGGTGACGCTCGACATCTTGATGCCCTTCTACGGCCGCTTCGACCACTTCCAGGCGGCCGTGCGAAGCGTCATCGCCCAGAGCGACCCCGAGTGGCGTCTCGTGATCGTCGACGACGTCTATCCGGACACCGCGCCCGGTGAGTGGGTGCAGTCGATCGGCGACGCGCGCATCGTCTACATCCGCAACGAGCGCAATCTCGGTGTCAGCGGCAACTTCGACCGCTGCATCGAACTCGCGACCGCCGAACGCTGCGTCCTCATGGGTTGCGACGACGAGCTGCTCCCCGGCTACGTCGCCCGCATCGCCGAGATCGCCGCCCACTTCCCCGACGCCGACCTCATCCAGCCGGGGGTCGAGGTCATCGACGGCGACGGCGTCGTGGTCCGTCCGCTCGGCGACCGGGTCAAGGCCTGGCTGCGTCCGAAGGCTCCGCAGCCGCTCCAGCTCGCCGGCGAGGAGCTCACCTCGAGCCTGCTACGCGGCAACTGGGCGTACTTCCCCTCCGTGTGCTGGCGGGTCGCGACCGTGCGGCGCTTCGGCTTCCGGCGCGACCTGCAGGTCGTGCAGGACCTAGCCCTCATGATGGAGATCTTCCGCGGCGGAGGGACCCTCGTCCTGGACGACGTGCCCGTCTTCCGCTACCGGCGCCACGGCGGCAGCGTGTCCTCGTACACCGCCGTCGACGGACGACGCTTCCAGCAGGAGCGGACGGTGTTCGCCGAGGAGGCGGAGCGCCAGGCGTCCCTCGGCTGGCGGAAGGCCGCGCGGGTGTCGCGCGCCCACCTCACCTCCCGCCTGAACGCCCTGCTCCAGCTGCCGAAAGCTGTCCTCGCGCGCGACGGCGCAGGTATCCGGGTCCTAGCCAGGCATACCTTCGGATGAACCGCCGCGCTGGGCTCGCGGGAACCGACCCCACCCCTGATTAGAATTGACCCATGCCGCACCAACTCGAGCGCACGCTCATCGTCATGCCTGCGTTCAACGAGGAGGCTTCCGTCGCAGCGGTGGTCCGCGAAGTGCAAGCCAGACTCCCCGGCGTGAGCATCCTCGTCGTGAACGACGGGTCGACCGACAACACGACGGTCGAGGCCCGTTCGGCCGGCGCTGTCGTGGCTGAGCTGCCCTTCAACCTGGGTGTCGGCGGCGCGATGCGCGTCGGCTTCAAGTACGCCATCGAGCACGGTTACGACAACGTCGTCCAGGTCGACTCCGACGGTCAGCACGACCCTGCAGGTGTCCCCCAGCTGGTCGCCGAACTCGCCACCGCCGACATCGTGCTCGGCGCCCGCTTCGCCGGCGAGGGCGACTACCAGGTCCGTGGTCCACGCCGCTGGGCGATGGTCGTGCTCTCCGGCGTCCTCAGCAAGGTGGCGCGGACCCGGCTCACCGACACGACCAGCGGCTTCCGCGCGACGGGTCCTCGCGCCGTGCGGTTGTTCGCCGAGCACTACCCGGCCGAGTACCTCGGCGACACCATCGAGTCCCTCGTCATCGCAGCTCGGGCCGGCTGCGTCGTCCGCCAGGTGCCGGTCGCGATGCGCCCGCGGGCCGGCGGCACACCCTCGCACAACCCGTTCAAGGCGGCGACCTACCTCGGTCGGGCCGGGATCGCACTTGTCTTCGCCCTCATCAGACCGCCACTGACCTTGGCCCAGGGAGAACCGGCATGAGCATCGCGACCTACATCTTCGGCATCGCTAGTGCCCTGCTGACCCTCGGTGTCGTGGTCGAGATGCTGCGCCGTCGCCGCCTCCGCGAGCGTCACGCGATCTGGTGGATGGTGGCCGGTGTCCTCGCCCTCATCATCGGCGTGTTCCCGGGCGTACTCACGTGGGCCGCGGACATCGTCGGCATCACACTGCCCACGAATCTCGTCTTCTTCGTCAGCATCTTCATCCTGTTCCTCGTGAGCATCCAGCACAGCACGGAGCTCACGACGCTCGAGCAGAAGACCCAGACGCTCGCCGAACGCGCTGCCCTGCAGGACATGCGGCTCAGCGAGCTGGAGCGTCGTCTGGACTCCGAGAGCCGCTGAGCCGCCGAGCAGCGCCGGGTCTCCGAGCAGCGCCCAGCAACAGCAAGATGTGGGCCAGCAGGCCAACGACGGGTCCGATCGACAGCGCCAGCACCGCTCGGGTCGCGAGCTCGTTCGGCACGAGCAGCATGATGATCGTGACGACCGCGGCGATGACCCAGCCGAAGGTGAAGGTCCCGTGCCGCGACTGGGCGAGCGCAGCCGCCCCGGTGGCGCACAGGGCGCCAACGGGTCCGGCACTCAGCACCAGCAGTGCGAGCAGTCCGCCGTCCAACCGGTAGACCTCGCCGAAGAGCCAGCCCATGATGCCGGGCCCCAGCCACCACACCACGAGGGCGATGGCTCCGGAACCGGCGAGGATGATCGCGACCATCGGAGCGAGGGTGCGCCAGATCGCATCAGCGCGTTGCTGGAAGAACACGATCAGGAAGCTCTGCATCGCCATCACGACGATGACGACGGGCGCGCGCAGCAGGGTGATCGCGAAGATGATCACGCCGAGTTGCGCGTCGCTCTCACCCTGAGCCGTCGCTCGGAGCAGCAGTGGGAGCCCGCTGACCATGATGCCCGTGGCCGCCGAGGCGACCACGGTGCGGATGACGTTCCAGACGAGCTCACGTGCTCCGACATCGAGGACGAACCGACCGACCACCCGCTGGCGTACGAACGGCCAGACGAGCACGGGGGCGAGGACGAAGGGCAGGATCACCGCCCAGGCGAGGAGCGCCGGATCGGTGGTGACGAACAGGACGACGACGACGCTGATGAGGCGGATGATGCCGTCGAGGGACATCTGCATCGCGATCGCGTTCCACATCGACAGGCCGTAGAACACACCCACCACGGTGGCGACGGCGACATAGGAGGCGGTCCCGAGCGCCAACGGCAGGACCAGCGCCCACCCGCCGACCGGGAAGACGCCGCCGACCCACAGCCAGGCGGAACCGAGGATCAGGGCGACGACGACCCCCGCGGCGGCGATCGCGAAACGTCTGGCGAGGGAGTGCGAGGGCGGCACGTCGGTGGCGGAGACCGGCGTCGCGCTCCTGGCGATCTCCTGCTGCAGGCCGCCGAGCGCCGCGAGGATCAGGTACAGCGCGGACCAGAACACGGCGAACGAGGCGTAGGCCTCCGGCTGGAGCGCCGGCCCGGCGATCGCGGTGACCAGGTAGCCCGTGCCGCCACCGATCGCGGTTCCGAGGAGCAACCGGGAGGGTGCGCCTCGCCCTGACGGCGCTGGCGCCGGTACTGCGGCTTCTGACACGAGACTCCTTCGGTGATTCACCGACCATACAAGACCCACGCGCGGGCGCCCTGTCCGTCTCACCGATCCGCGCGAAGTCCGCCGGGCTGCCGGGACCTCGGGGCTCGCGCGTCTAGTCTGGGGTGGCCATGAAGACGACCTCCTCATCGACCCATCCGATCGGCGTCGAAGCCACATCGGAGCCGCGCCTGCGACCGCTCGCGCTCTGGCCGATCTCAGCGGTGGCTGTCGCGCTGCTCTGGACGCTGCTCATCCTCCGAGCCGCCACCGGTCGTGCCGGGTTCGACCCGGTCCTCCTCGTCCACGCGATCGGTGCGGACGCGTCCTCACCGGCCGCCCTCCTGAACCCGAACCTCGTCACCGCACTGCTCTGGGGAGCCGTGACCGTCTGGGCGCTGGTGATCGTCCTACACGCAGCCGGAGCCACGCCGCTCGCCGTCGCTGCGCTCTCGGCTGTGTTCATCGTCTCCCCCCTCGCTTGGAGCGCGTTCCTGCCCGGATCGCCGTTCGCGACCGCCGCGCTTTGCGGGCTCGGCCTGTTGGTCGTGAACAGAGCCACCCTCGCCGGAACGGTCAACCCCTCCTGGGTGGGAGTTGTCGCGTTCGCGGCCGTCCTGCTGAACACCAGC
This sequence comes from Plantibacter sp. ME-Dv--P-122b, assembly GCF_030209375.1. GTDB lineage: Bacteria > Actinomycetota > Actinomycetes > Actinomycetales > Microbacteriaceae > Plantibacter. The sequence continues at coordinate 334,087 of NZ_JARVSC010000003.1, forward strand.
AACCTCGTGGCCGTGCTCGCGGTACTCGCGTGGGCGGCCCTCGCCGTCCTACCGCGCTTCCGCCCGTCGGCTCCTGGCGCGAGGTCGCGCCGCCCGTTGCTGACCGCCGCGTCACTCGCCGTCGGCGGCGCAGCCGGACTGGCGTTCGCCGCGGTGCTCGCCCCGCCGCGCACGCCGGACGCGCTCGCCCTCGCACGACCGCTCGATCTGCCCGGTCTCCTGGTCCAGATCAACCAGGGCCTCGAGGGTGGCCTCGTCTCGCTCACCGACTCCGGGGCCGGTTCCGCCCAGTTCCCGTTCTCCGCGGTGATGACGGTCCCGCTGACCTGGATCGGCATCGTCGGGACCGTGGCATGCGTCATCGTCTCCATCGACGACCGACGCTGGGCTCCTGCGTCGATCGGACTGCTCGCGGCCACAATCATCGCCGCCCCGGCGACCGCCCTGCTGCTGAGCCGCATCAGCGGAGGATTCTTCGGCCTCTCCGGCCTGGGCGTCGCCTCCCTCGTGCCGATGGTCCTCGTCGCCTCGTCATCCATCGCGCGAGACCGGATCGTGACCGCGGTCGTACTCGTGTACGCGCTCACCCTCGGCGGCGCGCTCCTCGTCTGGTCGGCGGTCGTCGCGTGAGCGGCGATATCACCGGGCGCGTTCGAACCTGGCGCAGCAGCGTCGGCGAACGGCTGCTCGTCGGTGACCGCTACCGCTTCGTGTACGTGGTCGTCGCCGTCGCCGCCGCGGTGATGGCGTTGAGCCTCACCGCCGGGCACTCGGCAGCATTGTCCCCCTTCGACGAGTGGATGTACTTCGACTACCTCGTCAAGTTCCCGACGCAGGGCTACGTCCACCTCGGAGAACCCGTCGGCGACGTCGCGATGAACTGGCTCGCCTGCAACGGTTTCCAGGCGTTCGGCAACACGGTCAACGCCTGCAACGTGACCCCGATCGATCCGGCGATCTTCCCGTTCGCCGGTATCCAGTCCGCGCAGCTCTACACGCCGGTCTTCTTCGCGCCGACCTGGGCGGTGGGCACCGCCGTCCAGGCGGTGACGGGCCTGTCGCTGCTCGAGGCCGCCAGGTACACGGGAACACTGTGGCTCATCGGCACGGTCATCGCCGTGGCCGCGGTCCTGCGTCAGTTCCGCGTACCGGCCAGTGCGGCCATCGCGGTCGTCCTCATCTTCATCGCCTCTCCGTTCGCGTACTGGACGTACACCTTCGTCTCGACCGATGCGCCGGGAGTGCTCATCGGGGCGCTGTCGATCCTCCTGATCGAACGCGCCGCCCGGGGCCGCTCCAACGCGTGGTGGTTGGTGGGACTGTTCACCCTCGCGATGCTCATCAAGGCGGTCAACATCATCGCGATCGGGCTCGTGGTGCTGTACGCGGTCACGAGGTTCATCATGCGCTACCGCGACCGCGTGGTGTGGCGTCGCCCTGGCGCGTGGCTCAGCGCCCTGCGCGGCCGCGGCCCGCTCGCCATGCTGGCCGGGCCGCTCGTCGGCGCCGTGCTGGGCGTGGCAGCCCAGCTCGCGTGGCTGCGCGTCGTCGCGAGCTCCGCCGTCGGCGCCCAGGTCGACATGGGCCAGGGCAGGCCGATGACCTCGATCGACGTGATCGGGCAACTGTGGTCGTTCATCCCCGGGATCTTCGCGACGGGTTCGTTCGAGATGGCCGCGGTGTCGCGCCTCTACCTCCCGGAACCCGTGCTCGCGCCGATGCTCGGCTGGCTGTGCCTGGCCGGCGTCGTCGGCGTCGTCTGGCTCGGTCGGCTGCGTGGCGTCCAGCGGCTCGTCACCGGCGTCACGCTCGTCGCGGCACTCGTCGCCGGACCCGCCTTGGCCGTCATGTTCACGATCTCCGTCGGCGAGTACGTCGACCTCGGCGCCCGCTACGGCGCCAACCTGCTCCCGGTGATCCTCCTCAGCGTGGCCCTGCTCTGCAGCGGACGCACGCAGCGGAGGGTCCTGCTCGGTTTCGCGACCGCCCTGTTCTCACTCTCGCTCGTCGCGAGCTGGATCGTGCTCGTCGCGAGTTGACCTGCGGAGACGGCATCGTCCTCGTCTCGGTTCCGAGCGCGTCCGGGCGCAGGACGACCCACCGCGTATCATGGTGCTGCTATGACGACGACCCACCTCACGACGGACGAGCCCGCACCCGCCGACCCTCCGGTCCGAACGTCGTGGAGATACGGCTGGCAGGTCGCCGTCGCACTGACGGCGTTCGAACTGGTCCTCATCCTGCTGCGCACCGTCACCGGGCGCGGCGACTTCGACCAGGCGCAGGTCATCGACTCGATCGGTGCCGGCAACCGTGCCTTTGGAACGATCCTCAACCCGAACACGGCCACCGCCATGCTCTGGGCGGCCGCCACCGTGCTCCTGCTCTTCGTGGCGATCCGGCAACTGGCCGGTGACACGCTCACCACCGGCACACTCGTCCTTGTCTTCGTCGTCTCACCGCTCGCCTGGGACGCATTCAGGCCCGGTTCCCCCTTCGCCACGACCGTGCTCGTCGGGACCGCACTGTTCGTGGTGACCCGAGCGGCCGTGACGGGCCGGTGCTCGGCCCTGTGGCTCCTGCCGCTCGGCGCGGTCGCAGTGCTGCTCAACTCCACCCACCTCGTCGGCGTCCTCGCGATGGCCCTCTTCGCCGGCATCTCGTTGCTCCCCTGGTTCCGCGGGTTCCCTGGTCGCACGCGCTGGTCCGCGCTGCTCTCGGCTGGAGGCCTCATGGTCGGGGCGCTCGCGGCGCTCGCCATCGTCAAGGTCGCCTTCCGCGGGGCGACCCAGGTCGGGGCAGAGGCGCCTGCGGACACGCTCGCCCGCCTACGGCAGGCCGCGATGAGCCTCCAGGGCGGCGTGCTGTCGCTGACCTCAGCGTCGGCGACCAGCCCCGACTACCCGCTGGATCCGGCCCTGACCATTCCACTCGGGTGGGTGTGCATCGCAGGACTCGCCGCGGCGACTGCGCTGTACCTGACCGATCGCCGGTGGTCGGCGATGACCGTCGCCCTCGTGATCGCCGCGGTCGTCGCGGCTCCGGTCACGGCGTCGGTCCTGTCCCGTCTCACCGGACTCCACTACGGTGTCTCCGGCATGGCGACGGCGACGCTCGTTCCCATGTTCCTGCTCGTCAGCGCGCTCGTCGCCCGAAACCGAATGGTGAACCTCGTCATCCTCGCCTACTCCGCCATCCTCGCCGTGTCCCTGCTGCTGTGGTCGGTGGTGCCGGTATGAGCACCGTTCTGACCCGCACCGGGATCCGGCCCCTGGTCGATCGCCTCACCCACCGCGACAGCTATCGTCTCGTCTACCTGACGCTCATCGTCGCTGCGCTCGTCATGGGTCTGAGTGTGACCGCGTCGCATTCGCTGGCGTTCTCTCCCTTCGACGAGTGGATGTACTTCGACTACCTGAACAAGTTCCCCACCCAGGGCTTCATCCGTCTGGGTGAACCCGTCGGCACGACGGCGATGAACTGGATGGCGTGCAATGGACTGCAGGCGTACGGTAATCCTGTCGACGCGTGCGGGGTGACGCCGATCGACTACACGATCTTCCCCTTCAAGGGCGTCCAGTCCGCGCAGCTGTACACCCCGCTGTATTTCGCCCCGACCTGGCTCGTCGCCTCGGCTGTCCAAGCCGTCACCGGACTGACCTTCCTGGAGGCCGCCCGCTTCGCCGGGACGCTGTGGCTCATCGGCACGATGGTCGCGATGACAGCGGTCCTCCGGATGTTCAAGGTGCATGCCACGGCCGCGATCGGCGTCGGGCTGCTCTTCCTCGCCACGCCGTTCGCGTGGTGGACCTACACCTTCGTCTCCACCGACGCACCCGGCGCGCTCGTCGGCGCGGTCGCCGTCATCCTGATCGAGCGCGTCATCCGCGGCAGGCTCAACGCCTGGTGGTTGGTGCCATTCTTCGTGCTCGTCGTCCTGATCAAGGCCGTGAACGTGATCTCGATCGGCATCGTCCTGCTGTACGCCATCGCCCGCATCGTCAGCCGCCGCCATCACTACCCCGCCTGGCGCCGACCCGGGCTCTGGCGCGCTGCGATCGCGGGCCGCGGGCCGATCGCCCCGATCACCGGAACGCTCGTCGCCGGACTGGCGGCTGCAATCGCGCAGGTCGCCTGGTCGCGGTTCGTTGCCGCCAACGTGATAGGTCTCGGTCCGGTGATGGGCGACGAACGGCCGATGAAGGCCGCCGACGCCGTCGGGCTCGCGTGGGCGTTCATCCCCTCCATGTTCGGTACCGGCTCGAGCGAGTTGTCCGCCATGTCGACCGACTTCGCTGGTGCTCCGTTCATCGGTCAGGCGATCGGGTGGCTGTGCATCGGCGGCGTGCTCGGCGTGGTCTGGCTGAACCGTCAGCGAGGCCTGCAGCGCGCGGTGACGAACGTGACCCTCGTGGCGAGCGTGCTCGCCGGACCCGTGCTCGCCGTCGTCTTCACAGCGTCGGTGGGCACCTTCGTCAACCTCGGAGCACGGTACGGAGCCAACCTGATCCCGCTCATCCTGGCGAGCGTGGCGATCCTCGCCGCCGGTCGTCCGCATCGCCGGATACTGCTGGTCCTCGCGTGCGTCTGCTACGTCTTCGTGATCGGCGTCACCGTGGCCGACGCCCTCACGCGCTGAGCTGCCACGCTGCCGAGCCGCCGCGCCGCCGCGCTGCCGAGCCGCCGCGCCGCCGCGCTGCCGCGCTGCCGCGCTGGGGCGCAGAGGCGGGGAAGCGGAGAGATGCTGCCCCGCACCGATCGACGACAGGCATGACCGCGCAGACGAAACGGCCGGTCTCCTCCATCTGGTGGAGACCGGCCGTTCCGTCGTCAGCGTCAGGCGTTCGGGCCCGCCGGGACCTGTGCGCCCAGGTCGGCCGGAACATCGAGCCAGCCGCCGTAGGTGCCGCCGAGTTCGGCCAGACGTTCGAAGGTGAGGATCGAGCGCTTCTGCCCTCCCTCGAGGAGTGAGATCCGACCATCCGGCGTGCGGATGAACTTCCCGGCCGCTGTCCCCTTCTTGAGCAGCTTGCAGGTGATGTCGCTGAGCGGGGTGAAGGCGATGGGCCACAACGCGGCGTCCGCTTCAGCAACCGCGTGCAGGCTGCCACCCGAGGCGATGTAGCGCTGCGTCCCGCACTGCACGCCGTAGCTCAGCGGAGCGTTCGTCGTCGCGTAGGGCGCGAGCTCGGCGTCGGACGCATAATCCCAACCGGTGATACCCATCTCGTTGCTCGGCCCGAACGTCGACAGCAGGATCTTGCTCCCGGTGCCGTCGATCAGGTACAGCTTCGGGCTGGTGACCGTACGCAAGAGTGTGCCGGGGGTCAGGATCGCGGTCCCCTTGCCGATGGTCGTCACGAGTCCCTGCGGGACGGAGACGATCGGCGGGCTCGTCGTGCCCGCGATGGTGGTCAAGGCCGTCCAGGACGAGAACTTGCGGGCGAGCCCGGCGTCGACCAGGTACACGGACGCTTCACTGGAGGACTTGATGATGGAGTTCTGCCCCAGAGCCCCTCGCATCGGATAGGCACCGACGAACTCCTGGCTCGCCGGGACGAACGGGAGCACCTTGGCACCCGGGGCGTCCTGCCAGTCGTACCGCAGACCGTTGGACAGCACCGAGCTGATCGTGTAGCCGGGCATGCGGACGACGCCCGTGAACGCCGTTGAGGACTGCGTGATCTTCCCGAGGCTCGCCGCGCTGAGCGTGCCGACACGACCGGGCGCGAGATCCATCGCCGTTGCGGTCGGCCCGTCCATCGCGTACCGCTGCGCACTCCCGAGGAATGAGTAGTCGTTCGTCCCACGCTGCTGCACGAACGCCGATTCACGAATGATCGGCGGATCCAGTGGGAGATTGGCGATGCCGGCTTCGGTCAGCACGTTGAAGGTCGGCTCCAGGCCTGCTTCAGCCTGAGAACGAGCGTCGAGGATCTCGCGCTTCCGTCCGTCGGTCATGGCGTATCGACCGCCTTCGATCGTGCCGAGGACGCGGGTGACCACTGGGCCCGTGGCGAAACCGGCGACCTGCTCGTTGGTCAGCTGCACGTAGCCCTTCTCGTCGCAGGCGCCACCGTAGTGAGCGACCATCTCGCAGGATCCGAACGGGAGTTTGCTCCCGGCGTCGAAGAAGTACATCTTGCCGTTGGTGTCGCGCATGATCCGGCCGACCGACTGCGCGGTGGTGTACTTGTCGAGGTAGGACTGCGAGACGAAGGTCACGAGACCGAGCGGCGCGAGCGCGCTCAGCATGGACTCATTCGGAACCGGGTACTTCTTGGTCCCGGAGACGACGTACACCGTGGGGTTCGCGGTCGTGCGGACGAGGCTGGATGCTCCGGTGGTGGAGCCGAACCAGTCGGTGTACAGGCGCCAGAAGTTCCGGTTGCCGTACGCGCCGCACCCGTCACCGGTGCCATAGAGGTTGGCCAGCGCAGAGGCGTTCGGCTGGTACGGCGTGTAGTTGTAGAGGCCGGCGGTGGCGTTGTTCTGGATGTAGACCTGGCTGGAACCGCACGCGGCGTTCGGGTGGTATCGAACGGTGTTGACGCGACCCGCGACGTGGTTCCAGCGGGTGGGGTTGGCCTGGTAGTTCTTGAACTGCAGTGCGGCCGCGTACACCTGGTTGAAGAAGCCGTAGTAGTTCTGGTCGCAGTTCGCGGTGTCCGGGCACCCGTATCCCATGGCGATGTTGTACTGCAGCTTCGAGGGCCAGGTGTCGCCGACGAGGCTCTGCTCCTTCTCGAGCATGACGAGCAGCACCTTCTGGCTGATCCCGCAGGCCGCGCCGACCTTCGCGATGATGGATGCGGCCTTCTCGCCCGGGCTCCCCTGGTAGGCCTCGCATCGGTACGCCACGGCGGCGCGGTTCGGAGTCGCCTGGGCGTAGTCCTTCAGACACGTGTATCCAGCCCGGCAGGCGCTCATCTGCGCGTTGAGGAAACTCTGGACCTGCCCCTCGGTCATCGCGCCGCCGTCGTAGAACAGCTGGTCGCTGATGATGTTGCCCGCGTTGAAGTCGCTTGCCGTCGCGGCCTGTGCCGATGGTGCCGGAGCGGCCGGGGAGACCACGATTCCGGTGGCGATCACGGCGATGACCGCGATGACGGCGGCGAAGTGGCGTTTCATGGGATCTCCACGGTGAGAGGTGATGAGACGACCTTGGGTGTCGTCGGGGACGAGTACTCGAGCGCGACGGTCCAGCTGCCGCGGGAAACCTGGTTGATGGGCACTTGGACGACGCCGCAGGAGGTCTGGGCGCGGTCGGCGGAACCCGTGCTCGGCACGCGGACCTCGTCGGTGCCGTTGGAAAGCAGGTACTCGCAGGAGCCTGCCTCCTCGATCACTCCGGCGACGTATCCGGAGACGCTCACATTCGCGCCGTCCATGTCGACGCTCGCGATGACCATGACGGCTTCGACCGGCAACGGCGTCGGCGTCTCCTGCGGCGGCTTCGTCACGAAGGTCTCCGTCGGGACCGGGGCGCGAGTGGTGTCCGGGTCATCCGGCGACGGCCCGGTGCATGCGGAGGCACCGATCGTGATCCCCACGATGATCGCGATCCCCGCGATTCGTCGCCTGACACCCATACCGATACTCCACTCTGTTGTCGACTTAGGCTAGCGGGTGTTTGTCCCCCAAGTGAGGACAATTCCGCTGAGCAACGCGGGATGGCCATCGGCGGCGATCGGCGGGTGGAGCCGTGACGCTTCCCTGACGGTAGGTGCACAGAGTCCGAACACGTAGAATGTCTTGATCGTGTGCCCCCGACCGAGGAGGGGTGCCCGCGTCGATTTCGACGCCTCCGACTCCAAGGATTCGACGAACCACTCCATGACTGCGACTCCACATCAGACCCGCGCGGCGCGCGTCACTGCTCTCCCCCTCCTGCCGGTCGGCAGCTCGAGCGGGTTCTTCGCGGGCACCTCCGGGTCGATCCGCGACATCTGGGCCCACCGGGAACTCCTCGGGCTCCTCGTCAAACGCGAGGTGCGAGCGAAGTACAAGGACAGCTCACTCGGCCTCGTGTGGAGCCTGTTCCGTCCGATCGTGCAACTGCTCATCTATTTCCTCGCCATCGGCCAGGTGCTCGGGCTGTCCCGCCAAGTGCCCGACTTCGCAGTGTTCGTCTTCGTCGGCCTCACCATGTGGGCCCTGTTCAACGAGGTCGTGACCTCGTCGACGAGCTCGATCGTGGGCAACTCCGGCATCGTCAAGAAGGTATACCTGCCGCGGGAGATCTTCCCGCTCAGTTCCGTGGGCACCTCGCTGTTCAACTTCCTGATCCAGCTGGTCGTGCTTATCGCGGCGGTCGCCTTCCTGAGCGACTTCGTTTGGTCCCTCGACATTCTCCTCGCGCCTCTCGCGGTCGTCACCCTCGTGGTCTTCGCCTTCGCGATCGGCCTCATGCTCGCTGCCGCCAACGTGTACCTGCGCGACGTCCAGCACCTCGTCGAACTGGCCCTGATGGTGCTGTTCTGGGCGTCGCCGATCGTGTACTCCTTCACCTTCGTGCACAAGGCCCTCGGCGGGAACTGGCTGGAGCAGCTCTACCTCGCGAACCCGGTCACCACCTGCATCATCGCGATGCAGAAGGCTCTCTGGTCCGCCGGCACCACCGCCGAGGGCAGCTTCGCGCAGGTCTGGCCGGAGGACCTCGCCTTGCGTCTCGGGATCACCCTCGCCATCAGCCTGGTGCTGCTCTGGATCGCCCAGCGGGTGTTCTCGCGCTACCAGGGCAACTTCGCGCAGGAACTCTAGGACGCAGGAGCCATGACGGACAACACGATCATTCGCGTCGACCAGGTGTCGAAGCGCTTCATCATCCACAAGGACAAGTCACTCAAGGAACGCATCGTCAACATCGGTCGGCGGGGCACCGAGGACTTCTGGGCGCTGCGCGATGTCAGCCTGGACATCCCGCTCGGCAGCACGGTCGGTCTCGTCGGGCACAACGGCTCCGGAAAGAGCACGCTGCTGAAGACCATCGGCGGCATTATCGAACCCACCAGCGGGACCGTCTCCCGGCGCGGCCGCATGGCCGCGCTTCTCGAACTCGGTGCCGGGTTCCACCAGGACCTCACCGGCCGCGAGAACGTGTACCTCAACGCTGCGATCCTCGGCCTGACCCGCCGCGAGACCGACCGCTACTTCGACGCCATCGTCGACTTCTCCGGTATCGAGGAGTTCATCGACACCCAGGTGAAGTTCTACAGTTCCGGCATGTACGTGCGTCTCGCCTTCGCCGTCGCCGTCCACGTCGACCCTGATCTCCTCCTGGTCGACGAAGTGCTCGCGGTCGGTGACGAGCCGTTCCAGCGCAAGTGCATGGAGAAGATCGCCGAGTTTCAAGCCGAGGGACGCACCATCGTCCTCGTCAGCCACTCGGCCGCCCAGGTCGGCTCGCTCTGCGATCGCGTCGTCGTCCTCCATGCCGGCAACGTCATGCACGATGGCGATCCCGCGGAGGGGCTGCGCCAACTGCGGGCAGGCTACGAGGCCGACCGCCGCGAGGCCGAGCACTCGAAGCAGCAGTCCGGAATCGTGACGACCGAGCCGTACCATCTCCACTCCGCCGACGCGTACTACGCCGAGGACCTCGAATCCGGCGACATCACCCTGCGCTTGCAGGTCGACATCAACGACCCCCGCGAGGAGTGGGGCGTCGGCGTCGCACTGGAGACCGGACTCGGCACAAGCGTGTACAACATGACGACCTTCGGCATGCCGGTGCAGCTGCCCAACACCGTGGGCCGTCACGAGGTGACGATCGTCCTTCCCAACGCCCGCTTGGGTGCCGGACAGTACCTCGTCAACGTCGGCATCGGGGACGCCTATGGTCGCACCTACCACCGAGTAGCGCCCGCCGCAACGTTCGAGATCCCTCACGACGACATCGGTCAGGGGCTCGTGCGCTTCCGCCCCAGCGTCACCCTCACCTGAGTTATGGAGCCCACGATCAGCAGTCCAGCCGCCCTCCTGTACGACTCCATCAGCCCGAACACCGGCGACATCGCGATCGGCATCGCGGGGCAGCAGGTCTTCGATCGACTCGGCTTCGGCACTCGGATCGCCGACCCGTTCGAACATGAGCCCGCCGCGGGCCTGATCGTGGGCGGCGGCGAACTCATCCGGACCACCGGGGACGCATTCTACGATCGCTTCCGGCCGCGGGGGCGGCACATCTTGAACGCCGCGGGTGTCTGGACGACGGCTGACGACCTCGACTACCTTCGTGAGTACGCCGTGGTCTCCGCCCGCTCAAGCGTCGAGGCGGAGGTCCTCGGGCGCGCGGTCGACGACGTTCGAGTCCTGCCCTGCGCCACGACGCTGCTGGAGAGCCCGACGTACACGATCGAAGGCGTGGAACCCTGCGAGCCGCTCGTCGGCATCCACGTGGTCCCGCATTCGCTCCGGCAGATCGAGACCCTCATCCCCATCATCGATGCGATCCCCTACCGCAAGGTCTTCATCCCCTTCACCCACTACAACGGCGACCAGTCGTTCATGCGGGCGCTCCCGTTCGATCGCAGCAACACGATCGACCTACCCCAGCTGAGCCCGCTGGAGCTGCACTCCGTCCTCGGACAGATGTCCTCCGTGCTGGTCACCTCGCTGCACGCGTCGATCTTCGCTTACAGCCAGAACGTGCCGTTCGTCTCCATCCATCAGAGAAAGGTCGGCTACTACTTCGCCGATCGCGGTCTCGACGACTTCGTGGTCCGCACGGATGCGGAGCTGCGCTCCGCGATCGATCGCATCGAGCACGAGCGGCCTGACTTCTCCTCGCTCATCAACCGCGACCGCGAAGCCGTGACCGAGGCATTCACCGAGTACGCTGCGATCGCCGATGTTGCGCCGAGCGCGGGACCGGTGCCGTCGCACGAGCTGTCACCGGCGTCTGCGGAGCACCGCCGGCACCTCCTGCAACAGCAAGCCCTGCACGTGCTGGGCGACCGGGACCTCGCGATCGGATTTTCGGAGACGCGCCGACTGCACGGACTCGACCGCGAAGCACTGCTCCAGCGTCAGCTGGCTGAGGTGTCGAACGAGATCGAGGAGATGCGGATGCTGCGCAGGCACCGTTACCCCGCGGCCATCCGCACGCGGTTCCAGAAGCTCCTCGGCCGAGGGTGACCGCACGCTCGGCGCGACACCTGAGCTGGTTCCGACAGGGGACGCTCAGCCCAGCATGTCCTCGTAGGTGCGGCGGATGCCCTCGGCCAGTGGTGTGAGCGGGACCGGTTCGAACTCCCTGCTCCAACGCTCGGTGTCGAGGATGACGCGGTCGACGAAGGTCGGCGGCGTCGGGCGCTCCTCGATGGCGAAGTCCACCCCGGTGACGTTGCGGAGTTCGGCGAGGATGTCGTTGACCGACAGGCCGAAGCCACTGCCGAGGTTGTAGAGGTCGTGCTCGGTCTCGCGCCCGACGAACGCCACGATCATCCGCACGAGGTCTTCGACGTAGACGTAGTCGCGCACCATCTGACCGTCGCCGAAGCGGACGACCGGGCGGCCCTCGGTGATGTTCCGCAAGGCGATGGGGATGAGCCCCTGGCGCCGGTTCGGCCGCTGGCGGGTGCCGTAGGGGTTGGAGATGCGCAGAGACGTCGATGCGAGGCCGTGACGCGTGCGGAAGTAGTGCAGATAGTGCTCGATCGCCAGCTTGCCGATGCCGTATGGCGAGATCGGCATGGCCCGGTCGGTCTCGGCGTAGCGGGCCTGCCCCTGCGGTCCATAGATGGCCCCGCCGGTGGAGGCGTAATAGAAGTGCTTCACCTCGGCGCGCGCGGTCGCCTCCAGCAGCTCCACGGTCTGGGCGATGTTGGTGCGGATGTCGAGCGTCGGATCACTCTCCGCCGTCGCCGGTGACGTGGTCGACAGCAGATGCAGCACGTGGTCCTGACCGCGCACCGCCTCGTCGAGGTCGGACCGGCTGAGGAACTCGCCGCGGATGAGGCGGACCCCTTCGGTACGGAAGGTCGGCTCCGAGCCACTGAACCGGTCGAACGCGCTCACTTCGTGGCCGACGCGCTGCAACGCCTCCACCAGGTGCGACCCGATGAAGCCGTTCGCCCCGATGACGAGCGTCTTAGCCACGCATAGCCCGTTCGAACGCGTCCACGAACTGCGTACCCGAATCTGCCCAGTCGATGGCCTCGACAGACGCGGACATGGCGACGGAACGGTCGATCGCGTCCGGCCGCTCGATCACCTCGACGAGCTTCTTCGCGATGACAAGGGGTGAGGGCTGCACGTACTCGATGTTCTCGTTGTCGGAGACCATCCGGTTGTTCGGGCCGTCGTTGACCACCGGCGTGACACCGGCGGACATGAGTTCGAGCGGGAGGAGCGACATGTTCGTGAGCGAGAGGACGAGACCGGCGCCGCACCGATTGTAGACCGCGTTGAGCTGGTTGATCTCCATGCTCGCGAGGTTGTTGTGCTTGAACGGGATGGTGAACTCGGACACGTCCCAGCCGGCGAGGTTGATCGTCACGTCAGGCCGCATCCGCGCGAACTCCGTGAGGGCGAGGATGCCCAGCTCGAAGGCGCGCCGCGGCGTCACGGGGCGGGCGTAGAAGAAGATCTCGTCGCGCTTTCCCCGGTTCGTCACGCTGTAGTGCGTCTTGTCCACCGCGAAGTCGAAGGAGTCGCACGGCATGCCGTACTCAGTGCTCAGCTTGTGCTGCAACCAGCCGCCGGCGGTGATGCCGTGGAAGCCGAACTTGTAGGTGTTCTCGGCGAGGAGCGCCTGCGAACCGAGTGGGTAGAACAGCGGTTCGAAGTCCTGGACGAAGTAGAAACGACGGGCGGAGGAGGCGTCGCGGTACGCGGGGTACGCGGTCTCCCAGCCGGTGGCGAAGAGCGCCTGGGTGTCGGCGCGTACGCCGGCCTCGCGATCGTAATCGACGATCTCGGCACGCAGATTCGGGTACGCGCTCGATTCACGGAGCATCGCCTTCGTCGCGGCGAGAGTCGGCGCCGCGCCGACATTGTCGTACAGGTAGATCGTGCACTCATGCCCGGCCTGCTCGGCGAAGTTGATGAACCGGAACAGGTTCTGGTGCCCGCCGCTCTCCTTACCGGGAGGCGACATGATCCACGCGATCTTCACCGGCCCCTCGGTGACCGTGGTCGGGTGTTCGAACCGTTCGGCGTGCTCGGTCCAATCGACGTCGGAGACGTCCATCGAGTCGACGAGCATGCCGCCCGCCGGCTCTCGCGTCAGGAGCTTGATCGCCGTGCGCTGGGCGATGTACCCGAACAGGTTGCGAACACCTTCGTCCTGGACGAGTTTCCGCGCCCGTCCGAGCTTCTGGCGGAATCGGTTGACAGCCATCAGCGTTCGGTCTCCAGCAGGGTCTGCAGGTACCGGCCGTAGCCGCTCTTGACCAGCGGAGCCGCGAGTGCGGCGAGCTGCTCGTCGTCGATCCATCCGGCGCGCCAGGCGATCTCCTCGATGCAGCCGACCTTGAATCCCTGTCGGTCCTCGATGACGCGGACGTACTCAGACGCCTGCATCATGGATTCGAAGGTGCCGGTGTCGAGCCAGGCGGTGCCGCGGTCGAGGACCTGCACCTGCAGCTCGCCCTGCTCGAGGTAGCGTTCGTTGACGGTCGAGATCTCGAGCTCGCCACGAGCCGAGGGTTCGATCGTCTTGGCGACCTCGACGATCGAGTTGTCGTAGAAGTACAGGCCGGGGACGGCGTAGTTGCTTTTTGGCTTGGCCGGCTTCTCCTCGATGGAGAGGGCCGTGAAGTCATCGTCGAACTCCACGACGCCGTAGGCCTTCGGGTCAGCCACCTGGTAGGCGAAGATGAGCGCGCCGTCGATGCTGTTGTGGTTGCGCAGCGCGGAGCCGAGACCGGTGCCGTGGAAGATGTTGTCGCCGAGGACGAGAGCGACGCTCTCATCGCCGATGAACTCCTCACCGATGATGAACGCCTGAGCGAGACCGTCGGGCGAGGGCTGCACAGCGTACTCGAGGCGGATGCCGAGGTCGGAACCGTCGCCCAGCAGCGCACGGAACTGTTCGTTGTACTCGGGCGTCGTGATGATGAGGATCTCCTTGATGCCCGCCATCATGAGCGTGGAGAGGGGGTAGTAGATCATCGGCTTGTCGTAGATCGGCATCAACTGCTTGGAGATGCCCTTCGTGATCGGCCAGAGTCGTGTGCCGGATCCGCCGGCGAGAATGATGCCGCGCATCGTCAGTTCCCCTTCAAGGTCGCGTAGAACGCCCGGGCGTCATCCCAGGTCGGCAGCAGGCCGGCGGCCGCTGCTTCGGCGAGGCCAGGGGCCTCGGTGTCTTTCGGAGAGAGCAGGGGAGTGCCGGCCTCCGGCGGGAGGACCAGGCCGATCTGCTCGTCGAGCGGGTTGATGCCGTGTTCACGTTCAGGACGGTAGATGTCGGTCACGAGATAGCTGACGGTGGCGTCGTCGGTCAGCGCGACGAAGCAGTGTCCGAGGCCCTCCGAGATGAAGATCGCCTTGCGGTCCGTGTCGTCGAGGAGGACGGAGTCCCACTGCCCGAAGGTGGGCGATCCGACACGGATGTCGATGACGTAGTCGAGGACCGCGCCGCGCGTGGCGGTGACGTACTTCGCCTGCCCGATCGGGATGTCCGCGAAGTGGATGCCGCGCACCGATCCGCGCTTGGACACGGACGTGTTCGACTGCGCGAGGGCGATGGAGCGGCCAGTGGCCTCTTCGAGCCGGTCGAAGCGATACCACTCGAGGAAGACGCCTCGGTCGTCACCGAACTGCTTCGGCGTGATCTCATAGCTGTCTGGCACGTTCAGTTCGCGGATCTGCACTCGGGGAGTCTACCAAGAGGAGCCTGAGCGCGGTCGTCGGGGACCAGGCCTCAGGCATAATCGAGTGTCCGCGCACAGAACGGCCCGCCATGATCCCTCTGCTCCGCCGCCTCTGGAACGGCGTCGCCGCCTACGCCGTGAAGTTCGGCGTCGTCGGGCTGATCGGCTTCGGCCTCGATGTGCTCGTGTTCAACCTGCTGCGCGTCGGCGTCTTCGGGCACGACCACCTCGCCCAGTCCCCCATCGGTGCCAAGGTGATCAGCGTCTCGGTCGCGATCGTCTTCAACTGGATCGGCAACCGGTACTGGACCTTCCGCGAGCACCGTCGCAAGAACTTCGTCCTGGAGCTCGGCGAGTACGTGATCGTCTCACTGGGCGGCATGGCCATCGCCGTCGGCTGCCTCTATGTCAGCCACTACGTCCTCGGCTTCACCTCGCTGCTCGCCGACAACCTCGCCTCGAACGTCATCGGGCTCGGCCTCGGAACCCTCTTCCGGTTCTTCCTCTACCGGTTCTGGGTCTACGGGCACCACCGGGCGGACGGCCTGGCCAACCTCGCTCGCGTGGAGGAGGCTCAACGGACGCTGTTCGAGGAGCCGCCCGTCGACGCCGCACGAACAGGGACCTCCCCGGGCGAGCCCGGTACGATGAACGGGCCACTCCCGAGAGGACCCCAATCTTGACGTACCTGATCACCGGTGCTTCCGGCATGCTCGGCCACGACCTGCAGGAGGCCCTGACGGGTCGCGAGGTCACCGCCCTCGGTCGCGCGGAGCTCGACGTGACCGACCTCGAGGCCGTTCGCGCCGCTGTCGCGGGTCACACCGCCGTCATCAACGCCGCCGCCTATACGAAGGTCGACGACGCCGAATCGCATGAAGCGGACGCAGCCGCCGTGAACGCCATCGGCGCCCGGAACCTCGCGGTCGCCACCCGGGAGGCCGGCGCGAAGCTCGTCCAGGTGTCCACCGACTACGTCTTCGACGGCTCGGCCACCTCGCCCTACCAGGAGGACCACCCGCTGGCCCCGATCAGCGCCTACGGCCGCACGAAGGCCGACGGGGAGCGAGCCGTCCTCGCTGAGCACCCGAACGGCGGCTACATCGTCCGGACGGCCTGGCTCTACGGCAAGAACGGCCCCAACTTCGCCGCGACCATGGCGAAGCTCGCGGCGAACGGCGTCGACCCGGCCGTCGTCACCGACCAACTCGGCCAGCCCACGTGGACCGCGGATCTCGCCGCACAGATCGTCGCGCTGCTCGACGCCGACGCACCCGCCGGGATCTACCACGGCACCAACGCCGGGCAGGCCTCCTGGTACGAGTTCGCCCAGGCGGTCTTCGCGGCGGTCGGCGCCGACCCCGCACGGGTCTCCCCCACCGACAGCTCGGCGTTCGTCCGCCCAGCTCCGCGCCCCGCCTACTCGGTGCTCGGCCACGACGCCTGGAGCACGGCCGGTCTCGCCCCGATGCGTGACTGGCGGGAGGCCTTCGAGGCAGCGACGCAGCACGGCGTCGTCACGGCGCCGTGACCACCCTGCGCGTCGTCGTCGACCAGATCGTCGCACCGGTCGCCGGCGGGGTCGGTCGCTACTCCGAAGAACTCACCCGTGAACTCATCGCCAGCGCCCCGGCGGGGTGCGACGTCGAAGGCATCGTCTCGGCGGTGCCGAAGGAGAAGATCGACCTCCTGGAGTCCAAGCTCCCCGGACTGGCGGCGCTGCATCGCACCACGCTGCCGCGTCGCGAGCTCAGTGCCGCCTGGCAGCTCGGCATCGTGGCACCCGGTACCGCCAACGGCATGGTGCACGCTCCGGGTCTCCTCGCCCCGCTGAATCGCCATGACCGCATCAACGACGGCAACCAGATCGTCGTCACCATCCACGACACGCTCGCCTGGTCGCACCCCTCGTCACTGACGCCGATGTCGGTGGCTTGGCAGAAGGCCATGGTCAAGCGGGCGCGGAAGCACGCGGACGCCATCGTGGTCCCGACACACGCCGTCGCCGACGAACTGCGCGACATCGTCGATCTCGGCGACCGCGTCCGCGTCATCGGCGGGGCCGCCGCGACCACGCTCACCATTCCGACCGACGCCGACGGTCGAGCACGGACGCTCGAGCTCCCGTCGGAGTACCTCGTGTCCGTCGGCTCACTCGACCCCCGTCGCGGCATCACGGAACTCATCACCGGCCTCGGCCGCCCCGGCGCCCCCGACCTCCCGCTGCTCATCGTCGGCACGGACAGCTGGGGCGACGTCACCCTCGCGCAGGTCGCCGACGAGGCAGGTCTGCCCGAGGGTCGCGTGCGCGCGCTCGGGTTCCTCGACGACGCCGACCTCGCCGTCGTCCTCGACCGCGCGACCGCCTTCGTCTACCCGAGTCTCGCCGAAGGGTTCGGGCTTCCGCTCGTCGAGGCGTTCCGCTTCGGCACGCCCGTCATCCACTCCGACGTGCCGGCGCTCGTCGAGGTCGGCGGTGGAGCCGGCGTCGTGGTCGAGTCCGGTGCCAAGGGGTACGCCGATCGACTCATCGCCACCATCAACGACGTCATCGGCGACAGCGAACGCCTCGCCCGCCTGCGCATCCTCGGCATGGACCGCGAGCAAGCCTTCAGCTGGCGCGACTCCGCCGAACGCGTGTGGCAGCTGCACGCCGAGATCTGACGCCTGGCCCGGAGCGCGGTCGCTCGCTGCACCGGCGGACCGCGTCGGACGGCGAGCGGTTCGCGGCCAGTCGTAACGTGGGAGGGATCACGATCCGGCACCCGTAGGGTTGAAGGGTGACTTCTGCGAAATCCCACGAGCGCTACACCCTGGGCCATCACCCGAGTGTGCTCCGCACGCATGCCTGGCGCACCGCACAGAACTCTGCGGCCTACCTGCTCCCCCATCTGCACGCCGGACTCGATGTGCTGGATCTGGGCAGCGGCCCGGGGACGATCACGATGGACTTCGCGCGCCTGGTCGAACCAGGCACGGTGATCGGCATCGACGCGGCCCCCGAGGTCGTCGCCGAGGCACGCGATCGTGCTGCCCTCGCTGGCCTCGAGAACGTCTCGTTCGCGGTCGGCGACGCCTATGCCCTCGACCTCCCCGACGACAGCGTCGACGTGGCACACGCGCACCAGCTGCTCCAGCACGTCGGCGATCCTGTCGCCGTGATCCGCGAGCTGCGCCGTGTGGTCCGCCCCGGCGGAGTCATCGCGTTCCGCGACATCGTCTACGGCGGCGCCGTCTGGTATCCCCTCTCCGATGGGCTCACCCGCTGGATGGAGGTGTATCAGGAGCTGGCGCGGGCCAATGCCGGCGAACCCGACGCGGGCAGCCGACTCAAGTCCTGGGCACTGGCGGCGGGCCTGACCGACATCCGGAGCACCGCGAGCGTCTGGTCCTTCGAGTCGCCCGAGGACCGTGAGTGGTGGGGCGGCGCCTGGTCCGAGCGCGCCAGGACCTCCAGCTTCGCCACCCAGGCGTTGGAGATGGGGATCGCCACCGATCGTGAACTGGTGCAGATCTCATCTGCGTGGCGGGACTGGGTCGATGCGGAGGACGGCTGGTTCGCGGTGCCTCACGGCGAGATCATCGCGACGGTCTGACAAGGGTCCGACGAACGACGGGTCGGTCAGCCCGCGTCCGGGCTGGCCGTCGGCGTCACGGGCCACAGGGTGTCGTGGACCGTCTGCCTGATGAGCGCGTAATCGGGTTCCTCGGGATCGATCGTCGGTGGCGTGAATTCGACACTCGACAGGCCTTGTTCCTTCGTTTTCGACGCGAGGTCGACGAAGTACCCGATCATGCCCTGGGGCACATCGGTCCGCACAACGTCCGGGCTGGCCGCCGCGATCTCCTGGAACCTCGAGAGCACATTCGTCACGTTGAACTGCGAGAGCATCGCCTGTTGGACCTGGCGTTGTCGTTCGATGCGCAGGTAGTCGGTCGAGCCGTGACGAGCGCGGGCGTACATGAGCGCGTGCCAGCCGTCCATGTGCTGGTTGCCGACCTCGATCCACTCGGTCACGTTCGACAAATCCGCGTCGCCGTCCATTGGCAGGCGCTCCTTCGCGTCGATCTGAATCCCACCGAGTGCATCGATGAGCTGTGCGAAGCCGTACATGTCGACCAGCACGTAGTACTGGATCTTGAGCCCGGTGATGCCTTCGGCAGCCTGCTTCATCGCCTCGATGCCCGGCTCGCTCCCCTCGGCCTCGGCTTTCGGGAACAGTTCGGGGTTCTTCAGTTCGATCTCGGTGTAGATCGAGTTCAGCTGACACACGTCCACGTTGCAGTCGTCGTTGTAACCGTCGGGATACATCCCGGCCATCTCGCTGCCCTCGGGGAACGGGATGTCGACCAGGTCGCGAGGCAACCCGAACGCCGTCGCTTTCCCGGTCTCAGCGTTCACGCTGACCACGGATGTGCTGTCCGGACGCATCCCATCGCGGTCGGGACCGGCATCGCCACCCAGCAGGAGGAAGTTGTAGTACCCGTCGATCGGCTCCTCGGACGGACCCGCGGTGAAGATGGACGCGATCGTCCCGCGGGCGGACCCGGCGAGTACCGCACCGTAGCCGGCGGTGCCGGTCACAGCCAACATCGCGACGGTCGCCAGGAGCGCGATGCCGAGCCTCGCGTTGGGCGACGCTTTGACCAGCCGGATGAGCCTGAGGGTGTCCAAGGTCAGCACGATCCAGAGCACGGCGTAGACCGCGAGGAGCACCTGCGCGATCGTGAGTCCGAACCAGTTGGTCGCGGCGGTGTAGACGAGTTGCGGCGCTAGGAGATAGGTCACCATCACCGCGACGACGAGCAGCCAGAGGAAGAGCGTGAACCCGAGGCCGAACCGCCCGAGCCTCCGGTTGCCGGCGAGCACCTGCGCGGAGCCGGGGATCAGCAGGTTGAGGACGACGAGCCACCAGGCGCGCTTCGTCATCACCTCGCGCGAACGGGTGTCGGGATACCGCATCGGCTTCGCGGCGGTTGCTGCACTCGTCATAGCTGCGCTTTGAGGTTCCGGTTCTTCTCCTCGACCGAGTCGGCGAGGGCCTCGGCGTAGGCGACGAGCGCCTGGTGCAGGGCGTCGTCGGCCGTGGCGAGGATCTTGACGGCGATCAGCGCGGCGTTCTTCGCGCCGCCGATCGACACGGTCGCGACCGGCACGCCCGCGGGCATCTGCACGATCGACAGGAGCGAGTCGAGGCCGTCGAGGCGGGAGAGCGGCACCGGGACGCCGACGACCGGGAGCGTGGTCACGGAGGCGAGCATTCCGGGAAGGTGGGCAGCGCCACCGGCACCGGCGATGACGACCTTGACGCCGCGGCCGTGGGCGGCCTTGCCGTAGGCGATCATCTTCTCGGGCGTGCGGTGAGCCGACAGCACCTCGACCTCGAAGGGCACGCCGAAGTCGCGGAGCACCTGCGCCGCATCGCTCATGACGTTCCAGTCGGAGTCCGAGCCCATCACGACGCCGACGAGCGGCGGGGCGTCACGGGACGGGGCGGAGTTCTCGGGCATGAGCACCATCGTAGATCGCGGTGCCTGAAGATCGGCTCAGGACGCACCGCAGGTGCCGGACAACCCCTCGCCCAGACGACCCCAGTCCGGGGACGCCTCCCCGGTCGCGCGGCACGCCGATCGACAGGTGTCTGGGACAATCGGCGGATGAGCACGCCGACCGCGGATGGATCCGCAGCACGCCACGAGCCACCCAGCCAGCGCGAGCTGCGGCGGTGGCGCGGGTACCTCGCCGACGAACGCGCCGAGGCCGCCGTCTACCGGGATCTCGCTGGCCGACGGAGCGGCGAGGAGCGCGACATCCTGCTCGCGCTCGCCGAGGCTGAGAAACGCCATGAGTCGCACTGGATCGCCCTGCTCGGAGACGACGCCGGGAAGCCGCAACGCGGTGACCTGCGGACCCGGTTGCTCGGCTGGCTCGCGAGGCGGTTCGGATCCGTCTTCATCCTGGCGCTCGTCCAGCGCGCCGAGTCGCGCTCGCCCTACGCGACCGAACGGGCGGCCACCGAGCGGATGGCCGCTGACGAGCAGATCCACGAGGAGGTCGTCCGGGGCCTGGCAGCCCGCGGGCGCAACCGCCTGTCCGGAACCTTCCGAGCGGCCGTGTTCGGAGCCAACGACGGACTCGTCTCGAACCTCGCGCTTGTCATCGGCATGAGCGCCACCGGCGTCGGCAACGGCGTCGTCCTCGCCGCCGGGCTCGCAGGCCTCCTGGCGGGCGCACTGTCGATGGGAGCCGGCGAGTACGTCTCGGTCCGGTCGCAGCGGGAACTGCTCGAGGCGTCCAGCCCCAACCCGGCGGCCGACGACGCCCTCCCTCACCTCGACGTCGACGCGAACGAACTCGCGCTCGTCTACCGGGCGCGCGGCATGGAGGTCGGCGAGGCCGAAGCCCACGCCGCGGACGTCCTTGCCCGCGTCGGCGCCGGCACCTACCAGCGCGAGGCCCGCGCGGCGATGGAGCACGAGGCCGTCGGGACCGGGCTCGGCGCAGCGCTCTCGAGTTTCTGCTTCTTCGCGTCGGGGGCCGTCATCCCGGTCCTGCCCTACCTGTTCGGGCTCCAGGGTGTCGCCGCGCTGCTCGTCGCCGCGGTCCTGGTCGGGGTGGCCCTCCTCGGCACCGGCGCCGTCGTCGGGCTCCTCTCCGGAGGGCCACCGCTCCGCCGGGCACTGCGACAACTCGCGATCGGGTACGGCGCCGCCGCGGCCACCTACGTGCTCGGCCTGCTCTTCGGCGCGAACGTCGGCTGACCCGATCGTCGACCGTCCGTCGAGCGGCACCGGGAGCCGATGCGAACCCGTCATCTGCCGTCCACGAGTGCGTCACCGGCGTTCCCTACGCTGAGCCAGCCGTCCGTCGAACCGGACGGCGGAGGAGGGCGCGTGAGGCAGGTGCAGGACCGGACCGGCGCGTCTCCCCTCCTCGGAGCGGCTCCGCGCACGCAGCCGGACATCCAGTTGCTGCGCGCGATCGCCGTCCTGTCCGTCGTGGTCTTCCACCTGTCGTCGACCCTCCTGCCCGGCGGGTACGTCGGCGTCGACGTGTTCTTCGTCGTCAGCGGGTATCTGATCACGAGTCACCTCGCGCGCCAGGCCGACGAGACGGGACGCGTCGACCTCCCGGCGTTCTGGGCCCGCCGGATCCGGCGACTCCTCCCGGCCGCCCTGCTCGTCCTCGCCGTGACCGCCGTCCTCATCTGGCGGCTGGCTCCGCCGAGCGACTGGACGCAGTTCTTCACCGAGACCGTGGCGAGCGCGACCTCCTGGGAGAACTGGTTCCTGGCGGGGAGTTCCGTCGACTATCTCGCCCAGGGCAGCGCCGCGTCACCGGTCCAGCACTTCTGGTCGTTGTCGGTCGAGGAGCAGTTCTACCTCGGCTGGCCACTCGTCGTCGTGCTGTGCGTGTGGCTCACCAGGCGGCGACCGTCGGACCTCCGCCGCACCCTCGGTGTGGCGCTGGGGATCATCGGTGTCGCCTCACTCACGTGCTCGATCCTGTACACGTCGGCGGATCCGGCACCGGCGTACTTCGCCACGCCGACCCGTGCCTGGGAGTTCGCGGCCGGCGGTCTCCTCGCGCTCCTCGGGCCGGTCGTGGTCGTGCACCGCACCCGGTGGCGAACGGTCTCCGGCGTCCTCGGCGTCGTCCTCCTGGCGGTCGCGCTGGTCGTCTTCACCGAGCGGACGGCGTTCCCCGGGATCGCCGCGGCCCTCCCGGTCCTCGGGACGCTCCTCGTGATCGTCGGCGGGTCGTCGACCCACCGGTGGTCGGTGACGACCGTTGCCCGCACACGTGCGTCGCTGCTGCTCGGCGATCTCTCCTATTCGCTGTACCTGTGGCACTGGCCGCTCATCGTGGTCGCACCGTGGGTGCTCGGCGTGCCCGTCGCGCTCGGCGACCCGCTCGGTTGGGCGATCGCTGCCGCTCTCCTGGTCGTCGCCGTGGTTCTCGCCGCGCTGACGAAACGGTTCGTCGAGGACCCCGTCCGACGAGCCCCCGTCCTCGCGCACGCGCGCTCCGCACGGACCTTCCTGCTGGCTGGCGCGACGACCGCACTCGTGCTCTGCATCCCGACGGCGGGGTTGCTGACCGTCGCCGCCGAGGAACGCACCCTCGCGAGCACCGTGGACGCCTACGTCACGGACGGCGAGCCGTGTTTCGGTGCCGATGCGGCCGTGTCGGGTTGCACCAATCCGGCGTTGGCGGACGAACTCCTGCCGCCCCTGTCGGTGCGGACCGAGGACACCGGCGACACCTTCCGGTGTTCCGCAGCGGCCGACGCTCCGGACTTCCCCGGCTGCACCTTCGGTTCCGACCGCCCGGACGCCACGCGGGTCGCGCTCACCGGGAACTCGCACGCCACGATGCTCATCCCCGGCCTCATCGACCAGCTCGAGGTGCGCAACTGGCGACTCGACGTGTACGTCGGCAAGGGCTGCGAGTGGCGGGCACCGGGACCGGACGACTCGGCGGCCTGCGACGCCCGGCGGACCCTCATGCAGCAGGCGTTCACGGGCGAGCGGCCGTACGACATCATCCTGGTGACCTCCAAGAGCCCGGACGAGACCTCGGTGGCCGAACAGGCCCGGATCCGCGATGCGACGCTCGAGGCGTGGGGACCGGTGCTCGACGTGGGGACGTCGATCGTGGTGCTGCGGGACAATCCGCGCGTGCCGACCGAAGCCGCGGCGTGCGTCGACCGGACGAGCGCCGCCGAGCTCATCGCGGGGGCGTGCGCCTTCCCCGTCGCCGAGGCGTACCCCACGTTCGACCTGAACACCGCGACCGCGGCGATGACCGACGGCGCCGTGCCGGTCGTGGATCTCGGCGAGCTCTACTGCGCCGCCGGGACCTGTCCGCTCGCCGTCGGGAACGTCCTCGTCTATCGTGATCTGCACCACATCACGGCCACCTGGTCGCGGACCCTGGGCCCGTTCCTCGTCGACCGGATCCGAGCCGCCACCTCCCGAGGCTGACTCGTCCCCGGTCGGTGGAGTGCCAGCGCGGTGCGTTGACCCGAGCGCGTCGAACCCGGCGTCACCGCGGTGCGCTGACGCGAGCGCGTCGAACCCGGCGCGACCGCGGGGCACACGCGTGGGCGCGCCCCTCCGGAGACCCGCGCTCAGGTCCTCAGCCCGCGGTGACGTCAGCGCACCGCGCTGGCGTCACCCCAGGAGGGCACAGAGGGGGCGATCAGGCGGAGGTGGGCTCGTACTGCCGGCGGTCGCCGACGACGCCCGCGAAGCGGAACGGCGCGCTGGTCTCACGCGGACGGTCGGAGTCGTGGACGTCGGCCGAGGCCGCGTCCTCGAGGAGCTGCAGGTAGCGGGCGTCGTCGACGACCGTCCTGGCATCGAGCTGAGCACGGTTCGCGTCGCTCCGCAGAGCCGAGCGGTAGCCCGGACGCACGATGCCGCTGAAGCACTCCGCGACCGCACCCGAGCCGTAGCTGAGGAACGCGATACGCCGACCGGTGAGGTCGTCGTCGCCGTCGAGCAGCGCAAGCAAGGCCAGGTACACGGAGGCCGTGTAGCTGTTCCCGATCCGGCGGTTGTACCCGGTCGTCGGCTCGATCTGTGCGTCCAACTCCTCCTGGGTGCGCTCGGAGCCGAGCGACTTGGCCAGGTGCCGGTGCGCCTTGATCGCCATCTTCGTGAACGGCTGGTGGTAGCAGAAGTGGTCGACCTCGGAGAAGTCCGCTCCGCCGCGTGACCGGTAGTCCGCCCAGGCACCCTCGATCGCGTCCTGGTAGGCGGAGATGGACAGCTTGCCGTCGACGATCGCCGTCGCACTGTGGTTCGGACGCCAGAAGTCCATGACGTCCTGCGTGTAGACGCCGGTCGCGGTCTCGAGCTCGAGGATGGCGGGATCAGCGGCCACGAGCATCGCGACGGCCCCTGCGCCCTGGGTCGGCTCGGCGTTGGAGTGCAGTTCGTACCGCGCGACGTCGCTCGCGATCACGAGGACGGTCTCCTCGGGGTTCCGCGCCACGAGCGCAGCGGCGAACTGCAGCGCGGCCGTGGCCGAGTAGCAGGCCTGCTTGAGTTCGACCACACGGACCGCCTGCGGCAGGCCGAGCAGCCGGTGCACGTAGACACCCGCGGACTTCGACTGGTCGATCCCGGACTCGGTGGCGAACAGGACGGTCCGGAGGCGGTCGCTGCCGTGCCGCTCGATGATGGGCGCGGCAGCGGCTGCGGCCATCGTGACGATGTCCTCGTCGGCGGCCGGGACGCTCATCTCGCTCTGGCCGAGCCCGACGTAGTACTTGGCGGGTTCGACACCGAAGCGCCCGGCGAGTTCGGCGAGGTCGATGCGGTTCGCCCCCGTCGCGAAGGCGATGTCGTCGATGCCGACGGCGGGGCTGCTGGTCTGGTTGGTGTTCACGTGCGGGGTGCTCCGTTCGAGCGTCGACGATGCACCGGTCCCCCGGTGCGGTGGGAGGGTCAGGCGGGCGCGCCGGCCGCGGTCTGCGCGCTGCGTTCGAGCTTCAGGTGGGCGGCCATGAGCTCACCGGGGTTGGTCTGCGCGGCGAGGAGCGACAGTTCGCCGCACCAGACGGCGGCAGCGCACAGCACGGCGAGTCGCCGGGCGTTCGCGCCGGGTTCACGGTCCTCGCGGCACCCGAGGCGGGTGAGGTTCTCCTCGACGAAGCCGAGCCCCTTGCCGTTGCCGACCGTGCCGACGATGAGGTTCGGCAGGGTGCAGGAGAAGTACAGGTCGCCGTCGTGCACCTCGGCGTGCGTGACGCCCTGCGAGCCCTCGACGATGTTGGCCGCGTCCTGCCCGGTCGCCAGGTAGAACGCGAGCAGCATGTTGGCGTAGTGCGCGTTCGCGCTGCGCAGGCCACCGGCGAGGATCGTCCCGACGAGGTTCTTGCGCACGTTCAGCTGCACGATCTGCTCGGGCGTCGTGTGGAGGAACCGCTCGACGATCGCCCGCGGGATCGTCATCTCGGTGACGACGTTCTTGCCACGACCCAGGATGCCGTTGACGGCGGTCGCCTTCTTGTCGGAGCAGAAGTTGCCGGAGATCGAGCCGTACCGGAGCATCGGCCAACGCTCCATGATGTACGGCATGAGGCGATCGGCCGCGAGCGTGACCATGTTGTGGCCGGACGCGTCGCCCGTGCGGAACTCGAGGCGCAGGAAGAGCAGGTTGCCGGCGATCTGCGAGTTGATCTCGATGAGTTCGGCGAAGTGACTCGACTGGGCGACGACGGCCTGCAGCTCGGGCAGACTGCGTTCGATCTCGCGGAGCGCCTGCAGGGCGTCGCCGGCCGAGTCGACCTCGAACAGGACGGAGCGGCTCATCCGCTCGTCGACGAGCGTCGCGCGGATGCCACCGGGGACCATCGAGGAGATGCGGGCGCCTCGGCGCACCGACGGCCAGAGCGGGCTCTCGTAGGTGGCGAGTGGGACCTCCTGCTCGCCCTCCATGACGTTGCCGCTCAGGTGGAGCGGACCGATCCACTTGAGTGGGACCGGTGCGACGCCGTCGGGTTCGTTGCTCATGCGTGGGGTTCCGTTCCGCCCCGGAGGACGTCGTGCTGCTCGGCGAAGGCGCGAGCGTAGGTGGATCTGATGGATTCGACCGCGTCGTCGTCGGTACGGCTGATCTCCGACGGTCCCCACGGGCTGTGGGCGGCGTCGATGAGTCCGGTCGGCGGGTGCACCGTGAGCGGGAGCCGCTCGATGCCGTGCGCCGACCAGTCGTCCTCGAGGGCGGCGGTGGAGACGGACTGGCCGATGAACGCGATCCCGCAGTCGCCACCACCGGCGCCGGAGGACTTGGCCGCCCCGCCGAGGCGCTCGGCGGCGTCGCAGAGCTGAGCAAGCGCGGCGGTCTCGATGTCGACACCGGCGTCGCGGCCGAGACCCGCGAGCGTCGCGCGAGCGGAGCGGACGGCACCGAGCACGAGGGCCGGGTCCTCGTCGTTCAGCCCGATCGTGAGGGCGTCGACGGCGGCGCGACTGGCTGCGAGGAACGAGGTGTAGTGAGCCGTCTCCGCCCACTTGCGGGACTGCAGTTCGTCGACCAGACGCGTGGTCGAGGCTGGTTCGCCGGTCCAACCGACGAGGAGTCGGAGCGAGGTCGGCGGCGACAGGCGCTCGAGCCCAAGCTCGGCCCAGGGGTCGCGGAGGGCTGCGAGCACCCCTTCGCGGTGGCGCACCTCCCGCAGCCGCGCCCGGTCGGGCGAGGTGTAGCGGAGCCAGCCGCCGAACATGCTCGCCGCGAGGTCGCCCCCGGACGCTGCCGGTGCGACGTCGATGGTGGCGAGGATCGCGAGCTTGAGCATCTGCGTCCGGGTGAGGTCGAGCTGGTAGAACTCGTCGAGGGCGCGGATGGTGGCGGTCGTCACGGCCGCGCTCGAGCCGAGGCCGAACTTCCGGCCACTCGCGTCATCGAGCTCGCTCGTGATGGACAGGGCGGAGAACCGCTGCGCCACGCCGAGCTCGGCGACGAGGGTCTCCATCGTGCTCACGGCTGAGAGGACGTGGTCGAGCGGGCGTTCCTCGTGCTCGACGACGACCCCGTTGCGGTTGCGGCGCCAGATGATGGGCGCTCGGCCGTACTGGTCGGAGAAGATGCGGCCCTCGTGCTCGCTCGCCTCGAGTCGGACGGTGACGCACCGGTCCACGGCGACGAGGATGGAAGGGTGCCCCGGCTCGACGACGGCGTACTCGCCGGCCACGAAGAGTTTGCCGGGCGCCTTGATCTCGATCATCGCGCTCCTTCCGTTGTCTGCTCGCCCGCCGATCCGCCGGGCTCCGAGGTGATGAGCCTCGCGCCCCGTCCGGCTCTGGCGGGGATGACGCCGATGTCGGGCTGCGCCTCGAGGATCCGAGTCGCGAGCTCGTCGACCGCGTCGGCTCGACACAGGATCTTCACGTTCGGGCCGGCGTCCATCGTCGCATAGCATTCGAGGCCGTCGCCTCTGAGGTTTGCGACGAGGTCGAGCAGTTCCACGCTCGCCGGTCCCCAGTACCGGACCGGCGGCTCGGCGCCGAGCATCGTGGCGTGCATCCGCATCGCGTTCCGCTCGGCGATCGTGCCCACCGCGGTGAAGTCGGCGCGGGCGACCGCGGCGAGCATCTCCTCGAGTTCGACGGGGGTGCGCTCGACCCAGGCGGGGTAGTAGGGGGAGGTGTCGACCGTGCGCCGCATGCCGTCGCGACTGGAGACCGACTTGGCCCGGGCGTCGAGGACGGTGAGGACCATGCCGAGCTCGAGTCCGGGCGCGGGCACCGCCTCGGCGAAGGAGCTCTCGTCGTCGTGCCCGGCGTGCCAGACGGCGATCCCGTCGAAGATCGAGCGGGAGGCGGATCCCGAGCCACGGCGGGCCAGCCGGGAGAGGGCTCGCCGATCGAGGTCGAGTCCGAAGGCGGTCGATGCGGCGAGCGCCAGCGCGGCGAAGCCCGAGGCGGAGGAGGCGAGGCCGGCGCCCGTGGGGATCTCGTTATGGGAGTCGACGGTGACGCGATCGTCGCGGCCGGCGAGCGCGCGCACGAGGTCGATGAAGCGCGTGACGCGGGAGCGGGCGGTGCCTTCGAGGGCTCGTCCGCCGAGGAGCACGACGTCGTCGGACGCGTCCGTCAGTCGTACCGTCGTCGTCGTAGGCGCCGCGTCGAGGGTGAGTGACAGGCTGCCCGTCCACGGGAGGATGAGCGCCTCGTCCCGCTTGCCCCAGTACTTGACGAGGGCGATGTTGGGGTTCGCCAGCGCGGTCGCCGTGCCCTCGTCTGAGGCGGTCACCGCGTGCTGTTGTGGGGTCAGGGTCACGCGTAGTCCTCCGCGTCGATCGTCCAGGTGCCGAGTGCTCCGGCCTCGAGGAGGGCTTGCGAGATGCGTCGGGCTGCCGCGGGGTCTGCGGCGAGCGTGATGATGCATCCGCCCTGCCCGCCGCCCGTGAGCTTCGCGCCGAGGGCGCCGTTCGCCGTGGCGACCTCGATGAGCGCGGTGATGGCGGGGTGGCCGGCACCGAGCTCGTCCAGGGCCACCTGCACCGCGTTCATGCGGGTCCCGAGGTCGTCGCGGCGGTCCACTGCGAGATCGGCGACCCCCGCGACGGTCGCGCGTTCGAGCTCGGCCAGGAGCGCGCGACCACGCTCGGGGTGGAGCTCGACGAAGGCGCGGACGTCGGCGACCGCCTTCCGGGTCGACCCGCGCGCGCCGGTGTCGGCCACGACGAAGCTGCCGCCGAAGCGGATCGGTGGATGCTCGACCCGGCCGGCGGTGAAGAGGATGGGTGTCGAGGCGCTCGTGGCCCGGGCGTCGAGACCGCTGGGCGTCCCGTGGGCGACGCGTTCGCCGCGCTGCACGAGCTCGAACCGGTCGGCGTCGTCGAGCGTCACCCCGTGGAGGTCGGCGACGGCGTCGACGATCGCGTTGGCTGCCGCGGCGCTCGAGCCGAGGCCTCTGCCGATCGGGAGCGTCCCACGGACGACGACCTCGACGCCGGCCGGTGCCGCACCGACGTGCGCGAGGGTCTCGAGGACGGTGGTCCCGAGCGGATCGGAGGCGTCGAGCGGGCCGAGCGAGATCTCGGTGTCGAGCACCGAGGCGCC
The DNA here is from genome assembly GCF_030209375.1 of Plantibacter sp. ME-Dv--P-122b. Taxonomy (GTDB): domain Bacteria; phylum Actinomycetota; class Actinomycetes; order Actinomycetales; family Microbacteriaceae; genus Plantibacter. Next base: position 363,489 of record NZ_JARVSC010000003.1, read on the forward strand.
GTCGACGCGTCGGGCGGTCGCCTCGACCCGGAGCGACGGGATGGGCAGGGCGACGGCTGGAGCGCCGTAGACGACGGCGTGCTCACCCAGCAGGATCGCTTTGGCGTGCGCGAAGCCGCGACCGGTCGCAGCCGTGTGCTCTGTCGTCATCTCACCATTCTGGTCCGAAAAACATGCAGCTGGCTGCACATCGGTCGTCCGGTCACGATCCGTTCCACCACGGGCAGGCTCGTGAGCCGTCCTGCAGTGCATCCGGGCGCTGCACGATGGGCCGTCGACGGGAGCCACCGGAGCGCTCACGGCGTGTCCCATACGTACCGGAAACACCCAGCCTACGCCGAACGGCCCGGTTCGGCTCGTTACGGTTGAGTGGGCGGGACGGCCCGGTTAGTATCGGAACACCTCCATTCATGCAGACGACGGCCGCCGCACCCAGCGCCCGCGTCGACACGGACCCTCCCTCCAGCGACGTAGATCCGGTCCCGTCATCTCACCGTCTCCGGGCCGTCCAGCGCCCGCATTCCGAGGGGTACCCCGTCGTGATCTCGTCTTCCGTTCCACCGCGCCCGCGCACTGCCGCACCATCGCCCCTGCCCGACCTCGTCGATCGTCAGACCGACAAGAGCGACTGCGGCGTCGGCTTCATCACCCGCAAGGACGGCGTGCAGAGCCACGACGTCATCGCGCTCGGCGACACAGCCCTGTGCGCCATCCCCCACCGCGGCGGCATGTCCTCCGAGGGCGTCGGCGACGGCGCGGGCGTCCAGATCGACCTCTCGGTCGACTTCTTCAGCTCCCTCGTCGGCAAGCCGCTCACCGCCGGCCGGTTCGGTGTCGCGAACGTCTTCCTCCCGGTCGCCCACGATCGGATCGGCGACGCCGAAGCACTCATCGAACGTTCGCTCGGCGAGGCCGGCTTCACCGTGCTGCTCTCCCGAGCCGTGCCGACGGTCGACGCCGTCCTGCGCCCGAAGGCCGTGCAGTACCAGCTGCCGATCCGACAGTGGATCTTCGAGCCGTCGGACGAGGCATCCACGGAGGACCTCGACCGGCGCGCGCACGCGGCCCTGCTCGCGATCGAGGCGACCGCCTACACGGACCTCACTCTCGACGGCCTGTACCCGCTTTCGCTCAGCACGCGCACCCAGGTCCTCAAGGGACGCCTCAACTCCGGCGAGGTCATCCCCTACTTCGCCGACCTGGCCGACCCCCTGCACCGGGTCAGGACCCTCGCCTTCCACACCCGCTTCTCGACGAACACCGCTCCCCACCCCTCGATGGCGCAGCCCTTCCGCCTGATGGCGCACAACGGCGAGCTCAACACCGACCGCAAGAACCGGCTGTCCGAGACGGCGCTGGCTGCATCGCGGGGCCGGAAGATCATCCGCGCCAGGGGCCAGTCGGACAGCTCGCGCCTCGACCAGACGCTGCACAGCCGCGTGGTCGAGGACGGACTCGAACTGCTCGAGGCGGTCGTGTCGGTCATGCCCCCGGCCTGGGAGAACGATCGCACCCTGAGCCGCGAGGTGCGCGCGATGCTCGAGTACTTCTCCCTCGTCGAGGAGAAGAACGACGGCCCGGCCGCGCTCATCTTCAACGACGGGACCACCGTCGGCGCCCGGCTCGACCGGCTCGGCCTGCGCCCGCTGCGCAGCGTCGAAACGGCGGACTACCTCTGCGTCACCTCCGAAGCTGGACAGCTGCCGTTCCCGGACGACGAGGTGGTCCACCGCGGTCGCATCGAGGCCGGCGGCATGCTCGCCTACGACCACCGCACGGGCACGCGCCTCCGCACGGGCGAAGCGCTTGAGCTCCTCGCGGCGCGCAAGGACTACCCGGCGATGCTCGCCGCGTCCGCCACCGACCTCGACGCGCTCGAGGACCGGGGGGTCCCGGTGTCGGCACCGACGGCTTCGGCGGACGACGCCTTCGTCTACCGCGGTGGACTGAGCCAGGTGCAGCGCTACGTCGCGTACTCCCTCAACCAGGAGAGCTTCCGATTCATGACGGACCCGATGCTCGCCTCGGGCAAGGAGCGGATCTCGGCAATGGGCTACGGCAACGCCATCAACGCCCTGTCCGACCAGGAGGGCGGCCTGGCGAAGTACTTCTCCCAGCGTTTCGCCCAGGTGACCAACCCGCCGCTCGACAGCATCCGTGAGGCCGACGGCATGACCCTCCGGGTCGCGCTCGGCCCGAAGCCCGGCAGCGGCACGGTCGGCACGAAGCAGCTCGTCCTCCGATCCCCCATCATCAGCGAGGACGAACTCCGGCGCCTCAGCGCTCAGCACGAGTCGCCGGTCGCGTGGTTCGACATCCTCTACCGGCCCGAGGTGGACGCGCAGGCGAACGCCGACGCGCTGGAGGCCGCCGTCGAGCGCGTGGCCGCGGAGGTCGCCGCGTTCGCCGCCGCGAACGGCGGGATCGCGATCCTCTCCGACCGCGGTGTGCATGCTGAGGGTGCCGCCCTCCCGCTCATCCTCGTCGTGGCGGCCGTCAACCAGCGGCTCATCGACGACGGTCTCCGGCTCCGCGTGTCGCTCGTGGTCGACAGCGGACAGCTGCCGTCCTCGCACCACGTCGCCTCCGCTCTCGGCTTCGGTGCGTCGGCCGTGCACCCCCTCGCGGTCCGGCTCCGTGCTGAGCAGCAGCATCCCGACGACGTCGAGGCCGCGTTCCGCCGGTTCGCCTATGCCGCCGAGAAGTCGCTGCTCAAGACCATGGGTCGGGTCGGTCTGTGCACCGTCGAGAGCTACATCGGCGGCGAGTTCTTCGAACCGAACTACCTCGACACGAGCGACCCCGTGCTCGCGCGCGCCTTCCCCCACCTCCGCGCCCCCGTCGGCGGCGTCGGGTTCGCCGGGATCGCCCGGACGGCGAGCGCCTGGCACGAGCGTGCGCTGACGACGTCGAGCGAGGCGGACGTCCCGCTCCTCGGCCTGTTCAAGGAACGCGCCGAGGGCGCCGGCCACTCCTACGGGACGACCGCGGTCCGCGGCTTCGTCGACCTCACCGAGGAGCCCGTGCAGTTGCCGCGAGCGGACACGACGGCCGTCGACCGCGACGGCGGCACGCTCGGCGACGACCCCCTGCGCCTCCACACCATCGGGAACCTCGAGGACGCGTTCGGGATCGACGACGACGCCTACCAGCACACGTCCTTCGACGCCCTCGACGACGACGAGATCGACGCCTTCACCATCACGCCCGGCTACCGCTCCTTCGTCCAGTCGATGACGACCGAGCGGCGCCGTCGCCCGGCCGCGCTCCGCGACGTGCTCGTGCTGCCCGAGGACATCACCCGGCTCACCACCCCGGAGGAGTTCGCTCGCGAGCTCGACCGGCTCGGCCCGGTCGGCAACTCCTCGATCGTCGTCCGCGGCCTGCGTGCGACGCGGACCGAGCAGGGACGGCACCGGCTGCAGCTCACGGGTCCGCTCGCGGGCGACCTCACGCGGGTCTCGGCGCTCGGCGAATACTACGTCCAGCGCTTCGGCGGCGAGGTGACGGGGCACTGGATCTCCGGCGGCGACCTCATCGTGGAGGCGACGGGGTCCGCCGACGACTACTTCTCGATGCTCGTCGAGGGTGCCGAGAGCATCTCGACCGACCTCGTCCAGCCGGCGAGCGAGATCACCCGATCCCTCGCGTCCGGGGCGATGAGCCACGGCGCCCTCGTGGCGACCGCGCACGAGGCGGTCGCGCACGGCACCAACATGGTCGGCGGGATGTCGAACAGCGGCGAGGGCGGCGAGCACCTGTCCCGCTACGGCACCATCCGCGGCTCGCGCATCAAGCAGTTCGCCTCCGGCCGCTTCGGCGTCTGGGCCGGCTACCTGGCCGACCCGATGCTGCAGGAGCTCGAGATCAAGATCGGCCAGGGCGCCAAGCCCGGCGAGGGCGGCCAGCTCCCGGCTCCGAAGGTGACGGTGGACATCGCCGCCGCCCGGGGTGGCACGCCCGGTATCGAGCTCGTCTCGCCGCCGCCGCACCACGACACGTACTCGATCGAGGACCTCGCGCAGCTCATCCACGACTGCAAGGCGGCACGGGTCCGCGTCGTCGTCAAGCTCGTCTCCTCCGAGGGCATCGGCACGATCGCCGTCGGCGTCGCCAAGGCCGGCGCCGACGTCATCAACGTGGCCGGTAACACCGGCGGCACGGGTGCGGCCGCCGTGACGAGCCTCAAGTACGCCGGACGCAGCGCCGAGATCGGCATCGCCGAGGTCCACCAGGCCCTCAGCGCGAACGGTCTGCGCTCGAAGGTCACGCTGCGCTGCTCCGGCGCGCACCAGACCGGCCGCGACGTCGTCATCTCCGCCCTGCTCGGCGGCGACAGCTTCGAGTTCGGGACCACCGCACTCATGATGCTCAAGTGCGTCATGGCGAAGAACTGCAACGTGAAGTGCCCGGCCGGTCTCACGACCAACCCGGAGACCTTCGACGGCGACCCGCGCGCGCTCGCGCAGTACCTCTTGAACATCGCACACGACGTCCGCGAGCGGCTCGCCATCCTCGGCCTCCGCTCGCTGCGCGAAGCCCGCGGTCGCACCGACCTCCTCCACCTCGTCGACCACCCGGCGGCCGTCGCGGACCTCGACCTGCGGGCCATGCTCGCGGTCGTCCCCGAGGTCGTCGTCACCGACCCCGTGTACCTGGAGAAGGACTTCACGCTCGACGACGCCCTCATCGAGCGTGTGCGCGCCGGGCTGTTCGACGACGGCCGGACGACGCTCGACCTCGGCGCCGAGGACGCCGACGGCGGGATCCGACTCGGCAACCGCTGGCGTTCCGTGGGCGGCCAGCTCGCGATCGACCTCGAACGCATCCTCAACCACGAGCTCGACGACGCCCAGGCGGCGGCGATCCCCTCCGTCGTCACCGACGACCGTGGCCACCGTTCCCTCGCCGCCGACACCGTGACGATCCGCACCGAGCACTCCGCCGGGCAGTCCTACGCGGCGTTCTGCGTCGACGGCCTGCACTGGCGGCACACCGGCACCTGCAACGACGGCGTCGGCAAGAGCGCGTCCGGCGGCACCATCGCGATCCTCTCCCCCGGCGGCGGCAGCTCGGAGGACGGCGGCAACGTCCTCATCGGCAACTTCGCGCTCTTCGGGGCGACCGGTGGCCGCACCTTCGTCCAGGGCGAGGCCGGCGACCGCTTCGCCGTCCGCAACTCAGGTGCCACCGCGGTCGTCGAGGGCGTTGGCGACTACGCCTGCGAATACATGACCAACGGCGCCGTGCTGAACCTCGGCGGCTTCGGGATCGGCTTCGGCAACGGGATGAGCGGTGGCTTCGTCTACCAGTACGACCCGCGGGGCGAACTGCCGAGCAAGGTCAGCGCGGACTCGCTCCTCCTCGGATCGATCACCGAGGGCGAGCAGGCGGCGTTCCACGAGGCCGCCGTGCTCCTGCTGCTGGAGTGGCACGTCGAGGCGACCGGCTCACCGCTCGCCGCCCGGTTGCTCGCCGATTGGGAGACGGCCCGGCACCAGTTCGTGTTCGGCATGCCGCGCGCGCTGCTCCTCTACCAGGACAGCGACGCGATCCTCGCCGCCAAGAGCCGGAAGGAACTCCTCGACGAGCTCGGCGCGGCCCTGGCCGCGCAGCAGCTCCGCACCTTCAAGCTCGACTACCGCGACCGCCGACCGGTCCGCGGCGGTCGCGCGCCCGGACTCGGCGAGCCCGCGGCTGACCCGCAGGACGTCTACGCGCTCCTCACGAGCTACACGGTGCTGAAGCTCGCCCAGGAGGTCGCGCTGTCCCGCACGCCCGGCGTCGACGACCCGTCGCACCCGCTCGTGCAGGCGAGCGTCCGCACGCTCATCCTCACCGAGGACTTCTTCGTCATGCAGCGGGTGCAGCGGGCGGCTCGAGAGCTGCTCGAACGGTACGACGACGAGGCGCTCGCCGCCATGATCGCCGCGAAGCGCCTGCACGACTACACGGAGGCACTGCGCCTGCGGAACGTGCGGTCGATCGACCACCCGGGCACCACGGGGTGGATCATGCACCAGCACGCCAAGAACCGGGCCCGATCCGCAGCGACCGGTGGCACCGAAGCACTCCTTGCATCGGCCGCTCTGGCCGAACTGACGCTGGCGGGCGCCCGATGACCGCGCCCGGCCCGGAGGGGACCATGACCGAGACACGGACACCGACGGCGAACGGGCCGAGCCCGGTGCTCTTCGAGGCGCTCGCCGCGCTCGGCAGCAGCGCCGACGACCCCTTCATCCCGGCGGACGCGCCGTTCAGCCCCGAGCAGCGGGTCTGGCTCGCCGGATTCCTGGCAGGGGTCCGCTCCAGCGCGATCGACGCCACCGACGCCGGTGGCCGGACACCGCAGCTCGCCCTGCACGTGCTCGTCGGGACGCAGACGGGCACCGCGGAGGCCATCGCGGAGGATCTCGGCCGAGCCGCCTCCGGCTACGGCGTGGCGGTGACGACGATCGGCCTCGACGACGTCGACGTCGAGCGGCTCCCGGCGATGGGACACGTCGTCGTCATCACCTCCACCTACGGCGAGGGTGAGATGCCCGACAACGCCGAGTTGTTCTGGGAATCGCTCCAGGCGAGCACCGCACCACGCCTCGACGGCCTGAAGTTCTCCGTGCTCGCGCTCGGCGACTCCGGATACGACGGGTTCTGCCAGGCGGGCAAGCTCATCGACACGCGCCTGGAGCAGCTCGGCGCGGAACGCATCCTGGCCCGCGTGGACTGCGACGTCGACTACGAGGAGCCCGCCGCGGCGTGGACCACGCAGGCCCTGTCGCTCTTCGGCGCCCTCGCCCCGTCGGACGCCGACGCCGCCCCCGCTCCCACGCCGGCTGCCAAGCCGGCGAAGAAGCCCGGCCGCACGCGTTCACCGTGGACCCGCAAGACGCCGTACGGCGCGACGCTCGCCGTCAACCGCGTCCTGTCCGGGTCCGCCTCGTCGAAGGAGATCCGGCACTACGAGTTCGATCTGGGCGACAGCGGCATCGAGTACGCGGCCGGCGACGCCCTCGGCGTCATGCCGAGCAACGACCCGGCGCTCGTCGACGCCATCATCGCCGAACTGGACGCGACCGCGGACGAGTCGGTCGACGGCTCGACCCTGGCGGACCGGCTCACCCACGGGTTCGAGATCCGCACCCCGTCGAAGGACCTCGTGGCCGAGCTCGCCGACCGCGCGCCGGACTCGGAGCTGGCGGGGATCCTCGCGCTCGCCCAGGCGGAGACGCTCGACTCCTGGTTGCGCGACCGCGACATCCTCGACCTCCTGCGCTCCACCGCGGTCCGGTTCGACGCCGCCGCGCTCCTCGACGTGCTGCGTCCGCTCCAGCACCGCGCCTACTCGATCTCGTCCAGTCCGCTGGCGGCCGACGGGCGCGTGCACCTCACCGTCGCGAGCGTCCGGTACGCGGTCGGCGACCGTCTACACGGCGGCGTCGCGTCGACGCATCTCGCCGACCGGGTCGCGGAGGGCGCCACGAGCGGGATCTTCGTCTCCGCGAACGCGGGCTTCCGGGTGCCGTCGGACGACGATGCGCCACTCATCATGGTCGGCCCGGGAACCGGGATCGCGCCGTTCCGCTCGTTCCTCCAGGAGCGCCGCGAGCGCGGGGCCACTGGTCGGAACTGGCTGTTCTTCGGCGACCAGCACCGGGCGCACGACTTCATCTACGAGGACGAACTCGGCGAGCTGCTCACCGGAGGGGTGCTGGACCGTCTGGACCTCGCATTCTCCCGCGACCAACGCGAGAAGGTGTACGTCCAGACCCGGATGCGCGAGAACGGCAAGGAGCTGTACGCCTGGCTCGAGGAGGGCGGCCATTTCGCCGTCTGCGGTGACGCCTCACGGATGGCGAAGGACGTCGACCAAGCGTTGCACGAACTCATCGCCGAACACGGCGGGCGCTCGACGGAGGCCGCAGCCGAGTACGTGCACACGCTCAAGCGCGAGAAGCGCTACATCCGCGACGTGTACTGACCCTTCGACAGGCTCAGGAACCGGACATCGACTCCCGAGCACCACCCTTCGACCGGCTCAGGGACCGGACATCGACTCCCGAGCACCGCACGGTCCCGGAGCACCACATCCGGTCCCTGAGCTTGTCGAAGGGCGGTCAGGCGTTCTCGGCGCCGAGCAGCGCCGCGGCGGCCCGTGCCTCGTACACGACGTCGTCGAGGTCGTCGCCCGCGACGTTGACGTGGCCGACCTTGCGCCCGGGGCGGGGGTCCTTGCCGTAGTTGTGCACCTTCGCCAGCGGGTGCGCACCGAGGACCTGCGGGTAGCGGTCGCCGAGCGACCCCTCGGCCGGCCCGCCGAGCACGTTCACCATGACGGTCCAATCGCGGTGGCAGCCCGTCCAGCCGAGGGGCAGGTCGAGGACGGCGCGCAGGTGCTGCTCGAACTGGCTGGTAACGCTGCCGTCCTGCGTCCAGTGCCCGCTGTTGTGCGGACGCATGGCGAGTTCGTTGATGAGCAGGCGGTCGTCGTCGGTCTCGAAGAGTTCGACGGCCAGGACGCCCGTCACCCCGAGCGCGGTCGCGACGGTCACGGCGATCTCCTCCGCGGTGTCGGCGAGCCGGCCCGCCGAGCCGGGCGCCGGAGCGATGACCTCGCTGCACACCCCGCCGAGCTGCACGGTCTCGACGACGCGCCACGGCACCACCTCGCCGGACGGGCGACGGGCGACGAGCTGGGCGAGCTCGCGCCGGAACGACACCAGCTCCTCGACGAGCAGCGCTCCGCCGTTGGCGTCCTCGGAGAGCGCCGTGAACCAGTCGTCGACCTCGTTCGGCCCGTGGACGACGCGGACGCCCTTGCCGTCGTAGCCACCACGCGGCGTCTTCACGACGCCCTTCCCGCCGTGCTCGGCGAGGAAGGCGGCGAGCTCCTCCTGGTCGTGCACGCGCGCCCAGTCGGGCACCGGCAGTCCGAGCTCCGTCAGGCGCTCGCGCATGAGGAGCTTGTCCTGGGCGACGGCGAGCGCGTCCGGTCCCGGGTGCACCTGTACACCGGCGTCGACGAGTGCCCGCAGGACGTGCTGCGGCACGTGCTCGTGGTCGAAGGTGATGACGTCGACCGTCTCGGCGAAGGCGAGCACGGTGTCCGCGTCGCGGTAGTCACCCACCTCGACGGTGGCGAGTCGGGCGGACATGCCCTCCTGCTCGGCGAGCACCCGGATGTCGAGTCCGAGGTTCACGGCCGCCGGCACCATCATCCTGGCCAGCTGACCGCCGCCGATCACTCCGACGCGAATGCTCATGGGTTCACTCCAGCTCTCCGGCGACCGGCCGGCGGGTCTCGTTACGGCAGGCGGGACGGGCGGATCCTGAGGCGGATCGGCGGGTGCCCCGACTCGAACATCGTACCGGCCGGGCGCGCCCCGCACCGGTCAGCGTCGGACCGGTGGCTGCTGCATCGGAGGCGGTGCTGCCGGGTAGGGCGCGGCGATGCTCTGGTTCTCCGCGACGAGCTCGTGGAGGGCGTTCTGGACGAGGACCGCGCCGGGCACGTCCCGCAGGACGACCGGCACCTCGCCACCGCTCGTCACCCGGACGTTGCCGCTCCCGAAGGCGCTCTGCACCCAGCTCTTGTGCACCGTGATGCCGTAGCCGCGGGCGTGGTAGAGCTCCTGGCGCGTCCGCACGAAGAACCCGCGACGGACGATCAGTCGCCGGGTCGTGATCACGTAGCGGACGGACAGCCAGGCGATGAACGGCAGGACGCAGGCGACCAGCACGATCACCCCGCCGCCGATGAGGACGGCCCAGTTCTGCCACTCGAGGTCGAACGAGCCGAAGAAGTACGCACCGGCACCGCTCACCGCGATGAGCAGGAGCGCGGGGAGCAGGAGCCGCCGGGCATGCGGACGCAGGCGTGCGACCACACGTTCGGTCGCCGCCGCGGGAGGAGCCGGCCTGCCCGGCCCCGTCATACCGGGATCAGCCATACTCCCATTCTTAGCAGTCGCGGCAACCCGCCGCCTGCTCCCACCCCGCCCGTCGGCGATCCCGAGCATCCATGCATCGGCCGCCCGGCTAGCATGAAGGCGTGAAACCGGCAGACAGCACCGCCCCGACGGCGCAGCACCCCGGCGTCGTCGGGTCGTTCCTCGAGGGGATCGGCATCCTCTTCGGCGGTTTCCGCCTCTGGGGCACCTCGCCGAAGCGCATGCTGCTCGGCATGATCCCCGCCGCGATCGTGGGCGTCGTGTTCATCGCGTTGCTCGTCATCCTCGGCGTCAATGCCGCCACGATCGTCGACTGGGCGACACCGTTCGCCGACACCTGGGACGAGCCGTACCGCTCGTCCATCCGGGTGGCCGCCGCGGTCGCGTTGGTGGCCGTCGCCATCGTGGTGATGCTGTACGCCTACGCCGCAGCGACGCTCCTCGTCGGCGACCCCTTCTACGAGCGGATCTGGGCCGACGTCGAACGCACCCTCGGCGACGCCCCTCCGGAGTCGGGTGAGTCCGCATGGCACGGACTCCTCACCGGTGTCACCCGGGCGCTCGGCCTGCTCCTGCTCACCATCCCGACGGCGGCCGTCCTCTTCCTCCTCGGCTTCGTCCCGGTGATCGGCCAGACGGTGGTCCCGGCGCTCGGGCTCGCCGTGAGCGGGTGGTTCCTCGCCCTCGAACTGACGGGCTACGCGTTCGACGCGAGGGGGTTGTCGTTGCGGGACCGCCGCCGGACCCTCGCCAGGCGACGCGCCCGCACCCTGGGCTTCGGGATGACGGTCGCGGTCCTCTTCCTCGTCCCGGTCCTGTCCGTGCTGGTCATGCCGGCCGCCGTCTCCGGCGCGACGGTGCTCGCACGCCGGTCCCTCACCGAACAGGTGGGAACGCTCAGCGCACGTGCGTGACGTCGCCGGCCGCCACCGCGACCGGCGCACCACCGTCGGTCGGTCGGACGACGAGCCGCCCGTCGGCGTCGATCCGCTCGGCCGTCCCGGTCAGGACGTCGCCGCCGGGGAGTTCCACCCGCACCGAGCTGTCCAACGTCACGCATCGCTCGGTGACCGCAGCTCGGAGCCCGCTGGCCTCGGCGTCACCGGACGCCGCCAGGTAGGCGTCGTACAGGGTGCCGAACGCACGCAGGTAGCCGACGAGGACGGTGTCCGGGTCAGGATCGACGAGGCCGGCGAGCGCGAGCGAGGTTGACCGGTCGGTCGGCAGTTCCTCGGCACGCTGACGGAGGTTGACGCCGGTCCCGAGGATCACCGCGTCCCCGCTCGGCAGCAGCTCGGCGAGGATGCCGGACACCTTCAGGCCGCCGATGAGCACGTCGTTCGGCCACTTCACGTCGGCGGGCACCCCGAGCTCCCGGAGCGATTCCGCGAGCGCCGCACCCGCGAGGAGCGGGAGCCAGCCGTAGGCCTGCAGTGGGAGCGGATCACCCGACGGAGTGACCGGCCGGAGCAGGACCGACACGGCGAGTGACGTGCCGGGTGGCACCGTCCACACGCGACCGAGGCGACCGCGTCCACCGCGCTGGTCGTCGGTGAGGACGACCGAGCGGTCCGGCCACGCGTCGCCGCCGTCCTCGCGCACGCGTCGGGCGAGTTCGTCGTTGGTGGAGCCGGCGTGGGCGAGGATCTCGAGGCGTGGCACGAGGGCGGCGGTGAGGGGCAGATCCATGGCACAACCCTACTGAGGCCGGTCGTCGGCGCCCTCGTCGCCCTCCGGCACGCTTGGACGATGCCGACAATGGATCGGCGCGCCGCTTGTACCCGATCGTCAACGGGTCGGCCGGGGGACCACCGGGTAAGGTGAAAGCGTGACCGACGAAACCACCTCCGGGCCTGACCTGTACACGACGGCCGGGAAGCTCGCCGACCTCAAGAACCGCTATCACGAGGCCGTGACGGCGAGCGGCGAAGCCGCCATCGAGAAGCAGCACAAGAAGGGCAAGCTCACCGCGCGGGAGCGCATCGAGCAGCTGCTCGACCACGGCAGCTTCGTCGAACTCGACGAGTTCGTGCGGCACCGCACGACCGCCTTCGGCATGGACCGCTCGCGGCCCTACGGTGACGCCGTCGTCACCGGCACCGGCACCATCCACGGGCGCCAGGTCGCCGTGTACTCGCAGGACTTCACCATCTTCGGCGGTTCGCTCGGCGAGGTCGCCGGCGACAAGATCATCAAGATCATGGACCTCGCGTTGAAGACCGGCGTCCCGATCATCGGCATGCTCGACTCCGGTGGGGCGCGCATCCAGGAGGGCGTCGTCGCACTCGGTAAGTACGGCGAGATCTTCCGACGCAACACGCAGGCCTCCGGGGTCATCCCGCAGATCTCCATCATCATGGGTCCGGCGGCCGGCGGTGCCGTCTACTCCCCCGCACTCACCGACTTCGTCATCATGGTCGACAAGACCAGCCAGATGTTCGTCACGGGCCCCGACGTCATCAAGACCGTCACGGGCGAGGACGTCGGCATGGAGGAGCTCGGCGGCGGGTACACGCACAACACCCGCTCGGGCGTCGCCCACTACCTCGCGAGCGACGAGCCGGACGCCCTCGACTACGCTCGCACCCTCGTCGGCTTCCTGCCCGACAACAACCTGTCCGAGGCCACGATCTTCGACGTCGAGGTGGAGCTGGAGACGACGGACGAGGACCGCCGCCTCAACACCCTCATCCCCGACTCGCCGAACCAGCCCTACGACGTGAAGACCGTCATCGAGCATGTCGTCGACGACGCCGACTTCCTCGAGGTCCAGCCGCTCTTCGCCCCGAACATCGTCATCGGTTTCGCACGCGTCGAGGGGCGGTCGGTCGGTGTCATCGCCAACCAGCCCTCCCAGATGGCCGGAACGCTCAACATCGAAGCGGGCGAGAAGGCGAGCCGGTTCGTCCGCTTCTGCGACGCGTTCAGCATCCCGATCCTCACCCTGGTCGACGTCCCCGGCTACCTGCCCGGCACCGATCAGGAGTGGACCGGCGTGATCCGCCGCGGCGCGAAGCTCCTCTACGCCTACGCCGAGGCCACGGTGCCCCTGGTGACCGTCATCCTGCGCAAAGCCTACGGCGGCGCGTACATCGTCATGGGCTCGAAGCAGCTCGGGGCCGACATCAACCTCGCCTGGCCCACGGCCGAGATCGCGGTCATGGGCGGGCAGGGTGCCGTCAACATCCTGTACCGCGGCGAGATCAAGCGGGCCGAGGAGGCCGGCGAGGACGTCGCCGCCGTGCGCACGCGCCTCGCGAACGAGTACACCTACAACGTCGCGAGCCCCTTCCTCGCCGCCGAGCGCGGCGAGCTGGACGGTGTCATCGAGCCGGCGGCCACGCGGGTCTCGGTCATCAAGGCGCTCCGCGCGCTGCGGACGAAGCGTGCGAGCCTGCCCGCCAAGAAGCACGGGAACATCCCGCTGTGAGCACCGGCGCCGAGCCGAACACGACCGAGCCGTCGTCGATCGATCTCCGGATCGAGCGCGGTACCCCCACCGACGAGGAGCTCGCGGCGCTCACCGCGGTGCTGAGCGTCGCGATCGCCGAACAGGCGCTGCGTGACGCCGACACCGCCCCGGCACCGCGCGTCCCGTCGACGTGGGAGCGGACGAGGCGGAACCTCCGTACGGGCATCACCGTCGGCCCAGGACACTGGCGAGCGTTCACCGGCTGAGCGGTCTGGATGGAGGACCAGCCGGTTGCCCCTCACGGCGCGCGGTGCTGTCCCCCGTTCGTGTCCTCCATAGTGCCGACTGTCGGGGGTACCCCTGATGGAGGATCATCATTCTCGAAAGTTGCGTCTCATCGAGACCACTTCACCAGCTCCTGCTCCATCTAGGGTAAGCGGGTAGGAGTTCGGGGGCGGGTCAGAGCGGTATTCGGGTTACCGCTCTGACCCACGAACGTCACGGAGGGCCAGCATCGGGTGCTGGTCCTCCTTTCGTTCGTCCAGGACCGGGCACGTCGACAGGCTCAGTGACCGGGAACGTCTCGCTCGGATGCGTTCCGGTCCGGGTGCTTGTCGAAGAACGCGAGAACCACTGACGCCGCCTGAGGCCCTGAGCGACCCCCTTCCGGCCCTTGATCCTGTCGACCGCCCAACACGCGTCGCCTCGAGGCCCCCTGCCCTCCCGGCCCCCTGAGCACCCCCTCCGGTCCCTGAGCACCCCCTCCGGTCCCTGAGCACCCCCTCCAGTCCCTGAGCCTGTCGAAGGGCGCACGGACAGACTTCCACAACCCCGCGACTCATCGTCTGGAATGTCAGTGGTCCATGGTGGACTGGTTCCATGACCGAGACCACCACCGTCGCCGCGATCCGCGCGAACGACGAGTACTCCGCGCAGCTCGCCGAGTTCTCGGACCACTTCGCGGACATCCAGCGGCGGCGTGCGGCGCTGGACGCTGAAGAGGTCCGGCTACTGGCCCGTTCCGCCGCTTACGCGGACGCCTTCGCAGACGCCACGGTCCCGGCGATCTTCCCGCCGGCCGAGCGCCTGGCGCTCTCGCGCCGCTCCACCTGCGCGGCCCTCGCCATGGCGGCCCGGATACCCGAGCGGACCGTTCAATGCGCGACGAACGACGCGGAACGTCTCGTGAACGACGCACCGGCCGTGCTCGAGTCGCTCGAGGCGGGCCGTATCTCGGCCAGTCACGCACAGACGATCACCGACCAACTCCGCGACGTGCCGACCGCAGGGCGGGCGGCGCTCCTCGCTCAGGTCCTACAGGTCGCGGAAGAGTCCACCAACGCGAACCTCCGGAGACGCGCCCGCATCCTGCGCGAGCGCCTCCACCCCGAGCCCATCACGACACGCGCGGTCCGCTCCGAGGCAGACCGTCGGGTGGAGTTCGAGCCGGCCGCCGACGGCATGGCCTGGGTACATCTCTTCACCACCGCACCCATCGCGCAAGGCATCATCGAGCGCGTCGAAACGGCCGCGGCCGAGTCACGCAAATCGGGCGACACCCGCACCTGCGCCCAGCTCCAGGCGGACGCCCTGGCGGCGCTCGCGCTCACCGGCGTGACCCCGGAAGACGTCATGTCCAGCCCAGTGCTCCCGCACCCCATCGAGGTGCAAGAGCACATCAAGCCGACGGTGCAGATCACGGTCCCGGCACTGAGCATGGCCGGCGTCAGCGATGCCCCAGCCACGCTCGACGGCTACGGCCCGATCGACCCGGAGACCGCAGCACGCATCGCAGTGAACGCGCCCAGCTTCACCCGCATCCTCGTCCAACCGGAAACCGGCGCGGTCCTCTCCGTCGGCCGGAACCAGTACCGCGTCCCGGCCGACCTGCAACGCGCGGTGCGGCTTCGGGACGGCACGTGTCGGGCACCGGGTTGCGGGAGACGCGCCAGGGCCTGTGATCTCGACCATTCGGTCGCGTGGGACAACGGACGTCGGCAATCTCGCCTGCCTCTGCCGACATCATCACCGGATGAAGCACTTGCCCGGGTGGAACCTCGACCACGGTCCTGGTGGGGTCCTCAAGTGGACGACACCTGACGGGAAGCAGTATCGGACCGAACCCGACCCCGCACCGTTCTGACCCGCGCCGGTCCCTGAGCCTGTCGAAGGGTTTCTCGTGGGCACTTCGACAAGCTCAGTGACCGGGAGAAGTGCGCCCGGATGCGCTCCGGTCCCTTAGCCTGCCGACGGGCACGGTCCTCGTCGGAGCGACTCAGTCCTCGTCGGACACGCTGACGGCACCCACGCCGGCACGGGAGCCGTCGCGCGGGATCTCGAGCCAGACGTCGAGTTCCTCGTCGTCGTCGTCCGGCCCAGCAGCGACGCCCGGTTCGCGGTGCACCGCACGCAGGCCGACCACGGTCACCGCGACGCGTTCGTCGTCCGGCACGCTCCGCACGATGAGGCGTGTGGCTCGCGAGGCGGCGAGCGTTTCGGCGATCTGCTCGTGGATCGCGTCGAGGACACCGGCGTCGAGCTCCTCGAGGCCGCCTTCGTCCAGCATGTTCACGATCGCGCCGCGACGCCGGGCCGCGAGCACCTCGGATCGGACCGCGTCACTCAGGAGATGACGCCCTCGGATCTCGTCGCGGAGACTGGCCTCCAGCGTGCGGCATTCCGTGCGATCGGCCACGGAGAGCCTGCCTCCGTTGGCGATGATCGTGCGGAGCATCGGGGTCGCCAGGCGCCCCGTCTGGCTGAGGCGCCGTCTCCGCTCGTGCACGTGCGCGTACTGCGCCGCCTGCCAGTCCGAGGTCGCGTGCTCCGCCTGGGTGAGGCGCTCGGCGTCGTGCTGGGCCCCGGCGATCGATCGGGTGAGCACACTCGCGAGGACGACCCAGATGAGACTGCCCGTGACGCCCATCCCGAGCGCCAGGCCCGGACCCGCCCAGAGGAGCGACTGGACCGTGAGGAAGACGATCCCGATGTACGCGACCGCCTCCCGCTGCCGGACCACGGTGATCGTCATCAGTGTCCCGATCGACGCCACGTGCCAGGTGGCGTAGCCGTTGTTCCGCGTCGGATCGAGCTGGCTCGTGACGAGCAACGGGACGATGATCGCGGTGGCGAGGTTGATGCTCGCGAGCCACGACGGCATGCGCGTCGTGCCCATCGGCCAGAGGCTCAGGACGCTCGCGACCGCGTAGACGAGCATCGCGATGAGGACCGGGACGACGTCGCGGGGTGTCTCGAGCGTCAGCGCGGCACGGAGCAGGTGGTACGCGGAGAAGAGGGCGGCGAGGATGACGAGGGCGTACCGCGGTGCCGGGGTCATGAGCCGTGCTCCGGAGACCACTCGATGCGGATGACGGCACCCTCACCGGGACGGGAGATCACCGTCGAGCGGCCGCCGACCGCGGCGACGCGCTCGACGATCGAGACCTTCAGCCCGAGCCGCTCCTCAGCGACCTGCTCGGGGCAGAACCCGACGCCGTCGTCGCCGACGATGACGCAGACGCCGCCGGAGACCGTGCCCTCGATCGACAGGCTCCGTGCGGCTCCCGAACCCGCGTGCTCGACGCTGTTGACCATCGCCTGCACCGTCGCCCAGTAGACCGCGTTCGCGACCGTGACGGGCAGGACCCGGCCGGAGGCCCCCTCGACCGTGACGGAGAACGGTTCACCGAGCATCGATGCGGCAGCACGCAGCCGTTCGATGAGCTCGGCGAGACCGGTGACCTCGTCCTCGTTCGTCATCGGCGCTCCGACACCCTCGAGTTGCTCGATCGCGACCCGCGCCATCATGACGGCGAGCGCCTCCGACTTCGGGGTCAGCGCCCGATCCGCGGCGAGCAGGGAGGCGAGGACGCTGTCGTGGACGATCGAGTCGACCTCGACGCGCTCCACCTCCGTGGCGTGCTGCTTGACGGCCGCGTCGTAGGTGGCGAGAGCGGCGGCCCTCGCGGTGTCGACCCGGCCGGCCAGCACGCGGAACAGCCCGACGAGGACGACGATGAGCCCACCGATGATCGTCGCGTAGGACGCGTCGAGCGCACCGATCTCGAAGGACGCGGGTGCGAAGTCGGCGTCGATGACGCGGTTGACGCCGTACATGACCGAGGTCACGACGAGGTACACGATGGCACCCCGCAACTGCAGCGGGATGCAGGCGAACGCGACGGCGATCGTGCAGAGGTACCAGATCCACGGTTCCTGGTTGATGTCCGCCGACGCCTGCGCGTTGACCGCGGGCCAGATGAGGAGGGCCACGAAGAACACGGCGGCGAAGACGCCCGAGGCGATGCGGTGGTGCCACAGGAAGAAGCAGCAGATGATGGCGCCGAACATCGTCCCGAAGACGAGGGAGACGTAGACCACGCCCAACCAGCCGGTGATCTGGACACCCTGTCCGAGCGTGGTGAACGCGGTCTGCAGTCCGAAGACGAGTCCGATGATCGCGACCGAACGGCCGAGGAGGCGTTCGAAGTTCGCGGTGTTCAGCATCCGGCGCTGAACCTGGGCATCTCTCGTGGTCGCGGGGATCGCGGGATGCCTGGTCGGTGCCCGGAAGCTAGGAGACATCCGTCCCGCCTTGATCGAGGCCGGGGAGGATCCCGTCCTCGACCGCTCGGCGGAGCAGGTCGACCTTCGTCGGGGCCGGGCGACCCACCTCGACGTACTTCACCCGGATGCGGTCGATGTGCTCGCGGGCCGTGGAGTACGCGATGCCGAGCTGCATGGCGACCGTCTTCAGCGGGAGTCCGGACGCGTACAGGTGGAGGACGTCGCGCTCGCGACGGCCCAGCTGCGCCCGAGCGAAGTCGCTGTCGGCGTCGATCGCGCTCGCCCACTCGATGTTGTTCAGGGCCTCGCCACGGGCGACCGTGCCGATGGCGGCGATGACCGTGTCGGTCGGCGACGACTTGGGGATGACCCCGGACGCACCGGCGGCCAGCGCCTCGCGCACCAGTGCGACCCGATCGGCGATGGAGTGGATGAGGACGTGCGCCCCCACGGCCTGCACCGCATGGATGTTCGAGGTCGGCGTGCTGCCGTCGGAGAGCGAGAGGTCGAGCACGACCACGTCGGGCACCACGCCGTTCAACGCGGCGATGCACTCGACGGCGGTCGGGGCACTCGCCACGACCTGATACCCGGCGTGCGCACACACCGCTTCGATCCCGAGCCGGACGGACTCGTGATCATCAATGATTGCGACGGTCACCACGGCACCATCGTAGCGAGTGACTGACCCGCCGGGCGCGACGGCCTGATCGCGAGTCGCCTCCGTCGGCACGGGCCCGCTCAAGCCGTTCGAGAGAAGCCCGCGACGGCCTCGAGGTGGTGCGTGTTGGGGAAGAGGTCGTAAGCCGCGAGGTGGTCGAGCTCGTAGCCCTGCTCCGCCAGGAGGGCGACGTCGCGGGACAGTGCGATGGGGTCGCAGGCGACGTAGACGATCGACGCGGGCCGCAGTTCGCCGAGCATGGCGACGATCTCCGCACCGGCACCCGAGCGGGGCGGGTCGAGGACGACGGTCGCGGTGGCGTACCGGGACCGCTCGATCCGACTGCCCGTCGCGATCTCCGACCGCAGGAAGGCGTCGACCTTCGCGGTGACGGCCTGTGCGCCCACCCACTCGGACAGGTTCTCGCCCGCGTACTCGGTGGCGCGTTCGTCGCTCTCCACGGTCGTGATGCGCGTGGTGGAGCCGAAACGGTCCCCCACGCCCGCGGCCAGGAGGCCGACGCCGCCGTAGAGGTCGAGGTTCGCGGCGCGCGGGTCGAAGCGCGCGCCGTCGATGGCCGCGGACACGGCCTGCTGAAGGGTCGTCGCAGCCTGACGGTGGACCTGCCAGAATCCGTTCGCGTCGACGATGAACTCACGCTCGCCGACGAGCTCGCGGATCGGGTCGGCCGCCGGACGGACCGGCTTCGGTCCCCCGCGTCGACCACGGCCGCCACCGCGCCGACGGTCGCCGCCTCCGACTTCGTCCGCACGCGTCAGGACACGGACCGTCCCGGTCGAGGAGGCGACGATGTCGATGGAGGTGGTGCCGTGCGGCAACTCCTCGAGCTTGGCCGCCTCGGCCACCGCTTCGATCGCGAGCGGCAGGTCGTCGACGGGGACGACGTGGTGGGACCGCGCGGCGTAGGGGCCGACGTTGCCGTGCTGGTCGACGTGCAGGGAGACCCGCGTCCGCCACCGGGTGCCGTCGGGCGTCTCGCCGTCGACCGCGTCGACCGTGAACTCGGGCGTGACCCCGGCGAACCGCTCGAGCCCCTCCGCGAGGACCTGGTGCTTCAACGCGCGCTGGTGGGCGAGCTCGATGTGTCCGAACTCCGCTCCCCCGGCCCGCTCGCTCGGCTGGCGGTCGACGGAGGCCTCGGCCCAGACGTGCGGACGGCGGTGCTCGGACGGCGTGAGGACCTCCAGGGTCTCCGCCCGCCAGAAGCGCTTCTCGTTCTCGTCGACGATGCGCGCCCGCACGCGCTCGCCGGGGAGCGTGTCGGGTACGAAGACCACCCGGCCCTCGTGCCGGGCGACGAAGACACCCCCGTGGGCTACGTTGGTGATGTCCAGTTCCACGGTGCGTGCAGTCGTCGTGCTCATGCGTCGAGCATGTCACACGGGCGGCTGCGGGGAGTCCACCGTCCACTGCAGAAGGAACCGTCATGCGCCTCACGCTCGCCTCCACGTCACCGGCCAGACTCGCCCTGCTGCGGTCGAGCGGCATCGAGCCGATCGTCGTCCCATCGTCGGTCGACGAGGACCAGGCCGTCGACGAGGCGACCCGCGCCGCAGGTGCGCCGCTCGCCCCGGACGAGGTCGTGGCACTCCTCGCCCGGGCGAAGGCGGAGGCCGCGCTGGCCGTCGTGCGCGAACGTGGCGACGCGGTCGACCTCATCCTCGGCGGCGACTCGGTCTTCGTCCTCGACGGCGTCGTCCACGGCAAGCCCCACACGCCCGAGCGCGCCCGCGAACGTTGGCACGCCCAGCGCGGGAGGACGGGGACCCTCTACTCCGGCCACTGGCTCATCGACTGCACCGGTGCATCGCCGGTCGGGATCGGCGCGATCGCGAGCGCCGAGGTGTCCTTCGCAGACGACCTCGACGACGCCGAGATCGACGCCTACATCGCGTCGGGCGAGCCCCTGGCAGTGGCGGGGGCGTTCACGATCGACAGCCTGGGTGCCGCCTTCATCACCCGCATCGAGGGCGATCCGTCGACCGTCGTCGGCCTCTCGCTCCCGACCCTGCGGCGTCTCGTCCGCACGCTGGGACACGACTGGCACGAGCTCCGCAACCGGCGCGGCGCCCTCTGACGACCCTGGTGTTGTAGAGGCGGCACGTCGTTCCTGCGCCTTTTTTGTGCGTGTGAGCCAAAGGCTCACCCGGGCCTCCCGGTAGGCTCGTGGACTGTGCCACGTATAACCAAGGTCCTCATCGCCAACCGTGGCGAGATCGCCGTCCGCGTCATCCGAGCCGCGAAGGACAGCGGGATCGCCTCCGTCGCCGTCTACGCCGACCAGGATCGCGACGCCATGCACGCCCGTCTCGCCGACGAGGCCTACGCCCTCGACGGGACGACGAGCGCGGAGACGTACCTCGTCATCGACAAGCTCCTGTCCATCGCCCGACGGTCCGGCGCCGACGCCGTCCACCCGGGCTACGGCTTCCTCGCCGAGAACGCGGACTTCGCGCGTGCCGTCATGGCCGCAGGGCTCATCTGGATCGGCCCGTCGCCCGAGGCCATCGAGCGGCTCGGCGACAAGGTCTCCGCCCGCCACGTGGCCGAGAAGGTGGGCGCTCCGCTCGCCCCCGGCACGCTCAACCCCGTCTCGGGCGCCGAGGAGGTGCTCGACTTCGTCGACATCCACGGCCTGCCCGTCGCCATCAAGGCGGCGTTCGGCGGCGGCGGTCGCGGCCTGAAGGTCGCCCGCGAGCGCGAGGAGGTCGCCGAGCTCTTCGAGTCGGCCACCCGCGAGGCCATCGCGGCGTTCGGCCGGGGCGAGTGCTTCGTCGAGAAGTACCTCGACCAGCCGCGCCATGTCGAGACACAGTGCCTCGCCGATGCGCACGGCAACGTGGTCGTCGTCTCCACCCGCGACTGCTCCCTGCAGCGTCGCCACCAGAAGCTCGTCGAGGAGGCACCGGCACCCTTCCTCACCGACGACCAGGTGACGGAGCTCTACCGCGCGTCGAAGGCGATCCTCAAGGAGGTCGGCTACCTCGGTGCCGGCACCTGCGAGTTCCTCATCGGCAAGGACGGCACCGTCTCCTTCCTCGAGGTCAACACCCGCCTGCAGGTCGAGCACCCGGTCTCCGAGGAGATCACCGGCATCGACCTCGTCCGCGAGCAGTTCCGTCTCGCCGAGGGCGGCGTCCTCGACTACGACGACCCGCAGCCGAGCGGCCACTCCTTCGAGTTCCGCATCAACGGCGAGGACCCGGGACGCGGCTTCCTCCCACAGCCGGGTCCGATCCACGTCTTCAAGACCTTCGGCGGCCCCGGTGTCCGGCTCGACTCCGGCGTCACGGCCGGCGACACGATCTCGGGGGCGTTCGATTCGCTCCTCGGCAAGATCATCGTCACGGGTCGCACCCGCGAGGAGGCGCTCGAGCGCAGCCGCCGCGCCCTCGACGAGTTCGAGGTCGCCGGCCTCCCCACCGTCATCCCCTTCCACCGCAAGATCGTCCGCGACCCCGCGTTCACCGCGGAGGACGGCACCTTCGGTGTGTACACCCGCTGGATCGAGACGGAGTTCGTCAACGACATCGAGCCCTGGGACGGATCCATCGATGCGCAGCAAGCGCCCGCCGCCCGCTCGACGGTCGTCGTCGAGGTCGGCGGCAAGCGGCTCGAGGTCAGCCTTCCGGGTGGACAGCTGGGGCTGAACGTCGGTGCACCGGTCGCCGCTCCCGCTCCGCACCGCCGCGGTGGTGCAGCGGTGGTCTCGGGTGCAACGGGTGATTCCGTCTCGGCACCCATGCAGGCGACCATCGTGAAACTCGCGGTCGCCGAGGGCGATGTCGTCGTGAAGGGCGACCTCGTCGTCGTCCTCGAGGCGATGAAGATGGAACAGCCCATCACGGCGCACAAGGACGGCACGGTCGGCGCGATCGACGCCACGGTCGGTGCCACGGTCTCCTCTGGTCACCAGCTCCTCACCATCAGCTGACCCGACCGGCGCCCTCGGGCGTCGCATCGGACCCGGCGACGATACGCTGAGCAGGTGTCAGCAGCCGACCTCCTCGAAGACGCGTTGGATCGTGTGGCGGACTTCGACGCCGCCGGTGCGATCGCGCTGCTCGAGGCCGAGCCGGACGCGGCGTCGGATCCCCGCGTCCTCGCCCTCCTGTCCTACGCCCGGTTCACCACCGCCGACTTCGCGGGTTGCCGCCGGGACGCGGTGGACGCGCTCGCCGCCTCGACCGACTCCGACCGGACGACGCGCCTGCTCGTGCTCGGAGCCGCCGGGCTGGCCCTCGGGTCGGACCGCTCGTCCGGCTCGGAGCTGGAGGGGTGCTTCGCGGAGGCGGACGCCCTCGTCGACGACGGCGGCGACCTCGAACCGACCCTGGCCTGGCTCGTCGGGTACCTGCTCGTCGAGGGTGCCGTCGTCAACGTCCTGATCCACGCCGCCCGGCGCTTCGCCGACGCGTTCGCCGACGAGATCGCCGCCACCCCGGGCCGCTTGTACCGGACGCTCGTCGACGGGGTCCTCGCCCGGCTGCTTCTCAATGAGGGACGCGTCGCCGAAGCCGAGGCCGCCGCACTCGCGATGTTCGAGCGTGCAGGGAGCGGACCGACAGCGCTGTACGCGGAGGCCGTGCAGTGCCTCGTCGCCGGGAACCGTGCCGAGCAGGGGGCGACCAGGACGCTCGCCCGCCGGGTGCGTCAGGCCATCCCCGAACCCACGGGCGCCTTCCAGACGACGTGCTACCTCCTCGTCGGCTACGGTCTCGCCGCCCTCGCGGACGACCACGGCGCCGCGGCCCTCGCCCGGAGCGCTTCGGGGAACGACTTCAGCGGCCTGTCCGTCCAGGACCGGGCCCTCGCGATCGAGCTGCTCGTCTCGAGCGCCTTCCTCGACCGCGACATCGTCGAATCGGAACGCCTCATCGGCTTCATCGCCGCCGATGTCGACCGCAGGGTCCCCGGGCCGGCCATCCTCCGGATGCAGTGCAAACTCGAGCTCCTCCGCGGGCGACCCGCCGACGCCCTGGCCCTCGCACGGACGGCGACCACCCGTGCGTTGGCCGACGGGCGCGTGCTCGAAGCCGGGATCGGGGAGATCCTCGCGACCCGTGCCCTCATCGCCATGTCCGACCGGACGCAGGCCGTCCGCGAGCTCGCCGCGCTCGCCGAGCAGGCGGTCCGCGGCGGGCACACCGCCGCGACCCGCTCCGCCGCCCGGGAGCTGAAGGCGATCGGCCGACGCCTCGCACCGGTCGCCGGATCCGGCTGGGACGGACTGTCGCCGCGCGAACGCGAGGTCGCCCTCCTCTCCGCGGAGGGCAACTCGACGGCGGAGATCGCGTCCGTCCTCCAGCTCTCCTCGCGCACGGTCGACGCGCACGTCACCCGGGTGCTCGCCGCCTTCGGGATCGTGTCCCGCCGTCAGCTCCCGTCACGACTCCCGGCCACACTGCCGTTGACCGCCGTCCCGGTCCCGACCACCCCGCTGACGCCCCGACAGCGGGATCTCACCGGACTCGTCGCGGACGGCCTGTCGAACGACGAGATCGCGACGGCCCTCGGCATCTCGCGCAAGACGGTGGAGAAGCACCTGAGCGCCGTCTTCCACGCCTGGGGCGTGCGCTCGCGGGTTGCCGTCGCACGCATCGTGCTCGCGAACCGCGATCGGTGAACCCCGGCGCCTCGGCGACCGTTCGACGAGGTCGACGCCTATTCGACGATGTGCATGGCGCGCGCCGCGTCGGTGATCGACCCGGTGAGTGACGGGTAGACCGTGAAGGCGCGCGCGACCTGGTCGACGTTCAGCCGCTGCTCGACCGCGAGGGCGAGCGGGAAGATGAGCTCGCTGGCCTTCGGGGCGACGATGACCCCGCCGATGACCGTGCCGCTGCCGGTCCGCGCGAACAGCTTGACGAAGCCGTCCTTGATGCCCATCATCTTCGCGCGCGGGTTCTGCGCGAGGGGCAGCTTGTAGATCTCACCCTGGGCGATGCCGTCCTCGATCTGCTTCTGGGTCCAGCCGACGGTCGCGATCTCCGGCTGCGTGAAGATGTTCGCGGCGACGTTGCGGATCTCGGTCGGGTTCACCGCGTCGCCCATCGCGTGCAGCATCGAGGTGCGACCCTGCATCGAGGCGACGGACGCGAGCGGCAGGAAGGTCGTGCAGTCACCGGCGGCGTAGATGTTGGGGACGCTCGTGCGCGCCACCCGGTTCACGCGGATGTGCCCGGAATCGGTCAGCTGCACACCGGCCTCCTCGAGGCCGATCCCGGCGGTGTTCGGCACCGAACCGACCGCCATGAGGCAGTGCGACCCCTCGACGGTCCGGCCGTCGGACAGCGTGGCCACGACACCGTGCTCGGTGCGGGTGACGGAGTCGGCCCGCGACTTCGACAGGACCGTCATGCCGTTGCGCTTGAAGACGTTCTCGATGACCGCCGCAGCATCGGCGTCCTCACCGGGCAGCACCTGGTCGCGACTCGAGATGAGCGTGACCTTGGAACCGAGCGCCGTGTAGGCGGAGGCGAACTCCGCGCCGGTGACGCCCGAGCCGACGACGATGAGGTGCTCGGGGACGGAGGTGAGGTTGTAGAGCTGCGTCCAGGTGAGGATGCGCTCGCCGTCCGGCAGCGCGGAGGGCAGCTGGCGCGGGCTGGCACCGACGGACACGACGACGGTGTCGGCCTCGATGCGGTCGAAGTCGGTGCCGGCGGACAGGTCGGTCGAGACGATGACCTCGTTCGGTCCGTCGAGCCGCCCCTGACCGTTGATGATGCGGACGCCGGCGCGGATGAGGCTCGCGCGCATGTCCTCGGACTGCTGGCGGGCCAATCCGAGCAGTCGCTTGTTCACGGCGGCGAGGTTCACCGCGACCTCGGGACGGCTGGGCTTCCCGGTGGTCTCCGAGCGGACGAAGAACTGCACTCCGAGGTCGGCGGCCTCGCCGATGGCCCCGACCGCGTCGGCCGTGGCGATGAGGCTCTTGGAGGGGACGACGTCGGTGATGACCGCCGCTCCACCGACGCCTGAACGCTCCACGAGCGTGACGTCGGCGCCGAGCTGCGCCCCGGCGAGGGCCGCCTCGTACCCGCCGGGTCCGCCTCCGATGATCGCCACTCGCTGCTTGCGTTCGAACTCGTAGGCCATGCGTCCATTCTCGCGCGCCACCAGGGGCGGGACCAAACCCGTCCGGCCCGGCGATCGCGGCGATCGTGCGCGGATGAGCGGGGTCGGCACGGTTGGGTGCCGGCCCCGCCTCTGTCTAGAGTGAGAGGATGTCCGAAACCTCAGCGAATCCACTCGATCTGTCCGACGTCGATCCCTTCGAGATCGCCCGCGAAGCCGCCGGCCAGATCGCCGAGAAGACCGGCGTGGAACGCCACGACATCGCGCTCACCCTCGGCAGCGGCTGGGGCAAGGCGGCCGACCTGATCGGCGAGACGACGGCGACGATCCCCGCGTCGGAGATCGTCGGCTTCTCGAAGCCGGCGCTCGAGGGCCACGTTGGCACGTTGCGCTCGGTCCTGCTCCCGAGCGGCAAGCGTGCGCTCGTCATCGGCGCCCGGACGCACTACTACGAGAACCACGGTGTCCGCCGGGTCGTGCACAGTGTCCGGACGGCCGCTGCGGCCGGCGCGAGCATCATGGTGCTGACGAACGGCGCCGGTGGCATCAAGGACCACTGGACGCCCGGCACGCCCGTGCTGATCAGCGACCACATCAACCTCACGGCCGACTCGCCGCTCGAGGGCGCGACGTTCATCGACCTCACCGACCTCTACGCCAAGCGGCTGCGGGACATTGCGCACAGCGTCGCCCCGGAACTCGACGAAGGCGTCTACACGCAGTTCCGCGGGCCGCACTACGAGACCCCGGCCGAGGTGCAGATGGCGAAGGCGATCGGCGGCCACATCGTCGGCATGTCGACCGCGCTCGAGGCGATCGCCGCACGTCAGGCCGGCATGGAGGTCCTCGGGATGTCGCTCATCACGAACCTCGCGGCCGGCATCCAGCAGACGCCACTCAGCCACGCTGAGGTCATCGAGGCCGGCCAGGCGGCCGAACCGGTGATCAGCAAGCTCCTCGCGCAGATCGTCGCGGCCCTGTGAGCGAGGCGACGAGCCTGCTCGCGACCGCCGAGGCCTGGCTCGCCCAGGACCCCGACGACGAGACCCGGGCCGAACTGGCAGGCCTCGTCGAACGCGCCCACGTGTCCGACGACGTGGCCGTCGCAGAACTGCACGACCGCTTCGACACCCGACTGCAGTTCGGCACGGCCGGGCTCCGCGGTCGCATCGAGGCCGGCTCCAACCGGATGAACCGGGTCCTCGTGTCGCAGGCTGCAGCCGGGCTCGCCGCCTATCTGCTCGAGCAGGCGCCGGCTGGCGTGACGCCGAGCGTCGTCATCGGATACGACGGTCGGAAGAACTCCGCCGTGTTCGCCAGCGACACCGCCGAGCTGATGGCCGGTGCCGGCGTCCGCGCCATCCTCCTCCCACGGCTCCTGCCGACGCCCGTCCTGGCGTTCGCCGTGCGGTTCTTCGACGCCTCGGCCGGAGTCATGGTGACCGCGAGTCACAATCCGCCCGCCGACAACGGCTACAAGGTGTACCTCGGTGGCGAGCACCACGGGTCCCAGATCGTGTCCCCCGCCGACGCGGCCATCGCCGCCCACATCGGGCGCATCGCCGAGACGGCGCTCGTGCAGGACCTCCCGCGCAGCGAGGTGTTCGAGATCGCGGGCGAGGACGTCGTCGACGCCTACGTCGCGGCGACCGCAGCCGTCGCTCCCGCCCCGGCGGGCAGCCAGCTGCGCGTCGTCTACACGGCCATGCACGGCGTGGGTTGGGAGACGACCCGACGCGTCCTCGAGACCGCCGGTTACCCGGCACCGGAGCTCGTCACCGAGCAGATCGATCCCGATCCCACGTTCCGCACGGTCAGCTTCCCGAACCCGGAGGAGCCGGGCGCGCTCGACCTGTCGTTCGCGACGGCGCGAGCGGTCGGCGCCGACCTCATCATCGCCAACGACCCCGACGCCGACCGCCTGGCGATCGCCATCCCCGACGCCGCATCCCCCTCGGGGTTCCGTCGACTCACCGGCAACGAGGTCGGTCTCCTCCTCGGCTGGCGGGCCGCCCAGGCCGCCAGCGTCGGACTCGACGGTGACGCGGCACCCGAGGGCACGCTCGCCTGCTCGATCGTCTCCTCCCCCGCCCTGCGCGTCGTCGCCGAGGCGCACGGCCTCGAGTTCCGGGAGACGCTCACCGGGTTCAAGTGGATCTCCCGGACGCCGGGCATGCTCTTCGGCTTCGAGGAGGCCCTCGGCTACCTCGTGAACCCCGGGACCGTGCGTGACAAGGACGGCATCTCGGCCGCCGTCGCGTTCCTCGGTCTCGCGACGGCGTCGGCGCAGGCGGGCGAGACCGTCGCGCGCCTCCTCGACCGGTTCGCGGTCACCTTCGGCTCCTTCGGGAGCGACCAGATCTCCATCCGCTACGCCGAGCTCAGCCGCATCGGCGAGGTCATGGCCGGGCTGCGGGCACTCCCGCCGACAGAGCTCGCGGGCGTTCGGGTGACCCGGATCGACGACCTCGCCGACGGGTTCGAGACGCTCCCGCCGAGCGACGTCCTGCGCGTCTGGCTCGACGACGGCACCCGCGTCATGATCCGGCCGAGCGGCACCGAGCCGAAGCTCAAGGTGTACGTCGACGTGCAGTCCGCCGAGGGCGACGCCGCCGAGCGGGCGGCGACCGTCACCGCGAAGCTCGCAGCCCTGCGGACCGACCTGACGGCGCTCGTCTCCTAGCCGCTCGATGGGCTGAGCGGCCCGACTGGTGCGGCCCGGAGACCGGGCCGCACCAGTCAGCCGATGGCGCGCTCGAGCTTCTCGGTGAGTTCGGCGAGGTCGAAGTAATTGTCGATGACGACGATGTCGGCGAAGGTCTTGCCGATGCGCTCGACGAGCTCCGGCGAGGTCAGGATCACCTGGGCGTCGGCCGCGGTCGTGCCGAGGCTCTCGATGTCGCCAGCGACGACCTCGGCCTCGAGGTCGAGGCGTTCGAGCGCGCGTTCGGCGTTGAGCTTGAGGATCGCGGAGGAGCCGACCCCCGAGCCGCAGACGGCGACGATCTTCATGCGGGTTCTCCGTCGGACAGCGGGGACGCGCCGAACACGGCCCGCACCTCGTCGAGCGTCGTGGCCGCTGCGAGCCGCGGGATGGCGGTCTCGTCGTTGAAGACGTTGGCGATCTCCGCCACCCAGCCAACGTGCGACTCGGCGGTGGTGACGGCGAGGCCGAGGACCACTGACACGGGGTCGTTGTGGGGGTGACCGAACCGGACCGGAGCAGCGAGGGTCGCGACGACGAGGGCGTCCTCGTGGACGTCGGCACCCGGTCGGGCGTGCGCGAGCGCCAGGCCCGGCGCGATCACGACGTACGCGCCGAACTCCTCGACGACGTCGATCATCCGCTGGGTGTACGCGGCGTCCGTCGCGTGGGTGTCGGACAGCAGCGATCCGGCTACGCGGATCGCCTCGCGCCAGTCGTCGACGTCGACATGGAGCGCGACGCTGGCTTCGGACAGTTCTGGGAGTGGCATCGCTTCAATCAGAGGATCGGTCGACCCGAATGGATCGGAACCATCGTAACGCTCCGAGGCTGGAAGCCCGCCGCGCAGGTGCCGCCCAGGCGGTCGCCGGAACAGCACCTGCCGCCATCGTCAGTCCTCGTCGTCGTCGAGGAATTCGTCGAACGCCTCACTGATGCGGTCCGCCAGTGCCTCACGGATCTCCAGCGGCTGGAAGGTCGCGGCGGCGGCGTTCAGCTGGAAGGTCTCCAGGTCGGTGAGGTCGTAGTCGAACGCCTCGGAGAGGAGCGCGAGCTCCTTCGTCAGGCTCGTGTCGCTCATCGTGCGGTTGTCGACGTTCACCGTGACGGCGAAGTCGAGCTGGTAGAGCAGGTCGAACGGGTGGTCCTCGAGCTCCTCGCCCCAGGCCGCGATGGCCCCGGTCTGCAGGTTCGACTGCGGGCTGAGCTCCAGCGGGATCTTGCGGTCGCGGACCCACTCGGCGACGGGGCCGAGCGTGGCGTAGAGGGACTCGGCGTCGTCGCGCTCGATGAAGATGTCCTCGGCGATGCGGACACCGTGACCGAGCCGCAGCGCACGGCCGTCGAGCATGGCGCTCCGGATCGACTCGATGCCGTCGGCCTCCCCCGCGTGGACGGTCACCGGGAACAGCTCGGCCGCGAGGTAGTCGAACGCCAGCCGGTGCTTGCTGGCGGGGAAGCCCCCCTCGGCGCCGGCGATGTCGAACCCGACCACGCCGCGCTCTCGATGGCGCACGGCGAGCTCAGCGATCTCGAGCGCGCGGTCGGCATGCCGCATGGCCGTGACGAGCTGGCCGATCTGGATGTCGGAGCCGGAGTGAGCGGCGTCCTTGATGCCGAGCTCGATGCCCTCCTGGACGGCCTCGACGACCGCGTCGAGGCTGAGCCCCCGGGTGAGGTGCTGTTCGGGAGCCCAGCGCACCTCGCCGTAGACGACGCCGTCCGCGGCGAGGTCCTGGACGAACTCGCGCGCGATGCGGACGAGCCCCTCCTCGGTCTGCATGACCGCGGTGCTGAGGTCGAAGGTCTTCAGGTACTCGACGAGCGAGCCGGCGTTGCACTGCGTGTAGAACCAGTCGGCGAGGCCGTCGGGGTCCGACACGGGGACGTCGACACCGATGGCCTCGGCCAGCTCGATGATCGTGGCGGGCCGCACACCACCGTCGAGGTGGTCGTGGAGCGAGATCTTCGGAAGCGCGCGGAGGTCGACGCCGGAGAGGGGGGATTCGTCTGCAGAGGTCACGGGGTTCACTGTACCGCTCGCACGCATCCTGCGACATGGCTCAGTCCGTCACCCAGCGGACCGGGCGACGGACTGAGCGTCTGCGGCCGTCAGGCCTCGATGCGGGCCCGGACGATGGGGCCGCGCGGCGGGGCGGTGTCCTCGATCGTGTAGGCGCCCTCGAGGGCCTCGAGCGCCCGCGGGAAGCGGGCCGCATCGTCGGCGCTCAGCGTGAAGAGCGGCTGTCCGGCCCGGACCTCGTCGCCCGGCTTCGCGTGCAGGTCGATGCCCGCCGCGTGGATGACCGGGTCCTGCTGCCTGGCCCGACCGGCGCCGAGGCGCCAGGCCGCGATGCCGAACGGCAGTGCCTCCTGCGTCGCCAGCACGCCGTCGCGCGATGCCGTGACGACGTGGGTCTCCTTGGCGACCGGCAGCGGTGCGTCCGGGTCGCCGTCCTGTGCGCGGATCATGCGCTTCCAGACGTCCATGGCCCGACCGTCCGCGAGGGCGCCCTCGACGTCCGCGTCCGGCTGCCCGGCGAGCGTTAACATCTCCCGCGCGAGGGCGAGGGTCAACTCGACGACGTCCGCCGGACCGCCACCCGCGAGGACCTCGACGGACTCACGGACCTCGTTCGCGTTGCCGATCGCGAGGCCGAGCGGGACGTTCATGTCCGTCAACAGCGCGGTCGTGGCCACACCGGCGTCCGTCCCGAGCGCGACCATCGTGCGCGCCAGTTCCTCGGCACGCTCGTAGTCCTGCATGAAGGCGCCGGAACCGAACTTGACGTCGAGGACGAGCGCCCCGGTGCCTTCGGCGATCTTCTTCGACATGATGCTCGATGCGATGAGCGGGATCGCCTCGACCGTGCCCGTCGTGTCGCGCAGGGCGTACAAGCGCTTGTCCGCCGGGGCGAGACCGGAGCCGGCGGCGCAGATGACCGCGCCGACGTCCGCCAGTTGCACCATCATCTCGTCGTTCGTCAGCGCCGCACGCCAGCCGGGGATGCTCTCGAGCTTGTCGAGCGTCCCACCCGTGTGCCCGAGCCCGCGGCCCGACAGCTGTGGGACCGCGACGCCGAAGACGGCGACGAGCGGGGCGAGCGGCAGGGTGATCTTGTCGCCCACGCCGCCGGTCGAGTGCTTGTCCGAGGTCGGCTTGTCGAGTGATGCGAAGCTCATCCGCTCGCCGCTCGCGATCATCGCCATCGTGAGGTCGCGGATCTCGCGTCGCTCCATGCCGTTCAGCAGGATCGCCATCGCGAGGGCCGACATCTGTTCGTCGGCGACGTAGCCGCGGGTGAAGGCGTCGATCAGCCAGTCGATCTGCGGCGTCGACAACTCGCCGCGGTCGCGCTTCGTACGGATGAGATCGACGACGTCGAATGCTTCTACGGAACTCATGCGTGGTACTCCTCGAGTTGACGTGGGCCGAAGGCGTCCGGCAGGACCTCGTCGATGGTGCGGATGCCGGAGACGGTGTCGAGCAGCATGCCCGCCGTCGAGTGTTCGTACAGCAGCTGCCGACAGCGGCCGCACGGCATGAGGCGTTCGCCCTTGCCGTCGACGCAGGCGAACGCCACGAGGCGTCCTCCGCCCGACATGTGCAGGGCGGAGACGAGCGCGCACTCCGCGCACAGCGTCAGGCCGTAGCTGGCGTTCTCGACGTTGCAGCCGGAGATGATCCGCCCGTCGTCGACGAGAGCAGCCGCACCGACCGGGAACCGGCTGTAGGGCACATAGGCGTGACCCATCGCCTCCCGGGCCGCGGTGTGCAGCACCTCCCAGTCGACGGGTGGCGTGGTCGTCGTGTCGCTCACGGTCAGCCCTTCACGTACGGCTTACCGGCGGCTGCCGGTCCACGGGAGATGCCGACGAGTCCCGCGACGGCGAAGATCGTCACCACGTACGGCAGCATGAGCATGAACGCGCTGGGCACCGGGGAGCCGATGGCGCTCAACGCGAACTGCAGGTTCTGCGTGAAGCCGAACAGCAGCGCGGCGAGCGTCGCCTTGAGCGGGTCCCAGCGTCCGAAGATGACCGCCGCGAGCGCGATGTAGCCGGCGCCCGCCGTCATCTCCTTGTTGAACGCACCGACCGAGCCCAGGGTGAAGTAGGCCCCTCCGAGGCCGACGATCGCGCCCGCGAGCGCGACGTTCCAGAAGCGCGTCCGGTTCACGTTGATACCGACGGTGTCGGCCGCCTGCGGGTGCTCACCCACGGCGCGGAGGCGGAGGCCCCAGCGCGTGTAGAACAGGCAGAAGAACACCACGGCCACGGCGATGTACATCAGGTAGATGATGATCGTCTGGCGGAACAGCACGGGTCCGATGAGCGGGATCTCGCTGAGGATCGGGATGTTGATCCGCGGGAACTTCGGCGGGCTGTTGAAGAGCGCCTCGTTCTTCGTGAGCACCTGCGAGTACAGGAAGCTCGTGAGCCCGACGACGAGGACGTTGAGCACGACGCCGACGATGACCTGGTCGACGAGGTACTTGATCGAGAAGGCCGCGAGCAGGAAGCTCACGAGCGTGCCGGCGATCATCGCCGCGACGAGCCCGAGGAAGGCGTTCCCCGTCACCGAGGCGACGAAGGCGGACGAGAACGCACCGGCGAGCAGCTGGCCCTCGATCGCGATGTTCACGACACCGACCCGCTCGGAGATGACGCCGCCGAGCGCACCGAAGATGAGCGGGACGCTCAGGGCGACGGTGCCGAGCAGGAGCCCGGTGATCGGGATGGCCTTGCCCGCGGCGGCCCACGACAGGAACCCGACCATGAACAGCACACCGAACACGGTGATGAGCCAGAGCGGGACCTTCTTGCCCGTCGTGACGAGGTACGCGCTCAGGGCCGTGATGGCGGCCAGGAGGATCGTGATGACGATGCCGGTGATCGTCGACGGGAGCACGACCGTCGGCAGTTGGATGACGTCGCCGTCGCTGGAGAGCCGGAACGTGCTGTTGCCGTCGCGGTGCCAGATGACGAACAACAGGAACGCGATGACCGTGAAGATCCCGAACGCGATCGGGGCCTTCCAGCTCCGGACGACGACCGTCTCGAGGACGATCGGGGCGTCGGGCGCCGGCTGCGGCGTCTGCTTGTCGAGCGTGAATCCACTCATGCGGACACCTCCTTCTTGGCGGAGCGACGCGTTCGGCGCGTCGAACCGTCGGGCTTCGGCAGGAAGAAGATCGCCCGCACGAGCGGCGGAGCCGCGATGAACAGCACGATGAGTGCCTGGAGGACGAGCACGATGTCGATCGGCACGTTGACGCCCTGGGTGGCCTGCATGGAGTACCCGCCGGCCTTCAACGCACCGAACAGGATGCCGGCGATGAGGATGCCACCCGGCCGACTGCGGCCGAGGAGCGCGACGGTGATGGCGTCGAAGCCGATGCCGGCGTCGATGCCGTTGTCGAACCCGGAGGTCACCGTACCGAGTACCTGCGAGACGCCGGCGAGACCGATCAGTCCACCGGAGAGCAGCATGGCGTACACGTAGGTGTTCTTCACGTCGATGCCCGCGACGCGCGCGGCGTTCGGGTTCTCGCCGACCGCCCGGAAGCGGAAGCCGATCGAGGACCGGCTGAACAGCCACCACACGAACACGACCGCGAGGATCGCGATGAGGAAGCCGGCGTGCAGGTTGTAGCGGTCACCGAGGAGCTTGGGCAAGACGGCGTTCTCCGCCATCCCCGCGCTCTTCGGCACGTTCGACCCGGGAGCCTGCAGCAGCCCCTGCGTGGAGAGCATGAAGGTGATGAGGTAGAACGCGACGTAGTTGAGCATGATCGTGATGATCACCTCGTGCGCGCCGGTGCGGGCCTTCAGGACGCCCACGATGCCGCCCCAGAACGCGCCACCGATGATGCCGGCGGCGATCGCGACGAGCAGGTGCACCACGGGCGGGAGGTCGAGCGTGAAGCCGACCCATCCGGCGCAGGCGGCGGCGATGAGCATCTGACCACGCCCACCGATGTTGAACATGCCGACCCGGAACGCCAGGCCGACGCCGAGTCCGGCGAGGATCAGCGGGGTCGCGAACGTGAGCGTCTCCGTCAGAGGACGGATGCCGTTCAGGAAGTCGGGGCGCTTGAAGTTGTAGATCGACCCTTGGAAGAGCGCACCGTACGCGCCGGTCGCCGACTGCCAGACCGCCGCGATGGTGTCACCCGGGCGGGCGAAGAAGTATCCGGCGGCGGTGTGGACCTTCGGATCGGTCAGCGCGATGAGGATCGCACCGGCGACCATCGCCAGGACGACGGCGAGGATCGAGATGACGATGCTCGAGTTGAGGATCTCGGCGAGCACCTTGTTCGAGCGCGGCTGGGTCGTGTCGGGCTTCGCCTCGCCCGGTGCCACCGGCTGGACCGTTCCGGGCGGGGTGTGGGACGTCTCGCTCATGCTGCTGCTCCTGCCGGGAGTTCGCCGGCCATCATGAGGCCGAGGACCTCTCTGGGGGTCGATGCCGGGACGATCCCGACGATGCCGCCGCGGTACATGACGGCGATGCGGTCGGCGAGCGCGACGACCTCGTCGAGCTCGGTCGACACGACGATGACGGGGATGCCGGCGTCGCGCGTGGCGACGATGCGCTTGTGCACGAACTCGATCGAACCGACGTCGATCCCGCGGGTCGGCTGCGCCGCGACGAACAGCCGCAGCTCACGGCTGAGTTCACGGGCGAGGACGACCTTCTGCTGGTTGCCGCCGGACAGGGAGCCGGCCGGCGACTCGATGCCCTGCGATCGGACGTCGAACTCCTGCGACTTCTCGCGGGCGAACTCGTCGCGGAACCCGCGCTGCACGTTGCCGGCCTTCACGAAGGGGGCGCCCGTCGAACGGTCGAGCATGAGGTTCTCGGCGATGGTGAACTGCTTGACGAGTCCGTCCTCGGAGCGGTCCTCGGGCACGAACCCGACGCCGGCGTCGAGCACCTTGCGGGGTGTGGAGCCGACGAGTTCGACGCCGTCGAGCTTGATGCTGCCCTTGGTGTGCGGCTGCAGCCCCAGGATCGCCTCGGTGAGCTCGGTCTGCCCGTTGCCCTGGACGCCGGCGATGGCCAGCACCTCACCCTCGCGCACCTCGAAGCTGACGCCGTTCACGACGAGCTGACCGAGGTGGTCGACGACGGAAAGGTCCTGCACGGTGAAGGTGGTGTCGCCGAGGTTCGGCGCCTCCTTGTGGACCGTGAGTTCGACGGGACGCCCGACCATGAGGGACGCCAGCTCCGCGTTCGTCGCGGTCGGCGACGCCTCGCCGACGACCTTCCCGAGTCGGATGACGGTGATGCGGTCGGCGACTTCGCGGACCTCGCGCAGCTTGTGGGTGATGAAGACGATGGACGTGCCCTCATCCTTCAACTGCTTCATGATCGCCATGAGCTCATCCGTCTCCTGCGGGGTGAGCACGGCGGTGGGCTCGTCGAAGACGAGGACGTTGGCGTTGCGGGAGAGCGCCTTGACGATCTCGACCCGCTGCTGGACCCCGACCGGGAGGTCGCCGACGATGGCGTCCGGATCGAGGCTGAAGCCGAACCGCTCGGAGATGTCGATGACGAGCTTGCGGGCCGCTGCGACGTCGAGGCGGCCACCGCCCTTGGTCTGCTCGTGGCCGAGCATGACGTTCTCGGCGACGGTGAAGACGGGGATGAGCATGAAGTGCTGGTGCACCATGCCGATGCCGGCGCCCATGGCGTCGCCAGGGCCCTGGAAGTGCTGGACGACGTCGTCCAGGAGGATCTCGCCCTCGTCGGCCTGGTAGAGGCCGTACAGGACGTTCATGAGGGTGGACTTGCCCGCACCGTTCTCGCCGAGGAGACAGTGGATCTCCCCCGGTTCGACGGTGAGGTCGATGTGGTCGTTGGCGGTGAGTGCGCCGAACCGTTTGGTGATGCCGCGGAGCTCGAGCTTCATGGGTCCCAATCTAGTCACGTGTCGGATGTCGGCACAGGCGGTCGGGATCGCCGTCCGACCGTGCCGCGAACAAAGCGGGGGGAGGTCGCTGATCGCGACCTCCCCCCGGAGTCCCGGGCATCCGCCCGGGTGAAGAGGGACTACTTGACGGGCGAGGAGACCGAGGTCGCCTTGATGGAGCCGTCGATGATGCCCGCCTTGATCTTGTCGAGCTCGTCGGCCAGGGTCGGGGAGACCTTGGACTCGAAGTCGTGGAACGGCGCGAGGCCGACGCCCTCGTTCTCGAGGGTGCCGATGTACGCGGCGGCGTCGAACTTGCCACCACCGGCCTCGGTCACGGTGTCGGCGACGCCGGCCTTCATGCCCTTGAGGATGGAGGTGAGGAAGAGGCCCTTGTTCTCGGCGTTCGTCTCGTACAGGTCGGCGTCGACACCGATCATGGCGATGTCCTTACCGGTCTCCTGGATCTCGGCGATCGCGCTCAGGAAGATCGGGCCACCGACCGGGAGGAGCACGTCGGCGTTCTGGTCGATGAGCGTGCGGGCGAGCTGCTTGGCGGTGTCGTTCGCCTCGAAGCCACCGGTGAAGGAACCGGTCTGAGCGGCGACGTCCCAACCGACGACCTGGACGCTCTTGCCCTTCTGCTCGTTGTAGTACGCGACGCCCTCGGCGAAGCCGTCCATGAAGATCTGGACGGACGGGAAGGGCTGGCCACCGAAGGTGCCGACGACGCCGGTCTTCGAGTAGTCGGCCGCCGCGTAGCCCGCGAGGAACGCGGCCTGGACGGTGTCGAACAGGATCGGCTTGATGTTCGGGGCGTCGACCTTGCCGTCGAAGTCGTTGTCGGCCGCGTCGTCGATGATCGCGTAGTCGACGTCCGGGTTCGCGAGCGCAGCGTCGACCGTGTCGGCGGAGAGGGCGAAGCCGACGCTGACGATGAGCGAGCAGCCCTGGTCGGCCAGGCTCTGCAGGTTCGGCTTGTAGTCGTCGGCCTTGTCGGACTGGACGGTGATGGGCTCGACGCCGAGGTCCTTCGCCGCTTCGGTCAGACCCTCATAGCCGAGCTGGTTGAACGACTTGTCGGTGAAGCCACCGGCGTCGGAGACCATGCACGGGAGGAAGTCGGATGCGGCACCGGTCGAGTCGCCGCCACCGGTGCTGGGAGCCGATGCGCAGCCGGCGAGCAGTGCCATGAGACCGACGCCGGCGATTGCGCCCGCAGCGGCCTTCCGAGTTGAGATTGCCAAGGTAGCCTCCAAGATGCAGCCCCGCGGGTCACGGGGCGTATGGGGTTACGTTACCCAATGCGACGACTGCCGAACGGACGATCCCGGCTTCGCGACCGAAGCGTTACAGAACGGTGGCACCGGCGTCATGCGCCGGAAACACGGCGATGCGCAGACGCGCACCACCGGGCCGTGATGCTGCGCACGTGAGCGCGGAGTGACCCCGCCGAGGCCCGCCTTGCGCTCCGGGTAGCTGCGGTCCCCACCTGGGCACCGCGCGCGGCTCGGTGCCCAG
Organism: Plantibacter sp. ME-Dv--P-122b; assembly: GCF_030209375.1. Classification (GTDB taxonomy): domain Bacteria; phylum Actinomycetota; class Actinomycetes; order Actinomycetales; family Microbacteriaceae; genus Plantibacter. The sequence continues at coordinate 401,320 of NZ_JARVSC010000003.1, forward strand.
GCCGAACCGACCGGGATCCCGGTCAGCGGCGGTCCAGCATCAGGGTGTCGCCGGTCCAGCGCCGACGGAGCCATCGGTCGTGGCTCGCGATGACGACCGCCCCCGGGTAGTCGCCGAGGGCGTCCTCGAGCTCCGTCGCAAGCGCGAGCGACAGGTGGTTCGTCGGCTCGTCCAGGAGGAACAGGTGCGGAGGCCTCGCGATGATCAGCGCCAGGGCCAGACGGCGCTGCTGCCCGACGGAGAGTTGGCCGATCGGGCGGTCGAGGTCGCGAAGCGCCAGGAGCCCGAGACCCGCAAGCGGGGTGCGTGCTGCACGCGCCTCGCCGAGCGTCCGGTCGTAGACCTCCCGAGGTGATCGCTCCGCATCCGGGAACGCGACGTCCTGCTCGAGGAGCCCCACGCGGAGCCCCTTCCGCCGGAGGACGGTCCCCGCATCGAGGCGCAGCGACCCGGCGAGGACCGCCAGGAGCGTCGACTTCCCCGAACCGTTCGCCCCGGTGACCAGCACCCGCGACCGGGGTGCCAGCTGCAGGCGTTCGAGGTACAGTCGGCCGTCGACGCGGGCGTCGGCGAGGTCGAGCAGCTGCTCCCCCTCGTCGAGGACCGTCGATCCGCTCGGGATCCCGGCGAACGAGAGTCGGCGAGGCGGACGCCGCACCTGCTCGCGCTCGAGGACCTCGAGTCGGAGCTGCGCGTTCCGCACCCGCCGACTGATCTGCTGCTCGACGCGGTCGCCGCGCATGCCGAACGCCATGCGGTTGTTGTCGCGGATGCCTCGATCGTGGTTGATCCGCGGGGCGACGTCGTGCACCGCGGATGCGAGGCGGCGCAGTTCGGTCTGCTCCTCCTCGTAGCGCGCCGACCAGCGATCGAGTTCCGCTGCCTTCCAGTCGAGGTACTCGCTGAACGGCCCGCCGAACTCCACGACGGGTGACGCCTCACCGACGGGGACGGGGCGGGATGCATCGATGTCGACGAGCCCCGTCGCCACCTCGTCGAGGAAGGCGCGGTCGTGGCTCGCGAAGAGCACCGGACCGGGCCACTCCGACAGGTGGCCGCGGAGGAAGGTGACCGCCTCGTCGTCCAGATGGTTGGTCGGCTCGTCGAGCAACAGTGCGGTCGGTCTGGCGACGAGGAGCGCGGCGAGGGCGAAGCGGGATCGCTGTCCCCCGCTCACCTCACCGAGTCGTCGCGACCGTTCGATCGCGGCGATGCCGAGGCCGTCGACGACCGCGTCCAAGCGGGCGTCCGCCGTCCAGACGTCGGCGCGTTCCGCCGCGTCGAGCGCGGCGGCGTACCGCTGTTCAGCGGAACCGTCGCCGGGGGAACCCGTGTCACCGAGTGCCGCCGCCGACGTCTCGAGCTCCTGCTCGACGGCCCGGACCTCGCCGAGCGCCTGCTCCAGCAGCTCGCCGACCGTCGTGTCGTCCGGAAGTTCGAGTTCCTGCATGAGGATGCCGGTGCGCACCGGGCGGACGGCCTCGCCGTCGTCCGGCTCGTCGATCCCGGCGAGGATGCGCAGCAGCGTGGACTTCCCCGCGCCGTTCTCGCCGATCAGGCCGAGACGGTCTCCGGCCGACACGACGAGGTCGACGTCGCGCAACACGACGCGGTCGCCATAGGAGCGGGTGACGCCGTCGGCACGCAACTGCTGGATGTCGATGGCTCGACCGAAGGTTCGGGTCGTATCGAGGTGGACGGGTGTTGCATGGGTGATGGGTGCTCGCATGGAGGCCCCTTTCGAGATGGGGCACGCCGCGCACGGTCATCGTCCGACACGTCAGGAGTGAGCGCTGGGCTCGAACTCCTGGGCGGACCTGGAAGTGTCTGGCGTACCTCGATGGATTCCCGCCGGGCACATCACGTTCGTGATGGTCTGCCGCAGACGCGGGACGTCGATTCGCTCAGTTCTTCACAGTGATCTCAGGCTATCCGTCGGTTGTCAGCCGCCGCAAGCCTTGCACGTCACCGGTCCCGATTAGGCTGGTCGTCATGCGTGCTCCGTCGGTCCCCTCGCCCGCGCGGCGTCGCCGTGCGCATCGATCGACCGCGGCCTCGCTGCTCGCCGCGCTCGGTATCGGTGCGCTCGTCGCGCTCGGCGCGCTGCCGACCACGCCGGCGACCGCGGCCGCTGCGAGCTCGCAGCTGAGCCGGACGCAGACGACGCCCACCCCGAGTCCCTCGCCGGCCACGCCCTCGACGGCGACCCCGAAGCCGACGAAGCCGGCTCCCGGCAAGCCTGCCCAGCCCGCGCCGCCCACGGTCCGCGGCACGGACTTCGACCCGGGCGAGATCATCAGCGACGCGAACTTCTACGACGCGAACGCCATGAGCGAGGCGGACGTCCAGGCGTTCTTCGCCTCCCAGCCCTGCACTCCGAAAGACGGCGTGCCGTGCCTGGCGGACTTCCGTGCCAGCACCGACTCCGTCCCGGCGGCCGAGCCCGGACACTGCGAGGCCTACCGTGGCGCCGTGAACGAGTCGGCGGCGAGGATTGTCGCGAAGGTCGCGCATGCGTGCGGGATCAACCCCAAGGTGCTGCTCGTCCTCATGCAGAAGGAGCAGTCGCTCATCACCGGGCCGAGCGAGTACGGCTACGCGCGCGCCATGGGTTGGGGCTGCCCTGACACCGGCCCGAACTTCAGCGCGAGCTGCGACGCGGACTACTTCGGGTTCCAGAACCAGGTCTACCGTTCCGCATGGCAGTTCCGGCAGTACACGCTGTACCCGCTCAACGTGCCGGGTGAGTCCTACCAGCGGGCGTATCACCTGGGATCGGTCTACATCCAGTACAGCCCCGACGCGGCCTGCGGCGGCACCCAGGTCGACATCCGCAACCAGGCGACGGCGAACCTCTACCTCTACACGCCGTACCAACCGAACGCCGCGGCCCTCGCGAACGTCTCGGGCACGGGCGACGCCTGCAGCGCCTACGGCAACCGCAACTTCTGGCGGCTCTACACGGAGTGGTTCGGCCCAGCGGTCTGATCGCCCGGTTCGTTCGCCCATTCCTGGGCGAACCAGAGCCCGTTCGCCCAAGAACGGGCGAACGGAACGGGTCACTCGCCGATGAGGAGCGAGACGCGGTCGTCGAGGTAGGCGTCGAGCGGGGTGAGCCCGAGGTCGTGCCCGGCCCAGCGGAGCATGACCGTGTCGTCCAAGAGCCGCAACGGACCCGAACCCTCCCGGAGTGACGCCTCGTCCAGCGCGAGCTCGACGACCTCGAAGTTCACGACGTCGCCCTCGGCGAAGGGGCCGCGGTGTGCCGCCTGCTGCGCGATCCGACGGTGCTCGACCTCCGATGAGCGGTGGTTGAACCACTTCGGCTCCACCGCCCGGGTGGACTCGGCGGCGGTGAAGAGGCGACCGTCGGCCGAGAGCAGGACGACGCCGAGACGCCACGCTCGACCGATCGGCCGCAGCGCGGGTGCCCGCTTGACGAGCGGGATCCCCCGGGGCGTGTAGACCTCCGCGAGCGCTTCGTCACGCACGCCTGCGGCTTGGAGACGCGCGCCCGCCTGCAGGAGCAGCTCGCGCAGCGCGGTCACCGTCGGTCGCCGATCAGAGGACGTCGTCGCGACCGGACAGCTTGAGGGCGTCGACGACGCTCTTCACCCGCTGCGCGTTGGCGCTCGTGGTGACGAGCAGGGCGTCCGGGGTGTCGACGACGACGATGTCCTGCACGCCGATGAGGCTGATGACCCGGCCGGTCTGGCTGACGACGATGCCGCTGGAGGCATCCGACAGCACCCGCGCGTTCTCACCGAGGATGGCGAGGTCGGACTTGCGCCCACCGGAGTTGAGCTTGGCGAGCGAGGCGAAGTCCCCCACGTCGTCCCAGTCGAAGTGCGCCGGAACGACGGCCATGCGACCGGCGGCTGCGGCGGGCTCCGCCACGGAGTAGTCGATCGCGATCTTCTCGAGCGCCGGCCAGACGCGGTCGACGACCGGTCCACGGGCGGCCGCGTCGTCCCAGACCTCGGCGAGTTCCAGGAGGCCCGCCAGGAGTTCGGGCTTCTGCCGACCGATCTCCTCGAGCAGGACGTCGGCCCGCGAGATGAACATGCCGGCGTTCCAGAGGTGCTCGCCGCTCGAGACGTAGCGCTTGGCCGTGGCGAGGTCGGGCTTCTCGACGAAGGAGTCGACGAGCATGACCCCCTCGGCCCCGCGGATGCCGAGGTCGCGCGCACTCTTGATGTAGCCGAAGCCGATGGCGGGCTCCGTGGGCTGGATGCCGATCGTGACGATGTAGCGCTCCTCGGCGGCCGTGACCGCCTGGGCGACCGCGGCACGGAACAGGCGGTCGCCGCGGATGACGTGGTCGGCGGCGAACGAGCCGACGATCACGTCCGGTTCGCGACGGACGAGGATCGCGGCGGCGAGCCCGATCGCGGCGGTCGAATCGCGCGGCTCGCTCTCGAGGACCACGTTGGCGTCCGCGAGGTCGGGCAATTGCTGTTCGACGGCGGCGCGGTGTGCACGCCCGGTGACGACCATGATGCGCTGGTCGCCGGCGATCGGCGCGAGGCGGTCCCAGGTGGCCCGCAACAGCGTGCTGCCGGAGCCGGTGAGGTCGTGCAGGAACTTGGGTGCGTCGGCTCGCGAGAGCGGCCAGAGACGACTGCCGATGCCGCCGGCCGGGATCACCGCGTAGAAGCGTTCGAGAGGCGTGGTCATCCCCCGAGCGTACCGCCAGGCTCCGGCCTGATGAGGACGGCACGGAACCGTCATGTGACGGGATTACGATGAGCGCCAGATCGAGCACGAGAAAGAACGGTACGAGCATGGCTGGACGCAACGTCCTCGGGATCCCGATCCCGTCCTTCGGCAGCAAGCAGGCTCCCCCGGCCCCCGTGGGTCCGCCGGACGCGGCGGACCTCGACGGCCGAAACAGCATCGTCAACGCCTGCATCTACCGCCATGGTTCCCGCAGCTCGACGCTCACCTCGCTCGAGGACACCTTCCGCGCGCTCCATGAGACCCCGGACGGCGTCGCGTGGATCGGGCTCTACCGGCCCGACGCCGGCGAGCTCGGCATCCTGGCGGCGGAGTTCGGTCTCCACCCGCTCGCCGTCGAGGACGCCATCACCGCGCACCAGCGGCCGAAGATCGAGCGGTACGACGACGTCCTGTTCGTCGTCCTCCGGGCCGCCAACTACGTCGACGAGACCGAGACCGTCGAGTTCGGCGAGCTGCACGTCTTCGTCGGCCCGAACTTCGTCATCACCCTGCGGCACGCCGAATCCCCCGACCTGTCGCACGTGCGGGCGCGGATGGAGCAGGAGCACGAACTCCTCGCCTATGGTCCGCAGGCGATCCTGTACGCCATCATCGACGCCGTCGTCGACGGCTACGGTCCGGTGGTCGCCGGGCTCTCGAACGACATCGACGAGATCGAGGAGCAGGTCTTCGTCGGCGAGTCCCAGGTGTCCCGCCGCATCTACCAGCTCTCCCGCGAGGTCATCGCCTTCGAGCGGGCGACGCACCCGCTCAGCGATGTGATGCTGTCGCTCGAGCAGGGCAGCGCGAAGTACGGGGTCGCCGACGAACTGCAACGCGGCCTCCGCGACGTCGCCGACCACCTCACGAGCGTCAACCAGCGCATCGACGCCTACCGGGAGCTGTTGCGCGACATCCTGACGGTGAACAGCACCCTCGTCGGCCAGCGCCAGAACGAGGAGATGGCGAAGATGACCGAGGCGAGCCTCAAGCAGGGCGACGAGGTCAAGAAGATCTCGTCCTGGGCCGCCATCCTGTTCGGCCCGAGCCTCATCGCGGGGATCTACGGCATGAACTTCACCCACATGCCGGAGCTGTCGTGGTGGTTCGGCTACCCGATGGCGCTCGCACTCATGGCCACCACGAGCGTCATCCTCTACAAGGTGTTCAAACGTCGGAACTGGTTGTGAACCCCGGTGTCGCCTGGTCGTCGCGCAGGTGTCCGGCCTCTCTCGACGTCGAGACAGTTAGGCCAGCCTTAGCGGCGGGACCGCGCATCCCACGCCTACACTTGGTCCAGCGCGCCGATTCGACGCACGGCAGGCAACAACCCCCGCACGGCAGAACGATCTGCCGCAGATAGCGACTATCAGGGAGGACCTCGTGACCGCGAGTCTCACGCGAACGTCACCGTTGGAATCCACGACATCCAAACGCCCGGCCGGCACCCTGTACCGGGGCCGTGAGGGCATGTGGTCGTGGGTGCTCCACCGGATCACCGGCGTCGCCATCTTCTTCTTCCTCCTCGTGCACGTCCTCGACACCGCGCTGGTGCGGGTCTCCCCCGAGGCGTACAACGCGGTCATCGGCACGTACAAGAACCCCATCATGGGGCTCGGTGAGGTCGCGCTCGTCGCCGCCATCGCCTACCACGCGTACAACGGCATCCGCATCATCCTCATCGACTTCTGGTCGAAGGGCACCAAGTACCAGCGGCCCATGTTCTGGATCGTCATCGGTCTGTGGGTCGTGACGATGCTGGGCTTCACGCCGCGCCACCTGATCAACGTGTTCAGCGAGATGGGCCACTGATGACGACGATCGCCGCTCCCCGCACCCCCGCTCGTCCCGCGCGCCGCAAGGGCGTCAACTGGGAGAAGTGGGGCTGGATCTACATGCGCGTCTCCGGCGTGATCCTGCTGGTCCTCATCTTCGGCCACCTGTTCGTCAACCTCATGGTGGGCGACGGCATCAAGGCCATCGACTTCGCCTTCGTCGGCGGCAAGCTGTCGAACCCCTTCTGGCAGTGGTGGGACGTCGCCATGCTGTGGCTCGCGCTCATCCACGGCGGCAACGGCATGCGCACCATCGTCAACGACTACGCCACGGGTCGCACGATCCGCGGTGTCCTCAAGGTCGCGATCCTCGCCGCCGTCACCATCCTCATCATCCTCGGGACCCTGGTCGTCTTCACCTTCGACCCGTGCCCCGCCGGCGCACCTGCAGACCTGCTCGCGTCGTTCTGCCCCGCCAACTGAGCAACCGAGACCGAGCAACGGAAACCGTGACTACAGAAACCACCGAGTCCACCGTCATCGACGGCATCCACTACCACCAGTTCGACATCGTGATCGTCGGTGCCGGCGGTGCCGGCATGCGCGCCGCGATCGAGGCCGGCCCTGGAGCGAAGACGGCCGTCATCTCCAAGCTCTACCCGACGCGGTCCCACACGGGAGCGGCGCAGGGCGGCATGGCCGCAGCGCTCGCGAACGTCGAGGAGGACAGCTGGGAGTGGCACACCTTCGACACCATCAAGGGCGGCGACTACCTCGTCGACCAGGATGCAGCGGAGATCCTCGCGAAGGAGGCCATCGACGCGGTCATCGACCTCGAGAACATGGGCCTGCCGTTCAACCGCACCCCGGATGGCAAGATCGACCAGCGTCGCTTCGGCGGCCACACCCGCGACCACGGTAAGGCTCCGGTCCGCCGCGCCTGCTACGCCGCCGACCGCACGGGCCACATGATCCTGCAGACGCTGTTCCAGAACTGCGTCCGCCTCGGCATCAACTTCTTCAACGAGTACTACGCGCTCGACCTGATCATGACGAACGTCGACGGCGTCGACAAGCCGTCCGGTGTGGTCGCGTACGAGCTCTCCACCGGCGAGATCCACGTCTTCCAGGCGAAGGCGGTCATCTTCGCCACCGGTGGCTTCGGCAAGATCTACAAGACGACCTCGAACGCCCACACGCTCACGGGCGACGGCGTCGGGATCATCTGGCGCAAGGGTCTCCCCCTCGAGGACATGGAGTTCTTCCAGTTCCACCCCACCGGCCTGGCCGGTCTCGGCATCCTCCTCACCGAGGGAGCCCGAGGCGAGGGCGCGATCCTCCGGAATGCGAGCGGTGAACGCTTCATGGAGCGGTACGCACCGACCATCAAGGACCTCGCCCCGCGAGACATCGTGGCGCGCTGCATGGTCCAGGAGGTCGCGGAGGGCCGCGGCGCCGGGCCGAACAAGGACTACGTCTACCTCGACTGCACCCACCTCGGTGCCGAGGTCCTCGAGACCAAGCTGCCCGACATCACCGAGTTCGCGCGCACCTACCTCGGCGTCGACCCGGTGACGGAGCCCGTCCCGGTCATGCCGACGGCGCACTACGCCATGGGCGGCATCCCGACGAACGTCAAGGCCGAGGTCCTGAGCGACAACAACACCGTCGTCCCCGGCCTGTACGCCGCCGGTGAGTGCGCCTGCGTGTCCGTCCACGGCTCGAACCGACTCGGCACGAACTCCCTCCTCGACATCAACGTGTTCGGCAAGCGCGCCGGCAACAACGCCGTCGAGTACGTCCAGGGCGTCGACTTCACGCCGCTGCCCGAGAACCCCGCCGGCTTCGTCGCCGGCCTCATCGAGCAGATGCGGAACTCCAACGGCACCGAACGGATCTCCACAATCCGCAAGGAGCTCCAGGAGGAGATGGACCGCAACGCCCAGGTGTTCCGGACCGACGAGTCCCTCGCGGGCGTCACCGCCACCATCCACAACCTGCGCGAGCGGTACCAGAACATCGCCGTCCAGGACAAGGGCAAGCGCTTCAACACCGACCTCCTCGAGGCGATCGAGCTCGGCTTCCTGCTCGACCTCGCCGAGGTGGTCGTCTACTCCGCTCGCAACCGTCAGGAGAGCCGTGGCGGTCACATGCGCGACGACTACCCGAAGCGCGACGACGAGAACTACATGAAGCACACGATGGCGTACCTGTCCGGCGACCCGCACTCGTCCGACGCGGCCGACCACATCCGGCTCGACTGGAAGCCCGTGGTCATCACGCGGTACCAGCCGATGGAGAGGAAGTACTAGCGATGAGCACTGCAACGCTCGAGAACCCGCCGGCCGCGGCCCCGGAGGAGATCCAGTCCTTCACGGTCACCCTGATCATCCGTCGGTTCGACCCGGACGTGGACACCGAGCCGCGCTGGGAGGACTTCGACGTCGAGATGTTCCCGACGGACCGCATCCTGGACGCGCTCCACAAGATCAAGTGGGAACAGGACGGGACGCTCACGTTCCGTCGCTCGTGCGCACACGGCATCTGCGGCTCCGACGCCATGCGGATCAACGGCCGGAACCGGCTCGCCTGCAAGACGCTGATCAAGGACCTCGACATCTCGAAGCCGATCTACGTCGAGGCGATCAAGGGTCTGCCGCTCGAGAAGGACCTCGTCGTCGACATGGACCCCTTCTTCGCGTCGTTCCGCGAGGTGCAGCCGTTCCTCATGCCGGGCAAGCCCGCGGAGAAGAACAAGGAGCGCGTGCAGTCGGTCGCCGAGCGCGCCCGCTTCGACGACACCACGAAGTGCATCCTGTGCGCCGCGTGCACCTCGTCGTGCCCCGTCTTCTGGACCGACGGCCAGTACTTCGGGCCGGCGGCGATCGTGAACGCGCACCGCTTCATCTTCGACTCCCGCGACGACGCGTCGCAGGTCCGCCTGGACATCCTCAACGACCAAGAGGGCGTGTGGCGCTGCCGCACCACCTTCAACTGCACCGAGGCATGCCCCCGCGGTATCCAGGTCACGCAGGCGATCGCCGAGGTCAAGCAGGCCATGATCTCCGGCAAGGTCTCCTAGCCGTTCCCAACCCTGGTGTCAGCGCGATGCGCTGGCGCGAGTGCAGGCCATCACATCGAGCGCGCCCCTCCGGAGGGGCGCGCTCAATGCGTTCTCCCGCGGTCACGCCGAAGACGGCGCTCTCGCCTCAGCGCACCGCGCTGCGTCAGGCCAGCGCAGCGGCTCTTGCTTCAGCCGGCGACGCGGCGCTCAGGGCGTCCATGGCCATGGCCCGGGCCGCCTCGAGCGTGTAGCGGCGCAGCTCGCTCCGAACATCACCGAGCGCTGCCGGGGTGACCGAGAGACTCGTCGCCCCGAGTCCGACGAGCACGACCGCGAGGGCCGGATCCGCTGCCGCCTCCCCGCAGACGCCGATCGAACGCCCGGAGGCGAGCCCCGCGTCGCCGACGAGCTTCACGAGCCGCAGGACGGCCGGGTGCCACGGGTCCTGGTACGAGCCGAGTGGCCCGAGGAGACGGTCCGCAGCGAGCGTGTACTGCGTCAGGTCGTTGGTGCCGATGCTCACGAAGTCCGCGACCCCGAGGATCTGCGCGGCGAGCAGCGCACTCGACGGCACCTCGATCATCGTCCCGACCGTCCGCAGGCCGAGCCGCTTGGCGAGGGTCACGAACGCCGCGGCCTCGGGAAGGTCGGCGATCATCGGGGCCATCACCCAGAGGTCGGCCTCGTGGGCGTCCTGCGCGAGAGCGAGCGCCGTGAGCTGGTCTCGGAGCACCTCGTCACGAGCGCGGAGCGCCCGGATGCCTCGCACCCCGAGCGCCGGGTTGGGCTCGGCCGCATCGGGTCTGAGGAAGGCGAGCGGCTTGTCGGCCCCGGCGTCGAACATCCGGACGACGACCCGCTTGCCCGGGAACGCCGCGAGCAACTCGCCGTAGCGAGCAGCCTGCTCGGCGACGCCCGGTGCCTCCGCGCGGTCGAGGAAGAGCAACTCGGTGCGGAACAGCCCGACCCCCTCGGCTCCGAGCGCCAGCGCACCGGCCGCACCGGCGACCGACCCGAGGTTCGCGAGCAGGGGCACCGGGGTGCCGTCGGCGAGCTCGCCGGGCGAGCGCGGTGACACTCGCACCCGCTCGGCCGCGGTGGACCTGGCCGAACGCACCTCGCGCTTCGTCGGGGACCCGGTGACGACCCCGGCTCCGGCGTCGACGAGCACGATCTCACCGTCCTCGAACTGCTCGGCTCCGGCGACGCCCACCACGGCGATGAGCGACTGCTCGCGCGCGAGGATGGCCGTGTGCGAGGTCGCCGAACCGCCACTCGTCACGAGCGCCAACACCCGGTCGAGATCGAGGAGCGCGGCGTCGGCCGGAGCGAGGTCCGCGGCGACGAGGACGAACGGTTCGTCCGACTCGGGCGGACCTGGGACGGGGCGGCCGAGCAGCCGTGCGATGACCCGTTGCGAGACGTCACCGACGTCGGTCGCGCGGGCCGCCATGGGCTCCCCGAGGTTGAAGAGGACCTGCTGGACCGTCGCCAGAGCCTCGAACACCGCGCGCTCCGCGGAACGTCCGCCCGCGATGCGCGTCGCGACGTCCGCCGCGAGGGCCGGATCGTCAGCCATGACCGCCTGTGCTTCGAGCACGTCCTGCGCATGGCCACCGGCTCGATGAGCCCGCTCCTCGAGGTCGGCCCGCGTCGCACCCAGTGCTGCGACGGCCCTGGCTTGTTCGAGCGCGACGTCCCCGCCGAACGGGTCGGCGCTCGGCTCGGGCAGCGGCTCCGGCATGCGGAGCACGGGACCGGCGACGACGCCACGTCCGACGCCGGTGCCGGTGAACGTGCGTTGCCCCTCCGCCTCGCGCATGGTTCGACCCTAGTGCACCGTCTCTCCCCCGGTCCGGCCCGCTTGTAGGCTGGTGCGGTGACCAATCCGCGTGCGCCGAGGAAGGACTCCGTCGACGCACCGGACGTCAACACCACCCCCAGGGTGCGGCTGCAGCAGACACCACCGCCACTCGTGTTCCAGTGGATCCAGAACAGCGAGAACCCGTTCATCCGACGACTCGCGCCCCGCGCGGCGAGGGCGGAGCGCGCCACGACCTGGGTCATGCGGCTGAAGCCCTACCGCGTCATCCATCGGTATCTCGCCATGGACGGCAATCTCCTGGCCGCAGGGATCAGCTTCCAGGCCGTCTTCGCCGTGTTCGCCGCGGTCTACGTCGGATTCGCCATCACCGGCATCTGGCTCGGCAACAACGCCGAGGTCTTCCAGGCGCTGGTGGAGATCATCAACCGCGCCGTCCCAGGCCTCATCGGCACCGACGGCGAAGGCATCATCGCCGAGGAGCAGTTGTCGAGCGCCTCCCTGCTCGGCTGGACCGGGGTCATCGCCGCCGTCGGACTCATCTGGACGGCGATCGGTTGGCTCTACTACACCCGGCAAGCGGTCAGGTCGATCTTCGCGCTCCCGAAGGTCGCCGCGAGCTTCTTCCTGCTGAAGGTCGTCGACCTCGTCCTGGCACTCGCCTTCGGTGTCCTGCTCCTCGTCTCCGCGACGCTGTCGGTCGCCAGCACGCAGGCACTCAGCTGGCTGCTGGCACTCGTCGGACTGGAGGGCACCTTCTGGGTGACCGTGGGCAGCCGCGTCGTCGGTCTGGTCGTCGCGGTCGTCGTGAACCTCGTCACCCTCGGCGCCATGTACCGCGTGCTCAGCCGGATCCGGATCCCGTGGCGCAACCTCTTCGGAGGCGCACTCCTCGGCAGCTTGGTGCTCTCGCTCCTGAGCGTCGCGAGCAGCGCGGTGATCGCCGGGGCCTCCCGGAACCCCCTGCTCGCGACCTTCGCGGTGTTCATCGGCCTCATGCTGTGGTTCAACCTCGTGAGCCGGGTGATCCTCGCCTCCGCTGCGTGGATCGCCGTCGGGCTCGACGACCAGGGCATCAGTGTGCGCACCACGACGCCGGAGGAGCAGGCGGCCGAAGAGCTGGCGGCCAGGAGACTGATCGCGGAGGCGGAACTGCGGGAGGCCCGCGAATCCCTCCGGCACGCCAAGGGTCCGGCGGTCTGGTTCGCCCGTCGGCGCGTGCGGCACGCCGAGGATGCCGCAGCCGAGCTCATCCGACAACACGGTGAGGCCCCTGAGTCGCCCGCGACGGAGGCATCGGATCCACCCCATCGCCGACGTCCGGGCGGACGCCTGGGCCAGGGCGTTGTCGGCCCCCGCGACTAAGCTGGAGGCATGTCTGCACCCCTCCGCATCGCCAGTGTCAACGTCAACGGAGTCCGCGCGGCCTTCCGCAAGGGGATGGGCGACTGGCTCGAAGACCGCGGGGTCGACATCCTCGCCCTGCAGGAGGTCCGCGCCGCGACGAGCGACCTCGAGACGCTCTTCGGACCGGACTGGAACATCCTGCACGACGCCGCGACCGCCAAGGGGCGCGCGGGCGTCGCGATCGTCAGCCGTCGCTCGGCGGGCATCCACCGCGTCGCCCTCGGTGCCGACGACTTCGACAGCGCGGGTCGGTGGATCGAGGCCGACTTCGACATCGACGGCACCCTCGTCACGGTCGTGAGCACCTACGTCCACTCCGGCGAGGTCGACACCCCCAAGCAGGTCGAGAAGTTCCGCTTCCTCGAGGCCATGCTCGAGCGGCTGCCCGCGCTGCGCGAGCACAACCCGCTGTCCCTCGTCGTCGGCGACCTCAACGTGGGTCACACCGAACTCGACATCAAGAACTGGAAAGGAAACGTCAAGCGTGCCGGTTTCCTGCCCGCCGAGCGGTCCTATTTCGACCGCTACCTCGGCCCGGCGGGCGAGACCGTGACGGGCGTCGATGGCGTGACCGGTACCGGCCTCGGCTGGGTCGACGTCGGGCGTCAGGCGGCCGGCCAGGTCCCCGGCCCCTACACCTGGTGGTCCCAGCGCGGCCAGGCCTTCGACACCGACACCGGATGGCGCATCGACTACCACCTCGCCACCCCCGAGCTCGCAGCCCTCGCGTCCGGCTACACGATCGACCGGGCCGCGGCGTACGACCAGCGATGGTCCGATCACGCCCCCGTCGTCGTCGACTACGCCGTCTGACCCTTCGGCATCACGCCACCCCACCACTCCGTGCCCCGGCTCCGGCCGCTCATCCCTCTGCGAGAACCCACATGACCAAGCCACGCCTGTACTCCGGCATGCAGCCTTCCGCCGACTCGCTCCACCTCGGCAACTACATCGGTGCCCTCCTGCAGTGGAAGCAGATGCAGCAGGAGCACGACGCCTTCTTCAGCATCGTCGACCTGCACGCGATCACGGTGCCGCAGGACCCGGCCGAGCTGCGCGAGAAGACCCGTCGCACGGCCGCCCAGTACATCGCCGCAGGCATCGACCCCTCGGCCTCGACGCTGTACGTCCAGTCGCACGTCCCCGCGCACGCGCAGCTGGCCTGGGTGCTCAACACGATCACCGGCATGGGTGAGGCTGCGCGCATGACGCAGTTCAAGGACAAGTCGGCCAAGCACGGGCGCGACGCCTCGTCGGTCGGGCTCTTCGCCTACCCGATCCTCATGGCGGCGGACATCTTGCTCTACCAGACCGACATCGTGCCGGTCGGCGACGACCAGCGACAGCACATCGAGCTCACGCGCGACCTCGCCGAGCGGTTCAACGCCCGCTTCGGCGACACCTTCGTCGTCCCGAAGGCGCAGATCCAGAAGGACTCCGCGCGCATCTACGACCTCCAGAACCCGACGTCGAAGATGTCGAAGTCCGCCGAGACCCCGGCAGGGATCATCTGGTTGCTCGACGAGCCGAAGGTCACGCAGAAGAAGATCATGCGTGCGGTCACCGACAACGACGGCGTCATCGCCTTCGACGCCCAGACGAAGCCCGGCGTCTCGAACCTGCTGAGCATCTACTCCGCGATCACCGGCTCCCCCATCGAAGCCGTCGTCGGCGAGTTCGAGGGTCGTGGCTACGGCGACCTCAAGAAGGGCCTCGCCGAAGTCGTCGTCGGCGAACTCGAGCCGGTCCGTGCGCGCGCGCTCGAGCTCCTCGACGACCCCGCCGAGCTCGACCGCCTGCTCGCGGTCAACGCCGCGCGCGCGACCGAGGTCGCCGAGCAGACCCTCGCCGAGGTCTACGACCGCGTCGGACTCCTCCGCCCCGCCTGATCCCGCCGTCCGTTCGCCCATCTTCGGGCGAACGAGGGCTCCGTCGCCCGAAGATGGGCGAACGGACCACGACAGAACGGCCCGCCCTCCGCGAGGAGGACGGGCCGTTCCGGTCGGTCGGGACTACTGCACGTCGTCGTCGACCCAGTCGAAGGTCTTCGTGACGGCCTTCTTCCAGTTGCGGTAGAGGCGGTCGCGCTCCTCGGAGTCCATGTTGGGCTCCCAGCGCTTGTCCTCCTGCCAGTTCTTCGCGAGGTCGTCGAGGTCGGACCAGAAGCCGACGGCGAGACCGGCCGCGTAGGCCGCGCCGAGCGCCGTGGTCTCCGCGACGACCGGTCGGATGACCGGGACGCCGAGGATGTCGGCCTGGAACTGCATGAGCGTGTCGTTGGCGGTCATGCCGCCGTCGACCTTGAGCTCCGTCAGCGGGACACCCGAGTCGGCGTTGACGGCGTCGATGACCTCGGCCGTCTGGAACGCGGTCGACTCGAGGGCGGCGCGGGCGATGTGGCCCTTGTTGACATAGCGGGTGAGCCCGACGAGCGCACCGCGGGCGTCCGGGCGCCAGTAGGGCGCGAACAGCCCGGAGAATGCCGGCACGAAGTACGCGCCACCGTTGTCCTCGACGGTCTTGGCGAGCGCCTCGACCTCGGGAGCCGAGGAGAACATGCCGAGGTTGTCGCGCAGCCACTGGACGAGCGAACCGGTCACGGCGATCGAACCCTCGAGCGCGTAGTGCGGCTTCGCGTCGCCGAGCTTGTAGCCGAGCGTCGTCAGCAGACCGTTCTCGGAGTGGACGATCTCCTCACCGGTGTTGAAGATGATGAAGTTACCGGTGCCATAGGTGTTCTTGGCCTCGCCCTGCTGGAATGCGGCCTGCCCGAAGGTCGCCGCCTGCTGGTCGCCGAGGATGCCGGCGATCGGGGTCTCGCGGAGGAGGCTGTCGTCGGACGCGTGTCCGTAGACCTCGGAGGAGCTCTTGATCTCCGGGAGCATCGACTTCGGGACGCCGAACGCCTTGAGGATCTCGTCGTCCCACTGCAGGGTCTCGAGGTCCATGAAGAGCGTGCGCGAGGCGTTCGTGACGTCGGTGACGTGCACGCCGCCGTTGACACCACCGGTGAGGTTCCAGATGACCCAGCTGTCGGTCGTGCCGAAGAGGAGGTCGCCCGCCTCGGCCTTCTCGCGAGCACCCTCGACGTTCTCGAGGATCCAGACGATCTTGGTGCCGGAGAAGTAGGTCGCCAGCGGCAGGCCGACGGTCTTCTTGAAGCGCTCGACGCCACCGTCCGCGGCGAGGCGGTTCACGATGTCCTGCGTGCGAGTGTCCTGCCAGACGATCGCGTTGTAGACGGGCTGACCGGTGGTCTTGTCCCAGACGACGGCGGTCTCGCGCTGGTTCGTGATGCCGATGGCCGCGATGGCGTGCCGGGTGATGTTGGCCTTGCTGAGCGCCTGGCCGATGACCTCGCGGGTGTTGTTCCAGATCTGGTTCGGGTTGTGCTCGACCCAGCCGGCCTTCGGGAAGATCTGCTCGTGCTCGAGCTGGCCCGTCGAGACGATCGATCCGCTCTTGTCGAAGACGATGGCCCGGGAACTCGTCGTCCCCTGGTCGATTGCGATGACGTAGTCCGCCATTGGATACTCCTTCGTTGCGTGCGTTGCGAGGTGAGGCACCGGAACCGGTACCCCGGGGTGCCGCGGCGGTGGTCGTGTCCGGTCACCGCCGCAGCGTCAGGTCAGACGGCCGGGAGCAGCACCATCGAGGCGAGGGCCGCGAGGACACCACCGAGCAGGGGGCCGACGACCGGCACCCAGGCGTAGGACCAGTCGCTCTTGCCCTTGCCCTTGATGGGGAGGATGGCGTGGGCGATGCGCGGACCGAGGTCACGTGCCGGGTTGATCGCGTAGCCGGTCGGGCCACCGAGGGAGGCACCGATACCGACGACGAGCAGGGCGACGGGCAGGGCGCCGAGGGCTGCGAGTCCTCCGGGGACGCCCTCGATGACCACCGCGTCGGGGCCGGTCTTGCCGAAGGACATCACGACGAAGACGAGGACGAAGGTCGCGATGACCTCGGTCACGAGGTTCCAGCCGTAGCTGCGGATCTCCGGACCGGTCGAGAAGACACCGAGCTTCTTGCCCGGGTCCTCCTCCTGGTCGAAGTGCTGCTTGAAGGCGAAGTACGTCAGCACGGCACCGATGAAGGCACCGACCATCTGCGCCGCCCAGTAGACGAGCGCCGTACCGAAGTCGATCGACCCCGTGGTGAGGAAGCCGATCGTGACGGCGGGGTTCAGGTGTCCGCCGGAGGCGTAGGACACCGTGACACCGGCGAAGACCGCGAGGCCCCAACCGAAGTTGATGAGCAGCCAGCCGCCACCGAGGCCCTTGGATTTCGTGAGGATCGCCGTGGCGACCACACCGGTACCGAGGAGGACGAGCATCGCCGTCCCCACGGTCTCGGAGAGGAAGATGGTTCCGAGGTTCATGTCTTCATTGACCTTTCATAGGTGTGGCCGTGTGGGGGCCGACGCCGAGGCGCGAGCCCCGCTGGGCTAGGTTGCACTGACCAGTTGCTTGTAAGGTAGCCAGCTCCTGTTGCACAGGACAAGGGCCTTGCCTGCACATTCGTGCATTATGAGAACGCCGGGGCCTCCTTGGCGGCGTCGACCCGGAGCTCGACCTGGTGGGCGTCGCGCAGGCGGTCGAGCGCTGCGGTGATCTGCGCGGTCCGCTCGGCGTCGTCCCACCCGAGGACACCACCGACGACGCGGGCGATCTCGTCGACGAGGTCGGCGGTGAGCGATCCGGTGAAGGCGAGACTCGTGCGGCGGTGCAGCACGTCGGAGAGGTGCACGACCTGCTCCTGCTCGACGAGGTACTCCAGCTCCTGCACGCTGTAGTCGGCAGCGCCCTGCAAGCGGTCGTCGCCGTGCTCGGACAAGTGCTCGAGGAGTGCGGCTGCCTTCGTGCCGTACCGGTTGAGCAGCTGCTCGGCGCGCTTCGCACCGGTGCCGTCCTCGTGCGCGGCGACCCAGGTACGCGTCGCGGCGTCGGTGCGCGGGAAGCCGGCGCCGCCGCCGATCGCGAGTCCGAGGGTCTGCACGGGTCGCGGGGCACCGATGGTGTTGAGCACATCCGTGCTGAGGTGCTCGGCGAGGGCCCGGAAGGTGGTCCACTTGCCACCGACGAGGCTGAACACGGTGGTGGACGGACGTGCAGCGGCGGCCCGGCGCTCGATCCGGTAGTCGCGCGACACGAAGCCGGGGGCCTCGTCGTCGTGCTTCGGCAGCGGACGGATGCCGGAGAACCGGTACACGATCTGCTCGCGCGAGGTCGCGATGGTCGGGAAGACGTGCTTCACGAGGTCGAAGAAGTAGTCGACCTCCTCCTCGGTGCAGACGCTCGGGGTGCTCGGGTCCGCGTCGATGTCGGTCGTGCCGACCATGACCTTGCCCTTGAGCGGGTAGATGAGGACGATGCGGCCGTCCTCGTGCTCGAAGAAGATCTCGCGCCCCTTGGTGGCCGCGTAGAGCTCCGGGTTGTCGAGGACGATGTGCGAGCCCTTCGTGCCACCCATGTAGGTCGTCGGCTCGCCGAGGCCGGCGTTCGTGAGGTCGGTCCAGGGGCCGGAGGTGTTGACCACGACGTCGCTCGTCACGGTGAAGGTCTGGCCGGTGACGGTGTCGCGGAGCTCGACGCCGTCGGCTCCCATGCCGACCGCCTCGACGTAGTTGACGGCGCGGGCGTGCGGGCCGGCGGCGAGGCCGTCCATGAGGACGTCGAGTGCGAGGCGCTCCGGGTCGTGCATGGAGGCGTCGTAGTAGGTCGCCGTGTACTTGAGGCCGGGGTTCATCTTCGGCAGGTCGGCGAGGGACTTCTTGCGGCCGTGGAAGCGGTGGCGCGGCACGCTGCCGCCGTCCCGGGAGAAGGAGTCGTACGCGGTGAGGCCCACCTTGATGAGCAGCGCACCACGCTCCTGCGGCTTGCCCTGCTTGTGGGTGAGGAAGCGCAGCGGTGCGGAGAGGATGCCCGAGAAGGTCGAGAAGATCGGGACCGTGGTCTCGAGCGGCTTCACGTAGTGCGGGGCGATCTTGATGAGCCCGTTGCGCTCCTGCACCGACTCCTGGACGAGACGGAACTCGCCGTTCTCGAGGTAGCGGATGCCGCCGTGGATCATGTGGCTCGACGCTGCGGAGGCACCGGAGGCCCAGTCGTTGCGTTCCACGAGCGTGACGTCGACGCCCTGGAGCGCGAGGTCGCGGAAGGTCGCGATGCCGTTGATGCCGCCGCCGATGATGAGCACCGACGCCTGCGGGCGGTCGATGACGGACTGGACGGTGGAACGGGGAGCTGACGACTTGAGGGACATGAGATGCCTCGCTTCTTCGCGGTTGGAACGCGACGCTGCCGGGATTGCGCGCCGCCGAATGATGTGACTGAATACATCGTGACACCCGCTGCAACTCTGAACAGCCCTAGTGAACAAACGTGCAAGGAGACCGATGTCGCTCGCAGACGCGCTCAGCCAGCCGGACCGGACGGCCGAGGCGCTCCGCGCCGCACAGCTGTATTACGTGCAGGATCTCACCATGGAGGCCATCGCCCAGGAGCTCCACACCTCTCGGTCGTCGGTGTCCCGCCTACTCGGATACGCCCGGGAGAGCGGGCTCGTCGACATCCAGGTGCGCTCCCCGCACGACATGCCGTCTCGGCTCGAGGCGGAGTTCCGCGACCGCTTCGGCGTGACCGCCCACATCGTCCCGGTCCCCGACCACACGAGCGACATCGACCGCCTGGAGCGCGTCGCCCTCTCGGCTGCACGTTTTCTCGGCTCGGTGTTCGACTCGAACATGACGCTCGGCCTGGCATGGGGCTCGACCGTGAGTGCGGTGGCGAGGCACCTCACCCCCAAGCGGACCCACAACTCGCAGATCGTCCAGCTGAACGGTGCGGCCAACACGCGCACCTCGGGCATCCTCTACGCGAGCGAGATCCTGCATCGATACGCGGACGCCTACGGGGCCTACGCGCAACAGTTCGCGGTGCCGGCCTTCTTCGATGATCCGGCGACCAAGCTCGCCCTCTGGCGGGAGCGCAGCATCCGACGGGTGCTCGAGATCCAGCGCCGCATGGACGTCGCACTGTTCGGTCTCGGTTCGCAGCTCTCGGGGGTGCCCAGCCATGTGTACGTCGGCGGCTACCTCGACGACAGCGACTTCGAGGCGCTCGCGAGCGCCGGGGCGGTCGGGGACGTCGCGACGGTGTTCTTCAGAGCCGACGGTTCCTGGCGGGACATCCCCTTCAACAACCGTGCGTCCGGGCCCGACCTCGACGTGCTGCGCGGCGTCTCCCGTCGGATCTGCGTGGTCGCCGGAGCCGCCAAGGTGCCCCCGCTCCTCGGGGCGTTGGCGGGAGGACTCATCTCCGACCTCGTGGTCGACGAGGGAACGGCCCGCGCGGCGATCGACCAGCACGACGCCCAGCGCTGATCCCGGCCGCATCAGGCGCTGCAACCGGGCGTCATCCGAACCGGGAATAGGGCACCCACTCAGGCCGTTGGCCTAGAATCGACAACACGTAACGTGCTCCGGGGTCGGTGAGAGTCCGAACCGGCGGTGATAGTCCGCGACCCGTGTCTCGCGCAAGCGAGGCCCGGTTGACCTGGTGGAACTCCAGGACCGACGGTTATGAACGCGTCTGCTCGCAGGCGGCGTTCGAGTCCGGATGGAAGGAAGCACGGGCGTCGGCCGATGGTCGACGCCGGCGAGCACCTGCCCGCGACCCCGGAACTCGTGTCAGTACCGACCGAGATGACGGACAGATGAGCGCAGGAACCGAGGCACCGCAGGCGAGTGTCCGCGAGGAGCAGGCCATGCTGCGTGCGCTCGAACTCGCTGCCAACGGCCCGTCCCGCGGCGTCAACCCCCGCGTCGGCTGCGTGATCCTCGACGCCGACGGCACCGTGCTCGCCGAGGGCTGGCACCGTGGAGCCGGCACCCCGCATGCCGAGGTCGACGCCCTGTCGCACCTCGCACCCGGAGCGGCCCGCGGCGCGACCGCCGTCGTCACCCTGGAACCCTGCAACCACACGGGCCGGACCGGTCCGTGTGCCGTCGCCCTCCTCGAAGCCGGCGTCGAGCGGGTCGTGTTCGCCGTGGACGACCCCGGCCACCACTCCGGAGGCGGAGCGGAACGGCTCCAGGACGGCGGCGTGACCGTCGTCGGCGGCGTGCTCGCCGGACCGGCGGAGGACCTCCTCGACGACTGGCTCACCACCGCCCGCCTCGGCCGCCCGACCGTCACGGTGAAGTGGGCCTCGAGTCTCGACGGGCGGATCGCCGCGAGCGACGGCACGAGCCGCTGGATCACCGGCGATGCCGCTCGCGACGACGTCCACCGTCGACGGGCCGCCCACGACGCGATCCTCGTCGGCACGGGGACGGTCCTCGCCGACGACCCGAGCCTCACCGCTCGCAACGACCGCGGCGACCTCCTGCCCGAGCAGCCCCTGCCCGTCGTCATGGGTGATCGCCCGATCCCCCGGGACGCCGCGGTCCACCGTCACCCCCGGCCGGTCGTCCTCCACCACGGGCACGATCCGGCTGCGCTGCTGGCCGAGCTCCGCGCCGCGGGCGTCCGGAGCGTCTTCATCGAGGGCGGCCCGACCATCGCCACAGCGTTCCTCCGCGCGGGACTCGCCGACACGGTCCTCACCTACCTCGCCCCGGTGCTCCTCGGCGGCCCTCGCCTCGCGATCGGCGACCTCGGTGTCGACACCATCGGCGATGCGATCCGCCTCACCACCGTCGGCGTCGAACCGCTCGGCGACGACCTCCTCGTCATCACGACACCCGACCGCAGCGCCTCCGCCTCGGCCGCCCACGACCTCACCGTCTGACCCCCAGAGAACGGACCACCCATGTTCACGGGCATCATCGAAGAACTCGGCACCATCGTCGCCATCGACCACGGCGAGGACTCGGCACGGTTCACCGTCCGCGGCCCGGTGGCCCTCCAGGGCACGCGGCACGGGGACTCCATCGCCGTGAGCGGCGTCTGCCTCACCGTCGTCGAGCAGACCGCTGACACCTTCACCGCCGACGTCATGGCGCAGACCCTCGTGATGAGCTCGCTCGACGGCGTCACGGTCGGATCGCCGGTCAACCTCGAACGTGCGGCCCGCGTCGGCGACCGCCTCGGTGGCCACATCGTCCAAGGTCACGTCGACGGCACCGGCACCGTCCTGGCCACGGTGCCCGGCGAGGCCTGGCGCGTCGTACGCGTCTCGCTCCCCGCGGCGCTCGCGCCACTCGTCGTCGACAAGGGATCGATCACCGTCGACGGCGTCTCGCTCACCGTCAGCGCCATCAGCGCACCGGATGCGCCGGAAGCCTGGTTCGAGGTGTCCCTCATCCCCGAGACGCTGGCCGCGACGACGCTCGGCGACCGGGTCCCCGGCGACCGCGTGAACCTCGAGACCGACATCCTCGCCCGGCACGTCGAACGCATGCTCGCATTCAGCCGTCTCGAGTCGGCACTCCCCAGCAGCATCGGCCAGGATCCGCAGTCCGCGGACCCGGTCGGCACCACCGCCACCGGAAGGGGCAACGCATGACCATCGCCAGCATCCCGGAGGCCCTCGAGGCACTCCGCCAGGGTCGTCCGGTCATCGTGGCCGACGACGAAGGCCGTGAGAACGAGGGCGACGTCATCCTCGCCGCGGAGTCCGCCACCCAGGAGTGGATCGCGTGGACGGTCCGTCACTCCTCCGGCTTCATCTGCGCACCGATGACGAACGAGATCGCCGACCGTCTGGCCCTCCCGCCGATGGTCGCGCTCAACGAGGACCCCAGAGGCACCGCGTACACCGTCACGGTCGACGCGGCCGACCGGCTCAGCACCGGCATCAGCGCCGCCGACCGCGCGCACACCCTGCGCGTGCTCGCCGACCCGGCGTCCGTGCCCGCCAACCTCTCGCGCCCCGGACACATCGTCCCGCTGCGCGCCGTCGACGGCGGGGTGCGCGAGCGCGACGGGCACACGGAGGCGGCCGTCGACCTCATGAAGCTCGCGGGGCTCGTCCCCGTCGGGGCGATCTCCGAGATCGTCGCCGACGACGGCGAGATGATGCGTCTGCCCGGCCTCATCGCCCTCGGGGAGCGGGAGGGCGTGCTCGTCACGACCATCGCCGCACTCATCGCCTTCCTCGAGGAGAATCCCGACGCGGCCGCGGTGTGCGCCGAGGAACGCGCCGCGCAGGCGGCCATCCCCGAGTCGTCGAACGTGTCGTTCGAGGTGGAGACGACCGTCCCGACGACCCACGGCTCGTTCCGGCTGCGCGCCTACCGCGACCGCAGGACCGGGGCCGACCACGTCGCGATCATCGCCGGCGACCCGCAGGCCACCGGCGCGCTCGTGCGCGTCCACTCGGAGTGCCTGACCGGCGAGGCGTTCGGCTCGCTCAAGTGCGAGTGCGGACCGCAGCTCGACAGCGCCCTCGACACCATCCAGCGCCACGGCGGTGTGGTCGTCTACCTCCGCGGGCACGAGGGGCGCGGCATCGGCCTCGTCAACAAGCTGCGCGCCTACCGGTTGCAGGAGGACGGTCTCGACACCCTCGACGCCAACCTCGCACTCGGGTTGCCGGCCGACGCCCGCGACTACACGGCGGCGAGCGCGATCCTGACGGACCTCGGCATCACCTCCGTGCGCCTGCTCTCGAACAACCCGGAGAAGGAGCGCCAGCTCACGAACCACGGCATCGCCGTCAGCGAGCGCGTCCCGCTGGTCGTCGGCGTCGGTCTGTTCAACGAGGGCTACCTCGAGACGAAGCGCGACCGCATGGGCCACAGCATCGGCTTCGAGCTCGCACCCGAACCGCACCCCCACCAGTAGTCCTCATCCCCGACCGACTCGGGGAGCGAGCACACCACCAACCCCCTCGAGGCATTCGGGGGACGAAGACAGGAGACCGCATGAGCGGCGAAGGATCCCCCACCATCAGCGTCGACGGCACCGGCCTCGACATCGTCGTCATCGCCGGCACCTGGCACGAGACCATCACCGACGGCCTCATCGCCGGAGCCGTGAAGGCCCTCGACGCCAGCGGCGCCAACCACCGCCTCGTGCGGGTCCCCGGGAGCTTCGAACTCCCGGTCGTCGCCAAGGCAGCCCTCGAGGCCGGCGCCGACGCGGTCGTCGCACTCGGGGTCATCATCCGCGGCGGCACCCCGCACTTCGAGTACGTCTCCGGCGCCGCGACGAGCGGCCTCACCCAGGTCAGCATCCAGACGGGCAAGCCCGTCGGCTTCGGCGTCCTCACGCTCGACGACGAGAAGCAGGGGCTGGACCGCGCGGGGCTGCCCGGGTCGAAGGAGGACAAGGGCGCGGAGGCCGCCGATGCCGCCGTCGCCACCGCGGTCGTCCTCCGCGAGCTGCGCGGCTGACCCGACCGGAGGCGCATCACGCGGCATTCCGGCATCGGCATTCGCCCCGCAGGGCAACCGAATACCGGAATGCCGTACTTCGGCGTACAGTGTCATGGTCCTGCCACAAGCGGGCGAACCTCTGATCCTGCCGTCGTCGGCGGGCGTGCGCGACCGGTGCTGATGCTTCGACGGCGTCCATTCCCGAACCGAAACGCGCACGCATGTCTCTCGAAGCAACCCCAGTCACCAAGGCCCCGGTCAATCCGCGCTCCCGTGTCGTCCTCGCCAGCCTCATCGGCACGACGATCGAGTTCTACGACTTCTACGTCTACGCGACGGCCGCCGTCCTCGTCTTCCCGCATCTCTTCTTCCCGAGCGAGGACCCGACCGCTGGTCTCCTCGCCTCGTTCGCCGTGTTCGGCGCCGCGATGGTCGCCCGCCCCGTCGGTGCCGTCATCTTCGGGCACCTCGGCGACAAGCGGGGCCGGAAGGCGACCCTCGTCGGCGCCCTCCTCACGATGGGGATCGCGACCTTCCTCATCGGCCTGCTGCCGACCTACCAGCTCGTCGGCTGGGTCGCTCCGCTGCTCCTCGTGATCCTCCGCATCGGTCAGGGCTTCGCGCTCGGCGGCGAATGGTCGGGAGCCGCCCTCGTGGCGACGGAGAACGCGCCGACCGGCAAGCGCGCCCTGTTCGGTACGTTCCCGCAGCTCGGTGCGCCGATCGGCTTCATCATCGCCAACGGACTCTTCCTGATCATCGCGGCGATCCTGCCGAGCGACGACCCGTCCATGCCGTCCGAGGCCTTCCTCGAGTGGGGCTGGCGCATCCCGTTCCTCTTCTCCGTCGTCATGGTGATCGTCGGCCTCTGGGTCCGACTCCGCCTCGTCGAGAGCAACGCGTTCACGAACGCGAAGGAGCAGGGCAAGGTGCAGCGGTCGCCGCTCGCGAGCGTCTTCAAGCTGCACTGGCGCAAGCTGATCCTCGGCACCTTCTTCATGCTCGCCACGTACGTCCTCTTCTACCTGATGACGACGTTCTCCCTGAGCTACGGCCGTGCGCCGCTCGACGCACCGGTCGCCGGGCTCGGCTACAGCTACACGACCTTCGTGCTCATGCTCATCGCCGGCGTGGTGTTCTTCGGGATCTTCACGCTCGTGTCCGGCCCCTTCGCCGACAAGTACGGACGCCGCAAGACGCTCATCGTCGTGACGAGCGCGATCCTCGTGTTCGGGCTCGTCTGGGTCCCGCTGCTCGGCGCCGGGTTCACCGGGGTCATGATCTGGCTCATCATCGGGTTCAGCCTCATGGGATTCACCTTCGGACCGATGGGCGCCCTGCTGCCCGAACTGTTCCCGACGAACGTGCGGTACACCGGGTCCGGCATCTCGTACAACGTGTCGTCGATCCTCGGTGCCGCGGTCGCACCGTTCATCGCCGTCGCGCTGTGGAGCGCCGGCGGCGGCAGCCCGTTCTGGGTCGGCGTCTACCTCTCGGCGATGGCCCTGATCACGCTCGTCGCCCTCATCGTCTCCAAGGAGACCAAGGACGTCGACATCGACGCCTGATCGAGGCGGTCACCGAGGGCCGGTGCGTGGAGGACAACTCCGCGCACCGGCCCTCGGTGCGTCCGCGCTCGGTGCGTCGGCTTCGGGCTCGGCGCATGCGACTCTCGCCTAGAGTTGAACCACGGTGCGCCGTCGCCATGGCCGTCTCGGAGCCGCGCACCGCACCTCGGAGGAAGAGCACCATGAGCACCCCAGCGCGCCCGGCACGCAGCCGCAACCCGTTCAGCCGACCGAAGGACGACGGTCCCCGCGCGAGCCTCAAGCAGCTCATGCCGTACATCTTCGAGCACCGCTCGATCCTCATCGTCGTCATCATCCTGAGCGTCATCGGAGCGGCCGCGTCGCTCGCCCAGCCGCTCATCGTCAGCCAGGTGATCGGGGTCGTCGAGGCGGGCCGGTCGCTCGGCAACCTGGCCTGGCTCCTCGTCGGGCTCGTCGTGGTCTCCGGCGTCATCAGCGGGTACCAGCACTATCTCCTGCAGCGCGCAGGCACCGGGGTCGTCTACTCCTCCCGGCGCCAGCTGATCGCGCGCATCTTCCGGCTGCCGATCAGCCAGTTCGACACGCGCCGCACCGGCGACCTCGTCTCGCGGGTCGGCAGCGACACGACGATGCTCTACGCCGTCCTGACGCAGGGCTTCGTGGACGCCGTCGGCGGTGCCATCACCTTCCTCGGGGCGCTCATCGCCATGGCGATCATCGACCCCGTCCTGCTGGGTCTCACCCTCCTCGTCGTGATCGTCTCGGTCGTCGTGGTCGTCGCCCTGAGCGGACGCATCCGCGTCGCCAGCCGTGAGCAGCAGACCAAGGTGGGCGAGCTCGCCGCCGCGGTCGAGCGGGCCATCAGCTCCATCCGCACCATCCGGGCGTCCAACGCGACCGACCGTGAGATCGACGCGGTGGACGGCGTGGCCAAGGAGGTCTACGGCGTCGGCGTCCGGATCGCGAAGATCTCCTCACTGGTCGTCCCGGTCGCCGGCATCGCCATGCAGACCTCGTTCCTGGTCGTCCTGGGCGTCGGCGGGTTCCGCGTCGCGTCCGGCGCCATCACCATCGCGAGTCTCGTCGCGTTCATCCTCTTCCTGTTCATGATGATCATGCCGCTCGGCCAGGCCTTCGGCGCGATCACGAGCGTCAACCAGGCGCTCGGAGCGCTCGGCCGGATCCAGGAGATCCTCGACCTGCCCGACGAGGGCGACGACGACGCCGCCATCGCCGCGAGGGTCGGCCGGCCCGGGACCGCCTCGGCCTCCGCACCGGCCATCGAGTTCGACGGCGTCGAGTTCGCCTACCCGGACGCGGCGGTCATCGAGCGCGAACGGGCTGCGGCTGAAGCACTCGCGACCGAGGCGCTGAGCGAGGGCACCAGCGCGCCCGAGGTGGTCACCGCCGACGCAGCGCGACTCACCGAGGCGCAGTCAGCGCTCGGCCGTCAGGTGCTCCGTGGGGTGTCCTTCGCCGCGATGCAGGGCAGACGCACGGCACTCGTCGGACCGTCCGGCGCCGGCAAGAGCACCATCCTCGGGCTCATCGAACGCTTCTACGACCCGACCGCCGGTGCCATCCGCCTGGGCGGGGTGGACATCCGCACGATCCCCCGCGCCGACCTCCGGGATCAGATCGGGTACGTCGAACAGGACGCTCCGGTCCTCGCCGGCACGCTGCGCGACAACCTGCTGCTGTCGTCGCCGGATGCGAGCGACGCCGACTGCGAGCGTGTGCTGCACGCGGTCAACCTCGGCGGGGTCCTCGACCGCAACCCGCTCGGTCTCGCCGCTCCGGTCGGCGAGGACGGCATCATGTTGTCGGGTGGCGAGCGGCAACGCCTTGCGATCGCGCGCGCCATCCTCGCGGCTCCCCCGATCCTGTTGCTGGACGAGTCGACGTCGAGCCTCGACGGCGTCAACGAGCAGATGATGCGTGAGGCCATCGACGCGGTCGCGACGGGACGCACACTCATCGTCATCGCGCACCGGCTCTCGACCGTCGTCGACAGCGATCAGATCGTCGTCCTCGAGGACGGTCGGGTGGTCGGCGTCGGCACCCACAGCGACCTCGTGACCGAGGTCCCGCTCTACCGCGAACTCGCCAAGCACCAGCTCCTCGTGTGACCCCGGTTCGTTCGCCCATGTTTGGGCGAACGGGTGCTCATTCGCCCAAAGATGGGCGAATGAACGGAGTCACGGGCGCCATCCTGCGGCGATGAGGCGCTCGCGCGCTCGGTCGATCGCGACGGCGGCACCCGCCTGCAGGTGATGTGCGAGGAAGCGGTCGTGGGACCAGCCGAGTCGGGTGACGGCATGGATCCGGTCGACGTCCTTGGCGAACTGACCCGCGTCGGTGGCGTGCTGGCGCCCGTCGTACTCGAACGCTGCGCGATACACCGGGTAGGCGAGGTCGAGACGTGCGATGAATCGCCCCCGGCGATCGTGGAGTTCGTGGTTGAGCACCGGCTCCGGGAGGCCGGCACGAACGAAGGCGAGTCGGAGTTCCGTCTCCTTCGGCGATTCGGAACCAGCGCGGATCTGCGGGAGCGCGGCACGGAGTGACCCCGCGCCGAGATGCCGGGATCCGTTGAGTGCCGCGACAAGGTCGTCGAGCGAGCACAGTGCCGGAAGGCGCTGGTGACCCCACCGGCCGGAAGCACCACGCTCCCGAACGAGATGATCTCCGACCGCGACCAGCTCATCGATGTCGAGCATCGGTCCGAGCTGACACCACATATCGGCGGGACTCACGACCGCGAGCCTCTCGATGAGGATCGGATCGCCGAAGAGGCCCGCCAAGCGATGGCCGACGACCCCGGCAACCCTGGGCGCTCGGTCCGGCGGCCGGACGCCGACATGCACCTCGTCCCAGCGCAGCCGCGCCGGAAGCGGAGCATCCAGCAGATGCGCGGCCGACAGGTGCGAGAAGAACTGCGCCGGTGCCATTCGCTGGGCGTACGCGCGACACAGCTCCAGGTGCGCGAGATGACGCTGTTCGGGAGGCAGGTCCGCGCCCCGGCGCGGTGCAGTGAAACTCCGTACCCCCGGGAACGGTGCTGGAACACGCGTCGTGCGGAGGCGCTCCGGCGAGACCCCCTGCTCCAACGCCGAGCGGACGGAGAACGCGTGGTGATCGGGCAGACCTGTTGACGTCATGCTTCGATCGTCGCGCGATCGGTCGGTGCGCGACCGGCGCGATCGGTCGCGCGGTACTGTCCCGGCCAACCGTCGAGCTGTGGAGCACCCTCGTCGCCGGTTCATTCGCCCGTACATGGGCGAACGAACCTCCATTCGCCCAAAACTGGGCGAATGGAGGTCGAGGGTCAGGACCGGAGGCGGTAGCGCAGCGCGGCGAGCTCTGCGCGGAGGGCGGCCGGGACGCGGTTGCCGAAGGTGTCGAAGAAGGACTCGGTGAGGTCGCACTCGACGAGCCAGGACTCGCGATCGACGGCGAACAGGGCGTCGAGGTCTGCCTCGGGCACGTCGATGCCGTCGAGGTTGAGCTCGTCGAGGACCGGCAACCGGCCGATCGCGGACTCCCGTGCATCGACCTCGTGCTCGAGCCGCCGCACGATCCACTCGATGACCCGCGAGTTCTCACCGAAGCCCGGCCAGAGGAAGGAGCCGTCGGCGTCCTTCCGGAACCAGTTGACCTGGAAGATCCGCGGCGCCTTGCCGTGCTCGAGTGCGCCGCCCACGCGGAGCCAGTGGCTCCAGTAGTCCGCCATGTTGTAGCCGCAGAACGGGAGCATCGCGAAGGGGTCGCGACGGAGCTCCCCGACCGTGCCCTCGGCCGCCGCAGTCTGCTCGGAGGAGATCGTCGCCCCCATGAACACGCCGTGCTCCCAACTGCTGGCCTCGACCACGAGCGGCACGTTCGTGGCACGACGTCCGCCGAAGAGGATCGCGTCGAGCGGCACGCCGTCGGCTGCGTCCCAGTCGTCGGCGATCGACGGGCACTGCGCCGCCGCGACGGTGAACCGCGAGTTCGGGTGGGCCGCAGGACGGCCCGACTCGGGCGTCCAATCCTGGCCCTGCCAGTCGACGAGGTGGGCCGGCGGCTCGGGGGTCAGCCCCTCCCACCAGACGTCGCCGTCGTCGCGGAGCGCCACGTTGGTGAAGATCGTGTTGCCCCACAGGGTCTCGACGGCCGTCGCGTTCGTGCCGGCGCCCGTGCCGGGTGCGACCCCGAAGAAACCGGCCTCCGGGTTGATGGCGTACAGACGGCCGTCGTCGCCGGGCCGGATCCACGCGATGTCGTCGCCGAGGGTCTCGACCGTCCATCCGGGGATCGTCGGCCGCAGCATCGCGAGGTTGGTCTTGCCACAGGCCGAGGGGAACGCGGCGGCGATGTGGAACGCCCGACCCTCCGGCGAGACGACCCGGACCAGCAGCATGTGCTCGGCCAACCAGCCTTCGTCGCGGCCGATGACCGAGGCGATCCGCAGCGCGAAGCACTTCTTCGCGAGGAGTGCGTTGCCGCCGTAGCCGGAGCCGAAGGACCACACCTCGCGCGTCTCCGGGAACTGGACGATGTATTTGGTGTCGTTGCACGGCCAGACCACATCGGCCTGCCCTGCCTCGAGCGGAGCGCCGACCGAGTGGACGGTCCGGACCCACGGCTGTCCGTCGGCGATGAGTTCGAGGACGCGGTCGCCCATCCGCGTCATGATGCCCATGCTGAGGACCGCGTACGCCGAGTCGGTGATCTGCACGCCGAGCTGCGAGAGCGGCCCGCCGACCGCGCCCATCGAGAACGGCACGACGTACATCGTGCGACCGCGCATGCTGCCGGCGAAGACCCCGTGCAGTTCGTCGCGCATCGCCGCGGGATCGCGCCAGTGGTTCGTCGGCCCGGCGTCCTCCTCCTGCTCGGAGCAGATGAAGGTGCGGTCCTCGACGCGCGCGACGTCGCGCGGATCGCTGCGGGCCAGGAAACTGTTCGGCCGCCACTCCGGGTTGAGCTTGATCAGCTTCCCCTCCTCGACGAGCTGGTGGGTGAGCCGGTGCGATTCGCTCGCGGAGCCGTCGACCCAATGGATCGCGGACGGCTCCAGCAGTGCCGCCAGGTCGTCGACCCAGGCGTGCAGCTCGTCGAGGCCGCTCTGCTGCGGGCGCGGCACTGCTCGGAGCTCTACGCGGGCAGCGGGAGCGGGTGCGGTGTCGGGAATCAGTTCTGCGATGGACATGCGTTCCTCCGGCGTTGGTGGGACGGTCAAGAAGTGGTCGTAGAGCAACCATGCGCCCACTTCGATCGATCTTCACGGTCTTCAAGACTTCAAGAATCCCGTTTCTTTCGATACGGTGAAGGAATGACGCCGACTCCCGCATCGAACGCCGCCGCCGAGCTCCTCACGCTCGGCCATCGGATCCGGCACTTCCGGACCCGGCGAGGCCTCACCCTCGACGACCTCGGTGAACGGGTCGGGCTGGCGGCGAGCCAGCTCTCCCTCATCGAGAACGGGAAGCGCGAGCCGAAGCTGTCGGTCCTGCAGGAGCTGACGACCGCGCTCGGGGTCGACCTGACCGACCTCCTGTCGAAGGAAGCGCCGAACCCCCGCGCGGCGCTGGAGATCGAGTTGGACCGGCTCCAGCGCAGTGCCCTCTACGGCGAGTTGACCCTGCCGATCGTCAAGCCGTCGAAGGGCATCCCCGACGAAGCCCTCCGCGCACTCGTGGGCCTGCACCGCGAACTGCAGCGGCACGCGAGCGAGGCGATCGCGACCCCGGAGGAGGCGCGGCGCGCGAACACCGAGCTGCGGGAGTGGATGCGGGAGCGCGACAACCATCTGCCCGAGATCGAGGAACTCGCGGAGTCGCGCGTGCTGCGTGCCGGGCACAGCACCGGCGCACTCACCCACCGCACGGTGAGCATCATGGCGGAACAGCTCGGCTTCGACCTCATCTACGTCAACGACCTGCCGCACTCCGCCCGCAGCGTCACCGATCTCGAGAACGGGCGCATCTACCTGCCACCGGCCTCGATCCCCGGCGGACACGGTCTGCGATCCATGGCCCTGCAGGCGATGGCACACCGCCTGCTCGGGCACCAGCGTCCGACGAGCTACGCGGAGTTCCTCCGGCAACGGCTCGAGATCAACTACTTCGCGGCGGCGGCGCTCATGCCACAGACGGCCGCGGTGTCGTTCCTGCAGCAGGCCAAGCGCGACCGCAACCTGGCCGTCGAGGACTTCCGCGACGCCTTCGGGGTCACCCATGAGGCCGCGGCGCTGCGCCTGACCAACCTGGCGACCGCCCGGCTCGACATGCGCCTGCACTTCCTGCGGGTCTCCGAGGACGGGGCGATCTCGAAGGCCTATGAGAACGATGCGCTGCCGCTGCCCGTCGACGTGACGGGCGCGGTGGAGGGCCAGATCGTGTGCCGGAAGTGGAGCGCGCGGAACGCCTTCGCGCGGACGAACCGCACCACGGAGCTCTACCAGTACACCGACACCCCGGCCGGTACCTTCTGGTGCGCGACCCAGACCGGCACGACCGAAGCCGGGGAGTTCTCGATCTCGGTCGGCGTGCCCTGGGGCGAGGCGAAGTGGTTCCGCGGACGGGAGACCACGACGCGTGCGGTCTCCACCTGCCCGGACCCGACCTGCTGCCGTCGACCACCGTCGGACCTCGCGGACAAGTGGCGGGAGCAGGCCTGGCCGAGCGCCCGGTTGCACACCCACATCCTCTCGCCGCTGCCGAGCGGCACCTTCCCGGGCGTCGACGACTCCGAGGTCTACGACTTCCTCGAGCGTCACGCGGCGGGCTGATCGCTCGGGGCGGCCACGCCGTCGCGTGTTCCCGCGGCACTGCAGAACGCCCAGGCCGGGAGGTGCCCCTGGCGGATCAGCGACCCGACGGTCGCCGCCAGCGGGTGGTCCAGTTCCTCGTCGGCCAGCTCGGCGAGGAAGGCGGTCGCGCGCGTGCTCTGGCCGAGCGCCCACGACAGCCAGGCGAGCATGGCGAGCGGCGCGACGCGTGCCGACTCCGACGCTCGCGCCGCGACGCCGAGGAGCAGGCTGCTCGCCGCCCGGATGCGCTGGACGTCGGGATGCGGTCCGTCGCCGACCAACAGGTGGGCGACCCGGTGGAACACCTCCGGGTCGTCCGCCCCGACCGGCAGATGCCCGTACGCGCGTTCGGCGTCGTCGAGTTCCTCACCGAGGTCGCGCCCGAACGCCCACTGCATGAGTGCGAGGTCGCTCGCCCACGGGCGTGACAGGCTCAGCAACAGGAAGGCCACTTCCCGGGCGGTCATCGCCTCGACACCGCGGGCGAGTGCGTCCTCGAAGACCCCAGGAAGGCCGTCGAGTCGTTCCACGACGTCTCCGAGGTCGATCCGCCAGGTCGTGCGGGCGTGATCGGCGGCCGCGTCGAGCATGGAGGCCAGTCGAGCGCAGAGCACCCGGTACTCGAGGTCGACGGCTGCGAACGTCGCCACGTCCACCGACGGGACCTCGGTCGTGACGAGCTCCCAGGGGAGCGGTGGGACCGGCGGGACCGCCGCCGAGGCCACGATCGCCGGCGGACGCCCTCCGGCGGGGAGTCCAGGGTCGAGGTAGGAGCCCCAGCCGTCAGCGGCCGAGCAGAGGGCGTCCTTGACCGTGAACCCCTGCGCGCCCGCCAGCTCGAGGACCGCGTCGGCGATGGTCCTGCCCGGTGGCTCCGCTCCGGCCCCGAACGCGTCGTCCGTGTAGACCACGGGCACGATGGCGTCGACACCCGGGGCCCGGCAGGCGAACCCGAGGGCGCGCTCCGCCGCGGCGTCCGCCACCTGCCGGTCGACGTCCGTTCCGGCCGGCAGGTGCACCTGGAGTGCGCCGCGGCTGTGACGGCCGGCGAACAGGACGACGACGAGGCTCGATCTCGGAGTGCTTCCGACGAGTCCGGGGATGAGGGCGAGGAGGTCTTCGGCCGCGTGGGCCTGCACGATGTGGATCATGCGGCAAGCTTCGGTCGAAGCCGGGTCCGGCTGTCCGGCAGATGTCACGGATGTGGAGCGGATGCTGTCGAGGCCGCACTGTGCAGCGTGGTCGCCGCGGAGTAGAGTGTGCTCGTCAGACTCCGCAGCACGGGGGTCGTTGCTCGAAAAAAGGGCGATAGCGCGGCCAGCACCGGCGAGACACACACGGAATCCCATCCGTCCACGTTCTCGAAGGTCTCCCATGTCCGAACACGCTTCGTCGACCGTTCCCACGTCGATCCGCCCCTCCACCGTCTCCGCCCGAGTGGCGCAGGCACTCAGTCGCCACGTCTCAGAGGTGTTCGGGGTCATGGGCAACGGCAACGCGCACCTCCTCGACGCCCTCGCCGCGACCAGGACCCGCTTCACCGCCATGCGCCACGAGGCCGGGGGCGTCGCCGCAGCCGACGCCTATGCCCGCGCGGGTGGCGGCCTCGCTGCCGCGACCGCGACCTACGGCGCCGGATTCACCAACACCCTGACGCCCCTCGCGGAGGCGGTGATGGCCCAGATCCCGCTGGTCCTCGTCGTCGGTGACGCCCCGACCACCGGCGCCCGCTCCTGGGACGTCGACCAGTTCCAGATCGCCGCCGGGCTCGGTGCGCCGACCTTCACCGTCGGCCGCGACGACGCCACCGCGACCACGCTGCGCGCCATCGAGCACGCCGTCCACCGCCGGACCGCGGTCGTGCTCGCCATCCCCTACGACCTCGCCGCCATGGCATCCGACGAACCGCTGCGGGCCGACGGGACACCGCACCACCCGGCGCTCGTCCGGCCGTCACGCGTGGAGCCGGTCGCGCGGCGCCTGGACGCCGCCGCCGCTGCCCTGCGCAGCGCAGACCGTCCGCTCATCCTGGCCGGGCGTGGAGCCTGGCTGGCCGACGCCGGCCCCGTGCTCGGCGAGCTCGCCGACCGGCTCGACGCCCACATCGCGACCACGGCGCTCGGACGCGGGCTCTTCGGTTCCAGCGCCCGTGATCTCGGCGTGGCCGGCGGCTTCGCGACGGAGCACGCCGCGAGACGCATCGCCGAAGCGGACGTCGTGCTCGTCGTCGGCGCCGGCCTCAACCAGTTCACGATGCGGTTCGGCGAGGCCTTCGCCCACGACGCGCACGTCATCCAGGTCGACCTCGCCGACGCCCCGACGAACGCCAGGGTCGACGAGCTCATCCACGGTGACGCGGCCCTCACAGCCGCAGGTCTCCTGGAACGGCTCTCCGACGGCGCGGGGTCCGGATGGGTCGCGTCGGCCGGCGCCGCCCGCCCAGCACCGCACCTCGATCGCGATCTGGGTGACGGCTCGTCCGGCGACGGACTGTGCGCGGACGGGCGGCTCGACCCGCGCAGCCTCGCGCACCGATTGGACGAGCTGCTCCCGGCCGACCGCACGGTCGTGCAGGACGGCGGCCACTTCATCGGCTGGGCGCCGATGTACTTCGACATCCCCTCCCCCGATCGCCTCGTCATGGTCGGGACGGCGTACCAGTCGATC
Source organism: Plantibacter sp. ME-Dv--P-122b (assembly GCF_030209375.1). Classification (GTDB taxonomy): domain Bacteria; phylum Actinomycetota; class Actinomycetes; order Actinomycetales; family Microbacteriaceae; genus Plantibacter. Next base: position 436,443 of record NZ_JARVSC010000003.1, read on the forward strand.
GGACTCGGGTTCCCGAGCGCTGTCGGTGCAGCGGCGGCCGGGCACACGGGCACCACCGTCCTCTGCACCGGCGACGGCGGCGGTCTCATGGCACTCCCGGACCTCGACACCGTCATCCGCACGGTGCCGAGCGGCGTGATCGTGGTCTTCAATGACGCCGCCTACGGAGCCGAGGTCCACCAATACGGCTCACGTGGACTCGACCAGACCCCGATGCTCATCGACGAGGTCGACTTCGCCGCCCTCGCGCGGGCCTTGGGGGGCCAGGGCGTGACGATCGACACGCTCGCGGACCTCGACGGACTCACCGACTGGGTCCACGCCGGGGCGCAGGGCGTCCTCCTGCTCGACTGCCGCATCTCCACGAGCGTCGTCGCCCCGTACCTCTCCGAGATGATGCAGCAGGGACCACGACCGGTCACCGTCGACTGAGCCCGCGCGGCGCCACCGCGGGTATCGTTGACGGGTGCTTCCTCAGCCTGCCCCGACCGCACCCACCTACGTCATGTCGACGGACGGCATCCGGATCGCGACCTACCTCCACGAACCGGCTCCGGGCACCGGCGACCTCGGCACGATCGTCGCGGTGCACGGCTTCGCCTCGAGTGCCGGACTCAACTGGGACCTCGCCGGGTGGACACGCACGCTGACGCGCGCCGGGTACCGTCTGCTGACCCTCGACCAACGCGGTCACGGAGCCTCCGACAAACCGACGGATCCCGCCGCATACCGACTCGACATCCTCGTCGACGACGTCCTGTCCGTCCTCGACGGCTACGGCGTCGACGAACCGCACTACCTCGGGTACTCGCTGGGCTCCCGGGTGGGTTGGCGGTTGGGTGTCCGGCACCCCGACCGTGTGCGCTCGCTCAGCCTCGGCGGTCTCCCCGAGGGCGACTCGCTCCGCGACTTCGACCTGGAGGCGGCCCGTCACCACATGAGGACCGGGACGACGATCACCCACGCCCTCACGGACACGTACGTGGCGATGGCCGAGGGCGTCCCGGGAAACGACGTGGAGGCCCTCATCGCCCTGGTGGAAGGCCTCCGCGGAGGGCCACAACCGAGCACGGCCGAGGTGCCGCCGCTGCCGATGCTGCTCGTGACCGGAGACGACGACGCGGTCGCCGCCGGGAGTCGGCGGCTCGCCGAAGCCGCTGGCGCCCGCTACGTGGGGCTGCCCGGCCGCGAGCACTTCAACGCGGTCTCGTCGCGGGCGTTCAAGGACGCCGTGCTCGCGTTCCTCGCCGAGCAGGGGTAGCTGTCCGGGGTCAAGGTACTCGATGCGGAGAACCTGCCCGGGGGCACTTCGACAAGCTCAGTGACCGGAAGGAGTCCTCCCTCGACCGCCTCGGTCAGGCCGCGTGCCGGTGCTCGACACGACCCTTCGCGAGCTTCGACGGCCACCAGATGGCGCTCCCGATGTCGTGGCTGAGGGCTGGGACGAGCAGCGTCCGGACGATGATCGTGTCGAGGAGGACCCCGAACGCCACGATGAACGCGATCTGCGCGAGGAACAGGATCGGGATGACGCCCAGCGCCGCGAACGTCGCCGCGAGCACGAGTCCCGCCGAGGTGATCACGCCACCCGTGATCGCCAGGCCCCGCAGCACGCCGGCCCGCGTTCCGACCCGCAGCGACTCCTCGCGGACCCTCGTCATGAGGAAGATGTTGTAGTCGATCCCGAGCGCCACGAGGAACACGAAGCCGTAGAGCGGCACGCTCGGGTCCGCGCCCGGGAACCCGAGCACGTGGTTGAACACGAGCGCGGAGACCCCGAGGGCCGCCCCGAAGGACACCACCACGCTGAGGATCAGCAGGACCGGGGCGAGCACCGAGCGGAGCAGCAGCATGAGGATGAGGAGGATGACGGCGAGCACCACGGGGATGATGAGGTTCCGGTCGTGGATGGACGCGTCGTTCGAGTCGATGGCGGTGGCCGTCACGCCGCCGACCGGTGTATGGGCACCGACCTCGGCGTCGAGGGTCGAGCGCAGCTGTCGCACGCTCTCCTCCGCCGTCGCGGAGTCCGGTGCCGCGTCGAGCGTCGCCTGGAGCACGATGCGGCCGTCGTCGACCGTCGGGTCGGCCGACGCCACCGGGGTCCCGGGCGGCCCAGCGGCGGGAGCCGTGAACACCGCCTCCCCGTCCCCGACCGTCGCATCCGCAGTGCCGGTCGCGGAGTCGCCCGACAGCACCTGGACGGTGTCGAGACCGTCCGCCTCCTCGAGGATGCCGATGACCTGCGCAGCGTCGCCCTCCTGCGCGAGGACGTACACGGGGCTCGCCGAACCGGCCGGGAAGTGCTCACCGAGAGCCGCTTGACCGTCACGGGCCTCGGACGTGCCGAGGATGAGGTCGCTCTGGGCGACGCCGTCCGCCTTGAGCTGGAAGACCCCGAGGCTCGCGACCAGGAGGAGCAGGGTGCTCCCGATCCAGACGACGCGGGCGTGGCGGGAGATGAGGCGGGCGATCCCACCCCACAGACCGGTGGTCGGCACGGCGGTGTCGTCGGTCGACGAGGCGCGCACACGGTGCTCGCTCCCGTACTTCGGGCGCAGCGGCCAGAACGAGGTGCGACCGCAGGCCAGCAGGAGCGCGGGCAGGAAGGTGAGCGCCGCGAGGACCGAGAAGACGATCCCGATCGAGGCGACCGGCCCGAGCGCCTTGTTCGAGTTCAGGTCGCTGAGCAGCAGGCAGAGCAGTCCGGCGATGACGGTGCCGCCCGACGCGACGATCGGCTCGAACGATCCTCGGAGCGCAGCCCACGTCGCATCCCACCGCCGCTCGTGGTCGCGGAGCGCCTCCCGGTACCGGGAGACGTAGAGCAGTGAGTAGTCGGTCGCCGCACCGATCACGAGGATGAAGAGGATGCCCTGCACCTGGCCGTTCAGCAGGACGACGCCGGCCTTCGCGAGCCACCACACGGTGAGGAGTGCGGTGCAGAGGGCGAACAAGGAGGTGCCGAGCACGAGGAACGGGAGGACCGGCGAACGGTACACGACGATGAGGATGAGGAAGACGGCGCCGAGCGCGGTCAGGAGGAGGATGCCGTCGATGCCGGCGAAGGCGTCGCTGAGGTCGGCGGTGAACCCTGCCGGGCCGGTGACGAAGACGTCGAGGCCGGCCGGGGCAACTTCGGCGAGCTGCGCACGGAGGGCCTCGACGACGTCGCCGACCTCCGCGTCGCCGCTGATCGGGACGAAGACCTCGACCGCGTCGCCATCCTCGGAGGGGATGGCCGGAGAAACGCCGTCGGCGACGCCCTCGGTGGAGGACAGGGCTGAGAGCTCGTCGTCGATCGCCGCCCGGTCCTCGTCGGTGATCCCGCCGTTGCGGACGAACAGCACGAGGGCCGGGATGTCGTCACCCTCCCGGAACCCGTCGAGTGCCGTCTGCACCTCGGTCGCGTCCGCGCTCGCGGGGAGGAAGCTCGTCTGGTCGTTGGTCGCGACCTCGCTCACCTTCCCGAAGTACGGACCGCCGACGCCGGCGGCCGTGAGCCAGAGGAGGATGAGGACCACGGGGAGCACGACCCGCAGCCACCGCGGCGCACCCGCCCGATCCCGCTGCTGCGTCCGGGTGTCCGCGTCCGTCTGCGTTCCGCCGTGTCGTCCGTGCGTCATGCGCGCGCCCCGTTCTCGCCCTGCTCGAAATAATATGCAGCTAGCTTACTATCTGCGACAGGCGGCCGGGGACGGAGTTCAGGCGGGGACGACGACTCCCCCGGCTTCGGTGATCTCGGCGAGCGCCGCATCCCCGGCGGCCCGGTCGACGGGCGCGACGAGACCGGCGAGGACGCGGACCTGCAGGCCGTGCTCGATGGCGTCGAGCGCACTCCGGCGGACGCAGTAGTCGGTCGCGAGACCCACGACGTCGACCTCCGTGATGCCGGCATCCGTGAGGACCTCGTCGAGGCTCCGACCTTCCGGCGTCACGCCCTCGAAGATCGAGTATCCGTGGGCACCCTGGCCCTTGCGGATGTGGGTGCCGACGCTCTTGGTGTCGAGCGCGTGGTGGTACTCGGCGCCTGCACTCCCCGCGACGCAGTGCACCGGCCAGTTCGTCACGTAGTCGGGCTCACCCGTCGCGAAGTGACCGTCGTTGTCGCCCTCGGCATCGTGCCAATCGCGTGAGGCGAACACGTGCGCGTACTCGTCCCCGTGCTCGGCCAGCAGCTGCGTGACCCCCGCGGCGACGGCCTCGCCGCCGTCCACGCCGAGCGCACCGCCCTCGGTGAAATCGTTCTGTACGTCGATGATGAAGAGCGCGCGCGCCACGATGCCTCCGGGTTGTCGTCGTCCCGCCTCGGTGGAGGCGGGTTCCATCGAGGGTAACGCCGGGGAACCGACCTGGTCAGGTGGTTGCGCTGCCGTGGCTCAGAGGCGCCGCGCGCGTTCCTTGCGGCGGTCGAAGAACTGGAGACCGATGTTCACGCCCATGAGGATGGTGCCGAGGAGCATGGCGACGAGCCCGGCGATCCGGAACCCGACCGGCAGCTCGAGGAGCAGCGCGAAGACGATCCCGAGCAGGATGAGCGCGGCACCCGCGGAGAACAGCACCAGATACTTCATGCCCCAACGGTACCGGCTGGACGACGGCCCCGGGACGGGACCGCGACCTAGGCTGGGGACATGACCCGTCTCCCCCGTCGCACGCACCAGCTCATCGCGGCGGGCACCGCGCTCCTACTCGCGGTCACCGCCGCCGGTTGCTCCACCGTCCCGAGCGGTACACGCTCCGGTGCCGAATCGACCCCGTCGGTGGGCGACTTCCCCACGGACGTCGTCTTCGACTACCAGCTCGGCGGTGGCTACGAGCCGGCGGCCGGCGTGGGCGGCGTCGCGCGCGACAGCACCGACTCCCCCGACCCTGACTGGTACTCCATCTGCTACGTCAACGGCTTCCAGAGCCAGCCGGCCGATCGCGAGGCCTGGCTCGCCGAACCGGACCTCGTCCTCACCGACGACGACGGCGAACCGATCGTCGACGAGAACTGGCCCGACGAGCTCATCTTCGACCTCTCCACCGACTTCCGTCGCGCGCGGATCGCCGAGCGGGTCGGCGCGAGCATCACCCGCTGCGCGCAGGCCGGCTTCGACGCCGTCGAGATCGACAATCTGGACTCGTACACCCGATCCGACGGTCGACTCACCGTGGAGGACGCGATCGCCCTCGCCACCCGGTACGCCGACCTCGCCCACGACGCGGGCCTCCTCCTCGGGCAGAAGAACGCCGCCGAGCTCGGCACGCGAGGACGGGACGACGTCGGGTTCGACTTCGCCGTCGCGGAGGAGTGCCACCGCTTCGACGAGTGCGCCACCTACACCGAGGTGTACGGAGACGCCGTGCTGGACATCGAGTACACCGACGACCTGCGCGGCACCTTCGACGAGGTGTGCGCCGATCCGCAGGTCCCGTTCTCCACGATCCTGCGCGACCGCGACCTCCTGACGGCCGACGACCCCGCCCACGTGTTCGAAGCCTGCGCGAGGTAGGCACCGGCAGGAGATCCGCTCCGGGCCAGGAGCTTCCTCGGTGAAGCGTCCTCCTCCGGGGCTGATCCCCTGCGCTCAGGCATCTCCAGCAGGTGTCGGTAGCGTGGAGGCATGATCCGGACCCACGACGCATGAACTTGGAGCAGCTGGAGGCGGTCGTCGCGGTCGTCGACTACGGATCGTACGCGGCGGCGGCCGATGTCCTGCAGATCTCGCAGCCCTCGCTCACGAGACGCATCCAACGCTGCGAGACCGACCTCGGGCTCGCGCTCTTCACCCGGGTCGGTCGGCGCATGCACATCACCGACGCCGGCCGGTCCGTCCTCGGCCCGGCGAGGCGGATGCTCCAGGAGGCGAACGGGCTCCGCGCACTCGTCGACGCCCAGCACGCGCTCACCGTCGGCACGCTCCGGATCGGCGCACTCCCCTCGCTCGTCGCAACCCACGTCCCGGAGCTCGTCGCGCGGTTCCACGCCGCGCACCCCGACGTCCGCATCGAGGTCACGGGCGCCGTCGACTCCGCCGAACTGCTCGAAGCCGTCGACCTCGGGCGCATCGACCTCGGTGTGGCCGATGTGGCCACCGCCGGCCCCGGTGTCGAGGTGCGACTCCTGGAGGAACAGCGGTTCGCGATCGTCCTCCCCGGCTTGAGGACCGTCGCCGAGCGCGAGGCCGGCCACACGCCACCGACCATCACCGGCGACGAGCTGGCTGCGCACACCCTGGTGACCCTCCCCCGCGGGACCTCGATGCGCGGCGTGACCGACGAGGCGTACGCCCGCTTCGGCGTGCAGCCCCCGCGGGTCATCGTGACCACCCAGCGCGACGCGCTCACGCGGTTCGCGACCGCCGGCGTCGGCCTGACCGTGGTGCCCGAGCGGCTCGCCGACTGGGCTGCGGCGAACGGCGCCCGGGTCCGCCGGTTCCCGACACCGGTCACGAGGAGCATCGGCCTGCTCGTGCGCCACGACAGCCTCGGGGCACCCGCCGTGAGTGCCTTCCTCCGCTTGGCGGAGCGGGTCCCACCCGCCGAGTGACGCGGGCGCGTCAGCCGCAGAGGTCCGCGGCGGCGTTGCGGGACTCGACCTCGACGGGCGCCGGTGCGGTAGGCGTGGCCAGTGCGGCGAAGTCGTCGCCGATGACGAGCACGACGTCCTCCTCGTCCGGTCCCGGTTCGCCGCTCACGACGACGGTGATCCCCAGCTCCTGGGCGAGGGAGGCGGCCGTCGCCCGAGCCGCGTCCGAGTCGCGCGCGAGCAGGACCGTGACCGGGGTGTCCGTCTCCGCGTCGCCGATCGACGCGACGGTGTAACCGAGGGCGGTCAGTCGGTCGGCCGTCGCCGTCGCGACCCCGTTCGTCTGCGAGCCGTTGAGGACGCTGACCGCCTCGACCCGCACCGGTTCGACCGGGGCGACCGGCTCGGCGGGGGACGCATCAGCGGTTCCCGCGATCGGCACCGGGACATCGGTGGCGAGGCTCGAGAAGACGATCGCGGCGTCATCACTCGGGACGACCCGGTTGGCGTCCGACGGCGCCTCGGTCCACGGCATCGTCAGGAAGGTGATGGCCGACGCCGGCACCTGCGAGACCCGGTGGGCGAGCGAGGTCAGGCTCGCGAGGTCGCCGAGCGCGGTGTCGACGGTGAGCGAGGAGGTGACCGCGTCCAGGAAGCGGATGAGGCGGTCCGGCCGGGTGAGCACCTCGGCACTCAGCGCCCGCTGCACGATCGCGGACATCACCATCTGCTGGTTGCCGAGGCGGGAGATGTCGCTGCCGTCACCCACCGCATGCCGGGTGCGGGCGAGCGCGAGCGCCTGCGTCCCGTCGATGACCTGCGCCCCTGCGGGCAGCGCGAGGTTCGAATAGGGGTCCTCCATGTCCGACGGCAGACACACCGCCAGCCCGTCCATGCCGTTGACGATCGCCTGGAAGCCGCTGAAGTCGAGCTCGACGAAGTGGTCGATCGGCACACCGGTCATCGCCTGCACCGCAGCGACCGAGCAGGCGGCACCGGAGTTCAACGCCGCGTTCACCATGCCGTAGTCGTCGGGCGTCCCCCGCCCGGTGTCCATGCACATCGACAGGTCGGTCAGCGTGTCACGCGGAATCTGCATCGCGTCGATCCGGGTGTTGCCCTCGGACACGTGCACGAGCACCATCGCGTCGCTGCGCTTGGTACCGGTGTCCTCACCGTAGTCGCCGACCCCAAGGTCACGGCTGTCGGAGCCGAGGAGCAGGACGTTGATCGCCGGGTCCGGCGCGCCCGGCTGTGCGGGCTCGGTCGAACGTCCGGTCGGGGCGGCGATGGCCTCGGAGCTGAGGTTGCCCTGCAGCCGCAGTGCGAGCGCACCGACACCCCCGAGGAGTGCGAGCACGAGGCCGCCTGCGATGCCGACGATGAGGCGCCGACGGCGGACCCGTGCGCTCACCCCACCGCCGTGACGGCGAGCGTGGGCGGCACGTGGGCGGACGGATGCCTCGGGGAGATCGGGTCTGCGCATCGTCCCAGTGCACCAAGCGTCGAAGCGGCGGACAAGCAGCCTGCCCGGCGCGACTCATGCGCGGCGCGCATGCGTCGGAGGATCAGCTCACGGGCGAGGCGACCTCCGAGCCACGCAGCCCGGGCACCGCGCGCTTGCCGAACTGGCCGGTGACGACCAGGATGAGCGCCGTCGCTGCGAGGAGGATCCAGCCCGGCCAGCCGAGTAGGGTGCCGAACACGCTGCCGCTGTCCTGCATCGACGACCGGCTGGCGAACAGCAGCAGTGCCCCGACGGCGGCGTTCACCGCGCCGTGGGCGATCACCGCCGGCCAGACCGAGGCCGAGCGGAGCCGCAGCCAGCCGATGAGCACGCCGAGCAGCATGCACCAGCCGACCATGAGGAGCAGGCCGACCACATCGGTCCGCTGGTAGTTGTAGCCGAGGAGGATGAGCGGTGCGTGCCACACGCCCCAGATCGCCCCGGACAGCAGGAGGGCGGGCCAGGTGCCGAGCGGCAGGAGGTTCGGCAGCAACCAGCCGCGCCAGCCGAGTTCCTCCCCGAACGCGGACAGCGATGCCACCAGGACGCCGAGGGGCAGGGTGAGGAGCTGGACCAGGGCGACCGTGGTGAGGTCGTCGCGCCCGAGCTCGCCGGCGCCCGAGGCGGTCATGATGGCGGCGAGACCGGACAGGCCGACGAGGTCGAGCTCGATGAGCCCCATGGCCTGCCCGAGCAGCATGGAGCAGAACGCGAGGACGGGGAACCCGACGAGCGCCGACGCGCACAGCCCGAGGGTCCGCCCGAGCGGACGCAGCGGCGCGAGTCCGAGCAGCCGCGGGATGCTCCTCGGGCGGGCGACGAACAGCACCACGACGAGCGCGGCGATGGTCGGGGTGTACATCATGCCGAGGGCGATGAGCTGGAACCAGGGGTTCGCGAGTCCCTCGCCCGACAGCCACAGCGGTGCGGCGATGAGCCAGGCGAGGCCGACGGCGAGCGCGGTGAAGACCCCGACGGCGACCCACGGGACCCTGGCGGGCAGGATCGGGGCCAGCTCGCGGTTGCGCCGGCGCTGGCGGTCCGCCGCGGACTCCGGCTGCTGCGCGAGCACGGCCCGCCCGGCGGCACCGATCACCGGAGCCGCGGCCGGTGCTGGTGCAGGCGGTCCGTCGGCGACCGGCGTCCGGATCGGCCCCGGCACGGGCTGTCCGATCGGCGCCCAGCCGCCCTCGATCGGTGTGTCGTCCGGTCGCTGCATGTCATCCCCCGTGGTCGCGAACAGATTTCTACGCTACGGAGCGACGGCGCGTGGCGCATCCGCCGCCCGGGGGATCACGCGGTGAGGTGGCAGCCGCAGGACTCCCGCAGGAGGAGTCCGACGGGGACGACGGTGCTGCGCTCGTGCTCGCCGTCCGCGTCTCCGAAGCGGGCGAGCGCACGGGTGGCGGCCAAGCGGCCCAGTCGTGCCGGGTCCTGTTCGATCACGCTGACCGCCGGATCGAGCTGGTCGGCCATCGGGAAGTCGCCGAAGCCGAGCGAGGCGATCCCCCGCGAGCGCAGCGCGGGGACGAGCGCCATCGTCACACGCGCGTTCGCCGAGAACAGGGCCGTCGGCGGGGAGGCGAGGGCGAGGAGCCCGTCGACCACGGCGGCAGCCGGTTCGCGGTCCGTCGCGTCGAGGCTGACGAGCGCGTCGTCGAGGTCGATCCCGCTCTCGTCGAGCGCCGAGCGGTAGCCCTCGAGTCGGCGACGGGTGCTCGGCGGGTGTGCCGAGTCGGCGACGAAGGCGACGCGGGTGTGCCCGTGCTCGAGCAGGTGCCTCGTCGCGAGGTAGGCGCCGCGGTGGTCGTCCTCGACGAAGCTGTCGGCGTCGAGCCCCCCGGGGGCGCGGTCGACGAACACGATGGGCGTGTGCTCGGCCCACGGCGCGAGCCACGACTGGTCCTCCGCGACGGGCGCGAGGACGAGCCCCATGAGCTGCGATCGGAGCAGGGAGTCGAGCACGGCGCGCTCGCGCGTCGGATCGTCGCCGATGCTCGTGACGAGGGTGGTGATGCCCGAGACGGAGCAGACCTCCTCGACGGCTCGGACGACCGCGGCGAAGAAGGGGTCGACGACATCCGGGACAGCGACGCCGACGGAGGAGGACCGCCCGGCGCGGAAGGTGCGCGCCAGGACGTTCGGGACGTAGTTCAGCTCCCGCATCGCCGACTCGACCCGCGACCGCGTCTCCGGGAGCACGTGCGGATCGTCGTTGAACACACGGGAGACCGTCTTCGAGCTCACGCCGGCGAGGGACGCCACGTCCTGCATCGTGGCCATGGCTGCTCCTCGGGTGGTTCCACCTGCGTGGCGTGGTCGGATCGGGCTGGTTCGCGGGCGGCGACCGAGGACGCCGCCCGCGATCCGTCAGCGACCGGCGAGCGCGGTCTCGATGACCTGCTCGAGCTCACGGAGGCGAGGCAGCGCACGGTTCGTGAGCAGCTCCTCGCGCTTCGCCGACGAGATCGAAAGGCTATCCTTCCACAGCGAACGACCGGCCATCGCGCCGCCGGCACCGTTCTCGACCGCGGTGCGGACCTGGCCCACGAAGGTCTCGTGGTCGACGCCGGCGGAGAGCACGGCCCACGGCACGCCGGCGGCCGCCTCGGTCACGGCTGCGGCGGCCTCGGCGGAGCCCGGGTACTGGAGCTTCAGGACCTTGGAACCGGCGGCAACGGAGATCTCCGCGGCGCCGCGCACGAGCTCGGGGAAGATCTCGGCGTAGGCCTCGTCGCTCTCGCCGTCGAGCTGGTAGACGAGGATCTCGACGATGAGCAGCACGCCCTCGGCGGTGCACTCCTCCACGAGGCGGGCGATCTCGTCGATGACGACCTGCTCGGCCTCGCGCTGGTCGGAGCGCAGGTAGAAGAGCATCTTGGCGGCGTCGCCACCGAGTTCGCGGACCCGACGGGCGTCCATGCCGGGAACGTACTTCGTCCGACGTAGACCGTTCTCGGTGTCGAAGCCCGAGGAGTCCATGCCGACGACGAGACCGGTCGTGCGGGAGAGGGTGCGCTCGTCGACGACGAGCGGGAGGGCGACCTCCGGGTCGAGGAGGATGGCGGGTGCGTGGTTGCCGAGGAACCGGACGAGGTCGCTCTTGGCCTCGGCGAGTTCGTCACGGCTGATGCCGGCCGCGCCGTTCGGGGCGTCGGTCATGACGGCCTTCATGCCGTTGCGCTGGTCACCGGCGACGATGAGCATGCCGCCGCCCGGGGTGCTGATCGTGGCCATGGCGCGGCGTTCGAGCGTCGTCAGCTCGTTGGTCCTGGTGGCTACTGCGTTCATGAGGTGCTCCTTGTGCTTCGGATGGGGTCTGATCCCGGCAGCGGTCGCGCCGGGGAGGATCGGTCTGGGTCGTCGGGTGGTCGGTCGGTCAGGGATGTGATCGGGAGGTGGCTGGTTCGAGGAGCGCCCCGGCGAAGACGGCCGCGCCGTACGCGGTGTCCTGGGACCGGTGCGACACCTGCACGCCGGGCAGGACGGCCGCTCGGGCGCGTTGCACGGACCGCATGCCGGCCCAGCCGCCGGTGAGTAGCGCCGAGGTGGCCGGCGCGACCTCGCGGTCCATCGCCGCGATGAGCACGGCGAGTTCGTCGTTGCCGTGCCGGAGCACCGCTTCGAAGACCTCGGCCGGTCCAGCGCCGTCGGCACGGACCGTGAGCTTGAGGACGCCGTCGTCGTTCCGGGCGCCCGCGACCGAGATGTCGCCGTCGCCGAGCAGCCCGCCCGCCGGGAGCGCCATGACCTCGTCGTCCAGGCGGTCGCGCCCTGCGCGGTCGGTCACTCCGACGAGCTGGAGGGTGCGACGCATGAGCAGGCCGGTCTTGACGCCGGCGACGAGCACCCAGGTGCCCGGCACGACGTGACGGACGCAGTTGATGAACACCTCGGCGAGGCGCTCCCGAGCGGCGAACGGGAGTGGTTCGTCGAGGCGTCGCAGCAGGACCTCGGCCGTGCCCATCGACACGTGATACCGCTCGGCGGGGAACGAGCCGGTGGAGACGGCCGACACGAGGTGGTCGTGGCCGGCGACGGTCAGGGCCGCACCGGAGAAGACCGCCGGCACCCACGGACTGCTCGCTGCGCCGAGCGGGGCACCGGCGTCGGTGAACGGCGGGAGGAACGACGCGTCGACGCCGAGGTGGTCGAGCAGTTCGGGCCACGGCTCCCCCGTGTCCTGGTCGAGCAGGCCGGTGCGCGACGAGAGCGAGTACTCGGCTGCCTCCTCGCCGCCGAGGGCCGAGACGAGGTACTCCGGCAGGTTGAGCCAGCGCGTTCCGGCGAGGTCGAGTCCGGCGTCGCGGAGGTGGAGGAGCTTGATGACCGAGACCTGCACGCCGAGCGGCAGGCCGGTCCGACCGGCGAACTGCTCGGCGATCTCGGCCGGGAGGGCTGCGAGCTGTTCGGCGCCGCGCGGATCGAACCAGGCGATGGCGGGCGCGACGGGCCGGCCGACGGCGTCGAGGACGATCCCGGACTCCCCCATGCCGGAGACGGCGAGTGCTTGGACTCGCACGGCAGGCCCGAATCGGCCGACGAGCTCCGCACCGACGTGGTCGAGGAGCTCGCGGACGGTGGCGATGAGGGACGCGGCCTCCATGACGGTCGTGCCGCCTGGACCGGCGAGCCACGGGGTGGGCAGCTGGTGGATGAGGACCTCGGCGCCGTCGGCGTCGGTCACGAGGATCTTGACGCCGGTGCTGCCGAGGTCGAGGCCGGCGACGAGCCGATCCGCGGCCACGGCGGTGACGGCGGTCGAGTCGAGGTTCGCAGCAGGGTGCACGGCGGTGTCCGTTCAGGTTCCGACGTCCGTGTCGGCTTCCGACGATGACTCCATGTCATCGATGTCATGGCGAGCATACCTCGTTCATGTCATCGATGACATACCCCAGCGTGAATTCTTCGGAAACGGGGCACCGGAGGGTGGCGGAAGCCGGCGGACTCAGTCGCCGAAGTCGTCCGCCGCCGGCTCGAACACGATTTCGAGGTCGACCTCGAACGACTCCCCGGGCGCAACGGTCCGCCCGGCCTTCCCGCGATCCGGACCGACGGCGTGACTCGGCCAACAAGTGCCGGGTTCGATGCCGAGGGCGTACGACCCCGCGGCCGTGCTCCGCCACACCGTGAGGAAGGGCAACTGCTCCGGTCGGAACCGGACCGTGACCGTGCCGGCCTCGCCCGACAGGGTCGCGATGGACCAGCCGTCAGGCCCGGCGACCGCGTCGAGGGCGTCGACCTGTTCGTCTGCAGCCGGTTCGGGCTCGCCGATCACCCGCCGCCAGGCACCGTCGTCCGGGCGTTCGGACCCCGCCCCGCCGGGGACGTCGGCCTCGGCCGCCACGACGGCACCGCCGTGCAGCAGCGGCCAGCCGAGGTTCACGTGGTAGAGCAGGCGCACCGGCTCGGCGACGAACCCCTCGTTCCGGACGACGTCGTGCAGGCGGATCCGCGCGACGCCGACCTCGGCTCGGATGCTGCGGGTCACCGTGAGGTTCTGCTGGAACACGGCGCCCTCGCGGAGCAGACCGTCGACGAGGAGCTCGTACCGGCCCGACGCGGTCCATCGCCCCTCGCGGCGGGTGAGGGTCGCCGGGATGCGATGCGCCCGACCGTGCATCCCGCCGTCCGTCTCCGCGGCCACCCCGACGGCGGTGAGCCCGCAGGTCGTCAGCAGACCGCCCTGCCAGCGGCGGGCCCAACTCTCGGCCTGCGGAGCGGTCGTCGGCGCGACGAACGACACGACCTCGCCGTTCCAGGAGGCCTCGCCGAGGTCGAGGAACTGGTCGACCTCGACCGTGACCTCGAGTCCGCCGAGGTGGCGCAGTTCGACCTGGCGCCGGCCCGTCGACGGCCCGTCGTCGACGCGGACCGCACGCGGAGCCCACGCCCGCTCGACGGCACCCGATCGGGCTTCGACGAAGCGCCGACGTCTGGCGCCCCACGCGGCGTCACGGTCGACCTGGTCGTCAGGCGTCTGTTCGGGCGGCGTCGTCGTCATGGCGGATCCTCGGGTCGGTGCGGTCGGGTCGGTGCGGTCGGGGTGGGGCTGGCTCAGAGGGCGGTGTAGCCGCCGTCGATCACGAGGCTCTGGCCCGTGAGGTACGAGGAGGCGTCGGACGCGAGCAGCAGGACGAGCCCGTGGAGGTCCTCCGGCTGCCCCATCCGGCCCGCCGGGATGCCAGCGGTCCACTCGGCGGCGAGGTCGGGGTTCGCCTCGGTGAACTCGCGCGTCATGTCGGAAAGGAAGTACCCGGGGGCGATCGCGTTGACCCGGACGCCGAAGGGCGCCCACTCGACCGCGAGCGACGACGCGAGGTGACTGACCGCCGCCTTCGACGCGTTGTAGGAGGCCTGGAACTGCGGCTGGTTCACGATGAACGCCGACATCGACGAGATGAAGACCGCCGAGGCGGGCCGGCCCGCGGCGATGGCACGACGCGCGAAGGACTGCGCGGCGAAGAAGGTGCCGTCGAGGTTCACGGCGAGCACCTTCCGCCAGGTGTCCGCCGGCACGTCGACGCTGTCGCCCCAGATGGTGATGCCCGCCGCGGTCACGAGCAGCGAGGGCGCACCGAGCTCGTCCTCGGCAGCGGAGAAGGCGGCCTCGACGGCGGTGGCGTCGGTGACGTCGACCGGGTGCGCCGAGGTGCGGACGCCGTACTCGGACGCCAGCCGCTCGGCCGACTCGTGGACGGTCGGCAGGAGGTCGAGCAGCGCCACCTGGACGCCCTGCGCGGCGAGCGCCGTGGCGATCGAGTAGCCGAGCCCGCGGGCCCCGCCGGTGATGACGGCTGTGCGGCCGTGGAGGTCAGCGAACATGTGTGGTCCTTCGATCGGGGCGGGCTGGTGGAGGTGTCGTCGGGCGATGCGAGTCGCTCAGATCTCCTGGTCGGTGGGCAGGATGACGAGGTCCCGGATGGTGACGTGTCGGGGTCTCGTGAGCATGAAGAGCACGGCGTCGGCGACGTCCTCGGAACGGATGCCGGTGCGTGCGGCGATCTGGTCTTCCACGCCGGAAGCCCCCTCGGCGATCCCCCACAGCTCGTTGAGCACGACGCCGGGGGCGACCGCGCCCATCCGCACCCCGAATCCGACGAGGTTCCGCCGGGTGGTGTGGACGAACGACTGCATGGCGTGTTTCGTCGCGGAGTAGACGGGTTCCCAGTGGATGTCCTGGTGCCCGGACACGGAGCTCGTCACCAGGACGTCGCCAGCACCCTGCTCGACGAGGTGCGGCAGCGCTGCACGGACCGTCGCCATCGCTCCGAGGACGTTGACGCCGACGAGCTCATCGATCGCGGTCATCGGGGTGTCGACGACGTCACCGCCGACATAGAGGCCCGCGTTGGCGAGGACGATGTCGAGGCGCCCGAAGGCGGCGAGCGCCAGGGCGACGGCCTGCTCGGACACGGCGGGGTCGGCGAGGTCACCCGCCAGGAAGACGCTCGGTGTCGGCAGGGCGTCGGCGACGCCCGAGAGTCGCTCGGTGGAGCGTCCCACGAGCACCGTGCGCACCCCGGCACCGGCGAGCGCCTGGGCGTACGAGCGGCCGATGCCCGAGGACGCTCCGGTGATGATCGCGACCTGCCCGGTGAGGTCGGTGGCGCTGGTCGACACGCTCATGTCGTGGTCCTTCCGTGCGCCGTCCCGGCGCGGTCGGTGGTGGATTCCTGCGCGGCGAGCGCGGCTCGACGCAGCAGTTCGTCGGGTCTCGTGTCGATGCGGGCGACGGCCTCGTCGCTCAGGTACACCGGCCCGCCGGCGGCGAGTGTTCCGAGGAGCACCTGGGCGACCTTCACGGTCATCTCGGTGATCCGGAGGACCTCGGCCGCGCTCGATCCGAGGGCGAACATCCCGTGGTTCTGCAAGTACACGACCTTCGGCACCCGGCCGGTCGTGGCGAGCTGCTCGCGCAGCAGGCGGCGGACCGTGCGGGCGAGCTCGAGCCCGGGGTCGACGTACGGCACGAGCAGCGGATCGGTGCCGAGGACCACGATCTGGTCGGGGAAGAGCGAACCGCGGGTCAGGGCGTCGGCCGACGGTGAGCAGAGCAGCGCGTTGACCGGTACGGGATGGGTGTGGCCGACCGCGACGACGCCGGGCAGGTCGAGGCAGACGGCGTGGAGGATCGCCTCCACCGAGGGGCGCCGACCGTTCCCGGCGAGCGCCGCGGCGTCGAACAGCGCGGCCACCTCGGCATCGCCTCCAGTGCGGGAATCGACGAGGTCGAGCACCGGTCCGATCGCGAGACGGACCGCGTCCTCCGCGGTCGCCACGGCCATCGACGCGCCGCTCGCCTTCACGAGCATCGCCCGAGCACCGTCCTCGGTCAGGAGCAGGGAGGTGTTGCCCTCCGCCAGGAGCGCCCACGCCCGGTCTGCACGCCCGAGGTCGCGCGAGAAGGCGACGAAGCGGTCGAGGAGGTCCGTCTCGGCCTCAGATCGGTCGATGCGGTCGGTCATGTCGGTGTCCGCTCCTGGTCGTGGTCGTCGTGATCGTCGTGACCGTGGCGGTAGACCGCGTCGAGCGACGGCGCGTGACCGGCTGCGACGAGTTGCACGGCCAGGTTGCCGAGCGCCGAGGCCTCTGCCGGACCGGCGGTGACGGGGAGGCCGGTCCGCGCCGCCGTGCGGGTGCACAGGAGTCGGTTGCGCGATCCGCCACCGACGATGCGGACCGAACGGATCGTCACGCCGGTGATCGCCTCGCAGGCCCGGGCCGTCTCGGCGTAGGCGGCCGCGAGACTCTCGACGATGCTGCGCACCGTGGCGGCCCGTCCGCTCGGCGGACGCTGTCCGGTCTCCCGGCAGAGCGTCGCGATCCGTTCCGGCATGTCACCCGGGACGAGCAGTCGCGGGTCGGCGACGTCGAACACGGCGGGCGGGTCATCCGCGTCCGCCTGCGCCTCCGCCACGCCCGACACGAGACCGACGAGGTCGACCGCGCTCCCGTCCTCGGCGGACCAGGCGCGGGCGCACTCCGTGAGCAGCCACATCCCCGCCAGGTTGCGGAGGAGCAGTGAGGAACCGGCGACACCGGCCTCGTTGGTGAAGCCGGCGGTCCGCGCGTGCTCGGTGAGCACCGGTTCGGGCAGGCACACTCCGACGAGGGACCAGCTGCCACTCGAGACGAGGAGCTCCGCGCCGTCCGGGCGGGCGAAGGCGAGCGCGGACGCGGTGTCGTGCTCGGCGACGCGGTGGACCGGGATCGGCACGCTCGATCCGAGACGCGCCGTGACCTCCGGCGTCGTCGGGCCGGCGACCGTCCCCGGTCCGACCACGGGAGGGAAGTCGAAGCCGTCGAGACCCCAGCGACGGATGAGCTCGACCGCCCAGTCGCCGGTGCCCTGATCGAGCAGTTGCGTCGTCGAGGCGATCGTGCGCTCCGCTCCGACGACGCCCGTGAGCAGCCACACCCAGAGGTCCGGGACGAGCAACACGGTCGGGCGATCACCGTCGGCTCGGCGGACGTCGAGCTCCTCTGCGCGGGACCGGAGCTGGTACGAGGTGTTGATGGTCTGCTCCAGCACGCCGGTGACCGCGTAGGCCGTCGCGGCGTCGACGAGCACGGCGGCACGGGCCGGTCCGTCGGCGTCGGCGCCGCGGTGATGCGGCACGGTCGGGACCGCCGTCCCGGTGCCGGCAGTCAAGAGCGCCACGTCGACGCCCCAACTGTCGACTCCGATCCCGTCGAGCACACCGCCCGCGGTCTCTGCGATCCGGACGGCCTCCGCGAGCCCGACGAGGGTCTGCTCGAACAGGCGCTCCGCATCCCACCGGAGCCGCCCGTCTTGCGTGATCGGGCCGTTCGGGAACCGGTGCACCTCGGTGAGCTCCAAGCGGCCGTCGACCCAGCGCCCGAGCATGACGCGACCGCTCGACGCACCGAGGTCCACAGCGGCGTGGAAGCGAGGAACGGCCTGATCGATCATGGCGTCGTCGTCTCGTCGCGCGGTGGCGTGGCCGGTTCGCTGAGCGGCGTCGTCGGGTCGGGGTCCTGGACGGCGACCGGTGTCGTCAACGCCTCGAGCGAGGTGAGGACGGTCGTCGCGCTCGACACGGCGAGTGCACCCCAGGCGGCGGCCGACGCGACCGCGGCCGCCGGGTCGTCCCGTCCGTCCTCGCCGTGGAGTCCGACGAGGAATCCGGCCAACGAGGCGTCGCCGGCACCGGCCGTGTTCACGACCGTGGCTGCGACGTGCGCGTGCCACAGCCCCGCGGCGGTGCGGAGGAGCGCCCCGTCGGCCCCCATGCTCACGTAGACGAGGTCGCAGCCGGCACGGTGCAGTTCGTCGGCGGCGGACGCGACATCGCCGATCGTCAGCAGCTCACGGCCGGTGAGCTCGGCGAGCTCGTGCGCGTTCGGCTTGAGCAGGTGGACGAGGTCGAGGTTCGCGACGGCGGTCTCGAGCGCCGCACCCGCGGTGTCGACGGCCACGCGCGCTCCCCGGTCACCCGCCTGCCGGAGCAACTGGAGGATGTCGACGAGGCCGGTGCCGCCCTGGACCGTCGGGATCGTGCCGGAGAGGACCAGCCAGTCCGCGCCGATCCGGTCGATCTCCGCACCGGAGGTCGCCACGACGGCGGCCCAGTCCTCGGCGCGCAGCGGGATCGCCGGTTCGTTGACCTTGGTCGTCCCGGTCGCCGCGTCCAGGATGGTCGTGTTGACTCGCGTCCGCCCGTCGGTCGGGACAACGGCGAGCAACGTCCGGAGTGCGGGGTCGTCTGCGAGGATCCGTCCGTCCGCACCCATCGGCACCACCGCACGGACCGGGAGCGGCGAGAGGGTGACCGCCCGCGCGACGTTGACGCCCTTGCCGCTCAGCTCGGTGGACACGCCCACCGCCCGGTTGACGTCGCCGAGTCGCAACCCGTCGACGCGGTAGGTCTGGTCGATCGCGGCCGCCGGCGTGACCGTGACGATGCCGCTCATGCGTCCGCCCCGACCGTCTCGACGCGGACGCCGGTCGCGAGGAGGGCGTCGAGGGTCGGTTCGTCGACGCCGTGATGCACCACCGCCACGTCGAGACGGGCGGCCGGGACGGAGGCGGCGAGGCCGTCTGCGCCGAACGTCGCGGGGTCGCCCAGGAGCATCGCCGTGGACGCCAGCTCGACGGCCGACGCGACGACCGCCGCCTCCTCCGGAGAGGCGTGGAGCAGTCGGCCGTCCGCGGAGACACCGAGCGCCTCGACGACCGCGACGTCGAGGCGGAGGCCGGCGAGCTGCTCGCGCGCCCAGGCGCCGGTGAGGACGCCGCGCCCGTCCGCCGTTCCGCCGACGAGGTGGACGACGGCCGATTCCCCGGCAGCGGCAGCGGCCAGCGCCACCGGCACCGAAGCGGTCACGATGACGGTCCCGGCGGTCGTCGCGAGGCCGGCGGCGAGCTCCTCGCAGGCCGAGCCCGCGCCGAGGAAGACCGCTGAGCCCGGGTCGACCAGGGTCAGCGCTTGCGCCGCGAGCGCACCGGACACCCCGGAGTCCTGGCCCGGGTCGAGGTCCGTGCGCACCGCCCCGCCGTGCGCGCGTCGGAGACGTCCGTCGAGTTCGAGGACGCGGAGGTCGCGTCGGATCGTCTCCTCGGTCACGCCGAGGTCCGCTGCGAGCACGCCGACCTCGACCCGCCCGTCCTGGTCGAGTCGGGTGAGGATCTCCCGACGCCGGTCGTCCACCGAACTGGACGTGGCCGTCCCGCGGCCGCCGACGGAGGCGCTCATCGTTCCACCCCGACTCGGTCGTCGCGTTCGGACGCCGGACCGTCGGGGCTCGACTCCTCGGCCCGCCGTCGCCACCAGGGGCCGGTGGCCTCGACGAGCTCGTCGAACGCGGTTCCGACCCCGGCCCAGTACGCGGCCGAGGCGCCCGTCGGCAGGACGGCGGGTGCGTGTCGGACGACGTCGCGCTGGGCCTGTTCCACCGACGGCAGGAGTCCGGTGGCGACCCCGGCGACGATCGCGGCGCCGAGGGCTCCGGCCTCCTCGGAGTCGACGACCGTCACGGGCGCCCGGAGCGCGTTGGCGACGAGCTGTACGTACAGCGGCGACCGCGCGAGCCCGCCGCCGAGGACGATCGGCTCATCCCACCGGAATCGCTCGCCGAGCGCACGGGTGTGCCAGCGGTGCATGAGCACGATGCCCTCGAGGGCTCCGCGCAGGACGTGTGCCCGGGTGTGCCAGTCGCGGACGCCGGCGAGGGTGGCCGAGGCTCCGGCGCCGAGCGGCGAGTCCGATTGGAAGGGCAGGATGAGCGGCACCTGCTCCTCCGGCGGGAGGGCGGCGGCCTCGGCGATCAGCGCGTCGCGGCCGGTGGCGTCGGACACGCCCAGGAGCCGGAGCGTCCAGTCGAAGGAGGGCGATGCCGTCGCCGACGTGGACATCGCGATGCGCAGGTCCGGGGTGATCGAGAGGCGGGACTGCCACCGCGGGTCCACGTCGGGCTGGGTCGTCGTCACGCCGTTGGTGCTGAACGAGCCGGCCACGAGGGCGAGCCGCCCGGGGACGAGTGCGCCCATGCCGATCGACGAGGCCTGCACGTCGTGGAGTCCCGACACGACCGGTGTCCCGCTTGCGAGGCCCGTGACCGCGGCGGCCGCCGGCAGCACCGACCCGACGATCGTGCCGCTCGGGTTGATCGGCGGCAGCAGGCGGAGCAGTTCGGCGGGCAGGCCGTAGGCGTCGAGGACTTCGGCGCTCCAGGTGGCGGTCCCGACGTCCAGGAAGGAGGCGCAGGCGTCGGAGTAGTCGGTGGAGATCTCGCCGGTGAGCCGCAGGCGGACCACGTCCTTGCAGAAGAGCATCGCGTCTGCCTGCTCGACACGCTCCGGGTCGTGGCGGAGCAACCAGCGGAGGAGGTTGCCGGCGGCGCCCGGCGTCGGCAGCTGTCCGGAGCGTTCGAGCACCACGCGCAGCCGGTCCGGGTCAGCCGCGAGTTCGGCGGCCTCGACGTGCGCCCGGGAGTCCATCGCCGTGATGGCCGGGCCGACCGGCTCTCCGGCGGCGGTCACGAGGTGCAGGCCGTCGCCGTGGCCGGTGATCCCGACGGCGGCGACCAGGGCCGGGTCGACACCCGACGTCGCCATCACCTCCGACACCGCGTCGGCGACCGCGGCCCACAAGGCGTCCTGCGACCGCTCGGCGTGCCGGGCGACCGGGCGGTCGACGGGGCTCGCGCGGCGAGCGACCGCGACCGGCCGCAACCGCTCGTCGTGCAGGACGGCCTTGACGGCGGTCTGCCCGACGTCGATCCCGAGCAGGAACCGCGACCCCGACTCGTGGGGTGCGCTGTGCGGCCCGTGCTCAGCCATCGGCGGCCTTCCGTTCGTCGTCATCGTCGTCGTCGGGTGCGCCCGATCATGTTGATCTTCGCACCGATCCCACCGAATCGGAAGGGATATCGGACAGATTCGGATACGCTGGCCGGACCGGACGGAGCAGTCATGTACCCAGCAGAGCGTCATGCCGCGATCCTCGCGGGCGCCCGCGACGGCGACGGTGCCCTGTCGGTCGCCGAGCTGAGCAGCCGACTCGGCGTCACCCCGGAGACCATCCGGCGCGACCTCGCGGTGCTCGAGCGACAGGGACTCGTCCGCCGCCACCACGGTGGCGCGGTCCTCGCCCGACGATCCGCGTTCGAGCCCAGTCTCCAACGACGCCGCGAGGGCGAACGCATCGAACGCGCCGCCGTCGCCCGGCTCGTCGTCGAGCAGCTCCCCGAGGAAGGAGTCGTCCTGCTCGACTCCGGTGCGATGACCCTGGAGGTCGCCGCGCTCCTCCCCCACGCCAGCCGACTCCTCGTGGTCACGAACAGCCTGCCGATCGTCGCCCTACTCGGTGGTCGACCGCGGCTCACCGTGCTCGCCCTGCCCGGGCGGGTCCGCGCCGTCACGCAGGCGACGGTCGGCGCGTGGACCGTCGAACGGCTGTCGGGACTCCACGCCGACGTCGCCGTCCTCGGCGCCAACGGGGTGGGGCTCACCTCGGGTGCCACGACGACGCTGCCGGAGGAGGCCGAGGTGAAGCGGGCGATGCTCGGCATCGCCAGACGACGTATCCTCGCCGTCACCGCCACGAAGTTCGGCGCCACCTCGTTCCACCGGGCCGCTGGGCTCGACGAGTTCGACCAGATCGTGACCGACGACGGGCTCGACCCGGACACCGTCGAGGCGCTCGCCGAGACCGGTCCCGAACTGCTGCTGGCCACCACCTGACCATCCCCACCGGCACCGGGTCGATCGCCCGCGTGCACCCCGAGAGGAACCACCATGACGCTCGTCTCCACCGCCGCGCTCCTCGACACGCAGCGCGCCGTGCTCGCCTTCAACGTCATCCAGCTCGAACACGGCGAGGCGATCCTCCGCGGCGCCGAATTCGCGGGCCGGGGCGTCATCCTGCAGGTGTCCGAGAACGCGGCGAACTACCACGGCGGCCTCGCACCGATCGGGCTCGCGAGCCTGGAGCTCGCCCGCGAGGCCGGCACCGCGACCGCCGTCCACCTCGACCATGCCGAGGATGAGACGCTCGTCGAGGAGGCGGTCCGGCTCGGATTCACCTCGGTCATGTTCGACGCGGCGACCCTCCCCGACGAGGAGAACCGCGAACGCACCGCAGCGGTCGCCCGCGCGGCTCAAGCTCAGGGCGTGTGGGTCGAGGCCGAGTTGGGGGCCATCGGCGGCAAGGGTGGAGCGCACACCCCTGGTGTCCGGACCGACCCTGGCGAGGCAGCGGCGTTCGTCGCCGGCACCGGCGTCGACGGCCTCGCGGTCGCGGTCGGCAGCTCGCACGCGATGACCTCCCGGAGCGCGACCCTCGACTTCGGGCTCATCCGGGAACTCGCCGCAGCCGTCCCTGTCCCGCTCGTCCTGCACGGCTCGAGCGGTGTGAGCGACGAGGACCTCGTGCGGGCGGTGGACGCGGGCATGCGCAAGATCAACATCTCGACGCACATCAACGGCGTCTTCACCCGAGCCGTCCGTGAGCGCCTCGAAGCGGATCCGTCCCTCGTCGACCCGCGGAAGTACCTCGGCCCGGCGCGCGACGCGGTCGCCGCCGAGGTCGCGCGGCTCCTCACCCTCGTTGCGTAGGACTCGTCGCCGACCCGACGGTCAGTCGATCGAGCCGTTCACAACCAGTGGACGATGTCCGGGTCCAGGCAGACCCCGCCGAGACCCTCGGTGGTGGTGACGCCGTCCGCGAACCGGATCACCACGGCCCGTCCCTCCATACGCACGTACTCGGCCCGGAGCCCGAGTCGGAACGGGACGTCGGTCGACGCGGTGGCCGCACGGCTCGCGCGTTCGGGGACCGTGATGACCAGGCGGTGGGCTCGCCCCGCTGCATCGACGACCTCGGCCTCGATCCGTCCCGGAGCATCGTCGGACAGCCGGCGCACCGCGGTCGCCGCGACGATCACCTGGGTCATGTCGCGATTCTCGCACCCCGTGGAGGGTGGCGTCGAGGCGGAGCTGCCGGACGCAGCGCGACGGCGCCGGAGCTCGAAGCTCCGACGCCGTCGCGGTCTGATGATGCGGGACGACCGGAAGGCCTAGCCGCACTTGGACTGGTAGACGGCATCCTTCGCGTCGCCGTCGACGTTGTCCTTCGTGATGATGGTGAAGCCGGTCTCGATCTTGGCCTCGACCTTGTCACCGTTCAGTGCGGCGATCGCCTGGGCGACGCCGTCCTTGCCGATGGTGGCCGGCTCCTGAGCGACGAGCGCCTGGACGGTGCCCTCCTTCAGCTGCTTGACCTGGGCGGGACCCGCGTCGAACCCGACGATGGTGACCGAGTCCTCCTTGCCGGCCTGCTTGACTCCGGTCGCGGAACCTTCGGCCGCGAACAGGTTCGCTGCGAAGATGCCCACGATGTCGGGGTCCTTCTGGAGCGCCGCGGTCACGATCTCGGCGGCCGTGGACGGCTCGTTGTGGCTGTACTGCACGCCGAGGTCGGTGAACTTGTCATCGCCCTTGACCGCTTCCTGGAAGCCCTCGGCACGGGCGTCCGTGGTCGAGATGCCGGGGTCGACCGAGACCACGAGGACCTTGCCGCCCTCGGGGTGCGCTGCCTTGATCGCGTCGAACGCCGCAGCGCCGCCGCCCTTGTTGTCGCTCGAGATCTGCGAGACCGCGAACGACGGGTCGTCGACGGTGGTGTCGACGAGGACGACCTTGATGCCCGCGTCGGCCGCAGCCTTGAGCGGGGCCTCCATGGCCTTCACATCGGTCGGGGCGACGAGGATCGCGTCCGGCTTCGAAGCGACGACCGAGTCGACGAGCGGCTTCTGCAGCGTCGGGTCGAACTTCTCCGGACCCTGGGTCGTGACCGTCGCGCCGGCATCCTTCGCCGCCGATTCGATACCGCACTGCATCGAGATGTAGAACTCGTCGCCTGCGACGCCCTGGATGAACGCGATCTTGTAGCCGTCGGAACCTGCGCCGGCGCTGCTGCCGCCCGAGCTCGCGCCACCGGAACACCCGGTGAGCATGAGGCCTGCCGACGCGCCGAGCGCGAGGACTCCGAGAACTGACTTCTTCCACTTCATTGTGATTACCCGTTTCTCTTGAACTGCTGGACTACTGGGATGGTGCGGGGGGTGTTGATCGGTGTAGGGGGTTATTTCTTCTTCCTGCTGACGAGGGCTCGCCAGAAGCTCGTGGATCCACCGCGGGCTGCGGAGGAACGGCGGACCTGGTCGACGTAGACGGCCAGGATGAGGACGGCACCGACGGCGACCTGCTGCCAGAAGGGCTGCACGCCGGTGATGACGAAGCCGTTCTGGAGGACGGCCGGGATGAACAGGCCGACGACGGTGCCGAAGATCGTCCCGTAGCCACCGAACAGTGAGGTGCCACCGATGACGACCGCGGCGATGACGTTCAGGTTCGTCTGCGACTGACCGGCGATCGCGGTGGTGCCGAACTGCGACAGCGACAGGATGCCGGCGAGACCCGCGAGACCACCCGAGATCGCGTAGATGCGGATGAGGTGACGGTCGACCTTCACGCCGACGCGTCGTGCCGCCTCCTCGCTCGATCCGACCGCGTAGGTGTACAGGCCGAACTTCGTCTTGTGGAGGACGAGCGCACCGATGATGACGACGACGAGGGCGATGACCGAGATGATCGGGACCGCACCGAAGACGTTGCCGTACCCGATCGAGTCGGTGAGGACCGACGGCACCTCGCGGATGTCGACACCGCCGGTGAGGATCTGGGCGAGGCCGAGCGCCATGCCGAGGCTACCGAGGGTGACGATCAGCGGCGGCACCTTCGCCTTGGAGATGAGGATGCCGTTGAACGTGCCCCACAGGATGCCGACGCCGATCGACACGATGATGCCGACGATCGCGGTCCCCCAGTCGTCGCCACCCATGGCCCGCATCGTCGTCGCGGACACGACGCCCGAGAAGACGAGGACGGATCCGATCGAGAGGTCGATGCCGGAGGTGATGATGACGTAGGTCATGCCGACGCCGAGCACCGCGAGGATCGAGGCGTTCTGCACGACGAGCCGCAGGTTGGACAGCTGCGCGAAGGTGTCGGGCGCGATCGCGGAGAAGATCGCGATGACGACGAGGAGGACGATGAAGATCTGGAAGGCCTGGGCCTTGAAGAGCTTCCTGATCGGGGTCTCCCGATCCTTGGCCGTCTCGATGGCGGTCGTCTCCGGCCCCATCTCGGCCTGCTTCACCGCGCTCATGCGACGTTCCTCGTGCTGGCACCGGTCATGAGACCGACGAGTTCTTCCATGTTCGTGTCCTTCGTGTCGACCGTCGCCGCGCGGTGGCCGAGCCGCAGCACCTGCACGCGGTCGGACACCTCCATGACGTGCGGCATCGAGTGGCTGATGAAGACGACCGCGATGCCCTTGTCGCGCACCCGGCGGATCGTCTCGAGGACGTTCTTCGTCTGGCGGACGCCGAGGGCGGCCGTCGGTTCGTCGAGGAAGACGACCTTGTTGGCCCAGTGCACCGCGCGGGCGATGGCGATCGCCTGGCGCTGTCCACCGGACATCGCGCCGACCGGGTCGGTGAGCGAGCGGACGGTCGCGCCGAGTTCGTCGAAGGCGTGACGCGACTGCTTGCTCATCTCCTTGACGTTCATGAGGCCGAGCAGGCCGCCGAGGCCGGGCCGCATGATCTCGCGGCCGAGATAGACGTTCTGCACGGGGTCGAGGTGGGGCGCGAGGGCGAGGTCCTGGTAGACCGTCTCGATGCCGAGCGCGCTCGACTGCATGGGCGAGGTGAGGGTGATCGGTTCGCCTTCGAACTTGATAACGCCGCTGTCGACCGCGAGGTTGCCGGAGAGGGCCTTGACCAGGGTGGACTTGCCCGCACCGTTGTCGCCGATGAGGGCGGTGACCTCGCCGGGGTAGACCTCGAAGTCCGCTTCGTCGAGGGCGCGGACGTGCCCGAACTGCCGGGTGAGGCCTCTGGCCTCCAAGACGGGAGTCGTCATGTCGTTCTCGTTCCTTTCCAGCCGGCCCCGGTGGCCGGGTCCGGCGTGTGGTGGCTGTCGTACCGCCGGTCGGGGCGGTGGCGTGTGGTGAGCTGCTGCGTGATCGTGGGTCCTGCGTCGAGGGGTGGCGTCATCGGATGCCTCCCGATGCGAGGGTCGCCGGCCAGCCCGCACCGGGGCCGGCGGCGAGCACGGTTGCCGAGCCGCTGACGGTCCAGGGCCCGAACCCGGCCGGGACGGCGAAGACCTCGCCGGCCGAGAAGTCCACGGCGTCGGTCCCGGCGTCAGCCTCGGGGACCAGTGCGCCGGCGCCGGTGAGTGCGAGGGCGACCGAGAATCCCGCCTCCACGGATGCGCTGCCGTCGGTGCTGGGCGCCACGGCGACGAGCTGGAAGTAGGGGTCGGCGGCCGCGGGCAACAGCGACACCGGCGCGTCCGTCCGGGCGTCGAGGTCGTGCAGGACGACGAGGTGTTCGATCTCGGACTGCGGGAGCGCCTTCGTCGACACCGCACCCATCACGGTCTCGAATCCGAGGCCGAGGTGGGACTCGTCGCGCGTCGAGGTCGTGACCGACCACTCGAGGAGGATGGAGAGGTCGGTCGGTTCCTGCACCTCCGCGAGGAAGATGCCGCCGTCGATCGCGTGGGCCGTGCCGGCCGGGACGAGGATGCCCATGCCGCGCTCGACGACGATCCGGTTCATGTGCGACAGCATCCACTCGCTGTCCTGGGCGTCGCGACGACGGTCGAGTTCGTCGGGGTCGACATCCTCGCTCCATCCGAGGTGGACGGCCGAACCGGGCTCGGCGTCGAGGATGAACCAGGCCTCCGTCTTGCCGTAGGCGCAGTCGAGGTGGGAGGCGGCGAACGCCCGGTCGGGGTGGACGTGGACGGGGAGCCGCTGACGAGCGTCGAGCAGCTTGACGAGGATGCCGGTGTCGGCGGCGTCGGTGCCGTGGTCCTGTCCCGCACCGGTCCATTGCTCCGGGTCGGCCGCGACGAGGTCGCGGAGCAGGACGCCGTCGATGGTGCGGGCGAGGCCGATGGCACCGCCGGGCTCCTGGTCGGCGCGGCTCACGGTCGCTCCGAGCCACTCCTCCGGCTGGAACTCGCTCTGCTGCTCGATGCCGCGCAGGCTCGCGATGCGGTCGCCGCCGCGGTAGAAGTGCTCGATGAGGTTCGGTGCGAGTCGCGTCGGCTGGGCGAGCCTCGTGGGCTGGGTCGTGCTCATGCTGCTGGTCCTCCGACCATGCTCGTGGTGGACGCGGTGCGCGCGTCCACGGTGTGACGCTGCGCCGGGCCGGGGATCTCTCCGGAACCACGCGACACCAGGGAGGTCGGGACGACCCACTCGCGCGGCTCGTCGGCCGGCGATTCGCGCAGTTCGAGGAGTCGCTCGATCGCGGCGGTCCCGATGACGAACGGATCCTGGTTGATGCAGCTGACGGCCGGTCGCAGGACGTCCGCGAGGGTGAAGTCGCCGAACGCGATGTGCGCCGTCCCCTCACGCCCGATGCGGTGCAGCGAGGTCGTCAGACCGATCGCCGCCTTCGCGTTGGACGCGAAGAAGGCGGTGGGCGGGTCCTCGAGTCCGAGCAGGCGCTCCGTCTCGGCGGCGTAGTCGAGTGAGCCGTCGATGGTCCAGGAGACGAGCGACGGGTCGAGGTCGATGCCGGCCTCGGCGAGGACGTCGGTGTACCCGTGGTAGCGCCGACGGATGGTGAGGAAGCGCTCGTCCCGGTCGTAGAAGGCGATGCGGGTGTGGCCGAGCTCGACGAACTGGCGGATCGCGAGCTGGGTGGCGGCGTAGTCGTCGACCACGACGCTGTCGAAGGCGGCGAGCGGACGGTCGACGGCCACGACGGGCGTCACGTTCCGGAACGCCTCGAGGTAGGGAAGCTCCGCGGCGACCGGGGCGATGATGACGCCGGCGACCTGGTGGCCGGCGATGAACCCGGTGAGCTGGTCGCGCTCGCGCCCCTCGTCGAGCCCGGTGCTCGCCACGAGGACGCTCAGGCCCTCCTTGAGCGCGCGGGCCTCGATGGCGCTCACGAGCGACGCGAAGAACGGGTCGGCGAGTGAATCGATGAGGACGCCGATCGCGCCACCGGTGCCGGACTTCAGTGAGCGGGCGGCCGTGTTGGGCACGTACCCGAGGCGATCGATCGCCTCGAGCACGCGGCTTCGGGTCTCGGGGTGCACGGACGGTTCGCCGTTCACCACCCGCGAGACGGTCTTGATGCTGACGCCGGACTGCGCAGCCACATCCTTGATCCCGGGCGGCCGCATCAGCGGGTCCGCCTGACGGGAAGCGGAACGGGTCCGACGTCGCAGCCGGTCCGGAGCGACGGGACGTGCGCACGTGTCCGGATCGGACTGGTCGCGGTGATCGCGGGGTTGCAGGTGCCCATGGGCTCCACCTCCTGACAGCGTTGTCATCGGTCGGGGTGGTGCAGCTGCAGAACCCCGTCGTTCCTTCGTGCGCCTATACTGACCGCAGACCGACAACGTTGTCAAGCAACGTTGTCTGAAAGAGATCAAATTCATTTGGAACTCGCATCGAAGAGGCGTTTAGACCCCTCGGATGTGGGTCGCCACCCCGGAATCATCGAGGAGTCAGCGTGATCGTCGTCGTCGCAGGAGCAGCCGGAAGCGGGAAGACCACGCTCGGACGCGAGCTGGCCAGAGCCCTTCGACTCCCACTCCTGGACCTCGACACCATCACGAATCCGCTGCTCGACGGTCTCGGTGCGGTGGCGGATCCCGATGGCGACGAACCGCTCCACTGGAACGACCCGAAGCTGCGCCCGACCATGCGCCCGGCGCGGTACGCGGCCCTCCGAGCGGTCCTCGCCGATCAGCGCGACAGCGGCGTCGGCGCCGTGCTCGTCGCCCCCTTCACCGCGGAGCTCCGTGGCGGCGCCGAATGGGACGCGCTCGTCGAGGCGGCCGGGGTCGTCCCGAAGGTCGTCTGGCTGCACACCGATGCCGCCACGCTCGCAGCTCGCCGAGCCGAACGCGGCGCCGAGCGGGACACGCACATCGTTGACCCGTCGACCGACACCCCACCCACCATCGAGCACCTGTCGATTGAAGCGGCGTTGTCCACCTCGCAGCAGCTCGCCGCCGTCCAACGCGCGCTCGGCCTCGGACGGACCATCGAGGCCTCCGCACCGATCTTCGACCAGGTCTTCGCCGCCGGGCTCTTCGACCTCGACGGGACGCTCATCGACTCGACGCCGGCCGTGAACCGGTCGTGGGCGCAGCTCGCCCGCGAATACGGTCTCGAGGGCGACCTGCTCGCCGCGGGACACGGGCAGCCCGCTGCCCAGGTGCTCGCCGCGATCTTCCCGCCCGAGCAGGTCGCCGAAGCGCTCGCACGGATCATCGAGATCGAGGCCGACGAGGTCGCCGACGTCATCGCCCTCCCGGGGGCGGCGGAGGCGCTGGCAGCGCTCGGTGACGACGCGAAGGCGATCGTCACGAGTGGCACGAGACTCATCGCCGGCAACCGGATCGCGGCCGCCGGACTCGTGCGGCCGGAGGTCGTCGTGACCTTCGACGACGTCACGAAGGGCAAGCCGGACCCCGAACCGTTCCTGCTCGGCCGCACCCGGCTGGGCATGGAGTCGCAGCCGTGCGTCGTGTTCGAGGACGCACCGGCCGGGCTCGCCGCGGCGCGCGCGGCCGGCTGCTGGACGGTCGGCATCGCCGGCACGCACGAGGCGCACGAACTCGATGCGGACCTCGTCATCGACGGCCTCTTCCAACTGCGGCTCGAGCCGGTCGCCGCGGGTGGATTCCGACTCGCCCCGGCAGCGCTGGGCTGAGCGGCACCCCGATCCCTGAGCCTGTCGAAGAACCGGAGGCTGACGAAACTGATGCAGCCTCCTCCGAACACGCTCCTCGGCAACCGCGGAGACTCGTTCCCTGAGCCTGTCGAAGGGCACGCGGACGACTGCCGGATCGCCATGCCCGTTCCCTCGTCGACGTCAGCTGACCCAGGGCCACTTGGCTCGTCACGGTCACGTCGACTATCTTGCATCTGAAATAACACTGCTAACATATCGACTGCCATGTCGACGCTCACAGACGCCCCCTCCCGCCGATCCCTCCGCCCGCTCTCCGCGCTCGCGATCTCCGCGTCCTGGTTCGCCCTGTGGTGCTTGACCCCGGGCCTCACCGACCGAGGCCCCGTTCGTCTGGTGGCGCGCGACGACGCCCTCGTGGTCTTCCTTGAGTCCCTGATCGCCGGCCTCCTGGCGATCGCCATCGCCATCCTGCAGCGCACCCACACGCGTGCACTCTTCGCACCGTCTCGGCAGCGGTTCCTCTACGTCATCCCGCTCGCGCTCGCGCTCGCGTTGCCGTTGCACGATGAGCTCGAGTTCCCGGTGCTGCTCTACCTCTTCTGGATGACCGTCTCGGTGTTCTGGCAGGACTACCTGACCTTCGGACTCCTGCAACGCCATCTCGCCGCGCGCTTGCCATCGCGCACGGTCATCCCCGTCGTCGCCGCCCTGTTCGCCCTCGGACACGTCATCCTGCTCCCCGACAAGTTCGGGATCGTCCCGAACCCGCTTCCGGCACTGAGCATGCTCACTCTCGGACTCCTGCTCGCATGGCTCCGTCGCCGGTTCACGACGATGCACCTCATCCTGACGCTGCACCTGTCGTTCTATTTCATCTTCGCGTGAGGTCCAGCCACGCGTGGGGATGCGGACCCTGGCGAGCACCTCGACCGGCTTGACGACCGCGTCACCGTCGTTCCCTGAGCCTGTCGAAGGGCACCCCGAGCAACCTTCCCCACCGCACCACGACAAGCTCCGCGACCGCGTCTCCGCCGTTCCCTGAGCTTGTCGAAGGGCCCACGAGCAACCTCCCCACCGCACCTCGACAACGGCGGAACCTCGCTCCCTGAGCCTGTCGAAGGGCGCCCCGAGCGAACGTCACCTGTCGGATAAATACCCAGATCAGGGGCGTATTCACTGCACGTTCCAATGTCAGTGGTCCGTGTTTGGATGGATCCATGACCAGCACCGCACCAAGCCCGCTCGCCGCCGCCGCGGCCGGGTTCAATGCCGTGTGGCAGGGCGCGCTCGACGCGATCCGTCCAGGTTCCGGTGTCGCGGAGCAGCTCGAGAACATGAACGACGAGGCGATCCTCCGGGTCCTCGACGAACTCGGTGCCGTGCAGCATGCGGTCGAGGTCCTCGCGGCCCGCGTCGTCGGCGCGATCGCGTTGCGGCCGTCGCCCAGTGGCCGCGGCGGCACGCTCGTGCGCGCCGCCGGCTACGCCAACCCGGGCGTCATGGTCGCCGAACGGTGGCGCGTCTCCCGCGCCCGCGGCGCGGCGATCGCCGAGGTCGGTGCCGCCATCACCCAACCGCGCGGGCTGCTCGGCGAGTTGGAGGAATGCCCGTTCCCCGAGATCGCCACGGCGCTTGAACCGGCACCCCATTTCAACGCAACAACCGAACCCACCGCCGATCTCGACTCCACCACCGCCCAGGCCGACCGACCCGGGGAGCCCTCGTCGTCCACCACACCGGATGGTGACGCACCGGCTGCCCTCGGCAGCCCCCGATCACCCCTGAGCGTCGATGGTGCTGCGGTCATCGTCCGCGAGCTCCGCAACGCGGGCCGCATCTGCACCAAACCCGAACTGCAAGCCGCGTCGGTCATCGCCATCGAGCACGCCGCCCATGCACCCCTGCAGGACGTCACCCGCATCGCGAAACTCGTCCGCACCCGCCTCGACCAAGACGGCCGCGAACCCCGCGACGAACTCCTCCGCCGAGCAGAACGCTGCACCATCCACGAACTCCCCACCGGCATGACCCTCCTCCGCGCCGAACTCGCCCCCGAAAGCGCCGCCTTCATCCGCGCCGGCCTCGACGCCCTCATCGCAGCCACCACCCGCCGTCCCCACTTCATCCACCCCGACACGGCCGACCCCGCCGACCAACCCGACGGATCAGGCACCCCGATGCCCGACGGACCGTCGCTCATCCCCATCGACCGACGACGCGCCATCGCCCTCACCGAGACCTTCCGACACCTAGCCGGCTGCAGCGCCGCCGCCACCGAACTCACCCCCGTCACCGTCATCATCCGCACCGACCACGACACCCTGCAAACCGGCCTCGGCACCGCCACCATCGACGGCATCGACGAACCCATCGGCCCTGGCGCCCTCCGCCGCCTCGCCGCCGACGCCAACCTCATCCCCATGATCCTCAACGGCCCATCCCAAGTCCTCGACCTCGGCACCAGCACCCGCCTCTTCACCCGCGGACAGAAACTCGCCCTCGCCGAACGCGACGGCGGCTGCGCCTGGACCGGCTGCACCCACCCACCCTCCTTCACCGAAGCCCACCACATCCGATGGTGGTCCCAAGGCGGACCCACCAACCTCGACAACGGGGTACTCCTCTGCCCCTTCCACCACCACCGCATCCACGACGACCACTGGACCATCACCATCCAGAACGGCATCCCCTGGTTCATCCCACCCAGCCACATCGACCGACACCAAACCCCCATCCGAGGCGGACGAATCCACCTCGCCGCCTGACACACGGCACCCGCACGCCTGCGCCCTGCCCTTCGACAAGCTCAGGGACCAAGACGCGAATCATCCTTCGACAAGCTCAGGGGCCGACACGGGAACCACCCTGCCCTCGGACATGCTCAGCGACCGACGCCGTCCTCGACAACCCAGCCACCCCGCTCCCTGAGCCTGTCGAAGGGCCCGCGAACAACCGCCACACCCGCCCTTCGACAAGCTCGGGGACCAAGACGGGAACCGCCAGCACTCGACGACGGGGGCGGGTCAGCGACCGAGCGCACCCACGCCTCAGCCAGGGGCGGCCCGACGAAGCACCGTCCGACCGCCGCAGGCTCACCCCGCGGCGACGACCTCTTCCACCGCCACCCGCGCACCGACGGCCACAAGCCGCGCACGCGCCGCGATGAACGCCTCGCGCAACCGCGCGTCCGATCCGAGGTCGCCGAACACGACCTCCAGGTCCAGGAAGGCCCCAGGGCGCTCCGCCTCCTGCGCGACCGCCGCCTGCAACTCGGCCAACCGGCGGTCGACCGGGGCAAGCTCCCGCCCGTCGTCACCGACACCCTCGATGAACCGGCTCCACGCCGCGAGCACGAGCGCCGAGCGGGCGATCCCGCCGCCGGTCCGCAACTGCTCACGGACGACCGGGAGCAGGAACTTCGGGATGCGCTCCGAACCGTCGACGATCTGCCGCGCCAAGGTGTCCTTGATCGCCTCACTGCCGAACCGGCGCATCAGCTCCGCGCAGTACGCGTCGATGTCGATGCCCGGCACCGGCGCGAGCGTCGGCCTCGCCTCCTCGTGCATGTACCCGAGGAGGAACCGCGAGAACAGCTCGTCGCGGCAGACGTCGTGCACGTATGTCTCCCCCGCCAGCAGCCCGAGGTAGCTCATCGCCTGGTGGGAGGCGTTCAACAGCCGGAGCTTCATCAGCTCGTAGGGCTCGACGTCCTCCACGAGCTGCACGCCCACCTGCTCGTACGGCGGACGACCGTCGGAGAAGTCGTCCTCGAGCACCCACTGCTCGAAGGACTCCGAGAGCACCGGCCAGCGGTCGTCGATCCCGAACCGATCCGAGACGAACGCGCGCTGCTCGTCCGTCGTCGCCGGCGTGATGCGGTCCACCATCGAGTTCGGAAACCGCACCTCCGCGGCGATCCAGGCGGCGAGCGCCGGGTCGATCCGCTCGGCGAAGGCGAGGATCGCCGTCCGGGCGACGTGTCCGTTGCCCTGGATGTTGTCGCACGACATGACCGTGAACGGAACGGCACCGGCGTCGCGTCGGGCACGGAGGGCCGCCGTGATGAACCCGAGCGGGCTCTGCGGCAGCGCGCCCGCCGGCAGCCCGTCGAGGTCCGCGAGCGTCGCACCGTCGCTCGGCTCGAACGCGCCGGTCGCATCGTTCACCCCGTAGCCGCCCTCGGTGATCGTGAGCGACACGATCCGCGTCGACGGATCGCTCACCCGTGCGAGGACCGCTTCCGGGTCGTCGGGAGCGAACAGGTACTCGACGATCGACCCGACGACACGCGCCTCGACCTCGCCGTCCGGACTCGTCGTCACGAGCGTGTAGAGCCGGTCCTGAGCACCGAGTGCGTCCCGCATGGCGGCGTCACCGGCCAGCGTGCCGACGCCGACGAGCCCCCAGGACGCGTGCTCGTCCCCGGGGAGCCCGAGCACGCGGTCGACGAACATCGCCCCGTGCGCGCGGTGGAAGGCGCCGACCCCGAAGTGGACGATGCCGGGTCGGATGGCCGAGCGGTCGTAGGCGGGGACGGCCACCTGCTCGTCGAGATCGGTGAGGGTGGCGTCGGAGAGCTGGGTCATGTGGTGCCTTCTCGTCGGTGAGCGGGTTCCGGGTGGTGCAGGTCGGGGGTGCTGCGGCTGCTGCGTGGTTCAGGTGGAGGGCGCTGCGGCTGAGGGGCGGGTCAGGCGCCGTGGGTGGATTCGGTCTCCACCGGCGTCGACGCGTCGAGCGTGACGATCCGGGTGGCGCGTTGCTTGGTCGCGTCGACCAGGCGGGCGTTCGGCTCGTCGACGCCGAGCACCCAGGCTTCAGCCTCCTCGCGCGGGTGGCCGTGACCGAGGCGTCGGGCGATGAGTCGGTCGCGGCGGACCTCGTCGTCCACGTCGACGTACCAGGACTCGTCGAGTTGCGCGGCGACACCCTGCCAGCCGTGGTCGTCGAAGAGCAGGTAGTTGCCCTCCGTGATCACGAGCGGCACCTCGGGGCGGACGAGGACGGCACTGCCGATCGACGCCTCGAGCGAGCGGTCGAACCGGGGTGCATAGATCGGTGTGCCCGGCGACTCGGCGGTGCGTCCGGCACGGGCGAGGCGGAACAACAGCGCGATGTAGCCGTCGACGTCGAAGGTGTCGGGCGCGCCCTTGCGGTCGCGTCGCCCGAGGCGGACGAGCTCGGCGTTGTCGAGGTGGAAGCCGTCCATCCCGACGATGACCGCCTGATCACCGAGTGCGGCGGCGAGCGCGTCACTCACGGTGGACTTGCCCGCACCGGGCGCCCCGACGATCCCGAGGATCCGCCGGGACCCGGTGGCGGCGAGCGAGCGGGCGTGATCGATGAGGCCGTCGAGGTCGACGAAGCCAGCGAGGCCGGTCCCAGCGGTGGTCGTGATGCCGCTCATCGTGATGCCTGACCTCTCCTGGGAGCCGACCGGTCGCGGTCGCGCCGTCGCCCGACTCACGGTAGGTCCAGTGGATGCGTGTGTCAACACCAAATGTCACCGGTGTCATGATCTGCTGGTGAAATCCATGTCACGGGTGACATGGCCGTTGTTCCGTGGTTATGATGCTCCCGACCCGGTGCACCGACGCACGGGCCTCATCACGTCGATCGGACCACCTCATGACTGACTTCAACGGCCGCACCATCCTCGTCACGGGAGCGAGCGGCGGCATCGGCGGCGCGACCGTCCGCCACCTCGTCGCAGCGGGCGCGCAGGTGATCGCCTCCGGTCGCAACGTCGAGCACCTCGACGCCATCGCCGCCGAGACGGGCGCCGAACCGCTGCCCTTCGACCTCACCTCGGAGGACAGCGTCCGCGACGCGATCGAGGGACGCGACATCTGGGGCGTCGTGAACTCCGGCGGTTGGGGCGGCGAGATCGCCTCCCCGCAGGAGACCGACATCGACGTGTTCGACAAGGTCATCAGCATCAACGCGCGCGGGTCGCTGCTCGTCACCAAGTACGCGTCTCGCGAGATGATCCGCCAGGAACGCGGCGGTGCGATCGTGAACGTCTCCAGCCAGGCGAGCCTGGTCGCCCTCTCCGGCCACATCTCCTACGGCTCATCGAAGGCCGCACTCGACAACATCACGCGGGTCTCGGCCCTGGAACTCGGGAAGTACGGCATCCGCGTCAACGCCGTCAACCCGACCGTCGTGATGACGCCGATGTCCGCCTGGTACTGGGGTCGCCCCGACATCGAGGGCCCCTTCCTCGAGGCGATGCCGCTCGGTAAGTGGGCCACCGAGGACGACATCGCCGGCCCGATCACCTTCCTGCTGAGCGACGCCGCCGGCATGATCTCCGGCGTCTCGCTGCCGATCGACGGCGGCTACACCGCACGCTGACCCGATCCGGCAGGACCGAACGGGAGGGACCCGACCATGGCCACGATGCGCCAGATCGCCGCAGCCGCCGGCGTGAGCGCGAAGACGGTCTCGCGGGTCTTCAACGACGACCCGCACGTCCTCCCGGAGACGCGAGAACGGGTCGAGTCGATCATGCGGGAGCTCGACTACGTGCCGAACTCCCTCGCGACAGCGTTCCGCTCAGGCCGCCCGTCGGTCATCGGGGTCGCCGTCCCCGACATCGTCGACCCGTTCTTCGCCGAGATCGCGCGTGCGGTGGAGCGGACGGCGCGCGATCACGACATGTCGACACTCGTGACGAGCCTCGGCGACGACCCGGACCGCGAGCGCGCGGTCCTCGAGCCGATGCTCCGGCGTCAGCTGGCCGGGGTGGTGCTCGCGCCGATCGGCGACGACCAGAGCTCGCTGGCCGCGTGGGCGTCGCGGACGCCGTTCGTGTTCGTCGACCGCGCGCCGGGAGGCCTCACGGCCGACGCCTTCACGCAGGACGACTTCGGTGGGGCGTTCGCGGCGACGACCCACCTCGTCGAGCACGGCCACGACCGGATCGCCTTCGTCGGCGACCAACTGGCCCTGCCGACGACCGCCGAGCGGCTGCGCGGGTACCGGGCGGCACTCACCGAAGCCGGGCTGCCCGCCGACGAGGAGCTCATCGTCCTCGGCGCGGCGACCCGCGAGGGCGCGGCGCGTGCGCTGGCGACGG
Organism: Plantibacter sp. ME-Dv--P-122b; assembly: GCF_030209375.1. Lineage (GTDB taxonomy): Bacteria > Actinomycetota > Actinomycetes > Actinomycetales > Microbacteriaceae > Plantibacter. The sequence continues at coordinate 473,808 of NZ_JARVSC010000003.1, forward strand.
TCGGCTCGCGGGCGACGGCCTTGTTCTCGTCGAACGCCGTCTGCACGATGGCGTTGCTGCCCGCACTCGCCGAGCCGCCGCTCCCACTGGTCGCATTCGGCGACTTCCCCTTGGCCGAGCTCCTACGACCGTCGGTGTCCGTGATCACGCAGGACCCGGAGGCCCTCGGTCGGCTCGCTGCGCAACGCATCATCGACCGCCTCGACCGCCCCGACGGGCGATACCGCCGGAGCACGGTGCTCCCGGTGCACCTCGTCGAGCGCGATTCGTGTCGGGCCGCGTCCGCGGTGCGCTGAGTCGCCGGCTCAGAGCCGCCCCGGCCGAGCCGTCGAATCCCCGGTCACTGAACCATCCCCGCCCCTGAACCATCCCGGTCACTGAACCATCCCGGTCCCTGAGCCTGTCGAAGGGCGCCACGCGAACGCCACGACACCTCGACCGGCTCGGGAGACGAAACCGGGCGGCCTAGTAGCTCAACGTCGCCGGCGCGAACTCCACGGTCTGGTCGCCGACGCGGCTCGGGTCGCGCGGGTCGAGGCGGCGGACCTCGCTGACGTCCGCGAGTTCGTCGAGGTCGATCCAGAAGATGTTCGGACTCCGTGTCGAGCCGAAGTAGTACACCCGGTTCGTGAGGTCCGCCCCGGCCCGCCACCACGTCGGGTACACGTCGCCCGTCGAGTACGGCGCGCCGTACGGTACCGACACGTTCGCGATGAGCTGGAACACACCCGCCACCGCCTCGACGGTGTCCGCCGGCTCCGGCAGGTAGTGGAGGAAGTAGGAGGCGCGCACGAACCGGTCGACCGAGGTGATGTCGCCGGGAGGCGGGAGCTCGCCGCCGAACGGCCGGTAGCGGTCGCGGTTGGTGATCTGCTCGTCGAGGCTCGGCGAGTTGGCCATCACAGTGAACTCGCGGCCGTGGTGGACGACGAGCCGGCCGTCGATCGGCTCGATGATCGCGGAGTCACCCGATGCGTCCTCGATGGCGATGTGGATCCCCATCTGGAGGCCGCGGAACATCGGGGACGTGATGCGGACGGTGTCGATGTCGGCGATCGCTTCGGCGACCGACCCGTAGGTGTCGAGGAGGTACTGCACCCAGAGCGCGTTCGAGACCGTCGGACGGCCATCGGGCTCGGCGAATGTCACGTCCTCCGGGTCGAGGTAGAGCGCGTGTGCTCCGAGGCCCGCCGTGTTCAGGCCGTCGACGGTCCCCATCCCCCACATGCTCGTGACGACGCTGCCGTATCGCGAGGTCCACCGGTGCGAGGTGGCGTCGCCCGTGCCACCTCGGGCGGTACCGCTCGGGACGAACCACAGCTCGGGTTCGTCGCTCTCCGACCAGTCCATGCAGCGGCTGACCGTCTTGGCGACCGCGTTGTCGTTCCAGAAGATTCGAGTGCACACGCGCTGAGCGTACCCCGAGCGCGGTGCTCGCCGGAGGGGCTATCGCCCACGCAGTGCCGCCGCCTCGCTGAGCCAGCGGCTGTAGCAGTCCCAGGGGTCGACGTCGCGGGCGACCGAGGCGATGTGGGTGAGCAGTCGAGGCGACCCCGTGAACCACTCGGAGCGTTCGAGGCGCTCGCGGGCGAACTGTTCGTGACGCGCACGCTCGACGTGCCGGTCGCCGCGCTCGAGGGCGAGGAGTTCGTCGTGCCAGATCGCGGCGAACCGCTGGCGTGGGTTGGTCGTCGTGCCGATCTTCACGCGGTCGCCGTGGCGGAGGTAGTAGACGACGTCGATCCGCGGCCGGGCGAGGTCGTCATCGGGCACGTCCCCGTGCCGCCACTCGCACGCGGCGCACAACCAGCCGGACGGGTAGTGACGGCCGAGCCGCGAGCCGCACATGATGCACGGCGACGGCAGGGCGTCGACCACACCCCAACGGCGCTCCGCCCAGTCGGCGGCGAGGGCCAGGTGATCCTCGCAGAGCGCGACGGGCGCGTCGACCGGTGCCGCGGCGTCACACCCGGGTTGTACGCATCGTCTGTGGGGCATCTCCCGAGTGTCCCCCACCCCGCCGACACCGTCCTCCAACCCCGGACGGGACGCCGGGGGCAAGCGCGCTCCCGGCTGGGAGACGGTCGGGTGGCCTCCCAGCCGACGCGCACGTCACAGCGCGATCGCGCGACCCTCCTCGTGGGAGCGGATCGCCGCACGGTAGATGTCGTGGGTGAGCGCCGCCTCCTCGGGCCGCGCCGCGCCGAACCGGTCGCCGAGCGAGCCGTGCCGCTCGGCGAGGAACACGGCCCACATCTGGAGGATCGTGTCGGAGAACCCGGACTCGAAGTTCGGGCCGGTCACCGTCGGCCACACCGACTGGCTGCCCGCGTCCAGCTGCTGCCACACCTGCTCCCGCCCGCCACCCGGGATGTCCCGCACCGCGAACACCTCGACGAGCTTCGGGTTCTTCGTGCTGAAGCGGACCCCGCCGTCGAGACCGATCGCCTCGAACTCCCACGTGTTCTTCTGCCCGGGATCGATGCGCTTCGTCTCGGTCGTCAGCGGGAAGCGGACACCGTCGTGGGTCGCCCAGCTGTGCAACACGGCGTTGTCCCAGGTGTCGCACGGCACGAGCGAACCGTCGGGGCCCGGGCGCTCGGTGACGATGTTCTGCAGCACCCCGTACACACTCTCGGGTGCCCAACCGAGCCGCAACGGCACATGCCAGGTGTGCATCCCGAGGTCGTTCATCACGCCGGCCTCACCGCAGAACTGCGTCTGGCGCTTCCAGTTGATCTGCTTGCCCCGATCGATGTCACTCGAGTGCAGGAAGCTGTTGCGCGCCTCGACGATCGTGCCGAGCGCCCCGGACCGGACGTAGTCGATCGCCAGCTGCGCACCCGGGAAGAACGGCATCTCACTCGAGCACCGGACGAAGCTCTCGGGGTGCTCGGCCATCGCCGCGAGGACGGACTGCGCCGCAGCGGCATCCATGCCGAAGGGCTTCTCCGCCAGCAGACTCTTCCCGGCCCGGATGACGTCGGTGTAGATCTGCTCGTGGAGGTCGTGACGGACGGCCACGTAGACGACGTCGACCGACGGGTCGGCGAGCAGCTCGTGGTAGTCCGTGGTCTTCGTGACGACGGTGTCGATCTCGTCGAACCAGTCGAGCGCCGCCGGGTTGATGTCGCAGACGGCCGTCAGTCGCGGTCGCACCGGGTGGTCGATGAGTGCCGGCCACCGCTGGATGGCGGCGGCGATCTCGCGCCCCATGAGTCCGCCGCCGATGATCGCGACGTTGACGCGCTCCGCCGTCGCCCGGTCGGCCGTCACCTGGTCGGCGCTCATGCGCGAGCCGCCTCGAGGATCGCGAGGCCGGCATCGGCGTCGGCGCCGTCGTGCAGCACCGCCATGAGTGCCGCGGTGATGGCGGCCGGGTGCTCGTGCTGGATGATGTTGCGGCCGTAGACGATGCCGCTGACCCCGGCGTCGAGGACGGCGACCGTGCGCTCCAGCAGCGTCCGGTCGTCGACGCGACCGCCGCCGCGGACGAGGACGGGGATGTCACCGGCGATCTGAACGACACGTGCGTACTCGGTGATGTCGCTGCTCGGGTCCGCCTTGATGAGGTCGGCACCCAGTTCGACCGCCTGGCGCACGAGGGTGACGATCTTCTCGATGTCGCCGTCGACCTGATACCCGCCGGCCGTCGTGTTGTCCTGCATGACGAGCGGTTCGATCATGAGCGGCATCCCGTACCGGGTCGCTTCGCGACGCAGGGCCATGATCGAGCGGATGTTCGCCTCGCGGACCTCGGGGTGGTCGGGGAGCTGCATGAGGTTGACACACACGGCGACGGCGTCCAGCCGGACCGCCTCCTCGATCGCGTGCGGCACGTGGTGGCTGTAGAGGATCGAGTCGAGGGGGTTGCCGTAGACGTTCGCGACGTCCGTCCGCAGGACGAGCGCCGGCTTGTCCTTGCCGGGGACCTGCTGCAGGAGACGGGCCTGGCCGAGGGTCAGCTGGACGGCGTCCGGGCCCGCGGCGACGAGCGTGCGGACGACCTCGCCCATGTCCTCGATGCCGGTGATGAACGAACGCTCGCCGAAGAACCCGTGGTCGACGGCGACGTCGAGCGCGCGACCGGATCGGGCGTTGAAGAGACGATTGAGGCGGTACAGCGACATTGCGGCGGCTCCTGATCGTGACGGGGAGGGTTTCCGAATCGTCCCTCGGTGTGTCACAGTAGTGGCCTGAGACAACGTTGTCTAGCTTGCGCCGGGCCAGGCCCGGGGCGAAGAACGGAGGGTCCATGGGCGAGATCGTCGTCGCCGGTCACATCTGCGTCGACCTGTCGCCAGGGCTGAGCGCGAACGCGCGCATCGATCCAGGTGCCCTCATCGACACGGGCCCGCTCCGCATCTCCTTGGGCGGCTGCGTCGCGAACACCGGCCTCGCCCTCGCCGATCTCGGGAGCAGGGTCCGCCTCCACGCGACCGTCGGCGACGACGAACTCGGCGCGATCGTCGCGTCGCGCATCGCGGCGCACGAGCGGCTGCACCCGGCACTCGAGGTCACCGACCGCGCCGCGACCTCCTACAGCGTCGTCGTCGAGCCAGCCGGCCTCGACCGCACCTTCTGGCACCACACGGGCGCGAACGAGGTGTTCACCGGCGAGCACCTGGCCGTCGGCGACGCGGACCTCGTCCACCTCGGTTATCCTCCGCTGCTCCCAGGGATCGTCGCCGACCACGCGGCGCCCCTCGCGACACTCCTCGAACGGATCCACCGACACGGCGCGACCACCTCGATGGACCTCGCCGTCGTCGACCCCACGAGCGCCGTCGGCCATCTCGACTGGGAGGCGATCCTCCGACGCACCCTGCCGATGACCGACATCGTGAGTCCGAGCGTCGACGACCTGCGTTCTGCGCTCGGCACGCTCCGTCTCCCGGCCGGGACCAGTGCATCACCGCTGGCCCAAGCCGCGGCGTTCGCGGACCTCCTGCTCGCCTGGGGTGCCGGCGTCGTGGCGATCTCGGCCGGTGAGGACGGCCTGCTGCTCCGATCCGCCGGTGTCGACCGCCTGCGTCTGGGCGGACGGATGCTCGCACCGCTCGCCGAGGCCTGGGCCGACGTCGACCTCGTCGCGCCGCCCGTTCCCGCACCCGCGTTCGTGTCGACGAACGGCGCCGGCGACGCATCCACAGCCGGCCTGCTCTTCGCGATGTCGCGCGGCGCCGCACCGGCGGAAGCCGCCGAACTCGCGGGCGCCAGTGCCGCTGCGACGATCGCGGGACTCCGTCCGACGGCGGCCGAGATCACCCGGCTCCGCCCCGGGATCAGCAGCCTCTTCGCGGTCGCAGGGGCGGGCGATCCGATCGCGTGATCCCCCATACGCCAGGATGGTGAGCATGCGCAGCTCCCGACCCCCGACCATGAACGACGTCGCCGCGGCGGCCGGGGTCGGGCTGAAGACCGTGTCGCGGTATGTGAACGGCGCGACGAACATCAACCAGGAGCTGTCGGAACGGATCGGCGCGGCGATCGAAGCCCTCGGCTACCGGCACAACCTGGCGGCCGCGAGCATCCGCCCCGGACGGTCCAGCAAGGTCATCGGGCTCATCATCAGCGACCTGGCGAACCCCTATTACTCGGTCCTGGCCCGCTCGGTGGAGCGCGTGTGCACGGAACACGGCTACCTGCTGATGTCCGCGAGCTCCGAGGAGGACGCCGACCGGCACCGTCTCCTCGTCGACCGGCTCGTCGCGCAGCGCGTGGACGGCCTCGTCGTCGTGCCACCACGGCAGGCGACGACGGCCTGGGCCACCAGCACGATCGTCCACGTCCCGATGGTGCTCGTCGACCGACCGACCGGGCCGCTGGAGTCGGTCGAGGTGCACACGGTGCTCGCCGACAACGCTGGCGGAGCGACCCGGGCGACAGCGGCCATGCTCGCCGCGGGTGCGCGTCGGGTCGCGTTCCTCGGTGACTCACTCGAGTTGTACACGATGCGCGAGCGCCTGGCCGGCTACCACCGAGCGCTGGCTGAGGCCGATCTCGGCGGCGCGACGGGGACGGGTCCGATCGAGCCGATCGTCTCCGACGGCGCCCACTCCGTCGAGGACGCTGCGGCGGTCGTGGAGGGGTTCCTGGCGTCGGGCGAGGTGGATGCGGTGTTCGCCGCGAACAACCGGGCGGCGATCGGGGCGGTGCAGGCGTTCGCGATGGCCGGGCGACGGCTTCCGCTCGTGGGGTTCGACGACTTCGAGGCGGCACCGCTCGTGACGCCGGCGGTGTCGGTGGTGGCGCAGGACGTCGCGCTCATGGGTCGGGTCGCGGCGGAGACCCTCCTGGCGCTCATCGCCGGCGAGGCGGGCCCGCCCGTGAGCCACACCCTGGGCGTGCGTCTGGAGCTGCGCGGCTCCGAGCGCTGACGGGGCGGGGGCCTCGGCTCAGCGTCCGGGGTAGGTGAGGCCGTGGCCGAAGCGGAAGAGCGGGTCCTCGGTGTCGTAGGGGACGTCGGACCGACTCGCCTCGACGGCCGCCATCGAGCGCGGCAGATCGAACGGCAGCCGACCCTCCGGCAGCGCCCGACCGAACACGACGTCGAGGAACGCCGCGTCACTGCCGCCGAAGCTCGCGACGAGTGCCGCGACCGCATCCGCCACCCCGGTGAGGATGGCCGGTCGGTCGAGGTGCATGTCGAGCACGGTCGGCACCGTCAGCGCGAGCGCCCGCAACCGCTCGACCTCGTCGGCCGGGATGTCGAGCGATCCGGCGTGGAACATGGCCTCGAAGCCGCCGGGCCGCGGTTCGTACGGCGTCTGCATGCGCACGAGGGCGACGTCCGCCGAAGCCGGATCCGCGACGACCTCGCCGTACGCGCCCGCGACCTCGGGATCGATGCCCTCCAGGTACAGCCGCGGACGCGGCGAGCGCACCGGCAACGTCGCCTCCACGTTCGTCAGGACCGTGAACGCGCGGCGCTGTGCGGCCTCGCCGGCGGCGACGGAGTCCGCGCGCCCGACGATCCCACTCGCGGCGCCCGCGTCGACGTACGGCTGCTCGAAGAGCCCCAGCACGAACTTCTCGCGCAGCAATCGGCGCACCGAGGCGTCGATGCGATCCTCGGTGACACGTCCCTGCTCGACGAGTTCGACGACGAGCTCGGGGCGGGCCTCGCCACCGAACTGGTCGCAGCCGGCCTGCAGGATGCGCTCGACCCGTGACAGCTCGTCGAGGTGCTCCAGACCCCATGCCCGCGCGGGCATGTCCTGTCCCATGATCGACGTGTCGGTGACGAGCCCCCAGTCGGTGCAGACGATGCCCGCGAAGCCGAGCTCCTCGCGCAGGAGCCCGGTGATGATCCCGTGGTTGAAGGCGAACGCGACCTCTTCGTGTTCGGTCCCGACGGGCATGCCGTAGTAGGGCATCATCTGCGCGGCTCCGGCGGCGATCGCGGCGCGGAACGGGATGAGGTGGTAGTCGAAGTTGTCGCCGGGGTACACCTGTTCTCGCCCGTAGGCGAAGTGCGGGTCCTCCCCGTCGAGCTGTGGCCCGCCACCGGGGAAGTGCTTCGTCATCGTGGAGACCGAATGTGGCCCGAGTTCGGCACCCTGGAACCCTCGGATGTAGCCCGCGACGAGTTCGGCGCTGAGCTCGGCGTCCTCGCCGAACGTGCCACCGATGCGGGACCAGCGCGGCTCGGTCGCGAGGTCGACCTGCGGGTGGAGCGCCAGCCGGATCCCGACGGCGAGGTACTCCTGCCGCGCGGTGTCGGCGAACGCCTCGACGAGGTCGGCCGATCCGATCGCCGCGAGGCCGAGCGTCTCGGGCCACTGCGAGAACGCGCCGGCACGGGCCGCCGTCCCCACATTGTCGGTGAAATGGTTGCGGGGGTCGGTCGACAGCGTGACCGGGATGCCGAGCCGCGTGCGCGACGCGCGCTCCTGCAGGGCGTTGGTCCACTCGGCGAGGGCCGTCGTGTCTGGCGCGGTGCCGAGGACGTTGAAGTGGGACATGAGCTGCTCGCCGATCATGTGCTCGCCGCTCGCGAGCCCCATATGCGGGTTGGCCTCGTCGATGGGGCCCGGGGCGATCATCGTCTGGAAGAGCATGCCGGCCTTCTCGGCGACGGTCATCCGTCCGAGGAGGTCCTCCACCCGATCCTCCACCGGCAGGGTCGCGTCGCGGTAGGGCAGCGCGGATTTATGCTCGCTCATGGGTGGTCCGTTCCTCGTCGGTGAGTGGGGCGGCGTCGGGATCACCCGGGCTCAGGCGAGCCGGCAGCGAAAACCGAACTCCGTTCGGGAACGGAGCGTGACTCCAGTATGCCCGCTGACGAGGATCACGCAAGACTCAACCGGCGTGGGTCCCCATGGCGCGCAGCCCGTCGGCCAGCCAGTCCAGCGACGGGGAGACGCCTGGCGCGTCCGGATGGCGATTGAGGTGGCCATGGAGGACGCCCGGCTCCAGCCGGCTCCGTACGGGAGCACCGGCGGCCTCCGACGCCCTGATGAGCAGCTCCCCCGACGGCCGGAGGTCGTCGAACTCCGAGAGCAGGACCGACAGCGGCGGGCGGTCCGGCGTCACGGGGACAATTCCCGGCAAAGCGAGCTCGGGCACGTCCTCAAGCCGACCGACGTAGTTCTCGACCATCCAGTCGACCGACTCGGTCGGGAACCGCATGAAGTCCGGCAGGACCGCCATCTCGGACAGGACGTCCGCGGGCAGGGCGGGCACGACGGCGTGCAGGAACGGGTAGGCCAGCAGCACGGCGTCCGCGCGGCGATCGCTGCGGAGTGACGCGGCGAGCGCGAGGGCCGCTCCGGCACTGGCCCCACCGATGGCCGTCCGCGCACCGGGCACGGCCGACCGCTCGTCGTCGAGCTGCTCCCAGACCGCGAGCACGTCGTCGAGCGGCACCGGGTAGCGCGTCGTGCCGTTCGCCAAGCGGTAGTCGACGGAGACGACCTCGGCACCCGCTCGCGCCGCCAGTTCGGCGCTCACGACGTGTGCCTCCGGCCAGTCGAGCGTCCCCGCCGCGAAGCCGCCGCCGTGCACCCAGAGGAGGGCGACGCCGCTGGGGTCGGCCGGGACGTAGCGCCGGATCGGGACCGCACCGTGCGGGCCGTCGACGACCTCGTCGGTGATCTTCACGTCGCTCGGTGGACTCCACGGCCCGTCGTCGCCATAGGCCGCGAGTCGTTCCTGGAACGCCTCGTCCAGCGTGCCGCCGGCAGCGGCGCGATCGGCGTTCGAGAACCCGTCGAAGAGGCTCAGGCGGTCGCGGTAGTACGGATCGAGTGACATGCGCCGAGCCTACCCAGCCGAGTGTCCCCCGCCAGGACCGAGGCGCTGGTCCTCCTAGACTCGATGCGATGCCCGTCCCGTTCCTGCACTCGCCGAACATCCTGTTCGACACCGTCGTGGACCGCACGGAACGGCTGTCGCCCGGCTTCGTCCGACTCACCCTCGCCGGCACCTCCCTCGACGACTTCGCGCCGTACGAGCGGGACCAGCGGATCAAGATCCTGCTGCCGGGAGACGACGGCGCCTACCCGGAGGGACTCCACGGCGGCCTGCCGGAGCACGCGTGGCGGCGGGCCTGGCGCGCACTCCCACCCGCGGACCGTCCGGTGATGCGCAGCTACACGGCCCACCGTGTCAGGGCGGCGCAGCAGGAGGTCGACCTCGACGTGTTCATCCACGAGCCGGCCGGTCCAGCCAGTCGATGGGCGCTCGGGGCGCGGGTGGGCGACCGGTTGCTCGTCTCGGGACCGGACGTCCGTCGCGGCGACCCGACGCATGGTGTCCAGTGGGCACCCGGCACCGCGACGACCGTGCTCATCGCCGCCGACGAGACGGCCTTCCCGGCCGTCCACGGGATCCTGCGCTCCCTCGACGACGGCATCCGCGCCCACGTCCTCCTCGAGCTCGGCGACCCCGCCGACACCGCCCTGCTCGGGCCGCTGCTCGAGCGCCACACGGTCGAGGTCCATGAACGGGCCGCGCGGGCGGGCGGTGACGCGCTCGTCGCCGGCGTCGAACAGTGGCTCCGCACACACGGGTCGTCGGCAGCGACGCTCGGCACCGACTTCGCCGCCTGGCTGGTGACCGAGAGCACCCGGATCCCCCTCCTGCGCGCTGCGACGACCGACCACGGGATCGACCCGGAGCGCGTCCATGGGCAGGGCTACTGGAACGCCCGGCCCAGAGCCACGCCTGAATGAAGGTTATGCTTGCCTTACTCGGTCGCGTCCGTCGCGACCCGTTCGAAAGGTGATCCGTGCCCCTCCCCCTCGCCGATCGTCGACGTCTCGTCGCCGTCGCCGCCCTCTCCATCGCCGCCCTCGGCCTCTCCGCCTGCAGCAGCTCGAGCGCCTCGACCCCCTCGGACACCGCGGCGAGCGCGACGCACGTCATGGAGCACGCCCACGGCGAGACCAGCATCCCCGACGCACCCAAGCGGGTCGTCGTCCTCGAACCGGTGCAGCTCGACACGACCGTCGCGCTCGGCATCACCCCGGTGGGTGCAGCGGTGCTGAACGAGACCGCCGGTGTCCCCGCCTACCTCGGCGAGCAGGCTGCCGACATCCCCACCGTCGGGACCGTGGCGGAGCCGAACGTGCAGCTGATCGCCGCTGCGAAGCCCGACCTCATCATCGGCACCGAGTCGCGACACTCGGCCCTGTACGACCAGCTGTCCGAGATCGCTCCGACGGTGTTCATGGCGACGCAGACCGACCCCTGGCGCGACAACGTGCAGTTCGTCGCCGACGCGCTCGGCGACCCGGACGGCGCGGACGAGCTCCTCGACGCCTACGACGCACGCTGTGCGGAGATCGCCAAGGAGCACGACACCGCCGGCAAGACGGCACAGCTGATCCGTCCGCGCGACGGCGTCCTGACCCTCTACGGCCCGACCTCCTTCGCCGGCAGCACCCTCGAGTGCGCCGGGTTCACGACGCCCGAACACGCCTGGGAGGACATCTCCCTCGACCTCTCCCCCGAGCGCGTGCTCGAGGCGAAGGCCGACCAGGTCTTCGTGACCAGTGTCGACCCAGACGACGCCTCGACGCTGCCGGCCTCCCTCACCGCGAACGCGGACGCCTTCCCCGAGCTGCACCTCGTGGACCAGTCCTTCTGGATCACCGGCGTCGGCCCCCTCGGCGGCATGGCCGTCCTCGACGACCTCGACCGGCTGCTCTCCGACGGTTCGTGACGACACCGACCGCGATCCTGACCGCCCGCGACACCTCGGTGGGACGGCGGGCGCCGCAGCGACACCGCTTGCTCGTCGTACTGCTCGCGGGCGTCGCGGCGCTCGCGGTCGCCGTCCTCCTGTCGTTGTTCATCGGGGCGAACCCCATCGCTCCGGATGACGTCCGTGCGGCGCTCCTCGGCACGGGCTCGGATGAGGCGGACTTCGTCGTGTGGGACCAGCGGGTGCCACGCACGGTCGCGGCGCTGGCCGTCGGGGCCGCCCTGGGTGTCGCGGGTGCGCTCATGCAGGCGTTCACCCGGAACCCGCTGGCCGACCCCGGCATCCTCGGGGTCAACGCGGGGGCAGGCTTCGCGGTCGCCATCGGCCTGGCGTTCCTCGGCGTCCGGGCGCCGGGCGACATCGCCTGGCTGGCCTGCGGCGGGGCGCTCGTCGTCACCCTCGTCGTGTACGCGATCGGTTCCGGCGGGCGTGAGCAGTCCTCCACCGCCCGCCTCACCGTCACGGGTGTCGCCTTCGGCGCCGTGCTCGCCGGGCTGACGACGGGGATCGCGATCACGCACCCCGACGCGTTCGACCGGATGCGCGGCTGGAACGCCGGCAGCCTGCTCGAACGCGACCTCGGCGTCGTCGTGCCGGTCCTGCCCTTCCTCACCGTGGGGCTCGTCCTGGCAGCCGCGAGCGCGCGGAGCCTCAACGCGATCGCCCTCGGCCCGGACGTCGCCAGAGCACAGGGCGTCAGCGTCGCACGCAGTCGCATCCTGGTGCTCGCCGCGGTGACGCTGCTCGTCGGCGGCGCCACCGCGATCGCCGGGCCGATCGCCTTCGTCGGCCTCGTCGTGCCCCACCTCGTGCGCTGGTCGGTCGGCAGCGATCAGCGCCGCATCCTCGGGGGTTCGGTCCTCGTCGGCTGCATCCTCGTGCTGTGCTCCGACGTCGTCGGACGGATCGCGGTGCTCCCGGGCGAGATGCCCGTCGGGCTCGTGACCGCGTTCGTCGGGGCGCCCGTCCTCATCGCTCTCGCCCGACGCAGAACGGCCTCGGGCCTGTGAGCACGACACGGGATCGGGAGACCGCACGTCCGATCACCGGGCGCCGACCGGCACGACGGACCCTCCTCGTCTGCGCCGCCGTCGTCGTGGCGATCGTCGTCGCGGCGATCGCCGGCCTCGCGCTCGGCGACTACCCGCTGACCACCGACGAGGTGATCGGCGTCCTCACCGGACGCGTCGACGGCCTGGCCCGCACGGTCGTCCTCGACTGGCGACTCCCCCGCGTGCTCGCGGCGATCGGCTTCGGCGCAGCGCTCGGTGTCTCGGGAGCGATCTTCCAGACCCTCACCCGGAATCCGCTCGCGAGCCCCGACATCATCGGCCTCGCGAACGGCTCGTTCACCGGGATGCTCATCGCGCTGCTCCTCCTCGGCGGCAGCTGGCCGGCGTTGATGGCCGGGTCGCTGATCGGCGGTCTGGCTGCCGCGGTCGCGATCTTCCTGCTGGCCCTCCGCCAGGGCTTGTCGGGCTTCCGCTTCATCGTCGTGGGCATCGGCGTCTCGGCCATGCTCGCCGCGTTCAACAGCTGGCTGCTGCTCCGGGCCGACCTCGACGTCGCGCTCTTCGCGGCGGCCTGGGGCGCGGGGACGCTCAACACCGCGACCGCGACCGTCGTCTGGCCGGCACTCGCGTGCCTCGTAGTGCTCTTCGCGGTCCTGCCGTTCGCCGCCCGTCCGCTCCGCCAGCTGGAACTCGGAGACGACGTGGCTGCCGCGACCGGAGTGCGCCTCACCCGCGAACGCGCCATCCTCATCGGCCTCGCGGTCGCACTGGTGAGCGCGGTGACCGCCGTGGCCGGCCCGATCGCGTTCATCGCCCTGGCCGCGCCGCAGATCGCACGCCGACTGACCCGCTCGCCGGGCATCCCGCTGGTGGCGACGGGGCTCGTCGGCGGCGTCCTGCTCCTCGCATCCGACCTCGTGGCCCAGCATCTGATCCCGCTGACGGTGCCGGTCGGCGTCGTCACGGTGGTCGTCGGCGGGCTGTACCTCACGCAGTTGCTGCTCCGCGAACGGCGGCGCTGAGGGATCCGGGACCACGCGACTCATCGCGCGTCGTCGAGCTCCAGCAGTTCGCCGACCGTGCAGTCGAGCACCCGACAGATCGCCGTCAGGGTCGAGAACCGGATCGCCTTCGCGCGGTCGTTCTTCAGCACCGACAGGTTCACCACGCTCACACCGACGAGCTCGCTGAGCCGCGCGAGGGTGAGACCGCGGTCGGCGAGCAACCGGTCGAGGTTGCAGTGCACGCCGGTCGCGACGTCCTCGTCAGGCGCCGGCACCATCAGACGAGCCCCTCGGTGTCGGCGCGCAGGCGCTCACCGGCACGGAACGCGATCGCAAGGCCGCCGACCGCCATGGCGACGAGCACCGGGATCCAGGTGAGCGGATAGGGGGTTCCTTCGACGGCGCCGTCGGTAGCCACTGCGAGCGCGCCGTTCGACGCCATCGTTCCGAACCAGGTGTCCGCGATCCACCCGCAGAGGATGGCGATCGAGGCGATCGAGAGCAGCCGTGCGTTCCCGGGTGCGAAGGCATCGCCACGCAACAGGCGCCGGAAGAAGCGGAACGCGCAGACGATGACCACGAGGTTCGCGACCGCCGGCAGGATCGCGGCGAGCAGCACACAGACGAGGGTCACCACCGGCAGGTCGGCCACGACGACCGTGCCCTGATCGACCGTGAAGGAGCCGGCTCCTGCCGCGCCCGGCAGGGCCGTGTCCACGGCGTCGAAGAACACGGGCACGCGGGTCCCGTCGGTACCGAAGACGTCGAGCAGCCGGAGGACGAGGGTGACGACGACGGCCCCCGCCGCGAAGACGGCGGCTCCGAGCACGGACACGAGGTCGTTGCGGGTGGAGCGCTCGGTCTTCGCAGCCTGCCAGGCTGCATGGTCGAAGCCGGACGGCGTCGGGCGATCGGTGGAGTCGGTCATGATTATCACATCCATATCGATTGTCGTTGGTATCGATAAACGATATGTCGAGACTGATCAAAACGCAAGTGCGGGCGGAGAGCACGTCCGCCCGGCCGGATCATCCTGGCGGTGACTCGTCGAGCGCCTCGAGCTCACGCAGCGCCGCCTCGGCACGCTCGAGCCGATCAGCCTCCGGCTCCTCCCACCACTTCGGACCGCGTTCACCGAGCCCGTGCTTCGCGAGGCCGACGCGTCGACGGGCAGCAGCGACCGCATCGTCGTCACCCGCCCGCTTCGCGACGCCGACGCCGGAGCGCCCGCGGCCGAGATGGGACTGCAGGGACGCGACGAGCTCCGACGGCAGACTCGGATCCGTCCGGCGCCAGTGCCTGCCGTTCACGACGAACCAGTGCTCATCCTCGGTCGGTCCATCATCGGATCGCGGCGTCACGGGTGCCCCCTGGAGACGACGCAGGGCCCGGCCCACCGCGAACGCGGACGAGACCGGACCCTGGAGGTCATGATGGCGCGATCAGCCGTTCTTGACGGCGTCGAGCACGCCCGCCCAGCCGAAGGCCGAGATGGCGTCGGCAAAGGTCGAGTCGCCGCGCCCCTCGCCGATCTGCTTGCCCGAGGCGTCGCGGACGACGACCGTGTGGTCCTTCTCCGCCTCGGTGCCGTTGCCCTCCTCGATGAAGTCGATGTGGATCTCGCTGTCGCCGAGGGTGCCGGTGACCGTGGTCGTGGCGTCCTTCTCGGTGGTCTTCGTCGTGAGGAACGGACCGCCGCCGAGTGCCGCGAGCGCCTCGTTGATCTGGTTGGTGAGCGATGAGGTGTTCATGTGTCTCTCCCTACGGTGGTGAAGCGTCCAGGGTAGTGACCGCACCCGGGAACGGCAGGAGCATGGCGCTCGCGCGCGAGATGTGCGATAGGGCGACCGGAGACGACGACTGGAGACGGCGACCGGAGACGGCGACCGGACACGACGACCGGAGTCGCCGCAGGAGCAGAAGATCCGCCCCGCGTCAACGGTCGGCGCCATCCAGGTGCGGTCGGAGCCGCGAGTCGTAGGCTGCGAGCCACGCAGACCGGCGCCCCGACACCGAGGGGCCGGTCGACGAGACGAAGGAGATCCCCCATGGCCGGAGACACCGACCCCCACACGACCCTCAACACGCTGCTCGCGGACTTCCGGTTCGCGATGCTCACCACGGTGGACCTCGACGGCAAGCTCGTCGCCCACCCGCTCACCGTGCAGGAGCGCGAGTTCGACGGCGACCTGTGGTTCATCGTCGGCAAGGACGCCTCCGCGGTGCAGCAGCTCGACGTCAACCCGAACGCCGGCGTCACGCTGAGCTCGGACAGCTCGTGGGTGTCGCTCGCCGGCACCGCCGAACTCGTCGAGGACCAGGCCAAGCTGGAGGAGCTCTGGAACAGCGTCGTCGAGGCCTGGTTCCCGGACGGCCCCTCCGACCCGCGCGTCGGCCTGCTGAAGTTCTCGGCCGACAGCGCCGAGTACTGGGACAGCCCCGGCGGCAAGATCGCGACCGCCGTCGCGTTCGTGAAGTCGAAGGTCACCGGCGAGACCTACGACGGCGGCGACAACGCGAAGCTCGACCTGTAACGAGCGGTCGCCTGCACACCTTCAGGCACGTTCGTCCCTCAGGACGCCGCCGAGGATGCGGGCCGCTTCATCGAAGCGACCCGCATCCTCGCCGGAGTAGTTGACCCGGAGGTAGTGCCCCGCGGGTTCCGCCGGGAACCACTCGGTGCCGTCGGAGACGATGAGCCCACGGCTCTCGCAAGTGCGGACCACGCGCGGCACATCGGTGCCTTCCGGGAGCCGCAACCACAGGTTCAGTCCACCGAGCGGCAGCCGCTCGAGGTGCGTCGTCGGGGCGTGCTCGCGCAGACTCGCGACGAGCAGGTCCCGCCGGGCCCGGAGGAGCGGTCGCAGACCACGGAGGTGCGACCGCCACCCGGGTTGGGTGACGACGTCGAGGGCTGCGGCCTGCAGGACCCCGCTGATGTACATCGACTCGGCGGCCAGGTCGGCCAGGATCCGGTCGTGGGCGGGTCCCCGCGCGATGACGGCGGCGACCCGGAGCGCCGGCGAGACGCTCTTGGTGAGCGACCGGAGGTAGATGACGTGTCCGTCGTCGTCGAGCGCGGCGAGCGGCCGGGCATCGACGTCGATCGCGAGGTCGTGTGCCCAGTCGTCCTCGACGAGGAACGCGCCGTGCCGCCGGACGGTCTCGAGGATCGCGGCCCCCGTCTCCGGTGACCATCGGCCACCCGTCGGGTTCGCGAAGGTCGGCTGTGCGTAGAACGCCCGCGCACCGGTGTCCTGGAACGCGCGCTCCACGACGTCCGGGTCCGGTCCGTCGGGGCCGGTCGGCACAGGGACCAGCGTCACGCCCGCCTGCTCGGCCGCGAGGATCGCACCCCAGTAGCTCGGCGACTCGATGAGCATCGGCTGCCCCGGGCCGACGAGCGCTCGGAAGATCGAGCTGAGTCCGCTCTGACTGCCGGAGATCACGATGACGTCCCGCGCGGTCGGCGGCGTGACCCCGGGCGGTGCGGCCTCCGCGAGGTCGGCTGCGAACCACGCCTGGAGCTCCGGCGAGCCGGCCGCCGGCGATCGGGTCATCGCCACATCGGTGCGGGCGGCGCGGGCGAGCGCGGCACGGACCAGCCGTTCGGGCAACAATTCTCGGGCCGGGTATCCGGAGTGCATCGCGATCGCAGCGGGTGCGACCGACCGTTGCGCCGAGGACAGGGCGCCAGAGCGCCACGGCAGCGCGCCGAGCGCGGCGGTCTGCCAGCCGTAGTCCACCGATCGCGCCGGACGAGCCGCTCGCACGAAGGTGCCGACGCCCGGCCGACTCTCGATGAGCCCTCGCCCGGCGAGCTGGCGCATCGCGTTCTGGACGGTGACGGGGCTCGCTGCGAACTCGGCAGTCAACGCCCGATTGGAGGGCACGCGTGCACCCGGAGGTGCCGCTGCGATCCAAGCGGTCATGGCGGCGACGATCCGCCCGGTGCTATCGTTGTCCATGAGTCCAGAGAGTAGCGTTATCGTGACGCCGGCGCGAGTGTTATCCCGCAGCGGGCTCGGCTGGGGCTTCCTCGGCGTCCTGACGTTCTCCTTCACGGTCCCCGTCACGAAGGTCGCACTCGTCGGGCTCTCGCCGCTCTTCATCGGTTCCGGGCGCGCGGTCGTCGCAGCCCTGCTCGCCGCGATCACCCTCGCCACACTGCGAGCGCGGCGACCGACCGGCATGCAGTGGGCTCGCGTCGCGATCGTCGCGGGCGGCGTCGTCGTCGGATTCCCACTCCTGACCTCCTTCGCACTGACCACCGCTCCGGCCGGCCACAGCGCCGTGGTGATCGGCCTCCTTCCGGCAGCGACGGCGGTCGCCGCCGTCCTCCGCGGCGGCGAGCACCCGACGCGCCGCTTCTGGATCTTCGCCGGCTCGGGTGCGGTCGCCGCGATGCTGTTCGCGTCCGTTCAGCACGGCAACCTGGCCCCGATGGCCTGGTCGGATCTCCTCCTCCTCGGAGCCGTCGTCGCGGCCGCCGTCGGCTACGCGGAGGGCGGACTGCTCGCCCGGGAGCTGGGCTCCCGGCAGACGATCTCCTGGGCACTCGTCGTGGTAGCACCGCTCATGGTCGCCCTCACGGCGCTGTCGGTCGTCCAGAACCCTCCGACCGCCCCCGCGGTCAGCTGGCTGGCGTTCGGCTACCTCGGCGTCGTGAGCATGTTCCTCGGCTTCTTCGCCTGGTATCGCGGACTCGCGATCGGCCCGATCGCCCGGGTCAGCCAGATCCAACTCGTCCAGCCGGTGCTGAGCATCGTCTGGGCGGCCCTCATCCTCCGCGAGCGACTCGACTGGGCCACCGTGCTCGGCGGGCTCGCGGTCATCCTGTGCGCCGGCCTCGCCGTCCGCACCCGTCTCGACCGGAAGTGACCCCACCATGCGCCACACCCCCACCTACCTGATGACCGACGTCGACGAGGTCAAGCGCCTCATCCGCAACCACCCGTGGGCGACGTTCGTCTCGCCCGCGAGCACCGGGCTCGTCGCCTCCCACTACCCGGCGATCCTCGAGGAGGACCGGGACGAGCTGTCGATCGTCAGCCACTTCGGCCGGCCGGACGAGCGCTCGCACGAGCTCGGGGATCACGAGATCCTCGTCATCATCCAGGGACCGCACGACTACGTCTCGCCGAGCTGGTACCCCGAGGGTCAGGTGATCCCGACGTGGAACCACGTCACCGCGCACCTGTACGGCAGGCCGGAGGTCCTCAGCGAGGACGAGAACTACGAGATGCTCTCGCGACTCACCGACCACTTCGAGGATCACCGACCGGACGGCCGCCACCTGTCCCAGGACGAGGCCGGTACCCGGCGCGCAGCGAAAGGGACGGTCGGCCTGCGGATGCGCGTGACCCGCTTCGACGCCCGCGCGAAGCTCAGTCAGAACAAGACGCCCGAGGTGGTCGACGACATCACCGCACACCTTGCGGAGCGGAATCCGGCACTGGCCGAGGAGATGCGCCGCCAGCAGGATCGGCGGCCGGCGGGGCACTGACCCGACGGGCACCGACGCGACCGCGGGCGTCGCTCACGAGCACGAGGGCGACGCCCGCAGCACTGAGCAGGAACCCGCCGGCCGTCAGGAGCGTGAACGGCTCCCGGAAGAGGAGCGCACCCGCGACGGCGGTCGTCGGCGCGACGAGGAACAGGAGCGCGTTGAGGACCGTGACCCCGATGCGACGCAGCAGCCACCAGTAAAGGCCGTAGGCCGAGAGCGTCGGGACGAGCGCGAGGAAGAGCGTCGTGAGCCAGAAGGTCGCGTCAGCCGGCGGCATCGCGTCACCGGTCGCGAGGGCGAGCACCGCGAGGAGCACCATGGTCACCGTCGCATGGACGGTCAGCGTGAGGAGGACCGGGGATCGGTGCGGCGAGCGCCGTTCCAGGATCGTCGCGGTGATGAGACTGACCATGGCCAGTGCGGGCAGGGCGTAGGCGATCGGCGGTGCGTCCGAGGCGCCGAACTGGGACTGCACGATGAGGAACACCCCGACTGCGCCGATCCCGAGCCCCAGCCACTGGGCACCCGGAACCCGCACGTGCAACAGCGGTCCGGCGAGTGCCGCGATGACGAGCGGCTGGACGGCGTCGATGAGTGCGGTCGTCCCGGTCGAGATGCCCACGGCGACCGAGGCGTAGACGAACACGACGTAGCCGAACTGCGCGAACAGGCCGATGACGAGCTGCGACCGCACCTGAGCCCGGGTGGCGTTCCGCCACTGCCCGGTCAGCAGCAGCACGATCGAGAGCCCCACGGCGAGCGGGACGAACCGCCAGAGGAGCACGGTGAGCACCGGCACGTCCTCGGTTCCGATCTTCGCGACGATGAACCCGGAGCTCCACGCGAGGACGAACCCGATCGCCGCGAGGGGGACGATGACCGCATGGATCGCGCGAACCACAGGTATACCGATCTGTTTACTCATTCCCGCAGTATACAGACTGGTATAGTTTTCGCATGACGGTCGACACTCCAGAGCTCGCACCCCTCACGCCGGGCGCACGACTCGTGCTCGACGCCGCCTCCGTGCTCTTCTACGAGAACGGCATCCACGCGGTCGGCGTCGACACCATCGCGGAGGCGGCCGGGGTCACGAAGAAGACGCTCTACGACCGCTTCGGCAGCAAGGAGGCCCTCGTGCTCTCCTACCTGCAGCATCGCGACGCCCGCTGGCGCGCTTGGGTCGACGAGGCGCTCGCCCGGCACCCGGAACCCGGGATCGACCGCGTCCTCGCGATCTTCGACGCGGCGATCGGCTGGTCGGACGACAACAGCCCCAAGGGCTGCAGCGCCGTCAACGCACGCGCGGAGATCCCCGACCACGCGACGAGCGGCCTCGTCCTCCCCGAGGTCACGCGGCAGAAGCAGTGGCTGCTGGAGCGCTTCGCCGAGCTCATCACCGAAGCCGGCCTGTCCGACCCCGGAGCACGCGCCCGCGAACTCATGCTGCTCTACGAGGGCGCGATCGTGACGGTCGGGATGCGCACCTTCCGCGAACCGTTCGAGACCGCCCGCGCGATCGCGCGTCGACTCCTGGCCGCCTGACCTGGACCAGGCCACGGCCTGTCGGCGATTACCCGACATCCCGTAGGGTCTCGGGATGGACTTCACCGACGACGCCACCGCCACCGACCGCGAGAGCAGCACCGAACGCATCGACACCGACCGCGTCGCCGTCATCACCGGAGTCGGGCGCCGCCGCTCGATCGGCGCCGGACTCGCCACCGGTCTCGCCGCGGACGGCTGGAACCTCGTCCTCAACGCGTGGCGGCCTTACGACGAGCGCCTCGGCTACGAGCGGACCCCCGACGACCCCGAGGCGATCGCGGACGAGTGCCGCGCGCTCGGCGTGACCGTCGAGGTCGTGTTCGGCGATCTCGCCGACCCGGCGTTCCCGGCCGAGCTCGTCGGGCGGGCGGCGCGACTGGGTCCCGTGTCGGGGCTCGTCATGTCGCACTGCGAGTCGGTGGACAGCTCGATCCTCACGACGGACGTCGACAGCTGGGACCGCCACTTCGCCGTGAACGCGCGGGCGACGTGGCTGCTCATCAAGGCCTTCGCCGAACAGCTCCCCGTGCAGGAGGCGCCGCCCCGGGTGGCCGGTCGGATCGTCGCCCTCACGAGCGACCACACCGTGAACAACCTCCCCTACGGAGCCAGCAAGGGCGCGCTCGACCGCATCGTGACCGCTGCAGCGGTGGAGCTGGGCGACCGCGGGGTGCGGGCGAACGTCATCAACCCGGGTCCGATCGACACGGGCTGGATGACCGACGACATCCGCCGCTGGGGCACCGAGGCGACGCCCGCCGGTCGGCTCGGAACGCCGTCCGACACCGCCGACCTCGTCCGCTTCCTGTTCTCGCCCGCGGGCTCCTGGATCAACGGCCAGGTCCTCTCGAGCAACGGCGGGTTCAACGTCGGCTAGAGGCGTGCATCCCGGCCGATCCGAGCAGGGATGTCGGCGATGTCGTCCGGCATGATCCGGCAGCAGCCGCCGATGATCGTCGCCCCGGCCTCCAGCCAGGCCTCCACCTCGCCGACCCCGGCGACTCCCCGCCAGCAGCGGGCATCGGCATCCCAGCGCTCGCCGGAGTTCGGGTAGACCACCACCGCCTTGTCCGTCACGGACCGCGCAGCGGCGATGGCCGGGAGGACCTCGTCCGGGTGCGAGCAGTTGACGCCGACGGCCTGGAACTCGTCGATCCGCTCGACGAGACGGAAGCCCTCCGCCATCGGTTCACCCGAGCGCAGACGACCGCCCTCCACCGTGAACGACAACCATGCCGGCACGCCCGAACCCCGCACCAGATCGGCGAGCGCCGTCGCCTCGTCGAGCGTCGGGATGGTCTCGAGGGCGAGGAGGTCGGGGCCGGCGTCGGTCAGCACTGCCAACCGCCGCTCGTGCCAGCGACGGAGCTCGGTCCGACTGAGACCGGAGGCACCCTCGTACTCCGAGCCGTCACCGAGCGTCGCGCCGTACGGACCGACCGACGCGGCGACGAGGAGCGGGCCGCCGGGGTCCGAATCCGCCCGCGTGTCGCGCGCCGCACACGCCAGCTCGACGCTCGACCGCAGGAGCCGTTCGGTCTCCGGACCCGAGATGCCGATCCGCTCGAACGCCTCGAACCCGACCTGGTACGACGACGTGATCGCGATCTGCGCACCGGCGGCGAAGAACTCCCGATGAGCGTCCAGAATCGCCTGTGGCTCCTCCACCAACAGGCGAGCGCTCCACAGCGTGTCGGAGAGGTCGTGCCCGCGTGCCTCGAGCAACGTTCCGAGACCGCCGTCGAGGGTCCAGACACCGCGCCGAACATCCATGCCGTCCATTGTGCCCGCACGACCGCGGGGAGGGGCGCCACTGGACACCTGGTATTGTCTATACCCGTCCAGAGCCGAGAGGACGCGTTCTCCCCGAGAACGACCCGCCACCCGACGTGAAGCTCCCCCGAGCTCCGTGCCAGTGCAGCATGGCGATCCTCCGGCATTTCTCGGGCACTGAGCGATTACGCGAGTGCCGAATGATTCAACACGACTGTCAGGAAACGAGTACTGCTTGTGAACTCCAGCGACAACGCGGCATCATCGTCCCCCGCATCCCCCTCCCCCAAATCCGGCCGGAAGCCGGCCCGTAAGACCAGGCGACTCCGCGTCGACGACGTCCTCGTCGTCAAGACGTCCAAGGTCCGCACTGCCATCTCGGGCACCGTCGTCGGCAACTTCATGGAGTGGTTCGACTTCGGCATCTACGGCTACCTCGCGGTCACGATGACCGTCGTCTTCACCGAGGGACTCCCTCCTGAAGCCGGCATCCTCGTCACCCTGTTCGGTTTCGCCGTGTCGTTCCTCGTGCGTCCGCTCGGCGGGCTCGTGCTCGGACCGCTCGGCGACAAGATCGGCCGGAAGAAGATCCTCTTCCTCACGATGTCGATGATGGCCGCGGCGACCGCCCTCATCGGCGTGCTGCCGACCGCCGCCCAGATCGGGCTGTGGGCCATCGCACCGCTGTACCTCCTCAAGATGATCCAGGGCTTCTCGACCGGCGGTGAGTACGCCGGCGCGTCCACCTATGTCGCCGAGTTCTCCCCCGACCGCCGACGCGGGTTCTGGGCCTCCTGGCTCGACGTCGGGTCCTACGTCGGCTTCGCGGCCGGCGCCGGAACCGTCGCCCTCACCACCCTGATCGCAGAAGGCCTCGCCGGCCCCGACGCGATGACCGAGTTCGGTTGGCGCATCCCGTTCCTCATCGCCCTGCCGCTCGGTGCGGTGGCGGTGTGGTTCCGCCTCAAGATCCCCGAGACCCCGGCCTACGAGGTCACCGAGACCGCCGGTGGGATCGAGTCCGAGCACGAGGACCCCATGGCCCGCCAGGGGATCTTCGGGATCTTCCGTCACTTCTGGCGCCAGATCCTCATCGCGATGGCGATCGTCGCCGCGACGAACACCGCCGGCTACGCGCTCACGAGCTACATGCCGACGTACCTCGAGAAGGACGTCGGGGTCTCCAACCTGACGGCCGCCGTCGCGACCATTCCGGTCCTGCTGATCATGTCCGCCTGCCTGCCGCTCGTCGGCCGGATGTCCGACAAGCTCGGTCGCAAGCCCGTCTACCTCATGGCCGTCGGTGCGACCCTCGCCCTCATGGTGCCGGCGTTCGCGGTCATGCAGATCGGTGAGATCTGGGCCATCTTCATCGCCCTCTTCATGGTGGCCGCACCGGTGGCGCTGTGGGCGGGACCGTCCGCGGCCTCGCTCCCGGCCTTCTTCCCGACGGCATCGCGCTTCGGTGCCATGGCGATCGCCTACAACCTGTCCGTCTCGCTCTTCGGCGGCACGACGCCGCTGTTCAGCGAATTCCTGATCCAGGTCACCGGCAACACCTTCATGCCCGCGTTCTACATCATGTTCTTCGCGGCAGTGGCGGGCGTCGGCGTGCTCACGATGCGGGAGACGGCCCGTCGTCCGCTCATCGGCTCGGTGCCGACGGTCGAGACGAAGGCCGAGGCGGTGGAACTCGTCAAGGGGCAGGACGACAACCCGCTCATCGACACCCACACGATGCCGCTCGACATCCTGCCGCCCGCGTCGACCACCGGCGCAGCAGCGGACGGCCAGGACGGACGCGTCACGACGCCCGCCGGCTAGCGGACTCGTCGACGCGTTCGTCGATGACGACGCGTTCGGTGATCACGATCGGGGCGGGTGCGCGGTGCGCATCCGCCCCGTCGCGTCCGACCCGCTCGAGGAGCGCGGCCTGCCAGCCGCCGCTCGCAACCGGCTTCGCCGAGGCAGACGGCACGGACGGCTCCACCTGCACCTCCGACGTCGTCGACTGCTCGAGCTGCGCGACCGACCCATGATCCTCGACGAGCGCCTCCTGGATGATCCGTCGGGGATCGAACTGTCGAGGGTCGAGGCGTTTCCACTCGGTCGGGTCGAACTCGGAGCCCAGTTCCTCGGCGGCTCGCGCCTTGGTCGTCGCGACGAGGTCGCGGACGGTGCGGACGAGCACCCCGAGTCGCTCGGCGTACACGGGCAACTGTTTCGGGCCGATGAGCACGGCCGCGAGGATGCCGATGACGATCAGCTTGTCCATGGTGAGTCCGAACACGATGCGTTCCGATGATCAGGCGGCAGGGGTGTCGGCGCGAGTGTCGGTGTCGGCCGACACCTCGTCCTTCAGGATGCGCGCCGACTGCCCGACGCTGCGGGCGAGGCTGGGGAGCTTCGCCGCGCCGAAGAACAGCAGGATGACGGCGAGGACGATGAGGGCGTGCCAGCCCGTGAGGTTCTGGAGGAATCCCATGAGGGGTCCTTTCGGGTCGATGCGGGTCGATGCGGGTCGGGACGGGAGTGCGTGGAGGTGCCGCGGTCAGCGTCCGCTCGGCGGCGTTCCTCCGCCGCCGCCAGCCCCGCCACCGCCGGACGGAGCGGCACCGGCGGTCGGCGTCGTCGTGGTGTCCACTCGGACGGTGAGCGCCACCTGGTACCCGGAGGTCGCGTCGCCCGTCACCGTCGCGAGCTGCAGGGCCCCGCCGTCGTCGCCGAAGACGTTGTCGTCGTCGAGACTCACCTGGGCGAGGTTCGCGCTCGAACCGTCGTAGCCCGACAGCGCGTAGACGGTGTCGCACGCCGCCTGCGGGAGGGCGACCTGGGAGGTCGCGATCGCGTTCGCGGAGTCGGAGATGTCGTTCACCGTGGGGTACACCTCGAAGTGGATGTGCGGCCAACGGCCCGAGTAGCAGGCCGGGAAGATCGAGGTGTACGAGACGGTCCCCGAGGTGTCGGCGACCTGGACGCCGCGGAGATAGGTCTCGTCCTCGATCCCGTCCGAGTACATCGAGTAGCCGCCCGACGCGTCGCAGTGCCAGACGTAGACGGCGACGTCGGCGAACGGGGTGTCACCGTTCGCCAGGTCGAGGATGGTGAGCGAGAGGGCCATGGGGACCCCGCTCGCAGTGGTGCCGGACCCGATGCTCGACCGGATGTCGCTGCGGACGATGCCGGACTCCTCGAGTACGTCGGCACCGTTCGAACCGTCGCCCGGGTAGGGGCCCGCGGTCTCGTCGGGGATCTCGCCAGCCGGGAGACCGCCGGTCGCGGTCGCGGTGCTCGTGCCGGAACTCGCGGCGCCGGTGCTCGTGCTGCTGCTGCCGGACGCCCCGGTGGAGCAGGCGGCGAGCGCGACGGCCCCGACTCCGGCGCCCACGAGGCTCAGCACCGTGCGTCGGCTGACGAGGGTCCCGAGGTCGAACGCGACGCCCTGGTCGACGACCTCCTCGTCGGCCCGATCGAGCAGGCGGCCCTCGTAGGCCGGGCCGTCCGGGGTGGTCTCGGGTGTCGGGATCCTGCTCATGGTGCGCCTCGCCTTCGTCTGCGATCGGTGGTCTCGATCGGTCGTGAGACGAGCATCGACGCGCCGGCTATGGGCTTCCTCTGAGCCGTCCATGCGTCGTCGATGGGTCTGCTGGGCGGTTGCCGAGCCCGCGGATCAACGCGGGGTGGCCTTGAGTCCGTTGGGCGGCCCGTCGCGGTCGGAGGCGGTGCGCGGCACGTCGTACCGCACGAGCGCATCGGCGTGCTCGAGGCTCGGCTGCACGCTCATCAACACCCGCTTGAGCGGATCGATGTCCCAGGCGATGACGAAGTACGCGTCGGCACCACCCCGATCGCGGCGCCGCTCGATGACCGCCTTCGGGATCACCGGGTCGTTGCGCATCACGAGCCACGTGTCGTGGTCGAGGCGGATCGGACGCGGGCGGGTCATGTGTCGAACATACGTTCGAATGTCGTGCGGGGCAAGTCGAAGCTCAGGCTGCTTAACTTTGCTTAACCGCTTGACCACCTTCCCAGCGTCCCGCTACGGTCAGTGCGTAACCGATTAACCACTCACTGCAGAGGACGTCATGAACCAACGAGGGTTCCACCAGCCGAACGGCGCATGGGTCGGAGACGTCATCCCCTGGCAGGAGGACGGCGTCTTCCACCTGCTCTACCTGCACGAGTCGCGTCGCGTGCCGAAGATCGGTATGCCGTGGCATCGCGTGACCACCCGGAACCTCGTCGACCTCGACGACCTCGGTGAGGCGCTGGCGTCGGGCGGACCGTCCGCACCGGACTTCAACGTCTACACGGGCAGCATCGTCCGGGGCCCCGAGGGCGCCCACCACGTCTTCTACACGGGTCAGAACCCGGAGCGCCGCGGTGCCGACGGTCTGGCGTTGCAAGTGGTGATGCACGCCATCAGCACCGACGGCATGCGCACCTGGGAGCGCCGGGAGGCCGACACCTTCGGCGCCACCGCAGGATATGAGACCGCCGACTGGCGGGACCCCTACGTCTTCTGGGACGAGGACGCGGCCGTCTGGCGGATGCTCATCACCGCCCGACACGCAGCGGGTCCGGAACGGCGTCGCGGCGTCATCGCTCAGTGCACCTCCACGGACCTCTCGACCTGGGAACCCGTCGAGCCCTTCTGGGACCCGCGCCGCTACATCGCCCACGAGTGTCCCGAGGTCTTCCAGTGGGGCGACTGGTGGTACCTCGTGTACTCCGAGTTCAGTGAGTCGTTCACGACGCGCTACCGGATGTCGCGCACCCTGCACGGACCCTGGCTCGTCCCCGAGCACGACACACTGGACGGTCGCGCCTACTATGCGGCGAAGTCCGCCGCCCGCGATGGACGCCGGTTCTTCTTCGGCTGGATCGCCTCGCGCGAGGGGGCCCACGACGCGGGCGCCTGGCAGTGGGCCGGCACCATGTCGGTCCTCGAAGCGGAGCAGCGTGCCGACGGCACCCTCGCCTTCCATCCAGCGGCCGAACTCCGCGACACGTTCGGACCCGCCGACGAGCCGGCGGACACCGTCGTCACCTCGGGCACGGTCCTGAGCGCTCCGGACGGGTACGTCGACGCGCTGAGCCGCACCGACGCACCGAGTTCCTTCCGGCTGGTCGCCCGGTTCGACATCGCCCCCGGCACGACCGAGTGCGGCGTCCTTCTCCGGGCGAGCGACGACGGCGACGAGGGCTACGTCCTGCGCTTGGAGCCGAAGCGCGACCGCCTCGTGTTCGACCGCTGGCCACGCACCAGCACCGGCACGGAGCAGTGGCAGATCTCGGGCGACGTCCCGTTCGTCGTCGAACTCGAACGCCCCTGCCACCTCGCCCCCGGCTTGCACGAGCTCGAGGTGATCGTCGACGGCGACCTCTGCGTCGCGACCGTCGACGACGCGGTCGTCCTCAGCACGCGCCTCTACGACCGACCGACCGGTCGCGTCGGCGTCTTCGTCGGTGAAGGGACCGTCACCGTCGAGACGTGCACCCTGCTGCCGCGCGTCGGCGGCGACCCCGACGACGCGACGTCACACCGACTCCTCACCAGCACCACGTCCTGATCCCGGCACCACGCTCCCCCGCCTGCACCATCACCCCCACCCGCACCCACCTGTGATCGATCAACGGAGATTCCGACCATGCCAACCACCGCACGCACCCGCACCATGCGCCCCACCCGCAGCACCGCCTTCGTGGCGCTCGTCGCCGCCTCAGCGCTCGCCCTCTCCGGCTGCGCCGGCGGATCGAGCGCCACGGACCCGACCGACGTCGACCCGAAGGGCGACATCGTCCCCCGCGAGATCTCGTGGCTGCTCTCCCGCCCGGCCGACGGCGGGGTGATCACCGCGATGGAGCAGATCGCCGACGAGTACGCGAAGGACCACCCCGGCTTCTCGCTCAACCTCATCACGACGCCCGACCGGCCGTCCTACATCCAGAAGTACGAGACCCTGGCGGCCGCGAACAAGCTCCCCGAGCTCTTCGACACCGACGCGACCCCGTTCGCGCAGAAGCTCGCGAAGCAGGGCCGGATGGTCGACGTCGACCTGCTCCTCGAGGACCTCGGTCTCGCGGACTCCTACCGCGAGGCGGCGCTCAACTACCAGCGGTTCGACGACGGCTCGCTGTACATGGTGCCGTTCGAGTTCCAGCTGGAGTTCTTCTGGTACAACCGCTCGCTGCTCGCGGACGCCGGTGTCACCGTCCCGGCCACGCTCGACGACTTCCCCGCCATGTGCAAGGCGCTCCGCGCGAAGGGGGTCACGCCGATCGC
Organism: Plantibacter sp. ME-Dv--P-122b; assembly: GCF_030209375.1. Lineage (GTDB taxonomy): Bacteria > Actinomycetota > Actinomycetes > Actinomycetales > Microbacteriaceae > Plantibacter. Next base: position 502,153 of record NZ_JARVSC010000003.1, read on the forward strand.
GCTCGACGGTCAGGACCAGTGGCCGCTCGAACGCTACATGGCCTACTACCCGTTCCGGATGGCGGGTCCCGAGTACATCCAGGACCTGAAGGCCGGGAAGGCGTCCTTCTCCGACCCGGCCGGGAAGGCCGCGGCCGAGTGGCTGTACGACCTCGGGCAGGCCGGCTGCTTCCAGGAGGGCTTCTCCTCGACCGGTTACGCGGACGCGCAGGCGCTCTTCACCTCGGGGAAGGCCGCGGTCTACAACATCGGCACGTGGGAGCTCTCGAACCTCGCGACGGATGCGCTCGACCCCGGCGTCCGTGACGCGGTCGGCACCTTCACGCTGCCGACCATCGACGGTGCCGTCACCGCCGACAACGAGTACGTCACCCCGTCCGGCATCGGCATGGCGGTGAACGCGAAGACGTACGACCCGCTCGTCCGCGACTTCCTCGCGTTCGCCCTCGAGCGCTACCCGGAGCTCTACGCGGCGACGGGCGCCCTGTCGCCGACGACCTCCGCGCAGACGACCGTGCCCGCGAACGCGACCGAACTGTACGCCAGCTCCGTGGCGCAGGCCGACGGCGTCGGACCGGCGATCGCGATGCCCTGGGACACCCAGCTCGACCCGGCCACGAACACCCGGCTCCAGCAGGAGCTGACCCTGCTCGTGCAGGGCGACATCACGCCGGACGAGTTCATCACGACGATGGACGCCGCCCTGAAGGAGAACGTCGATGACTGAGCTCACCCGGACCGCGGTGGGCGCGGCACCGGCCCGCCCACCGCTGCGGCGGAAGCCGATGTCCACGTCGATGCTGCCCCGCCGGTCGACGCTGTCGGTGCTCGTGTTCCTCGTGCCGCCGCTCGTCCTCTACGGCGTCGCCGTGCTCCTGCCGATCGTGCAGTCGCTGTTCCTCAGCCTCTTCTCGTGGGACGGCATCACGGACATGGCGTTCGTCGGACTCGACAACTACGTCAAGATGCTCACGCGGGACGACGTCTTCTGGACCTCCTTCGGCAACGCCCTCGGCTACCTCGCGATCTGTCTGGTGCTCCAGCTCGGTGGTGCACTCCTCGTCGCCGGGCTGCTCACGGCCCTCCCCCGGGCCCGCGAGCTCGTCAAGACGCTCTACCTCCTGCCGGCCGTCATCTCGACGGTCGCGATCGCCATCCTGTTCCAGCGGTTGTACGCCCTCGAGCCGGTCGGGCTGATCAACCAGCTGCTCGCGTGGGTCGGCCTCGGCGACCTCCAGACGGCCTGGCTGTCGAACGTGCAGACCGTCCTCGCGGCCGTGTCGATCCCGGAGGGCTGGCGGTTCACCGGCCTGTACATGCTCATCATCTACGCCGCCCTCATGGCCGTGCCCCGCGACCTCGAGGAGGCCGCCCGGCTGGACGGCGCCTCCTGGTGGCAGATCTTCTGGCGGATCCGCTTCCCGTACATCCGGCCGGTGTGGATCACGACGACCGTCATGGCGACGACCTTCGCGCTCCGCGGCTTCGACATCCCCTACCTGCTGACGAACGGCGGGCCCGGCCAGTCGTCCGAGCTGCTGACGACGTACATGTACAAGACGGCGTTCGTCCACACGGACTACGGCTACGCCAGCGCGATCTCGATGTTCATCGTCGTCGAGTGTCTCGTCGCCGTCGGCCTCATCTTCCTGCTGCTCCGACGGAAGGACCAGTCATGACCGCCACCCTCCCCGCCCGGCCGACCGAACACGTCGCGCCCCCGGCGGCACCGGCACCGAAGCGGAAGCTCCGGCACACCCCGCGCGTGCGGGTGCAGCGGACGATCCTCACCGTGACCGTCGTCGCGATCGTGCTCGTCCAGGTCTACCCGCTCGTCTGGTTGCTGCTCACGAGCTTCCGGACGGCGGCGGACTTCGCCGGCGGCAACCCCTTCGCGCTGCCGTCCGAGTGGACGATCGACAACTACGCGCGGGCGTTCTCGACCGGCAACCTCGGCCTGAACATCGTCAACAGCCTGATCGTCACCCTCGGGTCGAGCGCCCTGATCGTCATCGCCGGCATGATGGCGGCGTACGCGCTCCAGGTCCTCGGGTTCCGCTTCAGCGGGCTCGTCCGCGGCCTGTTCCTCCTCGGCATCATCGTGCCCGTGCAGATCGCGCTCGTCCCGCTGTTCATCGACTACTCGCAGGTCGGCCTGCTCGACACCCACCTGTCGATGATCATCCCGCTGGCGGCGTTCGCCCTGCCGATGGCGGTGTACCTGTTCTCCTCCTTCTACGAGTACATCCCGAGGGAGATGTACGAGGCCGCGTCGCTCGACGGGGCCGGCCCGTACCGGATCTTCGGCCAGATCACGTTCCCGCTCTCGGTCAACACGATCATCACGGTCGTGCTCGTCAACAGCATCTTCATCTGGAACGACTTCATCTTCGCGAACACCTTCGTGCTCTCCGACGGATTGAAGACCATCCCGCTCGGCCTGCAGAACTACATCGGGGCGATGGGGAACACTGATTGGACGGCGACGTTCGCCGCCGTCTGCGTCACGGTCACACCGCTGCTGCTGGTGTTCCTCGTGTTGAACAAAGCGATGATCAGCGGCCTCGAGAGCGGAGCGACCAAGGGATGAGCAGCACCGACCAGCCGAAGCCCGGCGCGGACCACCCGAAGAACACCTCGGGCATCACGATGCGCGACGTCGCGAAGGCCGCCGGCGTCTCCGTGGCGACCGTCTCGCACGTCGTCAACGACAAGCCAGGGTCGCGGATCGGCGAGGACGCCAAACGTCGGGTGCACGAGGCGGTGGCGGAGCTCGGCTATCGGCCGAACGCCCTCGCGAAGACGCTGTCCCAAGGGCACTCCCGGTTCATCGGCCTCGTCGCCGACGCGATCGCGACGACCCCGTTCGCCGGCCAGATCATCCACGGCGCCCAGGACGAGGCGTGGCGCCACGGCTACGTCCTGCTCGTCGCCAACACCGACGGCAACACGGCCGCCGAGGAGGAGGCGATCGCGATGATGCTCGAGCATCAGGTCCGCGGGATCCTCTACTCGACCTGGTTCCACCACGAGATCACCGTGCCGGAGGCGCTCCTCCAGACCGACACCGTGCTCGTCGACTGCTACGCCGCGGGCAGCGGGCTCCCGGCCGTCGTCCCCGACGAGGAGCAGGGCGGGCGGACCGCGACCGAGGCGCTGCTCGCGGCCGGTCACCGACGGATCGCGTTCGTCAACACGACGACCCCCTCACCGGCGCAGACCGGCCGGCTCGCCGGGTACCGCTCGGCGTTGCAGGCGGCGGGGGTGGCGTTCGACGACGCCCTCGTGTTCCCGGCCTCACCGGAGCAGGAGGGCGGGTACGCGGCGACCGCCGAGGTCGTCGACTCGGGCGCCACCGCGGTCTTCTGCCACAACGACCGCGTGGCGATGGGACTCTACGACGGCCTGCGCGAGCGCGGACTGCGGATCCCCGACGACATGGCCGTCATGGGCTTCGACAACCAGGACGTCATCGCCGCCCACCTCCGGCCGCCGCTGTCGACGGTCGCACTCCCCCACTACGAGCTCGGAGCGGCAGGGGTCCGTCGGCTGCTCGGCCTCGACGCCGCGCTGCCCGCCGGGCCGCAGCTCATCGCCTGCCCGGCCGTCCCGCGGCACTCCGTCTGAGGGCGCGACCGTGCACGACGAGCAGCACGCCCTCCCTCGGCCCGGCTTCCACCTGACGCCGCAACGGAACTGGATGAACGACCCGAACGGCTTGGTCTTCCACCGCGGGCGGTGGCACGCCTTCTTCCAGTACAACCCGGAGGGTGGCGACTGGGGCAACATGAGTTGGGGCCATGCCTCGAGCGTCGACCTGCAGCACTGGGTCGAGCATCCGGTCGCCCTGCGGTACACCGCCGAGGAGCAGGTGTACTCGGGATCCGTGGTCGCCGCGGGTCCCGACGGACGCCTCACCGCGTACTACACGAGCGTGTCCACCGACGGCCGGCAGGCGCAGTCCCGGGCGACCAGCGACGACGACGGGCTCACCTGGCAGCGCGACCCGGAGAACCCGATCCTCGACCGCGGCTCGCACGCGTTCCGCGACCCGAAGATCATCCGGTACGAGGACGCCGCGGGCTTCCGCTGGATCATGCTCACGGTGGAGGCCGTGGAGCGTCAGGTCCTCGTGTACTCCTCCACCGACCTCCGCACCTGGGAGCACGTCAGCACCGTCGGTCCGTTCGGTCCCACCGGCGTCGTGTGGGAGTGCCCCGACCTCATCCCGCTCGCGGTCGACGGCCACCCGGACGAGGTCCGGTGGGTCCTGCTCCTCAGCACCAACCCGGTCGGCGACGCGCAGGACCCGGACGGGTCGTCGATGAGCTATCTCGTCGGCGACTTCGACGGCTCGGTGTTCACGCCTGAGCGGGCCGAGCTGCAGCGGCTCGACCACGGTCGGGACTTCTACGCGGCGGTCGGGTTCGACGGCGCTCCGGACGGCGAAGCGGTGATCCTCGGCTGGATGGGTAATTGGCGCTACGCCGCCGACCTCCCCGCCTCGCCGTGGCGGGGCGCGATGTCGCTTCCCCGACGCCTCTCCTTGACCACGGTCGACGGCGAGCCGCGACTCGTGCAGGAGCCGCCGGCCTACGTCAGGGAACCACTGGCCGCGATCGAACCGACCACCGTCGCCCTATCCTTGGACGCCGTCGACCTGGCGCTCGACGGCGACGGCGTGGTCGAGTTGCGCTGGGATCCGTCGGTCACGGGTGAGCTGCGGCTCCGACTGACCGCCGACACCGACGGAGCGGTCCTCATCGTCCACGACCCGACGGCGGCGTCACTCGCGGTCACCCGGTCGGGCGGTGCCATGGACACGGTGCACCCCGACTTCGCCTCCACGAGCATCGTCCCGCTCGCCGGCGACCGGTCGGCGCGGCTCCTCCTCAGCCTCGACGGCCCACTGCTCGAGCTGTTCGTCGACGGTGGTCTCGCCACCGTCTCCGACCTCGTCCTCCTCGGGACCGGACGACCGACGCTGACCCTCGCGAGCGAACGCGCCAGTCCCGTCTCGGTCGCCGTCGCCGTGCTCGGCCGGGCGCCCGCCACCGACCAGGTGCACGCGCTCGCCTGAGCCTTCCTCCACCGCACGATCCAGCACCATCCCCGCCACGGGTGCCTTCGGCGCGCCCGCGGCACCGACGAAAGGAACAGCAATGACGCACGACCTCTCCCGCCGGACCGTCCTCCAGGGCGCCGGCCTCGGGGCGCTCGCCCTGTTCGCGAGTGCCGGCACGCCCCTCGCCGCCCAGGCGTCGACCACCGCCCAGGCGCAGGCCTCCCTCAGGTCGATGTTCCACATGACGCCGCCGTCGGGGTGGCTCTGCGACCCGCAACGACCGGTGTTCACGAACGGCGCGTACCAGCTGTACTACCTGCACTCCGGCCAGAACAACGGCCCGGGCGGTTGGGATCACGCGACGACGACCGACGGCGTCGCCTTCACCCATCACGGAACCGTCATGCCCCTGCAGCCGGACTTCCCGGTGTGGTCGGGATCCGCCGTCGTCGACACCGCGAACACCGCCGGCTTCGGCGCGGGTGCGGTCATCGCCCTCGCGACGCAGCCCACGGACGGCGTCCGGAAGTACCAGGAGCAGTACCTCTACTGGTCGACGGACGGCGGCTTCACGTTCACGATGCTCCCCGACCCCGTGATCGTGAACACCGACGGACGTGCGGCCCAGACCACTGCGGAGATCGAGAACGCCGAATGGTTCCGGGACCCGAAGGTCCACTGGGACGCGGCCAGGAGCGAATGGGTCTGCGTCATCGGGCGCGCACGCTACGCGGCCTTCTACACCTCGCCCGATCTCACGACCTGGCAGCTGCAGCACAACTTCGACTTCCCGAACCACGACCTCGGCGGCATCGAATGCCCGGACCTGTTCCAGATGCGAGCGGGTGACGGCAGCTGGCACTGGGTCTTGGGCGCCAGCATGGACGCCTACTCGATCGGCCTGCCGATGACCTACGCCTACTGGACGGGCACCTGGGACGGGACGCGGTTCACGGCCGACGACCTCACCCCGCAGTGGCTGGACTGGGGCTGGGACTGGTACGCCGCCGTCACCTGGCCGAAGGCGGAGTCGCCCGACGACCGCCGGCTCGCGATCGCCTGGATGAACAACTGGAAGTACGCGGCCCGTGACGTCCCCACCGACGCCTCGGACGGGTACAACGGCCAGAACTCCGTCGTCCGGGAGCTGCGACTCGAGGCGCAGTCCGGCGGTCGGTACAGCCTGCTCAGCGCGCCCGTCGACGCCCTCGCCGGGTATGCGACCTCCACGGTCTCCCTCCCGGACCAGACGGTCACCGGGAGCGCCGTCCTGCCCTGGAGTGGCCGGGCGTACGAGATCGAACTCGACCTCACCTGGGACACCGCGACCAACGTCGGTCTCTCCGTCGGGCGGTCGGCGGACGGCTCCCGCCACACCAACATCGGGAAGGCCGGGGCCGAGCTCTACGTCGACCGCGCCCCGTCCGACCTGGCCGGCTTCGCGCTGCAGCCGTACACGCGAGCCGCGGCACCGATCGACGCGGCTGCGCGCTCGGTCCATCTGCGGGTCTTCGTCGACACGCAGAGTATCGAGGTCTTCGTCAACGCCGGTCACACCGTCGTCTCGCAGCAGGTGCACTTCGTCGAGGGCGACACGGGGATCTCGCTCTACACCGACGGCGGGCCGCTGACCGCCTCGGGGATCACGATCCGCGAGTTCGGCACGGCGATCTGAGGCGGGCGCGGTCGGGCGCGGCGACGGCGCCCGACCGCGTCCGACGGGTGTCCCCACGTTTCGTCGCGCGCACGGGTTCGACGGCTCTCGCTAGGCTTGATGTTCCTTCCGGCGGAGCTCGTCGGCGAGCAGGAGATGGGGATCCGTGAAGAACGCCGCCTCGTACGCGATCGGGCTCGCGCTGAGCCTGGTCTACGTCTCATTGGTCGGTGTGCTGTCGATCCAGATCGCCGGTCTCGCCGGAGGCGCGGTGTTCGACCTCAGCAACTCCCTGATGGCCGTCACCGAACCGAACGCCGGCCTGCTGCAGGTGCTCGGTATCGCCGTCGCGAGCGGAGCGGTGCTCTGGATCCTGATGCGGCGCGGGACCCCGGGGGCGGACGCGCAACGCCTCCTGCGACTCGGCTTCGGCACGGGAACGCTCGTACAGATCGCTGTCGGCGTCGCCCTCCTCGTCGGACGGTTCTCCGTCCTGGATCTGAATCAGGGTCCGGCGAAGTGGCTCGAGGGCTGGATCACCTCCGGTGCCTCGAACTCGGCGGTCCACGTCGTCCTCATCGTGACGGTGTACCTGATCGTGACGAGGCGACACCGTACCTGCGGCACAGCAGACCCCTCGCGGGCCTGACCGGCCGGACGCCACACCCCCCCCCCCAGCGCCCCGACCGTGCGGCAGGACCATTTGTACGTCAGGATGGACGGATGGATCTCCAGAGCCTGGTCGAGCACGGACGTTGGACGACGGCCCCTGCGGCGGTGACGACGGAGCCGGACGGTTCCCTGCTCGTCACCGCCGTCGAGGGCAGTGACGCCTGGCGGCACACCTCCTACGGCTTCGTCCACGACACGGAGCACGCACTGATCGCGCCGATGCAGCGACGAGCGGCGATCGAGGTGTCGTTCGTCCTCGACGGCTCCGAGCAGTTCGATCAGGCCGGCGTGTTCCTCCGGGTGTCCGAGTCGATGTGGATCAAGGCCGGGGTCGAGGTGTCCGACGGGGTCGCCCAGCTCGGTGCGGTCGTCACGCATGGGAACTCCGACTGGTCGGTGGCGCCGGTCCCCGATTGGCTCGGGCGAACCGTCACCGTGCGCGCGAGCAGCGACGGCGACGCCATCACCGTGCGCGCACGGGTGGACGACGAGGACTGGCGCCTGGTCCGCGTCGCCCACCTCGACCCGGAGGCCGACGTCGAGGCGGGACTCTTCTGCGCGGCCCCGACGCGCGCCGGTCTCACCGTGCGGTTCACCGCCGTCCGTCTCGGTCCGCCGGACGACGCACTCCACGGCTGACCGTCTGCGCGGTCGCGGCGTTGCGCTCCGCGAGCTGTGCGAACGCTGCGGCGAGCTCGGGCGGATCGACGACGTCGATGTCGGTGTCGAAGCGGTTCAGGGAGGCGGCGAGCGCCACCCACGACCACGCGCCGGCGGTGTAGCGCGTGCGGTCCGGGCCGAGGGGCTCGGCGGTGCCGTCGCCAACGAACGGCTGGACCGCCTCGAACGGCAGGTGGAGGACGACGGTGCCGAAACAGGGCCAGGCATCGGTCTGCTCGGCTCCCTTGAACCTCGCCGCCACGAAGGCCTGCACGTCGCCGCCCGGCACCTCGCGCGGCCGGAACCGCGGTCCGGATGGGGTCCTCGGCACGATGCGGTCGGCTCGGAAGATCCGCCAGTCGTCGCGGTCGAGATCCCAGGCCACGAGGTACCAGCGTCCCTGGGAGGTGACCAGGTGGTGGGGCTCGACGCGTCGAGGGGGTTCCGGGTCGCCGTCGGATCGCCCGAACCGGAGCACCTCCCGCGCGCGGATGGCGGCAGACAACGCGAGGAGGACCGACACGGCCACCTGCGGGGTCGGTCCGTCGCCTGAGCGGGGCACCGAGATGACGTCGAGGGCGTCGAGTCGATGCCGCAGCCGCGACGGCAGGACCTGTCTCACGGTCGTCAGCGCTCGGAGCGCGGGCTCCTCGAACCCGGATCCCGCGACGGCGGCGGTCTGGAGGGCGATCGTGAGCGCGACGATCTGCTCGTCGTCGAAGAGTAGCGGCGGGAGTTCGCTGCCGGCGTCGAGGTGGTACCCGCCGTCCGGGCCCATCGTGGCCTCGATGCGATACCCCATCTCCCGGAGGCGGTCGACGTCGCGGCGGATCGTGCGGTGGCTGACGTCCAGCCGGTCGGCGAGCAGGGCACCCGGCCAGTCGCGCCGCGCCTGCAGGAGCGAGAGCAACTGCAGGAGTCGGGAGGTCGGTGAAGCCATGGTGCGAGCGTAGTCCGAGTGTAGGACATGATCTGTCCTAGAGGCCTGGAACAGTGGTGCTCGACCGGGAGGAGCCCGGCACGACTCGAGGAGCACCCATGAGCATCACGACCACGACCCACCTCAACTTCCAGGGCGACGCCCGCGCTGCACTGGAGTTCTACCAGTCCGTCTTCGGCGGGCGGACGACGATCGCGAGCTACGGCGACCTCGGGATGCCCAAGGACGCGCCGGGCGCCGAGTTGGTCGTCTTCGGTCAGGTCGAATCCGAGGACGGCTTCCGGGTGATGGCGTACGACAGCCCCGGAGCTCCGGCGGCGTCACTGATCGGCACCGGAACGACCCGTCGCGAGCACGGGACGACGGTCACCGAACAGTCCTGCTTCGTCGCGGTGCGTGGCGAGACGCTCGCGGAGGTCGAGGAGTTCTGGAACCGACTCGTCGTCGGAGGTTCGGTCGTCGAGGAGCTCGCCGCGTCCGCCTGGAGCCCCGGCTTCGGCATGGTGACGGACCGGTTCGGCGTCACGTGGGTGCTCGACGTCGCGGCGGCCGACTGAGGCGTCCACGCACGTCCTGCGAGACGGAGAACGGGCCGGTGCGGACGATCGCGTCCACACCGGCCCGTTCCGGTCCTCAGGTCGCGGTTCAGCGCGCCAGGTCGAACCGCTGACCCTCGGGCTTCGAGGGCAGGAGGACGAGCACGAAGAGGATGATCCCGCCGATCGACGGGATGAGCGAGAGGAAGTAGAACGGGCCGGGGAAGTTGGCGTCGTGGAGACGGCGCCAGGCGAGGGCCAGGTTCGGGACGATGGTCGCCAGCCAGATGAGGCCGAGGAGCACCAGCCCGATCAGGATGAGGGTGCGAGCTCCGGGGATCTCCAGGATGCCGGGCTGGGTGTAGTAGGTCCGCGCGCCGGTGCTGCTGTCGAACACGACCGGCTCACGCTGCGCGGCGGCCGAGGCCGCCCCCGACACGACGCCCGCGACCAGGAGGATGTTCGGGATGAGCGTGACGAGGAAGACGAGCAGCGCGACCCACCAGTACTCGCTCCGCGAGGCGCGACCGGTGAAGGTCGCGTACTTGCGGAGGTAGCGCTTGATGGCCTGCGGGAACGTCGCCCCGTAGAGCGGGAGCGTCAGATCCTCCGGGGAGGCGGCGCCGCGGATCGGAGCGGGCGCGTAGGGCTGCCCGTACGTCGGCGTCGCAGGGTATTCAGGGGTGGTGTTGGAACTCATGGCGTCTTTCGATCGAGGTACACGGTACTGAGATCCTGGCATAACACATGACCACCTCAGAACAACTTGCGCGACCGACCGCGTTCGGGCATGCTTTCCGCCGATCCCCGAGCAACCCCCGTCGGTCCCCGAGCAACCCCCGCCGACCCCTGAGCAACCCCCTCCGGTCCCTGAGCCTGTCGAAGGGCACACGAGGAGACTTTCACAACCGAGCCGACTCAGCATCTGGAATGTCAGTGGTCCATGGTGGACTTGTCCCATGACCGAGACCACCACCGCGATCCGCGTCGGCGACGAGTACGCCGCGCGCCTCGTGGAGTTCTCGGACGAGTGGGCCGAGATCCACCGGCAGCAGGCCGTCTTGGACGCACGCAAGGCCCGCCTCCTGGCTCGTTCCGCTGCCTATGCCGACGCGTTCGCGGACTCGGTCGTCCCCGCCGTCTTCCCGCCCGCCGAACGCCGTGCCCTGTCTCGCCGCTCGACCTGCGCGACGCTCGCGATGGCAACCCGCGTCCCCGAGCGGACCGTGCAGCGGGCCACGAACGACGCCGAAGCGCTCGTCAACAACGCCCCCGCCGTCCTGGAGTCGTTGGAGGCCGGACGCATCTCGGCCCGGCATGCGAAGACGATCACCGACCAACTCTGCGACGTCCCCAGTGAGGGACGAGCGGTGTTCCTCGCGAAGGTACTTCCGGTCGCGGAGCAGACCACCGACGCAGAACTCCGCAGGCGCGCCCGGGTCCTGCGCGAGCGTCTACACCCGGAGTCCATCACGACGCGTGCTCTCCGGTCTGAGGCAGACCGCCGGGTCGAGGTCGAGCCCGCGGCCGACGGCATGGCGTGGGTGCACCTGTTCACCACGGCACCGATCGCGCAGGGCATCGCCGAACGCATCGAGGCCGCGGCAGCTGAAAGCCGCGCCGCGGGCGACACCCGCACCTGCGCGCAACTCCAAGCCGACGCCCTCGCAGCCCTCGCCCTCACCGGCGTCACGCCCGAGGACGTCACGTCGAGCCCGGTGCTTCCGCACCCCATCGAGGTGCAAGAGCACATCAAGCCGACGGTGCAGATCACGGTCCCGGCACTGAGCATGGCCGGCGTCAGCGACGCCCCAGCCACGCTCGACGGCTACGGCCCGATCGACCCGGAGACCGCAGCCCGCATCGCAGTGAACGCGCCGAGCTTCACCCGCATCCTCGTCCAACCGGAAACCGGTGCGGTACTCTCCGTCGGGCGGAACCAGTACCGGGTTCCGGCCGATCTGCAGCGGGCCGTCCGCCTCCGGGACGGCACCTGTCGGGCACCGGGCTGCGGCAGGCGCGCCAGAGCATGCGACCTCGACCATTCGGTCGCGTGGGAAGACGGCGGCGCGACGGATGTCGGGAATCTCGCCTGCCTCTGCCGACATCACCACCGGATGAAACACCTCCCCGAATGGAACCTCGACCACCAGCCCGATGGCGTGCTCGAGTGGACGACACCCGACGGGAAACACCACCGGACGGAACCGGACCCCGCACCGTTCTGACCCTCGCCGGTCCCTGAGCCTGCCGAAGGGTCCTCGTGGACACTTCGACAAGCTCAGTGACCGGCGGAGGTGTAGCCGAGGTGTTTCGGTCCCTGAGCCTGCCGAAGGGCGGCTCTGTCGGGGAGGGTCGTGGTCCCGGTGACGACCTCGGCCACCACCATCGACGCCGCCGTCACTCGGGCCAGGACACCTCGCCACTGAAGTCCGGGTGCTTGCGGAGATAGGCCTGGATGAAGGGGCAGTACGGCACGATCGTCAGGCCTCGCTCGACCGCATCATCGAGCGCCGCAGCGGCGAGGACGCTGCCGAGCCCCTGCCCACCGAAGTCAGGATCGATCTCGGTGTGGGTGAAGAGGATGCGGCCCGGCTCCTCCCGGTACCCGGCGATCCCGGCGACGCGTTCCCCCACCCGGATCTCGTACTCGTGACGCTCGTCGTTGCGGGCGACCTGCGGGCCGTCCTCGGGTGTGCTCGAAGTCGACATCGGGGCTCCCTTCCATTCGTCCCCCACTGTACGTCGAGCGATCCGTCATGTGCTGTTTACGCAGCGGCCGATTCCGCAACGTGCCGGAAACACGCGCACAGGCCATCGGAAACACGCCGGTGTCACGCTGGGCGCACCCGACGCGCTCCAGCCGCGTCCCTGCGGAGAGGCACCTCGAATGGATCAAGGAAACACAGCGTTCATCCTGATATCAGCGGCACTCGTGCTGCTCATGACACCAGGGCTCGCGTTCTTCTACGGCGGCCTGGTCAAGGCGAAGAGCGTCATCAGCATGATGATGATGAGCTTCGGCGCACTCGGCCTCATCGGCGTCCTCTGGGTGCTGTACGGGTACGCGATCGCGTTCCCCGGCTCCGAAGGCACCGTCGCCCCCTGGGCGATCGACACCGGCAACATCGGCCTGACCGCCGCCCTCGAGACGCCTGAGGGAGCGGCCTACCCACCGCTCGCCTTCGTCGCCTTCCAGGCCACCTTCGCGATCATCACCGTCGCCCTCGTCTCCGGCGCCATCGCCGACCGCGCGAAGTTCGGCTCCTGGATGATCTTCGCCGGCATCTGGGCGACCGTCGTCTACTTCCCGGTCGCGAGCTGGGTGTTCAACTTCGGCCTCGCCGACGACGGCAGCTTCGCTTACGGCGGTTGGATCACGCACGGCCTGCAGGACGTCTTCGGCGTCGGCGTCATCGACTTCGCCGGTGGCACCGCGGTCCACATCAACGCCGGTGCTGCCGCCCTCGCCCTCGCGCTCGTCCTCGGCCGCCGCGTCGGGTTCAAGAAGGGCGTCCACGTCCCCCACAACCCGCCGTTCGTCCTCCTCGGCGCCGGTCTGCTCTGGTTCGGCTGGTTCGGCTTCAACGCCGGTTCGGAACTGGCGGCCGACGGCACCGCGGCACTCGTGTTCGTCAACACCATCGCCGCCCCGGCGGCAGCCCTGCTCGCCTGGCTCGTCGTCGAGAAGATCAAGGACGGCAAGCCGACCTCCGTCGGTGCCGCATCGGGTGCCGTCGCCGGTCTCGTCGCGATCACCCCGGCGTGCGGTTCGCTGCACCCGATCTGGGCCATCGTCCTCGGCCTCGTCGCCGGTGTCGTGTGCGCCCTCGCCATCGAGCTGAAATTCAAGCTCGGCTTCGACGACTCCCTCGACGTCGTGGGCATCCACCTCGTCGGTGGCCTCATCGGCACCCTGTACCTCGGCTTCTTCGCCAACGGCACCGGCCTCTTCATGGGTGGTGACGCTTCGCAGCTGCTCGTCCAGGCGATCGCCGCGTTCGCCGTCCTCATCTACTCCTTCGTGCTCGCCTTCATCATCGGCTTCGCGATCGAGAAGACGATCGGCTTCCGCGTGAAGAACGAGGACGAGATCGCCGGCATCGACACCGTGGTCCACGGTGAAGAGGGGTACGTCCTGGTCGACACCAAGGCCTGATCCACCGGCCTGAACGACCTGCCCGACCCGACCCGACGAGGACGAGATGCGCGGAGCAGCTGGACCCGAACCGGCTGCCACCCCCGCTCATCTCGTCCTCGTCGACGTCGCGTCCAGACCACCTGCCGACCCGGGCCCGCCACGGCTCGTCCGGTTCGCCGACCTCGTGCGGCAACCGTTGGACCGCGGCCGGGGCAGCGTGCGAGACGTCTGGACGAGCACCGACGTCGACCGCCGCATCCGCTGGCGACTGCAGGTCGTCGAGCTCCGTGACGCGGCCGGACTCATCGCCGCTCCCGACGACATGAACCATGCGATCGTCGGCTTCGCCGGCCCACAGGTCGCGGTCCGCGCGGGTGGGAACGAGCTGAACGGCCCCGGACGCATCCTGCACCGCGACGAGGTCCTGACCGTGCGCGAATCCTCGGTGCGTCTCTCGAGACCGCGGCTGCGGGCCTCGGGGTCGAGCTCGATGATCCTGTTGAGCTACAGCACCTCGGAGGACCCGCCGACGCTGAACTTCGAGGAGCCGGACACCGCGCACGATCCCGCCGACGGCCTGCGGATCACCCTCGCCCTGCGCGGTCCGATCCGGCGCGGCGAGGGCGAGGTCCCGCAGGGTTCCGCCCTCGTCTCCGCGCCGCTCGCCGTTCCACCGCGCTACCGCTGACCGGCGGAAGCCTGTATCGCCGCACGGCGCGCCTGGGCACGCTCCGACCGGCCACGGGCGGCCATCACCAGCATCATGACGCCTGTCCCCCCGAGGATGACGGTGAAGACCACTCCGAGGCCCGTCATCCACTCGCCCTCGCCCCCATAGCCCTCGACGACCGCCGCCCCCGGGTCTGTCGCCCGGTACACGATCACGACCTCGTCGCCGACGGACGGCCGGTCGCTGATGTCCCAGGACTCCCACACCGAGTGCACGACGTCGTCGGTGGACCGGTAGTCGACCCGGAAGTCCATGTCGGAGGCCTCGACACCGTCCTGCACCTCGGTGATCGTGCCGGTGGTGCGCGTCCCCGTCTCCAGCAACTGGTCGTCAGCCAGCCGGAGGCCGACGCCGATCGCGATCATCACCGGACCGACGAGCAGCATGCCCAGGATCAGCGCGACGACGCCGAGACGGTTGCGGGTGGGATGCGACGCCGCGGCGGCAGGTTGCTTCTGGAGGTCCACCCGCCCATCTCAACACACGAGCGGTCAGGCCGACGCCTCCGACGCACCGGTCCGGCCGTCGGCGAACCGCTGGCGCGCGTGCTGCTGCCGCGACCCGACGGGCACCGCCTCGGTCGCCGCAGGCAGCCCCATGGACGGGGTCGACACGTAGATGCTCTCGGCGCGATCGACGAGGAACGTCTCGTGCCAGACGCCGACGGCCTTCGGAGCGGACCGGGCGCGCTTGTTGAAGCGCGACCAGGCAGGCCGATGTGCGGAGGCCGGTGCCGACGCGTAGGCGTAGAGCCGGTCGATCGACGACCAGTACTGGACGAGGTATGGGCCACGGGAACCGAGCAGGAACGTCGAACCGAGGAGCCCGGACTCGGGATCGGACATGAGCTCCTGCAGCATGCGCGGCATGTCGCCGAAGATCGGGAGCCACTTGTCCACCCGCCACCACTGGTTGATGGTCATCCCGATGTGGAACACGACGAGCTCACCCTCGTGACAATGGGTGACTCGGCCGACGACGACGCGTGACATAGACTGCTCCTGTTCGATAGTGACGCTATCCAAGTTGGATAGTAGCACTATCCAGACGAGGGGGGACAGGATGAGGATCTCGGAACTCGCGGCGGTGTCCGAGGTGCCGGTGGCGACCATCAAGTACTACCTGCGCGAGCAACTCCTCCCGGAGGGCGAGCGCACCTCGGCGACCCAGGCGAGCTATGGCGACGCCCACGTGTCGCGGCTGCGTGTGATCCGCGCGCTCCTCACCGCCGGCGTGAGTATCGCGGAGACCCGCAATGTCGTCGCCGCGCTCGATTCGCCGCCGCCGGGCCCGTACGACCTCCTCGGGGTCGCCCACACCGCCGTCACCCCACGCCCGAGCGGTCCGGTCGACACGACCCGCGCCCTGGAGCTCTACGAACGACTCGGCGGGATCGAGGCGCAGTGCGATCCCGGACTCCTCGCCGGCCTGGCCGGGGCCCTGGACACCCTGGAACGAGCCGGCTTCACGGTGCCGCCCGCAGTGCTCGACCGCTACGTCGACGCAGCGCGCCGCATCGCCGAGGCCGAGATCGACGGGATCCCGGCGGACTCCCCCGAGCTCGCGGTGCAGTACATCGTGCTGGGCACCGTGCTCACCGAACCGCTGATCCTCGCCCTTCGTCGGGCAGCCCAGCAGGTGGTGTCATCGGAGCACTTCGCCGGGACGGAAGTCCCGACTCCTCAGCCGTCCTGACGCTCAGGCCCCCAGCGTCTCAGGCGTCGAGTTCCGCCGAGGTGGGCGGGTTCGCCCCCGGCCGCGACACCGTGATGCTCGCGGCCCGCGCGGCGCGGTCGAGCAGCTGCTGCAGCACCTCGTCGGACACCTCACGAAGTCGTTCCGCGGCCCCGGGCCCCGCGATACCGGCGGTCAGCAGTCCGTCGATCAGCGCACCCATGAACGTGTCGCCGGCACCGACGGTGTCGGCCACCTGCACCCGCGGCGTCTCGATCTCGAGCACGGAACCGTCCCTGACGGCTACCGCCCCGTCACCACCCATCGTCACGATCACGAGTCCCGGCCCGGCCGCGACCCACTCTCGGGCGGCGTCGACCGGCGCCACACCGGGCAGGAGGAACGCGACGTCCTCGTCACTCGCCTTCACGACGTGAGCGCGCGCGATGCAGTCGAGCGCCGCCTGACGGACGCGAGCCGCGTCGTCGATGAGGGATGGCCGGATGTTCGGGTCGTAGGTGATGAGCGCCGAGGGACGACGCGCGTCGACCAGCTCGCGCAGGCGGTCGGCACTCGGCTCGAGGACCGAGGCGATCGAGCCGGTGTGGACGACGGCGGCGTCCGGCGCACCCGCCGCATCCAGATCGAGCGAGAGGTCGAACTCGTAGGTGGCCGCCCCCTCGGCGTCGAGGGTCGCCTGCGCCGTGGACGTCCGGCCGATCGGAGCCGACACGAGGGTCACCGTGGACGCGTCGAGCCAGGAGCGGATCGCCGCGCCCCGCTCGTCGTCGCCCACATGGGTCACCAAGGCCGGGGCGCGGCCCAGCCGACCGAGGGTGATCCCGACGTTCGCCGGGCTGCCGCCGGGGCTCTCCGCGTGCGTCCCGTCGAGCCGCCGGACGATGTCGATGAGGGTCTCGCCGGCGATGAGGACGTCGGTCGTGGGGGCTGCGTGCATGGCATCTCTCTCTGCTGGATCCGAGGGTCGGGTGGCGTCAACCGGCGTCGGTCGACACCGCGGCGATGAGCGAGTCGCGCTCGATGATCGGCATGGTGACCAGCTCATGCCCGAGGGCGTGCTGGCCGAGGAGCATCGACGCTCCGAGCGCGCCGATCTCCTGATAGGGCAGCCGCGCGGTGGTGAGGCCAGGACGCAGGTAGCCGGCGAGGATCTCGTCGTCGAACGAGACGACGGAGACGTCCTGCGGGATCCGACGCCCCTGTTCGAGCAGCACCTGGTAGGCACCGAAGGCGACGCCGTCGTTCGCGGCCAGGATGGCCGTGACGTCGGGGTGGCGTTCGAGGAGCGTGGCCGTCGCCTCGTAGCCGGGTTCCGGCTGCCACTCGACGATGTCGACCCGTACCGGTTCGATCCCGGCCTCCGCGAACGCCGCGGCGATGCCCGCGAAGCGCAGTGCCACCGTCGCGGTCTGTCGCGGATCGTTGATGACGTGCTGCGGCAGGTCGCCGACCACGCCGATCCGCCGGTGGCCCGCGTCGACGAGCCGCTTCGCGACCGCATAGCCGGCCGCGCGCTCGTCGGGCAGGACGTTCGCGTGCCCCGAGGAGGACGCTCCGTTGAGGACGACGACGGGGACACCGGTCGAGGTGGCGGGGAGGTCGATGAGGCGGGCGCCGAGGAGGCCGATGAGGATGCCGTCGACCCGGTGGTCGATCATCGTCTCGAAGGCGCGCGCGAGGCCACCCTCGATCCCCTCGGTCTCCGCGATGAGCATCGTGTGGTCGTGGGCCTTCGACACCTCGAGCGCACCGCCGATGAGCCCGGAAGCATGGCGGGTGAGCGTGACCTCGTCGGAGATGAACCCGATCGTCCTGGTCTTCCCGCGGCGCAGCACCTGGGCCGCGGGGTTCGGCCGGTAGTCGAGCTCCGCCGCGGCGGCGCGGACCCGCTCGACGGCGTCCGCGGACAGCCGGGAACCGGGGCGGTCGTTCATGATCATGCTCACCGCGGCCTTGGACATGCCCGCGCGCTCCGCGACGTCCGCGAGGGTCGTGCGGCGGCGTTGCGTGGACATGACACTCCCTCGTGCGGTTTGCTGAATCAGTTCAGCATATCGCGTGGAGCTGTGTTATGTTTCGTCTGCTGAATCCGTTCAGCACCAGAAACAGCACCTCCATTCACGGCTCATCGTCCGCGCCCTGCGAACGGTCTGCCCCGATCTCGCAGGAGCAACAACGTGGTTGATCTGAGTCGCAGGGCGGCACTCGCCCTGCTCGGTCTCGGTCTGGCGGGCACGGCCATCTCCTGGCCGCGCCTCACCGGCGGAGACATCCCCGGCCGAGGTGACGACGCCCTCACCGTCGCCCTCTTCGGCACCGCCCAGGACGCCGCCGCCCGGCAGTCGCTCGTGGACGGCTTCCAGAAGCTGCACCCCGACATCCCCGTCCGGATCATCGCGATCCAGGGCCAGGACTGGGGCAACTTCTTCGCCAAGATCCTCACGATGGTCGCGGCCGGTACCCCGCCGGACATCGTGTCGGTCGCCACGGAGGGCACGCAGCTGTTCGCCGAGCGACTCGCCCACCCGATCGACGAGTACGTGCAGCGCGACGCCGCCGAGCTGCAGGAGTACTTCGACGACGTGAACCCCTCGCTCATCGAGTCGTTCATGTACAAGGGCAACCTGTTCCAACTGCCGGACAACTTCAACGCGGCGAACATGTACTACAACACGTCCGCATTCGAGCGGGCCGGCCTCGAGCGTCCACGCGACGACTGGTCGGTCGACGACTTCTTCGCCGTCGGCCGCACCATGCAGGCCAGCGCCCCCGGATCGTTCCTGCCGTACTTCTGGAACAACCGGCTCTGGGGCGGTGTCGTGCCCTGGTTGTACATCAACGACACGAGCTTCCTCACCGAGGAGAAGGCACCCGGCGGCGACTGGATGTGGTCGCGGTTCTACCCGGACGAGACCCCTCGGGGTGGCGGGTACCTGTGGGAGAACGCCGACGCGTTGAGCGACCGCACCGTCGAGAGCTTCGAGGTCCTGCAGCGCATGGTCTCCGAGGGCATCGCCGCGAACCCCGCCCAGGGCGGCGGCAACGAGCTCGTCTCACTCTTCTCCCGCGGCTCGGTCGGCATGACGCCGGCCGGCGGGTTCTGGGTCAAGGGCCTCAACGACGCCGGCCTCGGTAACGACGAGTACGACGTCACCTACTTTCCGAAGATGCGCGGACAGCGCCACCAGTTCGGCGCCGGCGGCTACGCGATGATGCAGACCTCCGAACGCAAGGACGAGGCGTGGGAGTGGATGAAGTACTGCATCTCCGTCGAGGGCATGTCGATCGCGCACAGCCAGCCCGACTCGTCGCTGCCCCGGCGCTCGCTCAACGCCGAGCTGTACGGCGGTGACATCGGCCCGAAGCACTGGGAGGTCTTCTACGACACCCTCGACCGGTTCCCGACGACCGGCCCGATGCCGGCGCCGCCCCAGCAGGCGGCCGTGGAGTCGGCCCTCATCAAGAACGTGGTCGGCACGATCACGAACGGCCCGAACGGCGTCCGCCGCGGCCTCGAGACGATGCAGCGGGACCTCGAACTCGCACTGAAGGGACGATGATGGCACTGCAGTCACCGACAGCGACCCGGGCACTGGTCGTCCCGCCCGAGGCCAGGACCGGACGGGGCAAGCGTGCTCCTCGCGGCAGCCGGCTGCTCGTCTGGGTGTTCCTCGCCCCGACGCTCATCGGCCTCGGACTCTTCAGCTTCGTCCCGATCATCGGTTCGTTCGTCCTCGCCTTCTTCCGATGGGACATCATCTCGGCACCCGAGTTCGTCGGCGTCGGCAACTTCGTCGACCTCGCGGCCAACCCGACGGTGCGCGTGTCCTTCCTGAACACGGTCGGCTTCGTCGTGGTTGCGGTGACGCTGCAGCTCGCCGTCGCCCTCCTCCTCGCGATCCTCGTGCAGTCGCGCATGCCGGAATGGCTGCGTACCTTCTTCCGCTCCGCGCTGTTCTTCCCGTTGGTGCTGTCGGCCGCGTCCGTGTCGCTCGTGATGTCGTACCTGTTCAACCAGGAGTTCGGCCTCGTCAACGAGTTCCTCGGGCTCTTCGGCGTCGGGAACATCGGCTGGCTGACGACCGGGTTCGGGGCGAAGATCGTCGTCCTCCTCGTCTACGTGTGGCAGAACTTCGGCTTCACCTTCCTGCTCTTCATCGGCGGACTCGCCGCGATCCCACGCGAGGTCTACGAGGCGTCGTCGCTCGACGGCGCGTACGGCTGGAGCCAGTTCCGGAACGTCACCCTGCCCCTCGTGAGCCCCACCATGCTCGTCGCGTCCGTCATGGCCATCATCAGCGCCCTGCAGATCTTCGACCAGCCGTACGTCCTCACGCGAGGTGGGCCGGGAGACGACACCCGTACCGCGGTGATGGTGATCTACGAGTCCGCGTTCCAGCAGCTCGACTTCGGTCTCGCCGCAGCGATCGGCATCGTGCTGACGCTCCTGATCATGCTCGTCACCGCCGCACAGTTCCGGCTGAGCAAGCGTTTCGTCTTCTACGGATGAGGTCCCAGATGTCCATCGCAGCAGTCACCCCCGACTCATCACGCCGCCGACTCGCCACGGCCGGGAAGTTCCTCGTCCTCGTCATCGCCGCGTTCCTCACGCTCGCGCCCGTCGTCTGGACCCTCATCACGGCGCTCACCCCCGCGAACGTCGCCACCGGGCAGACCGAGTTCGGCCCGGGCGCCTTCATCGACGTCTTCCAGAAGATCCCGATCCTCCTCTACACGTGGAACAGCGCGCTGGTGACGCTCCTCATCGCGGCCGGGCAGATGCTCAGTGCGGCGATGGCCGGCTACGTGTTCGCGCGCTTCGACTTCGGCGGCAAGCGCATCCTGTTCGGCCTCATCCTCGCCACGATGATGGTGCCGATGCAGGTGACGATCGTCCCCGTGTTCATGCTCATCCGCGGCATGGGACTCTCCGACACGCTCCTCGCGCTCATCATCCCGATGATCCCGACGGCGTTCGGCACGTTCCTCATGCGGCAGTACTTCATGGGGTTGCCGCCGGAGCTCGCCGAGGCGGCGCAGATCGACGGGGCGGGACCGTGGAAGATCTTCTTCCGCATCTACCTGCCGCTCGCCGCCCCGGGCCTCGCCATCGTCGGCATCCTCGCGTTCAACTACCACTGGAACGAGTTCTTCCGACCACTGATCCTCACGATCAGCGAGCAGAACTTCACCCTCCCGCTCGG
Organism: Plantibacter sp. ME-Dv--P-122b; assembly: GCF_030209375.1. GTDB lineage: Bacteria > Actinomycetota > Actinomycetes > Actinomycetales > Microbacteriaceae > Plantibacter. Next base: position 523,450 of record NZ_JARVSC010000003.1, read on the forward strand.
GCTCGTGACCCTGCAGGGCAATCTCGGCACCGGGTCGGTCGCGACCGTCCTCGCCGGTGTCGTCCTGTCCATGATCCCGGCTGCGCTGGTCTTCGTCTTCGGCCAGAAGCCGCTGCTCGAAGGGCTCACCGCCGGCGTCAGCAAGTGACCAGCACCACCGCCCTCCCCTCGATCCGACTGATCTCGAACCGAAAGGAAGCCATGACCGGCCTCCACGCAACGCACGTCCTCGACCGCGGCTTCCCGCTGCTGCACCCACGACCCGAGGCCGGGTGGTTGAACGATCCCAACGGCATCATGTTCGTCGACGGTCGCTGGCACGTGTTCTTCCAGTACAACCCGGGGTCGGCCAGGCACGAGGACATCCACTGGGGTCACGTGAGCTCGCCGGACCTGCTCGCCTGGGAGGAGCACCCGGTGGCTCTGGCCCCCCGCCCGGGCACCACCGACGGCTTCGGCTGTTGGAGCGGCGTCGGGGTCGTCGACCAGGGCCGGCCGGCCGTCGTCTACTCAGGCGCGCGTGACCGGCACGGGTTCTCGGAGGTCGTCGTCGTCCACGGCTCGGCGGATGCGCAGGACTGGAGCGGCGAACGCATCGTCGCTGCGGGGCTCCCCGCCGATGAGCGCGTGACGATGGTGCGCGACCCGTTCGTCTTCGAGCTGGGCGGGCGCCGCTGGGCGATCCAGGGCGCCGGCCGCTCCGACGTCGGTGGCGCACTGCTCCTGTACGGCGTCGACGACCTCGACGCCTGGACCGAGGAGGGGTACCTGCTGACGGCCGAGGCGCCGGTCGTCTCGGAGCTCGCTCCGTGCGAAGGGTGGGAGTGCCCCCAGCTCGTTCGCGTCGGCGACGACTGGGTGCTGCTGGTGTCACTGTGGCTCGACGGCCAGCCGCACCGCGGGGTGGCCTGGGTCCTCGGCTCGATGGAGCTCGACGAAGCCAGCGGGCGACCCGTGTTCAGGGCTCGCCGGACCGGCATCGTCGACGAGGGGTCGAGCTTCTACGCGCCGCAGGCCGTCCAGTCCGACGGCTCCGACGGCCAGCCGGAGCGGGTGCTCCTCTGGGGCTGGGCGCAGGAGATCGCCCCCGATGGCGTGCGCGGCCGGACGCAGGCGGACACCGACGAGCACGGTTGGTCGGGCATGCTGACGTTCCCACGCGAGCTCGTGGTCCGCGGCGACGAAGTCGAGCTGATCCCGGCGCGGGAGCTGACGGGACTCCGGGCGGATGTCGTCGATCCGGCAGCGCTTCCCGATCAGGCGGAGGTGCGACTCACGGGTGCAGGCGCGGCCTCCGTCGAGCTGGACGGCTCGGAGACGCAGGCAATCTGGCAGGGCGAGCTGGCCGACGGGGACGAGGTCCGGATCCTCATCGACGCGTCCATCGTCGAGATCCACCACACCGGGCACCCCACCCGCACGTTCCGTGCATACCCGGCTGACGGCGAGCGGTACGCCGTGCGGCACGACGCGACCGTGCGAGCCGAGGCCTGGTCGCTGGCGGTCTGACGGCCTGAGCGACTCCCGAGCGACGCCGCCGGCCGATGCAACCACGCATCGTCCGGCGGCGTCGACGAGGTCTTACCCGACCAGCCCTGAGCCGCATCCACATCAGCCGTCGCGGTCCGAGCAGCTTGCTAGGGTGATCGGAACGGCGGACCGGGGGTCGGGCCGCCGTTCTCGGGGGGAACGATGCGCGGACGCACGAACATGCTCACGATCGGGGTGCTGGCGCTGGCGCTCAGCGGATGTGCCGCCCCGGAGCCGCCCGCACCCGACACCACGCAAACCGTCGACGACACCTCGGTGACCACCGGCGAGAGCGTGTGCGGCGAGCAGACGGTGGAGACCATGAACACTCTCACCTCCGCGCCGACCAACAGGTGGGAGTTCGTCGGGGACATCGCCGTCACCGCCGAGAACAGCGATGGGCGGCCCCTTCGTCGTCCGTGACGGCGAACGGTACTGCTTCGCACACACGGCGTACGGGGCTCTCGCCGCCGCGGTCAACTACACCGCGTTCGCCTCCGAGACCGACCCGGAGGTGCTGGCCGGGCTCATCCCCGTGTTCGTCGCCCCGGGACCGGGTCGCGACGCAGCGGTCGCGGCACCGACCACCCTCGCCAACGGTGCACTCGGATCACCCCAGGTCGCAGGCTTCGCCATCGACGCGTACGACGTCGACGCTGCCACAGTCGACCTCGTCTGGGTCGACGCGGACCAGGGCGGTGCGCTCGTCAGTTCGCCGGTCTCCGTGCAATGGGTCGAGGGCGACTGGAAGGTCGTCCTCGACGATCGTGCGCAGTCACCACTGCCGGCGGCGGTCATCGACTCCATGGACGGCTACCTGCCCTGGTCGGGCGACTCGCGCTGACCGCGACGTCGGGCGGGGTGCCGCGCTCGGAGGCGACGGTCACGACCGTCGGGCGATGGGGCACAGCGCGCCCACCGCCCGACGCTTTACTCGATTCGGCGATTACTTCGCGAGGAACTCCAGGACGGCCCGGTTCCACTCCTCCGCGTGGCTGACGTTGACGCCGTGCGGAGCACCCTCGACGACGTACAGCGTCGACGACGGGATCGCCGCATGCGTCCGCGCACCGGAGCCCTCGAAGGGGACGGTCGCGTCGCTGTCACCGTGGATGACGAGGGTCGGGACCGTGACGTTCGGCAGGTCGTCGCGGAAGTCCGTGTTCGCGAACGACGCCATCGCCTCGAGCGCAGCGGGCTTGAACGCCTGGTGCGCGAGGGCGAGTGCCTCCTGACGCTGCTCCTCCGTGACCTTCAGGTCACCGTCGACCGAGAAGAAGTCGGTCGTGAACTGGTCGTAGAAGGCGTCCTGGTCCGCAGTGAGACCGGCGGTCATCTTCGCGGCCTCGGACACGGGGAGCGGGCCGTCCGGGTTGCCGGGCGTCTGCAGCAGGTAGGGCGGCACGGCGGAGGCGAACACCGCACTGTGGATGCGCTCCGAGCCGTGGCGGGTGAAGTAGCGGGCGACCTCGCCACCACCCATCGAGAACCCGACGAGCGTCACGTCGCGCAGGTCGAGCGCTTCGATGACGGCCTGCAGGTCGTCGGTGAGGCGGTCGTAGCCGTAACCGGTGAGCGGCTTGTCGCTGCGTCCGAAGCCGCGGCGGTCGTAGGTGATGACACGGTAGCCGGCGGCCTCGAAGGCCGGGACCTGTTCCTTCCACGACTCACCTGACAGCGGCCAACCGTGGATGAGCACGACCGGGCGTCCCGTGCCGCCGGTGTCGTCGACGTGCAGCTTCGTGTCCTTCAGCAGGCCGTGGTGTGCGGTGATCTCCGTCATGGCGTTCCTCTCCCGGGCCGCGGGTCGCGGCCTCTCAGACCAGCTTCGGAGGAGGCGGCGCGAGGGGATGGGGGCTTGCAACCGATGCCGGGATGCTCTAGCCGGGCGACTCGACCGCGGCGACCGCCGTCACCGCTCGGTCGGGAGCAGCCCCAACCGCCGGGCGGTGGCCAGCGCGTCCTCGCGGGAGTCGACACCGAGCTTCCGGTAGACGTTCCGGAAGTGGAACTTGACCGTGTTCGCGGACACGTACAGCGCCTGCGCGATGTCCTGACGGGTCCGGCCCCCCGCGGAGAGCTGGAGGATCCGGCGCTCGGTGGCGGTCAGCTCGACGAGCTGCGCGGTCTCCGGGGTCGGCTCGGGACTCGAGGCGAGCGTCCGCTCGATCCGCGCATGGGTCTCGCTGGGCGACACCGTGCCGAGGAGGTGTCGGAGCGGCCTGCGCGGCGCGACCACGAAGGGCGTGAGCATCCCGGTCCGCGCCGTCGTCGCGATCGCCTGCAGGAGATGCCGCCGCCCGTCCTCGTCCGAGTCGTCGGCGAGCGCCGAGGTGATGAGCAGCTCCGTCTGCGCACCGGCGTCGATGTGCTCCTCCGCGAGCCCGGCGGTGGCGAGTTCCCGGGCGAGGGACTTGCGGTCGGTCAGGAGCGCGAGCCGCGAGGCGACCGCCGCGGTGTGGGCGTTCCGGTCACGGCCGTCGAGGAGGACGCTGGCCTCCGTCGGACGGTCGAGGGCGAGGAGGAGTGACGCTTCCACGGCGTCGAGGAGACGCTCCGACCCGGCATGACGCAGGCTGCGACCGGCGAACACACGGGTGCGTTCGATGAGCTGCAGCGCCGCCCGTCGATCGCCCCAGAGGAGTGCGTGCTGCGCTTGCGCGTAGGTGATGAACGGGGCCCAGGACCGCTCGCGGTTGACCTGGAGCTCCAACGTCGCGAGCGCGGTCTCCGCCGCCGCACGGTCGACGCGGGCGATGGCGATCAGCGCCCGGGCGATGGACCCGGACAGTTGGACCAGGGGCACCATCCACCCATGGGCGCCGCCCCCGTCGTCGTGGCGTCCGAGCCAGCGGTCCGCCTCCACGATCTCGCCGCGCACCGCATAGAGCAGGGCGAGCTTGCCGGAGGCGTCACCGCCGTTCCGGCCGTCCCACGACTCGTCCCGGAGTTCGTATGCCTCGCGAAGCACGAGGCTCGCCTCGTGGAGGTCGCCCACGAGCAGTTTCGTGATCCCCACCTGCAGCAGGGCGGTGGGGACGCGGGGAGCGAACTCGGTCGGGCGGTGCACGCGGGCCCGTCGCGCGAGCTCCTCGGTGATCCGCGCGTAGTGCAGCGCCCGCTGGTGCCGGCCGTGCACACGGTAGGCGATCATGAACGCCGTCGATGCGCTCAGGCTGATGCGCGCGAGCTCGGTACGGGCGCGATCTCGGATGTCGTCGGGATGGGTCGGGAGCTGGAACTGCCCCACCGACTGGTCGAGTCCGTCGGTCTCCCCGCGGATGTTGAGTCGGATCTCGCGGACGGCGAAGACGATGGGGTGGTTCGAGAGCACGCGCGCCGGGAGCGCCTGCAGCGCGCGGTCGAGCGTGGCGAGGTCGAGCGCCATGAGGATCCCCCACTCGTACTCGATCACCGAGACGACCGTGTCCCAGTCCTCCTCCTGGATGGCCGTGGTGAGGAGACGGGTGACCGGGGCGACGTCCGTGGGGTGGAGGAACCCCGTCCCCAGGGAGGGAAAATACCTATCCCGACCGATGTGCACGGGTCAACCCTAAGTGACCGCCACCTGTCGGGGAACACCCGGGGCAGGATGCGGGGTGGTCTTTGGCCGATCCGCCCGGACCGCGCGCGGCTTGCCGCTCTACTGATCCTCGGCCCCTCAGCTGGGGCCAGGTTTTCGGCGGGCGCACCGCCGCTTCACGGGGAGGCAACACACATGCAGCAGCACACGGGTCGAAGGAGTCACCGCGCGCGGTGGCGGAACCGGTGGGGGGCACCGTCCGCCGGTCGCGCGACCATGGGGATCATCGGGGTGACCGTCCTGTCGGCGCTGTCGCTCGTCGGGGTCGGGTCGACCGCGCAGGCGCTGCCGGGGACGCCGGGAACGCCGCAGACGGGCTCGGTCGTCTACGCCGAGGACTTCGAGAACGGCGTGACGTCGCCGACGTACATCGAGGACTACGTCGGGGCCGACGGCACGCGGTACACCGCGGACGCCTCCTGGCGCGACCACACCCAGTGCAACGGCAACATCACGAGCTTCGCCTCGTCCGCGGAGCCGCAGTGCCTCGCGGCGTCGGCTTCCGGTGAAGGGCGCACGCGGCAGCTCGCCTGGGCGCTCGGCGGCGACGACGGCGACACGGCCAACCACTCCGTGAGTGCCTGGACCTCGCAGCAGAACCTCACGATGAACCCGCCGAACGCGATCGAGTTCGCGACCGTCGACCCGATCGCGCTCACGAGCGCCGGCCGGTTCCTGACCACCTCGGTAGATCTCGCCGCGGTGTCCTGCAACGCATCGCAGCAGCCCGTCCTCGAGTTCTTCCTCACCGACGACCAGGGTGGCGCTCACTCCGTCGGGGCCATCAACGGCTGTACTGCAGCAGGCTCCCGGTCCGTCACCGCCCCGGCGACCGGTGCGGCAGGGGCTGAGAACGTCCGTGTCGGCACCTACGTCTCACCGGGAGCGGTCCTGCTCCCCGGGGCGACCGTCGGCATCGTCGCCCGCAACCTGACCGGCGGCGGCACGGCCGGCAACGACCACGCCTTCGACAACATCCAGGTGCTCGACGTCTCCCCGCAGTTGGACAAGTCGTTCAGCCCGACGAGTGTCGTCGCCGGTGAGACGTCCACGCTGACGCTCACCATCACGAACACCGACGAGCTCGCCGCCAAGAACGGCTGGTCGTTCACGGACGCGCTGCCCACCGGCCTGACGATCGCCGACAGCGACGCGTCGACCACCTGCCCGTCGGGTGTCGTCACCGCGCCCGAGGGCGGCTCGTCGATCGACGTCACCGGCAACCTCAGCCAGGGCATGACCTCGTGCGCCGTCACCGTCGAGGTCACGTCGCCCGTCGCCGGGACGTTCACGAACGGTCCCGACAACATCACAAGCGTCGGCCTCAACCCGCCGGCCGACGCCACGGTCGAGTTCGTGCCGCAGGCTCCCGCGATCACCGTCGTGAAGTCCGCGTCCCCCGCTGCGGCGGAGTACGCCGTCGGCGACGAGATCACCTACTCCTTCCTCGTCACCAACACCGGGAACGTCCCGCTCACGGACGTCCAGGTCGACGAGGGCGCGTTCACCGGCACCGGAGACCTCTCCGATGTCGTCTGCCCGGCAGGAGCTGCGACGCTCGCACCCGCGGCGGCCATCACCTGCGAAGCGACCTACACGATGACGCAGGCCGACATCGATGCCGGTACCGTCTCCAACTCGGCCACCGCGACCGGGACGCCGCCACAGGGCCAGCCGCCGGTCTCGCCGCCGTCGGAGGTCACCATCCCGGGCGTGGCCCAGGCCCCGGCGCTCACCGTCGCGAAGTCGGCGACGCCGACCACGGTCGCGAACGCCGGCGAGGACGTCACCTACTCGTTCCTCGTCACCAACACCGGCAATGTCACCCTCACCGACGTCCAGGTCATCGAGGGCGACTTCACCGGCACCGGTGAGCTGTCCCAGGTCGTCTGCCCGCCCGCGGCAGGCGCGCTCGCCCCAGCCGCGACCGTCACCTGCGAGGCCACCTACACGGTGACCCAGGCCGACGTCGATGCAGGCTCGATCTCCAACTCCGCGACCGCGACCGGCACCCCGCCGAACGGTGGCACTCCCCCGGTCTCACCGCCGTCGGAGACCACCGTCGCGTTCCCGGCGACCCCCGCCATCACCGTCGTGAAGTCGGCCGATGCGGTGGCCCAGGACGGTCTCGCCGTCGGCCAGGTCGTCACCTACTCCTTCCTCCTCACCAACACCGGGAACGTCACGCTGACGAACCCGACGGTGACGGAAGGGGAGTTCTCGGGCGCCGGCGAGCTGTCCGACGTCGTCTGCCCGGCCGAGCCCGCTTCGCTGGCACCGGGCGCGACGACCACCTGCGAGGCCACCTACACGGTCGTGCAGGCCGACGTCGACGCGGGTCTGATCACGAACTCGGCGACCGCGACGGCGACGCCGCCGAACAGCGTGACCGGTGTGCCGCCGGTCTCGCCGCCGTCCGAGGTCACGATCCCGTCGCCGCCCGTCCCCGGGCTCTCGGTGGTCAAGACGGCCGACGTCGAGCGGGCCACCGCTGCTGGACAGGTCATCACCTACTCTTTCCAGGTGGCGAACACCGGCAACGTCACCCTGCGTGACGTCGCGGTCCAGGAGGGTGACTTCACCGGCACCGGCACGCTCTCGGCGATCACCTGCCCAACGGGCACGGCGCTCCTCGCCCCCGGGCTCCAGATCGTCTGCACCGCGACGTACACGGTCACCCAGGCGGACCTGAACGCGGGCTCGATCCGCAACACCGCGTTCGGGACCGGCGTGACGCCGGGCGGCGAATCGTTCACCTCCGACCCGTCCACGGCCACCGTGAGCACGCCGGGTCCGGTGCTCGCCTCGACCGGAACGACCGTCGCACCACTAATGGTCGGAGCGGCGATCCTGCTGCTGCTCGGTACCGGGCTCGTCATCCGACGCCGCCTCGTCACCGGGCGCTGACCCGGACCCGACCGATGGGGCGGGTCGAGCCTTCGGGCTCGGCCCGCCCCATCGCGTTTCCATCACCACTACCCTGTTGAGGCCATGAGATCCGCGACCACCACGACCCTGCTGCGCTGCGCGGCCTTCGGCGCTGTCGGCGCCCTCGTCCTCCTCCTCGTCAGCCCGCTGACCTCGACCGCCGCCGTGCTCAACCCGGTGCTCTACGCCGCGATCGCCGCTGTCACGATGGTGATGCCGATGCTCGCCAGGCGCTGGACGGGCACGCCCGGTGCGACGGTGCTCACCGCGGCCGTCACCGGCGTCCTCGCGCTGGCGTTCACGGCGCTCGGCCCGGCGATCATCGTCGCGCTCGTCGTCCCGGCGGCGGCGATCGACCTGGTGCTCGCCCGACGCCGTGATCCCGGCCGCGTGGTGACCTGGCTTGCGGCGGCGGCCGGCGGCGTCGCGATCTGGGCGCTGTCGTTCGCGGTGATCTCGCCCGGCCTCGTGTCGCCGGTGCTCGTCATGGTGCTGCTCGCGGTCCGCGTCGTGAGCTACGTGCTCGCCATGGAGCTGGCCGGTCTCGTCGCCAGGCGCCTCCGCCGATCCGGCGTGCGATCGGTGCGTGCTGCGTCCCGTCGCGACGACGCCCGCCGAGGATCCTCCGACGCCTGATCAGCGTCAGCTTGCAGGGGCCGCGTTCCACCGGGGGCGGTCGGGCGCGGCGTCCCATTCCTCCAGCACCGCTGAGGCCGAAGCCACCGGGAAGGTCGTGATCAGGCGCTCGTCGATGCCGTACACGAGCGCGACGGCGTCGGTTTCCGACCGGTCACCGAGCGCCAGACGCATCCGACCGGACGGGCCGTCGGCCGTCCGTACCGGTCGTGCGAGCAGGTCCTGCGCGGCCACCGTCACCCGCGACAGCAGGGACGACGCACGAGCCCACGGGACGAACTCGTCGTCGGGGAGCCCGAACGCGCGCGCGAGCGCTCCGTCGAGCCAGCGGTCGCGCTTCAACCCGTAGGGCGTCGGGACCGACGAGAGCAGATAGCCGTAGACATGGAGGAGCCCGGCGTTCCCGACCGGCCAGGTCGCGGCGATGCCGGCGCGCGCATGGAGCGCCTCGAACAGCACGCGTGGCACGACCGGCCCGCCCGTGTGCTCGTCGATGACGGTCGACGCACCCCACGAGGCGAACCGGCCGGCCGCCGTGTCGTCGTCGATCGCCGCGCCCAGCCACGAGCACTCCTCGAGCACGGTCGCGGGTTCGGTCACCGCTCGTCGCGCGAACTCCGTCATCATCACAGCACCACAGCATAGGCGGCTCGTGCGTCGGTGAATTCACCCGCCGTTCACCCGCCATGGTGATTGCGTCCACACTCGCCGTCCATGATGGACGCAGCGTCCGCAGGAGCGGCCGTGTGAACGAAACGCTCAGAAGGAGCGCCTGTGGCCCCCACCATCCTCTTCGATTTCGACGGCACCCTCGCCCTCGGCGACGGGCCGATCACGGCCTTCGCCCGCGCCATCGCCGAGCGCACCGGCGACGCCGAGTTCGCGATGCGCGCCGAGGCAGCCCTCGCCGCGTTCGCGAACGGCGAGACCGACGCCCGCGACGGGTACGACGCCGTGACCCGGATCGCCCGCGAAGCCGGCGTCGGCGCCGACGTCATCGGCGCCTCCTACGACGACTCCCGCGCCCTGCTCGGCTCGAGCGAAGCGGCGGTCGACTCCCCCGACGGCCTCCCCGCGTTCCTCGAGACACTCGGCACCCGGGCCCGACTCGTCCTGGCCACGAACGCCCCCGGCGACGGCATCACGGCGCTCCTCCAGACCTGGGGCGTCGCCGAGGCGTTCGACGCCGTGCACTTCACCGTCGGGAAGCCTGCCGGCCTCGTCCCGCTCATCCGCGACGCGCTCGCCACCGGCCCCGTCCTCGCCGTCGGCGACATCGTCGAGAACGACCTCGCCCCCGCAGCCGAGCTGGGTGCCGACACCGCTCTCGTCGGCGCGACCTTCGAGCGTTCGACGGCCACCGCCACGATGCGTGGGCGCTCGCTCGCCGACCTGTACGACCAGATCATCGCCTGGGCCGCAGCCGCATCGCGCCTCCCCGACGCCTCCACGACCTCCACGCCCGCTCCGTCCGCCTCCTGATCACCCTCCACCCTCGAAAGGCATCCCGAACATGCGTAAGACCCTGCTCCTCACCGGCGTCGCGGCCGTCGCCGCCCTCGCCCTCGCCGGCTGCAGCCCTGCAGCCTCCTCCCCGTCGGCCACGGGCACGGCGTCCTGGCCCGACTCCATCACCATCTCGCTCGTGCCGTCGGTGGAGGGCGAGGACCTCGCCGAAGCACTCGACCCGCTCACCAGCTACCTGTCGGAGAACCTCGGCATCGAGGTCAACGGCGTCGTCGCGACCGACTACGCCGCGACCGTCGAGGCCCTCGGCAGCGACCAGGCGCAGGTCATCATCACCGACGCCGGCTCGCTCTACAACGCGACCGAGCGCTACGACGCGAACCTCATCCTGCGCGACGTCCGCTTCGGCGCGACCTCGTACGCGTCGGTCGCCTACACGAACAACCCCGACAAGTACTGCGCCGAGGCTCCCGTCATGGTCACCTACGCGGCGAGCGACACCCCGCTCTCGTACTGCAACGGCATCGAGCCCGGCGCCGACGCTGCGACCGGTACCGGACCCGCCGCGCTGAAGGCCCTCGACAAGATCTCGAAGGGCACCAAGGTCGCTCTGCAGGCTGCCACCTCGCCCGCCGGCTACCAGTACCCCGTGGTCGCCATGCGCGACGCCGGTATCGACACGGACGCCGACATCACCCAGGTGCCGGTCGAGGGCAACAACAACGCGGTCCTCTCCGTCTACAACGGCGACGCCGAGGTCTCGTTCGGCTACTGGGACGCGCGCACGACCGTCCTCAAGGAGGCGCCCGACGTCGCCGACAAGGTCGTCGCGTTCGCCTACACCGAGATGATCCCCAACGGTGGCGTCGCGGTCTCGAAGTCGCTCCCGGCTGACCTCACCAAGCAGCTCACCACGCTCATGGCGGGCTACGCGGACTCCTCCGACGCGGCGAAGAAGGTCATGTTCGACCTCGTCGGCCTCTCCGGCTGGACCGACAAGACCGCGCCGGACGAGATCACCCGCTACGGCGAGATCCTCGACCAGTTCTCCAACTGACCCGCTCCAACCGATCGACCCTCTCCAGGAATCCGGTGCATGAACACTGATCAGCATCGCGCGGAGGCCCGAGCCCAGCTCGCGGCCTCCGCGTCGTGGTCCATCCGTCTCGACGACGTCTCGGTCACCTATCCGAACGGCACGAAGGCGCTCCGCAACGTCTCGCTCGACATCGCCGCCGGGGAGATGGTCTCCGTCGTGGGGCTCTCCGGCTCCGGCAAGTCGACGCTCATCCGCACGATCAACGGCCTCGTGTCGGCGACGAGCGGGACCGTCGCCGTCGGGCCGCACATCGTCACCGGTCTGCGCGGCCGGCAGCTCCGTCGGCTGCGCGGGCACGTCGGCATGATCTTCCAGGGCTTCAACCTGGCCGACCGGACGAGCGTGTACCGCAACGTGCTCGTCGGCCGGTTCGCCAGCACCCCGACGTACCGGAACCTCCTCGGTCTGACGACCGCCACCGACCGGGAGCTCGCTCTGCGCTCACTCCAGTCGGTCGGCATGCTCGACAAGGTCTGGACGCGCGCGGCGCAACTCTCCGGCGGGCAGAAGCAGCGCGTCGCGATCGCCCGCGCCCTCACGCAGCAGCCGAGCGTCATGCTCGCCGACGAGCCCGTCGCGAGCCTCGACCCGCCGACCGCACACACGGTGATGAACGACCTGCGCCGGGTGAACACCGAGACGGGCCTCACGGTGCTCGTGAACATCCACCTCATGGACCTCGCGCGCACCTACACGACCCGCATGATCGGGCTCCGCGACGGCGAACTCGTGTACGACGGCTCCGCAGCCGACGCGACCGAGGCGGACTTCGAGCGCATCTACGGCCGCCCCATCCAGCCCGACGATCGGCTCGACCGATGACGGCGACCGGCACCGACGTGCAGCTGCCGCCCGGCACCGACTGGCAGCTGCCGCCCAGGCCGAGCACCCGACTGCGAACCGCGCTCATCATCGGGGCCGTGGCCGCCTTCACGATCGCCACCTGCCTTCCGGCGATCGGCGGCGTACAACTCGACTTCGGCGCGCTCGTCTCCCACTGGGACAACGGATCCGGTCTGCTCCTCCAGCTCTTCCAACCCGACGTCGCCTTCCTGCCGCGCACGGTGCAACCGATGCTCGAGACGCTGCAGATGGCGCTCGTGGGTGCGGTGGCCGCTGCGTTGCTGTCCGTCCCGCTGACGCTGTGGGCGGCAGCCCCGACGAACCCGAACGGTCTGTCGCGTCGCATCCTGCGCGCGATCGTCAACGTCGTCCGAGCGGTGCCCGACCTCGTCTACGCGACCATCCTCGTCGCCATGGTCGGCGTCGGTGCGCTGCCCGGCCTCCTGACGCTCTTCCTCTTCGACCTCGGCATCATCGTCAAACTCGTCTCGGAGGCGATCGACTCCGCCGACCACCCGTACATCGAGGCCGGCAAGGCCGCCGGTGGGACGCAGACGCAGATCAACCGCGTCACCGTCCTCCCGCAGGTCTGGCCGCTGTTCGCGAACCAGTGGCTGTACACCCTGGAGCTCAACGTCCGCATCTCCGCCATCCTCGGCATCGTCGGCGCCGGCGGCATCGGTCGCCTGCTCGACGAACGGCGGGCCTTCTACGCCTACGACGACGTCTCGGTGATCGTCCTCGAGATCCTCGTCGTCGTCGTGCTCATCGAGGTCGCGTCCAACCTGCTGCGGAGGCGACTCGTATGACCGCGAACGATCCGAACACCGTGCTCCCCCGCCGTCCCTCGCGGCTCGTCCCGACCCTCGCGGCCGTCGCCGTCGGGATCGTCGTCATTGTCGCGACCGCCGGCCTGCCGATCGACTGGCGCGACCTCGGCACCGTCCCGGCGCAGCTCGTGCACTTCGGCAGGCTCATGTTCGAGAGCCCGAACTGGGAGAAGCTGCCGCGGGCGCTCACCGAGATGTGGCGGTCGATCTCGATGGCCTGGATCGGGGCCATCCTCTGCGTCCTCGTCTCGATCCCGCTCGGCATGCTCGCCGCAGGGTCGGTCGGGCCGGTCTGGCTGCGGCTGCCGTTGCGTGGGGTGTTCGCCGTCATCCGCGCGGTCCCGGAGGTGATCATCGCCCTCATCCTGCTCACGATCACCGGACTCACCCCGTTCACGGGCGCGCTGGCCCTCGGGATCGCCGGCATCGGCACCCAGGGGAAGTGGGTCTACGAGACGATCGAGTCCGTGCAGGAGGGCGCCTCGGAGGCCGTCCGCGCGGCCGGTGGCGGTACCGCCGAGGTGACGCGCTGGGCGCTCTGGCCCGCCGCCGCCCCGGCACTGCTGTCGCTCGCGCTCTACCGGTTCGAGATCAACATCCGCACCTCGGCAGTCCTCGGGCTCGTCGGCGCGGGCGGGATCGGCAGCATGCTGGCGAACTACACCAACTATCGCCAGTGGGATACAGTCGGGATGCTGCTGATCGTGGTGGTCGTCGTGACCATGACGATGGACGCGATCTCGGGTGCCATCCGACGCCGGATCACCCGGGGCCCCGGCATCGCCCGCACCACCCGTACCGCCCTTCCCGCCCGCACGACGAGGAGCCGCAATGTGGACAGGGTCCGCTGACGCCCCGCCGACGGCCAGGATCGCGATGCTCGCGCCGTCGCTCCAGCCGAGCGAACGCCGGGTGGCCGAGACGGTGGCCGAGGACATCGAGGCGAGCATCGAGCGCACCGCCCAGGAGGTCGCCGACCTCGCCGGCGTCGGCCGCGCCACCGTCATCCGCACCGCGCAGTCGCTCGGGTACGAGGGCTACCCGCAGCTGCGGGTCGCCCTCACCCGCGAGGTCGCGCTCGGGACACCGACCGCCCGTGACGATGGCGACGACACGATGCTCGGCACCCTCCGCGGGGCCATCGACCACTTCGCCGGTCGCCTCGGCCAGACGACGTCGGCGATGACGGAGGAGACGCTCGAACGGTTCGTCCGGGTGCTCGACGAGGCGCCGCGACTGCTCATCGCAGCGAACGGCCTCTCCTCACCGCTCGGTTCCGATCTGGCGATGCGGCTCATCTCGGCCGGCCGACCGGCGGAGTACCTGCCCGACACGCTCGGGCAGCAGATCGCGGCCACCCACCTCGGCCCGGGCGCGGCGTGTCTGGTCCTGTCGGGCTCGGGCGCGAACCGGGCGTCCGTCGACGTGGCCGCGGCAGCCCGGGCGAGTGGCGCGACCGTCCTCGCGATCACCTCCTTCCCACGCTCGGCCGTCGCCGAACTCGCCGATGTCGCACTCGTGGTCGCTCCCATCGACGCGACCTTCCGCGACGAACTCGTGCACACCTCCCGGGCGGCCATCATGCTCGTGACGGAATCCGTGGTCGGGCTACTCGTGGGCCGACGTGGCGATCGTGCGCAGCGCGCGCAGTCGGCGACGCTCGCGGTCATCAGCGGCTCGCTGTCGGACGACGCCTCGGACTGACCCGGCTCGGGCTGTTCCGATCGGCACCGGACCAGGCCGGTGCCGGGATCCGCGAGAATGTTCTCCATGCCCCGTCATCGACTGCGTCGTCACCTGCTCACCGCCGTGATCGCGGCCACCGGTTCCCTGCTCGTCCTCAGCGGCTGCGCGGGCCCAGCCACGACACCCACCGCGGACACCGACGCGACGCTCCGCGTGGGCCTCGTCCTCGAGCCGTCGGACCTGAACATCCGAACGACCTCCGGCGTCGCACTCGAGCAGGTCCTCATCGACAACGTCTACCAAGGGCTGGTCTCGCGTACGACGGACAACGAGATCGTCGACACCCTCGCCGAGCGCCACGAGGTCAGTGCCGACGGGCTCACGTACACCTTCGTCCTCCGCGACGGCGTGACCTTCCACGACGGCGCTCCACTCACCGCCGCCGACGTGGTCGACTCGCTCACGCAGGTGCAGCAGAACGCGGCGTTCGTCGACCACCTCGACCTGGAGCAGCTGCAGACCGTCACGGCGACCGACGACCGCACCGTCCGTCTGCAGCTCAGCTCCCCCGACTCCGACCTGCTGTGGGCGCTGACGGGTCGTGCGGGGCTCGTCCTCCGGTCCGGGGCGGACAACGACCTGTCGACGACGGCGAACGGCACCGGGCCGTTCAGCGTCACGTCGTGGAAGCAGGGCGACAGCATCACCGTCGAGCGGAACGACGACTACTTGGGTGACGCTCCGGAGGTGAAGGAGGTCGTCTTCAGCTACATCCCCGATGCGTCCTCGGCCGTCAACGCGACCCTCGCCGGCGAGGTCGACGTGCAGATCGGTCTCGATGCGAACCTGCGGGACCAGGTCGCTCGTGCCGACGGCCTGACGATCGTCGAGGGGAAGACGACCGACAAGTACACCCTCGCCTTCAACAATCAGCGCGCACCGCTCGACGACCCCCTCGTCCGGCAGGCGCTCCGTACCGCCATCGACCACGCGGCCATCGTCGAGGCGGTCGGTGGCGCCGCCGCCCTGCAGTACGGACCGATCCCGGAGCTCGATCCCGGCTACGAAGACCTCAGCGACGTCGTGAGCTACGACCCGAAGGCGGCGAAGGCGCTCCTCGCCCAGGCCGGGCAGGAGGATCTCGCGCTCACGCTCACCGTCCCGAACCACTACGGCACCGCCGCGGCCAACGTCCTGGTGTCGCAGTTCAAGGCCATCGGCGTCACCCTCACGGTCGACAGCGTCGAGTTCCCCACGTGGTTGAACGACGTCTACACCAACCACGACTACGACCTCAGTCTCGTGAACCACGTCGAGGCACGCGACATCCAGCACTGGGCGGACCCGGCCTACTACTTCGGCTACGACAACCCGACGGTGCAGTCGTTGATCGCCGAGGCGAGGGCTGCGACCGACCCGGAGGTCGCGGACGAACGACTCCGCGAAGCCGCAGCACTGGTCTCGAAGGACCACGCCGCAGACTGGCTCTACACCGGGATCACCCTCACCGTCGTGCGCGACGGCGTCACCGGCTTCCCCACCGACTTCGTCAGCGAGCACCTCGACCTCCGGGACGTCGCCGTCACGGGCTGAACGGTGGCGGGAGGTTAGCCGCGACCCGCACCTCGCGTGGCGGAGGACACCAGGTCGTCCTTCGGCAGCGCCGTGCCGTCCATGAGGGCCTGCGTCCAGGACGCCGTCGTCGCCACGGCGGCGAAGTTCGAATCGAGCAGCGCCATGAGGGTCGTGTGCACCGTCTTCGCGTCGACGGACCCGGCCGCGTTCTCGAGGTTGATCGCGCCGGTCGCGTCGGAGAGCACCTCGACGTCGATGCCGAGTTCCTCGGCGCCCGCCGCGGACGCGATGACGCAGTTGTTCGTCATGTACCCGACGAGTGTCACGGTGTCCGCGCCCTGCACGCGCAGCCACGCCTCGAGGTCCGTCCCGGCGAAGACCGAGCCGTACTCCTTCACGACCGCCTTCCACGACGGCTGCGCGCGGCGGGCGACCTCGGGGTGGAGCTCGAAGGCGCTCGTGTCCGGGTCGAAGACCGGAGCCCCGCTGCCCGATGCGTGCTGAACGACGACGACCGGGATTCCTGCTGCCGTCGCCGCGTCGATGGCGGTCGCGATACGCAGGATCGACTCGTCGCGCGGCGGGTACTGGATCGCGAGCGGACCGGCGAAGTACTCCTCCTGGACGTCGATCAGGATCAGGGCGCGGCGGGTCGTGGTCACAGGAGAACTCCTCGGTTCGGTGATGGCATCGACACGACGCCGGTTCCATCCTCCCGCGGAAGCGACCACGGCGCGCCACCGATAGTCTCGGCGCATGGGGATCATGGGTGCGGGGATGCGGTCGGTCGGAATCGGTGCGGGGCTCGCCGTGATGGTGACGCTCTCGGCGTCGGCATGCGCGTCCTCTGCGACACCGGACGCGTCGCCGACCTCCGACGCACCGCGCACCTCGGCGTCCACCGAGCTCCTGACGTGCAGCGACCTGGCATCGCTCGACACGGTCGCCGGCGTCCTCGCCGCTGAACCGGCGGACGTCGTCGAGGCCGTCCAACCGTCTGACGCCGTGGACTCGGCCGTCCTGACGGCGGCCGGTGGGCTCGCCTGCTCCTGGCGCGTGGGCGCCGGACAGCAGATCATCGGCGACGGAGCGGGAGACTGGGCCTACCTCTCGATCGAGATGTTGCCGGGCGCTGCCGACGACTGGGCCCCGCCCTACGCCGGCGACACACCGTCCGAGGACACGAGGACGATCGCGGGCGTCGAGGCGACCACCGCGTCTGGCGAGACCGGGTGGCGCGTGTCGGCGCCCGTCGGCTCGGCCTGGGTCGACCTGTCGATCACCGCTTCCGGACTGACCTCCACCGGCAGCCGGTTCGAGGGCACGCCGGCGGGCGAGGTCCTCGACAACCTCGCCACGGCGGCGGAGACGAGTTTCGCTTCCGTCGCATCCGCTTCCGAGGCTCAGCTCGCCTGGCCCGCGATCAGGCCGCGCGAAGGTGTCGCCAGATGCGATGGCGGCCTCAGCGAAACCGGGATCGTGTCGGCGCTCCAGTACGGCGAGGCCACCACGACCTACACCGTCATCGACCCACGGGTCCAGCCGATCGACGATCTGGAGGATGCGGCGAGCGCCCGCGTCGGTGCCTTCAGCTGCGAACTCTTCGCTGAGGGCTTCGGGTACACCGACATCCTGGTCGTGCGTGATGGCGCGGCGATCGTCGACGGGCTGGCAGCCCAGCCCGACATGGCGACGGCCCTGGAGCCCGTGACGCTGGAGGGCATGGCGGACGGCGAATCGGCGTTCGTCGCGCGCCGCATGGACGGTCCGCGGTCGCCGCTCTACCTCACCGTCGGTGAGACGTTCTACGCCGTCAGCTCCGGTGACGGCGCGCAAACGGTCGCCGAGGCGATCATCGCGCAGACCCGGTAGGCCGGCGGCGCGATTACTCGGTGTCGAATCCGCAGGTCTGGATGGTCCAGGCGATGAACGCCTGGTATTCCGGGTCGGTCGCGGCGCTCTGCACGGCCTGCGACTCGGTGAACCTCGGGTCGAGCCCGACGTCGGAGACGAGGCTGTCGGCCGGGAACTCGGCGAGGATCGCGGCGGTCTCCTCAGCGGCGGTCGCGAAGACCTCGGCGCCGGCTGCGACCTCGGCGCTCACGTCGTCCAGCGGCAGGAGGTCGCGGATCGTCGTGACCTGCGCCTGCACAGCTTCGAGGTCCTCGCCGACGGTGCCCGACTTCGCGGTCGCCGCCGCCCGGTTGGCCGCGCAGAACGCGGTGTAGTCGGCGGGCCCGTCCGCAACGTCGGCGGTCGCCGTGGTGGTGGGGGTCGACGACGGCGCCGCGGAGTCGCGATCCCCGCTGGACGGGGCAGAGCATCCGGCGAGGAGGCCGGCGACGAGGAGGCCGGAGCCCCAGACGAAGGCGAGTCGGCTGCGGTGCGGTGCGGTCATGAACGAGGTCCCCTTCAACGGTCTGCGAGTCAGCGCCATCCATGTTGCCGCACCCGTAGGTCCCGACGACAGTGCCACGGTCGTCGGGCTCCGTCACCGAGCCGATCCCGTGCGCGGGACGGCGTGCACGTCGGTGATGCCACGCTTCGCCAGCGAAGCCGGATCCGCCGCGGTCCGAGACGTCACGACGGTGACCGGCTCGCCCTGTTCACGCAGCTCGTGCCAGCGCTCGAACACGACGCCACCCGGTGCGAGGTCGGCCCGAGCGATCGGAAGATCGTGCTCGTCCACCTCGACGACGACACCGATCGAGCGCGGGAGTACCCGGGCCGTGGCTCCGGCGCGCGCGTCCGCGACCAGCTCGGCGAAGCGACGGCCGAGCGGCTTGACGGCGTTGTCCACGTCGAGCAGGCCGAGCGAGTACTCGAGGTCCTTGTAGTCGCCGAGCGAGCGGGACACATCGTGCGAGCACCACCAGGTGATGCCGTAGAGAGCGGGCGAGGAGAGCGCCGCCTCCACCGTCCGGGCCGCGAACTCCGGCATCTCGGCATCCGCCAGGTTCATCGACGGAGCACCGACCTCCTGCAGCCACACCTGACGCTCCGTGTCCGTCGCGAACGCCTTGGACAGCTCGATCATCCACTCGGCATGGCGGACGGATTGCGGGGACAAGCCGCCGTAGCGCTTCGCCGTGCCGTTGAAGATCCAGGAATGCACGGTCGTGATGTCACCGAGCCGCGAGGCGTGCACCGGGAGGAACGGGTGCCCGTCCCGATACCAGAGGTGATCGTTCTCGCTGTGGGTGAGCAGATGCCGGGGATCGGGGTCGACCGGAGCCTCCAGGAGACTGGTCAACCAGTGCGCGACCTGATCACTGTCCGCCGGCATCGCGGCCGGATTCGGTGGCTGGAACTGGTTGAGCTCGTTGCCCAACGTGAGGCCGATCAGGTTCGGGCGGTCCCGCACGGCGTCGTAGACGGCGGACACGAGGGCGGCCTGCGCGTCGACGGCTGCCTCGTCGACGAACATGTTGCCGTCGTGCCAGTTGAGGAGCCAGGCCGGGACGAAGTCGAACCCCGACATGTGCCCTTGGATCACGTCGACCGCGATGTCGAGTCCGAACTCGGCGGCGAGGTCGGCCACGAGCGCGATGTCGTCCAGCGCCTGGCGTCGGATCAGCGTGCGGTTCGGCTGCAGCACCGGCCAGAGCGGGAACACCCTGACGTGGTCGAGGCCGAGACCGGCCAGCGCCTCGAAGTCACCGCGGACGACGTCGGCGTCGATGCCCATCCACTGGAACATCCAGTCCTTCGAGGGGGTGTAGTTCGCTCCGAAGCGCGGAGTGTGGTCGGTCACGGGGTCACGCATCCTTCTCGATCGGGGTCTGGGGCCGGGGCCGGCACCCGTGCGGTGGATTCCCGCACGATGAGTCGGCGCGCCGAGACGGTCTGTGAGACGGCTCGCTCGCCGTTCACGAGCTGCTCGAGCAGCTTCACCGCCGTTCTCGCACTCTCCTCGACAGGCGCGTCGAGCGCGGTGATCCGGGGACGCACCAGGGTCGACACCCACGAGTCCTCCCACGCGATGACGGACAGGTGCTCAGGGACCCGCACGCCCAGCTCGGGCGCGTGGGCGATGATCTCCGCCGCCATCGCCTCGCTGTCGACCAGGAGTGCCGTCGTCGGCCCTGACCGTCGGAGCACGTCGGCGACAGGATCCTCGGCGGACGACTCCCAATGCAGCACCATCGGGGTCATGCCACGGGCGTCGGCGGCCTCGATGAAGCGACGGTCGCGCTCCGTCGAGTGCACGAGGCCCGGTGAGTCACTCACGCGGGCGATCGTGCGGTGTCCGAGCGCGGCGAGGTGCTCCAGCACCTCCTCGTAGGCCGCGTCGTCGTGCACGGTGACAGCCGGCACGACATCGTCGACCGGCGCTCCGAGGAGCACAGCCGGAGCTCCCAGTTCACGCACCTGCCCGATCCGAGGGTCGTCCTCACGCACGTCGACGAGCAGGAACGCGTCCACCCGCTGTTCGCTCCACCACTCGCGGTAGACGCGCTCCTCGTCGGCACCCTGCACGAGCGTGAGTGACAGCGACCAGCCGATGTCGGCGAGGGGTTCGGTGAGTCCGGCGATCAGCCGCATGAAGAAGGGATCGCGCTCGAACGTGTCTCCGGAGCGTGTCACGACGAGGCCGAGACTGCGCCCTCCACGACCGCTGACCTTGCGACTGGCGTAGTTCGGTCGCCAGTGCAGCTCGTCGGCCGCGCGGCGGATGCGGGCCGCGGTGGCCGCAGACACGTTCGGTCGTCCGTTGAACACGTGCGACACCGCCGACGGGGAGACCCCCGCACGGGCGGCGACCGCGGCGATGGTCGCGCGAGCCGGTTTCTTGTCGTTCATCGTGACCGAGAGTAGGGGCTTGACCGCGTCTTGTAAAGCGGTATACATTGACCGCACGTTGATGTGTACCGCTACACAAGCGCCACGCGGACGACACGATCACATCCCATCCCGACGCACCGCAGCTTTCAGGAGGTCTCATGACCGATGGCATCAGCAGACGTACGTTCCTCGGCACGGTGATCGGGGGCGGGGTGATGATCCCCCTGCTCACCGGATGCGGTCCCCTCGTCCCGGCCTCCGGCATCCCCGGGTCGATCTCGGTGCACACGCAATTGAGCGGCGCCGTCTCGGGAGCCCAGGTCTTCTCCGACGTCGTGGCCGCGTACTCCCGTGCGACCGACCGTGCCGTCGCCCTCCTCAAGAACGGTTCCGACCTCCCCATCGTCTTCGAGACGAGCTCACTCGCGGGCAAGGAGGCGGACATCGCCATGGTGAACCTCCAGGGACGCACCCTCTCCTGGACCCGACTGGGCGCCACGATCCCCGTGGAGCAGCTGCTGGACGACTGGGGGCTCCGCGACAAGATCATCCCGGAGGCACTCGCGGAGTGGACCGACGAGGAGGGGCACCTCCGCGCGTTCCCGTTCACGCGGACCAACTGGCCCGTGTCGTTCAACACCGGTCTGCTCGCGGAGGCGGGCGTCGAGCTGCCGACCACCTCCGACGAGCTCATCCTCGTCGCCGACGCCCTGCGGTCGAAGGGCATCGGCCCGGTCACGGTCGGAGGATCGGACTGGAGCGGTCAGAAGCTGTTCCTGCAGATCCTGCAGGGCTTCCTCACCAAGGACGAGGCCACCCGGGCGTTCTCCTCCGGCAAGCTCTCGGAGTTCCCGGGAGCGGTCGCCGGCGTGGAGCACTTCGTCGAACTGCGGGACGCCGGCGTCTTCGTCGACAACGTGCAGGGGTACACCTCCGACTCGGAACTCACGCAGTTCAACACCCGGAAGGCCGCGATCGTGCCGGCGATGTCGTCCGCGCTCGCCCTCGTGCCCCAGGAGCGTGCGAGCGAGGTGACCGTCGGCGGTTGGCCGGTGCCCTCCCAAGGAGGCGTGGTCGAACGGCCGACCGTCATCCAGAGCTACAACGGGCACGGCATCTGGATCAGCGCGAACGGCGCGGAGAAGCTCGAGCTCCTGAAGCCGTTCATCCAGAACCTCTACTCACCGGAGGTCACGAGCGAGTTCATCCTCGGCTCCGGGCGGGACATGAACCGGATCACGGACGTGGTCAGCACCGACTTCCCCCTTGTCGCGCAGGCGTCGCAGCTCACCACCGACCAGGTGACACCGGTCATGCTGCCCGACCTGCTCATCCCCGATGCGGTCTTCGAACCGATGATCCGGGTGACCGCGATGGCCTACGGCTCCGCGAGTGCCGACCAGATCATCGATCGGTTCGAGCAGGCCTACGACGCGGCCTGAGGGCCCGAAAGGACATCATGACCGTGCTCGACGCCGCTCCCACCACGGGACGCCCTGTCTCCGAACGACCGCCCGCCGTCCGACCGCGCCGCTCACCACTCCGCGAGCGCTTCCCGGGCCTCGCCCTCCCCGCACTCATCTGGTACGCGGTCTTCATGATCGGGCCGGTCGTCGCGATCTTCGTGATCGCCTTCCTGCGCTGGCCCGGGATGCTCGAGACCCCGTCCTTCGCCGGCCTGGACAACTTCCGGGCCGTCTTCACCGACGCCACCTTCTGGGCGGCCCTCGGCAACTCCGCCGTGCAGATCGTCGTCGGACTCCCGATCATGATCGTGCTGGCGTTCCTCCTCGCCTTCTACGTGGTGCAGAAGCCCCGTGGGCACCGCGTCCTGCGGTACATCCTGTTCATCCCCGCGCTGATCTCGGCCCCGGCCACCGCCATGGTGTTCTACGCGATGCTCAACCCGGACGGACTCGTCAACGGACTCCTCGCACCGCTCGGCCTGGCCGGCAACGCCTGGCTGGCGAACCCGTCGACCGCCCTCGGCGCCATCATCGCGGTCGAACTCTGGAGCGGGATCGGCTACTCGGCCGTGCTCATCGCCGCACGCCTCGACGGCGTCGACGCCGAGATCGTGCAGGCGGCGCGAGTGGACGGTGCCACCGACTGGCGCATCGCCTGGCGGATGTACTGGCCCATCGCCCGCGACTTCATCGGTGTGGTCACCATGCTCCAGTTCCTGTCGCTGCTGTTCAACTCGGCGCAGACCGTCCTGCTCCTCACCCAGGGCGGTCCGGGCACCTCGACGATGACGCTGTCGTACCTCATCTACAGCAAGGCGTTCGTCGAGACGGACCTCGGATACAGCCAAGCGGTCGGCGTGGTCCTGTTCGTCGTCGGGTTGCTCGGCATGTGGCTGATCCGCCGGACCCTGCGCGCCACCCACTGATCGGACCAAGGAGACTCTCATGGCATCACGCACCGTCCTCCCCCTCCGCGACCGGGTGGGGTCCCTGACGAGCGGCACCCTCGCCTGGCTGTATGCGGCGATCCTGCTCATCCCCTTCTACTACTTCATCTCGTCGTCGTTCAAGACGAACGAGGAGATCTTCGAGTCGCCGCTGGCGCTGCCGACGTCGTGGGACCTCTCGAACTTCGCCACCGCGTTCCGGCAGGCGGACCTCGGGCTCGCCATCGCGAACTCGGCGCTCACCACGATCAGTGCCCTCGTCCTCACCCTCCTGCTCGCCCTCCCCGCGGCGTTCGCGCTCGCACGGTCACAGGGCAGGCTCGGCCGGATGATCGAGAACGTCTTCAACCTCGGCTTCCTGATCCCCGCGTTCGCCGCCCTGTTCCCGACCTTCCTCCTCGCCGCCGCCGTCGGGCTGTTCCACACCCGCACCTTCGTCGTCCTGCTGCTCCCCGCCACCGCGCTCCCCCTCTCGATCGTGATCCTCACCGCGTTCATGCGGACGATCCCGCGTGAGCTCGAGGAGGCCGCATCCATGGACGGCGCGTCCACGCTGCAGGTCCTGCGCCAGGTGTACCTCCCCATCTGCATCCCCGGCATCGCGACGGTGCTGCTGCTGAACTTCCTGTCGTTCTGGAACGCCTACCTCTATCCACTCATCCTGATCGGCCCCGACACCGCCCAACGCACCATCCAGGTCGCGCTGCCGACCCTGAAGGTCGACGCCGGCACCGACTACGGTGTCCTCATGGCCGGAACCCTGCTCACGCTGCTCCCGGTCTACCTCGTCTACACGGTGCTCCAGAAGCAGATGCAGAAGGCCCTGGTGTCGGGAGC
Organism: Plantibacter sp. ME-Dv--P-122b; assembly: GCF_030209375.1. Lineage (GTDB taxonomy): Bacteria > Actinomycetota > Actinomycetes > Actinomycetales > Microbacteriaceae > Plantibacter. Next base: position 547,662 of record NZ_JARVSC010000003.1, read on the forward strand.
CGTCAAGGGATGACCCGGTCGGCGGCCGAGCTGAGCCTGCGCGAGCGGATCGGCCAGATCAACCAGCGACTCAAAGGGTGGGAGGCCGTCGAGTGGGTCGACGGTGCCCCGCGGGTCACCGACGTCCTCCGACGCGAGGTCGACCGGTGGGGTGGGATCGGCGCGATCTACGGCGTCCTGCGCGCGGATCCGTGGTCGCAGGTGCGCTGGAGCAACGGCATCCCGCCCGAACGGAGCGCGGAGGCCTACGAGGCGGTGCAGGAGATCGTCCGCACGCGCGGATCCGGACTGCCGACCCTCTTCGTCGAGGAGGTCCCGCACGGCCTCATGGCGCTCGGCGGCACCACGCTCCCGGTGAACCTCGCGCTCGGAGCCGGGATGGACGTCGACCTCGTGGAGGCCCTCGGCGCCCGGGTGGCGGCCGAGGCCCGGGCACGAGGCACGCACGTGGCGCTCGTCTCCGGGCTCGACGTGCTGCGCGATCCCCGGTGGGGTCGTGCGGAGGAATGCTTCAGCGAAGACCCGGCGCTGGCCGCGCTGCTCGTGGAGGCGACCGTGCGTGGCATGCAGGGGCGTGCCACCGACGGCCGGATCGCCGACGACCGCGTCGCCGTGGTGGCGAAGCACCTGGCCGGGCAGGGTGCCGGCATCGGCGGGCGGAACGGATCCGGCGCGCCGATCGGCCGTCGCGAGCTCGGCGAGATCCATCTGCGCCCGGCGTTCGTGGCTGCTCGGGCCGGGGTCGCCGGCTTCATGGCGGCGTACAACGACATCGACGGTGTCCCGTGCAGTGCCAACGCGGAGCTCCTCACCGGTGTCCTCCGTGAGGACTGGGGATGGCAGGGGATCGTCATGGCGGACGGCACTGCGGTCGACCGATTGCGGGACAGCGCGCCCGATCCGGCGAGCGCCGCGGCGCTCGCCGTCACGGCCGGGGTCGATCTGAGCCTGTGGGATGAGGCGTTCACGTACGTGGAAGAGGCCGTCGAGCGCGGGATCCTCGATACGGCACTCGTGACCCGCGCCGCCGACCGGGTGCTCGCGCTGAAACGGCGGGTGGGCCTGCTCGAGGAGGCGCGGCCGGAGCACGCCGTCGCCGATCCGACCGGGAGTCCCGCTGCACGGGAGTTCCTCGAACTCGCGCACCGCGCAGCGGCCCAGTCCTGTGTCCTCGTGCACGACGAGGGCGTACTGCCGCTCCCCGCTTCCGCCGTCGTGGCCGTGATCGGCCCGAACGCCGACGATCTCGAGGCCCAGCTCGGCGACTACACGCCTCCGCGGCCGGACGACGATCCGCACAGCTCCACGGTGCGGTCCGCGCTCGAGGCGCGTCACGGCATCGGCAACATTCGTTACGCGCGGGGCACGTCGCACCGTTCCCGCCTTCCGGGTGACGCGGCGGAGCAGGTGGACGCGGCGCTGTCCGGGGCGGATGCGGCGGTCGTCGTCCTGGGTGGGACGAGTCGGCGGAGCTACGACGAGGAGTTCGCCGACAACGGCGCCGTCGACGGCCCCGCACCGGACACCACCAACGGCGAGGGCGTCGACCTCTCGCGCCTCGAGCTCCCCGAGGCACAACTCGACCTCCTCCGCGTCGCCCGGGCCGCCGTCCCCGTCGTGATCGCAGTGCTGATCGACGGTCGTCCGCGCCCGATCGAGCCGCTCGTCGCGCTGGCCGACGCCCTGATCATCGCGCCGTTCCCCGGACCGGTGGGCGGAGCGGCGATCGTCGACGTCCTCGGGACCGGTGTCGGTGGCGGGCTGCTTCCGGCCACCTTCCCCGCGAGCGACGGCGTGCTGCCCGTCGCACACGACGAGCGTCGGGAGACGGCCCGCGGCTACGTCGACGCCCGGCATCCCGTGGGCAGACTGCTCGGCAGCGGCGCTCCCGCCGTGTCGGTCCGGCTGTGTTCCGTCGAAGCGACGCTCACCGCGGAGGCGCTGCGCGAGGGAGGCACGGTCACGCTGACCGCCGACCTCGTCAACGACACCGATCGGACGGTCTCTGTGCCGGTGCCGCTCTACGGACGCCGCCACGAGCTCGGCGTCCGACCACGTCGACGCACCCTGCTCGCGGTCGAACGGGCCCATGTCGCTGCCGGGTCGACGGCCGTCGTACAGTTCACCCTCGGTCTCGACGAGCTCGGTTCCTGGGCGGGTGGTCGTCCGGTCGCTGCCCCCGTGGAGGTGGTCGCCTGGACTGCTCAGAGCCACGATCCTCCGCCCGACGCCCTCGTCGTGCGGATCACCGATCAGGAAGGAGACACCGGATGGGGACACTGACCCCCTTCGCCCCGGACGCCCGCACCCGTGAGCTGCTCGCCGACGCCGCCGAGGAGGTGGGACAGGTCACCGACGGCCGCATCGGCGACCTGGTCGGCCGGGCGCTGCTCGCCACGCTCACCGACACCGTCGGCGTCGGCCCGTCAGGACAGGTGTTCGTCATCACGGGAGACATCCCGGCGATGTGGCTCCGCGACTCCACGACCCAGCTCACCCCGTACCTGCGGTTCCTCGAACGCAGCGGGCAACTGGCCGACCTCGTAGAGCAGGTGGTCCGACGCCAGTTCGGGTTCATCGCCCACGACCCGTACGCCAACGCGTTCAACGACGGTCCGACCGGTGCCCACTACGACCCCGAGGACGTCTGCGAGGATCCCGAGGTCTGGGAGCAGAAGTACGAGGTCGACAGCCTCGCCTACCCGATCACCCTGGCGCACGCGCTGTGGCGCAAGACGGGACGGACGGGGTTCCTCCTCGACGCCCCGACGCCCGAGGTGCTGCGGACCGTCGTCGATCAACTCCGAGTCGAGCAGCGTCACGACGCCTCTCCGTACCGGTTCGAGCGGGCGACCGCCATCCCCACCGAGACGCTGTCGCGCGGCGGTCGAGGCTCGCCCGTCGCGGAGACCGGCATGACCTGGAGCGCCTTCCGTCCCTCCGACGACGCCTGCACGTTCGGGTACAACATCCCGGCCAACCTCTTCGCTGCGGAAGCGCTGCTCGCGCTCGCCGAGATCGCGACCGAGGTGCTCCAGGACATGCCGTTGGCCGCGGACGCCCGCGCACTCTCCGCCGAGCTCGTCGCCGGCGTCGAGGCGCACGGCGTCGTGCCCGGACCCGGAGGATCCCCGATCTACGCCTACGAGGTCGACGGACTCGGCGGCAGGCTCATCATGGACGACGCGAACACGCCGTCGCTGCTCTCGCTCCCCCTGATCGCACCGACCGTCCTCGATCCGGCCGTGTGGGCGGCCACTCGCGACGTCGTGCTGAGTCCGGCGAACCCGTACTGGTTCGAGGGCTCGGCGTTGCGCGGCATCGGGAGTCCGCACACCCGTGATCGACGGGTTTGGCCGATCGCACTCGCCGTCGAAGGGCTGGTGGGCACTCCGACCGACCGTCGCCGTCTGCTGCGCATGATCGCCGACACGGATGCCGGCACCGGCCGAGTGCACGAGAGCATCGACGTCGACGATCCGGCCGTCTTCTCACGCCCCTGGTTCTCCTGGGCCGAGTCGATGTTCTGTGAACTCGCCCTCACCGTGGTGGACGACGAACGGGCGCAGGTGGGGTGACGCCCAGCCGGGCACGGCCGATCGGCCGCCGGTTCAGCGGCGATCCGGGGCGATGGTCAGCAGCGGGTCATCGACCGCCAGACGCGCCAGCACCTCGTCCGTCGTCGACCGCTTCGCCTCCTCGACATCGGCGTCGGTCAGCGCGACGGCCTGCCAGAAGGCGACCCGGCCGTTCGGCGTCTCGATGGGAGCGACCACCGGGTCGGCGGTGACGGCGAGGGTCGTGAGGGCGCCGTCGGGATCGTCGGTCACGCCGTCGGCGAGTCGGATCCGATCGCCCAGCCAGAGCTCCTGCGGCCCACTGCGCACGTACTGCGCGAGGACGATCAGCGCGCGGTACGGCCACTGGGGCGGCGTCTCGTCCGACGGCGACCGGCGCACGCGCATCGTGAGCTCGTACCCGAAACCGCTGGTCGTCGGATCATCGGAGTCCTTGCCCCACAGTTCGGTGAGCCCGTACGTGACGTAGAACCAGTGGTCGGGGCCTGGCAGTGCCGAACACCCCTGCAGGGCGGACCCGAAGTGCAGTCCCGGCGAGTAGGCGACATGGAACTCGCGGGCACCCGGGTAGTGCTGCGACACCGCCTGCGCGACCGCGTCCCATCCCCGCTCGTCGAGGTCGTCGAGGTCGTCGGGTCCGTCGGGCCCGTCGGGCCCGCCTACTGCAGGCTCGGTCGCGGTGGGCGGGGTCGGTGGCTGCTGAGTCTTGCGTCGGAAGAAGCGCATGCGACGAGTGTAGGCATCGGTCGCTCGGACGCGCCCGCGGAGGCATCCGGCGCGACGGCGATACAGTGAATTGGCCCGAAACCGGGCGGGACACCTGGGAGGCCCGATGCCACGCTGGATCGAAGGCACGGAGCGCCACCCCCGGCTCGGCCTGCTGAGCCGGAGTCAGGGGCCGCTAGCGCTGGGAGTGGGGATTGTCACGGTGATCGTCGGCACCACCAGTCCGGCCGTCCTCCGTGTCACCGAGCTCCAACTTGCTTGGGCCGTGATGGGACTCGCGCTCGTCGCGACACTCGTGCTTCCGTGGGAACGGATCGCGCGCCCGTGGGCGCTCACCCTGGTCAGCGCCGACCTCGCCGTCGTGGGGCTCGTGAACCATGCGGTGTCCCCCGTCCTCGGCGCCTCGATCGTGCTGCTCGCCTTCCCCGTGCTCTGGCTGTCCTACAGCTTCGGTCAGCTCGGGGTCGTCCTCGCTCTCGTGGGGAGTGTGCTCGTCCTCTGGTTGCCCAGCCTGTTGTACGGCGAGGGTCCCGAGAACGCGCAGGGCCAGAGCGAGCTCGTCGCGCTCACCCTGCTGCTGGTGCTGGTCATCATCGCCGTCGGTCTGCAGTCGCGGCGGTTCGAACGCGCGCAGTCGAGCGTGCGAGCCGAGGGCGAGGCGAAGGTCGAGGCCCTGGAGCGGCAGAACCGGCTGGCCGTGATGCTCCGCACCGTCGCCGACGAGGTGAACGTCGGACTGGTCTTCTTCGACGAACACGGAGACCAGATCCTCAACAACCGACTCGCCGTGGAACTCGCGACGCTGGCCGGCTACGACGCGTCGACCGGGGGCGCCCGCTTCATCTGGGCGGCGGACGGCGTCACCCCGCTGGCGACGGAGGACCAACCGGTCGTGCGGATCCTCGATGGACAGGACGTCCGTGACTTCTTCTACTGGGTGGGGCCTCCCGGCAAGCAACGAGCCCTCGTCGCGAACGGTCGGCCGGTCAGCGGCGCGGACGGCGCGCCGAACGGAGCACTCCTCGTCGGACAGGACGTGACCGAGCTCACCGAAGCCGTCCGGATGCGCACCGAGTCGCTCACGAGCCTCAGCCACGAGCTCCGGACACCGCTCACGAGCATCCTCGGGTACCTCGACATGCTCGAGGACGACGCGGACATCGCGCCCCGGGTGCAGGCTCAGCTCGCCGTCATCCGCCGGAGCGCCGATCATCTCGGGCGCCTGGCTGAACAGTTCCTCGCAGCGAGCGCACCCCACCTGGAGATCACCGACGAACCCGTCGACCTCAGCGCCATCGTCCTGGAGGCGGCCGACGAGCGACGACGACTCGGCCTGCCCGACGGCGTGGAACTGCGGACGGCGGCCGTGCCGACGCTGCAGCTCGTCGGCGATCGAGCGCGCCTCCGGGAGTTGCTCTCGATCATGCTCGACAACGCCGTGACCTACACCCGCGCCGGCGAGATCTTCCTGAGCGTGCGCTCCGACGGAGTGGATGCGATCATCCGCGTCACCGACACGGGGATCGGCATCCCGACGGACGAACTCACCCGGGTCTTCGAACGGTTCCACCGGGCCGGGAACGTGCGCGAGGAGACGATCCGCGGTTCGGGCCTCGGACTCACCATCGCCAGATCCATCGCGCAGGCGCACCGCGGCACGATCGAGGCGTTCGCCACCGGTGATCCCGGAACGACGTTCATCGTCCGCTTACCGCTCGCCCGTCGGAACCGCTCGGTCGCCTGACACCGCCGATGAGTCGTTCGGCACGGCGGCGCAGTGCGCGTCGACGGACCGTCGGAGACCCGTGCAGGAGCTGCACCCTGCGGATCACGACACGCTGAGCGATAGACACCCGATGAAGCGCACCGTGACCGGAGGCGACACGACCGGCGACCGGCTTGCTAGCCAGGCCGGACGCGGAGAGCGTCACCGTCTCCGTTCCGTGACTCCGCGTCGACCGAGATCCCCGTTGCGGCATCCTGTGCTGAGGGGGCTGCAACGCCTTCTCCGGCCATGACGGCTCGCATCGTCCAGACAGTCGGCCCCTGTGGGAGGTCGCTGCGGCCGGTGACCCGGAAACCGTGGCGTTCATAGAGCCGAACGTTGTCCTCACTGGATGTCTCGAGCCGGACTGCTCGCGCCCCGCGTCGGGTGGCCTCCGCGAGCCCGAGCTCGAGCAACGCTCCTCCAGCGCCCCGCCCTTGAACGTTCGGGTGAACGCCGAGTGTCTCGAGTGTCCAGTCGTCACCAGAGGAGCGCCGGTGTGCGAGCCGGTCCAATCGGTCGCCGTGCAGTGCCATGACCTGGTCGAGGACGTTGTCGTCTGGGCCAGGGGCGTCGGGGGGAAGGAGCGCGATCACTCCGGAGCCGTCGTCGACGACTGCGACGACCCCGTGCTGGTGGGCATGCGAGAGATAGAGGTGCTGGAGCGCGCGGAGGCGAGCCGGGTAGTCGTCGTCAGGGATGACGTGACGTGTCCACGGGTAGTCGGCGAAGGCGACAGCCAGCGCTTCAGCTGCTGCAGCGAGGTCTGTTGAAGCGCACAGGCGGACGAGGATACTCACGGGGTCGGGCCTTCTCGTTCGGTTGGGAGCTGGGAATCAGGGGAAGCAGGGCCGCCCGAGTCGACGATCGCTTGCAGGGTCGCCAGGTGCTGGGTGAACGCGGCACGGCCAGCGTCGGTGATACCCACCCAGGTGCGGGTGCGCCTGCCGGAGGGCTCCTTGCGCACGTTGACCAATCCGGCGTCCAGCAGCGCAGTGAGGGCCTGGGACAGGGTTGAGTCGCTGATCTCGAGGAGGTCACCGAGGAAGCGGAAGTCCACGTCTTCCAGATTCCGCAGCGCTGCGAGCAAGGAGAAACGCACCGGGGAGTGGATGAGCGAGTCGAGATCCTTCCGCGGGTGACTCATCGGCGCGAGCTTGCGGACAGGCACACGAGAATCGGGCTCACTGCGACGACACCGGCCAGCACCCACCACCACGAGGACGTGGCCCCCACGAGCTGCAGTGCCGGGTCGAGCATCCAGGTATAGAGCACGAACCAGGTGACGACAGCTATCTCCATGTTCCGGATGCCGTCGCGTGGAGCAGACCGACGACGCAGCAGGGCAACCAACCAGATCGACGCGGTCCCCAGCAGCATCGGTACGAACGCACTCCAGTAGGGAGTGTGGAACACGTCGACGGAGACGGTGAACGACAGGGCGAAGCATGCCTGCACGATCACGAACCACGGGAACCAGCGGGCTGCCCGACGTGCTTCGCTCGAGATCTTCTCGTTCGTCGCGAGACGGACGTGTGCTTCATCGAGGGGAAAGTGCTGTTGAGTCATGACACCACTTTATCACTTCTAAAGTGTCTTTCAATGCTCGCGCAGCTCTTGCCGCGCGGCTCTGCTGACGCCTGCCGCATCGTCTCGACGCGGCAGTCGACCAGACGGGATCAGGCAGTGTCGGCACCGGCGGCCGGGGTGCGGCCGGGGTCGATGCCCAGCCGTTCCTCGCGCCGCTCCACGTCGGCGAAGCGCTGCCCCTCGACGACGAGCAACACCTTCTTGGGCACCGTCTTGAGCCAGATCCTGCCGCCGTTGGCCAGTTCCCAGTACGGATCTCCGCCCTGGGATCCGGAGGGCTGACCACGGTGCCCGCTCAGCGCCGCCTGCAGGTCCTGTGCGGCACCCCGCAGCGCACCCGCGTCGTCGCTTTTGTCGGAGACCGCGATCACGATCTGGGAGATCGCGTCATCTGCGACGAGCGAGCGAACGGTCGGCAGGTTCACGGGATACCCGGAACGGTGCTGGACGCCGCTCGACGTCTCCAGCTTGAACTGCCACCCGAGACGCTCCGCGAGCGCCTTGAAGTCGTCGCGACCCAGCGGCCACGACACCGAGGTGAAGGCTTCGCAGACGGCATCGATCTGTGCGTCCGTGGCTCTGGCGAGTGCATCCATCCGGTCATCCTACGACTGTCTCCGCACCGGCTTCGGCGGCGGACGACGAAGCGCCCCGAAAACCAGAACAGCCGCTGACCTGGGTGTTCCAGGGCAACGGCCGGGTGAAGCTGATGGAGCCGCCCAAGGGAATCGAACCCTTGACCCTCTCATTACGAGTGAGGGCGATGGGGTACTTGGCAGTCCTTGATCGTCCACTGATGGGGCGACATCCTCGTGAATGATCCGCCGCGGTCGAAGACGACTGGTTTGCACTTCTGTCGCATTAGGGAATCCGCTTCATATCAGACAGGAACCGCACCAGGACTCCGCGGCGAGCTGCTCATTGCGACAGGTCCCCACCGGAGACATCAAAATTTGCTGCTGCGCACGCTTCGAAATCTCCGAGCCCCCTAGAGAATTCACCGCCCGGGCCATCCTGAGTGTCACAAGTGTCAGAGCAGAACTGATGGAGACGAGCCTCGCTGATCACAGGACGTCACCAGCAAATCAGGACCGCAAAGAGGGTTTCACACCAGCGGGATGGACCTCCCTGCTCGCATCAGCAGGCACGATTCTGCCCCGTCAGTTATTCGAGAGGAGGTGCCGGATCTACGATTCCCGGCTCATCGTATTGAGCAGTCTCGATACTATCCAGGTTTCCTTCAGAATGACGCAGCTCCTCCATCGCATCGAGCGGCACGACAGTGAATGCAGCGTGAGCGGAATCGGGAAGGTACATTCGAAATGGCCAGTCAGCATCCTTACTGCAAGCATCACATATCGCTATGACCTTTGATGAATCAAAACCTGAACTTCGTAGGCTTGCCATAGCTTTATTGACCGGGTCATGATAATGCCGATCAATAGCGAAAACCGGATAGTCTCGCCCACCCCAAACACCTTTCAGAAAGTGTCCGCCAAGGAACGCAAAATCATCGACCGCATGGAGTCTCGGGTTGTCGGGATCAGCCGCCTCGCCATGCGCGGAAACCGCCATTGCCCAAGCGACTTCGATGCTTAGCGTGAAGTTTCGCTGAGTGGAAAGCGAATACACCCTGAAGCCAGTATCGATACTCGGGCCAAAATAGTCATAGAGGTACTTGGACGGTGTCCTCGTACCAGACAAGGCCTTGTCATTCAACCGAACTACGGAATCGGCGGACTGCTCGATGGTCGGTTGGCGCGGAATAGTTGATTCACTATCCGGCCCAGGGAAGGTCGCAATGAATGCACCACCCTTCAGCGCAAGACTCACGTCAGACAACACATCGCGCTCATAAAAGCTAATGGCATCCAGCCAGACACGAACAGCACGCCCTACCGCTAGTTCAGTCTTAACGTCCACCTCGAAGATCAGTTCATCGCCGACCGCCTTCCACAGCGAGAACCCCGTTTCGAGGCCATCAATCGCTGAGCGACGACGATCCGCTTCGACGAGAAACTGAGGAAACTCACGATAGAACGACAGAAAAATCTTCTGCCAGCCAGGCTTCGCCTGCTTATAGCTTGTAGACCCCACAAGGTCACAAGAGAGAAACAGAGCAGACCTGTCTCGCTTCGCCGCCGGCGACACGTCTAGAGACCGAGCGCCTGAGCACGAACCTCGGCTGACCGAGGTGACACTTCAAAGCGATCTGCGAGCTTCCAAGCATCTCCGCCCAGTTCGCGATGAGCCGATCGAAAGATCTCAGCTGGCATCAGCAATGAAGCCGCGAAGTAGTTTGCCTGCGTTTCAGCGCGGTTACGATCCCCCCGCCCGAAACGCGAAGGGCCTTTGAGGTCGGGTTGTAGGTAGTGGAGGAAATAGTGCCCGATCTCGTGGGCAATCGTGAAGCGGTCCCGGCGCGTCGACGTCATCGGGGGAAGATGGATGGTGAAATCTCCGCGGTCACGCACCGTAAGAGCCTCAGTTGAGACGAACGAAGAGGAAACATCGATACGGCCGCCCAAGATTTTGACCAGACGCTCCAGGTCCGCACAGCCGGACGAATCGTAGATCGCGTGGTGCTCGCCCACGCGCTCCGCATACCCTGCGATAGCCTGGCTAGACAGCGGCGATACAGCAGCGCTCATGACTTTCCCTCCCGGAAGCAAGAGTCTACTTGAACCCTCTGTCATCCGTGACGACGATCCTCCGTGGTGGACAGCAAGATTCGTTCTCGGACAGGATCACGATCCAAGTGCAGCTGTAAGCACCCTGGGGTCGAGGATCCATCCAGCTGGCATCACCGAGAACATCGCCTCTCTGAGTCGACCTCCTGATTCCTCCTCGACCACCGACATCTCGTTGATCCCCGTTTGGAGCCGTTCGAGTAGCGTGTGGAGCCATTCGCGGGCCGTCTCGTTGAAGGGGTTCCAGGGAGGCTCGACACGGTCGACGCCAGACAGCAGGTCAACGCCGTCGCAGTGGAGGTCAACCTGTAAGCCCAACTTCTCGTCTGCGGATAGGTACACTCTCCACCTCAGTAGAGGGCCAGACGACCCGTCCACGTAGTCCGAAATGCTTGAACGGTGTGTAATGTCAACTGACGGCCCGAGGAGAGCGGCTACTCGCTCAGTCACTGACTCATCTGGATCGATCACAGTGGCAGTTTGGGGTCCCGCGGAGCTGGCGACCCATTGACGAGCGACCAGGTCTCCGGCAGGGAACGAGTATCCGACAATGACCAATTCTTCCGCTCTAGCTAGCGCTTCTGCACCTGCACGCCATTGAGCTTTGAGCGATCGATTCGCCAGGTAGGGGCCTTTTGAATACGTGGGCGGAATCAAGAGCGGCTTGAGGTCGTCGTACATGTGCTGGTACCGCGGAGGACGCTCGCCCGCGGGGGCGACTTCGGGGGCCCAGGGCAGCAGGTCCGTGGTGAGAACGATTGGGTCACTCGTGGGAGCGTCGAGGCCACCGAACGCCCAACTCGTCGACCCGTGCAACTTGAATATCGTCGGCAGTGATCCGCGCGGGTCTGAAGGACCAAGGAAGAGACCGCTAGCCGCAGCCGCGCGAGATGTGATCGGAGCAACGTACAAGTCCGCCCAGGTACCCACTCGATTGATCCGGCTCAGCGCCCTCTCAAGGAGCGTGTCGTAGTTGAAAGTGAAGACCGACGCTGATGCATCAGCCTGAGACCACGCGAATTTCAGAAGCCAGTCCGGTGGCGCAGTCGCGACGACCGAACGTTCCGCTGCGACAATCTGGCGGTACACCTCATCGGTGATCCTGATGAAGCTCGCTCGGTTAGACAAATTGTCGGCGTCAGTCAGCCAGGGTTGGTCGACGGAAAGAAACGACAGCCACTGCTCGAGATCGTTGCCAAACTTGGTCAGGCTCTCGGCATCCACTAATCCCACGCCCGAGACGGCCTTGACCAGCTCGGTCATCGTGGGCATCGCTGGCGAAATCGCTCGAGAGAAGCCTGCTCCTAGTATGAAAGCTCGCACCATCCGAACTCTAGCGTCGATGCAACGGTCCAGAGGCAGAGGCAGAGGCAGCAGCAGAGGCAGCTGCGGTCGGCCCGTCGAGTCGCTCGCTGGACCTGCACCCTGGATCTGAGTCGACTTGAGCCCCGCGTCCGCGGGTAGAGCGCCTACAGCGACAATTTCAAGTCGAGCTCCCGACAGCCGCCCGCCTGATCGATCGGTTCCTGGCGAGGACGCTACCGCCGGGTGCCTCCGGGCTCTCCGCGCCAGTCGCTAGTCTGCTTTGGATCCAAGAGCAGCCGACCACTCCGCAGAGTGCATCCAATCGGTTCGGGAGATCGTCCCGCGGAATTGGCTCAGAACCTCTCCGACCGGTCCGATCACGTGCAGACGGTGACCTCTACGACCTCGGGGCGCCGCTGGACGACAGCTTTATACAAGCGCGGATTCGGAGGCCTTCACTGACAAAACCGGTTTGTTTCGCGTGGAGCGCCAGTCTCTGCGCACAATCACCGGAATGTTCAGACAGCCTCAACTGTGTGAGTCGACACGGACAATCTGGTGGCACTAGATGCGCAGTACCATTTCCCCGTGCCCGAAGTTGAACGCGCCTGCCACTACACCAGCACTCAAGGTCTCATATCGATCCTCCAGAACCACGCCCTGCGCGCGTCCTCTGCAGCTTTCATGAATGACGCCAATGAGATGCGTAGCGGTGCCCGCGCGTTCAGAACCGCCTTCGAAGCTCGCAGAGCGGGGCTGCAATCCGACGAGCACACACACGTCGAGCACAGCGGACTCATGAACGAGGAAACCGCGTTCAGCAATTTCCTCCTCTCAGCGGCTCGCGATCCCGACAGCCTGACTCTCTGGCGAAACTACGGCGTGTCCGAGGTTGCATACTCCATTGAACTCGATGGTTCGCAATCCCTCGTGCCGCTCGTTGCACGATCCGGCGAGTCACACCCGAGCCCTCCGCCGGACTTCTACGCGCCCGACGAAGTGGCCGAAGACGGCACGCCCATCCACTACTTTCCCGCCGACGCTACCTTCGTACTCGGCGGAAGCTGGAGGGACGTTGACTATATCGAAGGTGTCGATGATCCACTCATCGGCAAGCGACTGGACGAGTTGATTGCGAGATACCGTAAGAACAGGGATGCAGGAAAGCTCATCGTCACCGGCTACGCCAACGCGCCCATCGACTTCATGAAGGATCGCGGTTTCAGCGACGAACGCGAGGTTCGGTGCGTGTTCACGGTTAATCCATGGTGGAAATTCGTTCGCTACCGGCCCACACGCTTCGGAATAGTCCCGTACATCGAACTGACCGGCGGTGGCGGCAAAATGGAAGAGGAGTGGGGATCGCGGGGATCGTGGGCGATGACTCCGCAGCCTTTGCCGGTCAAGCGGGTGACAATCGGCCCCAACGCCCCTCACGAAGCCGAGCGTGCCCTTAGGTCGCTGCTAGACCAGACGGGGTATGGAAGCGCATCGGTAGCGCGAAGCGAAACGCCGTATCGGTAGCGGCCTCAATCATGCCAGCAGGGCGATCGCCTCCGTTTTCTAGTCGCACGTCGCGGCGGCGACGCCTCGAGACGTCTCAGACGTGATGTACGCCGCACTAACTCGACCACGTCAGGACCAACATGACCACGCACGCTGATCACCGTTCGCCACCGTCCGCTGGATAAGCGCTACATGCGTTGCTATGTTTCGTGCATTACCGACGGCCGTTGCCCCACCGAGCGGGCCGCAGGATACGCGGCGCGCGCATGAAACAGCCGCTGACCGGGGTGTTCCAGGGCAACGGCCGGGTGATGCTGGTGGAGCCGCCCAAGGGAATCGAACCCTTGACCTTCTCATTACGAGTGAGATGCTCTGCCGACTGAGCTAGGGCGGCGCGTGCGCTGGTCGCCCGGCGCACGAGTATCCATGTTAGCGCAGCTTTTGGACCGTCGTGTACAGCTCGGCGAAAGAACGACGGATCCGCTCGGCGAGAGAGCCCGGCGTCGGCGCATCGGCCCAGCAGCGCCAGGCGTGACGCAGGCCGGCGAAGCCCACCATCGTCACCATCCAGCAGCGGTCGAACAGCGCCTCGGCGTCCTCCGCGAGCGTCGGATCGTCGTTCAGCACCCGGCGCTCGACGACCTTGTAGAGGCCCTCCTCGAAGCCGCGCATACTCGCGATCCGCGCGCCCAGCAGGTGCGGGTGGTCGCGCAGGACGTCCTTGCGGAGATGGTGGATCTCCACGTCCTCGTCGGCGTCACCCACGGTGCGGGCCAGGAGCTCCCCCAGGTCGGTGAGCACGTCGGTGGCGGGCCCCGCGGTCAGGAAGGCGTGCAGGGCGTCGCCGTCAGGGATCAGCGGGATGTCGCCGATCAGCGCCTCCTCCTTCGTCCCGAAGTAGTTGAAGAAGGTCCGCGGCGAGACCTCCGCCCGACGGCTCACCTCCTCCACTGTCACGTTCTCGAGCCCCTGCTCACTCGCGAGCGTCAGCACCGCGTGCTGGATCGCCCGACGCGTCGCGAGCCGCTTCCGCTCGCGGAGCCCGAGTTCAGCCGGCGCCGTCATGGTCATCAGGATCCCGCCGTCAACTGCACATCGGGTCCTTCGACGGCACCGTGCCGTCGATGAGGTACTGGTCGACCGCCTGGTTCACGCAGTCACTGCCCTTGTTGTAGCCGGTGTGACCCTCACCCTTGTAGGTGATCAGCTGACCCTTGTCGAGCTGCTCCGCGAGGTTCTGCGCCCAGACGTACGGCGTGGCCGGGTCGTTCGTCGTCCCGACGACGAGGATCGGCGCTGCGCCCTTCGCGTGGATCTCCCCACGCTCGGTCCGCGTCTGGTACGGCCAGTTGGCGCAGAACGTGTCGCCGTAGGCCATGTACTCGCCGATCACGGGAGCCGCCTCCTCCAGCTGCTTCGCCTCGTCGGCCATCTTCGTCTTGTCGTCGTCGTAGCTGTAGTCGAGGCAGTTGATCGCGTTGAAGGCCTCGGTCTGGTTGTCGGCGTACTTGCCGGACTCGTTGCGACCGTTGTACCCGTCGGCGAACTGGAACGCGATGTCGGTCCCGCCCTGCATGACCTCGGCGAACATCTTGCTGAGGTACGGCCAGGCATCGGCCTGGTACAGCGGGTAGATGATCGCCGTCAGCAGGGTGTTGCCGCCCAGCTCACGTCCGTCGTCGCCGGGGATCGGGTTCGCGTCGACCTCGTCGAGGAGCGTCTTGATCTCGGTCATCGCGCTGTCGACGGAGCCCTTGAACGGGCAATCCTTGCCCGTCATGCAGTCCTCGAGGTAGGCACGCAGAGCACTCTCGAAGCCCTTGGCCTGCTCCTTGACGACCTCGAAGTTCGACGTCGACGGGTCGATCGCACCGTCGAGCACGAGACGCCCGACGTTCTTCGGGAAGAGCTCCGCGTACGTCGCGCCGAGGAACGTGCCGTACGAGTACCCGAGGTAGTAGAGCTGTTTGTCACCGACGGCAGCACGCAGCATGTCGAGGTCCTTCGCAGCGCTCTGCGTGTCGACGAACTCGAGCATCTTGCCCGTCTCCTCCGCGCACGCGTCGCCGAAGTCCTTCGCGGCCTTCTCGTTCGCGGCGATCCACTCGTCGGAACCGCGCTTCCCCGGCGTCACGTCGTACAGGTACGCGTCCATCTCGGAGTCGGTCAGGCAGGTCACCGGCGTCGACTTGCCGACACCGCGGGGGTCGAAGCCGACGACGTCGAAGTTCTCCTGGAGGTCCTTGTCGACCGCGAAGTCAAGGCTGTCGGCGACGAGGCTGTAACCGGAACCACCCGGGCCGCCGGGGTTCATGAAGAGCGAGCCGATCGGCTTGCCGTTCGTCGCCTCGTGCCGCACGAGCGCCAGGGAGAGTTCGCCGTCCGAGGGGTTGTCCCAGTCAATGGGCGCCTTCGCCGTGGCGCATTCGAAGCCGTCGGCACAGCCACTGGTCTTCCAGTCGAGCTGCTGCTCGTAGAAGGGCTTCAGCTCGGCGTCGACGTCACTCGTCGCCGGCGAGGAGGACGACGTCGTCGGCTCGGCGGCCTTCGGCGGCAGGAAGGCCGTCACGCACCCGCTCAGGGTGAGTGCCGCGACCGCGAGACCGGCCACCAGGGCGACCCGCGCCGCACGGCGCGCACCGGGACCCCTGCGACGGGGTGCACCGGTCGATCCCGTCGAGTCCGACGGCTGCTGCCTGGGCGAAGTCACAGAGGCTCCCTACCGGACCGCCGACACGAGCATGGCCTCCAAGGCCAGCGCCGGGGCGACGTTCCCTTCGATTCGTGTGCGGGCGACGGAGATCGCCTCCAAGGTTTCGATCGTAACCGCAGGCGTCGTCCGGCGAGCGGCTTCCTCGAGTTCCGGACGCAATTCACGGTTGATGATCGTGGCGTCGTGCCCCAGCTGCAGGAGCACGATGTCGCGGTACAGCGAGAGCAGGTCGACCATGATCCGGTCGAGCCCGTCGCGCAGACTGCGGGTGGCGCGTCGCTTCTGGTCCTCCTCCATCGCCCGGACCTGCGAGCGGAGGGCCGGTGGGACCGACTGACCGGGCTCGACGCCGAGTGAGCGCAGGGTGCTCTCCCGCTCGGCCTCGTCGCGCAGCGAGGTGTACGCCTTCGCGTCGTCGCCGGCCAGCTCCAGGAGGCGGCCGGCGGTGACGACCGCTTGCCCCGCGCTCCGGATGTCGAGCACGGCACGGAGCGTGGATTCACGGCGCTGCCGTGCACCGGGGTCGGTCGCGAGGCGATGGGCCATGCCGACGTGGCTCTGCGCCTCGCGGGCGGCGCGTTCGGCGAGTTCGGGTGCCACGCCGTCGCGCCGTTCCAGCAGCTCGGCGACGTCATCGATGGTGGGGACGCCGAGGCGGACCGAGCGGACGCGCGACCGGATGGTGGGCAACAGGTCGGCCTCGCTGGGCGCGCACAGCACCCAGATCGTGCTGCTCGGCGGCTCCTCGAGCGACTTCAAAAGCAGGTTGGACGTGCGCTCGGTCATTCGATCGGCGTCCTCGACGACCATGACGCGGAAGCGGCCGACGGAAGGCGCGCGGTAGGCGTTCCGGACGAGATCGCGGACCTCGTCGATCGTGATGATGACGCGATCGGTGCTCAGCGCCGAGAGGTCGGGGTGGGTGCGGGCCTCCACCTGACGACGGGTGACGTCGTCGCCCCCGGGCTCGCGGCTGAGGAGCGCGGCGGCGAAGGCGTAGGCGAGGGTCGACCGGCCGGAACCGGGCGGTCCGGTGATGAGCCAGGCATGGGTGAGGCCCTTGGGCGTGACCGGGTCCGACGCCGACTGGAGGAGCTCGATCGCGTCGCGTTGACCCGTCAAGTCGGTCCAGGAAGCCATGCGTCTACGATACCGGGCGGTACCGACGTGAGCCGGCGGGGTGCGTGCTCAGAGGAGGGGCGCGATGCGGGCCTGGATGTTGGCGGCGAGCTGCTCGGGTGGGAGCGCGGCGTCGACGACGAGGAACCGCTCCGGCTCCGCGGCCGCGAGGGCGAGGAACGACTCCCGTACCCGGGTGTGGAAGTCCTGCGCCTCGGCCTCGAGCCGATCGAAGCGCTTGTTGGCGTTGTCGAGACGGCCGCGGGCGACGGCGACGTCCAGGTCGAGGAGCACGGTCACGTCGGGCAGGAGGTCCTCAGCAGCCCAGAGCGAGATGGCGCGGATCTGCTGGGCGTCGAGCACGCGTCCGCTGCCCTGGTACGCGACCGACGAGTCGAGGTACCGATCCTGCAGGACGACCTCGCCCCTCGCGAGGGCCGGGCGCACCACGGTGGCGATGTGGTGCGCGCGGTCGGCCGCGTAGAGCAGGGCCTCGGCACGTGGGCTGATGTCGCCCCGGTGATGCAGGACGATCTCGCGGATCTCGACACCGAGCTCACTCCCACCAGGCTCACGGGTCCGGACGACCGTCCGACCCTGTTGCTCGAACCAGTCGCTCAGGAGTCGCGCCTGCGTCGACTTCCCGACGCCGTCGCCGCCCTCGAGGGTGACGAACAGGCCCCGAGGGCGTCCTCCCTCACTCACGTGACGGCGTCGGCCTTCGCCGCAGCCGCCTTGTTCGCGGCGCGGGTCGCGGCAGCCTTCTTCGCCGCTTCCGAACGGGCGGTCGACGTGGCCGTAGCGGACTTCGTGGCCGCCGTCTTGGCGGTCCCCGTCTTCGCCGCGGCGGTCTTCTTGGCCGGAGCCTTCTTCGCGGGTGCCTTCTTCGCGGGAGCCTTGCGACCGGCCTTCGGCTTCGCCGGGCCCTTCGCGCGCTTGTCTGCCAGGAGCTGGACCGCTCGCTCGAAGTCGACGTCCTCGACCTGCTCGCCACGAGGGATCGTCGCGTTGGTCACGCCGTCCGTCACGTAGGCACCGAAACGGCCGTCCTTGATCTTGATCGGCTTCCCGCTCTCGGGGTCGGCCTCGAACTCCTTGAGGGCGCTCGACGCCTTCCGGGCTCCGTACTTGGGCTGCGCGAACAGCTCGACGGCACCGGCGAGGTCGACCGCGAAGATGTCGTCCTCGGAGGTGAGCGACCGAGTGTCGGTGCCCTTCTTCAGGTACGGACCGTACCGGCCGTTCTGCGCGAGGATCTCCTCACCCGACTCGGGGTCGGCGCCGACGACGCGGGGCAGGTCGAGAAGCTTGAGCGCGGTCTCGAGGTCGATGGTCGCGAGGTCCATCGACTTGAAGAGCGACGCGGTGCGCGGCTTCTCGGCCGCAGCCTTCTTCTTGGCGGGGGCCTTCTTCTTGGCACCTGCAGCGGGCTCGGTCACCTCTCCGGTCGCCGTGTCGACGGAGAGCTCCGCCTCGGGCTCCGGGTCGACCTCGGTGATGTACGGGCCGAAGCGTCCGTCCTTCGCGACGATCTCCTTGCCGGTCGTCGGATTCACACCGATGACGCGGTCGCCGACGACGGGTGCGTCGATGAGCTCGTGCGCCTTCGCGGGCGTCAGCTCGTCGGGCGCGAGGTCTTCGGGCAGGTTGACCCGACGCGGCGTCGGGGCCTCCTCGCCCTCGGCCGGCGGCGGACCGTCGGGGGTGACCTCGAGGTACGGGCCGTACTTGCCGATGCGGAGCGTGACACCGTCGTCGATGACGATCGAGTTGATGCGGCGGGCGTCGATGTCGCCGAGGTTGTCGATGACCTGACGGAGGCCGCGACCGGAGTCGTCGCCGAAGTAGAAGCCCTTGAGCCAGTCGACGCGGTCGACCGAGCCGCCGGCGATCCGGTCGAGGTCGTTCTCCATCTCAGCGGTGAAGTCGTACTCGACGAGTTCCTCGAAGTACTCCTCCAGAAGACGGACGACGCTGAACGCCACCCAGCTGGGGATGAGCGCCTGGCCGCGCTGCGTCACGTAGCCGCGATCGATGATCGTGGAGATGATCGACGCGAACGTGGACGGCCGGCCGATGCCGAGCTCCTCGAGTCGCTTCACCAGGCTGGCCTCGGTGTAGCGCGGGGGCGGCGAGGTCTCGTGCCCCTTCGCCTCCGGGTCCGCGATGCCGAGCTGCTGGCCTTCGGTGAGGGGCGGCAACTTCGCCTCGGATGCGTCGTCCTGGGAGTTGCGGTCCTCGTCCTGGCCCTCTTCGTAGGCGGCGAGAAAGCCGCGGAAGGTGATGACGGTACCGGAAGCGGTGAATTCGGCGCGGCCCACGTCGGTCTTCGACTCGAGCGTGATCGTCGCGGTGGAGCCCTTCGCATCGGCCATCTGGCTTGCGACGGTGCGCTTCCAGATCAGGTCGTACAGCTTGAAGTCGTTGCCGCGGAGGGTCGCGGCGAGCGAGGACGGCGTGCGGAAGGTGTCGCCCGAGGGACGGATCGCCTCGTGCGCCTCCTGCGCGTTCTTGCTCTTGCCGCTGTACAGGCGCGGCTTGTCGGGCACCGTCTCGGCACCGTAGAGGGCAGCAGCCTGCTTCCGCGCCGCGTCGATCGCCTGCTTGCTCAGCGAGGGCGAGTCGGTACGCATGTAGGTGATGTAACCGTTCTCGTAGAGCGACTGCGCGACACTCATCGTCTGGCGAGCGGAGAACCGCAGCTTGCGACCGGCCTCCTGCTGGAGCGTGGAGGTCGTGAAGGGCGCCGCCGGCCGGCGGGAGTACGGCTTGGACTCGACGGAGAGGACGGTCGCCTTCGACTGCTCGAGCGCTGCGGCGAGCGTTGTGGCCCGCTGTTCGTCGAGCGGGACGGCGCTGCCCTTGAGCTGTCCGAGGTCGTCGAAGTCGCGGCCGGTGGCGACGCGGTCGCCGTCGAGCCGGACGAGGCGTGCGGTGAAGGGCGCTCCGGTGGCGTCGGCTTCGGGGAGGAAGCGGGCGATCACGTCCCAGTAGGAGGCGGCGCGGAAGGCGAGGCGCTCGCGCTCCCGGTCGACGACGAGGCGGGTGGCGGCGGACTGCACGCGTCCGGCGCTCAGTCCGGGGCCGACCTTGCGCCAGAGCACCGGCGAGATCTCGTACCCGTAGAGACGGTCGAGGATCCGGCGGGTCTCCTGGGCGTCGACGAGGTCGGTGTCGAGGGGCCGCGTCTTGTCCTTCGCGGCGAGGATGGCGTCCTTGGTGATCTCGTGGAAGACCATGCGGCTGACGGGGACCTTGGGCTGCAGGACCTGCAGGAGGTGCCATGCGATGGCCTCGCCTTCGCGGTCCTCATCAGTCGCGAGGAGGAGTTCGTCGGCGTTCTTGAGTGCGCGCTTGAGGTCCGCGACGGTCTTCTTCTTCGCGTCGGAGACGACGTAGTACGGCTCGAAGCCGTTGTCGACGTCGACCGAGAACTTGCCGAGCGAGCCCTTCTTGAGCTCGGCGGGAAGGTTCTTCGGCTCGATGAGGTCGCGGATGTGACCGACCGAGGACAGCACCTCGTAGTCGTCACCGAGATATCCGGCGATCGACTTCATCTTGGTCGGTGACTCTACGATCACGAGTTTCTTGCCTGCCACGAGGCTCCTTCCATCAGGCACACCATACACACGTGCACAGCAGGCTTGTCCAATCGTGGGGCGGCCACGCGCGTGTCCATCCCCTTGCGTTCTGCGGCGTTCGGAGCAGAATGTCTGCCATGAGTACCCAGACGAGTTACACCGTGAAGTTGACCGACGGTCCACTGGAGGGCAAGACGATCAGCGCCCGGCTCAACGACCACGGATCACCGACGCCCACCGTCGACGTGCCGAGCGGCACCGCCGGCAAGGTCTACCGGTACGCCCGGACGACCGGCGAGGAGTACGACGACTCCGGCGCCCCGAGCGCCGTCGACTACCGCTTCCTGGAGGCGGTCTTCACGACCGACTCCGGTCAGGGCTGACCGTTCTCACCGCTACCTCTTAATAGGTGGCGGTCACGGGCACCCCGATGACGGCGCCGGATGCCTCCGGAGGAGGTCCGGCTCTCGCGGCGACCGTGATGGCGCCGAAGGCCGTGTCGACAGTGGCGTCGACGAGGACGGTGACGCCCTCCACACTGCAGGTGCCGAGCGACGCCGCATTGCGCGCCGCAACCATGCGAGCAGTTTCGCAGGGGAAGCCTGGGAGACGGCCGGACGCGGTGTCGGCTGCCGCCAACGCGGCTGCGTCGGCCGCATTCGCCGCTCGCTGATGGGCGGCGAACAGCGTCACCACGGGCAGGGTCGCCAGGAGGACGGCGACCAGCGCCCCGAGGATGCCTGCCGCCAGAACCGACCCGGCTCCGGTCTCGTCGCGCAGGGCTCGCGCCGCGCGGAGGGCGATACGGCGCGGTTGCACGCTCATCGGCCGCCGCCCATGGCGCACGAGGATGCCGACACCGGGACGACGCCGGCCAGGCCGGATCCGCCCACAGCCTCGACCCGTACGCAGACGAGGTCGCCTTCCGCGCCACTCGTCATGGTGGCTCCCGGGAGGACGCGCGCGACCCGGCCCGCCGCGGTCCCGGCGTCGTCGCCTCGCCCCAGACTCCGGGCGGCGTCGGCCGCGGCGTCCGTCGCGCGGAGCTGGGTGAGCCCCACCTGCACCGCGGAGAGCCCCATCGCCAGCACGAGGACGACGGCCGGGACGACCACTGCGAACTCCGCGGTCACCGCGCCGTCCTCGGACGCGAGGGTGGGCAGGTTCAACCGCACGGCTCAACCGTTCGCCGTCAGGGCTCGTCGGATGAGGTCGGTGAGGATGCCCCGCACCTCGTCTCCACGGAGGATGGCTACGAGGAGCCCGGCGAACCCAACGGCCGCCATCGTGGCCACCGCGTACTCCGCCGTGGCGGACCCCCGTTCGTCCTGCAGGACGCGCCGCACCTCGCGCGTGACACGCTGCTCGACTCGACGACCGATCGTGATCATGATGTTCCTTCCCCGCACCGGAGTGCTGCGCTCGTGGCACGAACACCTCCATGTTCGGTGAACGCGTCCAAGGATGTGCTGGCGGAGCCGACGACGGCGACGGGCGGCACGGACAGATGAGGTGTGGAGCGGACTCGCCTTGCAGCCAACCACTATTCATGATTGAGTAATAGTCATGGATGAACAGTTGGCGGCGCGCGACTCGCAACTCCTCCGGGGCGTCTTGCCGATGCTCATCCTGTCCACCGTGCACCGCGGCGAGACCTACGGATATGAGCTCGTCGAACGGCTCCGAGCCCTCGGGTTGGCCGATCTGGCGACCGGAGTCGTGTACCCGGTCCTCAGCCGGTTCGAACGCGATGGACTGGTGACCGCGCGTCGGGTCGCCTCCTCGGGCGGCCCCGCACGGAAGTACTACGCGATCACCGAACGAGGAGACGCGGCGAGGCTCGACGCCATCGCTCGCTGGAGGGCGATGACCGACATCGCCGAACGAGGAATCGACTCTGAAGGAGCATCAGCATGATCGACCAGAAGCGCCCCACAGCGGATGACCTGCTCGCCGAGCGCGCTGCACGCGGACTGAGCCTCGCGGACCGCTGGCGACGCAACTCGTACCTGCAGCGCCTCGACTGGCACCTCGAGGCCGTGGTCACGGGGCGGGAACGCCGCTCGATCATCCGCTCACTCCGCGACGAACTCTCGGTCGATCGGCGACCGATGACGATCGCGCTGGCCGACCTGGGCTCACCTCGCGCCCTGGCCGCCCGCTACGCCGACGACCCGGCCCGGTTGCGACCCGCTTGGTCGATCGGGGTCATCTGGGGCGGCGTCGCGATCCTCGCCTACTGGTTCTCGTTCGCCCTGTTCACTCTCGGGATGCTCGCGGTGGTCGAGCAGTCGACGCTCGATGAGGCGCACGCACGCTTCTTCTTCGTCGACGTGCTCGCGTTCGCGAACGAGGACGGCATCGGCGTCGGTTGGTCCGGTGACGTCGCGTGGATCCTCGTACCGGTCGTGATCATCGCCGTCGCCGTACTCATCGGAGCACGCTGCTGGCGCGCACTGCCACGCGCCCGCGACTGAAGCAGTATCGCCAACGGAGCAGGGCGGGTCGGCGGCGACCAGAGCGTCAGAAGCCGAGCATCGTCGACGTGACGACGCTGAGGAGGAGCGGCGCAACACCGACGAGGAGGAAGGCCGGCAGGATGCAGACCCCGAGCGGGATCATGAGGCGGGTCGCGAGGATCGCTGCTGCCCGCTCGCCATCGGACCGCGCCTGATCACGCTGCTGCTCCGCCTCGCTGCGCAGCAGCTCACCGGCGGGGATGCCCGCCCTGGCCGACAGGGCGAGGACGCTCGTGATCGTGGCTTCGTCGTAGGGGACGGCGAACCGCTCGCACGCCTCCTCGACGATCGACCGGGCCGCCGGCGCCGCTCCCCCACCCGCCATCGCCACCGCGACGAGGTCGAGCGACAACCCCGGTGCGGGGTCGCGCCTCGCCGCCCGGGCACTGAGCGCCGAACTCCAGCGCGCACCGACGATGAGGAACACCACACCGGCCGCGAGACAGCAGAGCCCAGGAGGCGTCGCGAAGAGCGTCCGCAGCGTGTCAAAACCGAGGGCCATCCCGAGGAGGACGGCGATGAGCGGCAACCAGAGCACCAGCCTCGCCGTCGCGGACGGTCCGGCGAGCGCCGTGCCGACATCGCGACCGATGCGGTCCAACTCGCGCAGCGACCCGGCGAGGTCGCGCAGACAGACGCCGAGTGGTGCGCCGCTGATCGACGCGACCTGCCAAGCGGCGGCCAAGCCCGCCCAGGCCGTGCGCGCGCCAGCACCCGTCTCCTGATCAGCGATGGCGGCGATCGCCGGCGGCAGGTCGCCGCCACGTGCCGCAGCGTCGGCCACCGCTGACAGCACCGCCGCGTCGGATCGATGATCGCTCGTCGGGCCGGTTTCATCGTCTGGTTCATCCGTCGCGAGGCCGTCTGACTCCCCGGCGGATCGGGTCCGCGCATCGGCGTCGGCTTCCAGGGCGAGATGCCTCCAGGCACTGCCGGGCGCGACGCCGGCACCCAGCAGCACGGCCAGACGACGGGTGGTGCGCGCCACGCGGGCGGGACCGTCGTCATCGGGCGGAGCCGCGCCGGGAAGCGCCGCGAGCACCCGCCGCAGGACCCGTGGCGGCATCACGGCAACTCCTCGACGGAGAGGCGGTCGTGTTCGTCGATCAGGAGGCGGCCGACCGCCACCACCTGCCGGCCGACCGGGAGCCGAGCCAGATGCACGATGAGTCCGATCGCGCTCGTCGCTTGACGGGCGACGGCCTCCTGACTCATGCCCGCAAGGGCACCGAGCGCCTCCAAGCGGGCGGGCACGTCGGTCACGGAGTTCGCATGGAGGGTGCCGGCACCACCGTCGTGCCCGGTGTTGAGCGCCGACAGCAGCTCGCGCACCTCGGGCCCCCGGCACTCGCCGAGGACGAGCCGGTCGGGACGCATGCGGAGGGCCTCGCGCAGGAGGCGTTCGAGGTCGATGCCGCCGGCCCCCTCCAGGTTTGCCTGGCGCGACTGGAGGGCGACGACATGGGGATGGAGGATCCGGAGCTCCGCGACGTCCTCGATCACGACGAGCCGCTCGGCGGGAGAGGCGAGGCCGAGCAGTGCGCCGAGGAGCGTCGTCTTCCCGGAGCCGCCCGCGCCGGTGATGAGGATGTTCGTCCGAGCGGCGACCGCGTCGCGCAGCAGTTCGGCGACCGCCGCCGGGAACATCCCGGCGGCCTGCAACGCATCGAACCCCAGCGCTTCGTCCCGCGGCACCCGGATGGACAGGAGCGTCCCTCGCGTCGACACCGGCGGCAGCACCACGTGGACCCGCACGCCGTCCTGCAGACGCACGTCGACGCAGGGGGTCGCCTCGTCGACGTGCCGCCCGCCTCTCGCCACCAGGCGCACCGCGAGCGCTCGGATGGTCGCCTCGTCGGAGCGCCACCCCACCTCCCGGACGAGCCCGGCACCGTGATCGAGCCAGAGGCCGGATGAGCCGTTGACGAAGAGGTCGGTGACCCCTGGATCGGCGAGGTAGGGAGCGAGCGCCCCGAAGTCGGCGAGCGCCGTGACCCCGCGCGACTCGGCCGCACGCGCGGGCTCGGTGTCGACCGCCGCCTCCGGCGGGTCGGGCGGAGCGGCATCGGGCGGGACGGAGACGACGAAGCGATCGGACATGCGGCGAGCGTAGGCGCGCCCATACGAGCACCGCGGTGCAGAGGCGCAGACCATGAACCGCACACGAACGATCCCGGTTGTGGAGCGGCGTCAGGCGGACGTCGACCCGACTCAGCGACCGATCGTCGAGGCGCGGATGACGAGGTCCGCAGCGATCATCGGGGCGGGTGCCACCGTCCGGCCCTCGATCCGGGCGAGGAGTTGCTCGGCGCCCGCGCGACCGAGCGCCTCACCAGGCAACCGCACACTCGTCAACGGTGGATCGCTCACGACCGACGACGCCAGGTCGTCGAACCCGACCACCGCGAGCTCCCCCGGCACCGGCATGCCCATCGCCCGCGCCGACTGCAGCACCCCGTACGCATGCGTGTCGGTCGCGCACACCAGCGCGGTCACCCCGGCGTCGCGCCACCGCGGCCAGCTGTCGACGAACGCCGCGGCCGCCGCTTCGAGGTCGATGATGCTCTCCGCGCGATCGTCCGCGTGCACCCGCATCCCACGCACGGCGGCCTCGCGCTCGAGCAGCAGCCGACGCAGGAGGAACGTGTCCGTCGCCGTCCGCCCACCGAGGTACCCGAGCTGGCGGTGGCCCAAGACGTGGAGGTGATCGAGGAGCGCTCGGACACCGCCGAGGAGGTCGAAGTCGACGGAGACGGCGCGTCGGTCGGCGGTGACGGCACCGGACGCTGCCTCCGCCGTCGTCGTCGGGAGGCGGGGTGCGTCGAGCAACACGAGCGCGGTGTCGAGCCGGAGCTCCTCGAGGAAGGCCTCGCTCGGCGCGTCGACCACGACCCCGGCAGGTCGGAGGGCCGCCAATCGGCCGAGCGCCGCCGCCGTGGGCACGTCGCCCTCCCCGGTCACCGACACGAGCAGCTGGTACGCGTCGCCGAGGCCTGCCCTGAGCCCCCGGATCACCGCACCGAAGTAGGGGTTCGACGCGTCCGGCGTCACGAAGACGACCAGGTTGCTCGACCCGCTCGCGAGTGCCCGAGCGGCGTGGTCGGCGACGTAGCCGAGCTCGGCGATCGCCTGGCGCACCCGTTCGGCGTTCTGCGCCGACACGTGCCCGGCATCCTTGCCGTTGGCGACGAGCGACACGGTCGCGACCGACGTCCCGGCCCGCTCCGCCACCATCGCAGCCGTCACGCGACGGGCGGCGCGTGGCTGGGGATCGTTCGGTTCGAGGGGCACCCGTCGATCGTATCGGGGCCGCGGAACCCTGGGCCGAACGACCCGGTTTGGCGAACCTAAAGCGCTTGACGTAGGCTGCTCCCGGCGAACCTGAAGCGCTTTACGCGCGTCGACGCCGGACTCCCCCAGCACCCCAACGATGTGGAGAACCATGCCCCGCAAGATCATCCTCGACTGCGACCCAGGCCACGACGACGCGATCGCCATCCTCCTGGCACACGGCAACCCCGAGATCGAGCTGCTCGCCGTCACGACCGTCGTCGGCAACCAGACGCTCCCGAAGGTCACCCGGAACGCCCTCGCCGTCGCCCGCATCGCCGGGATCACCGACGTGCCGTTCGCCGCCGGTGCCGACCGCCCGCTCGTGCGCCCGCTCGAGAACGCGCCGGACATCCACGGCGAATCGGGCATGGACGGCCCCGTCCTCCCCGAACCGGCGATCGCCCTCGACGACCGCCACGCCATCGACCTCATCATCGACCTCGTCATGTCGCACGAACCGGGCGAGATCACCCTCGTCCCGACCGGTGGCCTCACGAACATCGCCCTTGCAGCCCGCAAGGAGCCCCGCATCGTGGAGCGCGTCAAGGAGGTCGTCCTCATGGGCGGCGGCTACCACGTCGGCAACTGGTCGGCGGTGGCCGAGTTCAACATCAAGATCGACCCCGAGGCCGCGCACATCGTCTTCAACGAGAGCTGGCCCGTCGTCATGGTCGGCCTCGACCTCACGCACCAGGCCCTCGCCACTCCGGAGGTCGTCGAGCGGATCGCCGCGATCGGCACCGGCCCCGCACGCTTCGTCGAGGAGCTGCTGGAGTTCTTCGGCACCACCTACAAGGACGCACAGGGCTTCGACAGCCCGCCCGTGCACGACCCGTGCGCCGTCGCCTACGTGATCGACCCGACGATCGTGCGCACCGTCAAGGTGCCGATCGACATCGAACTCACGGGCACACTCACCCTCGGCATGACGGTCGCCGACTTCCGCAGCCCGGCTCCGGACGACTGCAGCACCTGGGCCGCGACCGAGCTCGACCATGCACGCTTCTGGGGCCTCGTCACCGACGCCCTCGAGAACATCGGGGAGATCGAGCTGTGAGCGACCTCCTGAACGCCACGAAACCAGCCGTCCGCATCGGCGCCCTCATGACGGCACTGCTCGCCGCCTGCGTCGCCTTCCAGTTGAACGCCAGCATGCTGAGCCCCGCGCTCGTCAGCATGGCGCGCGAACTGCGGACCGACGACGCCACCATCGGCCTCTCGCAGACCATGTTCTTCACCACGGCGGCGCTGTTCTCCGTCTTCCTCCCCCGCCTCAGCGACATCATCGGCCGGAAGCGCGTCCTGACCGGGATGCTCGTCATCATGCTCGTCGGCACCGTCGTCGCGGCACTCGCCGTGAACGTCGAGATGCTGTTCGTCGGCCGCATCATCCAGGGTGTGTCCGGGCCGGTCGTGCCCATCACCCTCCTCATGCTGCGCGCCGAGGTCACCGACCCGAAGCGGTACGGCGCCATGATGGGCCTCATCACCGCGGTCAACGGCGGCATCGCCGGGATCGACGCCCTCGCCGGCGGCTGGCTCGTCACGAACCACGGCTTCCGGTCCGTCTTCTGGACCATGGCCGTCGTCGCAGCCGTCGCGATCGTCTTCGTCGTCCTGTGGGCCGCGAACTCGCAGCCCTCGAAGGGCACGAGGATGGACTGGTGGGGCGTACTCCCGCTCGTCGTGTCGATCGCCTCACTGCTCACCGCCTTCAACGAGGCGGGCAAGCTCGCGGCGGCGAACTGGTTGCTCGTCGGCGGGTTCATCGTCGTCGCCCTCGTCGCGTTCGCGATCTTCTGGACCGTCGAGAACCGCGTCGCCGAACCACTGGTGGCCACGAAGTACCTCCGCCAGCGGAGCACCTGGGCACTCCTGCTCACGACGCTGCTCACGATGACCGGTGTCTTCGCCGTCGCCAACGGCCTCGTCACCTCGATCGCCCAGAACGCCGACGCGGGCTTCAGCATGGAGGCGGACCTCGCCTCCCTCGCGTTCCTGACGCCGTACGCCCTCGTCGGCTGGCTCGTCGGCCCGTTCGCCGGTCGTCTCGCGCCCACGCTCGGCTACCTGAACGTGCTCCGCATCGGCCTCATCGGCAGCATCGTCTCGATCGTCATCATGGCGCTCGTCGGTGTGCACTCGCTGCCCGTGCTCATCGCGACGACCGTCCTCATCGGTGCAACCTACGCAGGCATCGGCAACATCATGCTCAACGGGCTGGGCATCGTCCTGTCGCCGAAGGAGAACCCGGGCTTCCTGCCCGGGCTGAACGCGGGCGCCTTCAACCTGGGCGCCGGCCTCAGCTTCGTCGTCCTCCCAGCCGTCCAGATCGCCGTCGCGCCCGCCGGAGTGACGTCGACGGCCGGGTACACGAGTGCCATGCTGGTCGGTGCGGGCATCACCGCGGTCGCCCTGCTGGTGTCGTTCCTCATCCCGAAGCCCGCGGGCGCCGAGGTCCGTCCGGCCGAGACCGCCTCGGCAGCCTAGGAGGGTCACCATGCAGAGTCCACGCATCGTCGTCGTCGGGTCCTTGAACGCGGACCTCGTCGTCCGCACAGCACGCTTCCCGCAGCCCGGGGAGACGCTCACGGGATCCGAACTCGCCGTCATCCCCGGCGGCAAGGGCGCCAACCAGGCGGTCGCCGCGGGCAGACTCGGCGGCGACGTCACCATGGTCGGCGCGGTCGGCGACGACGCGCACGGGTCCCTCCTGGTCGATTCGCTGTCGACGTCAGGAGTGGACGTCACCCGGATCGCGCGGCGTGACGACGTCGCGACGGGCACGGCGGTCATCACCGTCGACGACGCCGGGGAGAACACGATCATCGTGTCGCCCGGGGCGAACGGCACCCTCACACCCGATCGGATCGGCGAGGCGTGGACGGCGCTCGACGGCGCCGGCGTCGTCTGCCTGTGCCTCGAGGTGCCGATCGACACCGTGCTCGAGACGGCCCGGCGGGGCGCGGCGGCCGGCGCCCTCGTGCTCCTCAACGTCTCCCCGTACGGTCCGGTGCCGGAGGAGCTCCTCCAGACGACCGGCGTCCTCCTCGTGAACGAGCACGAGGCGGCCGACCTCGCCGGGGTCGACCCGGAGGAGGCCGGGTGGGATGCGGTCGCCACGGCGCTGCGCAGCCACGGCATCCGCCGAGCCGTCGTCACGACCGGGGCGGCGGGCAGTGTCGTGATCGACGGCGAGGCCGCCCCGACGTCCGTTCCGTCACCGACGGTGGACGCCGTCGACACCACCGGCTGCGGCGACGCGTTCATGGGCGCCCTCGCGCTGCGCCTCGCTGCCGGCGACGAGCTCGTCGACGCGGCTCGATTCGCCTCGACCGTCGGCAGCTACGCGGCAACCGGGGCCGGCGCCCAGGCGTCCTACCCCGATCAGGATCAGCTCGCGGCGTTCCTCGAGGAGCGATGAGGCACGGGGTCCCGCGTGAACCGACGCGGGACCCCGTGGCGCCTCACCCGGCGGCGATCACCCAGAGGTAGAGCACCGCAGCAGCGGCGATCGCCCAGCTCGTGAAGCTGCCGACGAGGAACTCCTCAGCCTTGCCGCCGACACCGCGGTCCTCGGAGATCTCCGGGAAGCGCACGATGCCCTTCGCCGCGACGAGGGCGGCGATCACCATGCCGGTGCCACTCAGCGCGAGGACGACGATGAAGACCCGTTCGAGCGGGCCGATGAGTCGGCCGCCGAGCAGCTGTGTGGTCGGACGATGCGGCGTGGCGCCCTGCACGACACTCCCCAATTCATGACCGCGGATCCTGACCGTCCAGGCGGAGGCGGGCGTCGCGGTCGGTTGCGGCTCGTCGTCCTCACGCGCGCGGCGCAGGGACGCCCGCACGATGAGGTTGCTGCTCCGCGTGAGGAAGACGAGCGTCGACCCGGCTGCGACGGCGAGGGGCAGGGGCACCTCCTGCAGCACACCGAGATCGAAACCCGCGTAGACCTGGGCGGCGGGGCTGTCGGCCGTCCCGTCCGCCCCGAACACGAGCGTGGAGGCGGCGACGAGGAGACCGAGCACGAGCACGGGCCAGAGTCCGCGTGGTCGCGAGGCGTCCGAGGACGGCATGGCCACGATCCACCCGAGGGCGACGAGGCCGGCCAGCGTCGGCCACCACCAGTCGAGCCCGAGACCCAGCACGGCGAACAGCCAAACCACCACCAGCCCGATCGCGGGCGACCAGCGCGGCCGGCGGACCACACCACGCCAGATGTCGACGACCCCGACCATGAGCAGCAGGACGGCCGTGATCATCGAATCGGCGCTCCGGCGAGCAGGTCGAGGGCCGACACGAGCGCGGCCCCGCCCGATCGTTGCAGGTTCTGCGACACCGCGGACTGCGAGATGCCGGCTTCGGCCGCCATCGACTCCTGCGATCGACCGAGGAGCGCGCCTGCGGCGAGCTGTCGCTGTCGGGGGTTCCGCATCTGGTCGATCGCGTGGTCGCGCAGGGTGAGGAATGCGTTCACGATGGCGTCTCCGTCCTGGGGCGATTCGCCCTCGAACCACGATCGCAGGTACGGCTGACGTCGATCCTCCCGCCGATGCGCCTCGTCGATGGCGGCTCGGGCCCGCCACCAGGCGGAACCGTCCTGGATGATCGAGTCCTGCCCGGCGTCGATGTCCGTGACCTCGCCCCAGCCGAGGCCGAACCGGCAGTCGACCTCGGCTGGGAACAGGAGCCGCGCGAGGGTGGTGGCACGCAGCGCGGTCCCCACGTTCGCGTACACGACCTGGAACTCATCGCCGACCGTCGGACGCAGCGGCTGTTCGGCGGGCCAGGTGGCCTCCACCTGCAGGAAGACGTCCTGGATCGCGCGTTGAGCGCGGGTGCGATCGTCGAGACGGCGGGAACCCACGATGTCGACCACGACGGCCAGGAGGAGATCGGTCATCTCAGAAGCATAGAGCTGATAGTGGCGGAACTATAAGCAATATTCGAATGATCGTCGTCGGACGCGCTCGGTCGGAGCCGGAGACAGAAGAAGGCGGCACCCATTGGGGGGAATGGGTGCCGCCTCTACAGTGCCGGATTGGGGGGAATCGCTGGCACTGCATGCACGAATGTGTATTCGGCCGGGTCCAAGTGTACGCCAGTGGACGGGGAATACAAGCATTCAGACGACCCCAGATCGAGTGGTTTCCCTACCATGCCCAGATCATTCACAGACTGGGCCCACGAATTTGTTCGGATGAGTGACAAATCCGCAACCGAGAACGCGCTACGCTCGTGCATGGCACGGACTCGACCCGCTTCGGTGGGTCGGGTCAGGAACGCGGATTCGCAAGGGAGCGAGACACACACGATGAGCACTCAGATCGACAGCCTGCTGCACGAAGACCGACGATTCCCACCGTCGGAGGAGTTCGCCGCGCAGGCGATCGCCAGCGCCGAGCTCTACGAGCGGGCGTCGAGTGACCGGCTCGCCTTCTGGGCCGAGCAGTCCCGCGAGCTGCTCACGTGGAGCAAGCCGTTCTCGAAGACCCTCGACTGGTCGAACCCTCCCTTCGCGACCTGGTTCGACGACGGCGAGCTGAACGTCGCCTACAACTGCCTCGACCGGCACGTCGAGGCCGGTAACGGCGACCGCGTCGCACTCCACTGGGAAGGCGAGCCCGGCGACACCCGCACGATCACCTACGCCGAGCTCACGGCCGAGGTCAAGCGCGCGGCCAACCTGTTCACCAGCCTCGGCGTCGAAGCCGGCGACCGGGTCGCCATCTACCTGCCGATGATCCCGGAAGCGATCGTCGCGATGCTCGCCGTCGCGCGCATCGGCGCGGTCCACTCGGTCGTCTTCGGCGGATTCAGCGCCGACAGCCTGCGCTCCCGGATCGACGACGCGGAGGCGAAGCTCGTCATCACCGCCGATGGCGGCTACCGCAAGGGCAAGGTCTCCGCGCTCAAGCCCGCCGTCGACGCGGCGCTCGCGAGTCGCGGAGAACTGCCCGTGCAGGCGACCGTGGACCACGTACTCGTCGTCCGCCGCGGCGAGAACGAGGTCGACTGGACGGCCGGGCGCGACCTCTGGTGGCACGAGGCCATCGCCGACGCCGAATCCGAGCACGAGGCGCAGCCGTTCCCCGCCGAGCAGCCGCTCTTCATCCTCTACACCTCCGGCACCACCGGGAAGCCGAAGGGCATCCTGCACACCTCGGGTGGCTACCTGACGCAGACGGCGTTCACCCACAAGAACGTCTTCGACCTGCACCCCGAGACCGACGTGTACTGGTGCACGGCCGACATCGGTTGGATCACCGGTCACAGCTATGTCACCTACGGACCCCTCGCGAACGGCGCGACGCAGGTGCTCTACGAGGGCACGCCGGACGCCCCGCACCCGGGACGCTGGTGGGAGATCATCGAGAAGTACGGCGTGAGCATCTTCTACACGGCGCCGACGGCGATCCGCTCCTTCATGAAGCTCGGTCGCAAGATCCCGAAGCAGTTCGACCTGTCGTCACTCCGCCTGCTCGGCTCGGTGGGCGAGCCCATCAACCCCGAGGCGTGGATGTGGTACCGCAAGATCATCGGGAACAAGGTCGCGCCGATCGTCGACACCTGGTGGCAGACGGAGACGGGGGCGATCATGGTGTCGGCCCTCCCCGGCGTCACGTCGACGAAGCCCGGCAGCGCGCAGGTCCCGATCCCGGGCATCGCCATCGACGTCGTCGACGACGCCGGTGACGCCGTCGGTGCCGGCGGCGGCGGGCTCCTCGTCGTGACCGAGCCCTGGCCGTCGATGCTCCGCGGCATCTGGGGCGACCCCGAGCGGTTCAAGGAGACCTACTGGGAGAAGTTCTGGGACGTCGAGGGCGGCCCGTTCTACTTCGCCGGCGACGGCGCCCGACTCGACTCGGACCGCGACGTCTGGCTGCTCGGCCGCGTCGACGACGTCATGAACGTCTCCGGGCACCGGCTCTCGACCGCTGAGATCGAGTCGGCGCTCGTCGCCAACGAGATGGTGGCCGAGTCAGCCGTGGTCGGTGCGGCCGACGAGACCACCGGGCAGGCGGTCGTCGCGTTCGTCATCATCAAGGAGTCCCACCTCGAGCAGGCGTCGGGACTCGCGGACATCACCGGGGCGCTCCGCAGCTGGGTCGGCGAACAGATCGGTCCGATCGCCCGCCCACGCGAGGTCTACCTCGTGAACGAACTGCCGAAGACGCGCTCGGGCAAGATCATGCGCCGTCTCCTGCGTGACGTCGCCGAGGGCCGCGAGGTCGGCGACACCACGACGCTCGCCGACACGACGGTCATGCAGATCATCACCGACAAGATGGTGAAGAGCATCTGACCCGATGCTCGAAGCACGAGAGCCGGACGGAATCAGTGATTCCATCCGGCTCTCGTGCATGTGGCGACCGCCTCCCAGGCACGCATCACGACCTGACCGTCCACATCCGTTCCGCTCCCACCGGCGGTCGCACCCCGCCTGGGTCAAGCTGCCAGCATGGACCTCATCGGATGGCTGGATCGACACGGCGGCATCGCTGAACGCCGGGAGGCGATCGAGCTTGGCGCGACACGAACGCAGATCGACTCCGCTCTCAGAGCCGGCACCCTCCGACTCATTCGTCGCCGATGGCTCGCGACGGCCACCGCTCCGACCGCTCTGACCACGGCGGCAGCGCGGGGAGGGAAGCTGACGTGCCTCAGCGCGGCTCGCGCGCTGGGACTCTGGGTCATCGACGACGGACTCGTCCACGTGAGCGTCAGGGCGAGTTCATCGGAACCCTCACCTCCCGAGGTGAAGCTCCACTGGATGCGCACTCCGCCAGGCACGAGTAGCCGCCGACTGGTCGAGCCCGTCGAGACGGCCCTCATCCACTTGGCGACCTGTCAACCCTTCGAATCCGCGCTGACGACGACCGAGTCCGCAATTCGCATGGGCCTCATCGATCGTGACCACCTTGTGCGGTTGGAGACTCGTTCGACGCGCTTCCGCGCCGTCGTCGCGGAATGCACCGGCTTGGCGGACTCGGGCATCGAGACGATCTCCAGAATCCGACTCGAGCGGATCGGATTGCGCATGGAGCAACAGGCCGTCGTCGACGGCCACCGAGTCGACGGTCTCATCGGCCGTCGACTCGTTCTGCAGTTCGATGGGCATGCCCCGCACCAGCAACCGCAGCAGCGGAGTCGGGACCTGCGCCAGGATCGGCGATTGGTGTTGCTCGGCTACACCGTGCTCCGTTTCAGCTATCAGCAGGTGATGCACGAGTGGGAGCGGGTGGAGCAATCCGTGGTGGCTGCCGTCGCTCAAGGGCGGCATCGCTGAATGCACGAGAGCCGGACGGAATCAGTGATTCCATCCGGCTCTCGTGCATGTGGCGCGGGGAGGCGCTACGCGAACTCGACGATGAGCTCCACCTCGACCGGAGAGTCGAGCGGGAGCACGGCGACGCCGACGGCGGATCGGGCGTGCACGCCGAGGTCGCCGAAGATCTCGCCGAGGACCTCTGACGCACCGTTGATGACACCGGGCTGGCCGGTGAACGCCGGGTCGGAGGCGACGAAGCCGACGACCTTCACGATGCGGGTGACGCGGTCGAGCGAACCGATCTGGCTCTCCACCGCGGCGAGCGCGTTGAGGGCGCACGTCCGGGCGTAGGTCTTGGCGTCGGCGGGCGAGACGAGTCCGTCGCCCTCACCGACCTTGCCGGTGGCGGGGAGCTTGCCGTCGGTCATGGGCAGCTGGCCCGAGGTGAAGACGTGCTCGCCGGAGACCACCGCGGGGATGTAGGCGGCGACGGGCGGGACGACGGTGGGCAGGGTGATACCGAGCTCGGCGAGTCGGTCGGCGATCTGAGACATGGGGGTTCCTCCGGGGCGTCGGGTCAGTCGGCGATGGGGCGCTTGAGGTAGGCGACGAGCCCACCCTCCGGACCGGTGACGACCTGGACGAGCTCCCAACCCTCCCCGCCCCAGTTGTTCAGGATGGCAGCCGTGTTGT
Organism: Plantibacter sp. ME-Dv--P-122b; assembly: GCF_030209375.1. Lineage (GTDB taxonomy): Bacteria > Actinomycetota > Actinomycetes > Actinomycetales > Microbacteriaceae > Plantibacter. The sequence continues at coordinate 583,055 of NZ_JARVSC010000003.1, forward strand.
GGATCATCAACGGCGTGGTGAGGTACTCCCAGCGGGTCATGTCTCTCCTCGATCGGGCGCTCCGCACGGAGAGGCGGACGCGCAGGGGATCTTCATGGCGAACACCGAGTGAAGCTCGCTCACAGTTTCCCCGCTTACCTTCGATCCTATGCCTGAACCACGTACCCCCGCGAAGACGGTCGCGCAGAGCGTCCTCGGCTTCGTCGGCTTGAGCGTCGCCGCCGGTGTGCTCGCCACCGCCGCGGTCACCCCTGCCATCGCGATGACCGGTCTCGCCACCTCCACGGGCATCTCCGTCTTCGACGGCCTCCCCGACTACCTCCAACTCGACTCGCTCGCCCAGAAGTCGAGCATCTACGCCAAGGACCCCGCGGGCAACCCGGTGCTGCTCGCGTCCTTCTACGACCAGAACCGGATCGAGGACAGCTGGGACCAGATCTCCCAGTTCGCCAAGGACGCCGCGGTCTCGGCCGAGGACCCCCGCTTCTTCGAGCATGGTGGCGTCGACCTCGCGGGCACCGTCCGCGCGGTCGTCAACAACGCCGCCGGCGGGTCGACGCAGGGTGGCTCCTCCATCACGCAGCAGTACGTGAAGAACGTCCTGGTGCAGAAGGCCGAGGCGATCCCCGACAAGAAGGAGAGCGACGCGGCCTACGAGGAGGCGACCGCGACGACCCCGGAGCGCAAGCTGAAGGAGATGCGGCTCGCGATCGGTCTCGAGAAGACGTACGGCAAGGAGGACATCCTCCGCGGGTACCTCAACATCTCCGGCTTCGGCGGACGCGTCTACGGGATCGAGGCCGCGTCCAACTACTACTTCAACACCACGGCGGCGAACCTCACGCTGGAGCAGGCGGCGACGCTGCTCGCGATCGTCAACAACCCCGAGAACCTGAGGATCGACAAGCCCGACAGCGCCGACAACGGCGCGGCCAACGGCTACGCCCTGACGAAGACGCGACGGGACTACGTGCTCGACCAGATGCTCAAGGAGCAGAAGATCTCCCAGGAGCAGCACGACGCCGCCGTGGCGACGCCGATCACCCCGACGATCGTGCCACCCGTCACCGGCTGTTCCGCGGCCGGGTCGTCCGCCTACTTCTGCGACTACGTGACCCAGGTGCTGCAGAACAACGAGATCTTCGGCGCCACCCAGGACGAACGGTGGACGAACTTCAAGCGCGGTGGGTACAGCGTCTTCACGACCCTCGACCTCGACCTGCAGAACGCATCGCAGGCCGCGATCGACGAGTACGTGCCGAAGACCACGACCGAGCTCGACCTCGGTGCCGTCTCCGTCAGTGTCCAGCCGGGCAGTGGCCGGATCCTCGCCATGGCCCAGAACAAGGACTACTCACAGGATCCCGACGTGCTCGCCACGGGCCCGAACTACAGCGCGATCAACTACAACACCGACCAGGCGTACGGCGGCTCGGCCGGCTTCCAGCCCGGGTCGACGTACAAGATCTTCACCCTGACGGACTGGCTGAAGTCGGGCAAGGGCGTCAACGAGTCGATCAACGCGAATCGCAGATCCGACTGGGGTACCTTCACCAACAGCTGCGTCCCGGGTGGGACGGAGCAGGCGGAGGCCGGGTGGAGTCCGCGGAACGACGAGGGCGAATCGGGGTCCTACACCGTGAGACGCGCCACGCAGCAGTCGATCAACACCGCGTTCATCGCGATGGCGCAGGAACTCGACCTCTGCGACATCAGCAAGACCGCCGAGTCGATGGGCGTGCACCGTGCCGACGGCGCGCCACTGAACAACTCCCCCGCGACCGTGCTCGGCACGAACGAGGTCGCTCCGCTGAGCATGGCGACCGCCTTCGCGACGCTCGCCGCCGGCGGCAAGACCTGCGACCCGATCGCGATCGACTCGATCACGAAGCCCGACGGTTCCACTGCGGAGGTCCCCTCGGCGAACTGCCGCCAGTCGGTCGACGCGAAGGTGGCCGCCGCCGCCGACGATGTCCTCCAAGGTGTCGTGTCGAGCGGTACCGCGTCCGCCTCCGGCGCCCGCACCGACGGCGTCGGTGAGCTGATCGGCAAGACCGGGACCACCGACAACGCCGAGGCCACCTGGATGAGCGGCGCGAGCACGACGGTCGCGACGGTCGTCGGCACCTTCAACGTCAGCGGACACGTCAACCTCCGCGACACCTACATCGACGGCACCCAGGTCGCGTCCATGCGGCACTACATCTGGCCGGAGGTCATGTCGGCCGCGCTCGCCAAGTACCCGGGCGGCGACTTCCCCGCGGCCGACCGCGCCACGCTGCAGGGCGACGGGACTGGTGGCAGCGGCGAGGATTCGACCCCCGCCCCGACGCCGACGACCGACCCGACGCAGGCACCGAGCGAGGCGCCGACACCGGCACCCGGCGACGGCGGGGACACCGACGGGACTGGCGAGAACGGCGGCCCGGCAGCCCCGGGGAACGGCAATGGGAACGGCGGCGGTGCCGGGAACGGGAACGGGAACGGCTCACCCGGGTGATCTGAGGCGGCTGCCGGTCTGACGCCGACCGGCAGCTACCCCGCGCCGCCCGGCGGCAACGATCGGGTTTCAACGCGGCGCTGAGCGGGCCTTTTTCAGGATTGTCGCTTAGCATCGATCCATGCCTCAACAACATCGCACGGCCACCGGTGTGCTCGGCGGCTTCCTCGGCTTTCTCGGCCTGAGCGTCGCAGCGGGTGTCCTCGTCACCGCCACGGTCACCCCGGCCCTCGCCGTCACGGGGATGGCGACCAACAGCACGATCAACGTGTTCGACGGTCTGCCCGACTACCTGGCGCTCGACGAGCTGGCACAGAAGTCCAGCATCTACGCGACCGACAGCGCCGGCAACCCGCAGCTGCTCGCGTCCTTCTACCAGCAGAACCGCATCGAGGTCGGCTGGGACCAGATCAACCAGTTCGTCAAGGACGCGGCGGTCTCGGCTGAGGACCCGCGCTTCTACGAGCACGGCGGTGTCGACCTCACGGGTACGATCCGAGCCGTCGCGATCAGCGCGACGGGCCGCGACCTGCAGGGTGGTTCGTCCATCACGCAGCAGTACGTGAAGAACGTGCTGGTGCAGAAGGCCGAGGCCATCACCGACGAGGCCAAGATGAAGGCCGCGTACGAAGAGGCGACGAAGGCGACCCCGGAGCGCAAGCTCAAGGAGATGCGCATGGCCATCGGCCTCGAGAAACGCTACGGCAAGCAGGACATCCTGCGCGGCTATCTGAACATCGCCGGCTTCGGCGGCCGCACCTACGGCATCGAAGCCGCAGCCAACTACTACTTCGCAACCTCCGCCGCCAACCTCAACCTCGAGCAGGCCGCGACGCTCATGGCGATCGTCAACAATCCGGAGACCCTGCGTCTCGACCGTCCCGAGAGCGAGACGAACGGCGCAGCGAACGGGTACGCGCTCACCCTCGACCGACGGAACTACGTCCTCGATCAGATGATCAAAGAGGGCAAGATCACGCAGGAGCAGTACGACGTCGCTATCGCGACGGCCATCACGCCCACCATCAACCCGGCCAGCACGGGTTGCCAGACGGCCGTCAACGTCGTCGCGGGCGCCGGGTTCTTCTGCGACTACGTCACCCGCGTGTTCCAGAACAACCCGATCTTCGGCGCGACCGAGGACGAGCGCTGGGCCGCGTTCAACCGTGGCGGTTACAGCGTGTTCACGACGCTCGACATCGATGTCCAGAGCGCTGCACAGGCGGCGATCGACGAGCTCATCCCGCGGGTGAGCGACCAGCTCGACATCGGCGCGGTCGCCGTGACGGTCGCGCCCGGCTCGGGTCGCATCCTCGCGATGGCGCAGAACAAGGACTATTCCAACGACCCCGACGTCCTGGCGACCGGAGCGAACTACTCCGCGGTCAACTACAACACCGACGTCGATTACGGCGGTTCCACCGGCTTCCAACCCGGATCGACGTACAAGACCTTCACCCTCGCCGAGTGGCTCAAGGAAGGCCACGGTCTGAACGAAGGCGTCGACGGCCGGAAGCGCTCGCCTTGGGGCACCTTCAAGGACTCCTGTGCCGACGGCGGCACCGTGTACGCCGGTTCCGATTGGAACCCCGGCAACGACGAGGGTGGCAACGGTGGCCAGTACACCGCGCTCCAGTCGACGAAGCAGTCCATCAACACCGGCTTCATCGCGATGGCGAAGCAGCTCGACCTCTGCGGCATCCGCAAGACGGCCGAGTCGATGGGCGTGCACCGCGCCGACGGCGGCCCCCTCCTGCAGTCTCCTGCGACGGTCCTCGGCACCAACGAGGTCGCTCCGCTGAGTATGGCGACGGCCTTCGCGACCTTCGCCGCGGGTGGCGTCACCTGCGACCCGATCGCGATCGACCGGGTCGTGAAGCCCGACGGCACCGAGATCCCCGTTCCCTCGGCGAACTGCCGAGTCGGACTCGAGGCCAATGTCGCCGCCACGGCGAACGTCGCACTTCAGGCGACGTTCAATGGCGGAACGACGAGCTCCTCTCGAATCGGTGACGGCGTCCCCCTCATCGGTAAGACGGGCACCACCGACAACAACGAGGCCACCTGGATGAGCGGCGCGAGCACGAAGGCGGCGACCGTCGTCGGCGTCTTCAACGCGACCGGCCACGTCAACCTCCGCCGTACCTACTTCGACGCCGGGCAGGCCGCGACGATCCGACACAAGATCTGGCCGCGGGTGATGGAGGTCGCGAACGCCAAGTTCGGTGGCGACGCGTTCGGCGACCCCGACCCGTCGCTCATCAACGGTCAGTCGATCCAGGTGCCCGATGTGGCAGGGAAGACGATCGAGGAAGCGCAGAAGATCCTCGAGGACGCGGGCTTCGGCTTCGCGAACGGTGGCGCGGCCGACTCGGTGCTTCCCGCGGGGCAGGCGGCGAGCACCAACCCGGCCGGCACGGTCCCGAAGGGTTCGATCATCACCGTCTACACGAGCAACGGGCTGCTCGCTGCCGTGCCTGACGTGAGTGCGGCCGCGAGCTACGAGGACGCGAAGGCGGCCATCCAAGGCGCCGGCTTCGCGAACGTCGGACAGAAGTGTGTGGTCGACCCGGCAGCGACGACTCCGAAGATCACCGGGGTCGATCCGCCGGCAGGCACTGCGGCGCGCAAGGACGGCAAGATCACGGTGACCGTCTCGAAGACCAGCTGTTAGCGTCCTGACGTCAGGATGAAGGGCCCGACCGGTTTCCGGTCGGGCCCTTCGTCGCTCCGGGCTGATGCACTCCGGGGATCTTCGGAGGGGCAGCCGGTACGCTCGTGGGACGGTCGGCACCACTCGGCGACCGAAGAGGAGACGATCGATGGCGGCACCCATGAGCACCGGCGGCAGACTCGGAACGGCAGCAGCTGTCGTGGCGGGCCTCGGAGCCCTCACCTTCGGCTACGCGTCGGTCGTCGAGCGCAACGCCTTCACGCTCCGCAGGGTGACCGCTCCGGTCCTCCCGCCCGACGCCGAGCCGATCACCGTGCTGCACCTGTCCGATCTCCACATGGCGCCCTGGCAGCGCCGCAAACAGGCCTGGCTGCGGTCGCTGGCCGATCTCCGGCCGGACGTCGTGATCAACACGGGCGACAACCTGGGACATGAGCAGGGCATCGACGGGATCCGGGCTGCGCTCTCGGTGTTCGCCGGGGTTCCGGGGGCGTTCGTGCACGGCTCGAACGACTACTACGGCCCGACGGCGAAGAACCCGTTCAAGTACTTCACGCAGACGTCCTCGAAGCACGTCTCGCCGACGACCCTCGACACAGGCGCGCTCGAGCGGTTCTTCATGGACGAACTCGGGTGGATCGACCTCAACAACGCGGTCGGTGAGATCTCGGTGGGCAGGACCCGCCTCGACCTGTTCGGCGTCGACGACCCACACAAGCACTTCGACCGCCTGGACACCCTGACGGCGCTCATCGACGAGCGACTGGACGCCGAGACGTTGGAGACCGACGACCCGTCGCTGGCGCACACCGTGACGGTGGGCGTGATGCACGCTCCGTATCGGCGAGTGCTCGACGCGTTCGTGACGCAGGGCGCGCAGTTCATCTTCGCGGGGCACACCCACGGCGGCCAGGTCTGCGTGCCGGGCTACGGTGCGCTCGTGACGAACTGCGACATCCCTCGCAAGCAGGTGAAGGGGCTCAGCGTCTGGCGCCATGCCCTCCGCTCGGCGTACCTGAACGTGTCCGCGGGCGTCGGGACCTCCATCTACGCGCCCGTGCGCTTCGCCTGCCGGCCGGAAGCGTCGCTCGTGACGCTCCTCCCCCGTCGCACGGTGGTCTGACCGGGCCTGACTGCCCTTCGACAGGCTCAGGGACCGGGACTCTTCCGGAGAAACAGAGAAGCCCGGCCAGACGATTTCTCGTCCGACCGGGCTTTGCTGTCGGGGTAGCGGGATTTGAACCCACGACCTCTTCGTCCCGAACGAAGCGCGCTACCAAACTGCGCCACACCCCGATGGCCCGAAGGCCTTGTCTAGGATAGCCGATTTTTCAGCGGCTGTTCGCCACTTCCTGGAATCGGTGCATCCCGGACCGGATCAACCGGACGCCGCCATCGCCGCCCGGCCGATCCGTGATCTTACGCCTGCTGGCGGCGACGCACCATCACGGTACCGAGCGCGGCGGCACCGACGGCGAGGAGCCCGCCGGCCACCCACGGGAGGGCGGTTCCGGCGAATCCGGTGTCGGCGAGGGCGTTGCCCCCGGCAGACGGGTCGGACGCTGATGCGGCGGCCGCAGCGGCGTCCGCAGGGTCCAGAACGGTGAAGTCCGACGAGTCGGTCACGGCGCCCTGGGTCGCGGTCAGCGTGTAGGTGCCCGCGGGGTCCCCGGCGGTGTCGATGGAGACCTGGATGTCACCGGCCTCGTCGGCGACGGTCGACAGGGTGCGAGCCGAGACGCCGGCCACGGAGGAGTCGATGGTGATCGACACCGTCTGGTTCGCAGCCCAGAAGTCCGAGCACGAGTACGAGACCGCCGCGCCGCGCGCGACGCTCGCCGGCGTGATCGAGTTGCAGCTGCCAGGACCGTAGCTGTCGCCCTCGAGCGCGTTGGCTGCGGTGGGCAGCGCGACGACGGCGAGGAGGACGAGTGCGGCGGCGGAGAGAGTTCGTTTCATGTGCGGGCCCCTAAAGTGTGCGGATGGCGCATGCGCTGCGTGATGCGACATGCGGACACGGCCTGGAGCCGAGCACTGATCGCTCGTGGCCTCCATGGCCGTCATCATGCTAGGGCAGCCGTCATCTCATCAGGGCGGAAAAACCGCGGAATTCCGCGGATGTGACCACCTTTGGGGGTAGGACCTGTCCGTCTGACGCCATGCCGGGCGAGCACGGTACCAGGCCGAAGCCCATGAGGGAGAGGAGCCCTCCCGCCAGGTCGCGGTCCGAGCGGAGTACCGCTCGGACCACGGATCCCGACCGACGGATCAGGCCGTCTTGCGGCGACGGATCGCCATCGCTCCGACGACGCCGGCACCGACGACGAGGAGGCCTCCACCGATCCACGGCAGGGCTCCACCGTCGAAGCCGGTCGAGGCGAACTCGCGCTCCGAGACCTGGAACGAGGCGCTCTCGGTGGTCGCGCCCTGGGTCGCCGTGACCATGCAGGTGCCGGAGGCGGTCTTGCTGGTCTCGATCGTCACCGCGAACGCTCGGGCGGCGTCGGCGCTGAACGTGCCGGACGTCGGCACGGCGCTCTGCTCGGCGGCCTGCTCGGTCGCGCCGGCGGTGTTGGGCTTCGCAGCGGGAATGCTGCAGCCGGGCCCGGCGACCGTGACCGTCACCGGGGTGCCGGGGTCGAAGGTTCCGTCGCAGCGGAAGACGGTCGACTCCCCCTGGGTCACCGATACCGGTGTCAGGGTCGCACAGCCGGCAGGGCCGTACGTGGACGAGTCGGTCGCTGCACTCGCGGCGGTCGGGGCCGCGAAGACTGCCAGGAGGCAGAGCGATGCTAGGGCAAGGGTGCGCTTCATGTTGATATCCCCAAGGAACGTCGAATACCCCCTGCGTCCGCCGATTTCGGGTGGGCGTCCGCGCGAGGTTCCCCAGGGTCACGAATTCGGGTGCGTGGCTTCCTGAGGTGTTGTCATGCTATGTCAGGAGCCGCACCGAGGGAAGGCTGAAATGGTCGTTTTGCCCGTGATTCCGGGGGTTGTGACCAGGTTTGGGGGTACGTCGGAGGCCTTCGGAGCGAGCACCGTGAAGACGAGTTCCGTTGTCGCCCCCGGAGTGAGGGTCACGTCGGTCTGCGCGTAGAGACGACCGTTCGGGTCGGTCACGGCCTTGACCGGCAGGTCCTCGCCGTCGCTCGCTCCGAGCAGGGTCGCGCCGAGCGGACCGTGGATCACGACGCGCGTCGCAATGTCTCCCGCGGGGGTGCCGAAACGCCCTCCCGCGGTCACGTAGTCCGGCAGGGAGGTCGCGGCATCCGTCGGCGCGGTGGACGTCAGGGTGACGGCGACGACGTATTCGGCGCCCTGCTTCGTGCACCGCGCGTCGCGGATGTCGACCTTCGTCTCCAGGTAGTAGTCCATCTTCGCGCGAGTCAGGTCCTCGAGGTAGACCCCGGTGTAGACCGCCGCGTCGTCGGTCGCCGGTGGGATCCCGGCGAGGCTCGTCTGGGCGATCAACGCCTGTTCGGCGGGGACCGCACTCCACACGTGGAGACGGTTCTCCGCGCCGGACTCGGACAGGGCCTGGACGAGGGCGCCGGGGTCGGGCGAGCGGGAGATCATGCCCTCGAACACCGCACCCGAGACCGCGGCGAAGAACGCGTCCTGTACGAGCCGGTCCGGGAACCGGGCGTAGACGTCGCTCAGCAACGTCTTCGCCGCGTTGTCGGCGGTGAGCTCGGTGCCGTCCGGGAGGGAGACGGGTCCGGTCGCCTGCAGCAGGTGCGCGAGGACGTAGGGGTCGACGGCGACCACGGTGTCGATGGGCACGCCGAACACCTGGGTCCCCATGGCTGCGGCGAGCTCCCCGGTGCGACTGAAGTCGACCGTGAGATTGGTGTCCTGGATGTACCGGCCGAGGTTGTCGGTGTAGACGTTCTGCTCGAACGGGGTGAGCGGCAGCACGGGGGCGGGGAATCCGGAGAAGTCGTCGCTCCCCCGGGTGCCGACGAAGGAGATGACGCCGTTCTCCGCGTGGATGAGGGCCACCGCCCCGGCGATGCCGCCACTCGAGCGCAGCTCCGCGTTGTTCTGGATCATGACCATGATGTTCCGAGGCCCGGCCCCACCCGCCATGTCCGGCAGGAGCGCAGTGGCCCGCGCCGCGGTGTCGAGCATCGTGGACGCACCGGTGATCGTCCGGGTGAGCTTCTCGACGGCGTCGGCGACGACCGGCAGCGCACCGTCCGTGCCGATCGTGTCCACGCGGCCCGCGATGGCGTCCGCCGCTGCAGCAGCCTCGGCCACGGTGGGTGCGACGGCACGGAGCGGCTCCGTCGCGATCGACCCGTCCCCGGGGAGCAGCGACGACAGCTTGACCTGATCGGCGATCTCGACGACCCTCGGCACGACATCGACCGCGACGTCGTCGGTCGCAGCGGCAGCCTGTCGCACCGCGGAGAAGTTCACGCCGAGGAACGGGACCGCCTCGGCCGCCCTCCAGATGGGATCACTCGTCAGGGACACCGCCTCGGCGGTGTGCTGCGTGAGTGCACGCTGCGTGGCTTCGGTGCCGCTCGCGTCGCCCGAGAGCACGGCCGACTGGAGCGACTTCGCCTCGGACTGTGCGGCTTCGAGCGCGTTCTTCGCCAGGGACGCCCGGACGCCGAGCCATGCTCCGAGCGCGAGGACGACGAGGAGGACGGCGAATGCGATCCACCACAGCCGCAGGCGCCGGCGGTCGGGCAGGCGGATGCCGGCCGTCGCCGGGCGTGGGTCAGCCAAGAGTGCTCCTTGTTCGGGTAGGCACAGCCTAACCGCCGGATGACGGCCACCGAGGGTCGGTGCACGCCCCCTTTCAGGGGTGAGCGGCGCCCGCGGCAGCCGGGCTCTCGGCCGCTCATGGCCTACGATTGCGAGGTGCTGTCAGCACCCTCGCCGACCGATCTGGAGCCGCACCGCACATGACCCGCACGCCGCGCATCGTGATCGGGATCCTGCTGCTGCTCTGCCTGTGCGTCATGCTGGGCATCGCGTTCTGGCCGACGCCCGTCGACGCCGACGGTCGGACGACGCTGCTCGCGATCCTCGACCGATTGCAGGCCGCTGGCGCGCCGGCCTGGTTCGACTACCGCTTCGTCGAATCGGCCGCGAACGTGGTGCTGTTCATCCCACTCGGCGCCCTGCTCGCGCTGGAGCTGCCGCTGCGGCTCTGGTGGGTCGCACCGCTGACGACGACCGTGTTCTCGGTCGCGATCGAACTCGGACAGACGCTGCTCCCCGAACGCGTCGCGACGATCGCCGACGTCTACGCCAATGCGGCCGGAGGGCTGCTCGGCGCGACGATCGTGCTCGTCGTCCGGTTACTCGTCACCGGTCACGGACGACCGAGACCGATGTAACGCCACCCGGCGCCCCGCCAGGCGTCCACGTCGAGGCAGTTGCGTCCGTCCACGATCGTCTTACCCGCGGTCAGTTCGGCGACGGCCGTGGGGTCCAGGGCACGGAACGCCTTCCACTCGGTCACGACGACGACGATGTCCGCGTCCGTCACGGCCTCTTCCGCCGAGTCCGCGAACTTCAGCTGCGGATGGAGCCGACGCGCGTTGGGGACGGCTTCCGGGTCGAAGGCGAGCACCTGCGCACCCAGTCCGTTGAGACCGACGGCGACGTCGAGGGCCGGCGAGTCGCGGACGTCGTCGCTGTCGGGCTTGAACGCGAGCCCGAGCACTGCGACCCGCTTCTGGTAAGCACTCCCGCCCAGCTCCTCCACGACGAGGTCGATGACACGCTGACGGCGGCGCAGGTTGATCGCGTCGACCTCCTTGAGGAAGGCCACCGACTCCCCACGGCCGAGCTCCTCGGCGCGAGCGGTGAAGGCGCGGATGTCCTTCGGCAGGCAGCCGCCGCCGAACCCGACACCGGCGTTGAGGAAGCGGCGACCGATCCGGGCGTCGTAGCCGATCGCGTCGGCGAGCTCCGTGACGTCGGCGTCCGTGACCTCGGCGATCTCCGCCATCGCGTTGATGAAGGAGATCTTCGTGGCGAGGAACGCGTTCGCGGCGACCTTCACGAGCTCCGCGGTCGAGTACCCGGTGGCCACGAGCGGCGTGCCGGTCGAGAGCGCCTGGGCGTAGACCTCGTCGAAGGCGGCTCGCGCGACGGCGGCGTCCTCGGGAGCCGGCGGCAGCCCGTACACGAGTCGGTCGGGCGCGATGGTGTCCTGCACGGCGAAGCCTTCCCGCAGGAACTCGGGGTTCCAGGCGAGCACGGCGCCGGTGGGGGCGACGAGTTCCGCGAGGCGCGCAGCGGTGCCGACGGGGACGGTCGACTTGCCGACGACGACGTCACCGGCGGACAGGTGCGGCAGGAGGGCCGTCACCGCGGCGTCCACGTAGCGCAGGTCGGCCGCGTTGGAGCCGGCCTTCTGCGGCGTGCCGACCGCGACGAAGTGCATGGTCGCCCCGGCCGCGTCGGCCATGTCCGTGCTGAACCGCAGGCGGCCCGACTCGACGCCGGCCAGCAGCAACTCAGGCAGGCCGGGCTCGAAGATCGGCGAGCGTCCGGCGGCGAGCGCCTCGATCTTGGACGGGTCGACGTCGATACCGACGACCTCGTGCCCGATCGACGCCATGGCGGCCGCGTGCACGGCCCCGAGGTAGCCACAGCCGATGACGGAGAGCTTCATGCGTGTGATCCTTCGCTGATGGGACGTACGGTGGGCGTGCTGGACAGGCGTCCGCCGGACTCCTGCAGGTAGCAGACGCCGCAGAGCGATTCATAGGTGACGGTCGTGCCGTCGATGGCGACCTGGTCGCCGTCGAAGACGAAGGTGTCACCGAACCGGCGGCCGTTGAAGATCGCCTTCCGGCCACACCGGCAGATCGTCTTGAGTTCCTCGAGGCTGTGGGCCACCTCGAGGAGGCGGCGGCTCCCGGGGAACGCGACGGTCTGAAAGTCGGTCCGGATGCCGTAGGCGAGGACCGGGATGCCCTCGAGCAGCGCGATGCGCAGGAGGTCGTCGACCTGCTCACCGTGGAGGAACTGCGCTTCGTCGACGAGCAGGCAGCTGACGTCCTCACCGGTCTCCTGCACGACCCGGCGGCGGTGCTCTGCGAACACCAGGACCGCGTCGTCGTCAGGACCGAGCAGGAAGTCGGCGTCGCGGGTCACGCCGAGGCGACTGACGATGGCGGCGTCGCCCTTCGTGTCGAGGGACGGCTTGGCGAGGAGGACGCGGTGGCCGCGCTCCTCGTAGTTGAACGCCGCCTGGAGCAAAGCGGTGCTCTTGCCGGAGTTCATCGCCCCGTATCGGAAGTACAGTTTCGCCACCAGGCAAGCTTAGGGTCCCAAGCTGCACCTGTCGCATCCGACGACCGACCGGGCGAGCGCCCGTGCGGCGGCTACAGCGAGATGTCGAGGGCCTCGGCGGTGCTCTCGAGGACCTTCGCGGCCGTCGCGGGGACGTCGTTCAGCGTCGAGCCGTAGGTCGGGATCATCTCGCGGAGCCTCGGCTCCCACGCGGTCATGCGGTCGGGGAAGCACTTGCGGAGGACGTCGAGCATGATCGGGACGGCCGTCGACGCGCCGGGGGAAGCGCCCAACAGGCCCGCGATCGTGCCGTCCGCACCCGTGATGACCTCGGTGCCGAACTGCAGGACGCCGCCCTTGGCCTTGTCCTTCTTCATCACCTGGGCGCGCTGCCCGGCCTCGATGAGATACCAGTCCTCGTCCTTCGCCGTCGGCAGGAACTCGCGGAGGCTGTCCATCTTCTGCTTGCGGGACTGCAGGAGCTGCCCGATGAGGTAGGTGATCAGACTCGGGTTGTCCTTCGCGACCGCCAGCATCGGGAGGAGGTTGTGCGGTCGCACCTGGGTGACGAGGTCGAGCATCGATCCGCGCTTGAGGAACTTCGGGCTGAACGTCGCGTACGGGCCGAAGAGGAGGCTCGCCTGACCGTCGACGACGCGGGTGTCGAGGTGCGGGACCGACATCGGCGGGGCCCCCACCGAGGCCTGGCTGTAGACCTTGGCCTGGTGCTTCGAGACCACCGCGGGGTTGTCGGTGCGGAGGAACTGCCCGCCGATGGGGAAGACGCCGTAGCCCTTGATCTCGGGGATGCCGGACTTCTGCAACAGCTTGAGCGCCCATCCACCGGCGCCGACGAAGACGAAGCGGGCGTTGATCTCCATCGGTGAACGACCGAGGGTCTGGCGGCCACGGATGCGCCAGGTGCCGTCCTTCAGCCGCTTGAGCGACCGGACCTCGTGGTTCGTGCGGACGTGCGCGTTCGGTGCCGCGTCGAAGAGCTTGTGCGTGAGCGAGCCGAAGTCGACGTCGGTGCCCGCGGTGATCCGGGTGGCCGCGATGCGCTCGCCCACGGCGCGACGGTTGATGAGGAGCGGAGCCCACTCGGCGATGACGGCCGGGTCCTCCGAGAACTCGATGCCGGCGAAGAGCGGCTGGTCCTTCAGCGCCTCGTAGCGCTTCCGGAGGTATTCGACGTCCTTGTCGCCGCGCACGAACGTCATGTGCGGGGTCGGGTTGATGAAGGTGTCGGGTGCTCCGAGCAGGCCCTCCTCGACGAGGTGCGACCAGAACTGACGGCTGAGCTGGAACTGCTCGTTGATGCCGATGGCCTTCGCCGGGTCGACCTGGCCGTGGGCGTCCTGCGGCATGTAATTGAGCTCGCACAGTGCGGCGTGGCCCGTCCCGGCGTTGTTCCACGGGTTGGAGCTCTCGAGTGCGACGTCGCTCAGGCGCTCGTACACCTCGACCTTCCAGTCAGGCTGCACCTGGTGGATGAGGGCGGCGAGCGTGGCGCTCATGATGCCACCACCAATGAGGGCTACGTCGATGGTTTCGGTCACCAGAGCAGTCTAGTCGCGGCGAGGCCCGAGCTCTCCACCCGCGTGCTGTCGCTGATCGCGTGCAGTGAGATCGCTCGATGTCGAGACACTTCGACCAGACTGTCCGACCGCCGGGTCAGCGTCCGGGGAGCGCAGGGGTGAGGGCGTCGAGTTCCTCGAGCATGCGCTGAGCGAGGTGCGCATACCCGGCGTCGCTCGGGTGGAGGCCGTCGGCTGAGATCCACGTCGCCGGGTCCTCGTCCAGCCAGTGCGACGCCCCGGAGATGTAGTCGGCCCCGATGGTGTCGGCGGCGTCGTGCACCCACCCGATGATCTGTTCGACGGAGGCCGGTCGCTCAGCGGTGTACCACCAGGGCTCCACCACGATGATGCGGGTGCCCGGCAGCCCGTCGCGCAGCCGCTGGAACTCCGGCAGGATCGCGTCCTGGATCGCCTGCTCGTTGCCAGTCCACTCGAAGTTGTCGTTGATGCCGAGCGCGACGATGAGGACCTCGGGGTGCTGCGCGATGACGTCGGCCGCGACGTCGCCGACCTTGTCGCGCTTGCGGACGAAGCCGAGACCCGGGTAGCCGGCGTTGTACTCCGTCCACCCCTCGGCCTGCGCGACGAGCGAGGACCAGCGGGCGGCGGGCGATGACGCCGCCGAGCCCTTCGTGTAGGAGTCGCCGTAGAAGGCCACGAGCGGCCCGACGGCGACCTCGGAGCCGGCGGCGTCGGCTCGGGCGACCGTCGTCTGCTGGACGTCGGCACGCAGACCGCTCACGGTGATCACCGCGGTGACGGCGACGGCCGCCGCGATGAACGCGACGAACCACCGTCGGCGAAGGCGTGGTCGCTGGCGGGCCATGTCGTCGTCCCCGATCGGGTGGAGGGAGGGCCGGTCAGACCGCGGCGGGCTGTGCGAGCAGCTCGGCCGCGACGATCTCGGCGATCTGCACGGCGTTGAGGGCGGCACCCTTGCGCAGGTTGTCGTTCGAGATGAACAGGGCGAGGCCCTTGCCTGCCGGCGCGCTCTGGTCCGGACGGATGCGCCCCACGAACGACGGGTCTGCACCGGCGGCCTCGAGCGGCGTCGGCACCTCCGACAGCTGGACGCCCGGAGCGTCGCTGAGCAGCTCGATCGCCCGTTCCGGCGACAGGTCGCGCGAGAACTCGGCGTTGATCGACAGCGAGTGTCCCGTGAAGACGGGCACGCGCACGCAGGTGCCCGACACGAGCAGTTCCGGGAGCTCGAGGATCTTCCGGCTCTCGTTGCGGAGCTTCTTCTCCTCGTCGGTCTCGCCCAAGCCGTCGTCGACGATCGAACCGGCGAGCGGGATGACGTCGAAGGCGATCGGGGCGACGTACTTCTCGGGGGCCGGGAAGTCGATCGCCGAACCGTCGTGGACGAGTCGGGTGAGGTCGCCCTGGGCGACCGCGGCCTCGATCTGTCCGGCGAGTTCAGCCGCACCGGCGAGCCCGGACCCGGAGACCGCCTGGTAGGTGTTGACGATGAGGCGGGTGAGGCCGGCCTCGGCGTCGAGCACCTTGAGGACCGGCATCGCCGCCATGGTCGTGCAGTTGGGGTTCGCGACGATGCCCTTGACCGCGTCCTTGATGGCGTGCGGGTTCACCTCGCTGACGACGAGCGGGACCTCGGGGTCCATCCGCCACGCGCTCGAGTTGTCGATGACGAGCGCACCGGCAGCGGCGAACCGCGGAGCCTGCGTGCGGGAGCCGGTCGCGCCGGCCGAGAACAGGGCGATGTCGATGCCGCTCGGGTCGGCCGTCTCGACGTCCTCGACCACGATGTCCTGGCCACGGAACGGGAGCGTCGTGCCCGCCGAACGTGCCGTCGCGAAGAAGCGGATCTCGCTGATCGGGAACTCGCGTTCCTCCAGCAGGCGGCGCATGACCTTGCCGACCTGACCGGTCGCTCCGACGACACCGACACGTACACCGTTGCTCATGGGGATTCCTCTGGTTTCAGGGGGTTGTTGTGAACCATCTTGCATCAGGATCGGCGGGGTCGCGCCCGTCGGTCGCTGGTCGGCTCAGCGGCCGGTGCCACCGTGGACGACGGCTTCGTCCTCGCCGTCGAGACCGAACGCGGAGTGGACCACGTTCGCGGCCTTGTTGAGGGTGTCGGCGCGCGTGACGACCGAGATGCGGATCTCGCTCGTGGAGATCATCTCGATGTTGATGCCCGCTGCGCTGAGCGCCTCGAAGAGCTTCGCCGAGACACCGGTGTTCGTGCGCATACCGGCACCGACGAGGGCGAGCTTGCCGATCTGGTCGTCGTGCTGGATGGCCGAGAAGCCAACCCGCTCCTGCTCGGCTGCGAGCGCGCGGAGGACCTGCTGCGCCTCGGGCTTCGGCAGGGTGAACGAGATGTCGGTGACGCCGGAGACGGCGGTGGACACGTTCTGGACGATCATGTCGACGTTGCCGCCCGACTTCGCGACGATCGTGAAGATCTCCGCCGCCTTGCCCGGCAGGTCGGGGACACCGACGACGGTGATCTTGGCTTCGCTGAGGTCGGTCGCGACTCCGGCGACGATGGGCTGCTCCATGGGTGCCTCACCTGCTCCTGGGTTGTTGCGGCTCGCGTCGTTGAGGACGAGCGTGCCTTCGTTGTTGTTGAAGGACGACCGGACGTGGAGCGTCACGCCGTGGCGGCGTGCGTACTCGACGGCGCGGATGTAGAGGACCTTGGCGCCCGAGGCCGCGAGCTCCAGCATCTCCTCGCTGGAGATGCGATCGATCTTCCTGGCTTTCGGGACGACGCGGGGGTCGGAGGTGAAGATGCCGTCGACGTCGGTGTAGATCTCGCAGACGTCGGCGTCGAGGGCGGCGGCGAGCGCGACGGCCGTGGTGTCGGAGCCGCCACGACCGAGCGTGGTGATGTCGCGGGTGTCGCGGTTGAAGCCTTGGAAGCCGGCGACGATGACGATGGCGCCGTCGTCGAGGGCCTCGCGCAGGCGCACGGGGGTGACGTCGACGATGCGCGCGGCACCGTGCTGGGCGTCGGTGATCATGCCGGCCTGGCTGCCGGTGAAGGACCGTGCGACGTAGCCCATGCTGCTGATCGCCATCGCGAGGAGCGCCATCGAGATGCGCTCGCCGCTCGACAGCAGCATGTCGAGCTCTCGGGGCGCCGGGATGGGCGTCACCTCGTGGGCGAGGTCGAGCAGTTCGTCGGTCGTGTCGCCCATCGCCGAGACGGCGACGACGACCTCGTTGCCCGCTTTTCGGGTCTCCACGATGCGCTTCGCCACGCGCTTGATGCTCTCGGCGTCCGCGACGGAGGACCCGCCGAACTTCTGCACGATCAATGCCATCGGATCTCCTGGGGAAGTCGGTGCGGGCACGAGCGGCCCAGCGATCATCCTACCCATCCGGGCATTCCGCGCTGTTCATGTGACGACCCGCTCCCGGCGGCAGGAGATCCGCCCAGCAGCGGGACGCTTCGGCCCGTTCGGTCCTGCTGTCGGGCCGATCTCCTGCGGTGGGGAGGCGGGTGGGCATCGGTAGGGTTGGCCTATGCAGCAGGAAGACGCGCGGGTGCTCGCGACGGTGCGACGCCTCTGGCAGGGGCTCGCCTCGCCGACCGCGCGGTTCTCCGCCGGCAGGGTCGCCGTCGTCGTGAACGCCGGCTCGATGGCGTGCCCGCCCGGATGGATCGGCGTCGTCGAGATCGACGGCAGCGCCCTGGCGATCGTGCCCGATGAGGACACCGCCAGGCGGCTCGCCATCGAAGACGAGTCGCCGAGGAGCGTCGGGACGGTCGAGTTCCTGCGCTCGCGTGTGCAGGTCGCCGAGGTCCTCGGGCCGGCGACGCTCGACTACCTGCTGCCCGGGCGGTTCCGACCGGCCGAGGAGATCGACGTGGTGGCGAGCAAGGCGAGCGATCCCGCCATCGAGTCGCTGCTGTCGAAGGTGGGCGACGACGAGGCCTCGGAGAGCGGGATCTTCGGCATCACCTCGCCGCTGTTCTCGGTGCGCGAGCACGGTCGGGTGCTCGCCGTCGCCGGCTACCGGTCGTGGCCGTTGGGCGTCGCGCACGTCACGGCGTTGACCGCCCCGGAGGCTCGAGGGACCGGTCTCGCGACCCGGCTCGCCTCGACCGCGGTCGAGCACGCGCTGGCGGCAGGACTCCTCCCCCAGTGGCGGGCCGCCGACACGAACCCCGGCTCACGCGCCGTCGCCCGCAAGCTCGGCTTCTCCGCGATCGGTCGACAGCTGTCGGCCCGCCCGGTCGTCGCCGAGTGGCCGGCGCCCTCCGCCGACGCTTGAGGCGCGCCCGGTTGCCCCAACTCAGGAGTCCGTCGGCACGGCGGAACCCACCAGCCCCGACACACCGGACAACTCCTGAGAAAGGGACCGACCGGAAGCAGACCCCTCGCCCGGCAAACCGACCCGAGCCTGACGCCGACCCAGTTGCCCGAACTCAGGAGTCCCTCGGCGCGGCACAACCCAGCAGGCACGACACACCGGACGACTCCTGAGAAAGGACCGATGGCAAGAAGGGGGTGGAGGGGCGGGCGACGAGGCGGCGGGGTCAGCCGCTGACGACGGTGCGGCCCTCGAAGGCGCGACCGAGGGTGACCTCGTCTGCGTATTCGAGGTCGCCGCCGACCGGGAGGCCGGAGGCGAGACGCGTGATTCGGATCCCCATCGGCAGGAGCAGCCGGCTGAGGTAGGTGGCGGTCGCCTCCCCCTCGAGGTTCGGGTCGGTCGCGATGATGACCTCGGTGACGGTGCCGTCGGCGAGGCGCTGCATGAGACGACGGATGTTCAGGTCGTCGGGTCCGACGCCGTCGATCGGACTGATGGCGCCGCCGAGCACGTGGTAGAAACCGCGGAACTCACGCGTACGCTCGATGGCGACGACATCCTTCGGCTCTT
The DNA here is from genome assembly GCF_030209375.1 of Plantibacter sp. ME-Dv--P-122b. Taxonomy (GTDB): domain Bacteria; phylum Actinomycetota; class Actinomycetes; order Actinomycetales; family Microbacteriaceae; genus Plantibacter. The sequence continues at coordinate 601,938 of NZ_JARVSC010000003.1, forward strand.
CGACGACGCAGATGAGGGCCGGGTTGCGACGGGGGTCGCGGCACACGCTGCACAGGTTCTGCTCGGAGATGTTGCCGCAGATCTCGCAGAACTTGACCTTCTCGCGGACGACGGTGAGCAGCTCGGCGAGCTTCGACACGTCGAACGACTCCGTCTGGAGGATGTGGAACGCGATGCGCTGCGCCGACTTCGGACCGATACCGGGCAGCCGCCCGAACTCGTCGATCAGATCTTGGACGATTCCCTCGTACATGGCCTACCGCCCTCCGGAGCGCGGCTCGTGCGGCTGCTCCTCGATGAATGTGGCGCCGAGGAGCTCGCGGACGACGCTCTCGCCGTACCGGTTGTCGCCAGCGGGGTGGGACGTCGGCACCGGCGGCGCCTGGCGCATCCGGACGGGCGGCTGCGGGCGCCGCTCGGCGACCGGTGCGGCAGCCGGTGCGGCCTGCGGTGCGCCGACGGGAGCTGCAGATGGCGCGCCGGCCGCAGGGGATGGAGCAGGAGCCGACGACTCGAACGGGTCGGGGTAGGGCGGCTCGTCGTCCGGCGGCGGTGCGTCGTCGTCGGACGGGATCGAGACGACGTCCCACGTGACGGTGCGCGAGCCGAGCGCGTCGCCGTTGGACGGACCTCGGGCGGGTGCCTGCTGGCGCGGCGGGGCGGACGGCTGCTGCGGCGCGGGTGAGCCGGCCGGCGTCTCGGGTGCTCCGGATCCGGCGGGTCGCCCGGGCTGCCCTTCGACAGGCTCAGGGACCGGAGACGGCCGGGTCGATGAAGCAGGCTCGGGCGCGGACGTGGGCCCTTCGACGGGCTCAGGGACCGGCTCTGGGACCGGGGACAGCTCGGGCTCATCGGCCGGCGGGGCGACCGTCGCCCACGAGGAAGCGGAGACGGAGGTCTGCTCCCCCGCCGGGGCAGGGGCCGCCGGGCCCGCGGGCGATGACGCAGCAGCCGTCGACTCGGCGTCGACCGGGGCGGCGGAGGCGGGCTCGCCGCCTGCCGGTGCGACGGTGGGCCACGAGGAGCGGGATCCCGACCCGCCGCTGCTGTCGGACGACGACGGGGCCGCGGGGGCGGGGACGGTCTGCGGCAGGCTCGGGGTCGACCAGGCGGAGGCCTCCGATGACGGTGCACCGGCGGCGGACGCAGGGGCCCGCGGTGCCGGCGGCTCATCGGCACCGACCACCTTGGCGAGGTACTTCACCCGCACGCCGAGGACGTCGAGGACCGCCGTGCGCAGAACCTCCGCGACACCGGTGCCGGGCGCATGACGTGCCTTGAAGTCGTTGAGGTCGCTGTTGTTCGCGAAGACGAGCGTGAGGACGTCGTCGTCCGAGTAGCCGCCGACCTGGGTGTTGACGACGATCATCCAGGCCTTGCGGTCGGCCTTCTCGACCCGCGCCACGATCTCGGGCCAGGCGTCGCGGATGTGCTGCAGGGTGACCGGGCCGACCCGAGGGGTGGCGGGGGTCGGTGCGGTGGGCGGCTGCGAGGCCTGCGCCGCGTGCGACGGAGCGGACGCGGGGCTGGACGGACGCCCTTCGACAGGCTCAGGGACCGATGCAGGCTCAGGGACCGATGCAGCCCCAGGGAGCGATGCGGACGCCGGGGCCGATGCCGGTGCGGCGGCTGCCGATGGGTTCGCCAAGGCCGAGACGGCCGGCGCGCCCGATGCGGTGGCCGGTGCCCCGGTGCCGGGGGCCTCTGGAGTACCACCCTCGACGCCGATGCGACGTTCGAGCCGCTCCACCCGGGCCAATGCACCACGAGCGGAGTCGTCGGCTGCGGGCACGAGGATGCGCGCCATCATGAGCTCGAGGTGGAGCCGGGGCGACGTGGCGCCCGTCATCTGGGTGAGCGCCTCGTTCACGACGTCGGCCGTGCGGGACAGCTCGGCGATGCCGAACGCCCGCGCCTGGGCGAGCATCTTGTCGAGTTCGTCCTGCGGGAGCCCGCGGAGGACCGCCGCCGCGTTCTCGCCTGTGGCAGCCACGACGATGAGGTCGCGGAGTCGCTCGAGGAGGTCGTCGACGAAGCGGCGTGGGTCTTGGCCGGTCTGGATGACGCGGTCGACGGTGCTGAAGGCGGCACCGGAGTCGCGGGCGGCCAGGGCGTCGACCACTTCGTCGAGCAGTGCCGTGTGGGTGTAGCCGAGCAGGGCGACCGCGCGCTCGTAGTCGACGGAGTCGCCCTCGGAGCCGGCCATCAGCTGGTCGAGCAGGGACAGCGTGTCGCGGGCGGAACCGCCACCGGCCCGGACGACGAGCGGCAGCACGCCGGCCTCGACACCCACGTGCTCGCTCTCGCACAGCTGCTGGACGTAGTCGAGCATCTGCGCCGGCGGGATGAGCCGGAAGGGGTAGTGGTGAGTGCGGGAGCGGATCGTGCCGATCACCTTGTCGGGCTCGGTCGTCGCGAAGATGAACTTCACGTGCTCCGGCGGCTCCTCGACGATCTTGAGCAGGGCGTTGAAGCCCTGCGGGGTGACCATGTGCGCCTCGTCGAGGATGAAGATCTTGTAGCGGTCGCGCGCGGGGGCGAAGATCGCGCGCTCGCGGAGGTCGCGGGCGTCGTCGACACCGTTGTGGCTGGCCGCGTCGATCTCGACGACGTCGAGCGAGCCGGAGCCGTCGCGGGAGAGGTCGACGCAGCTCGCGCAGACGCCGCACGGGGTGTCGGTCGGGCCCTCGGCGCAGTTGAGGCAGCGGGCGAGGATGCGCGCAGACGTCGTCTTGCCGCAACCACGTGGACCACTGAACAGGTACGCGTGGTTGACGCGGTTGGTGCGCAGGGCCGTCATGAGGGGATCGGTCACCTGCGCCTGACCGATCAAGTCGGCGAACGTCTCGGGCCGATACCGGCGATACAGAGCTGTGACCACGTGTCAATGGTAGCCGTCGCCCCCGACATCGGAGTCGGGGATCGGACTGCGCCGTCAGGCCGGCCCGGGAGCCGGTCGACGGGTCGGGGACGATCCCGTGGTGCCCTTCGACCGGCTCATCCCGTGCTGCCCTTCGACAGGCTCAGGGACCGGAGCAGATGCCAGGGACCGGAGGAGATGCCAGGGACCGGGGTCGAGGGCGGGGCAGGCGATCGGCTAGAACTCGGTCGGGCCGAGGGACGGGCGGGCGAGGAAGGAGAGCTCGGGCGTCGTCAGCGCGTGGAACTCGAAGACCGTGAAGCGGTTCTCCCCGGCGCGGAGCTGCCCGCCGGGGACGTACAGCGTGTGCTGCGGTCCTCGCGACCAGTAACGGCCGAGCAGGAAGCCGTTCACCCAGACGAGCCCCTTGCCCCAGGCCGCGGTGTCGAGGAACAGGTCGGTGGGCTCGCCGAGCGTCACGGTCGCGGTGAGGAGGACCGGTCCGGCACCGCTGATCGTGGCGTCGGACGTCCGCGCAGCCGCCGCGTCGACGACGGCGTCGATCCGGTCGAGGGCCACGGGGGCGATGCCCCACGACGTGAGGTCCACGCCGTCGAGCGACACAGGCCCGATGATCCCCTTCGGCTCCCCCAGGCGCTTGCCGTAGTTGACGCGGCCCTGGTTCTCGAGGAGGAGTTCGAGCGTCTCACCCGCCGGGATGACGATGGACCGCTCCTTGAACTCGCGGGTGAGTGCACCGACCGGAACGCCGTCGACGGAGACGACCACGCGGTCGCGCACCTCGGCGAACCGGAGCACCCCGCCGCGTCCGCCGAGCGACGCCCGGTACCGCGCCAGACCGCTGAACGCTCCGAGTTCGTCCATCGTGGGGATCCGGTCGAACGCCTGGAGCGGCGCGATCTCGTCGGCCACGTCCGCGAACGGGACTTCCTGCTCGAAGGACACGGTGAACGCCGGGGCGTCCGTCGCGGCGGGCGGGATCTCGGTCGGCACCTCGGCGTACTTCGCGATCACGTCGCGGAAGGCGAAGAACTTCTCCGTCGGGTGGCCCGCCTCGTCGAGGGGCGCGTCGTAGTCGTAGGAGGTGACGTGCGAGCGGTACTGCCCCTTGTCGTTCGCGCCGCCGGTGAACCCGAAGTTCGTGCCGCCGTGGAACATGTAGATGTTCACGGACGCGCCGGCTGCGAGGAGCGCGTCGAGGTCGGCCGCCGTCTCCGCGATGGGTGTCGTGTGGTGGTGCTCGCCCCAGTGGTCGAACCAGCCGTCCCAGAACTCGGAGCACATGAGCGGCCCGGTCGGCTGGTGTTCCCGCAGGGTCGCGAGGCGTTCGAGTGAGCGGCTGCCGAAGGATGCGGTCTTGTGGAGCTCGGGGATGCTGCCGTCCTCGAGCATCTGAGCCGTGGGCTGGTCGACGGTCGTCAGCGGCACCGTGATGCCGAGCTCGCGGGTCCACGCGGTCAGGGTGCGGAGGTAGTCGTGGTCGTCGCCGTAGGCGCCGTACTCGTTCTCGACCTGCACGAGGATGACGGGACCGCCGCGGTCGATCTGCAGCGGGGCGACGATCGGCAGCAGCGCCCCGAAGTATTCGCGGACGGCGGCCAGGTAGCGCGGTTCGCTGCGACGGAGGCCGAGCTCGGGGTCGTGCAGCAGCCAGCCGGGCAGACCGCCGTTGTCCCACTCGGCGCAGATGTAGGGGCCGGGACGCACGATCGCATACATGCCGGCGTCGGCGACGAGGCCGAGGAAGCGTTCGAGGTCGTTCACGCCCGTGGTGTCGAACACGCCGCGCTCGGGGCTGTGCTGATTCCACGCGACGTAGGTCTCGATGGTGTTGAGGCCCATGAGCTTCGCCTTCGCGATGCGGTCCGCCCACTGCTCGGGGTGCACCCGGAAGTAGTGGAGGGCTCCGGAGAGGATCCGGAACGGCTGACCGTCGAGCAGGAAGTCGTCGGCGCCGATGGAGAAGGTGGGCATGCTGGGGCTCCGTGATGAAGGGGTGCGGATGGAGCGACCACGGCCGGCCGGAGCGGATCCCGGAGGACCCTCCGACCGGCCGCGGTCGATGGTGCTGGTGCTGCAGGTGTCGGTCGACTACTTCTCGGTGACCGTGAAGCCCTGCGTGTTGCCGTACTCGACGAGCTGCTTCTGCCAGTCGGCAAGACCGTCGTTCAGGTCGGCCTTGTTCGCGTAGGACTGTCCGACGGTGTCGGCGAAGATGCTGTTCGCGTAGACCTGGTACGGCAGGTACTGCCACCCGGTCGACACGTCCTTCGCGCCCTGCACGAGGACCTCGTTGATCTTCTGGCCGCCGAAGTACTCGGGAGCCGCGGAGAGGAACTCGTCGGAGTTCAGGTCGGCGGTCGTCGCCGGGAAGCCACCGTTGTCGAGGAAGACCTTGACGCTGTCCTCGTCGTTGTTCAGCCACTTGAGGAAGCCCGCGGCGAGCGCCGGGTTCTTGCTCTGCTTCAGCACGACCTGGCCACCGCCACCGTTCTCGGCGTTGGCGGGCTTGCCGTCGTAGGTCGGGATCGGGGCGACGCGCCACTGGCCGGAGGCCTCGGCGACGGACGACTCGAGCACACCCGGCATCCAGGCGCCCGTGATGAGCGTCGCGATGCTGCCGTTGCCGAGCGACTTGTACCAGTCGTCGCTCCACCCGGGGACGCTGGAGAGCAGGTCGCCCTCGACGAGCTGGTTCCAGGTGTCGGCCCACTTCTTGGAGCCCTCGTCGGCGAGGTTGACACTCACCTTGGTGCCGTCGGCGGTGAACGGACGTCCACCGGCCTGCCAGATCATGCTGGTCGCGAAGCCGGAGTCACCGGAGTCGTTGGTGATGTACTTCGACGGGTCGGCCGCGTGCAGCTGTGCGGCTGCCGCGATGTACTCGTCCCAGGTGGTCGGCACGGCGATGCCGTACTGGTCGAACACCGTCTTGTTGTAGAACATGGCCATGGGGCCGGAGTCCTGCGGGAGGGCGTAGAGGCCGTCGCCGATGTTGACGGAGCTCCACGGGCCGGGGCTGTAGTCGTCCTTCAAGTCGCCGAAGCCGTAGGCGTTGAGGTCGACGAGGGAGTCGCTGAGCGCGAACTGCGGGATGGCGTAGTACTCGACCTGCGCGACGTCGGGAGCACCCTTGCCGGCCTTGATCGCGTTCTGCAGCTTCGTGTACTCGGTGGTGTTGGTGCCGGCGTTGACCAGGTTGACCTTGACCTTGGGGTAGGCCTTCTCGAACGCGGCGACCTGCGCCTCGGCGGACGGCGTCCAGGACCAGTAGGTGATCTCGCCACCGGCTTCGAGGGCGGATTCGATGTCCTTGGCGTCGCCCGAGGCGGTGCTGCCGCCGCCGGACGAGCAGGCGACGAGCGAGGCTCCGATCATCGCGGACGCGACGGCCGCCGTGGCCGCGCGGCGCAGAACCGTGCGAGACGGTGAGATGCGCTTCATGGGTGTTTCCTTTCACTGCGTTGGGAGGAGGAGGTGATGCCCCGGTCCCTGAGCCTGTCGAAGGGCGGAGGTGGTGCCCTTCGACAAGCTCAGGGACCGGTTGGTGGTGCGGTGGCCCTTCGACAAGCTCAGGAACCGGTGGGAAAAGCGGGAATCAGCCCTTGACGCTGCCGGCGCTCAGGCCGGACTGCCAGAAGCGCTGCAGGAAGAGGAACGCGATGACGATCGGGACGATGGTCAGGAGCGATCCGGTGATCACAAGGTTGAAGATCGGCTGCGCGGCGACACCGGTGGCCTGGGCGCTCCACTGGCTGAGGCCGACCGTGAGCGGATACCAGGTCGGCTCCGACAGCATGATGAGCGGCAGGAAATAGTTGTTCCAGGTCGCGACGATCGCGAAGAGGAGCACCGTGACGATGCCGGGGCCGAGGAGTCGCAGCGAGATCGTGAAGAAGGTGCGGAACTCCCCCGCGCCGTCCATGCGGGCGGCCTCGAGCAGCTCGGTCGGGACCGCGTCGACCGCGTACGTCCAGATGAGGTACAGGCCGAACGGGCTGACGAGCGAGGGCAGGATGACCGCCCACGGCGTGTTCGTCAGGCCGACCTGGCTGAACAGCAGGAAGGTCGGGACGGCGAGTGCCGTGCCCGGCACCGCGATGGAGCCGAGGATGATCGCGAACACGGCGCGCTTGCCCGGGAACCGGAACTTGGCGAGGCCGTAGCCGCCGATCGTCGCGAGGAGCGTCGCCCCACCGGCGCCGACGACGACGTAGAGCAGTGTGTTGCCGAACCAGCCGACGAACTGCCCGTCGCGGTAGGTGAGCGTGTCCACGATGTTCTGCCAGAGGTTGAACCCGCCGTCGCCGAACCAGAGACCGAAGGACGAGAAGAGGTCGGGCTGGGACTTCGTCGCGTTGATCAGGAGCCACAGGATCGGGACGACGGAGTAGAGGAGGAACACGGCCATGACGATCGTGAGGACGATCGAGCGCTTGCGGCGCGGGTCGTGGCGCTTCCGGGTGGGCCGGTCGAAGGCACGCGGGTTGCGGGCGGTCCGGGTCGACACGGTCTGCGGGCGGACGGTCGGGTTCGAGACGGTGGCCATCAGCTGTTCTCCTGTCGGGAGCCGCGCACCTGCACGACGTAGGCGATGACGGCGGTGATGACGCCCATGATGATCGCGACCGTCGCCGCGAGGTTGAACTGCTGGCCGGCGAACGACAGGTTGTAGGCGTACATGTTCGGGGTGAAGTTGCTCGTGATCACGTTGGGCGCGAGGTTCTTCAGCAGGTTCGGCTCGTTGAAGAGCTGGAACGACCCGATGACGGAGAAGATCGTCGCGATGACGAGCGCTCCGCGGAGGGCTGGGATCTTGATGCTGAAGACGGTGCGGAACTGTCCGGCCCCGTCGATCTCGGCCGCCTCGTAGATCTCACCGGGCACGACGCGGAGGGCGGCGTAGAAGATGAGCATGTTGTAGCCCATGAACTCCCACGTCACGATGTTGCCGATGGACGCGAGGACGGCCTGGGAGCTGAACGGCTCGAGGATCTGCGCGCCGACGAGGTCGTTGAAGCTGCCGGCGAGACCGAACTGGTCGCCGTAGATGAAGCCCCAGATGAGTGCTGCGACGACGCCGGGGACGGCGTACGGCAGGAAGAGCGCGATGCGGAAGAAGGCGGCGCCGTGGAGCCGGGCGCTGTCGAGCGCGAGCGCCGCGGTGAGCGACAGGGCGAGCATGATCGGCACCTGCACGACGAAGAACAGTGCGACACGGCCGAACGGCTCCCAGAACTTCGGGTCCTGGAGCACCTGGGCGTAGTTGTCGAACCCGACGAAGGCGTTGCCGCCGATGAGCTTCTCCTGGAAGAAGCTGAGGTAGAGCGCGTAGACGAGCGGGGCGATGATCATCAGCGCGAAGACGATCATGAAGGGGGCGATGAACGCCCAGCCCTTCCAATCCCGGCGGTCGCGTCGGTGGACACGGACCGCTGGTGGCCGGCCGGTGCGAGCGGTCGTAGTGGTCATGGGCAGCTTCCTTGCTGGGATTCGGGCGGAACCGTCGTGCGGTGGAGCCGTGCGGGGGAGGGATCGCGGTGGATGTTTACGTCAACATCTGATCGGTACCATAGCATGTTCACGTCAACATGCAAGGATGGATGCGACGATAGGGAGACCATGACGGACACCACCCGGAGAGCGCCTGGCCGCGCCAGGCGAGCACCGTCGATGGCGGACGTCGCGGCGCACGCCGGCGTCTCCTCCCAGACCGTCTCCCGCGTCGCGAACGGGCTGACCAACGTCGACGACGGCACCCGCGACCGCGTGCTCGAGGCGATGACCGAGCTCGGCTACCGCCCGAACAAGGCCGCTCGAGCGTTGCGATCGGGGCGCACCCGCAGCATCGGGATCACGATGTTCACGCTCTCCTCCTACGGCAACATGCGCACGCTCGACGCGATCACGGTCCAGGCAGCACGGGCCGGCTACTCGGTCACGGTCGTCCCCGTCGAGTACCCGACGCAACGCGACGTCGCGGTCGCCCTCGACAGCCTCCGCGAGCAGGATGTCGACGGCCTCATCATCGTCATCGAGTCGCACATCGTCGACGGCGCCGACGTCGAACTCCCCTCCGGCCTGCCCGTCGTCGTCATCGACTCCGCGGCACGCACCGACTACCCGGTCGTCGACAACGACCAGGCACAGGGTGCGGCACTCGCCACCCAGCACCTCCTCGACCTCGGACACCAGGGCGTGTGGCACATCGCCGGCCCCCGCACGTCGTACTCGGCGGCTCGTCGCGAGCAGAGCTGGGCGGACACCTTGCGCGAGGCCGGGATCACGCCGCCGCCCGCGTTCCGTGGCGACTGGTCGACGACCTCGGGGTACGAGATCGGCCTCGAGATCGCCGAGCGCCCGGAGATCACGGCCGTGTTCGCCTCGAACGACCAGATGGCGCTCGGGCTCCTCCGCGCCCTGCACGAGCGCGGGCGTGCCGTGCCGGAGTCGATCAGCGTCGTCGGGTTCGACGACACCCCGGAATCGGACTCGTTCTGGCCGCCGCTCACGACGGTGCACCAGGACTTCGACGAGATCGGACGCCGGGCGATCACCACGCTCCTCCGCGAGATCGAGGAGGGCCCGCAGCTCTCCACTGAGCCCCTCACCCCGACGTCCCTCGTCGTCCGCGCGAGCACGGCGCCCCCGCCCACGGTCTGAGGTGAGCGAGACACTCCCCTGCGGTCATTGACCGCCTGTCGAAATGCCCCAGCGACACCTCGACCATCGCGGCGAACGAAGCCCCGGTCATTGAGCCTGTCGAAATGCCCACCTCCGCACTTCGACAGGCTCAGTGACCGGAACGGACCGGAGTGGGCCTCAGTGACCGGAACGGACCGGAGTGGGGCCTCAGCGACCGGCCATCGCTTGACACCCGAGCGAGGGGTCGCCCATACTCGTCGGAAATGTTGACGTGAACACGGTGGTTCGACGCCGCTAAATGTTCACGTGAACATCCCCTGTACCACGGCCTCCAACGAAGGAACCACCGATGACACTGCCGTCACCAGTCCGCCGACGAACGATCGGAGCGACCGTCGCCGTCGCCCTCGGCATCGCCGCGATCGCCCCAGCACTCGCCACCGTGGACGCCGCACCCGCGGCCGCCGCGGAGAGCACTCCCCTCACCATCACCCCCAACCCGGCCTACCAGAACGAGGCGTTCGAAGGCTGGGGCACGAGCCTCGTCTGGTTCGCCAACGCCACGGGCGACTACCCCGCGGACGTCCGCCAGGACCTCTTCGACAAGGTGTTCGGCGAGGACGGTCTCAACCTCAACATCGCCCGCTACAACATCGGTGGCGGCAACGCGAGCGACGTCCCGCCCTACCTGCGGGCCGGCGGCGCTGTCGACGGCTGGTGGAATCCGGACCTCGCCGCGAGCGACGCCGACGGCCCCATCACCTCCGACTACGCCGACCGCGACCGCTACGCCGCCGCCTGGGACGCCGACGACCCGGCCTCCTACGACTTCGACGCCGACGAGACCCAGCGCTGGTGGCTCACGGCACTCAAGGACAAGATCACCAAGTGGGAGGCGTTCAGCAACTCCCCGCCCTACTTCATGACCGAGAGCGGTTACGCGTCGGGGAACTTCAACGCCGCCGACGAGCAGCTGAAGCCCGAGAGCGTCGATGACTTCGTCGCGTACCTCACGACCGTCGTCGACCACCTCGAGGCCGACACGGGCATCGACTTCGACACCATCGACCCCTTCAACGAGCCGAACACGAACTACTGGGGCACCCAGATCGACGCGGCCACCGGTTGGCCGAAGGGCGGCCGCCAGGAGGGTGCGCACATCGGCCCGGCCATGCAGGACACCGTCATCAAGGCCCTCGCCAAGCGCCTCGCCGCTGAGGGCACGTCAACCGAGGCCGTCATCGCGGCCATGGACGAGACCAACCCCGGCATCTTCGCGACGAACTGGAACGGCTGGTCGCAGACCGCCAAGGACCTCGTCACGCAGCTCAACGTCCACAGCTACGGCCAGGGCGGCAGCGTCGTCGCGCGCGACATCGCGAAGACCGCCGGCAAGCCACTGTGGATGAGCGAGGTCGAGGGCAACTGGGACTCCAGCGGCAAACACAACCTCACGAACATCGACAACGGCATCGGCATGGCGACGCACCTCATCGACGACCTCCGCAACCTGGAGCCGACCGCGTGGGTGCTCTGGCAGCCCGTCGAGGACCTCTACAACATGGAGAAGGTCGAGAAGCTCAACTGGGGCAGCGTCCTCATCGACTTCGACTGCAACGCCGAGGGCGACTCCGAGCGACGCATCGCCGACGGTGACGCCGACCCGAGCTGCTCGGTGAAGACGAACGCGAAGTACAACACGCTCCGCAACTTCACCCACTACGTGCAGCCCGGTGACCACCTCATCCCGTCCACCGACGCGCAGACCACCACGGCCCTCCGTGCCGACGGCACCGGTGCGACCCTCGTGCACGCCAACCCGTCGACCTCGGCTCGGACGATCACGATCGACCTGTCGAAGTTCGCCGACATCGCCGCCGGCGCGACGGTCACGCCGGTCGTGACGACGGAGTCCCCCGCGGACGACGTCACCGCCAATGCACTCGTGCAGGGCGACGCCGTGTCGATCGACCCGGTGACGAAGCAGGCGACGCTCACCGTCCCGGCGAAGTCGGTCACCACCTTCCTCGTCGACGGCGCGACCGGTGTCGCAGCCGACGCGGCGCCGTTCCAGGATGGACACGCGTACCAGCTCGTCGGCAAGCAGAGCGCGAAGGCGTTCACCGCCGCAGCAACGACCGGGACGGTCCCGGCCGGCACCATCACCCCGCGTGCCTCCGACGCCACGACCGGTGCGGCGCAGGTGTGGACCGCCGAGCGACTCTCGGGTGGCGGCACGAACACCGACCGCTACGCCATCCGCAGCTCGTCCGGAGCACTGCTCTCCGCGAACTCCGCCGGCACCTCGCTCGTCGCTGCGACGCGGGAACAGGCCGGGTCCGACCCCTCGCTGCAGTGGATCCCGACGACGACCAACGGCTCCGAATGGAGCCTCGTGAACGTCGGCACCAGCCAGTCCCTCGAGGTCGGCGGGCAGTCCACCACCACGGGCGCCGCGGTCGGCGTCTACCAGTCGAACAACGGCGCGAACCAGACCTGGAGTTTCGTCGACACCGCCCTCACGGGGGTGCAGCCCGTCACGGCGCAGACCGTCGCCGGTGTTGCGGCGTCGCTGCCGACGACGGTGGTCCCGCTCTACGGCGCGGTCCAGGGCGCTCCGGTTCCGGTGACCTGGGACACCTCGGCCGTGGACTGGAACACGCCGGGCACGATCGTCGTGAACGGTTCCGGCACTGACGGCTGGGGTGCGGCGTTCACCGCGCAGGCCACCGTCGACATCGGCGGCTTCACCACCACCGAACCGGTCTCCCTGACGGTCGCGGCCGGGTCCCCGGCGAGCGCCGTCATCGCTGCGGCACCCACCACGGTCCCGGCGCAGATCGGGGCCAGCACCAACCGATTCGACACGGCCGTCACCTGGGACTTCAGCACCCTCGACGACGCCGACCTCGCCGACACCGGTGTGGTGCAGGTGCGCGGCGCGGCTGCGTCGAACGATCCGGCCGCGGCACCGATCGACGCACTCCTGTCGATCATCGTCACGGCGCCCGGCGAGCGGAACATCGCGCCGGACGCCACGACCGTCGCGAGCGCGACGTCCACCGAGTCCGGGTATCCGGCGAGCAACACCAAGAACGGTGTGCGGAACGACAAGGGCTGGTCCAACTGGCGCTCGTCGAACAAGCCGGCGAGCGACACCCTGAGCTACGAGCTCGGCGGCGAGCACACGATCGAGCACGTCACCTTCTACGCCTACAAGGACGGGAGCACCGACAGCTGGCCGAGTGCGTTGACCGTGCAGTTCCGCGACGCCGATGGCGCGTGGATCGACGCTCCGGGCGGGGCGGTCACCGTGCCGGTCCCGACCGATGGGACGGCTCCGATCGTCGACGTCGACCTCGGCGGCGTCACGACGAGTGCGGTCCGTGTCGTGATGACGGCGTATGCGAACACGCACCTGGTCGTGTCTGAGGTCGAGATCTACGCGCTCGCGCCGTCGGTCGCGACCGAGGCCAGCCTCGCGGCGCTCCGGGTGAACGGCACGCCGATCGAGGGCTTCGAACCGGCGGTGCTCGAGTACGAGGTGCCGCTGGCGGGATCCGCCGATCCGGTGGTCGACGCCATCCCGGCCGACCGCGACGCGACGGTGACGATCGAGCCGCTCCAAGCGGCACCGGCGGCTGCGGCCCGTGCTGCAGCTGACGCGAGCGACGGCGTCGTCATCACGGTGACGGCGGCTGACGGTGTGACCACGCGGTCGACGACCATCACCTTCGCCCGGACGGCGGTCGCGACCGCGATGCTGTCGAGCGTGGCCCGCGAGGGCGTCCCGACGACCGCTGCGGTCGTGGTGGACCCGGAGGACGCGGCCGTGGTCTACGCGTGGCTGCTCGACGACGCGGTGGTTGACGGAGCCGACACGGCGACGTTCACGCCGCCCGTCGGCAGTGCGGGAGCCGCGCTCGCGGTGCGGGTGACGGTCTCGGCGGAGGGCTTCGCGCCGGTCGCGACGACGTCCACGCCGGTGACGGTGCTCGCCGCCGCGGTGGACCCGGGGACCGATCCCGGCACCGACCCGGGGACGAACCCCGGCACCGGTCCCGGTACGGGCTCCGGCGGTGGCACGGCCGGCGGCGGTGACGGCACGAGCTCGCCCTCGGGCGGTTCGGCCACCGGCGCCGACTCGCTGTCCCGCACGGGTGTGGACGTGTCGAGCATCGGGCTCGTCGCGCTGCTGCTCGGCCTCGTCGGTTTCGCCTCGGTGCTGGTCGCGCGTCGCCGTCGCTCCGCCGCGTAGGTCGCTCCTGACGAACCCCGTCGCCCGTCGTCTCGGGTGGCGGGGTTCGTCGCGTGCCGGCAGCCGCGCGGTTCCCGCGAAGGCACTTCGACAAGCTCCGCGACCGGAACGATTCCACGCTCCCTGAGCCTGTCGAAGGGCCCACGAGGAAGCCCCACCGTCCGAGGTGACTCGGGCGGCGGGGCTTCGTGGCGCGGGGTGACTACTCGGCGTCGAGGTCCGTCTCGAGGAGACCGGCGAGCTCGGCGAGTGCCTCGTCGGCGCCCTCGCCCTCAGCGCGGAGGGTGACGACGTCGCCGTTGGTGGCGCCGAGGCTCATGATCGTGAGGATGCTCGAGGCGTCGAGCGGGCCCGAGTCGCCCAGCTCGATCGTGACGGGCACCGGCTGGCGCTTGACCGTCTCGATGAAGAGCTTGGCGGGGCGGGCGTGCAGCCCGACGCGGCTGGCGATGGTGGCTTGGCGTTCGGCCATGATGATGCTCCTTCTGCGGTTCGGTTGGTGCCGGCCAGACCAGTGGATCAGGTCAGGCTGTGGATCGGACGGGTATGGATCAGACGGTCGCGGGCTCGGTGGCGACCGCGGGGGCTGCCGTGTCGGCACCCTCCACCGGACGACGACGGGCGAACCGCTTGAGGAGGACGACGGCAACGGCGGTGATGACCGTACCGACGAGGACCGAGAGGGCGAACATCCCGAAGTTGCCGATGGCGAAGAACACGAAGACGCCGCCGTGCGGTGCCTGCGAGGTGACGCCGGTCGCCATGACGAGCGCACCGGTGGCGGCACCACCGAGGATCGACGCCGGGATGACGCGGAACAGGTCCGCAGCGGCGAACGGGATCGCACCCTCGCTGATGAACGCGGCACCGAGCAGCCAGGCGGCCTTGCCGTTCTCCCGCTCGACCGCGGTGAACGAACGACGGCTGAGGACGGTCGAGGCGAGCGCCATCGCGAGCGGCGGCACCATGCCGGCGGCCATCACGGCGGCCATGATCTGCCACGGTGCCTGGTTGGCGAGCGTTCCCGCACCGAGACCGGCGACGGCGAAGGAGTACGCGACCTTGTTGACGGGGCCACCGAGGTCGAACGCCATCATCGTGCCGAGGATCACGCCGAGCAGGATCGCGGAGACACCGGTGAGGCCGGAGAGCCAGGAGTTGAGACCACCCATGAGTGCGGCGATCGGGCCGCCGAGGACGAGGATCATGAGGCCGGACGCGACGATCGAGCCGATCAGCGGGATGATCACGACGGGCATCAGCCCACGCAGCCACCGCGGCACGTTCAGGCGACCGAGGCCGTACGCGACACCACCGGCGAGCAGACCACCGACGAGTCCGCCGAGGAAGCCGGCGCTCATGAGGAGGGCGACGGCACCGGCGACGAACCCGGGAGCGATGCCCGGTCGGTCGGCGATGGCGTAGGCGATGTAGCCGGCGAGGGCCGGGACGAGGAACGCCATCGAGGCGTTGCCGATGGAGAACGCGACCGCGCCGAGGTAGGCGCCGAGTCCGCCGGCCGGCAGGTTCACGAGGCTGTTCTCGACGATGATCTTGCCGGCGTTCTCGGTGATGTCGTAGCCACCGAGGAGGAAGCCGAGGGCGATGAGCAGACCGCCACCCGCGACGAACGGGATCATGTAGCTGACACCGGTGAGCAGCCAACGTTTGATCGACTGACCGACGTTGGCGTCCTTCTTGTCCGACGTCGACGCGGAGGCGTCGCCGGCCGCCGCGGCGACCCGCGGGGCGTTCGGGTTCGAGATCGCGGCGACCGCGTCGTTGATGAGCTGCTCCGGGGCGTCGATGCCGCGCTTCACGGGAGCCTTGATGACCGGCTTGCCGGCGAAGCGGGTGACGTCGCGGACGTCCACGTCGACGGCGAAGATGACCGCCTGTGCCTTCGCGACGACGTCGGCGGGCAGCGGAGTCGCACCGGAGGCACCCTGTGTCTCGACGTGCAGCTCGACACCGAGGCGCTTCGCGGTGGCGGCGAGCGAGTCGGCCGCCATGTAGGTGTGGGCGATGCCCGTGGCGCACGAGGTGACCGCGATGAGCACGGGCCGTGAGGCCTGATCGCCGGCCTCGACGGGAGCCGTCGCGGCGCGCTCGGCTGCAGGAGCCGACGCGGGCTTGGGCGCGTCGCTGAGTGCACCATCGACGAGGGCGACCACCGCGGCGGCGTCGGGCGCCTCACGCAGGGAGGTCACGAACTCGGGCTTGATGAGCGAGCGGGCGAGCTTCGACAGGAGCGCGAGGTGCGCCTGGTCGGCGCCGTCCGGGGCCGCGATGAAGAAGAGGAGGTCGGCCGGGCCGTCGTCGGAACCGAAGTCGACGAGTGGCGAGACGCGGGCCATCGCCAGCGTCGGCTCGGTGACGGCGGCCGAACGGCAGTGCGGGATCGCGATGCCGCCGGGGATGCCGGTGTCGGTCTTGCTCTCCCGCGCCCAGGCGTCGGCGAAGAGCGCCTCGGTGTCGGTGGCACGGCCGGCGCGGACGACGAGCTCGGCGAGCGCGCGGATGACACCCGCGCGATCGGTGCCGAGGTCGGCGTCGAGGGCGACGAGCCCTGGGGTGATGAGTGGGGTGGACATCTGGGTTCTCCTTCGAAACGGATGCTGGTGCTTCGGGTGGTCGGGGCGGCCCTTCGACAAGCTCAGGGACCGGGGTGGTCAGGGGGCGGATGGGATCCGCTGCGGGAGCTGGACGACGTCGATGGCGGCGGCGTCCGTCCCGGTGAGCGCCGGCACGTCGCTGCCGGGGAGCGCCGCGGCTGCGGCTCCGTGGGCGACGGCCTGCGCGAGGCGAGCTGCGGGTGCGAGACCTGCGGTTCGGGCGATCAGGTAGCCGGCGAGGGAGGAGTCCCCCGCGCCGACGGTGCTGCGCGCGACGATCTTCGGGGCCCGGGCCGACCAGGCGGTGTCGCCCTCCACGAGGACGGCTCCTCGGGAGCCGAGCGTGACGAGGACGGCGGCGACCGGACCGGGTCGGTCCGTGGTGCCGATGAGCGTGGCGGCGACGGACGCGGCGAGCGCCGGGTCCGCCTCGATCTCGTCGCCGGACGCGGTGCCGGTGAGTTCGGCGAGTTCGGCACCGTTCGGCTTGATGAGGTCGACGCGTTCCCCGGTGGCGGCGAAGGTGTCGAGGAGGGCGGCGAGCGGCTCCCCCGAGCTGTCGACGGCGACGAGCGGGCGGTCGCCGTCGGTGAGGGCGCGAGCGGCCCGGACGATCCGTGCGTAGAAGTCGGCGGGGAGACCGGGTGGCAGCGAACCGGCGATGACGAGCCATTCGGCACTCGCGGCGGCACGGGCGGTCGCGTCGACGAGGCGTGCCGCGTCGTCCTCGGTGAGGAGCGGACCCGGCTCGTTGATCTTGGTGGTGGTGCCGTCGGGCTCGGTGAGCGTGATGTTGCGACGCACGGGCTGCCCGGTCGGGACGGCGAGGACGTCGATGCCCTGCGCGCGGAGCGACTCGATCATCGGGTCGGTCGATTCGCCGGGGAGGACGGCGATGGTCGCCAGCTCGGCGGCGGCGATGGCCCGCGAGACGTTGACGCCCTTGCCGCCCGGCTGCTCCCGGCTGGCGAGGGCGCGGAGGACCTCGCCGCGCTCGACGACACCGGGGAGCTCCACCGTGTGGTCGAGCGAGGGGTTGGCGGTCAGGGTGATGATCATGCGACGACCACCTCGACACCCGCAGCCTCGAGGGCGTCCCCGAGGGTCGTCGGAACGACCTCGTCGGTGATGACGGTGTCGATCTCGTCGAGGGCGGCGAAGCGGATGAGCGCTTCCTCACCGAGCTTGGCGGCGTCGGCGAGGACGACGGCCCGGCGCGACCCACGGACGATCGCCGACTTCACGGCGCCCTCGAGTTCGTCGGGCGTGCTGAGGCCGAAGTCGGCGCTGACCCCGTTGGCGCCGACGAAGGCGATGTCGGGGCGGAACCGGCCGAGCTCGTCGACGGTCGTGCTGCCGACGGCCGCACTCGTGATGCCACGGACGCGGCCACCGAGGAGGTGCAGTTCGACGTGGTCGCAGTGGTGGAGCGTCGCGGCGATCGGGACGGAGTTGGTGATGACCGTGAGCGTCTGTCCGGCGGTGGCCGGGCGCCAGGTGACGAGCAGGTCGGCGAGGTGGGCCGTGGTCGTCCCGGCGTCGATGACGATCGAGCCGCTGAACGTCGCCGGGATGAGCCGGAGGGCCGCACGGGCGATCGTGGCCTTCGCGTCGCTCCGCTGGCCCTGGCGATCGGCGAGGCTGGCCTCCGCGACGGAAGCACGTGCTGCGGAGACGGCACCGCCGTGGACGCGGCGCAGGACACCGGAGGTCTCGAGCTGGTCGAGGTCGCGGCGGATCGTCTCAGCGGTGACGCCCAGTTCGCGGGAGACGTCGGCGACGGAGACCCGTCCGCTCGTCTTCACCCGGCTGGTGATGTGCTCGTGCCGCTCCGTCGCGTACATGCGTCGTCCTTGACCTTCGTTTCCGGTGTTGCAGGCTTGCAGTGCGAAGAAAGTATCACACAAACACAGAGAAACACAGATCCAGTTCTCCGCCGGACCCTGAGCCTGTCGAAGGGCAGCAACCACCCCCGGTCCCTGAGCCTGTCGAAGGGCGCACTCCGACAAGCTCAGTGACCGATCGAGTAGGACGGTCGGCAGCGGGTCAGGGCGCGAGGGACGGGACCGGCAAAGGGGTGGCGGTCGGCGCAACCGTGGCGCCGACCGCCGATTCGTCTCGCACCCGAACGTGCGAGACGGCTGTGGTCACGACGGCGAACCGGCCGACGTCGTGACGGGTCTCTCCGTCGCCTGGCGCTCCGGCAGCAGCTGGCGGAGCACTCCCCCGGCGTGCGCCGCCCACCGACCGACGGCGACCCAACTGCGGTCGCGGACGAACAGCAGGTCGAGCGCGATCATCGCGAGCGAGAACGGCCACAGGCCGAGGAACAGACCGATCCCGAGGTGCATGAGGATCGTGAAACCGAGCGCGAGGATCCGCGTCGGCCGCCACAGGATGAGCACCGGGAACAGCAGCTGCACCCAGACCGACAGGAACGTGGCGACCCAGACGAACGGGCCGACCTGCCAGGCGAGGTCGCTCAGCACGGGGAAGGGTCGGAACACGTCGAGGACGAGGGAGTAGTAGAACGCCGTGCCCTCGCGCCACTCGGGACCCATCAGCTTGTAGATACCGGAGTTCACGTAGACGAGCATGATCTGGTACGCGCAGAGCAGGACCGCCGTGTTGTTGGCGGCGTTCGCGAGCCACGCCGGGATCGCGAGTCGACCGCGCAGGATCGGCCGCGGCGCTCGACCCCGCCGCTTGGCGAGCCACGCGTCGACCGACCAGTGACGCGACAGGTCCGCGAACACCAGGAACAGCAGCGTGATGCGGAGGATCGTGTCGCCGCCGTTGGTCAGCACCGTGCTGTTGGTCGCGAGCCCCACCCAGAACACGAGCAGGACGGGTGTGACGAACCGGGTCTGCCAGCCGACGAGGAACAGCAGCCCGAGCACGATGAGCACCCCGTAGGCGAGGTCGAAGACGAAGGCGCTGTCCTTCGTGAAGACGACCTCGAACAGCGGGAACCACGCGCGGCGGTTCGCCTCGGGGTCGACCCACTTCGACGCGACGCCCCAGAGGTAGTGGCGGTCGGCGAGGCTCGTGACGAGGAAGCTGACGATCGCGACACCGTAGAGGATCCGCAGGGCGGAGAGGCTGTAGCCGGCGTGCTTGGCACCCGTCACCCAGCCGGCGAAACGGTCGAACCACGCGCGGACGGCGTTCATCGTGCACCTCCGTAGCGGGTGACGACATCGCGGTAGACGGCGAGGGTCTCCGGGTCGATGACGTCGTCGACGTGCCGCCAGCCGAAGGTGACGGCGGTGTCGTCGAACTGCTGCTCCTCGGAGAAGCGGTTCTCGAAGTCGTTCGGGCGGGTGCGGTCGATCCGCCACCGGACACGCTCGACGTCCTGGTCGAAGTACGCCGTGGAGAACGCTGTCGCGTACTCCTTGAGCATGTAGTCGTAGCGGAGGAACCGGACGATGTCGCCCTGCCCTGAGCCCGGCGTCGTGCTGGCGGCGTCGAGGTCGGCGATGAGCGACTCGGCCGACTGGGCGCGATACCCGCCACCGTCGGCCCGCTGGATGAAGGTGTCGCGGACGATCTCGCGCTGCTGGGCGTCGAGCGCGAGGTAGCGGGTGTTGTAGGCGAGCATCGCGTTCCACGAGGACTTCTGGATCCGCGACGGCTCGGCGTGGCCGGGGACCGCCTGCTGCTCGAGCTTCGTCACATTGACCCAGTCGGACTTCACGAGCGTCCCGTCCGCGTCGCGCCACTGCGCCTGGACGGAGAAGGTGATGTTCGTCTTCATGATGCTCGGCGCGAAGACGTTCCACTTCTGTGTGAAGTACGGGCCCGCCGCGGCGACGACGGCACCGCGGACGGGTGTGGTCGGCGAGACGATGACGAGGGTGCCGGCGACGTAGACACCGACGAGGGCGATCGAGACCGCGGCGGCGATGCGAGCGGCCCGCTTCGGCGGGGCGGACGACCCCGTTCCCTGTCCGCCCTCCGGTCCGTCAGCGCAGGGCAGTCCCTCGGCGCCGCCTGGCCCCTGAGCGCTCTTCGGTCCCTGAGCGCCCATCGGCCCCTGAGCGCCCATCGGTCCCTGAGCCTGTCGAAGGGTGTCAGGACGATCCCCGACGGGTGTGCGTGTGATCGGAGTCACGGTTCCTCCTTGGTGCTGGGTGATGATGAACCGCGGGGCACCCGTTCGGTGGTGCCGTCCGCGGGGGAAGGAGTGGGCCGTGCCGACCCGAATGCGGCACGGCCCGCTCAGCGGGGTCACTCCAGACGCGCTCGTCGCGTGGCCACGAAGGCGCCTCCGAGGAGGAGCATCGTGGCGCCGAGTCCCCCGAGCCACAGGCCGTCGAAGCCGGTGCTCGGCAGACCGGGGCGTGACCCCGGTGCGGCAGCGGCCACCGCGGTGACCGTGAAGGCGGTCGCCTCGCGGTCGAGCGGCAGGTCGCCGGTCACGGATCCGGAGAGCTCCACCCGGTGGGCACCCAGCTCGATCGACGAGTCGACCGGGAAGGTGAGGGTGGCGTTGCCGGAGGCGTCGGCGACGACCGGCGTCAGGGCGAACGGCGTCGAGAAGACGGTGGCCGAGACGGTCTCGCCGGGCTCGAAGCCGGTGGCGTAGACCTCCTGGATCACGCCCGTGTCGCGGACGATCGTCGAGTACTTGACGGTCGCCAGGCGGTCGTCGCCGGCGTCGGTGTCACCGTCGGCGTCAGCTGCCGTGTCGGCGTCGGTCGCCGTGTCGGCATCCGTCGCTGTGTCGGTGTCGACATCCGCGTTCAGGTCGACGTCAGCCCCGTCGGACGCCGCATCGACATCCGCAGCAGCGTCAGTGTCGGCCGCAGCGTCCACATCTGCCGCAGCATCGGTGTCGGCGTCAGCGGCCGTGTCCGCATCCGTCTCCGTGTCGGCGTCGACATCCGCGTTCAGGTCGACATCCACTCCGTCGGACGCTGCATCGGTGTCAGCGGCTGCATCGACATCCGCGGCGGTGTCCGTGTCGACAGCGTCCACATCAGCAGCCGCATCGGAATCGACGAAGACGTCCGCATCCGTAGCCGCATCCGTGTCAGCAGCAGCATCGGTGTCAGCAGCAGCATCCACATCCGTTGCAGCATCGGTGTCAGCGTCCACGTCAGCAGCCGCATCGACGTCTGCCGCAGCGTCCACGTCAGCAGCCGCGTCGGTGTCCGCAGCAGCATCCACATCGGCCGCAGCGTCGGTGTCGGCGGCAGCGTCCACATCAGCATCCACATCAGCCGCGGCATCCACGTCCACGTCGGTGTCGACATCGGCGTCAGCATCCGTGGCAGCGTCCACGTCGACCGCAGCGGCGTCGGTGTCGACGTCGACCGCTCCCTCCTCGATGGCGACCTCGGCCGCGGCCGGCGTCTCGGAGACGTCGCCCTCGGCGGTCACCGTGACCGGTCCGGGCGTGTAGTCGTCCGGGATCGGCAGGTCCACGGTGAAGGAACCGTCAGGGTTCGTCACCACGGTGACGGACGGTGCGCCCGGGATCGAGACCGTGACCGTCTCACCTCCGGCGAAGCCCGTCCCGTCGACCGTGACCGTCTCACCCGGCAGCACCGACGACGGGTCGACCGTGATGGCCGTGTCGTAGGCGAGGACCTCGATGATCGTGGTCGCCGGCTCGTTCGATGCAGCACCGAGTGCCGTGACCGTGACGTCGCCGAGCGCGTAACCGTCGGGGACCGGGAGGGTCACCGTGAAGCCGCCGCCGGCGTTCGTCACCTGCGTGACGACCGGAGCGCCCGGGATGGACACCGTCACCGTCTCGTTGGCTGCGAAGCCCGTGCCGGTGATGACCGTCGTGTTGCCGGCGATCAGCGCGTCCGGGGAAGCGGTGATGACGGGCGAGAAGACGACCACGGTGACCGTGACAGTGGTGGTGGCGGGTGTCTGCGACACCGCTCCCTCGGCCGTCACGACGAGCGGGCCGACGGTGGCAGCCGCGGGGATCGTGATCCCGACCGAGAACTCACCGGCGCCGTCCGTCGTCGCCGGGACGGCGGTGCCGCCCGGGACCGTGACCGTGACGGACTCGTTCGCGGCGAAGCCGGTGCCCGTGACGAGCGTCGCTCCGCCGGCCGTGACCGTGCTCGGGTCGGCGGTGATCGCCGTCTCGTAGGCCTCGACCGTGAGCTCCGCCTCAGCGGGCGTCGCCGAGGTCTCACCGACCGCGGTCACCGTGACCGGGCCGGCGGGCGTGCCGGGCGGCACCGGCAGGGTCGCGGTGAAGCCGCCGTCGCCGTCGGCCGTCACCACGACGGGGTCGCCGCCGGGGATCGAGACGCTGACCGACTCGTTCGGCTGGAAGCCGGTGCCGGTGACCGTGGTGGTCTGGCCCGGGTTCACCGTGTCCGGCGTGAGGGTGATCGCCGTGTCGTAGACCGTGGCCTCGACCGTGACGGTGGTGGTCGCCTCGGTCGCCGAGACGACGCCGAGTGCGGTGACCGTGACCGGACCGGTCGCGAAGCCCTGCGGGACGGCGAACGTCGTCGTGATCTCACCGTCGGCGTTCGAGGTGACCGTCACCGGCGCGAGACCGGGGAAGGTGACCGTGACGCTCTCGCTCGGCGCGAAGCCGCTCCCCGAGACCTCCGTCGAGGTCCCGCCGGGGACCGTCGCCGGGTCGGCGGTGATCGTCGGCGTGTAGACCAGGTCGACCGTGAGGTTCGTCGTCGCAGGGGTGTCGGACGTCGCGCCGAGCGCGGTCACCACGACCACACCTTCGGCGTAGTCGGCCGGGACGGGCAGCGACACCGAGATGGTGCCGGTCGCCGTCGCCGTGGTGGTCACCGGGTCGGCGCCGGGGATCGAGACCGTGACGCTCTCGTTCGGTGCGAAGCCGGTGCCGGTGACGAGGGTGCTGGCACCCGCGACGACGGTGGTCGGGTCGGCGGTGATGGCCGTGACGTAGGTCGTGGCCTCGACGGTGAGCGTCGCCGTGGCGGGGGTCGCCGAGACGGCCCCGGTGGCGGTGACGGTCACGGGTCCGAGCGGGAAGTCCGCCGGGAGGTCGACGCTCACGGAGATCTCACCGTTGCCGTTCGACGTGGTGGGGATCGGTGTCGCGATGCCCGGGACGGTGACGCTCACGGCCTCGTTCGGCGCGAAGCCGTCACCGGCGACCGTGGTGCTGCCACCGGGTGCGACCGTCGCCGGGTCGACCGTGATCGCGGTCTCATAGGCCTCGACGGTGACCGTCGCCGTCGCGTCCGCCGCGGAGACGGCGCCAGTTGCGGTGACGACCAGCGGTCCGGCGGGCGTGCCCGACGGGATCGGCAGGGCGGCGGTGAAGCCGCCGTCACCGTCCGCCGTCACGACGACCGGCGTGCCACCGGGGATCGAGACCGAGACGGACTCGTTCGGCGCGAAGCCGGTACCGGTGATCGTCGTCGAGGTGCCGGGGAGCAGGGTGTCCGGGTCGGCGGTGATCGCGGTGTCATAGGGCACCACGGTCACGTCGGCGTCGGCCGGTGTGTTCGACGTGTCGCCGGTCGCGGTGATCGTGATCGGCCCAGCAGGCGTTCCGGCCGGGATCGTCACGGGCTGCGTGAAGTCGCCGTCGCCGTTCGTCGTCACGGTGACGGGGTCGCCGCCCGGGATCGTGATGGTGACGGTCTCGTTCGGTGCGAAGCCGGTGCCCGTGACGGTGGTGGTCCCACCCGGGTTGACCGTCGTCGGGTCCACCGTGATCGCCGTGTCGTACACGACCGCTTCGACGAGGACCGAGGTCTGCGCCGGCGTGAGCGACAGGGCACCCGTGGCCGTGAAGGTGACCGTCACGGGGACGAAGTCCGCCGGGAAGGTGACCACCTGGCTGATCTCGCCGAGCCCGTTCGCCGTGGTCACGATGTCGTCGAAGCCGGGAGCCGAGATGGTCACCGACTCGTTCGCGACGTAGCCGCCACCCGACAGGATCGTCGAGTCACCGGGGTTCAGCGTGGACGGCGTCGCGGTGAGCGTCGTGTCGAACGCCTCGACGGTGATCGTCGCAGTGGCGGGCGTGGCCGAGACCGCGCCGACGGCCGTCACGACGACGGGGCCGGCGGGGGTGCCGGGCAGGATCGGCAGGATGGCGGTGATGTCGCCGTCCGGACCGGCCTCCACAACGACGGGCGTGCCGCCGGGGATGGAGACGGAGACGGACTCGCCGGGCAGGAAGCCCGTTCCGGTGACGGTGGTGCTGCCGCCGGGGAGGAGCGTGTCGGGGTCGGCGGTGATCGCCGTGTCGTAGACCGTCGCTTCGACCGTGACCGTGGTCGTCGCCTCGGTCGCGGAGACGACGCCGAGGGCCGTGACCGTGACCGGACCGACCGCGAAGTTCTGCGGGACGTCGACGGTGGTCGTGATCTCACCGGCTGCGTTCGACGTGACCGTGATCTGGTCGAGGCCCGGGAAGGTGACCGTGACGCTCTCGCTCGGCGCGAAGCCGGCGCCCGAGATCTCGGTGCTGGTGCCGCCGGGGACCGTGGCCGGGTCGGCGGTGATCGTCGGGGTGTAGACGACGTCGACCGCGAGGTTCGTCGTGGCCGGGGTCTCGGAGACCTCGCCGAGGGCGGTCACGACGACCGTGCCCTCCGCGTAGTCCGCTGGGACCGGGAGCGAGACGGAGATGGTGCCGGTCGCTGAGGCCTGCGTGGTGACCGCGGGCGCACCGGGGATGGAGACCGTGACGGTCTCGTCGGGCTCGAAGCCGGTACCGGTGACGAGCGTGCTCTCCCCCGCGACGACGGTCGTCGGGTCGACCGTGATGGCCGTGACGTAGGTGGTCGCCTCGACGGCGAGCGTCGCCGTGGCCGGGGTGGCCGAGACGGCACCGGTGGCGGTGACCGGGACGTCGCCGAGCGGGAAGTCCGCCGGGAGCGTGACACTGACCGTGATCTCACCGTCGCCGTTCGCCGTGGTCGTCACGGGCGTCGCGAGGCCGGGGATGGTGATCGAGACGGACTCGAGCGGAACGAAGCCGGAACCGGTGACGACCGTGCTGCCACCGGGGGCGATGGTCGCCGGGTCGAGCGCGATGTCGGTGTCGTAAGCCTCAACGGTGAGGTCCGTCTCGGCCGGCGTCGCGGAGACCGCGCCGGTGGCGGTGACCGTCAGCTGGCCGGCGGGCGTCCCCGACGGGATCGGCAGGGCGGCCGTGAAGCCGCCGTCGCCGTCAGCCGTCACGACGACGGGCGTGCCGTCCGGGACGGAGACGGAGACCGACTCGTTCGCGGCGAAGCCGGTACCCGTGATGGTGGTCGAGTTACCGGGGAGGAGCGAGGCCGGGTCGGCGGTGATGGCCGTGTCGTACGGGAGCACCTCGAGGTCGGCGGTCGCCGGGGTGGCCGACGTCTCACCGGTGGCGGTGACGACGACGGTCGCGGCGGGCGTGCCGGCCGGCACGGTGAGATCGACGGTGAAGCCGCCGTCCTCGTCGGCGACCGCGGGCACCGGGGTGCCGCCCGGGTAGCCGACGGTGACCGTCTCGCCGGGCAGGAAGCCGCTGCCGGTCACGGTCGTGGTGTTCCCAGGGATGAGCGACGTCGGGTCGAGCGTGATGGCGGTGTCGTAGACCGTCGCGGTGACGGTGACGACGGTGGTGGCCTCGGTCGCGGACACGGCGCCGAGGGCGGTGACCGTGACGTCGCCGACCGCGAAGTTCTGCGGGACCGCGATGGGGGTGCCGATCGCGCCGAGTGCCGTCGCGGTGACGGTGATCGGCTCGAGGCCGGGGAACGTCACGACGACGTCCTCACCCGGTGCGAACCCGGCACCGTTGATGATCGTGGTCGTGCCACCCGCGACCGTGGCCGGGACGGCGACGATCGAGGTCTCGTAGACCACGGCGAGGTTGGTCGTGGCCGGGGTGTCGGACGTCTCGCCGAGCGCGGTCACGACGACCGGGCCTGCGACGTAGCCGGCGGGGATGTCGAGGTCGACCGAGATCGTGCCGGTTCCGGTGGCCGTCGTGGTGACCGGGTCGACGCCGGGGATCGAGACGGCGACGGTCTCGCCCGAGGCGAAGCCGGTGCCGGTGATCGTCGTGGTCCCGCCGGCGACGACACTGGCCGGGTCGGCGGAGATCGCGGTGACGTACTGCGTCGCCTCGACCGTGACCGTCGTGGTCGCGGGGCTGGCCGAGGAGACGCCGGTCGCCGTGACCGTCACGGGGCCGAGCGGGACGTCCGCCGGAAGCGTGAGGCTGGCGGAGATCGTGCCGGTGCCCGTCGCGGTGGTGACGACCGGGTCGGTGAGGCCGAGGACGGTGATCGACACGGACTCGCCGGGCAGGAACCCGGTGCCGGTGATCGTGGTGCTGCCACCCGGAGCGATCGTCGCCGGGTCGGCGGAGATCGCGGTCACGAACGGCGCGACGATGAGGTCGGCGGTGGCCGGGGTGTCGGAGGTCGCACCGGTGGCGGTGAACGTCAGGGTCGCCGGGGTGAAGCCGGCGGGGACGGTGACGCTCTGGCTGATCGCACCGGAAGCGTCCGACGTCGTGATGACCGGGTCGAGACCGGGCGCGGTGATGGTGACCTGCTCGTTCGCCGCGAAGCCGGTGCCGTCGATCACGGTGGACTGGCCCGGGTTGACGGTCGCGGGCGTGGCGGTGATGGCCGTGTCGTACACGACGAGCGTGCCGCGGACGGAGGACGATGCGAGGTTGACCGTCGCGAGCGAGATCGCCGGGACGAGGGAGATCTGCACGGCTCGGACGGTCGCCGATCCGTCACCGAGGTCGCCGGTCGCCGGCTGCACGTTCGCGGTGACATCGGCGACGAGCCGCACGATGTCGAGGATCGGTCCGACGACGTTCGCCGCCAGGCCGCCGGTGATGCCGTTCAGGGCGGTGTTGAGCGTTCCGACACCGGTGTAGGCCGTGGCGACCGTGTTCTTCACGAGGTTGAGGACGAGGTTGACGACCTGGTCCAGGCTCAGATCGAGGGTCGCAAGGATCGGGTTCAGCACGTTCGGGAGGAGCCCGGCCGAGGTGAAGGCGGCGGTGCCGTTCTGGACGGCACCGAGGGTCGAGTCGAGCGACAGGGAGATGACCGGGACCTGCGTGACGACGACGTTCGTCGTGACGTTGCCGGTGACCTGGATACGCGTGCCGTCCACGGCCGCCTGCAGGCCGGCGGACACGGCCGTGACCTGCGCGGTGACGGCGGAGGTGATGGCCGCGGCGATGGCGGCACCGATCGGGCCCGAGAGCAGCGAGGTGTTCGGCGGCAGGTCGTTCAGGTCCGGCAGGTTCGGGTCGTTCGCGAGCAGGGTCGCGAGGTCGACGGTCACCGCGCCGGTGAGCAGGTTGACGGAGACACCGGTCGCCGCCGACTGCGATGCCTGGGTGGTGAGGATGTCGTTGACCACGGTCGCGAGGTTCGGCGGGGTCACCGTCCCCGTCGCGCTCACGCGGAGGACGCCGATGAGGTTCGCGTTCAGCGCGGTGTTGAGCGCCGACGTGAGCCCGTTGAGCGTGGTCTGCAGCGGCGGGAGGAGGCCGGTGACCTGCGTCCCGACGTTCTGCACGAGGGGGCTCTGGAGGGTGAGTGTCGCGCCAGCGATCTGGTAGTCGGGAACAGCCGTGGCGCCGCCCGTCTGCGAGATCGTGGAGGCGAGGGCGCCGAGGCTGAGCGAGAGGTCGCTGAGGACGCCGCCGGTCGGGGTGCCGACGCGGCCGAGCAGTCCGGTGAGGTCGAGTTCGGCGTCGGCCGGTGGGGCGTCCGGTCCGCCGATGGACACGCCGCCCTGGTCGGTGACGGCGCCGGACCCGGCGAGCGCGTCGCCGTTGTCGGCGGCTGCGCCGTACTGGGCGACCGCACCGAGTTCGATGACGCCGTTCGTGCCGAAGAGCTGGAGGGAGTCACCGAGGTCGACGCCGAGGGTGTCGAGCACCTCTGCCGAGAGTGGGTTCGCGGCGACCGGGTGCACCCCGCTGGGGTTCTCCGCTCGGGCACCGTTGACGGCGGCGAGCGTGTCGAGGTTGATCCCGGCAGCCTGCCCGCCGAGGAACCGGCCGAGCCCGTCCGACACGTCGGACGGTGCTGCCACTGCTGCTGTCGTCGTCGATCCCATCGCGATGACCGTGCCGACCACGGCCATGGCCGCGACCTTCCAGGCACGGCCTCGGCCGAGGATGCTGCGTTGCTGTTCCCCCACGGTGGAACCCTTTCGTCGGTGCACGGGCGGGCCCGCGTCTGGCGTCGATCCCGGCCAATCTAGGGGCGCAGGTCCGTGTCCCCCAGAGGTGGGACAGCAACCCGGGTAGTGGCGTGGCCGAAACCGGTATTCCGCTCGCCCGGGGCGGGGAGTGGGAGGTTTCCCCCGGTGACTACGAGGTATCCCCCACGCGGGGTACGTAGTTTCTACTGAGAACACTCAGCTAGGGCTCCTGAAGCACCCAGGCAGTCCGGATAATGGGGGACAGATCCAATGGAGGGTCGAGTCGAATGGAGGGTCAGTACCGCTGAGCAGGGGTGAGCGGTCAGCCGACAGGACGACGGATCTCGCTGGACGACGGAGCTTGAGGGGGCTGCGATGGAAGAGCAGGTTGAGACCGCACCGGTGCGGAGGCGGCAGGTCGGAGCCCACGAGCGAGCCCTACCGTGATCGAGCGCTCGCCGCGATACGCGGGTGGGTCCCGCTCGGCCGGGTCACCGATGCGACGGACGGCCGAGTTCCGCCAGGCCGCGTCGCGGGCGCCGGGTCCGCAAAGCAGCCGCGAGGCCGCCATCGCCCGGGTCGCCGTGCTCATCGAACACCGGACGAGTACCCTGCTCGTCGGTCCACACGGCTACGGCAAGACCCACACGGTCGATACGATCGGTGCGCACATGCAGCGCTCGGGTCGTGCCGTCGTCCGACTCTCAGGGACAGCGCCCGACGCCTCACACCTGCTGAGCGACTGGCGCACCGCCCCGAGCGGCTCCGTCTTCATCATCGACGACGGTGCCGGCCTCCAGGCGAGCGGGCTGTCCGACCTCGTCGACCTCGCAAGGTCGCGTGAACACGTCGCCCTCGTCACGCTCGAACAGGAGCGCGTCGGGCTGCCGAGTGCCTCAGACGATTCCGCGCAACGGCTGCTCTCCGTGTGGCGGGGCGGGGCGCTCACCCGGATCGACCTCCCAGCGCTCGACGGGTTCGAGGCCTCGGCGCTCGCCGACGCCGCGGCGGACGACGCCATCCTCGACGACATGGCGAAGGCCGTCATCGTGCGCCTCAGCAACGGCTCACCACGCCTCGTCCACGAGCTCACCAAGGACGCCCTCGAGACGGGCGGCGAGTTCTACCTCCCGCGCAGCATCCTGTCGCTCGGGGTGGCCGGCGTCTCGCCACGCATCCACGATCTCACCGATCCGCAGCTCTCCCGCCTCGACGACGAGGGCCGCTACGCCCTCGTCATGCTCGCGAAGCTCGGGCCCGTCCCCTACGCGCGCGCGGCACGGCTGATCGGCGAACACGAGCTCCACACGCTGTTGCGGCTGGGCCTGGCGCGCAACGACGGGTCAGGACAGGACCGGATCGTCGCGGACGAGCTGCACGCCTGGTCGGCGCTGGCCGAGTGGCGGCACGGCGGTCGGCTGCGCCCGCACGACCGCGTCCAGCGCACCCTCATCGCGGACCTCCGCTCGGGGAGCCGGCTGACGCCGAACGAGTCATTCATCCTCGGCCGGTACTGGCTGTCGATCGACGACGACCGCTTCGACCACGGGTTCGAGGCGATCACGATGGCGCGGGTCTACCTGGATGCGGCGCACGTCGCGAACGTCGCAGGACTGCCCTCGGACGGCCAGTTGCTCGCCGCTCGCGCGTTCACCTGGCGTCCGTCGGTGAGCGCGGCCCTCCAGCAGTCGAGATCACTCGCGATGCTCGGTGATGTGGACGGGGCGCAGCGCGTGCTCGAGGTCGGTCCGGAGGCCGATTCCGACGAGGACATCCAGGCCGAGGTGTTGAGTTGGCGAGCGACGCTGGACCGCTGGGGCGACCGCACGTGCGCGCAGGTCCTGACGGAACGAGCCGAGTACGGCCGTGCGCTCACGCGGCGCATCGAGATGGTCGAGCTGTGGCGCCAGCACACCGAGCCCGGGCCGACCGAGCACGACGGCAGGTATCAGGACGTCCTCGACGACGAAGCCGCCGCGCAGTCGCCGCGCCTGTACGCGGCCGCCGCGCTCCTCAGCCGACGGGGCCTGCACTCGTCGCCGACCGAGCTCCACGAACTGCTGCGTGCCGGTGATGCGGTGTACCGGCGGGTACCGTACAACGCTGCGCGCCCGCTGTCCCACGCGATGCGTGACGCGAGCGCGATGTACGTCCTCGCGGCCGGCACGGTCCGGCTCCTGACCGGCCTGTCCTGGGCCGGCTTCGCGCGGTACATCGACGAGTTCGCCGAGCGTGCGGAACGTGGAACCGGTCGGCTGGCGACGACCGATCAGTGCATCGTCGGTCTGCTCGGCGCCCAGCTCGCGTTCTTCGACGGCAGACCGGAGCGAGCGCTGGCGGACCTACGGGTCGTCGAACGCATGCTCGACTCGACGATCCCGCCCGACGTCCACACGCAGGCCTCGCTCATCCTCATCGGCGCGCTCGCGCAGACGGGACAGCTCGACGAGGCGATGGACCGGCGTGCCGGAACGGACACGCGTCTCGTCGCGTCGTCCGCGGTCCTCTCCTACCTCGCCGACATCGCTGACTTCAGCCTGCTCTTGGCCGACGGCAACCTGACGGCTGCCAAGGTGCAGTTGCACCACATGGCCGAGTCCGGCTCCAATCCGCTGACCGAACGGCTCTACTCCGCGTGCCTGGCCTCCGTGGTCGGCACTGACGCAGCGGAGGCGTTCTCCTGGGTGGCCGACGCGAAGGACCGCGAGATGACGCCGCTGCAGGGCGCGTTGTTCCTACTCCTCGATGCCGGCGCGTCGGGTGATGCGAGCCGGGTGGAGGAGGCCGCTTGCTCCCTCGAAGCCGTGGGAGCCCGGCATCGGGCCATCGGAGCCCATCAGCTCGCTGCGCGCCTGCACACGGAACAGGGACGCCCGCATCACGCTCGTCGCTGTGCCGAGCGCATCGCGGGGCTGTCGGAACAGCCGACCGGACCGCTCGTGGATCTGACACCGGGGCACACGCTCTCGGGCCCCACCACGGACGGTTTCGGACCGGCGGCGTCGGCACCGCCCGCTGCCGATGGCGCCCTCGCGGTCGGCGACCCCGCCGACCACGCACCGCTCGCCTACATCCCGTTCGATCAGCACGCGCATCGCGACGAACCGCCCGCCGACCTGTCCGCGCTCACCCGGCGCGAGTTGGAGGTGGCGCACCTCATCGCACAGGGATTGAGCAATCAGGAGATCGCCACCCGCCTGTTCCTCAGTGTCCGGACGGTCGAGTCGCACGTGCTGCAGGCGCGGACGAAGCTCGGCGCCGGGCGCCGGCGGGACCTGGGTCGGATCGTCGTGCAGTCCGGCCGACGCGAGGCGTGACCGACCCGGCCCGTGGGCGACCTCCGCTCGCGGGCCGGATCGGGCGATCTCGGTAGTCCACCAGCGCTTTGCCACGGATCCCAGTACCCCACTACTGGTGACAACACGCAGCCTGCTACCTATCGTCCTGAGTGTGTCGCGAGACGTGCGGAGACCGTCTCCGCACGCCCGACACCTGAGGTGACGCGAGCCGTCACCGGCGGACTCCAGGGGGCTTCCATGACCATCGACACCAGCACCGAGGCCCCAGTGGCCACCGCCACCGACGCGCCCGTCCGCGGCCAGCGCAGCAAGCGGGCGAAGGCGATCCTCGCCGGCGGCCTGGTGCTCGGCGTCGGTGCGGCGATCACCCTCGCGGCCTGGAACGACTCCGAGTTCGCGACGGGGATCTTCGCCGGTGGTGGGTTCGGCATCGAGGGCAGCACGAACGGCACCACGTTCTCCGAGCACCCAGCCGCAGCCGCAGCCGCACCGCTGACCTTCGCCGTCGAGGCCGACAACCTGGCTCCCGAGGAGCCCGTCTACGCCGGCTTCGCCGTGCAGCTGACCGCCGCGTCGACGTACGCCGGAACGGTCGACATCACCGCCACGAGCGGCGACGCCATCGCCTTGTCGCTCAGCTACTCCGTCGTGGAGACCACCACCTTCGGCTGTGACGCCACGAGCTTCGCGGCCGGTGACCCGCTCGTGACGGACGCCGCCACGGCGGAGAGCACGGCCGCGGACATCTTCACGCTGGGTGCCGCGACCACGCCGGTCTTCCTGTGCTTCGAGGTCACCCCGGCAGCGAGCCTCCCCCAGGCGTCGCCGAGCGGCACCGTGGTCTGGGAGTTCGCAGCCGAGTCCACCACGCCGCTGCCGTAGTCCACGGCAGGGCGGACGATCATGGGACGGCACACACCGGGGGCCGGTCGGCATCACCGCGCCGCGGAGCCAAGCGGCGGCCGATCACGGTTCACGAGGACGCGAGCGCTTCTCGCGAGTGCCCTCGTGCTTGGGGTGGGGACCTCGCTGACTCTTGCAGCGTGGAGCGACGACGAGTTCGGGTCGGCGTCGTTCGCGGCGAGCACCTTCGCCGTCGAATCGCAGACGGCGCCGGGAAGTTGGGCGGCGCACGAAGCGGCCAACCCGGTGACGCTGCTGTTCAACGCGACCGCCATGTCGCCTGGACTGTCCCAGTACGCGTACGTCGACATCCGCACCACCTCGGCGACGACCATCGGCGGGACGGCTACCCTGTCCGCAGTGTCGGCGGCAACCGGCGGGCTGCTTCCGGCGCTCGAGTACCGCGTCGTGGCGACGGCGACGGGCACGACGTGCGGAGCGGGTGCATTCGCCTCGCAGACATACACGGGGTCGTTGGCGGCCGGCGCGGGGGTGCCGACGGCGTCCGGCCCCCTGGGCACGGCGTCGGCGACCCCGGTGCGTTTCTGCTTCGACGTTCGGGTGAAGCCGGGCACGGCCTCCAGCTTCCAGGGCAACACGGCGTCGGCGACCTGGGTGTTCACCAGCACCTCCAGTTCCTGATCGGAGCACCGTGACCCGGACCCCCACGGACGCCACCGACGCCCCCGAGCCTCGGCAACCCCGCCGCTCGGTGGCGTCGATCGTCGGCAGCACCCTGCTGAACCTCGCCGCCGTCGGCGGGGTGGTCTGCATCGTGCTCGTCATCCTCGCGACCTGCTTCAACGTCACCCTCATCATGTTCAAGACCGGTTCCATGAGCCCGACGATCCCCACCGGCTCACTCGCCCTCGTGCGCGAGATCCCGGCATCCGACATCGCGGTGGGCGACGTCGTGACCGTCGACCGAGCGGGTCAGCTGCCGGTCACCCACCGCGTCACCTCGGTGACCGGCGGCGTGGACACCGCAGGGCCACAGCGGACGATCACCATGCAAGGCGATGCGAACCAGTCGGAGGACCCCGAGCCGTACACCGTCTCGACGGTCCGCATCGTGCTCGCCTCCGTCCCCGGGCTCGCCTACCTCGTCGTGTGGCTCTCCAACCCGTGGGTGCTGGCCGGACTGACGCTCAGCTGTTCGGCCCTCGTCATGTGGGCGTTCTGGCCGCGCTCCGACCGCAAGCGTCCGCCGAGCGGCTCGGGAGGGACCGGCGGCGACGGTCGTGCTGCTTCCCGACGCCGCTCCTCCACGGCAGGCGCCGACGGAGCCGGACCACGACCAGCCCGTCACGCCGCGCTCCGCTGCTCACCGGTCGCCCTGCTCCTCGGAGCCGGCCTCGCGATCGGCGGCGCCGCTCCCGCACACGCCGAACCGATGGTCGACGTCATCGCCGGCGAGGCGGTCGTCCTCACCTCGATCGGCGACCCCTCAGCCATGCGGTCCCTCACCCCGGGTCGATCGACGCCCTGGGAGGTGGGTGTCAGCACCAAGCCGGAAACCACGCCGGGCTCCATCGACGTGACCATGGTCGGCTCCGGCTCGCCCGAACTCGGACTCGTCATGGTGGTCGACGCCTGTTCCGTCCGCTGGACCGCGGCCGGCTGCGTCGGCACCGTCACCCACCTGTTCGACGAGATGGCGGTGCCCGTCGACGGCGTCGAGCGCGCAGTGCTCTCGATGCGCAGCACGGAGGCGTGGTGGCTGAAGTTCGACGTCCGGATGCCGTCCGGTGCTGCCATCGCGAACGCCTCGGTCGCCCTCACGGTCACCGCCGAGGGCATCGGCGACAACGTCTCGGTCTCGCCCGGGCCGATCACCACGCTCCCCCGCACCGGCGCGAGCATCGAGTTCGCCGTCTGGGCGGCAGCGGGCGCGATCCTCATCGGTCTCGTCGGCGCATGGTTCGGCGCGCTGCGTCAGCATTCTCGCTCGGCGAGGAGCGCTTGATGAAACCAGGTCGGTCAAGACACGTCGCGGCGGTCGTCCTCGCGACCACTGTCGCACTCGTCGCGGCTCCTGCTCCGCAACCGGTGGAGGCCGCATGGCAGGACGCCGAGTCGGGCGCCGTGACGTTCGCCGCGCTGAGCATCCCCAAGCCCGCCTACCTCGCCGGAGCAAACGGGTGCTCCATCTCGACGACGTCGGTGCTCGGCGTCGGACTGGTGATCAACTCCTACACCCTGACGTTCACCATGCCGGAGGGGTATGGTGCGGCGGACATCCAAGTCGGCGGCGGGAACACGTCGACCACGATCGCCCTCGCCTCGGCGGCGGTCACACCGGCCGCGACCTCGCCGACGCCGAACCCGACGAGGCAGTACTCGATCACCTTCAACCGCGCTCTGCTCGACGGACTACTCACCGGCCTGCTCGGTGGGTCCGGCTATCTCGGCGTCCGCGTGGCGCCGTCGAGCCTGATCGTCCCGCCGCTCGCTCGAGACACGATCTGGACGTCGCCGTGGGCCGTCGTGCAGGTGGGGACAGGCCTCCTCGGCACGAACCCGACGTGCGCCGTCATCGGGTGAGTCGCACCGGACCGGACGATTCTCGGACGATCAGCTCGAACCCGGCGCGCACCCGCCGCCCCGGCCCGACGTGCCCGGCCACGCGTTCGACCAGCATCGCGACGGCCTCGCGGGCGATGGCCTCCTTGTCGGGCGCGACCGTCGTCAGCGACCGCATCGCGTACCGGCCGTCCTCGGTGTCGTCGAAGCCCACCACCGCCAGGTCGCGCGGGATGTCGACGCCGCGATCCCACGCGGCACGCATCGCGCCCAGCGCCATGAGGTCGTTGAAACAGAACACGCCGTCAGGAGGATCGCCCGCGTCGAGCATCGCCCCCATGACGGCCGCTCCGCTCGCTCGGTCGTATTCCCCTTCGGCCATATACCGGTTCGGGTCGAGTCCGGCCTCCCGCATCGCCCGCTCGAACCCGTCCACCCGCTGCTTCGCGGTGCCCGTGGAATGAGCCTGCCGACCGATGGCGGCGATCCGGGTGCAGCCACGTTCGATCAGGTGCCGGGTCGCGACGTAGGCCGCTTCGGTGCCGTCGATGGCGACGTGGTCCGCGCTCGCGCCGTAGTCCCGCTCTCCGAGGAGGACGATCGGCTGGGTCGCGGCGGCCGCTTCGACGTCGGCTGCCGTCAGGTTGAGCGCGTTGAGCAGGACGCCGTCGAAGGTCGAGGACACCGCTCCCCCGGTGAGCACGGCGCGCTCGCGTTCCGGGTCGCCGTTCGTCTGGTCGACGACGAGGGTGAGCGAGCGCTTCGTGAGTTCGGGGATGAGGCAGCGGGCGAGGTCGGAGAAGTACGGCACGTCGAGCTCGGGGACGACGAGCGCGATGAGTCCGCTGCGGTTGTTGCGGAGCCCCCTCGCGTGCGGATTGGGCCGATAGCCGAGCTCGTCGATCACCGTCTGCACGCGCTTGCGGGTCTCTGCTCCGACCCGTCCCGGCAGGTTCACGACGTCCGACACCGTGCGCTGAGAGACGCCGGCCGCCTGCGCGACATCCCGTGCGGTCACTGCCATCCGTGCCTCCCCGTCGGTCGCGCGCGCTCCACCGTGCGTCGGTCCTGACGCAAGCGTACCGACTCCACGACCGCCGGATACCGGCGGCAACCGATTTCCAAATCCGTCTTGTGCTACGTAGCACAAGCGGTTAGCGTGTCTCCCTGTCAGCACGGTCGCAGCGAGTCGAAGGAGATGCGCAGCATGTTCGAGAGCCCACCACCCATCACCCGAGCCGCCACATGAGCGCGCTCAACGAGCTGCGCGCGCTGCGGACGCCGAAGGGGGCGATCAAGCATCGCGACGCTTCCGAGTTCCGGGACAACCGCGCGGCGCTCCTCTTCCTCGGCCCCTGGATCATCGGCTTCCTCGTCATCACGCTCGGGCCGGTACTCGTCTCGCTCTACCTGTCGTTCACCGACTACAACCTCCTCCAGAACCCGAACTTCACCGGGCTGGAGAACGCGCAGCGGATGGTCGAGGACCCCCGCCTGCACCAGTCCCTCGGTGTGACCATCACCTACGTCCTGGTCTCGGTGCCGTTGCAGCTCATGGTCGCCCTGGCGATCGCGGTCCTCCTGGATCGCGGCCTGCGCGGGCTCTCGTTCTACCGGTCGGTGCTGTACCTGCCGTCGCTGCTCGGCGGCAGCGTCGCGATCGCCGTCCTCTGGCGGCTCGTCTTCGGCTCGAGCGGTCTCGTCAACGCGCTGCTCGCCGTCTTCGGCATCCAGGGCCCCGGGTGGATCTCGGAACCCGACACCGCGCTGTCGACGCTGATCATCCTGCACGTGTGGACGTTCGGTGCCCCGATGGTGATCTTCCTCGCGGGCCTCCGGCAGATCCCTCGGCAGTACTACGAGGCGGCGTCGACGGACGGCGCCGGCCGGTGGACGCAGTTCCGGTCGATCACCCTCCCGCTGCTCAGCCCGATCATTTTCTTCAACCTCGTGCTCGGCATCATCGGCGCGTTCCAGTCGTTCACGCAGGCGTACGTGGTGTCGAACGGATCGGGCGGGCCGTCCGACTCGACGCTGTTCATCACGCTCTACCTGTACCAGAAGGGCTTCGGCAGCTTCCAGATGGGGTACGCGTCGGCGATCGCGTGGCTCCTGCTCATCATCATCGCCGCCGCCACGGCCATCAACTTCTGGGCCTCGAAGTATTGGGTGTTCTACGATGACTGACCTCAAGACCCGCCCCTCATCCGAGGACGGACTCTCACCCGATGCGGCCGCCCGTCGCGAGCGTGGTGATGCTCAGCGCGCCAAGCTCCTGCGTCGGCAGCGGATCTCGAGCATCGGCAAGCACGCGCTGCTGATCCTGCTCGGGCTGCTGATGCTCTACCCCGTGCTGTGGATGGTGGTGTCGTCACTCCGCCCGAACGGGTACATCTTCGACAACCCGGGCCTCGTGCTCGACACCTTCGAAGCGTCGAACTACACGAACGGCTGGAACGCGCTCGCACAGCCGTTCGGGAGTTACCTGGCGAACTCGGCGATCGTCGTCGTCGGGTCGATCATCGGCAATCTGCTCACCTGCTCGCTCGCCGCGTACGGCTTCGCAAGGCTGCGGTTCCGGTTCAAGCGCTTCGCCTTCGCGGCCATGCTGCTCACGATGATGCTGCCGATCCACGTGCTGATCATCCCGCAGTACGTCATCTTCGCCCAGCTCGACTGGATCAACACCTACCTGCCGCTCATCGTGCCGAAGTTCCTCGCGACGGACGCGTTCTTCATCTTCCTCATGGTGCAGTTCATCCGCGGCATCCCGCGCGAGCTCGACGAGGCGGCGCGGATCGACGGAGCCGGTCACCTGCGGATCTTCGTGCAGATCATGCTCCCGCTCATGACCCCGGCACTCGCGACGACGGCGATCTTCACCTTCATCTGGACGTGGAACGACTTCTTCGGCCAGCTGATCTTCGTGACCGACCCCGACAAGTACACGTCGTCGGTCGCCCTCCGGTCGTTCGTCGACACCCAGTCGCAATCGGACTACGGCGCCCTCTTCGCCATGAGCGTCGTCACCCTGCTGCCGGTGTTCCTCGCCTTCCTGTTCGGACAGCGGTTCCTCCTCCGCGGCATCGCGACCACCGGAGGCAAGTAACCCTCGAGCTGCACTTGGTCCCTGAGCCTGTCGAAGGGCCCGGTCCCTGAGCCTGTCGAAGGGCCCGGTCCCCGAGTCCCCAACCGGTCCCCGAGTCCACAACCCGGTCCCCGAGTCCACAACCGGTCCCTGAGCCCACAACCCGGTCCCTGAGCCTGTCGAAGGGCCAACCGATCCACCCATGCAAAGGAGCATCATGCAACGCCAACCACGATCCCGGTCCCGCCTCCTCGGCTTCGCAGCCGCCACCGCCGTCTCGGCGCTCGCCCTCAGCGGCTGCGCCGTCGGCGGTGGGAACGGCGACGCCGCGCTCAGCGACGAGGACGTCACCATCACCTTCAACTGGTGGGGTGCCACGGCCCGTGACGAGCGCACCCGCGCCGCCATCGACCTGTTCGAGAAGAAGTACCCCAACATCACCGTCAAGGGTCAGTCGACGGAGTGGGGCGGCTACTGGGACAAACTCGCCACCACGGTCGCCGGCGGTGACGCCCCCGACGTCATGCAGTTCGACCAGCTCTACCTCGCCTCGTACGCCCAGCGCGGGGCTCTCGCCGACCTCGGTGCTCTCGACAAGTTCCTCGACACCTCCGAC
This sequence comes from Plantibacter sp. ME-Dv--P-122b, assembly GCF_030209375.1. Classification (GTDB taxonomy): domain Bacteria; phylum Actinomycetota; class Actinomycetes; order Actinomycetales; family Microbacteriaceae; genus Plantibacter. Next base: position 640,910 of record NZ_JARVSC010000003.1, read on the forward strand.
CTCAGCGCGGAGGTGCTCGACCAGGGCAAGGTGAAGGACGAGCTGTACGGCGTGCCGATCGGCGTCGGCACCGTCGGCCTCATGGTCAACCGGTCCATCTTCGAGCAGTACGGGATCCAGCTGCCCGACGCGACGACGTGGACGTGGGACGAGCTCAACGACGTCGCCCTGCAGGTGACCGAGGCCTCGGGCGGCGCTGTCCACGGCATGTCCCCGTTCGGCGGCGACATGCCCACCCTCACGCTCTGGGCGCGGCAGCACGGCAACGACATCTACGACAAGGACGGCAAGGTCATCCTGAAGCCCGAGGTCGTGGAGAGCTACTGGCAGTACGCGCTCGACCAGATCGAGAGCGGCGCGGCCCCGAGCGCCTCGCAGCTGGCCGAGGGCAACGGTGTGGCGATCGACCTCATGGACATGAGCACGGGCAAGGTCGCGATGACCTTCCAGCCGTCGTCGGTGCTCACCGCTTTCCAGGCCGCTGCACCCGACCACCAGCTCGACATGCTCCCCTTCCCCGCGGCGAAGGACGCCTCCGAGGGATACCAGTACCTGAAGCCGTCGATGTACTGGTCGGTCTCGTCGAAGTCCGAGCACCCCGCTGAGGCGGCCTTGCTCGTGGACTTCCTCACGACGGACACCGAGGTCGCGAAGCTGTTCAGCACCGAACGCGGCATGCCGGCGAACCCGGACTTCCAGAAGGCGATCGACCCCGACCTGACGCCGACGGACCGCATCGTGGCGGGCGTCGTCGACGCTGCGCGCGAGGAGTCGGGCACCCCGCCGGCGATCACGCCCGTCGGTGGTGGCGACAGCGAGAAGATCCTCGGCCGCTACAACCAGGACGTCCAGTTCGGCAAGACCACCCCCAAGGAGGCCGCCGAGGCCTTCGTCGCCGAGCTGACGAAGGCCGTCGACGACGCCCGCTAGCGACTCCCCGCCCTTCGACAGGCTCAGCCCCCGGTCCCTGAGCCTGTCGAAGGGCCCGACGACACCTCCACCCATCACCACGCATCGGAACGACACCCATGACGCACCCTCTCCTCTTCCCCGCCCCGCTGCCGAGCGGCCGCGCCGACAACACGCCGCAGCCGCGCCCGGAGTACCCGCGGCCGCAGCTCGTCCGCGACGGCTGGGTCAATCTCAACGGCCTCTGGGAGTTCGAGATCGACGCCGGCGACAGCGGGCTCGAGCGCGGGCTCCTCGGCCGCGAACTGACCGATCGCATCCTCGTCCCGTTCGCGCCGGAGTCGGCTGCGTCGGGCGTCGAGCACACGGACTTCATGGAGGCCGTCTGGTACCGCACGCGCTTCACGGTGCCGTCGGCGTGGCAGGGCAAGCAGGGCGTGCTGCACTTCGGTGCCGTCGACCACGACACGACCGTGTGGGTCGACGGGGTCGAGGCGATGCGGCATCGGGGTGGCTTCACGCCGATCCGGGTGCCGCTCGGCGCGGTCGAGCCGGGCCAGGAACTCGAGATCGTGGTGCGCGCGCGCGACACCCGTCACGAGCCGAAGGCCGGTGGGAAGCAGGCGACCTGGTACGGCAACACCGACTGCTACTACACCCGCACCACGGGGATCTGGCAGACGGTCTGGGTGGAGGCCGTCGACGAGCTGCACCTGCGGCGGTTCACCGTGGTCCCCGATGCGGACGCCGCGCGGTTCGACTGCACGCTCGTCCCCAGTCGGAACGCGGCGGGGGCGACCGCGACGGTGACCCTGTCCGCCGACGGCGTGGTCGTCACCAGCGAGACCGCGCAGCTCGGGTCGACGATGTCGCCGTCGGTGCGGCTCGAGGTCCCGGCCGACCAGCAGCGGCTCTGGAGCCCGGCCGACCCGTTCCTCTACACCCTCGACATCGAGATCCGCGATGGTGCCGGCGACGTCACCGACCGCGTCTCGAGCTACGCGGGGCTGCGCAGTGTCGCCATCGACGGCACCGCGGTGCTGATCAACGGCGAGCACGTCTTCCAACGGCTCGTGCTCGACCAGGGGTACTGGCCGTCGTCACTCATGACCGCGCCGGACGACGACGCGCTCGTGGCCGACATCACGCTCGGGATGGACGCCGGGTTCAACGGTGCGCGGCTCCACCAGAAGGTGTTCGAGGAGCGGTACCTCTATCACGCGGACCGGCTCGGGTATCTGGTGTGGGGCGAGTTCGGCGACTGGGGAGTGTCGGGCGCGGGCACGGTCGGTCACAACCAGGGTCCGACGGCGTCGTTCATCACCCAGTGGGTCGAGGCGTTGGAGCGCGACGTCAACCATCCGTCGATCATCGGCTGGTGCCCGCTGAACGAGACGCACCAGACCCTGCACGACCGGGTGACGGTCCTCGACGACGTCACGCGCGGCATGTTCCTCGCGACGAAGCTCATCGACCCGAGTCGCCCGGTGATCGACGCCTCGGGCTACGCGCACCGGGTGCGGGAGACGGACGTGTGGGACGCGCACTCCTACGAGCAGGACCCGGCGGCGTTCGCCGTCGAACAGGGCGGGATCGCGGACGGTGAGCCGTTCACGAACCTCGAGGATGGACGCACCATCTCCCTGCCGTACGAGGGGCAGCCGTTCTTCGTGTCGGAGTTCGGCGGCATCTGGTGGAACGCGGAGCTCGCGGCGGCGGACACCGGCGGTGACTCCTGGGGCTATGGGGCGCGGGTGGCGTCGGTCGAGGAGTTCCACGAGCGCTTCGCGGGGCTCGTCCGGGTGCTGACCGACGACGAGAACATGTTCGGCTACTGCTACACGCAGCTCACCGACACGTTCCAGGAGCAGAACGGCATCTACGACTTCGATCGCAGGCCGAAGTTCGACCTGGCCCGGGTGCGTGCGGTCCTCGCGGCCGACGCCGCCTACGAGCGCCGCGTCCGACCCTCCGCCTCCTGACCCCTCGGTCCGTCAGCTCATCGCAGTCGCGATCACCGTCGCGGCGGCCATCCCGTTGAACCAGACGTGCGTCCAGATGCCGGGGCCGAGGCGCTTGGTCGTCGCGGCGTAGACGCCGTTGACGATGCCGAGCACGAGGATGCTGAGGCCCAGCGTGACCATCGTCACCGGACTCCCCCATCCTTCATAGAGGTGGACGGCGGCGAAGAGCAGCGCGCTCACCCCGACGGAGACGACGGCGGCGGCGCGACGACGAGAGGTCGACGGCGTCGCGGCGCCACCGCGCACCGCTCCGGTCGACCGTCCGCGGAGGACCGTGTTCCGGAAGCCGCGCAGCAGTAGGCCTCGGAAGAGGAGCTCTTCGCAGAAGGGCGCGACGATGGCGACCGCGATCACCGAGTTGAGGATGACCCACCCGATCTCGGGTGCCGGCGGCGCCATGTTGGACTTCGGCGTTCCGCCCATCAGGGTGATGACGACGCCGTCGATCATGCCGGCGACGAGACGGATGCCGATCGCCGAGCCCAGACCGATGAAGACGTCGAACCAGCGGAACTGCAGGCCGAAGTCGGTGACCCAGGAGCCCGTGCCGAGCCGTTTGCAGACGACGCCCATCGCCACGAGGATGCCGCCGTAGAAGACGGTCCAGAGGATGAGATCGGCGAGCTGCGTGTCCCCGAGGATCGCCGGGAGCACGATGCGGAGCACGACCAGCAGGGCCAGGGTGATCGCGAGGACGACGAGCGCGGTGCCAGCGCCCCAGCGGCTGCCGTCCGCCGGAGAGTAGGGCAGAGCCGCAGCCGCCCGGCGGTCTTCGGCGCGCTGCTGGCGCGGGGTCGGCGGTGGGTCGGTCCGTTCCTGGGTCATCGGACGGGGCGGGAGAAGTGCGCGCGGGCTGCCGGCAGGTACATCTCCACGACGGCGACGATCGTGACGATCACGACGATGATCGCGAGGATGCTACCGGTGAAGATCGTGGCGATGGAGCCGAGCACGGAGAGGACACCGAAAATCGTGAGGACGACGCGTGCCCAGTTGCGGCCCTGGACCATGAACCATGCGAAGAGCACGTGGAGTGCGGCGCCGATGATCGAGCCGATGCCGGAGGAGATGGTCATGACCTCGGTCGGCACGGGCAGCTTGAGGTTGGCGGCGGCGGTCTGTTCGGCTGGCGAGGTGGCGGTGATGATGCCGGAGATGACGAGGAGGACGGCGACGACCACCCACAGCCAGAAGGAGACGGCGATGGGCGTCGGGACGGTCTTCTTGCCGATGGTCATGGTCATGATGCTCGTTTCGGTCGTGCAGGATCCGACGACCGGACCCAGGCTGCTGGAACTGTATTGCCCGTCACCTGTCCCCCGGAAGGGAGGTATATCCCGGCCTATCCGTTTTCCGCAAGAACCGTCGGTCCGCCCGGTCCCTGAGCCCGTCGCCCCGGTCCCTGAGCAACCCCCACCGGTCCCTGAGCACCCCCCCGGTCCCTGAGCTTGTCGAAGGGCCAGAACCTCCGCCCGGACCCCCTGTCAAGCCCGCTCACCCGCGCCGCTGTACCTCTTAACGTGTTCCCCATGACGAACGACACGAACGACCCCGACCAGAACAGCAGCGAGGGAACGCCGAAGCCGGGCGGCCTGGGCGAGAACCAGACCATCCCCAACAGCGAGGACGGCCTCGCGGTCGGTCACGACCCCGACGCCTCGAACTTCAACCAGGAGGAAGACCCCGACCACCCGAGCGACGACGCGTAGGGTTCGGACACCAACAAGAACGGCCGGTGCAGATGCACCGGCCGTTCTTGTTGACCCGAAGGTCGAGAGGCTTACTACGCTGCAACGCCTGCGCGCTGGCGGCGGATCATCACGAACACCGCGATGAGCGCTGCGCCGAGGACGACTGCGCCGGCAGCACCCCACACGAGGAAGGCCGGGGTGTTGAAACCGGTGTCGGCGAGCCCGCCGTTGCCGGCGCCGCCACCTGCAGCAGCAGCCTTCACGGTGACCGTGATGGTGCCGATGAGCTGCGAGGAGAGGCCGGTGCCGGTGACCGTGTACGTGCCGGTCGCGTTGGTCGGGAGCGTGACGGTCAGGACGACGGACCCGGTGGCCGAGGCGGTCTTGACGAGCGTCTTTGTGTCAACGGCTGCGAGCGTCGCGCCGGTCGCGTTCTCACCGGTGAGGGCGAGGGACACGTCCTCGTTCGGCTGGAACGCGCCATCGGTGAACGTGACGTCGAACGTTCCACCGGGAGCGACGTTGCCGGTAACGACGATGTCGGCGCCAGGAACGTACGAAGCGTTTGCAGCGAGCGGAGCGACGAACAGGCCAGCGAGGGCCAGCGCGAAGACCGCGGTGATTTTCTTGAGCATGTGGGTTCCCCTTGGAGACTTGTCAGTTAGCGGTGCTGTGCTGGCATAGCTGTAGCTACCGTCACAACCAGCGGCGTCGTGACGAAGAATATTGCGCCGAATCTGATACCCCCCGAAAACGGCTCAAATCCGACAACACGCATCACTGTACGGCAAATTTGCAGGTAGGCACCAGTTGTTGTGTTTCGGAAAGATGAAGTTTCGGGGTCGAGACGACAAAAGGCTGCTTCGACACGCCGGACGTTGAAACCCCCACGTCGATCGTCGTGCTCTCACCTGGAGCCAACTCGAGCCTGAATTGGGACACCGGGAAATCACCGTCGAGCCCGGGTTGCACCGAGAGATCAGCGCCATCACGCTGAACTCCCTCGGTGTACGACCCTGGAGGCGAGTAGACCGCGACCTTGAAGTTGAAGTTCCCTGGCGTGACCCCGTAGATGCCAGCGCCGGTGATGTAGTCACTCAGCGAGGTGGCTGCGTCAGCCGGAGCCGTGTTCGTAATCTTCAGACGCAAACCCAAGACCTGTCCTGCGGCACCGCACTGTGCTATGCCACTCTGCGTCTCGACGTCGAGGTAGTACCCCATCTTGCTACCGGTGGAGTCGTTGATGTAGACGCCGAATGCGTCGGCCTGCTGCTCCTCGGTCGGTAGCATGTCGGTCAACGTGGTTCCGGCCAAGAGCACCTGCTCCGCTTCAGCGGCGTTCCACACCAGAACGCGTCGCTCGTCCCCCGACTTGGCGAGTGCTGCAACCAACTTCGTGGCGTCGAAGTTACCGGTCGAGATGCGGTCGAAGACCGCAGCCGATGCTGCCGCGAAGAAGGCGTCTTGCTCGGCCCCAGCGGGGTAACGCTGGTACACCTGGTTCAGCAGTAGATCTGCCGCGTTCTCGGTCGTGAGCTGATCACCCGAGGGAAGGTCGATCGGTCCCGTCGCCGCGAGCAGGTATCCCAAGGCGACCGGGTCGATACTGAGGACGCCATCGACGCGGGTACCGAACCGCTGGAACCACATTTCCGATGCAAGCTCGGCGGACACGTCGAATCGCGGCGTCAGCGTGACGTCCTGGATGAAACGGCCCGTGATGTTGCCGTAGATGCCGGCGGTCTCCGTCGACAGCGGCAGAACCGGCTCCGGGAATCGCGGGAAGTCGCCCGACGTCGCCTGCTGCAGGAGCGAGATGCGGCCTCCGTCTGTACCGATCAGAGCCAGGGCACCCGGGTTGCCGCCGCTCGCGCGCGGCTCGGCAGGATTCTGGAACATGACCAGGTAGTTGCGCGGACCGTTCGCGCCGAGCATCACCGGCAGCAGATCGATGGCGCGCCGCGCTGCATCGACGGTGTCGGCGGTCTCGGTGAGTACCGGTCCGAGCTGGTCGACCGCAGACGACACCTGACTGATGAGGCCCGACTGCTCGATCCCTCGAACTCGCTTGGCCGCACCCTCGAGAGCGTCGTCGGCCGAGCGAACGTCCTGCTGAGCATCGATCATCGGCTGCAGCGGCACCGCACCGTCAACAGGCTTGAACAGGTCGGGGCGAAGCGACCCGGAGAGGTTCACCAACGGAGCGATCGCTCCGACCGCGACCTCATCGGTCGCACCCGCCAAGTTCCGGACAGCTGCGAGGTTCGGCCCGATCCACGGCACGATCTCGGCGGCGCGCCAGATCGGATCACTCGTCAGCGCGGCAGCCTCGCGGGCGTGGGATGCGAGCTCACGAGCGGTCTTACCTGCAGCAGCTGCGTCTCCGCCGAGCACTTGCTCGCGGACCTGCTGGGCAAGGGGCACTGCCGCTTCCAGCTCCCCCTTGGCGAGGAATGCGCGTACACCGATCCACGCGACGGCCGCCAACAACAGCACGAGAACGCCGGAGACGATGAGTGCGGTCCTCCGGCGTCGAGCACGCAGCCGCTCGGGGTCGGCGTTCTCCCGTCGTCGAGCGCGGGAGCGCGCGCTCGTGGCTCGCCGGCTTCCGGACCCCCGGGAGGAGGTTCTCGATGGGCCTGAGGAAGGCGAGCGACGATTGTCGGATTCGGGTGCCGGCATGGGGGTTATTCAATCACGACGCCGGTGCCGCCGGTCACGGCGGACAGACCGAGCGCCAGGATCGACGCATTGAACACGACATGCGCCACGATCGCGGGCCCGAGCCGACCGGTCAGGACCGCGAGGCTTCCCGCGCCAAGTCCGACGAGCAGCGTCCCAACCCCGACGACGATCGCCTGGGCGACGGTGGTGACGGCGAGGAGATGCAGGACGGCGAAGAGCGACGCACTGACCGCGACCGCGATCCATCGCCCGCCGCGGAGCATCCCGATGATCGACGGGAGGACGAGCCCGCGGAAGAAGGTCTCCTCGATCACCGGCGCGATGAGGACTACTGAAAGCAGTGCGACGACGACGTACACCACGTCGTCCGCGGTCGCGAGCGGGACAGCGTTCCCAGCTGTGGCGGGAAGCCCGCCATAGGAAAGGACCTCGAGCGAGCTCACGATGATCCGCAGAAGGAGACCCGCCGCAGCACCCCAGAGAAGGTCGATCGGGCGGATGCCCCACCGGACGGCGGACGGAGCCATTGGGCGCAGGCTGGGGACGAGCAGGACGATGACGAGGGCCAGCACGAGTGGAAGCCACACGAGCAGATAGCCACCGAGCGGGGAGAACGGCCCGACCATCCGGACACCGCCCGGGAATCCCAGCGCGATCACCACGGTCGCTGCGAATCCGATCGTCGCGATCACGAGACGCGTCCGCGCCGCCTGCTGCTCGTCGCGCGGAATGGTCTCACCTGGGATCGTCACGAGAGCAAACTACGGCAATCGGCCACGCTCATGACACGGACGCTCGGGAACAAGCGTCGGTTTATGGCAGCATGGCTCCCAACGCCCTGTTCGGGGCACGCCTTGGTAGCAGGGTGAACCGCTCTCCTCCTCATCGAACGGAAGCCACCGCGTGGAGCTCACCGACTATCTCCGTGTCCTTCGCAAGTATTGGGTGCTCATCGTCGCGCTCGTGCTCGTCGGCGTCGCCGCCGCTGCCGCCTACTCTCTGGCGAAGACGCCCGAGTACAGCTCGTCGGCAAAGGTGTTCGTTTCGACACAGTCGAGTGACAACGTGTCGGACCTCACGCAGGGGAACACCTACTCGCAGCAGCGGGTCAAGACGTACGTCAACCTCGTGAGCACACCGATCGTGCTCCAGCCGGTCATCGCGGCGCTCGAACTCAACATCACCGCCGGCCAGCTCGGCGGGCAAGTGTCCGCCGTGGCCACGCCCGACACCACGATCATCCAGATCACCGCGACGAGCGAGGACCCGGTTCTCGCCGCCGAGCTCGCGAACACCACCGCGGAAAGCTTGACCGGCGTCGTCGCGAAGATCGAGAGCACCGACGACGGCGCAACGAGCCCGGTGAAACTGACTCGCGTGCAAGAAGCGAACGTGCCGACGACGCCAGGCAGCCCGAACGTACCCCTCAATCTCGCTCTCGGTGTCCTCATCGGCCTCGCGCTCGGAATCGCCTTCGCGGTCCTCCGTGAGACGCTCGACACCCGCATCCGGAACGAGCGCGACATCGAGGGTCTCACCGAGATTCCGATCATGGGCGGTATCGCATTCGATCCGAAGGCGAAGCAGCGCCCCCTGATCGTCCAAGCCGACCCGAAGAGCCCGCGCGCCGAATCGTTCCGCAGCCTTCGAACGAACCTCCAGTTCCTCGACGTCAGCGACCAACCCCGCAGCTACGTCGTCACCTCGTCGATCCAGAGCGAGGGCAAGAGCACGACGGCGGCGAACCTCGCGATTGCTTTGTCGGACGCCGGCCACCGCGTCATCATCATCGACGCCGACCTCCGTCGACCGAAGCTCGCCACCTACTTCGACCTCGAAGGAGCCGTCGGCCTCAGCGATGTCCTCATCCGGCGCGCGACGCTCGAGGACACGATGCAGCCCTGGGGCCGCGGTGCGCTCACCGTCCTCCCGGCCGGCGCGATCCCGCCGAACCCGAGCGAGCTCCTCGGCTCGAGCGTCATGCAGAAGCTCATCTCCGGTCTCGAGAAGCAGTTCGACTACGTGCTCATCGACGCACCGCCACTCCTTCCCGTCACGGATGGTGCACTGCTGGCTCGCCACACCGGCGGCGCATTGGTCGTCGTTGCCGCCGGCAGGACCCACAAGAACCAGCTGAAGGGTGCGCTCGAGGCGCTCGTCCATGTGAACGCCTCGGTCGCCGGTCTCGTCATGACCATGGTCCCGACGAAGGGCCCGGACGCCTACGGATACGCGCGCTACGGCTATGGTGCCGGCTACGGCTACGCCGAGGACGTGAAGGCGTGACCGACGCCACAATGGCGGCCATCCGTCCGTTCTCGGTGCTCTTCGTCTGCACCGGGAACATCTGCCGGTCGGCGCTTGGTGCCCAGCTCCTGAAGGCACGGCTCGATGGTGCCGGCGTCACCGCGGGTGGCCACCTCATCCGCGTGTCCAGTGCAGGCACGGGGATGCAACCTGAGCTGACCATGCCGCCAGAGGTCGTCGAGCAGTCACGTCGTTTCGGCGGAGATCCGAGCAACCACGTCGCGCGGCAGCTCGACCGGGACATCGTCGCGGAAGCGGATCTCATCCTCACGGCGACGCGAGAGCACCGGAGCGATGTCGCCCGTCTCCTCCCCCGTGCCTCGCGAGTGACATTCACCGTTCCGCAGTTCGCTCGCCTGATCGCGGAGACTGAACCAGCCGCCGATCTCCGGGAGCTCGTCGCGTCGGTCGCGGCCGAACGCGGCCTGGTGCCACCTCCGGCGAACCCTGACGACGACGACATCGAAGACCCGTACCGTCGCAGCTCGGAAACGTACGAGCGGGTCGGTGCGCAGATCAATGAGTTCATCGACATCATCGCGAAGCACTTGGCGCAGTCGGGCGATCGGCGGTGAGCACGAAGCGCGGACGCTCCACATTCCGATCGGCGAACGTCCGGTCGCGGTGGCGCGATTCCCTGAGTTCCAGCCAACGTGTGCTGGTCGTCGTCGGTCTGGTGCTGTTCCTCATCGTCGATGTGATCCTCGTCGGGCTCGCCCTCACGGCGAACCGCGCACCGACGGCTGACCGCACGCCGCGGCCACTCGTCACCTTCAACACGACGCCTGAGCCGGAACCCGCGCCTGACGCATCGGCGGAACCGACGGGTGACGCCGCAGCGGACGGCAAGCGCTTCATCACCACGGTGGACGGCCAGACCCTCTGGCGTGCCACTGCGGGCGCCTGCTCATCGACGCCCGCAGTCGTCGAGCGGAGCGTCGACGCCGGGGAGACCTGGACACCGCTGGCGACGAGCGCATTCGACCTCCGTCAGGTGCTCGCTCTCACGACCGGCGACGATGGGGAGATCGAGATCATCGGTGCAACCGGCGAAGCCTGTGCGGTCGGAGGCTTCTCGTCCTCAGATGCCGGTGACTCTTGGGCACCGGATGCCGCCCTGCCGGGCGAGATCAGCTACCTGACCCCTGATGACGCGGCCATCGTCGTGTCGGGCCAGGGAGTCGGGCTCCCCTGCCCAGCCATCGACGTCATGAGTGCGACGACCGACAGGACCGTGACCGCTTGCACGGCCGTCCTGGCGGAATGGGACCCGACCACCGGATCGTGGGGTACCACCCCGTACGCCGGTGTGCATGCGCTTGCCACCGAGGGCGAGCGCCTCATGTTCGTGGCCCGCGGTGTTCCCGGATGCAACGGCCTGGGCGCGCTGGCGATCAACGGGGTCCCCGCGGCGTTCGCGAGCGCCCCGCTCGTCGGCTGTATAGACGGAGCCGACGTGTCAGCACCGGCCGCACTCGCGATCTCCGGCCAGGGCGCTTGGCTCTGGGTCGGCGACCAGCTGTACCGCTCGCCGGACGGCGGCGTCACCTGGGGCTAGGGTTATCCCTACATTTGTCACCAATCCGGGGCGCATCCGCAAAAAGGAGGACAGATGTTGCGCATCTTCACCGATAGTCTCAGCAGCAGTCCCGATACATCCGCGTATCGAACCACCAAGCTCTTCCCTCGTCACCCGTAGTAATTACGTGTTCCACCACGGAGACCGCATGCTGTCGCAGCCTTCCGTGCCGCTGCCAACGACGCCTGCGAGCACTCCCCCCGACCCAGCTCGCGCTGTCGTGCGCGATTGGCGCCGGGTCTACGCTCGGCGCCTCGCAGTTACCGACGCGATCGTCCTCATCTGGATCGTCTTCGGCACCCAACTGTTCTGGTTCGATTTCGACCAGGAGACGACCTCGGTCGGATTCGACATGACACGCGTTGTCGTGAACTACACCGTCATCTCGATCACCCTCATCGTCGCCTGGCTCGTGACGCTTCGCATCTTCGGCACCCGGGAGTACCGAGTGGTCGGAAGCGGGAATGCGGAGTACCGACTCATCGCCGACGCGAGTATCCGCCTGTTCGGCATCATCGCGATCATCGCCTTCCTCGTGAAGCTCGATCTCGCGCGCGGATACTTCTTGCTGGCCTTCCCCCTTGGGATCCTCGTCCTGCTGCTGTCACGGTGGATGTGGCGCCAGTGGCTGTCCGTGCAGCGTGCCCACGGTCGCTACGCGTCGCTGGTGCTGCTCGTGGGATCGGCTGATTCGGCCGAACACATCGCCAAGGAACTCACCCGCAACACGGACGCCGGCTATCGAGTGGTCGGCGCCTGCGTTCCGACGGGCAAGGTCGGCGGAACCCTCGGTGACACCGGTATCCCGGTCTCTGGCACCGTTGACACAGTTCTCGACGCCCTCGCAGTGACACGCGCAGATACGGTCATCATCACCAGCTCGGACGAGTTGACGCCGGTGCGTGTCCGCGAGTTGAGCTGGAGTCTCGAACCGGGGCGCCAGCATCTCATCGTCGCGCCGAGCCTCACCGACGTCGGCGGCCCGCGCATTCACACCCGCCCAGTAGCCGGCCTTCCACTCATCCACGTGGAGACCCCTCGCTACGAGGGTCGCAAGCGCTTCTCCAAGCGCGCCTTCGACATCCTCGGTTCCGGCCTCATCCTGCTCGTCGCCTCCCCCATCCTGCTGGTGGTCGCCCTCCTGGTGAAGTTCACCAGCCCCGGTCCGGTCCTGTATCGCCAGGAACGCATCGGCCTGAACGGCGAGCCCTTCAACATGCTCAAGTTCCGATCCATGCGGGTGAACGCCGACGCCGAACTGGCCGCGCTGCTCGCCGAGCAGGGCACGAGCGACCGGCCGCTGTTCAAGGTGCAGAACGACCCACGCCTGACCCGCGTCGGCGCCACGCTGCGGAAGTTCTCGCTCGACGAGTTCCCCCAGCTCATCAACGTCTTCCGCGGCGACATGAGCCTGGTCGGTCCGCGCCCACAGCGTGAGGGCGAGGTCGCGCTCTACGACTCCGCGGCGAAGCGTCGCCTCATCGTGCAGCCCGGCATGACGGGCCTCTGGCAGGTCAGCGGTCGCTCGGCACTCAGCTGGGAGGACGCCATCCGCCTCGATCTGTACTACGTCGAGAACTGGTCGTTGACCGGCGACGTCATCATCCTCTGGCGCACCATCCGGGCCGTCGTGGCTCCGGGCAAGGAAGCCCACTGATGGCGGGGCTCATCATCCACGAGTGGATCGAGCGGCACGGCGGCTCCGAGAACGTCGTCGATGCGATGGCCGCCGCCTATCCCGACGCCGACATCCACTGCCTGTGGAGCAACGCGCCCGACCGCTTCCCCGGCCACACGGTGAGTGAATCCTGGATCGCCCGCACACCCCTGCGGAAGAGCAAAGCGGCCGCACTGCCGTTCATGCCGGCCACCTGGGCCAGGACCGACGTCACCGCCGCCGACTTCGTCCTCATCAGCTCGCACGCGTTCGCGCATCACGCCGGCGGACGCCAGGGAGCGGACGGCCCGCAGCGGTTCGTCTACGTCCACACGCCTGCTCGATACCTCTGGGCCCCTGAGCTGGACGTCCGCGGCGGCAACCTCGCGGCGCGGGCGATCGCGCCCGCACTCCGACGGATCGACCGGAACCGCGCGCAGGACGGCGCGACGTTCGCCGCCAACAGTGACTACATCCGCCAGCGGATGGAACGCTCGTGGGGCGTCGAGGCCGAGGTCATCCACCCGCCGGTCCGCGTCGAGTACCTCCAGAGCGTGCCGTCCTGGGCGGACCGCCTGAGCGCCGAGGACGCCTACCTGTTCTCGACGCTGCCGACCGAGTACGTCCTCGGTGCCTCCCGCTTCGTCGACTACAAACGACTCGACGTCGCCATCCGCGCTGGCGAACTCGCCGGCCTGCCGGTCGTGCTCGCGGGCGCTGGACCGCAGCATGCCGAACTACAGGCACTGGCAGATGCCGCGACGGTGCCGGTCATCATCATGACGAGGCCGAGCGACGAGTTGCTCTTCGCGCTCTACCAGGCGGCGTCGCTCCTCGTGTTCGCGGCCGTCGAGGACTTCGGCATCATGCCCGTCGAGGCGATGGCCCTCGGTACGCCCGCGCTCGTGCTCTCCGAAGGTGGCGCGTCTGAGAGCGTGCTCGCCATCGACGGCGGTGTCGTCGTCGATGCCCTCGACGACGCGACGCTGCGCGAGGCGGTCGAGCGCGCCCTCCTCGTCGACATGGCACCGGCTCAGGAGCGGGTCAACGCCCTGTTCGGATCCGCCGCGTTCGCCACCAAGCTCACCGGCTGGGTCGGTCATTCCGCCCGAGCTGATGGAACCGATCGGACCCTCGCCTCATGATCCTTGCCGACACCAGGTGGAGCGGCGTCCACGGCATCGGTCGTTATGCGTCCGAGGTGCTCTCGCGGCTGGGCGTCGAGTGGTCGCCGCTCGAGGTGGGCGGCAAGCCGTCCGATCCGCAGGACTTTCTCCGAGTGCGCCGCACGCCCTCCGGCGAGACCATCTACTCCCCCGGCTACAACGGGTTCCTCGCGCGCTCGCCCCAGGTGGTGACGGTGCACGACCTGATCCATCTGCACCCGACGACGAATCGTCGTGCCGTGTACCTCGCGCACTATTCGGCAGTCCTGCGCCCGATCATCCGCCGGAACAGACTGGTGCTGACCGTGTCGGAGACGTCGAAGCGCGCGATCGAAGAGTGGGTGGATGACGATCGCGTCCAGGTCGTCAACGCCGGCAACGGGCTGTCGGAGGCGTTTCACCCGGGCGACGCCCCGGCTGACGCCACGGATGCTCTCCCCTACTTCCTGTACGTCGGCAACCTGCGAGCGCACAAGAACGTCGACGTCGCGTTCCGAGCGCTGGCCCGCGTGCCGGACGCCAGACTCGTCGTCGTCATGAACGACTGTGAGGGTGCCGAGCGTCGGGCCGCCGAGCTCGGGGTTGCCGACCGCGTAGAGGTGCGGAGCGGACTCTCCGATCCGGAGCTCGCGGACCTCTACCGGGGCGCGGTGGCCACCGTCTTCCCGTCGCTGGTCGAAGGTTTCGGGCTGCCTGCCGTCGAGAGCATCGCGTGCGGGACCCCGGTGATCTTCTGGGAGGGTTGCGAGTCGATCGCCGAGATCTCGAGTGGGCAGGGTTTCCCGGTCGGTGACGCGCACGACGACCTGGCCTGGTCCGAAGCCCTGCGCACGGTCCTCGCTGACCGTCCCCGCGCCACGGCTCCGGCAGCGAGCTACAGCTGGGACCGGACGGCTGAGATCGTCTCGAACGTGTTGCGAGAGCGTTGATGGATCGTCCTGAAGCGGTCTCCTCGCCCCAACCTTCGATTGCCGCGGTCGTCCTGAACTGGCGCGACGCAGAGAACACGACCGCTTGCATCGCCTCGCTCGCACAGGACGGCGGTCTGAACCCGATCATCATCGTCGACAACGAGGCTGACGGCACGCTTCGGCAAGCGCTCGACACGTCGGACGCTCCGGATCACGTCCTGCTCGAACGGTCGCAGAACGGCGGTTTCTCCGCCGGAGTCAACGTCGGTCTGCGCTATGCCCTCGACACTGGCGCAGACTTCGTGCTCGTCATCAACAACGACGCTCGGCTGCACGAGGGAGCCTTGTCCGCGATGCTGGCCGCGTTCGAACGCGATGCGAGTGTGGGAATCGTCGGCCCGGCGATCCTCAATGAGGACGGCTCACTCCAGGCGCTTGGTCCGACCATCGGGTTCCCCCTGCGGATCGACGAGACAGCGGGGTCGACGAGCCCCGACTTCGTGACCTGGGCGTGCGTCCTGGTCTCCAGACGCCTTCTGGAGGCAATCGGCCTGCTGGACGAGACCTTCTTCATGTACTGGGAGGACGTGGAGTTCGGCTACCGCGCCCGCGCCGCGGGTTTCGGGGTTGCGATCGCACTCGACGCGACCGTCGCTCATGCGGTCTCGTCGTCGCACAGCATCGCCGGCGATCGAGTCCAGCTCTACTCGGCGTATGGACTCGGCCGTGTCGCTGCGCGTCAGCGGCACTTCCTCCTGGCGTCCGTCATCCGCGCGACGCTGCGTGTGGGCAAACGCGTCGCCGCAGGCCGATTCCGCTTCGCTGGTGACATCTGGCTGGCGTATCGAGACGGTCTGCGCCAGACGGAACAGCCTGCTTTCGAACGTGTGACGAAGGACGCTTGGCCCCGATGACCCAGAAACCCATCGCCCGGTATTACCGCGGCGCGCGAACGACGCACCTCGAGCGGCTGCACGACAGCGCCCCGGGCGACTTCTTCTATCAGAAGCCGATGTACGACTTCGATATGACCCGAGCTCCTGCGGGAGTCCGGGTCGAACAGACGTCATTCGCACACATCGCGACACTGGTCCTCAAGGGCACCTACTCCAGGCTGGAGATCGTCGAACCCTACGCTCCGAGCGCTCTGCCGCAGAACCTGATTATCTCGGCGGCAGCGCGAATCGGCCGGCTGTTCCATCGTCAGCCGACCCAGCTCGTGACCTACGCGATCGAGAACGCCGACCTGCCGCGGAAGGTCGCCTCGAGCACACATCTGCCAGTCGCCGTCACCCGAGCCCTGCTGCGGCTGACGGTCGGATTCTGCTACCGGTCGCTGACTCGCGTCGTCTTCGGCACCGCCGACGCGGAGACGAACTACGAAGCCCTCCTCGGCGCCCGGATGAAGCGTCGTCCGCCGGAGACGACCCTGATCTGGGGCCTGCCGACCGCCCACCCGTCCGCACTCGTCGGAGAGGGCGACAAGCCGGCCTCGAAGGTGCTGTTCGTCGGCGCGCTCGACGAGCGGAAGGGTATTCGCCAGCTCATGGACAGCTGGTCGGACGTGTTGGCCGCCTCACCGGACGCCGAACTGCAGATCCTCGGCAAGGGGCCGCTTGAAGCGGAGGTCCTCAGTTGGGCGCAGACGGCACCGCGAACCACCGTCATCATCGACCCCGCCCGTGACATCATCTTCGAGGCGCAGCGCCAAGCTGACGTCGCCGTTCTACTGTCGCAACCCTTCACCAACTGGAAAGAGCAGATCGGCCTTCCGATCGTCGAGGGCCTCAGCGTCGGAACCGAGATCATCGCGAGCTCGGAAACCGGCATCGCAGACTGGCTGGAAAACCACGGACATCGCGTGCTGGCGCCTCAGGCTCCGCGCGGCGAGCTGACGCGCGCAGTCGTCGACGCTCTCCGATCCCGCCGTGCGCGCTCAGCCGTACTAGCCGATCTCCCTCAGGTCGACGGTCGATTTGCCGCTGATCGATGGTTGTTCGTCCGGTCGATCTGATCGCCGTAGCGGCCTCGGTTGTGTCGGACCGCCGTCACCCACATCGAGCTTGCAAGGTGTAGCGCCAAGCCGAGTCTCAGACCGAAGACGTTCCGGCCGTCGTTCGAGACGGGCCGGTCGCTCTCGTCGATGTCGTTGACTTCGGGACGACCAACTGGGGCTGACTCTCCGCCGGACGAGCCGGGGCCGTCACCGCCGCGGCCGCGAGGGCTGCGGGGATGAACCAGGTCGGGAACAGCATGTAGCTGGAATCAATGCTTGCTCCGATGGCGAGCGTCAACCACACGACCCACATGCCGCTTCGGCGCGAGATTGAACGCGCGATGATCGCGACAAGCAGGATCATCCCGAAGATGCCGATCTGCATCATCATCCCGATGATCCCCTCCGCGGGAGTGCGCCAGGACGCCGTGCCGAAGAAGTACTCGAGCGGCGTCAGCTGCGACAACACCATGGACCAGACATCGCTCCTGCCGGCACCTCCTGATGCGAGGATGTTGTCGATCGAATACCGCTCGATGAAGCCCGGCTGAATCGTGACCACGGACATCACGACGCCCACTGCCACGGCAGAGATGGCCAGTTTGCGGCTGAGGCTTCCTCCGCGTAGGAACACGACAAGCGTCACGATCACGGCCGCGAGGATCGCCGTCCTGGAGCCAGAGAGCGCGATCGCCGCGAGTGCCCCCAAGAGGACGACGACGTCTTGAACGCTGGATTGCTTCTTCGCGATCCGCAGCAGTGCTGCTGAGAAGAACACCGCGGCCGCCAGTCCGAAGATGTTGCCGTTCTGGTAGGTCGACGGGATCTTCGAGAAGTCGGCAACGGTGCTCGAGTAGATGACGTTGTTCTTCTCCAGGATGTCATCGCCAAGTGCGTAGGAAAGGCCGGGAATCGCCGTCTCGACCACTCCACCGACGAACTGGACGAGCGCATATACGCAGGCGACGAGGAATCCGCGCTCCAAGCTCTTTCGGATGGGCGTCCCGTCGCCCTTGAGGTGAGTCGTGATGACGAGGAGGACGACTGGGATCGCCGACCAGGCAAGCAACTGGAATGCAGGTGTGAAACCGGCCGGGAGTCCGACTGCGACGACCCGGCACAGGACCCAGACCAGGTAGATCAGCAGCAGGATGTCCATCGTCGGGGCGCGACGCTTCCATCCGAGTGCGATCGTGGCGAGAGCGACAGCGAGGATGAGCCCGAAGAGGAACACAGGGAAGGGGAATCCGTCGACCTTGATTCCGGCTTTCGGGAACGCTGCCGTCAAGAAGGCGAGAACGCACGCCGCTTGGAGCGGTTTGAAGAGTGCCCACACGATCAGCAGCCCAGCCCCGAGGAGCAGCAGGGAGATCACTGGAGAGAGAAAACGAAGGCAGGCGAGCACCAGGACCGCTGTGGCGATAGCACCGCCGATCCCCCAGACCACCCCGCGATTGTTCACTGGTCCAGTATGTCTCACCCGACCAGTGGTCCCGAGAGTTCTCTCCGATATCGATGGGACGAGCGACACCCCGCAGAATGACCGGCATTCCGGATGAGTGATGCGACGTTCAGTGATGTATCCCGTTGGTAGTCTGGGACGCACCATCACGCTCAGGACAGTGCTGAGATCACGCCATTTGTTCCCGCTTCGCCCTGAAAGGCATCTTGTATGGGTCGGCTGCGCTTCCCGGACCTCTCGCGATGTGAGAACGACGCATGAGAATCGCGATCTTCACCCCGGACATCACGTCGAACTCGCTCGGTCGCACCTACTGCCTCTGGCTGCTCATGCGGGCCAACGGCTGGGAGACGCAGGTGTTCGCGCCACGTGGCGGCGAGATCTGGGGTCCACTGCGCGGCGGAGACTTCGCCGCGAACTGCCGCACGATCGACGAGGATGACCCCATACTCCTCGCGGCTGTCGAGGGTGCCGACCTGGTCTTCGCAGTCAAGCCGGTGGAGACGTCATTCGGGCGCGCAAGACGGCTCGCGCACGCCGTGCAGCGACCACTCCTCCTCGATGTCGACGACCCGGATCTCGAAGCCGCGCTGTCGTGGCGGCGCCCGCTGCGCCGCTTCGCGAAGGGCATCCTCAAGTTCAGCGCCGTGCGCAAGAACAAGGAGCTGAAGCGGCTCGCCCTGCAGGCGGAAACCATCGTGAGCAATCCGGTCCTCCAAACCATTTACGGCGGGCCTGTCGTTCCCCATGTTCGCGACGACCGGGGCTTCGGCGCACCGCACACCAGCTCCAAGCCCTCCATCGCATTCGTCGGAACGAATCGGAAGCACAAGGGCGTCGACATCCTGCGTGAGGCGGTCGCGAACCGTCAGGATCTCCACATCACGCTCAAGCTCACCGACGAAGCACCCGAGGACGCTCGGCCCTGGGAGCAGTGGGTCGGAATGACCTCGTTCGATGAGGGCCTCGCGCTGGTCGAGAACGCGGACATCGTGGTAATCCCGAGCAAAGACGACGGATACGCCCATGGTCAGCTCCCGGCGAAGTTGATGGACGCCATGCTCGCCGGTCGCGCGGTCATCGTAAGCGACATCGAGCCCATGACCTGGGCAGTGGGGTCCGGCGGTCTGACGGTGGAACCTTCATCGGTGCCCGCCCTTGCCAACGCGTTGGAGAAATTGACTGATCCTCTCGTTCGCCGGGAGCTAGGCTCTCGAGCGCGGCGCAAAGCGCTCGACCTCTTCACGATTGACGCCAACCGCGAGCCCTTCCGCGAAGTATGCGAGCAGGTGGTTTCATCTTTCCGGCGGGCAAGAGGCGAGCAGTGAGATTCGCGCCGACACGTCGTCGGCCGGAAGATAAGCTCCGATGAACGCGAAGACGTTCCGTCGACTCTTCGGGTTTCTCGTTCTCCCGATGCTTGGTGCGATCAGTCCGCTGATCGCGCTACCCGCGATCACTTCCAACTTCGGAGCCCTCGCATGGGCGGCGGTTGCGATCGCTCAATCCGTCGGTGCAGCCGGCGGCGTCCTCGTCGAATTGGGGTGGGGTCTCAATGGACCGCAGAGGGTGGCACGAGCACGAGCGACGAATCAGCGTCAGATCTTGGCGACCTCGCTTGCAACGAAAGGCGTTGCCTTTGTCGTCATAGGGCCGATCGCTGCAGTTGTTTCGGTGCTGCTGGCGCCAGGCTACGAGATCGCCGCGGCTCTCGTTGCAGTCGGAGCAACCGGCGTTGGGCTGACGGCGTCCTGGTTCTTTGTCGGGACAGGTTCACCCTCAAAGATCATGATCACGGACTCCTTGCCTCGGATCATCGCGGTGATCATCGCAACCGTGGCAATCAGCCTCGGTGCACCGCTGTTGGTCTATGGCTTGGCGATCCTCATTCCCTCCCTCGCCTCACCGGTTCTGGCGCTCCTGCTGACGCGAGTGAGGTTTGGCGATTTCCGAACTGTTCGCGGCGGTCGGATCCTCATCGCGATCCGCCTCCAGATGGTTGCCCTCTCGGGACGAGCGGTCAGCGCCCTCTACATCGCTCTCCCCATCACCCTTGTCAGCATTGTCTCTCCGCAATCGGTCGCGGTATTCGCGTCGATCGAGCGACTGCAGCGGATGACGTTGACGGTCCTGCAATCGATTCCAAACTTCATGCAGGGTTGGGTCGGTCGTGCGCCAGATCGCGAAACCAGGCTGAAGCGCGCCACTCGCTCGATACTCCTCAACGCCATCATGGGGGCCGCCGCGGGAGCGGTGTTTGCGGCGCTGGCGCCGTGGGTCAGCTCGATACTGTTCTCGGGAGTCGTCACCGTATCGTTCACCCTGAGCGCCCTCGGGGGGTGCATGATCTTCATCGTCTGTGTATCCCGAGCCACAGGGAACATCACCCTCGTCGCCTTGCGTAACATCCGTGCTATCAGCCTCAGCGCGCTCGCAGGCGCGCTGGTTGGCGTGCCAGCAATCCTTCTACTAGCTTTCCATTTCGGACCGTTGGGGGCTCTCCTCGGGGAGATCGCTGCGGAGGCGACAGTTCTCCTCATCCAGCTTTCGGCGGTCAGACGAGCACTTAAGCTGGCCCGGTAAGCTCCGTCTAACGCCGGGCCCGCGCGCCTACAGACGCCACCCTCATCTGAGTCTCAGATGTCGACTACACGGCTCTTAACCACGTTCCTTTCGGGATGCGTGGTTGGTTGGTGAGGCTACCCAGCCGCTTTGTAACTAACGTCGGCGGCGCAGTCCTCCTAGCGGTTCACGAAATTCCAGACTGTCCCTCGTGCGAAATCGGTCGCCCTGACGAAGTCGCTCGCGAGCTCACCAAGCTACGACTTACGACGTCGCTAGACCGTCGCGGATTTTCTCTTAGCCAATCACCTGTGCGAAAAGAAATCAGCCCTCCTGGTCCCGCATTCGTCGCAACGCTAGACCAAGTGCCGGGACCAGGGCGCAAGATCACCGGAGAACTTGCCCGCAGGGCAGGACTATCATATGCGCCCAGATGCAGGGTAAGGTGCGTCAGCCCAAGGGGGCGCTAACGGACGATACATCGTGGGCGCTAAGTCGGTTCACCTGTGGTAGCAGACAACGGTCCGACGGTGGGGGCCATATCAGGTCTTTTTCGAGCGAAAAGCTTGGACGATGGTTTTTCTACAAGGAACCAGCTCGCGACTGCCAGCGGTAAGGTCACGACAACACTGATCCCCGCAAAACCCCAGATCGGCAATGCCACCAAAACGGTTGACGCCAGTATCTGCTGAATGGGAAACGCGTAGATGTATACGCCGTACGAGAAATCATTTCGGAGCGCCAGCCACGGAAGCTTCACGAGAGCTCCCACAGCGACGAGGAGATACGCGTATGGCCATACGCCCAGGATCCGGTAGTCGGGTAAGAACAGGGAGACAGCCAGCAGCACCGCTGCCGCCACAACCAGCGGCCAGGTTATCGGGATTCTACGAGCGAGGGTGAAGATAAGAACACCTACCAGGAATAGCATCGCAAATCTGATGCCATCGTCGAGACGGCTCTCCAAGAAAATACTTCGATCCAGCCGACCATGTAGAGCCGTATACAGGCTCCAGAATACGAGCGTCAGGCTCGCAACGAACCACTTGCGACGAAGCAGACCCGTGAGCCCGAGAACCAACAGTCCCACATAGCAGAAAGCTTCCCACTGCAGCGTCCATAGAGAACCATTCCACGAGTCGCTGTATGGCAGGCCCACCGGAGTTCCACCGACTCGATGTTCAAAGATGTATAGAGCTGCATTCTGTACCACGTAGGACAAGGATTCGCCGGACGTGATCAGCTTCCAACCGTCAACGCCCTGGAAAGCTGCACCAATTGGCGCGAGAAGAAATGCGGTCACGACGAGCGCCACCCAGAATCCTGGGAGAATTCTCCGCCCGCGGGCCAGCAGAAATGCAGACCACTTTGGATTCCTCACCCAACTCCCGGCGATCAGGTACCCAGACAGGATGAAGAATCCGTCGACCCCGAGGGTATCAAGTGGCCCACCAAGATGACGTCCAGTCAGAGGCCAGGAGTGAGCCACGATCACGCTTACTGCAAGAATGAGTCGTATCGCGTTGAGCGAATTTAACCTAGGATTAAAGCACTGTTCCAAGCTCGGCAATTTTTCTAAGCGCGGCAAGGCCTGCCCCTTCTCGGTGGGATCGAGTGACCGAATGCTATCAGTCGGCGTCTTATCCTGGCGTACTACGTGGTAGTGCGTTTCCGCATACGCAGAGAGCAGATCAGGCTGCGTCAAACTTCTTGTTGATACGCGCAGTTCCCGCCGCTTCATGGAAGGCCGCAGGCGAATACAGGAAACGTTGCGCGCCTGGGGGCGCTAGTCCTGCCGATGACTCAGGATGCTACCCACCGCATAGTGTAGCTACTACGGTACCGGACCGGAGCCTTGAAGGTCTGCGGTTACGAAGGGGGAAGCGATGTCCAGCGACGGGGATTCACGCCCGGAGACCGGTTATGAGCCGACGGGCGGTAAACGCCCCAAACGCCCCACCTCCCGCCGCGACTTCTTCCGCGCCGCGGGCTTCGGCGTCGCGGGTCTCGCTGCCGGCGGTGCGGTCGCCGGCGGCATCGCAGCTGCCACCGCACCCAACCCGCAGGAGGACTACGGGTTCACGCCACTCTCCAAGCGCAGCGAACCAGGGTTCGACCACGTCGTGGTCGTGATGTTCGAGAACCGGTCCTTCGACCACATGCTCGGATGGCTGTACCCCGCGGGTGGCGAACCGGCCGGCCAGACCTTCGACGGCCTCGCCCAGGGCGACTACAGCAACCCCGGCGAGTCCGGTGAGCCGGTCCCCGCCCACGTCTACACAGGCCCCACCGACCAGATCATGGCGCAACCCGACCCGGACCCCGGCGAGTTCTACCCACACGTCAACACGCAGCTCTTCGGCACCATCGACCCCGCCAGCAACGGCGACCTCCGCAATCCGCTGCAGCCGCCGTGGAACCTCCCGGCCGACACCTCCTCCCCCAAGAACGACGGCTTCGTCAAGGACTACATCGTCAACTCGACGCTCGCCCGCGGACGCAAGCCGACCCCTGAGGAGTACTCCGCCGTGATGGGCGGCTTCTCCCCCGAGATGCTGCCGGTGCTGTCCACGCTCGCCAAGAACTTCGGCGTCTACGACCACTGGTACGCGGCGGTCCCCTCGCAGACCTTCTGCAACCGCTCCTTCTTCCACGCGAGCACCTCCCACGGCTACGTCACCAACATCGAGGGCGACGGCATCGGCAAGTGGTTGAGCGCACCGGCCGTCCCCACCGTGTTCAACCGGCTCGAGGAAGCCGGCAAGACCTGGCGCGTCTACTACGACGCCTTACAGGTCGTCTCCCTCACCGGCCTCCTGAGCGCACCGTCGATCGAGCAGTACTGGAAGACCAACTTCCGCAGCATGGAGCAGTTCCACGAGGACGCGGCGAACGGCAACCTGCCCGACTACGCCTTCGTCGAACCACGCATGGTGTTCGACCACAACGACATGCACCCACCGGTCGTCCGTCCCGACAACCCCGGCCGCGACGACGTCGACCCGGAGCTCGACTCCGCCTACTCCGACATGCGCGCCGGCGAGCAACTGCTCGGCGAGGTCTACACGGCGATCAAACACGGCGCGTCGACCACCGGCTCGAACGCGATGAACACGGTCATGCTCGTCACCTTCGACGAACACGGCGGCATCTACGACCACGTCGCGCCACCCAAGGCGACCCCGCCATCGGGTGAGCCGGAATCGGGCGAGATGGGCTTCACCTTCGACCGCCTCGGACTGCGGGTGCCGACCATCGTCATCTCCGCGTACACGAAGGCCGGCAGCGTCATCAACGAGGAGATGCATCACGGCTCACTCATGAAGACCCTCGCCGAGCTGCACGGACTCGACCCGCTGACCGAACGCGACCGCACCGCCACGAGCATCTTCAACGCCGTGAACCTCACCTCACCGCGGCAACCGGTGCTCTGGCCGACGGTGACGCCCGCCTACGTGCCGCCGAACCCCGAGGCGAACGCGCGGGCCGATAAGGACAAAGACCGCAAGCGACCACTCACGCCGCCGGCCCTCGGACTCATCGGCATCCTCCTCGCGAAGTACGAACCCGGCGCCCCGCTGCCCGACAACTACGCCGACGCCTACGAAGTGCTGACGAAGCACGGTGAAGGGCTGTTCGGCACGCGGGACTGAGCGGGCGGTGGCGCCCTTCGACAAGCTCAGGGACCGAACCGGATCGAGACGGATGCGAACGCTTCGGTTCTCCGCGCATCACTCCCGGCCCCCGAGCATCCGTTCCGGTCCCCGAGCACCCGTTCCGGTCCCGAGCATCCCGCCCGGTCCCGAGCATCTCTTCCGGTCCCGAGCATTCCTCCCGGCCCCGAGCCCCCCTCCCGGTCCCGAGCACCCCTCCCGGTCCCTGAGCCTGTCGAAGGGCGGCAACCGCCGTCGAGGCGCGACCTCAGAACTCGACGTCCGCCACCAGCGGGAACTCGGTGATCGGTTCATCGCCGAACGGGGCGATTTCCAGGTACGTCGGCCGGTCGTCCTCGATGAAGAGGAGGAGGAACGCGTTCGAGGTGCTCGCCTCGAGGACGGTCTGACGCGTCGGTGTCCGCCGGTCGCCGCTGTCGCGCACCAGGTCGATCGAGGGGCAGGTGCCGCACCCGCACGTTCCATGCACCATGACGCCAGGGAGCTGCCCCGCCCACCGTTCTCGATCGGAGGCCGTGATGGCCCGGTCGGCATCCGGCTCTGTGCCGCGGTCGATCAAGGCGACCAGAAGATCGCGCTCACGGACGGAGAGGGGGCGCATACCGGGAGTGTACGCGGGCCACGCGAGAAGTCCCTCGCCGCTCGCAGAGCCCGTCACGGCATCAACGTACAACAGATGTTGGCTAGATATCCCAGATCAGCGCCCAAATCGATCGGCGTTCGAATGTCAGTGGCTCATGTTTGGATGGTCCCATGTCCAGCAGCCCACGCGTTCCCCTCGGTCCGGTCTCGGCCGACCCCTTGGGCACGCTGAGCGAGACGGTGTCCGAGCTCCTCCGCGCGTGGTCGGGCGCGCTCGACCCGATCCGACCAGGCGACGACGCCATCGAGCAGCTCGCCGGCATGAACGACGCCGGCGTGGTCCGCGTCCTCGACCAACTGGGCGCAGTGCAGCACGTCGTCGAAGTCCTAGCCGCTCGTGTCATGGGTTCGGTGTCGGAACGCTCCAGGGGCGGCATCGTCGGCCAAGACCTGTTGGCCCGCAGCCACGGGTACGCGACACCGGCCGTCATGCTCTCGGAGCGGTGGCGCATCTCGCGCGGACGCGCCGCCACGATCACCTCGGTCGCCCAGGCGATCACCCCCAAGCGCGCGCTCACCGGCGACGTCATCGAATGCGACCGCCCCGAGATCGCCGCCGCCATCGAACCCCGGGCCGCCGTCGACGCCCCCTGCCTGCCCCTGTCCGAAGGCGACAACCCGACGTGCACGGTCGACCACGACGAGGCGACCACCCCGTCTGGCTTCGTCCGGTCCGCACTCAGCATCGAGGGCGCGGGGATCCTGCTGCGCGAACTGCGACTGGTGAAGTCCGGTGTCGACGACGAGCGCGTCCACCGCGCCGTCAGCGCCGGCATCGAGCACTGCGACGGTGCGCCGCTCGCCGAGGTCAGCAGCCTCGCCAAGCTCGTCCGCACCAGCCTCGACCAAGACGGCCCCGTGCCACGCGAGATCGCCCTCCGGAAGCAGCAGCGCTGCACCCTCCGCGAGCTGCCAGACGGCATGACCGAGCTCCGCGCCTTCCTCGCACCCGAGGCGGCGGGGTGGGTCCGCGCGACGATGGACGCCGTCGTCGGCAAGCAGCTGCGCCAGGTCCGGTTCGTCGATCCCTCGGATGACACCGCCGGGGCGGCAGCAACCAGCGAGTTGCCCTCAGCGGATCCCCTCGACGACGCCTACGTCCCGGCCGCGGAGATGCCCGACACCCGCACGATGGACGAACACCGAGTGGAAGCCCTCGTCGAGGTCTTCCGTCACGCCGCGGGTTGCGAGTCGGCGGTCATGGACCTGGCGCCCGTCTCCCTCATCATCCGCATGGACGAACCCGACCTGGCCGACGACGGCCAGTGGTCCGACGGCAGGGCGTACATCGACGGCGTCTCCGAACCGATCTCCGCCGGCACCGCGCGGTGCATGGCCGCCGATGGTCGGATCATCCCGATGGTGCTCGGTGGGCCGTCCCAGGTGCTCGACCTCGGAGTTGGCACACGATTGTTCACCAAAGGGCAGAAGCTGGCCCTCGCCGAGCGCGATGGCGGCTGCGCCTGGACCGGCTGTACCCATCCACCGTCGTATACCGAGGCCCATCACCTCGTCTGGTGGTCACGAGGCGGGCCGACCGATCTGTCCAACGGCATCCTGCTCTGCAGCTTCCATCACCATCGCATCCACAACGACGGATGGGAGGTCATCGTGCGCGACCACGTGCCCTGGTTCATCCCGCCCGCGCATATCGACCCGCATCGCATCCCACGCCGCGGCGGCAAGCCGAGGCTGCGCGCTGCGTGACGACCCCGTGGCGCTCCGGCGTCCACGTCCGGGCGTCGATTCCGACCAAACCGGTCTGTGGAGTGCTCCGAAGTATGGGTTCCGGTCATTTTCGTTACCCGAACGCGCAAATGGCCGGCGCGCATGGCCTGGGCCAAGCGGCCCGGGCAGATGCGACCGGGCGGGGTGCAGCAACGGGGCTGCCGCTCCGCCTTCCCTCCCCGCCGGACTCGAACCGAGGAGCGTCCCGTATGCCCTTCGACAAGCTCAGGGACCGAAGGAGTATCGGTCATTGAGCCTGTCGAAATGCACCACGCAGAACCCAGCCAGTCGCAGGAGTCACCCGTGGGCCCTTCGACAGGCTCAGGGACCGGAACAGGTAATCGGGGATGACTTCGGTCACTGAGCCTGTCGAAGTGCACTAGGGGGACCCGCCCTTCGACAAGCTCAGGGACCGGTGGGGGTAGCTCAGGGACCGGTGGGGGTAGCTCAGGGACCGGAGGATGTGCCCAGGGGCCGAAGAGGCGCGCAGAAGCGCCGTCGGTCACTGAGCTTGTCGAAGTGCGCTCAGGTACCGAAGCACCGGGGTTACGCGAGGGCGGCGACCGTCTGGCGGGCGATCTCGAGTTCCTCGTTCGTCGGGACGACGAGGACGGTCACCGGGGAGTCGTCCGTGGAGATCACCCGGATGCCACGCGCACGCTCGGCGTTACGGTCCTCGTCGAGGATGATGCCCAGCCCCTCGAGGCCCTGCACCGCACCCGCACGGATCAATGGCGCGTTCTCGCCGACACCGGCGGTGAACACCACCACGTCGAGCCCACCGAGCACCGCGAGATACGCGCCGAGGTAGTGCCGGAGGCGGTGGACGGTCACGTCGAGCGCGAGCTGCGCCGCTTCGTCGCCCTTCGCCGCGGACTCGGTGACGTCACGCATGTCTCCCGTACCCGACAGCCCCAGCAGACCACTGCGGCGGTTGAGCAACGTGTCGAGCTCGTCGAACCCGAGACCCGCCTTGCGGTGCAGGTGGAACAGCACCGCGGGGTCGAGGTCACCGGAGCGCGTACCCATGACGAGTCCTTCGAGCGGCGTCATGCCCATCGAGGTGTCGACCGAGCGGCCGCCATCGATCGCGCACGCCGACGCACCGTTGCCGAGGTGGAAGACGATCTGCTTCAGCTCGCCGAGCGGACGATCGAGGAACGCCGCCGCCGCCTCCGACACGAACTTGTGCGAGGTGCCGTGGAAGCCATAACGACGCACGCGGTGCTTCGCGGCGAGCTCCGCGTCGATCGCGTAGGTGTACGCCGCAGCCGGGATGGTCTGGTGGAACGCCGTGTCGAACACCGCCACGTGCGGGACGTCGGGGAACGCGACCTGCGCCGCATTGATGCCCTGCAGATTCGCCGGGTTGTGCAGCGGCGCGAGCTCGGAGATGTCCTCGATGTTGATCTTCACGAGGTCCGTGACCACCGTCGGCTCGAAGAAGCGCTTCCCACCGTGCACGACCCGGTGGCCGACCGCGATCGGCGCATGCTCGTCGAGTGACGGCCCGTGCTCGGCGAACGCGTCGAGCATGACCCGGAACCCGGCCGTGTGGTCGGGGATCTCACGCTCGATGACCCAACGTTCCTCGATGGGCGGCGCCGTACTCCCGGCGGCGTCGGGCAGGTACGACCGGTGCTCGGCCGCACCCGTCGCGTCGCCGATGCGTTCGACGAGTCCGCTGGCGAGCGTTCGCTCCGTCTCGACATCGATGAGCTGGTACTTGAACGACGAGGAACCGGAGTTCACCACGAGGACGGTGGGCATGTGTGTCTGGACCTATTCCTGTTCCTGCGCCTGGATGGCGGTGATCGCGACGGTGTTGACGATGTCCTGCACGAGCGCGCCGCGCGACAGGTCGTTGATCGGCTTGTTGAGGCCCTGCAGCACTGGACCGATCGCGACGGCGCCCGCGGAACGCTGCACCGCCTTGTACGTGTTGTTGCCGGTGTTGAGGTCAGGGAAGATGAACACCGTCGCGCGGCCGGCGACCTGCGAGTCGGGCATCTTCGTCGCGGCCACCGCGGCGTCGGCGGCTGCGTCGTACTGGATCGGCCCCTCGACGAGGAGGTCGGGCCGACGGTCGCGCACCTGCCTGGTCGCGGAGCGGACCTTCTCGACGTCGGCACCCGCACCGGAGTCACCGGTGGAGTACGACAGCATCGCGATGCGCTGCTCGATCCCGAACTGCTCCGCCGTCTCGGCCGAGGAGATCGCGATGTCGGCGAGCTGGGCGTCGGTCGGGTCGGGGTTCACCGCGCAGTCACCGTAGACGAGCACGCGGTCGGCGAGCGCCATGAGGAACACGCTCGACACCACGGAGACGCCGGGCTTCGTCTTGATGATCTCGAACGACGGCCGGATGGTGTGCGCCGTCGTGTGCGCGGCGCCCGAGACCATGCCGTCGGCGAGGCCGAGATGCACCATCATCGTGCCGAAGTAGGAGACGTCGGTGACGGCGTCGCTCGCCATGTCGATCGTGACGCCCTTGTGGGCCCGCAGCCGGGCGTACTCCTCCGCGAACTTCAGGCGCAGGACGGCGTCGAAGGGGCTGACGATGGTCGCCTTGCTGAGGTCGATGCCGAGCTCGATGGCCCGCGAGCGCACCTCGATCTCCTCACCGAGGATGGTGAGGTCGGCGACCTCGCGGGCGAGCAGGGTGCCGGCGGCGCGGAGGATGCGGTCGTCGTCGCCCTCCGGCAGCACGATGTGCTTGCGGTTCGACCGCGCGCGCTCCAGCAGCCCGTACTCGAACATGAGGGGCGTCACGACGTCGGCGCGCGCCACGTTGAGCAGCTCGAGCAGGAGCGGTGCGTCGACGTTCTGCTCGAACAGCGCGAGCGCGGTGTCGTACTTGCGCTGCGAGTCGGCGGCGAGCCGGCCACGGGTATTCATGACGCGGACCGCGGTGTCGTAGGTGCCGAGGTCGGTGCTGACGATCGGCGGGATCTCGCCGAGACCGGAGATGAGTTCCTCCACGACCTCGGGCAGCGGGAACCCGCCGTTGAGCACGATGCCCGCGATCGACGGGAACGTGCCGGAGGCGTTGGCCATGAGCGCGGCGAGGAGCACTTCGGTGCGGTCGGCCGGGATGACGATGACGGATCCCTCGGTGATGCGCGGGAGCACGTTCACCATCGACATGCCCGCCACGACGACGCCGAGCGCCTCGCGGGTGAGCAGCTCCTCGCTGCCCTTCACGAGCGTGCCGTCGACGGCCTCGAGGATGCTGTCCATCGTCGGGGCGATGAGGAAGGTGTCTTCGGGGATGGCCCAGACGGGGACCATTGCGGCACCGGCGGCATGACCGGCCGGGGCGACGACGGAACCGTTCGCGGAACCGTTCGGGTGGATGGCGTCGCTGATCGCCGCGGTGATCTCGAGGAGCTTGTCGGGATCGGCACGGTTCGCGACGACGGCGAGGAGCTGCGCGTGCGCGTCGGCGAGCTCACCCAGGGCGAGTTCGGCGATGTTGCGCATGTCGTCGGGTGTGCGGGCGACGGACTGGCCGAGCTGCTCCCCCGCACCCTGACCGGCGCGACCGCCGAGCACGAGCAGCACCGGCGCACCGAGGTTCGTGGCGATCCGGGCGTTGTAGCCGAGCTCCGTCGGGCTGCCGACATCGGTGTAATCGGAGCCGAGGATGACGACCGCGTCGCACTGCGCCTCGATGTGCTTGTACCGCTGGACGATGCGCGAGAGCGCCGCCTCGGGATCGGTGTGCACGTCGTCGTAGCTGACGCCGATGCAGTCCTCGTAGGCGAGGTCGACGCCGTCGTGCTCGAGCAGCAGCTGCAGCACATAATCGGGTTTCGTCGTGGACCGCGCGATGGGGCGGAACACCCCGATCCGCTCGATCTGATGGCTCAGGGTGTCGAGGACCCCGAGGGCCACCGTCGACTTCCCGGAGTGTCCTTCGGCAGAGATGATGTAGATGCTTCGCGCCACGGTTTCCAGCCTACGGGGGCGGGCTCTGCGGGGGCTGGGTAAGCGCACAATGTCGTTCTCACGGGGAGCAGTAGCAGCGGATTCGCCCCAGGGCAAGCCCGGATTTTCGCCGCCAGGAATGTTGCGGCCAATCCGCCCTGCAGGAATGGCAGAAGTGGAAACGCTTACACGATCGACAACCGCGACATTCCGCCGAAGCGGCCACCGATCCTTGCGCTACACCCGCGTAGCGTTGCGCTGATCAGGCATTTTTGTCGATTAGCCAATTTCCGCTTGGGGGCCAACAGCTCTCAGGGAACTGTTAGTTTCTCCCGCAGGGCGACCGACATCCGACGGACGCCCGGTCCGGTCGTCACACCCGTCCACGAACACGGACGCCCTGCACAGTCGCATGCGGCTGTCCTGCCGGACGCCCCAGCCCGATCCTCGAACCCAAGGAATCCTCTTGTCACGACACCTGTCCTGGCGGAAGGCACTCGCCGTGCCCGCCGCCATCGCTCTCGCCCTCGGCGGCGCAGTACTCACCGCAGCTCCGGCCTCTGCCGCCGAAGCCGGCCTCACGGTCACCGCACCGGCCCAGAACTCCACCGTCGACTCCCGCACCGTCACCGTCACCGGTTCCGTGTTCGGCGGGTCGACCGTCATCGTCTACGCGGCAGACGGCACCACCCCGCTCGCCCGGACCAACGTCGGCGGCAGCTTCGGCCAGCCCATCGACTACAGCGTCCAGCTCCCGACCTACGAGGACGACGCAGCCGTCGCCCAGAACATCAAGGTCGGTGGCCTGTTCGGCGGCAGTGGCATCCCGCAGGTCGGTGTCGACTTCTCCCTCCCGGCCGTCGCCCCCGTCTTCGCAGTGACGAGCCCGACTGAGGGCCAGTCGCTCCAGTCACGCACCGTCACGTTCACCGGTACCGGCACCGACGGCTCCACCGTCAACGTGCTCGACACCAACGGTGGCCGCGTCCCCGGCACCACCGCCGCCGTCGTGACCAACGGCCAGTGGACCACCACCGGCACCTACGCCGACGATGCAGCCGTCGCCCAGACGGTCAACATCAACCAGCTGACCGGCGGCGCAGGCCGCGGCGAGGCGACCGTGAACTTCACCCTCCCGGCCGCCGTGCCCGCGCAGACCTTCTCGGTCACCAGCCCGACCGAGGGCCAGGCTCTGGACTCCCGCACGGTCACGTTCACCGGCACCGGCACCGACGGCTCCACCGTCAACGTGCTCGACACCAACGGTGACCGCGTCCCCGGCACCACCGCCGCCGTCGTGACCAACGGCCAGTGGACCACCACCGGCACCTACGCCGACGACGCCGCCGTCGCCCAGACCGTGAACGTCAACCAGGTCACCGGTGGCGCAGGCCGCGGTGAGCAGACCGTGAACTTCACGCTCCCGACCAACACTGTCCTCGGCGCTCCGAGCATCACCAGCCCGACCGAGGGCGAGACGGTCGTCGGCGACGTCGTCACGTTCACCGGAACCGGCGAGCCCGGCGCGTACATCGGTCTCCTGACCGTCCCGACCGCCGCACTCGACGAGGTCCAGGCCAACGCTCGCGCCGCAGCCGAGCCGGCCGACCCTGCCGACGACATCCTCGTCGACGAGAACGGTCAGTGGAGCGTCACGCTCGCCTTTGCACCGAACGCGTACACGACCGTCGCGATCCAGAGCGCCGTTCCCAACCCGACCGAGGCGGACCAGATCTCGGCACCGTCCGAGCCGGTCTCCTTCACCCTTGCCGCGGCTCCGGCCGCTGTCGCACCGGGTGCAGCCACGCCGCCGGCGGCGAACGCCGGGAACTCCCTCGCGTCGACCGGTGTCGACGGCACCGCGTTCCTCGGTCTCAGCGCCCTGCTGATGCTCGGCGGAGCCGCACTGCTCGTCGTCCGGAAGCGTCGCGCTCAGCTCAGCTGATCTGACGCACTCCCGAGCCCCGGGGTCCTGCCAGGTGCAGGGCTCCGGGGCTTTCGCGTGTGCTGGCCGTCGTCGAACGACCGGCTCAGGCGCGGGAGATCGGCGCGAGTGCAGGAGCGAACGGCGCCGGAGATCCTCCTGCCGGGCGGATCTCCTGCCGCGGCACAGGCGGGCGGCGGGAGCGCACCGCGGGCACGAAAAGACTCCCCGCGCACCCGCCAGAGCCCGGTTACCCTTGCTGCGTTTCCGCCCTGGGGGAGTTGGCCTGGATGGCGCCACGCGGGGAGCCGTCACCTAGTGTACCCGAGCCGCGACCGGGTTGCGTACGCCCCGGTTCAGGCGTTGACTGGCGGATCTGGGACCACTGGACCCAGACCACCGGTCGACCGCCGTCCCCACGAACGGACGGCGCACCGATCGGGACCGCATCGAACGAGAGGACTCACATGACCGACGTCGTCATCGCCGGAGGACACGGACAGATCGCCCTGCACCTGCAGCGACTGCTCGCCGAAGCAGGACACTCCCCCGCCGGCATCATCCGCAACCCCGAACAGGTGGGCGAACTCCAGGGCATCGGTTCCCGAGCGATCGTCCTCGACCTCGAGCACTCCTCGGCAGCCGAACTGGCCGACGAACTCGCCGGAGCCGACGTCGTCGTGTTCGCGGCGGGAGCCGGCCCGAACAGCGGCGCCGACCGCAAGCTCTCCCTCGACCGCGACGGCGCCATCCTCCTCGCCGAGGCAGCGGAACTCGCCAAGGTGCCGCGGTACGTCATGGTGTCGGCGATGGGCAGCGACGACTTCGACCCCGAGTCGGACGACGTGTTCCAGGTCTACCTGCGCGCGAAGTCCGAAGCCGATGCCGACCTCCGCGGACGCGACCTCGACTGGACGATCGTCCGTCCGGGTGGTCTGACCGACGACGCCCCGACCGGCACGATCACCGCCGCGACGACCACCGACCGCGGCTCGATCCCGCGCGCCGACGTCGCCGCCGTGCTGTTCGCGCTCATCGAGTCGGGCGCGGCGTCCCGCACGCAGTTCGAGGTCATCGGCGGCGAGACCCCGATCCGCGAGGCGCTCGCGGCGCTGTAGGTCGGTCCGGTCCCTGAGCTTGTCGAAGGGCACACGGGACACCCTGCCCTTCGACAAGCTCAGGGACCGGAGAACGTCTCACCGACCAGGTGCGTGCTCAGTGCTCGCGTCCACACAACCGATGGCCACGACGGCTCCGAAGAGTTCCCTGACCGGCATCGGCACCGTGTGCGCGCGACCTGGCGCACATATGGAGTTCCTGTGGGCGACACGTCCAGGGGTGTTACCTGTTCGTTATCAGTCCTAGGATCGGGCAACGGGTTCCGGCCCGGACGATGTACGCAGCGCGACGGAGGCCGACGATGGACCAACGCTACGACCCCGCGTTCCAGCGCGGTCACACCGACGAGCGCATGCGCCCGAACGCCGGTGACCCCGGCCGCCGCAGCCGCCTCGCCTCGCTCGAGGAGATCGCCCCGCAGCTCATCCAGCCGCCCACCGACGGTCGCCCCGTCCGCCCGCCGACCGACGACCGGTTCGACGACGGCCCGCGCGCCCAGCCGTCCCGCGGCATGCCCTCGCAGACCGACCGTCGCGTCCACCCGTTCGAAGCCCGGACCGGCGACACCACGGCGGTCGCCGATCAGCCTGGGGTGGCGGGTCCCGACGCGCAGCAGACCCAGCTTGACCAGGAGCGGTACGAGGAGTACCTCGACGCCGCCGAGGCCCACCGGGTCCGCGCCGTCGTCTGGGAACGGGTCCTCTGGGTCGTCGGTGTCGTCTTCACGCTCGGCGGCGGTGTCGGGCTGTGGCAGTCGTTCACCCTGCTGTACCGCGGGTTCGTCGGCGACAGCGGCCCGACCGACAACTACCTCTGGATGCAGTTCCTCGGAGCACTCGCCCCGACCCTCATCACGATCGGCCTCGCCACCATCGTCGCGCTGCTGTTCAAGCGCATGCTCGACCACGACCGCAGGAGCCGACCATGACCGAGCAGAGCAACACCAGCCGCGCCCCACGGGACACCGTCGCCGAACTGAAGCCCGCGCTGAACGCCGAGGAGTTCCAGGTACTGGCCGAGCGCATCCTCGACAACGTCGAGCGCGTCCTCGACGGCAAGCCGTTCGCCGCGCGGATGGCGCTCATCGTGATGCTCGCCGAGGGTCACCTGCTCATCGAGGACGTCCCCGGCGTCGGCAAGACGGTCCTCGCGAAGGCCCTCGCCGCGTCCGTCGGCAGCACCGTCCGCCGCATCCAGTTCACCCCCGACCTGCTCCCGTCCGACGTCACCGGCGTCTCGATCTTCAACCAGGTCGACCGCGAGTTCGAGTTCAAGCCCGGCGCGGTGTTCGCGAACATCGTCATCGCCGACGAGATCAACCGCTCCTCGCCGAAGACCCAGTCGGCGTTGCTCGAGTCGATGGAGGAGCGTCAGGTCACGGTCGACGGCGAGACGCACGCCCTGCCGTCGCCGTTCACGGTCGTCGCCACGCAGAATCCGCTCGAGATGGAGGGCACCTACGCCCTGCCGGAGGCTCAGCGCGACCGCTTCATGGCGCGCATCTCGATGGGATACCCCGACGCGTCCGCGGAACTCGCGATGCTCCGCCAGCGTGACACGGTCAATCCGCTCGACACCATCGGCCCGGTCGCGTCGCGCGGCGACGTCGAGCGCCTCATCGCCTGGGCCCGCGGTGTCTTCGTGTCGCCGATCGTCGAGCAGTACTGCGTCTCACTCGTGCAGGCGACCCGCGTGCACCCCGAACTCCGACTCGGCGCGAGCCCGCGCGCCACCCTGCAGCTCGTCCGCGCGGCCAAGGTGCTCGCAGCGCTCGACGGTCGTGAGTTCGTCCTGCCCGACGACATCGACCAGCTGCTGGCACCGGTCCTCGCCCACCGGCTCATCCCCACCCGCCGCGCGGTGAGCGCCCACGACCGCTCGGGCGTCCAAGCGGTCTCCGAGGTGCTCGTCGAACTGCTGGAGCGGACACCCGTGCCGCACTCCGGGCGCACCGAACTGAGGTCCTGATCCGATGGCCCCGCACCACGACCGTCGGATCGCCGTGATCCGGCACCGGAGGTCCTGAGCCCATGAAGCGTCGCGTGCCGTTGACGAGACGCGCGGTCGGCGTGCTCGTCGCGGCCGGCGTGTGCCTCGTCTTCGCGCGCGGGATCGGCTCGCCGGAGTTGCTCGCGGCGGCCGGACTGCTCGTCGCGCTCGTCGCCGCCAGCTTCGGCGCGGTCTACCTCGAGCGGCCGTCGCTCCGAGTCGACCGCACCACCCGGCCCGACCTCGTCGCCGTCGGCGGTCGGATCGCCGTCGAGGTCACGATCGCCGAGTCGAGCGCGCTCCCCCACGTCCACGCGGAGTGGAAGGACCGCGTGCCGGCCGGACTCGCCGGCAGCGCCGAGGGCACCCTGCCGAGTACCGGCGTCGCGGGCATCGGTTCACGCCGCCGGACGGCCGAATACACCGTGACGGCGCTGCGTCGCGGGGAACACGAGCTCGGCCCGCTCGGGCTGACGGTGAGCGACCCGTTCGGGCTCGTCGTCCGTCGTCGCGACGTCGGAGGGACGCATGCGGTCGTCGTCCTGCCGGAGGTCGTGGTCCTGCCGGAGATCCCTGCACTCACCGCCAGCCGCGACGGTTCCACGCGCCCGTCGTCACTGCACGTCGGCGCCGGCGAGGACGACATCATCGCGCGCCCCTACCTCCCGGGAGACGCGATCCGCCGGCTGCACTGGCGGGCGAGCGCGCACCACGGTGAGCTGA
Organism: Plantibacter sp. ME-Dv--P-122b; assembly: GCF_030209375.1. Taxonomy (GTDB): domain Bacteria; phylum Actinomycetota; class Actinomycetes; order Actinomycetales; family Microbacteriaceae; genus Plantibacter. The sequence continues at coordinate 677,588 of NZ_JARVSC010000003.1, forward strand.
TGGTGCGGCAGGAGGAGCAGCGCAACGACCCCGAGGCGACCGTCCTCCTCGACACCGCCGCAGCCCACTGGGCCTGGCCCGACGACGATCCGTCGTACCTGCCGGCGTTCGAGCAGGCCGTGTCGCTCGCGGCCTCGATCACCGCCCACCTCGTCGATGCTGACTACCGCGTCAACCTGGTCGGCGCCGGCACGGAAGCGCTCTCCCGGGAGATCAGTGCGAGATCCGCGGCCGGGGGCCTGCGGTCCAGCCCGGTGGGCGACATGGGCGACGCGCTCGCACGCGGCGGGCAGCATCTCGAGGAGGACGACCTCGACGCCGCCCTGCTCGACCTAGCCCTCCTGCGTCCGTCGGTGCAGCCCAACCGCTTCCTCGACCTCTCCCCCGTCATCGCCGCGCGTCGATCGCAACCGGTCATCGCGATTCTCGGCGACGTCGAGGAGAGCGACCTCGGCGAACTCACCGCGGTCGCGCACCTCTCACCACTCCCCGTCGCGCTCCTCCCGGCCGGCGCCCGGCGTCGGAGCATCGAGCTGTTGGAGTCAGCCGGGTGGCGCTGCCATGTCGGCGAGCGCGGCGCATCGTTCCAGGCCCTGTGGCTCGGCACGAGCGGTCCGGCGACCGCCACGTCGGCGCCGTCGAGCGGCCGTGAGGGTCGGGGCGGTCGCCGGGGTGCCGGGGGTGCGTATGTCCGTCGCTGAGGAACGCCGCGCGGCGGCAGCCGCCCGTGGCCGGGGGCCGTCTCGCGGCGGCGCGCCATCGGGCTTCCGTCCTGGTTCCGGTTCGTCGAACCCTCGACGCCCCTCCCGCGGAACCAGTGGCGGCTCGTGGTCGGGAGGCGCCGGCGGACGCCGCGACGATCCGCGCGACACCGCGAACGTCGGCGATCTGCGCCTCGGCCTCGCCGCCTTCCTCCTCCTCGCGACCGGCGGTCTCGGCTTCGGGCGGGTGCTCGACGCGCTCGACTGGTGGTTCGTCACGAACCTCGTCATCGCGATCGTCCTCGCCACGACGATCCTCCTCCGGCGCACGAGACTGCCGGCGGTGTTCGTGTGGCTCGGCGCCGCGGTCGCGTGGCTGCTGACGATCACGCTGTTCTTCGCCAGTGAGACGGCGATCATCGGCATCGTCCCGACCCCGACGACGCTCGGCGCCTTCGAACGGTTGCGCGACGCCGGGTTCCAGACCTTCCACGACGGCTCGGCCCCGCTCGACACCGACGCCGGCGTGGTCTTCGTCATGGCCGCGGGCGGTGGCCTCGTCGCGCTGGCGGTCGCCTGGCTCGTGCTCGGTCGCCACGCGCCGGTGCTCGCGGCCGTCCTGGTCTTCGCCGTGTACGCCGGTCCGACGGTCGCCGTGCCGTTCCCCCTCGATCCGTGGGTCTTCGCGTTCGTCGCGCTCTCCTTCCTCTGGCTGCTCCGCGAGGACGTCCGGCGCCGAGAGCTGCTGCGAGCGCTCGCCTCGGCCCGGGCCGCCGGCGACGGGCGCGGCTTCGGCCCGTCGGCGATGACCGGTGCCGGTCGCTTCGGAGGCCTCGGCCCGGCCGTCCTCGTCAGTGCCGTCGCGGTGGTCGTCGCCCTCCTCACGCCGGCGGTGCTCCCCGACCTCGCCGTCCGGGATGTGACCGCGGGCGCCCGTGGCAGCGGTCCGTTCGTGAACGGCATCAACCCGCTCATCTCGCTCGGCCAGAGCCTGCGGCGCCCCGCGAACACGACCGCGCTCGAATACACGACCACCGCCGACGAACCGCCGTACCTCAAGGTCACCGACCTCAACGAGTTCACCGGCACCGTCTGGGGACCGGACAACTCCGGCTACGACGACGGCAACACGCTCGACGCCTTCCCCGCACCGGCCGGGCTCAGCGAGGCGATCCCGGTGGAGACCTTCGAGACGACGGTCACGGTGGACTCGCTGTCGAGCCCGTGGCTCCCCCTGCCGTACCCGACGCAGCAGGTCGACGGGCTCCGCGGTGACTGGCGCTTCGAGGCCGCCGGACTGACGGCGATGGCGGAGCGTGGATCCACCCGCGGGCAGACGTACACGGCGACGAGCACGGCGATCCTGCCGACGGCACAGCAGATGCGCGACGTCCCGCCGGTCGCCGACCCCGCGTCAGCCGCTCCGTATCTCGAGCTGCCCGACGATCTGCCGCAGATCATCCGTGACACGGCCGCCGACGTCACGGCGACCGCCTCCACCGACTACGACCGCGCGATCGCCCTGCAGCGCTACTTCCGCAGCACCTTCGAGTACTCGGAGTCGGCACCGGTCGAGGAGGGCTTCGACGGCAGCGGCGCCGAGGTCATCGCGACGTTCCTGGAGCGCAAGGCCGGATACTGCATCCACTTCTCGTCCGCGATGGCCGTGATGTCGCGCGTCCTCGGCATCCCCGCGCGCATCGCCATCGGGTACCTGCCGGGCACGACGATCGACAACACCCCGGCGAACCGCGACACCTACATCGTGACCTCGGACCAGTTGCACGCCTGGCCGGAGCTGTACTTCGAGGGTGTGGGCTGGGTGCCGTTCGAGCCGACGGCCAGCCGTGGGGTCGTGACGCAGTTCAGCGACGCGAGCACGGCGACGCCGGGCAGCGGATCGGTGAGTCCCGACAGCCGTCCGGCTCCGACCGCGGCATCGACGCCCACCCCCACTGCGGACGCGCTCGGCGGACCGACCTCGACCCGGTCCGGCGGGGCCTTCACCGCCGCCCTCGTCCCGCTCGCGATCCTGCTCGGCGTGCTCGTGCTGCTCGCCACCCCGTCGATCGCGCGGGGTCTCCGGCGTGCGGCCGGGCGTCGGCGCGCACTTGCTGCGGGGACCTCGGCGGGCTGGGCCTGGGCGGAGTTCCTCGACACCGCCCGCGACCTCGGCTTCCCCGTGACGTCGGCGGAGTCACCACGCGGGTTCGCGTCGAGGCTGCGCGGGCAGTTCCGGATCGAGTCGCCGGCCGTCGACCGGCTCGTGGCGGCGGTCGAGCGGGAGAGCTATGCGCCGAGCGCCCCGGAACGACGCGACATCGGGGGCGATCCCCGGATCGGTTCCTCGAATGGTGGTGCGGCGAGCGCCGGTTCGGTCGACGCGGCATTGGCTGAGGCGAAGGCGGCGCTGCGGTCGGCGAGTCAGCCGCTCGAACGCGTCCTCGCGGCCGTCCTCCCGCGGTCGCTCGTGCTGCGGCGCGACCAACGGGTGGACTGGCGTCCGCCTGCCGCGAGCTGACGGTCGCCGCGCTCGGTGCCGAGGTCTCCGGTCGCGAGCGCTCGTGCTCGGCCGGGCTCGGAGGGCGGCGCCGGGGCCGGGTGGCGCGCGGCGGTCCGCGAACCAGGTATGCTGCTATCTGGCCGTTTTTCACAAACAGCCTTGGAGAATTCGCCTAGTGGCCTATGGCGCACGCTTGGAAAGCGTGTTGGGTTAACGCCCTCGGGGGTTCGAATCCCCCATTCTCCGCCAGCTCCACCACGAACGCCCCGCCCACCGCGGGGCGTTCTGCGTTTCATGCTCTGCGCGCGGAAGATCACGCACAACACCCACAGCCGGGGTTCGAATCCCCCATTCTCCGCCAGCTCCACCACGAACGCCCCGCCTCGCGCGGGGCGTTCTGCGTTTCCGGAGTCAACCCAAGTGACGTATTCCCGTGGCGCCAGCGCGGTGCGCTGACGCGAGCGCGGGTCACTCGCGTGAGCGCGGGTCTCCGGAGGGGCGCGGTCAGGGCTGTGCCCCGCGCCCGCGCCGAATGAACCCATCTCGGCTCAGCGCACCGCGCTGGCGCCGATTCCGCCCCTCTCACGTCAGCGCACCGCGCCGGGCGAGAGAATCATTCGAGGGTTGACAGTTAGAAGTCAAAGCATTAGCGTTCTAACCATGGACGACGGAACACCCACCCTCAGCAGCACACTCGAACTGGTCCGCTGGATCGGGTGGGCACAGCGCAAGGCCGGCGAGGACTGGATCCGAGCGCGCGAGCTCAGTCACGAACAGGCCTTCGTCCTCGGCCACCTCGTCCGGCAGCCAGGATCGATCCAACGCGACATCGCCGAGGTGAGCCGAACGAGCGCCGCCAGCGTCTCGAGCCTTCTGCAGGGACTCGAACGCCGAGGCCTCGTCGAACGTCGCACGGAGGACGGAAACGCGCGCACCAAGCGCGTCTACGCCACCCAGCTCGGCACCGACCTCATCGCCGGGTTCGAGACCGCGATGGCCGAGGCCGACGACATCATCCTCACCCCGTTGGACCAGAGCGAACGCGACACCCTGCACGCTCTGCTCACGAAGCTCACGGCGCACCTGCCGCAGCCGACCCGCTGATCACCGCTCGGGGAACCCGAGCCCCCTGACCACGCGCCGGGACCACTCGCCGCGTCATTCACCGATCGCCGCACACCATGGTGATCGCGGATGCCACGACGGCGCTGTCCGTCGCGCCCGGACGCCCGCTGAGCCGTTCCGCTCGGCCCGCACCGGACGACCACCCCATCACCGACCCCTCGCCGCGCCGGCGCTCATCGTCGCGCCCGGAACCTGCCCGAAACGGAGCCTGCCATGCACCCCGAAGACCACACCGATCCCACAACCGGAACCCCGAGCCCCACCGACACCGCGCCATCGACCACCTCCGCACCCGCGACCACCTCCGCACCGTCGGCCGCCTCTGCGGATGCCGTGGGCAGCAACCGCTGGTACCTCTCGACCGCCCCGATCATCCGAGCGCTGATTCACCTGTGCGTCCCGATGGCAGCGGCCCTGGTCGTCAGCGCCGTCTACAACCTCATCAACGCGGGCGTCGTCGGCTCGCTGCACGACACCACCCTGCTCGCCGCGATCACGCTCGGAGCCCCAATCCTCGGACTGATCATGGCCATCGGCGACCTGTTCGGCGTCGGTGGCGGCGCGCTCATCTCCAGACTCCTGGGCGCCTCCGAACACGACCCGGCACAGGCCGCGGACATCAAACGGGCCGCCTCCTTCTCCGTCTGGGGCGCGTTCCTCGCCGGCGCCGTGCTCGGCGGGATCGGTCTCCTGTTCCTCGGCCCGCTCGTGTCGCTGCTCGGCGCGGACGCGGTCACCGCCCCGGCGACCTCGGCGTTCATCGGCGTCATGCTCGTGTTCGTCCCCGTCATGGCGACCGCGTTCTGCCTGGAACAGCTCGTGCGGGCCGAGGGTGCCGCCCGTCAGGTGATGATCGCCCTCATCGCGTCGGCCGTGGCGAACCTCGTCCTCGATCTCGTCTTCATCCTCGGCTTCGGCTGGGGCGTCGCCGGTGCGGCGCTCGCGATGGGCCTGGCGAACCTCGGTGTCCTCGTCTACTTCGTGGCGTGGTTGCAGCGCAACAGCGAGCACGTCAGCCTGGCACCGCGCTGGTTCACCCTGTCGCCGACGATCCTCAAGCCGGTCCTCGGTGTCGGGGTCAGCACGCTCCTGCAGTCGGGGTTCCTCATCGTCACCGCGCTCGTGTTGAACACCCTGGCCGCGGCCTACGGAGACGCCCCGCTCGCCGCCATGGGCGTCGCGGTCCGGATCGCCCAGGTACCCGAGTTCCTGGTCATGGGCGTCACCTTCGGGGTACTCCCCCTCCTCGCCTACTCGTTCGGCAAGGGCGACGGCGCGCGCCTCCGGTCGGCTCTCCGAGCCTCGGCACTCACGGTCGGTGGGATCTCGGTCCTCTTCGCCGGCGTCGTCTTCGTCCTGCGCGAGCCGATCGTCTCCGCGTTCATCGCCGACCCCGCCGTCCTCGGGCTCGGCGTCACGATCCTCGTCGCCCAGCTCACCGCGATGATCGCCAACGGGTTCACCGGGCTCATCACCTCGCTCTTCCAAGCGACCGGGCGAGCACTCGCCGTGGCGGTCATGGCCGTCACCCAGGGCGTGCTGTTCGTTCCGATCGTCCTCCTCGGCAACCTGTGGTTCGGACTCGATGGCATCGTCTGGTCGCTCACGGTCACCGAGGTCATCGTCTTCCTGGTCGGGGTCCTGCTCTGGCTCGGCTCGCGGAGCGCGATCGACCGAGGGCTCGCAGCCGGCTCCCCTGAACGTGCCGACGCCCAACTCGCCGACGCCTGACGGACTGCCAGCGCGGTGCGCTGACGTGAGCGCGGGTCACACGCGTGGGCGCGGGTCTCCGGAGGGCCGCGCCCACGTCCCTGGCCCGCGCTCACGCCGATTGCAGCGATCTCACGTCGGCGCACCGCGCCGGCACCCACACCACCGCGCTCGGGTCAGCGCACCGCGCTGGCGACACCCCACTGAGCGTGGAGGCCGTCCCAGGAGCATCAGACCGCCGAAGCACCCGGCAGCACGCGCATCACCGCGTTCTCGATGAGCACCCCACGGCGCTCGACCCGCTGCTCGCGGACGACGACGAAGCCGTGGCGCTCGAACACCGGCTGCGCCGTCCGACTCGCCTGCACGGTCACCTCCCGAAGCCCCACCGCCCGCGCTTCATCGAGCATCTGACGGATGAGTGCGGACCCGACGCCGCGCCGTCCAGCGTCCGGATCGACGAACAGCATGTCGAGGTAGCCGATCTCGACGTCCAGGTCGGTGAATCCGACCACCGCGTCGTCGAGCTCGGCCACCCACGTCGTCACCGCGGCACGTCGGGCTGCCCAGTCGTCCAACACCGCCTCTGCCGGGTCGTCCGGCACCCACGCGGCGAGCTGCTCGGCCGTGTAGTGAGCGGCAGCCGTCACCCGCACCGCCCGCTCGAAGACCGACCTGGTCGCTCGCGCATCGGTGTCACGGTAGCGGCGGATCCGGGGGTCGTCGAACACGCGCGTCAGCTTAGCCAAAGCGCCGGGACGCCGCAGCGAAGCGACCTCAGCCCTCGAGTGCCGGGATCTCCGAGAGGTCGGTGTACACGGGGATCCCACGCTCACGGGCGATCGCGACGTCGGTGTCGGCACCCGACGACTCCCCCGGCAACCGGAGCACGGCGTCACAGTGCTGGAGCAACCGCCTGGCCGTCTCGTACATGACGTCACCGTCGCCCGCCGCGGGGTCGATCCCGCGCAGGATCGGCAGTGCGACCCACTCCCCGATCATCGGGACGTGACCGCGCGCGTAGATCGGCGCTGCAGCGGCTTCGAGTCGCTCCAGGTTGCGGGCGATGGCATCGGGATCCCCACCGGTCCCGGAACGGTAGGGGCCGGCGATGAGGATGAGGAGTGGCGTGGTCATGTCCAGCACTGTAGCGTTAACCGTGCACTATCGTGCAACACCACGAAGGAGCACGCATGTTGAGCGCACAACGACGATCACACCTGCTCGACCTCCTCGAGCGCGACGGCCGGATCGTCGCGAAGGACGCCGCCGCCGCGCTCGGGCTCTCCGAGGACTCGATCCGCCGCGACCTCCGCGAGCTGGCCGAAGCCGGCCTCTGCGTCCGCGTCTACGGTGGTGCACTCCCGGTCGCAGCAGCCGACCGCCCGTTCCGGGATCGACTGTCCCTCGGGACGGCGAGCAAGGAGCGCGTCGCCCGCATCGCCGCCGAGCGGATCCGGCCGGGCAGCACCGTCATCATCGACGCCGGCACCACCGCGCTCGCGCTCGCCCGACTCCTCCCGGACGACCCGACCCTCACCGTCATCACCCCGAGCCCGGCGGTAGCCCTCGCCGTGGCGGAGCACTCGCCGGCGCGCGTCATCATGATCGGTGGCGAACTCGGACGTCACTCGATGGTCGCGGGCGGCGCCCTCGCCGCGGAGGCCATCCGTCACCTGAGCGCCGACGCCTGCTTCCTCGGCGTCACGGGCTTCCATCCCGAACACGGCCTCACCACCGGCGACCTCGACGACGCCGCGACGAAGCGCGCACTCGCCGAGCGCAGCACCGACGTCTACGTCCTGGCGAGCGAGGAGAAGGTCGGGGCCGTCTCCCGGTACCCGGTGCTCGACGTCGGCGAGGTCACCGAGGTCATCGTCGACCAGCAGGCGGACGGATAGGACCGGTCGACGCGGGCCGGGGGTCCGGCGCGCGGGATCGTCAGGATCGCGGGTAGGTCTCGGCGAGGAACGCGGCGTAGCCACCCGGGGTCCGGCCACGTCGCCGACCCGAGGTCTCGACGGGCGCGTCCGGCGTCGGCACGACCCGGAGACCCGCCGCCCGGGCGCGCTCGACGAGATCGACGTCCTCATGCTCGGCCAGCTCACGGAAGCCGCCGAGTTCGTCGAGCCGATCGGCCCGGACTCCCAGGTTGGCCCCGTGCACGTTGCCCGGCAGATGTCCGGGCGGGTGGGTCTCCATCCAGCGCTCGATGTCGCGCTCGGAGAAGTCCGCGAAGTCGGGGCGGACAGTCCCCAGGAGCACGTCCACGCCGGCGTCGAACGCATCGGCATGCACGGAGAACCAGTCCTCCGGAACGCGCGAGTCGGCGTCGGTGTTGGCCATCCACCGCGCGGAGATGTCGGCAGAGTCCGATCCGGCAGCGCCCGATCCCAGAGCGGCCACGACACCCGCACGCCGGGCCGCCCCGACACTGCGCTCGTCGATGACGACGGTGACCGCCTCCTCCGGATCGACGCCCGCCGACCGTTCCCCGACGATCCGCGCCGTGTCGTCGCGGCAGTCGTCGAGCACCACGACGATCCCCACCTGCAGCTCGGGACGACGACGCAGCACGGCGGCACGCGCGACGAGCAGCGCGTCGAGGCATGCCCCGATCAGCTCCTCCTCGTCGTGCGCGGGCACGACGGCATCGATCCGTCGCAGCATCAGCCGGTCAGACCGTCCACCGCGGCGACGCTCGCCTCGTCGGCAGGCACGAGGACGTCAAGCAGGAAGTCGTCCTCGACGTGCTGGATCGACCGACGGCCGGGCCAGCGTTCGAGCAACCGGCGATGGACGAACTCGGCCGACGTCGTGGCGTGGTCGTCGGGGTGCCGCCAGTGACACGCGACGATGCTCCCGCCAGGCGTGAGCGAGCCGAGGAGGTGGTCGATGACCCGGTCGAGGTCGGTCGCCGACAGGTAGTAGCCGACCTCCGACATCACCACGAGGTCGAAGGTGCCACCCGGCCAGTCGTCGGGGAGCGTGCCCCGTTCGAACCGGGCAACGGGCACCCGTCGGCGGGCGATCTCGAGCGGCGCTTCGGCGATGTCGACACCGAGCACGTCGTCGCTGCGGTCCGCGAGCCGCTCCGTGAGGACACCCGTCGCGCAGCCGAGTTCGAGCACCGAACCGTAGCGCTGGCGCGGCAGGGCGGCGAGGAGGACCCGACGTTTCCGCTCCTCGTACCAGGAGCCGAAGTCCCAGCCGTCGGGGTGGTCGCGGTAGTGGTCCTCGAACGACTCCTTCGACCGCGACGCAGCGTCGGCCGTCGCGGTGTCGTCGGCGGTTTCGGTGTCGGTGTCCGCCGCCGCGCCTACATCCGGGTCGGAACCTGGCGCGAGGTCCAGCGCACGCCCGTTCGGGAACAGCACCTCGAACCGCCGCGCGTAGTGCTGCAGGTGGTGGTGGTCGACGATCGCCTCGTCGCCCGGTGCGTCCGAGAGCGGCTCCGTCTGCGAGGGGTAGGCGTCCATCGCGGCGATCTTCGCCCCGTGGGCCGCGGCGTCGAGTGGGACGATCCGCGCCTCGCCCCATGGCAGGGTCGCGTCGTCGGTGTCGGCCCAGTGCCAGAGCCAGATGGGGAACTCCACGAGCGCGAGGTCGAGTTCGGTCGCGAGGGCCGTGGCGAGTTCGCCGGCGATCCGGTGGTCGCGGTGCCCGTCGCCGCGCCAGGGGGCGACGATGAGCGGTCGCGATCCGGCGGTTGCGACGGCCGCCCGCAGTCGCTCCGCGATGCCCGCGCGTTCGGCGTCGAGGCCGCCGTCCGGGATGTGCAGGACGTCGTACCCGACCGTCCGGTGGAGACGGCCGATCGCGTCGACGAACTCCGCCTCCCGGCGCGGGGCTAGCTCCTCGGGCGTGGTGGTCGGCGAGTCGGGGTGCGATCCCTCGCCGAGGGTCACGAGGAGGACCTCGACCGGGATCCCGGCGGCCGCGGCCGCCGCGATCAGCCCGCCGGCACCCAGCGACTCGTCGTCGGGGTGCGGCGACAGGACGACGACGCCGGTGGCGTGGCGCCAGCCGTCCCAGACGGGCAGGTCGAGCTCGTGGAGTCGCGTCGCCCAGGCGGCTGCCGACGTGCCGGGGTCGCGGTGGTCGAACGCGGGCATCAGTCGGCCTCCACCAGCATGCGGCCGTAGCGCGCGAGGTCGCGATCGCCGTGGTCCTGCTGGACGTACAGCTCGAGGTCGGACATCCGCGCGAGATACGCGGGTTCGGAGGTGAGCGGGCCGGGGCCGAGTGCTCCGAGCACCCCGGCTCGGATGGCGTCGACCCGACCGCGGACCGTCGACCGCACGCGCTGGGCGAGGCGAGGGCCGGCCGCGTCGTCGGCGTGGCCGTGCTCGATGGCCTGGGCCGCGTCGGCGATCGCCTGCTCGGCGATCGAGAGGTCGATGGCCGCGGCGCCGAGCGTGCGCAGGAGGAGGTCGGCGTCGGGTCGGGTGCGTGCCGCGGCGAGGAGACGGTCGACGAGCGTGACCGCGCCGCCCCACCAGCAGGCGGCGACGCCGATCCCGCCCCAGGAGAAGCCGGGGCGTCGCAGGTACCACCCGTCGTCGCCGACCGGGGAGGCGGGGACCCCGTCGAAGCCGACTGGGCCACTCGGTACGAGCGGCAGTCCGCGGGCGAGCCACGCGCTGTCGTCGGTCGTGACCCCGGGGTCGGTGAGCGCGACGGCGAACAGCCGCCGCTCCCCGGGCGCGGTGTGGGCGGTGACGAGGGCGTCGCTCAGATGGGACGCGAGGGAGCACCACGGCTTGGTGCCGGTCAGCTGCCAGGCGTCGTCGACCAGGGAGGCGTCGAGGCGCAGCCCCGGCGCCTCGGCCGCGAAGACGCCCCAGGTGGAGACGGCCGGCGGTTCGAGGTCGGCCTGATGCAGGATGGCGAGCGCGTCGAGGTGCGGTTCGACGACGCGTGCGAGTGTGACGTCGACCGCGGCGATCGCGCCGAGTCCCGCGAAGACGCGCCCGGCGGTGTGCTGTTCGAGGGGGCCGACGAGTCGCACGGCTGTGGAGGTGAAGGCCAGACGCGACTCGATGCTCGCCAACGACCCCGTCGCCGCGTCGTGCAGGGCGTCGAGGTCGAGGGCGGTGCCGCTGGTGGGCCAGGCGGTCGACTGCAGACGGATCATGCGATCCGCGTCTGGTGTCGGGGTTCCATCGGTGCGCGCATGCGACCTCCTCGCGTCGTGGAGGTCCAAGTCTCGCACCGCCACGCACCGCCGCACGCCCCTGGACCGCGACCACCGACCCTGGTAGTGCGCCAGCGCGGTGCGCTGACGTGAGCGCGGGTCATCGACGCGAGCGCGGGTCTCCGGAAGGGTGCCAGCGCGGTGCGCTGACGTGAGCGCGGGTCATGGACGCGGGCGCGGGTCTCCGGAGGGGCGCGGTCAGGCGTGTGACCCGCGCTCACGCCGGTTCCCTCGGGTTCGCGTCAGCGCACCGCGCTGGCACCGGTTTCCGGCGACTCAGCTCAGCGCACCGCGCCGACAACCCATCCAGGCGCGGTAGCGGGCCGAGACTCAGTCGCGGAAGAGGGCGCTGTAGGCGTTGATCGCCGGCTGCCCACCGAGGTGCGCGTACAGGACGTTGCTCGACGCCGGGATGTCACCGCTCGTGACGAGGTCGATCAGTCCAGCCATCGACTTCCCCTCGTAGACCGGGTCGATGATGACGCCTTCGAGCCGACCGGTCAGACGGATCGCCTCCATCGTCGACTCGACCGGGATCCCGTAGAGGTCTCCGGCCCACCCCTCCAGCACCGTGATCTCGTCGACGCGGAGCTCCCGTTCGAGGCCGATGAGCTCCGCCGTGTTGCGGGCGATGCGTGCGACCTGGTCGCGGGTCTCCTGGATCTTCGCCGACGCGTCGATCCCGATCACCCGGCGCGGTCGGTCCTGGCCGGCGAACCCGGCGATCATGCCGGCGTGCGTCGACCCGGTGACGCTGCAGACGACGATCGTGTCGAAGAACACGCCGAGTTCACGCTCCTGCTGCTCGACCTCGGCGGCCCAGTTCGCGAAGCCCAGACCGCCGAGCCGGTGGTCCGACGCGCCGGCCGGGATCGCGTAGGGGGTGCCGCCGCGTTCGCGCACGTCGTCGAGGGCGCGCTCCCAGCTCGACTTGAACCCGATGCCGAAGCCCGCGGGGTCGAGACGGACCTCGGCCCCCATGATCCGCGACAGCATGATGTTGCCGACCCGGTCGTTCACGGAGTCCGGCCAGTCCACCCAGTTCTCCTGCACGAGCACGGCCTGCATCCCGAGCTTCGCCGCGACGGCCGCGACCTGACGCGTGTGGTTGGACTGGTAGCCACCGATCGACACGAGCGTGTCGGCACCCTGCGCGATGGCATCGGGGATGAGGTACTCCAGCTTGCGGGTCTTGTTGCCGCCGTAGGCGAGACCGCTGTTGACGTCCTCACGCTTGGCCCAGATCGTCGCGCCACCGAGGTGGGCGGTGAGGCGGTTGAGTTCGTGGACGGGACTCGGTCCGAACGTGAGCGGGTAGCGGGAGAAGTCGCTGAGGGACATGTGGTGGCTCCTGGGTCTCGGTGGTGCTGTGGGCCCGCGACGAACTCGGGAACGGGTCGGGTCTGGGGAACGGGTGGGGTGGTGCGCGCCGCTCAGTCCTCGTCGAGGTGGGCGAGGACGAGGTCGGCGAGGGTCGTCCAGTTGCCCCGGACGAGCGCGGCCGCCGCATCGACGTCCCCCTCCGCACAGCGCTCGATGACGGCGTCGTGCTGCGCGATCGACCCGCGCGCCGCGACCGAGGAGAACCGCAGCCGTTCGATCCGGCGCAGCAACGGGGTGACCGCCTCCAGTGCGTCCCGGATGAACGGATTCCCGGCGACATCCACGGCCACGGCATGGAAGGCGTCGTCCGCTGCGAGCGCGGCGTCGGCGTCGTCACGCTGGAGCGCGGCTGCGAAGTCACGGTTCGCCGCGCGCATGCGATCAAGGTCGGCGGCACTCAGGTGCGGCACCGCCTCGCGGACGGCGAGTTCGTGCATGGCTGCGGCGACCGCCTGAGCCTGCAGCGTCGCCCGGATGTCGAGCGGGGCGACGACGGTCGACCGACCGGGTTTCGCGATGACGAGCCCGCTCCGGGCGAGGCGCAGGACGGCCTCGCGGATGGGCGTGCGGCTCACGCCCAGCCAGCGTTCGAGTTCGGTGTCGACGAGTTTCTCGCCCGGGGTGAACGTCCCGTCGACCATCGCGTTGCGGAGCGACTGATAGACGTCGTCACGGAGGAGCGCCCGGCGATGCGGGTTGGCTTGAGCGGGAGCGGGCATGCAATATATTGCACATCGCAAACGTCGGAAGTCAAATGCACCCGTGCGCCGGGTCGACGCCCACGGAGTGGGGCATTCCCCCTACTTGTCCCCCACATGGCGGATTGTCCACCCACTGAAAGCACGCCACGATGGTCCGCGGGGGGTGAGCTGGTGACGCGACGGGGTGACGAGACGGTGACGGTCAGACCGCATCCTCGCGTGCTCTGGAGCGCCGTCCTGAGCGCCGCCATCGTCGTCCTCCCGGTCTGGGGCGTCTCGCTCTGGCTCGTCGGCCCAGCCCAGAGTGTCGAACGCACGTGGGTCATCACGCTCGGCATCATCGGGATGGTCGTGCTGCTCGGTGTCGCGGTCCTGTCCCGTCGCCAACGCATCGTCGTGTGTCGCGACGGGTTCATCGAGCAGCCCATCGTTGGGCGGCAGCGGTTCGTTCCGCGGGACGCGATCGGCCGCAGCCTGCTCTTCGAATTCCGGGGTCGGGGACTGCAAGCGAGCTCGCAGTTCTTCGTCTGCGACGCCGAGAACCGGCCCCTCCTCCGGATGCGCAGCAACCGATGGAGCACGGACAGCATCGCGGCCGTCGTCGCCGCCTACGACGGTCCGGTGGAACGACCTCGCCAGCCGGTCTCTCTCGACGACCTCCGCGAGGACCACCCCGACCTGCTCACCCCGCTCGAGCGTCTGCGTTGGGCGCGCGCCGAACTCCTCTAGCGGAGACGTCCAGCCCCGACGGCGGCGGCGGATCGCGAGCGCGTCGTCGCACCACCCGGGATCCGGCTCGAGTCGGACACCGCCCGGGTCAGAGCGCCTTCGCGTACCAGTGGGCCCCGGGGTCGCCGTCGACCCGTGTGAAGCCCGTCCGCTGGTAGAACTGCTGCGCCCCGGTGTTCGAGACACCGACGCCGAGGTGGACGCCCGGGACACCGCGCTCGGCGAGGAGCCCGCAGAACGCGTCGATGAGTCGTCTGCCGACACCCATCCCCTGCGTCTCCGGCAACAGGTCGATGTGCAGATGCGCCGGGTACTGCGCGAGGAGTTCCGGGGCCAGTCCGCCGCGATCGGTCGCGGATCGGACGATGCCGCGCTCGCTCTCCGAGGCGGCACCGGAGGCCGCGGCGGCCGCGTACTTCCCCGCGACGGTCGGCCACCAGCGCTCGACGAACCACCGGTCGAAGGCGGTCGTGTCCGCCGTGCCGAGGATGTACCCGATCGGGCCAGTGCCGGCGTCGACGAGCAGCGCCAACTCGGGCTCGTGCTCGACGTAGGGCAACGCATAGATGTCGGGCAGGAGGTCGTCCGTGCTGAACTGCCCGGTCGCGTCCGCCCCCGAGTCGCCCGTTCGGGTGCAGATCGCCGCCACGGCGGCGCGGTCGGTCGGTCGGTACGCGCGGATCTCGGTCACCGCGCCAGCCTAACCGGCGTTCCTCGGTCCCGTCCCCACTCCCTCTCCCGGTCCCTGAGCCCCACCCTCCCCGGTCCCTGAGCCGCGCACTCCCGGTCCCTGAGCTTCTTCTGCCGGTCCCTGAGCCACACCTTCCCGGTGCCTGAGCTTGGCGATGTTCGCCCGCGTGCCCTTCGACAAGCTCAGGGACCGACCGAAGGGCGACCGAAGGGCGACCGAAGGCCCGGGACATGACCCGGAGACGGAGACCGAGGCGTGACCAAGGGCCCGACCGAGGTGCGACTGAGGCACCGCCCGCGGTGCCGTTCAGGGACCGAGGCGCGGCCCAGGGATCGGTTCGACCGGGTTGCTTAGGCTGAGTCCCGTGACATGGCGACCAGGAGGCATCGACGCGGCCGTCGAGCAGTGGCGGCTCGTGCGCGACGGCGAGCTGATCGTGACGCCGTCGAGCCGGCTGCTCCCCGTGACCCACCGCGGACGACCGGCGATGCTCAAGGTGCCGTTCGTCGAGGAGGAGGCGCTCGGCGGACGACTGCTCGCGGCGTGGGGCGGCACCGGGTGTGCGGCGGTGTTCGCGGGCGACGACCACGCGATCGTCCTGGAACGAGCGACGGGTGGCCGTGACCTCGCCTCGCTGACCCGCGCAGGTGACGACCTCGGAGCCGTCGCAATCCTGTGCTCCGTGCTCGACACCCTGCACACGGCGATCCCCGCCCCGTCGCCGACCGATGCCGGTGGTGTCATCGCCGAGCTCCCCTCGCTCCGCCGGTGGTTCCACGAGCTGCTCGCCGACGACACCTCCGCCGTGGGCGCCCTCGTCGGCGATCCGGCGAGCGCCGCGTTCCTCGAGCGTGGGCGGGCGATCGCGGGCCGACTGCTCGACACCACGACCCCGGCCGACGTCGTCGTGCTCCACGGCGACCTCCACCACATGAACGTGCTCGAGTTCTCACCCGGCGACTGGCGGGCGATCGACCCCAAGGGCATCGTGGGTCACCGCGCCTTCGACGCCACCGCGCTGTTCAACAACCCCGATCCCGCGACGGCGCGGAACCCACGTCTGTTCGACGAGCGGGTGGAGTTGGTGAGTCGGTCACTCGGCCTGTCGCGACGCGTCCTCCTCGAGTGGGTGGTCGCGCGCTCCGCGCTGTCCGCGGTGTGGTCGCTGCAGGACGGGCTGCTCGACGATGCCCGGGTCACCGTCGAGCTCGGTCGCCTCGCCGAGGACGCCCTGGGGTAGGAGACCGTTGGCCCCTCGACAGGCTCAGGGACCGGAGTGGTGCAGCACCGAGGACCGTCAGCGCGTACCTGCCGACGGCCGCTGTGCAGGCGCCCTTCGACAAACTCAGGGACCGGGCGGGGTCACCGAGCTTGTCGAGGCGTGCCCTTCGACAGGCTCAGGGACCGGGGAAGCGCTCAGGGGCCGGGACCCTCAGCGGCGGCGCCGCGTCCCGAAGATGCCCTCGACGACGCCGGTGAGGATCGACCGCGTCGCCTTCGACCCGAGGATCTCCTCGAGCGGACTCTTCGACGACGTCGACGACGACCTCGTCGACGTCCGGCGGGTCGTGCCGGCGGTCTTCCGGAGCAACCGTTCGTACTCGGCGTCGGCCTTCTTCTGCGCTGCTGCCTGCGCCTTGTCGGCGGCAGCCTGCTGCTTCGCGAGTTCCGTCGCGATGCGCTGCCGCTCGAGTTCGGCCTCGGCGGCGAGCGCGGCCTGGTTCGCCTCCTCGAGCTTCGCCGTCAGGATCTCCCTCGCCGAC
Source organism: Plantibacter sp. ME-Dv--P-122b (assembly GCF_030209375.1). Lineage (GTDB taxonomy): Bacteria > Actinomycetota > Actinomycetes > Actinomycetales > Microbacteriaceae > Plantibacter. The sequence continues at coordinate 694,091 of NZ_JARVSC010000003.1, forward strand.
TCACGGTCGACGGGCGTCCCGTACCGCGCGAGCAACGGTGAGGCTGCGATCGCCGCATCGATCGCGGTGTCGGCACTCGGCGACATGAGTCCCTGCGGCGCCCGCAGCCTCGTCCACGCGACCGGCGACGGCGCACCCTTCTCGTTCATCACGGTGACGACCGCCTCACCGGTGCCGAGGGAGGTGAGGACCTCGCCGAGCTCGTAGCCGGAGGTCGGGTAGGTCGACACGGTCGCTTTGAGCGCCTTCGCGTCGTCCGGGGTGAACGCACGGAGGGCGTGCTGCACGCGCGAACCGAGCTGCGCGAGCACCTCGCCCGGGACGTCCTTCGGTGTCTGGGTGACGAAGAAGATGCCGACGCCCTTCGACCGGATGAGCCGGACCGTCTGCGTGATCTGCGCGAGGAAGTCCTTCGACGCGTCGCGGAACAGCAGGTGCGCCTCATCGAAGAAGAAGACGAGCTTCGGCTTCTCGGGGTCGCCCACCTCGGGGAGGGTGTTGAAGAGGTCGGCCAGCAACCACATGAGGAACGTCGAGTAAAGCGCCGGCTGGTTCTGGACGCCCGGCACCTCGAGCAGGCTGACGATGCCCTTGCCGCTCGGGTCGAGGCGGATGAAGTCGGCGGTGTCGATCTCGGGTTCGCCGAAGAAGACGTCGGCGCCCTGGTCGGCGAAGGTGATGAGCTCCCGCAGGATCACCCCGACGGTGGCGCCCGACAGCCCGCCGAGCTCCTGCAGCTCGCCCTTGCCGTCGTCGCTCGCGAGGTAGGTGAGGACCGCGCGCAGGTCGCTCAGGTCGAGGAGCGGCAGGCCGGCTTGGTCGGCGTAGTGGAAGACGAGGCCGAGGCTGGACTCCTGCGTGGCGTTCAGGCCGAGGACCTTGCTCAGCAGCAGCGGGCCGAAGGCGGCAATGGTGGCGCGGATCGGGACGCCTTTGCCGACACCGCCGAGCGCGAAGTACTCCGTCGGGGTGGCGGCCGGCGTCCAGTCCTGGCCGATGCCGCGGGTGCGGTCGAGGAGCTTCTCGTTCGACTCCCCCGGGGTCGCGATGCCCGAGAGGTCACCCTTGATGTCCGCGGCGAACACGGGGACGCCGGCGGCCGAGAGCTGCTCGACGAGGCCCTGGAGCGTGCGGGTCTTCCCGGTTCCGGTGGCGCCGGCGACGAGTCCGTGCCGGTTCATGACACTGAGCGGGATGCGGACCTGCACCCCCGGCACCGGTTCGCCGTTGACCAGGGCGCCCATCTCGAGCGCCGGGCCGTGCACGAGGTAGCCGTCGCGGATCTTCAGCACGTCGTCGAGGCCGAGCGGGCCTGGGCCGATGGTGTCGGCGTCGAGGTCGTCGGTGCTGCTGGCGCCGCTGCTGCCGGTGGCGGTGCTGCTGCTGGTCTCGGCACCGACCGCGTCGTCGGTTGTGACGTCCGCCGGGACATCGGATGGGGCCTCGGCGGCCGGCGCATCACTCGCAGAACCGGAGCCCGCCGGCTCGACGGGTGACGCCGCTCCGGTCGCCCCATCCGACGCGGTGATCCCCGCGTCGGCGAGCGCCGCTGCCGCCTCGGCCGCCTTCACCTTCGCTGCGGCGAGCGCCGCCTGCGCCTGGGCGGCTTCGAGCTCGGCCTGTGCGTGGGCGGCTGCAGCCTGGAGTGCGGCGATCTGCGGGTCGGATGCTGCATCACTGGGCGTCATGTGCCGAGCCTAGCGACGCGCTCCCCACCGGTCGAGGGGTCGCGCGAGCGCGAGGAGACTGCTCCGATCACCACTGTTCGCGGGTGCGCTCCTGGTCGACGACGGCCCGCAAGTCGGACAGTCGTCGCATGCCGGCCAGCGGCTGTGCCATGCGGGTGTTGTGCCGGATGCTCGGCTCCACACGGTCGAGGAAGGCCCAGTACCCGGCGGTGAAGGGGCAGGCGTTTTCGCCCAGCCGCACCTTGGGATCGAAGACGCACCCACCGCAGTAGTCGGACATCTTGTCGATGTACGCGCCACCCGAGGCGTAGGGCTTCGTCGCGACGATGCCGCCGTCCGCGTGCTGCGACATGCCGATGACGTTCGCGGGCATCACCCAGGGGGTGCCGTCGACGAACATGTCGATGAACCAGTCGTTGAGCGCGACCGGGTCGTACCCGTGCTGCAGGGCCCAGTTGCCGAGCACCATGAGCCGTTGGATGTGATGCGCCCAACCGTGGCGACGCATCCCGTCGATCGTCTCGCGGAGACAGTTGGACTGGATGGCGGCGGCGTCGAGTTCGCGGAACTGGCGCGGGAGCGGCTCGTGCGCTCCGAGGGCGTTGTGACTCGTCCGGTACGGCTCGCCGAGGTGCCAGTACAAATGCCAGACGTAGTCACGCCAGCCGATGATCTGGCGGGTGAAGCCCTCGACGCTCGACAGCGGTGCGCGACCGGCGTGATACTCGGCGACCACGGTCTCGACGGCGTCGCGCGGGTCGAGCAGGCCGAGGTTGAGCGGCGCGCTCAGCAGGGAGTGCGCCATCGTCCAGTCGCCGCCGAGCATGGCGTCCTCGAACGGGCCGAAGTCGCCGAGCCTGGTCTCGATGAAGTCCGCGAGCGCCGCCTCCGCCTCGGCCGCGGTGGCCGCGAAGCGCCGCGGCCCGTCGTCGCCGACCAGCTGGACCAGCCCGTCGCGCTGCCACCGGTCGAGGTCCTCCCGGACCTCCGCGTCGATGTCGTCCTCCTCGGGCCAGAGCGGCTCGGGCAGACCGAGCCGGGCGGCTCCCTTCGGCGGCGGGTTCCGGTTGTCGTGGTCGTAGTTCCACCGGCCGCCCTCAGGCTGGTCGCCGCGCATGAGGATCCCGGTCCGCTCCCGCACCGTGCGGTAGAAGTCCTCCAGGAGGAGCCGCTTGCCGTCCCGCGTCGCCGCCCAGGCCGCGAAGTCGGGCTCCGAGGTCACGAAGCCGCGGCTCGGGAGCACCCGGAGGCCGCGCTCGCGGATGAAGCGCCGAGCGGTCCACGAGGGTGGGTCGATCACCTCGAGGTCGGCCCCGGCCTCGACGACCTCCTCGTAGCGGTCGACCTGGTGGAACTCCGCACGGTCGCCGAGCTCCGCCGCGCGATGTCGGATGGCCGAGAGGAAGAGGTGCGCCTTCGCCCGGTGCATCGGTCGCTTCGCGAAGGTGGACGTCGATTCGATGAGCAGGATCGGTCCACCGTCGTCGAACGCCGGGCCGAGCTGGCCGGTGAGGATCCATCGTCGTCGGCCGGCGGTCGCTTCATCGTCGTGCTCGGCGGCGCTCCGGCCGGTGGTGTCCATCGCCTCAGGGTACGTGGGACGACGGACACCACCGGGGGCTTGCTCAGCCTGGTCCGATGCTGCTCGGTTCTGTACTGCGGTGCCCCGCTCGGCTCACAACGCTCAGAGCGTCGCGGCGAACGGGTCCCAGTCCTCCGCGACGAGCGGGACCGGCGTGACCCGGCTCGCCACGTCGACGGTCTGACCGGACACCACGGACTCGTCGATCGAGACGAGCGTGTCGAGCACGTGGTAGCCGAGGGCGCCCGAGGCGAGCGGTGTGCCGCCGGAACGGATCGCCCGGGCGAGGTCGAGGACCCCGGTCCCGCGGCCGGCGAGGACACCCTCGGTCGGCACGACCTCCCACTCCGGGTCCTGCTGCATCCGCTCGATGGGCGCCGCGCGGGTGATCCGCACCTCGCCAGTGAACATGTTCGGGTCGGGGATCACGAGTGTCCCCTCGGTGCCGGTGATCTCGACGACGCCCATCTTCGCAAGCGGCGACTCGAAGCTGAAGACGCTCTGGCTCACGCCGCCGTCCACGAAGCGGGCGATGGCGCTGACGTGCGTCGGCACCTCGACGGCGAACTCGGTGCCGACGCGGTCGCCCTGCTGGATCGTCCGCGTCGCACGCCCACGGGAGCCGGCCGCCGACACCGAGGCGACCGAACCGAACACCTGCACGAGCGTCGTCAGGTAGTACGGCCCCATGTCGAACAGCGGCCCGCCACCGTTCGCGAACAGGAACTCTGGATTCGGGTGGAAGATGTCCGGCCCGGCGTACTGCATGACGGTCTGGGCGGTGAGCGGCTGACCGATGTCACCGCGGGCGATGGCGCGACGCGCGGACTGGACGCCCGGGCCGAGCACCGTGTCCGGCGCGATGCCGACGAGGAGTCCTGCGGCGTCGGCCTGCTCGAGGAGCGCGAGCCCGCTCGCACGGTCGACGCTGATCGGCTTCTCCGTCCACACGTGCTTCCCGGCGGCGAGCACCTGCGACGCGACCTGCGCGTGGACGGCGGGGATCGTGAGGTTCACGACGAGCTCGACGTCCGGGTGCGCGAGGACGTCGTCGGCGGTCCCCCACTCGCCGACGCCCCACTTCTCGGCCTGCGCCTTCGCGCGGTCGACGTCGAGGTCACCGAGGATCACGACGCGGACGTCGGGGAACGAGGTGAGGTGCTCGAGGTAGGTGTCACTGATCATGCCGGTGCCGATGAACCCGACGCCGACCGGGCCACTGCCCTGCGGTGCGCGTGCCGTCGTGCCCTGCGCTGCCGCGGGCATCGCGCCCTGCGCTGTCGCGGCCATCAGCGGACCGCCGCTTCGGTCGAGACGAGCTGTTCGGCGACGAGCGCGTCGACGCTCGCCCGGATGCCGTCGAAGATGTCGCCGGCGCCGTAGTGGTCGAACTCGATGATCGCGAAGCGTGCCGAGGGGGCCGCCGCGATGGACTCGCGCAGCGGGACCTCGCCCTGCCCGAACGGTCGCTGGTCGAGACTCGTTGGCACGAAGGGTGCGGCGCCGGGGGCGAACGGGTCGGCGGGCAGCAGGCCGTCCTTGACGTGGAGCGCCTGGACGCGGTCGCCGAGGCGTCCGAGCAGCGCGGGGACGTCCTGACTGGCGGTCGCCGCCCAGAACAGGTCGACCTCGAGGGCGACGTCGTCACGCAGCTGATCGGCGAAGACCTCGAACGCGCTGCGTCCGCCGAACGATGCGACGAATTCCTGGGAGTGGTTGTGGTACCCGACGCGGAGGCCGTGGTCGGCGGCGCGCTCCGCTGCGGCGTTCAGGCGGGACGCGGTGTCGGCGACGGCCGCTTCGTCGAGCCAGCGGTCGGGGCTGACGAACGCGTCGATGACGATCTCGAGGCCGATGGCCTTCGCTGCCGCGAAGACCTCCTCCTGCGGGGCGACCGGCATGACCTGGTCGCCGAACCGGATCTCGTCGGAGAGGAGGGTCGCGTGCCCGGTGCGGGCGGCGAGCCCGTGGCGATCGAAGGCCTCGCGGAGCTGGGGTGCACGGGAGACGAAGTCGAAGGCTTCGACCTCGCGGATGCCCATGCCGGCGAGCCGGGCGAGGGCGTCGTCGAGTCCCTGGTCGAGGTGCTCCTTGATGCTGTAGAGCTGCACGGAGAGCGCTGGTGCGGTCATGGTGTTGCCGTCCGTTCTGACGCCGTCGTTGGCGTCGCTGGTGATGGAGTGGAGCTGGTGATCGGGGTGCGGGAGGCGGTGACCGGGGTCACCCACGGGTCGCGATCGATCCGGTGATCGTCCCGTCGGCGTTCCGTGTCATGCGGTGTCGGACCGGCAGGATCGTCAGCGCGCCGAGCACCGCGATCACCCCGGCGCCCCAGAACAGGGCCGTGTAGTTGTTGCCGACCGCGCCGAGCCCGAGGAGGAACGCGCCCACCGCGCCGGCGAGCGACTGCGGCAGGGCGTTCGCGATGTTGAGGACGCCGAGGTCCTTCGCCGCGTCGTCGGGGTTCGGGAGGACGTCGACGACGAGGGCGGTGTCGACCGCGACGTACACGCCGTACGCCGCTCCCATGATCGCCTCGACGACGTAGAACATGGGCACGGTCGTGGTGTGGGCGAGCAGGATGAGTCCGACCGCGAACACCACCGTGGAGCCGATGACGAACACCTTGCGGTTGAGCATCCGGTCCGACAGCCAGCCGCCGAGCTTCGCGGTGATGACGAGCGCGATCGTGTAGATCAGCACACCCATGGTCAGGGTGTCGACCGCGCCCTGCTGCGACAGCCCGACCTCCTCCTGCAGGAAGAACAGGCGGAACGCGACGAAGAGGAACGACGCGAGCGTCAGGAGGAAGCGCGACAGCCAGACCCAGCCGAAGTCCGGGTGCTTGAGCGGGTTCACCCAGAAGGTGAAGAGCAGGCCCTTCCAGCCGCCGACATCCGGTCGGGTCGTGATCGCGCGGTCCGGCAGGACGAAGCAGTACAGCCACACGGTGATCAGTGCGAAGACGGCCGGAGCGACGAAGAGGAGCAGCATGTCGGTGACGAACCAGCTGGCCACGAAGGCCGCCGCGAGGATGCCGACGTTCTGCATGACGCCGACGTTCGCGGACACGCTCCCGCGCTGCTCCGGCGGGACCTGGTCGGCGATCGTCGCGAGGAGCGGGCCGAGGATGGCGTTGCCGGTCAGCTGGGCGAGGCACCACCCGGCGATGAGGACCGGGACGTTCGGCGCGAGGGCGACGATCGTGAGCGACGCGACGAAGCCGATCGCGCCGAGGAACATCCACGGGCGGCGGCGACCGAACCGCGAGAGGGTGAGGTCGGAGAGTCGGCCGATCACCGGGTTCGCGACGAGGGCGAACAGGGCGGCGATGGAGAGGACGTTGCCGTTGACGACCGCCGCCTGGTCACCCGGGACGAGCTGCTGCGTCTTGAGCGCGAGGCTCACGGTGACCGGGGCGAGCAGGGCGACGAACAAGCCGAACTGGGCGAGCGCCATGGTGGTGACGACCCGTTTCGACGCCCGTTCCGTCGGTCCCGACGGGCCGGTGACGAGGCTGACGTAGGGGCCGCTCGAGGCGCGCTGGCCGGTGGGTTTGGGGCGGCGGGGTGGGTTGGACATCCGGGTTCCTCTCAACGCTGAGCTGCGGACCGGCTCTGGCCCGCGGGTGGTGCTGTCCTCACAGGATCGAGAAACCGATCACTGCACGGCTTTGAGTATAGACGCGAAACCCGAGCGGTCAATAGGTTTTCACGAAACCTGTCGGTGGGGCTGATGCCAGCGCGGTGCGCTGACGCGAGCGCGCCCCAGTCGCGTGAGCGCGGGTCTCCGGAGGGCCGCGCTCACGCGCCCGGGGCGCGCCCACGCCGATTCCCCAGCGCTCACGTCACCGCACCGCGCCGGGCCCCACAGACCCGCGCTCGGGTCAGCGCACCGCGCCGGCGTCGCCGACGAGGAGGGCCCAGGCACGCTCGAGGTCACCGGCCATGTCGACGGACGGGTCGAGCGTCCACTGCACCTGGAGCCCATCGGCGAGGGCGACCATGACACGCGCCACGTGCTCGGGGTCGAGGTCCGCGGCGACCCGCCCGGAAGCCTGGCGATCCCGCACGACGTCGGCGATGCTCCGACGCACCGCCGTGACGTGATCGACGAAGAACCCGCGCACCGGGTGCTCCGCATCACCGGCGGCGGCCGCCATCGTCAGGTACAACTCGACGAGGCCCGGGACGTCGCTGTTGTGGCGCATGACCGCGACCAGACCCTCGATCGCGTCCTGCGACCCGGCCGCGGCGAACTCCTCGTAGTCGACGGCGTCGCGCTCCCGCAGGATCGCCGCGAACAGGTGCTCCTTGGATTCGAAGTAGTGCATGAGCCCCGGCAGACTGACGCCGACCTCACGCGCGACCTCACGGAGCGACGTCCCGCGGTACCCCTCGCGCGCGAACACCGCGAGCGCGACGCGCAGGATCTCCTCCCGGCGCGCAACGCCCTTCGCGTAGGAGCCCCGTGCCGTCATGTGCCGATTGTAGGGCTGCACGACGACGGCGACGAGTGGAAGATCCCACCCGTCGCCGAGGTCGTCACGCGAGACGGACCCGTTCGCAATTCAGGACGCTTCCGGCGCGCCGCGCCCTGACCACCACAGGACCGACCGACACGCCGAACCGGTCCTGAGTTGCGAACCGGAGCACCCGTCATCCGCAGCCGACAACGCAGTAAGCAGCCCACACACCACAGCCCGCATCCCGACTCAGGCGCCGAGCGCGACCGCCGTCCACGACACGGGCGGGAGCGTGATCGTCAGGGTGCCGTCAGCGAGCGACGCGCTCTCGTTCGCGACGAGGCCGACGCGCTCGCGGTCGTCGATCGTGTTCTTCGCGTAGACGTCCTCGTCGTGGATGCCGTTCGCCTCGACGATCGAACCGACGCCGAGCGCCGAGACGTCGACGGTCACCGTGATCGCCTCGTCCTGGTGACGGTTCACGAGGAAGACGGCCGCGGTCCCGGCCTCGGCGTCGTACGTCGCGACCGAGTCGACGAGCGGTGCGTCTCCATGGATCTTCGTGGTGTAGCTGCCGACCTCGATGCGCGGCGCGATCACGACGCCCGACGCGAGCCGGCTCGTGACCGAGAACGGGAAGAACGTCGTCTGCCGCCAGGCACCGCCACCCGGCTCGGTCATGATCGGGGCGATGACGTTCACGAGCTGCGCGAGGCTCGCCGACCCGACGCGGTCGCTGTGCTTGAGGAGCGTCATGAGCAGGTTGCCGAACACGACCGCGTCGGCGACCGAGTAGACGTCCTCGATGAGGCGGGGCGCGTAGGCCCACTCCTCGATCGTGCCCTCGATCGCGTTCCACTCGTCGAGGTACCAGACGTTCCACTCGTCGAAGGAGAGCTGGATCTGCTTGTCGGAGTGACGCTTGTGCTGCACGTGGTCGGCGGCCGCGACGACCGTCCGGATGAAGTACTCCATGTTGAGGGACGACGCGAGGAACGACCCGAGGTCACCGTCGCGCTCCTGGTAGTACGCGTGGCAGGAGATGTAGTCCACCGAGTCGAAACTGTGCTCGAGGACGGTGCGTTCCCAGTCGCCGAAGGTCGGCATCGAGGAGCTCGACGAACCGCAGACGACGAGTTCGAGCTTCGGGTCGACCATCTTCATCGCCGACGCGGTGCGGGCCGCGAGCTTGCCGTAGTCGTCGGCCGACATGGCGCCGACCTGCCACGGCCCGTCCATCTCGTTGCCGAGACACCACATGCGGATGCCGTAGGGCTCGGGCGCACCGTTCGCGACCCGCTGGTCGGACAGCGCCGTACCGCTCGGGTGGTTCGTGTACTCGAGGAGGTCGAGCGCTTCGAGCACCCCGCGCGTGCCGAGGTTGACGGCCATCATCATCTCGCTGCCGGTGAGCTTGCACCACTTGGCGAACTCGTCGACGCCGACCTGGTTGGTCTCGAGCGAGTGCCAGGCCAGGTCGCGGCGCACGGGGCGGCTCTCGCGCGGCCCGACGCCGTCCTCCCAGCGGTAGCCGGAGACGAAGTTGCCGCCGGGGTAGCGGATGGTGCTCGTGCCGAGCTCGGAGACGAGGTCGACGACGTCGCCGCGGAAACCGTCGGCATCGGCGGTGGGGTGGCCGGGCTCGTAGATGCCGTCGTAGACGCAGCGGCCCAGGTGCTCCACGAACGAGCCGAAGATTCGGCGGTTGACGGGGGCGACCGTGACGTTCGGGTCGATGGCGATGCGTGCGGTGGTCATTGGGTCCTCTCCGGGGACGTCGTCGTCCAGATTTCTACAACGTTGAAGGTAAACGTTGTAGAACAGTCTCATGTGCCGATCGGCAGCTGTCAAGACACGGCTGCAGGTGGGGAGTCGGTGTCGAGGGACGGGGACGCGGTCGACTCTCGTCGCACCAGTTCGAAGTCGGCGTAGACGCGACGGGGTGGCACGTCGTCGACACCTCCGGCGATCCGCTCGACGAGCAGCGAGACCGCGGTCCGGGCGATCTGCTCCCGCCCCGGTGCGATCGTCGACAGCGATGGCAGCGAATACCGGCCCTCGTCGATGTCGTCGAAGCCGATGATCGCGACCTCGTCGGGCATGGCGACGCCTCGCTCACTCAGGACGCGCATGGCTCCGAGTGCCAGGGCGTCGTTGAACGCGACGATGCCGTCGAACGCGACACCCTCGTCGAGCATCGCGCGCATCGCGACCGCTCCGTCGAAGCGACCCCAGATCGGGACCTCGCGGACGAGCTCCGGGTCGAACACCATGCCGGCGGCCTCCAGCGCGGCTCGGTACCCGGCGAGGCGCAGACTGGCCGAACTGACGATGTCGGCGCGGTGTGCTCCGAAGGCGACGATCCGTGACCGACCGAGACCGATCAGGTGCTCCGTCGCGGCACGCGCACCCTCGGTGTTGCGCATCGTCACGTGGTCGTTCGGAGCGTTGAACATCCGTTCACCGAGGAGCACCATGGGGATGGTGACCTCTTCCACGACGGCGAGGTCCTCGTCGCCGAGGCGGAGCGCGCTGTAGAGGACGCCGTCGACCGCACGGAGTCGTGCACCGCGTACGAGCTCGGCCTCGCGTGCCCGGTCGCCGCCGCTCAGCTCGATCAGCACCGACAGGCCGAGTTGGTCGGCCGCGTGCATGACAGCGTCGGCGAGCTCGGCGAAGTAGGAGTTCCGGAGGTCGGGGATGATCAGGCTGATGACGCCGGACCGGCCGGAGCGGAGCCCGCGTGCGGAGAGGTTGGGGCGGTAGCCGAGCTCGGCGATCGCCGCGAGCACCCGCTCCTTCGTCGCCTGCTTGATGTGGGGGTAGTCGTTGACGACGTTCGAGACGGTCTTGGCGGAGACCCCGGCGAGCTTCGCCACATCGTGCAGGGTGATCGCCATGGTCCTCCTCGACGGCGGCATCCTCGGCCGCCCTGTACGCACTCTACAACGTTGAAGGAGCGGCCCTGGGTCGGGGCTCGTGAGCGGTGGCGGAGCCGGTGGACTCCCTCGGGACGACGCGGAAGCCGCTGACGATCGCGCGCGGTGCCGCCGGCTGCCCGGGCTCGGCGATCCGCTCGATCAGCAGCTCGACAGCACGCTCGGCGATCTCCTCCCGGCCGATGTCGACCGTGGACAGGGTCGGGAGGGCGTAGCGCGTCTCGTCCAGGTCGTCGAAGCCGATGATCGCGACGTCGTCGGGGATGCGGAGTCCGGCATCCTGGAGGACGCGCATGGCGCCGAGGGCCATCGCGTCGTTGAAGGCGACGACGCCGTCGAACGGGAGACCCGCGGCGATGACCTCGCGCATCGCGTTCGCCCCGTCGCTGCGATGCCAGCTGACGACGGTGCTGACGTAGGCGGGATCGGCCGGGATACCGGCGGCTTCGAGCGCCTCGCGATACCCCTGGAGGCGGAGGGCGGCCGGTCCCAGGGTGTCGTGCGGGTCGGTGCCGAGTGCGACGATGCGGCGCCTGCCCTGCGCGAGCAGGTGTTCGGTCGCCGCGCGGGCGCCGTCGACGTTCGCCATCGTCACGTGGTCGCGGTCGCCGTCGAACAATTGCTCGCCGAGGATCACCATGGGCCCGTCCGGGAGTAGCGCGCTGTCCTCTCGGTCGAGGCTGAGCGGGCTGTAGAGGATGCCGTCGACGAGCTGCATGCGCGGCCCGCGGAGGATCTCGAGCTCGACGTCGCGTCCGCCGGCGACCTGCTCGATGAGCACCGAGAGTCCGCGCGCACGGGCCTGACGCATGACCGCGTCCGCGAGCTCTGCGAAGTAGGCGTTGCGGAGGTCGGGGATGATGAGGCTGATCACGCCGGACCGGCCTGAGCGGAGACTCCGGGCCGAGAGGTTGGGGCGGTAGCCGAGCTCGGCGATCGCACGCTCGACCTTGGCCCGTGTCGCGTCGCTCACGTGCGGGTAGTCGTTGACGACGTTCGAGACGGTCTTGATCGAGACGCCCGCGCGTGCGGCGACGTCGTGCATCGTGATCGACACGCGTCTCCTCCCCCGGCCGGCTCCCGGCTGTCAGCAGACTACCGCCCCACCGGCACGGGGTGTCGTGGCCGCCAGCGCGGTGCGCTGACGCGAGCGCGGGTCTGTGGCGTGAGCGCGGGCCTCCGGAGGGGCGCGCCCACGCGGAGGACCCGCGCTCACGCCGGACCGGGCGGTCTGGGGTCAGCGCACCGCGCTGGCGTCAGGACGGAACACGGACGACGAGCGCTGGACGACCGGCATCGAGCGACGGGCGTCCACTCGGTCAGCCGTCGGTCAGCGGGACCCGTTTCTTCGGTTCGGTCGACATGCGCTGCAGCAACGGCACGGCGATGATGAGCGCGACACCGGCACCGAGCAACAGCCCACCGATCGTGTCGCTCACCCAGTGGGCGCCGAGATAGGTCCGCGACAGCATCATCAGCAGCGTGTAGGCGACGCCGATCAACCACACCCAGACCCGCGGGAAGATGATCCCGAACGCGACGGCGATGGTCGCCGCGTTCGCGCTGTGCCCCGAGGGGAACGAGCCAAAGTCCGCGTGGACGAGGATGTCCTCGGGCCGCGATCGACCGACGATGTTCTTGATGATCTGTACCGCTCCTGCGCTCAGGGCGGAGACGATCGCGAAGTACAGGGCGGCCCACGGTCGGCGAAGCAGCAGGAGGACGGCGATCCCGAGCAGCGGCACGACGAAGATCGCGACGACCCCGCCACCGAGCCAGTTCATGACGAGCGCAGCCTGGACGAGCCACGGCGAACGCTCCTCGAGGACCTCCTGCATCCACTCCTCGTCGAACCCGAACGGGGCGTTCGGACCACGCTGGAAGAGCAGCACGCCGAGCAGGAGGACGAGGACCACGGCGATCGCGCCGCTGATCAATGGCCACCGTCGGGAGACCTTCGCGGCGAGCTTCGGATCGGGCCGGATCGACGCCGGGTCCGGATCCATCGCGAGCGCACCCGACTCGTCGAGCGCGGGCGAAACTGCCTCGTGCACCTCGGGAGCCGGTGCAGCTGCTGGGTCGTCGTGGTCGTCGGGTGCCGTCATCGTCCCATCATGCCGTGTCGGGCATGTCTCACGCGTGGGCTTGCGCCAGGAGGATGACGCCCTGATCGCCGCGTCGATGCACCTCTGGACTCGCGCTGACGGGCAGGAGCGACCGACGTCCGACGAGAACGACCCGCGGGCCTGGCGGGCGATACTGGAGTGGTGACCCACGACGCCCGCATCGCTCCCCTCGCCGACGACGCACGGTGCCCCTGCCTGTCAGGTGAGACGTACGGCGCCTGCTGCGGGCGCCTGCACCGAGGCGCATCGGCGGCGGCGACCGCGGAGGCGCTCATGCGGTCGCGGTTCTCCGCCTTCGCGGTCGGCGACGCGGAGTACCTGCTGCGCACGTGGCATCCGTCGACCAGGCCGGCGTCGCTCGAATTGGACGACTCGCTCCGCTGGTACCGGCTCGACATCGTCGCGACCTCCCGCGGTGGCCTGCTCGACACCGAGGGGGTGGTCGAGTTCGTCGCGCACCACAAGGTTCTCGGCGTGCGAGGCTCCGCGGGGAGCCAGCACGAACGGAGTCGGTTCTCGAAGGACACCGGCGCCTGGACGTACGTGGACGGCGTGGACCCCTCCGTCTGACCGGGACCCCCTCACCCGATCCGGGGTCCGAGTGCCGGCGCGGTGCGCTGGCCCGAATGACCCCGAACCGGCGTCAGCGCGGTGCGGCCACCCGAGTGAGCCCGAACCGGCGTGACCGCGGGGCACAGCCCTGAGCGCGCCGCTCCGGAGACCCGCGCCCACGCCACAGGCCCGCGCTCACGTCAGCGCACCGCGCTGGCGCAACCCACCAGGTCAGCCGGCGAGGGCCGGGACCTTCTTCGGTTGCACGATGAACCAAAGCGCACACACCGACACGACCGAGGTCGCGGCCATCACGGCACCCATGGGGATCGCAGTACCGATCCCGAGCACACCAACGATCGGCGAGATGAGTCCCGCGAGACCGAAGTTGAGCGCCCCGAGGAGCGACGCCGCCGTCCCGGCCTCGTGCCCGTGGTTCGCCAGCGCGAGCACCTGCACCGCCGGGAACCCGAAGCCGCACGAGAGGATGAAGAAGAACAGCGGCACCAGCACACCGAACAGCCCGACGTCGGCCATCGTCAGCGCGACGATCGTCACCGCGGAGATGAGCTGCACGATGGTCGTGCACGCCAGGATCCACTGCGGCCCGTACCAGCGCATGAGGCGGGACGAGATCTGCACCCCGGCGACGATGCCGAGCGAGTTCACCGCGAACAGGAGACCGTACTCCTGCGCGTCGAAGTCGTAGACCTCCTGGAAGAGGAACGACGAGCTCGAGAGGTAGGCGAACAGGCCCGAGAAGCTCATACCACCGATGAGGGCGACACCGACGAACACACGGTCGCTGAACACCGAGCGGTAGCGGTCACGGACGGTGCTGTGCCCGGCGTCGCGACGTCGCGCCGGCGGCAGGGTCTCGACGATCCAGAGCGACACCGCGATGACGACGAACAGCCCGTAGGCGGCGAGGAACACGAAGAGTCCGCGCCAGTCGAGGACGAGGAGGAGCTGCGACCCGATGACGGGGGCGGCGATCGGCGCGAGCCCGTTCACGAGCGCGAGTCGCGACAGCATCCGCACGAGCGGCTTCCCGCCGAAGAGGTCGCGGACCATCGCCATCGCGACGACGCCACCGGCCGCCGCACCGGCGCCCTGCAGCACGCGGAACACCATGAGCCACCCGATGTCGGGCGCGAACGCGGCGCCGACCGAGGCCAGGATGTGGATGCTCGTCGCGAGGATGAGCGGGAGACGCCGGCCGACCTTGTCGCTCCAGGGCCCCATGAAGAGCTGGCCCACCGCGAAGCCGATCGTGGTCCCGGTGAGGGTGAGCTGGATGAGGCTGACCGGGACGTCGAGGTCCTGTTCGAGGATCGGGAATGCCGGCAGGTAGAGGTCGATGGTGAACGGCCCGAGCGCGGTGAGCGCGCCGAGCACGAGGATGTAGACGAGGCGCTGCCTGCCCGAGAGCGAGTCCCCGGGGTGGACGACGGTGATTCCTGCGGTGTGCACTGGTGAACGGATTCCTAGCGAGGTGCGGGGGGGGGTGGGAGGGGTGGTCCGAATCGATGTCGAATCGATTCGAGAATCGGCGTCAAGGCTAGCAGTCGGGGACGCGTTTTCGCGACACCCCCGGACGACCGATCGGCGTCGACCTCGCTCCACAGGCCCTGGGGAGCAGGGTCGTCTCGACGACTCCCAGGCGACCGCCCAGCATCGGTTTCACGACGTTCGCTAGGCTGATCCGGCTGCAGACGAACCGGTCGCGGTCCGCCTGCCTGGAGCCCGATCCACCCTGCATATCCCCCGATGCAGGCCCCGTAGCCGCCGACGGAAGAGAGCCATGCCAGACCACTCCCGAGCCCCGCTGCCGTTCCAGGTCGATCTCCGCGGAGTCGTCGACCTGCTCAGCCGCCACATCTACTCGGGACCGCGCGTCTACCTCCGTGAGCTCCTGCAGAACGGACGCGACGCCGTCGCAGCCCGTCGCGCCGAGGACCCGACGGCGCCTCCCGGCAGACTCCTCATCACCCCGCACGTGCCACCGTCCGGCTCGGAAGCGGGTTCGCCGTTCCGATTCCGCGACGACGGCGTCGGACTCACCCGAGACGAGGCCGCCGAGCTGCTGGCGACGGTCGGCCGCAGCTCGAAGCGCGGCGACCTCGACGAACTCCAGCGCGGCGACTACCTCGGACGGTTCGGCATCGGTCTGCTGAGCTGCTTCATGGTCGCCGACACCATCACCGTCCGCAGCCGATCGGCTCGCGGCGGTCCGGCCATCGAATGGGTCGGCGACGCCGACGGCACGTTCACGATCCGGGAACTCGACGACGCCACGAGCGCCGCCATGCCGATCGGCTCGGAGGTCGTCCTCGACCCACGCATCGACGGTCCACTGCACGACGGCAGTCTGCTCGGGCACGGCACGGTGCTCGGCCTCGCCACGACCTTCGGCCGCTTCCTCGACCTCGACGTCGAGGTGGTCGATCCCTCGGCACCCGACCACCCGGTGCGCATCAACGTCGACCCGGTGTTCCGGACGGCTGAGGCGACCACTCGCGAGGAGCTCCTGGCGTTCGGGGAGGAGCTCCTCGGGACACGTCCGTTCGACGCCGTCGAGATCGTGGTGCCCGGCACCGGCACCCGCGGCACCGCCTTCGTCCTCCCCTCGCCGCCCCCGCCGGGCGCCCGGCAGGCGAGCCGGGTCTACCTCGGCGGCATGCTGCTGAGCGAACAGATCGACGACCTGCTTCCCGAGTGGGCGTTCTTCGTGCGCTGCATCGTCGACACCACGGGGCTCCGCCCGACGGCGTCGCGCGAGCAGCTCGTGCAGGACGACGCCCTGGAGTTCACCCGCGAGGCCATCGGAGCGACCCTCCGTCGGTGGATCCTCGACCTCGCCCGCCAGCGGCCGCACCGACTCCAGGAGTTCATCGGTGTCCACCAGCTCGGCATCAAGGCGATCGCCGCACACGACGACGACCTCGCGAGCGCCGTCGTCCGCTGGCTGCCGATCGAGACCTCCGCCGGCACGATGACCATCGACGAACATCTGTCGCAGACCGACGTCATCCGGTACACGGGATCCCGCGACGAGTTCCGGCAGATCGCCGCGGTCGTCGATCCCGCTTCCCCGATCGTCAACGGCGGGTACGTGTACGACCAGGAGATCCTGGAGCGGCTGCCCCACCTGATCGACGGCGTGCGGGTCGAGCGGGTGACGGTCGCCGACGAGCTCGACAACCTCGAGCCGCCGCACCTGGACGACCTCGCCGCGACGACGGCGCTCGAGGACCGCGCCAGCCGCGTGCTCGCCGAGGTCGAGTGCCGGGTCTCGGTTCGCCGGTACCGGCCGGACGACCTCGCGGCCCTGTACGTCGCCGACCCGTCCGTGCTCCGTCGGCTCGAGCGGCACCGGGCCGCCTCGGTCGCGCCGGGCATCTGGTCGCAGGTCGTCGGGGCCGTCGACTCCTTCCTCGCCGACGCCGGCCAGGGAGCCGACGACGCCGACACCGCAGCCCGGCTCTGCCTCAACTGGAACGCGGCGCTCGTCCGCCGCCTGGCGACCCTCGACGACGACCTCGTGTTCGAGCGCAGCATCCAACTGCTCTACGTTCAGGCACTCCTCGCCGGACACCGCCCCCTCGAAGCACGCGACCGCCGCATGCTCGACGCAGCCATGACCGACCTGATCGGCCTCAGTGTCGGTCTCGACGACAAGGAACTCCGATGACCGACACCACCACCCCCGTGACCGACATCGACCCCGATGCGAGCGTCCAGGACCTCCTCGAGGAGGCCGACACCCTGCCGTGCGGTCCCGCCGAGCGCGCCCTCCTCGACGAGGCCCTCCGGCGAGCCGAGGCCGCCGGCGACGAGGAGGCCGCGTACGCGACCCGCATGCGGCTGACCCAGTCCGCGCACATGACGGGCGACACCGACGCCATGTTCAGCTCCTTCGGCTGGTGCGTCGGCAAGCACGACGCCGACCCGGAACGCTTCCCGATCACGGTCGACGGCTGCGACCTGCTGTTCCAGTACAAGTGGATGGCCGGCCGACTCTCGACGAACCCGACCTTCTCGCTCGCGCAGATCGAGGCCATGCACGAGGACATGCGGGCGAGGTACGCGGCAGCGGGTGCCACCATGAGTGGCGTGGTGCAGTCGCAGTTCCACATCGCGACGGTGACCGGCCGCCTCGACGAGGCAGCAGCGTTCCTGGAACGCCGTTCGACCATCGAGGACGACCGCTACAGCCACTGCGAGGCGTGCGTGCGCAACGAGGACGCCTGGTTCCACCAGCTCCGCGGACACGACGACGAGGCGATCCGCATCTACGACGAGATGTTCGAGAACCGCATGAGCTGTGGTGAGGAGCCGGAGACGAGCGAAGCCCAGGCACTGCTCCCCTACCTCCGAGCCGGCCGGTTCGACGACGCCAAGGCGGCGCACCAGCGCAGCTACCGGGTCGCCCGTTCCAACGCCGACGGATTCGGCATCATCGCCGACCACCTCGTGTTCTGCGCGGTCACGGGCAACGAGGCGCGCGGCCTGGCGATGCTCGAACGCCATCTGCCCACCCTCGTCAACGACCCCATCAACCTGTCCGGGCACGCCGACGGCCTGATCGCGGTCGGCGTCCTGCTGGATGCCGTCGCCCGAGCCGGTCACGGCGATCTGCCCGTCCGCGGTGCCGACGCCCCGGACCTCGCGCGGTACCTCGGCACCGAGCCGACCGACCCGGCCGACTGGACCGTCACCGCGGTCGCGGCGCGCGCCTGGGCAGCCGCCGAGCACCTGACCCGTGCCTTCGACGAACGCAACGGCAACGGCTTCCGCACCGAGCGACTCGAGGCCGCGCGGGCACTCGCGACGGAGCACTGGGACCTCCCACTGTCGGT
The DNA here is from genome assembly GCF_030209375.1 of Plantibacter sp. ME-Dv--P-122b. Lineage (GTDB taxonomy): Bacteria > Actinomycetota > Actinomycetes > Actinomycetales > Microbacteriaceae > Plantibacter. The sequence goes on from NZ_JARVSC010000003.1 coordinate 712,305, forward strand.
CGAGGGGTTCGCGGCCCCCGTCGCCGAGCCGGAACCGGCGACCACGGCGGCCGAGTGGCGCGAGCGGACCTCCGCCCTCCTGCAGAGCGCGGACCCACGCGGTGCGATCATCGCCGCCGAGCAGGGCCTCGCGCTCCTCGGAAACGACGCGGATCCCGACGACAACCTCCGCGCCGGGCTCCTCGGCGCGATCGCGCAGGCGGCGGTCATCGAGGGTGACGACGACCGCGCGGGGGCGGCCTGGGCCGACCGCGGCGCGGCGCTCCGTGCAGCGGGACGCGTCGCGGTCGCCGACGTCGAGGCCCGCTTCGGCGTGGCCCTCCTCGGCACGGCGACCGAGGACCGGCTCACCCTCCTGCTCGCGGAGCTCGACGACGCCCGTCTCGTCCCCGTCGACGCGGACCGGCTCATCCACACACTCGTCGTCACCGCACGCCATGCGTTCGAGCTCGCGGGAGCGCAGACCGAGCAGGAGTCGGCGGAACGGTTCATGGGGATCGCCGATCGGCTCGCGGGTGAGGCCGTGCTCGCCGCCGCGGTCGACGACCCGGGCGAGGCAGGCCCGCCGGCCCGTCTCCTGCACGCACACCTCTTCGCCGTGACGGGACGGATCGAGGAGGCGGTAGAGCTCCTCGACCCGCTCCTCGAGCCCGAGCAGCGGGCGTCGGTCCGCCTCCCGGCGCTGACGCTCCGCACCCGGATGCTCGGCGGGGCCGGGGCCTTCGCCGAGGGGGTCGCACTCGCCGACGAGCTCGTCGCACTCCAGACCGCGCTCGGCAACCGCCTCGGCATCATCCAGGCGTGCACCCTCTCGGCGGCACTCCTCAGCGACGCCGATCGCGACCGCGAGGCCGCGGCCCGCATGCAGCTCGCGATCACCCACGCGAAGCGGGCGGAGTACGCCGACCTCGACTCGCTCACGCTCCAACTCGCGCGATACCTCCAGTTCGCGGGCGATGCCGCTACGGCGCTCGAGCACTACGACGAGGTCTACCAGGCGAGGCGCGAGCACGCCGCGCCGGGTGAGCTCGCGGACCTGCTCGCCAACATGGGCGAGGCCGCGCGCATGATCGGCGAACACGGCATGGCCTACGGCGTGTGGCGCGCCGCGATCGACGACGCCGCATCGGTCGGGAACGACCAGGTGGTCATCCGCACCGGCTTCGGGTTGAGCACGCTCCTCGTCCAGTTCGAGGACGACGACGCGATCGAGGTCATCGACCAGGCACTCGCCGCCGCTCGCCGTCTGGGCGACCCGCAGCTCCTCGTCCAGGCACTCCAGCGTGCGGCGAGCGCACGGGCGGCCTTCGGCGACGACACCGGGCTGCCGCTCTACGCGGAGGCTCGGGACATCGCCTCGGCGCACGAGGCCGCGTGGCTCGTGGCCGACATCACCGATTCGGAGGCCCGCTCGCTCGGTGCGCTCGGACGTGCCGACGACGCGACGGCGACCGCTCGGCTCGCCGCCGCGGGGTTCGTGGCCGCCGGTGACGAGAACGGAGCGGCGGTGGCCGAGGTGTTCGCGGCGAGGTCGCGGGTCGCCGTCGACGACCACGCCGGTGCCGTCGAGCTGTTCCGCTCGGCTCGCGGACGGCTCCCTGCCGGCTCGCCCGATTGGATGACGGTCACGGCCGAGCTCGCGGACGCCCACGAGCGCTTGGAGCAGCACACCGATGCGGCACTGCTCCGGGCTGAGATCGAGGAGTGATCGGGACCGCCCTCAGCGTGCCGACGGCACCGCGAGGACGGTCTTCGGACCGCGCCTAGGGCAGTCGCGCGAAGGCGCGGACGGGGAAGGTCGCGAAATCCTCGACGAGCGGCGGCGTCGCGGTGAAGGCGGCGCCGCTCGCGGGGAGCTGCTCGAGCCCGGTGAGGTGCTCGACCACCTGGATCCCGGCCTCGAGGAGCAGCGAGTGGGCCGGACGCGCGCCGCCGGATCCCGGCTCGGTGTCGTCGATGTTGATGGAGTCGATGCCGACCAGCACCACGCCCTGCTCGACGAGGTACCGCACCCCGTCCTCGGCGAGGTAGGGGGCGTCCTTCGTGTAGGCCTCGGTCGCGAAGTGGCGGTCCCACCCGGTGTGCAGGAGGACGGCTGTGCCGCGCAGTTCGCGGTCGAGGAGGGCGTTCGCGCCGATGCCGCGTTCGGTGGAGTCCTGGAGGTGGAACACCTCGGCCGGGAGGTCGACGAGCTGCTCGAGCGTCAGGCTCGCGAGGTCTCCGCCGCCGGCGTAGCGGTGGTACGGGCTGTCGAGGTAGGTGCCGGTGTTGCCGACCATCTCGATGATGTCCATCGCGAATTCGGTGCCCTCGGCGTACTTCGGGCGCGAGTCCTCACGCGTGAGGAACGGACGGATCACGGGCTCCGGCAGCCCCGGGTAGGTGCGGAGGCCGGCACGGATCGGATGGCTGAGTTCGACGAGCGCGCCCACCGGACGGGGGCGCACGGCGTCCGCATGCGCTGCGGCGTCCGGGATCTCGAGTCCGGCTGCCGCGGCCGCCGCCAGGATCCCGCGGGAGCCCTTGTGCTGCTCGCGCACGATCTCGAGCTTGGTGATGCGGATCTCGCCGACCATCGCGAGACCGAGGTGCGTGACGAGCAGCCGACCGACCTCCTGCTGCTGCGCCTTCCCCTTCGCCTGCGCGATGGCGGGCGGCAGGTCGAGACGGAAGTCCTCGACGGCGAGACCGCCGCCGTTCAGGAAGCTGACGGTGGCATCGAGGACGGCGCGTTGTTCGGTCATGCCCTCATTCTGGCGGGTGCCGCGAACCCTGCCGAGGGATTCCCGGCCATGGATCACCGATATCCGGCCATGACCGCGGGACGTCGTCGAATCGACGGCTGAGAGCACTCCACAAGCAGCCCTCACGAGGCTTTTGTACACAGGGCTTGCATATCACATACCTCATGCTTATCCTCGATATGCAAGGACGACTGACGAACCCGTCCGCGAGCGAGGAGAGCCCCCCATGAAGCACCAACGACCCCTGTCGATCGCCGCTGCAACCGCCACGTTGGCCGTGCTCTCCGCGTGCACGGGCGACGCCGGGGGCGAGCGCGTCGGTCGCTGCGCGATCGCCGACGAGTTCGCCGCTGGAACGCCGGTCGACGCGACGCCGTCCGGCGAGATCACCTTCCAGACCACCGCGCTGAAGGCCTCGTTCTCCGAGTACTTCACCGAACTCATCGAAGAGTTCGAGGCCGCCTACCCCGGCACGACCGTCACCTGGGAGGACGACCCTGGCGACGGCAGCTTCGCCACCCGGCTCGTCGCGGACGCACAGGCGTGCTCGCTGGCAGACGTCGTCAACATGCCACTCGCCACCGCCGGCGGCCTCCGCGACCAGGGCTTCCTCGCCGACCTCGACGCCGCGTCACCGGGCATCGGCGACGACTTCATCCCGAGCCTGTGGGAGAGCCTGGTCCTCCCAGGCGACGACCACCACTACGTGCTCCCGTGGTACTGGGGCCTCATCGGCCTCCAGACGTACAACACCGAGCTCATGCAGCGCGCCGGGCTCGACCCGGAGCAGCCGCCGACCACCTTCGAGGAACTCTTCGACGCGGCCGATCAGGTCGCCGAACGGTCGAACGGCGAGTTCAGTGCCTTCTCCGCGAGTCTCGGGCTGCGACTCCCGCTCGAGTGGCAGCTGCAGGAGGCCGAGGTCATCGCCGACGACGGTTCGGCGTTCGTCTTCGCCGACGATCCCGCCGTGCAGGAGTGGACCGAACGCATGACGCGACTCGCGCTGGCCGGCGGCATCCCGAAAGACTCGATCGCGTCCGACGACGAGCCCACCGCCCTGTTCACCCAGGGCGCGACCGTCTGGGGCTCACCGAACGCTTCGTCGCTCCGGTACGTGCAGGAGGGCAACCCGGGCGTGTACGAGCAGGTGGGCGTCTCGTCCCTCCTCGACCGCCGCGGCACGGCGATCGCCGAGGTCCAGACCATCGGCGTCCCGAGCACGAGCACCAACCCGGCCACCGCCATCGCGTTCGCGCGGTTCCTCCTCGCCGCCGAGCAGCAGGACCGCTTCATCAGCGACCCACGCATCCAGAATTTCCCGAGCACCACCGAGTCGCTCGGCATCCCGAAACTCACGGACATCACCGGTACCGCACCCATCGACGAGGCGAACCGTCTCGCCGTCGACCTCGCCGACGAAGCGGAGATCGTCACCATCGTCCAGTGGAGCGACGCGGTCGCGAACGCGGTCAACGCCGAGCTCCAGCTGGCGCTCACCGGGAAGAAGGCGCCGCGCGAGGCGCTCCAGGCCGCCCAGGACGCCGCCAACCGGGTCATCGGAGCCGACGCTCGATGACGAGCGCGATCCACCTCAACGGGGCGGCGCGCTATCGACCGCCCTGGGTGCCGCTGCTGTGGTGCGCACCCGCGCTGCTCATGATCACGATCTGGAGCGTCGGGCCCTTCGTCGGGACCATCGCGCTGTCGTTCACCGATACGTCCCCGCTCGGCATGGGTGGAGCGTTCGTCGGCCTCGACAACTACCGCTCGATCCTGCAGGATCCCGCGTTCTGGTCCGCGACCGGCAACAGCGTGCTGTACGCGATCATCGCCGTCCCCTTGCTCGTCGTCCTCCCGTTGCTGCTCGCGCAGCTCGTCCACACCAGGCTCCCCGGGATGGGGTTCTTCCGCTCCGCCTACGCGGCTCCGATCGTGGCGTCCGTCGTCGCGGTCGGACTGGTCTGGCAGAACCTCCTCGGTGAACAGGGGCCCGTGAACACGGTGCTCCAACGGGTCGGTCTCATCCAGCAGGCGGTGCCGTTCCTCTCCGAGGGGTCGCTCATCCTGCTCAGCGCCATCGCCCTCACGGTGTGGCGTGGGCTCGGGTGGTACCTGATCTTCTACCTGGCGGCGCTCTCCAACATCCCCCGTGAGCTGCACGAGGCGGCCGAACTCGACGGCGCCGGCCCGACGCGACGGTTCCTCACCATCACGGTGCCGGGCACCCGCCTCACGATGCTCCTCGTCGGGCTCCTCGCCGGCATCGGATCGCTCCGCGTGTTCAGCGAGGTCTACCTGCTCGGCGGCGCCACCGGTGGTCCGGGAGGCGAGGCACGGACACTCCCCTTCTTCATCCGCGACGCAGCGCTCGACCCGATCACCGGCAACGCGGGCTACGGTGCAGCCGCGAGCGTGGCACTCTTCGCGCTCACCGCCGTGTTCGCCGTGCTGGCTCAACGCTTCGGCGGGGAGCGGGACGCATGAGCGCGCACATCGAGCAGCCTTCCGCACGACCGCTCCTGCGGCGTCGGCGTCGGCGCTGGTCGAGGACGACACCGGTGCGGTACGCGCTCCTGCTCCTCGTGCTCGTCATCTCGGTCGGCCCGCTGCTGTGGCAGTTCCTGTCGTCACTCAAGGGCTCCGGCGAAGCGCTCTTCGGGCTCGAGGCCACCCTGTTCCCGCAGTCCCCGACCCTCGACGCCTACGTCACGATCTTCCAACAGATCCCGATGGACGCCTACCTCGCGAACAGCGCGATCGTCTGCGCGCTGACCATCGCCTCCCAGGTCGTGCTGCCGACCGCCGCCGGATACATGCTCTCCCGACGCGGCTGGCGCGGGCGCCGGGTCACCTTCACCGTGCTGATCGTGTCGATGGTCGTGCCCTTCGAGTCGATCATGGTGTCGCTCTTCCTCATGACCCAGGAGCTCGGCCTGCTCGACACCCTCGTCGGCGCGTGGCTCCCCGGTGCCGTCTCCGCGATGAACGTCCTCATCATGCGGGCCGCGTTCACGGCGGTGCCCGACGAGATCGAGGACGCCGCGTTCCTCGACGGAGCCTCGGAGTGGCAGCGGTTCACCGCCCTGTTCCTGCCGTCGTCCATCGGCGCGATGCTCGTCGTCGTCGTCAACTCGTTCATCACCGCGTGGGACGACTTCCTCTGGCCGCTCCTCGTCCTGCGGAGCGAGTCGTCGTTCACCGTGTCGCTCGGACTCGCACGACTCTCGGCGTCGTCGTTCGGGTTCGACCCCAGGGTCGTGATGGCCGGATCCATCATCGCCGTCGTCCCGGTCCTCGTGGTGTTCATCGTGCTGCAACGATGGTTCCACCGAGGCGTCGCAGCAGGAGGAGTCAAGTGAATCAACAGTCGCACCACCACCAGCACCGTCACCGTCCCGTCCCGACCGAAGGCCAGTTGCGTTGGCAACAGGACGGGTTCGGCGTGTTCTTCCACTTCGGAGTCAACACCTTCGCCGGCAAGGAATGGAGCGACGGCACCCTGCCCGCCTCGAGCTTCGATCCGGCCCACCTCGATGCGCGGCAGTGGGTGCGCGTGGCGGCCTCGATCGGCGCCAAGTACGTCATCCTCACCGCGAAGCACCACGACGGGTTCTGTCTCTGGCCGACCGAGACGACCGACTACAGCGTCGCATCCTCACCGTGGCAGGACGGCCACGGCGACGTCGTCGCCGAGCTCGCTGCAGCCTGTCGCGAGGTGGGTCTCGGACTGGGGTTGTACCTGTCCCCCTGGGATCGCCATGCACCCGAGTACGCCGACGAGGCGCGCTACGCCGAGGTGTACGCCCGGCAGCTCACCGAACTGTGCACGAACTACGGCGAGCTCGTCGAACTGTGGTTCGACGGCGCCGGGTCCGAGGGGTACACCTACGACTGGCCCGGCATCTCCGCCATCATCGAACGGCTCCAACCGCGGGCGATGGTGTTCAACATGGGCGCGCCGACGATCCGCTGGGTCGGCAACGAGAACGGCCTCGCCGAAGACCCGGTGCGGTACGTCGTCGACCACACCGACTTCAGCAACTACACCGTCGTCACCAGCCGGTTCGAGGAGGCCCTGTACCTGCCGCCCGAGTGCGACGTCTCACTCCGCCGCGGCTGGTTCTGGCATCCGGACGACGAACCGAAGTCGGTCGAGCATCTGCTCGCGATCTTCTACCGGTCCGTCGGACTCGGCGCGAACCTGCTCCTCAACCTCCCACCCGACACCCGCGGGCTCCTCCCCGACGCCGACGTCGAACGGGTGACCGCCTGGGCCGCGGAGCGCGACCGACGCTTCGCGCGACCGATCCCGGGAACGCTGACCACCGACGGGTCGACGGTCACGGTCGCGTTCGCGGAGCCGGTCACCATCGATCACCTCCGGCTGCACGAAGACCTCACCGCCGGGCAGCTCATCGACCGCCACGAGGTCCGGACGCCGGACGGCCGCACGCTCGTCGAAGCCGGTTCCGTCGGCGTCTCGAGGGTGCACGTGTTCGAACCGGTCACGACAGACCGGCTGACGATCGCGCTCGTCCCCGACGTCTCCGACGAGGCGGGCAGCTCTGCGGAAGCGCCGGTACCGACGCTCCTCGCGGTCACCGCGTTCCACGCCGGCACGAGCGCCGTCCCCGAGCTGCCGGCCGGATACGAGGCCCCGACGGACGCCCCCGACTGAGCGGGCCCCACCTCGACGCGGAACTAGGCTGGTGGACGTGCAGGCGCTTCCCGAACCACTCGACACGAGTGCGCTCACCCGACCGCTTCCCCGCCACGAGGTTCGAGAGCAGTGGCGAGCCTTCGTCGGGGAGCACCCGGATGCCCGCGATCGCATCGGGCGAGCCCGACGGCTCACCACCACCCTGGGCGCGTTGGGAGGGCTGTTCGGCATCTTCTTCTTCGGACTCGTCGGCCTGCTCGCCTACGCGCAAGGCGGCAGGAACGCGGGAGGGATCGCCTTCGGCATGGGCACGCTCGTGGTGGTCATGATCCTCCTCGCCGTGATCCTCGTCCGGATGACGATCCGGGTCTGGTCCCGCAGGACCCTCCGGCGCACCCACCTCCGCCTCGCGACCTTCGCCGAGGCGAACGGGTTCGACTACCGGGTCGGTCCCATCGCCCTCCAGCGCGACATGCCCTGGCGGAGCCGTGGCTCGGTGAACCTCCACCGAGTCATCCGGAGCCGGGAGCCGCGCGGCATCGAGATCGCGAACTACGAGGTCATCGGCAACCGCAAGAACCTCGCGGCCCCCTTCGGCGGCTACTGCGCGCTCCGGATGCCCGTCGCGCTCCCCCACATCCTGCTCCGCGCCCAGGACGGCCGCCGTCGAGGGATGAGTGGCGCGGGCGCCCCGACCGACACCCAACGGCTCAGCCTCGAAGGAGGCTTCGACCGTCATTTCCAGCTGTACTGCCCGATCGGCTACGAGGCCGACGCCCTCTACCTGTTCACGCCCGACGTAATGGCGCGCCTCCTCGACCATGTGCGCGGCTTCGACGTGGAGATCGTCGACGACTGGCTGCTACTCGTGACCACCGACGACCTCGTCACGACCAGACCACAGGACTGGCGGGACATCGCGGACGCCGTCGACGCGCTCGACGATCGCGTCGAACGCTGGGCCCGGTGGCAGGAGACCCGAGCTGACCGTCGGAGCGCCACAGCCGACGAGTCTGCCTCGACCGCGGCGGCCGGCCGAGTCAGCACCCGTGGCCGGCGGCTCAGGGTCCGCATGAGCATCGACGACATCCTCATGTGGAGCGCGCTCGGCTTGTTCGTCGTCGGCACGATCATCGGGCTCCGGTAGCGCGCTCGAACGCGCCCGACCCGGCCCGGCTCAGTCGCCGTATTCGTCGAGGAAGGTGTCCGACTCGGCGTCGAGCGCACAGCCCTCGGCGGCGGCCTCGCCCGGGGTGCGGTCGCCGGCGTCGATGATGCTGTTCACCCGCTCGGTGATGCAGCGTTCCATCGCCCGTTCGGCGGCCGCCGGGTCGGCGGCGGTGAACCCGCCCGTCGCCGCGACGATCGCGAGGACGGCCCCGACACCGGCGATGAGGACGGTCCCACCGATCGCGAGCTTCCACCCGAGCCTCGTCGGCTCGGCCGTCCCCTCGTCGCCCGGCTCCTGCTGCTCCGTCTGCGTGAACACATCCGTCATCGGTCGACCCCCGTCGCTCAGCGCACCACCCCCGGCGCATCGCCCCAGGCTAGCAAGCGCCGTCGTCGCACCGCCCGATCGGCGACACCACGACGCGAGACGGCCTCCCGCTGGTGGGCGGGAGACCGTCTCGGTCGGATCGTCCCGGGGCTAGAAGCCCTGGGCGAGGCGGTAGTACGCGTTGTTCCAGCGCACCTCGCGCTGGAAGTCGCGCGTCGTGGTCGACTCGTCGATCACGAGGAGCTCGGTCTTGGCGATCTCCGCGAAGTCGGCGAACACCTCGACCCCGACCGCGGTCGACATGACGGTGTGGTGCGCGGCACCGGCGGTGAGCCAGGCGGCGGCCGAGGTCGCGAAGTCCGGGGCAGGCTTCCACACGGCGCGCCCGACGGGCAGCTTCGGCAGGGCCTCGATGGGCTGGACGACCTCGACGACGTTCGCCGTGAGCCGGAAGCGGTCGCGCATGTCGCTCATCGCGACGACGACGGCGGGGCCGGAGTCTGCCGTGAAGACCAGGCGCACCGGGTCCTCCTTGCCGCCGATGCCGAGCGGGTGCACCTCGAGGGTGGCACGAGCCGAGGAGAGCGTCGGGCTGACCTCGAGCATGTGCGCCCCGAGGATGAGCTCGTTGCCGGGCTCCATGTGGTACGTGTAGTCCTCCATGAGCGAGGCGCCGCCGGGGAGGCCGGCACCCATGACGGATGCGGCGCGCACGAGGACGGCCGTCTTCCAGTCGCCCTCCGCGCCGAAGCCGTAGCCGTCGGCCATGAGGCGCTGGACGGCGAGTCCAGGCAGCTGACGCAGTTCGCCGAGGTCCTCGAAGCTCGTCGTGAACGCGGCGAAGTCGCCGGCCTCGAGGAAGGAGCGCAGCCCCAGCTCGATCGCGGCGCCGTAGCGGAGCGACTCGTGCCGCTCGCCACCCTTCCGCAGCTCGGGGACGACGTCGTACAGTTCCTCGTACTCGGCGACGAGGGCGTCGATGTCGGCGTCCGTCGACGCGTGCACGGCCTCGGCGAGCTCGTTGACACTCCACGTGTTGACCTGCACACCGAAGCGCAACTCGGCCTCGGTCTTGTCGCCCTCGGTGACCGCGACGTAGCGCATGTTGTCGCCGAAGCGTGCGAGCTTGAGCTCGTGCGTGGCCGCCCAACCGGCGGCAGCGCGCTGCCACGTGCCGACCTCACGCTGGACGCGCGGGTCGGAGACGTGCCCGACGACCGTCTTGCGGGCGACGCCGAGACGCGTCTGGATGTACCCGAACTCGCGGTCGCCGTGGGCGGCCTGGTTGAGGTTCATGAAGTCGAAGTCGATCTCCGACCACGGCAGTTCGACGTTCGCCTGCGTGTGGAGGTGGAGCAGCGGCTTCTGCAGGGCGTCGAGGCCCGCGATCCACATCTTGGCCGGACTGAAGGTGTGCATCCAGGTGACGAGACCGATGACGCTGTCGTCGGCGTTCGCGTCGAGCATCGCGCGACGGATCGACTCGGAGTCCTTGAGGACGGGCTTCCACTCGATCCGCACGGGGACGTCGGCTGCGGCGCCGAGCTCGGCGGCGATGGCCTGGGACTGCTCGGCGACCTGACGGAGGGTCTCCTCGCCGTACAGGTTCTGGCTGCCGGTGAGGAACCAGACGGTGTAGTGGTCGAGCGTGGTGGTGGGCTTCGGCATGGGTGGGTCTGCTTTCTGAATGGTTCGGAGTTCGGTGTCGTGGTCCTTGCCCTTCGACGAGCTCAGGGACCGGGATCGGCTCAGGGACCGGGATCGGACCGGAGTGCGGAGGGGTTAGAGCGTGCCCTGCGGCGCCTGGCCGTAGACGTTCTGGTAGCGGTCGAACAGGGCGTCGATCGCCTCGGTCGGCATGGGCTTCGGCTCGCCGAGCTGACGCGAGATGTGCACGGTGCGGGCGACGTCCTCGACCATGACCGCGGCCTTCACGGCGTCGCGGGCGTCCTTCCCGATCGTGAACGGTCCGTGGTTCTGCATGAGCACCGCGCGCGACCGGTGACCGGTGAGCGTCTCGACGATGCCGCGACCGATCGAGTCGTCGCCGATGATCGAGAACGGACCGACCGGGACCTCCCCGCCGAACTCGTCCGCCATCGCCGTGATGACACACGGGATCGGCTCGGCACGGGCCGCCCAGGCCACCGCGTAGGTGGAGTGGGTGTGCACGACGCCGCCGACCTCGGGCATATGCCGGTAGACGTATGCGTGCGCCGCGGTGTCGCTCGACGGCGACCGCTCGGCACCGGGGGTGCCCGGGATGACGTTGCCGTCGAGGTCGCAGAGGATCATGTTCTCGGGTGCGAGGTCGTCGTAGTCGACGCCGGAGGGCTTGATGACGAAGAGGTCGGCTCCCGGCACCCGGCCGGAGACGTTGCCGCCGGTCCAGATGACGAGCCCGTACCGGACGAGTTCGCCGTGCAGCTTGGCGACGTCCGACCGGACGCGGGCGATCGCGACCTCGATCTCGGGTGAGTAGGTGTTCACGCGGTTGCTCCTTCGAGGGCGGTGGTCTCGGTGTCGGTCGGCAGGCTGTCGACGCCGCCGCCGAGCGCGGCACGGCGGATGCGCTTCAGGCGCTTCATGACGTCGTTGGCGCCACGACCGAAGTAGTCGTGCAGCGTCGCGTACTCCGCGTAGAGCAGATCGTAGGCGTCGGCGGCGGCCTCGTTCGGCGTGTAGACGGCGCGGTTCACCTTGCCCATGGCGGCACTGGCGGCAGGGACGTCCGGGTAGGCCCCGGCGGCGACGGCCGCGTGGATGGCCGAACCGAGTGCGGGCCCCTGGTCGCTCGCGGTGATCGAGATCGGCAGGCGGAGGATGTCGGAGTACGTCTGCATGAGGAAGGGGTTCCGCTGCAGACCGCCGGCGACGATGAACTCGGTGACGGGGACGCCCGAGGCGTTGAAGGTCTCGACGATCTTCCGGGTGCCGAAGGCGGTCGCTTCGAACAGCGCGCGGTAGACCTCCTCGGTGCGGGTCGTGAGCGTCAGTCCGAGGACGGTACCGGAGAGCTCGTGGTCGACGAGTACCGAGCGGTTGCCCGAGTGCCAGTCGAGGGCGACGAGCCCGTGCGCGCCGACGGGCTGGTCCTGGATGAGCGAGGTGAGGTGTTCGTGGATGCTGACGCCGCGCGCCGCAGCCTCCTCGGTGTACCGGGCGGGGACCTGGTTGGCGACGTACCAGGCGAAGATGTCGCCGACGCCCGACTGCCCGGCCTCGTAGCCGTACAGGCCGGCGATGATGCCGCCGTCGACGACGCCGCACATGCCGGGGACCTCGCGGAGGACGTCGCCGTTCATGACGTGGCAGGTGGAGGTGCCCATGATCGCGACCATCTGGCCGGGCGAGACGGCCTGCGCCGCGGGTGCCGCGACGTGCGCGTCGACGTTCCCGACCGCGACCGCGATGCCCTCTCGGAGACCGGTCCACGCAGCGGCCTCGGCCGACAGGGTGCCGGCGGCGGCGCCCAGCTCGCCGATCTCGTGCTCGACCTTGTCGTCGGCGAACCGTTCGAAGGCGGGGTTGAGGGCCGCGAGGAACTCGTGGCTCGGGTAGGCACCGTCCTGGTAGATGCCCTTGTAGCCGGCGGTGCAGGCGTTCCGGACGTAGGTGCCGGTGAGCTGCCAGATGATCCAGTCGGCCGCTTCGACCCAGTGGTCCATGCGCTCGTAGAGCTCCGGGTCCTCCTCGAGGAGCTGGAGTCCCTTGGCGAACTCCCACTCGCTCGAGATCAGGCCGCCGTAGCGCGGCAGCCAGGACTCGCCCCGCTCGGCGGCGAGCTCGTTGATGCGGTCTGCCTGCGGCTGCGCGGAGTGGTGCTTCCACAGCTTCACGTAGGCGTGCGGGCGGTCGGCGTACTCGGGCAGCTCGTTGAGCGGCGTCCCGTCGGCGATGACGGGGACCATCGTGCAAGCGGTGAAGTCGGTGCCGATGCCGATGACGGCGGCCGGGTCGATCCCGGCGGCCTCGACGGCGCGCGGCACGGCGGACTTGATGACGGCGACGTAGTCGGCCGGCATCTGCAACGCCCAGTCGGGCGGCAGCGCGGCGCCGGTCGAGGCGAGCTCGCGATCCATGACGGCGTGCGGGTAGTCGAGCACCGCCGACCCGAGTTCGGCACCGTCGGACACGCGCACGACGACGGCTCGGCCGGACAGCGTGCCGAAGTCGACGCCGATCGTGTAGGTCTCGGCGTGCGTGGCTGTCGCCTGCTCGGGGGCGCTGGCGGCCGGGTTCTGCTCGGTGTTCACCGGTGGGACTCCTTCGTCGATCTGGTGCTCGGTTGATTCGCGATGCTGTGGTGCAAGCGGGTGGGAACGGCTGCTCGGTCGGGTGGATCAGAGCTGGGCCGCACTCCAGTGTACAACGTTGTATATTGCCGTGGCCATGGACAGGACGATGCGATCTCGACTCATGCGAGACCGCCCATCGCCTCGATGACGGCGCGTGCGTCGAGACGCTCGGCATCCGCGGCGCCGACCGTGCCCACGGTCCCCACGATCCGGCCCGCACGGACGGCGACGACCCGGTCGCAGACGGCCGCGAGCGCCGCAGGGTCCTCGCTCGAGACGACGACCGCCCGACCGGACGCCGCGAGCGAGCGGATGCGTGCGTACCGCTCCGCCCGGCGGCGTCCGTGGTCGGAGCCGGGTGCGCCCGTCGCTCCGAACGGTTCGGCGAGCAGCACGGCGCGCGCCTCCGTGTCGGCGACGACGCGGAGCGACTCGGTGAACTGGTCGGCGTCCGGTCCGCGGTGCACACCGGGCAGTGCGGCGACCAGGCCGCTCGGCACGGTGGTCGCCCGGTAGTCGCGGCGCGGGTCGGCCACGCCGAGCCTGACCATCCTCGTGAGGGCGTCCGGGGAGACGCTCGACGGCACCCCGCCGAGGAAGGCGAGGTCGAAGCGGATCGGATGTTCGGTCGTGTAGAGGACCCCGGCGGCGCGCGCCAGATCCGTCGTCGAGACGTCGACCACCGCACCGTCGAGCGCGACCGTGCCACGGGTCCGCGCGCCGTACGATCGACCGAAGACGCTCAACAGCACCTCCCCGGCACCGGAGTCGGGCGGACCGAAGAGGCCGAGCACCTCCCCCGGCGCACAGGCGAAGGACAGATCGTCGACGACGGTCCGCCCGGGGTCCGCCGGGTGACTCGCGGTCCAGTGTCCGACGGCGAGTCCGGCAGCCGTCACCGGCGTCGCGATCGACGAAGCGTGGTCCGACGTCGATGTTCCGTCGGCGACCGGACGGGACGCGTCGACGCCGCCGACCGCGGCGGCCAACGCGGCGAGCACCTCGCGTTCCCCGTCCACGGTAGACAGCCGGATCGAGGGCGACGGGGCACCGCCGACGGCGAGCACGGTCGCCGTCGTGGCGACCCGCGCGAGCCCGGTGACGGCCCCGGTCGCGAGCAGGACACCGGATGTGGGGGCAGCGGTTCGACGAGCTCGGGCCACCTCGACCATCGCCTGCCGCCAGCGCTCGACCTCGTCCGCTCGGAGTGCGGGTCCGCTGTCGTCGATCACGATGAGCGACGCCTCCGAGGCGACCGCCCTGGCCAGCTCCACGAGCCGACGCTCCACGACCGACAGGGCACCGGCGGAGTCCGCGGGTGACCGGTCGAGCCCGACGACAGCCAGAGCGCGGTGGATCCGCTCGGTGTCGCTCTGCCCGACGGACGTCCGGTCGGCGGACCGTCCTCGGAGGAGCCGCATGACCGTCTCCCGCAGTCCCACCCCACGCTCGGACCCGAGGAGCACGTTCTCACCGATGGTCTGCGACCAGCTGATGGCCTGCCCGGCCGTGACGACCGCCACCCCGGAGGCGCTCGATGCAGCCCGGGACGACAGCCGCGCCGGTCTGCCGGCGACGAGCACCGTCTCGGAACCGGACGCTCCGACCGCGCCGCGCGGGGCGGGAGACGTCCCGGACAAATGCGCGATCAGATGCCGGAGCGCGGAGACCGTTCCGAGCACGGCGTGCACCGTGCCGAAGGGCACCTCGAGCAGCGGCCGGCCGTCCCGCAGGACCGCGAGCGCCGCTGGCGGGACCGACGAGGACTCGGGTGCAGCGGTCGCCTCGCCACCACGCACGGAGGCGAGGGCACCGGCCAGGTCGCCGGTGCTCTCGCCTCCGTGGTGGATGTCCATGCGTCGGATCGATCCGGGTTCCGCGGTCGCGGACCTCGGGATCAGCGTCCGCCGCTGCGGCGCTTGTTGTAGACGTCGAAGGCGACGGCCAGCAGCAGCACGAGGCCCTTGACGGCCTGCTGCCACTCGATGCCGAGGCCGATGATCGACATACCGTTGTTCAGCACACCGATGATGAGACCACCGATGATCGCGCCGCCGATGGTACCGACGCCACCCTGCACCGCGGCTCCACCGATGAAGGCCGCGGAGATCGCCTCGAGCTCGAAGCCGTCACCGGCCTTCGGACCGGCGAGGTTCAGGCGGGCCGTGAAGATGAGGCCCGCGAGCGCCGCGAGGAAGCCCATGTTGACGAACAGGAAGAAGTCGACCTTGCGGGTCTTGATACCGGACAGCTCCGCGGCGTGACGGTTGCCACCGATCGCGTAGATGTGGCGGCCGAACACCGAGCGGTTCATGACGATGCCGTAGACGAGCACGAGGACGGCCAGCACGATGAGCGTGACCGGGATCCCCTTGTAGGCGGCGAGGGCGTACACGAAGAAGCCGATGCCCGCGATGATGAGGACGAGCTTGGCGACGAACCACGGGAACGGCTCGGTCTCCTGGCCGTACTTCTGACGACCGAGGCGCGTGCGGACCTGCTGCACGACGAGGCCGACGACGGCGATGACGCCGATGCCGAGCGTGAGCGGGTCGATCGGGAAGTCACCGAACACGTCGTTCAGGAAGCCGTTGCCGAGCGCGCGGTACTCCGCCGGGAAGGAACCGATGTTGGCGTTGCCGAGGACCACGAGCGCGAGGCCACGGAAGATGAGCATGCCGGCCAGGGTCACGATGAACGCCGGGATCCCGACGTAGGCGATCCAGAAGCCCTGCCAGACACCGACGAGCGCGCCGATGGCGAGCGACAGGATGACCGCGATCCACCACGGCATCTGCATCTGCACGGCGAACACACCGGAGACCGCACCGACGAAGGCCGCGACGGAACCGACCGACAGGTCGATGTGGCCGGCGATGATGACCATCACCATGCCGATCGCGAGGACGAGGATGTACCCGTTCTGCACGATCAGGTTGGAGATGTTCTGCGGCCGCAGCAGGATGCCGTCGGTGATGACGGCGAAGAACACGACGACGAGCAGGAGGGCGATGAAGATGCCGTTCTTGCCGAGGTCGCTGAGGATGTGGGTCAGCCAGCTCGTGAAGCGGTTGGTGGCCGGGTTGACGAGGCCGCCGGCGGCGGTGCCGTCGCCTGCCGGGACGGTGGGTTTGGTGTCCAGATCGGACATTGCGGTTCTCCTTCGATCCGTCCGCGCCCGCGTCAGCGGGGCTTCTCCATGGTCATGAGCTTGAGGAGCGCTTCGGGGTTCGCTTCCTCGATCGGCAGTTCGCCGGTGATGCGGCCCTCACTGAGGGCGTAGATGCGGTCGCAGATGCCGATGAGCTCGGGGAGCTCGGAGGAGATGACGATGACGCCCTTCCCCTCGGCGGCGAGGCGGTTGATGATCGTGTAGATCTCGTACTTCGCACCGACGTCGATGCCACGCGTGGGCTCATCGAGGATGAGGACGTCGGGGTCGGAGTAGATCCACTTCGAGAGGACGACCTTCTGCTGGTTGCCGCCCGAGAGCTTCCCGGTCTTCGCGAGCACGTTCGGAGCCTTGATGTTCATGCTCTTCCGGTACTCCTCGGCGACCTTGTACTCCTCGTTGTCGTTGACGAGTCCGCCGCGTTCGAGCTTCTTCAGCGAGGCCATCGAGATGTTCCGCTTGATGTCCTCGATGAGGTTGAGGCCGTAGTACTTGCGGTCCTCGGTGGCGTACGCGAGTCCGTTGTCGATCGCCTCCGACACCGTGCGCGTGCGGATCTCGGTGCCGTTCTTGAACACCTTGCCGCTGATGCGGCTGCCGTACGACTGGCCGAACAGGCTCATCGCGAACTCGGTGCGGCCGGCGCCCATGAGGCCGGCGATGCCGACGATCTCACCGGCGCGGACGTTGAGGTTGACGGCGTCCACCATCACGCGGGTCGGGTCCTGCGGGTGGTGGGCGGTCCAGTCCTCGACGCGCAGGATCTCCTCGCCGATGTTCGGCGTGTGGTCCGGGTAGCGGTGTTCGAGGTCGCGGCCGACCATGTCCTTGATGATGCGCTCTTCGGTGACGTCGTTCTTCACGATCGTCTCGATGGTCTTGCCGTCGCGGATGACCGTGACGGTGTCGGCGACCTTCTTGATCTCGTTGAGCTTGTGGCTGATGATGATCGACGTGATCCCCTGCTCCTTGAGGTGCAGGATCAGGTCGAGCAGGTGGTCGGAGTCCTCGTCGTTCAGTGCGGCGGTCGGCTCGTCGAGGATGAGGAGCTTCACGCGCTTCGAGAGGGCCTTCGCGATCTCGACGAGCTGCTGCTTGCCGACGCCGATCTCGAGGATCTTGGTCGTCGGGTTCTCCCGCAGGCCGACCCGGGCGAGCAGGGCTGCCGCCTCCTGGTTGGTGCGGTTCCAGTCGATGAGGCCGAGCGGCCCCTTCAGCTCGTTGTTGAGGAAGATGTTCTCCGCGATGGAGAGGTAGGGGCTGAGGGCCAGCTCCTGGTGGATGATGACGATGCCCTTGGACTCCGAGTCGCGGATGTCCTTGAACTCCATCGTCTCGCCCTCGAAGACGATGTCGCCCTCGTAGGTGCCGAACGGGTAGACGCCGGACAACACCTTCATGAGCGTCGACTTGCCGGCGCCGTTCTCACCGCAGATGGCATGCACGGTACCGCGCTGCACATCGAGCGTGACGTTCGAGAGGGCCTTGACGCCGGGGAAGGTCTTGATGATGTTGCGCATCTCGAGGATGCTCGTGGTCTCGCCTGACACCGTGTCTCCTTACAGGTGATCGTCGTTGAACCGGGCCCCCCGACAGGCCCAGGGATCGGAAGTGATTCCGTTCCCTGAGCCTGTCGAAGGGGTGTGGCAGGACTGACTAGCCCTTGATCTCGTCTTCGGTCCAGTACCCGGAGTCCACGAGGACTTCCTGGATGTTGTCCTTGACGACGATCTGCGACTCGAGGAGGAAGGACGGGACGACCTTCTTGCCGTTGTCGTAGTCCTCGGTGTTGTTGACCTCGGGCTTCTCACCGTTCAGCACGGCGACGGCCATCTTGACGGCTTCGCTCGCCAGCTGGCGGGTGTCCTTGAAGATGGTCGCGTACTGCTCGCCGGACTCGATGGCCTTGACCGAGTCGAGCTCGGCGTCCTGGCCGGAGATGACGGGCCAGCCGTCGCCCACCGAGTAGCCGGCGTCGGTCAGCGCCGAGATGATGCCTCGCGAGATGCCGTCGTAGGGCGACAGGACCGCGTTGACCTTGCTGCCGTCGGAGTAGGTCGACGTGAGGATGTTCTCCATACGCTTCTGCGCGGTCTCACCGTCCCAACGGAGCGTTGCGGCCTGCTCGAAGGAGGTCTGGCCGCTGGCGACCTTGAGGGTGCCCGCGTCGATGAACGGCTTCAGGGTGTCCTGAGCGCCGTCCCAGAAGAACGTGGCGTTGTTGTCGTCGGGCGAGCCGGCGAACATCTCGATGTTGAACGGACCGGCGGGTGCGCCCTCGGTGGGCTTGCCCTCGAGGTCGACGAGGCCGAGGCCGTTGAGGACGGAGTTGGCCTGCTGCACGCCGACCTTGTAGTTGTCGAACGACGCGTAGTAGTCGACGTTCTCGCTGTCGCGGATCAGGCGGTCGTAGGCGATGACGGGGATGTCGCCGTCCTTGGCCTCCTGCAGCACGCTCGTGAGCGTGGTGCCGTCGATGGAGGCGATGATCAGGACGGAGGCGCCCTTGGTGATCATGTTCTCGATCTGCGAGACCTGGGTGGGGATGTCGTCCTCGGCGTACTGCAGGTCGACCTTGAAGCCCTCCTTCTCCAGCTGCTCCTTGACGGCGTTGCCGTCCTGGATCCAGCGCTCGGAGCTCTTGGTGGGCATCGCGACGCCGACGAGCTTGCCGTCGCCTTCGCCGCCGCCCGATCCGCCGCTTGCGCCGCCGGAGCAGCCGGCGAGCGACACGACCATCGTGCCTGCGGCCAGCGTGGCGAGGAGCATTCTCTTCTTCACTGTGTGGTTCCTTCCCTAGGGAGTTGCTTGGACGTCATTGTCATGCGCAGGTCTGTCGGCTTCGATGTGTCCAGCTCATCGAGGCCGCTCATCGGCTACGTGGCGTTCGCGGGTGCGGGTGCGGACGCCTCGTCGTGATGCCGGCGAGGGTGCAGGGAGAGGTGGCCGGCGGAGAGCCGGGCCGAGAGGGAGCTGTGGTCGGATCGATCGGTGCCGTGGATCGGGAGGTGGCTCATCGCCGACCTGCTCGCTCCATTGCGCTTCGTTCCCACGTCGACTTCCTCGTCACTCCGAATGTGACCGTTCACATTGTGTGTCACACGATAGCCCCAGACCTCCACCTGATGTCAAGTCGGGATGTGTCTCATTTTCATAACCGGCGATTGTCGGGGCATGGTCGCGCTCTCAATCAGCCCACGCAGGCAGACGCCGGAGGAGCAGACACGCCTCGATCGGCATGCCCGGAACCCGGAGAGGTGCCCGGGCGATCCCAGTGGACGCCTAGAGTTCGGCGTCGATCGCGCGGATGACGTCCCAGGCGCCGTCCTCGGAGTTCGACAGCACGACGACGTCGATGGCGTCGGCGGCGGTCGGGCCGAAGTAGGTGCGCACGATGCCGCTCGCGCCGGGGTTGACACCGTCGAGGTACATCGATCGCACCTGGCCGTCCTCGTCGACGTCGAACTCGAAGCCGAAGCCGTAGGAGATCTCCTCGTCGACCTCGATCTGCGGGGAGGTGAACTCCTCGGTCAGCTCGGCGGTGAGGATCTTCGCGTCGCGGGCGGCGCGCAGGAAGGTGATGAGGTCGGCCGCGGTGGACTGTGCACCGGCGTCCGGGCCACCGAGCGGTGGGAACGCGTCGGCGTTGGAGTGCCAGACGCCGTCGTCGTCGACGTCGCCGCCCTCGGCCAGGCCGGGCTCGCCCGTCCGGCGGTCGACGAAGCCCGAGTGGTCCATGCCGAGGAGCGCGAACACCTGCTGCTCGATGAGCTGGCGGTATGGCAACCCCGTCACGCCCTCGAGCGCGAGCCCGAGCAGCACGTAGCCCGCGTTGACGTAGTTCGCCTCTTCCCCAGGGGCCGCGAGCGGCTCCTTGTCGGCGAAGAGCGGCAGGAGGTCGGCGGTCTCGCGGATCGACGAGGCCGGGCGCTCGGCCCAGAGGTCGTCGTAGCTCTCGCCGGCGGTCTCGTCGGCGTCATCGGCGATGCCGGAGGTGTGGGTGAGGAGGTGGAGCAGCTGGACGTCGCGGCGGATGGTGGTGCCGTCGAGGTCGACGTACTCGTGGATCGATTCGTCGAGGTCGATGTGTCCGGCGTCGACCTGCTGGAGCACGGCGGCGGCGGTGAAGAGCTTCGTGATGGACGCCGTGTCGAAGCGGGTGTCGAGCGTGATGGGCTCGTCGCGCTCCCGCGAGGCGAGGCCACGGGCGGCCTCGAAGAGCGTCTCCTCACCGCGCTTGACGAGCACGACGCCCGAGAAGTCGGTGGCTTCGATGACGCGGGCGACGCTTTCGGTATCCATCCCCCAACGGTACCGTCGTGGACCCCTCCGTGGCTCCACACACCCTGGGGGACCCGATCCGTCGGGGGCGTGGCGCGTGTGCATAATGGGTGCAGCACGAAATGTGACCGTGCACATCGAGGTCCGAGGAATCCGTGAGCGACGACGCCGAACGGGGGCGAGCCCCCAATATCCGTGATGTCGCGCGCCTGGCCGGGGTGTCCCACCAGACGGTCTCGCGAGTGCTCAACAACCACCCGAGCATCCGCGACTCCACCCGCGACCGGGTCCTCGCGGTCATGGACGAGGTCAACTACCGTCCGAACCGGGCGGCGAGGGCGCTCGTGACGAGTCGGTCGCGGACCATCGGCGTGCTCGCGAGCCAGCGGTCGCAGTACGGTCCGGCGAGCATGATCCAGGCGATCGAGAACGCGAGCAAGGACGCCGGGTACCTCGTGAGCACGGCGAACCTGCCCGACGTCTCCGACGCGTCGATCGTGGCCGCCGTCGAGCATCTCCTCGCGCAGTCGGTCGACGGCATCGTGGTCATCGCGCCGCAGGTCCGGGTGTTCCGGGCGATCGAGGAGTTGCAGGTCCGGGTGCCGTTCATCGCGGTGCAGTCCGGCGGCGACCTCGACGACCACTCGATCGGCGTCGACCAGGTCGCCGGTGGACGCTTGGCGACGCGGCACCTCATCGAGCTCGGCCACCGGAACATCTACCACCTCGCCGGCCCGCAGGACTGGATCGAGGCGGAGGCGCGCATGCACGGGTTCCTCGCCGAGATGAGCGCGCAGGACGTGCCGACGACCGCGCCGATCCTCGGTGACTGGACCGCGGACTTCGGGTATCGCGCCGGGATCGAGCTCATGCGGGTGCGCGACTTCACGGCGATCTTCTCGTCGAACGACCAGATGGCGCTCGGTCTCATCCACGCGATCCGCGACGAGGGGTACGACGTGCCGCGGGACGTGTCGATCGTGGGGTTCGACGACATCCCGGAAGCGCCCCACTTCTGGCCGCCGCTCACGACGGTGCGGCAGGACTTCGACGAGCTGGGGCGTCGCTGTGTCGCGCGGTTGCTCGGCAACCTCGAGGTCGACGCCGTCGGGTACCGGGGAACGATCGAGCCCGAGCTGATCGTGCGGAAGTCGACGGGTCGCCCGGCCTTCTGACCCCTGTCCGTCCTGGTCGTGTGTGGTGGTGGGGTGGTGGTGGCGCCAGCGCGGTGCGCTGACGCGAGCGCGGGTCACACGCGTGAGCGCGCCCCTCTGGAGACCCGCGCTCGAGTCCCCGGCCCGCGCCCAAGCCGGTTCGGGCGGTCCCACGCCAGCGCACCGCGCTGGCACCGGGTGACGACGGCTCGCGCCAGCGCACCGCGCTGGCACCGGGTGACGACGGCTCGCGCCAGCGCGGTGCGCTGACGTGAGTGCGGGTCGTACGCGTGGGCGCGCCCCTTTGGAGACCCGCGGTCACGCGCCAGGCCCGCGCTCACGCCGATGCGGGTGATCTCACGTCAGCGCACCGCGCTGACCACCAGACCCTCAGCGCCCGGGGGGAGGGGGACGATCACGAGGCGGCACGGGTCACCAGGCGGCGGGGTCCGCGATGAGTCGATCGAACGCGAGTTCCGCGGCACCGATGAGCAGGAGGTCCTGGCCGAGTGCAGCACGCACGATCGCGACGTCCTCGAACGGCGGCACGAGCGCCCGCTCACGGACCGCGTCGTGCAACTCCTCCGACGCCAGCTCGAGCACGATCCCGAGATGCCCGCCGAGGACGACGAGCTCCGGGTCGAGGATGTTCACCGTCCCGGCGAGCGCCCGCCCGAGCGTCCTGGCCTGCCGGACGACCTCCTCGCGCATCGCCCCGGCCGGATCGGCCTCGATACCCTCGGCGAGGGCAGCTTCGAGGACCGCGTCGTCCCCCGCGGCGAGGCCGGCGACGCGGAGCAGTTCGCTGCGTCGGACGGCGTCTTCGAGTGCGTTGCCCGCGGCCGTCGCCGAGGTGTGACCGAACTCCCCCGCGTACCCGCGCGCACCTCCGACGGGTCGGCCTCCGGCGATGATGCCACCACCGATACCGCTCGCGCCGCCGTTCAGGTAGACGAGGTCGTCGATGCCGCGGCCCGCTCCGAAGGTCCGCTCCGCCCGCGCGCCGAGACTCGCGTCGTTGGCCGCGAACACCGCGCGACCGGTCGCGGCGCGCAGCCGTTCGACGAGGGGCTCGTCGACCCATCCCAGGTGCGGTGCGAGCCGGACGACGCCGTCGGCGTCCCGGACGAGGCCGGGGATCGCCAGCCCGATCCCACCGCCACCCCGAGCCTCGTCGGGTAGGCGGTCGGCGAGGTCCGCGACCAGCTCCGCGATGATCTGTGTGGCCTCGGCCGCCGTCGGGGTCGTGTCGACCTCGCGACGCACTCGCTCGACGACCTCGCCGCCGAGTCGCACGGCCGCCACTGTGATCGCGTCGAGTTCCGGGTTCGCCGCGAAGGCGACGGCTCGCGGGCCGGCCGAGACGAGCGGCGAGGGCCGACCGACACCCTGCCCGCCGACCGGGACCGATTCCGTGACGATGCCGATCGACGCGAGTTCGGTGACGAGCGCTGCGACCGTCGACCGGTTGAGGCCGGTCGCCTTCGTGAGCGCCGACCGCGACTGCACGCCGCCCTGGTGCACGAGCTCGACGATCCGTCCGAGGTTGCGACGGCGCACCGAGTCGAGTCCGCTCCCCATGCCGGATCCGCCCGCCGGACCCGCCCCGACCGCTGTCGACTCGCTCACACGCACACCCTCTGCTCGATCCCTCCAGTGTTCCCTATCCGGGCCCGCGCCGGTTCATCCGGCACTCGCTCAGGTTCGGGGCACGTCTCGCCCGGTGCGCCTCGAGCCGGGGCAGGTGCCGGTTCGCCGACCTCCGGCCGCTGATGGTTGACTGGACGGATGCCCGCCGTCTGGACACTCCGCCCCGCCACCATCGATGACGCGACCTGGATGGCCGAGCTGCGCGCCGTCGTCATGCGGCCCGACCTCGAGCGCCTCGGTCGCTACGACGAGACCCGCGTCCGCCGTCGCTTCCTCGACGCGTACCGTCCGGAGCACACCTCGGTGATCGAGGTCGAGGGCGTCACCGCCGGGCTGGTCGCCGTCCGTCCGGAACCCGGCGAGCGGTGGGTCGAGCACTTCTACCTCGCACCCGAGCACCAGGGCGCCGGCCTCGGCACCGCGGTGCTGGAACAGCTCCTGACCGACGACGGTGACCCGCGCCCGTTCCGCCTCAACGTCTTGCAGGGCAGCCCGGCCCGCCGCCTCTACGAGCGCCACGGCTTCACGCTCGAACGCGAGGACGAGGTCGACGTCTGGATGGTCCGCCGAGGCTGAACGCCCAGCGGAACGGCAGCCGGAGATCGGCACCGCAGCGTGACGCCCGGCTGAGGAGCATCCTGCCACCGCGCGGATCTCCTGCCGCGACGCCGACATGGGCTGGCGGGTGAGCCGCGCGGCCCCCGGAGCAGCTCACGCCGGCTGGCGGACCGTGGTGACGATGTCGACGAGGTGCGGGTCGGCCGGCGCGGAGCCGAAGCCGAAGCGCACGGGCGGATCCAGTCGTGCGAGGGTACCGAGATCGGCGCCGGACCAGCTCGCGGTGGCAGCGGTGATACGGCGAGCGCCGGTCACGCCGTAGTACTCGCGTCGACCGTTGCCGGCGGAGCCCGCCGTCCTGGCGCCGGGTTGGAGCACGCGGGCGAGGGGGTCGATGGTCTGCAACCAGACGGGGTTCACGGCCACCGGTTTGGGGACGACCCGGAGCGCACGGCCGAGCGGCGAGCTCCCGCCGATGCGGAGGGTCGTGTCCAGCGGACCGCCCACGAAGCGGAGCCCGGTCGGCAGCCGCGTCCAGCCGACGGTGCCGATCTCGACGTCGTCGAAGGTGTATGTGGAGGAGATGAAGTCGGCGATCTCCTGCGTCGGCGCGAGCAGGAGGCGTTTGCCGCGGGAGTCCTCGATCATCGCGTCGGCGAAGGAGCCGAACGGCGAGGTGGACCAGAGCCCGAGGACGATGCGGACGCCGCCCGTGGTGCCGTAGCCGGCGATCCTCCCGGAGAAACGAAGGTCGGTTGCGGGCATGGGATCACCCTAGTCGCCCGTGCTGCGCGAGTGTCCGTGAACGGCGGTCCGCGGCCCGGTCCCCGAACCGGGTGGAGGAGGACCACAGCGCAACCCGCCCGGTCCCTGAGCCGGTCGAGGGGCGCGGGAGCACCACCCGGTTGACGGGGTCGGCGCGATCCGCTTCCGTGGGAACATGCCGACCTCGCTGCTCCTCCTCGCCGACACCCACCTGCCGAAGCGGGCCAAGGTCCTGCCGGACGCGGTCTGGGCCGCCGTCGACACGGCGGACCTCGTCGTCCATGCGGGTGACTGGGTCGATGAGGCGACCCTCGACGCCCTCGAGGCCCGGGCCGCCCGCCTCGTGGGCGTCTTCGGCAACAACGACGGCCCCGGACTCCGCACGCGTCTCCCGGAGGTCGCGCGCTTCGAGCTCGACGGGCTGCGGTTCGCCGTCGTCCATGAGACGGGGGCGGCGACCGGTCGCGAGCGACGGGCCGACGAGGCCTTCCCCGACACCGACGTCCTGGTCTTCGGGCACAGCCACATCCCGTGGAACTCGGTCTCGCCAGCTGGTCTGCGTCTGCTCAACCCCGGCTCGCCGACGGACCGCCGACGTCAACCGGAGTGCACGATGATGACCGCCCGGGTCACCGACGGCACCCTCACCGACGTCCGCCTCATCCCGGTCGCCCGCTAACCCTCCCCCTGCCCGCGAACTGTCACTCGGCGCTGGTCCGGGCGGCTGGGACTGTGCCGGAGTGACAGTTCGCGGGCAGGGGGGAGGGTCAGGCGACGGGTGCGGGACGGGGGACGGTGCTGGTGAGGTCCACGACGCGGTGCTCACGACCGGCGACGATGATCGCCTCCATGATCTCCAACACGTGGAACGCGAGGTCGCCCGACGCCCGATGCGGTCGGTCCTGCTCGATCGCCTCGCCCAGGTCGGACAGGCCCACACCGCGCCCGGCGTCGACGAAGCCGGCGCTGTCGGGGACGGCACGCCAGGTGCGGTCGTCGGCCGTCGCGATCTCCACCGGGTCCGAGAACCGGTTCGGGTCGGGCACAGCGACCGTCCCGCCCGTCCCGTAGACCTCGAAGAGCGGCACGCGGCTCGCCCACACCTCGAACGACACCGTCACGGTCGAGACCACCCCGTTCGCGTGCTCGAGGATCGCGGTGACGTGCGTGTCGACCTCCTCGTGCACCGGGATCGGCGTCCCGGCCAGCGCACCCGTCGCCACCGACCGCTCACGATCCGACCGTGCCACCGCCCCAGACACCCGCACGACGGGACCGAAGAACGACACGAGGCTCGTCAGGTAGTACGGCCCCATGTCGAGGAGCGGCCCGCCACCCGGCTGGTAGTAGAACGCGGGAGCCGGGTGCCACAGCTCGTGGCCCGGGGCGCTCCAGGCGACCGCCGCCGCGATCGGCCGACCGATGGCGCCGCTGTCGAGCACGGCGAGCGCCGTCTGGACGCCCGACCCGAGGACGGTGTCCGGTGCGCTGCCGACGCGGAGGCCGTTCGCCGCCGCGAGCTCGAGCACCGGTCGCGCCTCGGCGGTCGAGAGCGCGAGCGGCTTCTCCCCGTAGACGTGTTTGCCGGCCTCGAGGGCTCGGAGCGCGACCTCGGCGTGCGCGGCCGGGATGGTCAGGTTCAGGACGACGTCGACCTCTGGGTCGGCGAGCAGCTCGTCGACGCTCGACGACCGGACACCCTGCTCGGCGGCGACCTCCGCGGCGCGGGTGAGGTCGAGGTCCGCGACGACGACGAGCTTGAGGTTCGGCAGCTTCGGGAACTCGGCGAAGTACTGCTTCGAGATGTTGCCGACGCCGATGACGCCGACCCGGAGGACCGATCCCCCGGTCTCCGATGCCCCGTTCAGCGTGCTGCCCACAGCAGGCCCCTTTCGATGATGGTGCGGACGTTCGGGTCTTCCACGATCTCGATGCGGTGGCCGGGCGCGGACACGAAGATCCTGCCCTTCCCCCACTGCCGCGTCCAGATGGCGGGCGCCGTGACGGGACGGTTCCATGCGTCCCAGGGCCGCACCTCCTGCGTCGTCGTCGCGAGGACGTCGTTGTACTCGTCGCTCAGCACCCAGTACTGCTCGGTGACGAGGTCGAAGTCCTCGATCCCCTCCGTGATGGGGTGCGTCCGGCCGTACTCGGTGATGTGGACGGTGTAGGGGATGTAGTTGTCGGACTGCTCCCCCGTCCGCTCCGCCGGGTCCTTGCCGGCGTGGTGCGCGAACTGGCCGCCGATCATGTGGAGATAGTCGGCGTTGTTGCGGTACGAGTCCGCGATCCCGCCGTGCCAACCGGCCATGCCCGTCCCGTTCAAGACGGCGCGCTGCAGGCCGGCGAACTCCTCCGGCTCGATCGTGTTCATCGTGTTGATCTGCACGATGAGGTCGACCGTGTCGAGGTAGTCGGTGTCCGTGTAGACGGTGGTCCCGTCCTCGATGCGGACGGTGAACCCGTTCGCCTCCAGGAAGGGGATGAAGGCCGCGGTCGTCTCGACGGGCATGTGCCCGTCCCAGCCGCCTCGCACCACGAGCGCCTGCTTGTCAGTCATGTGTTCCTCTCAGGGGATGGTTCGGTCATTGGTCGGCTCGTGATCAGCACTACTTGCTGAAGCCGGCGGTCATGCCACTGATCAACTGGCGTCGGCCGAACAGGTACAGGATGAAGATCGGCAGCGTCGACAGCACCACGGCGGCGAGCACGGCCGGCACGTTCACACTGAACGAGCCCTGGAACGTCCACAGCGACAGCGGCAGCACCCGGTTGCTCGGCGACTGCGTGAGCACCAGCGGGAACAGGAAGCCGTTCCACACGTTGAGCGCGTTGTAGAGCGCGACGGTGACGATCGCCGGCCGGGCGAGCGGGAGGACGAGCGAGACGAGGGTCCGCCAGCTCGACGCCCCGTCGACGGTCATCGACTCGAACAGCTCCTTGGGGATGTCTCGGATGAAGTTCGACAGGATGAGCACGGTGACGGGCACCGCGAAGCCGATCGACGGCAGGATCAGCGCCAGGAGCGTGTCGTAGAGTCCCGCCTTGCTGAGCATGTAGAACAGCGGGATGATCGTGGCCTGCAGCGGGATCGCGAGGCCGAGCAGGAAGAACGAGAACGCTCCCCGCGTGAACCGGGAGTTGGTGCGCACGATCGCGTACGACGCCATGAGGCAGACGAACACGGTGACGGCGACGCTCGCGACGGTGATGATGACGCTGTTGCCGAGGTACAGGAAGAAGTCGCTCTGCAGGACGAGCGCGTAGCCGTCGAGGGTCGGGTCGGTGGGCGGGATGAGCTGGTTGCTCGAGAAGAACCCGGCCTGCGGGCGCACGCTCGTGATGACGATGTAGTAGATCGGCAGCACGATGATGAGCAGCCAGATCCAGGCGCCGATGCCGCCGATGATGTTCGGCTTGCGGCGGGCACCGCGGGGGCGCCTGCCTCGCGTCTCGTGTTCGCCCGGGCGTCCGCGCTTGGATCCAGCGGTCGAGACGCTGACCGTGTCGAGGCTTCCCGTCGGGAGCGCGCCGGGCTTCGTGAGTGGGTTGGTCGCTGACATCAGAGGCCCTCCTGCTGACTGTCCATCTTGGCGAAGCCGCTCAGCTTGGTGAGCAGCAGGGCGATGGCGAGACCGATGACGGCCAGGATGATCGCCATGACGCTCGCCTGCCCGAACTGGCTCGCGGAGAAGCCCGTCACGTACATGAGGATCGGGAGGATGCGGGTGCCGGCGCTCGGAACGCCGCCGGTGAGCACGAAGATCACGTCGAAGTAGGTGAGCGATCCGATGATCATGAGCGTGGACGACGTCACGAGTGTGTACCGCAGCTGCGGGAGCGTGATGTGGAAGAACTGCTTGACCGTCCCCGCACCGTCGATCTCGGCCGCCTCGTAGAGCGACGCCGGGATCTGCCGCACGCCGCCCTGGAACAGGAGCGTGTGGAAGGGCACGAACTGCCACGCGATGATGAAGATCACGACGAAGAGCACGAGCTGCTGGTTGCCGAGCCAGTCCTGCTTGAGGAACGGGATGCCGAGCGACGCCGACAGACCGAAGTTGGGGTCGAGGATCGCCTTGAACGCGATGGCCGTCGCCGCCGACGACAGCAGGAGCGGCAGGAAGAAGATCGCGCCGAGGACGGCCCGGTTGCGCTGCTTGCCGGCGGTCCACGTCCCGAGCAGCAGGCTGATCGGGGTCTGGACGATCCAGGAGATCACGATGACCTTGAGGGTCAGGACGAGGGCGTCGATCGCGACCGGGTCGACGAGGACGGAGGCCCAGTTGTCGAGGCCGACCCACGCGGGGTCGGTGATCGCGTCCCAGCGGGTGAAGCTCAGGTACAGGGCGACGATGAGCGGGATGATCGCGAAGACGAGGAAGAAGCCCAGCGCCGGCGCGACCATCCAGCCACTGGGGCCGGTGCGACGACGCATCGCTGCCGCACCGGCCCCTCGGGCCCCGTTCAATGGACGGGTGACGGTCATCGGGAGATCACTGTCCGATCGTCTTGTTCATGTTGTCGGAGAACTCCTGCGGGGTGATCTGCAGGTTGAACAGCTGGTCGAGGTTCGTCAGCAGTGCGGTCGCCTGTGCGGGCGGGAGCGCCTGGTCCCACGACATCTGGAAGTTCTTGGCGTTCTTCGTCAGGTCGTAGACGGTCGTGCCGAAGTCGCCACCGGCGTCCGCGATCTGGTCGTCGATCCCCGTGATCGGCGGCACCTGGCCGGCCTCGACCATGCGGTCGATGTAGCCCTTGTCGAAGACGCCCTCGGTGAGGTACTTCAGCGCGCTGGCTTTCTGCTCCTTCGTCGCCGAGGCGGAGATGGAGAAGTAGCCCGAGGGGTTGCCGACGATGTTCGACGGGTCGCCCTTGCCACCGGTGACGGCGGGGAAGGTCGTGTAGCCGAGACCCTTCTCGGCGAACTCGGCCGCCTGCTGCTTGAAGGTCGTCATGACCCAGGCGCCCTGGAGCATCATCGCGGCCTTGCCCGTGTAGAGCAGCGCGACGTCGGCGTTGCTGTCGGCGGTGACCGAGGCGTAGCCGTCGACGAACGCGCCGGCCTTCACGAGCTCCTGGATCTTCTCGTTCGCCTCGATGATGCCGGGGTCGCTCCACGCGTCGGCTTCACCGGCCATGATCTTGTTGAAGGCCTCGGGTCCGGCGACGCGGTCGACGAGGTACTCCTCCCACATGAGCGACGGCCACTTGGACGCACCGGCGAGCGAGAACGGCGCGACGCCCGCGGCCTTGAGCTTGGGGATGGCGTCGACGATCTCGTCGAAGTTCGTCGGGACCTCGACGCCGGCGGCCTTCAGGACGTCCTTGTTGTAATAGAACATGATCGGCGTGGTGGCGTTCATCGGCACCGCGTAGACCTTGTCGTCGATGACGCCCTGGTTCCAGACGGACTCGAGGAACTTGCCCTTGGCGTCCGCGGTCTCCGAGGTGATGTCGGCGACCTTGCCGGCGTCCACGTAGGAGTTCAGGGTGCCGCCCGCCCAGCTGTAGATGATGGTCGGGGCACTGCCCGCGCCGACGGCCGTGCGGATCTTGGTCTTGTAGGCGTCGTTCTGGAAGTAGGTCGCGGCGACCTGGCCGTCGGCGTTGGCGGCGTTCCACTCCTTGAGCGACGGGCCGAGGACGGTGTCCTCGTCGGTGCCGGTGAGGCCCCAGAGCGTGGCACTGCCGCTCGGGGCGCCACCGCCGCTGGAGCAGGCGGTCGCGCCGAGCATGAGGGCCGAGACGCCGAGGGCGACTGCGGCCAGTCGGGTCCGACGGCGGGATGAAGTACGAAGCGTCATTGCGTTCTCTCCTTGGTGGGTGCTGCTGCTGATGGTGCGAGGTGGTCGGGTCAGTCGGTGGGCGTCCAGGCGCTGCCGTCGGCGGCGCTGCGTTCGACGGCGCGCAGGACGCGCTGGACCTGCAGCCCGTCGGCGAAGGACGGCTCGGGATCGGTGCCGCCGGTGATGGCCTGGACGAGGTCGCGCACCTGGTGCGAGAACGGGTGCTCGTAGCCGATGCCGTGGCCGGTCGGCCACCAGGCGGCCATGTACGGGTGCTCCGGCTCGGTGACGACGATGCGCGTGAAGCCCTGCTTGCCGGCGGGAGCGGTGGCGTCGTACACCTCGAGCTCGTTCATCCGCTCGAGGTCGAAGGCGATGGCTCCGCGCGAGCCGCTCAGCTCGATGCGGAGCGCGTTCTTCCGTCCGGTCGCGTAGCGGGTGGCTTCGAAGGCACCGATGGCGCCGTCCGCGAGTCCGCCCGTGAGCTTCGCGGTGAACCAGGCGGCGTCGTCGACGGTGACCGCGCCGCGTTCCTCCGAGGCGGTCCCGCTCAGGCCGACGGTCTCACCGAGGAGCGGTCGCTCGGTGACGAAGGTGGCGAGCGTCCCGCTGACGGTGTCGAGTCGGGCACCGGTCAGGTGCTGCACGAGGTCGATGGCGTGCGCGCCGATGTCGCCGAGGGAGCCGGAGCCGGCCTGGTCCTTGTCGAGGCGCCAGGTCATCGGACCCTCGGCGTCGCTCAGCCAGTCCTGGAGGTAGAGCGCGCGGATCTGGCGGACGTCCCCGAGCGCGCCGTCCGCGATGAGCTGGCGCGCGTACCCGATGGCGGGCACGCGACGGTAGCTGAAACCGACCATGGAGCGGACGCCACGAGCCCTGGCCGCCTCGGCCGCGGCGACCATCAGCTCCGCCTCTTCGACGCTGTTGGCGAGCGGCTTCTCGCAGAGGACGTGCTTGCCGGCTTCGAGGGCGGCGATCGCGATCTCGACGTGCGAGGAACCGGGCGTGCAGACGTCGACGATGTCGATGGTCGGGTCCTCGATGACGCTCCGCCAGTCGGTCGAGGCCGACTCCCAGCCGAACTTCACGCGGGCCGCCTCGAGTGCTTCGGGATTGCGGCCGACGATCGTCGCCATGACCGGTTCCGCGTCGAGGTCGAAGAAGCGCGGTGCCGTGCGCCAGGCCTGCGAGTGCGCGGCTCCCATGAAGCCGTATCCGATCATCGCGACCCGGAGTTCCGGCCGTCCGCTTCCCGCCATGTGCAACGCTCCCGAGCTGCTCGCGCAGCTGCGGCCCCGGGGCTCCGGATCGCTTCGCTGCGGTGCCCTGAAGCTAGCCCCGCCGCCTGTCTCCCCGCAACTTCCCCATCCTCGATTGGAAACTTTTCGCACCCGCCACCCATCCCCCTGCCCGCGAACTGTCACTCCGACACAGTCCCGGCCGCTCGGACTAGCGTCGATTGACAGTTCGCGGGCTAGGGGGTGGGCGGGGCGGCGGTCGAACCCCGGACGACGAGGGAGGTGGCGAGGTCGAGGCGGATGTTGTCGACCGCCTCGGAGCGGAGCTTCAGCACCAGGCGGGTCGCCTCCTCGGCCATCTCGATGAGCGGCTGCCGGATGGTCGTGAGGGCAGGGCCGACCCATTTCGCCGGCGGGACGTCGTCGTATCCGACGACCGACAGCTGCTCCGGGATGGAGATCCCGAGCGAGCGCGCCGCCTCGTAGACGCCGAACGCCTGCATGTCGTTGCCGGCGAAGATCGCGGTCGGTCGGTCGTCGAGCTGCAGCAGTTCGAGCGCGAGGACGCGCCCCGCCTCCGGGATGAACTCACCGCGACGCAGGATGGTCTCGTCGAGCGGGATCCCGGCCTCCTCGAGCGCGGACCGGTAGCCGGAGACCCGGGCTCGCGAGCACATGAGATCCTGCGGGCCCGAGATCAAGCCGATCCTGCGGTGACCGAGCTCGATGAGATGGCGGGTCGCGGCCATCCCGCCGGACCAGTTCGTGGAGCCGATGGCGGCGACCTCGGGGCCCGGGTCCCCCGCCGGGTCGACCACGACGACCGGGATGTTGCGCGTGTGGAGCTGCCGCCGGTACGCCGGGTCGATGTCCGAGAACACGAGGATGACCCCGACCGGCTTCCGCGAGATGATGCTCTCGACCCAGCCCTCGCCGGTCGAGCGCCTCGCCCCCGTCTCGGTGAGGGTGACGCTCATGCCGTGCTGGCGCGCGACCTTCTCGACACCGCGGATGATCTCGAGCGACCACGAGCTGTCGATGTACTCGAAGACGAGCTCGATGAGCGAGCCCTGCGCGAGCTCGCCGCCGCGGCGACTGTAGCCGTGGCGGTCCAGCAGCCGCTCGACGATCTCCCGGGTGTCCGGCGACACCCCCGGTCGCCCGTTGAGCACCTTCGAGGCGGTCGACACCGACACGGAGGCCTCCCTGGCGATGCGCGACAGGGTCGCTCGCCCGCCACCGGCACCGGCACCGGGTCCAGCGGTCTGCACCGCGAGGTCGTCGCTCATCCGAGTCCTCCGATCCCTCCCTGTCGGGCCGGCCGGCCGTCTCTGCAGCGAGAAGTTCTGCCCATGCTAACGAAATATTTCGCGTCACTCGACCGGCGACGCGAGGCCAACGATCTGCTACTCTCGACCATAAGTTGTGGTTAACAACAAATCATCCGCTCACCAACGACGTTGAAGGACTGCACGCATGAGCCTCACCCCCACCAAAGCCGATCGCTTCTCCTTCGGCCTCTGGACGATCGGCTACAACGGGACCGACCCGTTCGGTGGCCCCACCCGCCCCGACCTCGACGTGGTCGAGGCCGTCACCCGCCTGAACGAGCTCGGCGCCTACGGCCTCACCTTCCACGACGACGACCTCTTCGCCTTCGGCTCAACCGACGCCGAACGCCAGAAACAGATCGACCGCCTCAAGCAGGCGCTCGCCGACACCGGCGTCATCGTGCCGATGGTGACCACCAACCTGTTCAGCGCGCCCGTCTTCAAGGACGGCGGCTTCACGTCGAACGACCGCGCCGTCCGTCGCTTCGCCCTCCGCAAGGTGCTCCGCAACCTCGACCTCGCCGCCGAGCTCGGTGCGAAGACCTTCGTCATGTGGGGCGGCCGCGAGGGCGCCGAGTACGACTCCGCGAAGGACGTGCAGGCGGCCCTCGAGCGCTACCGCGAGGCCGTCAACTTCCTCGGCGACTACGTGACCGACAAGGGCTACGACATCCGCTTCGCGATCGAGCCGAAGCCCAACGAGCCCCGCGGCGACATCCTGCTCCCGACGCTCGGCCACGCGATGGCGTTCATCGAGACCCTCGAGCGCCCGGAGCTCGTCGGCATCAACCCCGAGGTCGGCCACGAGCAGATGGCGGGCCTCAACTTCACGGCCGGCATCGCTCAGGCGCTCTACCAGGGCAAGCTCTACCACATCGACCTCAACGGCCAGCGGGGCATCAAGTACGACCAGGACCTCGTCTTCGGTCACGGCGACCTGCAGAACGCGTTCTCGCTCGTCGACCTCCTCGAGCACGGTGGCGTGAACGGCGGCCCCGCGTACGACGGCCCGCGTCACTTCGACTACAAGCCGAGCCGCACCGAGGACATCAGCGGCGTGTGGGACTCCGCAGCCGCCAACATGCGCATGTACCTGCTGCTCAAGGAGCGTGCCGAAGCGTTCCGCGCCGACCCCGAGGTGCAGGAGGCGCTGGCCGCCGCCCGCGTGCCCGAGCTGCGCGAACCGACGCTGAACCCCGGCGAGACCGTCGAGCAGCTGCTCGCCGACCGCTCGTCCTACGAGGACTTCGACGCCGACGCCTACTTCGGCGGCAAGGGCTTCGGATTCGTCCGCCTGCAGCAGCTCGCCGTCGACCACCTCATGGGCGCGCGCTAGCCACACCCGCGAACCTGGCGTTCCGTCTCCTGATCCGAGAGGATCGGGGGCGGAACGCCGTTCCGCGTTCCACCCCACCGCAGACCCGGCGGTCACCCGACCGCCCCACCACCGAGAACAGGGAGAGCGATGACGCTCGTCGCCGGCATCGATTCGTCCACCCAGAGCTGCAAGGTCGTCATCCGCGACGCTGAGACCGGAGCGCTCGTCCGCGAAGGACGCGCGGCGCACCCGGCCGGCACCGAGGTCGACCCGGCCGCGTGGTGGCAGGCGTTGCAGGAGGCGGCCGCCGCCGCCGGCGGATTGTCCGATGTCGCCGCGGTGTCGGTCGCGGCCCAGCAGCACGGCATGGTCGCGCTCGACGTCGACGGACGCGTCATCCGTCCGGCGCTCCTCTGGAACGACACCCGGAGCGCGCAGGCCGCGACGGACCTCATCGCCGAGTTCGGCGCTGCAGAGCTCGCCCAGCGCACCGGGTGCGTCCCCGTCGCCTCGTTCACGATCACGAAGCTGCGCTGGCTGCGCGACGCCGAACCCGCGAACGCCTCCGAGGTCGCCGCCGTCGCGCTCCCCCACGACTGGCTGAGCTGGCGTCTGCGCGGCTTCGGTCCGGCCGACGAGAGCCCGCTCGGCGCCGACCTCGCCGAACTGAGCACCGACCGCTCCGACGCCTCCGGCACCGGGTACTGGTCCCCGGCCGACGGCGAGTACGACCGCGAGCTGTTCGTCGCGGCGCTCGGCCACGATGCGATCCTGCCGCGCGTGCTCGCGCCCGAGGAGTCCGCCGGGACCGGTGTCGACGGTGGCCTCATCGGGCCGGACACCGTCATCGGGGCGGGCGCCGGCGACAACGCGGGAGCCGCCCTCGGACTCGGGGCGACGGCCGGCGATGTCGTCGTGTCGATCGGCACGAGCGGGACGGTGTTCGCCGTCACGCCGGCCGTGGTCCGCGACAGCTCGGGCACCGTCGCCGGGTTCGCCTCGGCCGACGGCGCGTTCCTGCCGCTCATCGCGACGCTCAACGCCGCCCGGATCCTCGACGCGGTGGCCGCGCTGCTCGGCGTCGACCACACGGAACTCGGTCGACTCGCGCTCGAGGTCCCGGCCGGGGCACGCGGCCTCGTGCTCCAGCCGTACTTCGAGGGTGAGCGGACGCCGAACCGGCCGGACGCGACCGCGACCCTCTTCGGCATGACTCTGGAGTCGACGACGCGTGAGGGCCTCGCCCGGGCGGCGATCGAGGGGCTGCTCTGCGGCCTCGCGGACGGCCTCGACGCGGTGCTCGCGCAGGGCGTCACGGCGGAGCGGGTCCTCCTCATCGGCGGTGCGGCGCAGAACCCGGCGGTGCAGGCGATCGCGCGCGAGGTGTTCGACGTGCCGGTCGTCGTGCCCGCACCCGGGGAGTACGTCGCCGACGGCGCCGCCGTGCAGGCCGCCTGGGCGCTCAGCGGGACCCGCCCGACGTGGGCTGCGGTGGGGGCCGGCGACGGCGCGGACCCGGCGGGCGAGGTCGCCGCCGACGCCTCCGGGATCGCGCGGGAGCAGTACGCCGCCCGAGCCTGAACCGGCGCCGGTCGCCGGTCACTGAGCCGAACCCGCCCGGTCACCGAGCCGCCCCCTCCCGGTCACTGAGCCTGTCGAAGTGCCGACGGAATCTTCCGCGGGGTGGAGGCGTTGGCCCCGGTATGCGATCGATCGTCTACTCCACCAACGGTGACCCGTCCGTCCTCCACCTCGTCGAGCGCGAGCTCCCCGAGCCCGGCCCCGGCGAGGTCCGCGTCAAGCTCGCGTTCTCCGGCGTCAACCCGACCGACTGGAAGACCAGGCGCGGCGGCGGCCCGTCGGGCGGCATGCCCTTCCCCGAGGTCGTCCCGAACCTCGACGGCGCCGGCGTGATCGACGCGGTCGGCCCTGCTGCCGACGATGCGGCGTCCACGACCGGCTTCGCCGTCGGCGACCGCGTCTGGGTGTACCTCGCGGCGCATGAGAGCCCGCTCGGCACGGCCCAGGAGTTCACCGTGCAGCCGGTCTCCCGGGTGGTCCCGTTGCCCGACGCCGCGTCCTTCGAGCTCGGCGCCAGCCTCGGTGTCCCTGCGATGACCGCGCACCGCGCCCTCACCGTCGCGCAGGACGGCCCGACCCGGCTCTCCCCCGGCGCCCTCGACGGCCGGACCGTCCTCGTCCAGGGCGGCGCCGGCGCGGTCGGCAACGCCGCGATCCAGCTCGCACGCTGGGCCGGCGCGACGGTCATCAGCACCATCAGCAGCGACGAGAAGGCCCGCCTCGCGACCGCCGCGGGTGCGCACCACGTCGTCAACTACCGCGAGGGTGATACCGCCGCGGCGATCCGTGAGGTGGCACCCGACGGCGTCGACCTCGTCGTGGAGGTCGCGATCGCGCAGAACCTCCCCCTCGACCAGGCGATCCTCGCCCCGCGCGGCACCGTCGTCAGCTACGCGAACAACGGCGGTGACTCGGTCACGCTCGACATCCGGCCGCACATGGGGCTCAACACGCGGCTCCAGTTCATGCTGCTCTACACGGTCGGCGACGCCGCCCTTCACGCCGCGGCCGAGGACATCACGGCGGCGATCGAGGACGGCGCGCTCGACGTCGGCGAGGACCACGGTCTGGCGCTGACGGTGTTCCCGCTCGCCGAAACGGCTGCGGCCCATGCCGCCGTCGAGGACGACACGGTCGGGAAGGTCCTCATCGCCGTCACCGAGTGACACGAGACGTCCCTCGGCACCACGCAGAACCGGCCCCTCCGCACGAGCGGAGGGGCCGGTTCCGGCACCGGTGAACTACTTGAGAGCGGCTTTCAGCTGGTCGACGAACGCCTTCGCGGCCTCCTTCGGCGTGGTCGACCCGAACATCACGTCGCTGCCGAGCTTGGCGATGATCGTCTGCGTCTCCGTGCCACCGACGGGCGTCTGGACGTTCGGCGCACCACCCTCGGCGAGGATCTTGTCGAGGAAGTCCTTCTGCACGACCTCGTTCGGGGTCAGGTCGGGTTCGATCGCCGCCAGCACATCGGGGTTCGCCGGGATGCCGAGGGTCAGCTTGTTGAGCGGGGCGGCCTCCTTGCTGTTCAGCAGCCAGTCGATGAGCATCGCCGACTCCTTCGGGTGCGCGCTCTTCGCGGACGCCGAGTAGAGGACGGTCGGCTGCGGCCAGAGACCCGGCTTCCCGCCGTCGTTCGGCACGTTCAGGATCTTGAGCTCCTGGCCCGAGGACTGCGCGTAGATGTCGATGAAGTTGATCGGTTCGAACGACATCGCCACCTTGCCGGTCCCCATGAGGCGCTGCTCGAGCGCGAGCCCGTCCTGCTCCGCGGTCGCCGACGCGTCGGGCGAGCCGCCGGTCTCGATGAGGCGCTTCGAGAGGTCGAACATGAACTCGGCGTCCTGCTCGATGCCCTTGCCGACGCCGCCGTCCTCGGAGTAGATGTTGCGGCCGTTCTGTCGGGCGATGGTGTTGAGACCCTGCTCGGTGTTGTTCTGCGTGGACCCGAAGGTACCGGCGGGTGACGCCGCGGTGATCTTGGCGGCGATGTCGACGTAGTCGTCCCAGGTCCAGGTGCTGTCGTCGGGGAGCGGGACTCCCGCCGCTTCGAAGATGGCCGGGTTCACGATGATGCCGCGAGCACCGAGGCCGGTGGGGACACCGTAGTTCTTGCCCTCGTACATACCGCCGTCGAGCGAACCCTCGGCGTAGTCGGAGAGGTCGAGCTGCTTCTCCACGGTGGAGAGGTCGAGGAGGGCGTTCCGGCCCGCGTACTCGGCGATGTAGTTGTAGGTGATCTGCAGGACGTCCGGGCCGTTACCGCCGGCCACCTGGGTGGCGAGCTTGTCGTAGTAGCCGTTGTACTCGCTCGGCTCCCCGGTGACCGTGATGTTCGGGTGCGCCTTCTCGAAGGAGGCGATCTGCTCGGCCTTGATGGCGTCGAGTTGTTCGCTGCCCCACCAGGCGAAGCGGAGGGTGATCTTCTCGTCACCACCGCTGCCGGCGGAGGAGCAGCTGGTGGTCAGGAGGGCTGCGGCGACCGCTGCCACGGCGATGGCGGTGCGCGCTGTGCGCCGTCGAAGGTTCATCATCATCGATTCCAATCGAGCTCTGGAGTGCGCATCCGCCGCCCCGCCTCCTCGAACCACGTTGATCGAGAAAGCGTTTTCTCACGAGTGCGGAAACTGGTCGGGAAAGCGTTTCCTCGGAAAGCTAGCAGACGCATTCGAACCCTGTCAACGCGATCCCGGGAGCGTGTCCTGGAGGAAGCGCCACGCGTCCTGCTGCATGTCCTCGTCGAAACGGTGTCCGACCGGGAAGAAGCGCCCCTCGTAGCGTCCGCGGACCGCCTCGGTGAGTCGCTCGTGCGCAGCCCGCATCCCCTCCATCGGGAAGAGGGCGTCGGTCTCGCCGTACTGCACCAGCAGCGATCGCCCGGAGAGCGGTCCGACGGCGTCCGGCCACTCCGTCCGCGCCCACAGACCCGGCGTGTTGAGCAGCCAGGAGTGCGCCTCCAGGTAGTCGGGCATGAGCGACGCGAACGTCGCCATCATGCACACGACGACCGTGCTCGACACACGTTCGTCGAGTGCGGCGAGCGCCACCGCGCGTCCTCCCCCGCCGGAGAAACCGAAGGTCCCGATGCGAGCCGCGTCCACCTCGGGCACGGCCAGCAACACCCTGAGCGCGATCAGGTCGTCCCTCGCGACCGTGCCGGCGAGGCTCGTGCCGAGGACACCGGCCGTCTTGGCGACGACCTGCTCGTGGAGGCCCGCGAGGACGTTGTACCGTTCGGCCTCCGTCGGCGTCTCGCCGCGTTCGCGCCACAGCGCGTCGTACGCTTCGGCGGCGCCGGCGACGGTCGACGGCAGTGGGTCGAACCCGAAGCCGCGTGACCCCCAGCAGAAGGCGTCATGGGCGAGGACGGCGAAGCCGCGCCTCGCGAGGTCCTCCGCCGCCCAGCGCCCGCCGTAGTAGGCGTCGCGCATGGCGATCGCCTCACGCGAGGACGGTTCACCACCGGTGAGCTGCTCGTGTCCGAGCCATTTGTCGCCCCCGTGGCAGTGCAGGGCGAGGACGCCGGGCAGGGAGCCCTGCACGTCCGCCGGCGTGAGGAGCTGCGCGTGGGTGCGTGGGCCGAAGCCCGTACTCCAGCTGAGCCGCCGCCGCCGGACACCGTCGATCACCGTGTCGGACTCGGTGACGACCGGAGGCGCCTCCTCGCCGGGGTCGGCGACACCGAGAGCCTCGGCGACCGAACGCCCGTGGCCGTCGGCCGGTCGGTAGGTGTCCGCCGCGCGCGCGAACGCCGGCCAGTCCTCGTACCCCTGCAGCGGCCGTGAGGTCACGCGTCCACCGCCTGCGGCGCGGCGGTGCTGCCCCGGACCTCGAGCCGGGGCCGGAAGTACACGTTGTGGTCCGGCGCCTCGCCGTCGAGGAGTGCACGCAGTCGCAGCCAGGCCTGCTCGCCGAGTTCCGTGACCGGCACGGACACGGTGGTGAGCGGCGGGGTCGTGTACTGCGCGAAAGGGATGTCGTCGAACCCGGCGACGGAGAGCTGTTCGGGGACGCGGACGCCCGCCTCGCCCAGGCCGCTGAGCAGGCCCATCGCGACGAGGTCGTTGAACGCCATCACCGCCGTCGCATCCGACGCCGCGACCGCCGCAGCGGCCCCGTGCCCGTCGGCGAAGGTCACGCCGCAGGCCACCTCCGTGACGACGAGGTCGGGGTGGGCCCGGACGACCTCCTCGATCCCGAGCTGACGATGACGGTTCGAGGCGCTGTTGTGCGCGCCGGCGAGGAAGGTGACCCGCCGGTGGCCGAGCCCGACCAGGTGCATGAGGAGTTCGACGATCCCGGAGCGGTAGTCGGCGGCGGCCACCGGGGCCGAGGTCCCGAGGACGTCGCGGTTGATGAGGACGGCTGGTTCGAGCTGCGGAAGCAGTTCGCGGAGGCGTTCCTCGGACATCCGGGGTGCGCAGAGGATCACGGCGTCGCAACGGCGCCGGGTCTCGAGGGCGAGGATCGACTCCTCCGAGACGACCTCGCCGGTGTCTGCGATGAGCACCCGGTAGCCGTCCTTCGCCGCGGCCCGGCTCACACCGCGGAGCGCCCCCTGGAAGGTCGGGTTGGCGAGATCAGGCAGGACGAAGGCGACCGTGAACGTCTTCCCGAGGACGAGGCTCCTCGCGAGCGGACTGGCGGAGTAGTTCAGGGCTTTCGACGCTTCGAGCACGCGTTCCGCGAGGTCGGTGTCCACCGTGCCGTTGCCGTTCATGACCCGCGAGACCGTCGAGAGCGACACCCCGGCCTTCGCCGCGACGTCTCCGATCGTGACCGATCTCGACCCGGTCGATCTGCCTGTCCTCACCACTGCACACCTGCGCTTTCCCCGTCTGTGACGTCGGATCCCGGTGATCGACGCACCTCCCCCAGGGGCGCAGGGACGAGGGAACCGTGGTTCCCGGTCACCCTTGACCCGCTGAGCCGAGTCTATGTTACAGTCCCCAGAAAGCGTTTTCTCGCATCGCAGCAAGAACGCCCCGCACCGTCGCGGGAGATTGGAAGACACCATGTCGCACTGCAGCGGCGGAGGCTCCGCATGAGCGCGCTGAACGAGCTCGGGCAGCTCGCCAAGCACCGCGGACCCGCAACCAAGGCGGAGCGCCGCGACGGGAAGGCGGCCTTCGTCTTCCTGCTCCCGTGGCTCCTCGGCCTGGCGGTCATCACCCTCATCCCGATCATCGCCTCGCTGTACCTGTCGTTCACCGACTACAGCCTGCTCGAGAGCCCGAACTGGATCGGCATCGAGAACTACCTGCGCATGTTCGAGGACCCGCGCCTGCTCAACTCGCTCCGGGTCACCTTCACCTACGTACTCGTCGGCACGCCTCTGCAGTTGATCCTCGCACTGCTCGTCGCGATGCTGCTCGACAAGGGCATCCGCGGACTGCCGATCTACCGCTCGGTGTTCTACCTGCCCTCGCTGCTCGGCGCGTCCGTCGCCGTCGCCATCCTGTGGCGGCAGATGTTCGGCACCTCGGGGCTCGTGAACCAGTTCCTGTCCCTCTTCGGCATCGAGGGCATGGGGTGGATCTCGAACCCGGACACGGCGCTCAGCACGATCATCCTGCTGCACGTGTGGACGTTCGGTGCGCCGATGATCATCTTCCTCGCCGGCCTCCGCCAGATCCCGGCGATGTACTACGAGGCGGCCCAGGTCGACGGGGCGGGCGCGTTCAAGCGCTTCTTCCACATCACGCTGCCGCTGCTCAGCCCGATCATCTTCTTCAACCTCGTGCTCGGGATCATCGGTGCGTTCCAGTCCTTCACGCAGGCGTTCATCGTCTCCGGCGGCAGCGGCGGCCCCTCCGACTCGACCATGTTCTACACGCTGTACCTCTACCAGCGTGGCTTCGCGAACTTCGACATGGGGTACGCATCGGCCATGGCCTGGCTCCTCCTCCTCATCATCGCGGCCTTCACCGCGATCAACTTCATCGCTTCGAAGTACTGGGTGTTCTATGACGACTGATCTCGGGCGACGTCCCGCCACTGTCACGCAAGCCATCACCACCGACCCCTCGGGTCGGCGGCGGCGCCGCAACGACGACGACTTCGTCGCCGTGAAGCAGCGCTACCTGCGACGCGAACGCCTCCGCGGCTTCGGGAAGCACCTCCTCCTGCTCGCCCTCTGCTTCGTCCTGCTCTACCCGCTCATCTGGATGGTCGTCAGCTCGCTGCGTCCCTCCGACGAGATCTTCCGGGAGCCGGGCATCGTCCTCGACTCGCTCGAGGTGCAGAACTACGTCGACGGGTGGAACGCCCTCGCCTTCCCGTTCTGGCACTACCTGGTGAACTCGGCCCTGGTGACGCTCGGCGCGATCCTCGGGACCCTGTTCTCCTGCTCGCTCGCCGCCTACGCGTTCGCCCGGCTGCAGTTCCGCGGGCGCAACGTCTTCTTCGCACTCATGCTCATCACGATCATGCTGCCGTTCCACGTGGTGATCGTGCCGCAGTACATCATGTTCAACCAGCTCGGCTGGGTGAACACGTTCCTCCCGCTGATCGTGCCGAAGTTCCTCGCCACCGACGCCTTCTTCGTCTTCCTCATGGTGCAGTTCATCCGGGGGATCCCGAAGGAGCTCGACGAGGCGGCCCGACTCGACGGCGCCGGACACGGCCGGATCTTCTTCCAGATCATCCTGCCGCTCATGAAGCCGGCGCTCGCGACGGCGGCGATCTTCACCTTCGTGTGGACGTTCAACGACTTCTTCGGAGCACTCCTCTACCTGAACACACCGGACATGTGGACCGTGCCGCTCGCACTCCGCAACTTCCTCGACGCGCAGGGCAAGTCGAACTTCGGCCCGCTGTTCGCGATGTCGATCGTGTCCCTCCTCCCGGTGTTCATCGCCTTCCTCATCGGGCAGAAGTTCCTCATCAAAGGCATCGCGACGACGGGAATCAAATGACCTCCTCACCCTCCACCGGGCCGAACGACGGCCGACGGACCCGCTACGCCCTCGTCGGCACCGGATCCCGCGCCGAGATGTACCTCGACGCCATCGCGACGGCGCACGCCGACGTGGCGGAACTCGTCGCCCTCGCCGACGTGAACCCCGGGCGCCTCGCGCACTACCAGGCCAGGGCCACCGCTACGGGCTCCGCGCCCGTCCCCGGCTACCACCCCGACGACCTCGAGTCGATGATCGGCGAGCGGTCCGTCGACCGGATCATCGTGACGACGCCCGACCACACGCACGCCGACCTCATCGTGCGCGCACTCGACGCCGGGACCGATGTCGTGGTCGAGAAGCCGATCACGATCGACGACGCCGGGTGCCGCCGCATCTCCGAGGCCGTCGATCGCACCGGCCGGTCGGTCGTCGTCACGTTCAACTACCGCTACTCGCCGCGGAACAGCGCCCTGAAGCAGCTCATCCAGGACGGTGTCGTCGGTCGGGTCACCTCGGTCGACTTCGAGTGGACGCTCGACACCTCGCACGGCGCCGACTACTTCCGGCGTTGGCACCGCGAGAAGCGCAACTCGGGCGGTTTGCTCGTGCACAAGTCGTCGCACCACTTCGACCTCGTGAACTGGTGGATCGACGGCACGCCCGCGAAGGTCTACGCGGCCGGAGGGCTGCGGTTCTACGGCGGTGCGGACGAGGGCGTCGCCGAGCACTACCGCCTCGAGCGGAGCGCGGGGAACGACCCGTTCGGCCTCGACCTGGCAGCCGACCCGCGCCTCGACGCCCTCTACGGCGCCCCGAGCGCGCACGACGGCTACCGACGGGACCTCGACGTCTTCGCGCCCGGGATCACCATCGAGGACAACCTCGCCGTGATCGTCGAGTACTCGGACGGCGTGCCGCTCACCTACTCCCTCAACGCGCACAGCCCTTTCGAGGGCTACCGCGTCGTCGTCAACGGCACCCTCGGCCGGGTCGAGCTGGAGGTGATCGAGCGGAGCGCCGTGCTCACGGACACCGACGGCGGCACCGTCGTCGACCCGACCGCCCATCCCGAACTGTCCGCCCCCGACCCGCTCCGGCCGGGCGGCGCGCGCCTGATCCTGCAGCGCCACTGGGAGCGCGCCGAGGAGATCGCGATCCCCGAGGGGACCGGCGGCCACGGCGGCGGCGACGAGATCCTCCTGAGCGACGTCTTCCGCGGACCGGGAGCCGACCCGCTCGGCCGGCCGAGCGACTCCCTCGACGGCTTCCGCGCGATCGCCGTCGGCATCCTCGGCAACCGGTCGCTGCGGAGCGGCGACGCCGTCCGCGTGTCCGACGTCGACTTCGGCGTGTCCCTCGATCGTGGCCTCAGCGCCCGGCAGGACGCCTGATGGCGCGCGTACTCGTCACCGGGTCGTCCGGTCGGCTCGGTCGCAGCGTCGTCCAGGCCCTCGTCGACGCCGGCTCCGAGGTCGTCGCGGTCGACAGCGCCACGAGTCCGGGCAGCCCGGCGGCCAGCACCGAACGCGTCGACCTCACCGACATCGGCTCCTGCTACGCCGTCATCGCGAAGCACCGCCCGGACGCGGTGGTCCACCTCGCGGCGATCGCCGTCCCCTTCAGCGCCCCGGAGCACGTCATCCTGCGGACGAACACCCTGCT
The DNA here is from genome assembly GCF_030209375.1 of Plantibacter sp. ME-Dv--P-122b. Taxonomy (GTDB): domain Bacteria; phylum Actinomycetota; class Actinomycetes; order Actinomycetales; family Microbacteriaceae; genus Plantibacter. The sequence continues at coordinate 756,909 of NZ_JARVSC010000003.1, forward strand.
CGCCTTCAACGTCGTGCGCGCAGCGGTCGATCTCGGGACGACCCGGATCGTGACCGCGTCGAGCCCGACCGTGATCGGCTACGGGTCGCCGGCCGGCTGGACCCCGGAGCGACTCCCGCTCGACGAACGGGTCACGCCGAAACCGTGGAACGCGTACGCGCTGTCGAAGCTGTTCGCCGAGCAGCTGACCGCGTCGGTCGCCGCCGAGCGCGGTGACGACATCGCCGTCGCGGCGTTCCGACCGTGTTACGTCATCTCCCCCGAGGAGTGGCGCGGTGCACTCACCCAACAGGGCCACACGGTGCACGAACGGATCGCCCGCCCGGAGCTCGCCGCGCCATCGTTGTTCAACTACCTGGACGCGCGCGACGCCGGCGCGTTCGTGGTGCGGCTCCTCGAGGCCATGGGCGGTGTCGAGAACGCGCAGAGCTACTTCGTCGGTGCCTCCGACGCCCTGGCCGAACGCCCGCTCGCGGAGCTCCTCCCCGAGTTCTTCCCCGCGACGACCGGCCTCGCCGCGGAGCTCACCGGTGACCGCCCCGCATTCTCCATCGGGAAGGCGGAGCGCCTCCTCGGCTGGCGCCCGACGCATCGCTGGCGCACCGAACTCACCTCATCCACCCCCCTGCTCGACCGACTGGAGACCGTATGACCACCCCGCTCGCCTTCGACGGCGTCCTCTTCTTCCCGGTCACGCCGTTCGCCCCGGACGGCACCGTCGACCACGGGCTGCTCGCCGAACACCTCACGTCCCGGCTGTCCTGGAACCCCGGCGCCGTGTTCCCCGCCTGCGGCACGGGCGAGTTCCACGCCCTCGCCGCAGAGGAGGTCCGCGAGGTCGTCGCCACGACCGTGTCCACGGTCGCCGGTGCGGTGCCCGTCGTCGCCGGGACCGGCGGTCCACTCGGCCACGCGATCGCCTGCGCTCGCTCCGCGGAGGTGTCGGGCGCCGACGCGCTGCTGATCCTGCCGCCGTACCTCGTCGCCGGCCCGATCGACGGCACGGTCGCGTACATCGAGGCGATCCTCGCCGCCACGTCGCTGCCGGTCATCGTCTACCACCGCGGCACCGCCCAGTATTCGGCTGCGGCGATGCGTCGACTCGTCGAGCACCCGCAGGTGGTCGGGTTCAAGGACGGCAGCGGCGACGTCGCCCTCGCCCAGGAGATCGTCAGTGCGGTGCATGCCGCCGGCCGCGAGGACTTCTTGTTCTTCAACGGACTCCTCACCGCCGAGCTCAGCCAGCGCGCCTACCGGGCCCTCGGCATCCCGCTCTACTCCTCGGCGAGCTTCGCGATGGCCCCGGCGATCGCGGACGCCTTCTACCGCGCCTACCGCGACGACGACCAGACGTCGATGGAACGCCTGCTCACCGGGTACTACGCACCGCTCGTCCGACTGCGCGACGAGACGCCCGGGTTCGGCGTCTCCCTGATCAAGGCGGGCATCCGTCGCGAGGGGCTGCCCGTCGGACCGGTGCGCGCACCGCTCGTCGACCCGTCGCCGGCGCAGCTCGAGCGGCTGGGATCGATCATCGACGCCGGGCTCGCCCTCGTCGAGTCGACGCGAACGCTGACGGATGCCTGAGCCACGACCCGAGCCCTCCTGGGCCGACGACTGCATCGCGAGTGTCACGACGGGTCTCCGACGGGTCCCGCTGCCGAGGCCGTGGGGGCCGGACGTCACCACGATCGACCTCATCGAGGTGACGGTCACGACCGTCGGGGGGCGCGTCGGGCACGGCTTCAGCTGGACGCCCACCATCGGCGGGGCTGCCGTCGAGGCCATGCTGCGCTCCGACATCGCGCCACGCGCCGTCGGTTCCGGCCTCGACCCCGAGGTCCAGTGGGACGAACTCTGGTGGCAGCTCCACGAGGCCGGGTCCGCCGGAGTCACGACGTTCGCGCTCGCCGGGCTCGACCTCGCGCTCTGGGACCTCCGGGCGCGGACGGAGCGTGCCTCATTGGGCGGCCTCCTGACCCGGCTCGGACGTCGGCCGCGGCCGCAGGTCGAGGTCTACGGCAGCGGGGTCAACCTCCACTACCCGCTCGAGGACCTCGTGGAGCAGGCGCGCCGATGGGTCGGGCTCGGCTACGACGCGGTCAAGATGAAGGTCGGCGGGCCGGACCTCGCGGTCGACGTCGACCGGGTGGCGGCCGTCCGCGACGTCATCGGGCCGGACCGCCGACTCATGATCGACGCCAACCAGCGCTGGGACCTGCGTCGAGCGCTCGCCGCCGCGTCCGCACTCGAGCGGTTCCAGCCGGCCTGGCTGGAGGAACCGTTGCTGTCGGACGACCTCGCCGCCCACATCGAGCTCCGTCGGGAGACGGCCATCCCGATCGCCGTCGGCGAGAGCATCCACTCCGTGTGGCGGTTCCGCGAGTGGCTCGACGCCGGGGCGGCCGACATCCTGCAGCCGAACGTGATACGCGTCGGCGGCATCACCCCGTTCCTCCGCATCGCCGACGAAGCGACCACCCGCGGGGCCACCGTGCACCCCCACCTGCTCCCGGAACTGTCCGGCCAGCTCGCCCCCTTCCTCCCCGAGGGTTCGCTCGTCGAAGCCGTGGATGGAGCGATGTTCGCGGAGCTCGGCATCCTCGCCGGCCCCGGCCCGATCGACATCCAGGGACCGACCCTCACCACCACCGACCGGCCCGGTCTGGGCCTCGACCTCCGGAGCACCAGATGACCACCCTCGACGAACTCGCGACGACCACCGCGACCGCTGCGGCAGCGGCGCCCGCCGTCGCCGCCTCCTCCCCCGCCACCCGTGCCGCCTGGCTGCGCGCCGCCGCCGACGCCCTCGATGCGAACGTCGACGAGCTGGTCGGGATCGCCGACCGGGAGACCCGCCTCGGCCGTCCGCGACTCACCGGAGAGGTCGGCCGCACCAGTGGTCAGCTCCGCCTCTTCGCGGACGTCGTGCTCGACGGCGCCTTCCACGAGGCGATCATCGACCACGCGGTCCCCGACGCGACCCCGCCGCGGCCCGACCTCCGTCGCATCCTCCGCCCCATCGGACCGGTCGCGGTCTTCTCCGCCTCGAACTTCCCCTTCGCCTTCTCGGTGGCCGGGGGCGACACGGCGTCCGCGCTCGCAGCCGGGAACCCCGTCGTCGTGAAGGCCCACTCCGGGCACCTGGACCTGTCGACCCGGGTCGCCGGGATCGTGGCCGCCGCCCTTGAAGCGGCCGGTGCGCCGCACGGGACGCTGCAGCTCGTCACCGGCCGGGAGACCGGCAGCGCGCTCGTCGTCGACCCGGCGATCGCCGCCGTCGGCTTCACCGGCTCCGTCGACGGTGGACGCGCGCTGTTCGCACTCGCCGCCGGTCGCGACGACCCGATCCCGTTCTACGGCGAACTCGGGAGCATCAACCCGGTCGTCGTCACGCCGTCCGCGGCGGACGGCCGAGGCGACGAACTCGCCGCCGGCTTCACCGCTTCCTTCACGCTCGGTGCCGGCCAGTTCTGCACGAAGCCCGGGCTCGTCTTCGTACCGTTCGACTCGGCGTTCGAGCGCGCGGCCGTCGCCGCCGTCCGGGCCGTGGAGACGACGAGCTCACCGCTCCTGACCGACCGCATCTCGGAGGGGTTCGGCGTCCTCGTGGGCGCCGCCGCCGCCGACCCGGACGTCGAGGTGCTCGCCGGTGACGCCGGGCAGTCGTCGTCCGACGGGGCCAGCCCGGTGCTGCTCGCGACGACGGCCGCGGCCGTGGTCGAGCGCGCCGAGACCCTGGCGGAGGAACGCTTCGGCCCCACCTCGCTGCTCGTGCGCTACCGGGACGAGGCCGAACTGCTCGCCGCGATCCGCGCCCTCCCGGGCAGCCTCACCGGCACCATCCACGCCGACCCCGATGAGGCGATCGACGCGGTCGTCGACGCCCTCGTCGACCGCTCGGGACGCCTGCTCTTCGGCGGCTGGCCGACCGGTGTCGCGGTGACCTGGTCGCAGCACCACGGCGGCCCGTGGCCGGCGACGACCTCGTTCCACAGCTCCGTGGGTGCGACGGCCATCCGCCGGTTCCTGCGGCCGATCACCTTCCAGGACGCGCCGGACGCCATCCTCCCCGAAGCGCTGCGCGAGGCGAACCCGCTCGGCATCCCGCGCCGGGTCGACGGGGTGCAGACCGTCTGATTCCCGGGCCAGGAGGAACGTCAATCGGTGCGACCGCTCGACGCGGTCGCACCGATTCGTCCGTTCAGCGCTCGAGTTGCACCGGACGCGGTCGGCCGTCGACGACGGTCGTCGGCCAGGCGGGGTCGACCGTGAGGGCCTCGACACCGGCCGACCCGAGGAGGACGGTGTCCTCGACCTTCGCTCCCGGTGCGGACGGGTTCCAGGCGAACGCCTGACCGAGGGCCACCGTGTCCCGGGCGCCGGGCGTCGCGCGGGGGTCGCGCCCCGCATAGCCGGCGGCCCCGCCCTGGTGGTGCGCCCGCCACTCCTCGGGCCCGAAGCCGTGGTCGGCGTAGGCGCGCTCGATGTCGACGAGGACCTCGCCGAGACTCCGGCCGGGCACCGTCGCCCGGAACGCCGTTGCCTCAACCTCGAGGATGCGCTGCTGCCGTTCCTGATCCGCCCGACGTTCCGCGGAGTCGCCGCCGTCGAACCCGACCCAGCGGGTGACGTTGGCGATGAGCCCGTGACGACGGGCGCACAGGACGACCATCGCTCGCCGACCGAGCGGCGCGTCCGTCGGGAGCGGGTGTCGGAACCCGAGACGGGAGGCCCCGGCCACGAGGACGACGACCGGGTCCGCCCCGCGCGCGACGACCTCACCGGCGACCCGCGCGGCGATCGACCGCTCGGTGTCCGACGGGTCGGCGGCACGCAGGACGGCGGTGAGGACGGCAGCGGCGTCCTGCCCCAGCGACCGGAACCGGCGCGACTCGGCCGGCAGCAGCACGCGGCGCAGGGACCGCAGCTCGCCGTCGACAGCGGACTCGTCGAGCGCCCCCGCGTCGTCGAGCGCTTGGAACCACGGCCGCTCGACGATCGACACGTCGGCCGGAAGCTCCTCGGCCACCAATCGCCCGGTCTCGTTGTCGGTGACGCGCACCTCGTCGCGGTCGCGGGTCACCCGTACGGTGACGATCGGATCGGCGGCGAGGCTCACGTGGGCGCGGGCTCCGTCGAGGTACCAGGTCACCGCGGCCGCGGAGCGGAGGACGACGGACTCGGCCCCGTGACGGTCGAGCAGCTCGTGCACGGCCGCGCGCTTCCGGGCCCGGTCTGCTGCATCGGGGGCGCCGGTTTCCGGGTCGCTCGGCCGGGTCGCCGCGACCGGTTGCAGGAGGGCGGCGTCGCCGACCGTTCCTGCGGGGTTCACCGGATCCCTCCGGCGGCACGCAGTGCGGCGTCATCGAGGACCCCGTCGGCGACGACGATCCGGAGACCGCGCCGGAGCGGCCGGTCCTCCGACACGACAGTCGGTCGCACGACGGCGATCGACGATCCGATGCCGGGGTACCCGTCCACTCGGACGAACCACGGATCCTCGCGCGTGGCGTCGTCCGTCCCGGCCAGCAGCAGGCTCGCCGGGCCGCCGGGGAACGTCCCGGTCCAGGCGATCCAGGGAGCGCTGGTGCCATGCGTCGCGGCCTCGCCGACGTGGTCGGCGGTGCGGACCCGGACGTCCGAGCAGGCGGCGAGGCGGAGGAAGAACCCGCCGTAACCGGCGCCCTCCCGGCCGTTCGTCGCCGGGCTGCCGAGCAGGACCTCCCCGACACCTGCGGGCGTCCGCAATTCGAGGTCGACGTCGAGCACCCAGGCGGTGTCGACGGCGTCACCGGGTGCCCGCGACGCTCGGACGCTGGTCCGCTCCTCGAGGAGTGTGGCGCCAGCCGGACCCAGCCAGCGTCGGTCGGTGTCGAACCCGTCGCGCCGGGCGGTCAGCGCGGTGGTCTCGATCCGGCCGTGGTCGGGTCGGAGCACGTATCCGAGGTCGCGCACGAAGGTCCCGCCGCCCCAGAGGTTCGCTCCGCCGACGTCCTGCACGGTGAACCCGAACCCGAGATGCCAATCGTGGTCCGCCGGATGGGCGTCGGTGATCGTGACGCCAGCGAGCGTGGCGAGTGGATGCAGGTGGGGCCGGGGCGAGGACGCCGGAGCACTCCCCCGGCCGTCGAGCAGGGTGCCGGTCACCGGTCCGTCACCGGGTCGGAGCTCCGCCAGAACGCGGTCGGCCCGCGGGAATGCCCAGGGCGCACCGAGCTCGCTGAAGGTCGCCTGGGCACGGACCGCCCGCGCCGACCACTCGGCGATGTCCGCGAGCACCGGAGACGCCTCGGCCCCCTCGCCGACCCACTCGACGAACGCGCCATCGATAGGCGTGGGGTCCGGTGCGGTGCGGATGGCCTCGAGGACCTCGACGAACGCTCCGGCCGAGGCGAGGGAGGAGCGCAGCGGCGCCCCCGCAGCACGGGAGGCCAGCAGGTCTTCGAGGAGGTCGATCCGGTCGAACACCCGCGATGTCGACTCGTCGTCGGACTCGGACGCGGGTACACGACCCTCGATCCGCATCCGGTCCGTCGTGTACTCGAGCACCGCCGTCCCGTGCTCGCCGTGGACGGAGACGGTCGGCTCGAGCTGCTCGGGCGCCGCAAGGGTGAGCGCTGCGGTGATCACGACGCCGTCCACCAGCTCGACCCGGATCACCGAGGTGTCGTCGCTCTCGATGTCGTTGACGCGGTACAGGTCGGTCGTCACGCGGGCGACGCTCTCCCGGGTGCCGTCACCGGCGATGCGGAGCGCGGTCGCGATGGCGTGGGCCAGCGGGTTGGTCGCGACGCCGTCGACGACGTCCTCGCCGTCGAGTCGACGACGCCCGGCCCACGGGGACCGACTCCAGTACCGGAGCGGGCGACTCCACAGGCCGACGACGCTGAGCGCGCCCACCGGTCCCAGCCCGACGGTGTCCTCCGCGAGGGCGTCGAGCGCCGCGGAACCGAGGCTTTGGAAGCCCACCTGGACGAGCCCACCGGTGCGATCGGCCGTGAGCAGGAGTTCCTCGAACTGCGCCAGCGAGGCGACCGGTGGTTTCTCGAGGAGCACGTCGGCCCCGGCTTCGAGGGCCGCCGTCGCGATGGCCGCATGGGAGGAGATCGGGGTGGCGACGATCACGACGTCGAGGTCCGGCGTCGCCCGCAGCAGCTCGTCGACGTCGGTGAAGGCGACGACCTCGCCGTGCGACCAGACCGGAGCCGGGAGGAACGGGTCGGCGACGGCCACGAGTTCGAGCCGACCGGCCGCCTGGAGCCGGTCGAGGTTCTCGAGATGGACCGTCCCGAACCCACCGACGCCGACCAGCGCGATCCGCGGTGTCCGCGTGGCCGGTTGCCCGTCGTCCGGGTGCGGTCGGTCGGCGGTGCCGTGCTGCGGTGCACTGGTGGTCATGGTCGCCCTTCGTCGTCGCGAGTGCTCCCATCGTATCCGGCAAGCGCTTTCCCGCAAGGGTTGAGACGCGGTCGCCGCACCCGCTCCCAGTCACCCGCGGCAGCGTGTCCCGCTCAGGTCTCTGCGGGCACTCCGACCCGGCTCGCGAGCGCAGCGCCAGCGGCCCGGAGGTGGACGAGCGGATCCGCCATCGCAGCCTCGACGCCACCGGCGAGTTCCGTCAACGAGACGGCGTCACGGAACACGTCCTCCGTCGCCGCGGCGATCGCCCCGGCGACGAGCATCGTCCGCCCCGGCGCTTGCGCGGCCACGTACGCCGCGACCTTACCGGAGGCGGTCTGCGCGTCGTACCGCCCCTCACCGGTGACCACGAGGTCGGCCGCACCGACCGCCTCGGGCAACCCGATCGCCGCCCCGACCCCCGTCGCGCCCGAGCTCGGCGTGGCTCCCCACAGGAGCAGGCCGAACCCGGCACCACCCGCGGCACCGGCGCCCGGGGTTCGAGCAGCCGACCGGGCCTCCACCGGGGTCTCGGCTGCGGCGAGCTGCCCGACGAACCGTCCGAGCGCAGCCTCGAGCGCCGCGACGTCGTCGGGTCGGGCTCCCTTCTGCGGCCCGTAGACCGCAGCGGCCCCGTCCGGGCCGAGGAGCGGGTTCGCGACGTCGTTGAGGATCACGGCACCGCCCGGCGGCAGGGCGCGGAGGTTCGCGCAGTCCACCACGACGACCGATCCGGCTCCGGTGTTCCCAGGCGGCAGGTCCCGCCCCTCGGCGTCGCGGAACCGGGCACCGAGGGCCTGCAGCAACCCCATGCCGCCGTCGGTGCTCGAACTCCCGCCGATCGCGAGGAGCAACCGCTCGACGCCGGCGTCGAGGGCGGCCGCGATCGCCTCACCGAAGCCGATGGTCTGCGCCTCGAACGGTCGGAGGTCGTCGAGGAGCGTCAGGCCGCTCGTGAGCGCGAGCTCGACGACGCCCGTCCTGTCCGGCAGCTCCAACCAGGCCGAGGCCACCTCGCGTCCGTCGGGGCCGGTGACGACGATCGCGTGCCGCACCGCGCCCGGTACCGCCGCGGCGAACGCATCGAGCGTCCCCTCTCCGCCGTCGGCCATCGGGAGTTGGACGACCTCGTCGTCGGGGCGGACGGAACACCACCCCTCGGCGATGGAGCGGGCGACGTCCGGGGCTTCAGCCGTCCCCTTGAACGAGTCGGGCGAGATGACCACGGTGCGTCGATGCATGCCGACAGCCTGCCATGCCACCGTCCCCCACCGCACCTTGCGGAGCGCGTCGAACCCGGCTAGCTTGTCCATGGTAAACGCTTTCCGAACCCAAGGAGCCACCGTGTCAGAGCCGACCATCGGGATCATCGTCAACGGCGCCACCGGGCGCATGGGCTACCGGCAGCACCTCGTGCGGTCGCTGCTGGCCATCCAGGAGCAGGGCGGCGTGCAGCTGTCCGACGGCACCCGCCGCCAGATCGAGTTGATCCTCGTCGGCCGCAACCAGGTGACGCTCGACGAGCTCGCCGCACGGCACGGCATCGAGCACACCTCGACCGACCTCGACGCGGTCCTCGCCGACCCCCGCTGGGACATCTACGCCGACTTCCTCGTCACGAAGGCCCGCGCCACCGCGCTCCGCAAGGCGATCGCGGCCGGCAAGACCATCTACACCGAGAAGCCGACGGCGGAGACCTTCGAGGAGGCGCTGGAACTCGCACGCCTCGCCGCCGAGGCCGGCGTGAAGAACGGCGTCGTGCACGACAAGCTCTACCTGCCGGGGCTGCGCAAGCTCAAGCGCCTCATCGACTCGGGCTTCTTCGGTCGGATCCTCTCCGTCCGCGGCGAGTTCGGCTACTGGGTGTTCGAGGGCGACTGGCAGCCGGCGCAGCGCCCGAGCTGGAACTACCGGGCCGAGGACGGCGGCGGCATCGTCGTCGACATGTTCCCGCACTGGAGCTACGTGCTCGAAAACCTGTTCGGTCGGGTCGAGTCCGTGTACGCGAAGGCGACGACGCACATCCCCGAGCGCTTCGACGAGCGGGGCGAGGCCTACGCTGCCACCGCCGACGACGCCGCCTACGGGGTCTTCGAGCTCGAGGGCGGCGTCATCGCCCAGCTCAACTCCAGCTGGACGGTGCGCGTCGACCGCGACGAGCTCGTGCAGTTCCAGGTCGACGGCACGCACGGCTCCGCGGTGGCCGGGCTCTTCGGCTGCAAGGTGCAGCCGCGGAACGTCACCCCGAAGCCGGTGTGGAACCCCGACCTCGCCGACGACCACGACTACGCGGGCGACTGGCAGGACGTACCGACGAACGACGCGTTCGAGAACGGCTTCAAGACGCAGTGGGAGGAGTTCCTCCGCCACGTCGTCGAGGACGGCCGCTACGAGTACGACCTCCTCGCCGGCGCGCGCGGCGTCCTGCTCGCGGAGCTCGGCCTCGAGAGCTCGCGCACCGGCCGCCGCCTCGACCTGCCCGAGGTGACGCTCGGAAGCACGGGCGACACCGCCGGCGCGGACGAGGAGCTGGCGTCGCTCGAGGCCTCGGTCGCACGATGACGTCCGTCCCGCTGCTCTCGACCGACGGCACGGTCACCGCGCTGGAGCTCCGCGAGCCCGTCGTGGCCGAGCGCCCGACCACTCCCCTGACGAGCCGCACCGCCTACGCCGCGGCACACGTCGTCCCGAAGCCTTGGGCGGACAACGTGCCTGGCGCGCTGGCCGAGCTCGACTGGGACGCGACGCTCGCCTACCGCCACCACGTGTGGTCGTACGGCCTCGGCGTCGCGGACGCGATGGACACCGCCCAGCGGAACATGGGACTCGACACCGCTGCCACGCGCGAGCTGATCACCCGGAGCGCCGCCGAGGCCGCATCCGTCGGCGGAGCGCTCGTCGTGGGCGTCAACACCGACCACCTCACCGACGAGACCGTCTCGCTCGACGCGGTCGCCGACGCCTACCTCGAACAACTCGCGTTCGCGGAGGACGCGGGCGCCGGGACCGTGCTCATGGCCAGCCGACACCTGGCGAGGGCGGCGCGGTCCACCGACGACTACCGTCGCGTCTACGACCGGGTCCTGTCGGCGGCGCAGGCACCCGTGGTCCTGCACTGGCTCGGCACGGCGTTCGACCCGAGCCTCGAGGGCTACTTCGGTTCCAGCGACGTCGCCGAGGCCTCGGACACCCTGCTGCGCATCATGGCCGACCACGTCGACCACGTCGCCGGGGTCAAGATGAGCCTCCTCGACGCCGGCGCGGAGATCGCCGTCCGACGTCGCCTCCCGGCCGGCACGACGATGTTCACCGGGGACGACTTCAACTACGTCGACCTCATCGCCGGTGACGCTGTCGGACACTCCGACGCCCTGCTCGGTGCGTTCACCGCGATCGCACCGGCCGCGTCCGCTGCGATCCAGGCGCTCGACGCCGGCGACCCGGCCGCCTACGAGCGGATCCTCCGACCGACCGAGGCCCTGTCGCGGCAGATCTTCGCCGCACCGACCTACTACTACAAGACGGGCATCGCCTTCCTCAGTTGGCTGAACGGTCACCAGCCGGCGTTCTCGATGGTCGGCGGTCTGCACGCGGCCCGGAGCCTGCCGCACCTGTCGGAGATCGTGCGCCTCGCCGACGCGGCCGGCGCGCTCGAACACCCGGAGCTCGCCGCCGAACGCTGGACGGGCCTGCTGCGCTCGGCCGGCGTCGTCGACGCCCTGCCCCTCCGGTCCCCGAGCCTGTCGAGGGGAGCCCGATGAGCGCCACCGCCCGCACCCCGGTCCCCGAGCCTGTCGAGGGGCGCACCACCCCGCACCCGCGGCTCTCGGTCAATCAGGCCACGATCAAGTACGCCACCCTCCCGGAGGCGGTCGCGGCCGTCACCGCGGCCGGCGTCACGAGCTTCGGCGCTTGGCGCGAGCCGGTGCAGGAGTACGGCGTCGCAGCCTCGGCGAGCCTCCTCACGGACAGCGGCCTGCGCGTCTCGAGCCTGTGCCGTGGTGGCTTCTTCACGATGCCCGAGGGACCGACTCGCCGGGCGTCGATCGACGACAACCGGACCGCGATCGACGAGGCCGCCGCGCTCGGTGCCCCGGCACTCGTCCTCGTCGTCGGCGGTCTCCCGGCCGGGTCCCGTGACCTCCTCGGCGCCCGCGAACTCGTCCGCGACGCGATCGGCGAGCTCACCGACCACGCCCTCGAGTCCGGCGTGCAGCTCGCCATCGAGCCGCTGCATCCGATGTACGCTTCGGACCGCGCGGTCGTCTCGACGCTCGGTCAGGCCCTCGACATCGCCGAGCAGTTCGCTCCGGAGGCCGTCGGAGTGGTCGTCGACACCTTCCACATCTGGTGGGACCCGCAGGTCCTCGAACAGATCGCCCGAGCGGGTGCGACCGGTCGGATCTCCAGCTATCAGGCGTGCGACTGGGCGACACCGCTCGCCGCCGACGTCCTCCTCTCCCGGCACTACCCGGGCGACGGCGTGATCGACTTCGGTTCGCTGACCCGTGCCGTGGAGGCAGCGGGGTACACGGGCGACATCGAGGTCGAACTCTTCAACCAGGAGATCTGGGACAGCCCGTTCCAGCAGGTGGTCGATCGCACCGTCGACGCATTCCAGGCGACGGTCGTCCCGCACCTCGACCACGAGGACGACGCGATCCACCAGCCCTGATCGCCGCGGCCGCCCTGTGGCAGAGTGTGTCTCAGCAGCCGCCCATACGAAGGAGCGCCATGTCGGTCGACGAGCACCGGACGACGCCGGTCCCCCCGACGCTGCACGACGTCGCGCGGGAGGCCGGCGTGTCCTTGGCCACCGCGTCACGGGCGCTCAATGGGAGCACCAGGACGGTCAACGAGGCCTTCCGTCGCCGGGTGCTCGACGCCGCGGACCGCCTGAACTACACGCCGAACCTCTCCGCCCAGACGGTCGCGAGGGGCCTGTCGTCGACGATCTCGCTGCTCGTGAGCGATATCGCCGACCCGTATTTCTCGTCCATCGCGGCCGGAGCCATCCGCACGGCCGACGAACAGCGGATCGCCACGACGATGGCCGTGACGCACCGCGACCACGACCGCGAACTGGAACTCGTCCGGGTGCTCCGCGGACAGCGGCCGCGCGCCATCATCCTGACGGGCAGTCGCTGGGACGGGGCTGCGTCGGAGCACCGGCTGGCGGATGAACTCGCAGCCTACGAGTCCACGGGCGGACGCGTCGTCCTTGTCTCGCAGCGGACACTCCCGTTCGCAACGGTGCAGCTCGGCAACGCGACCGGCGCCCGCGAGCTGGCCCGGGAACTCGTCGGTGCCGGGTACCGCCGGTTCGCGGTCATCGCCGGCGACGACCGGCTGCTCACCTCCCGCGAGCGTGCGGGTGGGTTCGCGGAGGGCCTGGCCGAGCAGGGCATCGCGATCCACCCCTCGCGGATCGTCCGAGCCGAGTTCACCCGCGACGGTGGACGCCAGGGCGCCCTCGACCTCCTGGAGCAGGGGCTCGACGACGTCGACCTGGTCTTCGCCGTGAACGACGTGATGGCGATCGGGGCGATGTCGGCGTTCCGTGCGGCCGGACTCCGCCTCCCCGAGGATCTCGCCGTCGCCGGCTACGACGACATCGCGACCTCCCGCGACGTCACCCCGGCGCTCACCACGGTCGCCGTGCCGCTCGAGGCGGTCGGTGAGCGCGCGGTGCGGCTGGCGCTCGACCCGGCGACGGACAGCACGACCACGGAGCCCGTCGGCGCGACGGTCCTCCTCCGCGAGAGCACGCCCGCGCGCGCCTGACCCGTCCTGTTCTGTTCGCAATTCAGGAACGCCACGGCGAGCCGTCCGCAACCGGTGCGGAGGTGGGGTCGGCTCGCCGGAGGCGTTCTGAATGGTGAACGCGGTGTTGCCTCGTCTACTCGGCGACGTGCTCCTGGAACCACGGCGTGTAGGCCGCGACCTTGGTGCGGTGACCGGCACCGGCGACGAGTCGCTTGACGTGCTCGCGGACGTTGACCGTCGCGACGCCGATCACGGTGACGCGGTCGAACGGCACGGCGTCGGCGACGAGCACCTCGGCGCGTCGCAAGGCCGCGGGGTCCTCGTCGGTCGCGAAGCGCTGCACCATGCGGTCGGCGGTCATCGGGTTGGCGCCGATGCTCGTGAGCACGTGGGAGGCGTCACCGTCGGCGACCACGACGCGCGCGCGGGACGGCCGGCCGGTGTCGGCGTCGAACTCGCCCGGGTGCACGGCTGCGCCGTCGATGGTGGTGACGAGCACGACGTAGTCGTTGACGGACGATGCGAGCGCCTCGGCGGACAGTCGGACGTCCTGCTCGCCCGCACGGATGCCCGCCCAGAGGTCGGCGTCCGGGGTGAGGAAGAACGGGACGAAGTCGGCCGGCGTGAGGTCGTCGGTGCCGGCGAGGACCATCGTGCGTCGCGCCTCGCGGTGGCTCGCGGCGGCGATGTCGACGACCGGCCCGTCGGGGAGCGCCGGGGACGCCACCGGCAGGATGCTGCCGGTCTCGAGGATGCGCTCCAGGTTGCGGATGTGGGTGACGTGGTACAGCCGCTGCTCGCCGACGCGCACCACGGGCAGGGCGGCCGCCGCCTTCGTCACCGTCTTCGCGGTCGCGGCGGTCCGCACACGGGTCGGGGCCGGTTCGCGGAGCGATGGCGCGACCGTCGACCGACGGACCTTGGGAGCGGGTGGTTCAGCGACCGGCACCTCGCGGGGCGGCGGCGGGAAGCAGGTCGCGCAGAGGCCGTTGTCGAAACCGTGTTTGCATTCGTCGCTCAAGAGAGTCCTTCTGCAGTCCGGCTCCGAGACACGAGGAGCGGGTCACTGGGGGGACGAGCCGAGACGTACGCATCAAGGGTACGCGGCTTCCGCACCCCTCGTGCACGCGAACGGCGTCAGGCGAGTCCGCGCTGGGCCCGGAACACCCGGACGCACGAGACGGCGAGCGATCCGAAGAACGCCGCCATCAGCACCGGGAGCAGCCACGGTGCCATCCACGCGGGCACGCCGAGCCACGTGGTGAGTGCGACGACGGCGATGAGCGCGGCGGTCGCGATGGTCAGGTTCCCCAGCAGTCGCACGGTGGCGTCCAGCGTGGCAGCCGTCACCTCGGGACGAGGAGACAGTTGCGTGGACCACGTCGGTGCAGTGGCCGGTGGGTGGGGATCGACATCCGATCGGGTCCTTCCGGCGAGCGGCATGCAGGCGGCGACGATCCAGAAGACCGCCACGACCGCGGCACCGATGATGGCGGGGAGCAGGAACCCGCCGAGGCTCTTGTCCGCCCAGGCGTCCGGCTGGAGCGCGGCGTCGAAGTGCACCGGCATCGGATCCGGAGCGGACGGATAGACGACCAGACCGACGACCAGCGTCGCCGCGACGATGACGAGCGCGACCAGATGCGGCCAGACCGGCGGCCGGCGAACGGGCCGGTCCGCAGAGGCGGTCATCGATTCCTGCACGATCCCCCTCATCTGCACGAGGCCCCCTCGGTGCACCTGCCGCCGGCGCACAGCAGATCGGCATCAAGGATACCCAGTACCCCCGCCCTCCGTCTCGCGACGCCGCCTGGACACTGCAGCGATGCGTGGGCGACGCTACCCCCCACGCACCGCAGCACTGTCCAGGCGACGGCGTCTCGGCTCACCCGGTCGCGTCGGGCTCCGCTGGTCGGCTCACGCGGCGCGCGACGACGACGGCCGCGACACCGGCGACCAGCGCGATCGCGAAGCATCCGGCGAACGCGATCCCGCCGGACGCGATCCACCCCAGCCCCGCGAACACACGGGAGCCGTCGAGTGCCGTGAACGCCAGCCCGGTCGCCGCGAGGGCGAGGGCCCCGCCGATCGCGTCGCCGATCGACATCGCCGCGCTGTTGAACCCCTGCGAGCGCTCGTCGGAGTAGGCGAGCGTCATGACACTGAGTCGCGGGAACATGAGGCCCATCCCGCCACCGCTCACCACCCAGGCGGCGATCGGCACCACCGGCGGCAGGCCGATGAGCGCTGCGGACAGGGCGATCGCGACGGCGACCGTCACGAGCGACGACCCGATCTGCACGGCGTTCGCATTCGACAGCCGGTCCCCGAGGCGCCCCTGCAACCAGGACGACAGCGACCACGCGATCGCCCCGCCGGTGAGCGCGAGTCCGGCGAGCGCCGGCGTGAGCCCGTGCTCGCGGGTCAGCAGGTACGGCACGTACACCTCGGCACCGAAGAACGCGGCGGAGGTCAGTCCGCGCACGAGGATGACCGTCGGGAGCCCGCGGCGTGCGGTGAGCGTGCCGAGCGGGATGAGTGGGCGGAGGGCGAGGATCGCGACCACGGCACCGACGACCGGCAGGGCCCAGGCGGTCCACCCGGAGAACTCGGTCGAGAGGTTGACCGCGAGGACCGCCGCCGCGACGAGCACCGCCCACCCGAGTCGACGCAGCTCCGCGCCCGTCCGCGCGACGGTGGCCGCCTCTCCGCCATCGTCCGCCGACTGCCGCTCGGCGGCCTCTCGCTCGGCGCGTTCGGTCGTGGAGGCCCGCAGCATCCGGAGCGCCGGCAGGAGGAGGAGCGTCGCGACGACCACGAGACCGACCACACCGAGGAAGACCCAGTGCCAGCTGAACCGCTCCGCGACCACCCCGGCGAGGAACGGTCCGATCAGGGAGGGGACGACCCAGGCGGCAGCGAACCCGGCGAAGATCCGCGGGTGCAGGGCCGGTGGGTAGATGCGGGCGACGAGGACGTACAGGGCGACGGTCATCGCTCCCGAACCGAGGCTCTGGACGAGGCGTCCGGCGACGACGGCCCACATGGTGGTCGCGGTTCCGGCCAGGAGGAGACCCACGAGGAACAGGACGACGGAGGCCAGCAGCGGCTGGACCGGGCCGATACGGTCGGCGACCGAGCCCGCCGCGACCATGCCGATGACACTCACGGCGAGCGGGCCGGCGAAGGCGAGGGCGTAGAGCTGCTCGCCGCCGAGCTCGCCACTCACGAGCGGCATGATCGTCGTGACGGCGAGGGACTCGAAGGCGCCGAGGAACACGAGCGCGCACGCACCGATGGTGACGAGGACGAACCGGCGGCTGAAGATCCCGCGGTCGCGGGGCGTCGGTCCGGTACTGGACGCGTGCTGGGAGGTGGTCGCTGCGGTCACGCATCCGAGCCTAGAACCTCAACGTGACTTGAGGTCAAGCACTGCAGTGCCGTCGACCCGTTCACCATTCAGGACGGGCCCGGTGCGCCGTCGCCGTTCGACGGATTCGGGCGCGGGCGCGCCGCAGCCTTCCTGAATTGCGAACGAGCCGGAACGGCCCGCTAGTGCTTGGCGCTCGCCTTCAGGACCTTCGTGAGTGCGCGGTCGAGGTCGGCGATGAGGTCCGCGACGTCCTCGATGCCGACCGACAGGCGGACGACGTTCTCGGGGACCGCCAGCTCCGTGCCCTTCACCGAGGCGTGCGTCATCTGCGCCGGCAGGCCGATGAGCGACTCGACACCGCCGAGCGACTCGGCGAGTGCGAAGAGCTTCGTCTTCTCGACGAGGCGCGTGGCTGCAGCCGGGCCACCGACGAGCGCGAGCGAGAGCATGCCACCGAACCCGGACATCTGGCGGGCGGCGAGCTCGTGACCGGGGTGGCTCTCGAGGCCCGGGTAGTAGACGCGCTCGACGGCGGCGTGGCCGTCGAGGAACTCGGCGATCGCCTGCGCGTTCGCACTGTGCTGACGCATGCGCACCGCGAGGGTCTTGATGCCGCGGGTCGTGAGCCACGCGTCGAGCGGGGCCGAGACCGCGCCTGCGGCGAACTGCACGAAGCCCAACTGCTCGGCGAGCTCGTCGTCGTTCATGATGATGGCGCCACCGAGGACGTCGGAGTGACCGCCGAGGTACTTCGTCGTGGAGTGCACGACGATGTCGGCCCCGAGCGAGAGCGGCTGCTGCAGCGCCGGCGAGGCGAAGGTGTTGTCCACCACGGAGAGCACCTCGTGGCGGTGCGCGAGGGCCGCGAGCGCCGCGATGTCGCTGATCTTCATGAGCGGGTTGCTCGGCGTCTCGACCCACAGCAGTTTCGTGCGGCCCGGGATGATCGCGGCTTCGACGGCCGCGAGGTCGCCGAGGTCGACGACCGTGTGCTCGATCCCCCAGGCGCCGTGCACCCGGTTGATCAGCCGGTAGGTGCCGCCGTAGACGTCGTTGCCGATCACGATGTGGTCGCCGGGGCGGAGGGCCGTACGGATGAGCGCGTCCTCGGCGGCCAGGCCGGAGGCGAAGGAGAAGCCGTGCTTCGCGCCCTCGAGGGCGGCGAGCTGCGTCTCGAGCGCCGTGCGGGTCGGGTTGGCGGAGCGGCTGTACTCGTAGCCGCCGCGGAGCCCGCCCACGCCGTCCTGGACGAAGGTCGACGTCTGGTAGATCGGCGGGATGATCGCCCCGGTGGTGGGGTCGAACTCCTGTCCGGCGTGGATGCTGCGGGTGGCGAAGCCGTGGTCGTGCTTGCTCATGGGTGACTCTTTCGATTCAGGTTTCGGGGAGGTGTCGGGCTGGGCGACCGGTCGGACGGGTCACCGGGGTCGGGCGTGGTCGGGACATCGCCCGGACCCCGCCCACACGACCTGCATTCCGCCCACGCTCAACCCGCCAGGTAGGTGAGGAGGTCGTGCCGCGTGATGACACCGATCGGCTTGCCGCCGTCGGTGACGAGGAACGCCGGGGCGGCACCGAGCGCCGCACGCGCCGCCGGGATGGACTCACCGAGACCGATGAGCGGCAGCGGGTCGCCGACGAAGGCGCTCGCGGCGTCGTTCATCTTCGCCGCGCCACTGAAGACGGCGTCCATGAGGCTCGCCTCGTCGATCGCACCGACGACCTCGCCCATCACGACGGGCGGCTCGGCGCTCAGCACCGGGAGCTGCGAGACGCCGTACTCGGTCATGATGTCGACGACGTCGCGGACGGTGTCGCTCGGGTGCACGTGCACCAGGTCGGGCATCTCCGAGCCCTTACCACGGAGGATGTCTCCGACCGTGCGGTCGTCGGCGACCTCGCTGAAGCCGTAGGACTGCAGCCAGGAGTCGTTGAAGATCTTGCCGAGGTAGCCACGCCCGCCGTCGGGCAGGAGGACGACGACCACGGCGGACGCCGGGAGGTCGCGGGCCGCGACGAGGGCGGCCTGGACCGCCATGCCACTGGAGCCGCCCACGAGCAGTCCCTCCTCACGGGCGAGGCGACGTGTCATCGCGAACGACTCGGCGTCGGTGACGGCGATGATCTCGTCGGGGATGGACGGGTCGTACGCGGTCGGCCAGAAGTCCTCGCCGACGCCCTCGACGAGGTAGGGGCGACCGGTGCCACCGGAGTAGACCGAGCCCTCCGGGTCTGCACCGATGATGCGCACGCCGCCCTCGGAGACCTCCTTGAGGTACTTGCCCGTTCCGGAGATGGTCCCTCCGGTGCCGACACCCGCGACGAAGTGGGTGATCTCGCCCTCGGTGTCGCGCCAGATCTCGGGACCGGTCGACTCGTAGTGGCTGCGCGGCCCGTTCGGGTTCGCGTACTGGTTGGGCTTGAACGCCCCCGGGATCTCGGCGGTGAGGCGGTCGGACACGCTGTAGTAGGAGTCGGGGCTGTCGGGAGCGACGGAGGTCGGCGTCACGACGATCTCCGCACCGTAGGCGGTGAGCACGTTCCGCTTGTCCTCGCCGACCTTGTCGGGCAGGACGAACACGCAGCGGTACCCGCGCTGCTGGGCGACGAGGGCGAGGCCGACGCCGGTGTTGCCGGAGGTGGGCTCGACGATCGTGCCGCCCGGCTTGAGGTCGCCCGATGCTTCGGCGGCGTCGATGATGCGCGTCGCGATGCGGTCCTTCGAGGAACCGCCCGGGTTGAGGTACTCGACCTTGACGAGCACGGTGGCCGCGATGCCCTCGGTGACCCGGTTGAGCTTGACGAGGGGCGTGTTCCCGATGAGATCGAGGACGGAGTCTGCGTAGTTCATGTCTGCAATCTGTTCCTGTGGTGCGTCACCGCACGACTCTCGCGTGCGTCACCGGACGGCTGGGGCGGCTGAGGCGGCATCCCGGCAGGGACGGTTCAGCGGGGACAGCAGGAACACGACAGGCGGAGACGCATGCTGACCACCCTACCCGGCGAGTGCGGGGAACGCAGCCGGATGTCGGCGCCGATCCGACGTCAGTGGATCGCGACGAGTCGCTGCCGCGGACCGAGTGCCGAGACAGCCGAGGACACCAGCCGGATGGCGAGGGTCAGCACCATGAGGATACCGATGACCGTGAGCACGACCGCGGCGAGCAGCAGCACCGCGAGGAGCGCCGGGAGTCGGCGCAGCGCGAGTTCGACCGGGCGACGACGGGGTGTCCCGTCCGCCTCGGGCGTCTCCAGGTGGCCTTCGCCGGCCATCGCCGCGGCGACGAGTTCGAGCGTGGCACGCGCGCCGGATCCGAGCCGCGCGGTCGAGGTGCGCAGTGCCTGGGACATCACGGGGCCCTTCTCGTCGGGTGGATCGGTGTTCGCGGGTGTGAGGTCTCGACCGTAGCAGTCGGGTGCCCTGTTCGGGGGTGCCTGCGCCTATTCTGCCAGGCGGGGGTGAACACGCGGTGGCCTGCCGACGGCCGCATGATGGACGCCTACCGTGCTCTCTAGACTGGAGGCATGACCGTCTCCGGCCTCTCCGCCGTCTCCCAGGACTACCTCAAGACGATCTGGACGACCTCCGAGTGGGCCGACGAGTCGGCCACCGTCAAGCTGCTCGCGGATCGCATGGGTGTGCGCCCCGCGACCGCCTCCGACGCCGTGAAGCGACTCGCCGCCCAGGGACTCGTCGTGCACGAGCCCTACGGCAGCATCGAGCTCACCCCTGCCGGGCAGGCGCACGCGGTCGCGATGGTGCGCCGTCACCGGCTCATCGAGACCTTCCTCGTCGAGATGCTCGGGTACGGCTGGGACGAGGTCCACGACGAGGCGGAGATCCTCGAGCACGCGGCCAGCGACACGATGATCGAGCGCATCGACGCCGCACTCGGCCACCCGATCCGCGACCCGCACGGCGACCCGATCCCCTCGGCCGACGGCACGCCGCACCGCCCGGACGCGGTCCGGTTGAACGAGGCGCCGTCCGACAGCCCACTCATGGTGTGCCGCATCTCGGACGCCGACCCGGAGACCCTCCGCCACCTGAGCACCCTCGGCATCGTCCTCGACACCGAACTCAGCGTGGACGACCACCGTGCGTTCGCGGGCGAGCTGGAACTCCGGCTCACCGCGACCGGCACACGCCTCACCCTCGGTCGGCTCGCCGCGGATGCGGTGTGGGTGACCGTCGCCGCCTGACCGCCGACCTCTCCGTCCGCCCAGGTTCGGGCGGGTGAACCGCCGGGCGGATCACCCGAAGAACGTCAGCACGATGAGCGCGACGTTCAGCGTGACGATGAGCGCGACCACGATCCAGGCGAACACCCGGGTGGCGAGCTGGTCGACGTGGACGCCCATGATCCGGCGGTCGCCCGTGTAGCGCACGAGCGGGATGAGCGCGAAGGGGATCCCGAGGCTGAGGAACACCTGGCTCAGCACGAGCGCGGTGGTCGGGTCGATGCCCGCCGCCAGGATGACGAGCGCCGGGATGAGGGTGATCACCCGTCGGGCGAGCAACGGGATGCGCACCTTGAGGAGCCCGCCCATGATCGCCGCTCCCGCGTAGGCGCCCACCGAGGTCGAGGCGAGCCCAGAGGCGAGCAGGCCGATGGCGAAGATCACGCCGATGACCGGCCCGAGCGCAGCGGTGATGGCCGCGTGGGCCCCCTCGATCGAGTCCGTCCCCTCGACACCGCCGAGCGACGCGGCCGCGAGCAGCAGCATCGCGATGTTCACCGCTCCGGCGAGGACGAGTGCCGCGGCGACGTCCCAGCGGGTCGCCACGATGAGCCGACGGATGGCACCGTCGCTCGTCTGGACGCCGTGCCGGTCCCGGCTGAGCGAGGAGTGGAGGTAGATCGCGTGCGGCATGACCGTCGCGCCCAGCATGCTCGCGGCGAGCAGGACCGTCGCCGTGCCCTCGAACCGCGGCACGAGGCCACCGGCCGCGGCACCCCAGTCGACGGGACTGACGAACAGACCGGCGAGGAAGCCGACGGCGATGACGGCGAGGAGCGTCAGGATCGCGAACTCGAAGTGCCGCTGGCCGTACCAGTTCTGCACAGCGAGGAGCACGATCGAGAAGACCCCGACGATGACGCCGCCGAGCACGAGTGGGATCCCGAAGAGCAGGTACAGCGCCACGGCGCCGCCGATCACCTCGGCGAGGTCGGTCGCTGCGGCGACGAGCTCCGCCTGCACCCAGTAGAGCCGACGCGGGCCGGTGCGCAGCCGCGAGCCGAGCAGCTCGGGCAGGCTCTGCCCGGTGACGAGGCCGAGCTTGGCGGAGAGGTACTGGACGAGCACGGCCATCGCGTTCGCGGCGACGAGCACCCAGACGAGCAGGTAGCCGTACTGGGCTCCCGCCGTGAGGTTCGCCGCGACGTTCCCGGGATCGACGTACGCGATCGCCGCCACGAAGGCGGGCCCGAGGAGGAACAGGAGTCGCGGTCCGCGTGGCGTGCGGGTCGTCGGAGCGGCGAGGTCAGTGGTCACGTCGGCCATGTTAGCAACACCGCGCTACATTTGTTAGATGAGGCTAACTCTTGGATTCACCCGCCTTCTGCTTGGATGAGCCTGAGAATCGACTGCGCATCGCGAGGCGCCCGAACGGCCTCCGGAACCACATCTGGTTCGATAGTTACGCATACAACTTTTCGAGAGGCCCCCGTGACCCCCGCAGCAGATCGCCCCAAGAACACCCCCGTCCCGCCCGCCGTGAAGCAGCAGAGCGTGAAGCAGGAGCGCGAAGCCCAGCGTCAGGCCAAGGTCGCGGCGTTCAAGCAGGCGCAGAAGCGGAAGAACCGCAACCGCCGCATCGGAATCTGGGCCGGTGTCGTCGGCGGCGTGGCCGTCATCGCGGTCCTCATCACGAGTGTCGTCCTCACCCTGCCGAAGAACGCCAGCTACCCCGGCGGTGGCACCGGCACCGGCCAGGACATCGCGGGCGTGGAACTCTTCCAGAACACCTCGGAGCACGTCGAGGGCACGGTCGACTACCCGCAGAACCCGCCGGCCGGTGGCCCGCACAACCAGTACTGGCTGAACTGCGGCATCTACACCGAGGAGCAGACCAATGAGAACGCGGTCCACTCCCTCGAGCACGGCGCGATCTGGGTCACCTACGACCCGTCCCTCAGCGACGCGGAGCTCACGAAGCTCAAGGAGCTGCTCCCCACCACGTACGTCGTCCTGTCGCCGAAGTCCGACCTTCCCTCGCCGATCGTGCTGAGCGGCTGGAACTCGCAGCTGCAGGTCAACAACGCCAGTGACGCGCGCATCGCCGATTTCTTCGAGGAGTTCTGGAAGAGCAACAACGTCCCGGAACCCGGCGCGGCCTGCACCGGCGCGATCGACGGTCCCGGCAAGGTCTGATCCGTTGACCCCGGCGACCCGACCCGACGCCCCGGCGACCGGTGGACCGGCCGACGGCGGCGTGACCGACGAGGAACTCGCCGCCTGGGAGGCGCAAGGCTCCCCCGACGGCTCCAGCCGGACCCGCGTCGTCATCGCCGCGATGGCCGTCGTCGCGATCATGGTGGCCGCGGCGATCGGTTTCTCGGTCGGTCGGCTCAGCACGCTCGCCGACCCGACACCCACCACGACGAGTGCGGAAGCGGGCTTCTCGCGCGACATGCAGGTGCACCACAACCAGGGCGTGGAGCTCGCCATGATCATCCGCGACCGGACGGACGCGGTCGACGTGCGCACCCTCGCGTACGACATCGCGACCACCCAGGCGCAGCAGTCCGGCCAGCTGTACGACTGGCTCGTCCAATGGAATCTGCCACAGGGGTCGCGCCAGCCGGACATGACGTGGATGACGCTCCCCACCCTCACAGGCGCGAGCGGCCATGCGCACGGCGGCGACACGGCGACGCCCGGATCCACGCACACCCCGGGCGACCCGATGCCGGGCCTCGCCACACCCGCCCAGATCGACCAGCTGACGGCGGCGTCCGGGCTCCAGGCCGAGCGGGTCTTCCTCACGCTGATGATCGCCCACCACCAGGGTGCGGTCGAGATGGCCGAAGCGCTGCAGCCGCGGACCACGAACGCGACCGCGCTGGCCTTCACACGCGCGGTGATCGCGAGCCAGCAGGCGGAGATCGAGCTCATGACCCGCATGCTCGACGACCGGGGTGGGCCGGTCGACCTCGCCGGCTGACGCCTCCCGGCGATGCCCCATGCGCACGGTGCGCGCCGACAAGGGGCTAGCCAGAACACCGACTGACGGCGAAGAATGATCCCGACGCCCGAACGGGCCCGATGAACAGGAGCGACGAATGGCACTCGACGACATCACCAAGAAGGCTCAGGAATTCCTGAACGACAACAAGGTCAAGGACGCCCTGAAGAGCGAGCAGGCCGAGGACATCAGCGACAAGCTCCTCGGCAGTGTCGCCGACGCGGCGAAGAAGGTCACCGGCGGCAAGTTCGACCAGCAGATCGACGGCGCCCGCGACGCGGCCGACAAGGCCGTCGGCAACGAGTAGTTCCCCGATCCGAGACGAGCGACGGCCGGGTCCCGATGGGCGCCCGGCCGTTCGCGTCTGCGACGGTCAGCGCTCGATCGTCGCTCCGGGTCGGTCAGCGCCCGTCGAGCTCGGCGTCGACGGGATTGCTCCGGAACCGGTCGAGCGCGATGGCCACGAGTTCGGGGGCCGACAGGTGCGTGTCCTGCATGAGGTCCGAGAGGACTTCGGACGCGCGCCCGCTGAGCGTCAGTTGCACGGTCGCGGAGCGGTCTTCATCAACACCGCTCAACGCGCGACGACGTTCGCCCAGGCTGAGGATGGCCGACCGCAGATAGGTGCGGCTGGCGACGGTGTCGATCTCCCATCGGCCGGCGCGGCGGTTCGCGACGACGTTGCCACGACGGATGTTGGTCATGAGGGACGCTCGGCTCACATGGAGCCGCGCGGCGAGTTCCGCCGTCCGGACCGGTCGCGGGAGGTCGTCGATGAAGTCCTCGACGAGCGCCTCCCGGAGGAGCTCCCAGGCGACGTCCGGTGGGAGCGGCGCATCGGGCACGCCGCCGCCATCCTGCAGCGGACCCACCCACGCGGTCGTGGGGGCGTCGCGTTCGGTCATCGTCATCGCCCCTCCAAGGTTCCGGCGCTCGAACCTCAAGCATGCTCGGTGCCCGTGGAAAGCGCGTCCCCCAATGCGGGTTGCCCGCGTTCGCGGGGTGCCGGCCCGAAACGACGCACCCCGTCCACCAGGGCGGACGGGGTGCGGGCGACGCTCGGACGACTCAGCTGCGGTTCGCGATCGGTCGGGAACCCACCGGGCGGGTCCCCTCGAACAGGATCCGGTAGCTGAATCCGGCGATCAGGGCACCGATGATCGGGAACACGATGAACACCCAGACCTGCGCGAGCCAGTCGCCCCCGCCGAAGATGGCGGTCGCGATGGAGCGCGCCGGGTTGATCGAGCCGTTGTCGATCGGGATCGCGATCAACAGAAACAGCGTGAGGGCGCCGCCGATGGCGATCGGCGCGAAGCCCGCGGCCGCACGAGTGTGTGTGACGCCCAGGATGACGTAGAGGAACAGTGCGGTGATGACGACCTCGATCACGATCGCCGAGACGAGTCCGAATCCTCCGGGCGAGAGCTCGCCGAACCCGTTCGAGACGAAACCGCTCGCGACGGCCTTGTCGAGGAAGCCCGCCGGGCCGCCGGCCGCAAGGCCGAACACCACGAGTGCGCCGAGGAACGCTCCGACCAGCTGCGCGAGGATGAACGTCCATGTCGCGCGCCAGGGGAACCGACCGGCCGCGGCCAGCCCGAGCGTCACCGCCGGGTTGAAGTGCCCGCCGGAGATGGGGCCGAACGCGTAGGCGGCGATGGTCACCGAGAGGCCGAGGGCGATCGCCACCCCGAGGAAGCCGACGCCCAGGGGGTTCGACGTCTCCTCGCCGAAGAACGCGGAGAAGGTCGCCGTCCCGACGAGACCGAAGACGAGGAGGAAGGTACCCGCGACCTCGGCGAGCAGCTGTGACGCGGTCGTCGGTTCGACAGAGGGTGGGACTTCCGGGGAGGACATCTGGACTCTTCTCGCTCGAGGTGACGACGTGGACACGGTCGGCCGGCGGCTACCGCATCACCAGCAGACTATTGCCCGGCGTCCCACCGGCGACAGCCCGCGGTCCGCATGTCGCCGTCCGTCAGTGCACCTCCAGGTCGTGGAGCGGGACCTGGAGCCGGAAGACGTGCTCGATCGCGAGTTCCGCGCCGACGGCGTCGCCCGAGGCGATCGCGGAGCGGAGGTGCGGGTACCCGACGCGCAGATCCGACCAGTCGACCGTCTCAGCCGACCGCGTCGCCGCGACGCGGTAGATCAGGGCGCCGATCACGTCCTTCGTCGCCGTGACGAGGACCGGGTTCTCGCAGTGCTTCAGGAACCGGTCCACGAGGCCCCAGACGCAGCGGCCGTGCGCATCCGCGTCCTCCGCCGTCACCGTCGTCATCGTGTGCTCGACGAACGCGACGAGCTCGGCCCGCTGCCCCGCCGTCAGCGTCGGGACGGTGACGCGGACGACGCCGCTCACGAGTGCCCCGAGCGTCTGGAGCACGGCTGTCCGGTCCTCGGCCCGTGGCTGCGCGACGCGCGTGTGCCGCTGCGGTGCCGTCTCGACCAGTCCGACGCGCTCGAGTTCCTGGAGCGCTGCGTCGATCGCGTCCGGCGGCGCGCCGAGCCACACCCGCAGCTCCTCCTCGATGAGCAGCTCGCCAGAGGCGAGCGTCCCGTCGTAGATCGCCGTGCGGATCCGCTCGGTCACGGACTCGCGGGCGGGAGACGGCCGCGACCCGGACGGTCCATCGGGGTTCGGCATCGGTTCCTCGCTCGGCTGGGGACGGCTGCTGGCTATCGGCCGATCGTACCGCGGACGATCCCCGCTTCGGCGAGCGCCGCGTGCGCCTGCCGACCGCGTCTGTGTGTTGTGCCGCGCTCGCTCGACGAAGCTCCTTCGCTCAGACGGTGACGGCCTGCTGGGCGTAGAGGGTCGCGTACACGCCGCCGGCCGCGAGGAGCTCCTGGTGGGTGCCGCGCTCCACGACGCGCCCACGGTCGAGGACGAAGATGACGTCGGCGTGCACGATGGTCGAGAGGCGGTGGGCGATCGACACCGTGGTGCGTCCGCGGGTCGCGTCGTCGAGAGCCACTTGGACGACCCGTTCGGAGATGGTGTCGAGGGCGCTCGTGGCCTCGTCGAGGATGAGCACCTCCGGGTCCTTCAGCAGCACGCGCGCGATGGCGATGCGCTGCTTCTCGCCGCCGGACAACCGGTAGCCGCGTTCGCCGACGAGCGTGTCGTAGCCGTCCTCGAAACGCATGATCGTCTCGTGGATGTTCGCCGCGCGGCAGGCGGTCTCGAGTTCGTCGAGGGTCGCGTCGGGCTTCGCGTAGCGGAGGTTCTCCGCGATCGTCGCGTGGAAGAGGTAGGTCTCCTGGCTGACGATGCCGATGCGGGAGACGAGGGACTCCTGCGTGACGTCGCGGACGTCGGCGCCCGCCACCATGACCCGGCCACCCGACACCTCCTGGAAGCGCGGGATGAGGTAGGAGATGGTCGTCTTGCCTGCTCCCGACGGTCCGACGAATGCGGCGAACTGTCCGGGTTCGATCGTGAAGGAGACACCGTCGAGGGTGGGGGTCGAGTCGTCCTGGGCGTCGGCGTAGCGGAAGGTGACGTCGTCGAAGCGGATCTGCGGTGCGACGCTCGGGAGCGGTGCGGCGCCGGGGCGGTCGGCGATGGCGGGCTTGAGGTCGAGGTACTCGAAGATCCGCGCGAAGAGGGCGCCCGAGGTCTGCAGGTCGAGGGCGACGCGCATGACGCCCATGAGCGGGAACAGCAGGCGGGCCTGGATGGTGGTGAAGGCCACGATCGAGCCGGCGGTGACGTCCGCCGCGCCGCCGGTGATGAGCCAGCCGGCGACCAGGTACACGATCGCTGGGATGGACGACAGGAAGATGTTCACCATCGCGAAGAACCACTGACCACTCATCGCCTGGCTGACCTGGAGGCGGATCTGGGTGCGGTTCTCGGCGCTGTAGCGCTCGACCTCGGTGTCCTGGCGGTTGAAGCTCTTCGCGAGGAGCACGCCGGAGACGCTCAGCGCCTCCTGGGTGATCGCGGTCATCTCCGACAGCGACTCCTGCGTCTTCGTCGCGATCCGCGCTCGGACCTGACCGACGCGGCGCTGCGCGATCACGAGGATCGGCATGAGGATGAGGGCGACGATCGTCAGCTGCCAGTTGAGGATGAGCATGGCGACGAGCGCGGAGATGACCGTCACGGTGTTGCCGAGCACGCTCGACACGGTGTTGGTGAGGACGTTCGCGACGCCGCCGACGTCGTTCTGGAGGCGCGACTGGATGATGCCCGTCTTCGTGCGGGTGAAGAAGCTCAGTTCCATCGCCTGCAATTGCGAGAACAGCTTGATGCGCAGGGCACCCATGACACTGTTGCCGACGGTCGCCGTGAGGTAGGTCTGCCAGACGCCGAGGAGGGCGGCGATGATGAACAGCGCCACCATCGCGCCGACGATCTCCGCGAGCGCGACGAGGTTCGGACTGCCACCGTCGGTCGGGAACAGGCCGACGTCGAACGCCTGCTTGACCAGCAGCGGAGGGAGCACCGCGAGGGCGGCACCGATGACGACGAGCACCATCGTGAGGATGATCTTCGCGCGGAACGGCACGAACAGCGCGACGATGCGCTTGCCGAGGTTCGGGATCCTCGGCGCCTCCGCGTTGAGCGCCTTCTGCGCCGCCATGTCGCCACCGCTGACGCGGCTGCCCGCGCGGGGCCCGCCACCCCCGGGTGCACCGCCGCGTGGCCCGCCCCGTCCGCCGTGCATGCTCATCCCGCCACCCTATCCCCGCCCACCCTCCTCCCCCTCCCCTGTCCCCGTCCCGCGGTTCACAACTCAGGAGCGGCTCGGCGTTTCGCCTCCGTTCGTGTGCCTGCGGGCCGACACGCCGTCCCCGATCCTGAGTTGTGAACCGACACGAGCGTGCTCCACAACCGGTCGAACCGGTCATCCGTGCACATCGGCGCAGGCGTGCGTCATCGCGACCGATGCGACACGACGACGCTGGAGCGATGATCGGACTCACGACCGCCGTCGAGCACCTGGGGCAGGTGGCGACTCGACGTGAACTGATCGACCACGGGTTCACTGGGCGACAGCTGACGTTTGCAGTGGCGGCAGGACTCCTCGTCCGACCACGCCGCGGCTGGTACGCAACACCCGCCGCAGATCCCGCGTTGATCAGGGCCGTCCGGGTGGGCGGGCGACTGGGCTGCGTTTCGGCCGCGGAGCGTTATGGCTGGGCCGTTGCACGGAGAGGCGAGGTGCATGTGAGTCTCACTGAGAACGCCTCACGACTCCGCCATCCCGATGACCGGACGACCTACCCCAGTGGCGAGGAGTTCCGCGACCTGCAGGGTCTCGTTCTCCACTGGCACTCGCCCCTCTCCAGAGATGACCGGCCGAAGCTCCTGACCTCGCCGTACGAGACCACCCTGCAGATTGCGGCTTGCCAGCATCCCGACCTCGCTGTCGCCGCATTCGACTCCTTCATCAACGTCGATCCACGCGGCGCAGCTCATCTCGAGGACTGGCTGCTGGACCTCCCCCGCCGGTTCTTCGACGCCCTCCCCCGGCGAGAGAGCGGCTGCCACAGCTTCCTCGAGACCATCGGCCGGATCCGCCTCGAGCGCGCGGGCATCCGCGGAGTCCACCAGGTGTTCGTCGAGGGGGTGGGACGGGTCGACCTCGTCCTGGCTGGACGGATCGTCATCGAGTGGGACGGACGTGAGTTCCATGACACACCCGATGCTCACGAGCAGGACCGCTGGCGGGACGCGATGCTGGCGATCCGCGGGTACCGAGTCCTCCGGTTCACCTACCGGATGGTCATGGACGACTGGTACGCCGTCGAAGGAGCCATTCGTTCGGCTCTCGCCGAAACGTGACCTCGACTGGTCGTTCGATGCGCCGCTGTTCTCGGTTCACAATTCAGGACGTCCACGGAGTGTCGCGTCCACAACCCGGTTGATCGGCCGTGGCGCGCCGAGGCTCTCCTGAATTGCGAACACCGCCGTCGGACTCCCCCACCTGTCTCCGTGTTCACAATTCAGGACGTACCCGGCGAGCCCAGACCGTGTAGCCCGGTGGCAGGTCCGACACGCCGAGACTCGCCTGAATTGTGAACAAAACGAACGACCGGCGGGCGCACGGACGCCCCGGGAGCGTGAGCTCCCGGGGCGTGCGCGCACCGACGACGCTGTCGATCGGAGGATCGAACCGCGTGTCGGGTCAGCCCTTCGTCGAACCGGCCAGGAGCCCGCGGACGAAGTACCGCTGCAGCGCGAAGAACACGACGAGCGGGACGAGGATCGAGATGAACGCGCCGGCCGTGAGCAGGTGCCACTCGTTGCCACGCGTACCGGTGATCTCCGCCAGCAGCTTCGTGATCGGCGCGACCTCGCCGTCCGCGAAGATGAGCGCGACGAGCAGGTCGTTCCACACCCACAGGAACTGGAAGATCGCGAACGATGCGATTGCGGGCATCGTCAGCGGCAGCACGATCCGGAAGAAGATCTGACCGTGACCGGCGCCGTCCACGCGTGCCGCTTCGATGACCTCGCCGGGGATCTCCGCGACGAAGTTGTGCAGCAGGAAGATCGCCAGCGGCAGCGCGAACATGGTGTGGGCGATCCACACCTGGGCGAAGGTGCCGCTCGCGTCCAGGCCCTCGCCGACCTGCAGACCGAAGATGTTCAGTCCACGGGAGAACGTCGACAGCAGCGGGACGAGCGCCATCTGGATCGGCACCACCTGCAGCGCAAACACGAGGATGAACAGGAAGTTCTTGCCGCGGAAGTCGATCCACGCGAACGCGTACGCCGCGAGGCTCGCCACCACCAGCGGGATCAGCGTCGCCGGGACCGCGATGGCGATCGAGTTGACCCACGAGCCCGCGAGGTTCAGTGTCGAGTTGCCGGCCTGCAGCACCTGCACGTAGTTGTCGATGGTGACCTGGAAGTCGGAGAAGATCGTCCACCAACCGGTGGTCTTCACCTGCTGCTCGGGCCGGAACGAGGAGACGAAGAGACCGAAGGTCGGGATCGTCCACAGCACCGCGATGACGACGGCCGCGATGGTCGCGCCACGGCTCGTGAGCCGCTTCTTCGTCCGTCGGCTCGCGGCCTCGATGCCGCGTTCACCCTTCGCGAGCTGTTCCTTCGTCGAGTCGTCGATCGGTAGTTCGATCGGCTGCACAGCACTCATCGGATCTCCCTCTGCTTCTTGATCTGCCGTGCGTTGTAGATGACGATCGGCAGCACGAGGATGAACAGGATCACGGCGAACGCCGCACTCCGGCCGTTCTCGAAGTTCTTGAACTGGGTGTACATCTCATTCGCGATGACCGAGGTGCCGTTGTTGCCGGCGGTCATGGTGCGGACGATGTCGAAGACCTTCAGCGACGCGATGGAGATCGTCGTGACGACGACGACCAGCGAGGAGCGGATGCCGGGGACGATGACGTTGGTGAAGCGCTGCCAGCCGTTCGTGCCGTCGAGCTCGGCGGCCTCGATCTGCTCGGTGGGGACACCCTTGATCGCGGCGGACAGGACGACCATCGCGAATCCGGTCTGCACCCAGATGAGCACGACGATGAGGAACAGCGTGTTCCACGGCTCGTTCTGCAACCACTGCACCGGAGTGCCGCCGAACCACACGACGATCTGGTTGAGCAGACCGATCTGGGTCGCATCGGCCTCACGGTAGGCGTAGATGAAGCGCCAGATGATCGATGCGCCCACGAAGGAGATCGCCATCGGCATGAAGACGAGGATCTTGAAGTACTTCTCACCGCGGGACTTGTCGATGAACACGGCGTAGGCGAGGCCGAAGGCCGTCGACAGCGCCGGGACGAGCAGCACCCAGATGATCGTGTTGATCACGGTGCGGATCGCACTCGGCTGCGTGAACAGCCAGATGAAGTTGTTCAGGCCGACGAAGTTCTTGCCGGACGCCGACATGAAGGCGGCGATCGTCGTGTTGATCGACGGCAGGATGAGGCCGATCAGGAGGAGCAGGAACGCCGGTGCGAGGAAGCCGACGAGCTGCACGAGGTAGCCGACGCCCTTCTTCGAGCGGTAGTCGAGGAGGAACAACACGCCACCGAGGACGGCGGCGACGGCTGCGGCCCACAGGAACGAGCCGAAGAAGAGGACGACCACGACGGGCACCAGGACGCAGAACGCCAGACGGATGACCGTGTAGAGGGTGCCCTTGCGTGGCGCGATGTCCACGAAGAAGAGGAGGAGGGCCACCACCGCGCCGAAGGCGATGACGACGATCGGGATCTGGGCGAGCGGTGGCAGTCCGCCCAACCAGTTGAGGAAACCTGACATAGCTGGCCTTTCGAGTACGGCGTTGGACCCTGAGTGAACCCTAGGGGGTTCCACTGCCGAGGCGGAAGCGCCGGAGGGTGGTGATCACCCTCCAGCGCTCCCGCTCACGAGCAGCAGTTCCGGATATCGATTACTCGCTGGAGGGCCAGCCGGCTTCGATGTCCTTGAGGACCTGGTCGGTCTCGTCGCCGTTGATCCAGTTCACGAGGCCCTTCCAGAAGGTTCCGGCACCGACGGCACCGGGCATCAGGTCGGAGGCGTCGAAGCGGAACGTGGTGTCCTTGTCCTGCAGGATCTCGATCGCCTGGCTGAGGATCGGGGTCGAGGCGTTCGCCGGGTCGAGGCCGTTGTTGGCGGAGATGACGCCGCCGAGCTTGACCCGCTTGTTCGCCCACTCAGGGCTCGAGAGGTACTCCTGGACCTTGACGGTGCTCTCGTCGTCGCTGAACGCGCCGACGATCTCGCCACCGCCGGTGACAGCGGTCTCGCCTTCCTTGATGCCGGGGGTCACGAAGGCCCACACGTCACCGTCGGGGGCGACGGTCGCGCCGGCGTCCTCGAGGAAGCCGGAGAAGAACGACGCCTGGTGGTGCAGTGCGCAGGCACCGGAGGCGAGCGCCGGAGCGACGTCACCGAACTCGGTCGAGTTGATCGAGGACACGTCGCCGAAGCTCGCGTTCACGTACTCCGGGTTCTTGAGGATCTCGCCGACCGAGTCGAACGCTTCCTTGATCTTCGGGTCGGTGAACTTGACCTTGTTGGCCACCCAGTCGTCGTAGACGTCCGGGCCCTGCTGGCGCAGGACGAGGTCTTCGATCCAGTCGGTGCCGGGCCAGCCCGAGGCGTCGCCGGAGCCGAAGCCGGCGCACCAGGGTGCGGAACCAGTCTTCTCCTGGATGGTCTTGGTCAGTGTGAGCAGCTCGTCCCAGGTCTTCGGGACCTCGACGCCCCACTCCTTGAACTTGGCCGGCTGGTACCAGACGAGGCCCTTGACGCTCGCCATGAGCGGAGCGCCGTAGACGGTGTCGTTGACGGTGCCGTAGGCGGCCCAGTCCTTCGACCAGTACTTCTCGATGTTCGCCTTGACGCTGTCGGGCGCGGGCTTCAGGTAGTCGCGCTTGGCGAGGTCGGCCAGGAGGCCGGGCTGCGGGAAGATCGCGAGGTCGGGCGGGTTACCACCCTGGGCGCGGATACCGATCTGCGACTCGAACTCCTTGGAGGACTCGTACTTGATCGTGATGCCGCTGTCCTTCTCGAAGTCGGCCCAGCTCTCCTCGAGCAGCTTCGCCTCGGTGTCGGCGATCGTCCCGTAGATGGTGACGGTCTTGTCGTCGTCGCCACCGCCGCTGCTGCCCGATCCGCCTGAACAAGCGGTGAGCGCGACGCCCGCGACGGCCAGGACGGCCAGCGGCAGGGCCGCTCGGCGGGTCCGAATGAAACTCATCTGTGTCCTCCTCATTGAGTGCTGCAGGTTCGAACGTCTCCAGGGTCGAGCCGTTCCGATGATGCACTGGTGCGGAATCGGTCCGGATGCGGAACCGTTTCCATGCGTCAAAGTACTTCACCCGGCGACAGGATGCAAGCACGAGAACATAACGAAATAGACAGTGAGAGCGCTCCCACCGAAATCATGTGGCCGGGCGGACCATTCGTGTTCCAGATGTTATGGATCAGTTCCAGTCGGCAGTTCCAGGTCTGTTCCAGATTCGCTATGGTGGTGCTACCCAACGGAGGGAGTCGGCATGAGTGGTGCCATCAGTGATGTCGCGGCCCTCGCCGGCGTCTCGAAAGCGACGGCCTCGCGAGCGCTCACCGGGCGCGGATACGTGTCGGCCGAGACCCGGGAACGGGTCGTGCAGGCCGCGGCCACGATCGGGTACGTCGCTTCGCCCATCGCCGCGAGCCTGTCCACCGGACGCACGCTGGCCATCGGCGTCCTCACCTCGTTCCTCAACCGCTGGTACTTCGGCGAGGTCCTGGAAGGCGCCGAGGGCGCCCTCCGTGCGCGGGGCTACGACCTGACGCTCCACCATCTGCCGCCCGACTCCCCGGAACGCGACCGCATCTTCGACTCGTACCTCACGAACAAGCGCTTCGACGGCATGATCTCGATCGGGATCGAGGCCTCGCAGGACGAGATCGCACGTCTGCTCGCCAACCCCCGTCCGCTGGTGTCGATCGGCGGCAACATCCGCGGGGCTCACTCCATCAACATCGACGACCAGGCGCTCGGCCGCGAGGCGACGGAACACCTCATCACCCTCGGCCACACGCGCATCGCCCACATCACCGGTCACGACGCCGAATTGCAGACGGACACCGTGCACGGCAGGCGGTTGGCCGGATACCTGGCGGCGATGGAGGAGGCGGGGCTCACCTCGGCCGTGCACGTCCTGCCCGCGGTCCACTCGTTGCCGGGCGGATACGAGGCCGCCGCGCAGCTGCTGCGGGACGCACGGATCCGCCCGACGGCGGTGTTCGCCTCGACGGACGAGGTGGCGATCGGCATCGTCATCGCGGCACGCCGCCTCGGGATCACCGTTCCTGCGGAGCTGTCGGTCATCGGGATCGACGGGCACTCCTACGCGGAGATGTTCGCACTGACCACCTTCGAGCAGGAGCCCCGCGCGCAGGGGCGACGTGCCGTCGAGATCCTCCTCCAGGACCTCGAGGACGAGCAACGCGCGCAGGCCCCGGACGCCGGGGACTCGGGCAGCAGCGTCTCGGAGGTGCACTGGCCGACCCGCCTGGTGATCCGACAGACCACGACGCGACCCGAATCCATCGAGTGACGACCTCCCTGCCGCACACCCCCGCCACGGTTCGCCAGCGCGGTGCGCTGACGCGAGCGCGCCCCACTGACGCGAGCGCGGGCCCCTGGAGGGTGGCGCTCGCGTCAGTGGGGCGCGGTGACCGGTCGGATCAGCTCGCGTCGGCTGCGGTGATCGCGATGGCCTCGTCGAGCTCGCTCTCCACCGGGCCGTCGACGCGGGCGAGGTGCTTGCGCCCGAGGACGACGATGAGGACCGCGATGATGAGCGAGCCTGCGGCGACGTAGTAGGGCGCGGCGGGCGAGAGGAGCTTCGCGATCTCGGCGGCGGCCGGCGGCGCGATGGCCCCACCGAGGAACCGCACCGACGAGTAGGCCGAGGATGCGACGTTGCTCGGCAGGTCCGTCGCCTCCATGACCGACTCGGTCAGCACCGTGTTCATGACGCCGAGCAGGAGTCCGCCGACGACGATGCAGACGATGAGGCCGGCGGTGGACTGCACGAGGAGTCCGGCGGCGACCAGGTCCAGCGCGAGCAGCGGCAGGACCAGCTTGATCACCGAAGTGCGACGCATCCGAGCCGTGAGCAGCGGCGCGACGAACACGCTCGTGATCGCCAGCGCGACACCCCACCCGAAGAAGGTGAACCCGAGCCCCATCGCGTCGAGGCCGAGCGGGAACGGCGAGTACGCGAGGAGCGTGAAGAAGCCGATGTTGTAGAACAGGGCGGCTGCCGCGAGGATGCCGAGCGACGGGATCGCCAACGCCTTGAACGGTGCGGACAGCTTGAGCGGCGCGGGCTTCGGACCCTCGGTCTTCAGCAGGGTGACGATCGCGATGAACCCCACGGCCATGAGGGTCGCCGTGCCGAAGAACGGCCACTTCCAACCGATGCCACCGAGGAGACCACCGAGCAGCGGACCGATCGCGATACCGAGCCCGAGTGCCGCCTCGTACAGGATGATCGCGTTGGCGCGGCCGCCCGCTGCGGCTCCGACGATCGTGGCGAGTGCCGTCGAGATGAAGAGCGCGTTGCCGAGGCCCCAGCCGGCACGGAAGCCGATGACGGCACCGACCGAGTCGGACAGGCCTGCGAGGAGCGCGAACAGGACGACGAGCGCGAGTCCGATGAGGAGCGTGCGCTTGGCGCCGATCCGGCTCGACAGCCAGCTCGTGAACAGCATGGCCACACCGGTGACGAGCAGGTAGCTCGTGAAGAGCATCTCGGCCTGGGTCGGCGTCGCCTGGAGGTCTTCGGCGATCGCGGGCAGGATCGGGTCGACGAGGCCGATCCCCATGAAGGCGATGACGCTCGCGAAGGCGACCGCCCACACGGCCTTCGGTTGGTGGAGGATGCCGCCGAGCCCGGCACCGTGGCCGTGGCTCGATGCCGTGGGCGTGGAGGACGTGCGTGCGCCGGTGTCGGCGCTCATGCCGTCAGCTCCGAGGCGACCTCGACGGCCACACGGGCCTGGATGATCTCGACCGTCCTGGCGATCGCGGCGAGGTCGTCGTCCTCGAGGTCGGTGAAGGCCGGCTCCAGGGCGTCGGTCAGCTCGTCGCGCCAGGCGAGGAGAGCGGCCGTCCCTTTCGGCGCGATGGCGATGAGCCACGCGCGGTGGTCGTCGACGTCGGCGATCCGCTTGATCCAGTCGCGCTCGTCGAGGCTCTGCACGAGCTTCGTCATCGTGGGTTGGGACACCCGGCTCTGGCGGGCCAGTTCGCCGACCCGGACGGGGCCGACCGTGGTGAGCACGGAGAGCGTGCGCCAGACGGCGGGCGATTCGGAGGATCCGGTGGCCTGGGCGGCAAGGCGGGTGAGCCGGTGCGATGCCGTGATGAGGTCGCCGAGGATGGTGTGCAGGGATGAATGCGTGCGGTTCTCGGTCATGATCCACCCAGTATACATAGCCTGGCTATGCACTTGCACACTCGGTCCGATGATCACAATTCAGGAGGCTCCCGGCGCGTCGGCACCGGGAACCTCCCGCAGGGCGGGACTCGCCCATGCGGTCCTGAACTGTGAACCGGGTCAGCGCATCCAGGTGGTGAAGGACTGGCTGACCCGCGGATCGGGCGGGTGGGCGTCGCTCGCCCGTTCCGACTCGGTGCAGGCGGATGCGAGCTGGGCTCGGATCCAGGTGATGGTTGCACGCCAGCGTGCGTGGGTGTTCATGGTGGTGGGTTCTCCCGATTCGGGCACCGCACCGACGGCCAACTCTCACCGGGAGCGGGACGACGACGCGGATACCTGCGTGAACCGTCGACGAACGTCGTCGACGGGTGCAGAGCATCCGCGTCCGTGTGGAGCGACGCGACGAATCGCAGGCCCTCCGGTTAACTGACGGAGGGCACCGCTCCCGAACGAATCGGGGGCGATGCCCTCCGATCACGGATGTCTCTGCCGAGTGCATGCAGCACTCGTCTCAGGAAGATCCGCGATCGTCAGCGGCGAACGAACGGAGTCGGTCGCCAGCCCAGTGGTTGTCCCCCGCAGGGGACCGACTACTTGAGCGTGACGGTGGCGCCGGCAGCCTCGAGGGCTTCCTTCGCCTTGTCAGCGGCTTCCTTGTTGGCGCCTTCGAGGACGGCAGCCGGAGCGCCGTCGACGAGAGCCTTGGCCTCGCCGAGGCCGAGCGAGGTGAGCTCGCGGACCGTCTTGATGACCTGGATCTTCTTGTCGCCAGCAGCCTCGAGGATGACGTCGAAGTCGGACTTCTCCTCGACCTCTTCAGCAGCAGCGCCGCCGGCAGCAGCCGGGCCGGCAACGGCGACGGGAGCAGCAGCGGTGACCTCGAAGGTCTCCTCGAACAGCTTGACGAACTCGCTGAGCTCGATGAGCGTGAGCTCCTTGAACGCGTTGATCAGTTCTTCGTTTGACAGCTTTGCCATGATTGTTCTCCTTGTTTCATGCCCTGCAGCCGCTTCACGCGGCGTACAGATACGGGGTTGATGGTTCGCGGAACCGAATTACTCGGCCGCGGACTCCTGCTTCTCGCGCAGCGCCTCGACCGTGCGAACGGCCTTCGAGAGCGGTGCGTTGAAGAGGTAGGCAGCTCCGAACAGCGAGGCCTTGACGGCGCCGGCAAGCTTTGCCAGCAGCACTTCACGGGACTCGAGGTCGGCGAGCTTGCGCACCTCGTCAGCGGTCAGCGGGTTACCGTCGAAGTAACCGCCCTTGACCACGAGGAGAGGGTTTGCCTTGGCGAAGTCACGAAGAGCCTTCGCGACGGCGACTGGGTCACCGTGCACGAATGCGATCGCGGACGGACCGGCGAGCTCGTCGTCGAACGACGAGATGCCGGCGTTGTTCGCCGCGATCTTGGTCAGCGTGTTCTTCACCACGGCGTAGGTTGCGTCCGCACTGATGCTCTTGCGCAGGTTCTTGAGCTGAGCAACAGTGAGGCCGCGGTACTCGGTCAGCAGAACGGCGGTCGAGCTCTGGAACTTCTCCGTGAGTTCGGCAACCGAGGCTTCCTTGTTCGCCATGGCCACTCCTTTTCGAATCTTGAATGCATGCAGCGGAGGCCGCACACACCAACCGCCGGGCCGGTGAAGGGTTCGGGCATGAAAAAAGCTCCGGCGCAAGCGCACGGAGCTGGGGAGAGGCGAGCCTCGATCAGATCTTCATACACCTGCGCTGGACGTCTCGTCATGAGAACCTTCGATTGTCTCGTTTGCACGCGACAATGACCGGCGGTCTTTGGTTTCGACAACCATAGCACACCCCCGGCCCTGTTCCGACAGGCGTGCACCGGGCGCTCACGACCATACGACCGGATGTCCGAGGCGACGGGCACCATGGAGCCATGATCCAGACGCTCGCCATCTCCGGCTACCGGTCCATCCGAGACACCGTGCTGCCGCTGCACGGCCTCGACGTCGTGACGGGCGCGAACGGCACCGGCAAGTCCAACCTCTACCGGGCACTCCGACTCCTCGCGAGTGCGGGCGACGGCGATGTCGTCGGATCCCTCGCGCGCGACGGCGGACTCTCCTCGACGCTCTGGGCCGGCCCCGAGCACGTGAGTCGGGCCATGGTCGACGGCTCCGTCCCGGTCCAGGGCACGCGCCGCTCGGGTCCGATCGGCCTGCGACTCGGGTTCGCGACGGACACGCTCGGCTATCTCATCGACCTCGGGATCCCGCAACCGTCCACGACGCTGTTCGGCCGCGACCCCGAGATCAAGCGGGAGCAGATCTTCGCCGGCGCACTGGCCAAACCGAGCAGCCTCCTCGTCGACCGGCACGGTCCGGCGGTCCGCGTCCGCGACGGCTCCTGGCGTCCGATCGGTCGAACGCTCGGCAGCTCGGAGAGCATCCTCACCGAGTTCTCGGACGCCGACGCGACGCCCGAGGTCCTCCGTGTGCGCGGCCAGGTGCGCGGCTGGCGGTTCTACGACCAGTTCCGGACCGACCGCGAGGCCCCCGCACGTGCGCCGCAGGTCGGCACGAGGACGCCGATCCTCGGCCACGACGGCGCGGACCTCGCCGCCGCGGTGCAGACGATCATCGAGTCCGGCGGACGGGACCGGCTCGACGCCGCCGTCGACGACGCGTTCCCCGGCAGCGTGCTGCGCGTGCGCGCCGACGACGGGGTGTTCCGACTGGAGCTCGAACAGCCCGGGATGCTCCGTCCGCTCTCGGCCGGCGAGCTGTCCGACGGCACGCTCCGCTACCTGCTGCTCGTCGCGGCGCTCCTCACGCCTCGCCCGCCCGAGCTCATGGTGCTGAACGAGCCGGAGACGAGCCTGCACGGCGACCTCCTGCCGCAGCTCGCCCGGCTCATCACGGCGGCGAGCGCCGATACCCAGCTCGTGGTCGTCTCCCACGCCCGCCCGCTCATCGAGGCCATGCTCGACGCCGGCGAGGTGCACGAGCACCGGCTGGTGAAGCGACTCGGCGAGACGACCGTCCAGGATCAGGGCCTGCTGTCGACGCCGCCGTGGGCCTGGCCGTCGCGGTGAGTGTCCGGCCCCGGTGACCGCCGTCTAGGCGCGGTCGGCCTGCTTGCCCAGGTAGCGGTCCGAACCGTAGCTGAGGATGAAGAAGCCGATCAGCTGGAACAGGATGAGCCCGAAGATCCGGAACACCGTGCTCTTGTCGAACTGCTTGCCGATGTGCCATCCGACGATCCAACCGAACACGATGTTCACGAGCGGGATGAAGTAGAGGATGGTCGCCGCTCCCGTGAAGCCGGCGAGCTTCACGACGACGTACCAGTTGTAGATCGGGATGATCGCGGTCCAGCCGGAGCGGCCCGACTTCTCGAACATCCCCCAGACGGACGCGACGAACAGGGCGTAGCCGATGATGCCGCCGAACACGTTGGCGGGGGCGTTCATGAACTCGATGGCGGCACGACCGTTGTCGTCGGCGGCGAGCAGGATGGTGTCGAACACGGTGGTGGCGCTCCTTGTCGTCATCGCGGTCGACCGACCGCCTCATCCGACGAATGTAGCGTGCGGGTCACGCCCCGGACCAGCGGGTGTCCCTCGGACGCTCAGACGGCCCGGGCGGTTCGGGCGGCGTGCACGAACGACCGGATGAGCTCCGGCGACTTCACTCCGCGCGATGACTCGACCCCGCTGGACACGTCGACCCCCCATGGGCGGAGTTCCGCGACGAGGCCCTGGACGTTCTCCGGGGTGAGCCCGCCGGCGAGGATCCAGGTGCGGGTGGGTGGGTTCGCCACCAGGGCGATCGTGTCGAAGGTCTTCCCGGCTCCCGGGTCCGGTGCATCGAGGAGCAGCAGCTCCTCGGCGTAGGCGGCGCGCTCGGCGGCGTTCTCGGAGGCGTAGTGCACCGCCGAGGTCGCCCGGAGCGTCCGCCACCCCATGGCCTGCAGCTCGTGGAAGGCCTCGGGTGGTTCGTCGCCGTGGAGCTGGACGGCCTGCACACCAGCGGCACCGGCGATCCGCGAGACCTCCTCGACGGACTGGCGCCGGAAGACGCCGACCGTGAGGACCGACTCGGGGACGTCGGCGAGCAGCGAGGCGACGCGTTCGGGCTCGACGGTCCGGGGCGACCCCGGCGCGAAGACGAATCCGATCGCGTCGGCGCCGGCGTCGACCGCCGCAGCGACGTCGGATGCCTCGGACAGACCGCACACCTTCACCCACATGGGGACCACGCTACCCGGCCGCACGGATCACTCCGCCGTCGGGACGAGGACGTCCGGGGTGACGACGGCCGGCAGCTCCACGCGGAACACCGTCCGTCCTGGTGCACTCTCGCATCTGACGGTGCCGTGGTGCGCTGTCACGACGGCGTGCACGATCGCGAGCCCGAGGCCGGTGCTCCCCGTGGCCCGGGAGCGGGAGTCGTCACCGCGGACGAAGCGCTCGAAGAGGTTGGGCTGCAGCGCAGGGTCGATGCCGGGGCCGTCGTCCGAGACGGTCAGTACGGCGATCTCGCCCGCAGGACCGCTCTCGACCGCGAGACCCGTCCGCACGGTCGTCCCGGCGGGCGTGTGGGTCCGCGCGTTGGCCAGCAGGTTGACGATCACCTGTTGCAGCCGGGACGCGTCACCCGTGACGAGGACGGGCTCCTCGGGGAAGTCGAGTTCGAACACGTGGTCCGGCCCGGCGACGTGGGCGTCGCCGACGGTGTGGATGACGAGTTCGGTGAGGTCGACGGGGCGCTTCGCGAGTTCGCGTCCCTCGTCCAACCGCGCCAGCAGCAACAGGTCCTCGACGATCGTGGTCATGCGACCGGCCTCGGAGCGGATCCGCCCGAGCGAGTGGGTGACGTCCTCCGGCAGCGCGTCCGACTTCCGGGCGGCGAGTTCCGAGTATCCGGCGATGGACGCCAGCGGGGTCCGGAGCTCGTGGCTCGCGTCCGAGACGAACCGGCGAACCTTGTTCTCGCTCGCCTGCCGCGCGTTCAGCGCGGACGAGACGTGCCCGAGCATGCGGTTGATCGCCGATCCGACGCGTCCGACCTCGGTTCGCGGGTCGGTGTCCGACTCCGGTACCCGGACGGCGAGCGCCACCTCACCGCGGTCGAGGGGCAGCTCGGCGACGACCGCGGCCGTCGCGACGACCCGGTCGAGCGGGCGGAGCGAGTACCGCACGATCGCGAACGCGGCCAGCCCGGCGAGCAGCAGGACCACGACGCTCATGATCGCGATGAGGGTGACGAGCTGCATGACCGTCGAGGTGACCTCGGCGAGCGGGAGCCCGATGATCCTCGTCGCGCCGCTCGCGTCGGTGACGGCGACGACACGATACTCGCCGAGGTGCTCCCCGAGGTCGATGGTCGACGGTCGGTCGCCCGCCGACACCGTGAGGATCATGGCGTCCTGGCTCTCCGTGCACGGGACCGTGCTGCCGTCGGCGTTGAGGTATCCGGCGTTGACGATGGTGCCGTCGACGACGATCGCCCCCAGTGCGCCGGGGCCGAGGCCCGGAGCGCCGATGAAGGCGGGAGGTTCGCGCGTGCCCGAGCCACCGCCGTAGCCGTCCGGGATCGCAGCGTCGGGGATGGATTCCGGCGCGGGGAGTTGACCGTTCCGGCCGTAGTCGACGATCCGCTCCGCGGCCTTCGTGAGCTGGTTGTCGACGCCTTCGGTGAGGAGGCCGCTCACCGCCACCGCGCTCGCGACGCCGACGACGGCGCTGCCGAGGGCGAGGAGGCCGACGACGACGACCATGAGACGTCGACGGAGCGTCCATGGAGCCCGCTTGGGGTGGGTGGAACCGGGGGTCGTCGCTGCCGGGTCGGTGACGGGGGCGCTCGTGGTCACGAACCGACCGTCGGGATCTTCAACATGTAGCCGGCACCGCGCACGGTGTGGATCATGGGCTCGCGTCCGGCGTCGATCTTCTTCCGCAGGTAGGAGATGTAGATCTCGACGACGCTCGCTCGACCACCGAAGTCGTAGCTCCACACCCGGTCGAGGATCTGGGCCTTGCTCAGCACCCGGCGCGGGTTCCGCATGAGGAACCGCAGCAGCTCGAACTCGGTCGCGGTGAGCTCGATGGGCTCGCCGTCGCGCGTCACCTCGTGGCTGTCCTCGTTGAGCACGAGGTCGCCGACCACGATGTCCGGGCCGGACTCGTCCGCGGCCAGCAGGGTCGAGCGGCGGATGAGCCCGCGCAGCCGCGCGACGACCTCCTCGAGGCTGAAGGGTTTCGTCACGTAGTCGTCGCCGCCGGCGGTGAGGCCGGCGATGCGGTCGTCGAGCGAGTCCTTGGCGGTGAGGAACAGCACGGGGACGTCGCTCCCCGAGGTCCGCAGGCGGTTCAGCACCTGCAGTCCGTCCAGGTCGGGCAGCATGATGTCGAGCACGATGGCGTCCGGTCGGAAGTCGCGGGCGGTCGTGAGGGCCTCGCGGCCGTCGGCGGCGGTCCTGATCTCCCAGCCCTCGTAACGCAGGGCCATCTGCAGGAGGTCCGTGAGCGTGGCCTCGTCGTCGACGACGAGCACGCGGACGGCGGTGCCGTCGGCCCGTTTGAGTGCGCTTCGCGCGGCACCGGGCGCCTGGGTCGGGATGTTCACGGGTTCAGTATTGGCCGCCGCCCTATGAGCTGTCTATGAACCGACCAGACGGATGCTGTGCCCTCCCCGAGTCGGCGACGCGCCCGTAGCGGCCTGGGCCGATTCATAGCGTCGCCGAGGCGCAGGCCAAGCGGGCCTCCGTAGCGTCCGGTCCGAGTCATCCGCGACGTGCGGATCGTCGGCGTCGCGCAACGGGGACGCCGGCACGTGCACCAGAGCAGAAGGAAACACAGACATGTTCGGAACGTATCTCCGGCGGGAACTCGTCGGTCGTCGCAAACAGACCATCATCATCGCCATCGGGATGGCGCTCGCCATCGCCCTCGTGATCCTCGTCAATTCGGTCGCTGCCGGCGTGAAGACGGCGCAGGCGTCGGTGCTGGAATCGGTCTACGGGGTCGGAACGGACATCACGGTGAGTCAGGCCGCCGAGGCACCGACGGACGGCGGCGGCCCCGGCCAGAACTTCGACTTCGGGTCGGGCGACGGGTCGACGAGCGACGGGACGACGACCGTCAACCAGTCGCGGCTCGAGGCGGCGCGCGGCACCTCGACCTTCGACGCGACGGCGCTCGGCACGATCACCGACGTCGCCGACGTCGAAGCCGCGGCAGCCACCCTGTCGCTCACGAACACGACCTTCACCGGTGAGCTGCCCGACTTCTCCCAGGCGCAGGGATCCGATGGGGCGGCGGGCGTCCCCGGCGGCGATGCGACCGGTGCGACCCCGCCGCAGGGCGGTCCGGACGGCGCAGGCGGGAGTTCCTTCGGCGTCGACTCCTTCACCGTCCTCGGTCTCGACCCCTCGGGCGACGCCGTCGGTCCGCTCTCGGCCGTCACCCTCAGCGACGGTCGCTCGCTCGCAGCCGACGACGCGGGCACGGACGTCGCCGTCCTCGACGCCTCCTACGCGACCGAGGCCGGGATCGCCACCGGCGACACGATCGACATCGCGGGCACCACGTTCAGCGTGGTCGGCACGGTGACCGCCTCCGGAGCCGACGCCACGACCGCTTCGAACGTCTACATCCCCCTCGACGTC
Organism: Plantibacter sp. ME-Dv--P-122b; assembly: GCF_030209375.1. Taxonomy (GTDB): domain Bacteria; phylum Actinomycetota; class Actinomycetes; order Actinomycetales; family Microbacteriaceae; genus Plantibacter. Next base: position 801,203 of record NZ_JARVSC010000003.1, read on the forward strand.
GCGCAGACGCTCGCCGGACTCGACGGCCAGGTCAGCCACGTGTACGTGCAGGCCGCCTCGTCGACCGACATCACACAGGTGCAGACCGACATCGAGGCGGCACTGCCCGACGCGACCGTGAGCACCCAGGAGGACCTCGCGTCCACCGTGTCCGGCTCGCTCGCCTCGGCGTCGACGCTCGTGTCGAACCTCGGAACCTGGCTGTCGCTCATCGTGCTCGCCGCAGCGTTCCTCATCGCGATCCTGTTCACGATCTCCGGAGTCACGCGCCGGACCCGCGAGTTCGGCACGCTCAAGGCGATCGGCTGGAGCAACCGGCGCATCGTCGGCCAGGTCGCGGGTGAATCCGTCGTGCAGTCGCTCATCGGCGGCGCCGTCGGTGTCGCGGTCGGCCTCGTCGGCATCCTCGTCGTGAACCTCGTCGCGCCGACGCTCAGCGCGGCGGCGACGACGACCTCGGCCGATGTCGGTCTCGGCGGCCCCGGAGCTGCCGCCGGCATGCCGTCGGACGTGGCGGCGGGAGCAGCCGGAGGGTTCGGCGGTGCCCCGGGCGCTGCAGCCGCGAGCACCACCGACATCGTCCTCCAGGCCCCCGTGACCGCGTGGATCATCGTCATCGCCGTCGGGATCGCCATCCTCGGCGGGCTGCTCGCCGGTGCCATCGGCGGGTGGCGTGCCTCACGGCTCCGTCCGGCCGAGGCACTCCGCTCCGTCGCCTAGGCGACGCACCAGACGCCGCCGGGTGGTCGTCTCCCCCGCGACCATCCGGCGGCCCCATTCCTCACTCCGACCAGCAGAACGAAGGACCCCATGTACACGATCACCGGCCTCACCAAGCAGTACCGCCAGGCGAAGCGCTCCGTCACCGCGCTCGACGGCGTCGACCTCGAGATCCCCGACGGCCAGCTCGTCGCCATCCAAGGCCCGACCGGCGGCGGCAAGTCGACGCTCCTCCAGATGCTCGGCGCGCTGGACCGACCGACCGCCGGCAGCATCTCCCTCGCCGGCGACGACCTCTCGACGCTCAGCGAGACGAAGCTCGGCAGGATCCGCGCCACGGAGATCGGCTTCGTGTTCCAGGGATTCAACCTCATCCCGACGCTGACGGCACAGGAGAACGTCGAGATGGCCCTCGTCCCGATCGGCACCCCGCGGGCCGAACGCGAGACCAGGGCTCGTGCGGCACTCGCGTCCGTCGGACTCGCGGAGCGCGGTTCGCACCTCCCCACCGAGCTGTCGGGCGGGCAGCAGCAGCGGGTCGCGATCGCCCGTGCGCTCGTCAAGGAGCCCGAGGTGCTGCTCGCCGACGAACCGACCGGCAACCTCGACGAGGAGACCCGCGACGAGATCATGGACCTCCTCGAGGGCCTGTGGCGCGACCGCGGACTCACGGTCGTGGTGGTGACGCACGACACCGCGGTCGCCAAGCGCGCCGAGCGGCGTCTGCACCTCGCGAACGGGAAACTCAAGGACGTCACGACGCGGCGCTGACCGGCCCCTCGGCAGGCTCGGGGAGCGGCTCCCATCCGCTCCTCGAGCCGCCCCACCCCGGTCCCCGAGCCGCCCCTCCCCGGTCCCTGAGCCGCCCCTCCCCGGCCCCTGAGCCTGTCGAAGGGCGACGGGAATACCCCGCCACCGCGATTGGTTGACACTGATCAACTACTTCTCATATAGTTGACGCATATCAACTAGCTGACGTCATCACGATCGCGGAGCCCATGTCACACACCACCTCAACACCCGCCACGCCCGCTCGCGCGGACAACGGCATGACGCATCGCCAGGTGCTCGAGGCCCTCTCCGGCCTCCTCCTCGGCATGTTCGTGTCGATCCTCGCCGGAACCGTCGTCTCCACGTCCCTCCCCCGGATCATCTCCGACCTGAACGGCGACCAGACGGCGTTCACCTGGGTCGTCACGGCCACGTTGCTCGCCACCACCGTCTCGACGCCCATCTGGGGCAAGTTCGCCGACCTCTTCAACCGCAAGCTGCTCATCCAGCTGGCGCTCGGCGTCTTCGTGCTCGGTTCGGCACTCGCCGGCTTCTCGCAGGACACCGGCACGCTCATCGGCTTCCGCGTCCTGCAGGGTCTCGGCGCCGGTGGACTCACGGCGCTCAGCCAGATCATCATGGCCGACATCATCAGCCCGCGCGAGCGTGGCCGGTACATGGGCCTCTTCGGTGCGGTCATGGCGGTCGGCACGGTCGGCGGCCCGCTCTTCGGCGGACTCCTCACCGACTCGCTCGGCTGGCGCTGGAACTTCTTCGTCGGCGTGCCCTTCGCGATCGCGGCGATCTTCCTGCTGCAGCGCACGCTCCACCTCCCGAAGCGGAAGGTGGGCAAGGTCAAGATCGACTACCTGGGCGCCGCTCTCATCGCCGGCGGTGTCTCGCTGCTGCTCATCTGGGTCACCCTGGCGGGGACGCAGTTCGAGTGGGCGAGCTTCACGACGCTCGTCATGGTGGGCATCTCCGTCCTCCTGCTCGCCGCCGCGGTCATCGTCGAGATCAAGGTCGACGAGCCGATCATCCCGATGTCGCTGTTCAAGAACCGCACCTTCACCCTCGCCGTCATCGCGAGCATCTCGGTGGGCGTGGCGATGTTCGGCACCTCGGTGTTCCTCAGCCAGTACATGCAGCTGGCGCGTGGCGCGACGCCGACCGAGTCGGGCCTGCTCACGCTCCCGATGATCGGTGGCCTGCTGATCGCCTCCATCGTGGTCGGACAGTTCATCTCCCGCTTCGGCCACTGGAAGCCGTACCTCATCGTGGGTTCGATCCTCCTCACCGTCGGCCTCTTCCTCATGAGCACGATCCACTACGACACGAACTACGTGCTCGTCTCCGTGTACATGTTCGTCCTCGGCGCCGGCGTCGGCATGGTGATGCAGAACCTCGTGCTCGTGGTCCAGAACGACGTCCTGCCGCAGCAGCTGGGGACGGCGAGCGCCGGTGTCGCGTTCTTCCGCAGCCTCGGCGGCACGATCGGCGTCTCGGTCATGGGCTCGGTGCTCGCGACGAAGGTCACCGACATGCTCGCCGACCGCCAGGACGACCTGCAGGCGGCCATCGTCGCCCTCGGTGCTCCCGGCGCCAAGATCGCCGAGACGCTCTCCAGCGGCACGATCCCGAAGGTGAGCACGCTGCCCGAGTCGGTGCGGACCATCATCGAGTCCGTCTACGGTGACGCGGTGGCCGACATCTTCCTCGTCGCCGCACCGCTCGCGATCCTGACGATCATCGCCGTGATCTTCCTGCCCAACAAGAAGCTCGGGTCGAAGAACGCCGTCCAGCGCATGGCCGAGCAGGGTCCCGCGGAGCCCGCCCTCGTCGGCGCGGCCACCGGGTCCGTCACGACGGCCACCGCGTCCACGTCGACCCAGTCCTTCGCGACCGGCGCGCTCGACGTCGCCGAGGCCATAATCGGTGGCGAGGCGGACACCCGACTCGAGCGAGGACGGGACGAGACCGCCGACACGGACAGCGGCACGGAGGCCGACACGCACAGCCCCCGGCACGGCCGCTAGTCCGTACAATGCGAACGATGTCCATCGATCACGACGCCCAGGCCGGGCCGGCCGCTGCCGACGACGCAGCGGCCGGCACCGCGCACGACCTCGCGATCGGTGCCGTGGAGGAGCAGTTCGCGCTCCTCGTCAACCGCATCCGCAACGGCATCCGCGACCGCGCCGAGCGGATCTCCCCCGGACTCCAGCCGGCCGGCTACAAGTTGCTCAGCATGGTCTCGCGCTCCGGAGCGATCCGCGCCGGTGCCCTGGCCGAGATGCTCGCGACCGACAAGAGCGCGGTGAGTCGCCTCATCCACCAGCTGGAGACGCTCGGCCTCGTGACGAGGACGCCGGACCCCGAGGACGGCCGGGCGAGCCTCGTCGTCGCGACCGCCGAAGGTGAGCGCCGGATGGAGTCGACACGGGCCAGCGACCAGGCGATGCTCTACCAGCAGCTCTCGTCCTGGGACGAGGACGAGGTGCGGCGGCTCGCCGAACTCCTCGCGAAGCTCAACGGCGCCCTCTGACCGGGAGTGCTGTTCACAATTCAGGACGCCCGCGGCGCGTCGCGCCGGCTACCCGTCGCGAGGTCGGAACACGCCGTAGGCGTCCTGAGTTGTGAACGTCACCCTGTCCGGTTCACAACTCAGGACGCCCGCGGCGCGTCGGCGGCTCAGGAGCAAGCCGGCGGGCGACTGGCCGGGGCCGTCCTGAATTGTGAACCGTCAGGGGGCTGAAGGGGCGTCGCGCCAGCTGTGCTTCGGGTCGTACCCGAGGACCTCGCGGGCGTGGTCGATCGACAGCAGCGTCCCGTTGCCGGCGATGTCACCGGTGACGGGGACGTCCGGGAAGACCTCTGCGACGAGCTCGACGTTGTCGCGCGACATGACCGTGTCGGCCGCCGCGATGATGAACCGGTCGAACCCCGTGGCCTGGTGCTCGAGCGCGAGCCGCACGGCTTGGGCGCCGTCACGGCCGTCGATGTAGCCCCAGAGGTTCCACTTGCGGAGGGTGGCGTCGGCGTCGAACGACGGGAACGCCGCGTAGTCGGCCTCGTCCATCACGTTGGAGAAGCGGAGGGCGATGATCTTGAGCTCGGGGTGCCACCGCGTGAGCTCGATCGCCAACTGCTCCTCAAGGTGCTTCGACAGCGAGTACGTCGACTCGGGTCGGGCGGCGTAGGCCTCGTCGACGGGGATGTAGGGCGGCGGGGTGTCGAACGGCAGCCCCAGGACGGTCTCGCTCGACGCCGTGACGATGTTCGTGATGCCGGCCTTGATGGCGGCGTTGAACACGTTGTACGTGCTGAGGATGTTGTTCTGGAAGGTCGCGGTGTTCGTCGAGAGCCCGGGCGCGGGGATGGCGCTCAGGTGGACGACCGCGTCGAACCCGTCCGGCGCCTGCTCGTCGACACCGGTGAGGGCGTCGAACACCTGGCCCGCGTCACGCAGGTCGATGCGGACGAAGCCGTCACCGCGCTCTCCCGCCTGGTCGAGGTTGACCACCAGGTGACCGTGCTCCCGAAGATGGCCGACCACTGTTCGCCCGAGCTTGCCCGAGCCTCCCGTCACTGCGATTCTCATGACGCCATCCTGGTCCATCAACCCGAGATCGTGCGGACGATTGACAACTCCCCCAGGATCCCGCGACCGAAGCGGAATGGTCGACCGCCGGGTCGCGTTGCAGGAGACGTGAAGCTCACCCTGTACACCTCCGCGTTCTGTGCCCCCTGCATGCAGGCTCGCGCCGTCCTGGCCGAGGTCCCGGCGCTCGTGGCCGGCGCCGTCGTCGAGGAACGCGACGTCGCCTTCCGTTCGGCGGAGGCGGAGGCCGACGGCATCCGTTCCACCCCGACGGTCATCATCACCGCCGACGACGGCACCGAGGTGTTCCGCGCGACCGGTGCGCCCACGCTCAACCAGGTGCTCGTCGCGGCGGCGAAGGCGTTGTAGCCCTTCGACAGGCTCAGGGACCGAACAGGCGGCTCAGGGACCGAAGAGGCAGCTCAGGGACCGGGGCTACTGGGTGCTGAACGCCGCGTCGAACGACTGCTCGGGCAGCTTCCAGAGCAGGTTCCGGATGTACCCGACGGCCTCCTCGGCACCGTGCAGGCGGTCCATGCCCGCGTCCTCCCACTCGATGGAGATCGGACCGGCGTAGCCGATGCTCGACAGGGCACGGAACGCGTCCTCCCACGGCACGTCGCCGTGACCGGTCGACACGAAGTCCCAACCGCGTCGCGGGTCGCCCCAGGGCAGGTGCGAGCCGACGATGCCGGCGTGACCGGTGGCCGGCCGGATCCGCGTGTCCTTGCAGTCGACGTGGTAGATCCGGTTCGCGAACTCGACGATGAACCCGACCGGGTCGACGCCCTGCCACATCATGTGCGACGGGTCCCAGTTGAAGCCGAACGCCGGGCGGTGGTCGATCGCCTCGAGGGTGCGGACACTCGTCCAGTAGTCGTAGGCGATCTCGGACGGGTGCACCTCGTGTGCGAAGCGGACACCTTCGGCGTCGAAGACGTCGAGGATCGGGTTCCAACGGGTCGCGAAGTCCTCGTACCCGGCGTCGATGACGGCGGCCGGCACCGGTGGGAACATCGCGGAGTACTGCCAGATCTTCGACCCCGTGAAGCCGACGACCGTGTCGACGCCCAGCTTGCGCGCGACCCTCGCGGACCGCTTCATGTCCTCGGCCGCCCGCTGCCGCACCCCCTCCGCGTCGCCGTCGCCCCAGGTGTAGTCACGCACGATCGCCTGGTGGCGGAAGTCGATCGGGTCGTCGCACACGGCCTGGCCGGTGAGGTGGTTCGAGATCGCGAAGACCTCGAGGCCGTGCCGGTCGAGGATGTCGAGGCGGGACCGCAGGTAGGCGTCGTCCTCATCCGCGCGCTTGAGGTCGAGGTGGTCGCCCGAGGCCGCGATCTCGAGGCCGTCGTAGCCCCAGGAGGCGGCGAGGCGGGCGACCTCTTCGAAGGGGAGGTCCGCCCACTGTCCGGTGAACAGGGTCACCGGGAGGCGGCTGGCGTAGGTCTTGTCGGTGGTGTCGGTCATGCGGTGATCCTCGTCTCGTCGTCGGTGGAGGTGGTGATCGCTTCCCAGCGGCCGGTGTCGGCCGCGTCCAGAACGGCCTCGGTGATCCGCGCGGTGCGGAGTCCGTCGGCGAAGACGGGCAGGCCGTCCGGCGACTGCCCGGCCATCGCCGCGTAGCTGTCAGCCACGAACGCATTGAAGGCGTCCTGGTAGCCCATCGGATGCCCGGAGGGGACGATGGACAGCCGAGCGGCGTCGGGGTGCAGCTGGTCGGCGTCGCGAGGCAACACCTGCGTGCCCGACCGACGGCCGAGCCACAGCGTCTCGGGCGCTTCCTGATCGAAGCCGATGCTGAGCTCCGTACCCGCGATCTCGAGGTGCAGTCGGTTCTTCCGACCCGGTGCCACCTGGGAGACGAGCAGCGTGCCGATCGCGCCGCCCTCGAGCCGGATGACGACCGCCGCAGCGTCCTCGGTCGTGACCTCCGGGGTGTTCGCGCGTTCGGCGAAGAAGGTGCGGACCGTCGAACTCAGCTCGGTGATGCGCGCGCCCGTGATGAACTCCAGGAGGTCGACGAGGTGCGAACCGATGTCGGCGAAAGCGCGAGAACGGCCACCGGCCGCCGAGTCGACCCGCCAGTTGTCGTCGGCCTGCGCGAGCAACCAGTCCTGGAGGTACGACCCGCTGATCGTGAGCAGGGTCCCGAGGTCACCCGCGGCGACGCGCGCCCGGGCCTCCCGGACGAGCGGGTGGAAGCGGTACACGAACGGCACCGTGCCGACGACACCGGCCTCCGCGGCGGTGGTGACGAGACGCTCGGCGGTCGCGGCGTCGGTCGCGAGGGGTTTCTCACAGACGACGTGCTTGCCGGCCGCGATGGCCGCGAGGGCCTGCTCGGCGTGGAGCGCGTTCGGCGTGCAGACATGCACCACGTCTACCGAGGGGTCGGCCAGCAGCTCGTCGAGCGAGCCGTACCCGCGCTCGAAACCGAGGTTCGCGGCGACCTCCTGCGAGCGTTCGGGCGTCGAGGCGACGACGCCGACCAGCCGGGCACCCGCAGCGCGGGCCGCCCGGCTGTGGACGGTGGCCATGAAGCCACCGCCCACCACGGCGATACCGGGACCGGCCACGGTCATGCCCCGAAGGTGCCGTCCGCCGGCGTCCACGACTCGGGCAGCGCGGGCGCGAGCTCCACGGTGCTGACGACGTCGACCGAGGTGCGGCTGAGACCCGACTCGGCCGTCGAGACCATGACGTCGAGCACGTGGTACGCGAGCTCGCCCGACGCCCGCTCGGGACGACCGGCGCGGATCGCCTGGGCGAGCTCGACCACCCCGGTTCCGCGGCCCTGCGTCGGGCCGGTCGACGGGATCGACTCGGGCTCCTCGCCACCGCCGTAGACGAGCAGGTCGCCCTCGAAGGTGTTCGGGTCGGGGACGACGAGCGTGCCGGTCGAGCCGGCGACCTCGAACTGCGTGCGGCCGAGCTTGGAGTCGAAGCTGAAGACGCTCTGCGCGAGCTGGCCGCTCTCGAACTCGAAGAGGGCGCTCACGTGGGTCGGCACCGTCACGTCGAACGACTGACCGGCGCGCGGGCCGGATCCGATCGTCCGCTGGGGGAAGGCCTGCGAGGCCAGGGCCGTGACCCGGGCGACCGGCCCGAACAGCTGCACGAGCGCCGTGATGTAGTACGGGCCGATGTCGAAGAGCGGGCCGGCACCATCCTGGAACAGGAAGTCGGGGTTCGGGTGCCACGACTCCGGGCCGGGGCTCTGCATGAGGGTCAGCGCGGTGAGGGGCTGGCCGATGCCGCCGGCCTCGACGAGGCGGCGGGCGGACTGGATGCCGGCGCCGAGGAAGGTGTCCGGTGCCGTGGCGACGCGGAGCCCCTTCTCTTTCGCGGCGGCGAGCAGGGCCTGCCCGCTCTCGCGGTCGAGCGCGAAGGGCTTCTCGCTCCACACGTGCTTGCCGGCGTCGAGGATCTGCATGGCGACCTCGACGTGGACCTTCGGGATGGTCAGGTTGACGACGATCTCGATCTCGGGGTCGGCCAGGAGCTCGGCGACCGAACCGTGGCCGGGCACCCCGTACTTCTCGGCCTGCGTCTTCGCCCGCTCGAGGTCGAGGTCCGCGACGAACCGGACGTCGAGGTCGGGGAAGGTGACCAGGTTGCTGAGGTACTGGTCGCTGATGACGCCGGCGCCGATGAGGCCGACACCGACCGTTCCGGTGCTGTTGCTCATGCCTGGACTCCGTTCGTGGTGAGGTACGTGAAGCTCTGCTCGAGCCCCTGGAAGATGTCGCCGTCGAACGCGTCGAACTCGACGACGCGCAGGGCCTGCGGTGCCGCGGCGAGGATGTCGAGCACCGGGACGACCCCGGCACCCGCTGGCAGCTGCTTCAGCGTGTCGCGTGAGGCGTCGCCGTCCTTGACGTGGATGAAGCGCACGCGATCGCCGATCGCGGCGAGGACGTCGACCGCGCGGCGTCCGCCGACCTCGACCCAGTAGGTGTCGACCTCGAACACGACGGCCGGGTCGGTGAGTGCGGCGAGGTGCTCGAGCGGGCTGGTGCCCGCGACGTCACCCTCGAGCTCCCACCAGTGGTTGTGGTAGCCCACCTGGACCCCGTGACCGGCGGCGACCGCTGCCGCGGCGTTCAGCTCGTCGGCGATCGACGCGACCGTCTCGGCCGTGGCGAAGCGCTCCTCGGCGATGGCGGGATCGATGAGGACCTGCACGCCCTGCTCGGCCGCCGCGCCGAAGGCCGCCGACAGGTCGATGTCGTCGGCGATGACCTTGCCGTGCGCGCTCGGGGTGGCGAGGCCTGCATCGTGGATGTCCTGGAGGCTGACGCCGGGACCGAAGCCGAACGGCTCGGCCTGGCGGAAACCGATCTCGGTCAGGCGCTGCAGCGCTGCGGCGCGATCCGCGGTGAGCGGCTCCCGTACCGAGTAGAGCTGGACAGAGAGTTGGGAAGTCGACACGATGCTCCTCAATGATGATGGTGTCAGGCAGCCGCTGCTGCGAGATCCAGGCTAACCACACTTCTGTCGGTGGTCAAACAAAAGTCTCCCACCGGTCGCCGCTCCCCCGGCGACCAATACCGCAGGAGTCGGAAGCGTGGGGGACAATGGTCAGGTGAACCCCGCACTGCTCTCCCGGATCGTCGCTGACTCCAGCGACCGCATCTCGTGGCTGCGGGCTCGTTCGCGCGGGATCACCGCGACCGACGTCGCGACGCTCTCGACGCCGGCCTCGATCCAGCGGGCGGCCGACGCGAAGCTCGGCGGGACGGGTTTCTCCGGCAACGCCTTCACCGACCACGGGCGCGCCCGCGAACCGGAGATCGCCCGATGGGTCGCCGCGACCCACGGCATCAACCCCTCGTCGGCACTCTTCCGAGCCGAGGTCGAACACCGCCATCTGGCCACCCCCGACGGCATCGCCGTGACCGAACGCGGTGCGGTCGTCCTCGCCGAGATCAAGACCACGAAGAAGTCCTGGCGCTCGATCCCCCGCAACTACCTGCGCCAGGTCTGGTGGCAGCAGTACGTGATCGGCGCGGAGCGGACGCTCGTCGTCTGGGAGGAGCACAAGGACTTCGTCCCCGTCGACGACGAGCCGCTCTGTCGGTGGGTCGAGCGCGACGACGCCGAGATCGCGAAGCTGGTCGGGCTCGCGAACGCGCTCATCGACGAGCTGTACCACCGCACCAATCCCGCCGCTCGGCGCCCGGTCCTCCCGGAGCCCGCGCCGGTCGCACAGCCGCTCCAGGAATCCCAGCTGAGCCTCGACTTCTGACGGTAAGTCGACAGAAGTCGACCGGGATGGTTGACTGTCGCCATGACCGAGCCGCAACGCCCCTCCCCCGGAGCACCGGGCGCCGGCGACCTCTTCCAGCTCTTCCGCGGCGGTGAGGCACGCACGAAGTCGGAGTTGTGCGCCCTGACCGGCCTGGCCCGCTCCACCGTCTCCCTCCGGATCGACGCCCTCGTCGCCGCAGACCTGCTCCGCCCCGCCGGAGAAGCGGCCTCGTCAGGCGGTCGCCCGCCCGCCCGGATCGCGTTCAACCCGCTCGCGCGCGTCGTCGTCGCCGTCGACCTGGGGGCGACGCACGGGACGGTGGCCGTCACCGACCTGTCCGGAGCGATCCTCGCGACGAGTCGGTCGGAGCTGCAGATCGCCACAGGACCCGAGCCCGTCCTCGACTGGGTGGTCGAAGCGGCGTCGGCCCTGCTGGCCGCTCCGCAGACGTGGGCCACACCCCAGCCGGTCGCTCCCCCGGTCATCGGGATCGGCATCGGCCTCCCGGGGCCGGTCGAGCACTCCACCGGACGGCCGACGAACCCGCCGATCATGCCGGGATGGGACCGCTTCGACGTCCCCGCCTACATCCGCCGGACCATCGACGTCCCGGTCCTCGTCGACAACGACGTCAACGTCCTCGCGCTCGGCGAGCACGCGATCTCCTGGCCGCACACGGCCGACCTCGTCTATGTGAAGGTCTCCACGGGGATCGGTGCCGGGATCATCGCGGGAGGCGAACTGCAGCGCGGGGCACTCGGTGCTGCCGGCGACATCGGACACGTGCAGGTCCCCGTCGGTCGCGACTCCCCTCGCGCGGCGGACGACGAGCGCGACCTCGAGGCCATCGCGAGCGGACCGGCGATCGCCACCGAACTCCGCGCCCACGGGATCGACGCCGTCAGCAGTCGCGACGTCGCGGCACTCATCCGTGCGGGTGACCGGACGGCCATCGAGACCACCCGGCAAGCCGGCCGGGAGATCGGTGAGGTCCTCAGCGTCGTGGTGAACCTCCTGAACCCCTCCGTGATCGTGCTCGGCGGGACGATGACCCGGGCGGGCGAGCATCTCCTGACCGGCGTCCGCGAAGTGGTCTACCGTCGGTCGATGCCGCTCGCCACCGGGCACCTCGGCATCGTCACCTCGACGGCCGGCGAGGAGGCCGGGGTGTTGGGAGCGGCGATCATGGTGCTCCGCGAAGCCCTCTCAGCACCGGCGATCGATGCGATGACTCAGCCCCGGGCGCTCGACGCCGCATCGACCTGACGCGCGTCCTCGACCGCCGAACCAAGGCGTCCGACAACGTCCGTCCTCCCGACGGCGAGTACCTCCGCCAGGCCGTACCCGACGAGCCAGAACAGGGCGATGGTCATCGCCGCGAACTCCAACCAACTGCCGACCTGCTGCCCGATCTCGGCGAGCGAGAGCAGGCCACCCACCCCCGCGACCACCGCGACGGCGGACCCGGCGAACCAGGACAACCGCCGGACGGCGCGCAGCCGCGACCCGAGGGCCGACCCGATCATCGCCAGGCAGGCGAGCGCGAAGCCCAGCACCGCGAAGGAGATGTGCACCGCGTCCTGGAGCGTGAACAGGGGGTTCGACGGGATCGGGCACTCGTAGGTGCAGGTCACCCGCGAGGCCACGAGGAAGCACAGGCTCGACAGTCCCACGAGCAGCCAGGGCACGAGCAGCAGCCGCACTCGCGAGCGGCGCGGACCGGCCTCTCGGGACTGGCCCACTCGCTGCAGGGCGACGGCGATGCTGAGACCGCCGACCGCGACCATGAGCAGCGCGGTGTTGAAGACCGGAGCCGTCACCTCGCCGGTGGAGCCGAGCCCGCTCACATAGCTGTTCTTGCCGAGGCTGAGTCGTGCGCCCCAGATCATGATCGTGGCGACCACGACGAGCACGCCCCCGATGACCGCGAACCAGAGCGCGATGGAGCGGCGACGGCGCACCGCCGAGGATCGAAGGACCCGCTGGTCTGGTGTGGGCCCCGTCATCCGCGGATGAGCCTCGTCCGGCTCAACGCGATGACGGCGCAGCCCATGAGGCCGATGAACCCGGCGATGGCGATCATGTAGACGACGACGGCTCCCCAGCCGCCGGGCTGCGCCGGGTTGAGGAACGGGTACGGGTACCAGCCGACGATCGATCCGCGGATCATCGTGTAGACGGTCCACACGAGCGGGAACGCGATGATCGCCCACACCTGACGCCATTCCAGGCGCGACTTGCCGGGCGTCACGATCCAGACGAGCACCAGGTAGATCGGTGCGATGAGGTGCAGCACCTCGTTCGACCAGCCGAGGGTGTGTCCCTGGTCGAGGGCGATGCCGCGCAGCAAGAGGTTGTAGACCACGCCGGTGGTCGCCATGTACGTCACGACGCAGCCGAGGACCAGGTTGTACCAGGCGGGATCGCGTCGCAGCCGGAAGCAGAACCCGGCGCCGACCAACAGGACGATCGCACTCAGCGCGTTCGACAGGATCGTGAAGTAGCTGAAGAAGTTGACGAAGAAGTCGTCGGGCGCATCGCCGAAGGACAGGGTGTAGACGAACTGGCCGACGATGGCGGCGATGATCACCCCGGCCGCGATGATCCTGATGACTCCGAACAGTGCTCGCATTGCGACACTGTATCGGAAGCATGCGCCCGACGATCGGGCGACAGCCGGGCCGTCGTGTCCCCCGAAGAGAGGGAATCGTTTCCAGCCAATTGACACCCCCGTAACAGCGCCGACTCATTCGACGGCTTTGATGAGAGCAGAGCCGGACCACGCACCGGAGCGAGACTCGTCGCCGAGCCGACCTCCGCCGGGTGGAGCGTTCGGGGGATGAACGACGAAGGAGTACTCGATGCGTCAAGGAGTCGGACACTCCTGGTCACTGGTGACAACCGCGGACGCGGTGAAGCCGGCACCGGAGACCATGCGAGCCGCGGTGATCGACGCCGTCGGCAGCCCTGAGGTCCTCCGGATGGAGACCGTGCCGACACCGCGTCCGGTCATGGCGGAGTTCCTCGTGAAGGTCGTCGCGGCCGGCGTGAATCCGATCGACGCCAAGACCCGCTCAGGCCGAGGCGTCTCGTCGGCCATCACGGCGATGCCTGCCGTCCTCGGGTACGACTTCAGCGGCATCGTGGTCGAGTCGCCCTTCGCGGCCGCCGGCCTCCTGCCCGGCGACGAGGTCTACGGCATGACGAGCTTCCCGCGGACGGGCGGCAGCTACGCCGAGTACGTCACGGTGTCCTCGCTGAGCCTGACACGGAAGCCGACGACCCTGTCGCACGTCGAGGCAGCCGGGGTCCCCCTCGCCGCGCTGACCGCATGGGGCATGGTCGTCGACGTCGCGAAGGCGCACGAGGGGCAGCGCATCCTCATCCACGCCGGGAGTGGCGGCGTCGGACACTTCGCCGTGCAGTTCGCCACGTACTTCGGCGCGCGGGTGATCGCCACCGGCTCCGGTCGGAACGTCGGTTGGCTCCGCGAACTCGGCGCTCATCAGGCGGTCGACCATGAGCTGCACCGGTTCGAGGACGTCGTCGACCAGGTCGACGTGGTGATCGACCTCGTGGGCAACACCGTGGAGGACACGGGGTCGCGTTCCCTGCGGGTCCTGCGTCCCGGCGGGCTCGTCATCAACGCGCCGACCGGTTCCTGGCCGACGCTCGAGGAGGAGGCCCGGACCGCAGGTGTCCGTGCGACGCGGTTCACCGTGGCTCCCGACGGCGCGACACTCGACACCATCAGTCGGCTGCTCGAGTCCGGGGACGTCCGGGTGTTCGTCGACCAGGTGTTCGACCTGGACGCCGTCCGGCAGGCCCACGTGCTCCTCGAGGGCGGACACTCCCGGGGCAAGATCGTCCTCAAGGTCGCCGACGGCTAGGCACCCCGCCCTTCGACAAGCTCAGGGACCGGTAGGGGCCCAGGGACCGGTAGGGGCTCAGGGACCGGAGGACCGGTCACTGAGCCTGTCGAAGTGCGTCCCCGAAGACCTGCTCCATGACGAAGTCGTCGTGCCGTTCGGGTCCGACGAGGAACGTCTTCGTCCCCGCGACCGCGAAGCCGCTCTTGCCGTAGAACCGGATCGCCCTGGCGTTCTGCTGGTTCACCCCGAGCCACACCGACGTCACGCCTCGGGACCGCGCGTCGTCGAGAGTCGCCTCCATGAGCGTGCGCGCTCCGCCGGCACCGTGACTCGCGGGGAGCACGTAGAGCTTGCTGAGTTCCACCGTCGGGCGGTGCATGATCGCGGCGAGCACGTCGGGGTCGACCGGGTCTCCGAAGACGAGCATCGTGTAGCCGATGGCGGTGCCGTCATCGTCGTCGACCAGGAGCCGGAGCGAGCGTCCGGGGTCGGCCAGGTAGTCGGTGAACCGGTCGAGCGTGAAGTGCTCGGCGATGAACGCGTCGATGTGTTCCTGCGCGGTGCCGGGTGGGCAGGCGAGGGCGAAGGTCGCTGCGGCGAGCGTTGCGAGGGCGGCGGCGTCATCGACCGTGGCGGGGCGGGTGGAGACCATCCCTGCATCGTACGACGCCACCCCGCTGAACGACGAAGGCCCGGTCGCGTGACGCGACCGGGCCTTCGTGCTGGTGAGACTAGATGGAGTTGACGTCCAGCGGGATGCCGGGGCCGAACGTGGTCGACACGGCGCCCTTCTGGATGTAGCGACCCTTCGAGGACGACGGCTTGAGGCGGAGGATCTCCTCGAGCGCGGCGTTGATGTTCTCCTCGAGCTGCGAGGCGTCGAACGAGGCCTTGCCGACGACGAAGTGCACGTTGGAGTGCTTGTCGACGCGGAACTCGATCTTGCCGCCCTTGATGTCGGACACGGCCTTGGCCACGTCCGGCGTCACGGTGCCGGTCTTGGGGTTCGGCATGAGGCCGCGGGGACCGAGGACCTTACCGAGACGACCGACCTTGCCCATGAGCTCCGGGGTGGAGACCGCGGAGTCGAACGAGGTGTAGCCCTCGGCGACCTTCGCGATGAGCTCGTCGCCGCCGACCTCGTCAGCACCGGCCGCGATCGCGGCCTCTGCTGCCGGGCCCGTCGCGAAGACGATGACACGGGCGGTCTTACCCGTGCCGTGCGGGAGGATGACCGTGCCGCGGACCATCTGGTCCGCCTTGCGCGGGTCGACACCGAGCTTGAGGGCGACCTCGACGGTGCTGTTGAACTTGGCGGAACCGGTCTCCTTGGCGAGGGCGACCGCCTCGTTCGGGGAGTAGTACTTGTCAGCCTCGATCTTCTCGGCTGCGGCCCGGTAGGCCTTCGACTTCTGTGCCATGTGCGTTCTCCTATGAGAAATGTGGTCATCTGCGCCTGGCCGGCGCTGCCACGAGTGAAAAAGTGAGACGTGCGCGGTTCCGCCTGATGGCGTCCCCGAAGCTGGTCGGGAGGGTTAGCCCTCGACCGTGATGCCCATGGAGCGGGCGGTGCCGGCGATGATCTTCGCGGCTGCGTCGATGTCGTTCGAGTTCAGGTCGGGAGCCTTCTGCTCGGCGATCTGACGGACCTGCTCCTTGGTGAGCTTCGCGACCTTGACGGTGTGCGGGGTGCCGGAGCCCTTGGCGACGCCGGCGGCCTTCTTGATGAGCTCCGCTGCGGGCGGGGTCTTCAGGATGAAGGTGAACGAACGGTCCTCGTAGACGGTGATCTCGACGGGGATGACGTTGCCGCGCTGCGACTCGGTGGCCGCGTTGTACGCCTTGCAGAACTCCATGATGTTGACGCCGTGCTGACCAAGGGCGGGGCCGATGGGGGGAGCAGGGTTTGCGGCGCCGGCCTGGATCTGCAGCTTGATGAGACCCGTGACCTTCTTCTTCGGTGCCATGTTTCTTCCTTCTTCTGGGGTTCGAGCGCCATCGGATGATGTGCGCTCTCCCGCGCGCCCGTCGGGCGGCGGTGGACTGTGGAGCCGTGCGGCTTAGAGCTTGGTGACCTGGTCGAAGCTGAGCTCGACCGGCGTCTCGCGCTCGAAGAGGGAGACGAGCACCGTGAGCTTGCCGCTCTCGGGCTTGATCTCGCTGATGGAGCCGGGCAGGCCCGCGAACGAGCCTTCCTTGATCGTGATGGTCTCGCCGATCTCGAAGTCGACCTCGGCGGGGATGACACGCTGCTGCGTGGCGCTGCCCTTGGTGCCGGAGCCCTTGACGGGTGCGGTCTCCTTGACCTCGACGAGCGACTTCAACATGTTGAAGGACTCTTCGAAGCGGAGCGGCGTGGGGTTGTGCGCGTTGCCGACGAAGCCGGTGACGCCAGGCGTGTGGCGGACGACCGACCAGCTGTCCTCGTTGAGGTCCATGCGGACGAGCACGTAGCCGGGGATGCGGACGCGGGTGACCATCTTGCGCTGGCCGTTCTTGATCTCGACCACGTCTTCCATGGGGACCTCGACCTGGTAGATGTAGTCCGCGACCTCGAGCGTCGACTTGCGCTGCTCGATGTTGGCCTTCACCTTGCGCTCGAAACCGGCGTAGGAGTGGATGACGTACCACTTGCCGGGCAGGAAGCGGAGTTCCTTGCGGAACGCGTCGTAGGGGTCCTCCTCGGACTCCTCGGCGGGCTCGGCGTCGGTGTCCGTTGGGTCTGCCTCTTCTTCGGCGATGGCCTCTGCTGCGGCTTCGACCTCGGCGGCCTCATCGAGCTCGAGGGCGTCGTCGACGACGGCGTCGGCCTCGGGGTCGACGGCCTCGGCCATCGCGTCGAGCACGGCGTCGAGGTCGACCTCGGTGTCGCCGGTCTCCTCGACGTGGACGGCGTTGTGCTCAGCGGGGTCGACGGAGTGCTCGTCGGCCGAGAGCACGTTGCCCTCCTGGGCCTCGTCGTCCTCCGAGGACTGCTCGGCAGCGGTTGCCCAGTCGACGTCGTTCGAGTTTCGCTCAGACACTGATTTCCATTCCGTTTCTGTTGTGCGGACCGTGGGTGATCCCCGACCGCGGCGCCAGATGCTGGCGCGTGACGACTGCGTCGCCGTCTGTGATTGTGGAACCCGGGTGCCGGGCCGGAGCACCGGAACCTGAGCGTGACTAGCTCGCGGTACCGAACACCAACGTGACGACCCAGGCGAAGACGAAGTCGATGCCGTAGACGAGCGCCATCATGATGCAGACGAAGACGAGCACCACAGCCGTGTAGCTGAGGAGTTCCTTCCGCGTCGGCGTGACGACCTTCTTGAGTTCCGCGAAGACCTGCTTCAGGAACAGGACGATGCCCGAGAAGAAGCCGCGCCGTTCAGCACGGTCCGCCTTCGCCTTGACGACGACGTCCTCGCCGGGCGTGTCGGTACTCTTCGGGGCCACTCGTTACACCTTTCGTGTGCCGGTGCATACGCACCGACTCGCAGGGCGGACAGGACTTGAACCTGCAACCTGCGGTTTTGGAGACCGCTGCTCTACCAATTGAGCCACCGCCCTTCAGTGCTGACGCACCGGAGGGGTCGAAGCTACCCTGAGCTCCTGAGCGTTGCCTCACCACACGGGTGAAAACAGGCGCAGAAAATCATGGCAGATTTCAACTACCTCCATCCAGTGTACGGCACGGTCGCCCGGCTGTAAAACCAGGGGCGGGACGCCCCCGCGACCACGCAGCATCCCCTGCCCCCACGGCCCTCGCTCGCGTAGGGTTGCTCCTTCGAACGCACGACGACTCGACCCAGGGGGACCGATGAGCAGCGCAGACGAACACGCCGCGACCGCGAAGGCGGCCGAGACGCACCGCGAGGACGGTCGCCGGATCCCGGCCCGGTTCGCGGACGACAGCCCGCTCCCGGGCGCCGGCCCGGTCCAGGCGTTCCTGCGCTTCTGGAAGCGGTATCCGATCTTCACCGGGCGGGCCAGCCGGAGCGAGTTCTGGTGGTGGGTGGTCGTCCACGCCGTCATCGTCACCGTGCTCCTGGTGATCGGACGCGGTGTCGACGTCGCGACCGGCGTCACGGCAGGGTTCTGGGAGGGTCAGATCACCGAAGGCCCCGCATGGGGTGCCCAGAGCATCCTGTCGGGTGCCTGGGGCCTCGCGACGATCATCCCGGGGCTGTCGCTGAACGCGCGCCGCATGCACGACACGGACCATAGCGGCTGGTGGCAGCTCATCAACCTGGTCCCGATCTTCGGGTGGTTCTTCTTCATCTGGCTCGCGGCCCAGCCGAGCGACCCGGGCGGCGCCCGCTACGACACGGGGCCGCACCGCGAGGCCGTGCAGATCAAGCCGGGCGGCGCTCCGCAGTGACCCGACGGTCCGGGAGGACCGTGTCGGCGATCGCGGCGAGGACGAGCACCGCCGTGCAGAGACACCCGAGGGCGAGTTCTCCGAGCTGCGGCACGAGGAGCGCGACGGCCGCGCAGCACGCGAGCAACGCGAGGCCGATGACCGGTGCGAGTGGAACGGCGCGATCGACCACGAACCGGAACAGCGACAGCCCGAGGAGGTAGAGGACCGGGCCGCCGATGATCACGACGCCCCCGGCGAGCTCGACGGCGGCGGCCGGTCGGTCGAGGATCTCCTTGTCCCCCACCGAGACGAGCACGATCCCGGCGACGATCACGACGTGGGCGTAGCTGTACCCGTCACGGGCGATGCGTCCGAGACGTCCGGGCCCACGTCGTCCGGGGCGGGACCCGTCGCGGTCGGCGCGGTCGGCCTCCTCCTCGGCGGCCTCCACCGCTCGTCGTCCCGCCGCCTCCGTGCGGTGGAAGTACAACCACCACAGCGCCACCGCCGAGACGAAGGCGCTGAGCATCCCGACGACGGCGGCGGCCGACGTCTCGAGCTCCACGAACGCGAACCCGGTGACGAGCAGCGACTCGCCGATCGCGATGATGATGAAGAGCGACGCCCGCTCGGAGAGGTGCGCGCCGGAGAGCTCCCAGCTCTCGACCTCCGAGGCCCGCACACCCGGCAGTCGGAATCCGAGGGCCCCACCGCCGTACTCGATGGCGACGGCGCAGATCCAGAACGCCAGCTGCCAGTCGGCCGGCACCAGCGCGCCGGCGATCCAGAAGCAGGCGGCGAACACGGTCCAGACGAGGACGCGCGCGAAGCTCAGGGCCACGTCGCGGTCGTGCCGCCAGGTCGCCACCACCATGAACAGCGTCCGGACGAGTTGGAGCACGACGTAGGCGACGGCGAACGCCAGCGCACGGTCGGTGAACGACGCGGACACCGACACCGCCGCGACGAACGCCAACAGGCCGAAACCGATGAGCGCGAGTCGCACCGCGAGCCGTTCCGGGTCGAGCCAGTTCGTCACCCAGCTCGTGGACACCCAGGACCACCAGAGCGCCAGGATGAGGACGATCGACTCGAGCGCGGCGGTGACGCTCTGGTCGTCGGCGATGAGCTTGCTCAGCTGGGTGAGCGCGAAGACGAAGACGAGGTCGAAGAACAACTCGACGAACGTGACGCGCTCGGCACGTTCACCGGACTCCGGGCGGCGGAGATCGGAGACGAGGCCGAATCTGGGGGCGGACATCTTCGTATCCTGGCAGGCATTCGACGGATGTCGGGAGAACGGCCGATGAGGGATCCCGGTGCCGACGCCTCCCCCTCGGATTCGTCGACACCGGGTCGTGCTCGTCGCGAGCTGCGGGGACAGAGCCCGACGACCACACCATGAGCCTAACAAGAAGTATTCCAGATGCACAAGGTCCAGAAGCATCATCGGAATATCGACGGTCATCGGTGGGTTGCGTCCGGAGGCCGCGTCGTCCGCGTGCCGCACCCCCACGAAAGGCACCACCCGTATGGATCTCTTCGCCCCCGTCCGACTCGGCGACCTCGAACTCGCCAACCGCGTCGTCATGGCCCCGCTCACCCGCATGCGGTCCGGAGCCGACGGCGTCCCCGGCGACCTCGTCGCCGAGCACTACAGCCAGCGCGCAGGCCTCGGGCTCATCATCACGGAGGGCACCTACCCCAGCGCCGAGTCGCGCTCCTACCCGGGCCAGCCCGGCATCGTCACCCCCGAGCAGGTCGAGGGCTGGCGCGGCGTCGCGGAGGCCGTGCACGGAGCAGGCGGGCTCATCGTCATGCAGCTCATGAACGGTGGCCGCGTCTCGCACACCGACATCACGGGCACCGACCGCATCGTCGCGCCGAGCGCGATCGCCATCGCCGGCGAGGTCCGGACGCCCGCGGGTGCCCAGCCGTACCCCGTCCCGCACGCGCTGACCACCGAGGAGCTCGACACGGTCCGCGACGAGTTCGTCCAGGCAGCCCGCAACGCGATCGAGGCAGGTCTCGACGGCGTCGAGCTCCACGCCGCGAACGGCTACCTGCTGCACCAGTTCCTCTCCCCCGTCTCCAACGTGCGCGACGACCGTGCCGGAGGCAGCCCGGAGGCCCGTGCGTCCTACGTCGCCGAGATCGTCGGTGCCGTCGCCGAGGCGGTCGGTGCAGCGCGCGTCGGCATCCGCATCTCCCCCATGAACGGCGCCGGTGACACGGCGGAAACCGACGAGGCCGACGTCCGCGCGACCTACGAGGCGCTCCTCGACACCCTGGCACCGCTCGGCCTCGCCTACCTCAGCATCCTCCACGAGGACCCGGCCGGCGCGCTCGTGCAGGACCTCCGCGGTCACTTCGGCGGCAAGCTCATCGTCAACAGCGGCTTCGGCACCGTCACGACGCGCGACGAGGCGATCGCCCTCGTCGAGCACGCGCACGCCGACGCCGTCGCCGTCGGGCGGCTCGCCATCGCGAACCCCGACCTCGTCGAGCGCTGGGCGGGCGAACACGAGGAGAACACGCCGAACCCGGCCACCTTCTACGGTCCGGGCGCCGAGGGCTACACCGACTACCCGCGGCTCGCGAGCTGATCACGCTGAGGTGAGGCACCTCGTCGCTCGACGCACTGCGCAGCGACGAGGTGCCTCACCTCAGTCCGCCCGTGGCGCGTGCGACTCGAGGAACTCGTACACCTCGACGGAGTCGACCCCCGGGAACGACCCGGTCGGCAGCGCGGCCAGCAGACTCGTCGGCGTCCGCGCCGCCGGCCAGGCCTTCCCCTCCCACCGTTCGGCGAGCGCCGGCGACGCCCGACGGCAGCATCGCTCGTCGGGACAGTTCGACGTCGACCGATGCGGTGTCTCGCGTCCGCGGAACCACTTCACGTGCGCGAACGGGACGCCGACGCTGACCGAGTACTCGCCCTCCTTGGCCTTCTCGATCCGCGAGGTGCACCAGAAGGTGCCGGTGTCCATGTCGGTGTACTGATACCAGGGGCTGAAGCGGTCCTCGACGTCGAAGACGGTCCTGGCCGTCCAGTTGCGGCAGACGAGCGAGCCCTCCACGGCTCCGAGGACGTCGGAGGGGAACGTCACCCCGTCGTTCTCGTACGCCTTGATGATCGTCCCAGACTCGTGCACCTTCATGAAGTGCACCGGGAGTCCGAGGTGTCTCGTCGCGAGGTTCGTGAAGCGGTGGGCTGCGGTCTCGTACGACACCGCGAACGCGTCGCGCAGGTCCTCCATCGAGATGCGTCGGAGCTGTTTCGCCTCGCCGAGGACGCGCACGGCGTCGCGCTCGGGTAGCAGGATGGCCGCCGTCAGGTAGTTGGTCTCGACGCGCTGCCGCAGAAAGTCCGCGTAGTTTCTCGGTTCCTCGTGCCCGCACAGGTGACTGGCGAACGCCTGGAGGATGGGCGATCGCGAGTCTCGGGAGATCGAGGGTTCGGTCGGCAGGTAGATCCGACCGTTGCGTCGGTCGGTGACCGAACGCGTCGAGTGCGGCAGGTCGCCGACGTAGTGGAGTGAGAACCCGAGGTGCTGCGCCATCTCAGCGACCGTCTGGTGCGAGACCGGACCTCCGGTGTAGCCGACGGCGTCGAGCAGCCCCTTCGCGACGGCCTCGAGGTCGGGGAAGTGGTTGTCGGCCGCTCGCATGTCCGCCCGGAGGACCGCGTTGGCCCGGCGCGCCTCCTCCGGCGTCGCCGCACGCTCCCGGTGCAGGCGGGCGACCTCGTCGTGCAGCGCCAGCACGGTGCGGAGCGTCTCGTCCGCGGTCCCCTTCGAGACACGGATGGGCGCGATCCCGAGGGCGGAGAAGACCGGGCCGCGCTGGGCGCGTTCGACGGCGATCTCGAGAGCGGCCCGGTCGTTCGGCGGTTCGTCGCGGAGCAGCTCGTCGACGGTGGTGCCGAGCGCGGTGGCGATGACGCGGAGCATCGAGAGGCTCGGCTCCCGATGCCCGTTCTCGATCGCCGACGCCTGGGACGGTGCGCGGTCGATCGCCTGCGCGAGGTCGTCGAGGGTGAGGCCAGCGCGGGCGCGGGCGTCACGGATCCGACGACCGAGGACGAGGGCGTCCGCGTGCGGAGCAGGTCCGTCACCGGGGGTGGCGGAGGCGGGTGGAGCAGCGGCGGTGCTGGTCATGGTGATCATGCTCACACGCGCCGGTTGTTCCGGCAAACAGAAGGTCGGCCGTTCTTCTGTCCACGGATGACGGTCGTCGGGGTTGCGGCGAGCGCAGGATCGTTCCCACAGCACGACCCACCCACCGACCTCGACACCACAGGAGTCATCGTGAGCAGCGAAGCCACCCGACCGACCGACCACCGCACGCCCCTCCGCGCCGGCGACCAGACGCAGACGGCCGAGGAATTGCAGCGTGAGTGGGACACCGACCCGCGCTGGGACGGGGTCCGCCGCGACTACACCGCCGAGGACGTCGTCCGCCTGCGCGGCGGCGTCCGGGAGGAACCGACGCTCGCCCGCCGTGGGGCGGAGCGCCTGTGGAACCTCCTCCACACCGAGGAGTGGGTGCCCGCCCTCGGAGCCCTCACCGGCAACCAGGCGGTGCAGCAGGTCCGCGCCGGCCTGCAGGCGATCTACCTCTCCGGGTGGCAGGTCGCCGCCGACGCCAACCTCTCCGGCCAGACCTACCCCGATCAGAGCCTCTACCCGGCGAACTCCGTCCCGGCGGTCGTCAGGCGGATCAACAACGCGCTGCTCCGGGCCGAGCAGATCGACTTCGCCGAGCGCACCGTCGAGGAGGCCCCGGGACACGAGGCGATCGACTGGCTCGCGCCGATCGTCGCCGACGCCGAGGCGGGCTTCGGTGGGCCGCTCAACGCCTACGAACTCATGGCCGGCATGATCCAGGCCGGCGCCGCGGGCGTCCACTGGGAGGACCAGCTCGCGGCTGAGAAGAAGTGCGGCCACATGGGCGGCAAGGTGCTGGTGCCGACGAGCCAGCACATCCGGACCCTCAATGCGGCCCGGCTGGCGGCGGACGTCGCCGGTGTCCCGACCATCGTCATCGCCCGCACCGATGCGTTGGCCGCCACGCTCCTCACGAGCGACATCGACGAGCGCGATCTGCCGTTCCTGAACGGGAACCGGACCCCGGAGGGCTTCTACGAGGTGGAGAACGGCATCGGTCCGGTGTTGGCGCGCGGCCTCGCCTACGCGGAGTACGCCGACCTGCTCTGGGTCGAGTCCGCGGAACCCGACCTCGACCTCGCCCGGCGGTTCGCCGAGACCGTCCACGAGCGGTTCCCGGGCAAGCTGCTCGCCTACAACTGCTCGCCGTCGTTCAACTGGAAGTCGCACCTCGACGATGCGCAGATCGCGTCCTTCCAGCGCGAGCTCGCCGCCATGGGATACGCGTTCCAGTTCATCACCCTGGCCGGCTTCCACGCGTTGAACCACTCGATGTTCACCCTGGCGAGCGACTACAAGGAGCGGGCGATGAGCGCCTACGTCGACCTCCAGGAAGCCGAGTTCGCCGCAGAAGCCAGCGGCTACACCGCCACCAAGCACCAGCGGGAGGTCGGTACCGGCTACTTCGACCTGGTCGCGACCGCCCTCAACCCCGGCAGCGCCACCCTCGCCCTCGCCGGGTCGACGGAGGAACAACAGTTCCACTGATCCACACCAGCCCCGCCCTTCGACAAGCTCAGGGACCACTCGAAGGGCCCATCCGACGCACGACCATCCGAAACGGAGTCACCCCATGAACACCATGCTCGCTTCCCCGTCCACACCCACCACCGCGCCGGTGCCCACGCAACGCACCGGCCCTGCCATCGAGGTCGTCGGTCGACTCGGTGACCGGTACGACGAGATCCTCACCCCGGACGCCCTCGCCTTCCTCGCGGACCTCCACCAGCGGTTCGCGGGTGCGCGGCACGACCGCCTCGCCGAGCGCATGCGCCGACGCTTCGAGATCGGGAACGGCCGCGACCCTCGGTTCCGCGACGACACCGCGGCGATCCGGGAAGACGGCGCCTGGCGCGTCGCCGGCGCCGGGCCTGGTCTCGAAGACCGCCGGGTCGAGATCACCGGCCCCACCGACCCGAAGATGACGATCAACGCCCTCAACTCCGGCGCGAACGTCTGGCTCGCCGATCAGGAGGACGCGACGAGCCCGACGTGGGCCAACGTCATCGGTGGTCAGCTCTCGCTGCGCGACGCCGTCCGCGGCGAGCTGACGTTCACGAACGAGGCGGGGAAGGTGTACCGCGTGACTGCGACGGAGACGCCGACGATCGTCATGCGACCGCGCGGCTGGCACCTCGTGGAGAAGCACCTGCGGTTCATCGACCGTTCCGGGGCGGCGATGGCGGCCTCCGGGAGCCTCGTCGACTACGGCCTCTACGTCTTCCACAACGCCCGACCGCTCATCGACGCCGGCCGCGGGCCCTACTTCTACCTCCCGAAGTTGGAGTCGAGCGAGGAGGCGCAGCTCTGGGACGACGTCTTCACGTTCACCGAGGAGCGTCTGGGTCTCGACCACGGCACGATCCGTGCCACCGTGCTCATCGAGACGCTCCCGGCGGCGTTCGAGATGGACGAGATCCTGTACGCACTCCGCGACCACTGCGCCGGTCTCAACGCCGGCCGGTGGGACTACATCTTCTCGATCATCAAGAACTACCGGGGACGCGGTGCCCGGTTCGTCCTGCCCGACCGCAGCGAGGTGACGATGACGGTGCCGTTCATGCGGGCCTACACGGAGCTCCTCGTGCAGACGTGCCACCGCCGCGGCGCGCACGCGATCGGCGGGATGTCCGCATTCATCCCCAACCGGCGCGATCCGGAGGCGACGGCGCGCGCGATCGAGAAGGTCTCAGCCGACAAGCGTCGCGAGGCCGGCGACGGCTTCGACGGGACCTGGGTGGCGCACCCGGACCTCATCGACACCGCGAGGGCCGAGTTCGACGCGGTCCTCGGTGATCGTCCGAACCAGCTCGACCGCCTGCGGGAAGACGTGTCGGTGACACCGTCGCAGCTCCTCGACGTCCGGATCGGTCGCGCGGTCACGGATGCCGGTCTCCACGACAACGTGTCGATCGCCGTCCGCTACCTCGACTCCTGGCTGCGCGGGATCGGAGCTGCGGCCATCGACGGATTGATGGAGGACGCGGCGACGGCGGAGATCAGTCGGTCGCAGGTCTGGCAGTGGATCCACCAGGACGTCGCGACCGACGACGGCCGTCCGATCACCCGTGAGCGGGTCGAGGGCCTCCTCGACGACCTCCTCGCCTCGCTCCCCCGCACCGCGGACGACCGCTTCGATGACGCCGCCGAGCTGTTCCGCGAGGTCGCGCTCCGGGACGAGTTCCCGACGTTCCTCACCGTCCCGGCATACACGCGGTACCTCGTCGACCCCGCGTGAGGCACGAGGTGAGGCACCTCGTCGTTCCCCGCTGCACCGGGCGACGAGGTGCCTCACCTCGCTGCAGGTGAGGTCGGACACACACTGTCCTCTCGACACCGGGTTCGGTACGCTCGGACTCGTGCCTGAATCGACTCCCACGCCCCGCCTGTCCACGAAGATCTCAGCGATCGCCGAGTCCGCCACGCTGAAGGTGGACGCGAAGGCGAAGGCGCTGCAGGCGCAAGGCCGACCCGTGATCTCCTACGCGGCGGGCGAGCCGGACTTCCCGACGCCCGAGCACATCGTCGAAGCGGCACTCGTCGCCGCCCGCGACCCGAAGGCGCACCGGTACACCCCCGCGGCCGGCCTGCCCGACCTCCGTGCCGCCATCGCGGAGAAGACGCTCCGCGACTCCGGCCTCGAGGTCGACCCGAGCCGCGTCATCGTCACGAACGGCGGCAAGCAGTCGGTGTACGAGGCGTTCCAGGTCCTGCTGAACCCGGGCGACGAGGTCATCGTCCCGACCCCGTTCTGGACCACCTACCCCGAGGCCATCGCCCTCGCCGACGGTGTCGCGGTCGACGTCTTCGCCGACGCCTCGCAGAACTACCAGGTCACGGTCGAGCAGCTCGAGGCGGCGCGCACCCCGCGTACCAAGGTCCTCCTGTTCGTCTCCCCCTCGAACCCGACCGGGTCCGTCTACCCCCCCGAGCAGACGAAGGCGATCGGCGAGTGGGCGCTCGAGCACGGCATCTGGGTCATCACCGACGAGATCTACCAGAACCTCACCTACGACGGCGTCCGCGCGACGTCGATCGTCGAAGCGGTCCCCGAGCTCGCCGAGCAGACGCTCCTCGTGAACGGCGTCGCCAAGACGTACGCGATGACGGGCTGGCGCGTCGGGTGGACCGTCGGCCCGGCGGACGCGATCAAGGCGCTCGGGAACCTCCAGTCGCACCTCTCCGGCAACGTGAACAACATCGCGCAACGCGCGGCGATCGCGGCCCTCACCGGTCCGCAGGACGCCGCGGAGGCGATGCGTGAGGCGTTCGACCGCCGCCGCAAGCTCATCGTCGGTGAGCTGAACAAGATCGACGGGTTCGAGACGCCGACCCCGCAGGGCGCCTTCTACGTCTACCCCGACGTCACGGCGCTGCTCGGCCGGACGTTCGGCGGCGTGACGCCCACGACGTCGCTCGAACTCGCCGACCTCATGCTCGACCAGGCCGAGGTCGCGGCCGTGCCCGGTGAGGCGTTCGGGCCGTCCGGTTACCTGCGCTTCAGCTACGCGCTCGGCGACGACCAGCTCCTCGAGGGCGTCCAGCGTCTCCAGCGCCTCTTCGCGTCCTGAGCAGAGGTCCGCTCGCCCGTCTCCGGGCGAGCGGACCTGAACAGCGTCAGATCGTGACGCCGACCACGACGGGCTCGGGCTGCAGGAGGACGCCGAACTCGGCGTGGACCCGAGCCTGCACGAATCGCGCGAGCTCGGCGATCTCGGTCGCGGTCGCCCCGCCCCGGTTCGTGAGGGCGAGCGTGTGCTTCATGGAGACCGCAGCGTGCGACGACGGGAGCGCGTAGCCGCGTCGGATGCCGGCGCGCTCGATCAGCCAGGCGGCCGAGAGCTTCGCCAGGCGTTCGGTCTGGGCCGGGCGGGGTGGGTTCACGACCGCACCGAGCGGGAAGACGTACTCGGTGTCGTCATCGGCCGCCGGGTCGACCGGCCACCACGGGGCGTCCCCCGGCAGCGAGCGGGCGACGTGCTCGGACACGATCGGGTTCGTGAAGAACGACCCGGCGCTGGCGGTGTCGGGGTCGTCGGGATCGAGCACCATGCCCTTCGACGCCCGGAGTGCGAGAACGGTCGTGCGCACCTGGGCCAGGCGGACCTGCTCGCCGACCTCCACACCGAGCGCGAAGGCGAGCTGCTGATAGGCGATCGGTGCGGCCAGGCCGTCGACACCGACGTCGTCGAGGTCGATGATGATCGCCACGACCACGCCGGAGCGCTCAGGCTCTCCGCCACCGTGGCGCTTGAGGACCGACGTCCGGTAGCCGAGCCCGAGCTCCGCGGCCGGAACGCGCTCGACGGTCTGCGACTCCTCGTCGAGCAGGTCGACGGCGACGAGCGACGACACGATCTCCTGTCCGTAGGCACCGATGTTCTGGACGGGTGCCGCCCCGCAGGATCCCGGGATGCCGGAGAGCGCCTCGATGCCGGCCCAGCCGTGCTCGACCGTGTCGGCGACAAGCGCATCCCAGTCCTCACCGGCCTGCACCCGCAGGCGAACCCGGCCGGACGGCGCGTCGAGGCGCTCGATGCCGCGGTTGGCCGCCTTGATGACGGTCGCGTCGAGGGGCTCGTCGCCGATCAGCAGGTTCGATCCGCCGCCGAGCAACAGCCAGGGCTGGTCGGCGTTCCAGACGCCGAGCACGGCCTCGATCAGCGCCGCCTCGCTCGTGCACTCCACGAAGGCTGCGGCCTGCCCACCGACCCCGAGGGTGGTGAGCTCGCTCAGACGGATGGCGTCGTTCATGGTCCTCCGGGTCAGGCGAAGCTGATGACGAGCTGCGCCTTGCCGAGCACCGTCTGCTCGGCGTAGGTGACGGTGAGGTCGACGCGCGCGGTGCGGGCTTCCTCGTCGATCTTGCCGACCTTGGCGACGATCTGGAGGTCGGCACCGGTCTCGGGGTCGACGACGACCGGTCGGGTGAACCGCACCTGGTACTCGAGCACGCGACCGGGGTCGCCGATCCAGTCGACAACCGGCTGGGCCGCGATCCCCATCGTCAGCATGCCGTGGGCGAGCACGCCCGGCAGCCCGACGGACGCGGCGACGTCGTCGCGGTAGTGGATGGGGTTGAAGTCTCCGGAGGCGCCGGCGTACCGCACGAGGGCGTCGCGCGTCAGGTGCACCGTCCGCTCCGCGACGACGTCTCCGACGGCCGGCATGGTCGGGGTCTGCTGCACGTCGCTCATCCTTCGTCTCCTCGCACCACGAGCGTCGAGGTCGCGGTGACCACGGGCTCGCCGGTGGCATCGGTCATGACCGAGTCGCACGTCACCATCGAGTGGCCACCGAGGGACTTCACCGCGGTGACGGTGAGCTGCGCGGTGAGCTCGTCGCCGGCGACGATCGGACGGTGGTGCACGAAGCGCTGGTCGCCGTGGACGACCCGGCTGAAGTCGATACCGGCGTCGGGTGCGGCGAGCAGTTGTTGGAGCGTGTGCTCCTGGACGACGACGGCGAAGGTGGGCGGCGCCACGACGTCGGCGTATCCTGCGGCGCGGGCCGACTCCGGGTCGAGGTTGATCGGGTTCGTCGCGAAGACGGCCCGCGAGAACTCGCGGATCTTCTCGCGTCCGACCAGGTACGGGGCGACGGGCGGGAAGACCCGACCGGCGAGCTCTGGGTTCACTGACACGCCCTCCAGCCTACCCGCTGCCCCGGCTTGACGACCGGGCACGGACGGACCGGCAGCGGTCGGTCAGGAGCGCTTGAGCGCCTGGAACACCATGCGGATGGCGATGACCACGAGGAACGCCGCGAAGAGCAGGTTGCCGACGAACGGCGGGACGACCGAGGCGACGATGGCACCGAGGGCCGTGGTCGTGCAGGCGGAGATGCCGATGATCGCTGCGGCCGTCAGGTCGACGTTGCCTCGCCGGACGTTGCCGACGGTGCCGGAGATCGCGGTCGGCACCATCATGAGCAGTGAGGTGCCCTTGGCGATGAGGTCGCTCGCGCCGAACAGCAGGATCAGCATCGGCACGACGACGACCCCGCCGCCGATGCCGAGCAGCCCCGACAGGACACCGGTCAGGAAGCCGAGCACGATGAGACCGATGATCGAGCCGACGTGCAGATCGATCTCGGCCGTGCGGGACGGGACGATCAGGAACAGCGAGACCACCACGACGAGCAGGAAGCCGATGAAGCCCCACTGGAGCGCCTGCTTGGGGAGCTTCGCCAGCAGATAGCTGCCGAGTTGCGCACCGCCGATCGCACCGGCCGCCAGCAGGATCGCCGCCACCCAGTCGACGGTCCCGTTCACGGCGTAGGACACGACGCCGACGAGCGAGGTCGGGACGATCGCCGCGAGCGACGTCCCGGCCGCGAGCCGCTGGCCGAAGCCGAGGAGGAAGACGACGGCCGGGACGATGAGGATGCCGCCGCCGACCCCGAACAGGCCGGAGAGGAATCCGGCGGTCAGTCCGATGCCGATGAGCCAGGCGATGCCCGACGGGGAGCGGACCGGACGGCCGATCGAGTCGTTCCCGCTCACTGCGCGCTGGAGCCGGACAGCGCGGTCTCGAGCGAGGGCGTCGTGCGAGCGGTACCGGCGTCCAGGAGCGACCAGCCGCTGTCGGTCGCCTCGATGACCGACACGGAGCAGTTCTCCAGCGGCGGGACCGTCGTACCGGAGAGGTGGCTGAGCGTGAGTCGGATGAGCGTGCCGTGGCTCACGACGAGGACGTTCTGCCCGGGGAAGTCGCGTGCGATGGCGTCGATGCCGCGGAGTCCGCGCTCGATGACCGACTCCTCGGTCTCGAGGTTCGGGTACTGGTGGTCGGGCCAGTTCTCGACGACCATCTGCGCCGTCGCGCCCTCGGCGTCGCCGTAGTGGCGTTCGACGACGTCCTGGTACGTCGGGCCGAGCTCGAGACCCAGCGCGTCCGCGATGATCTGCGCGGTCTCGCGTGCGCGCCCCAGTGGGGAGCTGACGACGACGTCCCAGGTGCCGGTGAGCCGAGGGGCGACCGTGGCCGCCTGCTCCCGCCCGGTGTCGTTCAGGGGGATGTCCGTCGTGCCCTGCAGCCGTCGTTCGAAGTTCCAGGCGGTCTGTCCGTGACGGATGAGGGCGATGGTCATGTCCCAAGCCTAACCGGCGTCGACCCGAGCGCTTCCTATCGTCACGACGACCCGGGGCTCACTGCGCGACGCCGGTGTCCTTCGCCCATCGGATCCGGATGGGGCCGCGGACCGTCGCGCGGTCGACCGCTTCGTCGCCCTGCGTGATCCGCACCCGGCCCTCGTCGACCAAGCGCCAGGCGACCCGGCGGGTGTCGTCCATCAGCGCTCGCCAGTCGTCGCCGCCGACGGCTCGCGCGACGTCGGACGGACAGATGGACGAGGTCGCGGCCCGCTTCCCCAGCAGGTCGAGCATCGTCGACTCCAGGAGGCCGTCGTCCACGGCTCCCGCAGGCTGCGGGTCCGGTGCGGCTTCGTCGGTCATGGTCCCAGTACGCGCGCGCCGCTACGCGAGGTCGGCGTGCCGGGACAGGTCCGCATGCTGCGCGACGAATGCCCGGGCAAGGCGCTTCGTGACGCCGAGTTCCGCGACGAGATGCTCGAAGTCCGGTGCCCAGCGCGCGATGGCCCGGAACTCGTCGAGGTCGATGAGGTTCGACGCGGCGAAGCGGTCGGCCTGCACCTCGTGCTTCGGTCGGTCGTCCTCGTGGCCGAGCACGCAGTGAGCGATGCCGTGGGCGAGAGCGTTCCGCCGGTGGACGGACCGGAGCGACTCCTGGATGACGATCGTGTGCGCGGACGGCAGCCAGCGCTCATGGGACACCCGCAGGGGCCGGAAGATGACCGCGAGACCGAGCTCTTCCGCGTGCGCATACGGGTCGTAGGCGCGTCCACGTTCACGGGGCTTCCGGCTCGGGTTGCTCCAGTTCTCCATCGGTGATTGCCGCCCCACGTTCCCCCTCCAACTGCTCCGTCGTCCACGACGCAGCTTCCCGCTGCCGGCGTCTGCGATCCAGCTCGTCATTCGTAGCAGTGGTGTCCGACACGGGAGCCACACGCTCATCGTCGCTCGCCTGCAGTTCGGCCTCGATCCGGCTCATCCCCCCGACCGCTTGCAGGGCGTCGGCCAGGAGTCGCACCGGATCGGCACCGGTCGCGGCGCAGAGCGTGACGAAGGTCGGGCCGCTGATCTCGCTGCGACCGGCGAGGACACGTTGCAGTGTCGTCGGACTCATCCCGGTCGCCTCAGCCAGGGCGCGCTGATTCATGCGTCGCCGCTTGTAAGCGGCCACGAGTTCGTCTGCCAACGCCTGATTGACCATCGCCTCTGCTGCGTTCACGTTCCGATCGTAGCCAGAAACCCTGTCGTGAACGGCAGAAAACCTGCCTCACGCGCTCTATAGTGTCACCTCCGACCTGAATGATGCCAGATGAGACAACTTCTGGAAACCATCCGGGTTGTCCACCACCACCCACGACGCCTGAGGAGGCACCATGACCGAACACCGGACCTCACCGGAACCACCGCCCACATCACCGCCCGTCCCGTTTCCTGCACAGCGGATCATCCGCACCGTGATCCAGACGACCGCGGCCGTGATCCTGAGCTCGGTGGCCTGCATCACGACCGCGAGCATCATCGCGCCACAACTCCTGGAGGCGATCCGAGAACTCCTTCCGGACGACGTCTACGCCTGGGCGGCGGCAGCCGTGGCCACGACGGCGGCGATCGCCGCAGCACTGGCCCGGATCATGGCGATCCCCGGCGTGAACGGGTTCCTGACGAGACTGAGCGCAGGATCCACCCCTCGTCATGCTCGACTCGATTCAGGCGCGAAATCTGCCACTGAAGAAAGAATTTCAGGGTGAATCGGCAAAATGAACTGGACAAGACGAGGAGATCGTCGTAGAGTCTTGCTCGAACACACGTTCGAATGTCGGAGGACACTTCCTCTATCAATAGAAAGGAGGGCTCATGGTGTTGAAGTATCAGCAACCGTTCGCACAGACGGATCAGGCGACAGACGGCTGGGGCTCCTGGGCGGATGGACGCACACAGGCTCATCGAGGCGTCGACTACCAACCTGGGGCAGGCGCGTCGATTCCCGCAGTGGCAACCGGGACGGTGTCTTACAACGGCTGGAACTCCGCGCTCGGAAACGTCCTCGTGATCGCCCATCCAGATGGCATGTACTCGGGATACTCGCACATGCGTGACCGATCGCCGCACGCGCTCGGGACGGGGATTACGCGGGGCCAGCACGTCGGCTACGTCGGGAACACCGGCACGGCGTCACGCGCTGCGCATCTGCACCTCACCATTACCCACACCGCGGACGGGACCTGGAACAACGGCGACATCAACGTCACCGTCGACCCGTACGCATTCATCAACGCTCGCCTCAATGGCGACGACCCCATCACCGCACCACCCAAACCGAAGGAGGACGACATGATTCGTCTCGCAAGGATCCCCATCAACGGCGCCAACGAGAGCGCAGGTGTGCACTGGATCGTCATCGACCACGGCGCTCGCGCCTACTGGAACGTCAAGAGCATGCCGGCGGTGGATCTGCTGCGCGCACAGGGCATCATCGAGATCCCCGACCTGCAGGCGCCGAGCATCGTGGGAACGTACCGCAACATCACCAACCTCACCTGAGCCTGCTCAGTGAACGGCGCCTTCGAGCCGACCGTAACGCCTCGAGGGCGCCCATCGACGCCCGAATGCCGGAGGACATCTCCTCCACGAACAGAAAGGAGGGCTCATGGTCCTGAAGTATCAATACCCATTCGATCTCAGCCACTACGACAGCAGCGACGGGTACAACGCCCCACGAGCCGGCGGCTCAAACCATCGGGGTGCCGACTTCAACGGCTTCCCGGAGGGCACGCCGATTCCCGCGGTCGCTGCCGGAACCGTCGTCGAGAACTACCGGAGCGGAGGGCTCGGATGGCTTGTCGTCCTGGCACACCCTGACGGCGCGTTCTCGGGGTACTGCCACATGTACCAGCAGTCCCCGCTCGCCATCGGCACCAGCGTCACACGAGGGCAGATCCTCGGAGGAATCGGTAACACCGGCGAGTACTCCTTCGGCGCCCACCTCCACCTCACCATCGGGCTCAACCAGTCCGGCGCGACGGGCGGAGGCTCCCACTGGATCGATCACACCGATCCGATCCAGTTCATCAACGATCGCCTCAACGGCGACGACCCAGGCAACACCGGCGGACCGACCGCCCCGACTCAGGAAGAAATCGACGAAATGGCAGCTACGAAGAACGCATCGATCGTCCGCGACTACCAGAAGGAGAACGCGGGCACCCTCGCGATCGCCCTCGTGTACCCGGACGGCAAGGCCGTGAAGCTCGCGGGCAACATGGACGTGGACGGGGCGATCACCGCTCACGTGCAGGTCTACGGCATCTCGCCCACCAACCCGAGCAACACGGCGCTGCGCGACAAGTACGCGTCCCAGCTGACCACTGCTCAGTGGAACGCGTTCTGGGCCGTCTACCCGGGCACCAAGATCGGCTTCTGAGCCGAGGAGCCTCACCCGATGCCCCCGAGCAGACCGTAACTGCTCGGGGGCATCCCCATCGGCACCACGAAAGGAGCCACATGGTTCTCAAGTATCAACACCCGTTCGCGCAGATCGACCTGGCCGACGGCTGGGGATCGATGGCCGGCGGGCGGACCCAGCCGCACCGCGGGCTGGACTACCAGCCCGGCGCCGGGGCCGCGGTCCCCGCGGTCGCAGCCGGCGTCGTCTCCGCTAACCGCTGGAGCGACGCCCTCGGCAACGTCCTCGTCATCGCCCACCCCGACGGCATGTACTCGGGCTACTGCCATCTGGCGGCCGCCTCACCCCATCAGGTCGGGACGGCGATCGCTCGCGGAGCACCCGTCGGTGTCGTCGGGAACACCGGGTCCGCCTCCAGCGGAGCCCACCTGCACCTCACCATCACTGTCACCGCAGACGGCACGTGGAACAACGCCGACATCGGCGTCACCGCCGATCCCTATCCGTTCATCAACGCTCGCCTGACCGGCGACGACCCAGGACACCCCCTCAAGGAGTCAGACATGCCCAAGATCATCAGCGTTCCGGCCGGCACCATCGCGCTCGTCACCGAGACGTTCGGCATGATGTACACATCGCCCGACGGCGGGCAGGGGTTCTCCATCGCCGCCAACTCGCAGGCGTACGGCCACGTCAGCGGCCTGACGGAGGACCAGGTCACGACGCTCGTCGCGGAGGCGAACGCACGAGGTCAGCATTTCGCCGAACTCGTCGCGGGGCTGCGGTAGCCACACTGGCATGAGGAAGCCCCCGAGCAGACCGTAACTGCTCGGGGGCTTCCTCCATTCTGCACCGTGCGCACCAGCAGCGCAGCGTGAAGACTCGAGGCTCAGGCGAACTGCGCGTAGAACGCGTCCGGGCCGTGCGCGAGCGAAGCCTTGACCATCGCGCTCCAGTCGTCGACGACGACCTCGGAAGCGCCGGCCGCGACGCCGTCGAGGCTCGCCCGTGCGACGTCCGCAGGGTCGACCATGGGGCCCTCGTAGCCGGCCATGATGTCGGTGTCGGCGGCCCCGAGGTGCAGCCCCTGCACCGTGACGCCCTTTGGGGCGAGTTCCAGACGGACCGCGTTCGTCATGTTCCACTCCGCCGCCTTTGCCGCGGCGTACCCGCCGGAGCCGGGGTGGGCGAACCAGCTCAGGGCGGAGAGCACGTTGACGATCGTCCCTCCGCCGTTCGCCTCGATCACCGGCGCGAACGCACGCACCATGGCGAGGTTGCCCCAGTAGTGCGTGTCCATCTCGCGCCGAGCGTTCGCGAGGTCGTCGGTCAACATCGAGCCCTGCGTGGCGATGCCGGCGTTGTTGACGAGCAACGTGACGTCGGTCGCGATCTCGGCCGCCGCAGCGACGGACGCCTGATCGGTGATGTCGAGCTGCAGCACCTCCACGCCCGGGATGTCCACGAGTTCCGGGCGTCGTGCGGTCGCGTACACCTTCGAGGCGCCGCGCTCGAGGAGCTGCACGACGAACCTGCGTCCGATGCCCCGGTTCGAGCCGGTGACGAGTGCGACGGATCCTGCGATGTCCATGATTCCCTTCCGCGTGCGGGGCGATCCCACAGCAGCCTGGTTAGGCTAAGACCTCACATCAATGTCAGGTGCAAGCCAGGAACGGAAGCTCGATGCGCATCGGAGATCTCGCGGCCCGGACCGGGGTGAGCGTCCGCTCGCTCCGCTACTACGAGGAGCAGGGGCTCCTCACCGCCACCCGCACGACGAGTGGCCAGCGGACCTATGAACGAGCGGCGGTCGAACGCGTCGAGCTCGTGCAGCAGCTCTTCGCGGCCGGCCTGCCGAGCCGCACGATCGTCCAGCTGCTTCCCTGCGTCGATGCGGGGGTCGCGACACCGGAGTCTCTGGGGCTACTCCAGGCCGAACGCGACCGCATCACCGCGCAGCTGGCCGACCTCGAGGCTGCGCGCGCCCGCTTGGAAGCGGTCATCGACATCACCCTCCACCCGACGCCGGAGCACTGCCCCGCGCTGCGCAACGGACTTCCAGCCGAGCTGGACGCCGCCTGAGCCAGGGATGAGCCTCGTCGGCGGGCGATGGGGAGCACTACCCATCCGAAGATCGTCGCGGATCCCTGCCGCGTCGCCATACTGAGTCCTGAGGCAGGAACGTGGAGATGGGATGGTGGTGGTGCACTGATGGCGGCGAGCAAGCGCGCGACAGCAAGCACCCGACGCGTCCAACGCAGCAGAGTGCTCCAGACGGTGGCGATCGTCCTGATGCTGCTGGCCGGTCCGGTGGCCGTGGTCGTCGGTTCCTTCATGATGGCTGCCGACAGTGACCTGTTGCAGAACGGGGAGCGGACGAGTGGGACGGTCACCGAGGTAGACGACGGTAGGAAGGCATCGGACCACCGGTTCAGGACCGACTATCTGGCACCTGACGGTTGGGAGCAGCGCGTCTGGGCGGACTGGCCCCTCGACGGCAAGCCCGCCGTCGGCGACGTCGTCACCGTGATCTATCGAGCGGACGACCCCGGCACGGCGGCGCTCGAGGGCTATGACGGACCGGGGACCTCGGTCGTCGGTATCGGTGTCGTGCTGACCGGCGTGAGTCTCCTGATCGGCACCGCCATGCTCGTAGGCGTCCTGCTCCGTGCAGGACGGGGACCCGAGCCCAAGGGCACCTCACCGGAGTGAAGGCGTCGTGACCTGCAGCGCGGAAGAAACACAGCAGCCAGGAAACGCAGAACGCGACCGCAACACCGATTGCTCCCGCGAACCACCGAACGCCGTAGCGGCGTTGTTTCGGTATTTGCCGAAGCATTCGCGTCCTAGCGTGGT
Source organism: Plantibacter sp. ME-Dv--P-122b (assembly GCF_030209375.1). Lineage (GTDB taxonomy): Bacteria > Actinomycetota > Actinomycetes > Actinomycetales > Microbacteriaceae > Plantibacter. Next base: position 838,283 of record NZ_JARVSC010000003.1, read on the forward strand.
GGCATGACGACACACGACTACACCTCCACCGTGACGTGGAGCGGGCGGACCGACGCCTACGAGACCTACAGCCGGCGCCATGAGGTGCGTTTGGGGGATTCGTCGATCGACCTGAGCGCAGCGGCCGAGTTCCGAGGCGACAGTGCGCTGCCGAACCCTGAGCAATTGTTGGTGGCGGCTGCGAGTTCGTGTCAGCTGCTGTCCTTCCTGGCGGTCGCCGCCCATGCGGGCGTCGAGATCATCGACTACCGGGACGCGGCGACCGGGATCATGCCGGGCGACGCACGTCCGATGCGGCTCACCGAGATCGTGCTTCGACCGACGATCGTAGCCCAGGGCACGACCACGACCGTGGTGGAACGACTCCTGGAGAAAGCCCACCGGCAGTGCTACATCGCGAACAGCCTCACCGCCGTCGTCACCCTCGAACCCGAGATCACGGTGCGGTGATGTTCGACGTCGAGATCCCGGCCCCGGACGGTGCTTCCTCCCTCGCGGCGATCGGACGCGCACTGGGAGCGGCCGGTATCGGCTTGGAGGGCGGGGGCTTGTGGTCGGGCGTGGCGCACTATCTCGTAGCCGAAGGGGCTCGCGCTGGGGAGGTATTGCGTGAGATCGGGCTCGGGCCTGTGCTCGTGCGGGAAGTGCTCGTGGTCGATCTCGACGTGGATGCGCCGGGCGCGCTCGGCCGGATGATGGAGCGGCTCGCCGGGGCCGGCGTCGTGTTGCACGGCCAGTACAGCGACCATGACAACCGCAAGGTGCTACTCGTGGACGATGTCGCCGCTGCCCGTCGAGCGCTCGAAACGGCCGGGTCGTGACCGGCGACGCGGACATCTCGGTGCCGGCGCGAGCACTCGGTGATCCCGCTCGCGGACGGATCGTGACGGCTCTGCTCGGTGGCCGTGCCATCCCCGCCGGGGAGCTCGCCCACGCTGCCGGTGTCTCGGCCTCCACCGCCAGTGAGCATCTCCGGGTGCTCCTCGACGCAGGCGTCGTCACGGTCGATCGGGTAGGCCGGAACCGCTTCTTCCGTCTGACGAACGACGAGGTCGCCCGTGCGGTGGAGGCGCTCCAGGCCATCGCCCCTCGCACGGTCGTGCAGTCCTTCCGACAGCACCGCGCCTCGGAGGAGCTCCGGGAGGCGCGGACCTGCTACGACCATCTCGCCGGAGATCTCGGCCTACGCGTCACGGACCTGCTCGTCCACGCAAGCATCCTCTCGAGCATCCGCACCGCGGCGACGGAGAACGCCCCGTCACCATTCCCGGCCGGCCCCGTTGTGGAATCGCTCCGTCTACATCCTGGTTCTGGTCCACGGCCGTGGTCACGGGGATGCCTGGACTGGACCGGGCGCCGCGCTCACGTCGCCGGCCAGGTTGGAGCTCAAATCTTGGAGGCGATGGAAACGCAGCAGTGGATCACCCGTCGCCCCGACTCGCGGGCCGTCCGCCTCACGGATCGCGGTGCGCTGGGGCTCAGCAACTTGGAGACGACCGTCGGCGGCCGCGGGGCGAAGCTAGGCTTGGTTGATGAGCTCCGATGACGAAGTGATTCAAGCCATCACCGCTGGTTCGGATGCAGGACTCGTGATGGATTTCGACGGTGTCCTCTCCCCGATCACGGACGAACCGGCCCTCAGCGAGTTGCTGCCTGGCACGGCGCAGACGCTCGAGAGCTCGGCTGGGAAGCTCTCCACGGTCGCGCTCCTCTCGGGGCGCCCGGTGAGCTTCCTCGCCGAACGCGCCACGATCCCCGGCGTCGACCTCTACGGTTCGTACGGTCTCGAACGTCTCACCGACGGCGGCATCGACGTCGTGCCCGAAGCCCAGGAGTGGACGGCCGCTGTTCAAGCCGCGACACGCGAACTCCACCGAGAACTCGACAGCATCGACGGTATCGACGTCGAAGAGAAGTCCCTCGCTGTCGCGGTCCACTGGCGCCGTGCACTCGACCGCGCGGCTGCCGAGCAATTGGTGGAGCCGCTCGTCGAGCGCGTCATCGACGAGTTCGGTCTCAGGCGGGAACCCGGCAAATGCGTCGAAGAGCTGCGGATGCCCTTGGATGAGGACAAAGGCACGGCGCTGCACAGGATCATCCGGGCTGATGGCTTGGGTGTCGTCGCATACGCCGGTGACGACCGTGGGGACCTGCCTGCGTTCCGGGTGGCGCTGGCCAGCGGCGGGTATGCACTCGTCGTCGACGGCCCCGATGCTGCGGAGGAGGTCGTTTCGGTGGCCGGAGTCCACTTCTCAGGTCCCGGCGAGTTCCAGCAGTGGCTCCAGCAACTCAACGACGCTCTGGGATGATCGGATCGCTCTGAGAACCAGTAGCCTCGATGACATCCTCGCCGCGTGGGCGGGCACGCTCAGTGCACGCACGCACGCACGGCAGGGCGGCATCACACCAGGGGGAAACGCATGAATCACTCGTCCGTGCGATGCATCGCCGTCGTGTCTGCAGTCGTCGTCCTCGGCGTGAGCATTGCCGGCTGTACCTCATCGTCGTCGCCTGAGCAGACCGCCGTGGCAGGCGGATCCGGCTCGGCAGTCGCGGCAGCTACGACCTGCGGCGCTGTGTCCGTCATCTTCGCGAACCTCCAGAGCGCAGACTCGGACTTCATGGCCGGCCGCATCACGGAGGCAGAATGGGTTGCCATGACCAACCTGGCCAAGACGGATCTCGACGGCATACGCAGGTTCCGCGATTGGGGTCTCCAGGACGAGCTCAGTGGACTGACCGACTACATGACGACTCATGAGGCGCTGCCGTCTGGCGCACAGTTCGACTCGACAACCGATGAGTTCGGTGGGCTCCAGAACGACGTGCGAGACGCCTGCGAAGCCAACGGCTCGCCGGTCACGACGTTCGCAACCTCGGGCGGTTGAGTGCTCTCACGCCGACGACGATGTGACTCCGACCTTGTGGAGCGTCGTCCCGGGCTATCACATCTCTGAGGATGGGCGAGTTCGTTCAGCCCATGGCGAGGGGAATCGAATGGTGCCGGCGGGCATTCAGTCGCCTCGATCGAGCCAATGATGTGCACGGGGCGCCGCTGACCAGCTTCAAGCGCTACTCGCAGTCGTGCGCGATTCAGCGAACGCCACAGCAAAAAAGAGAAGCACCGGAGAAATCTCCGGTGCTTCTCTCTGGAACAGCTGATCTGGTAGCAGGAGAGAGATTCGAACTCTCGACCTCACGATTATGAGTCGTGCGCTCTCACCAACTGAGCTACCCTGCCACGTCTCTCCGTATGCCGGCGAGAGCAGTGACGGAGAGAACGAGCCCCGAGCGGGACTTGAACCCGCGACCTCTTCCTTACCAAGGAAGTGCTCTACCACTGAGCTATCGGAGCGCGAACCAAACCGCTCACGCGGAAATGGCACCAGTAGAGACTAGCATCCCGCGAGGGGTGCTTCGTACACCGGATCAGGATCAGTTCGCGGCGAAGGTGTCCGCGGCGTGGACGACCTTCTGCAGGTACGACGCGGCCCCGTTGTACGACCCGATCGCCGCGATCCAATCGGCCTCGATGCGAAGGTCCCGGCCGCCGTGGCACAGGTAGTGCGCTGCGGCGAGCGCCGCGTCGTCGATCTGCTGCGGGTCCGCGACGCCGTCGCCGTTCCCGTCCGCTCCCCACCGCTGCCAGGTAGACGGGATGAACTGCATCGGCCCGACCGCATGATCCCATCTGGCGTCGCCGTCGAAGGCGCCGCGGTCCGTGTCGGTGACGGCATCGAACTCGGTGCCGGTGAGCGCCGGGCCGACGATGGGTGGAACGGCCCGCCCGGCGTCGTCGAGCGCACCGCCGAAGATCGTGCCGTGGCCGGACTCGACGCTGCCGAGCGCGGCCAGCGTGTTCCAAGCGATCCCGCAGCCCGGCTGCGTCTCCGCGACGGCGAGCGCCGCACCGGCGTAGGCGACCATCGCCCGCTCGGGGATGCCGAGGCGGAGCGCCGTGGCCGCCGACCAGGCACGGTCCACGCGGTCGGTGACGGCCGCCGGCGCTGTCCCGGCCGAGCCCGCGGCGGGGATGCCCGGTCCCTCGACGGCAGCATGTGGCGCGGTTCCGAGGGTCGAGTCCCGTGCTTCCGCTCGACTGACGAGCTCCGGTCCCCAGACGACCGCTGCCACGATGACGGCGAGACCGACGATCGCGACCGCCCCACCGGCGACGAGCCATCCCACACGGATGCCCGCCCGCCGGTTCCGGCGCGTCGGCGCGGCGGGGCGCCGGGAGCCGTTGCGCACGCTGGACGGTCGGGACCGCGGCTTCCGCGTCGAGCGGGTGGCGCTGGTCGTGCGTCGTCCGGGCGCAGCGGTCTTGCGCTGTGCGGGCCGACGCGCACCACTCCCCTTCGCCGATGTCCCCACCGGTCCACCGTACCCGCGCGTCGGTCGGCGCCGTGCGCCGCAGGTTCAGTGCTCCGGCGCGGCCTTCGCAGCCTGCTTGGCCTGGCGCTTCGCCCGAAGGTCTTTCGCGACGGCGACGCCCTTCTTGGCGGCGGCGTTCGCCTTCGTGCTGGCCCGCTTCGCACCCTCGAACTCCGAAGCGAGGACGGCGAGCCCGCCGACGGCGATCAGTGCTCCCGGTCCGGGGAGCGGGATCAGGGCGACGCCGAGCGCCACCGTGCCACCGCCGACGACACCGACGCCCGCCCGGTACACCCGATTCGCGGTCGGATTCCGACGGATGATGCCGCGCGTCGTCCGGGCCGCCGATCCGGCGATGCCTCCCGCCTGCGCGGCGACGCGCTTCGCCGTACTGCGGGCCGAGCCGTCCGATTCCGTGGTCATGTCCCCACTCTAAGCAGGACGGACGGGTCGGTGGCCGGGAATCCGGTCCGAATCGACACCCGCGCGTCCGCCCTGGCGACACCGTGCTGGCCAGTCCACGAGCGGCGACAGGCCCCGTGAATGGCCTAGGGTAGCGACATGGACTCCGCCCTCCCGACCACGTCGGCGACCGCAGCTCAGCACGCCTCCCCCGCAGGAGGCTCCACCCCCGGTTCGGAGTGGTGGCGCTCCGCCGTCATCTACCAGATCTACCCGCGATCCTTCGCGGACGCGAACGGCGACGGCCTCGGCGACCTGCCCGGGATCACCTCCCGCCTCGGCGCCCTGCAGGAGCTCGGCGTCGACGCCATCTGGCTGTCCCCCTTCATGACGAGCCCACAGAAGGACGCCGGCTACGACGTCGCCGACTACTGCGACGTCGACCCCATCTTCGGCACGCTGGCCGACTTCGACGCGATGACCGCAGCCGCGCACGACGCCGGCATCCGCGTCATCGTCGACCTCGTCCCCAACCACTCCTCGAGCGCCCATCGCTGGTTCCAGGAGGCCCTCGCGGCCGGCCCCGGCTCGGCGGAGCGCGCCCGGTACATGTTCCGCGACGGCAAGGGCGAGCACGGCGAGATCGCCCCCAACAACTGGGAGTCCGTCTTCGGCGGCCCGGCCTGGACGCGCGTCACCGAGGCCGACGGCACGCCTGGCCAGTGGTACCTGCACATCTTCGACTCCTCGCAGCCCGACTTCGACTGGACGAACCCGTGGGTGCGCGAGCAGTTCCGCGACATCCTCCGGTTCTGGCTCGACCGCGGCGTCGACGGGTTCCGCGTCGACGTGGCGCACGGCATGATCAAGGCCGACGGCCTGCCCGACTACACCCCGCCGGCGGAGGGCGGCAGCATGGGTGGCGCCTCGGCAGGCGTCGCACTCGAACCCGGCATCAGCACCGGGCCCGCCTCATGGCCGGAGACCGCGCCGTACTGGGGTCAGGACGGCGTGCACGAGATCTACCGCGACTGGCGCGAGCTCCTGGAGACGTACGACGGCGACCGCGTGCTCTGCGCCGAGGCCTGGGTCGACCCGCTCGACAAGATGGCCCTGTGGGTGCGCCCCGACGAGATGCAGCAGGCGTTCAACTTCCCGTACCTCGAGACCCCGTGGAACGCTGCGGATCTCAAGGCGGTCATCGGCGAGTCGCTGCGGGCGTTCGCGCAGGTCGGCGCTCCGAGCACCTGGGTGCTGTCCAACCACGACGTCGTCCGGCACGCGTCCCGCCTCGCGCTCACGGAGGAGAACCCGCAGGGCTACGGTGTCGGTCCGAACACCCCCGGCCAGCCGGACCGGGCCCTCGGGTTGCAGCGGGCCAGGGCGGCGACCGCCCTCATGCTGAGCCTGCCCGGTGGGGCGTACCTCTACCAGGGCGAGGAGCTCGGGCTCCCCGAGGTCATCGACCTGCCGGATGACGCCCGACAGGACCCGACGTGGTTCCGCACGAACCACGAACGGTACGGCCGCGACGGTTGCCGCGTGCCGATCCCGTGGGAGGCCGGCCACCCCGCGTACGGCTTCAACACGACCGGTGCGTCCTGGCTGCCGCAGCCCGACGACTGGAACGACTACTCGCGCGACGCACAGGCCGGCATCCCCGGTTCGACGCTGGAGCTGTACCGAACGCTGCTCCGCCTGCGCCGCGAGCACACGCTGGGACTCGGTTCGATCGCCTGGATCGAGGGGGCTCCCGACACCATCCTCGCGCTGACCAACGGCGCGGTCACGGTCGTCGCGAACACCGGTGCCGACGACATCGCCGTTCCCTCGTCGCTCGCGGACTCGGCCGTGCTCGTCGCGAGCGGACCCTTCGACGGCAGGACCATCCACGGCGACACGACGGTCTGGTTCACGACGCCCTCGACCCTGCCCGTCGCCTGAGTCACTCCGCGGGCCGGTGTGCCAGCGCGGTGCGCCGACGTGACCGCGGCTGTTCGGTTCCGGCGCGGTGCGCTGACGTGAGCGCGCCGGAACCGGCCCCGCCGCGGGGCGTGCGCGTGAGCGCACCCCTCCGGAGGGGTGCGCTCACGGCGTAGACCCGCGCTCGGGTCAGCGCACCGCGCTGACCCAAGGGCAGTGAGGTCAGTGGTGGAGGATCGCGACCGCGTGGGGACCGAGACGGAGTGATCCGTCCGTCGTGACGACCTCACCGAAGCTGTCGAGGAGCTCACCGACCCGCAGCGCGACCTCGACGGGTTCCATCCCGAAGTTCACCGCCAGGGTGGCCGAGCCACGACGCAGCAGGAACGAGCCGGTCGCCTCGTCGACGATCGCGGTCGTGTCGGCGAACGCCGGATCGGTGAACGCCGGGACCGTGCGTCGCAGCTCGATGACCCGGCGGTACCAGGTCAGCAGCGTCGCGTGCCGCCCTCCGGACCGCTCCGACCAGTCGAGCACTGACCGACGATAGGTCTCGGGATCCTGCGGGTCCGGCACGTCAGCCTCGTTCCAACCCATCCGCGCGAACTCGGCGATCCGGCCTTTCGCCGTCGCCTCACCGAGCTCGGGCTCCGGGTGCGAGGTGAAGAACTGCCAGGGCGTCGACGCGGCCCACTCCTCCCCCATGAACAGCATCGGGGTGAACGGTCCGAGCAGCGTGACGGCGGCGGCGATGGCGAGCTGCCCGTCGTCGAGGGTCGCAGCCAGCCGGTCGCCCGTCGCCCGGTTCCCGATCTGGTCGTGGTTCTGGTCGGAGACGACGAGCCGCCAGCTCGGCGTCCGTTCGAGGTCGATGCGGCGGCCGTGGTGGCGCTTGCGGAAGCTCGACCAGGTGCCGTTGTGGAAGAATCCCTCCTCCATGACCTTGCCGAGCGCACCGAGCGGCGCGAAGTCGGCGTAGTAGCCGGACACCTCACCGGTGAGCGCCACGTGCAGTGCGTGGTGGAAGTCGTCGCTCCACTGCGCGTCGAGACCGTACCCGCCCGCACCGCCGGGGCCCCGGGGTGTGATGAGCTTCGGGTCGTTCAGATCCGACTCGGCGATGAGCGTGAACGGCCGGTCGAGGTCGGCGCTGAGCGCATCCACCGCGGCATCGAGTTCCTCGAGGAGGTGGATCGCACGGGTGTCGTGCAGGGCGTGGACGGCGTCGAGGCGCAGGCCGTCGACACCGTACTCCTCGAACCACAGCAGCGCGCTGTCGATGATGTATCGCCGCACCTCGTCGGAGTCCGGCCCGTCGAGGTTGAGACTGTCGCCCCAGGTGTTGCCGGCGCCGTCCGCGAGGTAGGGACCGAAGCGGGGCAGGACGTTGCCGGAGGGACCGAGGTGGTTGTACACGACGTCCTGGATGACGGCGAGCCCGCGCTCGTGGCAGGCGGTGACGAAACGTCGGTAGCCGTCCGGTCCGCCGTAGGCCTCGTGGACCGCCGACCAGAAGACGCCGTCATAGCCCCAGTTCCAGACACCGTTGAACGCGTTGACCGGCAGGATCTCGACGGCGTCGACGCCAAGCTCGACCAGGTCGTCGAGGCGTTCGATCGCCCCGTCGAAGGTGGCCGCCTCGGTGAAGGTGCCGATGTGGAGCTCGTAGAGGACGGCGCCGATGAGGGAGCGACCCCGCCAGCCGGTCCCGTCGCATGGCACGGGGTCGGACGCGACGACGCGTGACGGGCCGTGGACACCCTCCGGTTGCCGACGCGAGCGCGGATCGGCGAACGGCCCCTCACCGTCGACGAGGTAGCGGTAGTCGCTGTCGACGACGGCGGCCCGCGGCTCGGCGCCGTCGAGCGCGATCCACCAACCGTCGGCGACGTCGCGGTCCATCGGGTGCTGCTCACCGTCCAGGACGAGGTCGACGCGCTGGGCCTCGGGTGCCCACACGCGGAACCCGTCGGCCGGACTCGTGGTGCTGGTCGTCATCGTGCTCACTCCTCGCTCGCGGCCTCGGCCGCATCGTCGGGCCGCGTCAGGACGGCGACGGGATACTGCTCCAGCAGCGCCGCGAGACGGACCTCGCCGCCCTGCAGCTCACGGCCGGTCAGCACGTCGACGAGCCGACCCTCGGGCAGGGTGACCGTGGTCGACGTCCACCCACCATGCTCGGCGAGCCGGAGCGAGAGGCGGGTCGCCACCGTGGTCACGCCACCGCGTGAGAACGCGACGACGTGGTCGGCGGCCGGTCCGTCCGCCCCGATGGGCGTGTACTCGGCGAACCGCGAAGGGTGCTCCCGTCGCAGGCGCAGGAGCCGGCTGGTCACGAGGAGCTTCGCCGCCCCGTCGGCGTCGACCGGCGGCAGCCATCCCTCGTCGAGACGGGCGAGCACCGCGCGACGCTCGGCGTAGTCGACCGGGCGACGGTTGTCGGGGTCCACGAGCGATCGGTCCCAGAGCTCGCTGCCCTGGTACACGTCCGGTACGCCCGGCATCGTCAGCTGGATCGCCTTGGCGACCAGACTGTTCGACCATCCGGCCGCCTCGACGTCCGCGACGGCATCGAGCAGCGCGGCATTCGCACGACGGCTGTCGTACAGTCCGTCGACCGCCGCATGCAGAGCGGCCTCGAACGTCTCATCCGGAGCGGTCCAGGTGGTCGAGTCGCCGGCCTCACGGGCGGCCTTCTCGACGTAGGCGTGCAGTCGTTCGCGCTCGATCGGCCACGCACCGACGGCAGCCTGCCAGACCAGCTGCTCGAGCTGCCGATCCGGGAAGCCGTTCGAGGTGTGGAGGGCGACGGCGTGCTCCGCCCACCGGTCCGCGACCTCGCTCAGGGCGTCGATGCGGGCACGGACGTCCTCGCTGCGCTTCGTGTCGTGGGTGCTGAGCGTCGTCATCGAGGACGGCCACTCCGCCTGCCGCCGCGCCTGGCGGTGGTGGAACTCGGCGACGCTGATGTCGGTCTCGGCGGGGTCGCCACCGACCTCGGTCAGCGAGGTGAGCGCCGTGTAGCGGTAGAACGCGGTGTCCTCGACGCCCTTCGCCATCACCATGCCCGAGGTCTGCTGGAACCGCGCGGCGAGCGGGTCGGTCGAGCTGCGCAGGCGCGGAGCCAGCGCGGCGAAGGCGTTGGCGAGCTCGGGCCGACGGGTCTCCGCCTCGTCGAGCGCGGCGTCCAGGTACTCGTCGCCGAGCGGCAGGTAGGAGCGGTAGACCGGGAACGCGGTCAGGATCTCGGCGAGCGCGTCCACGGCGTCCGGCACCTCGGGGACGAGCCTGGCGAGGCGTCGGACCTCGGAGCCGAGGATCCCGTCGGCGATGCCCCGCTTCGTGGTGTGTACGAGGTCGTCCCAGGCGTCACGCGTCAGCTCGACCCCCGCGAGCTGACCGAGCGTGGGCAGACCGGTCGGGTCGACGAGCACGCGGTCGACGTCGCCCAGGGCGTCGTAGCCGGTGGTGCCGAGCGTGGCCCACTCGGCCGGGAGGTCCTCTTCGCCCTCGAGGATCTTCTCCACCCAGATGGGTGCCCCACCGATGCGCTCGGACAGTCGGTCCAGGTAGGCGCCGGGGTCGAGGAGGCCGTCCGGGTGGTCCACGCGGATGCCGTCGGCGAGGCCGTCGTCGAACCAGCGGCCGATCTCGACGTGCGAGCCGTCGAAGACCGCCGGGTCCTCGACCCGGATCGCGGCGAGCGTGTTGACGGCGAAGAACCGCCGGTAGTTCAGCTCGCTGTCGGCGCGGCGCCAGTTCACGAGTTCGTAGTGCTGCCGGTCGTGCACCTCGCGCGGGCTCGCGTCGTCGTCGGCCGTCCCGGGAGCGATGGGCAGTCGGTGGTCGAAGTACCGCAGTTCGCCCTCCTCGATACGGAGGTCGTCGAGCGCGCTGCGGCCGTCCTCGTCGTCGCCGAGGATCGGCACCCGGATGCGACCGTCACCGGCCTCCCAGTCGACGTCGAAGGCGGTCGCGTGCTCTGCGTCACGACCGTGCTGGAGCAGATCCCACCACCAGGCGTTCTCCACCGGCGTCGCGACGCCCATGTGGTTCGGGACGGTGTCGATGAGGACGCCCAGTCCGGCGGCGTGTGCGGCCTCGGCGAGCGCCGTGAGCCCGTCGGCACCGCCGCGCTCCGGGTCGACCTGGGTGTGGTCGACGACGTCGTAGCCGTGGGTGGATCCGGGTTCCGCGCGGAGGATCGGCGACAGGTAGACCCAGTCGGCACCGAGGGCCTGGAGGTAGTCGACGAGCGCCGCGGCGTCCTGCAGCCGGAAGTCCGCGGTCAGCTGGAGCCGGTAGGTCGAGACGGGCACGGTGGAGCGCTGTGGTCCGCCGCCGGACACGGTGGTCATGATGCGACCCCCGATCGCAGGAGGGTGAAGGAGGTCCCCTGGACGATCACCGTCGTCGACCCCTCGGCGAGCATCTGCTCCGGGTCGCTCGACTCGACGAGCGTCCACGGCAGGCCGGGAGCCTTCGGCAGGCTGAACTCGACACCGTTCTCGGCCGCGTTGAGCAGCAGGGCGAACGACGCCGATCCGGCGTGACGGAACACGAAGGTGATCGAGCGGGCGTCGGGGTTGTCCCAGTCCTCGTCGGCGAAGGGTTCGTCGTCGGACCGGGTGATGAAGACCCGGTCGTCCGCCTTGGAGCCCGGACCCTGGCGGAACCAGTCGGGTCGCAGCGCCGGCTCGGCTCGGCGCAGGGCGATGAGGCGCTTGGTGAAGCCGAGGAGGTCGTGGTCGGCGTGCTCCCAGTCGAACCACGACACCTCGTTGTCCTGGCAGTAGGCATTGTTGTTGCCACCCTGGGTGCGGGCGATCTCGTCGCCGCCGAGGATCATCGGGACGCCGGCAGACAGCAGAACCGTCGCGAGGAAGTTGCGGCGCTGGCGGTCGCGGCGCGCGTTCACGGCGGCGTCGTCCGTCGGGCCCTCGGCACCGTTGTTGCTGGAGCGGTTGTCGCTCTCGCCGTCGTTGTTGTCCTCGCCGTTCGCGGCGTTGTGCTTCATCGAGTACGCGGTGAGGTCGGCGAGGGTGAAGCCGTCGTGCGCGGTGACGAAGTTGACGCTGGACAGTGGCGAGCGGCGGGACGCCTCGTAGACGTCCGGGCTGCCGAGCACGCGCTGCGACATGGTGCCGAGCACGCTGTCGGCGCCGTTCCAGAAGTCGCGCACGTCGTCGCGGAACTTCCCGTTCCACTCCGACCAGCTCGCCGGGAAGCCACCGACCTGGTAGCCGGCGGTGTCCCACGGCTCCGCGATCATCTTGATGGGTGCGAGGACCGGGTCCTGCTCGATGAGCGACAGGAACGCGCTGTGGATCTCGGCGGAGCCGTCCTGGCGGGTGAGCGTCGTCGCGAGGTCGAAGCGGAAGCCGTCGACGTGCATCTCGGTCACCCAGTAGCGCAGGGAGTCCATGATGAGTCCGAGCGCCGCTGGGTGGCCGACGTTGACACTGTTGCCCGTGCCCGTGGTGTCGAAGTAGTGCTCGCGGTCCTCGTCGACGAGACGGTAGTAGGCCGCGTTGTCGATGCCCTTGAACGACAGGGTCGGGCCCATGTGGTTGCCCTCGGCGGTGTGGTTGTAGACGACGTCGAGGATGACCTCGAGGCCGGCCGCGTGCATCGCCTTGACCATGGCCTTGAACTCGTCGACCTGCCCACCGGTGTCGCCGGCGGCCGCGTACTCGCCGTGCGGAGCGAAGAAGCCGATGGAGTTGTAGCCCCAGTAGTTGCGGAGGCCCTTCTCCTCGAGGTGACTGTCCTGCACGAACTGGTGCACCGGGAGGAGTTCGACCGCGGTCACGCCGAGGTCGGTGAGGTAGCGGATGGCCGCCGGGTGGGCGAGACCGGCGTAGGTGCCGCGGATCTCCTCGGGCACCTCGGCGAGCTGCTTGGTGAAGCCCTTCACATGGACCTCGTACACGATCGTCTCGGCGAGCGGGATGCGCGGAGCGACGTCCTGGCCGTCGGCGTCCCAGTCGAACGACGACGGGTCGGTGACCACGCCGAGCGCGACGTGGCCTGCGGAGTCGGTGTCGTCCATCGACTCCGGTGCGTCGAGGCGGTGACTGAACTGCGCCTGGCCGAGGTCGTAGCGCCCGGTGATCGCCGTCGCGTGCGGGTCGAGCAGCACCTTCGCGGGGTTGTGCCGGAGCCCGTTCGCCGGGTCCCAGGGGCCGTCGACGCGGATGCCGTACCGCGTCCCAGGGACGAGGCCTTCCACCAGCCCGTGGAACACGTGTCCGGTGCGCTGTTCGAGGCGCGTCTGCTGCTCCTCCCCGCCCTCGGGGAAGATGCACACGGTGACGGCGTCGGCGGTCTCCGAGTAGATGGCGACGTTCGCACCATCGCCCCGAAGGGTGACGCCGAGCGGATAGGGGGTCGAGAGCGTCATGGCGCCCTTTCACTCGAAGGGATCGATCGTTGTTGAGACGGTACACCGGCCGGGTGACTTCCCCGGATCCGGACGAAACGTGGTAATGGGCCGATCAGAACGCGAAGATACCGATCGCCACACCGATGGCGAGCCCCGCAGCGGCCGTCGCGGCGGCGAGGAGCAATGCGATCCGCGGGTCGACGCCCTGGTCGACGACGAGACCGAGCCGTGCACGCACCCGACGGACCCGGCGCACGCGCGACTCCGACCAGATCTCGCGCAGGCTGGCCGCGACCTCGTGGGCGGCGGGTCGGTCCTCCGGCTTGCGGGCGGTCATCGACCGCAGCAGCGGGTGCCAGGCGGCGGGGAGCTCGGGCGGGATCACCGGGTCGCGGTGCAGGCGTGCGATGGCGGCCTCGACGAGACCTCCGTCGAACTCCCGGCGGCCGGTGACGGCCTCGAGCAGGACGAGGCCGAGCGAGTAGATGTCCGTCTCGGTGCCGACGGTGTCGCCGAGCGCCTGCTCGGGCGACAGATAGGACGCGGTGCCGGAGATAGCCTCGGTGTTCGTCAGACGGGAGCCGCCGACGAAGTGCGCGATCCCGAAGTCGGACAGCTTCACGAGGTTCGCGTGCCCGAACGCGGCGATGTCGCTGAAGAGCATGTTGTCGGGCTTGATGTCGCGGTGCACGATCGACCGGGCGTGGATGAAGGACAGCGCGTCCGCGACCTGCGCACCGAGCGCGGCGGCGTCGCGTGGGAGCATCGGGCCCGCCTGCAGCTTGTCGGTGAGCGTGGCGCCCGGGATGTACTCCATGACGAGGAACCGGTGCTCGACGCCGCGGTGGACGACGGAACCGGAGTCGTAGAGCTCGACGAGGCCCGGGTGGCGGAGTTCGCCGAGGAGACGGATCTCGCGCTCTTGGCGCAGCCGGTCGTTCGCGGTCGCAGCCTCGTCGCGGAAGAGCTTGACGGCGACGGGACGGGAGAGCAGTTCGTCGCGTGCCCGGTAGACGTTGGCGGACCCGCCGGAGCCGAGCTGCTCGCCGATGCTGTAGCGCCCGTTGGACAGGCTGACGCCGGTGACGACCGTCTCGGTGTGCTCGGTGAACATCGCCGCCGGATCGGTGATCGATCCGGCGTGTGCCGGGGGTCGGTTCGGGGAGTCGCTCACGGCCGCCCCCTTCACGGTGCAGTCGGTAATGGCCGCGCCACCGTGTTCTCGGCAGGCTGTTCCAAGATCCACGCTACAAGGCGTTCGTCGTTCAGGGGGATTCGTGTCGGAGTGTTGAGAACCGGTAGCGCACCTGGTAGGCGACTGCAAGACCACGATGCTCCCTTGCGGGCCCCGAACCGCGACGAGGACCATGGAGGAGGCCGGGAAACCCGGGCCGAGTCGTCTGCTGCGAGGAGCACACATGTCCACTGTCGCTGAAACCGTCGTCGCAACCCTCCAGGCCAGCGGGGTGCAGCGCGTCTACGGGCTGCCGGGCGACTCCCTGAACGGCTTCACCGACGCCCTCCGCTCGTCCGGCGGCATCGACTGGGTGCACGTGCGCCACGAGGAGGCGGCCGCCTTCGCCGCAGCCGCGGAAGCGGAGCTGACGGGCGAGCTGGCGGTCGTCGCGGCGAGCTGCGGCCCCGGCAACCTCCACCTCATCAACGGCCTGTTCGACGCGAACCGATCGCGGGTACCGGTGCTCGCGATCGCCGCCCACATCCCGAGCTCGGAGATCGGCAGCACCTACTTCCAGGAGACCCACCCCCAGGAACTGTTCCGTGAGTGCAGCGTCTACGTCGAACTCGTGTCCGTCCCGGAGCAGCTCCCGCGGGTGCTCGAGATCGCGATGCGCACCGCCGTCGAGCGCCGCGGCGTAGCCGTCGTCGTCGTGCCGGGCGACGTCATGCTCCAGCGCGCCGTGAGCGAGCACGTCTCCGCCATCCGTGCCACGCAGCCTCGCATCCTGCCGTCGGAGCACGAGCTCGACGAGGCCGCACGCCTCCTCAACGCCGGCAAGCGCGTCACGATCCTGGCCGGTGCGGGCGTCGCGGGCGCCCACGCGCAGCTCATCGAGACGGCCGACGCGCTCGCCGCGCCGATCGTGCACGCCCTCCGGGGCAAGGAGCACGTCGAATACGACAACCCCTTCGACGTCGGCATGACCGGTCTGCTCGGATTCGCGAGCGGCTACCACGCGATGCTGTCGTGCGACGTCCTCCTCATGCTCGGCACCGACTTCCCCTACCCGCAGTTCTTCCCCGAGGATGCGACCGTCATCCAGGTCGACATCCGCGGTGAGCAGATCGGCCGCCGACACCCGGTGGACCTCCCGCTCGTAGGCACCGTCCGCGACACCCTCGACGCGCTGCTGCCGAAGCTCGAGCGCAAGACCCATCGCAAACACCTCGAGGAGTCGCTCAAGCACTACCGAAGCTCGCGGAAGGGCCTCGACGATCTGGCCACGGCCGATCACGACGGCCAGGCGATCCACCCGCAGTACCTCGCGAAGGTCGTCGACGAGTTGGCGACGGACGACGCCGTGTTCATCCCCGACGTCGGCTCCCCCGTCGTCTGGGCCTCGCGCTACCTCACCATGAACGGCCGACGTCGACTCATCGGTTCGTTCAGTCACGGCAGCATGGCGAACGCCGTCTCGCACGGGCTCGGTGCGCAGGCCTCGCACCCGGGTCGTCAGGTCGTCGCGCTCGCGGGCGACGGTGGACTCACCATGCTGCTCGGCGAGCTCATCTCCCTCACGCAGAACAAGCTGCCCGTGAAGATCATCGTGATCAACAACTCCTCACTCAACTTCGTCGAGCTGGAGATGAAGGCGGCCGGCTTCGTCAACTATGGGACCGACCTCGAGAACCCCGATTTCGCCCGCGTGGCCGAGGGGATGGGCATCCACGGCGAACGGGTCGAGCGGGCGAGCGAGTTGGAGGGCGCGATCCGCCGGGCCTTCGATCACGACGGTCCGGCACTCGTCGACGTCGTGACCGCCAGGCAGGAACTGTCGATCCCCCCGACGATCACCGCCGAGCAGATGAAGGGCTTCACCTTGTACGCGCTCCGGACGGTCATGTCGGGCCGCGGCGACGAACTGCTCGACCTCGCGAACACGAACCTGCTGCGCCGCATCCTGCCCGGCCACTGAGCGACGGCCGGATTCTCCCGCAGCATCCAGACGTCGCCGGGTAGACTCGGCTACCGTGTCCAGACTTCTCGTTACCGGCGGCGCCGGATTCATCGGCTCGAACTTCGTCCACTACGTCCTGAACAACACCGATCACTCGGTGACCGTCCTCGACAAGATGACCTACGCGGGCAACCGCGCCTCACTCGACGGCCTCCCGGCCGATCGTTTCGAGCTCGTCGTCGGCGACATCCAGGACGCGACGCTCGTCGACGAGCTCTTCGCGCGTCACGACGCCGTCGTGCACTACGCGGCGGAGTCGCACAACGACAACTCCCTGCACGACCCGCGCCCGTTCCTCGACACGAACATCATCGGCACGTACACGCTGCTCGAGGCGGCCCGCAAGCACGGCACGCGGTTCCACCACATCTCGACCGACGAGGTCTACGGCGACCTCGAACTCGACGACCCGGAGCGCTTCACCGAGCAGACGCCGTACAACCCGTCGAGCCCGTACTCCTCGACGAAGGCCGGCAGCGACCTCCTCGTCCGCGCGTGGGTGCGTTCCTTCGGCGTCAAGGCGACGATCTCGAACTGCTCGAACAACTACGGTCCGTACCAGCACGTGGAGAAGTTCATCCCACGTCAGATCACGAACGTGCTCGGCGGTGAGCGCCCGAAGCTGTACGGCACGGGCGAGAACGTCCGCGACTGGATCCACGCGAACGACCACTCCTCCGCCGTCCTCACGATCCTCGACAAGGGGGTCATCGGTGAGACGTACCTCATCGGTGCCGACGGCGAGAAGAACAACAAGGACGTCGTCGAGCTCATCCTCACGCAGCTCGGTCAGCCGGCGGACGCCTACGACCACGTGAACGACCGCCCGGGCCACGACCTCCGCTACGCGATCGACTCGTCGAAGCTGCGCACGGAGCTCGGCTGGACCCCGGCGTTCAGCGACTTCGAGGCCGGCCTCGCCGACACGATCGCTTGGTACCGCGACAACGAGTCGTGGTGGAAGCCGCAGAAGGCCGCCACCGAGGCGAAGTACCAGGAGCAGGGTCAGTAGCCCTCCGACATCGACACCAAGGCCCGTCCGGCATCAGCCGGGCGGGCCTTCGTCGTTCCGTGCCCACGCTTCCGGTCCCTGGGCGCCCACCACCGGTCCCTGAGCCTGTCAAAGGGCGACTCACCTCGTGGGCACTTCGACAAGCTCAGTGACCGAAGGAGGTACCCCGCGCCACGAGGGCTTCATCCACGCCCGAGAACCCCTCCCCGTCCCTG
The DNA here is from genome assembly GCF_030209375.1 of Plantibacter sp. ME-Dv--P-122b. Taxonomy (GTDB): domain Bacteria; phylum Actinomycetota; class Actinomycetes; order Actinomycetales; family Microbacteriaceae; genus Plantibacter. Next base: position 855,791 of record NZ_JARVSC010000003.1, read on the forward strand.
AGCTGCAACCTCCGGGTGAAACACGACTGCCCCGCCCGGAGTCGGGCGAGGCAGTCGAGACATCGGGTTCCGCGGTGTCAGTCGACGTTCGCGTAGAGCCACTCGAGCGGGTCGACCCAGGTGACGCCGTCGAGTCGGATCTCGAAGTGGAGGTGCGGGCCCGTGGACATGCCCGTGCTGCCGGTGAGGCCGAGGATCGTGCCGACCTTGATCGCCTGGCCCTCGGTCACGCGGACCGAGCCGTGCTGCATGTGCGCGTAGACACTCGAGACGAGGCGGCCGTTGATGGTGTGGTCGACGATGACGTTGACGCCGAGCGAGCCTTCGCCGTCTTCGACGTGGCGGACGACGCCGTCGGCGATGACCTGGATGGGCGCGCCGTTGCCGGGGTTGAAGTCCTGGCCGTGGTGGTCGCTGGAGCAACCGGCGCAGTCGCGGGCACCGAAGCGGTCGCCGATGGTGACACCGACCGCGAACGGCCACTGGATGGTCCCGTTCGGGTTGTTCGTGAAGGTGTTCGCCGGGCGGATACCCATGGCGGCGGCGGCTTCCTCGACGGTGCTCGTCGTGTAATCGTCGCGGGTGAAGGTCAGCTCAGCCGAACCCTCGCTGTCGAGGGACTGCGACGCCTGGTTGCTCAGCCCGTTGCCGTCGCCGAGCTCTGCCTGCGAGGCTTCGGCGACCGAGGTCGCGACGTCCTCAGCGGTGAGCAGCGCGTTGGCGGGCACCGAGGTGGCCACGGCCATGAGCGCGACGAAACCCATCGCGGCACCCGCGAAGATCTTGGTGGTGATGCGACGCTTACGCGCGATGGTCGTCGGGCGGGGCGACGCCGGTGCGGCAGCCGGACGGGACGATGCGCGGGGCTTCGAGGCCGGCTTCTGGGCAGCGGACCGGCGCGCACGGGGGGCGTCGACCGTGGACGCGTCGACCGTCACGGTGATGGACTCGGTGGCCGGAGTGGCGTCGGAAGCCACGGCCGGTTCGGTGATGAGCGGCTCCGCCTCGACCGGCGCGATGTCGGCGACGTCGGTGGTGTGCACGGCGTCGATCGCCTCGGCGATCATCTGGTCGACCGGATCGACGACCGCGGCCGTCTCCTCCTGGTCGGCGCTGGCCTCGTGCGTCGGCTCCTGCAGGACGGACTCCTGGTGCTCCAGGGCAGCCGCCGCTTGACGCTCACGCTCACGGAGTTCACGGCGGCTGAGCGGTGGCGTCTGCAGGGGTGCAGCGTCGTGCTCGACAGACGTGTTCTGCGGGTCCTGAGGGTCGGGAAGCACAGGGGTGTCCTCAGGGCTGGCATGGCGTGACAAGGGGGCGGGGGCCTTTCAATGGGGCTGGCAAGAAGATCTCGACGTCCGTTCGCGCGGGGGAACGCGAAGGTAACGAATGCATAAATGCTAGCAACGGGAGACTGAAAAAGCCATGGCAGTGCTCGGTTTTATCCCATAAACCCCTGGTCAGGTGCCATATGAGAGTTCTCTTATGAACGAGTCGCCACCGGAGCGTTACCGAGAGCAGCGGCAGCGCTCGTAGAGCGTCACCCGATCGGTGTCGCGAAGCCCTGCTCGACGAGGAGCCGTTCGAGGACCGCGAGCAGCGGCGCATCGGCGGCCATGATGAGCTGCGTGGTGGCCGGGGCGCCGTCGAAGCCGGCGACCGTCGCGCCCGCCTCGGCCGCGATGAGTGCGCCCGCGACCTGGTCCCACGGTTTCAGGCCGCTCTCGTAGTAGGCGTCCAGGCGACCGGACGCGACGCTGCAGAGGTCGAGTGCGGCGGATCCGATCCGACGGACGTCGCGGAAGGTCCCGAGGAGGGCACCGAGCACGGCCGCCTGTTCCATGCGCCGGGAGGCTGTGTACGAGAAGCCGGTGCCGAGGAGCGCCACGTTCGGGGCCACGCCACGGTTGACCTCCAGGGTGCGGCCGTTCAGTCGCGCACCCCCGCCGCGGGAGGCGGTGTAGCGCTCACCCAGGACCGGGTTGACCACGGCTCCGGCGAGCGCGGTCCAGGTGGCCGGGTCCGGTTCGCCTTCGACGACCCCGATGCTGACGGCGTACGCGGGGATGTCGTAGAGGTAGTTGACGGTGCCGTCGATGGGGTCGACGACCCAGGTCAGGCCGGAGGTCCCCGTCGCTCCGCCCTCCGTGCCGGTCTCCTCGCCGAGGAATCCGTCGTCCGGTCGTGCTGCGAGGAGGCGCTCGCGGATGAACTGCTCGGACTCGCGGTCGGCTCGGGTCACGACGTCCTCGACCGACGACTTGCTCGCGGCGATCTCGACACCCTCGCGGCGTCGGCGCAGGATCAGCTCGCCGGCCTCCGTGGCGATATCGGTGGCGATCTGGAGGAGTTCTTCGTGTCCGGTCACCCCACCACCCTAAGGCGGCCCCTGGCGCCCTTCGACATGTCGACAGCCTCAGCGCGGCGCAGCTCAGGGACCGGAACGCACCCGGGACACGTCCGCCGCAGACCGAGGCGCCACGACCCGAGTGCCCTTCGACAGGCTCAGGGACCGGAACGGTTCGGGCACACCACTCCCGGTCACTGAGCTTGTCGAAGTGCCCACGAGGAACCCTTCGATCCGAGCACGCCGGGCAGGTCAGAACGGTGCGGGGTCCGGTTCAGTCCGGTGGTGTTTGCCGTCGGGTGTCGTCCAGTCGAGGACGCCGCCGGGTCCGTGGTCGAGGTTCCACCCTGGGAGATGCTTCATCCGGTGGTGATGTCGGCACAGGCAGGCGAGATTCCCTTCATCCGTCGTCCCGCCGTCTTCCCAGGCGACGGAATGGTCGAGGTCGCAGGCTCTGGCTCGTCTGCCACAGCCCGGTGCGCGACAGGTGCCGTCCCGGAGACGGACCGCGCGCTGCAGGTCGGCCGGAACGCGGTACTGGTTCCGCCCGACCGACAAGACCGCGCCCGTTTCCGGCTGGACCAGGATCCGGGTGAAGCTGGGCGCGTTCACCGCAATACGGGCTGCAGTCTCCGGATCGATGGGGCCGTAGCCGTCCAGGGTTGCCGGTGCGTCGCTGACACCGGCCATGCTGAGCGCCGGGACGGTGATCTGCACGGTCGGCGTGATGTGCTCCTGCACCTCGATCGGGTGCGGCAGCACCGGGCTGGACATCACGTCCTCGGGCGTCACACCGGTCAGGGTGAGGGCTGCCAGGGCGTCGGCTTGGAGTTGTGCGCAGGTGCGGGTGTCACCAGCTGAGCGCGACTCGGCCGCGGCTGCTTCGACGCGCTCGATGATGCCCTGCGCGATGGGCGCCGTCGTGAACAGGTGCACCCAGGCCATGCCGTCCGCTGCGGGCTCGAACTCCACCCGGCGGTCCGCTTCTGAACGGACCGCGCGAGCCGTGATCGACTCCGGGTGGAGGCGCTCGCGGAGGACGCGGGCGCGTCTGCGGAGGTTCGCGTTGGTGGACTCTTCTGCGACCGGCAGGACTTCGGCGAGGAACGCCGCCCGCCCTGCGGTCGGCACGTCACTGAGTTGGTCGATGATCGTCTGTGCGTGCCGCGCTGAGATGCGGCCGGCCTCGAGGGACGCCAGGACCGTCGGTGCTTCGTTGACGAGGCGTTCGGCGTCGTTCGTCGCTCGCTGAACGGTCCGCTCGGGCGTGCGGGTCGCCATCGCGAGGGCTGCACAGGTCGACCGGCGGGAGAGTGCCTGCCGCTCCGCGGGCGGGAAGACGGCCGGAACCGTGACGTCTGCGAAGGCGTCCGCGTAGGCGGCAGAACGGGCGAGGAGGCGGGCTTTGCGTGCGTCGAGGACGGCCTGTTGCCGGTGGATCTCGACCCACTCGTCCGAGAACTCCGCGAGCTGCGCGGCGTAGTCATCGCCTGCGCGGATCGCGGTGAGGGTGGTCTCGGTCATGGGACAAGTCCACCACGGACCACTGACATTCCAGATGCTGAGTCGGGCCGGTTGTGAAAGTCGCTCGTGTGCCCTTCGACAAGCTCAGGGACCGGAGGGGGTTGCTCCGGGACCGGCGGCGGCGCCCGCCCGGCCCACCGTCACAACGAAAAATCGCCCCATCCGGAGGATGAGACGATTTGTCCGTGGCGAGTGAGGGATTCGAACCCCCGAAGGCTGAGCCGTCTGATTTACAGTCAGATCCCTTTGGCCGCTAGGGTAACTCGCCAAGCGCGCCCGACCGACTTTCGAACAGCCAACCGAAAGCGCTTGACCAATATAGCCGTCAGACCGCCGGACGCGAAATCAGCATCGGCATCCGTCACCGGGCCGCTCAGCGCTCATCGGACGGCACGGCCTCCGCGTACTCGTTCGCCGCGGCGGCGACCCGCCGAAGGTACTCGGGTGACGAGTTGTACGCCCGGATCCCGCTCAGCCAGCCGTCCTCCGTGCGCATGTCGTAGTCGCTCGCCCGGCAGAGGTAGTTCGCGGCCGCCATCGCCGCATCGTCGAGGTTCTGCGGGTCGAGCACGCCGTCACCACTCGCGTCAGTCCCCCAGTTCTCCCACGACTGTGGGATGAACTGGAACGGCCCGACGGCACGGTCGTGGACCGGGTCCCCGTCGATGACCCCCTGGTCGGTGTCGGTGATCTCCTCGGTCTCGCCGCCCTTGAGTGGCACACCGAAGATCGGCGGCGTCACGACGCCGTCCTCGCCGAGCTTCGAGCCGTCGTGGCGACCGTGGTCACTCTCGGCGAACCCGACGGCCGCGATCGTCGTCCAGCCGATACCGCACTCCGGCGTCAGCTCGGCCTTGCGGGTGGCGGCACCGGCATAGGACCGCAGGGCGCGCTCCGGGATGCCACTCGCCTCGGCGACGTCGGTGATCCATGCGGGGTCGGCGAGGTCGACGTTCGCGACACCACCGTCGGGGGCGTCGCTCGTCGGCGGGAGCTCGACGGGAAGTGCATACGGGACGGGGTCCTGCTCGGGAGCGCAACCGCTCAACCCGAGGACGCCGATCACCAGAGTCGCTCCGATGAGCGCCCCTCGTCGTCCGACGATGGTCCGCTGGTCCTGCTTCACCGGGCTGCGCATCGCATCCACCCAACCACACCTGCCTGAGCGGCACCGGCGCTACCATGGTCCACATGGCAGATTCATCGTTTGACGTCGTGAGCAAGGTCGACAAGATGGAGGCGGACAACGCCCTCAACCAGGCACACAAGGAGGTCGAGCAGCGGTACGACTTCAAGAACGTCGGTGCCTCGATCGCCTGGAGCGGCGAGAAGATCCTCATGAAGGCCAACACCGAGGAGCGCGTGAAGGCGATCCTCGACGTCTTCGAGTCCAAGCTCATCAAGCGCGGCATCTCGCTCAAGAGCCTCGAGGTCGGCGACCCGTTCGCGAGCGGCAAGGAGTACCGGATCGAGGCGACCCTCAAGGAAGGCATCAGCCAGGAGATCGCGAAGAAGGCCAACAAGCTCATCCGGGACGAGGGCCCCAAGTCGGTCAAGTCGCAGATCCAGGGCGACGAGCTCCGCGTCTCGTCGAAGAGCCGTGACGATCTCCAGGCCACCATGGCACTCCTCAAGGGTGCCGACCTCGACATCGACCTCCAGTTCGTCAACTACCGCTAGCGGGTCGGACGCGGTCGATCACCTCGATCGCGTCATGATCGACCCCCGCACCACTCTCTTCACCGGAGCACCCGATCCAGTGGGCTCCCGTTCGGCACCGTGCCGGACGAGCCGTACCCCGCATGAGCGGGCTCGATGGTTGGAGTGGAGCAGTGGATCACCAGAGACCCGCCGACGTGTCGCATCTCGAACTCTTCCGGACCTCCCGCGCCGATCAGGAGGTCGGGGTCCCGTGCTGGTGCGCGATCGGCGCGAACCACAGCTACGCCGACTGGCTCGCCGCCGGACGACCGGATCCGCGGCGTCCGCGCCGAGGACTCCCGCCTGCTGAGCGCTAGCGGTCGACCTTCGGCGGCGCCGCGAGATAGCCGCGTGCCCAGGTGACGATCTGCTCGAAAGCGCGGCGCCTGACGGCCTCCTCCGACAGGAAGACGTCGTGCAGCGCGCCGTCGAGCCGGACGATCGTGACGGTCTCGCCGAGGTCGAGCGCGCGTTCCGCGACCGCGTCGACGTCAAGCGCCGTGTCGCTCCGCATCATCGCGTCGTTCCAGCGTGGGAGCAGCACACTCCGTGCGGACAGCAGCGTGAGTGCCGGTACACGCAACTGCAGGCCCGCGTCGACGAGGCGATGCCCTCGGAGGATGGCGTTCAGCCAGCCGGGATGCAGTGGGAAGCCGTGCAGCGGCCGCCAGGCGAAGTCGTAGTCCCAGGCGCCGTCCATCGTGCTCGACACGGAGCGCGTGTAGAACCCGAGGTCGACGACGGGGAGCTGCGCACGCGGGTCGATCCGCGATCCGGCTTGGACGAGCGGGGCGATCGCGAGCCGCCCGAGCTGCCTCGCCTGGAATTCGAGCCACGGACTGTTCAGGACGAGACCGGCGACGCGGTCCTGGTTCCTGGCCGTCCAGAGACTCAGGGTGAGCCCGCCGGTCGAGTGGCCGAGGAGGACGAGGCGGCGGCGGGTCCGGCGCCCGGCGGCGTGGTCCGTTGAGCCGTGCCCCATCACCGCGAGCGCGGCCTCGATGTCCTCGTCGTAGGTGCGGAGGTCGTCGACGTATCCCGGCGTCTGGTGTGGGCGGAGGCTCCGACCGTACTTGCGCAGGTCGAGGGCGTAGAACCGCGCGCCGAGCCTGGCCCAGAATCGCGCGAGGTGGCGCTGGAAGAAGTAGTCGGACCAGCCGTGCACGTAGAGGACGTCGATGCCGTCCGCGACGTCGGGCAGCAGGAATTCACCGAGCTGCTCGAGGGGCGGCATCCGATAGCGGACGAGGGTCGCGACGACGTCGCCCTCGTCATCCGGTTCGAGGGTCAGCGTGCGCTGCTGGAATCCCTCGCCGAGGATGTCGGCGGTCCACCCGCGAGGTCCGGCCATACGGCCACGTTACCGTGACGGGTGATCGAGGGCCGGATGGTCGGGCTCACGCGCCGACCATCCGACCGTCGACTACTGCTGGTAGGGGTTGTGCTGCTGCGGAGCCTGCGGCTGCTGCCCGTACTGCTGGGGCGCCTGGCCGTGCTGCTGCGATCCCTGGTCGTGCTGGCCCGTCTGGTGCTGGCCGCCCTGCTGCTCGTGCTGACCCTGCAGGAACTGCTGACCGTGCTGCTGACCACGGTGCTGCTCGTGCGGAGCGTCGGCGAGTCCTTCAGGTGCGACGAAGCGCGTCACGAGGACGGTGCCGATGGTGAGGAAGCCGGCGAGGGTGACCCCGTAGAGGATCGGCGAGAGGAAGCCCTGGTTGACGAAGAACGCCGGCGTGCCGTACTGGTCGACGATGCCGCGCACGATGGTGACGATGAGCACGATGAGCAGCATGACGCCGGTGCCGACGGCCGCGGCGATGCCCACCGACTGGATCAGGTCGCGGGCGGTGCGGACCCGCGTGAGGGGACGGACCATGATGAGGATGAGCGCCGCTCCAGCGCCCCAGAGGGCGATGTTCACGAGGTTCGCGCCGAAGCCCAACAGGACGTCGCCGATGGGGTAGTACTCCGAGATGCTGAAGAAGGACCCGATGAGGCTCACCAGTGCGACGGCCGCGGCGATACCCGCTGCGATCCCGACCGCCACGAGCGCGAGACGCGTCTCGCGGGCACGGGGGTTCGGTGCCTTCTGCGGAGCCTGCGCGTACTGCTGCGGCTGACTGTACTGGCCCTGCTGCGGCTGACCGTACTGGCCCTGGGGCGCTCCGTACTGGCCCGTGTGCTGAGGCTGCTGGCCGTACTGACCGGTGTCCTGCCCGTACTGGCCGGTGTGCTGCGGCTGCCCGTACTGGCCCTGCTGCGGCTGACCCCACTGGCCCGCCTGCTCACCGGTCTGCGGCTGCCCCCACTGGCCACCCTGCTGCGGAGCCGGGGTCTGCTGGCCCGTCTGGTCCCACTGCTGCTGCACGGGATCCGGGTGCATCTCGCCGTAGCGCGGCTGCTGCTGTTGCTGCTGCTGGCCGTCTGCGACGAATGCCGGCGGCTCGGACGGCGGTACGGACGTCGGCTGCTCCGACGGGACGTTCTGGGGCGCGTTGGGGTCGGTCATCCGTCCAGCATAGTGACCGACGCCCGTCGGAACCGGGTTCCGTCGAGCGGCTTGACGCGGGTCGATCGGCCGGGTCGAGACCGTCGCGGGCGCGGCTCAGGCGGACGGCATCCCGGTGCCTGACGGCTGCGCCCGCGAGATCGCCACCATCTCCTCACGCGGTACCACCTTGATGCGGGCGCGACCCTGTGGTTCGCCGAGCGCGATCTCATGCTGGTCGAGGAGGTGCCAGCCTTCGAGGTCCGTGTAGGCCACGCCGCGCGACTCGAGCAGCGCGACGATGGCCTTCTCCTCGGGTTCGGCCGGTGCCCACCAGTCCGCCTGGTCGTTGATGACGTGGCTGATGGTCTCCATCGCGTCCGACTTCGTGTGGCCGATGAGGCCGACCGGACCACGCTTGATCCACCCGGTCGCGTAGACGCCCGGGACGCGCTCGTTGCTCTCGGGGTGGAGGACCTTGCCCTCGTGGTTGGGGATGACGCCGTGCCTCGAGTCGAAGGGCACGCCGGGCAGCGGGCTTCCGAAGTACCCCACCGCGCGGTAGAGCGCCTGGATCGGGACCTCGCGGATCTCACCCGTGCCTTCGACCCCGCCCTGACCGTCGGGCCTCGTCCGCTCGTACCGGAAGGCGGCGACCTTCCCGGAGCCGTCGTCGACGATCTCGAGCGGCTTCGCGTAGAAGTGCAGGTGCAGTCGGCGGGAGGCCTGACCGGTCTCGCGCTTGCGCCACTGCTGCAGGACGCGGTCGATCACCATGACCTGCTTGTTGCTCGCCACCGCCGCCTTCGACGCCTCGTCGTAGTCGAAGTCCTCGTCGGCGAGGATCATGTCGACGTCGTTGAGTTCCCCGAGTTCGCGGAGCTCCAGCGGCGTGAACTTCACCTGTGCGGGCCCGCGACGCCCGAAGACGTGCACGTCGGTCACGGGTGACTGCTGCAGCCCCTCGTGGACGTTGGCAGGGATCTCGGTCGGGAGCAGGTCCTCCGGGTGCTTCGCGAGCATGCGTGCGACGTCGAGCGCGACGTTGCCGTTGCCGATGACGGCGATCGACTCCGCTTCGAGCGGCCAGGTGCGGGGGACGTCGGGGTGTCCGTCGAACCAGCTCACGAACTCGGCGGCGCCGTACGACCCGTCGAGGTCGATCCCCGGGATGTCCAGCGGGGCGTCCTCGACGGCACCGGTGGAGAAGATCACGGCGTTGTAGTGGTGCTTGAGGTCGTCGAGCGTGATGTCGACGCCGAAGCGGACATTGCCGAAGATCCGGATGTCGCCGCGGTCGAGGACGTCGCGGAGCGCGTTGATGATCCCCTTGATGCGCGGGTGGTCGGGGGCGACGCCGTAGCGGACCAGGCCGTAGGGGGCCGGAAGCTGCTCGAAGAGGTCGATGGAGACGTCGAACTTCCGTTCCGCCTTCAGAAGGATGTCCGCCGCGTAGATGCCTGCGGGTCCTGCGCCGACGATGGCCAGCCTGAGCTTGGTCACGGTGGTTCCTTTCGTGTCCCCGTGCGGGGTTCCGGGTGCGGCCGGTTGAGCGCTCCGGCCGTCATGCATGCGCGTCTGGGATGCCGTGCCGCTCCGGTGGAGCGGCGCCGCCATCAACTCCTTCGGTCGACGATCGCCTTCGCGAAGTGCACGAGCGCCTTCTTGACGGAGCCGTCGGGCAGCGGTGCGAGTGCCGCGATCGCCTCGTTGGCCCACTGCCGGGCCTCGGCGAAGGTTCTGGCGGTCACGGCGTGGTCGCGCAGGGTGGCGACGAGCGCGGCGAAGCGGGCCGGGTCGTGGTCCGTCTCCGTGACCTCGGCGTCGAGACGGGCGACGAGGGCGGCGGCTTCGGGGTCGGCGACCGCCTCGCGGCGCAGGTAGAGCATGGGGAGGGTGACGACGCCGGCCCGCAGGTCGGTGCCGGGGACCTTGCCGGTCTCCTCGGGTTGCGGCGACAGGTCGATGACGTCGTCGATGAGCTGGAAGGCGATGCCGACCTTCTCGCCGAACTCGACGACCGCGCTCTCGTACACCTCGGGGGCGTTGGAGAAGATGACGCCGCTCCGGGCGGCGGCGGCGATGAGTGAACCGGTCTTGTCGGCGAGGACCTGGATGTAGTGCTCGACCTCGTCCTGACCCTCACGAGGGCCGGTGGTCTCGTGCAGCTGCCCGAGCACGAGGCGCTCGAACGTGGCGGCCTGAATCCGGATCGCCCGCTCACCGAGGTCGGCCATGATCTGGCTGGCACGGGCGAACAGCAGGTCGCCGGTGAGGATGGCGGTGTTGTTGCCGAACACCTGGTGGGCACTGGGGACGCCGCGGCGCTTGTCGGCGTCGTCCATGACGTCGTCGTGGTACAGCGAGCCGAGATGGGTGATCTCGATCGCCTCGGCCGCCCGCAGGACGTTGTCGGTGATGCCGTCGCCGAGCTGGGCGATGAGCATCGTGAGCAGCGGGCGGACCCGCTTGCCACCGGCCTCGAGCAGGTACCGTGCGGTGACGTCGACGAGGTCGTCGGTGAACCCGAGCTGCTCCTCCAGACCGATCTCGAGGCGGGCTACGCCGTCGTCGATGGTCTTGGCGAGCTTGCGGTCTGCACCGGTCGCGAACATGCGTTCGGCAAGCCCGGCCTGGCTGGCCAGGTTGCTGACACGGCGGGTCGCGCTGGGATTCACAGCTCTAGCCTAGCCGGGGCAGCCCGTCACCTGTGCCGGAGGACCGGAATCCACGGGCGCGATCAGGCGATTGGCAGCTGTGGTCGGACCACATGACTCGAATCAGCGGAGTCGCACGCCCTCGGCGTCGTAGAACGCCAGATGCGGGAACTCGTGCGCGAGGTCGAGCAGCATCGTGTATCCATCGGTGTTGAGCGGCGGCCACGTCCAGGCGTCGACGCCCTGGGCGGCCGGCAGCGCGGCGCGGAAGAGGCCGGCTTCGACGCCGGTCCCGAGGTGTTTCGGTGGCACGACGACGAGGGCGATCCTGGCCGACGGCCCGGACGCCACGAACTGGAGCCGCGCACCGGTCGCGTCGTCTCGCACGATGAACTCGCGGGTGCCAGGGGTGTCCGGCGGGATCTCGGTGGTGTCGTACCGTTCGTACGGCTTCGCGAACGCGGACTTCGCCCGCCTGGCGTTCAGGAGGATGACGACGAGCACGAGACCGACGATCGCGATGCCCCAGATCCACGGGCCGCCTGGCAGGGTGTCCAACATCCAACCAGTATGCCCGGCCCGCCTGGACGACCCCGGGAGATGCGCCCTTCGACAAGCTCAGGGACCGGAGTGAGGCTCAGGGACCGGCGTGAGGGTCAGGGACCGGAGTGAGGCTCAGGGACCCGAGGTCAGGCGAGACCGCCGTCGACGGAGCGGCCGTACTCGATCGGCTCGTCGGGCACGAGGACCTCGGTGTCGCGGTTGAGGCTTTCCCCACGGAAGAAGGGCCGCGAGGACTTCCGGCCGTACCAGAGCAGCATGAGCACGAAACCGAAGGCCAGCGAACCGACGCCGATGACGAACGTGCCGCCGACGCCGAACAGGACGGTGTAGCCGTAGTCGACGTCGAACATGTCGATGCAGCTCTGCACGAAGGCGAAGGTGAGCATGAGCGCCCCGAGGAGCGGGAAGAGGCCCTTGAAGAAGAAGTCCTGCGCGGAGCGGAAGAGCACCTTCCGGAAGTACCAGACGCACGCGTACCCGGTGATGCCGTAGTAGAAGGCGATCGCCAGTCCGAGGGAGAGGATCGAGTCCGCCAGGATGTTCTCACTGACGAGCGTCATGCCGACGTAGTAGACGATGGCGACGATGCCCATGACGAGCGTCGAGAAGGACGGCGTCTTGAACGTCGGGTGGACGGTCGCGAACCGTTTCGGCAGGGCCTTGTAGGCCGCCATCGCGAGCGTGCCGCGCGCCGTCGGGAGGATCGTCGTCTGCGTCGACGACACCGCCGAGATGAGTACGGCGACGACGAGGATCCACGCCCACGGACCGAGCACGAGGTCCTTCAGCGCCAGGAAGATGTCGTTCGCATTGTCCTCGTTGGCGAGGCCGGTCCCCGTGGTCCCGAGGCCGGCGTAGACCATCGCGGCGACCGTGACGGTGACGTAGGTGACCAGCAGGATGACCGTGGAGATGACCGCGGCGCGGCCCGGGATCTTCTGGGGGTCCTTCGTCTCCTCGTTCAGGGCGAGACACGTGTCCCAACCCCAGTAGATGAAGAGTGCGAGCAGCACAGCCTCGATGAAGCCGTGGTAGTCGGTGAACGCGAACGGGTTGAACCAGTCGAGGGAGATCGGCGTCGCGTCGGGCGCGGTGCCGTTCGACGCTCCGATGAAGGCGAACACGGCGAACAGCACGAGTGCGAGGTACTGGACCGCGAGGAGGATGTTCTGGATCCGCTCGCCCAGCTCGATGCCGCGGTACGACACCCACGTCATGAGGGCGATGAACACGACACCGGTGGCGGTGACGAGCGGGACGTTCGAGGCGAGCGAACCGTCGCCGATGAGCAGCCACAGGTACTGCCCCGCGATCTGCGCGAGGTTCGCGAGCACCACGATGCCGGCGAGCGCGACGCCCCATCCACCGATCCAGCCGGTGACCGGGCCGAAGGCCTTCGTCGCCCAGGTGAAGGTGGTGCCGCAGTCGGGCACGTCCCGGTTCAACTCGCGGTAGGCGAACGCGATGAACAGCATCGGGATGAAGGCGACGATGAAGGCGATCGGCGCCTGGGCACCGACGGCGAGCACGACGAACCCGAGGGTCGCGACGAGCGAGTACACCGGCGCGGTCGAGGCCAAGCCGATGATCACGGAGCCGAAGAGGCCGAGGGTGCCGGTGGCGAGACCCTTGCCGCCGGTGGGCGATGCCGGCTGCGACCCGTGGGCCGTGTCCTGTGCTGTCATGACGGAACGGTAGGGCCGGGCGCACCCGTGTGTCAATGCTCCCGTTCGGGACCGGGCTACGGAATCAGTCGCTACGACTCGCGGGAAGTGACGGGATCAACCGGTTCCACCCCTCGGGAATGCCGAGACGAACCCCGGCGGTGACGATACTCAGGCCGGCTTGATGCCCCGGTGCAGGGCGACGATCCCGCCGGTGAGGTTGCGGTACGCGACGTGCTCGTAGCCCGCTTCGCGCAACCAGGCGGCCAACTCCGGCTGGCTCGGCCACGCGCGGATCGAGTCGTTCAGGTAGGTGTACGCCTCGGCGTTCGACGATGCGACGCCGGCGACGAGCGGCATGACCCGCTCGAGGTAGAGGTTGTAGGCGGCGCGCATGGGGGCGAGCGTCGGTGTGGAGAACTCGCAGATGACGATCCGGCCGCCGGGCTTGGTGACCCGGAGCATCTCGGCGAGGGCGTCCTTCGGGCGGACGACGTTGCGGAGGCCGAAGGAGATCGTGGTGGCGTCGAACTCCTCGTCGGCGAACGGCAGCGCGGTCGCGTCGGCCTCGACGAACTGGATGTCGGAGCGGTCGGCGTACTTGTCGCGACCCACGGCGATCATGCCGGGTGAGAAGTCGGCGGCCACGACCTGCGCACCGTTGCGGGCCAACGCCGCGGAGGACGTTCCCGTGCCGGCCGCGAGGTCGAGGATGCGCTCACCGACTGCCGGACCGACTGCACGAGTGGTCGCGATGCGCCACAGGGCGTCGTTCCCGACGGAGAGGACCGCGTTCATGCGGTCGTACTTCGTCGAGACGTCGTCGAACATGGCCGAGACCTGCTCGGGCTGCTTGGAGAGGTCGGCGCGGTTCACCCGTCCATCCTACGTCCGCGCCGCTGGGAGCCGGCCGTCCGAGCACGCCGGCGTCGCAACCGCTACGTGCCCTCGCCATCGCACTGCGACTGGTGAACGCCCCGCCGACGAGGCGGTGAACGACCCTCCATCAGTCGGGCTGCGGCGGGGAGGGACCCCTCCTGCTCGGGCGTAGGGTTGAACGGTGACCATTCCCCTGACCTCGTCACTGGTCGCCCAGACCGTCGCCATCGACGACCCGCGCCAGCTCCTCCCGTTCGCCGACCAGACCTCGCCGCTCCTCTGGGTGCGGAAGGGACACGGCCTGGTCGGACTGGGCGAGGCGCTCCGCCTGGAGTTCTCGGGCCCCGACCGGTTCACGCGTGCCGCGGCGGCCTGGCGGGACGTCTGCGCCGCAGCAGTGGTGACGGACGAGGTACGACGGCCCGGGACCGGCCTGGTCGCGTTCGGCACGTTCGCCTTCGACGACGAGTCCTCCGCGACGAGCGTCCTCATCGTGCCGCGCACGATCATCGGGCGGTACCCCGACGCGAGCTTCATCACGCGGGTCTCCCTCGGCGACGGCTCCGAGGACGTCGATCCCGTGACCACGGCGTACGGGCCGGAGTACCGCATCCAGCTGACCCCCGGCGTGCAGAGCCGCGAGGGCTACCTCGACTCGGCCGAGCGCGCCATCGCCCGCATCCAGGCCGGCGGCCTGAGCAAGGTCGTGCTCGCACGCGACCTGGCCGGGCACCTCCCCGCGGAAGCGGACCGCCGCCGGGTGCTCCACGACCTCGCCCTCGGCTACCCCGACTGCTGGACCTACGCGGTCGACGGCTTCATCGGCTCGAGTCCGGAGACGCTCGTCCGCGTGGATCGGGGTGCCGTGTCGGCCCGCGTCCTCGCCGGCACGATCTCGCGTGGTCCCGACGCCGAGAGCGACCACGATCAGGCCGTCGCCCTCACGACGAGCGCGAAGGACCAGGGCGAGCACGAATTCGCCGTGCAGTCGGTGCTGACCGCCCTGCACGCCCACAGCCCGCAGTTGCGCCGCAGCGAGGTCCCGTTCACCCTCAAGCTGCCGAACCTCTGGCACCTCGCGACCGACATCGACGGACGACTCTCGGACGGCTCGTCCTCGCTCGACCTCATGGACGGCCTGCACCCGACGGCCGCCGTCGCCGGAACCCCGACCCGCGACGCCGTCGCCCTCATCCGCGAGCTGGAACCGTTCGACCGCGGTCGCTACGCCGGTCCGGTCGGCTGGGTGGACGCCTCGGGTGACGGCGAGTGGGCGGTGGCCCTCCGGTGTGCGCAGATCGCGCCGGGCGGTGACATCACGGCCTACGCCGGCTGCGGGATCGTCGCCGACTCGGACGCCGCGACGGAGCTCGTCGAAACGAAGATGAAGTTCCGTCCGATCGTGGATGCCTTCGGCTGAGCCGACGCCCTCGGCTTCAGCTCGCCGCGAGTCGCGCCTGCTCGACGGCGATGTCGTAGTCGGCCGCCGGCCACTGCGGATCGATGTCCTCGAGGGCGTCGAGCAGCAGACGTTGGACCGCGATACGCGCGTACCACTTGCGGTCCGCCGGCACGACGAACCACGGGGCGGCCTCGGTGCTCGTGCGCTCGAACGCCACCTGGTAGGCGTCCTGATAGGCCGGCCAGAGCTCTCGTTCGTCCACATCGCCGGGGTTGTACTTCCAGTACTTGTCCGGACGCGCGAGGCGGTCGGCCAGCCGCTCCTTCTGCTCGTCGGCGCTGATCTGCAGCATCACCTTGACGATGCGGGTCCCGCTCGCGACGATGCCCGCCTCGAAGTCGTTGATCGCCCCGTACCGACGCTCGATCTCGTCCGGGTCGGCGAGCTGACGCACCCGACCGATGAGGACGTCCTCGTAGTGCGAACGGTCGAAGACGCCGATCTGACCGGGCTTCGGCAGGTGCGGCTCCACCCGCCAGAGGAAGTCGTGGGAGCGCTCCTCCTCCGTTGGCTTCTTGAAGGCGTAGTGGTGCACGCCCTGCGGGTCGACGGAGCCGACGACGTGCTTGACGATGCCGCCCTTGCCCGCCGTGTCCATCGCCTGCAGGACGAGGAGTACCGCTTCCGGGGCCCCCTGCGTGCTCGCCGCGAAGAGTCGCTCCTGCAGTTCGGAGAGTGCGGGCACCCCCGCGTCCAGCTCCTGCCTGCCCTGCTGCTTGTCACCGTCGAAGCCCGGCGTCGACGAGGGGTCGACGTCGGCGAGGCGGAACCCCTCCCCCACGCGCAGCGTGTCTCGGGGTGGTGCCGTCCAGGTCGATGCGTGCTTCGATGCCGTCATCCGCCCATTCTGGCCGCAGGTCGCGCCGGAAGTCGACCCTTGCGACGGCCGCCCTTCGACAAGCTCAGGGACCGGAAGGGGTGCTCAGGGACCGGAAAGGGTGCTCAGGGACCGGCGCCGGTCAGGGACGCGGCGGCTCGACGACAGGTCCGTCAGGCTCGCGGCAGCGGGACCTCGATGAGGACGGGACCGGTCACGGGCGCGGTGAAGGCCTGGTCCAGCTCCGCGCGGGTGCGGGCCGAGCGGTACTCCCACCCGTAGGCGGTCGCGAGCGCCTCGAGCCGGACGTGCTGCGGCGTGTACTGGACACGGTCGAACAGCGCTCCGGGTGCGCTGCGGGCGACCTCGAGCCCGTCGAAGATGGTGCCGCCGCCGTCGTTGCCGACGATCACCTGCAGGCGTGGTGCGACCCCGTCGTCGAGGAGCAACGCGCCGACGTCGTGGAGGAACGCGAGGTCGCCGAGGAGCACCCGCGTGACACCGGGTCCGCCGTCGGCCTGGCTCGCCAGCGCGATCCCCGTGGCGGTGGCGATGGTGCCGTCGATGCCGGCGAGTCCGCGGTTGGCGTGGACGCTGATCTTGCGGCCGGGGACGAGACCGTCCGCCACGCGGATGAGCCTCGACGCGCCGACGACGAGCCGGTCGTGCGGCCAGGTGGCACGCCAGACCGCGTCGACAAGGACCTCGCGGGTGACCGGGAGGCGCACGGCCTCGAGCTCGGCGCGGACGGAGGCGAGTCGCTCAGCGGGGGTCGTCGAATGCAGCCCGTCGAGATCGGGGGCTGCGGGCGACGGGTCGACCACGCGTTCGCGGGATCCGACGACCCAGGCACCGAGCCAGGCGCGATCCGCGGGCCCAGCCTCGACGGCGACGGAGGACACGATCCGGTCGGCCCGTCGCCCGGGGTTGTAGACCTCGGCTCCGGCCGGGGCGACGACGATCGTCTCGACCTGGGGCTGCTGCAGCAGGAGCGGGACCTCACGGCTGAGGGTCGGGTGACCGAAGACGACGACCCGCTCGACGGCCTCGCGGTAGTCCTCCTCGCGCAGCAGCTCCCGGTAGGCGGCGATGACGTTCCGCCCGAACCGGGATCCGCTCGACACCTCCGCGATGAGCGGCCACCCGCCGTCGGCTGCGAGCTGCTCGGCGGCCGGGCCGGCGTGGTGCCCGGCGACGACGAGGGTCCTCGGTCCGCGCTCCAGGACGAGATGCGGTCGCCCCGGGTAGAGCGGTGCCTCCTCGTCGGCGTCCGTCTCGACCGGGAGATCGGGGCCCGCCTCGGAGACGACCGGGTCGAAGCTGCCCGAGAGCGGCTCCCGGAAGGCGAGGTTCAGGTGCACCGGGCCCGGGTCGAGGACGTCCGTCGCGGCGCGGTAGGCCCGCTGGGCGAGATCGCGGGCGGCGTCCTGCTCACCGGCGTCGCCGGTCGGGGCCTCGACGACCACGGCGAGGCGCGCTGCGGACCCGTAGAGGTCGTCCTGCCTCGTCGTCTGGTTCGCCCGGATGCCGTGCGCCTCGGCCGGCCGGTCGGCGGTGAGGACGATGAGTGGGACGCGCGAGTGATGCGCCTCGAGGACCGCCGGATGCAGGTTCGCGGTCGCCGTGCCCGAGGTGGTGATCACGACGGCCGGGCGGGCGGTCTCGACGCCGAGGCCCACGGCGAGGAAGCCGGCGACCCGCTCGTCGATGCGCACGTGCAGGGTGATCCGTCCGGAGGCCGCCAGCTCGGCAGCGGCGAGCGCGAGCGCCTGCGACCGGGAACCGGGACAGACGACGACGTCGGAGACACCCGCGGCGACGAGCGCGGCGAGGAGCGCCCAGGCGGACGCGCTCGCCGGGCTCGACGAGGGAGCCGAGCCGACGGGCTCGGGAGCGGCGGGCGGGTTCACGAGGCGCTCGGGGCGCCAGGCGGTCTGCGGCCGGAGCCGTCGTCGGGCGTGTCTGATCCTGGAGCGGGGTCGTCGTGCGTCGTCGCATCCGGGCCGTCGCCCGACCCGTCGTCGAAGCGCTTGAGCTCGTCCTCGAGGTCGCGGATGCGCTTCGTCTGTGCACGGTCGGCGTCGAGCTTCTTGAGGAAGTCGGGGTCGTCGTCCGGGGCGGAGCCACGGGGCACGGCCTTGGGAGCACGGACCCGGCCGATGATCCACCAGAGGACTCCGCCGATGACCGGCAGGAGGAGGATGGCGATGATCCACGAGGTCTTGCTGATCCCTCGGACGCGGTCGCGCGGCATCGTGGCGCAGTCGACCACCGAATACACGATGAAGACGACTGCCGCGACGGCGAGGCCGATCCAGAGACGAACCATGTCTCCATCGTAAACGCCAGGTGACGTGATTACCTGGGGTTGCCTTCAGGCGGGACGCCTAGACTTGACTGGTGAAACGCGTTCCCGCCGCCGTCCGGTACACCATCCTCCGCCTGCTGGCGTTCGTGGTGCCGCTCCTGCTCCTCGTCTTCCTCACGGGCTTGCAGCCCTGGGTCGCCGCGATCATCGCCGCGATCATCGGACTCTGCGTGTCCTACATCTTCCTGCGCACCCCACGCGAGACCGTCGCGCAGGAGCTCTACGCCCGTCGGCACGGCGACAAGCCGACGCCGCACGACGACGAGGACTCCGAGGACGCGGCGCTCGATGCGAGCGCGGCGACACCGGAAGCGCCCTCAGTCGGCGACGTCCAACCCTCAGCTGGCGATGCCCGGCGTGTAGAAGAACGCCAGACCGAGGATCACCCCTAACGCTAGCTGCACGAGTCCCGTCAGCTTGAGCACCAGGATCTGCTCCCTGGCCGTCGTGGAGAACAGCGCGATCACGCACGCCGGGATGGCGGCGAGCAGCGCGAACATGGTGAACCACGCGATCGGGTAGAAGAGCGCGAGGAACGCGGCGATGCCGAACGGCACGAGCAGCAGGACGCAGTAGAGCACCTTCGACGCGATCCGGCCGATGAACGTCGACAGGGTGCGCTTCCCGACCGCCTTGTCCTGCTCGAGGTCGCGGAGGTTGTTGACGACGAGCGCCGCGCAGGCGATGAGGCCGGCACCGATCGCGCCGAACCACGCCTCCTGGTTCACGGTCCCGACCTGGACGAAGGTCGTGCCGAGCGTGGCGACGAGGCCGAAGAACACGAAGACGAACACCTCGCCGAGCGCGAAGTACCCGTAGGGCCGTTTCCCGCCCGTGTAGAACCAGGCGGCGACGATCGCGACCGCCCCGACGAGGAGCAGCCACCAGAACTGGGTGAGGATCGTGAGGACGACGCCGGCCACCGCCGCGATACCGAAGAACACCAGCGCGACGGTCAGGACGGTCTTGGGCTTCGCCGCGCCGGAACCGGTCAGTCGGCTCGGGCCGACCCGCAGGTCGTCCGTTCCTCGGATGCCGTCGGAGTAGTCGTTGGCGTAGTTGACACCGATCTGCAGCGCGAGCGCGACGACGAGACAGAGCAGCGCACGCACGGGGTGGTAGACCCCGGGGCCCGCGATGATCGTCGCGGCGCCGGTGCCGATGAGCACCGGGGCGACCGCCATCGGCAGGGTGCGGATGCGAGCCGCGCCGACCCAGTCGCCGAAGGTCGCCGGCTTCGCGAGGGGGACCTTGCGACCGCCACCGCGTGCGGGGTTGCCCGATCGTCCACCGTTCGCGCCACGACCCGCCGTGGGGCGCTGTGCGGACGTCTTCTGCTGTTTCGGCGCTGCCGGCCGTGCTCCATGTGCCACGACGGCGAGTCTACCCGCGGAGCCTCGGGGCGGACCGCGTCACAGTGCCCCGGCGGCCTGCAGCGTCTGGAGGACCGCCGGAGCGATGTGCTCGGCGAACGCCGGGGTGAGGTGCACACTGTCGTACTTCGTCGGCGTCGTCCCGGCGAACGGCGGGCAGACGCCCTCCGAACAGCTGAACGGGAGCGATGAGACGAAGCGCTCTCCGGCCGCAGTCGCCGCGGACTCGGTCGCCGCGGCGAAGTCGTTCCAGGCCGCGTCGACACCGACGGCGCAGTCCTGCGGACTGGACACCCGCGAGTAGCAGGAACCGAGATCCGCGCCGAGCGGCGGCGGCGCCAGGAAGACGACGCGGCCCGGGACCTGATACCCCGCCGTCTCTGCGAGCGCCGACGCGACCATCGACGTCGTGTCGAGCGACCGGCCGTCGGTGGTGCGGCCCGCGGCGAACGCGTTCGAGACGATCACGAGGTCGGGCTGGTCCGCGGCGATGCGTTCGGCGATGTCGTGCTTGCGCGTCGGGCAGTCGTCCATGACCCCGGCGCCGCTGTTCTGGATGAGGTCCTGCGTGAAGCGGCACCCGTAGAGGCCGATCGTGGTGATCCGCACCGCACCACCGCTCTGATCCGCGATCGCGCGGAACGCCGGCGCGTAGGCGAGCGCGGTCGAGTCGCCGACGAGGTAGACGTGCTTCGGCGCGGACGCATCGCCCCAGGTGCACGAACCGTCGTCGGGCGTCGAACCCAGGTCGAAACAGGCCCGGGCGGGGTTGGTGCTCGAGGTCGCGCGGATCGCGTCGTCGAGGCTCGGCGAGAGGTTGTCGGGCCACGCGGAGGCCTGGCTCGCGAGTTGCAGCTCAGCCGCGATGCCCTGGAGCGGGTCTCCGGCCGGAGCCGCGACGGCCGCCGGTCCCCCGGTGGTCACCGGCATGCGGAGCGCGGGGCCGATGGCGATCACCGCGAGCCCGGCGACGATCACGAGTCCGACCGCCGAGTAGAGGAACTGGGAGGCGAACCGCTCGCGCCAGGCGGTCCAGGCCGCGTCCCTGGCGTCGCGGTCACCGTGGAAGGAACCCACGAGTGGGGTGCGGTGCAACGGCTGCTCGATGAGCAGGAAGGACAGCACCGATACCCCGAGGATGAGCCCGAGCATCCCCGGGACCGTGCTGAGGGCGGTGTCGGGGACGAGCATCGGCACGAACACGAGGATCGGGAGGTGCCAGAGGTAGAGCGAGTAGGAGATCGCTCCGACACCCCTGCTCAGTGGGTTGGCGAGCGGGAACATCCAGCGCGGGTAGGCCGGGCCGGCGCCGGTCCCGGCGGCGATGAGCAGCATCGCGGCGGCGACAGGGGCGATCGCCCAGGGGCCGGGGAACCCGATCGACCCGGTGATGAGCAGCGCGGACGCGACGACGCCGCCGAGCCCCACCCACCCGGCGACCACCCGGAGCGCCAGCGGCAGCCGGGCGAGGAGCGGTGCGCACACCGCGAGGAGCGCGCCGGCCCCCAGCTCCCAAACCCGTGCACCGGTCGCGAAGTAGGCGGCCTGCGGAGCCGCCCCGGACTGCCACACGGCGACGGCGAACGAGGCCGCGATGAGGACGACGAGGACGCCACCGACGACGATGCGCGAACGCAGGACGGGTCTGGCTCCGCGGGCCGCGACGGCGAGCAGGACGACGAGCAGCACCGGCCAGGCGAGGTAGAACTGCTCCTCGATCGAAAGGGACCAGAAGTGCTGCAGCGGTGACGCGGCGTCCGTCGCGTGGAAGTAGTCGGTCCCCGAGGCCTCGAAACGCCAGTTCGAGACGAGCAGTGCGGCCGACACGGCGTCCCACCAGGTCTCGAGCGCCCGCGGGGCGTTGAAGAGCCACGACCCCAGCGCGACGGTTGTTGCCAGGACGACGAGCGACGCGGGCAGGATCCGCTTGATCCGCCGACCGAAGAAGGCAGGCAGGGAGATGCGCCCGGAGCGCTCGTGTTCGCGCAGGAGCAACCCGGTGATGAGGAAGCCGGAGATCACGAAGAACACGTCCACGCCCACGAAGCCGCCGGCCGGCCAGCCGGTCGCGTGGGCGAGGATCACGGCGGTCACGGCGAGCGCCCGCATCCCCTGGATGTCGGCGCGGAACGCCGTCGTCGGCCTCGTGGGCGCAGCGCCCGTGTCGGTCCCCGTTGTCACCTGTCGTCGTCCCCCGGCTGCGGTCGCTCGTCGACACGCATGGGAGAGCATGCCCTATGCGACAACCGCCTGCAAACCGACCTTCACTGACACGCGGAGGACGGGCTCAACCCAGTCGTGAACGGAGCGCGACGAGGTCGGGTTTGCCGCTCGGGAGCACCGGCAACTCGGCCAGACGGACCAGTCGGGCGGGGCGCGCCGGGCGGCCGAGGGCCTCCGCGACGGTGGCCCGAGCCGTCTGCAACAACGCGTCGTCCACGCGTGCGTCCGAGGGGGTCCCGGCCCCCGTGACGATCGCGGACGCCTGACCGAACCGCTCGTCTGGGATGGCGACGACGACGGCCTCGGCCAGCCCCGGCACCGACCGGACGACCGCCTGCACGCGGTCGAGGGAGATGTTCACCCCGCCGCTGATGATCACGTTGTCCGCCCGCCCGGTCACGCGGACGACGCCGTCGACGAGCTCGGCGGTGTCGCCGGTTCGGTACCAGCGGCGACCGCCGTCGTCCGGGAAGGCGGCCGCCGTGCGGTCCGGCTCACCGAGGTAACCGTCGGCGAGCACCGGCCCGGCGATGTGGAGCTCCCCGTTCACCAGCCGGGGTTCGACACCGGGGAACGGCACGCCGTCGTACAGACAGCCGCCGGACGTCTCGCTCGAGCCGTAGCTCCGCACGACGCGGATGCCGAGCGCTGCGGACCGCTCGAGCAGTGGGACCGGGGTGGCCTGTCCCCCGACGAGCAGCCCGGCGAGTCCGGCGAGCGTGTCGCGCACCGAGGTGCTCGTCTCGGCGGCTTCGACGAGCATGCGCAGTTGTGCCGGCACGAGGGCGGCGAAGCCGGCATCGTCGTCGAGCCGCTCGACGAGACCGCAGAACGCCCGGGCGTCGAACGATCCCGCCGGTGCCTCGATCGGCCTCGTCCCGGCGACGATCGACCGGAGCAGGACGTTCACGCCGGCGATGTAGTGCGTCGGGAGCGCCAGGATCCACTGCGACGACCGCAGGTGCGCGTCCGGACCCCCGAGCGCCACCGCCGAACCGGCCGCACTGGCCAGGAGGGCGTCGGCCGCGAGGGCGACCCGCTTCGGCACGCCCGTCGATCCGGACGTCTCGATCACGAGCGCCACCCGGCCGTCGACCACGGCCGGTGCCGCGGACGATCCGGGTCGCATCGGGAGGACCGCTGGTCCGGAACCGTCGAGCGCCGTCTCCAGGGCCGCGAGCATCGCCGAGGCGGACGCGTCGACGGGGAGCAGCTGACGGGTCATGGATTCAGCGTACGCCGGGTATGTCGCTGCTCCGCCGATCCCCCGATGTCCCGGAGCTCAGAACTGCCAGGGGAACGGAGCCCAGTCCGGCTTGCGCTTCTCCAGGAAGGCGTCGCGTCCCTCCACCGCCTCATCGGTGCCGTAGGCGAGGCGGGTGGCTTCGCCCGCGAAGACCTGCTGACCGACGAGACCGTCGTCGACGGCGTTGAAGGCGAACTTCAGCATGCGGATGGCGGTCGGCGACTTGCCGAGGATGGTGCGGGCCCAGGCGACCCCCGTCTGCTCGAGCTCGGCGTGCGGGACGACCGCGTTGATCGCGCCCGCCTGCAGTGCACGCTCCGCGTCGTACTCCTGGGCGAGGAAGAACACCTCGCGGGCGAACTTCTGACCCACCTGCTTGGCGAAGTACGCGCTCCCGTACCCCGCGTCGAAGGAGCCGACGTCGGCGTCGGTCTGCTTGAACCGCGCGTGTTCCCGACTCGCGATGGACAGGTCGCACACGACGCCGAGGGAATGCCCGCCGCCCGCGGACCACCCGGGAACGAGGTTGATGACGACCTTCGGCATGAAACGGATGAGGCGCTGGACCTCGAGGATGTGCAGGCGACCGTTGCGCGCGGCGTCGATGCCGCTCGCCGTCTCGTCGTCCGCGGCGTCGTCGCTCGCGTAGCGGTAGCCGTCCCGACCACGGATGCGCTGGTCGCCGCCCGAGCAGAACGCCCAGCCGCCGTCCTTCGCGCTCGGTCCGTTCCCGGTGAGGAGCACCACGCCGACGGTCGGGCTCTGGCGTGCGTGGTCGAGCGCGCGGTACAGCTCGTCGACGGTGTGCGGGCGGAAGGCGTTGCGCACCTCGGGGCGGTCGAACGCGATGCGCACGAAGCCGCCCTCGCGCGCGACGTGGTACGTCAGATCGGTGAGGTCCTCGAACCCCGGTACGACGTCCCAGATCTCCGGGTCGAACAGTTCGGACACTCGATCGCTCATGCGTCCAGCCTAGGCACTACTTCGGCTTGTCGAGGTCCGCGTAGGGCTTGAGCGCCTCCAGGTAGTCGGCACGGTCCGCCTCCTTCAGGAGCGCATACGAGTCGAGGTGCAGCTCGATGCCCTCCGCCGCCATGTCGTAGTAGTCGACGTCGAACTCGCGGTCCTTGGCGACGGTGCCGGCCGAATCGAGCGTGAGATCGACGATGACCGTCCGGAAGTCCCCGGCGCCCGTGATGGCGTTGTAGGTGTGCAGGTCCCACAGCGCCTGGGTGTCGAGGGTCTCGCCGCCGTACTGCTCGGTGAGCTCGCCCGGTTCGCGCCAGGAGGACGGGGCGTTCCGCATGTCGAGGTTCGCGATGTCGTACCGGAGCAGGACCTGGCGGATCAGTTCGACGACCCGGGACTTCTCCTCGAAGGTGCGCACGGTCGTCGTCGTCTGCCACACGGGCGCCGTGTACTGGACGAGCATGGAGTTCCCGCCGTACCCGTTCTGATCGGCCTTCGTCTCGGCGGGCTGTCGCTCGACCCAGTCGAACCCGAACTCCGTGGTCAGCGCCGTCCGGATCTCCGCGAGCATCTCGTCGGAGGTCCCGACGAAGTCCTCGTAGCTCGGCCCGTCGAGGGTCTCCTTCGCATCGACGTAGGCCGACCCCGGGTAGGTGTCCCAGATCGGGTCGTGCTCCTCGTCGCCACCCCCGCCACCGCCGGCGGAAGTGCCATCCCCTGCCTGGTCGGTGGAGAGACCGCCGACCGCCATCGCCGTGACCGGGTTGACGACGAGGAGGAGCACCAGCGCCAGCACGCCCCAGCGGCGCCGTACCCTTCGGCGGATGACGATGACACTCCCGATGAGCAGCACGATCTGCACGACGACGACGAGGACGAACGCCACGAGGATGGCCCAGGCCCCCTCGCCGGGCCGGTAGCTCACGGCCAGCAGGACGGTGAACAGGGTGACGGCGACCACCGCGCCGAGCAGGGCGAGCGGTGAGAAGGAGGCGACGACACCCCGGCTCCACGCGCCGAGTTCGTCCCGACCCGTCGGGGATGCACCGGCGGCAGGCGGGTGGGCCGCCGGGGTCCGCTGGCCGTCGTCGGCCGGGATCGCCGCGGCCGTCGCTTGCGAGGCGGCCACGCGCTCCGCCGCCTTCCGTTGACGGCGCGACGACGGCTTCCGTGGTGCGGGCTGCCGCGGCGTGCGTCGTCCTCGGGACCCTGGACGCCGGAACCTGGCGGTCTCCGCCTCCAGCTCCTCGGGCGTGCGTTCCGGAATGGCAGGTGCTGGCGCGGTCGTGGACGCGGCCGCCGGCGACGCCCCGGGGATGGGCGGGGCGTTCGGATCGCGCGGCTCGTCGGAGGATGCGCCCGGTGACTCCTCGATCACCGGGAACACGTCGACGTCGGGGCTCGGCTCGAAGATCGGCTCGGGCACCGAGAAGGCCGCGGGTTCGTCCGCGGGCACGCTTCGCCGATCGCCGGGCGTCGGCTTGCGTCGGGAGAACAGCGGCACGGGATCGATTGTGTCACGGGCGCCCCGCGACGGCTTCCGACGTCCGGGGTGCAGGATGGGGACATGCAAGCGACCCTCGACGACGTCCTCGCCACCGCCCGCGTGGTCTCCATCCCCCTCCGGGTCCGGTTCCGGGGCATCGACACCCGCGAGGCCGTCCTCTTCCGTGGTCCCGCCGGGTGGACGGAGTTCTCCCCGTTCGTCGAGTACGACGACCAGGAGTCGGCCGCGTGGCTCCGGGCCGCGATCGACTTCGGGTGGTCGGATCTCCCGCCCCTCCATCGGGATCGCATCCGCGTGAACGCGACGGTCCCGGCCGTGGACGCGACGGACGTCCCGGCGGTCCTCTCCCGCTTCCCGGGCTGCCGGACCGCCAAGGTGAAGGTGGCCGAGCGCGGGCAGGTGCTCGCCGACGACGTCGCGCGCGTCGCCGCCGTCCGGCGGGCCATCGGGCCCGAAGGCCGACTCCGCGTGGACGCCAACACCAATTGGAACGTCGACGAGGCCGAACACGCCATCCGCGCCCTCGAACCCTTCGACCTCGAGTACGTCGAGCAGCCCTGCGCGAGCGTCGCGGAACTCGCCCAGATCCGCGAGCGGGTCTCGTCCCTGGACGTCGCCATCGCTGCGGACGAGAGCGTCCGGAAGGCCGAGGATCCCCTGGCCGTGGCTCGCGCGGGCGCCGCCGACCTGCTCGTCGTGAAGGCGCAGCCCCTCGGCGGCGTGCATGCCGCGCTCCGCATCGCCGGCGAAGCCGGACTGCCGATCGTCGTCTCGAGCGCGCTGGACACCTCCGTCGGTATCTCCATGGGCGCCCACCTCGCGGCGGCGCTCCCGGAACTCGACTACGACTGCGGGCTCGCCACGACCGCGCTCCTCGGCGGCGACGTGACGACCGCACCGCTCGATCCCGTGGACGGCGGCATCGCCGTCCGGCGCGTCGAGGTGGACGTCGATCTCCTCGAGCACTTCACCGCGTCACCGGAGCGCACGGCATGGTGGCTCGACCGACTCCGCCGCACACACGAGTTGCTGGGCTGAGGGCCGGCGTAGGGACCTACAGGCCGCTGTAGGCGTGCAGGCCCTTGAAGAACACGTTGACGACGACGAAGTTGAACATCACGGCGCTGAAGCCGATGATCGCGAGCGTGGCCGCCCGTGATCCGCGCCAGCCGCGCGTCGCCCTGGCGTGGATGTACCCGGCGTAGATCACCCAGATGATGAAGGTCCACACCTCTTTGGTGTCCCAGCCCCAGTACCGACCCCAGGCGCGCTCGGCCCAGATGGCACCGGCCATGAGCGTGAACGTCCAGAAGATGAAGCCGATGATGTTGACGCGGTAGGCGAGGTTCTCGAGACGCTCCGCGCTCGGCAGCGTGAGCAGGAAGCGGAGGCGTCCGGAGCTCTGGGTGGGCTGCACGAGCCCGAGCCGGCGCTCGCGACGCCCCTGCAGGAGCTGCACGACGCTCAATGCGAAGCCGATGGCGAAGAACGCCGTGCCGAGGCTCGCGACGAACACGTGGATGACGAGCCACGCCGACTGGAGCGCCGGCGGCAGCGGGACGACCTCGACGTAGAAGTTCGCGGTGGCGAGGCCGAGGAGCACGGTCACGAGGCCGATCACGAAGCTGCCGAGGAACCGGAGGTCGACGCGCGCGATGACCACGAGGAACACCGCGACGATGAGCAGCGTGCCCGTCATCGCGAACTCGTACATGTTCGCCCACGGGACACGACCGGCGGCGATACCGCGCGTCACGTCTGCGACGAGGTGGAGCAGGAACGCGATGACCGTGAGCGAGACCCCGACCCGGAGGCTCGGCGACTTGCGCGACGCCTGCTGCACGGGCTCGTCCGCGGAACGGCGGGGCTTGCGCGGGACACCGTCGCTCGTGACGATCGGTGCGGCGGTCCGCGTCGCGGCGGAGGCGAGTGCTCCGACGCGTTCCTCGGCGGCAGCCGACCGTTCCAACTCGGCCCGCTCGGCCGCGTCGATCGCCGCGGTGACCTCGGCGCTGCGGCGCGCGAGGTCGAACGTGAAGGCGATGAACGCCAGCGCGTAGACGGCGACGGCCGACCAGAGGCAGAGGTTCGAGATTTCGACGAGGGTCACGGGGCGATTCTACCTTCGGGTTCGGACGGGACAGGCGTTGGACTGTGCGCTTCGGCGATCGCCGCGACGGCCGCTTCGAGGCCCGGGTCCTCGCCGCGGGCGAGCCCGGCGTATTCGAGGGACACGGTGCCGTCGCTTCCCGTCACGGCCTTCACCCAGACGCGGCGTCTGGCGACGAAGAGCGAGGTGATGAGGCCGGACAGGGCCAGGATGGCGAACGCGAGCACCCACAGCTGGGTCGGGTCGTGGTGGACGTCGAACGAGGCGAACCGCTTGACGGAACCGGCGTAGTTCTCGGTCGACGGGTTGGCCGAGACGTTGTCGAAGGACACCGTTCCGAGTCCGTTCGGCAGGTCGGTGATCTGCCCCGGCGAGAGTTCGATCGACTCGACGCCGGTGTCGCCGCCCGTGAGCTGCTTCATGTCATCGACATCGAGCGCGTAGACCGACTTCGGAGCACCGGCGTTGATGCCGAGGTCGCCGGAGTAGACGTTGAGCGTCAGCACCGGGTAGGCGAGGTCGGGGTAGGACGAGAAGAACGGCGGCTTGGACGCGGCCTGCGTCGGGTAGAAGAACCCGATCATGCCGAGCTGCTCCGCCAGTCCGTCCGGGACCTTCACGATGCCGAGCGAGGTGAGCTGGGCGTCCTGTGGCAGGAACGGGATGGAGTCGCTGAACACGACCTTGCCCTCGGGATCGCGGACGGTGATCGTCGGTGCGTAGCCGTTGCCGAGCAGGTAGACGTCGGTGCCCTCGAACCGCAGCGGGTCGTTGACCTTGATCGTCGCGTCCTGCGGCTTCCCGCCGGGCGCGGTCGTCGTGACCTTCGCGCGGTAGTCGATCGCCTGCCCGTACGCGTCGAGGTTCTCGGTCTCGTAGGTGACGCCGAACTCGTCGAGCGTCAGCTTGTACGGCGCGAGCTCCGACTCGTTGAAGAAGCGACCGGGGTTGAACGAGTCGTAGTCGAGCAGCGTGTTCACGAAGGTCTGACCCTCGACGAGCACGCGCTGACCGGAGAACCCGAAGCCGCCGCCGAAACCGACCGTCACGAGGATGCCGACGAGGGCCGAGTGGAAGACGAGGTTGCCGGTCTCGCGGAGGAAGCCGCGCTCGGCGGACACCGATGCTGACCCCTCGGCGTCGTAGCGCTCGACGCGGTACCCCTGACGCTTCAACTGCTTCGTCGCATCGTCGATGAGCTCGGTGGCGGTCGCCCCGCTGTCGTCGCTGCGGCGCTCGAACGCGGAGAGCCGTGACAGGCGCGCGGGCGTGCGCGGCGGACGGGAGCGCAGGGCGAGCCAGTGGTGCTTCGTGCGCGGGATCACGCAGCCGATGAGCGAGATGAACAGCAGCAGGTAGATCGCGGAGAACCAGGCCGAGCTGTAGACGTCGAACGCCTGCACCTTGTCGAGGATGGGCGCGAGGTCCGGGTTGTCGGTGAAGTACTGGGTGACGCCGTTCGGGTCGCTCGACCGTTGCGGGACGAGCGAACCGGGCACCGCGGCGATCGCGAGGAGCAACAGCAGGAAGAGCGCCGTGCGCATGCTCGTGAGCTGACGCCAGAAGAAGCGGAGCCAGCCGACGAAGCCGAGCTTCGGCTGGTTGATGCCGTCGGCCGGAGCCGGGGCGGCGGAATCGATGTGATCAGAGGGGCGTGACAAGGCCGCTCATCACCCCCTGCAGCGAGTACATCCAAGCGGACCAGAGACCAGACACCATCAACACACCGATCACGATGAGGAGCACGCCGCCGATGATGTTGATCGTGCGGATGTGCCGTTTGAGGAACGCCAGCGACCCCGTGACCCAACCGAGTCCGAGCGCGACGAGCAGGAAGGGGATGCCGAGACCGAGGCAGTAGAACAGCCCGAGGAGGGCCCCGCGCCAGGCGGAGCCGCCCGAGAGGGAGAGCGCACTGATCGCGGTGAGCGTCGGACCGAGGCAGGGCGTCCAGCCGATGGCGAAGACGAAGCCGAGCAGCGGTGCACCGGCGAGGCCGGTGGCGGGTGCCCAGCTCGTGCGCACCGTGCGCTGCAGCCGGGAGAACTGCCCGATGAAGATGAGCCCCATGAGGATGACGACCGCGCCGAGGACGCGGGTGATGACGCCCTCCCACTCGACGAACCAGGCGCCGACCGTTCCGACGAACGCCGCGATCGCCACGAACACGACGGTGAAGCCGAGGATGAAGAGACTGACGCCGAGCAGCACGCGCCGACGGCCCGCACCGGAGCGCCCCTCCTCGGCCGTCGTCATGCCGCCGACGTATCCGAGGTAGCCGGGGACGAGCGGGAGCACGCACGGCGAGAGGAAGGACAGCAGACCGGCCGCGATGGCGATCGGGATCGCCACGAGGAGCTGGCCGCCGTAGACGAGCTCGCCGGGGCTCACTCTGGGGCGCTCTCGGCGATCGTGTCGCGGATGAGGGTGTCGAGGATGGTGCGGTCCTGCAGTTGCCCGAGGATGCGTGCGGCGACCCGGCCCTCGGCGTCGAGGACGATGGTGGTCGGCACCGCGTTCGGCGGGACACTGCCCGTGAAGGCGAGCTTCGCCTCCCCGCTGTCCACGTCGAGGATGGAGGGGTAGGTGATGCCGAAGGTGCCGTTGAACGCCTTCGCGGTGTCGGCGGTGTCGCGGACGTTGACGCCGATGAAGGTGGCGCCCTGGTCGGTGTAGGCCTCGTTGAGCGCCTGCAGGTCCTTCGCCTCAGCGCGGCAGGGGGCGCAGGCGGCGTACCAGAAGTTCACGACGAGGACCTGGCCCGCGTGGTCGGCGGAGGAGATCTGCTCGCCGTCCTCGCCGACGCCCGAGAAGCTGATTGGCTCGCCGCGCTCGTCGACCGCGACCTCGGTCACGCTGCCGTCGCCCGCGACGTAGCCCTTGCTGCTGCCCTCGCGGTACTGATCGGCCAACGGATCGCTCCCGCACGCCGTGAGCAGCAAGGCCCCGACGGCCAGCACGGCGGCGACGGCGAACGTCCTCGATCTGCGGGCCATCAGACGGCCCCGACATCGGTCGCGCCGGACGCGAGACGGGCAGCCGGGTCGACGTAGCCGACCTCGAGGAAGCCGTGCTCGGTCCGTTCGAAGGTGGTGATGCTCGACAGGGCGCAGCGTCGCTTCCGCGGGTCGTGACGATACGGCGCCCCGACGATCGAGCTGTGCAGCATCCAGATCGGCAGCTGGTGGCTGACGATGACGACGTCGCCGGACGGCGTCGCACGCCAGGCGTCCTCGACGGCCGCGGTCATGCGGTTGACGATCGACGCGTAGGGCTCGCCCCAGCTCGGGCGGGACGGGTTGCGGAGCTTGGGCCAGTTGAGCGGGTTCTTCAGGGCGCGACTCATGCGCTTGCCCTCGAACTCGTTGAACGGTTCGATCACGCGCGGCTCGGAGACGACGGCGAGGCCGAAGGCGGCGGCGACCGGTGCGGCGGACTCCTGCGTGCGCTGCAACGGGGACGCGTAGAGGGCGCCCACCGTGCGGTCGCGGCTCACGAGGTCGTCGGCGGCGGCCTGCGCCATGCGCTCGCCGAGCTCCGACAGTCGGAATGCGGGGAGTCGACCGTAGAGCACACGAGAAGGGTTGTGCACCTCGCCGTGACGCACGAGATGGATCTGGTCGGCTACCACCCTCCAAGTGTACGTTTCCCCAAGCTGCGGATTCACCGTGACCTCCGTCCAGGTCCGAGCCACGAGCGACGGCTAAGCTGTCGGGGTGAGTGAACGCGTCGTTGTGAAGAACCTGGCCGCCCTGTCCGACGGTCCCGTCACCGTCTCCGGATGGGTCGAGACCGTCCGCGACCAGAAGAAGGTGCAGTTCGTCGTCCTCCGCGACGAGAGCGGCGCCGTCCAGCTGGTGAACCCGGCGGTCCGCGAGGTCGACCCGGAGGTCGAGGGCTCCGCCGAGCGCCTCGCCACCACCGAGGCGATCTCCGCCCTCGCGCACGGCTCCTTCATCACCGTCACCGGCGAGCTCAAGCACGACGAACGCGTCAAGCTCGGCGGCATCGAGGTCAAGGTCGCGACGCTCGAGGTCGTCACCGCCGCCAACCCCGAGACGCCGATCGCAGCGGACTCCTCGCTCGACAAGCGGCTCGACTGGCGTTTCCTCGACCTGCGTCAGCCGAAGCAGGCCCTGATCTTCCGCATCCAGACCACGTTTGAGCACGCGCTGCGTCAGTACTGGATCGACAACGACTTCATCGAGATCCACACCCCGAAGCTCATGGCGAGCGCGAGCGAGTCGCGTGCCGAGCTCTTCGAGGTCGACTACTTCGAGGGCAAGGCGTACCTCGCGCAGTCGCCGCAGTTCTTCAAGCAGATGGCGCAGTCGGCCGGCTTCGGCAAGGTGTTCGAGGTCGGACCGGCATTCCGCGCCGACCCGTCGTTCACCAGCCGACACGCGACCGAGTTCACGAGCGTCGACGCCGAGATCAGCTGGATCGAGTCCCACGAGGACGTCATGCAGCTGCACGAGGAGCTCCTCGTCGCCGGCTTCACGGCGGTCAAGGAGAAGCACGGCGAGCAGATCTCCGAGCTCTTCGGCATCGAGCTCGAGGTCCCGTCGCGTCCGTTCCCGCGCATCCCGCTGGCCGAGGCCAAGCGCATCGTCGCCGAGCGCGGCTACGAGATCCCTCGTGCCGACGACGACATGGACCCCGAGGGCGAGCGTCAGATCGCGGCCTACGTCAAGGAGACCTTCGGTCACGACTTCGTCTTCCTGACCGACTACGCGTCGAGCATCCGGCCGTTCTACCACATGCGCAACGCCGAGGACGGCTCGCTCACCAACAGCTACGACCTCATCTACAACGGCGTCGAGATCTCCACGGGCGCGCAGCGCGAGCACCGCGTCGACGTCCTCGTCGAGCAGGCCAAGGAGAAGGGCCTGGAGCCCGAGGAGCTCGAGTTCTACCTCGACTTCTTCCGCTACGGCGTCCCGGCGCACGGCGGCTTCGGCATGGGCCTCGCCCGCGTGCTCATGCTCATGCTGCACGAGACCTCCATCCGTGAGGTCACCTACCTGTTCCGCGGCCCGACCCGCCTCGCCCCGTAACCCCGCAAGAAGGACGCCATGCAGATCGTCATCCTGTACGGGACCGAATCCGGCAACGCCGAACGCCTGGCCGGCGACCTCGGCAAGGCCATCGGCTCACAGCACCAGTGGCGCGTCGTCGACCTCGGCGACGTCGACCCCGCGGAGCTGTCGACCGACGAGATCCACATCTTCATCACGTCGACGTACGGCGACGGCCTCCTCGGTGAGACCGGCCAGATCTTCTACGAGGCGCTCGAGGAGTCCGACGTCGAGCTCGACGGGCTCCGGTACGCCATCTTCGGGCTGGGCGACAGCAGCTACGAGGACACGTACAACCAGGGCAGCTCGCTGCTCGACGCCATCCTCACCGAGCACGGCGCGACCCGCTTCGGTGAGTTCGGTCTGCACGACGACGGCGGGTTCGAGCGGAAGAAGGACGTCGCGCTCGCCTGGCTGCCCGGCGTGCTCTCCGCAGCAGAACAGCTCTGACCTCCGCTCTGGTGCGTGCTCGGACGCGACGGTAGCGTGACTCGCACCGGCCGTGCGGCGTCTTCGCACGTGAGCGAGGGGTGAGCCAGATGAACGCGACCGCCGAATCCGTGGTCCTGCGCCTTCGTGCGGCGGGGTGTGTCTTCGCCGAGGACGAGGTGGCACTGCTCCTCGCCGAGTCGGACGACCCGGACCGACTGGAACGGATGGTCGCGGCACGGGTCGCCGGCCGGCCGCTCGAACACGTCCTCGGCTGGGTCGCGTTCCGAGGCCGCCGGGTGGTCGTCGAGGACGGGGTCTTCGTGCCGAGGCGGCGGACCGAGCTCCTGGTCGACGTCGCCCTCCCACGCCTCCGGAACGGTTCGGTGGTCGTCGAACTCTGCTGCGGTGCGGCGGCCGTCGGGAGCGCACTCCTCTCCGAGACGCCCGGCCCGATCGATGTCTGGGCGTCGGACATCGACCCCGCCGCGGTGGACTGCGCACGCCGCAACCTCGAGTCGCTCGGCGGGCACGCCCTGCCCGGCGACCTGTTCGGCGGGCTGCCCGAAGCGCTTGCCGGGCGCGTCGACCTCCTGCTCGCGAACGCGCCCTACGTCCCGACGGCGTCGATGTCGACGATGCCCCCTGAGGCTCGGGAGCACGAGGCCGCGGTCGCCCTCGACGGCGGTGCCGACGGACTCGACGTGCAGCGTCGGATCATCGCGCGGGCCCCTGACTGGCTTGCGCCGGCCGGCGCCGTCCTGATCGAGACGAGCGAACGTCAGGCCCCCGAGACCGCCGAACTCATGCGAGCGGTGGGCCTCACGACGTCGATCGTCCGCGACGACGACCTCGACGGCACCGTCGCCGTCGGGGTCATGGTCTGAGTCCTGCGGGCTCCGGGCTCAGTCGAGCTGGAAGTCGACCGCGGAGCGCTCGACCACGAGCTGACGGACGATCTGCACCACGCGCACGTGCTCCGGGTGGACCTGGTAGCGCTCCAGCGCTTCGAGGCTCGGGTAGTCGCCGACCAGCACGACGTCCCAGTTGCTCTCGGGGTAGGCGATGTTGCGGCCGACCTGGAGGTGCTCGATGTCGTTCGGCATGAACCCGGCGAGTGCCTCGAGTTCGGACTGCATCGTGGCGAAGGCCTCGTCGCGACCGGCTTCGTCGGTTGCCGCCAGCTTCCAGCTGACGATGTGGCGGATGGTCACTGGGCCCCCAAGGGTCGGTGTGGATGGATGGACGTGCGGATCAGCCGGCGAGCAACGCGGACCGCAGGCGGTCGGGGTCGATCCGCCAGTAATTGTGCACCCTGCCGTCGATGAGGACGACGGGGATCTCCTCCCAGTGACGGTCGTGGAGTGCAGGATCGTCGAGGATCGAGAGTTCCTCGCGTTCGATCGCGGGGCCGTCGGACGGGAGGCCTGCGACCACCTCGTCGATCACGGCACGGGCGTCGTCGCAGAGGTGGCAGCCGGGCTTGCCGATGAGCGTGACGTGCAGAGTGGACACCTCCTCAACTGTACGGGGTGCCCGACGTCCGAGCACATCCAGGGAACCGACATGTGTGGTGTTTCACGGCCACATCTGACACGATGCCGGAATGATGATGCCGCTGAACCCAGGAATGAGAACCATGGGTGTCGATGCCGTCAGGCTCAGACACTCTGGCATGCGCCGGTCGAGGTCCGTTGTCATTGAGTGATGCCTACACATTCCGAAGCCGCGACCATCCTCGGCGAGCGGTTGCGCGCCGCTCGCAACGAGCGCCAGCTGACCCTCGAGGACCTCGGCGTGCTGGCCGGGATGCACTGGACGAACATCGGCAAGATCGAGCGGGGGCAGGTGCACCCGAGCGTTGAGACACTCGTCCGACTGAGCACCGCGCTCGACCTCGACCCGGCCCCGTTCATCACGGGTCTCAACGCCGACATGTACCCGGGACGGGCGCACAAGTTGACGGCGCGCGACCTGCTGGCCGCTCGCCGCGAACTGGAACGCTGACCCGCGCGTCGGAGACCGCACCCCTCCACCTGATGGCGCCCCTCAGAAGGTGACCCGCCAGAGGTACTGGTGACCACCGGGACGGAACCAGGACACCTGCACACTGGTCGCGCGGGCCAGCTCGGTGCCCATCACCTCGAACTCCAGGGCGCTCCCCGGCGTCAGGCGACACGGTTCCAGTGGAGCGAGGAGTCCAGGCCCGATCAGGCGCAGCACGACCCAGTGGACGGCTTCGTCACCGACGTTCCGGAGTCGATACCGAGGTGCGTCGTCTCGTTCGACGACGAACGGCACCCGGTACGCGAGTTCGCGTCGATTGCGGCGGACGGTTGGCGGGAGATCGCGGGTCATGTGAAGAACCTACGAAGGACCGCCGACGATCTCGGGGCGACGGACCGCGTGCCGCGACGCGCTGTGGATCAGTCCTCTCCTGCCTCACCTGTGGAGGAACCTCGGCACCGCTCGACCTGCGGAGACGGTGGGCCAGGCAGGAACCGCGAACGAGGCGATCACCTCGCCAACGCCAGAAAGCGCCGTGCCCGAATGGGCAGGCGCTTCCGGTGGACGAAGAGTCGTCAGGTGCTCCGAGCGGAGCAGCCGGCTACTTCTTGTTGCGGCGCTGGTGACGGGTCTTGCGAAGCAGCTTGCGGTGCTTCTTCTTCGCCATACGCTTGCGGCGCTTCTTGATAACAGAACCCACGGATTTACCTCACAGAATTGGGGGGCTTGGCCGCAGGGATCGCGACCGAAGAGAACAAGTCTTGTTGCCAGTCTAGCCGATTGCAGCGCGCGTCGTTCACACGCCGTACGCCTGCAGGCTGCTAGGAGCGGGAAACGCCTCAGCCGGCGTCGGCGACCGGGCGCTGCCGGACGGCGTCGACGGCGGTCTCCGGCACCCGGAACGACTTCCCGAATCGGATGGCCGGGAGTTCCCCCGAATGCACCAGGCGATACACGGTCATCTTGGACACCCGCATCATCTCGGCGACTTCGGCGACGGTGAGGAAGCGGACGTCGGCAGTGTCCTGCGTCATCGAACCCCTCCTGCGCCTCTGGAAACCTGCTTGAACGGCGCTCCGAGGACCGGGACGCCGCATGGCAACTCTAGAGGGCCGACGCCCGCCCTGTACATCCCCTGTGTGAACGGTATGGGGGCTGGGTCACGGGCGGAGCTTCTTCGTGACCGACTGCACTGCGTGCGTCACGTCCGCAGCGACCTTGCCGACCGATCCCGCGACCGCCTTGGCCTGGTCCGGCAGCGACAGCGCAGCGAAGTCGACACCGTCGTCCTGGTAGTCGACGCTGAGGAACGGGATGAGCCAGTCCTCCACGTCCTCGAGCGGCGCCGAGTCCAGGCTGTAGTAGCGGTGCTGCCCCTCCTCGCGCACCTCCACGAGCTCTGCTTCGCGCAGGACCTTGAGGTGTTTCGACACCGTCGGTTGGCTGAGGCCGAGCTGCGCGACGATCTCGGAGACGCTCGTCCCGGTGCCACCGTGCCGTTCGAGCAGCAGCGCGAGGATGTCCCGCCTGGTGGTGTCAGCGATCACGTCGAAAATGTCGGCCATGGTCCAACGATAGTGATGGAGCGCACGGAGTACCATTGCCTCCGGCGCAGTCCTGAGGTGTTGAGGGGTCAGATGAGCGGCAATGCCATGGGGCGTCGTCCCGAGATCATCGTGCGCCACGGCCTCGCGAGGGTCAGGGAGGCCGTCAGCGACTTCGCCGCGAAGTCGACCTCCCGCTTCGCCATCCTCGTGTTCAGCTTCCTGATCTTCGTCTTCACGATGCTGTTCTCGCTCCCCATCGCGAGCGCCGACCGCCAGGTGACCCCGATCGCCGACGCCCTCTTCACCGCGGTCTCCGTCATCTGCGTCACCGGGCTCTCGACCGTCGACATGGCGACGCACTGGTCGCTCTTCGGTCACGTGCTCGTCTTCATCGGCGTCCAGATCGGCGCGCTCGGCGTCCTGACCCTGGCCTCGATCCTCGGGTTCGTGATCGCCCGACGACTCGGACTCCGCCAGAAGCTCATGGCGGCGAGCGACACGAACCCCCTGCGGTCGCACCACGGCCCCGTCGCCGAAGGTCAGGCGGTCCGCCTCGGGGAGATCGGCAACCTGCTCGTCACCGTCGCCGTCAGCGCCCTCGTGATCGAGGCGGCACTGGCGGTCCTACTCTTCCCGCGCATGCTGCTCGACGGCATCAACCCCTGGGACGCCGCCTGGAACAGCGTCTACTACGCCGCCATGGCCTTCACCAACACCGGCTTCACGCCGAACGCCGAGGGGCTCGCGGCCTTCGAGAACGACTACTGGTTCCTCAGCATCCTCATGCTCGGGGTCTTCCTCGGCAGCATCGGCTTCCCGGTCATCTACGCGCTGAGCCGCAACTTCCGTCGACCGAGCCGCTGGTCGCTGCACGTCAAGCTCACGCTCGTCACGACGATCATCCTGTTCTTCGCCGGGGCGCTCGCCTTCATCCTGCTCGAGTTCAACAACCCCGAGACCTGGAACAAGTGGAACCTCTGGGACACGATCTTCCAGGGG
Source organism: Plantibacter sp. ME-Dv--P-122b (assembly GCF_030209375.1). GTDB lineage: Bacteria > Actinomycetota > Actinomycetes > Actinomycetales > Microbacteriaceae > Plantibacter. The sequence goes on from NZ_JARVSC010000003.1 coordinate 893,750, forward strand.
TTCTTCCTGTCGGCAATGACACGGTCGGGCGGTTTCTCCACCGTGGACATCGGCGACCTCAACGGCTCGACCCTGCTCGTCGCCGACATGCTCATGTTCATCGGCGGCGGTTCCGCCTCGACCGCCGGCGGGATCAAGGTCACGACGCTCGCCGTCCTGTTCCTGGCGGCGTTCGCGGAGGCCCGCGGCCGCGAGGGCGTCGAGGTCTTCCGCCGGCGGATCCCGCAGGACGTGCTCCGCGTCGCGGTGAGCGTCGTCCTCTGGGGTGCGACGATCGTCGCCCTGTCGACGATCGTCATCCTGCAGATGACCAAGGCTCCGCTCGACCACGTGCTGTTCGACGTCATCTCCGCCTTCGCGACCGTCGGACTGAGCACCGGCCTCGTCGCGGACCTGCCCGACGCCGGAGTGTACGTCCTCGCCGTCACCATGTTCCTGGGCCGCGTTGGTACAGTGACACTCGCTGCAGCGGTGGCCGCGAGTCAGAGCGGCCAGCTGTTCAAACGACCCGAAGAGAGGCCCATCGTTGGTTGACCGCATCAAGCACGACGCCCCGGTCCTCGTCATCGGACTCGGTCGGTTCGGTGCGGCCTGCGCCGGCGAACTCGACCGTCTCGACCGCGAGGTGCTCGCGATCGACGACAACTCCGACCTCGTGCAGAAGTGGTCCGACCGGGTCACGCACACCGTGCAGGCCGACGCGAAGAACATCGAGGCACTCCGGCAGATCGGCGCCCAGGACTTCTCGGTCGCGGTCGTCGCGGTCGGCTCCTCGATCGAGGCGAGCGTGCTCATCACCGCCAACCTCGTCGACCTCAAGATCCCGCAGATCTGGGCCAAGGCCGTCTCGCAGTCGCACGGCAAGATCCTCGCCCGGGTGGGGGCGAGCCACGTCATCTACCCCGAGCGCGAAGCCGGCGAACGCGTCGCCCACCTCGTGTCGGGCCGCATGCTCGACTTCATCCAGTTCGACGACGACTTCGCGCTCGTCAAGATGTACCCGCCGAAGCCCATCCGCGGGCTGAACCTGACGGAGTCGGGCGTCCGGACGAAGTACCGGATCACCGTCGTCGGCGTGAAGTCACCGGGGAAGCCCTTCACCTACGCGACCGCCGACACCGTCGTGTCGAACCACGACCTCATCATCGTCTCCGGCACGTCGGCCGACATCGAACGCTTCGCCTCACTCGAGGGCTGAAGTCCCCTCAGCCGAGGCTGCGCGCGTAGCAGCGCGACCGTGGCTCGTCAACGTACGGCCCGAACGCCTCGATCGGATGGTACCCCTCGCGCTCGTAGAAGCGCATCGCGTCCGGTTGCTCCGTGCCGGTCTCGAGGAGGAGTTCGGCGAGACCCAGCGACCGCGCCTCGTCCTCCAGCGCCCGCAGCAACGCGGTGGCGACGCCGGTCCCCCGGGCGTGCTGCACGACGAACATGCGCTTGATCTCGGCCCGGCCCTCGCCGAGCATCCGCAGGCCGCCGCAGCCCAACGGGGCGTCGTCGACGTCGCTGGCGAGCAGGAAGCGCGTGATGTCGGCTGCGGTCGGCGGCGTGCCGGGTTCATGGTCATCGCTCCCGTAGCGCGCGTCGAGCTCGCGGCGTTGGGCGGCCCGCAGCTCGGCTCCCGCCTCGTCATCCCAGGCCACCCGGCTGATCCTGATTGTCATGCGCGTCCTCCAGTCATTCCGTAACAAGCATTACGGTAACATCGGTTCCGAGGTGATCACGACATGGCCAGAACCAAAGACCCAGCGGCTCACGCGCGGATCTCGCACGCGGTCTGGGAGGTGCTGGGCGAGCACGGCCCCCACGGGTTGACCCTCCGCGCGGTCGCGGAGCGGGCCGGGTGCACCACCGGCCTCGTCCTGCATCGCTTCCCCGACAAACGCGCGCTCCTGCTGCACGCTCGCGACCTCCTGCACGAGCGGACGGCGGCGCGCACCGAGGCACTCGAGGCCGCCGCCTCGACGCCGCACGCCGCGCTGCGCGCCGTCCTCCGGCAGGCCTTGTCCCTCACCGACGAGACGCGCCAGGAGGCCCGCGTCTGGCTCGGCTACCTCGCGGCGGCTCTCGACGACGACGTGCTGGCCGAACGGCACCGCGCGGGTCATGGCGTGTTCGTCGCGCGCACCCGCCGCCTCGTGGCTCAGATCCGCCCCGAGCTCACCGAGGCCGAGGTCGCCGCGTCGGCCACCGTCGTCGTCGGATTCATCGAGGGTGTCAGCACCCTGAGCACGGCCGACGACGACCACTACGACGCCACGTCCCAGCTCGCGGCACTGGACCGGCTGCTGCTCGTCCTCGAGCTCGACGAGACGAGCGGCAAGTGATCGTCGTGGAGCGCTGGGCGGATGCTTCGGCTCATCAGCGCGAGCGATTCACCGAGCTCCTCTCGGAGTACCACCGCCGGACCGAGCACGAGAAACTCCTCGGCCATGACCCGCGTCCGGACGATCCCGCTCCGACGATCACGCTCGCCGACCGCTACCGGGCCGAGATCTCCGACCCGGGCACCGCCTTCGCCTCCGACGAGATCCTCTTGGCCGTCGAGGACGACCGGGTGCTCGGCTGCGTCGTCCTGACGGACGGCCCGTCGCCGGAGCTCAAGCGACTCTGGGTCGCCCCCGATGCTCGTCGCCGGGGCGTGGCCGCAACCCTGATCGAGGCAGCGACGACCGTCTCGCGGCGACGGGGCGACGACAGCGTGCGTCTCTCCGTGTGGCACTGGCGCTCGTCAGCGATCGCGCTCTACCGGCGGTCCGGCTTCGTCGCGGTCGCTTCCTGGGACGACAGACCCGGCCTCGACTGCTTCGTGCGGTCCTTCGACTGATCGGATCGCCGTCGCGTCAGGACGCCGACAGCTCCTCGGCGCGTGCGATGGCGGCTGCCGCAGCGCGGTCGAACGTCTCGCTGAAGCCCGCCTGGGCGAGCACGGCGAGCGCCTGCTCCGTCGTCCCCTTGGGGCTCGTGACGTTGATGCGGAGCTGCTCGGCGCTCTCCCCCGTCGTCGCAAGGAGTTCCGTCGCGCCGCGGAAGGTCCCGTCGACCATCACGGACGCCTGCTCGGGGGTGAACCCGAGGCCGATCGCCGTGCGGGTCAGTTCCTCGATGAGGTAGTAGACGTACGCCGGGCCGGAGCCGGAGATGGCACTGAGGGCGTCGATCTTCGACTCGGGGATGACGACCACCTGGCCGACGGTCTCGAACAGCGCGGTGACGACGGCGAGGTCGTCCTCGCTCGACCGGGTGCCGGGGGCGAGCCCGGTGACACCGAGCCCGACGTAGGACGGGGTGTTCGGCATGGAGCGCAACACTGAGACCGACTCAGGCAGGGCGGCCTCGAACGCCGCACTGCGGATGCCGGCCGCGAGGCTCACGACGATCGTGCCGGGCTGCAGTGCGTCGGCGATCTCGGCGAGGAGGTCGGCGACCAGGTAGGGCTTCACACCGATCAGGACGATCTTCGCCGCGGCTGCCGCCCGACGGTTGCCGTCGGCGTCCTGCTCGAGGGCGATCGAGGTGACGCCGGGCAGCTCGGCCAGCGCCTCCGCCTTGGCGATCGTCCGGTTCGTCACCGTGATGCCACCGTCGACCTCGACACCCGGCTGGACGAGACCGCGGAGGACGGCCCCTCCCATCGAACCGGCTCCGAGGATGGCGATGCTGGGCAGGCTGATCGTTTCACTCACCCTGCGAGTCTAGGCACCTGCATGCTCGTCGGCACGTGCCTGGCCGGGTCAGTCGGCGAGGCAGGCGCCCGACGGGACCGCTGACTGCAGCGACCCGGCGAGCGCGACGACGGGCAGGACCTCGTCCATCGCTAGCGCGTAGCCGACCGGCGCGGAGTTCGCGTCGCGGGCGAAGATCACGCCGGCCACCTCACCGGACTCGGTGAGGAGCGGTCCACCGGAGTTGCCCGGCTGCACCGTCCCGGACAGCGTCACGACCTGACGGCTCGTCGGGTTGTTCCCGCTGATGTCGGCGACGAGGCTCGGCCCCACCACGATGACCTGCGCGCCGCCGGCCGTGTACGGGCCACCGAACGGATACCCGGCGACGACGGCGTTCGAACCGGGCGCCGGATTCGGTGCGAGCGGCAGCGATCGGGCGCCGAGGTCGTCGACACGGATGACGGCGAGGTCGTCGACCGGATCGAAGTAGACGATCCGTCCTTCCCTGGGCATGGCCCCTGGGACCTCGACGACCGGGTTCGTCACGCCGGCGAGGACGTGCGCGTTCGTCATGACCAGGTCGTCGGCGAAGACGAAGCCGCTTCCGGTGAGGCTCCGCGAGCAGGACTCGGCGGTGCCGCTGATGCGCACCACGGACGCGGAGGCCGTCTGCAGCGCCGGCGTCGACGTGTCGAGCTGCGGGGCGGCGGGTACGTCCGCGGTTCCACCGAAGGCCTCGATGACGCGTTGGGCCCCACCGTCGACCACCGTGGAGCGGAGCTGCGCGAGCGTGCTCTTCACCTGCACGGGCGTGACGCGGTCGATCGTGCCGATCACCGCAGACGACCCGACCGCCTGGGCGAGCAGCGGGATGCCGAGGGACCCGACACCGAGCGCCGCGGTCACGAGGACGAGTGCGGTGACGACGAGGTTGAGGGCGGCGCCGAGCAGGCGTTCCAGACCGCGCAGCGGGGTCTTGCGGACGACGGAGCCGATGGCCCCGCCGATGAACGCACCGATGGTGTAGCCGACGGCGAGGACGACCACCGCCGCAGCTACCGCCGCCCAGCCACGCCAGGCCGCATCCGGCACCCACGAGGCGACGAGCGGGATCGCGAAGAAGGCGCCCACCCCGCCGGCCGCCAGCCCGACGAGCCCGCCGAGGCTCCCGAGGAGCCCCGCACGCCACCCGCGGATCAGGAAGCCGATCAGGACGACGACGAGGATGATGTCGAGGATCACGCCGGGTTGCATCCTGCGATCCTGCCATCACCCGCCGACAACGGGCTCCGGAAGTGCTGGGAGCAGCAGCATCCGGTCACCGATCCTGTCGAGGCGCGGGGACATCCGGGGCCGTGTGTGCCCTCAGGAGGCTCCGACGCCGCCCGAGCCCCGGAAGAAGTCGGTGAGGAGCGTCGAGCAGCGCTCGGCCTCCACGCCCGCGTAGACCTCGACACGGTGCTGCAGTCGCCGGTCGCGCAGGACGTCGTAGACGGAACCGACCGCGCCGGCTTTCTCGTCCCAGGCCCCGAAGACGATCCGCGGGATCCGGGCGGCGAGGATCGCGCCGGCGCACATGACGCAGGGTTCGAGCGTGACGACGAGCGTCAGCTCCGTGAGATGCCAGTCGGCAAGCGCGGCCGCGGCGGCGCGGATGGCCACCACCTCGGCGTGGGCGGTCGGATCGGTGTGCAGCTCGCGCTCGTTGCGACCGACGGCGACCACCGAGCCGTCCGGGCCGACGAGCACCGCGCCCACCGGGACGTCGTCGCTGGCCAGGGCCGCCTCGGCCTCGGCGATGGCGAGGTCCATCCACGCGGCGAACTCGGCCGGTGCGTGCATCCGTCATCTCCCCGAAATCCTGGTCGCCGCGCGAGCGACTAGATTGATCGTATGCGAGTGCACGTAGCCGACCATCCCCTCATCACCCACAAGCTCACGGTGCTGCGCGACAAGACGACACCGTCACCGGTGTTCCGTGCCCTCACCGAGGAGCTCGTCACGCTGCTCGCCTACGAGGCGACGCGCGGGGTCACGGTCGAGGAGATCACGATCCAGACGCCCGTCACCGAGACGGTCGGCGTCAAGATCAGCGAGCCGCGCCCGCTCGTGGTCCCGATCCTGCGGGCCGGCCTGGGCATGCTCGAGGGCATGGTGAAGCTGCTCCCCACCGCCGAGGTCGGCTTCCTCGGCATGGTGCGCAACGAGGAGACCCTCGAACCCACCACCTACGCGGAGCGTCTCCCCGACGACCTGTCCGACCGCCAGTGCTTCGTGCTCGACCCGATGCTCGCGACCGGCGGCTCGCTCGCGGCGGCCATCGACTTCCTCTTCCAGCGTGGCGCGATGCACGTCACCGCCATCTGCCTGCTCGCCGCCCCCGAGGGCATCGAGCGTCTCGAGGCCGAGACGGCCGGCAAGGACGTCACCATCGTCCTGGGCGCCCTCGACGAGAAGCTCGACGAGAACGGGTACATCGTCCCCGGGCTCGGCGACGCCGGCGACCGCCTCTACGGCGTCGTCTGACCCCTGCTCCCGCCGACATGAGGCGGATCGTCGTCCATCCCCGCGATGGACGACGATCCGCCTCATCTCAGTTGTGCCGCCAGCTGGCAATCCCCGTGCAACACAACGTCATCTTCCGCCCACACTTGACAGGATCCGGGGGATTCCTGTTGTATTGCGGACTATGACGACCAACGCGCCCACCCTGACCTCCTTCGAGGCCCCTGGGAACGCCGGCATGATGATGCCCGGCCGCGCTGTCATGTGCTGTCGAATGTGTCGCTGATCCGACTCCTCCAGCACCGGTAGCGATCCACACGGATCCGCTCCACTGCTCCCAGCACCTCCGAGTCCGCCGCTCCCCCACCAGGTGAGCCGACTCCCGGACGTACCCCGTCCGTACCCGGCCGACGCGCCACTTCCCGGATCGCGGGACCGCCACTGCCCACCGGCAGGCGGGATCACCCCGAGCGCACCGCGCACGATCCGTCGTAGCATCATCACTCCCGAGGACCTCGCACTCATGTCTCTTGCAGCCGTTCAGACCACTCGCCCCACCCGCCAGCTCGCCGCCGTCGAGGACGCTCCTCGGGCCGCGACCCCGCACGTCCGCGCCGTACCGGCCGGCCCCGAAGCCCGTGGCTTCGTCCTGTACGTCGGCCTCGACGAGGCGAAGGCGGCGGCCGCCGGCACGAGCCTCGGTGAGATCGTCGAGGCCATCAAGGCGCTGACCGCCCAGTTCGCTCCGGAGGCCGAGACGCACGCTGCCGTCGCCCTCGCCCCGCGCGGTGCCGGCGGACGCGACCTCGACGTCGTCCGGCTCGCCCTGCAGGACCCGTCGGCACTCGCCGCCCACCGCGACGAGGTCGACGAGGAGGAGCAGGACCGCGCCCACGCCGGTGTCGTGGTCGACATCTCCCGGAAGCGCCTCGTCCTCGACAACGAGGCTGCGCCGCTCACGTACAAGGAGTTCGAGCTCCTCCAGTACCTCGTCCTCCGCGAAGGACGCACGATCGAGCGCGCGGAGCTCATCTCCTCGCTGTGGCGGGCCGGCGACGACGAAGAGGTCCCGAACGAGCGGACCATCGACGTCCACGTGCGTCGCCTCCGCGCCAAGCTCGGCCGCTACGAGGACATCGTCCGCACCGTGCGCGGCGTCGGCTACCGCTTCGACCGTCACGCGGACGTGTCCATCCGCTACGCCAGCACCCCGTCGCCCGACCTCTTCTGAGCCGGACGGCTCGACACACGAGACGACGGGCCCGTGAGCGGGGGTTCCGCTCGCCGAGCCCGTCGGGTGTCCTCGATCAGATGACGCGGGGCTTCTTCGGCTGCTCGCCCGGAGCCGGGACCGGTCGCATCGCGAGCTTCCAGACGCCGAACACGGCCACCGCTCCGGCCACCACGAACAGCACCAGGGCGTACCAGGGGGCGTTCGACGCCTCGCCCAGCACCACGATGCCGATGCCGACCGCGACGAGCGGGTCGACGACGGTGAGGCCGGCGACCACGAGGTCGGGCTGCCCACTCTGGTGCGCCTTCTGCACGAAGAAGCCACCGAGACCCGCTGCGACGAGGAGCGCGATGATGCCGACGACGGTGAGGCCCTCGAAGTTCTGCGTGATCACCCGGTTGATGACGACCTTCGCGAGCGTGACGACGAAGCCGTACAGCACGCCGGCCGCGACGACGTAGAACACGGTGTGCAGCTTTCGGCGCCAGAGCGCGTACGCGGCTGCGAGTGCTGCGGTCACGACCGCGAGCATGATGAGGATGATGATGAGCTGCGGCTGACGGATCGGCTCCTCGACCGCGTACAGGGCCGCCACGATGACGAAGAGGCCGATACCGGCGACGCAGAGCACCATCGCGCGGGTCTGTTCCTTGGTGATCTTGACCCTCGTGACCCTGGCGTTCAGCAGCGCCGTGATGACGAGGGCGATCGCGCCGAGCGGCTGCACGACGATGAGCGGAGCGAAGCCGAGTGCGACGAGCTGGAACACGATCGCCAGGCCGAGGAGCAGCGTGCCGATGAGCCAGGACGGGCGTCCGAGCAGCTGCGGCAGCTGCTTCAGGCCGAACGCCGAGGACGCCGCCTCGACCTTGCCCACGCCGCGGGACTGCAGCTGGGTCCCGACCGCGAGGAAGAAGGCGCCGACGAGCGCGATGGGGATGCCGATCGCCTGGTACGGCGTGACGCTGATCGTGGGGATGTCCAGGTCGACGGCCGTCCGAGCCGACTGCGCGACCACGCCGGCGGTACCCGACAGCAACAGGGCACCGGCCGCGAGGACCGGGAAGGACGTGGTCGCCATCACTTCGCCGCCGCGCTCGTGCCGACGGCAGCCGTCTCGGCGTCACCGAGTTTGTTCTCCGGTACCACCTTGGCGTCCTGGCTCGGGAAGACGACCTTCTGCACGATGATGATGATCGACGCGGCGACCGGGATCGCCACGAGGGCGCCGAGGATGCCACCGAGGGCGCCGCCGCCGAAGGCCGCGATGACGACGAGCGCACCGGGGACCGCGACCGCCTTGTTCATGATGCGCGGGCTCAGGAAGTAGGCCTCGATCTGCATGTAGATGAGGTAGTAGATGATCGCGATGAGCGCGGTGACCGGCGATACGAAGAGGCAGAGCGCGCTGTTCACGATCGAGGCGCTCAGCGTGCCGACGAGCGGGATCATCGAACCGATGAACGCCAGGAGGGCGAGCAGCGGCGGGAAGGGCGCTCCGATGATGCTGAGGAAGATGAAGCTCAGCACACCGTTGACGAGCGCGAGCCCGACCTGTCCGACGACGTAGCGTCCGACGGCCTGCGTGATCTCCTCGAGCACCTGCGCGAAGCCCTCGCGGCGGTAGGCGGGGAGGAAGCGGTACGTGACCGCCTTCATCGAGCGCAGCGACGCGAGGAAGTACAGGGTCAGGATGAGGACGATGATCGCGCCCGTGATGCCGGACGCGACGCCCGCACCGACTGCGACGATGCCGCCACCGATGTTCAGCAGATTGTTGGGGTCCTTGAGGAAGGAGAACGCGTCGTTGAGCGCCGAGTCGATGTCGAAGGCGTTGCCGATCGTGGTCTGCACCCAGGCGACGAAGTCGCTGTTCAGGAACTGCTGGGAGATCTTGGGGTAGTCGTTCACGAGATTGGTGATCTGCGTCACGAGCAGGGGCACGATCGCGAAGATGATCCCGACGAACGCGCCGATCACGGCGAGGAAGACGACGGCGATGGCGAGGCCGCGCGGCAGCTTCTGTTCGAGCCAGGACACGAGCGGGTCCAGGCCGAGCGCGATGAACAGTGCGACGCCGACGTAGATCAGCGTGGTGCTGAGCTGGGTGACGATACTGCCGATGACGAGCGCGACGAGCACGCCGATACCGCCGACGAGGCCGATGCGGAACGCGTTGATGCGCACGCTCGGTGCCGAAGGCTGGAGGGCCGCGACCACGGCGGCCGACGGCGGCGAGGATGCCGCGGCCTTCGCCGCGCGCTCCTGCTTGGCCTCCTGGTGCTTGGCGCGCCTGGCTTCGCGCTCCTCCGGGGTGGAGGAGAACCCCGGCAACCGGAGCTTGGGTGTCTTCATCGTGCGGTCTCCTCGGTGGTGGTGCGATCGGGGTGCTGGAGGCAGTTCACATGGATCTCCGCTCTGTGCCTACAGTAGTGAGACGGAGCCCGACTCGCAGATGTCACGGTCGGGTGTGACGAAACCGCCGGGAGATGTCCAGGCCGGCACAGAGAGGTGGCAGGCGGTGGGTGTCGATCCAGAGCGCACATCGAGTGGCCTCCTCGAGCAGGCCACCGACCGGACCCTCGTGGAGCGGTGCGTCGACGGCGACACCCGCGCATTCCAGGTGCTGATCACGCGCTACGGCCGGATGATGAAGGCGTACGCCGTGCGACTCACGCGCTCCTCGGCGGACGGAGACGACGTCGTCCAGGAGGCGCTCATCTCGGCCTGGAAGCGGATCGACACGCTCGAGGACGGCGCGATGGTGAAGAGCTGGCTGATGCGCATCGTGAGCCGCCGGGCGATCGACCTCATGCGTCAGCGCAAAGACACCGAATCGACCGACGACGCCGTCATCGAGGCACCGGAGCGCGACGGACCCGAGCGGAGGGCCGAGGCGTCGTCGCAGCTGGGAGCACTGTCAGCAGCACTCGACAGACTGCCGCACGGACAGCACCAGGCTTGGGTGCTCCGCGAGATCGGCGGATACTCGTACGAGGAGATCGCCGAACAGCTGGGGCAGAGCGTCGCCAGCGTCCGAGGGAGTCTCGCACGAGCTCGGGCGACACTGGTCAAGGACATGGAGGGGTGGCGATGAACACCGATATTCCGGGCTCCGGACCGGGCGAACCGGGCGGTTGCGCGCACGGCATCGACGCCCTCACGGACTACCTCGAACGGGACATGACGCCCGCCGACCCGACGATCGACGAGTCACCCGAATGCCAGCGGGTCCTGCGCTCCCTGCGCCGCGTCCGCTCGCTCGCCACGCCCCTGATGGAGGCTGACGAGGCCGCGATCACCGCCCTGGACCAGGACTGGATCCGCGGGATCATGGAGAACATCGGCCGTGAGGCGAAGGCCGGACGCGACATCCCGTTCGCCGCATCCGACGACGACGCCGCGCTCGTCATCACGGAGGGGACGGTCCGCGGGCTGGTCCGCGGTGCCGGCGACCGCACCCCCGGCGTGCTCGTCGGTCGCTGCGTGCTCGAGGGCGACGTCACCGTGGCCGGCGAACCGATCATGCTCCACGTCACGGTGAGCATCGGCTGGGGCAAATCGGTCGCCGACACGGTTGCACGGTTCCGCGAGGAGGTCGCCGCCAGCCTCCGGCAGCACACGGACCTCGTCGTGGCGGGACTCGACATCGTCGTCGACGATCTGCACTTCGAGGCCGACGAGATCGGAGAGGTGGGGGACGATGCGTGACCTGACGGAGATGGACGACGACCTCGGTGCGCTCGCGAGCTCACTCGACGACGTGGTGCAGGCGGTGCCCGGCGTGGTCGGGTTGACCGCCGTCGAGCCGACGCTGCTCCGGGCTGCGAGGGAGGGTGTCGGCGCGCTGCTCGGCTCGCCCGACCAGCAGGCACGGGTGAGCGTCAAGCGCGTCCACGGCGTCCTGACCGTCCACACCAACATCTCCGTGGCCGCGGAAGCGGCCTCCCCTGCCGTCGCGCAGGCCGTGCACCGAGCCATCGCGGAGCGACTCTCCTCGTCCACCGGTGAGAGCGTTCCGTCCATCACGGTCCGCGTGATCGACGTCGTCCCGAGCGGTTCCCAGGACTGACACGGCAGCAGGAGTCGTCGCGCTCCGTCCGGGTAGCGTCACTCGGGCAACTCCCAGCAAAAATAACAGTTCGATAACTACCGCTCGTTACCGATCCGTTATATGGTTTTGGAACGTTAGTTGTTTTGCTGTGGCAGCTGACGGAATGTGATTGCAGGACACTCTTGGTGCAAGGGAAAGAGACCCGGTCGTAGCCTCTGCGACCGGGTCTCGTCATGTCCGGAGACGATACGGAGCGCAACCACCTCATCCCGACGCACCGCTCGACGGCCGTCCAGGATAGATTCAGGTGGTGGATCGTCGGACGGCAGCGGGAGCAGGTATGGACGAGAGGCGACTCGCGATCGCCGCGTGGGAGTCACTCTTCCGCGCGCAGGTCGACGTGATGCGCCACATCTCGCACGACTTCCCGAGCCACGGCATCTCGCTCAACGAGTACGACGTCCTGCACACGATGTCGCGCGAGCCCGATCGTCGCATCCGCCTGCGCGACCTCAACTCGAGCGTGCTGCTCTCGCAGCCGAGCATCAGTCGCCTGGTCGATCGGCTCGTCGCGCGCGGGCTGGTCGGCAAATGCCCCGACCCGGACGACGGCCGCGGCACCCTCGTCCGCATGACCGACGCGGGCTATGACGTCTACCGCGCCGTCGCCATCGCCCACGGTACGACGATCGCGGAACGCGTGACCACCTCGCTCAGCCCGCAGGAGATGGCGACCCTCGCGGCGCTCAGCGACAAGCTCCGCGGCGCCTGAACCGCGCCGACTGATCCGGCGCGCACGGCCCCCACTGCCGTGTCCGATTTCCGCTCGTCCGAGCCGGTCGCGCATGTCAGACTCGGACCATGGACGACACCCGGAGCATGGACTTCGCCGAACGCTACCGCGCGATCCAAGCCCGCGACCAGCGCTTCGACGGGCAGTTCTTCACGGCCGTGAGCTCCACCGGGATCTACTGCCGGCCGTCCTGCCCGGCTCGCACCCCGAAGCCGGAGAACGTCACCTTCTACGCGACGAGTGCTGCAGCGCACGAGGCAGGCTTCCGCGCGTGCAAACGGTGCCTGCCTGAGGCGGTCCCGGGCACGCCCGCCTGGAACCTCGGCAACGACGTCGCCGCGCGCAGCATGCGCCTCATCGCCGACGGCGTCGTCGAACGCGAGGGCGTCCCTGGACTCGCCTCGCGCCTCGGGTATTCGAGCCGGCATCTGACGCGGATCCTCAGCGCCGAGCTGGGCGCGGGTCCACTCGCGCTGGCGCGGGCGCATCGGGCGCAGGGCGCACGACAGCTGCTGACCGGCACCGATCTCCCCTTCGGTGACATCGCCTTCGCCGCCGGGTTCTCGAGCATCCGGCAGTTCAACGACACGATGCGGGAGGTGTTCGAGCTCACCCCCGGCGAGCTGCGCGCGAAACACCGGACGGTCGGCGAGCACGCGCCCGGCTCGATCACCCTGTCCCTGCCGTTCCGCCGCCCGTTCGATGCAGCGGGCGTCTTCGCCTGGCTCGCGCCACGGGCGGTGGACGGCGTCGAGCTCGCGGGTCCCGACCACTACGCCCGGCTCCTCGCCCTCCCCGGTGGCACGGCGTGGTTCGAGGTCCGGCAGGTCGGCGACGACCTCCGACTCACCGCCGAGGTGACGGACCTCGCCGACCTGCCGGTGCTCGTCTCGCGGGTCCGTCGGCTCTTCGACCTCGACGCCGACCCCACGTCCGCCGACGCCGTGCTCGCGACGGACCCGCGTCTCGCCGCCTCGGTCGCGGCCACACCGGGCATCCGACTCCCCGGGGCGGTCGACCCGGAGGAGATGCTGGTCCGGGCGATGGTCGGCCAGCAGATCACCGTGGCCGCAGCGCGCACCCAGCTCCGCCGTCTCGCGGACGAGGTGAGCACGACGGTCCCTGAACGACACGGGCTGCACCGGCTCTTCCCGACGGCGACGCAGATCGCGGACGGCGGGGAGTCCGCACTCGTCGGGCCCCGAGCGCGGATCGACAGCCTGCTCGGCGTCGCGCGGGCACTCGTGTCCGGTGAACTCACGATCGGGTTCGGCGACGACCGCGACGAGCTCCGGACCCGCTTGCTCGCCAGGAAGGGTATCGGCCCCTGGACGGCCGACTACGTCAGCATGCGGGTGCTCGGCAACCCCGACGCCTTCCTGCCCGGCGACGTCGCCGTCCGCACCGGTGCCGGCCGACTCGGCCTGCCTTCCGACGCCCGCACCCTCACCGCGGAGGCGGAGGCCTTCGCCCCGTGGCGCTCCTACCTCTGCCTCCACCTGTGGAAGGCGGCCTCCACACCGGCACCGACCGCCGCGCCCTCAGCCCTCGAGAAAGGTCCAGCAGTATGACCACCATCATCTCCAGCACGAGCGTCCGCCGCGGCGACGACCGGGCGCCCGGCGCGCAGCTCACCGCGACCAGCCAGACCGTCGACACTCCGGACGGCCCCTTCACGATCCTCGCGCGCGAGGACGGGGCGGTGCTCTCCTCAGGGTGGTCCGACGACATCGGCGTCATGCTCGAACGGATCCGGCCGGCCGACCGCCCCGGCGAGACGGTGGCGGGGACGATCGCGGCGATGGACGCCGTCCGCGCATACTACGACGGCGACCTGACGGCGATCGACGTGGTGCCGGTCGCCCAGTTCGGCGGCCCGTTCCGCACGCACGCCTGGACAGTGCTGCGGACGATCGCCGCAGGGCACCCGGTGACCTACACGGAGTTCGCCGCGGCGAGCGGTCGACCGTCGGCGGTCCGTGCTGCGGCGAGCGCCTGCGCGACGAACGCCCCCGCCCTCTTCGTCCCGTGCCATCGCGTCCTCCGGACCGACGGGACACTCGGCGGGTTCGCCTGGGGACTCGACGTGAAACAGTCGTTGCTCGCCCGCGAGGCCGCGCTGAGCTGAGTGATCAGGGAGAGCGGGAACACCGGTCCCTGAGCACCCATCCACGGTCCCTGAGCGCCCATCCGCGGTCCCTGAAGCACCCATCCACGGTCCCTGAGCACCTATCCGCTGTCCCTGAAGCACCCATCCGCGGTCCCTGAAGCACCCATCCGCGGTCCCTGAGCCTGTCGAAGGGCGGCGCCAGCCCGTGGGCACTTCGACAAGCTCAGTGACCGGAAGGGGCGGGTCCGGTCAACCCCGAGGTTCCGCTGAACCGTCCGCGTAGGCTGACGGGATGGCTGCTGCCCCGACGATCGTATGGTTCCGTGACGACCTCCGCCTGGCCGACAACCCCGCCCTGCATGCAGCGGTCGAGCTCGACGCCCCGATTCTCTGCCTGTTCGTCCTCGACGACAGCGAGGAGCTGCGACCACTCGGTGGCGCGTCCCGCTGGTGGTTGCACCACAGTCTGCAAGCGCTCGGCGACGACATCCGCGGTCTCGGTGGCACGCTGCTCCTCCGATCCGGGAGCGCGGCGACGATCGTGCCCGAGCTCGCTCACGCGATCGGTGCCGGTGCCGTCGTGTGGAACCGTCGCTACGGCGCGGCCGAGCGGGAGATCGACGCCGGGATCAAGTCGGGGCTGAAGGAGGCCGGGCTCGACGCCAGGAGCTTCGCCGCGAACCTCCTCGCCGAGCCGTGGGAGATCGTCACCGGGCAGGGCCAGCCGTACTCGGTGTTCACCCCGTTCTGGAAGGCGTCACTGCAGCGGCACACGGCGAACCCGCCGAGACACCCCCTCCCCGCGCCGACGACGCTGACCGCCATGGCCGAGCCGCCCTCCGGCGAAGAGCTCGACTCCTGGAACCTGCTCCCGACGAAGCCGGACTGGGCCGGTGGACTCCGGGAGCAGTGGACGCCCGGCGAGGCCGGGGCAGACGAACGGCTCGCCGAGTTCCTCGACGGCGGCGTCACGGGGTACGCGGAGGACCGCGACTTCCCGGCCCAACCGTCGACCTCCGGACTCTCGCCGCACCTCCGGTTCGGCGAGATCAGCTCACCGCAGATCTGGCACGCCGCCCGCGACGGCCGGCGACACCTCGGCGACGACGGCGCCACCTTCCTCAAGGAGCTGGGCTGGCGCGACTTCGCCTACCACTGCTTGTTCGCCTTCCCCGACCTCGCGACGCGCAACTGGCGTCAGGCCTTCGACCGGTTCCCCTGGCCGGACGTCGACCAGGAGGCGTTCGACGCCTGGACCGCAGGGAAGACCGGGATCCCGCTCGTCGACGCCGGCATGCGGGAGTTGTGGGCGACGGGCACCATGCACAACCGGATCCGGATGGTGACGGCGTCGTTCCTCACCAAGAACCTGCTCATCCACTGGAAGCTCGGCGAGGACTGGTTCTGGGACACGCTCGTCGACGCCGACCCGGCGTCCAACCCGTTCAACTGGCAGTGGGTCGCCGGCAGCGGCTTCGACGCCTCGCCGTACTTCCGCATCTTCAACCCGGAACGGCAGCGCGAACGCTTCGACGCCGATGACGCGTACATCAAGCGGTGGGTGCCCGAATTCGGGACGCCCGACTACCCCGAGCCGATCGTCGACCTCGGCGAGACGAGACAGGCCGCGCTCGCGGCATACGAGCAGGTCAAGGGGGCGTAGCTCCGGGGCGGCGTCCTTCGACACTTCGACAGGCTCAGTGACCGGGTGGGGCTCAGTGACCGGGATAGGGGTCAGGGATTGGGCTCAGGACCGGGATCGGGGTCAGGGGCCGGGTGGGCGCTCAGCGGGTGCGGAAGAGACCCGCGCGCTGGGCCGCGGCGATCGCCGCCGAGCGGTTCGACACGTCGAGCTTCGTGTAGATGTGGGCGAGGTGCGACTTCACCGTCGTCTCCCCGACGTGCAGTCGCCCGGCGATCTCGAGGTTGGTGAGCCCCTCGGCCGCCCGCGCGAGCACCTCGATCTCCCGCGCGCTCAGCGCCTGCTGGGGCGCGCTCACCCGAGCGACCAGCCGGGTCGCCACGGCCGGCCCGAGCACCGAGTTCCCGCCGGCCGCCGAGCGGATGCCGTCGATCAGGTCCTCCGGGGCGGCGTCCTTCAACAGATACCCCGCGGCTCCGGCTTCGATCGCGCCGAGGATGTCGGCGTCGGAGTCGTAGTTCGTCAGCACGAGGACCGACGGACCGCCAGCCAGCGACGCGATCTCCCTCGTCGCATCGATCCCCGTCGGACCGTCGCCGAAGCTCAGGTCCATGAGGACGAGGTCCGCGCCGGGTGCGGCGGCAACGGCCTCGGCTGCGGTCGACGCGGTCCCGACCACCTCGATGTCGGCGATCGGCGCGAGCACCGCGAGGAGTCCGGCTCGGACGATCGGGTGGTCGTCCGCCACCACGACCCGGATGACCGTCGGTTCCCCGGCATCGGTCGCATCGTCACGCACGGACGTCCCCTTTTCCTCCTGGTGCCGCGAACCGCACGGTGATGGTCGTACCGGCGCCCGGCGCGCTGCGCACCTCGACCTCGCCACCCAGTTCGGTGATGCGACGTCGCATGGACATCATGCCGAACGATCCGCCCGCAGTGCGCTCGGCGACCCTCGCCGGATCGAACCCCACCCCGTCGTCGTCGATGTCGAGGATGACCTCCTCGTCGAGGTAGGTGAGGGTGACGTCCGCCCGGCTCGCTCCGGCATGCCGGACGACGTTCGCGAGACTGCTCTGCGCGGCCCGGAGGAGCGCGGTCGTCACCGGCGTGCCGAGGACGAACGCATCGCCGGTGACCGTCGTGGAGACCGGCGTGCCGCTCTGGGCGGTCGTCGTCTCGGCGAGCCGCCCGAGCGCGTCCGCGATCGTCGCACCCACCAACGCCGGCGGGCTCAGCTCGTCGATGAGGCTGCGCGTCTCGGCGAGGGCCGTCGCTGCGGCGTCCCGGGCCAGCCCGATGTGCGAACGCAGCTGCTCCGTGCCCGGCTGCTCGACGGCGGAGCGTTCGGCCGCATGCAGGAGCAGTTGGATGCTCGACAGGGCCTGGGCGACCGTGTCGTGGAGGTCGGCGGCGAGGCGCTCCCGCTCCGCCAGCTTGCCCGCCTGCCGGCCCCGCTCGGCGAGCTCCTCGCGTGCCGCGACGAGCTCGGCGATGAGTCGCTCCCGCTCGGCCGCCTCCCGGGCCAGCGCCTCGTAGCCGAGTCCGATCGCGACGGCCACGGCCGCACCGACGAGCGGGCCCACGACTCCCCCGACGCTGAAGCCGGCGTGCAGACCGATCGCGACGACCGCGGCGATGGTGGCGATCACGACGGCGGGCACCGCGACGGCCCTGGGGAGGAGGTGCAGATAGAGGAAGAACAACGGGAAGACGAGGTAGGCGGCATCCGGGCTGAGCAGCACGAGGACCACCCACTCGACGCTGAGCACCACCAGCCAGGCGAGGACCGACACCCGACCTCGACGCACGCCCGCCGGCGCGGTGGCGCGATCGGTCCCTCCGGTGGCGGCCACTGCACGGCGGACCCGACCGCCGAGGATCGCGCCAGCGGCATAGGTGAGCAGCATGACGACGGCGAGGACGATCGCTGCGAGGGCCGCCCGGCCACCGACCGAGACGGATCGCGCGATCACGAGCACGATGAGTGCCGCGACGAGGCCGTGGAGGCCGAGTTGCAGGCCGGTGAACACGGGGCTGAGTGCCGAGTGCTTCATCCGCCCAGCGTACGGCGGGGATCGTCCTCGCGAATCATCAGAAAGGTGGAACGTCGCCTCCACCTGACCGCGCCGGAGGACCGTCCCGTCCGACGATGCCCGGCGTCGGCGACACGACGAGGCTGGAATCCTGCCGCACCACGGAGACGCCGTCGGGCGGCTGACAAGGAGTCCCCATGTTCGTCGCCTGGCGCGACATGCGCTTCGCCACCGGTCGCTTCGTGCTGATCGGGGCGGTCGTCGCCCTCATCACCCTGCTCGTCGGATTCCTCAGCGGCCTCACCGCGGGACTGGCGAACCAGAACATCTCGGCGATCACCGGGCTGGGTGCGTCGAGCATCGTCCTCGCGGCCCCGTCCGACGGCGAGCAGGCGACGTTCGCGGACTCCACGATCGGCGCGGACGCGGCCACCACGTGGGCTGCGGTCCCCGGGGTGGACGGCGTCCAGGAGCTCGGCATCAGCCAGACGCGGATGACCACGGACGATGCACGCACCTCCGTGGCACTGTTCGGGATCAGCGGTGACGCCGTCGCGGGTCGCGCCGCCGACGTGCCCACCGACGGGACCGTCCGCCTGAGTCGGACCGCCGCGGAGGCCCTCCACGTCTCCCGAGGAGACACCGTCTCGATCGGTGGCAGCGACCTCGAGGTCGAATCGGTCGTCGACGACCAGTGGTACAGCCACACGACGGTCGTCTGGACGAGCCTGTCGGACTGGCGGTCGCTGCAGGCCGCGCAAGGGTCCCCCGGCGACGGAGCGACCGCGCTCGCCATCACCGGGAACCCGAGCGCCGATGCGGTGGCGGAAGCGGAGCAGGCCACCGGCACGGTGTCGAAGGACGTCCTGGCGTCCCTGCTCGCGATCGGCTCGTTCCGCTCCGAGATCGGATCGCTCCTCCTCATGGTCGCCATGCTGTTCGGGATCTCCGCGCTCGTCATCGGAGCCTTCTTCACGGTGTGGACCATGCAGCGCGCGGGCGACGTGGCGATCCTCAAAGCGCTGGGCGCGACGACCCGTCGGCTGTCGCTCGATGCGCTCGGCCAGGCCCTCGTCCTCCTCGTCCTCGGCGTCGGACTCGGCATCGGCATCACCGCCGCACTCGGTTCCGCGGCTGGCACGGCGCTGCCCTTCGTACTCAGCCCACTGAAGACGCTCGTGCCCGGGGTGATCATGATCGCCCTCGGCTTGATCGGCGCAGCGTTCGCCCTGCGGTCCATCCTCTCGGCCGACCCGTTGACCGCGCTCGGCGGCAACCGGTGAACGCGCACGCCCTTCCCGCATCCTTCCTCGCACCCACCCTCGTCACCATCGGAGTCACCGCATGATCTCGCTCACCGACGTCACCCTCACCTTCCCCGACGGTGACCACCGCGTCACCGCCGTCGACCACGCGACCCTCACCGTCCCGGCCGGGACCGTCACAGCGCTCACCGGGCCCTCGGGCTCCGGGAAGTCGAGCGTGCTCGCCGTCGCGGCCGGCCTCATCCGGCCCGACAGCGGCCTCGTGGAGGTGGCCGGGGTCGACGTCACCTCCCTCGACCGCCGTGCGGCCTCCGACTTCCGCCGCACGAGGCTCGGCATCGTGTTCCAGCAGGCCAACCTGCTGCCGTCGCTCACGGCCCTCGAGCAGCTGTGCGTCCTCGGGACGCTCGGCGGCCGCACGTCGCGGGCTGACCGGACGCGCACCCGCGAGCGGGCAGCGATGCTGCTCGCCGCGGTTGGACTCGCCGACCAGGCCGGCAAGCGGCCGCACCAGCTCTCCGGTGGTCAGCGGCAGCGGGTCAACATCGCGCGCGCCCTCATGAACGAGCCCGACGCCCTCGTCGTGGACGAGCCGACCAGTGCCCTCGACCACGAGCGGGGATCCGCGATCATCGAGCTCATCCTCGAACTCACCACGACCTCGGGCGCCGCGACGTTGCTGGTCACCCACGACCGGAGCCACCTCGACCGGATGGACCAGGTGCTCGTCATGGAGGACGGCCGGCTCAGCGCCGCCGCCGACGCGCTGTCCCTGCGGTCCTGAGGTCCACCGTCGCCCGGCGGTAGGGTGAGGTCACGTCGAGAGAGGACCGCCATGCGCCGTGCCGCCCGTGGGCTGACCGTGATCGCGATCGTCGGAGCCGTGCTCGGCATGAGTGCCTGCACCGGTGGTGGGGACGCTCCTTCCGGTCAGAGCTCCCCGAGCGAGGCCGGCGTGATCGCACCCGTCATCGTGCAGCTCGTCGATCAGGACGGTCGCACGGTCACCGTCGACCTCGACAACGTCGTGGACCTCGTCGCCGTCGATCCGACCGTGTGGTCCGCGGAGATCGAGGATCGGTCGATCGCGGAGTACGTGCCGGGCGGATCCCGCGGCGGCGCGTCCTTCAACCCCGGTCTGCAGCCGCTCGAGGTCGGGAGCACGACGGTGACGCTGACGAACAGCTCCGACGATTCGACCGTCGTCCTCACACTCGAGGTCGTCGACCGATCCTGAGCCGGGGACGCTCGGACGACCCGAACCTGCCCTTGAGCCTGTCGAAGGGCGCACCCACCCCGGTCCCTGAGCCTGTCGAAGGGCGTTCAGATGTTGAGGTAGCGGCAGAGGTACGCGGTCGTGACCTCGACCTCGACCTGGAAGCTGCTGCTCCCCGGGACACTGAACTGCGCGTCGGGCCCGAAGTCCTGCCAGGCACTCGTGTTCGGCAGCAACACGCGGAGCTTGCCGGAGATCACCGACATCTCCTCGGCCTTGCCCGTGGTGAAGGTGTACTCCCCCGGCTCCATCACTCCGACGCTGGCCGACTCCGCACCGGGCTCGTTCGTGGTGAAGCCGATCGACTTCACGTTGCCGTCGAAGTACTCGTTGCTCGTCAGCATCAGGGGCCTCTCGTCGTGGTCCGGGATCGCGGCGGCGGATCCGGCCTTCATCGTATCGGCTCGGCGAAGAACGCCTCCTCGTGTGCCGCCGACGCCAGGAACGCCCGTCGCATCGTGTCGCGGCCGGTCTCGTCCGCGCGAGCTGCCGCCCCGGCGACGATCTCGATCGCCCGGGCGTTCGCGGTCGCGAAGGCGGGGTCGGCGTAGGTGTCGAGCCACGCCGCGAAGGGGTGCTCCGCGTGCGATGCGCTGACGAGCCGTTCACCGAGATCCTGGTAGATCCAGTAGCAGGGCAACACGGCGGCGACCACCCGCCCGTAGTCGCCGTCGACCGTCGCCGCGTGCAGGTGGTCGAGGTACGCCGTGGTCGTCACCGACGGTTCCACGTTCATACCGCTGACGGCATACGTACTGAGCCAGGTGCGGTGCAGCTCCATCTCGGCCTCGATCGAGCCCGCCGCGCCGGTCGCCCAGAACACCTGTTCCTCGGCCGTCGGCGCCAAGGCACTCGCTCTCGCGAGGACCCGCGAGTAGGCCCGCAGGTAGATCGCGTCCTGCTGCAGGTACCAGGCGAACCGGGCAGGGTCGAGGGTGCCGTCCGCGAGCGTCGTCACGAACGGCAGGTCGTCGATCCTGGCCCGCACCTCCGCGATGTCCTCCCACCAGCCCGTGAGGATGCCGGTGCCGTCCTGGCGACCCGATGCCATCCCGGCCGACGCCCAGAGCTCGGCGAAGTGGCTGATCGGGCCGTTGCCCGAGCCGACCTCGAGCGCGTCCGCGTGCCGGAGGCTCGACGTGAGCCACGACTTCGCCTCGCCGAGCGCCTCGGTCCAAGACCCCGAACGGACGACGAGGGTGGCCATCGCGCTCGACAAGGAGCACCCGGTCCCGTGGGTGTTCCGTGTATCGACTCGAAGACCGTCGAACTCGACGAGTGATCGGTCGTCGCCCAGACCACCCGCGGCGTCGACGAGCGCATCCGGGCACGCGGTCGTCCCCGTCAGGTGCCCGCCCTTCACGAGCACGATCACGCCCGCCTGCGCCGACACCCGCTCCGCCTGGGCGAGTGCGTCGGCCCAGCTCGTCGCCACCGGTTCGTCCGCCAACACGGCGAGCTCCGGCAGGTTCGGGGTGACGAGGTCGACGTGTGGCAGGAGCGCGCGCATGGCCGCCTCGGCGTCGCGGTGGAGGAGGCGGTCGCCGCTCGTCGCCACCATCACCGGGTCGAGGACGACGGGTCCGGTCACCGTCTCCTGCAGCCAGGTCGACACGGTGTCGATGATCGCGACGTCGCCCAGCATCCCGATCTTGACCGCGTCGATCACCACGTCGTCCGCGACCGCGTCCAACTGCTCGCGGAGGAACCCGACGGGCGGGGTGTGCACGGATCGGACGCCCCGGGTGTTCTGCGCGACGAGTGCGGTGACGACCGCCATGCCGTATCCGCCGTTCGCGGCGATGCTCTTGAGGTCGGCCTGGATCCCGGCACCACCGGTCGGGTCGGTCCCGGCGATGCTCAGTACCCGGGGTGTCTCGCGGATCGTGACGGGTCGTCGACCGTGCACCCGGTCCGAGGTCGACGCCGCCGGAGTCGTCGTCTGTTCCACGGCGCTCATGCCGAGACCTCGGTCCAGGCCGCGCGGAACGCCCGTGCGGCATCAGCCGGATCGTCGGCGGCGCAGATGGCGGAGACCACGGCGAGCCCGGCGGCACCGGCGGCGTGGAGCTCTGCCGTGTCCTCCAGCGAGACACCGCCGATCGCGACGCACGGGAGCGGGGTCGCGGCGGCGATGGCGGCGAACCCCGCGACGCCCAGCGGCTCCGGGTGGTCCGGCTTGGTCGTCGTCGGGCGGATGACACCGACGCCCAGGTAGTCGACCGTCCCGGGTTGCAGTGCTGCGACCGCAGCGAGGTGCGCCGGGGTGTTCGCCGTCAGCCCCACGACGGCGGCCTGCCCCACGATGCGACGCACGGCGTCGACGGGGAGATCGCTCTGACCCACGTGGACGCCGTGGACGACGGCGCCGGCAGAACGGGCGGCGAGGAAGACGTCGACCCGGTCGTCGATGAGGAGCAGCGCCCGACCGGCGACGACCTCCGCCGCGCGCACGGTCAGGTCGAACAGCTCTCGCGCCGATGCGGTCTTCTCCCGCAGCTGGACTGCGGTCACCCCGCCGTCGACGGCTCGGCGCACGACGTCGAGGACACCGCGATCACCGCTCGCCGAAGCATCCGTGACGAGGTAGGTGGCGATGCCGCGGCGCACGAGCTCGGCGTGCGAACGGGCCGCGAGGACCCGGTCCGCGGTGGTCGAGGCGCTCACGCGATCACCGCCAGGGTACGGACGGTGTCGGCGTCGAGGAGGTGGAGGTGGTCGAGGAAGGCGGGAGCGAACGAGCCGGGGCCCCGGGTCTCCGCAGCCGCCAGCTGCGCGGCGACCGTGTACGCGGTGGTCGCCGCGACCGTCGTCAGCAGCCGGTCGTCGTCGAGTGACGCGAAGGCGGCGAGTACGGCCCCGAGGGCACAGCCACCGCCCGTCACGAGGGTGAGCCAGGCGTGTCCGTTCGAACAGCGGACGATCCGCTCACCGTCGGTGATGACGTCCGTCGGGCCGGAGATCGCGACGACGGCACCCGAGGTGCGGGCGATCGCAGTGGCCGCCTCGATCGCGCTGTCGACCGAGTCGGTGCTGTCGACCCCGCGACCGCCGGCGCCCAGTCCCGCGAGCGCGATGATCTCGCTGGCGTTGCCGCGGACGATCGTCGGCCGGAGAGCGAGGAGGTCGGATGCGAGCGCCGTCCGCACCGGCAGGAAGCCGACGGCGACGGGGTCGAGCACCCACGGGGTGCCGGCGTCGTTCGCGGCGGTGGCGGCTTCGACCATGGCGTCGCGCTGCTCCGCCTGCGGCGTCCCGAGGTTGAGGAGCACCCCGGAGGCGATGCGGGCGAACGGTCCGGCCTCGGTGGGGATGTCGGTCATCGCCGGGGCGGCGCCGACGGCGAGCAGGACGTTCGCGGTGAAGCCCGTCACCACGGCGTTCGTGATCGATTGGACGAGCGGCGTGCGCTCGCGCAGGCGGTCGAGGAGGACCCCCGAGGCGCTCGCGTACTCGCCGACGGACGGCTCGTCGGTGGACGGGTGGGCAGACTGCTGCGGTGTGCGAATGCTCATTCGCGACATCCCTTCGCTCGGACTAACGAGATCAGGTTCGACGGGTGTGTTCTCAGCCGATCGTCGTGGGATCGGCACCCCGTGTCACTCGCGACCACCCTAGCGGGTCGGTCCGGCTTCCCGTCCAGTGGGCGGGCGAGGATGATGGAGGGATGGACTTCTTCGAGCTGGTCACCATCGTCTTCGAGGTCGCCGGTGTCGGGGCGATGGTCGTGGGCTTCGTGATCGCCGTCACGCTCTCGGCCCGCCTGTGGTGGAGCACACGCGACGGTGCACGGGCCTTCCGGATGCTGCGGGAGACGATCGGCTCGGTCATCCTGCTCGGGCTGGAGATCCTCGTGGCCGCCGACCTCGTGAAGACGGTCACGTCGACACCGTCGCTGACCGACGCACTCGTCCTCGCGATCATCGTCGTCATCCGCACCCTGCTGAGCTTCTCCCTCCAGATCGAGATCGAGGGCACCCTCCCCTGGAGGCGCCTGGCGACGACCGGCCCGCAGCTGTTCGACCGTGCCGTCAAGCGCGGCGGCGAACGCACCCGACGTCGCGCCGAGGAACAGGACGCCTCGGTCCAGGATCTCGAACCCTCCGGTTCGATGCCGGCACCGACGGTCACGGCGCAGACCAGCCCCGACGATGAGGACGGCTTCCCCGAGCTCCGCAGTCGCAGCTAGTGCGGCGCGGCTAGCGTGCTGCGGAGGTCGCCCAGGTGTCGCGGATGAGGTCGGGCAGCAGGCGCATGTCGTCGAAGACGTGGGTGCCGTCGCCGACGAGGCGCTCGGCGGGCGTCATGCCACCGGCGTAGGCGTACACCGTCATGCCGGCCGCGCGGGCAGCCAGGACGCCGACGACGCTGTCCTCGACGACCGCGCACCGCTCGGGCGCGGTGTCGAAGTCGGCGGCGGCGTGGAGGAAGAGGTCGGGTGCGGGCTTGCCCACGGCGACGTCGGTCGCGCTGAAGATGCGACCGTCGAAGCGGTCGTGGATACCGACCTGCCCGAGGTTGCGGACGACGTCGTGCAGCATCCCGTTCGAGGCGACGCAGAGCGGCACCCCGGTCGCCGCGATGCCGTCGAGGGCGTCGACCACCCCGTCGACCGCTTCGAGCTCGCGCTCGCAGATGCCGCGGAACATGTCGCTCCAGCGCTGGATCCAGTCGGCCTCGAGCGGCTTCCCGAGGCGCTGCTCGACGAGCGTCGCGTAGGTCTCGAGCGAGGCGCCGACGAAGAGCTCCCGCACCTCAGCCTCGGTGTAGTCGCCGCCGACCTCGTTGAGCAGCTGCAGGTTCACCCGGACGGAGATGCGTTCCGTGTCGACGAGCGTGCCGTCGCAGTCGAAGATGACGAGGTCCGGATAGTCGACTGGCATGCTCCGAGCCTAAACGACCCCGCCTGCGGCGTGGCCGTGTGCCATCCGGCGGTGACCTGCCACGACGGCCGGCGCGGCGGTCAGCGGGACGCGCGGACACCCTGTCGCTGCCAGGTGACGACCATGCGTCGCGCATACTGGGTCGCGGCGACGAAGTGGCCGAGCAGTCCGAGGAGGATCGCGACGAAGCCGACGCCGCCGAACACCCGGTAGAGCGCCGACGCCGGATCCCCGCCGCCGAGCGCGAGGCCGGTGAGCAGCGCGAAGAAGCCGACGAAGAGGAACACCGTCCGGATCTTGCCCGCGATGCTCACCGGCACCTCGGGCGTCCCTCGGAACGCGACGACGGCGACGAACGCGAGCAGGAGGTCGGGGACGATCATGACCACGAACACCTGCCACGGGATGATCTGCGCGATGGCGAACGACGCGGCGACCACGACCACGGTCAGCCGGTCGGCGACCC
Organism: Plantibacter sp. ME-Dv--P-122b; assembly: GCF_030209375.1. Taxonomy (GTDB): domain Bacteria; phylum Actinomycetota; class Actinomycetes; order Actinomycetales; family Microbacteriaceae; genus Plantibacter. The sequence continues at coordinate 919,682 of NZ_JARVSC010000003.1, forward strand.
CGTCGAGCCAGGTGCCGAGTGCGGACACCGTGCCCATGCGGCGCGCGATCTGCCCGTCGGCGACGTCGCTCAGGAACACGACCGCGCCGACGACGAGTGCAGCCCAGTAAGCCCCGGTGATCACGAGGGCGGCGAAGACCGGGAGCAGGACGATACGTCCCGCCGTGATCGCGTTCGGCAGGTTCTTCCAGTCGTCGTCGGAGAACAACTGCGTCCGGAGGCGCGCGAGCGGCGTCTTCTCGTGCAGCGTCACCGGGATCATCGCCTCATCGCCGGGGATCGCGGCACCACGGCGGAATCGGGCGATCGCGATGACCGTCACCACCACGACGAGCGCGAACAGCAGCACCCAGCCGGTGGCACCGAGGTACTGGCGGACGGTGTCGAGTGTGGCGCGGACGAGGGAGCCGACCCCGACGTAGACAGCGGACCAGAGGAGGGAGCCCAGCACGGACGCCGCGAGGAACGACCGGTAGGGCACGCGGGCGACCCCGGCGGCGGTGGGGGTCAGGCACCGGAGCACGGGGACGAGCCGCGTGAGGAAGACGGCCTGGGCTCCACGTCGCTCGAGCGCCTCGACCGCGCGGTCCCAGCCGTCGACGCCGAGACGCCGGACGATGGCCGAGTCACGGAGGCGACCACCGGAACGACGACCGATGAGGTAGCCGAGCTGGTCACCGAACGATCCGCCGAGGGCGACAGCGAGGAACAGCACGAGGGCACCGGGGGCGGAGTCGAGCATGGCCGCGAGGAGGAGCACCGCCGGTTCACCGGGGACCACGAGGCCGAGCCAGAGGCCGGACTCGGCGGTCGTGAACAGGAGCCCGAGGAGCCAGATCAGCGGATCGGGCAGCGCCGTCGCGGCGTCGTTCACCCACCCGATGATGTCCACGGATCCCCGTTCAGCAGTGCGAGCCGCACTCCTGGGTGGGGCGCGGCTCGCCCAAGTCTACGGACGAGCCGAGCCCTCCCCTCCCCGAGGAGTCGTTCAAACGGTCATTCGCCGGACAGCTCGTCCCGATTCGCGCGTCGACGACGCAGGACGGCAGCGGTGACCACACCTGCGGCACCGAGCACGAAGAGCGCCCCGGCCGCGACGATCCACGGCATCGCGTCCGCACCGGTCGAGGGCAGACGACCCGAGTTGCCCGGAACGGCCGGGTCGCTCGGGTTCGCCGACGGCACGGGTACGACGGCGTCGGCAACGAGGACGAAGGCCGGCACCGAGACCACGGAACCGTCTGCAGCGACGACCACGGTCGCCGTCGTGGCACCCTCAGCCGTGTAGCCCTCCGGCACCGTCACGGACACCTCGTAGGAGCCTGGCGCGAGGCCGTCGAGGTCGTAGGCACCGTCGGCGTCCGTCGTGACGTCGACCGGGCCGGCCGGGGTCTCGACGGTCACGGTCACGTCCGCGATCGGTGCACCGGCGTCCGTCTCGACCGTTCCGGTGAGGCCGCCGAGGACGGCGTCGGCGACGAGCACGAAGGTGGGCACCGTCTGGACCGCGCCGTCCGTACCGACGACGACGGTGGCGGTCGTGGCGCCACCCGCGGGCACGGAGTACCCGGCCGGGACGGTCAGCGTGACCTCGTAGCTGCCCGGCGCCAGATCGGCGAGCCCGTAGGAGCCCTCGGCCGTCGTGGTCAGGGCGACCGGGCCACCCGGCGTCGTCACCGTGACCGTCGCTGCGGGAACGGGGGCGTCGTCGTCCGTCCGAACGTCGCCGATGACGGTGCCGAGCCGAGCGAGCTCGAAGTCGACCGCGTCGAGATCGGTGCCGGCGAGCTCCTCCTCCCGGGTGGCCGATCCGGACACGACGTACCCCTCCGGGGCGACGACCGAGACCTCGTAGGCACCCGCGGGCAGGAGTGGGAAGCGATAGGAACCGTCAGCGGCCGTGACCGTGCGCTCGACGCCGTTCGGGCCGTCGACGCTCACGGTGACGCCGGCCACACCGACGCCGCCGGACGTGATCACCCCACCGAGACTGGGGTTCGCGACGAGCACGAAGTCCTGCTCGGTGATGGGTGTCTCGCTGCCGACCGGCACGGTGAACGATGCCGGGGCGGTCTGCACCGCGTAGCCCTCGGGCGGCGTGATGACGACCGTGTGGTCACCGACCGGCACGGTGTCGAAGAGGTAGTTCCCGTCAGTGTCGGTGGTGACGCTGCCGACACCGACGATGGTGACGGTGGCACCGACGATCGGGACGCCGTCGGTGTCGAGCGCGGTCCCGGACACGGCGACGGGCACGATGTCACGGACGGTGAAGTCCGCGACGGCATCGCCGGTCGTGAGGTCGGCACCGACTCGTGAGGCGGTATCCGCGATCTTCCCGGCCGGCGGGACGAGCTGCACGGTGTAGCCGTCGGTCGCGAAGTAGCCGGCGAAGGTGTACGCGCCGCCACCGGCGGTCGTGGTCGACGCCACCACCCGACCGTCGCGGTCGATGAGCCGGACGCCGACACCGTCCAACGGGCCCGTGGTCTGGTCGGTCACGGTGCCGGTCACGTCGCGCGCGAGGGAAGCGAACCAGGTCTGGTAAACCGGCGCGCCCGACCGCTGCCGGAAGGAGAAGGTGAGGCTGGAGATCGGGGCGGACGGCTCGAACCACCCCGCTGCGCCGGCGGTGTCCTGGGCGGCGGCGTTACCGCGTAACACCTGCGTCGTCGGGTCCCAGCTCGGGACGTCGGTCGCCGAACCTGTGCAGGAGGGCTTGCCGGTGAGGGCGGGGTCGCAGTAATTGAACCCACCGTTGAAGCCGAGTTCGTCCGCGGAGAGCGGGGTGCCGTCCGGACCGATCGCCGTCACCTCGACCTGGTCGGCGTCGATGTCACCGAGGACGAAGGTCCAGCCTGACGGCGGTGTCGGCGTCGCGAAGGAGTAGGTCGTGGTCGAGGGCGACGCCGCGTTGTTCGCCTTCGGCCGGAGGTTGAGGTAGGGCTGATCACGGCTGCTGCCGTACTTGGCGCCGACCGGGGTCGACGCCGCCAGCCAGGTCGAGGCGCCGGAGATGACGCCGACGCCACCACCGCCGACCGAGTCGCTCGTCAACGCTGCGGTGAGGGCGGGTTGACCGGCCAGGGTCATGGTGCCCTGGTACGACCCCGATGCACCGGAGAATGTGGGCCACGTCGCCCAGCTCGAGGTGGTCGCGGCGGAGGCCGCCGGGACGGCTGCGGTGAGGGCGAGCGCGGAGGCTCCGAGCAGGGCGAGCACAGCGGCTCCGATGCGGCGGGACATGGGCGACAGGATAAACGCACAGCTGTCGCCTGCGGAACCCCTCTGTCCCGTTTCCGAGGGTCAGCCCGAACCGTGCTTCCGACGGCGACGGCACCGCAGACCCATGGATCGGACGCGCAGGATCATCCCGCGGGAGGACGGGAGATCGGGCCCACGGGCGACGCGCCCCCGCGGCGATCCGAGGAGGCTGGAACCATCAACCGATCAGCTCCGCACCGTGCGGAGTCAGCTCCGCAGCCGCGGAGGAAGGAACCAGCTCATGTCCGCCTCAGCCACCACCGAGTCCACCACGATCTCGCCCGCCGAGGACGTGACCCTGGCAGACGCCCCGACCGAAGCGTTCGGGCCCGAACCGCTCACCCAGGCCACGGCCGTGCAGGAGGTCGCGCCGACCCAGCCGACGACCCCGCTACCCCTCGCACCCGCACCTGTTGCGACGGCCGCCGACCGCGAGAGTTCGACCCAGACCCTGTCGATCATCGCGTTCGCCCTGTCGATCGCCGCGGTCGTCGCCCCGTCGTTCGTGCTCCTGCCGATCGCCTCGCTCGTGCTCGGCATCATCGCGCTCGCCCGCAAGCCGAAGTCGAAGGGCTTCGCCCTCACCGCGGTCATCATCTCCGGCACCATGCTGGCGCTCGCCCTCATCGTCGCCGCCGGCGCAGCCCTGCTGCTCGGCGTGTCGGTGATCAGCAGCGGCTACGCCGGCTGACCCGGTCACCCACCCGATGCCCGTCCGCTCCTCGAGCGGGCGGGCATCGTGTGGGTGACTCCCCGACATCCGATCGGCCGTTGATTGTTACACAATCCTGCGGCAAGCTGTCCGCATGCCCACTTCGCCCATGGAGATCCGGACGACCGGCAGCAGCACCGCCGCAGGGCGCCTGCCCGTCGCCGCCGCGATCCTCGCCGCCGTGTGTTTCGGGACGACGGGGACGGCCCACGCGCTCCTCCCGATCGAGGTGGGCTCGGTCGCGTTCGGCGCCGCCCGCATCGTCTTCGGCGGGGCGTTCCTCGTCCTGGTGTGGGCGGCGTTCGCCCGCCGCTCCGGGTCCAGGCGACCGCAACGACCACGCGCGGCGGAACTCGGGAGGCCCGCGCTCATCGTCGCCGTCGTCGTCGGCACGATCGGCGTCACCGCGTACCAGCCGTTCTTCTTCCTCGGCGTGGAGCGCAACGGTGTCGCGATCGGAACCCTCACGGCACTCGGCTCCGCACCCGCCATCACCGGCCTCCTCGAATGGGCGATCCACCGCCGGCGCCCGAGCGGCCGCTGGTTCCTGGCCACGATCGTCGCCGCAGCCGGTGTCGCCGTCCTGTCCGGGGTGACGGGCGGTGGGATCGGAACCGTCTCGGTGGACGGGCTGCTCGCATCCGTCGGTGCCGGAGCCTCCTACGCCCTGTACACGCTCTGCAGCAAGGCGCTCATCGAGCACGGGTGGACGCCGCTCGGCACCATGGCGGCACTCTTCGGCGGAGCGGCGCTCGTCTCGGTGCCGATCCTCCTCACGACCGAGACCGCATGGATCCTCACCCTCCCCGGCGCCCTCGCGGTCGCGTGGCTCGCGCTCGTGAACACGGTGGCGGGGTACCTGCTGTTCGGCTACGCGCTCGGTGGGCTGCCGGCGTCGCGGGTCGCGACGCTCACCCTCTTCGAACCCCTGACGGCGACGCTCCTCGGCATCCTGCTGCTCGGCGAGTCCTTCGGGCCGTCCACTGTCGTCGGTGCCGCGTTGCTCGTGACCGGACTCGCGATCCTCGTCGTACCGAAGCGCATCGTCCGTCGCGAGGTCGCCCGATGACCGCGGTCGACGCGGTCGCGGACGCGCTGCGGGAGGACATCCTCGACGGCCGGCTCGGCGCGGACGAGCCGTTGCGTGAGACCGCCCTCACCGCTCGGTTCGGCGTCAACCGGCATACCGTCCGGGCGGCGCTCCAGGCGCTCGCGGCGGAGCGCCTCGTGACGTTCGAGGCCTACCGCGGGGCACGGGTGCGGTCGTTCAGCGACGCCGACGTGTTCGCCCTCATGGAGTACCGGACGGCGATCGAGGCCGAGGCGGTCCGGCTGCTGCGAACGCGTGCGGAACCGTCGTCGCCCCCACCGGCCTCGATCATCGCGGCGAACGACAGTCTCCGACGCATCTGCATCGACCGACCCGGCGATCACCGCGCCATCGAGGTCGCGCACGCCGAGCTGCACCACACGATCGTCGCCGCGGCCCGGAGCCCTCGACTCAGCGAGGCGCACGCTGGACTGCTCGCCGAGCTCGGCCTGTTCATGGTGCAGCTCCGGAGCGTCCTGCCGCCCGAGGAACTCATCGACCAGCACGACCGGCTCATCCACGCGCTCAGCGGCGACCAGGGCGAGGCGGAGCTCCGCGCGCACCTCGCGCACTCGGCGGAGCAGCTCATCGCCCTCCGCCGGTCGACCCCTTGAGCCGCTCCTTCCGGTCTCTGAGCTTGTCGAAGGGCGCCTCGGTGACCGGGTTCGGCTCGGCGACAGGTCGGACCGTCAGCCTCGCGTCGAGGTGACCGCCTCCGGGCGCGACCCGGTGGCGTCGGCCACCGGTCGGACCGCGGGGTGCTCCTCGGACGGGCCCGACCACGGCAGGGTCACCGTGAACGTCGTGCCGGCGGGTGAGGAGGCGACCTCGATCGCTCCCTCGTGTCCCTCCGCAATCGACAGCGCGATCGCCAAGCCGAGGCCCGTGCTGCCGGCAGCACGGGAGCGCGACGAGTCCGCCCGGGCGAACCGGTCGAAGAGTTCGGGGAGGAAGGCCTCGTCGATGCCGGGTCCGTCGTCGGCGATCGTCAGCGAGGCGCGCTGCGGCTCGTCGCGACTCTTCGGTGCGCTGATGCGGGTGACCACGGAGGTGCCGGCCGGGGTGTGCACGGCGGCGTTCGACAGCAGGTTCACGACGAGCTGGTGCAGGCGCTCGCGGTCGCCGCGCACGATGATCGCGCGCTCCGGCACGTCGACCGACCAGTGGTGCGACGGCGCAGAGACGGCCGCGTCACTCACGGCGGCGGCGACGAGGTCGCTCAAGTCGACGTCGTCGAGGTGCAGGTCCTGCCCCTCGTCGAGCCGCGCCAGCAGGAGCAACTCGCTGACGAGCGAACTCATCCGGGTCGCCTCCGACTCGATGCGGGCGAGTGCGTGCTCCGTCATGGGCGGGAGGTTCTCGCTGTCCTGACGGGTGAGCTCGGCATAGCCCTGGATCGCGGCGAGCGGCGTCCGGAGTTCGTGGCTCGCGTCGGTGACGAACCGGCGCATGCGTTTGTCGGTCGCGGCTCGGACGGCGAGCGCGCGGTCGACGTGGTCGATGAGGCCGTTGAGCGCCTCGCCGACCTTGCCGATCTCCGTCCGAGGATCGGTGTCGGCCTGATCGACCCGCACGTCGATCCCGGTGTCGCCGCGCTCGAGTTGCAGCGTGGACACCTCCTCGGCAGCGGCGGCCACGCGCGACAACGGCCGGAGCCCGAGGCGCACCACGATGATCGCCCCGATGATGGTGACCGCGAGCGCGAGCACGGCGAGGATCGCGATGACGATCGCCTCCTGCTGCACGGCCGCCCGCGGGGTGGCGAGCGAGACGCCGGCCACGAGGGTCTCGCCGTCGCCGTGGTCGAGGAACTCGAGCCGGTAACCGCCGAGCGAACCCAACTCGATGTTCTGTCGCTCGGAGCTGTCCGCCGCGACGGCCTCCTCGATGAGCGCCTTCGTCCGCACGTCGAGCGCCGTCGCGTTGGACTGCGTGAAGCGTGCGGAGTCGACGACCCCGCCGTCCGCGACGAGCGCGATGAGCGTCCCGGGCCCGTGACCGACGTAATCCACGAACGGCTTGACGTAGCCAGGCTCACCGCGCGTGGCGTCGGGGTCCACCACGACACCCGCACCCGCCTGCTGGTCGTGGAACTTCACGACGGAGTGCTCGAAGGCCTCCATCGATCCGGTGAGCTGGGTGTCGACGACGGCCGTGACCGACGCCTCGACCGTGACGATCGTGAGGATGCCCGACACCGCGAGCACCGCTGCGATGACCGCAGCGATGCCGGTCACGAGCCGTCGCTGGAGCGTCCACGGGTGCCGTCGGTTCGCCAGCGGCGCCGGCTCGCCCGCGGTCGGAACCGATGCGGTGCTCATTCGACGGGCCGCAGCACGTACCCGACACCGCGGACGGTGTGGATCATCGGCGCCCGGTCGGCGTCGATCTTCTTGCGGAGGTAGGAGACGTAGAGGTCGACGATGCTGGCCTTGCCGGCGAAGTCGTAGTTCCACACGCGGTCGAGGATCTGGGCGCGACTCAGCACACGCTTCGGGTTGCGCATGAAGTAGCGGAGCAGCTCGAACTCCGTCGTGGTGAGCGCCACCGGCTCGCCGTCGCGGCTGACCTCGTAGCTGCGCTCGTCGAGGAAGAGCCCGCCGATCGTGATGCGGGAGTCGTCGTCGGACACGACGTGTGCCGTGCGACGCAGGAGACCGCGAAGGCGGGCCACGAGCTCCTCGAGCGAGAACGGCTTGGTCATGTAGTCGTCGCCGCCGGCGGTGAGTCCCATGATGCGGTCGTCGACCGAGTCGCGTGCGGTGAGGAACAGCGTCGGGGTGCCCGATTCCGGCTCCCCCTGCGAGAAGCTGCGGAGCTGACGGAGCACGCTCAGCCCGTCCATGTCGGGCAGCATGATGTCGAGGACCACGACGTCGGGACGTTCCGTGCGGTAGCGCTGGACGGCCTCTCGACCGTTGGTGGCGACGTCCACGACCCAGCCCTCGTAGCCGAGGGCCAGGCTCACGAGGTCGGTGAGCACCGCTTCGTCGTCGACGAGGAGGACGCGGATGGGTGAACCGTCGGCCCGGTACATCCGCGGTAGCTTGGCGAGGACCGCCCGGCGGCGCCCCGAGTCGACGATCTGCGTTGGCAGGTCGGAGGGCATGGGTCGATTATCCGTCGTCGAGCTGCGAGGCGCGGGAGCGACGGGCGATTCATAGAGGGCTCATATCTTTTCAGGCCGAGCCCATGGGTGCGGTGCCTACCGTGGAGGGCATGACCCGAGCAGAGCCCCTGGGCACGTCGTTCGCCCCCCGCCGTCGTCGCACGGCGGGCGCGACGGCCGAGCCTGCGGAGCGGGTCCGGGCCGGCCTCGCCGCTGCGGTTCGCGCTCTGCGCCCGCTCCTCCCGGCAGGTGTCTCGCGACCGCGATTCCTCCGTGGCCCGCGGATCGAGGCGCCGGTCGACGCGCACCCGATCAGCACCGACCGCCTCGTCCTGCGTCGCCACCGTCTGGAGGACGCCGAAGCCTGGTACCGCATCCAGTCCACCCCCGAGGTCGTCGAGCACCTGCCGTGGCCGGTCCGCGACCGGGAGGCATCCCGCGAGCACCTGCGCCACCGGGTCGGGCACAGCCGCCTCTGGCAGTCGGGCGACTTCCTCGCCCTGGCCGTCGAGCACGACGGACGGCTCGTCGGCGACGTCTCCCTGCACCTCCGCGAGGTCGACCCCGCCGAGCGCTCGGTCGAGATCGGCTGGGTCCTCGACCCCGCCGTCGGCGGACGGGGTCTCGCGAGCGAGGCCTCGGCGGCGATGATCGACCTGGCCTTCCGCGAGGTCGGGGCGAAGACGGTGACGGCCGTCATCGAGCCGGAGAACACCAGATCGATCGCCCTCGCCGAGCGGCTCGGCTTCCTCCGGGCGACCGCGCCGCGCCGCTCGTCGAGCATCACCTTCGCGATCACGCCCTCGCTCCTCGCCGCACGTCGCGCGGAACGCGTCGAAGCCACGCACACGGAGCCCACCGTCACACGCCCCTGATCGCCGGCGTCCCGATCGCCGAACCTGCCGGGGCTCTGAGTCTCCCCCACTCCAGCCTCGGCAGGTTCAGCCGTCGGGACGCCGTCGACGGGTGCCCCTCGAGTCACGCGTCCACAACGCATGAGGTCCTCGGCGCGTCTCCTCCGGCTGCTGCCCGACGGTGCCGACCCGCCTGCGGTCTCCTGCGTTGTGCGCAGCCCAGGGTTCCGGTCGGTTCCAATATCCTATAGGATTATCGTGATGTGCCGGCTCGCGCCGGATCGACGGACTCGATGACGAGGAGATGCAGATGACCAGGCTCTGGAACCGACCGGCCGACTTCGCGGATGAGATGGTGGACGGCTTCGTCCGAGCCAACGGACGCTGGGTGCGCAAAGTCTCCGGCGGGGTGTCGCGCTCCACGAAGTCCGCGGAACCGGAGGTCGCGCTGGTGATCGGTGGCGGATCCGGCCACTACCCCGCCTTCGCCGGCCTCGTCGGCCCGGGACTCGCCCACGGTGCGGCCATGGGCAACCTCTTCGCGTCGCCGTCCGCTCACCAGGTGGAGAGCGTCGTCCGCGCGAGCGAACAGGGTCGGGGTGTCCTCCTCAGCTACGGCAACTACGCCGGCGACGTGCTGCACTTCACCGCCGCCCAGGACGCCGTGCGCGCCGACGGCATCGACTGCCGCACGGTCACCGTGACCGACGACATCTTCAGCGCACCGCCCACCGAGCTCGAGAAGCGGCGCGGGATCGCGGGCGACCTCACCGTCTTCAAGGTCGCGGGTGGCGCTGCCTCTGGTGGGTACGCCATCGACGACGTCGAGCGCGTGGCGATCCTGGCCAACGCCCGGACCCGTTCGATGGGCGTCGCATTCTCCGGGTGCACGCTGCCCGGTGCGGACGAACCGTTGTTCTCCGTACCGGAGGGGCGGATGGCCGTCGGGCTCGGTATCCACGGCGAGCCCGGTATCGACGAGACCGACATCCCCTCCGCGGACGGACTGGCGGAGTTGTTCGTGCACCACCTCCTCGACGGGGCCGAGATCCCGGAAGGGGTCTCCGTCGACGGCGCGCGTGTCGTCCCCATCCTCAACGGCCTCGGCTCCGTGAAGTCCGAGGAGCTCTTCGTCGTCTACGACCGTGTCGCCTCCCTCCTCGAGGACACCGGGATCACGCTCGTCGACCCGCAGGTCGGCGAGTTCTGCACGAGCTTCGACATGGCCGGTGTCTCACTCACCCTCCTCTGGGTGGACGAGGAACTGGAGCGACTGTGGAGTGCCGCCGCGGACACGCCCGCGTTCCGCACGGGCGCCGTCGACTCCGGGGCGCTCGAGACCGTCGCCGCCGACGACACCGAGGATGTCACCTTCGTCGTGCCGGACGCCTCGCCCGAGTCGCAGGAGTCGGCGGCCGTCGTGGCCGACGCGATCTCCGCGATCCACGAACTCCTCGCGGAGCACGCGGACGAGCTGGGACGCCTCGACGCCATCGTCGGCGACGGCGACCACGGCATCGGCATGGACCGCGGGGCGACCGCCGCCGCCGAGGAGGCCGAGCGCCTGCGTGAGGCCGGTGCCGGCGTCGCGACGCTGCTCGACCGCTCGGGCGACGCCTGGTCCGACCGCGCCGGTGGCACCTCGGGCGCGCTGTGGGGCGTCATGCTCCGCACCCTCGGCGAGCGCCTCGGCGACGCCGAGCGCCCGACCGCCACCGCCGTGAGCGAGGGCGTGACCGCAGCGAAGGACGCCGTCATGCGCTACGGCAAGGCCTCCGTCGGCGACAAGACGCTCGTCGACGCCCTGGTCCCGTTCGCTGACACGCTCGCAGAACGCGTCACCGCCGGGGACGACCTCGCCACCGCCTGGACCGCGGCGGCGGCAGCGGCCACCGCCGCAGCACACGACACGGCCGGACTCATGCCAGGCATGGGACGAGCCCGCTCGCACGGCTCGAAGGCCGTCGGCGTCGAGGACCCCGGAGCCGTCTCCCTCGCCCTCATCGTCGAGCGCGTCGGCACCCTGCTCGCCGACCGCTGAACACCCATCCCCGACCAGACACCCCGGTCCCTGAATAGACACCCCGCTCCCTGAATAGACACCCCGCTCCCTGAAGCGACACCCCGGTCCCTGAGCTTGTCGAAGGGCCAACCACGAAAGGCACACCATGACCCGCACCTGGCGAATCGTCATCGGCTCCGATGACGCCGGTTACGACTACAAGGAGATCCTCAAGCGAGACCTCGAGGCGAGCGACCTCGTCGCCTCCGTGGTCGACGTCGGGGTCGACGCCGACGGCCACACCAACTACCCGACGGTCGCGGTGACCGCGGCCGAGATCGTCGCCCGCGGGGAGGCCGACCGCGCGCTGCTCATCTGCGGCACGGGCCTCGGCGTCGCGATCGCGGCGAACAAGGTCCAGGGCATCCGAGCCGTCACCGCACACGACGGTTTCTCCGTCGAACGCGGAGTGCTCTCGAACGATGCCCAGGTGCTCTGCATGGGCCAGCGCGTCGTCGGCATCGAACTCGCCCGCCGCAACGTGCGCGAATGGCTCACCTACGAGTTCGACGCCTCGAGCGCGTCGAACGACAAGGTGCAGGAGATCAGCGCGTACGAAGCGTCCTGATGGCGGAGGGTACGCACCCCATACTCGTCGGCGTGAGTCTGAAGATGTACTTCGGGCACGCGCAGACGCTCGACTGGTGCTCGGTCGTCGCGGGGGTGTCGGCCGAGCACCACGCCATCCGATCCGGAGCGGCGGAGCTGTTCGTCATCCCCGGGTACCTCTCGGTGACCGGCGCGGTGGAACGGCTCCGCGGCGTCGCGTCCGTGGGGGCTCAAGACCTCGCGACCGAGGACACCGGGGCGTTCACCGGTGAGGTGAGCGGCGCGGAGCTCCGCGAGGTCGGCTGCGAGGTCGTCGAGGTCGGGCACGCGGAGCGGCGCCGACTGTTCGGTGAGACGCCCGACGTCGTCCGCGCGAAGACGACCGCCGCGCTCCGCAACGGTCTCGCGCCGGTGCTGTGCATCGGGGAGGCCGAGCACGGAGACGCCGAAGTGGCGGCTGTTGAATGCGTCACGCAGCTCGACGACGCCCTGGCGGGGGCGGTCGCCGCCGGGATCGTGGGCCGCGTCATCGTCGCCTATGAACCGCACTGGGCCATCGGAGCCACCGAGGCCGCGAGTCCAGCCCACATCCGCACGGTGTGCTCCAGGCTCCGCGACCACCTCGACACGCTCGCCGCGAGGGGTCTGGTCGGCACCTCCTCGGCCGTCATCTACGGCGGCAGCGCCGGACCCGGCCTGCTCACGACGATCGGCGACGCGGTCGACGGGGTCTTCCTCGGTCGCTTCGCCCACGACCCGGCGGCCCTCTCGCTGGTGCTCGACGAGGTGGCCGGCCTCGACCGCGCGCGCTCCGACCTGCCGCGATGACACCTGGCGGCCCCGTAAACTGGTCCTCGACGATCATCGCGGCCGCTCGACCGGAGGTCCCCCTCCGTGACGACGCCTCGAGCACACCCTTCGGAGCCTGCCGTGGTTGATGCCGTGTTCCCGCTCGGCGCCTCCTCCTCGCTCGAGCGCCGTGGTCTGCGCGACCGCGTCTACGAGCTGGTGCTCGACATGCTCCTGAGCTCCGGCATCGAGCCGGGTGCCCGCCTGTCGATCGACGCCATCGCCCGCGACCTCGACGTCTCGCCGACGCCGGTCCGCGAAGCGCTCGTCCAGCTGGAGCGCACCGGGCTCGTCACCCGGGTCACCCACAAGGGCTACCGGGTGGCACCGCCGCTCGCCGACGACCAGCTCGAGTCACTGTTCGACGCCCGCATCGTGCTCGAGAGCGGCGCCACCGCACTGGCCGCCGCCCACGCCGACGAGCTCCTCCCAGCGCTCGAGGTCGCCCTCGCCCAGCACGTCGAGATGACCGCCAGCGTGCGCGCCGCGGCGTCGGCCGGTGAGATCCCCGTCGCGCTCCTCCGCGAGTACTTCGCAGTGGACTGGAACTTCCACCACCTCATCTTCGAGGGCACCCGCAACCCGTTCCTCCTCGACATGTCCGAGGGCATCTCCACCCGCGTGCACCGCATGCGCCAGACGGTCGAGACGGGCGTCACCGACGCCGACCAGGCGGTCGTCGAGCACCGTGCCATCCTGGACGCGTTCTCCGACGGCCCCGAGGCCGCCGCGGCGGCCATGCGCTCGCACATCGAGCTCGTGCGCACCCGCGCCCGCAGCGACGCCGAGCACTGAGCCCCACCGCTCCGGTCCCCGAGCCGCCCTCCTCCGGTCCCTGAGCCTGTCGAAGGGCGCAGAACGGGGCCGACCGCCTGAGCGATCGACCCCGTCCGGGTGGTGCGTCGTGACTAGTGGGCCGTGCGCGTCGCCGTCGTCTCAAGCAGCTCGTCCGCCTTCGCCCCACGGAAGAACCGGGTGCAGTAGAGCATCACCGCCGCGAGGAAGGCGAACACCCCGAGCGAGACCACGCCCCACACGCCGCTGTCGGTCGGCACGCTCTCGTTGATGCCGGTGCGCATGATCGGGGCGACGAAGCCGCCGAGGTTACCGAGCGAGTTGATGAGGCCGATGCCCGCCGCTGCAGCCGTTCCGGTGAGGAACGCCGTCGGGTAGGCCCACGTGATCGGCCCGACCGAGAGGAAGCTCGCCACCGCGATGGTGATGAACAGGATGCCGAGGAACGGCTGGTTGTTCGCGCCCGCCCAGGCGGAGGCCAGGATGAACACGCCGGTGGAGATGTAGAACATCGTTCCCCAGGTGCGACGACGGACGACCGTGTTCGCGTTCCGGCCCACGTAGTAGCAGGCGAACAGACCCACGAGCCACGGGATGGCCGCCACGAGACCGACCTGCCAGCCGACGTCCTGACCGATGAGGTTCGAGACCTGCTGCGGCAGGTAGAAGGTCGTGCCGTACACCGCGATCTGCAGGCAGAAGTAGATGATGGTGAAGTACCACACCTTCCAACTCGTCATCGCCTTCGCGATACCGGTCGGGCCGTCCGACTGCCGCACGGTGTCCTCGCGTTCCATCGCGGCCGTCAACGAGTCCTTCTCCTGTTGGTCCAGCCACTTCGCCTGCTGTGGCGAGTTCGTGAGGAAGTAGAGCGCTGCGAAGCCGGCGAGGACCGCGAGCAAGCCCTCGGCGAAGAACATCACCTGCCAGCCGTGCCACGGGGTCAGGGCGTCGCCGAAGCTGATGAGGCCACCACTCAGCGGGGCGCCGAGCATCTGCGAGAACGGCTGCGCCAGGTAGAAGATCGAGAACATCTGGACGCGGACCTTGTTCGGGAACCACTCCGAGAGGAACATGATGACGCCGGGGAAGAGCCCGGCCTCGGTCACGCCGAGCAGGAAGCGCAGGACGATGAACATCGTGTCGTTCGTCGTGAAGGCGAACAGGGCGGCGACGATGCCCCAGGTCACCGCGATGCGGGCGAGCCAGAACCGGGCGCCGAACTTCTTCAGCAGCAGATTGCTCGGGATCTCGAAGATCGCGTAGCCGATGAAGAAGATGCCGGCGCCGAGGGCGAAGGCACCGTTCGAGATGCCGCGGTCGACGCTGAGCGCCTCCTCGGCGAAGCCGACGTTCGTGCGGTCCAGGAACGCGACGAAGTAGAGGATGACGAGCATCGGCATGAGGTGCTTCGACGCCTTGCGGATCGCCGACTTCAGCGCCGGATCGTTGGTCGATCCGATCGCCGGCGGATTGGGTGTGGACAAGACACTCTCCTTTGAGATGACTGGTGCGGGTGGGTGCTGCTGGTGCTACTGCTGCTGCTGGCGGTGGTCAGGAGACCATCGAGGGGATGATCATCCAGAGGCCGACGCCGACGAAGACGACGCCGAGACCGAGGAAGATCAACCGGGATTTGGTCCACTGACCGGTGAGGTGCTGCATGGTGCTGCTCCGTTCGCTCGTGGTGCGTGGGGTGGATCAGTGCATGTAGAGGCCGCCGTCGACGTTCAGCGTCTGACCGGTGACGAAGCCGGCGTCCTCACTGATGAGGTAGGCGATGGCGGCGGCGATGTCGCGTGGGGTGCCGATGCGGGGCAGGACGCCGTCGGCGGCCATGGCCGTCTTGCGCTCCTCGGTGAGGGTGCCGCCCATGATGTCGGTGTCGATGGGTCCGGGCGAGATGGCGTTGACCGTGATGCCGTCGTGGCCGAGCTCGCGGGCGACGCTGCGGGTGAAGCCGATCACGCCGGCCTTCGCCGCCGAGTAGGCCGTCTTGCTGAAGGTGCCGCCGCCGCGCTGGGCGGAGACGGACGACAGGCTGACGACGCGACCGACGCCGTTCGACACCATCGACTCGACCGCACGACGGGTCGTGTAGTGGACGCCGTTGAGGTTGATGTCGATGACGCGCTTCCACTCGTCGGCGCTCACCTCGAGGTAGGGCACCGGTGAAGCGACGCCCGCGAGGTTCACGAGGGCGACGAGCTGCGGGAGTGACGCTTCGAGCGCGTCGAACGCGGCACGCACCTGCGCCTCGTCGGCGACGTTCGCGCCGGCACCCGCCGCCTGCACCCCGTGCTGCTCCGCGATCTCGGCGGCGACCGCCTGCGCCGCAGCCTCATCGAGGTCGATGATCCCGATGTTCCAGCCGAGTTCGGCGAGGTGGTGGGCGGAGGCGCGACCGATGCCGCGCGGGGAGGCTGCTCCGGTGAGGACGACGGTCTTGGATTCGGGGAAGCTGGTGGCGGTCATGGCCGGCCTTTCTGCGTGGGGGTGGTGAAGTCGGTGTCCGATCGAGCGGGACGGTGCGCCCGGTCGGCGCGGCGCGGCGCTCAGTTGATGGGTGCGGGGCCGAGCTCGTCCATGAGCTGCTTGATCGCGACGTAGGCCTTGTTGCGGTAGGCGATCAGCTCGGGCGTGCGGTCGGCCGGGACGTCGAGGTAGCCGGCACCCGACTTGGTGCCGAACTTGCCGGCGTCGACGAGCTCCTTGAGGGAGTCTGGCGTGGCGAACCGCTCCGGCCACCGGGTCTGGAGCGAGGCGTAGCAGAAGGAGTAGACGTCGAGCCCGGCCATGTCGGCGATGGCGAAGGGGCCGAAGACGGGCAGCCGGAAGCCGAAGGTGGTGCGGACGATCGTGTCGATGTCCTCGGGTGTCGCGACGCCCTCCTCGACGAGCTGCGTCGCCTCGTGGAACAGCGCGTACTGCAGGCGGTTGAGCACGAAGCCGGTGGCGTCCTTGACGCGGGCGGTCTCCTTGCCGGTCGCTGCGACGATCTCCTCGACGGTGGCGATCGCCGCGTCGGCGGTGGTCTCGTGCGGGATGAGTTCGACACCGGGGATGAATGGGGCCGGGTTCGAGAAGTGGACGCCGAGGAACCGCTCCGGGTTCGTGACGGCCTCGGCGAGCGAACCGATGAGGATGGTCGAGGTGTTCGAGCCGATGATGGCGTCGGGCGAGGCGGCGGCGCTGATGCGACGGAGGGTCTCGTGCTTGATCTCGATCTTCTCGGGCACGGCCTCCTCGATGAAGTCGGCTCCGGTGACGGCCTCCTCGATGGACGCGGCGGGCGAGACGTTAGCGCGGATCCGCTCCACGGCGTCGGCGGGGAAGAGTCCGTCGGCGACGAACTGCTCGGCCTCGGCGATGAGGCGGTCGTAGTTCTTGCGCGCGATCTCCTCGGAGATGTCGGCGATGCGGACGGTGGCGCCGGACAGCGCGAGCACCTGGGCGATGCCGCCGCCCATGTAGCCCGATCCGACGACGGCGATGGTGTGTGTGGTCATGATGAAGCTCTCCTGTGGTCGTCTGGATCAGGCCTGCGGCAGCAGGGTCCTGATGTACTTCTGGTTGGTGGCGCACATGCCGAGGCTGTCGCCGCCGTAATGCTCGGCCAGGATGATGCCGTTGAAGCCGAGCTCGACGGCATCGCGGAAGACCTGTCGGTAGTTGATGAGCCCGGCCTCCATGGTGGAGGGCACGGACGTCGCCCAGCTGCCGTCGGCCGCCTCGTCGCGGGTGTAGTTCTTCACGTGCATGTAGTTGGCGTAGGGCAGGGTCTTGGCGAACAGCTCTCGCCAGTCCTCGACGGGACGGTGGAGGCGGATGAGGTTCGCGACGTCGGGGTTCAGGCCGACGTTGTCGAGCCCGACCTCCTCCACGAACCGGACCGCGCTGTCGGCGGTGCCGAGGTAGGTGTCCTCGTAGAGCTCGAGTGCGAGCGGCAGGCCGACCTCGGCCGCGTGCTTGCCGAGCTCGCGGATGCGGCTGACGGCGGCGTTCCAGACCTCGGGGTCGTCGGGGTCCTTCGGGCCCTGCGCGGTCCAGAACCAGAGCGCATCGCGCTGCGCCTCGTTGAACGGCTGGTGCAGGCCGGTGGAGAAGACCTGCATCCCCCACTCGGCGGCAGCGTCGATCGTGCGGTGCGCGTATTCGAGGTTGCGTTCCTCGTGGCCCGGCATGATCACGCTCTGCCGCTGCAGGTGGACGGACGGTACGCCGACACCGTGCGACTTCGCGATGGCGAGGAACTCGTCTCGACGCGAGGGCTCGAGATCGGCGGGCCGGACGTGACTGTCGGGCAGTTCAGCGAGGGTGAAGCCAACGCCGGCGACCTGCGCGAAGAGGTCGTCCCAGGCTTCGGGTTCCGCGTCGTGCAGGGAGACGCCGTTGCGATCGACGGGCGGGATGCCGTGCAGGCAGGTGGCGATGGGCCAGGTGTCGGCGGTCCATCGGGGGGTCGACGCGGTCACGGTCGTATCCGTCATGATGCTCCATTGCGCTCAGGGACTACTCGGGGCTGGTGCTCCCGGTCAAAAAGATCCTATAGGAAATAGTAAAGTGTTTCCACGAATGCGCAAGGGCACTTCGACAGGCTCAGTGACCGGCGGAGGGGAGGCGAGCTTGGCGAGGTGCGACGACGGGGCTCAGCCGCCGAGGATGTCCCAGTCCTCGTCGTCCGCGTCGGCGATGCCGCCCGCGATGAACGCCTCGCCGGCCTCGATGGCACGATCGCGCACGCCGACCAGCAACTCCTCGAGCGACCCGGCCGAGAGGAACCGCATCTGGTCGAGCTCACTCACCGGGGCGATACCCGCGAGCTGCCACGACGATTCCAGCGGGTCGTCGGCGAGTTCCACGACCGAGGCCCACTGCTGTTCACTGAACTCGCTGGCGACGGCGAGCGACCGTCGCACCGCCGCCTCCGTCTCGTCGCGGAGCCGCTCGAACTCGTCGTCCCACTCCAGGTCGTCGAGCGGACGGATCTCGGCGCGTGGGTACGGGTCGTCGGGCAACCAGTCGGTCACCTCGAAGCGCTGACCGCCCTCGGCGATCACCGCGACGAAGCCCTCGCCGCCGTCGACCTCGACGATCTCGGCCACGGTCCCGGTGCGGAACCGGTGCTCGCCGCCGCCCGTCTCGCGCCCGCGCTCGATGAGCACCACCCCGAACGCCGGGTCCTCGGCCTCGAGCAGGTGGGCGAGCATGGTGAGGTAGCGCTCCTCGAAGAGCCGCAGAGCGAGCGGCATGTGCGGGAACAACACGGAGCCGAGCGGGAACATCGGCAGTTCGAGGACCGGGAGTCCGGATGCCCAGGGCTCGGCACTGGAGGAGTCGGTCATGTCAGTCCCCCTCCGTCTCGCAGGTCCCATCGGATACCGCCCGGCGAACCACCCACCCGAACCGTGCTGCGATCATAGTCGCCGGACACCGGAGGCGACTCAGTCGCCGAGGACCGCTCGCAGCGCCTGATCGAACCGGATCGCCCGATCGATCTCGACCGCCGTCTCGTAGTCGGCCCCACGCAGAGCGACGTGCAGTGGCCAGTCGACGTCGATGAACCCGATTCGCCGGTCCCCCACGAAGACCCCGAAGCGGTCGGCCGTGAGCTGCTCCACCCACGCGCGGCGGAGTACAGACGTCTCGCTGCCGGTGGAGCCCATGGGACGACCTCTCTCGGCAGGTGCAGCGACCGGGTCCGGACAACCCCTCGAAGTATCTCGATCGTCTAGCTATCTCCGCCGTGATTCATCATGACACCACGGACGGCTGATGGACAACTCCGTATCCATTCAGCGCATGGAGCGCGATTCGGCGCCATCGTTGCAAGATCGTGGCGCGATGGTCCGCCGATCCTCAGGAACCGTCCGTAGGATGCTGATCGTGGGGTGGAAGTGGCCGTGGGGACGCAAGCGCATCGTCGATGCGCCGGTCGATGCCGGGTCCGACCCCTACCTCCAGTACCTCGAATGGGTCCGCCTCGGGAAGCCGTCACTGGCATCACCCGACGATCCACCGCTGCAGTTCGACCCGCGGTTCGCGCCACGACTGGCGTCCGACGCCGTCAACTCCTCGCGGGCCGACGGCGTCTGAGCCTGCCGGTCCGCGCACAGCACAACGCCCGCCACCGTGGTGACGGGCGCTGTGGACGTGCTTACGCGGTGGCCTGCTCCGCGACCTCAGCGCGGCGAGGGAGCTTCCAGCCCGGGCGCACGAAGTGGCAGGTGTAGCCCCACGGGATGCGCTCCAGGTAGTCCTGGTGCTCCGGCTCGGCCTCCCAGAACTCGGACACGGGCTCGACCTCGGTGACGACTTTGCCGGGCCACAGCCCTGAGGCGTCGACGTCGGCGATCGTGTCGCGCGCGACGCGCTCCTGCTCGGGCGAGGTGTAGAAGATCGCCGAGCGGTAGCTCAGGCCGACGTCGTTGCCCTGGCGGTTCTTCGTCGACGGGTCGTGGATCTGGAAGAAGAACTCCAGGAGCTCGCGGAAGGACAGCTTGCTCGGGTCGAAGACGACCTCGAGGGCCTCCGCGTGGGTGCCGTGGTTGCGGTAGGTGGCGTTGGCGACGTCGCCACCGCTGTAGCCCACGCGCGTCGACTTCACGCCCGGCATCTTCCGGACGAGGTCTTCCATGCCCCAGAAGCATCCGCCGGCCAGCACCGCGCGCTCGGTCGTCGTGCTCTGCTCGTCTGCTGCACTCATCGTGACTCCTCCTTCGTGCCGAGCACCGTGCGGGGTCCCCGCGTGCTCCGGTCTTCGGCTCCATGGTATGCAACAGCGTCCGCTTCCGGACTGTTCCGACCGGGGGTTGCACTCAGCGGTCGCACAGGTCTGAGGGTGCGACGGCGACGGTCAGGCGGTCCGCTTGCGGCGGAGCTGCGTGATCGACTCGTGGATCTCGGGGGCCAGCACCACGGCACCCGACCG
This sequence comes from Plantibacter sp. ME-Dv--P-122b, assembly GCF_030209375.1. Lineage (GTDB taxonomy): Bacteria > Actinomycetota > Actinomycetes > Actinomycetales > Microbacteriaceae > Plantibacter. The sequence continues at coordinate 939,897 of NZ_JARVSC010000003.1, forward strand.
CTCCGACTGTTCGAGCGAGACGGCCTGTGCCTCGTCGGCCGCGGCGAACCAGGAGGCGATGGTCACGCCGTGGCCGGGCTGTCGGACGATCTCGATCGGGTCGCCCGCCTGCACCCTCCCGCTCTTGACCACCTTGAGGTAGGCGCCGGGGCGTGCGGCGTCGGCGAAGCGCTTCACCCACCGTGGCTCGCCCAACCGCCGCTGGAAGGTGCCGCACGGGGTGCGTGGGCAGGTCACCTCGACGACGAGGGTGTCGCCGATCCGCCAGCGTTCACCGATCTCGGCACCGTTCACGTCGAGCCCCTGCGTGCGGAGGTTCTCGCCGAAGAGCCCCGGCGTGATCTCCCGACCGAGCTCGCCCTCCCAGAACCGCGCGTCCTCCTCGGCGTAGGCGTAGAGCGCCTTCGTCAGGCCGCCGTGGTGTTTGCGATCGGCCTGCACGTCGCCGTACAGCCCCATCGGCCGCACGTGCAGCGGCTCGTCGACCGGGCGCTTGTCGATCGCGGTGACACCGATCGAGCCGTCGTCCGCCTGGAGGGCTTCGACGCGACAGAGGGCGAGGAGTTCAGACATGCGACCAGTCTGCCGTGTCCGCGGCGTCCGCTCATCCGACGGAGCCGAAGCGGCTCAGGCGGACTCGCGGACGACGAGCGAGACACCCACCGAGCGGCGGACGGACGGCCCCGAGAGCGGGAGCGAGCCGGACATCATGCCGTCGAGCAACTCGAGGCTGAGCCGTGCGATGTCGCCCTTGTCGACGGCGACGCTCGTGAGCTCAGGGGTGACGAACCGACCGAGGTCGAGTCCGTCGATGCCGATGACGGCGACGTCCTCCGGCACGCCGACCCCGGCACGGGCGAGGCCCTTGAGCACGCCGACCGCCATGACGTCGTTGAAGACGAGCACGGCGTCGACGCCGGGCATCGCGGCGCGGCACCGCAGGGCGGCCGAGACGCCGCCCTGGTGGGTGTCCTCCGCCCAGGTCTCCGACGCCTCCGACCACGGCAGCCCGTGCTCCGCGAGGAACGCGCGGTACGCGAGGCGTCGTCCGGACGGTTCGGCAGAGGCGTCGATCATGGCGATGGACCGGCGTCCGGTCGCGACGAAGTGGGCGAGCGCCTGCCTGATGCCGTCGTCGAAGTCGATGTCGACACCCGCAACCTGCAACGCGGGTTCCGGGCCGGACGGGTCCGCTCCAGCCTCGGACTCGTCTGGCCGATGGTCACCGAGGGAGACGAACGGGATGGTGGCGAACGCGCCCTGGAGTGCTCCGTGATCGGCGCCGTTGCGCCCGACGACCGCGTCGACCTGCCTCGCGAGTTCGGCGAGCTGCGCACGTTCCGCGTCAGGGAGGTCCGGTCCACGATCCGCGGCGGCGGGCCGCTCGCCCGATGCGTTCGCCGCTCCCCCGACCTCGGCGACCAACACGGTCCATCCCCGCTCGGCCGCCTGCTGCACGAGGGCGGCCGCGAGCTCCGGGTAGTAGGGGTTCCGCAGGTCGTCGACGACCAGTCCGAGGGTCGTCGTCCGACCGCTCACCAGGTGCTGTGCGGCGCGGTTCGGCCGGTAGTTGAGCGAGGCTGCGACCTCGACGACCCGTTGTCTCGTGGCGTCGCTGACGTCGCGCATCCCGTTGAGCGCGCGGGTCACGGTCTGGCGCGAGACACCGGCGACCCGGGCGACGTCGATGATCGTCGCTCGCGCCGGAGCGTGTTCGTCGCGGGGCCTGGTCATGGTCACATCGTACTGATACGCTCGCACCGTGAACGTTCACGGTGACGTTCACCACAGACCACCGCACCGCCGATCAACGTTGAGGAGCACCACCATATGGAACACGTCGCCTGGGGGATCATCGGACCCGGAACGATCGCCGAACGGTTCGCGACCGAGCTGCACGCGAGTCGCACCGGTCGACTCGCCGCCGTCGCCAGTCGTGACGCATCGCGCGCCGAGGAGTTCGGCGAGCGCTTCGGCGACGGCACGGCTCCCGTCCGCGGGTACGGCTCCGTCGCCGAGTTGCTGGCCGACCCCGGCGTCGACGCGGTCTACATCGCGACCCCGCACACGGAGCACGTCCGGCTGGTGATCGAAGCGGCCGAAGCAGGCAAGCACATCGTCAGCGAGAAGCCGCTCTCGGTGAACCGTGCCGGCGCGATGCTCGCGATCGAGGCCGCCCGTCGTGCCGGCGTGTACCTCGCCGAGGCGTTCATGTACCGCTTCCACCCGCAGACCGCGAAGCTGGTCGAGCTCGTGTCGTCCGGCGCCATCGGCGAGGTCGAGCACATCGAGGCGTCGTTCGCGTTCGCCGCGGACCTGCCGGCCGACCACCGGCTCATGAACCCCGAACTGGCGGGCGGCGGCATCCTCGACGTCGGGGGCTACCCCGTCTCCATCTCGCGACTCATCGCGGGTGCCGCCGTGGGTGCACCGTTCGCCGACCCGACGGAGGTCACCGGGAACGGCACCATCGGCTCCACCGGCGTCGACGAGTGGGCCAGCGCGTCGCTCGTCTTCCCGTCGGGCATCACGGCGCACGTCACGAGCGGTGTGCGGCTGCAGGACGACAACCGCGTCGTCGTCACCGGCTCGACCGGCCAGATCATCGTGTCCGACCCGTGGCTGCCGTCGGTCGAGGACGGCTCGTCGATCGAGGTCCGCACCATCTCGGGCACGGAGTCGATCCACATCCCCGGGGCACCGCAGTACGCGATCCAGGCCGACGCGGTCGCGCAGTTCGCCGACGCCGGTCAGGCGCCGCAGATGCGCTGGGCGGACTCGCTCGGCAACGCGGCGACCCTCGACCGCTGGCGCGAGGCGGTCGGCCTCGAGTACCCGTTCGAGTCGATCGACACCGACATCCCGACCGGTTCCGGTCGCCCGCTCGCCGTGCGCGCCGAGCTCGCGATGCCGACCGGTCGCATCGCGGGCATCGACCACGACATCTCGCGGCTCGTGATGGGTGTCGACAACCAGCAGACCCTGGCGCACGCGTCGGCGATGTTCGACGACTTCTTCGAGCGCGGCGGCAACGCCTTCGACACGGCCTGGCTGTACGGCGACGGCCTGCAGGAGCAGCTGCTCGGACGCTGGCTCGCCAACCGCGGCCTCCGTGACGACGTCGTGGTGATCGGCAAGGGTGCGCACACGCCGTTCTGCGACCCGGAGTCGATCTCGCGCCAGCTGTTCGAGAGCCTCGACCGCCTCGGCACCGACCACCTCGACCTGTACCTGATGCACCGCGACAACGTCGAGGTGCCGGTGGGCGAGTTCGTCGACGTGCTGAACGAGCACGCCGAGGCCGGTCGCATCCGTGCGTTCGGTGGCTCCAACTGGTCGATCGAGCGGTTCGAGCAGGCGAACGCGTACGCTGCGGCGAACGGCAAGCGGGGCTTCGCGGCGCTGAGCAACCACTTCGGTCTCGCTCGTGCACTCGACGTGCCGTGGGCCGGGTGTGTGGAGGTCACGGATCCGACGAGCCGGGCGTGGCTCGAGGAGACGAAGACGCCGTTGCTGCCGTGGTCGTCCCAGGCGCGCGGCTTCTTCACGGGGCGTGCCGAGCCCGAGGACCTGTCGGACCCGGATCTCGTGCGCTGCTACTACAGCGACGACAACTTCGAGCGCTTGGCCCGTGCCCGGCAGCTCGGCTCGGAGCTGGGTGTCGCGCCGACCGCGATCGCCCTGGCGTACGTGCTGGCGCAGGACTTCCCGACCTTCGCGCTCATCGGTCCGCGGTCCATCGAGGAGACGCGCTCGTCGACCGATGCCCTGTCCCTGCAGCTGACCCCGGAGCAGGTCGCCTGGCTCGACCTCCGAGTCTGATCGGCTCCCTCGGGTGATGCCAGCGCGGTGCGCTGACGTCGCCGCGGGGCATGAGCGCGAGCGCGGGTCTCCGGAGACCCGCGCTCACGTGTGTGGGTCGCGCTCGCGCCGAATCCCTCCTCCTCGCGTCAGCGCACCGCGCTGACGTGAGCGCGGGGTGAGGCCCGGCCAGGTGCGACTCGATGCCAGCGCGGTGCGCTGGGCCTCACCGCGGGTCATGAGCGCGAGCGCGGGTCTCCAGAGACCCGCGCTCACGCGTGTGGGTCGCGCTCGCGTCAGCGCACCGCGCTGGCGCAACCACACCACGACGCCCCGGGTCGGGCGGGCGTCACGTGAGGGGTTTGCGGGCGCGGTCGCGCGCCAGGAGGACGCCCAGGAGCAGGATCAGGATGAGGACGACACCTCGGGCGAGCCCCTGCCAGTAGAAGGACAGCCCGACGAGGTTCATCCCGTTCGTCAGCAGCGCGAAGATGAGCACGCCGACGAGCGTCCCGAAGAGGTTCGGCCGTCCCGTCCGACTGAGCGTCGTCCCGATGAACACCGCACCGATCGAGTCGAGCACGTAGAGCTGACCGCTGTTCGCGACGAAGCCCTGGCTCCGCGAGGCCAGGATCAGCCCGGCGATGGCCGCGATCCCGGCGGCGAAGATGAACGCCGTGGCCATCGACGTCCCCGCCAAACGCCCGGCGATCCGGGTCGCCGTCGGCTGCTCCCCCGCCGCGGTCAGCACCCGACCCCAGCGACTCCGTTCGAGTGCAGCCCAGACGAGGATCAGCACGAGCACGGCGACGACGATCGGCGCAGCGACGCCGAGGACCGTCCCCGCGCCAAGCCACGCGAACTCGTCCGGCACACTGCTCCGCGACAGGTAGATGGGCGACCCGCCGTCGGTCGCGACCTGCTGCACGCCACCGCCGATGAACCAGACGCTCAGCGTCGCGAGGAACGGTCGGATGCGCAGCACCACGATGAGGAACGCGTTCACGGCCCCGACGAGCAGCCCGACGACGAGGCCACCGACGATCGCGACCCACGCCACGTAGTCGTCGGCCAGGAGCGCCGAAGCGGTGAGCGCCGCGAGGTCGATGGCGACACCGATCGAGAGGTCGATGCCGCCGGCGCGGACGACGACGGTCATCGCGACGGCCGCGAGCAGGAGCAGCGCGTTCTGGTTGAGCACACCGAGCAGGTTGTCGACGGTGAGGAAGGACGGCGACAGCACCGCGAACACGATGAGCAGTACGGCCAGGACCGCGGGGGCGAGCGCTTGCGGCACCGCGGCGCCGAGGCCCCGGACCGTCAGCTTCGAGAGCGGTCCGCCGGGACGCTGGTCGCCGCCGCCTCCCGGTGCCGCCGGCCCGGTGTTCGGGACGAGGACGCCGCTGGTGGCGGATGACTGCGCACGCGTGTCGATGCTCATCGCTTGACGCTCCGTTCGCGGATCGCAGCGACCGCGAGGACCAGCAGGATCAGCACACCCTTGGTGATGCCGATCCACTGGCTCGGGACGCCGAGCTGACTGAAGCCGTTGGTGAGGATGGCGACGAACACGGCGCTGAACAGCGTCCCGGTGATCGTGACGACGAGCCGACGGGAGAACGCGATGGACAGGAACGTCGCGAGGAGGATGTCGATGAGCGACTGCTCGCCGATCCCCGGCAATGCAGCGGACAACCGGCTGGTCATGAGGACGCCCGCGATTCCTGCGAGAACCGCCGCGAGGACGTAGCTGACGACGATGTGGCGGTTGACGTCGATCCCGGCCACCCGGGCGGCCGTCGGGTTCTGCCCGACCGCGGCGTTCTTGACACCCCAGCTGGTGCGCCCTGTGGCGAAGGCGACGACTGCGAAGACGAGCAGGAGCACGACGACCGCGGCGGGGACACCCACGACGTGCCCGCTCCGCAGCCACACCAGCCCGGCGTCGGAGACCGGCACCTTGACGTTGTTCGTGATCACGATCGTGAGGCTCGTGACGATGCTCATCATCGCCAGGGTGACGAGGAGTGGTCGGATCCCGGCGATCACGACGAGACCGTTCACGAGCCCGATGACCGCCGTCGCACCGAGCCCGATGAGCAGCGCGAGCGGCAGACCGAGCTCGGCCTGCAGGAGCACCGCGACGAGCGCCCCTGAGAAGCCGAGGACGGCGCCGATCGAGAGGTCGATGCCGCCGCGGACGACGTCCTCACCGCCCGTGACGACGACGATCGACAGCCCGAAGGCCGCGATCGCGTAGACCGCCGACTGGGTGAGGATCGTCGCGAGGTTCGCCGGGTCGAGGAAGCCGGGCGAGGCGACCGCGAAGACGACGACCTCGATGACGACGATCGCGTAGCCGATGAGTCCCAGCCGCGAGACCGGACGACGCTTCGTCGTGGACTCCGCCGCGGCAGAGGGCGCAGCGGGTGGAGCGGAGAGGGCGGTCATGCGGAGTCTCCTCTGGTGGGCAGCGTGCCGCCTCCAGGGCCTGCCGACGGGGCAGACCTCGGGGGATCGGCCTGCGTCGACGACGTGGGCCCTTCGACAGACTCAGGGACCGGGGCGGTCCAGGTGCCGGAATCCGCGTGGGTTGACGAGGTGGGCCCGTCGACAAGCGGTTCATGCCCTTCGACAGGCTCAGGGACCGAAGGAGTCTCAGGGACCGAAGGAGGCTCAGGGACCGAAGAAGGCTCAGGGACCGAAGAAGGCTCAGAGACCGGCGGGACCGAGGGGGACTTCGGCGAGGACGCGACCTCGGCGGCGCCGGTCGACCAGGCGAGGATCGTGTCGGCAGTGGCCTGCGATCGGGGCAGCTCGGTGCGGATCGTCCCGCGGTACAGCACGAGGACGCGGTCGGCGAGGCCGATCAGCTCCTCGAGGTCGACGCTCACGAGCAGGACCCCGGCGCCCTGCGCGACGAGCGCGTCGATCTCCGCGTAGATCTGCTGGCGCGACCCGATGTCGACGCCGGAGGTCGGCTGGTCGAGCACGAAGACCGTCGACCCGGCCGCGAGCCACCGTCCGAGCACGACCTTCTGCTGATTGCCGCCGGAGAGATTGCCGGCCACCGTGGTGTCGTTCGCGGGCCGGACGTCGAGCCTCGTGACGAGATCGGCGGCGATCTCCCGCTCGCGTCGACCACGCAGGATCCCGCCGAGGCCGGTGATGCGGTCGAGCGCGGCGAGCGTGAGGTTCTCGCGGACGGATTGGCGGTTCAGGATGCCGTCGCGGTGGCGGTTCGCCGGGACGTACGCCCCACCCGCCCGGACGAAGGCCCGCGGCGAGCGGATCGTGGCACCGCCGAGTCGCACGGTTCCGCCATGTGCGCGCAGGCCGGTGACCGCGTCGGCCAGTTCCTCGAGGCCCGAGCCGACGAGACCCGTGACGCCCACGATCTCGCCCGGACGGACGTCGATCGAGACGCCGTGCAGCCGTTCCGGGACCGTCAGGCCGTCGATCGCGAGCACCGGTTCCGCGCCGGCGTCGGCGGCGATCCGTTCGCGGTCGCCGAACTCCTCGACGCTTCGCCCCACCATGAGCTGGACGATGGCGTCGAGGGTCGCGTCGGGATCGGCGAGGTCGAGCGCACCGACACGTTCACCGTTGCGGAGGACGACGACGCGGGAAGCGATGTCGCGCACCTCCTGCAGGTAGTGGGAGATGTAGATGACGGCGACGCCCTGGTCCTGCAGGGTCCGGACGGTGCGGAACAACCGCTCCACGTCACCGGCGGCGAGCGGTGCGGTGGGTTCGTCGAGCACGAGGACGCGTGGGCGGGTGATCGTCGCGATCGCGAGCTGCAGGAGTTGCTGCTCGGCGACACTCAGCTCGTCGACGAGGGTCCTGCCCGGCACGTCCAGGCCGACGAGGTCGAGCAGTTCGCGCTCGGAACGGCGGTCCAGCTGCCGACCGGTGAGGAACGCGGAGCGCGACCCGAGGAAGAGCTGCTCCGCGACCGTGAGTCGACCGGCCAGGTGGCGGTCCTGGTGGATGACGCGGACACCGAGTCGTTCGGCGTCGCCCGGGTTGCGGATGACGACCGGTTCGCCGTCGATCTCGATGGTGCCCTCGCTCGCCGTGTAGAGGCCGGTGAGGATCTTGATGAGCGTCGACTTGCCTGCGCCGTTCTCGCCGACGAGCGCGACCACCTCGCCCGGGTGCACCTCGAGGTCGACGTCGTCCAGCACGCGGACGCCACCGAAGTCCTTCGCGATGCCCCGCATGCTCACGGCGGGAGCCGATGCGCCGGTCGTCACGGCACCGGCCCGGCCGCCCGACGTGCGCTGGGCGGTCGACTCGTCGATCGAGGTGTCGTACGTCATTCCAGACCGAGTCGCTTGCGCTCGTCGGCGACGTTCGCCTTGTCGATGAACACGGCGTCGAGGTAGGTGCTCAGCGGCACCTCGTCCTGCTTGCCACCGAGGTACAGGGCGACGTTGTTCGCGCTCGTCGTCCCGAACAGCGTCGGCTGCTGCGCGACCGTGAACTGGTACACCGAGTCGGGGTCCTGGATGAGGTCGAGCGCACCGGGCTCGGCGTCGACGCCGTAGACCTTGATCTCGTCGCGACCCGCCGCGTCGATGGCCTGCGAGGCGCCGATCGCGGGGAGGTCCCAGCACGACCACACGGCCGAGATCTCGCCCTTGGGGTAGCGGGTGAGTGCGTCGTTCGTCTTCTGCTTGGCGTCCTCGATCGTGCCCTCGTAGATGTCCTGCAGCTCGGGCTCGATGATCTCGATGTTCGGGTAGTTCTTCAGCACGAGCTTGAACTCGTCGTAGCGGATCTGGCAGGGGGTGACGTCGTAGAAGCCGTTGAAGACGAGCACCTTGCCCTTCCCGCCGATGTCCTCGGCGAGGGTGCGGGCAAGGGTCGACCCGATCTGCCAGTTGTCGGAACCGATGTTGTTCACCGAGTTCTCGCTGGCGTGGTCGATCGTGAACACCGGGATGTCGGCGTCCTTCGCCTGCTGCAGCGCCGGGGCGAGCGTGGTCGCGTCGCCGAGGATGACGACGATCGCGTCGACCTTCTGCGAGACGAGGTTCTCGACGTTGGCCAGGTGCTTGTCATCCTGTGCGTCGGCCTGGGTGGCGACGACCGTGGCGCCGAGCTCCTCCAGGCGGTCCTGCACGCCCTGGTAGGTGAGGCGGCCGAAGTCGCGGACGACGTCCTTGGCGGCGACGCCGACGGTCTTGCCCTTGAGTGAGGGGACGTCGACGTCGGAGGCGGCCGAGCTGGCAGTGGCGCCACTCGTCGACTCGCTGGACGAGGACTGCTTGAGGGAACAACCGGTGGCGAGGCCGGCCACGACGGCCAGGGTGACCAGGGACAGCGCGAGGCGCGATCGACGACGCATGGAGACTCCAGAGGACGGTGGGGTGCGGGACGGATCTGGGGGGTGGTGGAGCGTGCCGGCGTCCGCTGTCGGTGCGGTCGGAGCGCACCGGGACGTCGGGTTGCAGCAACAGTAGGGAGTGATCGGACGGGCCGCGAGAGGGCGCTCAACCTGACGTAACACAAGGCGCCCGGCGTCGGCGGTGCGTGGAGGCCGATCGGAATGCGGCCAGCGAAAACGTCGGATGTATCATGGCGCGAGGCGGTGCGCGCGGTGACCGTCTCGCTCGAGCAGGGGGTCGCATGGCAGTCACGGACGAGGCGATCGCGCGGATCCAGGCGATGATCGTCGCCGGCGACCTCACACCCGGCCAGCGCCTCCCTCCGGAGAAGGAGCTCAGCGAGACCCTGGGGCTCTCCCGCAGTTCCCTTCGCGAGGCGGTGAAGGCGCTGGAGCTCATCCGTGTGCTCGACGTCCGTCGCGGCGACGGCACCTACGTCACCACCCTGGAGCCGAGCCTGCTCCACGAGGCGATGTCGTTCGTCATCGACATGCACGCCGACGCCTCCCTCATCGAGATGTTCGAGGTGCGCCGCATCCTCGAACCCTCCGCGTCGGTGATGGCGATCCAACACCTCGACGACGAGCGGATCGCCGAGCTGCGCAGCATGGTCGACGAGGTCGACGAGTCGACGACGGTCGAGGATCTCGTCGCGCACGACCTGCAGTTCCACGCCCGCGTGATCGAGCTGAGCGGCAACGCCTACCTCGCGAGCCTGCTCGCCGCGCTCGGCAGCAAGACGGTTCGGGCCCGCATCTGGCGCGGCCTCACCGAGGAGAAGGCCGTCGCCCGCACCCTGCAGGAGCACCACGCGATCGTCGACGCCCTCGAGAAACGCGACACCGAACTCACCCGTGCCCTGGTCACCGTCCACGTCTCCGGCGTCGAAAGCTGGCTCCGCCGCTCGATGTAATCCCTCCCCCTGCCCGCGAACTGTCACTTGCTGCTAGTCCTGGCCGCTTCAACTAGCCGTTGGTGACAGTTCGCGGGCAGGTAGCGTGAGGGGATGGACGGCACGATCGACACCCGAGCGCTCATCGACCCCATCGACCGTGACGCCATGGCGAAAGCGCCCTCGTATCATCGCGCGCCGTCGGCCCGTCTGTTCGTCGGCCTGATCGCGGGGATCGCCGTGGTCGCCGTCGCCGGGTTCGTCCTGCTGGGCGGGCTGCCGTCGCGGTCCGGAAACGGCTCCGGCCCGACGCCGCTGCTGATGATCGGGCTCCTCGCGGGCGCCGTCGTCGCGGTGCTCGCGGTCTTCTCCTGGCGGACAAGGCGCATCAAGCGCTTCCGCCTCTCCCAGTTCGCCGCGGCCAACGGGATGACCTACACGGCCGACTCCAGTCATCCTCCGTTCCCCGGCATGATCTTCGGGATCGGATCGTCGCGGCAGTCCACCGACGTGCTGCGCGGCAACCGTCCCCGCCCCGTGGAGTTCGCCAACTACCGGTACACGGTCCGTCATGGGAAGAGCTCGACGACGCACCACTGGGGGTACGTCGCGGTGAAGCTCGACGTCCCGCTGCCGAACATCGTGCTCGACGCGATCGGCAACAACGGCTTCGGCTCGAACCTCCCGGCGGCGTTCCAACGGGCCCAGCGACTGTCGCTGGAAGGCGATTTCGACCGGCACTTCACGCTCTACTGTCCCGCGGGCTACGAACGCGACGCCCTGTACCTGTTCACGCCGGACATCATGGCGAGGTTCATCGACCACGCCGCCGAGCTCGACGTCGAGATCATCGACGACTGGCTCTTCCTCTACACGAAACGGGAGGTGTCGACCCTCGATCCCGACACGTGGGCCTGGCTGTTCGGCATCGTCGACGCGCTGATGACGAAGTTCGACCAGTGGGCCCGGTGGCGGGACGACCGTCTTCCGTCGCAAGCGACCGGAGCGTCAGGGCACCAGCTCGTACCCGGTGCTCAGACCGCCTCCCCCGCTATCGGACTGCTCACCCCACCGCCAGGCGTCGCTCCGTCGGGCCGGCGGTTGCGACGATCCGGGACGTGGATCCCCGTCGCGTTCCTCGTCGGAACGCTCATCGTCTGGATCGTCACACGCATGAACTGACCCTCGCCCTGCCCGCGAACTGTCACTTGCTGCTAGTCCGGACGGGCAGGACTAGCAGCAAGTGACAGTTCGCGGGCAGGGGGGTGTTGGGAACGTCTGGTGATCGGGAGACGAGGACGGAACAAGCGGGTTGATGGGATGACTGGGTGACCGACACCGGTCGCCCGTCAGAAAGGACCTTCCCATGCGCCGACCAGTCGCTCTCGGCTTCGCCGTCCCCGTCCTCGCCCTCATGCTGGGGCTCACCGCCTGCTCCGAATCAGCCGAGACGCCCTCGGGCGGTGGCTCGCCGACGACCGCCGACTCCTACGCCCAGGCGTACGACGACTACACGATCTCCCTCGCCGGCTGCCTCCGTGACCGGGGCATCGACGTCGACGACCCGGAGCCGGGCACCGCGATCACGCTCGACGGCAGCGAGGCGATGAACGCGGCCTACGACGCCTGCGTCACCGAACTCGGCCCACCGCCCGCGGACCCCGACCAGCCCAGCAGGGTGGAGATCTCCGACGAGCTCCGGCTCCGCGCCCAGTGCCTGCGTGACCAGGGTTTCGACGTCCCGGACCCGGATGCGAACGGCGTGTGGGACCTGCCGGAGGACCTGTTCGATGAGGCCAGGGCCTGCGCCGTGCAGTGAGCCCGGTACCGACGGAACGGCCGACCGATCGAGCTGATCGGTCGGCCGTTCCGTCGTTCCACGGTCAGGCTTCGGTCGGCCCGGCGCCGTGCGCCTCTGGCAGCAGCACCGTCGCCTCGAGTCCGCCGGCCGGCAGCGGTGCGAGCCGGAGGGAGCCACCGTGCAGCTCGACGATGCGGGCAGCGAGGGTCAGCCCGAGTCCGTTCCCACGATCGCGTCCGGCGCCCCGCGCGATCCGGGCGTCCTTGCGGTCGAACGGCTCCACGAACCGCGCCACCTCGGCCGCACCGAGCAACGGCCCCGAGTTGCTGACCACGACGACGGCGCGGCCCGGTGCCTGCGTGCCGGGACCGACCCACACCGAGACCCAGCCGTCCGGACCACCGTTGTACCGCACGGCGTTCGACAGCAGGTTCGTCACGAGCTGCTGGAGGAGCACGCGATTGCCGAGCACGGCGGTGCTCTCGAGGGTCGACGAGATCGTGACCCCGGCGTCGGCGGCCTCCGGCGAGATGAGCTGCGACGCGTCGCGGGCCACCGCCGCCAGGTCGACGGGCGACGTCACGAGGGGTCGGCGGTCGAGCTGGTTCAGCTGCAGGAGCGCCTCCACGATCGCGATCCCGCGCTCGTTCGTCTCGTGCATCCGCCGCAGCGCGCGGTCGACGTCGCGGCCCTCCGGGTCCGCCTGAGCCACCTCGATCAGCATCTTCATCGTCGCGAGCGGCGTCCGCAGCTCGTGCGAGGCGTTGGCCGCGAACCGCTTCTGCGTCAGGAACGACTGCTCGAGGCGCGCGAGCATGTCGTCGAAGCGGTCGGCGAGCTCGCGGAACTCGTCGCGAGGACCCGTCATCGCGATGCGGTGGTCGAGCGCGCCCTCGGCCGCCGCCCGCACGGCCTGATTGAGATCGTGCAGCGGCCGCAGGACACGGCCGGCCACGATCCAGCCGACACTGGTGCCGATCACGGCCATCGCGATGAGCGCGAGCATCGAGTAGTTGATGAGCGAATCGCGGATCTCACCGCGGGTGATGGCGGACAACTGCTTCGGATCGCTCGCCAGCGCGAGCGGGTAGTCGGGGAAGCGCCAGATGATCACGTTGATGACGATGAGCGCGATGAGTCCCGTCACGATGGTGAAGGCCGCGTAGGTCGCGGTGAGTTTGACGCGGGCCGTCACCCACGTCGTGCGGACCGCGTCGTCTCCGGAGGGACCGGCCGTCATGCTCGCGCCTCGTCGTCGGCGTCGTCGGCGTCCGCATCGCCCACCTCGGCGGGCGCTTCTCCCGGCGGGAGCACGCGGTACCCGACGGCCGGCACGGTGTGGATGATCCACGGCTCGCCGAGGACCTTGCGGAGTGTGGACATCGTCACTCGCACGGCGTTCGTGAACGGGTCGGCGTGCTCGTCCCAGGCTCGCTCGAGGAGTTCCTCAGCACTCACGACGCCACCCTTGGCCGCGAGCAGGATCTCCAGCACCGCGAACTGTTTCTTCGCCAGACGCACGTACCGGCCGTTCCGGTACACCTCGCGGCGGAACGGGTCGAGCCGCACACCGGCGTACTCGAGGACGGGCGGGAGCGACGCCTTGGGTCGGCGCGCCAGTGACCGGAGCCGGAGCACGAGCTCACGCAGCTCGAACGGCTTCGTCAGGTAGTCGTCGGCGCCGATCTCGAAGCCGCTCTCCTTGTCGTCGAGGTCAGCGGCCGCGGTGAGCATGAGCACCCGGCAGGGCAGTTCCTGGGCGATGATCCAGCGACAGACGTCGTCGCCGTGCGTGCCAGGGAGGTCGCGGTCGAGCACCACGACGTCGTAGGCGTTGACGGCGAGACGCTCGAGCGCGGCGTCACCGTCGAACACGAGGTCGGCGGCGAGCCCCTCGTGCTGCAGCCCCTCGAGGATGCTCTCGGCGAGGTACTGCTCGTCCTCGGCGATCAGGACACGCATGGGACCTCCGGTGTTCGGGACGGAGGACGCGGCTGTGGCGTCGCTCCGGCGCCCGCGATGGGCGTCGTGTCGATCGTAGGCGGCTCGGTGTTTCGGAACCGTCTGGTGATCGACCGACGCCCGCGCAACCGCCGTCCAGATGGACTGGGGTCCTGGCCGTCGGGTGTCGAACGCCGACGACCGACCGAGGAGGAACCATGAACGACCACATCCAGCACCAGCGCTCGGGCCGACCGAGCACCCGCCCCCGCCGCGGCCCGAACCGGGCCGTCGTCGTCCTCGCCGCCACGGCTGTCGCCCTCACCGCCGCGATCGCCCTGGTCGCCTGCACGGGCGTCGCGCCGACCATCACCCGCGGGATCACCGCGCTGGCCGAGCGCCCGCCTGGAGCGTCGGGTGACGGAACCCCGACCACGAGCGACGGCGCGTTCGGGGCCGACGACGGCGTGCTGGACGAGAACCGGTACTCGGCCTACGACACCGATCTCCCGGCCATCGCGAACCTCGACGCGGACCTCCTGGAGGCCGTCCAGCAGGCGACCGACGCGGCGGCGGCCGACGACATCACGCTGTTCGTGAGTTCCGGCTGGCGGAGCACGGCGTACCAACAGCACCTGCTCGACGAGGCGATCCTCCAGTACGGCAGCGAGGCGGCGGCCCGGCAGTACGTCGCCACGCCCGACGGCTCCTCGCACACGCGCGGGGCGGCCGTCGACATCGGCGCGACGGACGCCGATTACTGGCTCATCGAGCACGGCGCCGACTACGGCCTCTGCCAGACCTACGCGAACGAGATCTGGCATTTCGAGTTGGCCACCGTCCCCGGCGGCGAGTGCCCGGAACTCCTGCCCGACGCCGGGTGATGTCGGTGGCGGTCGAGACAGACGCCCTTACTCCTCCGCGTTCCGCCGCCACAACCCCCGTCTCATCAACGGCGATCACCCCGATACTGGGTTGAGTCGGTCGCGGGACCTGCACTGCTCGAGCCTGCCGCTCGGGACCGCGAAGGCCGAGAGAAGTGGAGTCCGTCATGGGTATCGGAACTGGAATCGCACTGGTGGTCATCGGCGCCATCCTGGCCTTCGCCATCAACGTCGACGTGCCCGCCGTCGACCTCACGATGATCGGGTACATCCTCATGGCCGCCGGCGCCGTCGTGTTCCTCATCTCGCTGATCCTCATGCTGCGTCACCGCCAGGTCTCATCGACCACGCGCTCAGCCGTCGACCCGAACAGCGGCGAACGCGTCACCCGACGGAGCACGACCGACAACGACGGTCCGGTCCTCTGAACGACTGGATGGCCCGTCTGACCCGACGCGGCGACGGAGCAGCCGAGATGGACGACGAGACGACGCCCGGCCAGCAGGGCGAGGAGCAGACCAAGCGAATCCGCGCGGTGGAGGACGGCGTGTCCACCGTGCAGCACAGCATCGTCGTCGACCTCCCCCTCGCCGCCGTCTACAAGCAGTGGGTCGACTTCGAGGCGTACCCGGAGTTCTTGCCGGCTGTGCGCGAGGTGAAGCTGACCGGCGAGGTCTACAGTCGCTGGACCGTTGCGATCAGCAAACTCTCGCGGCAGTTCCTCGTCGAGATCCTGGAGCAGCTCCCCGAGGAGCGTCTGGTCTGGCGCACCATCGAGGGCGACGTCTGGTTCAGTGGCGACGCCACCTTCGACGCGATCGACAAGCAGCAGACCCGCGTGGACGTCACGGTGCACTGGAAGCCGGTGTCCGCGGTGGAGCGGACCGCTGCGGCACTCGGGCTCGCCGGACGGGTCGTCCGCGGGACGCTCGAGGCGTTCAAGACCTACATCGAGTCGACCGGCGGCCCCTCGGGTCACTCCCGCATCAAGGTCGTCTCCCCGAAGGGCTAGCCGTCGACCCCACCCGAGATCGGTCAGCTCATGAACGGTCGCAGGTCCGGGTACCCGGTGGTCTGCCAGGCGCCGTCGACGACCAGGTTGTCGCCCGAGATGTACGACGCGTCGTCGCTCGCGAGGAACAGGGCGGCTGCGGCGATCTCCTCCGGCGCAGCGGCACGACGGAGCGGTATGCGCTCGTCGTACGCGGCCTGCACACCGGGGATGTCGGTCAGCGACTTCGTCAACGGCGTCGCGACGAGACCTGGCGACACGGCGTTCACGCGGATGCCGTGCTCACCGAGCTCGAGGGCCGCCTGTTTGGTCAACATGACCGCGCCGGCCTTCGACGCCGTGTAACCGACACCGAAGTGCATGGGGACGAGCGAGTTGAGCGAAGCGATGTTGACGATCGACCCGTCCTTTTCCTCGGCGAGGAACTGACGGGCGGCGAGCCGGGTGCCGTTGAAGGCGCTGTAGAGGTTCAGCCGGACCGTGAAGTCCCAGTCCTTGAAGGAGATGTCGGTGATCGTCCCGGCGCGTGATCCACCGGCGACGTTGAAGAGCGTGTCGAGCGTGCCGAAGCGTTCGACGGTCTCGGCGACCAACGCGGAGAAGTCCGCCTCATCGGTGACGTCGGTGCGCCGACCCCACACCCGATCGCCGAAGGTCTCGGCGGCGCTCGCGATCAGCTCGGCGTTGATGTCCGCGACGACGACCGAGGCACCCTCGGTGACCAGCCGTTCGGTGATCTTCGCCCCGATGCCGGACACGCCCCCGGTGACGATCGCGACCTTGCCGGCGAACCGGCCCTGGATGGATTCATTCGACATGATGCGGCTCCATTCTGCTCGCCGGCTCTGGCGAGCACCTCCAGCATACGCATCTATAAGTCACATGTCAGATAGTTCTAGCCGGCCCTCAGCATGACGACGCCGGCCCCGGGACGGTGTGTCCCAGGGCCGGCGTCAGGCAGGGGCGAATGCTACCGCGGTGACTGCTCGCGATCGGCGTCCGCCAGCTCACCGTCGTCGGTCGAGGCTCCGTCAAACGAGGGCGCCCCGGCGGTCGAAGCAGGCACCTTGCCGCGCGCTGCAGCCTCGAGTGACTCCGCCTCGTCCCCGCCGATGGCCTCACCGCGGGCGACGAGCCCGGCGACGTCGGACAGCGGGATCTGCTTGAGGAACAACGACAGCAGGAAGGCCGCACCGATGAACGGCAGCAGGTACCAGAACACCGGGGCCAGAGCGTCGGCGTAGGCAGTCACGACACCGTCGCGGATGCCCGGCGCAAGCTGGCTGAGCGTCTGCGGATCGATCGTCGCCGCCGCGTTGGAGGCGTCACCCGCGCTGGCTCCCGAACTCGCGAACACGTCCGTGAGGTTCGCGGTGAGCCGCGTGGTGAAGATCGTGCCGAACACGGCGACACCGAGCGACGCCCCGACCTCGCGGAAGTAGTTGTTCGTGCTGGTCGCGGTTCCGACCATCGACGCGTCCACCGAGTTCTGCGCGACGAGCACGACGACCTGCATGATCAGGCCGAGACCGGCGCCGAAGAAGAGCAGGAAGACGCAGATCAGCCAGATCGGGGTGTCCGCCGTGAGCGTCGTGAACGCGACCATGGAGGCGGCGGTGACGAGCGTGCCGATGACCGGGAACATCCGGTAGCGACCGGTCCTGGTGATCAGGTTCCCCGAGACGATCGAGGTGCCGATGAGGCCGACCATCATCGGGATCATGAGGAGGCCCGATGCAGCTGCCGAGGTGCCGGACGACATCTGCAGGAAGGTCGGCACGAAACCGATCGCCGAGAACATGCCGAGCCCGAGGGTGAGGCCGATCGCGGTCGCGTTGATGAACGTCGGGTTCTTGAAGAGCGACAGCGGGATGATTGGGTCCTTAGCGCGCGCCTCGGTGATGACGAAGAGCAGCGCCGCGAGCAGCATGCCGATGCCGAACATCCAGGTCTCGATGGCACCCCAACCGTGAGCGGCGTCGCCACCGAAGTCGGTGAAGAAGATGAGGCAGGTGGTGAACGCCGAGAGGAAGATCACGCCGAGGAGGTCGATCGGCGCGGTCGCCTGCTTGTTCGGCAGCTTCAGGGTGAAGAACGCGATCGCGAAGGCCGCGATACCGACCGGGATGTTGATGTAGAACGCCCACTGCCAGGTGAGGTGATCGACGAAGAAGCCACCGAGGAGCGGCCCACCGACGGCGGAGAGACCGAACACCGCGCCGAGCGGCCCGAGGTACTTGCCGCGCTCGGAGGCGGGCACGATGTCGGCGATGATCGCCTGCGACAGGATCATGAGGCCACCGCCACCGAGGCCCTGGACGGCACGCCAGACGATGAGCTGCGTGAAGTCGCCCGCGAACGCACAGCCGACGGAGGCGATCGTGAACAGGGCGATCGCGACGAGGAAGAGGCGACGACGGCCGAGGACGTCACCGAACTTGCCGTAGACGGGCATGACGATCGTGGTCGCCAAGAGGTAGGCGGTGGTGAGCCAGACCTGGTGATCGACGCCGCCCAGCTGTCCGACGATCGTCGGCATGGCGGTGGAGACGATCGTCTGGTCGAGGCTGGAGAGCAGCATGCCCGCGATGAGGGCGGCGAAGATGATCCAGATACGGCGCTTGGTGAGCAGCATCGGGCCCTCGGTGGGTGCGGCGGTGGCGGCGGTCACGGGAGGTCCTTTCGGGGAGTGGGGATTCGTGTGGGGGTTCTGGGGCGCGGCGGCGGTGGGCGCTGCGGCGCTGGGGCGGTCTCAGCGCATGGTGTCGACACGTCAGGCGGGAGCGGGACCGGCTGACTCGGTGTCGTCGGGCTCGGGGTCGTCGGGCTCGGGGTCGTCGGGCTCGAGAATGGTGCGATACGTCGCCAGGCAGTCGCGGATGGATCCGACGATGTCGAACTCACCGCCCGGGCCGAGGTCGGCGACGCCGCTGCCGAAGACGCGCGCCATCGTCGTCTTGATCGCCATCCCGAAGAGATCGGCGCAGGCGCGGGCACGCGGGTCGTCCGCGGGGACCCCTTCACGCACGGCGATCAGCTCGACGAGCAGTTGCTCGCGTTCGCGGTTGAGGCCCATGAACCGGACCAGCAGTTTGGGTTCGCGCTCGAGGGCGGCGTGGAAGTCGACGTGCTCGGCAAGGCCGAACCCGGACCGCTCCGCATGGGCGGCCGCGATGAGCATGAAGTCGTCGAGCACGGCGCGCCACCCCCGCGAACCGAGGGCGAGGAACTCGGTGGCGAACCGTTCGCTCTCCTCGGTCTCGTCGATGCCGAGGACCGCGTCCTCCTTGCTCGGGAAGTAGTTGAAGAAGGTGCGGCGCGAGACGCCGACCTCCTCGCAGAGTTCCTCGATCGTGAAGCCGTTGAGGCCCTGGGTGGCCGTGAGCCGACGAGACACGGTCGTCAGACGCGCGGCGGTGGCGGCCATCCGATCGGACAGTCGATTCGTCGAAGTTGCACTCTGCATCACGAAGTGCAGTATTGCACTTTCCAATCCGTGGTGCAACGTTGTTGTTCGGATCGCTCGACGGGCGCTCACTAGAGTGAACGCATGGACCCCCGTCAGGCACGAACACGCAGTGCCCTCCGCGACGCGATCCACACCCTCGCGGCGGCGAAGCGCATCGATCAGGTGACCGTGGCGGAGGTGTCCCGGGTCGCGGGGATCACCCGCGACACCTTCTACCGTCACGCCGCGACGCCAGTCCACCTGCTCGCGGCCGTGCTCGGTGAGGAACTGGACGAGACGCTCAGCGCGCACGCCGATCTCCCGGCGCACAGTGACTCGACACTGAGCGTCTTCGACGATTCGGAGCGCGACCTCCTGCGCCACGTCGCGGAGCACGCGACGATCTACCGGAACGCAATGCACCCGCGGCTCATCGGACCCCTGCGCGACGCCCTCACCGAGCGGATCGAGCAGGCACTCGCGCACCACCTCGAACGCCACCCGCACATCGCCCCTCCGCGCGAGGACGGCATCATGCCGGAGCGACACGTGCGCATGCTCGTGGCCTACGCCGGCGCCGGCACGGTCGCGGCGATCGAGGAGTGGCTGCGATCCGGCGACCTCGATGACATCGACGCTGCGGCCCGCACGGTCATCGCTGCTTCCCCTGCCTGGTGGCTCGGCCGCGCCTGACCCTGGGCCCGGGCCTGACGCCAGCGCGGTGCGCTGAGGCGAGCGCGGGTCAGCGACGTGAGCGCGCCCCTCCGGAGACCCGCGCCCACGTCCCCCGGGGCGCGCTCACGTCAGCGCACCGCGCTGGCACAACGGCCTCATGCGCGACATATGTCGGTGTAGGCATATCTGCTCTGTGGATAACCCGGGTGACCTCTTCGACCGCCCGTAGCGTCGAGGAATGTCAACGATCTCCTCACCTCGAACCCTCTCCACGCTCGCGCTAGCAGTGGGACTCCTCGCCCTCACCGCGTGCACTGACGTCGAGCCGGCTCCCCCTCCGAGTAGCACTCCGCCGGTCTTCGAAAACGAGGAGCAGGCCCTGGCGGCGGTGACCGAGACGTATCAGGAGTTCATGCGGATCTCGAACACAATCCTCGTCGAAGGGGGTGTCGACGTTGATCGAATCGACGTCATCGTCGGAGAGGATTTGGCCGAGTTCGAGCACGGCAGCCTGATCGAACTCGCTACTGCGGGAAAGACTCTTGTGGGCGCACCGGCACTCGTCTCGACGCGTCTCTCAGAGTGGTATCCAGCTCCTGACTCCCTGGGTGTCATCGCGAAGGCGAAGTCATGTATCGATCTCACCCCTGTCGATGTCCTTGACGCTGCGGGTAACTCGACGGTACGACCCGACCGCCCGCGGACCCGCACTTGGGCGTACGACGTGGGAGTGGGTGGCAAGGGGCAATCCGACTATGTCCTTCTAGCCCATGACGTAAGCGCCGAAGGAGAATCATGCGAAATCTGAAATGCGCACTCGCGGCCGCGACAGCCTTACTCGTTGCGATGGCACTCGCACCCGGGAGCGCTGCGTTCGCTACCTCATGCGGTTCGGAGGGCCAGCTGGAAGGCGCATGTGTCGGTAGCGGCTCGGTCGACATCGGCGACAGTATCGAGCAGCCCGGCTCAGGTGGAGGCGGTGGCTCCGGTGGCGGAACGGGCGGAGACAGCAGCGACGGCGGAGGTTCGGCCGAGTTGCCGCCCGGGGTGACCGACGGGCCCAACGGTGAGCGGACGGTCTGCAGCCTCATGCGCCCCGACGAGTGCTACACCTTCACGCCCGGCGATCTCGGCACCGACCTCGGAGTAGCACCGGCCGCCCCGGTCACGATCCGCGACGTCGCCAGCTTCGCACCCGCCGCACCGACCGTCACGACCGAACCCGCCGCCTGGGGTGTCCGCGGGCTCCACACCAACGTCATCGCCGCCGCCTCCGGACATACCCGCACCGGCACCCTGTTGGGCCAGGTCGCGGAGGTGAATTTCATCCCCGTCGGCTTCACCTTCGACTACGGCGACGGCGACACGACCACCACCCGGACCGGTGGATCCAGCTGGGCCTCCCTCGGACTCGCGGAGTTCTCCAAGACCGCGACGAGCCACCGCTACACGACGGTCGGAACCAAGACCATCACCGCCGAGGTCGAGTACGCCGCCGAGTACCGCATCGGCGACAGCGGGTGGCTCCCCGTCGTCGGAACCCTGTCGATCCCGACCGAAGAACCCCACACGGTCCAGATCGTCCGCAACTCGACCGTCGGCGTCGACAAACCCTGCCGCCCCGGCAAACCAGCCATCGGCTGCTGAACCCGGAACCGTGCTCGAGGTCGGTCCCGATCAGATGAGCCCTTCTCGTCCGCCCGACACCCAGTTCGGGTCGGCGGCGCGCGGACCGCTCACCTGGTCGGCGTAGGTGTCGATCTCGGCTCGGATATCATCCGTCAGCTCCACCTGGAACGCCTCGAGGTTCGCGTGCAGGTGCGCGACGCTCCGGGTGCCGGGGATCGAGACGACCCGTGCGCCGAGCTGCTGTCCTCGGTCGTGCACCCAGGCGAGCGCGAGCGCCTCCGCCGTCGTCCCGAAGCGGTGGGCGAGCGTGCGGAACCGGGCCGCGAGTTCGAGGTTCGCCGCGAGGTGCTCGGGCTGGAAGCGCGGGAAGTTGGCGCGCGTCCCGCCCAACGGAACCGTCTCGGCCGTGAAGTCCTCGGTGAACAGCCCGCGCGACAGCGGCGAGAACGCGACGACCGTCACGCCGAGCTCCGCCGCCGTCGGGACCACGTGGGTCTCGATGTCGCGGCTGACGATGCTCCACTCGGACTGGATGGCGGCGATCGGGTGAACGGCGTGGGCTCGTCGGAGTTCATCGCCGGTCGCCTCTGAGAGCCCGATGCGGCGGACCTTGCCGGCGGCCACCAGTTCGGCGAGCGCCCCCACGGTCTCCTCGATCGGGATATCCGGGTCGACGCGATGCTGGTAGTAGAGGTCGAGGTGGTCGGTGCCGAGGCGGGTGAGCGTCCCGTCGATCTGCTCGTGGAGGTGGGCGCGGTCGCCTCGGATCCCCCGCTTGCCGATGCCGCCGCCGGTGACGATGCCCACCTTGGACGCCAGGAAGACGTCTTCGCGGCGCCCCGCGAGGTACCGGCCGAGGAGTTCCTCGCTCCGGCCGTCGCCGTAGACATTCGCCGTGTCGATGAGGTTCACGCCGCTCGCCAGGGTGGCGTCGAGGATCGTGGTGACATCGGCATCGGCGATCGCGCCGTAGGTACCCGCGATGGACATCGCGCCGTAGCCGATGGCGCCGACCTCCGCAGCGGTGTCGCCCACGCCGATGGTGGTCGTGGATGGTGCGATCGTGGACGACTCGGTGGCCAGGGGTGCTTCGCTCATGGATTCACCGTACGGCTTTACGACAGGTTCGACCTCCGGTTCGTCACGCGGTGCAACGTCAGACGCGCGAACCGGCTCGGGCGGCGAGCGCCTGCAGGAGCGCGGCGGGTTCCTCGGGGTCGTGGATCGTGATCGCGAACTGCTTGCCCGAGGTGCTCGTGACGACGAGTCCGGGCCCGGAGCGCAGCACGACAGCCGAGCGGCCGGGCATGATCCGGTAGCCCCAGCCACCCCAGTCCATCGGGCGGATGTCGGTGGCCTCGACGACGTCGACCTGGTCGAGCGGGACACGCTTCATCGGGATACCGAAGAGCGAGACGACGCGGAGGCCGCGCCAGTCGACGCTGATCCGGAGCCGGATGAACGAGGCACACAACAGGGTCGCGACGGCGAGGACCGACAGACCGAACATCGCGACGGCCGACTCGCCACCCAGCAGGATCGGCGTGTAGGCGACGGCGCCGATCACGACGAGGGCGAGCGTGAGCCAGAGGAACATGAGGGCCGTGACGCTTCGACTCCAGGCACCGACCTCGGTCTCGCCGAGGTCCATCGGCGCCGGTCGTGCAGCTGCACCGGCGAGCAGCGGCTGAGCCGGCAGGATCACGGCGGGGATCACGCCCCAGAGCGAGCATGCGGCGAGCGGGACGATCCACCATCCGAGGACGGCACCGTCGACCGATCCCGCCTGCAGGGTGAGCCACGTCGGGATGATCCACACGGCGGCGGCCGATCCCGCGGCGATGCCGAGGATCAGGATGACCATGCGCTTGGTGCGCATCTCGGGCTTCCCCAGGGCGAGCAGGATGACGGCCGCGACGGCGGCGACGGACGCGATGACCAGGGTCACGAGGAAGACACCCGCGGTGGGTTGAGAGTCGTCCGGCGCCCCGGTGCCCGACCAGTGCGAGGCGACGTCGACCGGGAGCGCATCGCCCCAGACGAGCCGGGTGAGTGCGATCGTGATCGCCGGGACGGCCATGGCGAGGCCGGCGAGGACGATCCGTCCGCGCGCTGGTGCTGCCGGTGGCGGTGTGGTGGTGGTGTCGTGCATGTGCTCCCCCTGAGCTGCTGAGGTGGTCCGATCGTGAGTGTCGTCGACCGACGTGGGTCGCGAGGTGGGCGCCGGAGCCCGTCAGGTGCGTTCGATCATCCGGCTGAGGTCCGTCGGCGATATCCCGAACTTGCGCGCTTCGGTGACGAGCTGGGCGACGAGTTCGTTGACCCGGACGAGGCCCGGTGCTGCATCCTCGTTGACCCACGCGCCGCGGCCCTGTCGCATCCCGATGAGGCCGTCGTCGCGGAGCTCGCCGTAGGCACGGAGGACGGTGTGCATGTTGATCTGCAGCGCGCGGGCGAGGTCGCGGGCAGGCGGGAGGCGCTCCCCAGGTGCCAGCGCGCCCGTCGCGATGCCGGAGCGTACCTGCACCGCGATCTGCTCGGCGAGCGAGACCGCAGAGGTGGGATCGACGCGGAACAACATGTTTGCAATGGTACTAGAACAATGCCGTCTGTGCCTGCGACATCTGTGGGGTTGAGGGTCGGCGCGGTGCGCTGACGAGAGTGTGCGCCACTCGGCGTGGGCGCACCCCGCAACCGCGAGCGCGCCCCTCCGGAGGCCCGCGCTCACGTCGCAGACCCGCGCTCGCGTCAGCGCACCGCGCTGGCACAACCCACCGGGTAAGGAGCGGGGCAGGTCAGAGGGCGACGACGTGCACCGCGATGTCCGCGGCCGCCAGGCGCTCGAGCTCGTCGGGGTCGGCGGACGAGTCGGTCACGAGGTCGTGGATCTGCCCCAACTCGGCCATGCGCGCGAGCGTGACCCTCCCGACCTTCGAGCCGTCGGCCACCACGACCACCCGCTGGGCATGCGACACCATCGCCAGGTTCGTCCGCGCCTCACGCTCGTCGTGCGTCGTCGCACCGCCCTGGGCGCTGATGCCGTCGGTCCCGAGGATCGCGGTACCCACGTTGATCGCACTGAAGGTGCTCTCGGCGAGCGCCCCCACCGCCTCGAACGACGTCGATCGCACCAGTCCGCCGGTCATGATCACCTGCAGGTTCGGCCGGGAGGCGATCTCGGTCGCCGTCGTGAGCGAGTTCGTCACGATCGTGAGCTCCGACCGGTTCGTCAGCTCTTTCGCGACCGCAGCAGTCGTCGTGCCGCCACTTAAGGCGATCGCGTACGGCCCCGCCGGGATCATCTCCGCCACCCGCATCGCGATCCGCCGCTTCGCCTCACGGAACTGGGTATCGCGAAACCGGACAGGCACCTCGTCGCGCGCCTCGATCGCCCGAGCACCGCCGTGGGTGCGGAGAACGAGACCGAGGTCGTCGAGGTCTGCGAGGTCGCGCCGGATCGTCGGCGCCGAGACCTGGAGCCGCTCAGTGAGCTCGTCGATCGAAACCACGACATCGTCGACGGCGAGCAGCGCGAGGATGTCGCGCATCCGCTGGCTACGCTTCCCCGACGGCGCGTGTCGGGACAGTTCTGCCGCCGTCGGTGCCCGCATCACTGCCTCCGTCCTCCGTGCCCGATCGACCGACTCGCGACGCCTCGGTCGGCATACTCGCGACTCCCCGCTCCAGGTGCTCAGCGAAAGTGAGCATTTGAGTCGATTTCCGATCAAGTTCTTGCTCGGTTCGATCACTGTAGTCGATGATCACTGCATGACACGAGTGACTTTCATCGGGGCGGGCAGCGTCGTCTTCACCCGCCAACTCATCGCCGACCTCCTGCGTTACCGCGACCTCGCTGGCCTCGAGATCGTCCTGCACGACATCGACCCCGAACGCCTCGCGGTGGCCGAGGGCACCGCCCGCCACGTCGACGAGCGCCTCGACGGCCGCGCGACGATCACGGCGGAGTCCGATCGCCGTCGCGCCCTCGCCGGCGCGGACTTCGTGATCAACATGGTCCAGGTCGGCGGCATCCGCGCGACCGTCTCCGACCTCGAGATCCCCGCAGCCCGCGGCCTCCTGCAGACCATCGGCGACACCACCGGCGTCGGCGGCGTCTTCCGTGCCCTCCGCACCTTCCCGCTGCTCTCGGCACTGACCGCCGACATGCGGGAGATCTGCCCCGACGCCCATCTCCTCAACTACACCAACCCGATGGCGATGAACATCTGGTGGGCGTCGGTCGTCGCCCCCGACATCAGCGCGATCGGCCTCTGCCACAGCGTGTTCTGGACGGTCAACGACCTCTGCGAGCTCGTCGGCGTGCCGATCGAGGGCACGAGCTATCGCGCCGCCGGGGTCAACCACCAGTCGTGGCTCCTCGAGTGGACCCACGAGGGCCGCGACCTCTACCCCGCCCTGCGCGACCGCATCCGCGAAGATCCGGAACTCAGCCGCCGTGTGCGCGTCGAGATGTTCCGCCGCATCGGCTACTACCCCACCGAGACGAGCGAGCACTCGTCCGAGTACCTGTCGTGGTTCCTCCGCTCCCCCGAGCAGATCGAGCGCTTCCGCCTCCAGCCGCTCGAGTACCTCGGCATCAGCGAGGAGAACGTCGCGGAGTTCGAGGCGACGAAGGCCGCCCTCGCCGCCGGGACCCCGCTGACGCTCGAGGACGAGGCGAGCGAGTACGCCCCGCAGCTCATCCACTCCCTCGTGACCGACACCCCGCGACTCATCCACGGGAACGTCGTCAACCGCGGCCTTATCGACAACCTGCCGCAGGGCGCCGTCGTCGAGGTTCCGGTCCAGGTCGACGGGAACGGCATCGCCCCGCAGGCCATGGGTGCTCTGCCCGTCCAGTGCGCCGCGCTCAACCGGCCGTACGTCTCCGTCGCGGAACTCACCATCGAGGCCGCGCGCACCGGCAACCCGACCCTCATCCGGCAGGCGGTCCTCATGGACCCCAACGCCTCGTCCACCCTCACGCCCGAGCAGATCTGGGAGCTGTGCAACGACCTCGTCGCCGCGCACGGCGAGCTGCTGCCGGAGCCACTGCGGGAGATCATCCCCGCCGACCGCATCTGACCGACCCGAAGCACTGCAGACCCGCACCGTTCCCGAACGATCGACACAGGAGACGACCACCGATGTTCCCACCCCGTTCCACGATCCACGCTTCCACCTCACCCCACGCCCGCCGCGCACGTCGCCTCATCACCGCGACCGCCGTCCTCGCCGTCGGAGCGCTCGCGCTCTCCGGTTGCGCCGGCGGGTCCTCCGGTGCCACGACGCTCGACAAGGACGCGAAGGTGAAGCTCACCTTCTGGACCGGGCAGGCCGATGCCGCCCAGCAGATCCTCACCGGTCTCGTCGACGACTTCGAGAAGCTGCACCCCAACGTGACCATCGACGTCTCCTCGGGCGCGCCGTCCACGGAGGATCTCCTGCAGAAGCTGTCCGCGAGCTTCGCGGGCGGCAACTACCCCGACGTCTCCTATGCCTTCGGCTCCTGGGCGAGCCGGCTCGAGGCGTCCGGCCGCACCCTCGACATCACCGACCAGGTGGCCGAGCCCGACGTCAAGTGGGACGAGTTCTCCGAGGCGGCCCGCAAGACGGTGCAGCCGACCGGCGAGAAGACGATCGGCTTCCCCGCCGTGGTCGACAACATCTCGCTCCTGTACAACACGACCGTGTTCGACGCGGCCGGCGTCGCCTACCCGACGGCCGACTGGACGTGGGACGACTTCCGCGAGGCGTCGAAGCAGCTCACCGACCCGGCGACGAACACCTACGGCTACGCGTATTCGGTGTCGGGCAGTGAGGAGACGACCTGGCAGTTCTGGCCGCACCTCTGGCAGAACGGCGGGTCGATCATCTCCGACGACACCAAGACGGCCGAGTTCGCCTCGGATGCGGGCGTCGACGCACTCACCTTCCTCCGCGACATGGCGGTCGACGACAAGAGCGTCTACCTCGACCAGACCGACACGAAGTTCGGTGACCTCTTTGCCAGCGACCGCATCGGCATGATCACCTCCGGTCCGTGGCAGCTGTCGACGCTGCAGACGAAGGGCACGAAGTACGGCGTCACCGTGCTCCCCGGCACCGACGGCGACCACCAGACGGTCTCCGGCCCCGACGTGTGGGCGCTCTTCGACCACAAGGACAAGAACCGCGAGTACTGGGCGTACGAGTTCACGAAGTGGCTCACCGATTCGGAGCAGGACCTCAAGTGGAACGTCGCCTACGGCAACCTCCCGCTGCGCTCGAGCGAGATCGACACCCCCGAGTTCCAGGCGCAGGTGGCTCAGCTGCCCGGCCTCGACGTGATGGCCGAGAACGGCGTCAACGCCAAGCAGGCCCGTCCGACGGTACCCGGTTACGTCGGCCTCTCGGAGGCGATCGGGAAGGCGATCTCCTCGGTGTTGCAGGGCCAGGGCGACCCGAAGCAAGCGCTCGAGGACGCCGCGAAGACGGCCGACGACGCCCTGGCGGAGGACTGATGTCTACGGTCGCCGGACGCGACACACGTCCATCGACGGAGGCGAAGCCGGAGCGTGCCGAGCGCGCTCCGGCCCGGCCCCGCCGTTCTGGACGACGGTTCCGCGACAACCTCACCGGGTGGGGCTTCGTCGCCCCGGCGATGCTCATCGTGCTGGGCCTGTCGATCTTCCCCGCGATCTGGGCGTTCTTCCTGTCGCTCCAGAAGTGGGACGGGTTCAGCGAGCCGGAGCAGGTCGGGCTGGAGAACTACGCCAGCATGATCGGCAACGACGAGCTGCAGGCGGCCGTCGTGCACACGGTCGTCTACACGCTCCTCTTCGTCCCGGCGTCGCTCGGACTCGGCCTGTTCCTCGCCGTCGCGCTCAACCGCCGGATCCGTTTCATCGGCGTCTACCGCACCGCGATCTTCGTCCCCTTCGTCGCCTCCGCAGCCGCGACCGGCATCCTCACGACGTACCTCTTCAACCCGCAGTTCGGCCTCCTCAACACCGTGTTCCGGTTCCTCGGGCTCCCGGCGCAGGGCTGGCTCGAAGACCAGGGGCAGGCGATGGTGGTCATCACGATCATGTCGCTCTGGGGCCAGGCCGCGTTCACGACCGTCATCTACCTGGCGGCCCTGCAGGACATCCCCGCCGAACTGCTCGAGGCCGCCCGGATCGACGGCGCGAACGCCTGGCAGTCGTTCTGGCGCATCACCTTCCCGCAGCTCGGGCCGGTCACCGTGTTCGTCGCCATCTGGCAGTTCATCCAGGCGATCCAGCTGTTCGACCTCGTGTACACCACCACCAGGGGCGGCCCGCTCGGCGCCACCCAGACGATCGTGTTCTACCTCTGGGACGCGGCATTCAAGCAGTTGCAGTTCGGGTACGGCTCCGCGGTCGCCTACGGGCTGTTCGTGGTGACGCTCATCGCAACGATCGGTGTGGTCCTCTACTCCCGCCGTTCCAACGTGGAGGCATTCTGATGACCGTCCTAACCACCCCGCCCCGAGGCGACGCCGCCACCGGCAAGCCGTCCGTGACCGCTCCGCCCGCCGAGCGACGCACGCGTCGACGCTTCAGCCCCTGGCACCTCGTGCTCGCGCCGATCGCGATCATCTTCGCGATCCCGTTCGTGCAGATGTTCATCACCTCGGTGACGCCGGAGTCGGAGATCAACACCTACCCGCCCCGCATCCTTCCGTCGCACATCACCTTCGACGGGTTCGCGAAGCTCTTCTCCGAATCGAACATCCTGCTCTGGCTCGGCAATACCGTCATCGTGTCGACGGTCGCGGTCCTGTCCCACCTCGTGCTCTGCTCGCTCGCCGGCTACGGGTTCGCGCGCCTGAAGTTCCGCGGCAAGACGATGGGCTTCCTCATGATCGTCGCGACGATCATGATCCCGACGCAGCTGCTCATGATCCCGACCTACATCCTGTTCTCCCGGATCGGGCTCATCGACAGCCTCGGCGCGGCGATCGTGCCATGGCTGGCGTCCGCGTTCGGCATCTTCCTCATGCGGCAGTTCTTCCTGTCGCTGCCGGCGGAGCTCGAGGAGGCCGCACTCATCGACGGCTGCACCCGCCTGCAGGTGTTCTTCCGGGTCATCCTGCCGCTCGCGAAGCCGGCCCTGGCGACGCTCGCGATCTTCACCCTGCTGGGCTCGTGGAACGACCTCGTCTGGCCGCTCATCGCGATCAACAACGACCAGGCCTTCACGCTGCAGCTCGGCATCACGAACTTCCAGGGCGCGCGCCGCACCGACTGGGCACTCCTCATGGCGGGCAACGTCGTCGCCACGCTCCCGCTCATCGTGTTCTTCCTCTTCGCCCAGAAGCAGTTCGTGGCGACCATGACCTTCTCAGGCCTCAAG
This sequence comes from Plantibacter sp. ME-Dv--P-122b, assembly GCF_030209375.1. Lineage (GTDB taxonomy): Bacteria > Actinomycetota > Actinomycetes > Actinomycetales > Microbacteriaceae > Plantibacter. Next base: position 969,734 of record NZ_JARVSC010000003.1, read on the forward strand.
GGGTAGGCACCGATCCCGGCGTGGCAGGATCACGTCCATCGCCGCGCGTCACCGAATCATCGCAACTCCCCCTCATCACCTCGACCCACCCCAGGAGCAACCCGTGTCCATCACCACCATCGTCGGTTCGGAAGCCACCGTCCGCGAGATCACCCAGCAGCCCGACGTCTGGCTCGAGGCGTCGACGGGGATCGCCGCCCGCCGCGAGGAGATCGACGCGTTCCTCGCGCCGCTCCTGGCACGGCCCGAGCTGCGCATCGTCCTGACCGGGGCGGGGACCTCGGCCTTCATCGGCGAAATCGCCGCGCCCGCGCTGACCCGTACGCTCCGTCGCCGGATCGACGCGGTCGCGACCACCGACATCGTCTCCAACCCGCGGGAGTCGTTCGCCGAGGACGTCCCGCTGCTCCTCGTGTCGTTCGCGCGCTCCGGCAACAGCCCGGAGAGCGTGGCTGCGACGGAACTCGCCGACCAGTCGCTCGCCGAGGTGCACCACCTGGTGATCACGTGCGACGAGACCGGCGAGTTGTACCGACGCCACCACGACCGCGCGTCGTCCCTCACCGTCCTCATGCCCCTGCGGTCGAACGACGAGGGCTTCGCGATGACCTCGAGTTTCAGTTCGATGCTGCTCTCGGTGCTCCTCATCCTCGGCGGCGGCGACGAGGCCGCGGTGCAGGCGCTCGCGGCCGGAGCGACGACGATCCTCGACCAGCGCGAGGTGGACATCCGCGCGCTCGCCAACGAGGGGTGCGAACGCGTCGTCTACATCGGCAGCGGCCCGCTCACCGGGCTGGCACGCGAGTCGGCGCTCAAGCTGCTCGAGCTGACCGCCGGACGGATCGTCACCTACTACGACTCGGCGCTCGGGTTCCGTCACGGACCAAAAGCGGTCGTCGACGACAGCACGCTCGTCGTCGTCTACCTGTCGTCCGACCCGTACACACGGCGCTACGACCTCGACATTGTCGCCGAACTGCGCGCGACGCTGTCGCCGGAGCGCGTGATCGCGATCTCCTCCGAGCCGGTCGCCGATGCCACGACGTACGACTGGGTGCTGCCCGAGCTCGCCGGCCTCGACGACGCGCAGCTCGCGATCGGCTACGTGCTCGTGGCCCAGCTGCTCGGCCTGTCGTATTCGCTCCAGCTCGGTGCGACCCCCGACAACCCGTTCCCGAGCGGCACGGTGAACCGCGTCGTGCAGGGGGTCCGGATCCACCCGGTGACCTCCGGCGCAGCGGGCACCGCACCCGAGGAGCGGTAGGCGTGTCACTCTTCCTCGGCGTGGACGGCGGCGGCTCGAAGACCGCGTTCGTGCTCCTCGACGACGGCGGACACATCGTCGCCGAGGCACAGACGGCCAGCTGCTACTACTTCGATGACGGCATCGAGCTCGTCGGTCGGATCCTCACCGAGGGCGTGGCGGCGGTCACGGCGCGGGCGGGGGTCGAGGCGTCCCACATCGATCAGGCGTTCCTCGGCCTGCCGGGATACGGCGAGGTCAGTTCCGACCTCGACCGACTGAACGCGATCCCCGGCGAGGTGCTCGGCCACGGGCGGTACTCGTGCGACAACGACATGGTGTGCGGGTGGGCCGGATCGCTCGGCGCCGTCGACGGCATCAACGTCATCAGCGGGACCGGTTCGATGACCTACGGCGAGCGCCGTGGCCGCGGGCACCGGGTCGGCGGCTGGAGCGAGCTGTTCGGCGACGAGGGGTCGGCGTACTGGATCGCCGCCCGGGGCTTGAACGCGTTCACGCGGATGAGCGACGGCCGCCTGCCGCGCGGGCCGCTCTACGACCTCATGAAGGCGCGGGTCGGGATCACGAGCGATCTCGACGTGATCGACGTCGTGGTCAACGAGTGGAAGGGGCAGCGGGCGTTGATCGCCGACCTCTCCAAGACGGTCGTCGACGCCGCCGGCCACGGTGACGAGGCGTCGTCGACCATCCTGCGGGAGGCGAGCGGGGAGCTGGTCGAGATCGTGGAGGCGACCCGCGTCGCGCTCGGCTTCCTGGACGACGAGGTCGTCCCGGTGTCCTACTCCGGCGGCATGTTCACGGCGGACGCGATCCGGCTCGGCTTCGAGCAGGCGCTCCACACGCTGCCACCGGCGTACGAACTCCGCGTCCCGATGTTCGGGCCCGCGGTGGGCGCCGCCCTGTACGCGGCGAAGCAGCACGGCTCGCCACTGGCCGAGGCGGCCCTGGGCCGCCTGGGTTCCCGCTGACTCTCGACCCCGCCCGCATCCGCGGACGCCATCACCATCACCCCGGCGACCGTCGGGGTGCACACTCCTGCCCGAATCAGTAGTCAAGGAAGACCATCGTGAAGAAGACCCAGAGTTGGATGTTGTATGCCGGACTGTTGGTGCTGTTCTGGGGCGTCTGGGGAGCGTTCTCCTCGCTCCCCATCACGCTCTACGGCTACCCGGACGAGATGGTCTACGTCATCTGGGCGGTCGTGATGATCATCCCCGCCGTGTTCGCGCTGCGCGGGCAGACCTTCGACCGTCGGCCACGAGCCGCCGTCTACGGACTGCTGATCGGGCTCACCGGCGCCGGCGGGCAGCTCCTGTTGTTCAACGCCCTGTCGACCGGCCCGGCTTACCTGATCTTCCCGATCATCTCGATCTCCCCGGCGATCACCGTCATCATGGCCGTCATCCTGCTGCGTGAGCGGCTCAATGCGGTCGCGATCGTCGGGCTCGTCGCGGCACTCGCGGCGATCGTGCTCTTCAGTGTGTCGAGCGGGTCCGCCGAGGGTGCGTCAGGGCCGTGGCTGATCATCGCGATCCTCGTGAGCATCGCTTGGGGCGTCCAGGCGTTCTTCATGCGCAAGGCCGCGACGATCGGCGTGAACGATGCGACGACCTTCTCCTGGATGGCGATCAGTGGCCTCATCCTCACGCCGTTCGCGATCATCGCGATGGGCGGGCTCCCGCTCGACGCACCGTGGCAGGCGCCGGTGCTGACGGCGGGCACGCAGCTGTTGAACGCGGTCGGTGCCCTGTTCCTCGTGATGGCGCTCAGCCGCGGGAAGGCGTCCGTCGTGGCGCCGACGACCAACGCGCTCGCGCCGGTGCTCACCATCCTCGTCTCGCTCGTCGTCTACCAGACCCTGCCGAGCATCTTCGGCACCATCGCGATCGTGCTGGCGCTCATCGGTTCGACACTCATGGTCTACAGCGACGAGCGACGCGGCGAAGCCGTCCCTCCGGCCCTCTGCGACGGTGCGCGGGCGACCGCGAACCGCTGACACCTCCCCACCCGGTTGGTGCCAGCGCGGTGCGCTGACGTGAGCGCGGTGCATAGCCTCGAGCGCGGGTCTCCGGAGACCCGCGCTCGACCGTGCGGGGCGCGCTCACGCCGCATCGGGTGCGCTCGGGCCGGGTGGGGTGTGCTCCTACCGAGTGTGAGTCGCTCGCGCCAGCGCACCGCTCTGGCGCGAGCACGGGCCTCGTGGAAGCTTGACCCTCACGCGGCGTGAGGCTTTAGCGTCGTCACCATGACGATCACGATCCTCGACACCGCCAGCAGCATGCGTTCCGTCCTCGATGCATCGGAAGCCGAACGACCAGCGCGACTCCGCGCCATGCTCGAGCCCGTCGCCGACATGTACCGGTACTTCCCGGGCGAGGTCGACCTGCTCGCCATGCACACGATGGGCTCGGGTTTCCCGATCGATCGGAGCCGAGATCGGGTCGTAGACGGCCTCGACCGGCTCGTCGCGGCGGACGCGTGGGGACGGATCTCACGGGCGCTCGACGCGGCGGTCGCCACCCAGCTCGCGGCGGTGCCGACCCTCGTGATCCCCGACATCACCGTCCTGCTCGTCCTCGGCGACCCCGACGACACCTACTTCATGGAGTCGATCCGCGGATTCATCGGCAACGGCAGCGCGACCGGGTTCATCTCGCTCATCCTCTGGCCGACGGAGGAGAACCTCGCGCGTCTCGAGGCGTCCGCCGTCCACGAACTCAACCACAATCTGCGATACGCGCCGGGCGGGGTGGTGTGGGATCCGGCGACCGTCGTGGTCGGTGAGCAGGTGGTGTCGGAGGGGCTCGCGGACGCGTTCGCCCGGCAGATGTACGGGTCGTCCGGCTACACGCCGATCGGTGTCGCGCACCTCGACGACGACGCGGTGTTCGATCGGGTCGTCGAGGGTCTCGACGTCGGAGGAATGCAGCACTTCGTCTCGTGGGTGCACGGCGACGAAGCCGCGCTGCGGTACGGGGGCGAGCCGGTCGGTCTGCCGATGGGTGCCGGGTACGCGGCCGGCAACCGACTGGTGGACGCCTACCTGTCGGCGACGGAGACGACCGCCGCCGAGGCGCTGCACGTCCCGAGCGCGACGGTCATCGAGGTCGGGTTGCGCGAGCTGGGCTGAGGCGGGTCGCGCTCACTCCCAGACGGCGTTCTCGGGGTCCACGCCGTGGCTGCGCGCGTTGGCGTCGATGATGTTCGACAGCCACTCGGCGAGGCCGGGCTCGATCCGGTCGTAGGTGTCGGCCATGCCGGGCTCCGTGAGGGCGAGGCGACCGATGATCACGTGCATCGACGGCGTGCAGTGGAAGTACTCGCTGAGGGCGGCGCGATGCCGTTCGGCGAGGGTGTTCGCCGATGCGCTTCCGGCGAGGACACCGGCGCGCTTGGCCTCGGCGAGTTCGTCGACCAGGTCGCGCAGGGGCCCGACGAGCGCACGCCAGTCGTCCGATGTGCGCGTCGCGGACCGCTCGGCGTACTCGGCCCACTGTGCGGAGTCGCCCCAGCGGGCGCGAGCGGTCTCGGCCATCGTGGGGTTCCATTCGTCGCCGAACACCGCTTCGAGCTCGTCCTCGGGGACGAGCACGCCGAGCTCATCGGCTTCGATCAGGCGGTCGACGGACCGGGCGACTGCTTCGAGTCGTTCGATGGTGTCGCCGAGTTCGCGCCGGCGCTGCGTGAGCTCAGCGCGTCGTTCGACGGCCGGTGCGCTGAGCAGGGCGGAGATGCGAGCGAGCGGGACCCCGAGGTCACGCAGGAGGACGACCCGGCGGAGGCGGGCGATGTCGACGGGCAGGTACGAGCGGTAGCCACTGTTCGTCCTCCCCGACGGTGTCGCGACCCCGAGCTCGTCCCAGTGGTGCAGCGTCCGCACGCTGACCCCGATCTCGGCCGCCGCCCGACCGACGGTCACGCCACCCTCGGTCCTCCCGTGCTCGTCCATCCACCCAGCATCGCACCCGGCCAGCCCTCGGTCCGCTGCCTGCTGCCAGCGCGGTGCGCTGACGCGAATGCGTCCGACCCGGCGTGGGCGCACCCCACACACGCGAGCGCGCCCCTCCGGAGACCCGCGCCCACGCGCCAGACCCGCGCTCAGCCCCAGCGCACCGCGGTGACACCGGTACCGAACTCGCCAGCGCGGTGCGCTGGCGCGAGCGCGCCCTACTCGACGCGAGCGTGCGCCTCCCGGCCCGGGCGCACCCCACCCGCGCGAGCGCACCCCTCCGGAGACCCGCGCCCACGCGCCAGACCCGCGCTCACGTCAGCGCACCGCGCTGGCACCACCACCACACACCGGGCGAGCCCGACCGGTGACGCGGACGGCCCCGGGAGCAGTGTGCTCCCGGGGCCGTCGGATGTTCAGTCGGTCAGACCGCCCGGCGACGCGCACGCATCGCGACGAGGACTCCACCGAGGAGGACCAGCAGGACTCCCGCACCGATCGTGCCGAACGGCAGCTCGGCGCCCGTCGTCGCGAGCGCCCCACCCGACGCCGAACCGTCGACGCTCGTGCCGTCGGCCGCGACGATCCGCACCTCGGTCCAGCCGATGAGCGAGCCGTCCGCCGCGTAGACCGCGACGCGGTGGTCGCCTAGCGTCGCGTCGGCCGGGATCGTCGCCAGCAGGTCACCGGCGGCGTTCGTCGTGCCGGTGGCGATCCGCGCCGGCGTCGAGTACAGCCACACCTCGACGTCCGTCGCAGCGAAGCGGTCCTCGAGGCCGACCGTCACGGTCTCGCCCCGCTTCACCGTGTCGGCGAGCGTGATCGCACCACGGTTGGCCTCGGTCAGGCTCGTCCCGGGTAGCGGCGTGACCCCACCGGTCGGCGGCGTCACAGGCGGCGTGGTCGTGCCGGGCAGCGACCCGAGACGCAGGGCCTCGGAAGCGTAGCCGTCGGCGAACCAGTACACGGGACGCTTGCCGTCGACCGACAGCGAGGCCGGCGCGGTCGCGAAGCCCTCGTTGTTGAGGTTGGGCAGGCCCGCCGGACGCTCGACCTGGGCGATCCCCGGCTGCTCGGTCCCGTTCAACGTGATCTGCGCGCCGGTGCCCGCGCAGCCGTCATCGCACACGGCCCACAGCACGCCGAGTGTCGTGTCGTAGTCGAGCGCCATGACCGCCGGGAGGCCCGGGTCGATGGTCGAGATCAGCGTGGCCGAGCCGTCGGCGTTCAGCGCGAACGCGTACACGTCGCCGGTGTCCTCGACGCCGACGAAGAACAGTCCGTCGCCGTGGCCCGCGTAGTTCGCCGGGTCGTACGTCGCCTTCGTGTTGTCGTCGAAGAGCTTGCCGGCGAGGTCGCCGTCGGCCACCCACTCGACGGCCTCGACACCCAGGTTCGCGCCGACCGTCGGCAACAGGGCCGTGAGGTCCCACTCCTGCGACGCGACGACGTCGGGGCCGGGCGCGTTCGGGTCGACCTTGAGCACGGCGTTGAGCGTCGTGCCCTTCACACTGTTGTCGCGCTCGACACCGACATAGACGGAACCTGCGCCGTCGACGGTGATGCCCTCGGTGTCGGGGCCGGCTGCGGACGGGTTCGACGCGTCCTTCTGGAAGCGGGCGCGCTTGCCCTTCTCCCAACCGTCGGCGAAGGAGACCGAACCGTCTGCGGCGATCGCGAGCTTCCAGAAGGAGCCGGTGCCGTTGTCGACGGCCCAGAGGAACGCGCCGTCGGCGGTGACCTGGGTGTCGAGGCCTGAGCTGTCCTCGAGGAACATCGGCTTGGTGTCGAGCACCGTGACGTCTGGCGAACCGGGCCACGGGCCGACCGGGATCTCACCGGCGCACACGTTGGCCGCACCCTTGGTGCTCTCAGCGGTCGCTGCGAAGGCGCCGGTCGCGTCTGGGCAGCGTCCCCAGGTCGTGGCCGGGTGGCCCTCGCCCCAGGTGGTCGAGTCGAGCAGTGCGTCGCCCTCGAAGAGACGGACCGTGTCACCGCCGCCGAGCCCGAAGCCGAGGGCTGCGCGCTCGATGACGAGGTAGCCGCCGGCCGCGATGCTCGTGCCGGTGGGGATGGCGTAGGTGTGGGTGTCGTCGTCGTCCTTCACGACGATGCCGGAGACGTCGAGCGCGGCGGTCGTCGGGTTGACGAGCTCGATCCAGTCGTCGGGCGATCCGCCGTCGGACTCGACCTCGTTGATGCGCACCGGGTTGCCGCAGGCGTTACGCAGGCCCTTGGTGGAGACGGCGGTGTCGACGAACTCGCCCGTGCCGTCGGGGCAGCGCGCGAAGACGCCGTCCGCGTGGGCCGCGTAGGTGTACTCGGCGACCGTCGCGCCGGCGGCGTTCCGCACGGTGGTGGTGTCGCCGTTGCCGAGCCCGAACGCGAAGTTCACGTTCTGATCGAAGACGAAGTAGGCGCCCGGCTCGAGGATCGTGCCAGCGGGCAGCGGGGTCGTGTCGGCGGCGTGGCCCACCGGGTCGTTGTCCATGAGCGTCCAGCCGGAGATATCCAGCGCGGTCGCCTCGAGGTTGACGATCTCGACCCAGTCGGTCGTGTCCTTGTCGGATTCGACCTCGTTGATCGCGACGTTCGGGAGGACGCAGTCGTTCGCGGCACCCTTGGTGATGCGTGCGAGCGTGAAGTCGCCTTCACCGTCGGGGCAGCGGGCGAGCGTCGCGGCGATGAAGTCACCGTCGATGGCCGCGTGGCCGCTCCACGTTCCCGAGCGGTCGATGAGCGCGCCGGTCGCGTCGAACAGGCGGATCTCGTCGGCGCTGCCGATGCCGATCGGGTCGCGGAACGCGCCCTGCGTCTCGGTGCCGCCGACCAGGCCGATCGTCGCTTCGTCGACCACGAGGAACTCGCCGGGGGCGATGGACGTGCCGGGCAGGAACTGCCAGCGGTGGTCGTCGGAGTTGTCGCGGATCTCGTAGCGCGAGATGTCGAGCGCCGTCGTGCCGGGGTTGAAGAACTCGACCCAGTCGGATGGCTGCGAGTCGATCTCGTTGATGCGGATCTCACCGTCGGTCTCGGGAACCTCGGGTGCGGTGAAGACGTTCGCGGCGCCCTTCGTCGACTCGGTGGTCTCGGCCCAGCCGGCGCGGTCGGCGGTGACGCCGTAGGTGACCGGCGCGTGTGCGGTCCACGAGTACTCGTCGGCGATCGCCGCGGTCGCGTCGAACAGGCGGACCGAGTCGTCCTTGCCGAGACCGAAGCCGAACTGGGTGTCGTCGATGACGAGGAACGCGCCGGGCTCGACGACGGTGCCGGCCGGGAAGGCGTAGGGCTTGTCGTCCTTGTTGTCCTTCACGACCCAGCCGTCGAGGGTGACGGCGGTCGTTGCGGTGTTGGTGAACTCGATCCAGTCGCCGGGGACGCCGTCGGTGGACTCGACCTCGTTGATCTGGAGCCCCGGCGCTGGGGCGGCGATGGCGGCGGCGGGCGTCGCGATGAGTGCGGTTGCAGCGATGGCGCACGCGGCGGTCATCGTCAACACGCGGTTGAGGCGGGGCATGGGTCTCCAGGGCACGAAGGGACGGGGATCGTGTCCCATCCCATCGGCATGGGGTGGCCGGGTGGAGGAGCGGCGGTGACCGGGAGGTGAACGGCGGGTGGCTTCCCAGGCGGGACGTGCCACGATCCAGCAGATCCGACGCAGCGATCAGGACTACGCTCACCCCATGACCGACGACGCGACCACCGACACCGCTCCGCGCGCAGACCTCACCGGCTGGGTGCGGACCCCGTTCACCGGCGGCGGCGTCACGCACGACCGCTTCGAGAAGGGGTCGGGGCCGGGCGTCGTGCTCATCCCCGAGCTGCCCGGACTCACGCCCGAGGTCCTCGGGTTGGCGGAGCACCTCGTCGCCGAGGGGTTCACCGTCGCGATCCCCTCACCGTTCGGGACGCCTGGCCACGAGGCGACCGTCGGCTACACGCTCGCGAGCGTCACGAAGGTCTGCGTCTCCGCGGAGTTCAAGGCGTTCGCGACCGGTGCCCACCGACCCGTCGCCGACCACGTCCGGGCACTGGCCGCCGACCTCGCGGCCCGCACGCCGGGCCCGGGCGTCGGCGTCATCGGCATGTGTTTCACCGGCGGTTTCGCGCTCGCTGCCGCCGTCGACGAGCACGTCCTCGCCTCCGTCATGAGCCAGCCGTCGACGCCGTTCCCCGTCAGCCGGGCCCGCCGCATCGACCCAGGGATGTCCGCCGCCGAGTTCAACGCAGTCGCAGCCCGTGCGGCTCAGGGCTCAGTCTGCGCGCTCGGCCTCCGCTTTAGCGAGGATCGGGCCGTCCCGCGGGAGCGCTTCGCTACCATCGCGGCCAAGCTCGGCGACGCGTTCGAGGTCATCGAACTCGACTCCTCCCCCGGCAACGCCGCCGGTTTCTCGAAGACCGCCCACTCGGTCCTCACCGGCGAGGTCCGCGAACGCGACGGCCACCCGGCGTTCGAGGCACGCAAGCGCGTGGTCGCCTTCCTCCGCGAACGCCTCGCGACACCGACCACGTCGGCCTGATCTTCCCAGCCGGCCGACACGCTGCGATCATCGACTCCATGACCTCGACACGCCACGACCGCGCGACACCGAACCTGCCGTCCCGCAGCTTCAACGCGACGGAGACGTTCTATTCGGCGTTCGGCTTCGAGCGCGCGTTCCGAGACGACGGCTGGCTGATCCTCGTCCGCGGTGGTCTGCAGCTCGAGTTCTTCCCGGCACCCGACCTCGACCCGGCATCGAGCGGCTTCATGTGCTGCCTGCGTGTGGCCGACGTCGACGAGCTCTACGACGCCATCCGACGTTCAGGAGTCGCCGAGGCGACCGTCGGCGCGCCTCGCCTGCACCCGGTCCGGATGCAGGAGTGGGGACGCCGAGCGGGATTCCTCATCGACCCGGACGGCACGCAGCTCACCCTCATCGAGCAACGCGACTGATCCGCGACGGCGCGACGTTCCGCGGGTCGCTGCTCGGGAGCGCCTAGAAAAAGGTGATCCCGTGCGGCGCGCGCGGCGTCTGGAGCATCGATCGCAGCAGGAGCGGCGCTGCAGGGTCGGCCGCCTGCAGCACACCGGCAGCAGCGAGCGACACCGGGGAGACCGCGCCGAGCAGGAGCGAACCGAGGTCGGCCACGTCGAGCGCGAGGTCGGCGCCGGCCGCGTCGGTCTCGTCGCTCAGCTTCGTGGCGGTTCCACGACCACCGGCCACCTCGAGGCGGAAGGTGCCCGCCGCGTAGCCGAGCGCGTCGGTCACCGCGATCGTCAACGAGCCGTCGACTGCGAACGGACGCGACGCGAGGACGGCCGGGAGGTCGAGGACGCGCAGCCACACGTGGTCCTCTTCGTGCTCGATGTCGTATGCGCGGTTGTCACCGAGGGCCGAGACGATCGGGTCGTCGAGCCTGGCGCGGTTGTACTTCACGACGTCGTTGAGGTCGATGGAGAGCAGGAACTCCCACAGCGACAGGTAGGCCGCGTCGGTCGCGTAGACGAGGTCGATGATCTCGATGCCGGTCTGTCCGCCGGGCTGCTCGACCATGCGCCAGGTGACGTAGCCGTCGACCTCTTCGCCGTCGGCGGGACGGTGCACGGCGGCGCGGGTGTCCTTCGCCGGTTCACCGTCGCGACCCAGCGTGCCGAGGACCAGCGGCCAGGACCCCGTGTTGCGGACCATGGACCCGATCGAGCGCTCGTCGAAGCGGTCGAACACCTGACGTGCGACGCCGTCGACCAGGTACTCGGGCGTGACGACGGATACGATGCCGCTCGTCGGCGCGAGGAACGGCAGGGCCTTCGCGCGCTTCACGACGACGTTGCGCTCACGGATCGCGGAGCCGAACCCGAAGCGACGGTAGATGGTGCCCTCGCTGGCGGTGAGGGCCGCGATCGCATAGCCGTCGGCGACGCCACGCTCGAGTGCCTGCGTCATCATGCGGCGCAGGATCCCTCGGCGGCGTTCGGTCGGGCGGACCGTGACGTCGGAGATCGCCTGCGTGTTGATGCTCGTGCCGTCGCCCCAGCTGAGCGCCTTCGGGAACCAGGAGAAGGTGCCGGCAGGCCAGGTCTCGTCGACCGAACCGGGCTGCGGCTTGCGGACGTAAGCGCCGAGCAGCACCGCTTCGTCGGCGATGAGCTCGTTCACCTTGCGCTTGCGCGCCTCCGGCTTCGGGGTGGACTCGTGGAAGCCGAACCCGATGGCGTCGAGGGCTGCAAGGCTCTCGGGCGTCGGTTCGCCGTCGGCCCCGTTCGCGAACGGGAACTCACGGAGCTCGTACCGGGTGTCGAAATCTTTGCTGTTGGCCACGAGTCCAGCCTAACGACCTGGCCTGACACGCCCCCGGGAAGCGCGATGGGACCGCGACCTCACGGCAGGGTGATCGACACCTCGACCGTGTACTCGTCGGCGGTCTGGCCGAACACCCGCTGCCGCAGCTCGGTGGTCGGCATCGTGATGCCGCGCTCCGCGATCGCGTCGAACAGGGCGACCACTGCGGGGTGGGTCGATCCCTCGGGGAGCTCGACGCCGGGTTCGGATCGCCAGACCGCAGCGAGCTCGGTCCGCTCGGGCAGCGCTTCGACCGTGGTCTCGTCACCACCCCACGTCGGTTCGAGCTGCGACGAGGTCGGCCAGCAGCAGACGATCTCGACCGCCCCCTGCTCACTCGGTCGGAGCGTGGTCCAGAACGTGCCCGTCGGGCCGACGCCGGCCTCCTGCAGGGCGACGTAGAGCTGCGAGAACTGCTCGTTCGCGTCGTCGTCCGTCACGGCGTCCTCGTCGCCGCGGGGCACAGTGAGCACCCGGCCGACGTAGGGCTGGGGTGGGAGCGCTCGTTCGACGATCTCGACCGGTGCCGCGAGCGACACGACGACCGAGCGGGCCTGCACGAACGCGTGGTCCTCCTGCTCCCGCTGCTCCAGGACGAGGCGGTGGTGCACGTCGAGAGCGGTCGACGGGTCGGCGCCTGCGACGGAGACACCCACCGCGGCGAGGGGGACGCCGGCATCGCGGAGGGCCTTCACGATCACGCCTGAACGCACCTGCTCCTCGCCGTAGCGGCGGTAGCCGGAATCGGGATCGACGTCGGCCGGAACCAGGACGCCCTTCTCGTCGTAGTGGCGGAGCGCCTTCACGCTCAACCCGGTCATGCCTGCGAACTCTCCGATGTGCAACATGCTTCAAGCATCACGCCTCCCCCTACGGGAGAGTCAAACCGCTGACATCGGCGTCCAAACTGCACCCCGAAGATCCTTTAGTGAAGGATAAGCGCCTAAACTTCACTAACGGCTCTCGTAACTGCAACTTCGGCCGGGAAACAGGAGGGGACGATGACGACCGCTGTCACGTATGAACAGCGGCCCTGGCGGTCGCGTATCGCTCCCGACGCGTTGCCGAAGCGCGAGCGGCTGCTCCTCGCACAGCCATACGACGCCGCGGTCCCGCCGCCGATCGCGGACCTCGACATCCGTTTGCCGGATGATCTCGTGGAGCTGCTGGGCGAAGCGCAGGAACGGATCATCCGTTTCGACAGCGAGGTCGGTCACGTCACCGCGCCCTTCTCGTCGATCCTGCTGTGGAGCGAATCGGCGTCGAGCTCGCAGATCGAGAACCTGACGAGCAGCGCGAAGGCGATCGCCGAGGCCGAGTTGGACGAGCGCGACACCGGGAACGCGCCACTCATCGTCGCCAATGTCCGAGCTCTCGAGGCAGCACTCGCAGCATCGGACGAGCTCTCCAACACGACGATCATCGCCATGCAGGAGCAGCTCCTCGGCACATCGGCACCGGAGATCACCGGCCGATATCGCGACGAGCAGGTCTGGATCGGGGGCGGCAATTTCGGTCCGCATGAAGCAGACTTCGTTCCGCCGCACCATGACCGTGTCGCAGCGGCGATGGATGACTTCATCGCCTACTCCCTCCGACCGGCACCGCTCCCGCTCGCTGCGATCGCCGTCGCTCACGCGCAATTCGAGACCATCCACCCGTTCCCTGACGGCAACGGGCGCACCGGTCGAGCGCTGGTGCAGGCCGCCCTCCGGCGGGTCGGACTGACCAGCGGGGTCACTGTGCCCATCTCAGCCGGCATCCTGCAGCAGCGTGACGACTACTTCGCTGCACTCACCAGCTATCGGCAGGGCGACGTCGAGCCGATCGTCCGCGTCTTCGCCGACGGTGCGTTCCTCGCGATCGCCAACGGACGGACGTTGGTGGAGGAGATCGAGACCATCCGGGCCGCATGGCAGCAGGCCTTGCGCGACATCCGCGCCGATTCGGCCGCGCATCGCATCACGGCACTGGCACTGGAACATCCGGTGATGAACAGTCGGCTCGTGCGCGAACATCTCGACGCCTCAGATCGCACGGCCTTCAACGCGCTCGACACCCTCGTCGACCGTGGCATCCTCACGGTCGGCTCGTCGCGACAGCGGAACCGTCTCTGGACTGCGCCTCCCGTTCTGGCAGCGCTCGACGGGTTCGCGACGCGCAGCATGCGGCGCGGTTGACGCCCTGGACGGATGTCGATCTTAGGATCCGACGGGACTGGGCGGCAATGTGAATCCAGGCATCATCAGCCCTGCTTGATGGCCGAGAACCGGCGCGACACCGCAACCCACAGCAGACCGCCGGTCATCGCGTACGCACCGCCGAGGATCAGCCAACCGACAGCGGTTTCTCCGATCGATGGCCGGATGACGATTGCCGTCAGAGCGACCGGCGCGACCATGACCCCGAGCGACGTTCCGAAGCCGAAGACGCCCTGGTAGGCGCCGATCCGATGCGGCGGCGCGTAGGCGTAGCTCAGGGTCCACCCGGCAGCCGACGTCAACAGCTCGGCCAGAGTGAGGACGACGACAGCCCCGCAGAACAGCGAAGCGCCCGGCAGGTCAGGGAGCAGCGTCGAGGCCGCGAACAACGCTGTCGCGCCGAACAGCAATCCGCCCGCGAGCCCGAGCGCACGAGCCGAACGTGAGGGCGTGTCGGCGAGGGACGAGACCGGGACCTGCAGCAGGACGACCAGGACGGTGTTGACGACGATCGCGACGGGGATGAGGACGTAGCGATCCTCAGTCCCGGTCGACACCCACAGCGGCAACAGGAAGTCCAGGATCAGGTAGAACGACGACAGCGCGGCGATCCCGAGGACGAAGACCGTGAATCCGTGGTTGCCGAAGACCGACAGCGGCGACCCTCCCCCGATCCGTTGGACGTCGATCGGCTTCGGCCGAGGAGCGCGCAGCAGCAGGAGGATCCCTCCCATCTCAGCTCCCGCCATGGCAAGGAACGCTGCGCCGAATGGAATCGGCGCAGGAAGTACGAGGACGACCGCAGCGAGCGCGGCTCCGATCGCGATGCCGAGATTACCGACCGCACGCATCAGAGCGCGACACCTCGTCGCGGCCTCGGTCGGCAGCCGCTGACCGATCCAGGTCGCGAGCGTCGCAGCGGAGCTCCGGTCGAATGCAGCCACCACGCTGAACGCGATGACAGCGATCAGCCAGTCGTCGCAGAACACGAGCACGCCGTACCCGAGTGCAACTCCGCACGACGAACCGACGGTGACCGCCTTCGGGCTGAAGTGGTCGGCGACGAACCCGCCGAAGAGCGACCCGGCAAGCCCGAACGCCCCTGCGATGAAGACGGCGACCGCGACCGTCTGCTCATCGATCCGCAGCCCACTGGACAGGTAGATGACCGATAGCGCCACGAATCCTCCGCGCGCCAGGGCTTTCGTAAGTCCGTTGGACAGCATGGCGACGACCGTCCGCCGATCCCCGTCACTGAGATCGTTCGGAAGACGCCAGCCGGCGCGCAGACCGTGCAGCAGCGAGGTCACCGATCCCCTGACCCAGCATGCAGACCATAGGTCGATTCCGACCGCACTGCCTCGGAGAAGTGCGCGCGTTGCCAGGCTCGAAGCCCGGCGGCGTCCGACGCCGGTGGTGCGATCGCGACCTGGTCTGCGAACCAGGACTGGAGCAGGTGGATCCGCTCGTCGAACTGGGCGAGATCGGGCGCGGTGACGAGTGCCTCCGCGGTACGAATGTGCGTTCCGTGGGCAGCGCCGTGCCGCAGCACCGATCCGGGGGCGAGGAAGTACCGGGCGAACTCGACGCCGCTCTGGCGGTGGAATTCGTCAAGTGTCGGAACCGTCAGGATCGTGCCCTCCGGCGTCAGGAGTTGCGTCGTGCCGACGATGCCGGAACGCGTCGCGGTCGGCTGCTGCGGTGGTCGCCCGAGCGCGCAGCGGATGGCTGCCTCGACGATCGAGAAGCCGTACTTCAGGAGTAGCTGCTCGAACGTGAAGGCCCCTCCACGCCGGAGGGCGCACTCGCCGAAGACGTAGCCGTCGGTTGGCGACCAGAAGATCTCCATGTGGAATGCCCCACGCCAGGCACCGAGGGCGGACAACGCCGACTCGGCCATCGGCGACACATCCCGGTACGCCTCAGGCGCTTGTGCCGGGTCGAGCTTCACCATCGTCATCGGCGCACCGGCACTCAGCGATTGCAGCGGCGGAGCACCGTAGTGACTGATCGAGAGGAACTCGATGCGACCGTCGAAGACGATCCCGTCGACCACCCACTCCTTCGCGACATCGATGCACGATTCGAGAAGGAAGTCCTTGTCACCGGCGTCGGACTCGCCAAGGGCGATCAGTGCGGCACGGAGCTCGGGCTCATCCCGGACGATTCGGGTGTGCATCGTCCCTGCGCGGGCTGCCGGCTTCAAGACGTACGAGCCCGGCCAGGGCACTGAACCGGCGTCGAAGGTCCGCACATCTGGAATCGGCCAATGCGCGGCGGTCGCGATCCCCGCTGCCTGGACCGCGCTCTTCTGTATGCGCTTGTCGCGAAAGACCGAGATATCACCCGAGCGGGTGAGCCGCGACGTGTCGGCGAGCGCGGCGAGCGCGTTGCAGGCGCCGAGCGCGAACTCGTCCGTCGTGTAGACACCGTCAAACTGCTCGGGACGCGAGCCGGCAAGAATCAGAGCGGCGAGACAATCGTCGAGTCGACTGTGGTCCTCGACCAGCAGGACTGGCAAGTCTCCAAGTTCTCGAAGCCCAGCTCGCGCACTGGCTCGTGAGCAGATGACCACCGTCTCGACGCCGAGGGCTGCTGCAGTATCGACCGCCGGCCAGTCGAGCCCGATCATCAAGAGGCGTGAACCGGCGAGGTCGCGGTCGCGGGCGTTCGAGCTATCGGTCATGAACCCTCTCCAAGTACCACTGCTGCACAATCCGTCCTATGTCTGTCTTCGGCAGCACGTGCCCGTTCACGCTCCGGACCGGGACGACCTCGTACGCAGTGCCACAGACGAAGGCCTCATCCGCCTCGAACACCTCACTCGGCTGGACATGGCGCTCAACCGTTCGCAAGCTCAAGGACTCCGCACCGTTCAGGATTGTGCGTCTCGTGATACCTCCGAGAAACGTGTCTGCGATTGGCGTCACCAAGGTCGAGCCGAAGACGAGGAAGACATTCGCTCCCGTGACATCCGCAAGCCGGCCGTCATGCGTCGTGAACAGCGCGTCGTCGGCACCCGCCTGGCGCGCTTCGCGTGCGGCAAGTGTGCCGATCGTGTAGACCGTCGAGCATTTTGCGAGAACCGGAAGAGTGTCCGGAGCCGGCCTCCGCCACCGCGACCAGCTGAGGTCGATGCCATCTCGGGTGTCGAACGGAGCAGACCACACCACCGCAGCGAATGCAAGATGGACGGGCGCCCCGCCTCCACCGAGCCCCAGCGCTTCTCCGCGCCAAGCGATGATCCGGAGGTAGCAGTCGCTCACGTCGAGCACCGCGAGATAGCTCTCGATCTCGAGGCTGATCCGTCGCCCGTCGAGTGGCAACCCGAATCCGAGATGCTCAGCCGAAGCGACGAGGCGCGAGACGTGACGATCAAGCTCGAAGGCCCGGCCGCCGTAGACCCGAACGCCCTCATAGACCGCCCCCGCGTAATGGAGGGCGTGGGACATCACCGAAACCGTGGCATGCTCCGCGGGGAGAATCCGGCCATCCACCCACAACTGCTTCTGAGCCATCATGCGTACACAACCGAGATGTCGGCGTCGAGTTGCTGGTGGAAGTCTCGTAGCTCACCGAGATCCGCGTGTGCAGAAAGAACGAAGGCCGGGTACCCACTGAAGGCCGGGTAGGGGAGGATGACTTCACCGGGCCACATCATTTGGACGACGTCGAGAACGGCTGATCGCTGGCTCACCAGATCAAGTCCTCGAATCTCCTGGATCACGCCGCTGCCGCGACACGGCACGATGTAGTTACCGGCTGCTTGCACCACCGAGGTCGTCTCGTGATCGAACACGCTCGGGCGCCGCCCGGTGGCGGCCGCGAGTACCTCCGCGAAGAAGTCGATCCCGGTCGCGGCGCTCACGAGGGCGGCCGAGACACCTGAACCGCCGATGCGGGCGCCGATCTCCAAGATGTGAGGGGTGCCGTCCGCATCGAGACGGAGCTCGGTGTGCGTCGGACCACTGTCAATATCAAGCGCTCGGTGTGCCTCCAGAACGACTCGGCGGATGTCGTTCTCGCTTTTCAGGTCCAGGCCTGACGGGATCTGGTAGATCGACTCCTCGAAGAACGGACCCTGGGGCTGTCCTTTGTATCCGATGGACAGGATGCGGCTTGCTCCGGCGAAGGTCATGGCTTCGACCGCGAACTCCGGCCCTGCGATGAACTCCTCGACGACCACCTCGGTCGACGGACCGAGATCGGTCATCGCGGCGGCCGACCGGACAATCGCATGAGCAAGCTCATCGTGATTGATCACAAGCTCGACCCCTGTACTCGAGAACCCGTTCGATGGTTTGACGACCACCGGCAGGTCGAGTGACTTGGCTTCGGCGAGCAACGCTTCACCTGCGGGCCCCGAGCAGTATCTCGGGCTGGGTAGTCCGCTACGCGCCAAAGCCGACCGCATAGCCCCTTTGTCTCGCAGGCGTGAGATGACCCGAACCGGCAGTCCGGGCAGCTGATGCATCGCTGCGGCACGACTCACCGCCGGTAGCGAGGCCTCATGCATGCCGAAAATGCCGGATGCGCGAAATCGACCGATGACGTCACTCAAGAACTCGACGAACTCCGTTCCTCCGATCGGCCCCGACCAGTGCGCAATCTCGACATTCGCACTGTGTTCTCCGAGATCCCAATCGGAGGACTCGTCTTCGCGAGGAATCACGACCACGCGGCATCCGAGCTTCCGCGCACTCGAGATGAATCCGTCGAAGCGTCGTCGTGGATGAACGACGACGACAACTTCCGGTTGATGCTCCCCGGTCATGCGGAGGGTGTTCTGCTGAAGTCCAATGGGGGTACGGCATCGAAATGTTCGACGTGGCGGCGAAGAATGCGCTGTTCATCGGTGAGCGCATATTTGTCACCCGCGACAGTACTTTCGACGAGGTGCCGGCGCACCATCTGGGTCGCGTTCCAGCGGTACTCGTCAGGCGACGATGAGTCACGTTCCAGCGCTTCAATATCCGCGACCAACGCACGCAATGCCTCGACCGCGCCGCCTTGGTCGATACCGATCACCCCATCGCGGATCTCCAGAGCTCCGCGCTCTTGCAGGTACGAGAACAGGAAGACGCCAGTGCCCGCGTCGAAGTTTCGCTCGGGGCGAGGCTCCAGTGGATAACGGAATATCCGTTCAAGCAAGATCATGCTGAAGAGCTCGTCGAAGTAGGGAACGTCACCTTCACGCGCCATCAGTAGCAGCTTGACGTCGACCTTGATCTCTTCAATCACCCCGATGAACCAGTGCATCTTGAGCACCGCGTTATCGGCCATGGACCATGGGCCCGAGAAGTGTGCACGGTCGTGCAGATACCCCCACAGGCTTCGCACTTGAAAGCAGAGGTACTCGTCGAGCCCGGCTGAGCTCGAAAAGCGGTTGGGATCGCCCAGTAGGAGGCCTGCATTTGCGGCCGCGATCGTGCGGTGGATGTCGAGGAACTTGCTGAAGAAGAAGACGGCGTAGGACTGACGCTCGATCGGTCGGACCGCGGCAACACTCTCTGGGAAGAAGACCAGGCAGTTACCGAGCGTGAACCCCTTGGAACCAGCGAGCAGAATCACGTCCATGTGCACGTCGTTGTCGTGCGGGTAAGCCGATTCCACCTCGGCCAGCAGCCTGGACTGATGGCGCTGGATGAAGAACAGCTCAAGTCGGACCCCAGAGGGTGTCGTGCTGTTCGTCGCGCGAGTGACGCCGACGAAGAGGGCAGCTTCGCCGTCGCCGACACGGGAGAAGGCATCACGCGATCGGTCGAAGTATGGCTTCTCGTCGAGTCCTCGATCGAGCCAATCGGCAACGTCGTCCGCGAAGGCTTGCGCCTGAACGTCCCGGCCGATGTCCCCGAACGCTGCGACGACATGGTCGCGGATACGCGTCAGTAGCTCTCGGTCAGAATCGGTCGGATCAGGGATGACCCCCTGGGCAGTTTGGCGCAGGCGAAACGCATCGACGAGCGGCACCACCTGGTCGCGAAGAACGTCCGCTGTGGCCGCGTTTGCAGGCCGGATCAAGTTCTCCAAGCCGGTTTCGAGCATGTTGGTCCTCTTCTTTGGTCGGCCGTCAGAGCGTGCGGATAGACGGGTGAGCGTGCAAGGTGAAAGCCATGTCGACAGGGCCATGGTCGATGAGTGTCGTCAGCCCGAAGCGGTCAGCCGCCGCTTGTGTGGTGATACACGAGTCGGCGAGGCCAGCCGCGCAATCGGATGCTGCTTGCGAGTTGCTGCTGCTCAAGATCCACCTGACCGCACCTGGAACGAGTGCTCGCGGCGCGGGGTGAGCCGCGCAGGTGGAGATGACCGCACCTTCAGTCGCTTCGGGGCGCGCGAGGACCATCGAGTGCGTCGGCATGAGAAAGGTGTCGATGATCGTCAGCTCCCCAAGGTTGCTGAACACGAGGTCATGGAGAGCCGGGTAGGCAGCGCAAGCCATGACTGCTTGCGACGCATCTTCGAGCGCCTGGACCGCTCGCTCCACACTGCTGTGAAGCTCCACACGGCCCGTCACCTGATGATCGCTCAGCCACTTCCACGCAGCCGCCTCGAGATTCGAGCCTTCCGGGCCCAAGGTATGAATGCGACTGATCGTGCCGAGATACTGCGGCTCCACGTACTTCCCCCGATGTTGGACTCGTGCATTGGGGGTGTCTGCTTTACGGAGGCTCCCCGGCACGATGCGAGATGGCATCCAGAGTGCTCGGAGCCAGCGAGATCGAGCATAAGGTGGTCAAATAACATATATCAAGTATCAGAAGGTTAATGGACGACTGTTGCTGTTTCGCCGCCTCCTCGCTGTGAGGCCCGAAGACGGTGGCACCTCCGCGAGGTCCCGGGCAAGTCCGTCGGTGAGCGACCGCAACACCGCTCAGCGGACCACGCAGCCTTCGGCCAACCGGTAGCCTTCACGCGTGAACATCGATCCCACCGCATTCACCATCTTCTCCGTCACCGCCTGGTTGCTCGGCCTCATCCTGTTCGTGCTGCTGTGGATTTTCATCATCCGGACCGCGGTCCTGTCAGCGCTTCGGAAGCACCACGCGGAGACACAGGCCGAGCGCCGAGCCGCCGCAGGACGCGGCATGCCGCAGTAGAGGCGGGACGATCGATGTCACTTCCCCGCGACACGGAGCACCTCAGGTTCCGGCGCATGACGCCAGCGGACCTCGACGACATGGCGAACCTCCTCGTTGATCCTGCGGTCATGCAGTTCTACCCGGCGCCGAAGACCCGCGAGCAGGCCGCGGCGTGGATCGCCTGGAACGAAGACAATTACGCCCAGTACGGCCTCGGACTGTGGATCATCGAGACCCACGACGGCGAGTTCGTCGGGGACTGCGGCCTGACGTGGCAGCGGGTCAACGGCGAGCTGAAGCTCGAGGTCGGGTACCACGTGAGCCCCGCCTGGCAGGGTCGAGGGTTCGCGACCGAGGCCGCCGCCGCCAGCCGTGACTTCGCCCGCGAGCACTCGGACTCGCTCGAGCTCGTCGCGATCGTCCACCCTGACAACCGGGCGTCGTCGCGCGTGGCGGAGAAGATCGGCATGCGCCGCGTGGACGACGACCGCGGAGCAGACGGGTCGGTGCGGCACGTGCTGAGCATGCGACTTCGTGAGACGTCCGCCTCCAGCGACGCCGATCACCCTCGCTGAGTAGCCGCCGCACCTACCCCCGCGCCGCCACGAACGCCGCGACGCAGTCCTCGATGTCCTGCTCGCTGTGCGCGGCACTGATCTGGACGCGGATGCGGGCCTCGCCGCGGGGCACCACGGGGAAGCTGAACGGGATCACGTAGATGCCCTGCTCCAGCATCCGCGCCGCGACCTGCACCGCCTGCTGCTCGTCGTCGAACATCACCGGGATGATCGGGTGCGAGCCTTCCAGCAGACGGAAGCCCTCCTCGGTCATGCGGGCACGGAACAGGTCCGCCTTGCGGAACAGTCCCTCGCGCAGCTCGTCACCCTCCGCCGCGAGCTCGACGGCCCGACGCGCCCCGGCGACGAGCGACGGCGCCAGGCTGTTCGAGAACAGGTAGGGCCGACCCGACTGCCGCAGCACGTCGACGATCTCCTGCTTCGCACTCACATACCCGCCCGACGCACCGCCGAGCGCCTTGCCGAGGGTGCCGGTGAGGATGTCGACGCGGTCCTGCACCCCGAACAGCTCGGGCGTTCCACGACCGCCCGGGCCGACGAAGCCGACGGCGTGCGAGTCGTCGACGAGGACCAGCGCGCCGTAACGGTCGGCGAGGTCGCAGATCTCGTCCAGCGGGGCGTAGAAGCCGTCCATCGAGAACACGCCGTCGGTGACGATCACGGTGCGACGCGCGTCAGCGGCGTTCATCAGCTGCTGCTCGAGATCGGCCATGTTGCGGTTGCGGTAGCGCAGGCGGCGGGCCTTGCTCAGACGGATGCCGTCGATGAGCGACGCGTGGTTGAGCGCGTCGGAGATGATCGCGTCGTGCTCGCCGAACAGCGCACCGAAGACCGCTCCGTTCGCGTCGAAGCAGGAGGAGAACAGGATGGTGTCCTCCGTGCCGAGGAAGGCGCTCAGCTCCTGCTCGAGGTCGCGGTGGATCTGCTGGGTGCCGCAGATGAAGCGGACGCTTGCGAGCCCGTAGCCCCACTCGTCGAGCGCCAGCTTGGCGGCTTCGACGATCGAGGGCTCGTTGGCGAGGCCCAGGTAGTTGTTGGCGCAGAAGTTCCGCACCTCGCGGCCGTCGATCGTCACGTGACTGCCCTGGCGGGACGTGATCGCGAACTCGCGCTTGGTGAGGTCGTCGGCCTCGATGCGGTCGAGCTGGTCGCGCAGCTGCGTCTTGATGGTGCCGTACATGTCGTCTCCTCGGGGTCGAGTGGGCGGTTGAGCTGCGTGTGGCGGTCGCTCAGGCGGCGGTCGCGGCGTGGGCGGCGACCGGTGCCTGTTCGTCGATGACGCCGGTGATGACGACGTCGCGGGTGTCGGTCCAGTCGATGAGCACCTTGCCCGCCGCTCCCCCGCGCGCAGTGTCGAACGCGTCCTGCCAGGAGGCCAGCGGGAAGCGTGCGGTGACGAGCGACTCGAGGGCGTTACGGAGCTCGGGGCTGTGGTCGACCATCGCGCTCGCGTGGTGCCAGGTGTCGAACATCTCGCGGCCGTAGATGCCCTTGATGGTGATCATGCGGGTGATGACCTTGGTCCAGTCGATCTCGATGTTGGTCGAGGGGAGACCGAGGAGCGCGACCTTGCCGCCGGTGTTGAGGTTCTCGATGAGTTCGCTCGCGGCGGCGGCCTGTCCGGACATCTCGAGGCCGATGTCGAAGCCCTCGAGCATGCCGAGCTCGGCCTGGGCGTCGGCGACCCGCTCCTTCGAGACGTCGACCACGCGGTCCGCCCCGACGGCGAGCGCCTTCTCGAGGCGGTCGGCGACGACGTCGGTCGCGACGATGTTGCGCGCCCCGGCGACCCGGCAGACGGCGATGGCCATGAGGCCGATGGGTCCGCAGCCGGTGATGAGGACGTCTTCGCCGAGGATCGGGAAGCTGAGGGCGGTGTGGACGGCGTTGCCGAGGGGGTCGAAGAGGGCGCCGAGGTCGGGCGTGACCTGGTCGCCGTGGACCCAGACGTTGGTGGCCGGCAGGACGACGTACTCGGCGAAGGCGCCGTCGAGGTTGACGCCGAGGCCGCGCGTGTGGCGGCAGAGGTGGCGGCGGCCCGAGCGGCAGTTGCGGCACGTGCCGCAGACGAGGTGGCCCTCGCCGGAGACCGCTGCGCCAACAGGGATCGCTTCGACGCGGCTGCCGACCTCGACGACCTCACCCGAGAACTCGTGGCCGGGGACGAGCGGGGCGTCGACCGCGCCGGCCGCCCACGGGTCCCACGACTCGATGTGGAGGTCGGTGCCGCAGATGCCGGTGCGGTGGACTCGGATGAGGACGTCGTCGGAACCCATGGCCGGCATCGCGCGCTCGACGAGTTCGAAACCGGCGGTGTCGGGTCGTTTCCAGAGGGCGAGCAACGGCGTTCCTTCCTGCGGGAGCGGCGGCGGCCGGTGGGGCCGGCTGTCGCGGACGGGCGCCCTTGCGCTGTCCTGGTGACCAACGTAGTCAGATCGATCCGTCATGAATATTGAGGGTTTCCACGCGACCAGTTAGCTTGAGCTGATGAATCTCTCTCAGATGCGGATCATGCGTGAACTGGCCGAGCGCGGCACGATCGCGGCGGTCGCGCGGCACCTGCACGTGACAGCGCCGGCGATCTCGCAGCAGCTGGCCGCCCTGCATCGAGAGCTCGGCGTCGCGCTGACGTATCGGGTGGGGCGCGAGATCCGTCTGACCGAGGCGGGCATGGCACTGGCCGAGATGGCGGGGACGGTGCACACGCTGATCGACCGTGCGGCCGAGACGGTGCGCGAGTACGGCGACGACACCGGGGCGCGGGTGCGGGTGGCGGCGTTCCAGAGTGCCGGGCAGGCCTTGCTGCCGGGGTTGCTGGAGGACGCCGATGGCGGACCGTCGCTGGTGTTCGGGGAGCATGATGTCGCGCAACCCGAGTTCGCCGAGCTCGTCGACCAGTACGACCTCGTCATCGCGCACCGGATGGACCATGACGAGCCGTGGCCGTCGGAGCAGCTGTCGGTGACGACGCTGCTGAGCGAGCCGTTCGATGTGGCGATGTCGGTGGACCATCCGCTCGCGAGCCGGTCATCGGTGTCGGCGGTCGAGCTCACGGACGAGTCATGGATCGCTGCCCACGCTGGCTTCGCGCCGGATGTCGCGCTCGGGGTGGTCGAGGCGACGGCTGGCGTGCGGTTCCATCGCGCGCATCGGGTGAACGACTACCACCTGGCGGCGTCGCTGATCGTGGGCGGGGAACTGCTGGCGTTGTTCCCGAGGTACACGGCGCCGCGGGCCGACCCGCGGCTGGTGCTGGTGCCGCTCGAGGACGTGCGGATCGCCCGCAACATCGACGTGCTCGCGCGGCCGCACGCGCTGGCTCGGGTAGCGGTGGCGGGGACGCTCGAGCGGCTGCAGGACGGAGCTGATGCGCTGCAGCGGGAGCGTCCGTCGGCGCCGGTCGGGCCCGGGCTGCATCACGTCGAGGTGTGGCTCGCAGACGTGGAGTCGGAGCGTGCGAGCTGGGCCTGGCTGCTGTCTGGTGTCGGGTTCTCCCAGGAGAGCGAATGGCCGGGCGGCGAGTCCTGGGAGGCCGGCGGCACCTACGTCACGCTGACGGCGTCGCCGAACCTCAGAGCGGAGTCGCACGATCGGCGACGTCCGGGCGTGAACCATCTCGCGTTCCGCGGCGGCACGCGGGAGGCCGTCGACGCGATCATGGCGGCGGGTCCTGAGCACGGCTGGCGACCCCTCTACCAGGACCGCTACCCGCACGCCGGTGGCGAGCAGCACTATGCGGGCTGGCTCGAGAACGACGCGGGGTTCAAGGTGGAGGTGGTCGCTGGACCTGCAGTCAGCGATGCGCGGGCTGACGTCGCCTGAGTAGCGCCGCCCGTATTTCGACGCTGACGATCGCGATGATGACCATGCCGACGCAGCCGAGCGCGGCGATGGTGTTGCCGCTGAGCAGGAAGACTCCGCCGAGCCCGAGGCAGACGAGCAGGAGATCGTTGAAGCTCCCAGCCCGAGCGGTGACGTTCCGGTCGCGCACCACACCTCCCGACTTGTCGACGCGATGCCCCGCGAGGAGATGCTCCCGGAGCATTCTTGAACCCAGGCCTGCCGAAATGGTGATGGCCGCATAGACCGCGCTGGCGATGGGCCGCGGGAGCTCCTGCCAGAGAACCGCTTGAGCCAACCACGTCAGCATGATGGCGCACGCCACGGCCGCCGTGAAGAGATGTACCAGGGCTTCCTCACCAGACTCCTCCCCTCGCTGCGGATCGGCCGATACCGGCGACATCTCATCGACGCTTGGCGCGGGGGAGAGATGCCATCAATGCGCCGGTGGCATGAGCCACACGGTGGCTTCTCTGGGATCCGCTGCGAGATGCGATCGTGCGTCCCCAGAAGTGAGGGGTTCCGGGATGGAATTTAACATTCTACATTCTTGCCACGGCCAAATCGGTCGATGAAGTCAAGGGAGTGAGCATGAACACGATGAAGCGCAGCATGGTCAGTACCTGCACGGGCCTCGGCCTGGCGGCAGCCCTGACCATCACCAGTGCAATGAGCGCGGGAGCGACGCAGCTGACCGACGAGGATCCAGCTCACTCGTCGAGCGCCACGACACAGGTATCGGAAGACGAGGCTCTGGTCGACGTCAGCACGAGCGACGTCGATACTCAAGCCGTTCCCGTCATCGCGATCATCATCGCCGTGATCGCCATGGGTGGGTCGGCGCATGCGATGGGAACCGAGGCAGCGCGGAAAGCCTACTACGCGGGCCTCCGCAATGCCGAGTACCAATCGATCAAGTGGACGGTGCGTGCAACCGTCGTGACCGCACTCGGCCCCGCACTCGGTGGCACGTTCATGGTGGGGTTCGAGAACCAGTTCTACGCGATGTCATGAGGATGTCTCCGGAACAGATCAGGCGGATGCTGATCGTCATCTCGATCATCTTCGCGGCCTTCGCCCTGACGACCTCAGTCGGCGAAGACGGCACCCCCGGAATCGGCATCGCCATGGCTGGGGCACTGACGATCCTGGCGATCATCGCTGCGCGATCAGGTCCGCCGACGCGAGAGCGTGATGCCGCGCCGACGGAACAAGACACCGAACGAGGGGCGTGTTCCGAGGGCGGTGCCCCCACGCGGTGAGACGACTCGTATGAGCGTGACCGACACGTGACGGTGCGGCGAGCGACCGGTCGCTCGCCGCACTGCCGGAACGTTGCAGGGTCAGCTTGCGTGCTGGGCCATCGACGGCCACACGAACCCCAACACCAGCGGGTCCGCTCGGAGTCGGTGGTCGGTCGCCTTCGTCACCGCTTGCCGAGATAGATCTCACTGGCGCAGAGCGCAGCGACCTCTGGAAAGGTGAGGCCCGATTCGGAGGAAGCGAGCTCTGGCACGCACAACATGACGTCCATCGGCTCGATACCGAGCTTGTCGGCGACAGCGAGGACCGAACTCCAGGCTCTGGAGAAATTGTCGGTCGTCACCGGCGTACCGGTCGCGACCAGCGCCGCGGCAGTCGCCTACTGCACTCGTTCGTAGGAGTACGAGCCGCCAACCACCTCGCGCGCTTGTTCGATCGGATCATCTGCAGCCTGCAGCGAAGGAGCGTCGGCTGGCGGCGACTGCACCGACGATTGGCTGTCCGACTGGAGGGCTGCTGGAGGACGCGATCCGCCGACGACAACGCTGACGACGACGATCGCGCCGATCGCCGCGATGATCGAGCACGCGATCAGAAACCGTCCCGCCGCCGTTCGCGTGAACTTCATCGGCGCGGGTGCGTCTCCCCCGGGATCCGTTTGGGATAGCGGTTCAGACATGCGGAGGTCAGTCTCCATCGGGTCAAGTCGGAGTGGTCGATGCTGGCCGGGAGATGCCGGGCTCGTCGATCCACCTTGCGCTACCCTCCCACAACTCGGGCGCGTGACCCATTCTGGGACTGATGACCCCCGCCCCTCCCCCGCCAGACTGTGCTTGGCCCGGTTCGCGGGTCCGTCACCTGCTCCGTCGATGATCCGATGCTGCTGCGGGTCACGATGACCCGATGCAAGGACCGTTCCCATGAGCTCGACCACCCCGCCCTCTGCCACGCCCGCTGGCTGGTATCCCGATTACTCGGACCCGACACAGCAGCGCTACTGGGACGGTGCCGCATGGACCACCCACACTGCGCCCGCCGCAGTCATGCCTCCGCAGCAGGCGGCGACCGCTCCGCTCGTCAACCAGCCGCTCCAGCTGCAGAAGTCCGCGCCGCCAGCGTTCGCCGCCGCGCCGGTTCCGTCCCCGTACGCCGCACAGCCAGGCACCACGTCCGGCATGAGCGGCAAGGCGAAGGGTTGGATCATCGCTGGCGCTGTCGTCGGTTCGCTCCTGCTCGTCGGTGGTGTCTCGAACGCGATCAACGGCGGACGGACTGAGCCGGTTGCCATCGCACAGACCGCAACCCAGGCGCCGACAGCAACGCCGACACCGGTTCCGACCGCGACTGTCGAGCCCATCGCCGAGCCCGCTGCGCCGGCCGTGGTCGATGTCGCCGCCTTCCAGGCGGGCGCGAGCAAGCACACCGCCGACATCGACAAGGATCTCGACGACATGGTCACCACGCTGGCCGAGGGCGGCACCTGGCGGTTGATCTCGAACACGGCTGAGATCAGCTTCAACCTCGGTCAGCTGGAGTCGCTGGACGTGCCGGTATCGATCGCCGCCGAGTGGGCGCCCGCCCTCATCGGACTGCAGACCAACCTCGACACGCTGACGACCGCGGTATCGGGCGGCGACCCAGCTACCATCCAGGGCGCGATGGATGGCGTCCGCGCGTCGGCCGCGGTGCTGCGCGACATCGGTACTCGGGCCGTGTGACACCCCCAGGATCTGACGTAGCAATTCCTGTTCCAACCGTCTGGAGAACTTCGTGTCGAACACCCCTACTCTGCTCCTCCTTCATGGAGTGGGCGCCGGCGACCCTGAGGGCAACTGGACGACCTCGCTGACTGCTTCGCTGTCCGATCTCGGGTACCCCGATCTGTCCGACGTCAACGTCGTAGCGCCCCAGTACGCCCATGCGTTGAAGGGTTGGGATGACAAGGAACCGATGCCGGGCGAGAAGGTCAAGCAGCCCACCCGCGATGCGGCCAGGAAGAACCGGCGCGACTTCGAGCGCCGCATCGGAGCTCTGGAGTTTCGGCTCGGGCGACACCACCCCGGACACATCACGCCCGAGTTTGAGCAAATCGTCAATGCCGCCGTCGGTGCAGGTCTCGTCCTACCCTTTCTTGCTCAGGCCCGGCTGTATCTCTCCGATGCGCAGATTCGCGCGCACATCCTGAATCGAATCCTCGCCCACCTTCCGGGCTCCGGGTCAATCGTCATCGTCGGCCACAGCCTCGGTTCCGTGATCGCCGCTGACCTTCTCCGTCGCCTGCCACACGGGTTGGAGGTCGTCGGCATGGTGACGATCGGGAGCCCGTTGGCGCATGGCGGATTCGACGTCGACAAGCTGCGATCGTCCCTGTCCGAGCCGCCGGTCAACCTTGGCTGGTGGGTGAACTTCTGGAACTTCGGCGATCCGGTTGCGGCACATCGGGGCCTGTCCTCGGTCTTCCCCTGGCTGATCGACCTGGGGGTCAACACGGGACACCTCGGACGTCCCGCACATGACGCGACGGCTTACCTCGCCAACTCAACCGTTGCGGAGAGCATCGGCTACGCGGTCTTCGGGTCAAAGTCGCGCGAAGTGGATGTGTTTGACAACGCCCCAGCCATCCCGCTGGACTTCTCTGAGCAGATTGCTCTTCTCGCACTCCGTTATGCCCATCTCGTGACCCCGATGCTGCGGGGCGACAAAGACAAGCAGGATCGGTATGAGGGAGCGCTGAGGCATGTCCAGGCAGCGACCGTCGACCTCATTGCAAAGCGGAACGAGAGCGAGAGTCGCCCGCTGCCAGCAGCGATCGCGAGGCTCGCATTCGACCTTGCCGATGCCGAGGCAGCAGTTCCCGAAGCTCGCCCCGGTTTCCAGATCCCGAAGGATGAGGCCGTTGCGCTCCTGACGGTGCTCGCGTCAGAGAATGTCATTCGACCGTTCGAGATCGACATCTCAAGGGACCTTTGGAAGGCCGCGATGCGGGACCTCTCAGCCGAGATGGGCCTCGGAAGCCAGTTCGGCACCGACGTGTTCGATGCCGGCCAACGAGCGAAGAGTGCTCTCGGTGGGGCTCGCGGCGTCAATTGGCTCAAATGGGGTGCGATCGGTGTCGGAGCAGCGGCGATCGTCGTGGCGACCGGAGGTTTCGCTCTGGCGGCCGCGCCAGGGCTAGCCGGCGCTGCCGCCATCACGAGCGCGCTCGCGAGTTTCGGACCTGGCGGAATGGTGGGTGGTCTGTTGACCGCCGGCACCCTGGTGACTGCGGGCGGAGGCGGCATAGCCTTCGGGCTTGCGAGTCCGGGAACCTCCGCCGAGACCTTTGAGGCGGTGATCGAACGCCGTCTCGCAGCCGAGATTCTTCGCGAACTGCAGCATCTCGACTCGGACCCGACGACGTGGAGGGTGCTCGTCGAGACGGAGATCGAAGTTCGGCGTGAGCATGAACGACTCGACGAATTCTCCGACGGGGACGCTCCGGGATTGAAGGAGCTCAAGCGCAAAATCGATTCCGTCGAGCGCGCTTTGAAGTACCTGCGGGAACACGGACTTGAGCCAGGACACGTGCCCGAGGCATCCGAACCGCTCCTTGGACGAATAACCGGTTTCGTGCGCGACGGCCGCCAGCAGGAGCGCTGACGGCGTCCCACGGCACGTTCGAACTCTCACGGCACGCCGTGCAAGGCGTGCCGTGAGAGCGGACACGTGCCGCTTCAGGGGGTGTGGAGGGCGACGATCGTGTCCTCGCCGCTGCGCGCCAACCTCCCCGACGACAGCCCGAACTCGAGGGCCTCGTCGAGGCGGGCACCGATCGCGGCGGTGACTCGCTTGCCACCGAAGATCGCGAGGGTCTCGCGGCGGAGTTCGTCGGGCGAGAGACCGGCCGACTCCTCCGCTGCGATCGCCATCGCGTTCGCGATCTCCACCAGGGAGATGTGCTCGATCGCGCGGGCCGCTTCGGCTGAGGACTGACGCGCACCGCGCCAGGTGAGCGGGTCGATCGACGTCGGCCAAGCGAACGGCTCGTCGGAGCGGCCCAGCAGCTCGGCCGGGACCTTGTCGAGGATCGACTTCGCCCGCGAACCCACCACCCGGTCGAGACCGAACGCACCCGCGACCAGCTTGGCCAGACGCGTCACGTGGATCGGCCCCTCCGCCTCCACCGCAGCACGGATCGCACCCTGCACCGCGACGACCGACTGTCGCCCCGGCAAGCGGTCGAGCACTTCGATCCCACCCAGCGTGGGTGCATCCCAGGGCTCGTACTCCGAGAGCTCCGGGTGGCGCGCGGACGCGTCCACCACCGGCGCCGCCTCGACGGGCTGCGCCGAGCCGACCTTGCGGTCGCGGAACTCCGACAGGGTCTCCAGCGACGCCAGCCGCTCCGACCACTCGCGCACGCGGGCGCTGCGAACTGGCGCGGGCGCATCCGAAGCCTCGGGAGCGACATCGGCCTCATCGGTTGCCGGCGCATCAGCCGCATCCGACTCCGCACCAGCCGACTCCTCCGGTACCGCACTCCCCGCAGCAGCCCGCTCAGCCGCAGCCTCAACGGCCGCGACCAACCGGTCCAGCACCTCCTCGCGGTGGTGCAACCACTCCGGCAACCACACGCGCTCGACGCCCGGCCACCGCATCAAGCCACTCAGCACCTCGACCGGCAGTCCGTCACGGTCCGCGACCGTCCGGCGCTCGCGCCACGACGCCCCGTCGAGCAACACCGCCACCAGCGGTCGGTCGGGCTCCGCCTCCCTCGCAATACTGATGTCGACGCGGAAGTCCGACAAGCCGACATCCGTCCGCACCGCGTGCCCGGCGTACCGCAGCTCGTCGGCGATCTCGTCGCGGTGGCGGTCGATGATCGCCTGACGACGCCCGTCCTCGCCGGCCG
The DNA here is from genome assembly GCF_030209375.1 of Plantibacter sp. ME-Dv--P-122b. Taxonomy (GTDB): domain Bacteria; phylum Actinomycetota; class Actinomycetes; order Actinomycetales; family Microbacteriaceae; genus Plantibacter. The sequence goes on from NZ_JARVSC010000003.1 coordinate 1,001,122, forward strand.
CTTCACTCCCCCGCTGCGCCAGCTCAAGGTACGCCTTCAGGTGCTTGATGCCGATCGACGAGGTCTGCTCCGCCCGCAGCTCCGACGGGTCGAAGCTCGCGAACAACACCACCTGTCGCCGCGCCCGTGTCACCGCGACGTTCAACCGTCGCTCACCACCGGCGCGCGTGAGCGGACCGAAGTTCAACGGGATCACGCCCTTCTCGTTCGCACTGAACGCGATCGAGAACAGGATCGTGTCGCGCTCGTCGCCCTGCACGTTCTCCAGGTTCTTGACGAAGAGCCCGTCCTGCTCGTCCAGCGCCAGCGCGATCCGCGGGTCGGCACTGTCACGCAGCAGATCCTCGATCAACGTCCGCTGCTGCGCGTTGAAGGTGATGACCCCGAGTGACGGCGTCTCGTCCGGCGAGGCCTCGAAGCGGCGCGAGATCTCCTCGACGATCGCCTGAGCCTCCACCGGGTTGGTCCGCAACGTCTTGCCGCGGCCACCCCGCTCGAACTGCCCGTCCAGCTGCACGAACGCCAGCCCGTGACCCGCGACCCCACCGTCGCCCGCACCCGCGAACGGCGCCGGGAACGACGACAACTGGCTGTCGTAGTAGTGGTGGTTCGAGAACGCGATGAGCGACTCGTCCTGGCTGCGGTAGTGCCACGACAGCCACTTGCTCGGCACCCGCGCCTGCACGCACTCGGACAGGATCGACTCCTCGTCCTGCAACACCTCGCTCGTGTAGTCGGCGTCGTCGTCGATCGTCGCGCCCGCCTCGGCGAACGTGGTCGGCGGCATCTGCTTGCTGTCGCCCACGACGACGACCGAGCGCGAACGCCCCATCGCCCCGATCGCATCGGCGACGCGAATCTGCGACGCCTCGTCGAACACGACGATGTCGAACAGCTCGGCAGCCGCCGGGAAGAACCGCGCGACCGACTCCGGGCTCGCGAGCGTGCACGGCATGATCTGCGTGATGAGCTCGCCGAAGTTCTCGAGCAGTGCACGGACACTCATGCCGCCGCGCTGACGGTCGATCTGGCGACGCAGCCCGCCGACCTGACCACTCTCCGACTGGGAGCTGAACGTCCGCAGCCCGAGCACCGACGCTGGGATCGCCCGCGGCAACTCCTCGCGCACGGCCTTCACGCTCGTGGTGAAGCGGGTGACGCTGCGGTTGTGTGCGGTGGCGTCGAAGGCGTCGAGCGTGGTGGTGCGCTCGCGCTCGTCGATCGACGCCTGTGCGAGGCCCTTCTCGAAGGCGAGTGTCGCGTCCTCGGTCTCGATGCGACCGGCGAGGATCGCAGCGCGGACGTCGTCGAGCCCATGGGTGCGCAGCGGTTCGATGACCCGCACGAGATCGAGCCAGCGTTCGAGGACGACCGGCTCGGCGGCGTCGAGATGGCGTGCGTCGCGGGTCGACCACCAGGCCTGCAGGAAGCCCTCGCCACCCGACCACGCCGACAGGCGCTCGGTGCTGACGGACGCGGTGCGCAGGAAGTCGCTCCAGGTGCTCGCGAGCGTCGTCAGCGCCTGGGCCGCCTGCTGCGACGGCTGGGTCGTGGCGTAGTGGTCGCGGACGGCGGTGATGAACGCGTCGTCGGGCGTGCCCGGCAGGCGGAAGCCCTCCGACAGCCAGCGGTACCAGCCGAGCAGTTCGCGGACGGGCTGGGTCGGCTCGACGAGCGGGTTCCAGCGGTCGCCGACGAGCGGGAGCGCGGTGGAGCGGAGCGTGCCGCGCAGCTGGACGAGACGGTCCTGCGCGGCCTTCGCCTCGGTGAGCTGCGGCACGAGCTGCTTGACCTTGAACGAGGCCGCGTCGACGGCGAGCACATCGCTCAGCTGGGCGAGCGCGGCCCGGAGCCGCTTCTTGCGACCGAAGAAGCTCGACGCGGCAGCCTGCTCAGCGGCGTGGAGCGGGCCGGCGATGTCGCGGTCGAGGATCGCAGGCGTGAACGTCGAGCGCCACTCGGCCTGGGCGTTGCGGAGCTGTTCGGCGGCGGCGAGGGCGTCGTCGAGCCGGACGAAGTCCTCAGGCCGAGTCCCGGCCATGAGCGCGCCGATCGGCAGACGCGGCGCGGCGACGGCGGTCGACCAGAGGCCGAGGAGGTCGGGTCGCGACGCGAGGCGCAGGACGTCCATCGGGAGGCCGGCGTCGAGCGTCGAGGCCAGAGCCGCGTCCAGCGCGCGGGCGGCCTGCTGCACGGTCGCGGCGTCCAGCCCGGGAGCGGACGGGCCGTCGAGGAACGCCCACGGGTGCGTCGTGCTCGGGCGTGCGAGGTCGGAGCGCTCGGGCAGGTCGCGGAACACCTGCCGCAGCTGCTCGAAGGCCTCAGGCGTTCCGGCGGCGACGAGCTGCTCGGGGATCGCCATCGGGACGAGGTCGTGGTCCATCGCGAGCAGGCGACTCCGTGCGGAGTAGAGCGAGAAGCCGGCGGCGTTGACCTCGTGGAGGCGGTCGGCGTAGCGGGTGAGGGTGCGGAGGCCGGACTCCGACAGCTCGCGGTTGGTGCTCAGCGCGTCGATGTCGGCCTTGGTGCGGAGGTCGAGACCGGTCTTGATCTGCGCGCGGACGATGTTGGGCCGTGCGCCCTTGTCGTGGAGGTCGAGCGAGAACGCGCCGAGCCCGACGTCTTCGAGTCGCTGCTTGACGACGTTGAGCGCCGCTCGCTTCTCGGCGACGAACAGGACCTTCTTGCCCTCGGCGAGCGAGCGGGCGAGGAGGTTGGTGATGGTCTGCGACTTGCCGGTGCCGGGAGGGCCTTCGAGCACGAAGGTGCGGCCGGCGACCGCTTCGGCGACGGCGTCGAGCTGGGAGGAGTCGGCGGCGACCGGGCAGTCGAGGCCGAGGCGGTCGAGGTCGGTGTCGGTCTGTGCGGGCGTCGGGTCGGCGTAGGCCTCGAGCGGCGAGTTGATGAGGTGGTCGACGAGACTGTTGGACGCGAGGGTCTCCCAGTTCTCGTCGAGGTCCTTCCACAGCCGGTACTTCGCGAACTGGAGGATCGACAGCGACGCCGTCTCCTCCACGCGGAACGGCAGGCCAGCGTCGAGGATCGCCTGGCGCACGGCGGTGAACGCGGCCGGGAGGTCGATGCCGGAGCCGTCCTCGACCGGGTTGGCGAGTCCGGGGATCTCGAGACCGAAGCTCAGGCGTAGCTTCTCGAGCAGGCAGTAGTTGGGCGTGGAGGAGCCCGACTCGTCGAGCGTAAGGCGGTAGGAGGAGCCGCGGCTCGTGGTCGTGAGCGTGACGGGCACGAGCACGAGGGGCGAGCGGAGGTCGCGGTCGCCGAAGCGCCAGCTCAGCATGCCGAACGCGAGGTAGAGGTTGTTGGCGCCGGTCTCCTCGACGATGGTCTTGGCCTTGTAGGCGAGGGCGCGGAGCTTGGTCGGGTAGGCGGCCTCGGTGACGTCGATGAAGGCGCTCTTCTTGTCCTCGAGGAAGGTGATGCGGTCGCTCTCGGCGAGGTCGCGGCCGAAGCGGATGCCGCGCTGCTGGTCAATCGTCGCGACGCTGTCGGAGGCGACGAGGGTGAGCGGCGTGCCGTGGTTGATGCTGTCCTCGAGGCGGCCGAGCGCCGGGCCGGGGACGGCGAGCTCGAAGCCGGAGCGATCGGTGTAGTTGATGAGTTTGTTGCGGAGGCTGAGGTCGAGGAGGGCGTTCTTCCAGGTGGAGACGCGCTTCGGGACGTCGGGGCCGTGACCGGCGGCGGTCGATTCGGCGGTGGCCGGGGCGTCCTGCGTGAGGGCGCGGGCTTCGGGTGCCTGGTAGAGGGTGACAACGGGTTCGCCCTCGGCGTTGATGCGGCGGCTGGGCAGCGGGTAGATCTTGCGGAGGCGGGCCTGGACGACGTCGGTGACGCCGATGAAGGCGTCGAGCGAGCCGGCGAGGTGTTCGGTGTGGGGCCGGCGGGAGGCTTCGGCGAAGGTGGCGGAGGTGCCGGTGAGCATGGTGGTCTCGACGACGCCGATACGACCGAGTTCGAGGGAGTTGACGGCTTCGGAGACGTCGGTGCTGGCGACGACGTCGAGGGTGGTCTGGACGCGCCAGTAGCCGAGGAAGATGTGGTCGTTGAGGAGCCAGAGGAGGGGGTGGATCCCGATGGCTTCGAGGACGGACGCGAGCAGGATCGTCGTGTCGAGGCAGGTGCCGAGGTGGCTGGTGAGGACTTCCTCGGGGGCGCGGACCTTCTGGCCGCTCTGGCCCCAGCTGGCGGGCGGTTCGGCGTAGCGGATGTCGCGGGCGCGAGCGGCGTCCCAGACGGCGGCGACGATGGCGTCGATGCGGGCGGGGTCGTCGAGTTGGTAGGTGGCGAGGGAGCTGTTGCCGGTCTGCTTGTCGAGGAGGTCGGAGACCTCGAGCATGAGCTCGCTGACGACGAGGGCGTTGGGCTGCACGTGGGCGGCGAGGAGCTCGAGGCCGAGCTGCACGGGTGCGGCGATCCACTGGTTGGACGCGAGCACGGTGACGGGGCTCTCGACGGTGCCGAGCTCGGTGCCGGCGGCGTCGCGGACGGTGACGCGGATGACGCCGGGCCGCTGTTCTTCGACGAGGAGCATGCGGCGTGGGTCGAGGAGGACTTCGGGGCTGCGGAGGAGGGTGGTGCGGTCTTCGCCGAGGTCGGCGAGGAGCACCTTGGTGTCGGCGAGGGCGCCGTCGGCGGTGACGACATCGATCTCGACGGAGGCCGCCCGGCGTTCCCCGCCGTGGTTCTCGAGGACGATCTCGTCGATCACCGCGATGCTGCAGTGCGCCATGGCGTAGCTGAGCGTCGGCGTCGCGCTGACGCGGATGGAGACGGAGGCGGGGCCTGCGGCGGATGCGGTGCCTTCGGCGCTCTGCTCGTCCGCACCATCGGCCCCTGAGCCCGTCGAAGGGCCCAACACTTGCCCCTTCAACTCCCCCACAAACGCAGCCTGCGCCGCAGCCCCAACGCTTTCCAACAGCAACTGCATCGAATCCAACGCCCGGTAAGCCGACTGCTCCGTGAACCCCGCGTTGTGAGCCCAGGCGTTCCGAACCTCCCGAAGCTCACTCGCGTACCCGCGAGCGCTCCGCGACAATACGCGGTCGAACGGGTAACCCAGCTCCCCGATCCGCTCGGTCATCGCGCGAAGCATGAGTGACACGTCGGTCGCCGAGTACCGCCCGTGCCCGATCCCGGCCGCGCGGTCCTTCTCCTCGATAGTCCGCGTCCACTCGACACCGGGCACCGCCTCGGCGAACGCACCCTCGATGATGCGGCGAAGCCCCAACCCAAGCTGCTCGAGCCCCTGGCCGACGGCGGAGTTGAGTTCAGAAGCGTCCACGTGTGGGCCTTTCATCGGGGTGGTGCATGTGGGTCGGGCTGGTCCATCAGACGGCTGCAACGGAACTTCGCCATCGCGCGCTGAATCCCAGTGCGGTGCTAATGAAACAACCCTTAGGAAGTCTGCCGCGCGCGCCTGTACGAACCCTAGCGACGGGCAGCGACACAAGGATGCCCGGAAGAAAGCCGCACAGGCCGTCATGCCCGCCAGCGGGCGCATCGCGCTCACCACCGATCCGCCACCACAAACCGGACACGCCCCGCGCCTGCGAACCGTGACTCGCATCGGGGGGAATATCTAGGGATCACTCGACAACGAAGTCGACAACGTCAATACCCTTGGGCGTTGCGAGCAGGATGCCATGCGTGCGAAGGAGAGCCACCAGGTCAGGAATAGGGCGTCTTGGCAGAAGAATGACAGGCGTCGCTTCGATGTTGTGCGTCTTTGCCAGTGCAACGTAGTCGAGCACTTGCCCGATGGCCAACCGAACGTACGGGCGAGCCTCAGACTTTTTCGCCTCCACGATCCACTTACGACTCTTCACATAGTGGTCCGGCTTGATCGCCGTCGTGCCTGTCCCGAGCGTCAAGTCGGTCGGCGGTGTTTCGTTCGCTTCCAACCAACGCGAGAAGGCCACTTGTAAACGAAACTCTTCGCGCGTCACGATCTGCTCGGTGTCGTAAGCAAGCTCGCCTCGGGGCCGACTCGAGGAAAGTATCAAATCGTCCGTCGATGGGGCAGTCCACGCGTGTTCGCTATAGGGAGGCCGAGAGTCCTTCGCCCTGTTGCCGACCCTCTCGACGACGTGCGCGTCTTCAACTGATGCAGGGCGCCAATCTGGTCCGGGCGCTGTGCGTTCAAGGAGGTCGAGCAGTGCCGCACCCGCCCCATCAGAGAGAGGAAAAAGGTACCCCTGGTTGACCCGGCCAGATTCTTGGAATGGCGAGTTTCGATGCCGCTCTGCCTGGCGGGTGAGCAAGCTAATCTCGTCCAGTCGAACGGGTGTCTCCGAGGCCTCGAAGGAAACAGGGATCTTGCGGCCCGCATCAGGCCAAGCATCGGTTTCGAAAGGCCGCTGAGCTTGAATCGCCGCTGTGCGAACTCGACTAACTCCTTGGATGTGCTGCTTCGCGTAGTGGAAAACAACATCTCCGGCACTCACGTCGGCCAGCGAATCCCAGTGGGAAACACGACGCCCGTCTCCTCGTCTCAAGGGCGCCCACAAGAGCCCCAGGTCTCGCTCCGCTTCGAACGTCTGCGTTTGGTTCACCCACCAATATCGACTAGCCACTGCGTCCCCCGTCCACACATGACTAAACCATATGAAGACGTCGGTCGTATCAAGGAGCCAGTAGACGAAACGAATGGGTAACGCCGGTAAGCGGATCTGGGCGCAGCGAGGCGTCCCAGCTAGGACGGCGAGACTGATGGCCTGATCGATTGCCGGCGTCGGATGGTGCCTTGCTAGGCCAGCCCTGCGGCTAGCGCGTCTTTCGAATCTCGTCAGGACGAAGCAGACCCCCACCTGACGACATGGCACGCCGCAAGTGCGTTCTCAGTGGAGGATCGCTCACGTACACGTACGTCCCGCGGATACCGCGCGTCAACAACACCGTGTAGATGTTCGTGACGTACCGCAGGAGATCGTCGTCCGAGTAAGTCAGGCCCAGGGCCGGGTTGTTCTCCTTGCCTTTCTTGTCGAAGTAGGACTCTCGATGGAAGACGATGCGGTTCGTCTCAGCGTCGTAGCGCAGGTCTGGCCCGATGATCACTCCTGCGTAGTTCAGGTCGTATCCCTGAACGGTGTGGATCGAGCCGACCTCCTCGAGCGCCTTCGGCGACGCGATCCAGTCGGTCTGCGTGCCGTTCCAGCGCATGGAGACATCGTCGATCACAATGTCGTACGCGTCCTTGTCGTTCTTCGTCTTCCACTCCCAGGCGTAGCCCGCGACCATTCGCGCGAGCCCGAACTCGGCGTCCCGCTTGCGGATCTCCTCCCGCATCTCAGCGAGGTCGTCGAACAACCTGAGGTCGTACTCGCCGAAGTCCGGCGCCAGCTCGATCTCCACCTGGTTTCCAAGGATGTTCCGGACGTAGTCCACGTAACCCGACCCCGCGCGCACGCGCATCTGCGAGGCGAGGCCGGCGTATCGATCAGCAGACTGCGCTCTGGCGACCAGCTGGTGCAGGTGCTCAGCTGGGACATCCGCGGGACGAACACTCTGTCCGGCGTCGAGCAGGAAGATCTGGTGCGCGCTCTTCGCGATGATCCAGTCGAGTTGCGTCTTCGACTTGTCGTCCGCACCGAACAAGTTGGTAGTGATTTCGCGGAACTGCTTGTTCTGTGCCGCGGATGGTTGGTTCGCACGCCGATTGAGCCGGTGCGCCTCATCGACGACGAGGAGATCGAATTCCTCGTCGGATGCTCCGACATCGAACGCGGTCATCACCATGTCCGGGTGCAGGCCAGGCGTCTTGCGGAACACCTGCTTGATCGAAGCCCGCAATGACTGTTGAGGGACGACGATGCCGATCTTGAAACCCTGCAGCAGCTCGCGGTGACGCTCGGTGAAGAACGACGAGAAGAGCGTGTCATCGTCAGGTTCGTCGAGGGCCGCTGATCCTCGGATGTCAGCGATCAGTTTCAGCAGGTAGATCGCGACGACCGTCTTGCCGGTACCGGGATCACCTTGAACGACGGTCGTACTCCGTTGCGACCGGTTGAGATCTTCGAAGAGCCCCTCGAGCACGCCTTCGACGGCGATGGTCTGATCAGGTGTAAGCGCTTTGAACGGCGACAGCTTGAAGAGGTCGCTGTTCTCGATCTCGGGAAGGGATCGAGTGAAGACACCATCCGCCCTGAGTCGATCGAAGACGTCCTCGAAGGACTCGCGGTAACGGTCGCGATCGAAGTAGTTGGCGTCGACGATGCCGTCGTTGCGGTTGAGCACCTGGTAGGCGCCGTCCCCGGCGAGCATGCGGATCAGAAAGGACTCGAGATCGAGACAGACCGACTTGTTGAAGGTCTCATCCACGATCACCCGAAGACCGGTGAGATGTTCCTTCGCTGCGGACTCGAAGTGCTGACGCATACGCGCAGCGACGTTGAGCGACTCACCGACGTAGACATCACGCTCGGCGGCTTCTCCGGCCCTCTTCCGTCGCGAGGCCGAGGGAACTTTGGATGACCCAACCGGCCCATCCAACAGATACACGACAGGCCAATCGCTGAACCGCCGATCGCCTGCCGCCCCAAGCTTCACCTCGGTCGACGTGAAGTCGAGACTCGTGATCTCAAAGTTCGTCATACTTCGCAGACCGCCCCCGCGCCTTCTCCACCGGGTATTTCTCCCGCGTACGTGCGAGCTTGTCGCGGACGATGGTCTCCGCATCGAGACCGAGCCGATCCGTCAACAACAAGCAGTAGGTGAGGACATCGGCCAATTCGTCGCGCACGCGACCGGTGTCGGCATCCGGTCCCCACTGGAAGCACTCGAGGAGCTCGGCTGCCTCGATGGAGATGCTCTTCGCAAGGTTCTCCGGCGTATGGAACTGCGCCCAATCACGCTCGGCCACGAAATCGGCGAGCTCGTTGCGCAGTGAGGGGTCCGCCATTCGGTCAATCTACCAGCGGCGATCGACGCGAGCGGTGAGCTATTGCACGCCCGGATTGCCGAACTGCTCCGCTCGCTCAACATCCAACAACGCCTCGACGGACCCCACCTCGGCAACGAGCGCATCCCACCCGCGCTCCCCCGCGACCGCGGCCTCGCCGTCGGTGAGCAGTCGCAGCGTCCGCACGTGCCCGACCACCTCGCCGGCCTCGTTCCGGACCTCGTCGAACGACGCTCCCCAGCGCGACGGCGTCACCAGGAGCGCGGAGATCGCCGTCCCAGTGAGGAACGGCTCGTCGTTGCGCCACGGCACGAGCACCGGCGGTGTCCGGTGGTTGATCGCGATCTGGTTGATCACCATGCGCAACGCGACCATCGCGGCACCCTGCTGACCGTCGACGACCTCCACCGCGAGCTCGATCCGCTCGTCGGTCTCGTTCGGAATCCGTGACACCCCGGAGGTGAGGATCGTCACCGGCCCGTCATCAGGACGCTTCTCGATCACCATCACCGACCCACCGATGCGGTCCTTGAACACCACCGGGTCCAAGCCAAGGGCATCGAAGATGTGGAGCGGGAAGGCGTCTTCGCCGGGGACGAGAGGGACGTCGCCAGTCATGCGGCGAGCCTAACTGTGAGCGCGATGGGGCGAGGTGTCCCACGTCGGTGAGCTGCCGCAGAGAGCACCAGGCGCGGGACTCGACCGTCCCCGACGTTCCGTCCACCCCTGCCCCTCGCCGCCCGCCCTCGGTACGGTGGGACCAACGCAGTAGAGAGGCACCACGCGTATGTCGTACTCCAACCAGCCGCCCGCCCAGAACCAGCCCTACCCGCTGCCGGTGCCCGGGCCAGCCCCGGTGAAGACCGGCAATCGCGGCAACGGACTCGGCATCGCCGCCCTCATCGTCGGCGGGTTCGCGCTCATCGGCGCGTTCATCCCGATCCTGAACTACGTCGCCGGGTTCGTCGGACTCGTCGGCCTCGTGCTCGGCATCATCGCGCTGTGCCTCAAGAACCGGGAGAAGGGCTTCGGCGTCGCCGGCACGATCGTCTCGGCCATCGCGATCGTCCTGAGCATCATTCTCGCGATCACGTACACGGCCGGATTCGCCGGACTCGTCAGCGACGCCGTCAAGACCGCCGAAGCGAAGTCCTCCGAGGCCGCTAACAAAGAGATCTCCGTCGTCTACGAGGTCAACGGCACCGCGACCGACGCCTCGATCACCTACTCCACCTATTCGGCAGGTAGCAGCAGTACGGAACAGGCCAGCGGCAAGTCGCTGCCGTTCATCGAGGAGCTCGCCATCCAGGCAGGAAGCGAGTACGACTACGCCTCGTATTCCCTCCAGGCGCAGAACGGCGCGGAGGACACCGGGTCCGTAAGCTGCAAGATCACCGTCGACGGCGACGTGGTCGCCGAGCAGACGTCGACGGGCGCGTACGCGACGGTGTCGTGCTCCGCATCGGGTGCCGATGGGGTGACGGAGAACAAGTAGGAAGGGGTGTCTGCGATGACGAAATGCGCGGCATGCACTCGGAGAGCGTACGACTCATAATCGTGAGGTCTGCGGCGCGCTTTGGTGGGATCGTGAGTCTGCGGCGCACTTTGGCGGGATCGCGGGCTCCCCACACGCCTCGGCTCGAGACACCTTCTTGAGCTCATCATCGATCGGTCTCGACGTACCCCGAGCCAGAACTTCGCATCACCCCTCAACTGGCTGGCATCAGTTCAGTAGCGAGTGATGAACTTTCGCTCGCGTTTGTCCCAGTCTGAGTCGGTCCAAAAGAAGAGGGCCCCAGCGACGGAGGCGGTGTGCGATCGCGTCACGGGATATGCGCTCAGCACGTGGTCTGCGGACAGATGGCATCGAACACCGGGATAGCGCTTCCGTCGGTGGAACGCATCGGCGACGGCTTCACATCTTGATGATTCTGTCATTCAGCCATCCTCGCGCCACCGGCCGACACTTCGATCACGGCTCCGACTCGATCGCAACTGCGCGCCCGTCTCGTACAGTCGAGAACCCAGGCTTCTCGCGGCCTCAGGCAGTCGCCTGTACTCCCAACAGCGACACCGACGATCCAACGCGAGACCAGGGGATACCCCCCTCCGCGAACTTGGTCGCGTGCCCTACATTGGAACCGATGTCCCCCACAGTGCGGACATCGCACTGAGTACGCAGGGGGCCTCGCGGCGCGATCCTGACTCCGCCGCTCCGCCCACCGAACGCTCGGTCGGCGTGTGCCTTCTCGAAAGCATGAACATGACGCTCGTCCCGCAGCAGCCTGGACACATCCCGGCCGGTTGGTACCCGAATCCGCAGCGCCCCGGTCAGCAGCAGTACTGGGACGGCACCGCCTGGACCTCGGCCGTCGCACCGCTCGCTCCGACCGGGCCGATGCCGATGCTTGCCGCACCACCGCAGTACGGAGCACCCGCTGCTCCATCCGCCTATGCGCCCATGCCCTACAACCATCAGCCCTACCCGGCACCGGTCCCGTACGCCCGTCCGCTCAAGGAGAGCGGCACCGGCTACCTGCTGGCGATCCTCCTCGGCGGCTTCGGTGCACACCAGTTCTATCTGGGCAACGTCGGCGCCGGCATCGGCTTCATCGCGCTCTGGTGGGGCGGCTGGGCACTGAGCGTCTTCGGCATCGGCTTCGTCGCGATCCTCGCCGCCTTCGTGTGGTGGATCATCGACCTCTGCACCATGCAGTCCCAGGTCGACACCGCCAACCGGCGCCTCATCGCGTACCCCTACTGACCCGCCGGGCATCCAGGTCGCACACGCAGCACTGACCAGGCACTCTCCCACTCGCTTCCCCGCACCACCGACCGACGCCAGCACGCCGGCCGACCACACCGCAGAAAGGCACCACCACCATGTCCTACCCCGAGCAGCCTCCGTCGCCGCAGGAGCCCTACGGTCAGCAGCCGTACGGCCAGGCACCCCAGGGCCAGCAGCCCTATGTCCAGGCACCCTACGGCCAGCCCGGTTTCGGCCAGCCGACGCCGCCGCCCGCGAAGACCGGCAACGGTCTCGGACTCGCCGCCCTCATCATCGGTGTCGTCGCGCTCATCGGCGCGTTCATCCCGTTCGTGAACTTCGTCTCCGGCTTCCTCGCCTTCGTCGGCCTGGTGCTCGGCATCATCGCCCTCTTCCTGAAGAACAAGTCGAAGGGCCTCGCCATCGCGGGCACGGTCCTGTCGCTCATCGCGATGGTCCTCAGCATCATCCTCGCAATCACCTACACCGCCGGGTTCGCGGGTGCCGTGAGCGAAGGCATCAAGACCGCACAGGCGGAATCGTCCGCTGAGGCCGACCGCGACGTCACCGTGGTCTACGAGGTCACCGGTACGTCCGCCGCATCGTCGATCACCTACATGACGTTCACCGACGGCAACAGCGGCACCGAGCAGGCCAACGACCAGGCGCTCCCCTTCACCAAGGAGTTCACCATCAAGGCCGGTGGCACCTTCGACTACAGCTCCTTCTACGTCATGGCGATGAACGGTGCCGACGACGCGGGTGACATCTCCTGCAAGATCACCGTCGACGGCAAGGTGCTCGCTGAGAACACCTCGACCGGCGCGTACGCCTCGGCGTCGTGCTCCGCCTCGAGCATGGACCTCAACGAGTAGGCACTTCGCCCGTCGTCGTTCAGGACCCCACCAACCCGCTCCGGCCGGTTCGTGGGGTCTTGTCGTCGAGCGGCCGGGATGAGTCGTTCGGCCCCGATCATCCCTTCGAAACGGTGATCTCCACCGGCGTCGGGTTCTGGAACAGGTCGAGCACCGGGCAGTGCGCATCGACCGCGGCGCGCAGCTCCTGGTAGCGGTCCTCGGTCTCGGGGGGCGGTGATGGCGATGTTCAGCCGGAACTCGTCACGAAGGTGAAGGCGCCGGCCTCAAGGCGTCGGAAAACGTCGCAACTGACGGGGCGACTCGCAGTCAGTACCGCCACTCCCAAGCGGGATTCGTCGACAGCTCGAAACCCAGGACCATGATGGCGACGACACCGGCTCCGAGCGCAGCGAGCAGTGTTCCTCTCGCGACCGATCGCGGACGCGAGGCGCAGATGCCCGCGGCGACAGCGACGGCCGCGAGGAGAAGCACCGTGGTGAGCAAGCCAGGCAGGTCGACTTCCAGGAATTGGCAGCTCATCGGATAGGACTCGCGGCAGCCGCCGTCGAAGTTCGTGACGAACAGCAGGACGAGCGCGATGTAGAGGGCGGTCAGCCCGAGGACCGCCCAGAGGACGGGTTGTCGAACGACGCGTGTCACCGTGCCCATGTCTGCCCTTCGACAAGCTCAGAAACCGGGGATGTGCCGGTCACGGACACCCCTCCGACACGCTCACGGACCGGAAGAGACACGAACTCACCGACCGACGCCGCACTCACATCGAGAGGCGGCGCACGAGCTCCTCGACGGTCGAGAACTTGATCGACTCGACGCCCTCTTCGTCGTCCTCGTCGGGCTCGACCTCGACGGCCTCGAACGCGAGGTCGGCGTCGAGCTGCACGAGCACCGAGCTGTCGGGGAACTGCTTCGGCGCGTCGAACGAGAGCAGCACCGCGTCGATGAAGACGATCACCGAGCGCAGCACGAGGTCATCACGCAGGTCGGCGGTCTCGATGACCTCATCCGACTCGACGGCCTCCTTGATCTCCGACGCCACGCGGTCGAGCAGCACCTTCCACTCAGCCGTCGGCGTCGACAGGACCCGCTGCGCCAAGTTGGCGAGCGCCGCCGGCTCCGGCTCGCCCTCCTGCTCCTCGGGCTCGGGGTCGACGTTGAGCATGACCTCGGCGTCGATCGCGTCGAAGCGGGCGAGCCCGTAGACGAAGGTGTCCTCGATCTCCGGAGAGGCGACGAGGCCTCGACGCGTGAGTTCTTCGGCCAGGGCAGTCAGCGATGCAGTCATGCGCGCCAGGCTATCGCGACCGGGTGAACGGAGGCAGAACGTCGGCCAGCCGCTACTCCTTGGTGGCGGAGATCCGGAACCGGCGCTGGGTCACGGTGATGGGAGCTGCCGCATTCAGTTCCTGAAGGCGCTGAGCATGTGCCTGCACGGTGAAGTCGGGAGCATCCCACGGGACGAGGCCGATGTAGGTGACGAGGGCGACAGCATCCTTGAACTGCATCGATCCCTCCCATGAGTCGACCTGGTCGATCCGCATCCCCGCTTCCCGCAGAGCCTCCGCGTGGGCTTCCACGGTGACATCGGGGTGGGTGTACTCACTCCCGAACCATTCATGGATCTGGGGTGCGTCGAAGCCGTCAACCTGTTGGGTCAGGAACCTGCCGCCGGGCGCCAAGACGCGGGCGACCTCGGCCGCGTCGTAGGACTCGTGCCGAGACATCACGAGATCCTGGCTCTGATCGGGGAGGCCGAGGACGTCGCCGGCATCCGAGTCGTACTGCAGCACCGCGACGTGGCGGGGTGCGAGCTGCGCTCTCGCTACGGGGACGTTGGGTGGCCATCCTTCAGTAGCGACGACCAGGGGCAGACGTGCGGACTCGCGGGAGAGTGATTCCAGGAGCGCGGACAACCGCTCCCCACCGCCCGTTCCCAGATCCAGCGCTCCGATGCATGAGTCACGCAGCGCGTGCAGGCAGTCCGATTCGAAGTCCCACCATGGATTGTCGGAGATCAGCGCCTCGTCCAACCGCGAGAAGTCCCATCCGACCATCTGCGCTTCGGCATGTGCCGCGTTGAGGCGTTCGAGGAGGTCGTGATCAGCTCCGTGGAGCCCGTCGCTGAGCTGCTGGGAGTGATGCTGTCGGTCGCCGATCGTCACGTTCCGAGTCTGACACTGGGCCGGTTGGGTGTCGACCCGACCTCGTTGATGTCGCCGGCAGCGCCGAACGCAGCAACGCTCAACCACCCTGAGTTACCCGAATGTGTTGCGAATCGGGCGAGTTTGGAACACATTCGGGCGACTCGGCACAGGCCGCGACGGCCAAGCGTCTTGAGTCGCCCAGATCTGTTGCAGATTGCGCGAAATCGGAACATATTCGGGCAACTCAGCCCACCCCGGCACCACACCTGTCAGCGGCACAGGCCATGATCGCCGTATGCCCTTCGCAGACGAGCTCCTCGGCACCGCCGTCGCCCGCACCCTCACCCGCTCGCTCCAGGAGGCCGCGCCGGGCAACCCGTTCGACGCCACGGCCCACGCTGCCGAGCAGCTCGGCGGTCTCGCGCTCCGCGAGCGGGCCGACCTCCTGCGCGATGCCCTGCTCGAGGACGTCCCGGGCGACTACCCGACGCTCGCCGGCATCATCCGCGCCGCCCAGGCGACGAACCCCGCGTTCACCGGCTGGCTCATCTGGCCGGTGACGAGCGCCGTCGCGGCCCGCGCGGTCGACGAGGGCACCCCCGACGCCTTCGACGACGCCATGCGACTCCTCGCCGAACTCACCGAGCGCCTCAGCGCCGAGTTCGCCATCCGCACCCTGCTCCGCCACGATCTCGACCGCGCGCTCGCCATCGTCCTCGACTGGACCATCTCCGACAACGAGCACATCCGCCGCCTCGCCAGCGAAGGAACCCGCCCCTACCTGCCGTGGGCGGTGCGCGTGCGGGAGATCGTCGCGAACCCGGGCGTCACCGTCCCGATCCTCGACGCCCTCTACCGAGACCCGAGCGAGTACGTGCGCCGGTCCGTCGCCAACCACCTCAACGACCTCAGCCGCGACGACCCCGACCTCGTCGTCGCGACCGCCGACGGCTGGCTCGCCGACCCCGACGCCAACACCCCGGCACTCGTCCGCCACGCGCTCCGCACCCTCGTGAAGCGGGGCAACCCGGGCGCCCTCGCGGCCCTCGGCTTCGGCGCGGCGACGACGGAGGTCGAGGGCTTCGCGGTCGACAGCGCCCACATCCCGTTCGGCGGAACGGTCCGATTCGTCGCGACCGTCCGCAACACGGGCGCCGAGACGGCTCGCCTCGCGATCGACTACGTCGTGCACCACCAGAAGGCGAACGGCTCGCAGACGACGAAGACGTTCAAGCTGACGACGACCGAACTGGCCCCCGGCGAGCACATCCTCCTCACGCGGGAGCACTCGTTCCGCGCGATCACCACCCGCCGCTACCACCCGGGCGCGCACGGGATCGCACTGCAGGTGAACGGGGTCGCGACCGAGCCGCTCGCGTTCGAGCTGCTTCCGCCGGTGGAGTGAGGCGAGCGTCACCACGGCAGAACTCTGGTCCGTGAGGTTCTCGGAGGGCGCACTTCGACAAGCTCAGTGACCGGGAAAGGAGCTCGGAGACCGGTAGAGCGCTCAGTGACCGGGAAAGGAGCTCGGAGACCGGTAGAGCGCTCAGTGACCGAGAAGGGAGCTCAGCGGCGGCCTGGGCGGCCCGCTCCGTACCCGACCGCATCCGGTAGCCACGCCAATCGGAATACACATGTATTCTTTCGGCATGCCTCCTCTCCCCGACTCAGCCTCGGCACCGGCCCCCTCCCCCGAGCAAGGACCGCCTGGCGACCACCCCGCCGCGAGCTGGCGCGTGCGCGCACCCTGGCTCGCCGCCATCGCCCTCGCGCTCGTCCCCGTGGTGTTCACGGCCGGCGCGTCGGCAGCAGCGCAACTCTCCGGGGCGAGCGAGGCCGGAGCAGCCCTCGTCCTCGCCGCCGGCGCAGCCGTCTCCGCGATCCTCAGCCTGCTCGTCATGCGGCTGTCGCCGTCTCGCGTCCGCGACTTCGGTTACCGGCGTCCGCGGCGAGCGCGCGCCGCGCTCTGGTTCGTCCCGGCTGCAGCCACCGTCCTGATCATCCTCGGCACCCAGGGTGTCCGGGTCGACGCACCGACCGTCGCGGCGTACGGAGTCCTCGTCGTCGCCGTCGCGCTGAACGAGGAGACCTGGTTCCGTGGCATCGTGTTCGCGATCCTCCGCGCACGCAGCGCCCGCACGGCGATCGTGGGCAGTTCCGTCCTCTTCGGCGTCCTGCACCTGGCGAACCTCGCGGGCGGTGCGGACGTCGGCTCCTCCATCCTGCAGGTGGCGTTCGCGGCCCTGTTCGGCCTCGTCGCCGCCCAACTCCTCGTGCTCACCGGCAGCCTCTGGCCCGCGATCGTCTGGCACGCCGCCTGGAACTTCGTCAGCTTCGTCGGAGGCGATTCGAGCGACAGCCGGTCGCTCGTCGGCCTCGGCGCCGCCTGTGTCGTCATGCTCGGCTACGCGGTGCTCCTCGGGCGACGAACGCCCTCGCGGCCGGACGACGCAGCGACGACCGACGCCCCAGCCCTACCCTGAGAACGTGGACCTGACCGAGCGCCAAACCCAACTCGCCGACGCGGCGCTGCGGATCGTCGCACGGTCCGGCCTGGGCGCCCTGTCGTTCCGCGCCGTCGCGGGCGAGGACGACTGCTCGCTCGGTTCCGTGCAGAAGGCGTTCCCGAGCAAGCAGCGGATGGTGGCGGCGGCGTTCACCCGACTCCGCGACACCTCGGCGCCCCTGCCACCCGGCGAACCAGGCCGCCCGAACCTGCGACAGTGGCTCGTCGACCTGTTCATCGGCGTCCTCCCGCTCGACGAACCACGCCGAGCCGCGCACCGCCAGGGCGAGGTGTTCGCGCAGGTCGCGCTCGTCGATCCGGACATCGCCGCCGCCATCGCCGAGAGCGACGCCCGACTTCGCGGGCTCATCGCGTCGCTCATCTCCCGCGGACGCTCGGAGGGCGAGATCCCGGCCTGGGTCGAACCGGACACCGCCGCCTGGGCCGTCTGGGCGCTCGCGGGCGGCGTCGCGGCCCAACTCGGCTATGACCCGGAACCCGAGAGCGACGTCCGGAGCAGACTCGATGCGGCGATCGGCGCGCTCCTGGGCGTCGCAGCCACCGACTGACGACCGAACCAACGCGGATGAACGTCCGCTGAGAATCGCCGAGCGGAGGAATGCCCCACCCCGCCCGAACCGTTCCCCTGAACATGACAACCATCGGAATCATCGGTTCAGGAAACATCGGCTCTCAGCTCGCACGCCTCACGGTGGCGCAGGGTCACGACGTCATCGTGTCCAACTCGCGCGGTCCGGAGACGCTCACCGACCTCGTCTCGGAGCTCGGCGAGCACGCCACCGCCGGCACCGCCCTCGACGCGGCCGAGCGTGGCGACATCGTCATCGTCACCATCCCGCTGCACGCGATCGACACCGTCCCCGTCGCACCGCTCGCGGGCAAGGTCGTCATCGACACGAACAACTACTACCCCGAGCGCGACGGCCACATCGCCGAGCTCGACGCCGAGACCACCACCACGGCCGAGATGCTGCAGGCGCACCTCCCCGAGTCGAAGGTCGTGAAGGCGTTCAACCACATCTACGCCGCCGACCTCACCACCAAGGGCAAGCCGTCCGGCACGCCGAACCGCCGAGCACTCGTCATCGCCGGTGACGACGCCGACGCGAAGGCCACGGTCGCCGCGCTCATCGACTCCTTCGGGTTCGAGCCCCTCGACATCGGCGCACTCTCCGAGGGATGGCGCATCCAGCGCGACACCCCCGGCTACGGCCCGGACGTCGACGCCGACAAGCTGCGTGAGCTCGTCGCCGAGGCCAAGCGCTACCGCGACATGTAATCACGCCGCATCGCGGATCGCCCTGAACCGTCCCGAGCCCGCTCGGCTCGCGGATCAGGGCGATTCGTCGTTCTCGGGAAGCTGCAGGCGACCGTCAGATGAGCGCATCGACCGCCGCCCAGCCGGCACCGAAGAGCACGGCGATCCAGCCGGCGAGCGCCAACGCGTCGCGCCCGTCGTCTCCCAGCTTCTCCGAATCGTCCGCGGCGTGGACGACCTGCAGCAGCGCGCCGAAGAACAGGAGCAACGGGGCGATGGCGGGGAGGATCGGCCATTCGCTGACCACCGAAAGCGCGCCGACCACCAGGAGCACCAACGTCGGCAGGCTCGTCAGCACGAGGATGCCGAAGGGCCGACCGCTCCAAGTCGGCTTGCGCAGGTACTTCATCCAGCCGGCGAGGACCACCACGACTGCGAGCGCCAGCAGGGTCAACCAGATCAGTTCTTGAGCCACCGTTGGAGGTTAGCGGGATCCGTCCGCCTCGGCCCGCCACTCGAGGAGCAGCGGCGCTTCCTCGAACCCGGCACGGCGGTAGACCGGCGCACCCGCGTCGTTCGAGCTGACGGAGACCCGCCCGATGTCGCGAGCGCGGGCGGCGTCGAGGAGTCCATCGACGAGACGGCCGGCGATGCCGCGACCGCGGAACTCCCGGCGGACGAACACGCTCTGCACATCGCCCGTCAGCCGGCGGAGTGCGCCGATGTTGGGTGCGCGGGAGAACACGACGAGCCATGCCATGCCGACGAGCCGATCGTCGACCTCGGCGACCAAGCACACGCGGGAGTCAGGGTCGACGGCGATCCACGAGACGAGGTCGTGGGCGAAGAGCGCTCGTTCCCAGTCGGCGAGCGGGGTGGCCGACGGCGACATCATCAACTTCAGCTCCGCCAACCCGGCGGCGTCGGCCGGCGTGGCGACGCGGATCGCGACCTCGGGTTCCATGGGTCGAGTGTGCCACGGGCCGCTGTCATGGGAGGGAGGTGGGCCATTCGTGGGCCCTTCGACATGCTCAGGGAACGCCGCGGGAACCAGCGACGCGGAACCGTAGAACGGTCACTGAGCCTGTCGAAGTGCACACGAGGAACACCCGCCAGGGCCGAAGCCTTCGCGGGAGGGGCGGACTCGTGGGCCCTTCGACAAGCTCAGGGAGCGGGAAGGGGTCTCGGGCGGAGGTGGCCGCCGCTAGCCGAGTGACTCGGGGTAGGGCTCCGCTCGTTGACTCGGTCGAGGTGTGGACGAGCGCCCTTCGACAGGCTCAGGGAGCGGGAGGGGTGTGCGCGCTTCGACAAGCTCAGGGACCGAGGGAGGTGTGGGCCCTTCGACAAGCTCAGGGAGCGGGAAGGGTGGCCCAGGACCGGGAAGGGTGTCCCAGGACCGGCGCTCCTCGAGCAGGGAAATGCCCCATCCGTAGACTGGGCGCCCATGGGGGAATCGAACGCAGTCACGTCAGGGTCCAAACAGGTGTGGATCGTCGCCGGAGCACTGATGATCGGTTCCGTCCTGCTCGGCCCGCTCATGCAGCTCGGAGCGTTCCTCGGACCGACCGGGGGCCTCCTTGCGACCCTCCTCATCACGGTCTCGATCGTGATGTTCGCGATCGGCTCGAACCGCTCCTCCAGCGTGACCGCGAGGGCGACCACTCGGCACATCCGCACTCCTCGCACTGGGCGTCTGGACGGCGATCAGCGCATTCGTCCGTGGCACCGTGACCGAGCAATCGGGTGTCGGCACCTTCCTGAGCTTCGGGTACCTCGACGCCCTCCTCCAGTTCGTGCTGTCTGCGATCGCCACGACGCAGATCGCCCGCGTCGGAACGGTGCCCCGGCCGTGGAACCTTGCTCCACTGTGGGTCGTCACGGCTGCGGCACTGTGTTGGGCGGCTCAGCAGGTCATCGTCGTCGCAGCGGGATCGGACGTGTCGCTCTTCACGCCACTCATCGCCGTCCTCGGCGGAATGGTCGGAGTGGTCGGCCCGGTGTTCCTCGGAGTCGTCGCGTTCGCCCTCGCGAGTCGCGCGTCCGGGGCGGCGGCTGCCGCCCGGGAGCAGGAGTCGTAGGCTGTCGGGAATCGACCTCGGGGGACGTCACATGCATCGACGCATCGCAGCAGGACTCACGGCGCTGGCCCTCGCCGCCGGACTGAGCGCCTGCACCGGCGGGGGCCCGACGTATGCGGACCTGCAGCGCGACCAGAACGAGCAGGACCGATTACCTGAGCACTCCGTCGGAGCCGACACCGGCGACCCGTTCGCCATCGACGCCGATTCCACCCGTCTCGTCGCCGTCCAGGGCGACACGGAGGTCTTCCTCGCCTCAGCGACCGAGGAGGGTCAGCCGCGGATCTGCATCATCGTGTTCGCGGCGACGCAACCGTTCCGCGCCTGCGGCAGCGGCGACCGCGTCGGCCTGAGCGACAGCGTCGACGAGTACACGGTGCTCTCCGACGCCGTCGTCGACACTGCGCTCGAACCTGCCGACGGCTGGACGAAGATCAGCGAGAACGTCTTCACCCGGCCGGTCGAGCCGACGACGAGCGACACACAGTAGGGGCGGACACAGACCCTTCGACAAGCTCAGGGACCGGAGAGAGTTCGAGGGACGGGATAGGTTGCACGCCCTTCGACAGGCTCAGGGACCGGAGGGGGACGTTGGGCGGAAACGGCCGACCGGTTGCGTGAGTCCTTCGACAAGCTCAGGGACCAGGGGGGGAGGTCGAGGGACGGGATAGGTTGAGCGCCCTTCGACAAGCTCAGGGACCGGAGGGGACGTTGGGCGGATACGGCCGGCTCGTCGTGTGAGCAAGCTCAGGGACCGGGGCCAGGCTCAGGGACCGGAGGCGACCGGGGAGCTAGGAGACGAGGCGCTCGGGGAGGCGGGCGGGGGACGCCACGGCGCGCCGGGTGGGGCTGATCGTGGCCCAGACCTCGTCGAGGGAGAGACCGAGGACCTCGGCGATCGCGGCGATCGTCGAGAACGCCGGCGTCGCAACCCGGCCCGACTCGATCTTGCGCAGCGTCTCCGGCGACAGACCGGCGTCGAGGGCGATGTCGAGCATCGACCGCTCCCCGCGAGCCTCGCGGAGGAGCGCACCGAGGCGCTGACCGCGTTCGACGTCGGTGGGGGTGAGCGGGAGGCGGACCATGCGCCCAGTGTAGTACGGGATAGTTTGACCGGTATAGTTATTGGCCGAGCGCCGTTCGCGGCACGAACACCACCGCACCACGAACGCAGCACCCCGATGGAAGGGCCCCGCATGATCGAGATCTTCACCCCCACCGAGGTCGCGAAGGCACGTCGCACCGGCGAGCTCGTCGCGAACATCCTCCACACGCTCAAGCACCGCGTGACGGTCGGCACCAACCTCCTCGAGATCGACCGCTGGGCCAAGGCGATGATCCTCGAGGCCGGCGCCGTCTCCTGCTACGTCGACTACGCCCCCTCCTTCGGTCGCGGTCCCTTCGGCCACTACATCTGCACCGCCGTCAACGACGCCGTCCTGCACGGCCTCCCCCGCGACTACACGCTGGCCGACGGCGACCTCCTCACCCTCGACCTCGCCGTCCTGCTCGACGGCATCGCCGCCGACTCGGCCATCAGCTTCGTCGTCGGCACGGCGACCCCCGAAGACCTCACGCTCATCGAGACCACCCAGGAGGCCCTCGCCGCCGGCATCGCAGCCGCCAAGCCGGGTGCGAAGATCGGCGACATCTCCTTCGCGATCGGCACCGTCCTCCGTGGCGCCGGCTACCCGGTCAACATGGAGTTCGGCGGCCACGGCATCGGCACGACCATGCACCAGGACCCGCACGTCTCGAACGACGGACGCGCCGGCCGCGGCTACAAGCTGCGCCCGGGCCTGCTCCTCGCGATCGAGCCCTGGGTCATGGCCGACACCGACAAGCTCGTCACCGACGCCGACGGCTGGACCCTCCGCAGCGTGACCGGCAGCCGCACCGCCCACAGCGAGCACACCATCGCGATCACCGAGGACGGCGCCGAGATCATGACCCTGCCGACCGTCACGTTCTGAGCACCTGAAGGCCTGTCGAGCGCACTCGACCGGCCCGCCACACCGTGTTTAGGCTGGTGACATGACCGATGATCGCCGCAGGGTCCTCCGGGGCCGCTACCTGAGCCTCGGACTCGGCGAGCTGTTCGCTGCCGTCGTGTTCATCTGGGTCGCGTTCGTCTCGGCGCTGCCGTTGTTCGAACGGCCGACCGATGCACTCGCGTTCTGGTCGGCCCTCCTACCCCTGCTGGTGATCCTCGTGCAGGCCGGCGGTTACTGGCTGCTCGCACGGCGGTGGGTCAAGCAGGGCACGATGCCCGGCGGGCTGGCCGCCACCTACCGCGGGTTCCGTGTGCTCGACGCGGCACTGCTGCTCGCCGGACTCGTCGGCATCATCGTCTGGTTCCCCGCCCACCCGTTCGCGGCCATCGGCATCCCGTTCGTCTGGCTCCTGGGTGTCATCGAGTACGTGAACTACTTCGTCGTCCGGCTGGCCTACCCACCGTCCGTGTGGTTCCAGCGGGTCGGCGAGCGGCGCACGCCCCGGCTCATGCAGGACGTGCGCGCCGCCGCCTGAACGACCGTGCGGGCGGAGCGGGGACGCCGTCAGCGGCGGTCGCGCCAGGCCTCCAGGCAGCGGCGAGTGACGTCCCGCATCTGCTCGTCGTAGGCCGCCGGTTCCCGGTCGCGCGACGGGGCCACGACCAGTTCGGAGGTCGACAACCGCTCGTGCCAGAGCTCGGCCACCCAGAGCGGGTGCACCGGATCCGCCTCGGCCCCGACCACCACGATCGGGTAGGGCGCGGTCCATCGCCCGTCCCACGTGATCGACGGGTTCACCGGAACCTGCTCGAGGCGCACGACCCGCTCGACGGCTCCCGGCTTGGTGAACTGGGCCAGCAGGCTCTCGGCACCGGCGTGCGACACCGCGGCGATCGACCGGTACGCCTCGGAGGCCGCGAAGGTCTCGACCCCGGCGGCCCCCGCCGACCGGAGGAGCGCCGCGACCTCCCGGAAGACCCGCAGGTGCTCCGGCCAGGGCGTTTCGGCGAACGCCGGTCGGACGAGCAGCCCACCCCGGATCCGGAGCCCGCCCCGCTGCAGCAACCGCAACGCGACCGCCGCTCCCATCGAGATCCCCACCACGATGAGCGGACGGGCGATGAGTCCTCGACTCCGCAGCAGGGCGACGGCGTCGTCGGCCAGGCGGTCGACCGTGAAGTCCTCCGGCTCGCCGATGACGACCGTCTCCCCGTGGGCACGCTGGTCGGGTGCGATCACCGTGATTCCCTCGACGGGCGGTTCACTCAGGAGCCCCAGGGGCTGGTTCCGGTCACCGCCGAGCCCGTGGAGCATGAGCACGACCGTCTCGCCGGAACCGATGACCGTGGCCGCCGCGGTCTCCGCGTACGCGACGGACGGGTCGACCGCGCTCATGCGTCGCCGAGCACGAGCGCACGGACCGCGGCGAGGTTCGCGGGGTCCGCGTCTTGGACGATGACCGGAACCGGGCGCGGCAGGGCGGCGTGCAGCGCTCGCACCAGGTCGAAGTCGAGCCCAGCGGCGCCCGCGATCCGCTCGTCCCACGTGACGACGTCCTTCGCGTGGACGCAGATGGCCCGCGACCCGAGTCGGTCGAACGCGTCGCGCAGCACCGTCTCGTAATCGTCGGGTCCCGTCTCGCCGACGAGGTTCGCGGGGTCGAGGATGAAGCCGATGCGCGAGGCGCGCTCCCCCAGCTCGTCGAGAAGCCGGACGGCCGCATCGGTGCCCGAGATGACGTTGCCCGGCTCCGGTTCGACCGCCAGGAACACGTCGGCCTCGTCGGCGGCGTCGAGCAGGGGACCGAGATTGCGCAGCAGGTCCGCCCAGGCCTCCGCCGTGTCGTTGTCCGGGTGCGCCCGCCACATGTCGTCGGGATTCCGACTCCCCGTGCACAGCGTGACGGCGACGACCCCGAGCTCCGGTGCACGACGGATCAGCCGAGCGGCGTCCTCGGTCTGCACCCGCGCACGCTCCTGGTCGGGATGGGCGAGGTTGTAGGAGCCGGAGAGCCCCCAGATGCGCAGCCCCGGGGCCTCGAGATCGCGACGGACGGAGACCAGGTCGATGTCCTCGAGCGCCTGCGCGTCCGGGATCGTCGGGAGCCCGACGGCCGAGAGGTTGAGCTGCACGGAGGAGAATCCCGCGTCCGCGATCGCCCGGCCGAGCGGTTCCGGCGCCTGCGCCGGGAAACACCGGGCGAAGACACCGAGGTCGATGCCGCTCATCGGAGGGCCGGTTCGGTGAGGGCGACGAGTTCGCCGTCAGCCGCCGCGCTCGCGACCGCCGCGTCGATGAGACGCACGACGGAGACCCCGTCCTGCGGGCTCGGGCTCTCCCCGCCACCGGCTGCGACGGCGGCCGCGAAGGCCTCCAGCTGGAGCTTGAACGCGTTCGTGTCCGTCGGGTGCGGGCGACGCGAGAAGCCCTCGGACTCGACGAACACCTCGACGTCGGAGGCGCGCTTCCAGAACGGCTGGTGCGTCCTCGTCCGGATCGTGCCCTTCTCGGCGGACAGCTCGATACCCTCCGACCAGTCGCCGTGGACGTCGACGGTCATCTCGAAGGACCCGACGCCGCCCTCGGCCAGGCCGACGACTCCGTGCCAGGTGTAATCCTCGCCCACCTGGCTCCCGTGCACCCGGATCCAGCGAGGCAGACCCGTGAAGTGGATGAGCGTGTCGAAGACGTGGGCCCCGTGGGTCGCGAGGAGGTACCCCGTGCGGTTCCCGCTCGACTTGAAGGTGTTCTCGACGGCACGGACCGCGTCGTCCACGATCATGTCGGGGAACAGCGTGGCCTCGATGGGCGCGCGGCGGGCCGGCACCCGGTAGACCGAGTGGTACGACACGGCCCGCCCGAGCTCCGGTAGGGCGTCGTGCGCGAAGGCGACACCGGGGTCGTGACGCTTCATGGCACCGGTCTGGAGCCGGAGGCCGCGCTCGGCGGCGAGCGCCACGAGCTCCTCGGCCTCCTCGACCGTCGCCGCGAGCGGCTTCTCCACGAGGACGTGCTTGCCGGCCCGCAGGGCCGCCATGCCCAGCTGATGGTGGAAGCGGTCGGGGGTCGCGATGACGACGGCGTCGATGTCGGCGGCGAGGAGGTCGTCGAGCGTCACCGAGCTGGTGACGCCGTAGCGGGCCGCGACCTGAGACGACAGGAGCTCGCTCGGGTCGTAGACGGAGACGAGCGTCAGCTGATCGGTTTTCGCGAGGGCGGGGAGGTGCGCGGCCTGCGCGATCCGTCCGCAGCCGATCATGCCGATGCGCAGAGGGGTGGTCATAGCGGTTGCCTTCCAGAGTGTGGTGCGGGACAGGTGGGTGGAGCGGGGACAGGGGTCAGACGACGAGGGTCGCCGTCGCAGGTGCTGGGCTGAGGTGGTCGCCGGCGAGGAGGGCGGCTCCGATGGCCGCCGCGAACGGGCCGATCGCGTCGAGGCGGACCGGCGGGGGCGTCGTGAGGCCCGCGAACGACCAGTGCCGGTGGAGGTGGTGCTCGATGCGCGCGGGGAGCAGTTCGGCGGCTCCGTGCGCGATGCTCCCGCCCAGGAACACGACGGCGGGTTCGATCGTGACGCAGATGGCACGGATGGCCTGCGCGCAGGCGGCGGCCGCCTGGTCGAGCAGCGCGGTGGCGACGGGGTCGCCCCGCAGCGCGGCCTCGACGACGTCCTTCGCGGACGGGTTCGCTGCGACCCCGTGCCCGGGAGCCCATCCGGCCTCGACGGCCTGCGCCGCGAGGACGCCGACGCCCTTCCCGCCCGCCACCTGCTCGAGGCAGCCTGAGCCGCCGCACACGCAGCGCGCGTCGGTCGGCGGCAGGACGGGCAGGTGCCCGAGTTCTCCGGCGAGGCCGGTGACACCATCGACGACGCGGCCATCGGCAACCATCGCACCGCCGACCCCGGTCCCGAGCGTGAGCAGGACGGCGTCGCGCACCCGTTCGCCGGTCTCGGTCTCGTGCCGGTCGAGGACGGACCGCAGGGTCGCATCACCGTCGTTGACCACCCGGACGGTGGTGCCGAGCGACGTGGCGAGGTCCGATCCGAGGTCGCCGACGATACGGAGCGAGGCGCCGCTCGTGATCGTGCCGTCGCGTCGCACCAGTCCGGACACGGAGACCCCCACGGAGTCGATCGGACCGCTGCCGGCGAGGCGTGCCACCGCCGCGATCAGCTCGGCCGCGACCGCGGCGTTGCCCTGGGCGTGGTGTGCCTGCCAGTCCTCGGCGACGACGCTGCCGGCCGCGTCGACGGCGACCGCCGCGACCTTGCTGCCGCCGATGTCCAGTCCGATGTGCATCACTGCC
Organism: Plantibacter sp. ME-Dv--P-122b; assembly: GCF_030209375.1. Lineage (GTDB taxonomy): Bacteria > Actinomycetota > Actinomycetes > Actinomycetales > Microbacteriaceae > Plantibacter. Next base: position 1,027,984 of record NZ_JARVSC010000003.1, read on the forward strand.
TCACTTTCGAAATGGATCGTATCAGGTTTGCTTTATTTTGGTTTCTTGCCATTTCGGAGCCGTCAAGCGAACATGGGACCGGCAGATGCTGCTGAACACGCAAATCACGGAACAAGGGAGTCACACATGGTGTCGTTTTCGCTCGAAGGCAAAGCCGCCTTCGTCACAGGGGCCGCGCAGGGGATCGGCTACGGTGTCGCGGACGCCCTGATCGGCGCCGGGGCGAAGCTCGCCGTCGTCGACCTCGCGGCAGCCGACCCCGCGGCGGCCGCAGCGCGACTCTCCGAGACACACGGCCTCGAGGTGGAGCACTTTACCTGCGACGTCACCGACTCCGCGGCCGTCGCCGACCTCATCCCCGCCGTCGCCGACCGGCTCGGCGGTCTCGACATCGCCGTCAACAACGCGGGCGTCGGCAACGCGGGTGCCGCTACGGAGACCACCGACGAGGAATGGCGCCGCGTCTACGGCGTCAACGTCGACGGCATGTTCTACTGCTGCCGCGAGGAGGGCCGCTGGTTCATCGAGAACGGCGTCCGCGGCTCGATCATCAACACGGTGTCGATCTCTTCGTTCTTCTCCGTGCCGCAGTACCAGGCGCCCTACAACTCGTCGAAGTCCGCGGCCTGGGGCCTCACCCGCACCCTCGCCTACGAGTGGGGCCCGCACGGCGTCCGCGTCAACTCGGTGAGCCCCGGGTTCACCATCACCCCGATGGTCGAGACGCCGCGGATGAAGCCGCAGCAGGAGGGCTGGAAGCAGATCACCCCCATGGGCAAACTCGCGACGATCGAGGACCTCGCTGGGGCCTACGTGTTCCTGGCGAGCGACGCGTCTGGCCACATGACGGGCGCCGACCTCATCATCGACGGCGGCCTGACCCTGCGCTGATCGCGGCACGGCGACCACTCGAACGGCCGGCACCCGGACATCGGGTGCCGGCCGTTCTGCGCGGGATCGACGACGTCGGCGTCAGATCGAGGAGGTCCGCGTCAGATCGACGACGTGAAGGCGCCTTCGACCGGCAGCACGATGCCGTGCACGTACTCCGACTCGTCGCTCATGAGCCAGCAGGCGGCACTCGCGATCTCGTCGATCTCGGCGTATCGGCCGGCCGGGATGTTCGCGAGGACCTTGCGGCGGTAGCGCATCGGGTCGTCCGGCGTCTGCATCCGCTCGTTCGCGTGCATCATCGGCGCATTCACCGGCCCGGGGGCCAGCGTGTTGACCCGGACCCCCTTGCCGGCCACCTCGGCGGCCGCCACGCGGGTGAGGCCGACGACGGCGTGCTTCGTCGCGGCGTACGCGGAGTGGTCGGCGTGCCCGATGATCCCCGCGACCGAGGCGGTGTTCACGATGTTGCCGAAGCCCTGCTCGATCATGTGCGGCAGGGTGAAGTGGAGGCCGTAGAACACCCCGTCCAGGTTGATCGCGACCACCTTGCGGTAGACGTCGAGCGGGTAGTCGACGATCGGCACCATCTGACCGTTGATCGCCGCGTTGTTGAAGAGGATGTCGATTCGCTCGAACTGCTCGAGCGTGTAGTCCACGTACCCGCGGACCTGTTCCGGGTCGCTCACGTCGGCGACGCGGACCCGAGCGGTGCCGCCGTCGGCGGTGATGGCGTCGACGGTCGCCTGGGCGGTCGTCTCGTCGAAGTCGACGACGACGACGTTCGCCCCCTGCGCCGCCAGCCGGCGGGCGGTCGCGGAACCGATGGCACCACCGGCCCCGGTCACGATGGCGGTCTTACCGGCGAAGCGGTCGGGGTGGGTGATGGTGCTCATGTTTCTCCTTCGAAATGGATGAGTCGATCCACACGGATCGTTCCGGTCGCGGAACCGCTCCGCGCCCGTGCTGGTGCGACCGCCGGAGCGGTCGGGGTGCCGCCGGTTCAGTCCTCCGGGTACACCAGGGAGACGTCGTGCGCGCCGGCCCACTCGGTGAGCTGCCCGTCGGGACGATCCGTGACGATCGTGTCGACGGCCGAGAGCGGGCAGACCTCCACGAAGTCGGTCAACCCGACCTTGGAGTGGTCCATCGGGATGATGACGCGGGTGGCCCGTCTGGCGACGGCACCCTTCACCTCGGCCTCGCCGATGTCCGCCGCGAACGCACCGTCGCCGTTCACGCCCGTGACGCCGATGAACGCAACGTCGACCCGGAACTGCTCGAGACTCCGCATGGTCAGCGGGCCGACGAAGCACCTCCCCTGCGGTCGGTAGCGACCACCGAGGACGACCGGGTGCTCGTCCAGCCGGTTGCCGAGGACCTCACCGACCGCGAACGAGTTCGTGATGACCTTCACGTCGCGCGGCACGCCTGCGCCACGATCCGCGAGGAGCATCGCGAGCTGGATCGTCGTCGTCCCGCCGTCGAGGAAGATCGCGTCGCCGTCCTGGATGAATTGCAGGCACGTCTCGGCGATGCGCTGCTTCTCCGCGACGAACTTCCGCTCGCGCTCACCGACGGGCACCTCGGTCATCGGGCGGCGCGCGACGGCACCGCCGTGGGTGCGTCGCAGCAGATCGCGCGACTCCAACTCGGCGATGTCCTTCCGGATCGTCGGCTCGGTCACGTCGAACGACCGGGCGAGCTCGGAGGTCCGCACGCGCCCCCGCTCGGTGACGAGGCGCCAGATACGCTCCCGGCGCTCGGTTGCGAACGCGTCCCGTGAGCTCGAAGGCTCGCTCATGGCGGCCTCCCTTCCTGGTCGTGCTCGGCGCCTCGACGACACCGATCCGGATGCCCGTCGGACGGGCTGGTTCTTGACAAGCTCGACGATACCTGTTTCTGTGCACTCGAAGCAAAGCAAACACAAGCCGAATCGGTAGCGTTCGAAACCGGCAAGACCGTCCGCCCGTGCCACATCCCCGCTCGACACCTCGCCGGGACACCCGTTTGCGGGTAACGATGTTCACAGCGCGAAGGAAAACCCCGCCGATATCGATCTGTGACCGCGGAAGTGTTGACCTGCTCCAGGAAATCTGTTTATCGTGTAAATAACAATGGTGTTAACCAGGAGGCCCCTATGTCCCAGAAGCGTTTGCGGAGACTCGCCGTCCCCGCAGCTGTCGTCATCCTCGCCGTCGTTCTGACCGGCTGCCAGGGAGCAAACCCCTCGGGCGGAGGTGACGGGAAGAAGATCGTCATCGCCTCCGTGAACAACGGCCCGATGATGACGATGCAGGAACTCGCCCCGGAGTTCACGAAGGAGACCGGCATCGAGGTCGAGTTCGTCATGCTCACCGAGAACGACATCCGTTCCAAGATCCAGCAGGACGTCGCCGTCAACGGCGGCCAGTTCGACGTCGTCACCCTCGGGACGTCCGACGCCGGCACCTACCTCGACTCTGGCTGGACCGTCCCGCTCGACCCGATGTTCGAGAAGATGGACGCCGACGAGAAGGCCGCGTACGACGAGGACGACCTCATCGCTGGCACCGTCTCGGCCTTCTCCTCCGAGAAGCAGGGTATGGCCGCGATCCCGCTCTACGGCGAGAGCACGATGACCATGTATCGCAAGGACCTGTTCGACGCCGCCGGGCTCACCATGCCGGCCCAGCCGACGTGGGACGAGATCTACGACTTCGCCACCCAGCTGAACGACCCGGCCACCGGCCAGGTCGGCATCGCGATCCGCGGCAAGGCGGGCTACGGCGAGAACATGTACATCCACAACACCATCCAGTACGCCTACGGTGCGCAGATCGCCGACGACGACTGGAACGCCGGCTACGACTCGCCCGAGATGGCCGAGGCGTGGGAGTTCTACCGCAAGCTGCAGAAGGACGCGGGCGCACCCGAGGCCTCGTCGAACGGCTACACCGAGACGCTCAACCTGATGTCGAGCGGCAAGGCCGCCATCTACTACGACGCGACCGTCTCGGCCGACGTCTTCGAGGGCGCCGACTCCGCCGTCGCCGGGAAGATGGGCTACGCCTTGTCGCCCGCCGGCCCCGGCAAGGGCAACACGCAGACCGTCGGCGGCTGGGGCATCGGCCTCACCTCCTCCTCGAAGAACCAGGACGCCGCGTTCAAGTTCATGACCTGGGTCACCTCGAAGGACTACGTCAAGCTCGTCGCCGAGAAGAAGGGATGGCTGAACGTCCTCACCGGCGCCCGTGCCTCCACCTACCAGGCGCCCGAGTACCAGGCCGTCGCCCCGTACGCGAGCCTCGTGCTCGAGTCGCTCGAGAACGTGGACTTCACTCACCCCGCCGTCGGTGACACCCCGTACGTCGGCAACTCCCTGCCGAGCATCCCCGAGTGGTCCGGCATGGGCGAGAAGATCGGCCAGATCCTCGCGGAGTACATCTCCGGCTCCGGGTCGACGAAGGACGCACTCGCGAACGCCCAGAAGGTCGCGACCGACGCGTTCGTCGACGGCGGCCGCACCAAGTAGCACCCCGGGCGGGCGGGCCAGGCTCATCAGCCGGCCCGTCCGCCCACCGCTGTCCCCCACCTCCCGAAGAGAATGGCCATGACCCTCGTCCGCAATCGTGTGAACCTGCTCCAGGTTCCCGGCTTGATCGTCGTCCTCGTCGTGACCCAGGTCCCCTTCCTGGTCACGATCGTGCTGTCGTTCGTCAGCTGGAACATCCGCCGCCCAGACCTGCCCGTGACCTTCACCGGCATCGACAACTTCCTCTACCTGTTCCAGGACGGCGACTTCTACGTCGTCCTGCGCAACACGCTCCTCATCACGGGAGCCTCGCTGGTCATCTCCCTCGTGCTCGCGTTCGTCCTCGCGCTCGCCTTCAACCGGCGGTTCCCCGGCGTGGCCATCGCCCGATCGCTGCTGATCATCCCCTACTTCGTGATGGAGCCGGTCATCGGCATCGTCTGGAAGACCCTGATCCTCAGCCCCTCGTTCGGGATCAACGACGTCGTCTCTCGCGCCCTCGGCGGCCAGGCCGTGTCCTTCTTCAGCGCTGACACCGCGCTGCCGACGATCATCATGCTCTGCGTCTGGCAGTGGACGCCGTTCCTCTTCCTCATCCTGCTGTCCGGGCTCCAGAGCCTGCCCGAGGACGTCCTCGAAGCCGCACACGTCGACGGCGCAGGCTTCCTGCGACAGATCTGGTACTTCAAGATCCCGCTCATGAAGCCCTTCTTCAAGGTCGCCGCGACCTTCGGGCTCATCAACCTCATGAAGGTCTTCGGCATCATCTTCGTCACCACCCAGGGCGGACCCGGTGTCGCCTCCGCGAACCTGCCGTACTACGTGTACCGCACCGCCTTCTACGACTGGCAGGTCGGCCGATCGGCCGCCATCTCGGTGGTGATGGTCGTCCTCACCCTCATCATCATCAATGTCTTCTTCCGGACGCAGAAGGATGTGACCGAGCGATGAACCGCACGCAGAAAGCACGAGTGAGGAAGGTCACCGGCGCCCTGGCAGCCGTGGCGCTGTTCGCCGTGGCGATCGTGTATTCCTTCCCGATCCTCTACATGGTGTACTCCTCCTTCAAGTCGGAGCAGGACATCGCGCCGCCGTCGTGGAACTTCGCGCCGACGCTCGAGAACTACCAGGCGGTCATCACGCCGGACCTCGTGCACCACCTCGTGAACTCGATCGTCATCACGGTGATCACGGTGATCCTGACGCTGATCCTCGGGGTGCCGATCGCGTACACGATCGTCTTCGGCCGCCTCAAGCGACCGACGGTCCACTTCAACTGGTACATCACGACGACCCTGCTCCCCGCGGTCGCGGTGATCATCCCGATCTACCTGATCGTGAACTGGCTGGGTCTGCTGGACTCGCCCGTCGTCCTCATCCTGCTGTACACCTCGATCGGCATCCCGCTCATGGTGTGGATGTGCACCACCTACATGACCGACATCCCGGTGTCGATCCTCGAGGCCGCACAGATCGACGGCGCCACCCGCTGGCAGTCGTTCCTGAGCGTCATGCTGCCGATCATCCGCGGTGGGCTCATCTCCACCGCGCTGCTCGTCTTCGTGCTCACCTGGAACGAGTTCCTCCTCGCGGTGTCGTTCACCTTCACCGAGTCGGGCACGCTCCCCGTGTACATGAACCGCTTCATGACCCAGCAGGGGCTGTTCTGGGGCAAGATGTCCGCCGTCGCGACGATCGCGGTGATCGTGCCGATCATCCTCGGCTTCGTCGCCCAGAAGAGTCTGATCAAGGGTCTGCTGAGCGGAGCCGTGAAGGAATGAGCACCACCATGCGCGCAGCGGTCCTGACCGAACCCGGCGTCCTGGAGCTGCAGGAGCGACCGATCCCCGAGATCGCACCGGACGAGGCGCTCGTCCGCGTGTCCTACGTCGGCATCTGCGGCTCCGACATGGCGCTGTTCCAGAACGGCTACATCGGCGAGAGCGTCGTGACCGAGCCGATGGTGCTCGGCCACGAGGCCTCCGGTGTGGTGGTCGCGGTCGGCTCCGCCGTGACCGACCTCTCCCCCGGCACCAGGGTCGCACTCGAACCGGGCGTGCCCTGCGGCGAGTGCGAGTTCTGTCGGGGTGGACGCTACAACCTCTGCCCGGACGTGTACTTCTGGGCCTCGTTGCCCGTGGTGGAGGGGACGTTCCAGGAGTACGTGCGTCACCGCGCGAGTTTCTGTCACCCGCTGCCGGACTCCGTGGGACTCCTCGAGGGCGCGATGATCGAACCGCTCTCCGTCGCCTTCCACGCCGTCGACCGCTCGGGCGTGGGGCTCGGTGCGAGCGCCGTGGTCCTCGGTGCCGGCTGCATCGGCCTCCTCACCCTGTTGACCCTCCGGGCCGCCGGGGTGCGGGACGTCGTGGTCGTCGACGTCGTCGACAACCGCTTGGATCTCGCCCGTCGACTCGGAGCCGAGGTCGTGAACGCGTCGACGACCCCGGACCTGTTCGCCGAACTCACGGCGCGCTTCGGCTACGGGCCGGACGCCGTCTTCGAGACCGCGGGCAACCGCGTGACCATGGACCAGTCCATCCGGATCGCGAAGCGGGGCGGGTCGGTCACCTTCGTCGGCTACACGAAGGACGGCCGCGCCGACCTCAACGTCAACCTCCTGATCGACAAGGAGCTCACGCTGACGACGGTCTTCCGCTACCGCAACACCTACCCCAAGGCCATCGCGGCCGTGGCCGCGGGCACCATCCCGGTGCAGGACGTCGTATCCGCCGTCTACGGACTCGACGACGTCCAGCAGGGCATGGACCACGCGGTGCACCACAAGGCCGAGGTCACCAAGTGCGTGATCCGGATCGACCCGACGGCATGAGCGGCGTCCAGCCGAACCTCGTCGCGGGAGTCGACTACGGCAGCGACTCGGTCCGCGTCGCGGTGGTCGACGCGTCCTCCGGCGAGGGGGTGCTGACGGTCAGTCGGAGCTACCCGCGCTGGGCCACCGGCGCCTACTGCGACCCGCTCGAACACCGCTTCCGCCAGCACCCGCTCGACCACCTCGAGACCTTGGAGGCCTGCTTCGCCGAGATCGCCGATCGCCTCGGTGACGGGGCCGTCGGTGCGATCGCGATCGACGCGACCGGATCCACGCCGGCGCCCGTCGACCGCAACGGCGTCCCGCTCGCCCTCCATCCCGAGTTCGCCGACGAGCCCGACGCGATGTTCTGGCTCTGGAAGGACCGGACCTCGGCCGCCGAAGCCGAGGAGGTCGACCGGGCCCTCCGCGAGTCGGAACCGGACCACACCTCCTACCAGGGCGTCTACAGCTCGGAGTGGTGGTGGGCGAAGATGCTGCGCGCCGTCCGCACGAACGGGCGGATCCTCGAACACGCCCACTCCTGGGTGGAGCACGCCGACTGGCTGCCGAACCTCCTCACCGGCGCCGACGACGTGGAGCGTTTCGCCCGCAACGCCTGCGCGGCCGGCCACAAGGCGCTCTACAACACGCGACTCGGCGGCATGGTGCCGCGCGCGGTGCTGTCGGCCGTCCACCCCCATCTGGCGGCGGTGGCCGACACCTTCGCGACCCCGCCCGTCCCGGCGGGCGCGCGGGTCGGCACCCTGAGCCCCGAGTGGGCCGCCCGGTTGCGGCTCTCGACCGAGACCGTCGTCGGCATGGGCTCGCTGGACGCCCACGCCGGCGGGGTCGGTGCGGGCATCGACGACCGCAGCATGGTCACCGTCATGGGCACGTCCACCGTCGACCTCTTCCTCACCGACGACGATGCGATCAGCGGTCGCGACCTCCGCCGCCTGTGCGGTATCGCCGAGGACTCGATCATCCCGGGTCGCCTCGGCGGCGAGACCAGCCAGGCCGCGTTCGGCGACCTCTTCGCCTGGTACGCGCGCGTGCTGCTCTGGCCCGTCCGCACAATGCTCGCACCGGAGTTGCGCGCCGTCCTGCCGGAGGACCAGGTCGCCGAGATCGTCGAGCGCACCGCCGACCGGCTGCTCGGCGACCTCGAACAGCACCTGGTCGAGCGCCCTCCGACCACGATCGTCGCCCACGACTGGATCAACGGGCGCCGCTACCCCGACGTCGACGAGGACGCGAGCGCCGCCCTCCTCGGCCTCCGGATCGGACACGACGCCGTCGACGTCTACCGCGCCCTCGTCGAAGCCGCCGTCCTCGGCACGAAGGCGATCGTCGACGGACTCGCCGCGAACGGCCTCCGCTTCGAACGGGTCATCCTCGTCGGCGGGATCGCCCGGAAGTCACCGTTCATCTGCCAGAGCATGGCGGACGCCCTCGGCGTCGACGTCCTCGTCAGCGAGGAACGCGAGGCGAGCGCGACGGGCGCCGCGATGTACGCCGCCACGGCGGCCGGCCACTACGAGACCCTCCCGGCGGCACAGCGCGCGCTCGGACGCGGCTTCGTCGCGCGCTACGCCCCGCAGCCCGCGGGTGTGGCCCACCTCGACGCTGCATTCTCGCGCTATCGGGCCGCCGGTAGACTCCTCGCAGGTGGGGGCGACCCGGTCGACCCTGCCGAGATCGTGAAAGGACGCTGATGGGTGGTCCGCAACGTGTGAACCCGGACGAGGTCCTCGGGCTCATCCTCCAACAGGCTCCCATCTCCCGCTCCGACCTGGCCCGAGAGGCCGGGCTCAGCCGCGCCGCCGTCACCCTGCTGGTGCAGGACCTCATCGGCCTCGGCATCGTCGAGGACAACATCCCGACGTTCTCCGCCGGCGGCCGGCGCGCCACCGGGATCCGGCTCGATCTCGCCGAGTACTTCATGGTGGCGGTCCGGATCAACCGCTACGAACTCACCTTCCGCATCTTCGACGGTTCCGGGATCGAGGTCGAGACGACCGAGGTCCCCATCGCCTCGGACATCAAGATCGAACCGCTCCTGGCGCTCATCGAACAGACCCTGCGCGGAATCCTGGAACGTCGGGATGAACGGTGCTTCCTCGGCGTCGCGATATCGAGCCTCGGTTGGCTCTTCGAGACCGACGGCGAGGTCATCCTCCACACCGACGGCTTCTCGGAACTCGGCAAGCGGGACATCCGGGCGTCCGTGCAGGCGATGTTCCCCGAGGTCCCCGTCCTGCTCGAACACGATGCGAAGACCAGTGCGCTCGCGGAGTACCAGGACCACGTCCGGGAGACCGGACGGAAGCCGGCCTGTCTGCTCAACATCGTCGGCGGTATCGGCTTCGGCGGTGGCATCATCATCGACGGCAAGATCTTCCGCGGCGCCCGGGGCGTTGCCGGCGAGGTTGGCCACCTCGGCATCAACTTCAACTCCGGCATCCACACCCGCAACGTCGACACCCACGAGTTCAACGGGCTCTTCGAGGACTACGCGTCACCGCGGGCCCTCCGGCAGCATGTGACGAGCCGGCTGCTCGACTTCCCGGAGTCGTCGCTCACCGAGCAGTCCACGCCGGAGGAGATCTTCGCCGCCTTCGAGGTGGACGATCCGCTGGCCGTCTGGGCCGTCGAACGCGTCTGCCAGCTCCTCGCCTACGGCCTCGCCGGACTCACCTTCGTCCTCGATCCGGACGTCATCGTCGTCGGCGACGCGTTCCCGGCCTCGGAGACGATCCTCGAGCGCATCCGCGGTTGCCTGGCGACGTACCTCCCCGCGGTCCGGATGGAGCACCTGGAGCTGAAGTTCTCCCAGCGCGGTACCTCCGGGGTCCTCTATGGCTCCTACCTCCTGCTCATCCAGTGGTACCTCACCAACGGCGAACTCTTCGCCCGGATCCAGCAGTCCCAGGCCGCGTCCGCGTCCTGATCACACCCCCAGGGGTGCCGGCGGCGTGCCGGCACCCCACCTCCCTGTCCCCGAAGGAGACATCATGCAGACCCTCGAACCCGGCACCGTCGCCGTCGTAACCGGAGCCGCCGGCGGGATCGGTTCCGCGATCGTCGCCGCGATCGCCGCGCAAGGCGTCGCGGTGGCCTGCCTCGACCGGGCCGGAGCCGACTTCACGAACACCCTTCGTCTGTGCGCGGACGCCGGCGTCGAAGCGAGGGCGATCGAGGTCGACGTCCGCGACCGCGACGCCATGCGCGAGGCGGTCTCGACGGCCGCCGAGCTCGGTCCGGTGCGCTACGCGGTCAACTGCGCCGGCATCGACCACCTGGAGCCGACCGTCGAGATGTCGACTGCGGACTGGGACCGCGTCCTCGACGTCAACCTGAGCGGCGTCCTCTTCAGCTGCCTCGCGGAGTTCGAGGTCATGCGCGAGGTCGGCGGCTCGATCGTCAACATCGCCTCGGCGAGCGGCACCATCTACAACCGCGGCGCGGAGCCGCACATCGGGTACGCCTCGTCGAAGGCCGCGGTCATCCACCTCTCCCGGTCGCTCGCCGTGGAGTGGGTCCCGCAGGGCATCCGAGTGAACGCCGTCAGCCCCGGGTACACGAGGACGGAGATGACGGACCTCAACCCGCCGGAGCGCAACCGCTTCCTCGCCGACCAGACGCCGATGGGTCGCATGGCCGAGGTGACGGAGATCGCCGCGCCGGTGGTGTTCCTGCTCGGCGCGGGAGCGAGCTACGTCAACGGCGTCAACCTCCCGATCGACGGCGCGCTCACCGCCTGGTAGCGGCGAGCGCACCGGTCGGCCCGGGGCGGTGTCGACCCGGGCCGTCGTGCGATCAGCGGGCGTCGGCGACCGCGCGGATCGCGTCTAGCACGCGGTCGACGGTCATCCCACGCTCGCGGAGGGCGTCTTCGGCCGGTGCGGACAGGCCGAACTCGTCGATGCCGACGATGCGACCGGCGGGCCCGGCGACGTCGTGCCAGCCGAAGCTCGTCGCCGCCTCGACGACCACCCGGGCGGTGACGTGCTCGGGCAGCAGGGTAGCCCGATCCTCGGCCGGCTGCTCGGCGAACCACTCCCGGCACGGCATGGAGACCACGCGGACGGAGAGCCCGTCCCGGCCCGCGTGTTCCGCCGCCTCGAGGGCGAGCGCGACCTCGGAACCGGTCGCGACGACGATCACGTCGGGCTCCTCACAGTCGAGCACGGCGTACGCGCCGCGGCGCACCCCGTCGAGGACGACGTCGCGGTCCGTGCCCGCGACGGGGAGGGGCTGCCGTGCGAGCACGAGGCCGGCCGGCCGACGCCGCTCGAGGATCGCGAGCCAGGCGGCGGCCGTCTCAGCGGCGTCGGCGGGGCGGACCACGTCGAAGCCGGGGATGGCCCGCAGGCTCGCGAGGTGCTCGATCGGCTGGTGGGTGGGCCCGTCGGCACCCAGTGCGACCGAGTCGTGACTCCACAGGTAGGTGACCGGCAGCTGCATGAGGGCTGCCAGACGGATGGCCGGTCGCTGGTAGTCGCTGAACACGAGGAAAGTGCCGGCGAAGAACCGGGACCCGCCGACGAGTGCGATCCCGTTCATCGCCGCGGCCATCGCGTGCTCGCGGACCCCCCAGTGCACATTGCGTCCGGTCCGCCCGGTCCCCTCGGTCGCCTCGGGCAGGAACGACCGGCCGCCAGCGATCGCGGTGCGGTTGGGCTCGGCGAGGTCGGCCGACCCGCCCCACAGTTCGGGGAGTCGGGCGGCGAGCGCCTGGATCGTCTGGCCCGATGCGTCGCGGGTCGCCAGGGTCTGTCCGGGCTCGTAGACGGGGAGGGCGTCGCGGAGGTCCTGGGGCAGGAGTCCGCTCCTCGCGCGGTCGGACTCGGCCGCGCGGTCGGGGTGGTCGGCCCGCCAGCGCGTGAACTCCTCCTGCCAGTCCTCCTGCGACGCCTGGCCGCGATCGGTCGCCTGTCGCGTGTGAGCGAGGACGTCGTCGTCGATCTCGAACGGTGCGGTGTCCACTCGGAGCACCTCGCGCAGGAGCGCTGCCTCTGTCGAACCGAGCGGAGCCCCGTGCGCCGCCGAGGTGTTCGTCGCGTTCGGCGCCGGCCAGGCGATCTGCGACTTGAGGACGACGAGCCGCGGACGGCCGTCCGCCGCCGCACGGTCCGCGAGGACGGCGTCGAGTCGATCGAGGTCGACGTCGCCGTCCGCGGCCAGTTCGATCCGTTCGACGTGCCACCCCTGCGCGGTGAAGCGGGCGACGACGTCCTCGGAGCTCGTCAGCGAGGTGTCGCCCTCGATCTGGATGTCGTTGTCGTCATAGACGACGACGAGGTTGTCGAGGCGATGACGCCCCGCGAGTGCACCGGCCTCGGCGGACACCCCCTCCTGGAGGTCCCCGTCGGAGGCCAGGACCCAGACGGTGCGGTCGAACACGGACGTCCCGGGTGCGGCGTCGGGGTCGAGCAGTGCGCGCTCGTGCTGCATCGCCATCGCCATGCCGACGGCGGTGGCGAGGCCCTGTCCGAGCGGACCGGTCGTGGTCTCGACGCCCGCGGTGTGCCCGAACTCCGGGTGTCCGGGGGTCTTCGCGCCGAGGCTCCGGAAGGCACGGAGGTCGTCGATCTCGAGTCCGTACCCGGTGAGGAAGAGCTGCGTGTAGAGCAGGATGCTGGCGTGCCCGCACGACAGGATGAACCGGTCCCGGCCGATCCAGGCGGGGTCGGCCGGGTTGTGGCGGACGTGCCGCTGGAAGAGCAGGTGGGCGACCGGGGCGAGCGCGATGGCCGTCCCCGGATGCCCGGATCCGGCCGACTCGACGGCGTCGAGGGCGAGGAGACGCGCGGTGGTGATCGCGCGGTCGTCGAGTGAGGGCATCGGTTCTCCTGAGGTCGTGGTCCGTCGAACGCTACGCAAGACGTCATGACGTAATAATGAATCGAGACGAATTCCGGCTGTCGTCGCACGACTCCGGAGACAGGTGGGCAGGACTCCGATGCGGATGAGCGGCAGCAAGTACCTCACGGTCAGGGCGCTCCTCCTGGCGCGAGTCCGCGTGCTCCCTGCGGGCGCTCGACTGCCGGCCGAGCCGACGCTCTGCACCGAATACGGTGTGAGCCGGATCACCCTGCGTCACGCCGTCGACGGGCTCATCGACGAGGGGTTCCTCGTCCGCGAACAGGGGCGCGGCACCTTCGTCACGGAGCCGCAGCACCGCATGCGCTACCGCGAGCGCTTCGCCGGGGCGGTCACCGGCTTCCATGCGCAACAGACAGCGCAGGGCTTCACGGTGTCGAGCCGGGTGGTGGAGCTGGCCGACCGTACCGTCCGCGAGCCGGCCGCCGGTCGGTTGGACCTCGTCCCCGGCGACCGGGTCGCCAGGCTGACCCGGCTGCGTTCGGTCGACGGCGCCGTGCACCATCTCGCGATCACCGAGTTGCCGCTGGACCGGTTCCCGGACCTCCTCGACACCGACCTGACCGATGCGTCCCTGTTCGCGGCCCTTCGCGACCACCACGGCGTGGACCTCGCTCGGAACGACCTCCTCGTCTCGATCCGCGGAGCAGAGGCTGAGGTCGCAGAGCACCTGTTCGTCGAACCCGGCGAGCGGCTGCTGACCGTCGAGTCGACGGTGTTCGACGCGGACGATCGTCCCGTCGCGTCCGGCATCTCCTGGCTCACCCCGCGGAACAGCGAGGTGGCGTTCAGCCTGCGGCCCTGAACGGGGTGACGGAGCTCAGCTCGTCCCTCAGCGAGCGGCACCGAGCCCGTCGATCCACTGCGCGAAGGTCTGCACACCGCGTTGTGCACCGGGCCCGGCGAGGGTGGTGCCGTCGCGCATCGCCTTGCCGAAGCCGCCGGGCAGCGGGATCTGCACGACCGGGCCACGGATGCCCGTGGCGGCGGTGTAGGCCTTGACCATCGCGGACATCCGCAGTTCCTCGGGGCCAGCGAGGTCGGCAGGGCGCCCCCGCGACTCACCCTCAGCCAGCTCCACCAGGTGCTCGGCGACTTCGCGTGCAGCGACCGGCTGCGAGGTCATCGTCGGCACCATCGTGACCGGACCGAAGCGAAACCGTTCGACCATCTGCTGCGCGAACTCGTGGAACTGCGTCGCCCGGAGGATCGTCCACGGGATGCGCCCGGTGCTGACGAGTTCCTCCTGCAGCGCCTTGCCCGCGTAGTAGCCGAAGGGCGCCTTGTCGCTTCCGACGATCGACAGCGCGACGTGGTGGGGCACGCCTGCGGCGCCCTCGGCTTCGAGCAGGTTGCGGGTGACCGCCCCGAAGAACCGGCGGGACGCGGCGCCCGACTGGGTGGCCGTCGACGTCACGTCGATGACGACGTCCGCGGCCTCCAGCTGCTGCGCGAGCCCGGCTCCGGTGGCGAGGTCGACGCCGGTGGCACGCGACAGCGCGACCACCTGGTGTCCGCGCTCCTGGGCCACCGCGACGACGTGTCGCCCGACCATTCCGCTGCCTCCTGCGACGACGATCTTCATGCGACACTCCCCTCTACTCGACGGATGTCACTCTATCGGCGGGAGGAAGCAGCCGTTCTCGACTGTGATCCGCAGCACGTCGGCATCGGATCGGAGCTCCCGTTCGAAGATGATGGCGTCGTCGCGGAGCTGCGCCGACAGCTCCAGCTCGCCGGGTGAGGGCACGATCAGCTCCGACCGGAACTCGTCCGAGTCGGCCGCGAGTTCGAGCGGCGGCGCGTACCCGTTGATGAGGTCGACGAGCACGGCGCGACTCGTTCCGACCGGCAGCTCGACCTCGACGGTCATGCGTGCCAGCTTCGTGGCCCGACCGGACGGCGCCAGACTGCTGCAGGGCGCCTCCGAGGCCTGGGGCGAGAACGCGAACGGCTGCCCACCCGTCGCCGTGTTGACCATCCGCCCGAGGAGGTCTGCAGCCACGGCGAACACCTCGTCTCGGGTGGGAAGCTCGTCGTCGCGCTGAGGAGCGCTCGGGTCGATCGCCGGCGCCTCGGGCACCGTCGAAACATGATCACCCCGCGGCTCCCCGACCTGACCCGTGCAGGCGACGATCACCAGGGCGAACACACTCAGCTGAGCGACCGCCGCGACGACGATCGCCGTGGTCGAGCGCCGCCCGAGCGACCTGGAACGGCCTCCTGGCGGCGCTTCCCGCGCTTCCCCGAGAGAATCGGTGCCCATGTCATCCGGGATCGTGTCCACACCTGCTCCTGTTCTGGCCATGCCGCGACGATGGCCGTCGCGATGCTGCAGCGACGGTATCGATCGGGAACCGGTCGACGGCTCGACACTTGGTGGGCATGACGCGGCGAGCGCGGATCGGGTGCCTGTGGAGCGGCGTCAAGCTTGTACACCGTGGGTGATGCCGCATCGACGACTTGCAGGCACGTCTACCACGGTGTATAACAAATCTGCACTTCAAGATACAGATTTGAACCCAACCGATCAGCGTCCCCGAAGCGCGTCTCCCGACCGAACCCGACCAGGAACCACCCGACTCCGATGACGACCCTGCAGCACCCCGCGACCACCGGCTCCATCCCCACCCCTCGGCAGCAGCTCGCGGCCCTTCCACGCACCCTTCGGCGGCGTATCCCGACCGAGCAGCGCCAGCGATTCCGTACGCTCGCTGCCACCATCGGCGGCTACATCCTCGCGACCGGCCTCGTGGGTGCGTTCATCACCGGCTGGTTGATCCTCCTCGGCCTCCCGGCCGCGGCGATCCTCCTGAGCGCGACCGCGCCCTGAGCGCGGCCGGCCCCGGTGGATGACAGCGCATCACCGGTGCCGAGCGGTGCCTAGAAGTGCGTCCGCAGGAAAGGCGCCTGCTCCGTCGCGAACGCGCGGTCGAGCGCTTGCACTGCGGCCGGCGAGCCGGTGATGAGTCCTGCTTCGGCGAGCGCCGACACGCGCGGGCCGCCGAGAAGGACGGCCGACAGCTCATTGATGGTGAGGCGCACGGCGTCCGTGTCGTCGTCGGCCGACTCGGGGACGTCGCCGAGGCGTTCCGCAGCCGCGGCACCGTGCTCGTCGATGCGGAGCGCGAACCGACCGCCTGCCAGTCCGAGGGCGTCATCGACGTCGAGCAGGTGCTCGCGACGCTCGGACGCCGCCGGGATCGCGAACCGGCGCGCACCGAGCACGGTCGGCACGTCGACGATGCGCAGCCAGAGGGAGTCGGCTCGCGCGGTGGTCTTGACGGCGCGACGGTCGACGAGTCGCCACTGGATGGCTTCGACGGCCGGCGACTGGTGGAAGGTCACCTTCGTGGTGAGGCTGATCCCGGTGAGGTGCCGCCAGAGCGCGTAGCGGGCCTCGGCAGTGGTGGCGACGAGGTCGTCGACGACGATCGTGCCCCACTCCTCGCCGACCCGGTAGAGCGCGTAGCCCTGCGGTTCACCGTCGGCGTCGTCGTAGCGGAGGGCGAGCGTGTCCCCCTCGCCGTGGCTGAAGTGGCGGATGGTCACCTCACGGAGGGCCTGCTTCCACCAGGCGACCCCGCGGTCGATGTCGCCCGCACCGCGGGAGCGCTCGAACAGCTCGGGTGCGACGATCGCGAGTGAGCGCGGGTCGAGCGTGTGGACGCGTCCGGCGGGCGCCGTACCCCGCCAAGCGACGCGCTTGGGGTCGACCTCGTGCGTGAACTCCCAGGTCGCCGGGGCGAAGCCGTAGCGACCGTAGATGGTCGCCTCGCTCGCCGTGAGCGCGACGACCGCGGCGCCGGTGGCCTTCGCGTGGTGGAGTCGGTTCTCCATCAGCGATCGGGCGATCCCTCGACGTTCGTGGGAAGTAGAGACGGTCACCTCGGTGATGGCCAGGGCGCGGACGGAGCCACCCGGGATCGACAGGGCGGTCGGGAAGGAACCGAGCGTGCCGACGGGGACGAGTGGTTCGGCCGCGGTGTCGTCGTAGACCCCGAGGATGGAGCTGCCGACGAGGAGCTGACGCCGCTCGGCACGCACCGCCACGTCGGTCTCGGGCTTCGAGAGGAAGCCGCGGGACGCCGCACCCCACCAGAGGTCCAGGGCGGCGTGGTCCGTGTGGTCGAGCTCGACGGTGCGCAGGTTCATGCGACAAGCCTATTGGGGGCGCGGTGACGGACCCCGGTCACTGAGCCCACCACCGGTCACCGAGCCCTCCACCGGTCACTGAGCCTGTCGAAGTGCACACGCAGAACACCACCCGAGGAGCAGAGGCAGCCCGAGAACCCTTCGACAAGCTCAGGGACCGGAGGAGGCTGAGCGCACGGACCGGAGGAGGCTGAGTGCAGGGACCGAAGGACCGAGTCAGGCGACGTAGACCTTGCGGAGGGTCTCGCGGACCGTCCAGGTGGTGCGGGTGCCGGCTGCAAGCCGGCCGATGGAGCCCGCACGGAGCTCGAGCGACGGGGTGCCGTCAGCGAAGTCGACGGTCGCCTCACCGGAGAGGACCACGAACACCTCGTCGATCTCGGTGTCCTGCACGACGCCGACACCCAGCTCCCAGACGCCGACCTCGGTATCACCGACGGCCGTGAGCGACACGATCCCGCTCCGCGGCGACCCCGAGACGACGTCCTCGGGCGCGAGCGGGTTGTCGGCGAGCGCCACGTCAGCGCCCTGGAGCACCGCATTCGGAGCGAGCAGGTGGTCGGTCATGAGGTACCTCTCTGAGCAGGACGGAGACG
This sequence comes from Plantibacter sp. ME-Dv--P-122b, assembly GCF_030209375.1. Classification (GTDB taxonomy): domain Bacteria; phylum Actinomycetota; class Actinomycetes; order Actinomycetales; family Microbacteriaceae; genus Plantibacter. The sequence goes on from NZ_JARVSC010000003.1 coordinate 1,045,841, forward strand.
AGCGGGGTCGGCGCAGCCCGACGACCTACCCGACGCCCCAGCCGTAGGCGAGCTTGTGGGCTTCGAGCACGAAGAACGTCTCGGTCGACCGCACCCCGGGCGTCGGCTGCAGGGTGTCGAGGAGGAACGTCTTGTAGTGGTCCATGTCGCGGCACACGGCCTCGACCATCACGTCAAAGCCGCCGCTCGTGAGGACCACGTAGCTCGTCTCCGCGTGCTTCGACAGCTCCTGGCACACCCCACGCGCCATCCCCGGCTCGCAGCGGATACCGATGAGCGCCAGGTGGTCGAAGCCGATCGACAGCGGGTTCGCGATGCCGACGATCTGCAGGATCCCGGTGTCCTCGAGTCGCTGGATCCGGTAGCGGACGGACGACGCCGGCAACCCGGTTTCGGTGGCGATCTCGGAGAACGCCTTCCGTCCGTCCTGCTGCAGGATCGCGATCAGCCGACGGTCGATGTCGTCAAGGTCGTTCATGTGGCTCCTCCGGCAGCGGGCGGATGGTCATCTGGCAAGCGTAGCGAGGGAAGCCGTGCGGCCCGGGTGCGGTGTCCGCCCCACCCGAGCCACGAGCCCCGGCCGGCCGACCGACCCGAACGCGGGCGGTCGACCGGGGTGACGCCGATCGAGCGGACCGAGGGAGGTCGCCGATCGGCGGATCGGTCCGACTAGCGGACGTGGATCGCGCCGGTGCGGAGATCGGTCATGTCATGCAGCGTGTACATGCCGCCGATCCGACCCCAGCCGGTGCCCTTACCGCCAGCGCCACCGAACGGCATGTTGATGTCCCACCAGCCGTTGGAGTCGTTGACGATGACCTGACCGGTCTCGAGCTCCTCCATGAAGCGGTAGGCCTTCGACAGGCTCTCGGTGAACACCGCGGACTGCAGGCCGAGCGCGTCGGCGTTGGCGATGCGGAGGATGTCGTCGTCGTCCTGCGCCGTGAGGATGGGGAGGACCGGACCGAACGACTCCTCGCGCGACAGCAGGCTGTCCTCGGACACGCCGTCGACGATCGTGAAGTCGTAGTAGAGGTCCGTCGGGTGGCCGGTGGCACGGCCGCCGCCGAGCAGGATGTCGAAGCCGAGCGCGCGAGCTTCGTCGAGGTGGCGGTCCATCTTCGCGGCGACGCCCTCGTTGTTGAGCGGGCCGAGGTTGATGCCCTCGTCGAAGGGGTTGCCGAGTCGCACCGTGGCCTTCGCATAAGAGAGGGCCGCCTCGACGAAGACGTCGTGGACGTTCTGGTGCACGATGAGCCGCTCGGTCGCGCAGCAGACCTGCCCACCGCTGTAGAACGCGGAGTCGACGGCGGCCTTCGCGGCGCGTTCGATGTTCGCGTCCTCGAGGACGACGATCGGGCCGTTGCCGGAGCACTCCATGAGCGAGCGCTTGAGACCGGCGGTGCGGACGATCTTCGCCCCGGTGGCGGACGAGCCGATGAACCCGATCGCGTCGATGCCGTCGTGCGAGACGAGCTCGGAACCGAACGCGCCGTCGCCGGGGAGGACGCTGACGAGCCCGGCCGGGACGCCCGCCTCGACGAGGCAGTCCATCGCCGCGAGGACCGCGAGGGGCGTGTTGCTCGGCGGCTTGACGATGCAGGCGTTGCCGGTCGCGAGGCCGGGGGCGACGAACTCGCTGAACATGAGGAGCGGGAAGTTCCAGGGCGTGATGATGCCCCAGACGCCGACCGGCGCGCGCCAGGTGAACATGCGCTTGTCGATGTCGCTCGACGGCAGCGTCTCGCCGTAGAGACGGAGGGCATCCTCGGCGTGGAGGTGGAAGAGCTGCGCGGCCTCGGCGATGTCGGCGATCGACTCGGCGAGCGGCTTGCCCTGCTCCAGCGTCTGCAGGCGGGCGAGCTCCTCCACGCGGGCGTTGATCGCGTCGCCGACCCGGTGGCAGATCTCCGCGCGCTTGAACACGCCGAGCTTCCGCCACTCCCGCTGTGCCTCGTGCGCACGTCGCACCGCCTCGTCGAGTTCGGCGGTGCCGGCCACGGGGATCGACGCGATGACGTCACCGGTGACGGGGCTGATCACCTCCGAGCGCTCCGAGCTGGTTCCGTCGGTGAACTCGCCGGCGATGAAGAGCTGGGTGCGAGTGGGTGTCGGCAACGTGGTCATTCCGGACCTCCTGGTGTCGTGGCTGGGCCGACGACGCCGAACAGCGTCGTGCGGATGTCGTCGGGAGAATGTGGGATCAGCCTAGGACCTTGCGATTCCTCGAACAAGCAGTATTGTTTCGTCAAAGTTACGATTACAACAACGAGACCGACACGATCTTGTCGTCACAACAATTCTTCGGCACATTGAGTGCACCAGCAGCGAGACAGCGACGTCCCGTCCCCCACGAATCGAGAAGAGCCCATGTCGACCGAACACGTCACCAGCACCGACGAGACCACGCACCTGCCGAAACGGATGCGCTGGTTCGACGGCTTCGCCATGGCGATGACCATGCCAGCCGCGCTCATCGCCACCCTCGGCGCCTCCATCACCGGCCTCGGCGGCTGGGGGGCCGCCGTCCTGTGGGCGATCTCCATGATCCTCGCCATGGGCGTCAACTGGATCTACACCGAACTCGCCACCATGTTCCCGAACTCCTCCGGCGGCATCGCGCACTACGCGGCCGAAGCGTGGAAGTCGCGCGCGCCCTGGGTCGCTCCGATCACGGGCGTCGGCTACTGGCTCCCCTGGGGCACCAACCTCGCCACCTACGGCGCGGTGACCGGTGCGCTCATCCAGGCGCAGTGGTTCCCGAACGAGGACTGGGTGATCCAGCTCGGCCCGATCTCCATCACCTTCCCGATCCTCATCGGGCTCGGCGTCATCGGCGTGATGTACCTCATCAACGTCATCGGCGTCCGCGTCACGATGGCGTTCGTCTACATCACGGCGGGCATCCTGCTCATCCCGCTGTTCGTGTTCATCGTCTTCCCGCTCTTCAGCGCCGACTGGGCACCGCTCGACCTCACCTGGAAGCTCGAGGGGATCGAGGGCCTGCACACCGCGATCGTCTGGCTGTACATCATGGCGTGGACCACCTTCGGCATCGAGGTCTGCGCGACCTTCGCCCCGGAGTACCGCGACTCGGTCAAGGACACGACCAAGGCGATCAAGGCCTCCGTCCTCTTCTGCCTCGGCGTCTTCTTCGTCATCCCGCTGACCCTCGGCGGCTACGCGGGTGAAGCGGCGATCGCCGACAACCCGGCGACCTTCTTCGTCGCCAGCTTCGCCTCGCTCGTCGGTGGCGCCGCGGACGTCATGGTGCTCTGCCTCATCGCCTCGCTGCTGCTCATCATGACCACCTCGGTGGCCGACGCCTCACGCGTGCTGTTCAACATGGGCAAGGAGCGCGTCACCGTCCCGTCGCTCGGCGTGCTGAACCGTCGCGGTGTGCCGTTCCGCTCGCTCAACGTGATGCTCGTCATGAACGTCGTCATCCTCGTCGTGCTGCAGAACCCGCTCGCGATCATCGTGACCGGCAACCTCGGGTACATCCTCACGCACTTCTTCGCCGTCTCCGGCTTCTTCCTCCTGCGCAAGGACCGCCCCGACGCCGTCCGCCCGATCCGCCTGCCGCGCTTCTTCGTGCCGCTTTCGGTCGTGCTGTCGGTGCTCCTCGCGATCATCCTCATCGTCGGCGCCACCGGGTTCTCCACCACGGGCTACGGCGGGTTCCTCGAGCTCGGCATCGCGCTCGGACTGCTCGCGCTGGGCGTCGTGATCTGGCTGTTCGTGCAGCGGAGCACCAAGCGCGACGCGGGGCTCGGGACCGGCGGGGCATCCTCCGGAGCCCCACGTGCCGAGGCCGAACACACCGACGCCGCCCGCACCGACTGACCGCGCACCACGGACCGCACCGAACCACGCACCACAGGGGAACCCACCATGAGAACCACCTACGAACTGGCCGAAGAGCTCGCCGACACCGCACGCCTGCGGGAGCAGCTGGCGTCGGCCGAACCGGAGCCGTACTGGCTCGACGACCCGGCACGGCCCGCTCCGCTCCCCCGCCTCGAGGCGGACGTCGAGACGGACCTGGCGATCGTCGGTGGTGGGTACTCGGGCCTGTGGACCGCCCTGCTGGCGAAGGAGCGCGACCCGGACCGCCGGGTCGTGCTCCTCGAAGGCCGGCGCATCGCGTGGGCGGCGTCCGGTCGCAACGGTGGGTTCTGCGAGCCGAGCCTCACCCATGGTTCGTCGAACGGCAAGAGTCGCCTGCCGCACGAGTTCGACCGCCTGGAGGAGCTGGGGCGCGAGAACCTGCGCGAGATCGGCGAGACCATCGCCCGCTACGGCATGGACTGCGACTGGGAGGAGACCGGGCTGCTGCAGGCGGCGACGGCTCCACACCACGTCGACTGGTTGCGGGAGAGCGCCGAGGAGCACGGCGCGCGGTTCCTCGACCGCGAGGCGATGCAGGCGGAGGTCCACTCGCCGATCTTCCAGGCCGGCCTGTTCGAGCCGACCGGAGCGGCGCTCGTCAACCCCGCCAAGCTGGCGTGGGAGCTGCGCCGCGTCTGCCTCGACCTGGGTGTGGAGATCCACGAGTACACGCACGTCCGCTCGATCCGGTCTGACGCGACGTCGGTCACCCTGACGACGACGCACGGCTCGGTGGTCGCGAAGCACGTCGCCCTCGGCACCAACGTCTTCAAAGCCCTCATCCCGAGTGCCCGGAAGTACACGGTGCCGGTCTACGACTACGCACTCATGACGAACCCGCTCTCCGCCGAACAGCTCGAGAGCCTGGGGTGGAAGGGCCGGCAGGGCATCTCCGACCTCGACAACCGCTTCCACTACTCGCGGCTCACGACCGACGCGAACGGGTCGACCCGGATCCTCTACGGCGGCTACGACGCGGTCTACAACTACGGCGGGCGAGTCGAGCCGCGGTTCGACCAGCGCGAGGAGTCCTTCCTCAAGCTCGCCGCCCACTTCGCCCACACCTACCCGCAGCTCGCCGACCTCGGCTTCTCCCACAAGTGGGGCGGCGCGATCGACACCTGCGGGCGGTTCTTCTCCTTCTTCGAGACCGCGCACGGCGGCAAGGTCGCGCACGCGGCCGGGTTCACCGGGCTCGGCGTCGGCGCGACGCGGTACGGGGCGAACGTCATGCTCGACCTCCTCGCCGGAACACCGACCGAGCGCACGACGATGGACTTCGTCCAGAAGAAGCCGACGCCGTTCCCGCCCGACCCGCTCGCGTTCATCGGCGCGCGCATCTCGCTGTCGGAGATGGCCCGGGCCGACCGCAACGAGGGCAAGCGCGGGCTCTGGCTCCGCACGATGGACGCCGTCGGGCTGGGCTTCGACTCCTGAGCCGGGTTTCGACACAGGAGCCGCCGTCCAACCCATGACAGGCGGAGCCTGGTTCGATACGGTGCAGGTGGTGGTCCCGCTCACGTCGAACCCGCACAGCTCGCATCGGCCGCAACGGACACCGCACCGCACCAGCAGCACCTCAGACAAAGGAGCACACCAGTGAGCGACTACGCCGTCGTCAACCCCGCGACCGGAGAGACTCTCCGCGACTACCCGACGATCACGGACGAGGAGTTGCAGCAGGCGATCACCGCCGCCTACGACGCCCACGAGGAATGGTCGCGTCGCGCTCCCGTCGCCGACCGCGCCGCGCTCATCGCCCGCGTCGCCGCCTTCCACACGGAGCGCCGCGAGCAGCTCGCCGAGATCGCCGTCCGCGAGATGGGCAAGACGTACGAGCAGGCGCTCGGCGAGGTCGACTTCGCCGCCGCGATCTACCAGTACTACGCCGACAACGGTGAGGCATTCTCCGCCGACGAGCCGATCGAGCTGTCCGACGGCACCGGCTCGGCGTTCATCCGTCGTGCATCGCTCGGCGTGCTGCTCGGCATCATGCCGTGGAACTTCCCGTACTACCAGGTGGCGCGGTTCGTCGGTCCGAACGTCGTCAACGGCAACACGATCCTCCTCAAGCACGCACCGCAGTGCCCGGAGTCTGCGCTGGCGATCGCGCAGATCTTCGACGACGCCGAAGCCGAGCTGGGCGCCCACGACTCCGTGTACGTGAACATCTTCGCGACGAACGACCAGATCGCGACGGTCATCGCCGACCCGCGCGTGCAGGGCGTCTCGGTCACCGGCTCGGAGCGCGCCGGGTCCGCCGTCGCCGAGCTGGCCGGCAAGCACCTCAAGAAGGTCGTGCTCGAGCTCGGCGGGTCCGACCCGTTCATCCTGCTGTCGACCGACGACCTCGACGCCGCCGTCCAGGACGCCGTCAACGCCCGCATCGACAACAACGGTCAGTCCTGCAACGCCGCCAAGCGGTTCATCATCATCGACGAGCTGTTCGACGACTTCGCCGCCAAGTTCACCGAGGTCTTCACCGCGAACGCGCCGGCCGACCCGATGGCGGAGAGCACGCAGCTCGGCCCGCTGTCGTCGGCCGCCGCGACCGAGCGACTCGGCGAGCAGCTGGGCCGCGCAAAGGCGCAGGGCGCGACGATCCTGGCATCGGGCGAACCGGATGGGAACTTCTTCCCGCCGGCTGTGCTCACCGACGTGACGCCTGAGATGGACGCGTTCCACGAGGAGTTCTTCGGGCCCGTCGCGTCGCTCTACCGGGTCGCGTCCGAGGAGGAGGCCGTGCGTCTCGCGAACGACACCCCGTTCGGCCTCGGCTCGTACGTGTACACGACCGACCAGGAGCAGGCGCTGCGGGTCGCGGACGGGATCGACGCCGGCATGGTGTGGATCAACCTCGTCCTCGGCGACGCGGCGGAGCTGCCCTTCGGCGGCGTGAAGCGCTCCGGCACCGGCCGCGAGATGGGCAAGCCCGCGATGGACGAGTTCGTCAACAAGAAGCTCATCCGCATCGCGTAGGCGCGTCGGCCCCGGTCAGTGGGCTCGCACCACCGGTCACTGACGCCCCCACCCCGACACTGACGCCCCACCCGGCCACTGAGCTTGTCGAAGTGCTTCATACGCACCTCGACAAGCTCGGTGGCCGCGCTGTACTCGGTGGCCGAACGTCCCCCACAGAGCGTGCATCACTCCCGTTGTCCACAGAGCGTGCGCACCCGATCAGGTGCGATGACGTCGCGAGCTAGCCTTGCCCTGTTCTCCCGCACCGACAGACGACCAGGAGGGTGGCGGATGACCGCAGCAACCGTGACCAAGACGCTCGACGTCGTGACCTACCTCGACGGCAAGTGGTGGACGTTCGAGATCCCCGCGCTCACCGCCGGCTCCCCCCGCGGCGCAGGACACCGGATCGTCGCCATGGGCTCGGCGAAACGATTCAAGGACGTCGAGGCAGCAGCCCGCGACGTCGCGGCGCTGTGGCTCGATCTCGATGACTACGACGGGAACGTCGTTGTGACGGTCCGGGAAGAGGCGGTCGGTCTTTGGAGCGAATCCAACACCCTTGAAGAGCAGGCACGCCAGCAGGTGCGCGAGGCAGCGCGGAAGCGCCGCGAGGCCGTCCTGAGCCTCATCGCCAAGGGAGCCAGCCAGAGCGACGCCGCGGCCGTCTTCGGCGTCTCGGTGCAACGTGTGAGCCAGCTCGTGCACTGACGCTCCTCGACCGGCAGTCCCCACCGAGGCCCTCCCCCGCTCTCTGAGCCCCATCCGGTCACTGAGCTTGTCGAAGTGCAGTCCCGCCCCGATGACCACCGCCCTTCGACAAGCTCAGGGACCGAAGGGGTGACTCTGGGAACACGAGGGTGCACGACGCGCGAATCGTTCAGCCGTCGGCGAGCTGGAGGGCGCTCCACAGCTCGGCTCGGTCGCCGAAGCGCGAGAGGTCGAGGTCGAGCAGCGACTCGAGTGTGGTGATGCGCGCGCGGAGGGTCTGCCGGTGGATCCCGAGGCGGCCGGCAGCCTGATCGGTCACGCAGTTCGCCTCCAACCACACCCGGGCCGTCGCCACGTGGACCGCCCGCGCCTCGGTTCCGAGCCCACCAAGCGGCTCCAGCAGCCGGTTCGCCAGCACCTCCCCGCCCGACGCACTCAGCAACCCGAGCAACCCCTGCTCGGCGAGCGCCTCGTACCGCACGAGTCGCGGCGTCTCCCCGGCCGACGCGCGCGCCCGCTCGGCCTCGGACAGCCCGTCCCGCAAGCCCTCCCAGCTCGTCCTCGCCGACACCCCACCCGACAGCCCGTGGCGGCCGACGACGGCGTCCCAGAGTCCGGTGTCCGCGTCGCTCGACACGATGACGATCCGCTCGTCTTGCTCGGCGAAGAACAGCTTGCCGCCGTGCGCCGCGGCCTGCACGTCGAGTTCCGAGAGGAAGCCCAGCTCACCCTCGGGGATGTCGACCACGGCGACGCGGATCGGGTCGGGCGGCAGCGGCCCCCAGAGCCGCTGGGCGGTGCGCTCGGCGACGGCACGGTCCCCGGAGAGCAGCAGCTCGAGGAGCCCGGAGCGCAGCTGCCGGCGTGCGAGGTCGAGGGCGCTGTGCTGCTCGAGGGCGATGCTCGCGAGGCCGATGACGCTGGAGACGAGGTCGTGCTCGGCGTGGTCGAGCGGCACGCTGGAGCCGACCGCGAGGATGCCCCGCAGCTCGCCCCGTCGACCGAGCGTCAGCAGCGTCGCGCCCTCGGCTCCGTCCGCGAGGTGCAGGCCGGCCCGCGACCCACGGCGCAGCACCTCGGCGACGGCTGCCTCCACGCCCTCCGGCACCGGCTCGCGCGTCCTCGTGGTGACCCGGTTGCCGAGCGCGTCGTAGAGCGCGACCCAGCACCCGAGCTGCTGCCCCAGCTCCGCGAGGATGGCCGTCAGGCCGTCGGGTCGGAGCGCCGCCCTCGCGACCGCGCGCTGGGCGGCGAGCGACCACTCGAGCGACGCCACGCGCGCGGCTGCGACCGCGTCGGCGACGAACCGGATGATGCCGATGAACGGGGTCCGCTCCCCCACCTCGAGCAGGGTGAACCCGTGACGCTCGCACGCCTCGACGAGCCGCTGCGGGATGTCGGCGTGGATGATCCCGGTGGCGAACCCGAGCGCGAGCACGCCCCGGGCGGAGAGGCGGCGGACGTACTCGTCGGCGCGGCGGTCGGCGAGCTCGTCGCTCATCTCGCCGGTGAACTGCATGCCGTCGGTGAGGAGCAGCTGGCCGGGCTCCAGCCAGGGTGTCGGGTCGCCGAGGTCCGAGCTGTGCACCCAGGCGATGTCGCGGTCGAGGACGTCGGCGTCACCCGCGACGACGAGGCCGAGCTTGAAGACCGGCTCGGCCATGAGCGTGCGCAGGGACACGTTCGAGGACGCACGGCCGACCTCGCCAGCGATCACTGAAGTGGTGGACATTCACCGAAGCTATCACCGATCCCGCCATGTACATCTGCACCATCGATTGCCAGGCTGCAGGGGTGATCAATGACTTCCTCTCCGGCCTCGACAACGCCGGCGTCCGTGACGCCGACACCCAGCGCGTCCTGCACTCCTGGTCCGCCCAGAGCACGCTCAAGCCGCTCCCCATCGCGGGTGGGCTCGGCAGCACCGTGTGGGACCACGACGGACGCCACTACCTCGACTTCTCCAGCCAGCTCGTCAACGTGAACCTCGGGTACCAGCACCCGAAGGTGGTCGCGGCGATCCAGGAGCAGGCGGCGCAGCTCACCACGATCGCGCCCGCTGCGGCGAACGCGACCCGTGCCGAGGCGGCGCGGCTCATCCTCGACCGCGCCCCCGAAGGCTTCGAGAAGGTCTTCTTCACCAACGGCGGCGCCGACGCGAACGAGAACGCGATCCGCATGGCGCGCATCGCCACCGGCCGCGACAAGGTCATCTCGACCTACCGCTCGTATCACGGCAACACGGGCGCGGCCATCGTCGCGACGGGCGACTGGCGCCGCATCCCCAACGAGTACGCGCGCGGTCACGTTCACGTGTTCGGCCCGTACCTCTACCGCTCCGAGTTCTGGGCGACGACGCCGGAGGAGGAGTCGGAGCGCGCCCTCCGCCACCTCGAGCGCACCGTCCAGGCCGAGGGTCCCACCTCGATCGCCGCGATCCTCCTCGAGACCGTCCCCGGCACCGCCGGCATCCTGACCCCGCCGCCCGGCTACCTCGCGGGGGTCCGCGCGATCGCCGACCGCTACGGCATCATGCTCATCCTCGACGAGGTCATGGCCGGCTTCGCCCGCACCGGTGAGTGGTTCGCGTTCGACGCGTTCGACGTGCGCCCCGACCTCATCACCTTCGCGAAGGGCGTCAACTCCGGCTACGTGCCACTCGGTGGTGTCATCGTCTCCGAGCACATCGCTCGCGTCTTCGACGAGCAGGTGTTCCCAGGCGGGCTCACCTACTCCGGCCACCCGCTCGCCGCCGCGAGTGTCGTCGCGACGCTCACCGCGATGGCCGAGGAGGGCGTCGTCGAACACGCCAAGGCGATCGGTGCCGACCACATCGGACCCGCGCTCCGCTCCCTCGCCGAGCGCCACGAGCTCATCGGCGAGGTCCGCGGCAGCGGCGTGTTCTGGGCGGTCGAGCTCGTCGAGGACCGCGACACCCGCGCACCGCTCGATGCGGCGGCGATGGGGCGGTTCAAGTCGTCCCTGCTCGAGGCCGGTCTCCTGCCATTCATCAGCGAGAACCGCCTCCACGTCGTCCCGCCTGCCGTGATCACCGCCGACGAGGTCGCCTCGGGTGTCGCGATCATCGACGCCGCCCTCGGGGAGCTGCGCGCATGAGCGGCGACCCGGATCCGTTCTGGGACTCGGTGTCGGGACTCCCGGCACCCGTCCCGGCACGCCCAGCACCCAGCACCCCCGCACCCCACGACGCCCAGGAGCCCTCCGCATGACCACCACCGCCACGACCACCAGCCCCACCACCGACGCCGGTTCGCTGCCGGTCGTCCCGCACTGGATCGACGGAGCCGAGGCCCCGTCCACCTCGGGTCGCACCGCCCCGGTCTACGACCCGGCACTCGGTGTCGCGACCAAGCACGTCGCGCTGGCGAACCAGTCGGAGATCGACCGCGCCGTCGCATCCGCCGCTGCCGCCTTCCCTGCCTGGCGCGACCTGCCGCTCGCGAAGCGTCAGCAGATCGTGTTCAAGTTCCGTGAGCTGCTCGAGGCGAAGAAGGGTGAGCTGGCGGAGATCATCACCGCGGAGCACGGCAAGGTCGTCTCCGACGCACTCGGTGAGATCACGCGCGGGCAGGAGGTCGTGGAGTTCGCGACCGGCCTCGCCCACCACCTCAAGGGCGAGTTCTCCGAGCAGGTCTCGACCGGTGTCGACGTCTACTCGACGAAGCAGCCGCTCGGCGTCGTGGGCATCATCTCGCCGTTCAACTTCCCCGCGATGGTGCCGATGTGGTTCTTCCCCATCGCGATCGCCGCCGGCAACACGGTCGTGCTGAAGCCGAGCGAGAAGGACCCGTCCGCGGCGATCTGGCTCGCGAAGCTCTGGAAGGAAGCCGGCCTCCCCGACGGGGTGTTCACGGTGTTGAACGGTGACAAGGAGGCCGTCGACGGGCTCCTCACCCACCCCGAGGTCCGCGCGATCTCCTTCGTCGGTTCCACCCCGATCGCGAAGTACGTGTACGAGACCGGCACCGCCCACGGCAAGCGTGTCCAGGCGCTCGGCGGGGCGAAGAACCACATGCTCGTGCTGCCCGACGCCGACCTCGACCTCGTCGCCGACTCCGCCATCAACGCCGGCTTCGGTTCCGCGGGTGAGCGGTGCATGGCGATCAGCGTGGTCGTCGCCGTCGAGCCCGTCGCGGACGAGCTCATCGCCAAGATCGCCGAACGCGCGGCGACCTTGCGGATCGGTGACGGGCGTCGGAACTGCGACATGGGACCGCTCGTGACGAAGGTGCACCGCGACAAGGTCGCGTCCTACCTCGACATCGCCGAAGCCGACGGCGCGACGATCGTCGTCGACGGCCGCAACACACCCATCGACGGCGACCCGAACGGGTTCTGGCTCGGCCCGACCCTCATCGACAACGTCCCGACGACGTCGAAGGTGTACACGGAGGAGATCTTCGGACCCGTCCTCGCCGTCGTCCGCGTGCAGTCCTACGAAGCGGGCGTCGCGCTGATCAACGGCGGCGCGTTCGGGAACGGGACCGCGATCTTCACCAACGACGGCGGCGCTGCCCGACGCTTCCAGAACGAGATCCAGGTCGGCATGATCGGGATCAACGTGCCCATCCCCGTCCCGGTCGCGACGTTCTCCTTCGGTGGGTGGAAGGACTCCCTGTTCGGCGACACCAAGGCCCACGGTGCCGAGGGCGTCCGCTTCTTCACCCAGCAGAAGGCCATCACCTCCCGCTGGCTCGACCCCTCCCACGGCGGCATCAACCTCGGCTTCCCCCAGAACTGAGGTTCCCGGCCCCTCGGCAGTGCTCCCCGCGAGCCTGCCGAGGGGCCGCTTGCTGCCGGGGGCGCTTCGACAAGCGGTTCCTGAGCCTGTCGAAGGGCGGGACCAGGTACGGTCCTGCGCTTGCCATGGGTCGGACGCAGCCGCGACAATGGCCTCGCGACCACGACCGACGAGGGGCGCCACCGATGGCCATCGAACCGACCGAGCTCGACCACCGCTTCACCGCGCCGATCGGCGTCGACGTGAAGGGCGATGTCTGGTCCTGCGTCGGGATGCCCGGCTCGGCCGAGTTCTTCGGCACCGGCAAGTCCGTCCGGGTCGACGCGACCGTCGACGGTGTCGAGCTGCCGAACGTCGGCCTCATGCCGACCGGCTCCGGAGATCACATGCTCTCCATCAGCGCGAAGCTCCGCAAGCGTCTCGGCAAGGACATCGGCGATACCGTCGACGTCCACCTCAGCCGCCGCCTGAGCTGAGCACAGGAGATCCGCGCGACAGCAGGAGATCCTGAGGGAGAACCTCCTGCTGCCGCGCGGATCTCCTGTGCTCAGCCGCCCGTGACCCGACGGATGAGGTCCTGGATGAACGGGACGACGTCCGATGCCTGGTCGACGCCCGCGAAGGCGACCGCCAGCAGGGGCCACAGCGACACGAGGAGTGCCGAGATCACCGCGGCGACGGCGAGCACCCAGGAGAGTGCGCCATTGCGGCTGCGGACGCACCCGAGCAGGAACAGCAGCGCGAGGACGTACCCGATGAGCAGCGCGACCACGATGCCGCCCACCGGGACGTTGAGCGCACCGACCGTCGCGCCGTCAGCGGCGCCGATGAGCCCGAGGATCGGGATCAGCACGCCGACGACGATGAGGACGAGTACGACGACACCCGTGATCGCGGCGGCCCACACAGCACGCGGACGTGGGCGGACGCCGTACGACGTGGTGCGGCTGAAGAGCGGCATGTCACTGTTCCTTCGGTGAAGCCGTACCCTCGCCGGCCGGGCCGACCCCGCGCAGGGAGGTGTCGGCCGGATCGGTTTCGAGGTCGCCGACGTCGGCCACGACGAGGTCGCCGTCCGCAGCCTCGGGGGTGGTCGCATCGGCGAGGTTCGGGTCGGCGCCGTGCGTCACCTCCTGGGGCTCGGCCTCGACGGGGTCGAACGGCCCGTGGACGTCGGTGACCGTGATGTCGATGTCGACCGGCCCCGGGTGGCGGGCTTCCAGCGCCGCCGCGACGTCGGCCCGGACCGTGTCCGCGACCTCGTCGATGCTGGCCGGGTACTCGGCCACCAGTGAGACCTCGACGTTCAGCACGTCCTCGTCGGCCAGGACGTTGACGCCGGGGACGGCGGTGCGGCCGAGCAGGCGGGTGCGGGCGCTGTCGATGGCGCGGGCCGTCGGGGAACCGAGGGCGTGCACGCCGGGGACCGTCTCGGCCGTCGTGGCGATGACCTGAGCGAGTTCGTCGGCTTCCAGCTCACGTCGCCGGCCGGAGTCGAGCTCGACCACCGGTGCGTCCGCCGGTTCCGGCGAAGCCACCGGCTCCGACACCGTCACCGTCGGCGTCTCGGCGGAGACCGAGTCGGCCACGGCCGATTCAGCGGCCTCCGGACCAGCGACCTCGGCCACCGCGGCCGCACCCGTTCCAGGAGCAGCCGCGGTCTCGCGCACGTGCTCGCCGTCGTGCGACTCGATGCGGCGGACCTCGTCATCGGGATGCGCGGGGACGAGCACCGTCGGGTGCTCCGCCCGGACCTCGGCCGGGGTGGGGATGTGCTGCTGGTCCGGGTGCTTCGTGTCGTCGCTCATGCGATCCTCCTCGCACCGCGTCGGCGGTGCATCGGTCCTACTGCTGTCGGTTCGGGTGCCGCAGCGGCACCGCGGGGTGTCGGGTCAGACGACCCGGTTGGTGCTGGCGAGCCGCGTGCGCAGTCCGCTGACGATCTGGATGACCACCGGGGTGGACGTCCCGAGGACGCCGTCCCACTCGTGGATGGCCGCCTCGATGTCGCGCCGCAACTGGACGGGCGAGGCGCCGCGACGAGCGTGTGCGGTGAGGCGCAGCGTGGACTGCTTGCGGATCCGGAAGCCGGTGACGTCGACGGAGACCACGTCGGGGTTGCGCCCGATCGCCTCCTCGAGGACCTGCTCGGCGACCTTCACATCGAGCACGACCCGACCACCGGTCGGGGTGTCCTTCGTCCGCTGCTCGTCGACCTGCAGCAGCGTTCCGGTGTGCCCGCGGCCCTGCCGGAACACGAACCAGATGATGACGAGGATGAGCAGCAGGGCGACGACCGCCGCGACCCACAGGATCCACGGCTGGGCGTCGATGGTGTCGTTCGTCGGTCCGACGGCCCGCTCGGCGTTCTCGCTGATCGTCCGCTGCACGTCCGGCAGGAGTGCACCCGTGGACAGGGCCGCGCCGGCCGTGAGGACGACGAGTCCGACCATGAAGATGAAGAACCGGTTAAGGAATCGATTCGTGGAGTTCATCAGGCCACCGTTCCCTTGCTGCTCACGCGGACCGTGGCGCGGAGCGCCGGCCGGTAGTCGTAGGACGCGACCTCCGCGTCCACGGCCTGCTGGATCTCGCGCTGGTCGACGCGTCGGCCGCTCGTCGGCGTGACGTCGACGCGGGCGCTCCTGGCGCCGACGCTGACACGTACCTGCGAGGGGTCGATGTCACCGGCGTACGAGGCGACGCGGGCGAGCGACTGCGCGATCACGCGGTCGTCCACGACGGCCGCGGTGCGATCGGCGATCGACCCGCGACGCCCCTGGCGGGCGGGAGCCAGCGACAGGACGATCAGCACGAGGCCGACGATCGCCGCGACCGCACCGATGGCGACGAGCAGCGGGGCCGGCGCGGTCGCCGCGGTGAGCACCGCGGTGACGATGTCCTTCGGTGCGACGAGGAGCGGAGGCTGCCCGATCGCGGCCAGGACCGATTCGGTGCCGAGCCAGGCGAGCACGAGCGCGAGGATGATCGCGATCGTGATCGCGAGCGTCGACCGCGGCGAGTGGGTCTCGCGACGCACCGCGCGGCGATACAGGGCTGGGGTGCTCACAACACCCTCCTTCGTTCTTCGAGCTTCGCGCTCGTGATGTGGAGGTCGACGCGTCCGATCGTCGACCCGGTCAGGTCCAGGCACCGCTCACGGATGCTGGTCTGTGCGCGCGCCAGACGCTCGAGGACGGTTCCCGAGGTCCGGGATCCGGCGCCGAGCGGCGACACGTGGATGGGCGTGCTCGCGGTGACCGTGAGGGCCCCCTGGGCGTCGGAGAGCTCGACCGAGACCTCCGACGCCCGCACACCGAGTTCCTCCGCGGTGACGGCAGACACGACGCGACGCACGGCGCGGGAGCTGATCGTGTTGCGACCATGCACGGCCTGTTCGGCCGTCACCGCCGCGGTCACGACGACCGCCGCCCGCGGAGCGCGTCGGCGACACCGCGCAGGTCGAGCTTGCCCTCGAGCACGCGCCCGATGCCGAATCCGATCAGCATGAACAGCGCGACGAGGATCATGCTCCAGAAGCCGAATGCGACGGCCGCCAGTGCGAGGACGGCACCGACGAGGATGCCGCGATCGGTCGTGGTCACTGGACGCGGCTCTCGTCAGCGTCGTTGTCGTCGTCCGACGGGATGTGGACGTCGGAGACGGTGACGTTGACCTCGGTGACGTCCATGCCGACGACGTTCGAGATCGCGTCGGTGACGCTGCGGCGGACGTCGTCCGCGACACGCTGGAGGTCGACGGGGTACTCGGCGACGATCACGATGTCAGCGGCGACCTGCTTCTCGCCGACCTCGACCGAGACGCCCTGACCGCGGTCCTGGGCGTTGATGGCGTTGCGGATGGCGCCGATGGCGCGAGCCGCTCCGCCGCCGAGGTCGTGCACGCCGGGGACCTCGCGGGCTGCGATGCCGGCGACCTTCTGGACGACGCCGTCGGCGATGACGTTCTTGCCCGTGGAGGTGGTGGCGGCGTGGTTCGCGGTGTCGGTGGTGTTCGACATGGTGTTGCTCCTTCGGTGGCTGGTACTGCGGTTTCGCGTTCCGGATATCCGGTCGCGGTGCCCGTGTTCCGGGCGACATCTATGAGACTGATCGTCACGCCCGAACCTCACGGTCGATCTCGTTTTCGTCGCGAATCATTCAGTTTTTGGATATCCGCGACTCGTCGATCAACCGCGAAGGGTCTGGCTCGGGCCCTCGCCGAAGCGTGCCCGATAGGCCGAGGCGAAGCGGCCGAGGTGGACGAACCCCCACCGCCTCGCGACCTCACCGACGGTCGTCTCCTGCGGCGAGGTGTCGGCGAGCTCGCGCCGGGTGCGGTCGAGTCGGATGTCACGCAGGTAGGCGGTGGGCGACATGCCGAGTTCACGACGGCAGTGGAGCTGCAGCGTCCTCGTGTGCAGCCCGGCCGCCTTCGCCGCGTCGGCGGGCGTGATGGGCTCCGCCGCGTGATGGTGCAGGTACTCGACCGCGAGGCGGGTGCGCGCCATCGAGGGCTCGCGCAGCGGCTCCGGCAGGTCGACCACCGCCCACGGCGCGAGTTGGAGCAGCGCGAGGGCGAGTGGGCGTTGGGCGTTCATGCGGAGCAGCGGCGGTGCCGCCTCATCGGTGAGGACCGGGGTGGAAGCGTTCAAGGCCACGCGCCAGCGCTCGATCGCCTCGGCCGTCGGTGTCGCCTCGAGGTCGAAGGACACCTGCTGGCTCGGGCCGGCGTGGATCTCGGTCGCGATGTCCTCGAGGTACGGGGCGGAGAAGAGCACGGAGTTCTGCCGGTGCGGGGTGAGGTGCACCGTGTACGGCCGGTGGAACGGGAGGACGAACGGCGAGCGCGGGATCTCCATCCGTTGGCCGTCGCGACGCACGATCCAGCCACCGCCGGTCTGGACCCACGAGACCACGTAGTCGGTGAGGCCCGGGGTCTCGCCGGTGACGTGTCCGGTCATCGTCGCGGTGCGGAGCGAGACGCGGTCGTCGCCGATCGACACCCACTGGAACGAGAACGGCTCGGTGCCGCGGGTGACGGTGAAGCGGCTGCCGTCGTAGGCGCGCTCGTAATTCTGACGGGCGACCGCCGGGTCGTCGCCACTGACCGTGACCCTGCGGATCGGGACCGTCGACGCCATACTGCTCGCACTGCCGAGCGGCGGGCCGGTGTCGACGTCGCTCTCCGGATCTGATTCGGATGCGAGGAAGGAGTGTTGCATGGTCGTCCTTGTGCGAGTGGGGGTCTCTTCGTCGCGGGACGGGCCCCAGGGCCCCGTCGGTTTCCCGCGTCATTGGAGAGACGGACCGAGAAGACTGGATCTCACGGTCCTTACAGGTATTCGTCAGGGAAGCCCGATCGGATGCTTCGTCGCATTCCCCGATCCTCTCCCGGTACCCGAGCCCCCGTCCCGTCCTTTGAGCCCCCACCGGCCCCTGAGCCTGTCGAAGGGTGTCCGATACATTGAACTGAATCATATGTGTGGTATACTACATTTCGGCTGCCCAGATCGTGGGTGTGCCCGGAAGAAGCAGGGACGAGCGGGGAGTGATCATGCGGTGGCGAAAAGTGGCCTGGTCGGGAGCAGCAGCGCTGCTCGGGGTGTCGATGATGGCGGTCGGGTCCGGCCCCGCGAATGCGGTGGACCCCTACCCCCTGGTCATCCCGCCAGGGACCGCGCAGGCGTCCGGCGGCCTCCCGGACGTATTCGAGTATCGGACCGACTACTCGCAGGCGTTGGCGGGCAACGCATCCGGGGTGTCGTACACGGTGTCGGTTCCGACGCCTCAGTACTACACGAACGCCTTCCCGACGGCGCAGACCAACTATCAGACGGTGGGATACTTCGGGCTCCCGGCCGACACATGCACCTGGACCGGCTCCACCGACGACATCCACCGGACGGTTGCGGAGGTCCCCACAACCATCACGTTCTCGGAGCCGGTCACGGATCCGAGCCTCATGTTCGCGCTCGGATCGACCAGACAGGGCGGTGGGAACGCAGACGGATGGACGACCCAGGTGGTTTGGCGTGCGGGGATGTCCTTCACCGCGATCGACGGGGCGCCAGTGGCCGGTCGGATCACGCCAGTGAACCTGTCGGGTGAGTCCTTCGACGGCGAGACGTGGGCCCCATCGCAGCTCAGCGGGATGGAGTACAACGACACGACCGGCGGGGTGTCCTTCCGCGTCCAGGGAACGGTGACGTCGGTGAGTTACACCGCGATCGGGTACTGCCGGTGGCCGCTCAACACCGTCGACCGGCCATCGGACAGCATCGACGACGCTTCACTCCGCCTTGGTCTGACGGTCGCGGTGCAGAGCAGCGACCTGCAGGTCAGCACCAGCGCCCCCGCCTCGGTCACGGCCGGCTCGGCCTTCGAGTACTCCACCACGGTGACGAACGCGGGCTCGGGCGCGTCGCGCGGATTCGTGGTCCGCAGTGCCGTACCCGAGGGCGTCGTCGACGCTCGGTTGGTGGACCCGCCTGCCGGTTGCGCCCTGGTGGGGATGAATGTCGAATGCGTAGCAGCGCCGGGCGGCCGCACCGTGACCGCCCACGACGACGGCACCTTCCGGGCGGACCTCGTCGGGGGTGACACCGAACAATCCCCGGCGGATGTTCTGGCGGCCGGAGCGACGTTCCCGGAGATCCGGATCGCCGGCACCGTCTCACCGACCCGCACCACACCGATCACGACGAGCACCACGGTGTCCGGCGTCGACTCCGACCCCGACACCGCCGACAACACGGCCGTCACAACGACCGACGTCCTGGCGTCCGCGTTGACGACGACGAAGCGCCTCCTCGCGGTCAACGGCGAGGCGGCCGCCGCGACGACCCCGGTGAGCCCCGGTGACGTCCTGACGTACGAGATCGCGACCGAGAATGTCGGCACGATCGCGGCCAACACGATCGTCACTGAGCAGGTTCCCGTGAACACGGCCTACGTCGGTGACAGCGGTTCGTGGTCGTGCCCGGCCGAAACTATCGCCGGAACCGAGTGCACCGTCGACGTCACCGTCGATGCAGCCTCCAGCGTCGCCAGCACGTTCACCGTCCGCGTCCTCGACTCGGCGACGGTTTCGTCGATTGACAACACCGTGACGTCGACCGGCGACCCGACGTGCACCGCGTGCAGCACGTCGAACCCGCTGGTGATCGCACCGCCCCCGTCCGTGGGCGGGGGCGGCGAGGGCGTGCCAGACGTGGGAGCGTCGCACGGGAGGCTCGCGAAGACCGGCGCCAGCGACCCGACGACACCCCTGCTCTGGACCGGCTCGCTCGTCCTGCTCGGAACCGCCATGCTCATCGCCCGTCGCTTCCGCAAGCGGGCCTGAGTCACCCCTCCTCCCCGTCCCCGAGCCCCCGGTCCCTGAGCCTGTCGAAGGGCGCCCGAGAGCGCGCATTCCGTCCTTCCGGACCCACTCCAGAGGACCGAATGCGCGCTCTCGTGGTGTCGCCGTGTGCCTACGCGGCGTCCAGGTACCCGTTCGGGTTGAGGACGAACTTCTGCGCAGCCCCCGCATCGAACTCGGCGTACCCGCGCGGAGCGTCCTCGAGGGTGATCGCGGTGGCGTTGACGTTCTTCGCGATGTGCACCTTGTCGTGCAGGATCGCCATCATGAGGCCGTGGTTGTACTTCATGACCGGGCACTGACCGGTCGTGAACGACAGCGACTTCGCCCAGCCGGTGCCGAGGCTCAGCGAGAGCGCACCCTTCTTCGCGGCCTCGTCGATACCGCCCGGGTCACCCGTCACGTAGAGCCCGGGGATGCCGAGCGCGCCGCCGGCAGCCGTGATGTCCATGAGCGAGTTGAGCACCGTCGCGGGGGCTTCGTGACCCGCGTCACCGCCGTGGCCACGAGCCTCGAAGCCGACGGCGTCGACCGCGCAGTCGACCTCCGGGACACCGAGGATCTGTTCGATCTGCTCCGCCGGCTCACCCTTGGTGAGGTCGACGGTCTCGCAACCGAAGCTCCGCGCCTGGGCCAACCGGTCGGCGTTCATGTCGCCGACGATGACCGCAGCGGCGCCGAGAAGCATGGCCCCGGTCGCTGCGGCGAGTCCGACGGGACCCGCGCCCGCCACGTAGACGGTGGAGCCGACGCCGACACCCGCCGTCACCGCACCGTGGAAGCCGGTCGGGAAGATGTCGGAGAGCATCGTGAGGTCCATGATCTTCTCGAGCGCCTGGTCGCGGTCCGGGAACTTGAGAAGGTTCCAGTCGGCGTAGGGCACGAGCACGTACTCGGCCTGGCCGCCGACCCAGCCGCCCATGTCGACGTAGCCGTAGGCACTGCCCGGGCGGTCGGGGTTCACGTTGAGGCAGATGCCGGTCTTGCGCTCCTTGCAGTTGCGACAGCGACCGCAGGCGATGTTGAACGGCACCGACACGATGTCGCCGACCTTGATGAACTCGACGTCCGGTCCGACCTCGACGACTTCACCGGTGATCTCGTGTCCGAGGACGAGGTTCGGCGGTGCCGTGGTGCGGCCGCGGACCATGTGCTGGTCGGAGCCGCAGATGTTGGTCGCGACGGTCTTGAGGATGGCGCCGTGGGGGACTTTCCGGCCGACGTTGGCCGGGTTCACCCCCGGTCCGTCCTTGAGTTCGAAGGTGGGGTAGTCGATGTCGATGACCTCGACGACACCCGCTGCTTTATAGGCGACAGCTCTGTTACCTGACACGTGATCCTCCTTGATCGCGGGCGCCCGTTGTGGGGCACCCTGTGTCTGCTCGACCCTATCCCGCCCTTGTCGCGAGCGGCAGTCCCCCGGTCCCTGAGAACACCCCCGCCGGTCCCTGAGCTTGTCGAAGGGCATCCCTGTGGAAAACGCCCTCGGTCGTCTGCACACCTTGTCTAGGCTTCCCTGAGACCGTCGGCCGATGCCACGGTCATTTCCCACATGTACAGACGGAGGCTCAAAACGTACACTTGCGACATGTCCCGGATCAACGTCACCGAAGCTCGAGCGAAGTTCTCCGAGCTCATCACGCGATCCCACACCGAAGCCGTCTTCGTGGAGCGTCGCGGGCGCGCAGAGGCCGTGATCATCAGCCCCGAACAATACGACCGGATGATGGAAGCGCTCGAAGACGCCGAGGACGCCCGTGCCTTCGACGCGGCGATGGCCGAGGAGGGCGACAGCATCCCGTGGGCGCAGGCGAAGGCCGACCTCGGCTGGGAATGAGTCGATACGACATCGAGCTGCGGCCGGCCGCGATCAAGGCGCTCCGCAGGATCGACCATCAGGACCAGCGACGCATCCGGGCCGCGATCGCTCTGCTCGGGGAGATCCCACGCCCGCCGAGCGCCACGGCGCTGCAGGGGCGCCCCGGCTTCCGAGTCAGGGTTGGCAGGTATCGGATCGTGTACACGATCGATGACGGTGTACTCCTCGTGGTCGTCATCACGCTCGGCCATCCGAGCGACGTCTACCGGGGCTGACGTGCGGCATCTTCGTGTCGGCGCCCACCTCTACGCTGGTGGAGCAGACCCCGAGGAGAGCACCCAGCATGAAGAAGACTCCCTTGGCGTTGCTCGTCGCGCTCCTTGCAGCCGTCGTGGTGCTCGTCGCAACGCAGGTCGACGGCGGGATCGTCTTCGACGAGCCGGGGTCACCGGTGCCGACATCCGTCGCGTCGACGCCTGCAGCGGTCAGCCCGAGCGCGCGGGCATCGCTCGAGGCCGCCGGCTTCGCGGTCGTGGACGCGTCCGGGCAGTTGGTCGTCTCGGCCACCGCGGTTGAAGACGCACTGGCCGACGTCGACACCGCCACCCAGGTGGCCACCGGCTACGACCGGGACCGGTTCGGTCAGCGCTGGGCCGACATCGACCGCAACGGCTGCGACACCCGCAACGACGTGCTGGCGCGCGACCTCGTCGACGTCACCTTCAAGCCGGGGACCCGCGACTGCGTCGTCCTGACCGGGGTGCTGCACGACCTCTACACGGGGTCGACGATCGACTTCCAGCGCGGTGAGCTGTCGAGTCAGCTCGTGCAGATCGACCACGTCGTGCCGCTCGCGTGGGGTTGGCGTCACGGCGGCAACACGTGGACGGAGCAGCAGCGCGAGCAGTTCGCGAACGACCCGATCAACCTGCAGGCCGTCGACGGCGCGACGAACTCGTCGAAGTCGGACTCCGGCCCCGGCGACTGGATGCCGCCGGCGGCCGCCTCGCACTGCGAATACGCGGCGCGGTTCGTCCTCGTGCTGATGGCGTACGACCTCACGGTCGACGACGCCGACCGCCAGGCGCTCACGGGCACGCTGGGCAGCTGCCGGGCGTAGCGGCGCGTGGCCGCCGCACGAGAACAGGACAAACGCCCGAGGACCGGACGTTTCCCGCGATTCCAACCGGTTCTCGCGCCGATATCCTGGCGTCAGGCGGCACGAAAAAAGCGGCCCACCGAAGTGGACCGCTTTTCCGAATGTGCGCCCGAAGGGATTCGAACCCCCAACCTTCTGATCCGTAGTCAGATGCTCTATCCGTTGAGCTACGGGCGCATTGCTTGCTGAGAGAAGAGAACTTCGGCTCGGCAGGCCGAAGTAGAGCCTACAACACGGAAGCCGAAGACGCGAATCGTCCCTCGACAGGCTCGGGGAGCATGGGAGCACTCCCCATCGACACGACGGGCGCCGACATGGAACAGTCGATGCGACCACCTGCCGAGAGGACGACGTGAGCACAGCATCAGGACTGACGAACGACGGCTTCACCATGATCGGCCGCCCTCCCGTCCGGGCGAACCTCGTCCTCATCCTGATCCTGTCGGGCATCCTCGCCGCCGTCCTCGGCTGGATCACCGGGAGCGTCATCGACGGCATCTTCGACGTCGCACCCACGGCGCTCATCGTCATTCCGGTCTTCTTCATCATCACCGCCGGCATCTGCCTGTCCTACCTCCGGACCGCCTTCCGCCCAGTCGGTGTCGACACCGTCCGCGGCACCGCGCTCCTCCGGGGCGAGACGATCCCGCTCCGCTCGATCGTGAGCGGCGAACTCCTCACCCGCAATCCAGCCGCCACCACGCCGGCCCTCAGCCTGCGACTCACGACCGACTCCGGCGCACGCGCCCGCATCATCATGAACGGCGGCTGGCTTCGCAGCCTCCCCACGTCTGACCTCGTGCCACTCGTCGCGCTCATCGCCGGCAGCGGTATCCCCGACGACACCGGCCAGGATCCGCTCGACGTCGGCCGGGAACGCATCTCCCGTTCACTCGCCGGGAAGGGCTCGGACGTCGCGATCGGTCGACGCGGGTTCATCGGCGACTGCATCACCGTGGCGGAGTCCACCGGCGACGTGAAGCTGCTCGACGCGGTGGTCCAGGCCGCGGGGCCGCTCGGTCGGAGCATCCGGGACGAAGCGATGCGGGCCGCACAGGGCGCAGTGGAGGAGGTCGTGCGCGCGCATCAGGACGTGGCTCCAGCGGCGCCTGACGCCCCGAACCCGACTCCCCTCGTGCCGCCTGCGCCGCAGTACGGGTCGGTCGTCGCGGAGGAGGACAAGACGACGGCGGTCGACGACGACACGGACGACGACCGGTTCCGTCGACCGGACGACCCGGCCCGGCTGGCTGCGGAGCAGATCGTTGACCGAGTGCACCTCGACAAGCTCGGTGACCGGAATGGGGCGCTCGGCAATCGGGATGCAGAGCTCGGCAATCGGGATGCAGAGCGCGTCGACCCGGACGACGGACGCGAGTTGCCGTCGTGGATTCCGCCACAGGACCAGGCTCGGGTACGATCCTGGCTCGCGGACGACGACGACGTCGTCCACCTGCAACCGATTCCGGAGACGGTCGGCGCACGCACCCTCCGGAAGGTCTGCGACTGGATCCTCATCGGGCTCGCCGGCATCGGCCTGCTGGCGATCTTCGGGGCGGCCATCGCGGAAGGGGTCATCGACCGCCTCCTGCCGTCCGACGCGAACGCGCTCGTCGCCGTCGCCGTGGTCGGCTCGGCTCTACTCGCGTTCGTCGCGTGGATCGTCGGCGGCATCGCCCGGGCACGTGAGATCCGCATCGCCCAGCGCTTCTCGCTCGAGTGGCTCGATCGGCGCGGCCCGGAACAACGCCGCCGCGGACTCCCGCCGGTGCTCCTGCAGCACTTCCTCGGCCCGATCCCCGCGTCGCGCCTGTTCGCAGCCGGAGCCTACGCCGGCACCTGCGTCGGCGGTGTCGGTGTCCTCGCGGGCGCCCTCCTGTCCGTCGACCCGGAGGAGCTCGGCGCGACCGGGCCGATCATGCTCGTCGTCAGCCTCGTGCTCACGGCCATCGGCACGGTGCTCTTCATCGTGCGGTGGCGGCGGATCAAACGGCAGCGGGCGCTGGCGATCGAACTCGGCGGCGAGCGCCTGGCCTACCTCGGGAACCTGTAGGCAGAGGGCGGTCGGCGAGCCCTTCGACAGGCTCGGGGACCGGGAGAGGACCCACCGCCCTTCGACAAACTCAGGGACCGGGAGAGGACCCACCGCCCGTGGCGAGCTCAGGTTTCGTTACTGCGCGACGACCTTCGCGAGCACCCAGCGCGCCTTGTCGAGGGTGTTCGCGGGCGCCGGCAGGTACTGGAAGGTCCGCGCACCACGCTGCACCGGGACCCCCTGCGCCTTCGCGGCCTCCTCCAGCTGCGTGGCGAAGCGCTGCCAGCCGTCGAGGGCCTGTGGGAAACCGAAGTACTCGGTGAGCGACGTCACCAGCACCTCGGAACCCGCGCCCGTCGACTGGACTTCGATCGTGACGTCGTCCTTCGCGACGTAGTCGATGCCCCAGACACCAGGCTGCAGCGACTTCGCCTTCCGCTTCGCCAGCCCCTCGATGAGCGCGGTGGCACCGGCGGGGTCCGTGCCGAGGACGACCGAGCGCCCGAACTCCTGCAGCATCTCCGGCACCTTGGTGGCGCGACGGTTCGTCGCCGTCTCACGCAGCTTCCGGCGGCCGAGTCCCTTCAACACCGCCAACCCGACGATGGCGAGCAGGACGAGAATGGCGATGATTGCGAGTACGTTGCTGTCCACAGGAGCCCCCAAGGCTGTCGGCACGGGCCGGGTCGACCCAGGACGAGCATGCAGCACCTGACCTCGCGACTCAATGGGTACCGCTCCCCACCTCCGGCCACCGGCCCATGTGACGCACTGTTTCGGGCCCCTCGCGACTGCCCGAGCCCCCGAGTACCGTCGTGCTGGACGGCGCCGTGATCGCCGTCGGACCCAGCCCCGACGAGACGACCCGGTGGTATCCCTGTGAGCAAACGCATCATCCTCAACGCGTTCGACATGAGCTGCGTGACCCATCAGGCACCAGGCCTGTGGAAGCACCCCGACAACCAGGCGCACCGCTACAACGACATCGACTACTGGATCGACCTCGCCAGACTCCTCGAGCGCGGCACCTTCGACGCCCTGTTCATCGCGGACGTCGTCGGCATCTACGACGTCTACCGCCACTCCTCCGCGCCCGCGCTCATCGACTCAGCGCAGCTGCCCGTCGGCGATCCGATCATCCAGGTGTCGGCCATGGCGAAGGCGACCGAGCACCTCGGCTTCGGCGTCACCGTCGCGTCCACCTACGAGCTGCCGTACGCCCTCGCCCGCCGCTTCTCCACGCTCGACCACTTCACGAAGGGGCGGGTCGGCTGGAACGTCGTCACCTCCTACCTCGACTCCGCCGCCCGCAACCTCGGCCTCACCACCCAGATCAAGCACGACGACCGGTACGGCATCGGCGAGGAGTTCCTCGACGTCACCTACAAGCTCTGGGAAGGCTCCTGGGAGGACGACGCGGTCGTCATCGACCGGGAGAACGGCGTCTACACCAACCCCACCAAGGTGCACCCCATCAACCACCGGGGCGAGCACTTCCAGGTGCCCGGCATCCACCTCTCGGAACCGTCGCCGCAGCGAACCCCGGTCATCTTCCAGGCCGGCGCCTCGGCCCGCGGTCGCCAGTTCGCGGCCACCCACGGCGAGGCGGTGTTCATCAACGGGCTCGTCCCGGAGCTGACGCGCAAGACGACCGACGACATCCGCGACCGCGCCGAGGCCCTCGGACGCCCGCGCGACAGCGTGAAGATCCTCACCCTCGCGACCGCGATCGTCGCCGAGACCGACGAGGAGGCGCAGGCGAAGTACGAGGAGTACCAGCAGTACATCTCGCTCGACGGTGCCCTCACCCTCTACGGCGGCTGGTCAGGCCTGGACCTCTCGTCCTTCGACCCCGACAAGCCGCTCAAGTACGTCGACACCGACGCGGCCCGCTCGGCGCTCGCGATCTTCACACTGGCCGACCCGGAGCGCGAGTGGACGCCGCGCGACATCGCCCACTACATCGGCATCGGCGGCATCGGGCCGGTGTTCGTCGGCAGTGCCGCGACGGTCGCCGACGAGATCGAGCGCTGGATCGACGTCGCCGGGACCGACGGCTTCAACCTCGCCTACGTCATCACGCCCGGCACCTTCGAGGCCGTCGTCGACCTGCTCGTGCCCGAGCTGCGTCGCCGCGGCCGGGTCTGGGACGAGTACCCGGAGGGGACGCTGCGCGGCCGCCTGAACGGCACCGGCTCCCCCGTCGTGCCCGAGTGGCACCCGGCCCACCGCTACCGCGGCGCCTACGTCGGGCAACCGTCCGCCGCCGACGACACCGCACCTTCCCTGTTCGACACCGACACCGCCGACGCGGCAGACGACAACGTCTACGCCACCGAAGGAGCCTCCGCATGAGCATCGACACGACCAGCACTTCGACAGGCTCAGTGACCGGGTATCCGAGCACTTCGACAGGCTCAGTGACCGGGACAGGCTCAGTGACCGGGCAGGGCTCAGTGAGCGGGCAGCCGGTCCCCGAGTCCGCAACGGTCCCTGAGCCTGTCGAAGGGCGCACCCACTGGTCCGGCACCGCCGACGACGCCGAGCTCGCGCACTGGGACGCCGTCGCCACCGAGGTCGCCACCCAGCTCGCCGTCGACGTCCTCGAACGCGACCGCGCCAACCTCGACCCCACCACCGAGCTCGACCTCCTCCGCGAGTCGGGACTCGTCAACCTGCTCGACCCCGCCGAGTTCGGTGGCGGCGGCGGGCACTGGGAGAGCGCCTTCCGGGTCGTCCGCATCCTGTCGCGCGTGGACGCCTCCATCGGCCAGCTGCTCGCCTACCACTACATCAACGCCGGCAACATCGGCTTCACCGCCGACCCGGCCACGCAGGCCGAGTGGCACCGCAAGACCGTGGAGGGCCGGTGGATCTGGGGCGACTCCGTGAACCCGACGGACCCCGACCTCTCGCTCACCCAGGACGGCGACGCATTCCGCCTCAACGGCCTCAAGCGGTTCTCGACGGGCGCCTCGGCCGGCGACGTCATCCTCGTCAACGCGGTCGTCCGCGGTGGCGACCACGACGGCACGATCTTCCAGTTCGTCCTCGACCACGACCGCGCGGGCATCGCCTACCTCGGCGACTGGGACGCGCTCGGCCAGCGGCTCTCCGCATCGGGTTCCGTGCGGTTCGAGGACGTCCTCGTCGAGCAGGCGGACATCCTCGGCACCGTCGGTGACGAACCGTTCTCCTCACTCGTGACGCCCGGCATCCAGCTCGCGTTCGGCAACCTCTACCTGGGCATCGCGGAAGGTGCGCTCGCGCAGGGCACGGAGCTCGTCCGTGCACGGAAGAACGCCTGGTTCCTCAGCCACGCCGAGACCTACCGCGACGACCCGTTCGTCCAGCGCGTCATCGGGGAGTTCGTGTCGTCGATCGCCGCCGTCGAGGCACTCGCCGATCGCACGAACGCCCGCTTCGACCGCATCATCGAGCGGGGAGCTGACGTGACAGCGGAGGACCGTGGCGCCATCGCCATCGAGATCGCGAAGCTCAAGGTCGTCTCCACGGAGCTCGGCATCGAGGTCGCGAACCGCATCTTCGAGGTCACCGGTTCAAGCTCCGCGAAGGCGTCGGTGGGGCTCGACCTGTTCTGGCGGAACGTGCGCACGCACTCCCTCCACGACCCGGTCGACTACAAGAAGCTCGAGGTCGGCGCGAACCACCTGAACGGCGAGCTGCAGCCGATCTCGCTCTACACCTAGGCCTTCGCGCCACTCCCACCCTTCGACAGGCCCAGGGACCGAACCCAAGCGGCTCAACCCAGTCGCCGAGCACCTCCACCGGTCCCTGAGCACCTCCACCGGTCCCTGAGCCTGTCGAAGGGCCCACCGCCCGACCAGCCCACCGCCGCCTCCGGAACGGAACCAGATGACCTCCGCACCCTCCACCACCGCCCGCCCGGTCGGC
The DNA here is from genome assembly GCF_030209375.1 of Plantibacter sp. ME-Dv--P-122b. Lineage (GTDB taxonomy): Bacteria > Actinomycetota > Actinomycetes > Actinomycetales > Microbacteriaceae > Plantibacter. The sequence goes on from NZ_JARVSC010000003.1 coordinate 1,074,456, forward strand.
TTCGCGGCCGCCCGCGAGCTGCTCCTGCCGCTGTTCGCCGAGATCCAGGCCGGCGTCGTGGAGCGCGAACTCGAGCACCGGCTCCCGCGCGATGAGGTGCGGAAGCTCGCCGCCGCCGGCTTCGGTGCGCTCCGGGTCCCCGCCGAGTTCGGCGGTTCGGGACTCACCTTCCCGGAGTTCACCGAGCTCCTCATCGAGCTCGCGGCGGCGGACTCGAACCTCCCGCAGATCTTCCGCGGCCACATCGCCCTCGTCGAGGATCAGCTGGTCGCGGCCCCCAGCGACCGACGGACCGCCTGGCTCGAGCGGTTCGTCGCCGGTGAGATCGTCGGCAATGCCTGGAGCGAGGTCGGCTCCGGCGCACTCGGTGTCTCCGGAACGGTCGTCACCGAGCGCGACGGCCGCTACGTCGTGAACGGTCGCAAGTTCTACACGACCGGCAGCATCTACGCCGACTGGACGGACGCCACCGCGCGCCTGGTCGTCGACGGACAGCCCGACGCCGAGGTCACCGTGCTCGTGCGCACGAACCAGCTGGGCGTGACGATCGCCGACGACTGGGACGGCTTCGGACAGCAGCTCACCGGCACGGGGACGATCGTCTTCGAAGACGCCGTCGTCGACGCTGACCAACTGCACCCCTTCACCGATCGGTTCCGCTACCAGACCGCGCTCTACCAGCACGTGCTCATCGCCGTGCACGCGGGGATCGCGGCGGCGATCGAGCGCGATGCCGGGGAGCAGATCCGCGCCCGTACCCGCGTCTACACGCACGGTCTCGCGCCGCTCGTGAAGGACGACGGGCAGATCCAGGCGGTCGTCGGCGAGATCTCGTCGATCGCGTTCGTCGCGAAGCAGACCGTCCTCGGGGTCGCCGCGGCGATCGAGCGGGCATCGGAGACCGCCGCCGACCGCGATTCCGCGGACGACCTGCAGGCGAACATCCAGGCCGAGATCCGTTCCGCCCAGGCGCAGGTGGTGCTATCTGAACTGGTGCCGAAGTCGGCGACGTTGCTCTTCAACACGCTCGGCGCCTCGGCCGTCAGCCGCACGAGCGCGCTCGATCGCCACTGGCGCAACGCCCGCACGGTCGCGTCGCACAACCCCGTGATCTACAAGACGCGCATCGTCGGCGACTGGTCGATCAACGGTACGCCGCCGCCCTTCGTCTGGGCCGTCGGCACGGCCAAGCCGGAGTAGCCCGCCGCGGCACGAGAGCCGAGGTGCCCGCTGCTCACAGCACGAGTTCGCGCGGAGTGGTCGCGTGGATGCGCGTGAGGATCACCTGCGCCATCCGCATGAAGGCGTCGGTCGCCGGGGAGATCGCCGCATTCCTGCGCGTGACGAAGGCATAGTGCTCCTCGACCGGCGGATCCAGCGGTGCCCAGTGCAGGCCCCGACGCGCGATCATCGACCTCCCGACGTGGAAGGACACGAGGGAGTCACCGACGCCCTGCGCGGCGAGTTCCAGCGCGTGCGTCTGGAACTCCACCTCCACGATCGGATCGAGGACCACCCCCGCCCGCTGTGCGCGCTCCAGCATCGACACGCGGAGCGGGTCGTCCTGTGACCAACGCGCCTCTGAGAGGATGAGCGACCGGGTCGCGAGGGTCTCGATGTCGATCGGCGTGAGCGTGTTCTCGCGATGCCGCGAGACGTAGACGGCCTGGTCGACGAAGACGGTCGGCGTGAGGGTCAACTCACGGTCGTCGATGGGGAGCTGGACGAGACCCGCTTCGATCTCGCCGTCGCGGACGGCATCAGCGACTTCGGAGGAGTTCAATCCCGTCACGCGGATCTGGACGGCCGGATGCTCCGCGTGGAATTCCCTGATCAGCTCGGTCAGGAGATACAGGTGAGCGCTGTTGAACGTGCCGAACGACACGGTCCCCTCGTCGACCGATCGCACGCGCCGACTCATCTCCGCGAGCTCGACCACCCCGCCGATCGCGCGTTCGGCGAGGGGCAACAGCTGCTTGCCGGCATCGGTCAGGAAGAGCCTCCGGGACGACCTGGTGAAGAGTGTCAGCTCGAGCGAACGCTCGAGTGCCTGGATCTGCTCCGACAGGCTCGGCTGGGCGATGTGGTGCTCCGCGGCCGCTGCGGCGAAGGTGCCGCAGCGCGCAGCGGCGACGAAGTACTCGAGTTGGCGCAGCGTCGGCAGTCCCATTCGTGAACGTCCTTCCCAAGGTTTTGCCTATGTCTAACACAAGAGACTCAGGATTGCCCTGGGTCAGGCGAGGCGATTCACTGAGTGCACACACCACGCACCGCGGCACGAACCTCCGCCGCCCCACCTGACAGGACATGCCAGATGCCCGAGCACACCACCGGAACCGCCGTCATCACGGGCGCTGCGAGCGGCATGGGTCGCAGCACCGTCGAACGGTTCCTCGCCGCCGGCTGGACCGTGATCGGTGTCGACCTCACCGCCGCCGAAGCGCCCGCTGACGCCGTCGGCACGCTCCTCCCGGTGATCGCCGACGTCCGCTCCCGGGAATCGCTGACCGAGGCGATCGACGCCGTCCTCCCCACGGGCACGTCCGTCGACCTGGTCGCCAACATCGCCGGGGTCTACCCGCCGAGCACGCTCGACGACTACGACGAGGCGACCTTCCACCGGGTGTTCGACATCAACGTCCTCGGTGTCTTGAACGTCATCGCCGCCGTCCGCCCTCGCCTCGGCGCCGGGAGTTCGATCGTCAACTTCGCCTCGGTCGACGCGTTCACGGTCTCACCCGGCCAGCTGCTCTACGGGGCGTCGAAGGCGGCGGTCGTGATGCTCACCAAGTCACTCGCGCTCGAGCTCGCGCCGGCCGGGATCCGCGTCAACGGCATCGCACCCGGCTGGGTCGCCACCCCGGGCAACGCCGCGACGGGTCGGATGGAGGCCGCGAGCGCCTCGATCCCGCTCGGCCGCGTCGCGCAGCCCGCAGAGATCGCGGAGTGGGTGTGGTTGCTGTCCACCGGGATGCACTCGGCCTTCATCACCGGGGAGACCATCGTGCTCTCCGGCGGCGACGTCATGCGCTGACACCTCCGACCACCGACCAGCTCGCTCCCCCGCACCACCGGTTCGCGCACCACCCCCACCTCCCGAAGAGAAAGCACTCATCACCATGATTCGCTCCAGCTCATCCACCAGCAGCACCCGCGCCCGCAGCATCCGCGTCGCCGCAGTCTTCGGCGTCGCAGCCATCGCCCTCGTCGGCTGCTCGTCGACGTCCGCCTCCCCGAGCGCCGTCGCAGCGGACTGCTCACCCGAACACGACGACCTCACCACCTTCACCGAGGGGACGCTCACCGTCGGTGTCCCCGAGAACCCGCCCTACACGAAGACCGAGGGCTCGTCCGCGTCCGGCCTCGAGATCGGCGTGATCGAGAAGCTCGCCGCGGCGGAGTGCCTCGACGTCGCGTACGTGCCGATCACCTATGCGAACGGCATCCCGATGATCAGCGAGCAGAAGCGCACCGACATCGCGACGGGCGGTTGGTACGTGACCGAGGCGCGCGCCGAACAGGTCGGCTTCACCACCCCCACGTTCTTCGACACCATGGGGATCGTCTCCAAGGACGGCGCGACCACCATCGAGGAGCTCACAGAGATCGGCACCGTCGGCACCGGAACCGGCTTCTCCTGGCAGGACGACATGACGAAGCTCCTCGGCGACAAGCTGACGCTCTACCCCGGGACCGTCGAGATGAAGCAGGACCTCGAGAGCGGCCGCATCCAGGCCATGCTCGACGGCTACGCGGTCGCCGTCGAGGCGTTCAAGGGCACCGACTGGAAGGTCGAGCCGGCGGCCGAGGACTCGCGGATCGCGATCACGACCGACATGCCGAAGATCGCCTTCCCGGTGTCCAAGGACAACCAGAAGCTGTCCGACGCGTTCAGCGAGCTGATCGACGGCTACCGCGAGGACGGCACACTCGCCGACCTCCTCGCCGAGTACGACCTGCCCGCCGACCTGCTGGTCCCGGCCGACCAGGCCGCCGCATCCATCCGGTGATCGAAGCCTGACCCCCCCCGACCATCCACTCATCCGGGGTCGGCCGACACCGGCCGGCCCCGCGAGAGGTGAGGAACCCTCATGAAGCAACCACTCATCACGCAGTCGAACGAACTCGCGATGGCCGGCGTCACGATCTCGAACCTGTCCAAGAGTTTCGGTGACAACCTCGTGCTCGACGACATCTCGATGACGGTGAAGCCCGGTAGTGTCACGGCGCTCATCGGCCCGTCCGGTTCGGGCAAGAGCACCCTGCTGCGGTGCGTCAACCTCTTGGAGCTGCCCGATCAGGGCACCATCACGGTCGGCACGCAGACGATCACCGCGGGCCGCAAGGTGTCCGACCGCGACCTGCTGGGCCTGCGACGTCAGGTCGGGATGGTGTTCCAGTCGTTCAACCTGTTCCCGCACATGAACGTACTGCGCAACATCGCCTTCCCGCAGGAGCAGGTCCTCGGTCGGAGCAAGGAGGAGGCGGAGGAGCGCGCGCTCGTCCTCCTCGATCGGGTCGGGCTGAAGGACAAGGCGCTGCAGCACCCGAGCAAGTGCTCGGGTGGCCAGCAGCAGCGCATCGCGATCGTCCGTGCGCTCGCCCTCAACCCGAGGGCGATCCTCTTCGACGAGCCGACGAGCGCCCTCGACCCCGAGGTCGGTGTCGAGGTACTCGCCGTCATGCGCGAGCTGGCCGAGACCGGCATGACGATGATCGTCGTCACCCACGAGATGCAGTTCGCGCGTGACGTCTCGGACCACCTCGTGGTCATGGCGGACGGCCACATCATCGAAGAGGGGGACCCCACCCGCATCCTCACCGACCCGCAGGAGGAGCGCACGAAGCGATTCCTCAACGCCGTTCTGGAGCGCTGACGTGGAAGCGCTCTTCGCGGTGCTGCTGGGACTGCCCATGACGATCCTCGTCACGGGCGCGGCGTTCGGCATCGGACTCGTCGGCGGCATCCCGCTCATGCTCGGGCTGCGGTCACCGCTGAAACCCGTGCGAGCCGTCACCCGACTCGTGGTCGACATCATCCGCGGCGTACCGACGATCGTCTGGTTGTTCCTGCTCTACTTCGGCGTCTCGATCGGCGGACTCCGACTCGACTCGCTGAGCGCGGCGATCGTCGGTCTCGGGGTCATCGCGAGCGCCTACCTCGCCGAGATCTATCGCGGCGGCTTCAGCACCGTTCCGCGCGGACAGTCGGAAGCGGCGCAGGCACTCGGTCTGTCGCGCGGGGTCACGTTCCGACGGGTCCTCTCCCCACAGGCACTCCGCACCTCGCTGCCGTCGATCACGACGTTCCTCCTCGCGCTCCTCAAGGACTCGTCGATCGCCTCGACCATCGGGGTCACCGAGATGGTGTTCGCGGCGACGACCTTCGCGAGGCAGAACCCCACCACGGCCGGTCTCACCCCCTTCTTCCTCGCGGCCGGCGTCTACGTCGTCGTCAGCATCCCGCTGGCGGTCGTCGCCCGACGCCTCGACTCGCGCCTGACCAGGAGCCGATGATGGACCTCTCCCAGTACCTCCCTCAGCTCGGCGCCGGGCTCCTCGTCAGCCTGCAGCTCACCGTCATCTCCGTGGTATGCGGGTACCTCGTCGGACTGGTCTTCGCCCTCGGCGTCTCCTCGACGCGAGGATGGCTGCGCTGGCCGACCCTGGTGATCGTCGAGATCGGCCGTGGGATCCCCGCACTCGTCGTGCTCTACATCGTCTACTACGGCCTCCCGTCGATCGGCGTGCTGTTCGCCAACTTCACCGCGGCGGCCATCGGTCTCACCTTCACGGTGGCCGCGTACTCCTCGGAGATGATCCGCGGGGGCATCCAGTCGGTCCCGATGGCCCAGCGCGAAGCGGCGAGCGCCCTCGGTCTCCCCCGCTTCGTCGGCTTCACGCGCATCGTCCTGCCGCAAGGGCTGCGGTCGTCCATCCCCGGTCTCATGGGCCTGGCGATCCAGTCGTTCCAAGGCACCTCGCTCGCCTACTCGATCTCGGTGAACGAGCTCATGAGCCAGGCGTACCAGGTGAGCACCGTGACCTTCCAATACCTGAGCGTGTACGCGATCACGGGCGCCATCTACGTCGTCATCGCGGTCCCCTCGACCTGGCTCTCCATGGTCGTCGAGAAGCGGCTCTCCCGCGGGCACGTGTGACCTCACGGCTGCACCCGGCCCCTCCCCCTGCCTCAGCATGATCGAAAGGAACACCCCCATGACCCGTTACTGCGTGATCGGCGCCGGAGCCGCCGGCATCTCCGCCCTACAGCAGCTGCGCGAGGCCGGCCACGAGGTCGACTGCTTCGAGCAGACCGACCGCGTCGGCGGCCACTGGCACACCGACTACGAGGCCCTGCACCTCATCACCTCCCGCGACATGACCGGTTTCGAGGACTTCCCGATGCCGGCCCACTATCCCCACTTCCCGCGACGCGACCAGGTGCGCGCCTACCTCGAGTCGTACGCACGTCACCACGGGCACTACGAGATCATCCGCTTCGGCACGGCCGTGCGATCGGTCGTCCCGATCGCGACCGATGGACCCGTGGGCTCGGCCGGGTGGACCGTCACCCTCGACTCCGGCGAGCGCATCGACTACGACGGCGTCCTCGTCGCCAACGGCCACCTGTGGGATCAGAAGGTGCCGACGTTCCCGGGCACCTTCTCCGGGAAGCAGCTGCACTCGGGCTCGTACCGGAACACGTCCGACATCGACGGTGATCGTGTCCTCGTCGTCGGCGCGGGCAACTCCGGTTGCGACCTCGCGGTCGACGCGGCGCAGCACCGGATCGACGCCGACATCGTGATCCGCGAGGGGGTGTACTTCCAGCCGAAGACCTACTTCGGCGTCCCCCGTCAGGAGGTCCCGTGGATGGCGCAGTTCTCCGCGGACGAGCAGGACCTCCTCGCACGGCTGCTCGCACGGGTGTCGATCGGCGAGTGGAAGGACTACCCGGGCATGCCCGAGCCGAAGTTCCGCACGCTCGCGGAGGGTCGGACGGTGGTGAACGACCTCCTGCTGTATTGGCTGCACCACGGCCGGGTCTCCGTCGTTCCGGGTATCGAACGGTTCGACGGTGCGACGGTGCACTTCACCGACGGCAGCGCTCGCGAGTACGGCACGATCCTCTGGGCCACGGGGTTCCACGCGTCGCTCCCGTTCCTCGGGGAGTCGCACGTCCACCGGCGGCATGGCGCTCCGCTCCGCCTGGGTGCCGGGGTCGTCCCGGAGGGCCTGGAGAAGCTCTACTACATCGGGCTCGCGGCCCCTCGAGGGCCGCAGATCCCGGTCTACGGCGTGCAGACGAAGCTCGCGATCCGGATGATCGCGCTGCACGAGGAAGCGTCGGACGGGTATGCGAACGTCCAGGGCTACCTGGCGTCGTTGCAGGAGCCCGAGTCGCGGATCGACATCCCGCGGGTGATCTGGAACGAACAGCTCGCAGACACCCACCGGCTGCTCGACGCCTTCGCGCAGGCTCGCTCGGTGGGCGACCGCACCGCGGCGCTCGTCTGATGCCGGAGCCCGTGTCCGTGGACCCGTACCCGCCGGAGCCGTTCGGCACCGAGACCGCTGCGATCGTCGTGCTCGGCTACGACTGACGGGACTTCGGAACGCCCTCGGCACGAGACCCACGTCCCTGAGCCCACGGCCCGGTCCCTGAGTCGGAGCCCCGACCTGCCGCGGTCAGCGGCCGGCGAAGGCGCCGCGGTAGGCGCGCAGCGGGTGCGTCTCCGGGAGGGTGGGCTCCGCACCGAAGAGTTTCTCGCGGAGCGTGCCCGGCGCGTACTCGCGCTGGGCGAGACCGCGCTCCTGCAGCACCGGCATGACCTCGTCGACGAAGACCTCGTAGGAGTGCGGGATCATCCAGTTGGCGACGTTGATCCCGTCGATCCCCGCCGCGCGCCACTCGGCCAGGTGGTCGGCGATCTGCTCCGGGGTCCCGACGACGCGGCCGCGCAGCTTCGCGGTGAGCTTCGCGAGGTCGCGCACGGTCGGTTCGCGGTCAGGTGAGAGAGCCTTGAGCGCCTCCAGCATGCTGTGCCCGCCCTGGGTCTCGACGTTCTTGAGCGGCGTGTCCGGGTCGATCGGCTTGCCGGTCGCCTGGTCGGTGCCGAGGTTCGAGTGCGCGAGGAACGCGTCGGCCGACAGGAGTTCGTCGTATTCGGCCTCGATGCGCTTCGCCTCCTCCTCGGTGCTGCCGACGATGAACGACATGGCCTGCCAGAACTTGACGTCACGCGGATCGCGGCCGGTCTCGGCGACGAGCGCGCGCGTCGACTCTGCGGACGCCCGTGCCGCCTCGATGCTCGGCGCCATCATGAACTGCACCTCGGCGTAGTTCGCGGCGAACGCCTTCCCCGCACCGGACGACCCGGCCTGGAACAGGAGCGGCGATCGCTGCGGCGACGGCGACGACAGGTGCGGGCCCTCCACGCGGTACCGTTCGCCGACGTGGTCGATGCGGTGCACCTTGGTGGGATCGGCGAAGACGCCGCTGGCCTTGTCGGCGAGGAGTGCGCCGTCGTCCCACGACCCCTCCCAGAGCTTGCCGACGACCGCCACGTACTCCTCGGCCCACGCGTACCGCTCGTCGTGCTCGACGAGGCGGTCGAGCCCGTAGTTGCGCGCCGCGTTCTCGAGGAAGCTCGTGACGATGTTCCAGCCGACCCGCCCACCGGACGCGTGGTCGATCGTCGAGATCTTCCGGGCGAAGGTGAACGGGTGCTCCTGCAGGATCGACGAGGTGAACGCGAGGCCGAGGTGCTCGGTGCTGATCGCGAGTGCCGACAGCAGCATCGACGGGTCGTTGCTGGGCAGTTGCATGCCCTCGCGCGCGTTCACGTCGAAGGACGCCCCGGCACCGCCGTAAACCCCGACGACGTCCGCGAAGAAGATCGTGTCGAACCGACCCCGCTCGAGCGTCTTCGCGAGGTCGACCCAGAGGTTCACGTCGTCGAAGGTGTGCTGCTTCGCGTCCGGGTGGCGCCAGAGGCCGTGCTGCATGTGGGAGCCCGTGTTCATCACGAAGGCACCGAACTGGAGGCGGGAGGGCTGAGCGGCGGTCATCCCCTCACGCTACCGGCAGGGGCTCAGCCGAAGGTGCCCTCGACATCCTGGTCGGTTCCGGAGGTGTTGATCGAGTAGTCGACCGGATATCCGGACGGGCTCGTTCCGGCGAGCGCCGGGTCCTGCAGGATGGCGACGATCGCGGCACCCTGCTCAGGCGTCACGTCGGTGATCCAGAGCTTCGGTTGCGTCGTCACCTCGATCTCGACATCGGGGTAGGCCTCCACGACGGCGAGGATGGCGTCGACCATCGGCACGCTCAGCTCGGCCGGGTCGTCCGTCATGGAGAACCGCTCCGGCACGCGATAGTGCGCGCCGCCCGGATACAGCACACGAAGCTCGCGAACCGCGGCTGGTAGGGCTTCCATGGAGAAGACCGTGATGAGCGGCGCCCCCTCCGTGACGGCGATCTACACCTGCAGCCGCTCCGTCACCATCAGTCGCTGCAGTTCGTCGGCGATCTCGTCGATGCTCTGATCGCTCGGCACGAGCTGCACGCGCCACGGGCCTCGCGGTGGGTCCTGTTGCTGGGCCGGCGACGTCGGATCCGACTCGCGCTGGATGACGACGATCGCGATGCCCTCGAGCTCCTCCCCGGCACGTTTCGCCGCATCGGCAGCGCCGAGCACCTGGCCGACGCCCGCATCGAGCGACATCGTCACCGTCGCACCGTGACCGACGACCTCGATGTCGGCGATCCCGTCGATGTCGGCAAGCGCGCGGGTGAACCCGTCAACGGCTTCTGAGCGTTGCGCCGCGGCCACGTCCTGCGCGGGCGGCGGACGGAACGCGCCGGTCGACGTCACGATCACGGCGACGAGAACGAGTCCGGCGAGCACCGCAGTGACGACCCGCACCCGTCTCCGGCCGATGATGAACGAGAGGAGCATGATGAGCGCGGCGACGATCAGCACGGGGATGCCGTAGGCGATGAGTCCGAAGACGAGGTACATGAGACCTGCTCCGAGATTGCTCACCAGCCCACTGGCGATCAGCCCCAGTGGTGGTAGCCCGAAGATCACGAGGACACCGAAGCCGATCCCGGCGACCACGACCGCCGCGAGGCCACCCAGGTAGGCGAGCCCACGCGAGGGGGTCATCCGACGGATGACCTCCATCATCGGTTGGACGATCACGAGCATGACGCCCACGGCGACGAGGATCCATCCGCCGAGCGAACCGAGCATCTGGTACCAGAGCTCCGCCGCCGATGGCCCGCCGAGCACGATCGGCGCGTCCGGGCCGTACGACCCGGTCGACTGATCGACGCGCATGGCGGTACCGACGATGTTGAAGAGCGTGGTGACGACGCCCCCGACGGCGACGATCAGGACGGCCGAGACGGCGAGGTCGAGGGATCGGGTGAGATATGCGATCAGGAACGCGACCCGGGGCGACCGGGGGGCAGGGTGCTGCGGATCCTTGGGGTCCGGCGAGGTCGCCACGGTCGAGGTCGCGACGACGGCTCCGACCTCGCTCGCCTCGGCGTCATCGCGCTCAGGCGATGTCCCGGCCGACTCCCCGTCGCTCATGGCTCCCCACTTCCGATGCGTCTCGATGACGCTCCCCCGCTCGTCAGTCTGACACGACCCCGTCGGGATGCCGCCGCGGCCGGGTAGGTCTCCGGTCAGCGCGCGTCGAGCGCGCGTAACTGCCGCTGCAGGGCGACCTGCCGGTACGAGGTGTCGATCAACTCAGCGATGAGCGCCCAGTCGACGTCGTCGAGCGTGCGGCCGTCGTTGCCGTCGAGGCCGGCGTCGAACGCAAGCTTGCCCGACGGGCCGTCGTACTTCGGCGACCAGAACCGCTCGTCCTCAAGCCAGGCGCCGCGTTCCTCCTCGGCCGGCGTGAACGTGATGCTGTGCGGGATGCGCATCTCCGACCCGACGGTCACGAACACTCGCTTGCCCGCCTTGAACCGCGGGCGTCCGTGGCCGAACGTCTCGACGGCCTCCGGATAGGCGAGGCAGATCCGCCTGACGCGTTCGACGAACGGATCGTCGGGATCGTGCACGATCGGATGCTCCATGCGCCGACGCTACTCCGCGCGGGCGTCACGCGACAGCCCAGCGAGCGTGCCCGTTCTGCCCTTGCAGGGCGTTCCAGGGAGCAGAACGAGCACGCTCGATGCGGGGCGCGACCGCGATCACCGGATGCGGTGCCCCGGGTGGGCGGCGTCGTACGCCGAACGGGACGCCGCGATCGCCGGCCGCTGCTCGAGCGACCAGTCGGCGAGCGTCTTGATCAGGTGGGACAGCCCCGCACCGGACGAGGTGAGGGCGTAGGACACCTGCGCGGGCACCGTCGGGTACACGGTCCGGTCGACGAGGCCGTCGCGTTCGAGCCGGCGGAGGGTCAGCGTCAGCATGCGTTGGGATATCCCGTCGATCGCCCGCTGGAGCTCGCGGAACCGACGGTCGCCCGACGCGAGTTCGACGACGACGAGGACCGACCAGGTGTCGCCGATGCGGTCGAGGACGTCCCGGATGCCGCAGTCCGGGTGGTCCTCCTTGCCGCAGGGTTCGAGGTCGGCGGCTACCGCGGTGTGCGTGAGTGACATGGAAGTGCCTTCTTGTGGGGCCGGAACAGGGGACGCAGACTCGTCCGAGTCATCAATCCGAACACCGAAAGGCCCTGAAATGATCCTCGTCACCGGAACCACCGGCCAACTCGGCAGCGCGATCCTCGATGCGCTCACCACCCGTGGGGCTGCACCGCTCGCGAGCAACCGCAGCGGACAGGGCGGCGCGCAACGGATCGACTTCGACGACCCCGACACCGTCTCCTTCGTCGGGGTCGACACGCTCGTCCTCGTGTCGGCGGGTGAGGCCGAGGACGACGTCGTGATCGCCCGACACGAGACGGCGATCGCCGCTGCCGAGCGGGACGGGGTGCAGCACGTGGTGTACACGAGCCTCACCTCGGCCGGAGACCACCTCGCGTTCGCGCTCGCGCACCGGTGGACCGAGCGTCGGCTGCAGCACAGCAGCCTGTCCTGGACGGTCCTGCGGAACGGCCTGTACGCCGAACTGTTCGGGTCGCTCCTGGCGCGGTCGGGCGACTCGCTCGGTTCGGCGTTCGGCGACGGGGCGCTCGCCGCCGTCGCACGAGCCGACCTCGCCGAGGCCGCGGCCGCCGTCGCGATGGCTCCGTCGGACCATGTCGGTCACAACTACGACCTGGTTGGCGAACCGATCACGGCCGCGCAGGTGGCGGATCACTTGGCCGTCCCGCTTCGCACCCTCTCCCTCGCCGAGCAGCGGATGGCGCTGGCCGAGGCACCGCTCAAGCCGTTCCAGCCTGCCATGCTCATGTCGATCTTCACCGGCGTCCGGCACGGATTCCTCGACGGGACGAGCGACGATCTCCGCGCCCTGCTCGGACGCGAACCAGCGGACACGGTCGCGGTCGCCGCCGCCGCACTCCCGCCCCGCTGAGTCGCCCGGAACCGCACGAATCCGAGGAGAAACCGCGCAGTCTCGGGCGACTCAGCGCTCAGGCGGCCGGCAGCGCAGCACCCCGCAGCGGGACGGCGCGACGCCAGGTGGCCATCCGCCACACCCACTCGACCGGTCCGTAGCGGAAGTGCCGCAGCCAGAGGCGGCTGAGCACCGACTGCGCCGCGATGAGCACGAGCGCTCCGACGCTCACCGCGGCCAGGTCGTCGAGTTCCCGGAAAGTGACGATCGACCCGGCGACGGCGAACACGACGCTCGCAGCGAGGTAGTTGGTGAGGGCCATGCGTCCGAGGGGTTCGAAGACCGCCGCGAGCACCCGACGGACGGGCGTCTGCCAGAGCAGCGCGAACCCGGTCACGTAGACGACAGCGAGGATCCCGCCCGCGATCCCGCCGGCGGTGGTGAACCGCGGGTCGCCGGGCTCGGTGGTCTGCCAGACGATGGCCGGGACCGCGAGGGCTGTCGCCACGAGGAAGGTGATCCACAGGGGCCGTCCTCCGGCGTCGAGCCGCCTGGGCAGGCTGTATGCCGCAGCTCCCGCACCGGCGAGAAACAATCCGGGCAGGGTGGTGAGGCCGCCACCGGTGACCGCATACGCGGCGACGGTGAGCACGACGCCGCCCCAGAGGATCGCCCATCGCGGGAGCAGGAGCAGCAGTGGCAGGACCAGCAGCCCGCAGATCGCGTACTCACGGAGGATCTCCCCCGGGTAGAGGAACCCGTGGGCGATCCCGATCAGGAGGAGCGCTCCGAGACGCAGCAGCATCGGGACGAGCGCTCCAGCGCCGCGCCGACGAGCGCCCTGGATCACGAGCATCGCGCTCAATCCGAAGAGGAAGGCGAAGATGGGGACGAACCGCGTCTGCACCGCGAACTCGAGGATCGTGTCCATCACGGTGCGCTGACGCTGGTCGAACGGGATGTCGCTGCCGAGGCGGGTGATGTCGGGGACGTTGACGAAGAGGATCCCGACGAGCGCGAACCCGCGGAGGGCGTCGATGAGGCGCCAGCGACGCGAGGAGGAGGCGGCGGTGGACTGGACCGGCGGCGTGGAGGAGATGTTCACCAGAGACATATCACCAGTTCAGCAGCCGTGGCGGAACGCCGCATGCACCCGGAGGATGACGTCCTGCCACCCGGGATGGAGATCACCCTCAGGCGGCGGGCTCCTTCGGGCAGTGCAGCTGCGTGCGCGGACCGGTCGTGCGGTCGACGATGTGCTCCGACATGGCGTGGCCGCAGATCGGGCACCCCGACTGCGCGGCCGGTGGCAACGGCTCCTCGTTGTAGGGACCGAGGGGCGGCGGGCCGAGCACCTTCCACATGCGGCCGTTCACCCAGCCGTACAGACCACCGGCCTCGCGCACGGACTCCCGGAAGGATCGTTTCTCGCTCATATTGATGAGTGTACTAATCATTTGGGTACGATGGGACCGTGACCGCCAACGAATCCACCACCGTCGCCACGGCCGACGACCTGCTCCAGCTCGAGAACCAGGTCTGCTTCGCGCTCGCCGTCGCGTCGCGCAGCGTCATCTCGCTCTACCGACCGATCCTCGAACCGCTCGGTCTCACCCATCCGCAGTACCTCGTGATGCTCGCGCTCTGGCAGCACAGCCCGCGCTCGGTCAAGGACCTCGGCGGCGCACTGCAGCTCGAACCGGCGACGTTGTCCCCACTCCTCAAGCGCCTCGAGACCGCCGGACTCGTCCGACGCGACCGCAGTCGACTCGACGAACGCGTGCTCGACGTCTCGCTCACCACCGCCGGCCGCGAGCTCCGCGCCCAGGCGGAGGCCATCCCGCACCGGGTCATGAACGAGCTCCGGATGGATGCCGAACACCTCACGCAGCTCCGCGAGATGCTCCACGCGGTGATCGGTGCGGCGACCACCGCGCCCGTCGTCACAGGCGACGACCCGCGCTGAACCGCACCGGCCGAGGGCTCGCCGCCCGGCGGGGTCGTCAGGCCGGCGACGAGGTCGTCGCCTCCGACGCGGTCGCGGCCCGCGGATTCCGGATGCCGACGAACGACACCACGCCACCCACGAACATGAACACGGCGGTGGCCAGGACCACCCGCGGGAATCCGTCGACGCCGAGTGCACCACCGGCGATGATGCCGACCAAGGCGATCGACACGAGACCCGCCACACGCGACACGGCGTTGTTGACCGCCGACCCGATGCCCGCATGGGCCGGGTCGATCGACCCGAGGATGCCCGCAGTGAGCGGCGCGACCGTGATCGCGAGGCCGAGCCCGACGAGCAGGATGCCCGGGAACAGCTGCAGCCAGTAGTTGAGATCCTGCTGAGCACCCATCATCAGGAGGAAGCCGACTCCGGCGACGATCGGCCCGATCGTCATGAACAGCCGTGGTCCGTGTGTGCCGGCCAGCTTGCCGAACCACGACGACAACGCGAGCATGACGAGCGTCGGCGGCAGGGTCGCGATGCCGGCCAGGGTCGCGCTGAAGCCCGCGGTCTGCTGGATGAACACCGCGATGGCGAAGAAGCCGAGCGAGAGGGCGCCGTAGATGAAGACCGTCGCGATGTTGCCGTAGCCGAAGTTCCGCACCCGGAAGAGCGACAGCGGCAGCATCGGATCGGGGTGGCGGTGCTCCCACCAGAGGAATGCGACGAAGGACACGACACCGCCGATGAGCGGCACGAGCAGCATCGGGCTCGACCAGCTGTAGCGCTCCTGCTCGATGAGCGCGAAGACGGGACCGCCCAGCCCGACGGCACCGAGCACGGCGCCGACGACGTCGATACGCGGGCGATGTTCGGGCTCGGGCACGCGATCGGTGCGCATCATGAGCCAGAGCGTCACCAGGATCGGGATGATGTTGATCGCGAAGATGAGACGCCAGGACAGCGTGTCGACGAGCACACCGCCGAGCAGCGGACCGGTGATGCCCGCAGCTCCCGTCCACGCCGTCCAGGTGCCGATCGCCTTGCCCTGCGCGACGCCACTGAACGTCGAGATGATGATCGCGAGCGAACTCGGGACGAGCAGCGCAGCCGCGCCACCCTGAAGCAGTCGGGCGATGATGAGGACCTCGGCGGTCGGCGCAAGGGCGCACAGGATCGAGGTGACGCCGAAGCCGATGAGCCCGATGCGGAGGATGCGGATGCGCCCGAACGCGTCGGAGAGCGACCCTGCGAGCAGGATGAGCGAGCCCAGGGTGATCAGGTAGGCGTCGACCACCCACTGCTGCACGATGAGGCCGCCGCCGAGTTCCTTCGTCATCGCGGGGAGTGCGACGTTCACGACCGAGCCGTCCAGGAACGCGACGAACGAGGAGAGGATCGCGATCGTGAGCACGAGGCGCTGCTGGCGGGTCATGGGTTCAGGGTAGCCCCGCGGACCGACGCGCCGAGCGCGATCCCGAGGAAGCTCGACAGGCGTCGGAACACCGTCGACGACCGATATCCCACGCCACGTCCTCCCCAGCCGATCCCCGTTCCGCGTTCGTAGACTGGAGCCCATGGACGACCTGTGGTGGCTCCCCTCGCTCATCGTGTTCGGGGGCGTCGGCATCATCGTCTGGTTGCTCGTCACCCTGCTGCGTCGGCGCAATCCGAAGACGCCCGTCGCCTCCATCGACGACCTCCATCGCCGCGCGGGCATCGCCCTCGTCCGAACCGACGACGCGGTCCGCGAGGCCGAGGACGAGGTCGGATTCGCCGAGGCGGAGTTCGGACGTGAAGCCGCCCGAGGATATGCGGCCGATGTCGCCTCGGCGCGCTCGGCGCTCGGAGAGGCGTTCCGGCTCCGCCAATCGCTCGAGGACGAGATCGCCGACACGGAGGCGCAGCGCCGCACCTGGAACGAGCGGATCATCAGCGTCTGCGAGGACGTCGAGCGCACCCTGAGCGCCCGACTGCGCGGCTTCGACGAACGGCGGGGAGCGGAGCGTTCGGCCCCCGACCTCTTCGACCAGCTCCGACGGCGCATCGACCGCGCCCGCGAGCGACTCACCACCACCGGCCTCGCGATCGCCTCAGCCGCCGATCGCTATGCGGCGAGCGCCGTCGAGGACGCCCGAGTGCTCCGCCGGGCCGCGCAGGACACGGTCGACCGGGCGACGGAGGATGCGGCGAGGACGAAGGATCGGATCGACACCGCCCAGCCGGCCGCCGCGGCGCTGCACGCCCTGGGGCGCGAGCTGCAACAGGCGGAGGACCGGCTGGACGCCGTCGAACGTTCGCTCGCGGGCATCACTGCGGCGGAGACCGAACTCGCCGCAGCGGGGCGGGAGCTCCGCACGGTGATCGCGGAAGCGGACGCCCTGGGCGCGACGATCGACCGCGCGGAGACGGCCGCCGTCATCGCCACTGCCGTGGAACGGGCGAACCGCGCGCTCCTCGAGGCGGAGTCGACCACGTCCACGGACGGCGACCGCGTCCTGCCCGACCCGGTGCGACGCCTGGAGGCGGTTCGCGCAGCCGACATCGACCTCGACGCCGCCCTCGCGACCGCCCGGAGCGCGCAGCAGCGCCTCGACAACGCTCGCGAGGCAATGCGCGGGGCCCTGTTCACCGCGGACAGCAACATCCGTGTCGCCGTCGACGTCATCTCCGCACACCGAGGCAGGGTGGGTGCCGACGCGAGGACGCGGCTCGCCGAGGCGCAACGGCAGCTCGCGCTCGCGGAGGCGGCAGCGGTCGATGACCCGGTCGAGGCGCTCGACGCCGCCCGCCGCGCGTCGCGGATCGCCCAGGACGCGGATGCGCTGGCGCGATACGACGTCGGGTGACGCTGGCTCGTTGACGAGTAGCGACCGACACCCGGCATTCATGTTCTAGAATATGAGTACCGCTGACGCGAAGCACTCACCGTGCATCGCACAGCCCTCGCCGTCGACTCCCGAGAGGACCCCGTGCCCAGCTCGTCCGCGCGCCAGCCGCGCTCCGCGTCCCCGATCTTCACGACGCTCACCCACGGGTTCGATGCGCAGGCGGCGGCGTCGGCTCCGGAGCAGACCCGCCTGTCCGGAGCACCGACCCAGCACGAGTCGCCGCTCGCCTCGACCGACTGCCCCATCTTCGACCAGCTCGCGGGCCGGCGCATCGCCCGCCGCCGGAGCAATTTCGTCCACCCCGCCTGACCCCACCCTTCGACAAGCTCAGGGACCGGAAGGGGAGCTCAGGGACCGGAAGGGAGCTCAGGGACCGGTAGGGGAGCTCAGGGACCGGTAACAGCTCAGGGACCGGTAACAGCTCAGGGACCGGCACCAGCAAAGGGACCCGGTGCCTGCCCTTCGACAAGCTCAGGAACCACCTGTCGACGTGCTACTTCAGCCCGGAGAACGCCAGCCCGTCGATCACCCGGCGCTGGAGCACGATGAACAGGATGAGCACCGGTGCCATCGCGAGGATCGACGCCGCCATCATCACCGGGTAGTCCGTCGTCTTGTCGCTCGAGAGCGTCGCGAGACCGGCGGCGAGCGGCATCGAGTTGGCGTAGGTGGAGACCACGAGCGGCCACAGCAGTTCGTTCCACGACCACAGCACGGTCGTGATCGCGAGGACGCTGATGCTGGGCCGCGCGAGCGGCAGCATGATCTTCCAGAAGATCTGGAACGGCCCGGCGCCGTCGATCCGCGCCGCCTCCTCGAGCTCCATCGGCAGGTTCAGGAACGCCGTCCGCATGAGGAAGGTGCCGAACGCGCTGAAGAGGCCGGGTGCGACGATGCCGAGCGTGGTGTTCAGCCAGCCGAAGCCCTGCACGATCTGGTACTGCGAGATGAGGTACGCCTGCGACGGCACCATCAGGATCGACAGCGTCACGGCGAGCAGGACCGCGCGCCCCCGGAACCGCATCCGCGCGAACGCGTACCCCGCCATCGTGCAGAGGACGATCTGCGCGAGCGTCCTGATGACCGTGATGACGATCGAGGTGCGCAGCTGATCGAGGAACGGGAGGCGCTCGAACACCGCGGCGTAGTTCTGCCACTGCAGTTCGGCCGGCCAGAACGTGGGGACCACGCTCTGCACCTCCGCGTTCGTCGACAGCGACATGATGATCTGCCAGATGAACGGGAACGCCATGATGAGGCCGCCGACGCCGAGCACGACGTGGGCGACGACGTGCGACCCGCGTCGCTGGCCGGGCCGACCGGCGTCGCGGCGTCGCGCGGATGCGGCGGACGGTCGACCCGACCCCGGGACGGTGACGGCACGGGTGGTGAGCGGTGCTGTTGCCGTGAGTTGCTCAGTCATTGTTGACCCATCGTTTCTGGAGCCGGAACTGGAGGAGCGTGACGAGTCCGATGATCAGGAAGATCACGATCGCGATCGCCGCCGCGTACCCCTTGTCGTTCTGGACGAAGCCCTGGTCGTAGAAGAAGTAGACGAGCGACATGCTCTTCGGGAGCACCGGGTTGGTGCTGCCGAGGATCGCGTACAGCAGGTCGAAGAGCTGGAAGCTCGAGATGACCGTGATGATCGTGACGAAGAAGATGCTCGGGGTGAGCAGCGGCACCGTGATCGAGCGGAACTGCCGCCACCGGGTGGCGCCGTCGAGCTCCGCCGCCTCGTACAGCTCCGGTGCGATGTTCTTGAGCCCGGACGCCAGGATGATCATCGAGAAGCCGAGCGACGACCAGAGCCCGACGATCGCCACGGCGAACATCGCGGTGCCCGGCGTACTGATCCAGTAGGGGCCGTCGACACCGACGAGCGACAGCGTGTAGTTGAGGATGCCGAAGTCACCGTTGAAGATGATGCGCCAGACGATGGCCACGGCGGTCGGCATCGCGACGTACGGCAGGAAGAAGAGCACCCGGTAGAAGCTCGCGAACCGGAGCCCCGGGAGGTTCAACAGGCTCGCGAGGTAGACGGCGATCGGGATACCGAGGAGCACCACCGCCGTGTAGATCAGCGTGTTGCCGAGGGAGGAGTAGAGCCGCGGGTCGGCGAACAACCGGACGTAGTTCTCGATGCCCGTGAAGGTGGCGCCGCCGAACACGCCCCACTCGGTGAACGAGTAGTAGGCGGTCTGGATCATCGGCCAGATGAAGAAGACGCCGATGCCGGTGAGGAGCGGGAGGACGAAGACCCAGGGCCAGGCGCCGTCGCCGCGGGCGGCACCCCGCCGGGCCACTCTCCGCGAGGAGAGCGGCGCCGACGGGGTGCGCAGCACGGTCTGACCGGTCACTTCTTGGCCAGCGCGGCGTTCATCTGCTCGGCGAGATCCTTCGCCACGTCGGCGACCGGCTTGTCGCCGCTGAACGCGTCGGGCAGGAGCTCGACCTCGAGCGCGTTCCACGCGGCGGTGTTCTCAGACACCGGCAGCGGCTTCGCGTAGTCGAGGGCGTCGAGGAAGACCTGCAGGTTCATCGTCGGGTAGGAGTCGACGAACGACTGCTGCGTGCCGGTGAAGGCGGGGATGACGGCGCCGAGGTCGCCCTGCTGCTGCTGGGCCTCCTCGCTCGCCAGGAACACCTGCAGCGCCTGTGCGGCCTGCTTGTTCTTGCTCGCCGACGCGACGACGTTGGAGACACCGTGGATGACCGTCGCCTGCTCCTTGCCGGTCGGCAGCGGGAAGGCCTGGGCGGTGGCGGCAACGTCGGACTCGCCGACGAGCGGACGCAGCCAGCTGCCACCCCAGTACATGGCGAGCTTGCCGGAGGTGAACCACTGGTCGGCCGGCGTGTCAGTCAGCTGTTGGATGCTGGGTGATGAGCCGTTCGCGATGAGGTCGGTCCAGAACTGGAGCCCCTCCTGGGCCTCGGGGCTGTCGTACTCGGACTCGGTCTGGTCGTCGTTGATGACCTCGCCGCCGGCCTGCAGGATCGTGTTGTAGTAGGTGGTCTGGCCGTCCATGCCGCCGGCAGCGCCGTAGACGCCCTGGTCCTTCAGCTTCGTCGAGATCTCCTGCGCGGCGGTGTCGAAGTCGTCCCAGGTCCAGTCGTCGGCGGGCAGCGCGACGCCGGCCTGCTCGAAGAGGGCCGTGTTGACCCAGACGCCGATCGTGTCGAAGTCCTTCGGCACGCCGTACTGGGTGTCGTCGAGCGAATACAGCTCGTTCAGTGCCTCGGGATAGTTCGTCGGGTCGATGTCGCCCGCCTTGACGGCACCGGTGATCGGTTCGATCTTGCCGTTCGCCGCGTAGACCTGGAAGTTCGGGCCGTTCAACCAGAAGAGGTCGGGCAGGGTGTCGCTCGAGGCCTGCGTCTGGAGCTTCGACCAGTACGAGGCCCAGGGCGTGACGTTCACGTTGACGGTGATGTCGGGGTAGACCTTGTTGAAGGCCTCGATGTTGGCGTCGATCGCCTCGACCTGGGCCTGGTCCCAGACGCCGTAGGTGATCTCGGCCTTGAGGTCCTTCGGGGCGGCGGCGTACTCGCCACCGGTGGCGCCCCCGCCACCGGTGCTGCAGCCGGCGGTGAGCGCGGCGGCTGCGAGGAGGCCGATGCCACTGAGGACGGCCCGGCGGCGGTTGCGACCGCCGGGAGCGGTGTTGCGGTTCTTGAACGGCGAAGGCATGACTGGAGTCCTTTCGAGGTGCGCTACCGGGCGGCGGCGTCGAGGGAGTGCGGTGCGGTGCTGGCGGTGAGGGAGGAGAAGTACTCGACGAGTGCGGGGTCGAGTGGCGGGACGTCGAGCGGGATCGAACCGTTGCGCAGGGAGTGTGCGGCGAGGGCTCCGGCGGCGACGGCCTGGCGTGCGGCGACCGGCGACAGCGTGGTCGGGGTGCCGTCGGCGACGAAGGCGAGGAACTCGTTCATCGTGTCGAGGTCGGCGTCGGCGTGCCCCTCCTCGACGCCCGCGATCGGGTACTCGACGTCGCCCTCGGTGCTCCAGGTGCGACGACGGTTCCAGACCTTGACGGTGCCACCGGCGGTGTCGCCGATGTTCTCGAGCCTGCCGTGCGTCCCGATGACGGTGTAGTTCCGCCAGTAGTCGGGCGTGAAGTGGCACTGCTCGTAGCTGGCGGTGATCTCGTGCTCGAGGGTCATGAGCATCATCGAGACGTCCTCGACGTCGACCACGGGGTTCAGGCCGCGCTGCGCCTCGGGCGGCCAGTTGTCGTATGAGAACCAGTCGGCCATGGTCTGGTCGCTGCGGTCCTCGTGGTCGTCGATGTCGCCGTAGACCGCGAGGTCGCCCATCGCGACGACGCGCTGCGTGTACGCGCCGGCGAGGAAGTGGACGACGTCGATGTCGTGGCTCGCCTTCTGCAGGAGCAGGGTGTTCACGCGCGAGCGGTCGGCGTGCCAGTCCTTGAAGTAGTAGTCGCCACCGTTGCCGACGAAGTGGCGGACCCAGACGGACTTGACCGCGCCGATCTCACCGCGCTCGATGACCTCGTGCATGAGCCGGACGACCGCCGCATGGCGGAAGTTGTGCCCGACGTAGAGCGGCGTCTGAGACTCGTAGGCGGCCTGGAGGACCGCATCGGCGTCGTCGAGCGTGATCGCGAGCGGCTTCTCCAGGTAGACCGCGATGCCGGCGCGCAGCAGGTCGACCGCGATCTCCTTGTGGGTCCAGTCGGGCGTCGTCACGATCGCCGCGTCGACACCGCCCTGCGCGATGAGCGCCTCGTGGGAGTCGAACACTTCGATGTCGTCGCCGAACAGCTGCCGCGCCCGACCCCGACCGATCTCGGTGGTGTCGACCGCCGCGACGACCGATGCCGACGTGGGGCTCGTGGCGACGTGTTCGGCGATGTAGGCCCGCTGGCCGGTGCCGATGACGGCGACCCGGAGGCCTTCGGGGGTGGTGGCTGGTGCAGTGCTCACTCGATCACATCCGCTTCCTTGCGTGAAGTTGATTCATATGATGCCAAAACGATCATGAAATGACAATAGGCGATCACAGCGTCGACGCAAGTGCGGGGCGGCCGATGTGGAGAGGTTTTACCGCGCCGAAACATGGGGAGCGGAGTCGCACTTCGACAGGCTCAGTGACCGGGAGGGCGGCTCAGTGACCGGGAGGGCGGCTCAGTGACCGGGAGGGCGGCTCGGTGACCGGGAGGGCGGCTCAGCGACCGAAGGGCGGATCAGTGACCGGAGGGCGGCTCAGCGACCGGAGGGCGGCTCAGCGACCGGGAGGAACCGGCGACCGCGGAGGACTCAGGCAGCGATGATGAGCTCGACGCCGGCCGCGGCCAGGGCGTCGGCGAGCGTCGGATCCACCGGCTGGTCGGTGACGAGCACGTCGATGCGGTCGAGCGGGCAGATGCGGGCGAAGGTCGCCTTCGTCATCTTGGTGCTGTCGGCGACCACGATGACCCGCTTCGCGACCTTGACGAACTCCTGGCTCACCGAGGCCTCACCCTCGTGGAGGGTGGTGGCGCCGAACTGCGCGCTCAAGCCGTCGACGCCCAGGATCGCGACGTCGAGGGCGATCTCGGCGAGCGCCCCTGCGACGAGCGATCCCACGAGTTCGTAGGACTGGCGTCGTGCGACGCCGCCGGTCACGACGATCTTCACGTGAGACCGCACCGACAGTTCGAAGGCGATGTTGAGCGCGTTTGTCACGATCGTGACCGAGGCGTCGCCGTCCGAGCGGACGAGGTGCTCGCTCCGCCCGATCACCCGCGCGACCTCGCTCGTCGTGGTGCCGCCGTTGAGTCCGACGGCGTCGCCCACGTTGATCAGGGCGGCCGTAGCCTTCGCGATGGCCATCTTGGCGTCGGCCTGGCGGGCGATCTTGTACTGCAGCGGCAGTTCGTAGCCGGTGCCGAGGGCGGCGGCACCACCGTGCGTCCGCGTGACGAGTCGCTGCTCGGCGAGCGCCGTCAGGTCGCGACGGGCGGTGGCCGCGGAGATGCCGAGCGCCTCACCGATCTCGGCGATCGTCACGTTGCCGCGTTCGCTCACGAGCTCGAGCAGGGCGTTGAGTCGCTGTTGCTGCGTCATCTGTCCTGCTTTTCCGGTCGGGTCGGGCGTACTGTGACCATCATATGGGCGCTCAGCCAGCGCCTGTCTGATTGATTCTGACGATTTGCACTGGTATCGATCAGATTCGATCCGGTATGGTTGCGGCAACGCATCGCCACGCTGCGATCGCGTCCCTTCACGTGAAAGGCACGTCATGCCCGAGACCTTCGTCGCCGCCGAACTGGCGTCGCAGCCCGAATCCTGGCGCACCGCCGCCGCCCTCGTGCCGGAGGCCGTCGCCGTGCTGCCGCAGCCGGGCGAGCGGGTCGCGGTGGTCGGGTGCGGCACCAGCTGGTTCATCGCGATGAGCTACGCCGTGTTGCGCGAACAGGCGGGGCTCGGCATCACGGACGCGTTCGCCGGATCGGAGTTCCCCGGCGTCCGCGACTACGACCGCATCGTCGCCATCTCACGCTCCGGCACGACCACGGAGATCGTGCAGCTCCTCGAGGCGGTGGGCGACTCGGTCACCACCGTCCTCATCACCGCGGTCGACGACTCCCCCGCGACCGTTCCGGCGGCGCACGTCATCGCCCTCCCCTTCGCCGACGAGCGTTCCGTGGTCCAGACCCGCTTCGCCACGACGACGCTCGCACTCCTCCGCGGCTCCATCGGCCACGACGTCGAGGCACTCGCCGTGGAAGCCGAGCGGGCGCTGCAGATCCCGATCGACGAGTACCTCGCCGCCGACCAGGTCTCCTTCATCGGAGTCGGGCACGCCGTGGGCCTCACCTTCGAGGCCGCGCTCAAGACCCGGGAGGCGGCACAGTTCTGGGCGGAGTCCTACCCCGCCATGGACTACCGCCACGGTCCCATCGCGATCGCGCAGCCCGGGCGACTCGTCTGGTCCCTCGGACCGACGCCCACCGGCCTGCCGGAGGACGTCGCGGCCACCGGAGCGACCTTCGTGCAGCACGACCTCGACCCCATCGCCGGGCTCGTCGTCGCCCAGCGCTTCGCGGTCGCGTTGGCGGAGGCCCGCGGCCTCGACGCCGACCACCCCCGTTCGCTCACGCGCTCCGTCATCCTGGCACCGTGACCGAGGGGGCGGTCCTCGGCATCGATGTCGGCGGGACCGGGATCAAAGCCGCACTGACGGATGCGGGCGGCACGGTCCTCAGGCGCTGGCGCGAGGCGACGCCGTCAGGCGACACCTCGGGCGTCCTGACCCGCGACGTCGTCCTCGGACTCGTCGCCACCGCGAGCCGCGTCGCAGCCCCGGTGGCCGTCGGCGTGGTCGTGCCAGGTGTCGTCGACGAGGAGCACGGCGTCTGCATCCACGCGGTCAACCTCGGTTGGCGCGACCTCGCCTTCCCCGAACTCCTCCGTCCCGCGCTCGACGTCCCGCTGGCCTTCGGGCAGGATGTCCGCGCCGGCGCACTGGCGGAAGCGGTCTCGGGCGCTGCAGCCGACGTCACGGGCACGATCGCGTTCGTACCGGTCGGAACCGGTCTGGCGTCGGCGCTCGTCATCGACGGCGTCCCCTTCGCCGGCGGCGGTTGGGCCGGCGAGATCGGCCAGCGCGTGATCCAGGACGGACCGCACCGCGGGCTCCGGGTCGAGGAACTCGCCTCAGCGGGCGGCATCGCACGACGCGCGGGCGCCCGCGACGCGAAGACCGTCGCCGACGCCGCCGCCCGCGGCGACGCCGCCGCCATCGCCATCTGGAACGACTGCGTCGATGCACTCGCCGAGGCCCTCGCCGGCATCACCGTCGTCGCCGCACCCACCGCCATCGTGATCGGCGGTGGGCTCGCCCTCGCCGGATCCGCCCTCTTCGAGCCGCTCGAGCACGGACTCCGCGAGCGGCTCGACGTCGTCCGCGTCCCGCAGCTCCTGCCCGCTCGTCATGGCGACGAGGCCGCCACGGTCGGTGCGGGGATCCTCGCCCGCCGACTGGTGGCAGCTCGATGACCATCCCCGCACCACGTCGCGTCGTGGTCCTGACGCCGAACCCCGCCGTCGACATCACCTACACGGTCGCGGAGCAGCAGCTCGGGGTCACGCAACGCGTCCAGTCCATCGTGCGGCGTGCCGGTGGCAAGGGCGTGAACGTCGCTCGCGTCCTCGAGTCACTCGAGGTCCCGACCCTGCAGGTGCTCCCGCTCGGTGGCGCCTCCGGCACCTGGCTCGCGGACGCTCTCGCGGCCGACGACCTCTCCACCCGGGTCGTGGAGCTCCGCGCCGAGACACGCTCGACGGTCGCGGTCGTCGACGGCATCCACCATCCGACCCTCTTCGCAGAAGCCGGTCCGGTCGTGACGCCCGAGGAATGGTCCGCCCTGACGGCCGAGCTCCGCCGCGCACTCCGCGACGCGAGCGCGCTCGTCATCTCGGGCTCGCTCCCGCCGGCCACACCCGACGTCATCGTCGAAGCCCTCGTCCGAACCGGGCACGACGCCGGCGTTCCCGTGATCGTCGACGTCAGCGGCACGGCGCTCCTCGCCGCAGCTCGCGCCGGTGCGACGATCCTCAAGCCCAACCTCGACGAGGCCCTCGAGGCGACGGGCGCCGCCGACCTCGCATCGGCACGCGCGGCACTCCTCGCGCTCGGCGCCCGCGCGGTCGTCATCTCCCGCGGTGCCGACGGCCTCACCGCCGGCGACGCCGAAAGCGCCCACGAGGTCCCGGCCGTCCCCGGCGTGAGCGGCAACCCGACCGGCGCCGGAGATGCCACCACGGCCGGCCTGGTCGCAGCGCTCCGCGCGGGAGCCGCACTCCCCGAGGCACTCCGCACCGCGGCGGCCGCAGGCGCGGCGGCCGTGCTCGAACCGATCGCCGGCGCGATCGACCTCGCCGCCTTCCACCGATTCATCGACGCACCCGCCGCATCCGACCCCATTGGAGCAACCGAATGACCACCGCCCTCGACTTCACCACGCTCCTGGCCAACGCCTCGGCCTCGAACGCCGGCATCGCGGCGTGCAACGTGGTCCTCCTCGAGCACGCCGAGGCGATCGTCGCCGGCGCCGAGGAGGCCGGGCTGCCGGTCATCCTGCAGATCAGCGAGAACTGCGTGCGGTACCACGGGTCGCTCGCCCCCATCACGCTCGCCTCGCTCGCCATCGCCAGGGCAGCGACGGTCCCGGTCCTCGTGCACCTCGACCACGTGGAATCGGCCGAGCTCGTGCACGAGGGCGTCGAGCTCGGGGTGGACAGCGTGATGTTCGACGCCTCGACCCTGCCGTACGAGGAGAACGTCCGCGCGACGAAGGAGATCGTGGACTTCTGCCACGCGCGCGGCGTCGCCGTCGAGGCCGAGCTCGGCGAGGTCGGCGGGAAGGACGGCGTCCACGCTCCGGGCGCGCGCACGGTGCCGGTGGAGGCCGTCGCGTTCGTCGCGGCGACCGGCGTCGACGCCCTGGCCGTGGCCGTCGGCACCTCGCACGCGATGACCAGCCGGGAGGCCGCTGTCGACCACGCGCTCATCGCGCAGCTCCGCGATGAGGTGACGGTCCCGCTCGTCCTGCACGGCTCCTCCGGTCTCCCCGACGACGAACTCCGGGCGGCGGTGCGTTCCGGGATGACGAAGATCAACCTCTCGACGCACCTCAACGGGCTGTTCACCCGAGCGGTGCGCGGCGTCCTCGACGAGCAGTCGAAGCTCGTCGACCCCCGCACCTACGTGCGCGCCGGTCGCAGCGCCGTCGCGACCGAAACCGCGCGGATCCTGCGCCTGCTCGCAACCGACTGAGCACTCCCAGCAATTCCACAGCAACACGCTACGCTGAGCTGTTAATATATATTGTGTTGGAGTTCTTCCAAGCCTCCACCGGTAACCGATCGTCCCCCCGCGATCACCCTCCGGCCTCCCGAGCCCGATATCCCTTCGGGTGCGCGGGAGATACGGCCACCCCTCCCCTAGGTGCGGTGGCCCGAAGCTCTGCGACACCGCCGGTCGATGCTCGGGTCTGATCTCGGGCATCGACCTGCGACGGCGATGACGCCGATCTTTCCCAGCTCGTTCTCAGCTTGGTCGCGTACGTTCATCCCTCGAGTGCCGATGTCACAACCGGCTTCCGTGTGCAGAGTCCACACCTCCACGGATACGCCGATGCTCCCGACACGACACCACCAGCCGTCATCCAGAACGGCGAACAACGATCCACCGGACGGCCCCAGCCGACCAGCGCAGCCGATCTCGGCGCAGCTGCACTCCGGACGGTCTCGTCGCTCCATCCATGCGACCTGCACCGATCGTCATCGCATTCCCCCTCTGGAACCGGCCCATCCATCATCCGCAACACCAGAATCGAGAACCACCATGTCCATCACCCAGACTCGGACCGCAGCGTCCTCCAACCGTTCCGCGGGCACCGCCGTCCACGGCCGCGGTCACTCCACCGAGAAGCTCACCTACCGCTTCGGTCTCCGCACTCGCGAGACCGGCGCGGAGCAGCGTGGCTCGAGCAGCGCGGCCAACCGCCGCGGCTGAGCCGCCTCTCCGTTCCACCCGACGCCCCCGCACGGCCTGACCGTGCGGGGGCGTCGCGCGTCCGGAACCGGTGCCGATCACGGCCGGTCCGGAGTTCGGACGATCGTGCGAACGACCACGGTCTCCCAGGTGGGAGAATCCCCACATGGATCCCGTCGCGCTCATCTCGTGGATCGTCGTGTTCGTCGTCGTCACCGTCATCGTCTCGGGCCTGTCCGGCCGAGCGGGCATCTCCGCCCCGGTGGCCCTGGTGCTCGTCGGCGGCGTCGCATCGTTCATCCCCGCCGTCCCGACCGTCGAGATCGAACCCGACCTGATCCTCTACGGACTGTTGCCGCCGTTGCTCTTCGCGTCGGCGATCCGCATCTCCCTCATCGACATCCGTGCCCGTAACGACGGCATCATCCTGCTCTCGGTGGGAGCGGTCGCGTTCACCGTCGTGTCGGTCGGGTTCGCCAGCTGGCTCCTCATCCCATCGATCACCCTCGCGGCGGCGTTCGCGTTCGCCGCGGTCATCGCGCCGACCGACGCCGTCGCCGTGAGCGCGATCGCCGGACGACTCGGGCTCCCCCGCCGCGTGCTGACGATCCTCGAGGGCGAGAGCCTGCTCAACGACGCCACCGCACTCGTGGCGCTCAACGCCTCGATCCTCGCGATCACGAGCGTCGTCAACCCGGTCATGATCGCCGGCGAGTTCGTCATCGAGGTCGTCGCCGGCGTCGGCGTCGGTCTCGCGGTCGGATGGGTGCTGTCCGAGGTCCGCCGACGCCTGCGCGCCCCGGTCCTCGACACCTGCCTCTCCCTCATCACCCCGTTCCTCGCATTCCTCCTGGCGCAGGCGATCCACGGTTCGGGTGTGCTCGCGGTCGTCACTGCCGGGCTGCTGCTCGGCTATCGGGCGCCCATCGTGCAGTCGGCCGAGGCGCGCATCGCCGAATCGCTCAACTGGCGCACCATCCAGTTCCTGCTCGAGAACGCCGTCTTCCTGTTCATCGGGCTCAACCTCGCCGGCATCCTCGAGGGAGCGGTTCAGACCGGACCGGGGCTCTGGCCGACCGTGTTCATCAGCATCGGGATCCTCGCGGCGCTGATCGTCTCCCGGTTCGTCTGGGAGATGACGGTCACGGCGATCTACCGGCTCGGGCCGAGACGGCTCCGTGAGCGGAGCTGGTCGTGGGGCAACGGGATCGCCGTCTCCGCAGCCGGCGTCCGTGGCGTGGTGACCCTGGCGGCGGTGTTCCTGCTGCCGGAAGACACCCCGTCGCGCGAGTTCCTGCAGTTCCTGGCGTTCGTCGTCGTGGTCGGCACGCTCCTCTCGGGGCTCGCGCTCCCCCGGATCATCCGCGCACTGCACCTCCCGCCGCCGAACAACAGCCAGGAGCGCGTCGAGCAACTGATGCTCATGGCGGAGGTCCAGACGGCCGGCCTGGACCGCCTCGACGAGCTGACGACGGAGGCGGACGAGGAGCAGGTGCTCAACCGTCTGCGGACCAATGCGAGCTTCGTGGCCAACGCCCTCGAGCAGTACACGGGTGACGGCTCGGAGCTCCGCACGGTCGCGTTCGCCCGACTCCGCCGCCAGATGATCGCTGCGGAACGCGAGGCGCTCCTCTCGGCGCGGGCCGAGGGTCGCTACCAGGAACCGGCGGTCGCAGCGGTCCTCGCGGCGATCGACGCCGAGGAGGCGACCCTCAAGGCGATGACGCCGAAGCCGCCGCGGTCATAGCACCCCGAATGCGCTGCCCGCACGCCCCATCCGCACGACCGGCGCAGGTCGATCGTTCGGGCAGGATGAAGGCATGATCATGTTGCTCCCGGCCGCCGTCTTCGCGGTGCTCTACGTCGCGAGTCGACGCCGCGACGCCCGCCGCCTGCGCAACGGGGTCTTCCTGGTCTCGGCGATCGCCTGCGGGCTGGTGGCACTCCTCTCGGAGGCGTCCCGCACGACGCCGTTCACCGTCATCCTCGCCGCGTTCGGCACGGTCCTGCTGGTCGGCGTGCTCGGGGTCCTCCTCATCGGCAACGGCATCACGATGCTCCGGCTCGAAGGACGCAGCCTGGGCAACCTGCTCTCGCTGTTCGCCGGGGTCGCGATCCTGGTCCTGCCCGTGCTGGCCGTGCTGCTGGTCCTCGGAGCGCACCCGCAGTCCCTGCCCTCCTGGCTGACGATCGTCCTCGTCGCGCTGGGGCTCCTGCTCGGGTTCGCGTGCTTCTACGCGGCGGCGACGTTCGCGGCCTTCGGCGTGTATTCGCTCGTCTACAGCCGCTACCGCCACACCCGGACGCCCGACGCCCTCGTCGTCCTCGGTTCCGGCCTCATCCAGGGCGAGGTCCCGCCGTTGCTGCGCAGTCGCCTGGACCTGGCGCTCCGCATCTACCGGGCCACTGCGCCGGGGACGAAGCGGCCGCTCCTGATCCCGTCAGGCGGTCAGGGCGACGACGAACCCCGCCCGGAGGGGACGGCCATGGCCGAGTACCTCGTCGCGCACGGCGCGGACCGGTCCGACGTGCTCGCGGAGACCGCGTCCACGAGCACGCGCGAGAACCTCCTGCTCTCCCGGGACCTGCAGCAGTCGGCCGGGCGGCACGGTGAGACGATCGTGGTGACGAACAACTACCACGTCCTCCGCGCGGCACTCCTCGCACGTTCGATCGGGAGCGACGCGCAGGTGATCGGCTCCCCGACGGCCGCGTACTACGTGCCGAGCGCGTTCCTCCGCGAGTACGTCGCCATCATGGTCGAGCACCGTCTGCTGAATGCACTGGCGATCGCGGGCGTCGCGGGCCTGATCGCCCTCGCGGTGGTCTGGTCACTCCTACCGATCTGAGCCGCCGACTCCGCCCCAGCACGATGTCCGGAGCGCACGACGGGCCGTCGTCCGATTGGATCGGAGGACGGCCCGTCGGTCGTATGGGGTCCGACTCAGTCGGGAGCGGTGTCGTAGACCTCGCGGGCGTCGTCGGTGGCCTCGGAGGCCGGCCCGGAGTCGGGCTGGTGGTCGGCCGAACCGTCGGCGTCGCCACCCTCTCCCTCGCCGAGCGGTGCGTCGAGTTCGGTCGAGGGCTCCGGGGTCTCGACGGCCTCCTCGGTCGCGTGCTCCTCATCGGGAGCCGCGTCCTCCGAGCCGGTGCCGTCGACGGTCTGACTCGACCCGTCCGAGCCCGGTCCGGCGGTCGTCTGGTCGGAGCTCACGAGCTCCGCGGTGTCGATGTCGGCACCCTCCCAGGCTTCCTGGTCTGCTCCGGCCGCACCGGTTGCGAGGTCGTCGCTTGAACCCTGATCCTGCTGATCCGTCATGATGCACTCCTCTCCGCGGAACGCGTCGCGCTCCGTGTCCTCGGACTCTACGACGTGATCCTCAACGGTTTCCCGGGGTTGACAGCCGTCCGCGGGCTCCCGGACCGTCGCGATAGCGTGGGGACATGAGCCTCCCCGTCGTCGATACGCGCGTCACCTATCCCACCGGAGCCCTCGTCTCGACAGGCACGGTGCTGCATGTCGAACCCGCTGGCGATCACCTCGCCGTCGTGCTCGACGAGACGGCCTGCCACCCGGTCGATGCCGCGTGGCCCGACCAGCCCGCCGACACGGCGACCATCACCTTCGGTGCGGGCACGAGCGCCGTCGAGGTCGCCGTGACCGATTGCGTCGTCGCCGCGAGCGACGGCACCCGGCTGTACCTCGGCGCCGACATCCCCGTGAAGAAGGGCACCGAGGGATGGGCCTTCCTCGTCGCCCACCTGGTCTCCACCGAGGCGGCCTCGAGTGCCGTCGAGGGCGTGGCAGCACGTGTCGAGGTGGACGCGTCCACCCGGCACGCGCTCTCCGCCGGGCACACCGGGTGCCACCTCGCATCGCTCGCCCTGAACGCCGCGCTCGCCGACGCCTGGCGCAAGGAGGTCGCCCCCGATGCCCTCGGGGCTCCGGACTTCGACACGCTCGCCTGCGAGTCGTCGCGGATCACTCGGAACGCGTCGACCGACCGCTACCGCATCGGCAAGTCACTCCGGCGGAAGGGGTTCGACCCGGCCGCCCTCGACGACCTCGACGCGCTGGGGTCACGCATCCGGAACACCCTCGACGGCTGGTTAAACAGCGGCGCCGCCGTCCGGATCGATCGCGAGGGCGAGCTGCTCACCGATCGACGCAGCTGGCACTGCGAGCTGCCGGGCGGCCCGGCGGTCATCGCCTGCGGCGGCACCCACGCGTCGTCACTGGGCGAGTTCTCGAGCATCGCCGTCTGGCTGGAGCGCGAGGAGGTCGACGGCGCCGTGGTGCTCTCGATGGTCAGCACGGTCGTCCCGGCCGGCTGACCGCGCACAACTCCTACTCGTCGAGCAGGACCACCCCGGCCAGGGCCGCACCGGGCCGCCTGGGCTCGAGATGCAGGAGTTGTGGACGGGCGGCTAGGCGGCGATGCCGGTGGAGGCCGCGCCGCCGACGCCGGCGAGCAGCCCGCCGATGACGAACACCCAGAGCAGGACGAGCGCCGCCCAGACGAGCAGGAACAGTCCGTTGAGCACGACGCCCGTGATCGCCATCGCCCGACCGGCGGGCTCACGGCGGAGCCCCATGAGTCCGAGGACGAATCCGACGATCGGGAGCACGAAGGTGAACCCGAAGAAGAGCGACACCAGGCCGATGACCATGCTGGAGATGCTGAGACCCTTCGGCGGCGACGCAGGGTACGGGTAGGGGTACGGCGCGGGGTATACGGGCGCATACGGCTGCATGCCGTACTGCGGCGGGTACGGCTGCTGCTGCGGGTAGGGCGCCTGCTGGACGTACGGCTGCACCTCGTACTGCGGCGACTGGAGCTGCGGCTGCGGGTACGGCTGCGGTGGAACCGGCTGCTGCGAGTGCGCCTGCTGCGGCGCGAGGGGCTGCGGCTTCGATCCGTCCGGTGTGCTCATGCCCGTCAGCCTATCGACCGGCCTGCGCTCGGTGCCCGAACCAGCGCTCCCACGGCAGCCTCCAGGTCTCTGGGAGCTCACGCTCAAGGGCGGTGCGGGGCCCGGAAAGCGACTACCGTATTCGTGCGGTCCTCGCAGGGAACCCGGAACACGGACCGCGCCACACCCAGAAGGAGCACCGTGCAGAACGACGCGATCGCCGAGGAACAGGACCATCTCGATCGGCTGCACGACGTGATCCGGTCGCAGTCCGACCTCGAGGAGCGACGCTCCGAACTCGCCCTCCGCGCCTTCGACGGCGACGACGACTCGAGCTTCTCGGAACGCGACGCCCTGGTCGCCCACCACCGCCAGCGGATGGTCGAGCTGCGTTCGTCCAGCTACGGACTCCTCTTCGGCCTCCTCGAACGCGAGACCGACGAGCGGCACCACATCGGGCGCATCGGCCTGCGCGACCCGGAGAGCGGCGATCAGCTCCTGTTGGACTGGCGCGCACCTGCCTCGCGCCCGTTCTACACCGCGACGCCACTCCGCCCCGAAGGCCTCCGACTGCGCCGCCGCATCGGCACGGCCGGTCGCCGCGTCACGGAGGTGCACGACGAGGTCCTCGACACAACCATGCTCAGCGACGACGAGCCGAGCGGCATCGGCGAGTCCGGTGCCCTGTTGGCGGCCCTCGGTCGCGCTCGGACCAAGCACATGGCGGACATCGTCGACACCATCCAGGCCGAGCAGGACGCGATCATCCGCGCGCCCCTGCCCGGCACCCTCCTCGTGCAGGGCGGGCCGGGCACGGGCAAGACCGCCGTCGCCCTCCACCGCGCCGCCTATCTCCTCTACGAGCACCGCGAGCGGCTCATGCGGAGCGTCGTGCTCATCGTCGGGCCGAACTCCACCTTCCTCGACTACATCAGCCGGGTGCTGCCGTCACTCGGCGAGACCGCCGTCGTCCTCGTCACACCGGCGACCCTCGTGCCGGGACTCGACGCACACGCGGAGGACTCGCTCGAGGCCGCCGAGCTCAAGGGCCGGCTGCGCATGGCCGACGTCGTCGCCCGGGCCATCCGCGAACGCCAGGTGCCGCTCGACCAGCCGGTCACGATCCGCATCGCCGGTGACGGCCCGCTCCGCGTCACGCCGGGCGTCCTGCGCCGGATCAAGGCCGGGATCGAGCGTTCGGGCACGCCGCACAACGAGGCGAAGCTGCGATTCGACCGGGCCGTGCTGACGCATCTCATCGGGCTCGAGGCGAAGCGCGACGGCTTCGAACCCCGCACGGGCGAGGACGCCGACGAGCGTCGACAGGAGCTGAGCGAGGAGCCCGAAGTTGAGGAGCTGCTCGACACGATGTGGCCGATCCTCGACCCGGCCGAGATCATCGACCGCCTCTTCACCGATCCCGAGCTGCTGGCACGCGTCGCCCCCGACCACACCGAGGAGGAACGTCGGCTGCTGCTCCGCGAACCCGCCGCCGGAACGGACGGCGCGGGCGAGACCGACTGGGCCGCGCGGCTCACGCCCGGCGACATCGCCCTCGTCGACGAGGCCGCCGAGCTCATCGGCGAGGACCAGCGCCCCGAACTGGAACGGCAGCGCCGTGCCGCCTACGAGCGCCGGCACGACGTCGAGTACGCGCGCAGTGTGCTCGAGATGATCGGCGACATCAGCATCGACGACGAGGCCCAGGACGACGACTATCTCCGGTCGGCCCAGGACCTCGCCGACCGCCAAACCGTGGAGGACGACCGCAGCCCCGCGGAACGCGCCGCGAGCGACCGCACCTGGGTCTACGGGCACGTCATCATCGACGAGGCGCAGGAGCTCACCCCCATGCTGCTTCGGGCCGTCCTGCGACGCGGGCCCAACCGCTCGATGACGCTCGTCGGCGACATCAACCAGCAGAGCACCTCCGCCACCCGCTCCAGCTGGCAGGAGCTGCTCGGCCCGCAGCTCCCGCGCTGGACCGAGGAGCTGCTCACCGTCAACTACCGGACGCCCGAGCAGATCATGGCGCTCGCGGATCCCGTCCGGCTCGAACTCGACCCGGACTCCCCGGCGCCCGTGTCGATCCGGCGCGGTGACGAGGAGCCTGTGCAGCTCACCGTCGACCCCTCGGCGCTCGCCCCGACCGCGGTCCGTGCCGCCGTCGCCGCGATCACCGCACACCCCGGCATCGCGGGCGTCATCGCACCCCGCTCGCTCCTGGCGGAGATCGACGAGCTCCTCGCCGACGCCGGTGCGGACCGTGCCCGGGTGTGGTCCGGCACCGCGCGCGAGAGCAAGGGCCTCGAGTTCGACAGCGTCGTCCTCGTCCAGCCCGATGCGCTGGGCGGGACGGGGCATGCGGCACTGTCGCTCCGGTACGTCGCGCTCACCCGCGCCACCCAACGGCTCACGGTCGTCGACGCGTCGAGCTGACCGTGGCCATCCGGCGACGCACCGTCGTCCGGACCCCTCCAGAGCACCGGGCGGCGGGAAGGACCGTAGGCTTGGGCTCTGCCAACAGAATGTGAGGCTGGGATGAAGGTCATCAGCTACAACCTCCGCAAGAACAAGGCCAGCGGCGAGCTCGTCGCACTCACCGAAGAGTTCGGCCCCGACGTCCTCGCGTTGCAGGAGGCCGACACCCTGCAGCTGCCCGCCGAGCTCGGCGGCCTGCACCTCGCCGACAGCACGCACCGCAACCGGCTCGGCCTCGCGATCTACTACCGCCGCGACCGTTTCACAGCGGAGTCGACGCAGACGTTCGCGCTGAAGAAGTCGCTGCACGACATGGTGCTCGCGCCGGCGCACGAGCGACTCATCGGCACCCGCCTCACCGATGTCGAGGCCGGGCGCGAACTCATCGTGGCCTCGTTCCATGCGGCTCCGCTCACCGCGCTCAACTCACTGCGTCGGCACCAGATCAAGGCCGCGCACGAGCAGCTGCACGCGATGGGCGACGTCCCGACCCTCATGGTCGGCGACTACAACTACCCGCTCTTCCAGAAGGGCCTCGGCACGAAGATGCAGGAGAGCGGGTACGACCTGAGCCTCAGCGACCGCAGCACCTACACGCGCTACAAGATGTTCAGAGGGCACTTCGACTTCGCGACCTCCGTGGGCCTGAAGATCGACCGCGTGCAGACGCTGCGCCGCGGCATCTCGGACCACCTGCCGATCCTCGTGGACGCGAGCTACGGTGCGGCTGTGCCGGTCGACGACGAGGCTCCGGAGTCCGCCGCCCGCTGACCCGGTTCACAAGTCAGGATGCGCTCGGCACGGCGACCTCCTGCCGCAGCGTGTCACGCGGGAAACGCCGCGTTCGTCCTGAGTTGTGAACTCGGAAGCGACGTCAGATGAGGCCGCGGCTCCGGAGTCCGCCTCCCGCTGACCTGCTCGCCTGACCCTGCGCGCGCCCCGACCGGTTCACAATTCAGGATGCGCTCGGCGCGGCGCCCTGCTGCCGCAGCGTGTCACGCGAGACACACCGCGTTCGTCCTGAGTTGTGAACTCGGAAGCGACGTCAGATGAGGCCGCGGAGGAATTCCTGGACGCTCGTCCCGGCCTCGCGGGCGCGGCGGACCAGGCGTTCATGCTCATCGGACGTGAGGTCGAGGGTGAGCTGGTGCCACGTCGGCTCGACGTCGAGTGAGAACAGCGCGCCGTCGTCCTCCGCGTCGAACACGGGGGCGGTGCGTTCCTCCTCCACCTCGAGGTCGGCGAACAGCTCCGGCTCGGTCGTCTCGGACGTGGCCTCGGTGTCTGCCTCGGAGGCCGCCGGGGTCTTCGTAGCACCGGCGCCGGTCCAGCCTGGTCCTTCCGGCACCGGCTGCTTGCGCTGGAACGCCTCGGCGGCCGTCCGCGCGCGGATGTCGGCGGCCTCGTTGAGTCGGTGACCGACGTGCCCCTTCACCCACTCGAACCGGTAGCGCCGCCCGGCGATGGCGGCGTCGATCTCCTGCATGAGCTCGAGGTTCATGACGGGCTTGCCGTCGCCCTTCTTCCAGCCCTTCTTCTTCCAACCCGGCATCCACTTCGTGATCGAGTCGATGACGTACTTGCTGTCGCAGAGGATGTGGAGGTCCTCGTCGAGGTGCTCGGTGGCGCGGAACAGTTCGAGGACGGCGCGCAGCTCGCCCATGTTGTTCGTGCCGTGCGGCCAACCCCCGGCTGACCAGCAATCGTCGTCGACATACCAGGCCCAGCCGGCGGGTCCGGGGTTGCCGAGGGCGGAGCCGTCTGCGGCAGCGGTGATCGTCATGAGCGCCTTTCGATGAGTGCCCTCCATCGTATCGACGCACCACCGACGCCCTGACGCCTGTCTCGCGGTGCCGGTGTCGGGCTGGCCCGGCGTCAGCTGGCCGGCGTCAGGCGGGCCGGCGTCAGGCGGGCCGGCGTCAGCTGGCCGGCGTCAGGGGGGCCGGCGTCAGGCGGGCGCGAAGACGCTGAGCGTGACGGCGACCGTGACGGTCGTGTAGCCGGGCAGGTCGGCGATCGCCTGCTCGAAGACGTCGTCGTCGAGGTGGTGCGCGCTCGGCCCCATGCGGACCTCGTCGCGCACCTCCTCCGGCATCAACTCGACGGCGTAGTCGAGTGTGTCGCGGGAGCGGAGCGCGAAGCCGTCGAGCTGCGCGTCGAGTCGGGCGTCCTTGCGCTCGGCGATCCCGATCATGCCGAGCCGATCGCGGAGTTCGGCGAGGTGACCGGGTTGCGGCGTCACGACGGTGAGCAAGCCGTCCGGGCGTAGCACCCGACGCATCTCGGGACCGTTCCGCGGGCCGAAGATGCTCAGCAGGTGGTCGACCGACGCCGCCTGCAGCGGGAACGGCGCCCAGGCGTCAGCGGTCGCCGCTGCGGCCCGGCCGTGCGCGCGGGCGGCGCGACGAGCGGCGAGCGGCGACAGGTCGAATCCGAACCCGCGCCAGGCCGGGCGAGCGTCGAGGATCCGGCCGAGGTAGTAGCCGGTCCCGCCGGCGATGTCCACGACGAGCGGGGCGCTGTCGTCGTCGACCGAGCCGTCCGGGAGGAAGCGCGCGAGCGGCAGGGTCGTGGCGACGTGATCCGCGATCGGCTCGTAGTGCTCGGCCTCGAGGAACGCTGCGCGGGCCGCGACCATCTCCTGCGTGTCGCCGGTCTTCGGCGTCCGACCGCCGACGACGAGCGAGGCGTACCCCTGCCGGGCGATGTCGAAGCTGTGACCGGCGGGGCAGCGCAACACGCGGTCGCCGAGCTCGAGCGTCGCGGTGCAGATCGTGCACGCGAGATCGGGGGCGACGAGGCTCAGCCGATCGTGCTGCGGGACGTCAGCGAGGATCGGCATGCCTTCGAAACGCTCCGATTCCAGCTGCTGTGTCCGTCGCCGCCGCGATGCTTCCGGTTGTCGCACTTCACCCACACGGTGAGTCTAGGCGCGTGCCGCACGGTGCGTGCGCCGGAACGTTCGAGCGGCGATCGGTCGCGGCGGGCTTCGGCACCGCCGTGACTCGATCAGCTCCCTGACTCAGTCCTCGAGCGCGCTCCGCAGACGCTCGACGTCCTCGTGTGCTGCGTCGCTCACACGCTGCGCCCGGTCAGCCGCTCGTTGGCGTCGGGCCCACTCCCGATCGGCGTCGGCGATGTCCGCGTCGAGCTCCTCGAGCCGCCGTGCGAGGTCCTCGCGGTCACGCAGGAGTCCCGATCGCCGGACCGCCGACTCGTCCAGGAAGGCTGTCGCCTCCTCACTCGCGCTGGACGCTGCCTCCTCGTCGCGCTCGGCCGCCTCCAGCCGGGCCCGAAGGCGTCGACGTCGGTCGTCATCGTCGGAACGGTCGCCGTCTCCGTCTCCCCGAGTCCCAACGGACCCGTCGGCGGTGGAGCGCCTACCGGAGGTTTCGACTCCGCCGACGACACCACCCCAGCCCGTTCCGCTCGACGTCGGGGCGTCGGTCAGTCGACCGGACGACACCTGCGCGGCGAGGTCGGCGTCAGCACTCGCCGCCTGGAGGCTCTGGCGGACGGTCTCGATCACCGTCCCGGAGAGCGACGCCCCCTCTGCTGCTGCGGCCCCGACGGTGGCGGTGACGAGCGTCGCGATCAGCGAGCGACGTTCGGCGCCGAGCGTGCGGAGCGCTGTGGCGTCTCCCGAGCGCTGAGCGTCGCCGAGCGCGGAACCGAGTCGTTCCAGTTCACCGAGCAGGTCCGGGCGGTGAGCCGTCAACACGTTGAGCGCCCAGGCGGCGACCGATGGTTTGCGGAGCGCGAGGATCGCCGTCGCCAGGTCGTCGTCCCCGTCGTCGCGTGCGGCGACGGCCAGGCGTTTGCGCTCCGCCACGAAGCCGCTGAGCGGGACGCGCAGCAGCTCGACGGCGGCGGACGCGAGGCCCGTCGGGGCCGGCGTTCCGGTGTGGCGGTCGTCGGGCACGGTGCCGCTCCCTCGCATCATTTCACGTCAGGCTAGCGCCCTCTTGCGCCAGAACGGAGTCCGACTGTCGCCTTTTCGGGGGTCGCTACCGACAATGTGGACATGGATGCCAGACCTTACCCAGACACCGTGGAGCCGCCTGAAACAGCCGCCTGCACCGATTTGAAGTCCCTCCTCAGGACCGTGGACTTCCCGATCTCCCGCCGCGAACTGCAGTCGATCGCCGTCCGGTCCGGACTCGACCGCGGGACGCTCGCCGCGCTCAACACGCTCACCGAAGAGCACTACGCCGGTTCTTTCGGCATCCTTCGCGAACTCCGCCACCACGGCGAGCTCCGTCGCTCCGCCTGATCGCTGACCGCCCTCCCGACGCCTGGTGGACTCCCCAGCGCGGTGCGCTGACGTGAGCGCGGGTCACGGACGTGAGCGCGGGTCTCCGGAGGGGCGCGCTCACGTGTGCGGGGCGCGGTGACGTCAGCGCACCGCGCTGGCGACTCCGACAGACGTCGTGCAACGCAGAAACCCCCGCCGAGGCGAGGGTTTCGAACTGAAGACCAGTGCGGAGACGGCGGGATTTGAACCCGCGGTCCCCGTGAGGGGACTCCACCTTAGCAGGGTGGTGCACTAGGCCGAACTATGCGACGTCTCCATGTGCGTTCGCAAGCGGACGCACGACGACCAGCATAACCGGAGATGGGCGTGGTGACGAATCCCCGGGTCCGCGACGCCCTTCGACACGCTCAGGGAACGAGGTCGGGACGCCTACTGGTCGTCGAGGGTGCGGCCGCGGGAGCAGGTGCGCTGGTCGGCGGTCTGGCCCGTCACCGTTGACGGAAGGACCACCGCACCGCCGGCGGACGTGTCGGTCGCATCGGCAGGCGGAGCCGTCGCGGCAGGATCGCCACCTGCATCCGCACCTTCTGCGGGATCGACCGCGGTCGGGTCGGTCGGGTTCGTCACCGCACCGGCGCCGGTCGCGCCCGAGAGCTGGATGGGCTGGTCGTTACCGAGGGCCTCGAAGAGCGCGGCGGCCGCGTCGTCGATCGGTTCGACCCCGCCCTCGACGGCCGCGTTCGGGTACTGCACGAACGCGATGTTCGACAGGTCGACGTCGCGCAGCGTCATGGCGATCGCGATCATCGTGTCGAGGCTCGTCAGGCTGTCGGACAGCTGCATGTTCTGCGCCGCCGCCTTGGCCAGGGAATAGAGGGTCCCGGGGTTGGTCAGCGTCTCGGCACTCTTGATCTGCTGCATCATCGCCGACAGGAACACCTGCTGGTTGCTGATGCGACTGAGGTCGCTGCCGTCCCCGACACCGTGCCTGGTGCGGAGGAACTGCAGCGCCTCGTAGCCCTCGAGCGTGTGTTCGCCGGCCGACAGGAAGGTGTTCGTGTACTCGTCCTCGATCGGGTCGGCGACGCACACCGTCACCCCGCCGAGTGCGGTCGACATCGCCATGACGCCGCTGAACTGCACCTCTGCGGCGAACGGGATCTCGAGTCCGGTGAGCTGCGACACCGTCAGCGCCGTGCACGCGAGCCCGCCGTAGCTCAAGGAGGTGTTGATCTTCTGCCGGCTCATCGAGTCGAACGAGCCGCCGGCCGGGTCGGGGCAGGACGGGATGGGGACGAACATGTCGCGCGGGAAGCTGACGACCGTCGCGTTGCTGTGGTCCTCCGAGATGTGCACGAGCATCGTGACGTCGTTGAGGTTGCCGGTCTCCTCCTCGGCGTCGCCGAAGACGGGGTCCTGGCCGGCGCGGGAGTCGCTGCCGACGATGAGGAGATTGACGCCGCCCGGATATGCGCCGATCGCCGGCAGGTCGGTGACGGCCTCACCCTGCGAGTCGACGAGCGCGACACCGGGCTTCACCGAGGCGGCGACGTCCCAGAGGGCGATCCCCGCGACGATGCCACCGCTGACCAGCGCGACGGCCAGGGTCGAAGCGATGATCTTCAGGCCGGTCCGCACGGCGCTCGGTCGCTGCAACCGCCCGTGACGGGCGATGGTGCTGAGCTTGCGGGAACGTCCCTCACGACCGGTTGCGCCACGGCCCGTGCGGTTCCGCGCGGGCTCGACGGCGTCAGACGTGATCGGGGGCATCGGAACAGTAAAGCAGGTCCGGCTGTGAACGGGGGTGCGCGACCGGGTTTCCGCGACGCATCAGTCCCAGCGCACCACCGGGGTTCCCGAGGTGAAGTCCACCTGCG
The DNA here is from genome assembly GCF_030209375.1 of Plantibacter sp. ME-Dv--P-122b. Classification (GTDB taxonomy): domain Bacteria; phylum Actinomycetota; class Actinomycetes; order Actinomycetales; family Microbacteriaceae; genus Plantibacter. Next base: position 1,115,823 of record NZ_JARVSC010000003.1, read on the forward strand.
GCGAGCCGAGCGCGGGACCGAACAGGATGTCGCAACCGCCAGTCGCTCCGTTCTGCGTGCAGCTCGTCGAGGACGCCTTGACGCTCCCGATGTAGTCGCCATAGACCTGGAGCGGGTTGACGAACGTCTCGCGCGGCTCGAGGTTGGCGAGGTTGGCCTGCGCGTCCGCACTCAGCGTGCGCGTGATGGTGCCGTCCGCGACCGCCGTGCCGTCCGACAGCGTGGCCGGGATGTCGAGACCGCACCCTGCGGTGAGGCTGGTCGAGGCGATGCAGGCGTTCACCGCTTCCGTCACGGCGTCGCGGAACTGCTTGACGCCTGCCTCGTTGAGCTCGACCTTCACGTCCGAGAGGAGGTCGTAGGAGTCACCGGCGGCGACGAGGTCGTCTGCTCCGGAGATCGAGAACGATTCCTCGAGTGTCTTGGGGAGCGCGAGCTGGTAGGCGCCGGGGAACACCGTCCAGGAGTCGCCCTTCGCTTCCTGTCCGTTGACCGTTACGGTGACGCCGTCGAGCATCGACGGGTACAGGCTGACCGTTCCCCCCGAGAGGATGGAGTAGCCACCTTTGTACGCCTTGTAGACGGTGAACTCCTGGGTCACGGGGGTGGAACCGACCGAGAACGTCGCCGTGACCGTGGTGGTGGAACCGGATTCCTTCGCGGAGGTCAGCTTGACCTTGCTGATCTTGCCGAGCTTCGCGGACGCTTTCAGGACGTCGTCGGTGAGCAGCGTCTTGTCGCTGATCGACTCGTCGAGGTAGCTCAGTGCCTGCTTGGCGTCGCCGTCCTGCAGGGCGGTGAAGTAGTCGGTGACGATGCTCTTCGGGTCACCCTGCGCCCCGCGGATCGCGGAGCTGATGCCGATACCGGCAGCCGTGACCACGATCATGACGAGGACGACCGCCCCCGCGATGATGCCGATGAGTCCGCCGCGGGACAACTTGCGCCGCTTGGCGGGACCGGCGACTCCGGGGGCGTAGGGGGACGGTGCGCCGGCGTAGGGGTTCTGGGACGCACCGTACGGATACTGCTGAGTCCCCGCACCGTTCTGCGGTGCATCGGCACGCGGCGTGGATCCGTCGGTCGACGGGTGCTGTGGGACGGGGCCCTGAGGCGGCGGCACCTGCCCGCCCGTCTCCTGGGGTTTCTCAGGCTGGTCGGATGGCTCGGTCATCGCTGGTTCTGCTTTCGAATCGTCTGCCGACGCGAGGCGACGAGTACGCACTCGAGCCGCTCCATGTCTGCATATCAGTCGATGAATATCATACCGATGAACTGTGCAGCGCAGGCCCAACCAGCCATCTCAAGAACGTGCGGAGGGCGTGGGATTCGAACCCACGAGACATTTCTGCCCACCAGTTTTCAAGACTGGCTCCATCGGCCGCTCGGACAGCCCTCCTGAAGGTCGATCGCCCGCGATGACGCAGCTGACGACCAGGATCGAGTGTATCGGATGGGGCCAGCGGTGAAGCGGCCCCATCCGATCACGCGGTGACTACTGGTCCTCCTCCGGACGACCGGCCGTGCACGTGTTCTGCGCGGCGTTCTGGCCGGTGATCGTGTCGGGCAGGGCGACGGGGCCGGCGGCGGTCGGGTCTGCGGGTGCAGCCGGGTCGGCCGGGGCGGCGGGATCGGCTGCCGCGTCGGTCGTCGCCGGGTCGGGTGTGACCGGGGCGTTCGGGTCGGTCACGACGTACTTGCCGGTGGCGGACAGGGCGACGGCCTGGTCGCTCTGCAGCGCCGTCCACAGGACGTCGGCATCGGACGTCGCCTCGACCCCGCCCTCGACCGTGGCCGTCGGCGTCTGGACGAACGCGACGCGGTCGAGGGGGATGTCCTTGAGCGCTGCGGCGATCGACACCATGGTGTCGATGTTGTTCAGGCTGCTCGACAGGGTCACGTTCTTCAGCGCGGCCCGGGCGATCGAGTAGAGCTTGATCGGGTCGGAGAGCGTGTCGCTGCTCTTCAGCGTGCGGACGAGCGAGGAGAGGAACACCTGCTGGTTCGAGATGCGAGAGAGGTCGCTGCCGTCGCCGACGCCGTGACGCGAGCGGAGGAAGGCGAGGGCGGACGCACCCGAGAGGTCGTGGGTGCCGACGTCGAGGTTGATGCCGCTCCACGCGTCGTTGAGGGGTTCGGTGATGCACACGGGCACGCCACCGACCGCATTCGACATCGAGATGACGCCGTCGAAGCCGATCTGCGCGGCGAACGGGATGGAGAGGCCGGTGATGCCCTCGACCGTGGAGACCGCGCAGGCGAGCCCGCCGTCGGCACCGCCGTACATGAGGGCGGTGTTCATCTTGTCGCGACCGTTACCGCCGTCGGCGCAGTCGCCGATCTGCACGTACATGTCGCGCGGGAAGCTGACGACGGTCGCGCTCGAGTGGTCTGCCGAGATGTGCATGAGGATCGTGACGTCGTTGAGGTTCTCGTCTCGTTCGCCGTACGCCTCGTTGCCGTCGCCCGAGTCGCTTCCCACGAGGAGCAGGTTGACGCCGCCCTCGATCGCGCCGATGTTGGGCGGCGGCGCACCCGGCGTCTCGTTGTCGAGGTGGGCGACGGGCTTCACGCTGTTGGCGAGGTCGAGCGCGGCGACACCGGCGACCGCGATGCCGCTCACGCCGACGACGGCGGCCGTCGCGGCGACGATCTTCGCGACGGTGACGAACGGGTTCGACTTGCGGAGTCTGCCGTGACGGACGGCGGCGCGCGGTTTGGACGCGTCGGCGTGGCGGGTCATGGATCTCGCTCTCGTCTCAGGAACAGGGGTTGCCGGAACCCTGGAGACCGGGCTGCGGCGAGTCGTCCGGCGTCACCTGGAGCAGGCGCGCACCGACGCCCCGTGCCCACCGGAAACGGCGTATCGGCACGGAGCTTTGGACGATGCTAACCCGAAATGCTCCTCAGGAGCTGAGAGAGACCGTCGTCGGTGACCGTGCCGGTGACCTCCGACGCGACCGCGAGGACCTCCTCGGGCGCCTGGCCCATGGCGACGCCGCGTCCTCCGGCCGCCGCCCAGCCGAGCATGTCGACGTCGTTGCGGCCGTCGCCGACGGCGACCATCTGCGAGCGTTCGAGCCCCAGCCACTCCCGGACCCGCTCCAGCGCGGTCGCCTTGTTGACGCCCTTCGGCGCGATGTCGAGCCACGCCGTCCACCCGATCGCGTAGCTCACCTGGCTGAGTCCGATCCTGTCGACGATGCGGAGGAACTCCTCCTCGTCGTGGCTCGGAGACACCACGACGACGCGCGTCACCGGGCTCGTCACGAGCTCCTCGAACGGGACCTCGACCGCGTTCTCGAGGTTCCAGTCCTCCATGCCGACCGTGTACTTGCGGAAGCCGTCGGGGTACTCGACCATGTAGCTGCCCTCGGAGAGGTGCGGCTGGATGAGCCCGAGCACCTCCGTCGGGTCGAAGGTCTCCATGAAGAAGCGCTCGTAGGAGTCGGGGTTCGACTCGTCGCGCTTCATGATGAGGGCACCGTTGGCGCAGACGACGTACTGCGGTGTCAGCTCGAGCTCCTCGAGCACCGGGCGTGTGCTCTCCCAGCTGCGACCGGTGGCCAACGTGACGATGTGGCCGAGCGAGACCACGCGGCGCACCTCGTCGGCGACCGACAGGCTGAGCGAACCGTCCTCGTGCAGCACGGTGCCGTCGATGTCGAGGGCGATGAGCAACGGGGTCGCGGTGGTGGTCGTCTCGTCCGTCATCGGATCGGCCTCGCGACCTCGGTGCCGCCCAGGTACGGACGCAGCACCTCGGGGATGACGACACTGCCGTCCTCCTGCTGGTGCGTCTCGAGGATCGCGACGATCCAGCGGGTGGTCGCGAGCGTTCCGTTGAGCGTCGCGACCGGCGTGGTCTTGCCCGACTCCGTGCGGTACCGGGTGTCGAGGCGACGCGCCTGGTAGGTGGTGCAGTTCGAGGTGCTGGTGAGCTCGCGGTACGCGTCCTGCGTCGGCACCCAGGCCTCGACGTCGAACTTGCGTGCCGCACTCGACCCGAGGTCGCCGGCGGCCGTGTCGATGACGCGGTAGCTGAGGCCGAGCGACTGCAGCATCGCCTCCTGGTACGACAGCAGGCGCTCGTGCTCGGCGGCGGCGTCCTCCGGCTTGGTGTAGACGAACATCTCGAGCTTGTTGAACTGGTGCACCCGGATGATGCCGCGGGTGTCGCGCCCGTAGGACCCGGCCTCCTTGCGGTAGCAGGTCGACCAGCCGGCGTAGCGGAGCGCGCCCTGCTCGAGGTCGAGGATCTCGTCGGAGTGGTACCCGGCGAGCGCCACCTCACTCGTACCGGTGAGGAAGAGGTCTTCGCCGGCGATCTGGTAGACCTCGTCGGCGTGCTCACCGAGGAAGCCGGTGCCCTTCATGATCTCGGGGCGCACGAGCGTCGGGGTGATGAGCGGGACGAAGCCGGCCTCGATCGCGCGGTCGAGCGCGAGGTTCATGAGGGCGATCTCGAGGCGGGCACCGATGCCGCGGAGGAAGTAGAAGCGCGAGCCGCTGACCTTGGTGCCGCGCTGCATGTCGATGGCGCCGAGGAGTTCGCCGAGCTCGAGGTGGTCGCGCGGGGCGAAGTCGAAGGAGGGGCGTTCACCGACCTCGCGGAGCGTGATGAAGTCGGCCTCGCCGCCGGCGGGCACGCCCTCGAGGACCGGGTTCTGGATGCGACCGGCGACGTCGGCGAAGTAGGCCTCGGCCTCGGTTGCGACCTGCTGGGCCTCCTTGACGCGGGCGGCGAGCTGCTGCGCCTGGGCGACGAGGGCGGCCTTCTCCTCCTTGGGGGCCTTGGCGACCTGCTTGCCGAACGCGTTCTGCTCGGCGCGGAGTTCCTCGAACCCGGTGATCGCGGCGCGGCGTGCGGTGTCGGCGTCGATCGCCTGGTCGACGAGGTCGACGGAGGACCCTCGCTTCTGCTGCGACGCTCGGAGGACTTCTGGCTGTTCGCGGAGGAGTACGGGATCGATCACCCGGCAAGTCTAGCGATCGAGGTCGGTGACGAGGCCCCGGGACAGTACCGTTGGGCCATGCCGACTCCCCCGCACGCCGCGCTCGTGTACAACCCGGTGAAGGTCGACGCCACCAGGCTGCGGAGCGCGTTGGAGGCACGGTCGCAGGAGGCGGGATGGGCGGCTCCGCACCTGTATGAGACGAGTGTCGACGACCCCGGTGTCGGTCAGGCGCGGCGCGCGGTCCTCGACGGTGCTCAGGTGGTGCTCGTGGCGGGCGGCGACGGGACCGTGCGTGCTGTCGCGGAAGGGCTGCGCGGGAGCGGCGTGCCGCTGACCCTCATCCCCTCGGGCACCGGCAACCTGCTCGCGAGGAACCTGAAGCTGCCGCTCGGCGACCAGGTGGCGGCGATCGGGGCGGCGTTCACGGGCGACACGCGCGCGATCGACATCGGCGTCGCCATGATCACCCGCGCCGACGGGTCGGAGGAGGAGCACGCGTTCGTCGTGATGGCAGGCATGGGCATCGACGCGATGATGATCGCCACCGCGAACCCCGACCTCAAGAAGTCGCTCGGGTGGCTCGCCTACGTCGAGTCCGGTCTCCGGTCGATCGCCACGGCCGCGCCGTTCCGCATCCACTACCAGTTGCGCGGGCACCGACAACATGCGGCGACCGTGAGCTCAGTGCTCGTCGGGAACTGCGGCACGCTGCAGGGCGGGGTGCAGCTCATGCCGGACGCCGAACTCGACGACGGGGTCCTCGACGTCGCGGTGCTGCAGCCGAAGGGTGCCTTCGGATGGCTCCTCGTGTGGCGGAAGGTCACGTGGGAGAACCGGGTCCTGCGGCGGACGGCCGTCGGGCGGCGGATGATCCGCTTCACCGAGGGCCGGGGTGGGAACACCGTGACGAACCTGCGTGCAGAGGCGCTGACCGTGCGGATAGACGAGGCGCAGGACCTCGAGCTCGACGGCGACGCGTTCGGCATGGCGACGATGGTCGCGTTCGACGCGCACCGAGGCGGACTGCTCGTCAAGCTCCCGTAGCCACCACCCGTCCCCGATCCCGACTCGGTTTGAGTGGGTTGCCAGCGCGGTGCGCTGACGCGAGCGCGGGTCATGGACGTGAGCGCGGGTCTCCGGAGGGGCGCGCTCGCGCGCCTGACCCGCAGTGACGCCGATGAGTGCGCGGTGACGTCAGCGCACTGCGCTGGCGGTCACAACTGCGCGCTCGCGTCAGAGCACCGCGCTGGCGGAGGACACGGAGGGGGCCGACGGCACTCCGGCGACGAGGTCCGCGATCTCGGTGACGAGCGCCGACGCGCGCTCCAAGTCGGGGCGGAGGTCGCGGTCGGCGTCGTCCGAGCCGAGCGATGCCGATGCCCGGGCGAAGACCGCGGCGAGCGTCCCCGTCAGCCGTTCGGCGACACCGCGGCGCCGCACGACCCGCACCGCTCCGAGGAGTTCGCAGGCGATGAGCGTCCTCGTGGCGACGACCGCGTCCTCCAGCTGCGCGACGGCCTGCGCGGCGAACGGCGCGTCCTCCTCGGCTCCGCGCGACAAGACGACCGTGCCGAGCGCCGCCGGTTGCGCCGCGTGCCGGATGTCGGCGACCGCGCCCGCCGCAACGTACTCGACCATCATCAGTCCTGAGGCACCCGGTTCTCCGTCGCCGAGGAACGGCGGCAGGCCCGTGAACGCGGGCTCGTTCAACAATCGCAGGCGCGACAGCGTCACGGTCGACGTCTGCGCGAGCGCGAGCACGGTCGAGTCGAGCTCCGCGGCCAGCTGCGCCTGGAAGAAGGCACCGTGGTGGAGGACCGCCTGTGATCCGGCATCGGCACCGAGGACGTAGAGGGGGTTCTCCTGCGCAGCACCGACGAGCGCTTCCACCTGGTCCGCGAGCCGGTCCGTCGCCGTCGCCACGACACCCTGCGTGATCGCCGCGATGCGGAGTGCGAACGGGTCCTGGATCCGGGCCGGTTCCGGCGCGGGTCCGATGAGCGCGCGTAACGACGCAGCAGCAGCTCCGACGCCGGGTGCGGCGGACGCACCCGCCGCCGCCTCGGCGTACGCCTGCGCATTGCCGTCCAGCGCGTGGAAGCTGAGCGCACAGACCGCCGACCAGGCACGGTCGAGTCCCCGCAGCTCCGTGACCGCGAGGGCCGCACGCGCGATGGTCAGGGCGCTGCTGCTGATGAACGACAGGGCACTCTCCGACCCCCAGGCGTCCAGCGGCTCCAGCGGCGTCGACGCCGGTCGTTCGCCGAGCAGGGTCAGCGCCGTACCGGCGAGCGCGGTGAGATCGCCGGTCCCGATCGACCCGAGGGTCCGGACGGTCGGCAGCGCGTCGCGGCGCAGCATCTCGGCGAGCGCCGCGACGACCGCGGGCTCGACACCCGATCCGCCGACGGCGAGCTGGTTGAGTCGGACCGCGAGCATGGCCCGTACGACCCGGTCGGGGACGACCTCGCCGGCGTCGACCGCGTGGCTGCGGAGCAGGCGGCGCGCGTGTGCGTCGCCGTCGTCGGCCACCGTGGTGTCCTTGTTCGCCCCCACGCCGGTACTCCTGCCGTAGACGGCCGCGTGCTCGGCGAGGTCCCGTGCGTCGTCGTGCGCTGTCGACAGCCGGTCGAGCACGGCGGGAGGCACGAAGGCCTCCTCCTCGAGGTCTGCGATCCGCCGCAGCTCGTCGATGCCCAGTGCTCCCGCGATCTCGATCATCCCGACACCCTCTCTTGCGCTCCGCCGTCGTGTGCACCATCCTTGCTCACACGGCGAACGTCCCACCAGATGAAATTCGAGTTTTACCTGACGGAAACATTCGAGGCGGTTCGCTGAAACGGCGGAGCCATAGCGTGGTGGCTCGACAGAGAGGGATCTGATGGCTGAATCATCGACTCGAACCGTGGAGCGTGCACTCTCGCTCCTCGCCGTGGTGTGCGACCGCGGCCGCACGACCCTCGCCGAGAGCGCGCGACTCGTCGACCTCTCGCCGAGCACCGCCCTCCGGCTCCTCCGCACCCTGGAGTCCACGGGCTTCGTCCGGAAGGACGCCGACGGCAGCTACCGACCCGGCAGCCGCGTCGTCCAGCTCGGCACGCAGGCACTCAGCAACGAGTCGCTCGTCGGCTTCTGCCACACGGAGATGCTCGACCTCGTCGAACGCACCGGCGAGTCCGCCTACCTGAGCGTCGAGGGTCACGCGTCCACCGCGCTCTACCTCGCGATCACGGAGGGCACCCACTCCGTCCGTCACGCGAGCTGGGTCGGTCGCACGATCCCCCTCGACGGTTCGGCCGCGGGTGCCGCACTCACCGGGCGGACCCCCACCGCCGGCTACGTCACGGTCGAGCGGGGCGTCGAGTCGGACGTCACCGCGATCGCCGCTCCCGTCCGCTCGGGAGCACGGATCGTCGCGGCACTGAGCCTCGTCATCCCGAGCTACCGGATGACCGACGACCTCATCGCCTCCTACGGCGAGCTCCTCGTCGCCGCCACGGAACGGCTCTCCAGCGGGCTCGCCTCGTACACCGGACCCACCGACAACACACCCGCGACCGTCCCCGACGACGCCGCGGACCTCCTGGAGGGACGCGCATGATCCGCTTCACGAACGTCAAGAAGGCCTACCCGGACGGCACGGTCGCCGTCCACGACCTCTCCTTCGAGGTGCCGACCGGATCCCTCACGGTGCTCGTCGGCCCGTCCGGCTGCGGCAAGACCACCTCGCTCCGGATGATCAACCGCCTCATCGATCCGACCTCGGGGTCGATCCTGCTCGACGACGTCGAGACCCAGTCGCTCGACCGCGTCACCCTCCGTCGTCGGATCGGCTACGTCATCCAGAACGCCGGTCTCTTCCCGCACCGCACCGTCGTCGACAACGTCGCAGCCCTCCCCCGCCTCCTCGGCGGCTCGCGCCGGGAGACGCGCACGGCGGCCCTCGAGCTGCTGGAGCGCGTCGGTCTCGACGAGAAGTTCGCGAAGAAGTACCCGTGGCAGCTGTCCGGTGGTCAGCAGCAGCGCGTCGGCGTCGCCCGCGCCCTCGCGACGAACCCGCCGTTCCTCCTCATGGACGAACCCTTCAGCGCGGTCGACCCGATCGTCCGGACGCAGCTCCAGGACGAGTTCCTGCGCCTGCAGGCCGACATCTCGAAGACGATCGTGATGGTCACCCACGACATCGACGAGGCCCTCAAGCTCGGTGATCAGGTCGCGGTCCTGCGGGAGGGCGGTCTCCTCGCGCAGATCGCGCCGCCCGTCGACCTCCTGACCCGCCCCCACGACGCGTTCGTCGCCGACTTCGTGGGTGAGGCCCGCGGCTACCGTGCACTCGGCTTCCTCGGCCTCGACCACGACGACGCCCTCCACCGTGAGCCCGTCGCCCGACTCGGCGACACCGCCGTGACCGGCGTGCACGCGAGCGGCTGGGTGGTGGTGACGGACGACGAACGCCGTCCGCTCGGCTGGTTCGACACCGCAGCCGGTCACGGCTCCGTCTCGACCGACACCATCAGCGGCCACGGCCTGTTCGTCCCGCGCACGGCGTCGCTCCGCATCGCGCTCAACGCCGCGCTCGCGCACCCGAGTCGGCGTGTCGGGCTCCTCGACGACGACGGCCGGCTCACCGGCACCATCGCCGCCAGCGAACTCCTCGAGCGCCCCGCCCCCGAGCGGAGCCTCCGATGACGATCGACTGGATCTGGGAGAACCTCCCGCTCATCGGCGACCTCACACTCAACCACCTCTGGTTGACGCTCACCCCGACGGCGCTCGGCCTCCTGGTCGCCCTCCCGTTCGGCTGGTGGGCGCACCGCTCGCGTCGCGGCCGTCCGTTCATCGTCGGTACCGCCGGGTTGCTGTACACGATCCCGTCGCTCGCACTGTTCATCATCCTGCCGACGATCCTCGGCACGAAGATCCTCGACCCGATCAACATCGTCATCGCCCTCACCGTCTACACGGTGTCACTCCTCGTCCGCGTCGTCTCCGACGGACTCTCCTCGGTGCCGGTGGACGCGGTGCAGGCGGCCGAGGCCATGGGCTACCGGTCCTGGCAGCGACTCGTGCTGGTGGAACTGCCCGTCGCCGTCCCGGTGATCGCCGCCGGCCTGCGCGTCGCGGTCGTGTCCAACGTCAGCATCGTGACGATGGCCGCCCTGCTCGGCATCCCGCAACTCGGGACACTGTTCACGCAGGGCTTCCAGCTCCGCCTGTTCGTGCCGCTCGTCACCGGCATCCTGCTCTGCGTCGTCCTCGCCGTCATCCTCGACCTCATCATCGTCCGGCTCGGCTCGCTCGCGACGCCCTGGCGTGATCGGACGGTGGCAGCATGAGCGTCATCGACTGGCTGACCGACCCCGCCAACTGGACCGGCTCCGACGGCATCCCCTCGCAGATGGGCTACCACCTGCTCTACACCGGCATCGCGCTCGTCATCGCCGCAGCGATCGCCGTGCCGCTCGGTGTCCTCGTCGGCTACACCGGCAAGGGCGAGCGCCTCGTCGCCGGATCGGCCAACGCCCTCCGCGCCCTGCCGACCCTCGGCCTCCTCATCCTGCTGTTCCTCCTCATCTCGCCCGTGGTCCCGGGGCAGCTCGTCTACGTCATCCCCACGATCGTCGTCCTCGTGCTCCTCGCCGTCCCGCCCATCCTGACCGGGACGTACACGGGCATCCAGAGCGCCGATCCCGACGCGGTGGGCGCCGCCCGCGGCATGGGCTACACGAAACTGCAGATCCTCTGGCACGTCCAGCTCCCGTGCGCCCTCCCCCTGCTGCTGTCCGGCATCCGCTCGTCCACCCTCCAGGTCGTCTCGACCGCGACGGTCGCCGCCTACCTCGGCCTCCAGGGGCTCGGCCGCTACATCATCGACGGCCGCGCCCAGGCCGACTTCTTCCAGATGGCCGGCGGCGCGATCCTCGTCGCCGCCCTCGCCTTCGCACTGGAGATCGCCTTCACCCTCCTCGGCACCCTCATCGTCTCCCCCGGTCTGCGGCGCACCAGCCGCAAACGGCGGACGGCGGCCCCGACCACCGTCACCGGGGCGATCCCCCGGCCGGCCTGAGCCGCACCCGCACCGCACGACCACCTCCGCACGACCGCACCACCGATCCGTCCATCTCACCGAATCGAGGTCCTCATGCCCTTCCCCACCTTCCCCCGTCGACTCGCGGCCATCGCCGCGACCACCGCAGCCGCCGCTCTCGTCCTCACCGGCTGCGGCGGCCAGGACGCCCTCAGCAGCGACAGCGCGTCCGGTTCCTCCGGCGACGCCGTCATCATCGGCTCAGCCGACTTCACCGAGAGCCAGCTCATCGCCACGATCTACTCCCAGGCGCTGCAGGCCAAGGGAGTCACGGTGAAGGAGCAGTTCAACATCGGCAGCCGCGAGGTCTACATGGCCGCGCTGCAGGACGGCTCCATCGACCTCCTCCCCGAATACTCGGGCGCGCTGCTCAAGTACCTCGACTCCGAATCCAAGGCCAGCACGAGCGAGGACGTCGTCGCGGAACTCGGCGACAAGCTCCCGAAGGGTGTCAGCATGCTCGACATCTCGCCCGCGGAGGACAAGGACGTGCTCGCCGTCACCCAGGAGACGGCCGACAAGTACGACCTCAAGACGATCTCCGACCTCGTGCCGTACATGTCCGAGCTCAGCCTCGGCGGCCCGCCGGAGTGGAAGACCCGCGTCAACGGCGTCGTCGGCCTCGAGCAGGTCTACGGCCTCACCTTCAAGGAGTTCGTCAGCCTCGACGCCGGCGGACCACTCACGATGACCGCGCTCACGAGCGGCCAGGTGCAGGTCGGCGACATCTTCAGCACCGACCCCGGGCTCACCGCGAACAAGCTCGTCGCCCTCGAAGACGACAAGTCGCTCTTCGCGGCCGAGAACATCGTCCCCGTCATCAGCACGAGCAAGCTCGACGACACGATCTCGAAGACGCTCGACAAGGTCTCCGCGGCCCTCACCACCGGTGACCTCATCGAGATGAACGGCAAGGCGTCCGACGGCACGAGCCTGAAGAGCATCGCCGAGGAGTGGCTGAAGGACGCAGACCTCGGCTAGCAGCACCCTTCGACGGGCTCAGGGGCGTCGATCCGCCCCTGAGTCCGTCGGAACAGCACCACCACCACCGCACCGCAGACGTAAAGGACCAGCGCATGCCGACCACCACCCGGACCATCCGTGCCGCTCGCGGCACCACCCTCACCGCCAAGAGCTGGCAGACCGAGGGCCCGCTCCGGATGCTCATGAACAACCTCGACCCCGAGGTCGCCGAGCACCCGGAGGACCTCGTCGTCTACGGCGGCACCGGGAAGGCGGCACGCAACTGGGAGGCGTACGACGCGATCGTCCGCACGCTCGAAGGGCTGGAGGCCGACGAGACCCTGCTCGTGCAATCCGGCAAGCCGGTCGGCGTCTTCCGCACGCATGAGTGGGCGCCGCGCGTGCTCATCGCGAACTCCAACCTCGTCGGCGACTGGGCGACGTGGCCCGAGTTCCGCAAGCTCGAGGCCGAGGGTCTCACCATGTACGGGCAGATGACCGCCGGCTCGTGGATCTACATCGGCACGCAGGGCATCCTCCAGGGCACCTACGAGACCTTCGCCGCGATCGCCGACAAGCGGTTCGGCGGGACCCTCGCCGGGACGCTGACCCTCACCGGCGGCGCCGGCGGCATGGGCGGGGCACAGCCGCTCGCCGTGACGCTCAACGAGGGCGTCGTGCTCATCGTCGACGTCGACCCGAGCCGCCTGGAGCGACGCGTCGAGCACCGCTACCTCGACGAGATGACGGACGACCTCGACGACGCCGTCGAACGCGTACTCGCCGCCAAGGCGGAACGGCGCCCGCTGTCGGTCGGTCTCGTCGGCAACGCCGCGACCGTCTTCCCCGAACTGCTGCGGCGCGGTGTCGCCATCGACATCGTCACCGACCAGACGAGCGCTCACGACCCGCTCGCCTACCTGCCGGAAGACACGGCGCTCGCCGACTGGCAGACCGAGGCGGCGGCCGACCCGGTCGACTTCACGCGCCGCTCGCGACTCGCGATGGCGAAGCAGGTGCAGGCGATGGTCGACTTCCAGGACGCCGGCGCCGAGGTCTTCGACTACGGCAACTCCATCCGTGCCGAGGCGAAACTCGGCGGCTGTGAGCGCGCCTTCGACTTCCCCGGCTTCGTGCCGGCCTACATCCGTCCGCTCTTCGCCGAGGGCAAGGGCCCGTTCCGCTGGGCGGCCCTCTCCGGCGACCCGGCCGACATCGCCGCGACCGACCGCGCCATCCTCGAGCTCTTCCCCGAGGACGAGAAGCTGCGCCGCTGGATCACCTCGGCCGGCGAGAAGATCGCCTTCGAGGGGCTGCCCGCCCGCATCTGCTGGCTCGGCTACCAGGAGCGCCACCTCGCCGGCCTGAAGTTCAACGAGATGGTCGCCTCGGGTGAACTGAGCGCGCCAGTCGTCATCGGCCGCGACCACCTCGACTCCGGTTCCGTCGCCTCGCCGTACCGCGAGACGGAGGCCATGGCCGACGGCTCCGACGCGATCGCCGACTGGCCGCTGCTCAACGCCCTGCTCAACACGGCGTCCGGCGCGACCTGGGTCTCGATCCACCACGGCGGCGGCGTCGGCATCGGCCGCTCCATCCACGCCGGTCAGGTGATCGTCGCCGACGGGACGCCGCTCGCCGCCGAGAAGATCGCGCGCGTGCTCGTCAACGACCCGGGCACCGGCGTCATGCGTCACGTGGACGCCGGCTACGAGCGGGCCTCCGAGGTCGCCCGCGAACGCGGCCTGCGGGTGCCGATGTGGGAGGGCGAGTGACCGACGGCCTGATCGCCCACGGTCGGCTCGCCGGGCTCGACGACATCGCCGGCGTCGGCGTCGATCCGGCACGCGGCGGGTACTCCCGACACGTCTGGACGCCGGCCGAGTTCGAACTGCGCGAGTGGTTCACCGCTCGCGCCACCCGACTCGGGCTCGACGTCGAGACGGACCGGAACGGCAACCTCTGGGCGTGGTGGGGTAGGCCTGGGCCCGACGCGGTCGTCACCGGCAGTCACCTCGACTCCGTCCCGGGCGGCGGCGCCTTCGACGGGCCGCTCGGCGTCGTCTCAGCGCTGGACGCCGTCGCGCGTCTGCAAGCCACCGGGTTCCAGCCGTCGCGTCCCGTCGCCGTCGTGGTGTTCGCCGAGGAGGAGGGATCCCGGTTCGGGGTCGCCTGCCTCGGATCCCGGCTCCTGTCCGGTGCGATCACCGCGGACGCCGCCCGGGCGCTGACCGACGCCGACGGGGTCACCGTGGCCGAAGCAGCAGCCGCGGCCGGGCTCGCTCCCAAGCACCTCGGCCGTGACGACGAGGCGCTCAGCCGCATCGGGCTGTTCATCGAGTTGCACGTGGAACAGGGTCGCGGCCTCATCGACCTCGGCTCGCCGACCGCGGTCGCCTCGTCGATCCTCGCCCACGGCCGCTGGCGACTCCGGGTGAGCGGTCAAGGCAACCACGCCGGCGCGACCGGCATGCGCGAGCGACATGACCCCGTGGTCGCCGCGGCACGCGCCGTCCTCGCGGTCGAGCAGGCCGCCCTCGCCACGGACGACGCCCGCGCCACCGTCGGCCGCCTGCGCATCGTGCCAGGCGGCACCAACGTCATCGCCTCCGAGGTCGACGCCTGGGTGGACGCCCGCGCGGCCACCGACGCCGGCACGCGCGCCCTCGTCGCGGACATTGAGAACCGGGTGCAGGAGGCCGTCGCCGATTCCGGGTGCGCGGTGGAGCTGATCGAGGAGTCGTGGTCGGGCGTCGTCGAGTTCGACCCCGAACTCGCCGCCCGGCTCGCCGGCACCCTCGGCGGGGTCCCGCTGCTGCCGACGGGCGCAGGCCACGACGCAGGGGTCCTGAGCGGCGCGGTACCGACGGCGATGGTCTTCGTCCGGAACCCGACGGGCGTCTCGCACTCACCCGAGGAGTTCGCCGAGACGGCCGACTGCGTCGCCGGTGTCGAAGCGCTCGAGGCCCTGCTGCGGAGCGTCCTGTGACGGTCGCGAGCGTCGACCCCGGCGCAGCTGACGTGCGGCCTCCCGTCTGGGCCGCGACGGCGATCATCGACGGTCGCCAGACCGACCGCGTGCGCTTCACGGCCGACGACTCCGGACGGATCGCCACCGTCGAGCGCGGCGTCGAGCCGGAGGCGGACGACCGACGTCTCGGAACGGTCATCCCGGGCATGGGGAACGCCCACTCCCACGCGTTCCACCGGCTGCTCCGCGGACGCACCCACGCCGACGGCGGCGACTTCTGGCAGTGGCGCGAGGCGATGTACGCGGCGGCCGCCAGCCTCGACCCGGACCACTACGGCCGGGTCGCCCGTGCCGTGTTCGGCGAGATGCTCGTCTGCGGCTGGACGGCGGTCGGCGAGTTCCACTACGTGCACCACCAGTTCGACGGAACTCCGTATCCGACCGCCCACGCGATGGAGCTGGCGGTCGCCGAAGCCGCCGCCGACGTCGGCATCCGGCTCACCCTCCTCGACACGGCCTACCTCGCGAGCGGCCTCGGGTCCGCCGGTGGCCCCGCCGCTCCGCTGCTCGCCGAACAGCTCGCGTTCGGCGACGGCGACGCGGCCGGCTGGCTCGCCCGCTGGCATCGACTACGCGACGCACTGTCCGGCTCCGTCGGCGCCACCGGGCTCGTCACGCTCGGCGCCGCGCTGCACTCGGTGCGCGCCGTGCCCGTCGACGCCATGCGCACGATCCTCGCCGGCCTGCCCGACGACGTCCCGCTGCACGTCCACCTGTCGGAGCAACCGCAGGAGAACGTCGACACGCTCGCGAAGACGGGACGGACACCGACCGGCGTCCTCGCCGCGCTCGGTGCGCTCGCTCCACGCATCAGCCTCGTCCACGCGACGCACCTGACCGACGCGGACGTCACGGCGATCGGACGGTCCGGTGCGACCGTCGTGATGTGCCCGACGACCGAGGCGGACCTTGGCGACGGCATCGGACCGGCCCGCCGCCTCGCGGACGCCGGGGCCCGAATCGCCGTCGGCTCCGACCAGAACGCCGTGGTCGACCCGCTGCTCGAACTGCGTGGCCTCGAAGCCGGGGAACGGCTCGCCTCCGGCAGACGGGGCCGGTTCTCGCCAGCCGAGCTACTCGAGGCGGGCACCGACAACGGATACCGTTCGCTCGGACTCGGGCGGCACACGCTGGATGTCGGCGACCCGCTCGACCTCGTCGAGGTGTCGACGTCGAGCCTCCGCACCATCGGCGCCGACCCGGCCCAACTCGCCCTCGTCGCGACCGCGTCTGACGTCGAGCGGATCGTCGTCGGCGGGCGGCTCGTGGTGGACCGAGGTCGGCTGCTCGCGACGTCGCGGGAGTCGACGCCGGAACGGCTCCTCGCGGTCGCGCTCGCCGAGCTGGCAGCATCGACGGAGACGCCCCGGGCAGCCACTTCGGCCCCGACACCTGATCACCCCTCGCAGGAGATGCAGCCATGACCAGCGAACTCATCACCGGCATCGCCGAGCTCACGACCAACGCGGGTTCCGGGCCGGGCGACGTCGACGGCAACCGGCTCGCCGAGGCGGCGCTCGTCATCGAGGACGGCCGGATCGCCTGGCTCGGCGCAGCGGTCGACGCGCCCGACGCCGACACACGGACCGACGTGGGCGGGCGCGCCGTGCTCCCGGGCTGGGTCGACACGCACACGCATCTCGTGTTCGCGGGCGACCGCTCGGCGGAGTTCGAGGCGCGCATGGCCGGCGGCCGGTACGCGGCGGGCGGGATCGCGACGACCGTGGCGGCCACCCGGGCGGCCTCGGAGGAGGAGCTCGTCGCGGGTGCGCGACGGTTGCGGGCGGAGGCGCTCGCGCAGGGGACGACGTTCCTCGAGGCGAAGACGGGGTACGCGCTCGACGTGGAGGGCGAGGCGCGCTCCGCTCGCGCGGCGGCCGAGGTCGCCGACGTCGTCACCTTCCTCGGGGCCCATCTCGTCCCGGCCGGTGTCGACCGCCGCGACTACCTCGACCTCGTGACCGGGCCGATGCTCGCGGCGGTGGCTCCGTTCGCGTCGTACATCGACGCGTTCTGCGAGGTCGGTGCCTTCGACGTCGAGGAGTCGCGCGAGGTGCTGCTCGCCGGTCGCGCCGCGGGCTTGGGTGTCCGGGTGCACGGGAACCAGCTCGGCGAGAGCGGCGGGGTGCGCCTCGCGGTCGAGCTAAAGGCCGCGAGCGTCGACCACTGCAATCACCTGTCCTCCGCCGACGTCGACCTCCTGGCGGGTTCATCGACGGTCGCGACCCTGCTGCCGGCCTGCGACCTGTCGACCCGCGAACCGTTCCCGCCGGCGCGCGCGCTCGTCGACGCCGGTGCTTCGATCGCCCTCGCGACCAATTGCAACCCTGGTACCTCGTACACGACCTCGATGGCGTACTGCGTGGCGACCGCCGTGCTGCAGATGCGACTGACGATCGCCGAGGCGGTGTGGGCGGCGACGCGGGGGGCCGCGGTGGCGGTCGGTCGCGAGCACGGGGCCGACGCCGTCGGATCGCTCCGCGTGGGTGGTCTTGCGGACCTGCAGGTGCTCGACGCACCCTCGATCTCGCACCTCGCCTATCGACCGGGCGTGCCCTTGACGGTCGGTGTCCGGCAGCGCGGCGAGCGCGTCACGGCTGGGACCACGCAGCGGTGAGCGACGCGACGGAGGGTCACGCACTCGTGCTGCTGCCGGCCGACCGGCATCGGAGCTACCGCTGGCGGAACGGGCTGGGGACCGCGACGGAGATCGCCGTCGGGGCCGTCGGGCGTCGGATCGATGGTGGGCGCGGCGATGGTGAGGGTGACGCGCCGGCCGCCCCGGGGTGGACGCTGAGTATCGCGACGGTCGAGTCGGACGTCGCCTTCTCGTCCTTCCCTGGCGTCGACCGTCAGCTGATGGCGTTGTCGGCGGGCGGACTCGGACTCGTGATCGACGGCGAGCCGGTCGAGTTGGACCGGTGGCAGGTCGCGGCCTTCGACGGGGCCGCAGCGGTGTCGTCGCGGGGCGTGGTCGGGCCGACGCTCGATCTCAACCTGATGGTGTCGCGGGACCGGTTCCGGGGATCGCTCGAGGTGGGCGTCGTCGACAAGTCGAGGCTCGTCACCACGCCGCCGGGAGCCACCACGTTCGTCGTGCTCCTGGACGGGCTGCTGTCGGCGGAGGGGCCAGGTCTGGACCCTGGTGTGCTCGAGCGGCACGACACGCTCCGACTCGAGGCCGGCACCCTGTCCCTGACCGGCGACGCCACGATCGCCCTCGCCCAGGTCCTCCCCCGTTCGTGAGGGACGCCAGCGCGGTGCGCTGACGCGAGCGCGCCCCACAGCCGTGAGCGCGGGTCTCCGGAGGGGCGCGCTCACCTCACTGACCCGCACTCACGCCGAACCGAGGGGTTTCGCG
This sequence comes from Plantibacter sp. ME-Dv--P-122b, assembly GCF_030209375.1. Lineage (GTDB taxonomy): Bacteria > Actinomycetota > Actinomycetes > Actinomycetales > Microbacteriaceae > Plantibacter. Next base: position 1,134,224 of record NZ_JARVSC010000003.1, read on the forward strand.
CCAGCGCACCGCGCTGACCTGAGACCTCCGCGCCGGGTGCCAGCGCGGTGCGCCCGCGTGAATGGCGCACACCCGGCGTGAGCGCGCCCCAGGCGCGCGAGCGCGGGGCTCCGGAGGGGCGCGCTCACGTCACAGACCCGCGCCCACGTCAGCGCACCGCGCTGGCGCAAACCCCCGCTGGCGCAAACCCCCGCCGGCGGCGACTACTTCGTGCGGTCGAGGACCGCGAAGCGGAAGGTGTAGGTGGCGTCGAGCGTGTCCTCGAGGCCCGTCACGTTCTTCTGGGCGAGGACCGTCTCGGTGCCCTGGAGCAGCGGGATGATCGGAGCCGCGGTCGCGGTCAGTACCTGGATCTGCTCGATCGCCGCGATACGCGCAGCCGGGTCGGTCGCCGTCGCCTCGGTGTCGATGAGCGCGTCGACGGCCGGGTCCGAGTACCCGTTGGCGACGGACGCCCCGGTCGTCGAGTACGCCGAACGCAGGAAGTTGTCGGGATCCGGGTAGTCCGGGAAGAACCCCAGCTGGTACGCCGGGTAGCCCGACTCCGGGTTCAGCTCCTTCACGTAGCTCGTCCACTCGGTCGACTGCAGGTCGACGGTGAACAGGCCGGACTCCTCCAGCTGCGACGTGATGAGCGCGTACTCCTGGTCGGAGTCGGGGCCGTAGTGGTCGCTCGTGTACTGGATCGGCAGGGCGACCGGGGTGCTGACGCCCGCGGCCGCAAGGATCGCCGCGGCCTTCGCCGGGTCCGGCGCGTCACCGTACGCGGTCTGGAATGCGGGCGTCGCACCCGTCTGGCCGTCGAGCACGACCGAGTACGCCGGCGCGTAGGTGCCCTTGTAGACCTGCTCGGCGATCTCCTCGCGATCGACGAGCGACGCGACCGCCTGCCGGATGGCGAGCTTCTGCGCGTCGTTCGCACCCGGCTGGGTGTTCAGGTTGAACGTGAGGAACCGCACCGAACCGCCCGGCCCCTCGACGACCTGCAGGTCGGAGTCGCTCCGGAGGTCGGCGACGTCCGTCGCGGTCAGTGAGCGGTAGGCGATGTCGACGTCGCCCTTCTCCAGGTCGAGCCGCAGGTTCGACGCCGTCGTGTACGGCTTGAGCACGACGTGCTGCGTCTTCGCGCGGGTCCCGGAGTAGCGCGAGTTCGCCTCGAGGGAGAGCAGTCCGCCCGCCTGGTAGCTGTCGACCGCGTAGGGACCGGAGCCGATCACGTCGTCGTCGCTCAGCAGCCTGTCCGCCGGGAAGACCTCCTCGTCGACGATCGGCCCCGCCATGCTCGTGAGCACGTAGGGCCAGGTCTGGTCGTTCGGGACCGTGAGGTGGAAGACGACCTGGTTGTCGTCACCCTCCTCGACGCTGTCGAGGTTCGCGAGCAGTGGCGACGGGCCGTTGTCGGCGGCGATCTCACGGACGCGCGTGAAGGAGTAGACGACGTCCTCGGCCGTGAGCGCGTGGCCGTTGGAGAAGGTCAGCCCCTCCTTGACCGTGCAGACGTAGGTGGTCTCGTCGGTGAAGTCGCACGACTCCGCCGCGTCGGGGGCGGGGACGACGTCACCCTCGTCGTAGCTGAGCAGGTGCTGGTAGATCTGGTTCTGCGGCGTGAAGGAACCGCGATCCCAGGCACCGGCCGGGTCGAGCGACACGATCTGATCGGTGGTGCCGATGACGAGCGCGGTGGTCGTGGTGGTGCCGCCCTGGGCCGTGCAACCGGTGAGGGCGGCGACGACACCGAGGCCGATGGCGACCGTGGCGAATCTGGCGGATCGGTTCATGGAGCGGTTCCTTCGGGTGACTGCGGGAGTGCTGATGCTGCTGGCGCGACGGGCACCGCGTGGGCGGCGAGCGCAAACCTCGGGTGCGGTTCGGCTCCGTCGACGAGATCGGCGATGAGTCGCCCCAGTACCGGGCCGAACTTGAAGCCGTGACCGGAGAATCCCGTCGTGACGATGATGCTGTCGATCCGGTCGATCACGAAATCCTCGCTGGGACTCAGGTCGTAGAGGCAGCTGATGGTATGGGGTGCCGACGCGTCGACGCCGGGCACCCATTCGGCGACGTAGGCGGTGAGCCGCGCGAGTTCCTCGGGTTCGGCGAGGCCGTCGCGTTCGTCGGGGTGGACGTGGACGGCACCGCCGTGCAGGCCGACCTTGACCCCCTCGCCCGGCGTCAGCAGCCCGTACACGCTCGACCCCTCGGCGGGGTAGTGGACGAAACTCGGCCAGGCGTCGGTGGCCAGCTCGCTCGGGAAGTGCGCGGGTTGGACCTGCGTCACGACGATCTCGGGCAGCGGACGACCGACGCTGCGAGCGAGGTCGCCGACGAGGTCGGGTGTCCAGGACCCGGCCGCGACGACCACGTGGTCCGCGACGACGTCGCCCAGCTCGGTGCGGACGACGGCGCCGGCGACGCCCGCGGTCGAATCGGTCGACTCGGCCGGTTCGACGCCCGTGACCCGCAGGCCGAAGCGCAGGGCCGCTCCTGCCACCTCGGCGAGGTCGAGCAGGGCCTCGATCGCCTCGGCGGAGTACAGTCGCCCACCGGTCGCGTGGTGGAGGACCTCGCGGTCGAACCGCAGTCCGGGCCAGCGGTCGCTCGCCTGCTCCGGAGTGAGGCGCTCCGACGCGATCCCAGCCCGGGTCATCGCCGCCTCGATCGCCGCGAGCATCTCCGGGCGGCCGTGGTCGAGCGCTCCGGTGAGGTCGAGCAGTGTCCGCCCGCTCGCCGATTCGAGCGCCCGCCAGGCCTCGAGCGCCTCCGAGGTCAGGGCGACGTAGTCGTCGGCGTCGTAACCCTGTCGGAAGATGCGGGTCGCGCCATGTGAGGAGCCGTGCTCGTGACCGCGCGGGTACCGCTCGAGGAGCAGCACGTCCCGGCCCTGCTCGGCCAGCGAGCGCGCAGCCGCCGCACCGACGATCCCGGCACCGATGACCACGACCTCGGCGCGCGCCGGCAGCGCGGTCGGCGTCGCGTCCGCTGCCGGACCCGGCGCGGTCATCGGCCCGACTCCGCAGGTAGGCCTGACTCCGTCGTCACGCGCGTCGCTGCGGCAGCGCGCGCGTCGACCGCCCGACGAGCCGGCATCGCGGCGGCCACGGCGGCCTCGTCGGCGAACGGACGGGACGGGAATCGACCCGGCGCGTACCGCGACGCGTCGACGAAGGGGCTCTCACCCGTGACCATCAGTTCGGCGAGCATCCGGCCGAGTCCGGGGCCGTGGGTGACGCCGGACTCGTTGTCGCCGGCGACGACGTACAGCCCGTCGAGCTCCGGGACGGGCCCCGCGATGAAGCGGCGGTCCGCGGTGTACGACACGATCCCCTGCACGGCTTCGGCGTCGTCGACGACGGGCGCGGCTGCCGGGATGAGCTCGGAGACGATCGGCGACAGGTGCTCCCGCATCGCCTCGACGAGGTCGGGGCGGTCCGGGCGCCGGTCCGCCGGGCTGTCGCGCACTGCCAGCGCCTCGTAGCCGACGCCGTTGCCGTAGGTGAGGCCGCCGAGGTGTTCTCGGATCCACAGCCCGTCGAGTTCCGGGATCATGAGGGTCGGCAGCTCGCCGAGGCCGAACGGGGCGGTGGTCAGGCGGCTCGCGATCACCCGCGCGAACGGCAGCACGCGGTCCGTGGCGGCGAAGAGTTCGTTCGTCCAGGACCCGGCGGCGAGGACGACCTCGTCGCCGAGGACGCGCTCACTGGCGGCGGTGAGGACACCGACGGCTCGGCCACCCTCGGCGAGGAGGTCGACGACGGGCGTGTGCTCGACGATCTCGACGCCCTCGGCCCGGGCGAGCGCCGCGAGCGCGAGTCCGGCGTCGGGCGCACTGATCTGGATGCCGTCGGGATGGATGAACGCCCCGACGATGGCCTCAGGGTCGAGACCCGGAACGAGCTCGGCGGTCTCGACGGCGGTCAGCAGGCGGGCGTCCTCGGGACGGAGCGGGTGCTCGGCGAACGGCAGCAGGTGGTCGAGCACGGCCTGCTCGGTGAGGGCGAGCCACACGTTGCCCGTGTTCCGCAGCCCGATGTCGTATCCGGCCGCGTCGAGCCCACGGTAGAAGTCGAGGCCCGCCTGCTCGAGGGCGAGTTCCGACTCGTCCCAGTACCAGGCGTAGCCCGCCGCCCAGAGGCCGACGAAGCCCGCTCCCGCAGCGGTCGTCGCACCGGCGGCGGTGCCCGACTCCAGCACCGTCACCCGTCGCCCGGCGCGGGCGAGGTGGACGGCGGTCGCCAGGCCGAAGAGTCCGGCGCCGACGATGACGGTGGTTGCGGGGCGGGGGTCGGTCACCCTTCGAGGCTAGTCACTCGCCGTCCAGGAGCCGACCACCCCGTCGCAATCCGACACCCGCCGTGTCCTGCTCCGGCGGCTTCCGCGTCGCCGACTCAGGAGGGGTGCGGCGCGCCGGGCCCGTCAGCGGTCGACGCGCCGGATCACTCCTGAGTCAGGGACAGTGGCGGGCTAGATGACGCCCTGGGCGAGCATCGCGTCCGCGACCTTCACGAACGCCGCGGTGTTCGCGCCGACGACGTAGTCGCCCGGCCGGCCGTAGCGTTCGGCGGCCTCGTAGGCGGCGCGGTGCACGCCGTGCATGATGCCGCGCAGCTTCACCTCGCTGTCGTCGAAGGACCACCGCTGCCGGGCCGCGTTCTGGCTCATCTCGAGCGCCGAGGTCGCCACACCACCGGCGTTCGCCGCCTTCCCCGGGCCGAAGAGGACGCCGGCCTGCTGGAACACCCGCACGGCCTCGGGCGTCGACGGCATGTTCGCGCCCTCCGCGACCGCGATGACACCGTGCTTCACGAGGGCGATCGCGTCGCGTTCGTGCAGTTCGTTCTGCGTCGCACTCGGCAGCGCGATCTCCCCCGGGACCTCCCAGACGCTGCCGCCGGCGACGAAGTGGGCGCCCTGACGGCGGGCTGCGTACTCGGAGATCCGGCCGCGCTCGACCTCCTTGATCTGCTTGAGGAGCTCGAGGTCGATGCCGGCGTCGTCGACCACGTACCCGGAGGAGTCCGACGCGGTGACGGCGGTGCCACCGAGTTGGTGGACCTTCTCGATCGCGTACGTCGCAACGTTCCCGGAACCGGAGACGATGACGCGCTTGCCGTCGACCCCGCGACCGTCGACGGCGAGCATCTCGTCCACGAAGAACACCGTCCCGTACCCGGTCGCCTCCGTGCGCACCTCAGCACCACCCCAGCCGACGCCCTTGCCGGTGAACATGCCCGACTCGTGGCGGTTGGTGATCTTCCGGTACTGGCCGAAGAGGAAGCCGATCTCGCGCGCGCCGACGCCGATGTCGCCGGCCGGGACGTCGGTGTGCTCGCCGAGGTGGCGGTAGAGCTCGTTCATGAAGCTCTGGCAGAAGCGCATGATCTCGGCGTCCGATCGTCCGTGCGGGTCGAAGTCGCTCCCGCCCTTCGCGCCGCCGATGCCCTGCGCGGTGAGGGCGTTCTTGAAGATCTGCTCGAACCCGAGGAACTTCACGATCGACAGGTTCACGCTCGGGTGGAAGCGCAGCCCGCCCTTGTAGGGGCCGAGCGCCGAGTTGAACTGGACGCGGAAGCCGCGGTTCACCTGCACGCGGTTGCGGTCGTCGGTCCACGGCACGCGGAAGACCACCTGCCGCTCGGGTTCGACGAGACGTTCGAGGATGCCCGCCTCGAGGTACTCCGGGTGTTCGTCGAGCGCCGGGCGGATGGACTCGAGGACTTCGATGAGCGCCTGGTGGAACTCGGGTTCGCCCGCGTTGCGCCGCAGTGCGGCCTCCGCGACGGCGTGGACGGGGTCGGTGGACATGGTGGTGCCGGTCACTGTGGTGCTTTCTGATCGGCCGACCAGGCGTCTCCGGCTGTCGCTCGACGGTGGTCGGAGGCAGTGGAGCGCGACTCGCCGGCGGGGAGGTACACGGGCCGTCGTGGGGCCTCGGCAAGCCTGGCAGCCGCGATAGATATCCGTCAAACGTCGACTAGATGAGCCATCCAGACCGGCGGACGCGGCCGAGCTAGAGGTGGTCGTGCTCCGCGGCCTCGCTCGGGATGATCGGGATCGCGAGGGCCGGGAGCACCGCGACCGCGAGGAAGGCGAGCGGATAGCCGACGAGGCCGATGAGCGCTCCGACCGCCGGACCGACGATCGACGCGGCGATGAACTGCCCGGTGTTCTGCGCCCCCAGCGCTCGTCCGGCCCAGGCTGGGCCGGCCATCTCGGCGACCGAGGTGAAGGCGAGCCCGTTGTCGGCGACCGTCACCGCGCTGGCCACGACGAGTACGACCGCGACCGCCACCGGCCACTGCAGCAGCCCGACGCCGGCGAGGAGCAGCATGACGACGACCGCCGACACCGCCACCCAGCGCAGCGGTCGCACCCGGCTGCCGACGCGGTCGCTCAACACCCCGACGCCGATCCGGCCGACGGCGCCGACGAACTGCGAGACACCGACGAGCACGCCCGCCGCGAGCGCGTTCCAGCCCTGATCGGCGACGAGCCAGACGAGCGCGAAGGTCGTGAGCGTGAACTGCGGCACCACGAGCAGGATCGACACGGCGTGGATGCGCCAGAGGAAGCCGTCACCTCGGTAGGGGTTGCGGGGTCGCGCGGCCACGGGGTTCGGCGTCGTCTCCGTCGGGACCGGCTTCGGCACGACGGTCCGAGGCGGATTCCGGAGTCCGATGGTGCAGGCCACGGCGAGGACACCCGTCGCGACGAGCGAGATCACGAGGGCGGCGGAGACACCCGACGCCGTCGCCACGGACGGCACCGTCACCGCGGCCGCCGTGACGCCGAGCGGCTGGGACATCTGGCGGATCCCCATCGCGAGGCCGCGGCGGTCCTTCGGGAACCAGCCGACGACGATCCGGCCGCTCGCCGAGTTCGTGCTCGCGGAGGCGGCGCCACCGAGGAGGAGCAGGATGCCGAGCGGACCGTAGCCGAGCGAGGGGATGAGGCCGTCCGCGGCGATCGCCCCGGCAGCGGCCAGCGCGGTGAGCGCGAGACCGCCAGCGATGACGATGCGCTCACCGACGCGGTCGGCCAGCCAGCCCCACGCGATGAGCGTCAGCACCATGCCGAGCGTGGGGGCAGCGGCCAGGACGCCGGCCTCGGCGAGCGACATACCCCGCTCGGCGTGCAGGAGCGGGATGAGGAACGCCGGGGTGCTGACGAAGAGCGTGCCGGCGGTCTGTGCGGCGACACCGAGCCCGAGGACGGTCCAGGCCCGACCGGCGTTCGGCATCGGTGGACGTGGTGCACGCGCGTCCACTGAGGCCACTGGGGCTGGTGTCGATCCGGTCATCGTGCCGCTTCCTGCCGAGGGTGTCTCCCCCTGCTAGCATGACGGTACACCATCTTGGTATACCAAGCGCCATCGACCGGATCGGGAACACGGATGAGCACTCCGACGCAGACCACGCAGCTCTACGGGCGCCTCCGCGGGGCGATCCTGACGCTGGACCTCGCACCCGGGCAGCCACTCACCGAGCGGGGGCTCGAGCAACGGTTCGCGGCGTCACGGACCCCCGTGCGCGCCGCACTCACCCGACTCGAGGCCGAGGGGCTGGCGCGTCGGGACGGCCGCGGCTGGATCGTCGCCCCCATCGACCTCGAGGAGATCGGCCTCATCGCCGAGGTCCGCGAGGCGCTCGAGACCGCCGGCGTCCGGCTCGCCGCCGAACGCGCGACCGAAGCACAGCTCGCCGCGATCCGCACCCTCCTCGACGAACCCGGACCCGACGACGAGCACACGGTGCTCCGTGTCGGCGGCGACTTCCACGAGGAGCTCGCGGCGCTGTCCGCGAACCACCTGCTCGCCGAGGGGGTGCACGGCGCGATGGTCCGGCTCGCCCGCACCCGCTGGCTCGAGGTGCGGACGCCCGAGGCCCGAGAGCAGGCCGCCACGGAGCACCGCGCCATCCTCGACGCGGTCGCGGCGCGCGACCCCGAGCGCGCGGCGGACCTCGTCGCGCGTCACATCCGCGGGACGAACGAGCGGCTCATCGCCTCGCTCACCGCCGACCAGCGTCGCCTCCGCGGTCACGGTGTCGACATCGTCAGCTGAAGCACCGTTGACGCGTGGTCGCCGTCCACAACTCCTGCACCCTGCCGCGGATACCGCCGACACGCCGTCCCCGACCTTGGACGCGGACCGACAGCAGGAGTTGCGCGCGAGCGCGACGACTCAGTCGTCGAGCGGCTCCGCCGAGAGCAGCCCGCGCAACCAGTCACGGGCTTCGATGAACACCTCGTCGTTGTAGCGCGAGTGGTAGTCGACGGCAGTGCGGTCGGCACTCGGGTACGAGCCAAGGAAGATCACGTTCGGGCTGAAGCGTCGGAGCCCCAGCAGGGCGTCGGCCATCCGTTCGTCTTCGATGTGTCCGAGGGCGTCGATCACGAAGCGGTAGCGGCCGAGCGCGTCGCCGATGGGCCGGGACTCGATGAGACTCAGGTTCACGCCGCGCGTGGAGAACTGCTCGAGCATGCCGAGCAGCGAGCCGGACTCGTCGTTCGGCAACTCGACGATGAGGCTCGTCTTGTCGGCGCCCGTCCGGGCCGGGATCTCCCGTGAACGACTGACGACGACGAAGCGGGTCACGGCGTTCGGGTTGTCACCGATGTTCTCCGCGAGGACGTCGAGGTCGTAGTGGTTCACGATGCCGGGCGGGGCGACCGCGGCGTCGGCGGTCGAGGTGCCGTCGAGGAGGGATGCTGCGGCGGCGACGTTGCTCGACGCCGGGATGTGTCCGTGCGAAGGCAGCTTGGCGTCGAGCCAGAGGTGACACTGTCCGTAGGCGACGGGGTGGGCGTTGACGACCGAGACGTCCTCGAGGCGGGTTCCGGGGCGGGCGACGAGCACGAAGTTCACCGGTACGAGCACCTCGCCGACGATGCGCAGACCGGGCATCGTCGCCAGTGCATCCTGCGCCACGGACACGCCCCCGTCGACCGAGTTCTCGATGGCGATGACCGCGGCCGTACTGCGGCCCTCGAGGACGTCGCCGAGGGCCTCGCCGACGTTCGACACGGGCTTCCAGATCTGCCCCTTGGCCTCCTCCACCTGGCCGAGCGCGACCTCGGTGAAGGTCCCGCTCGGACCGAGGAAACTGTAGCTCCGGAGGGCGTCGTCGGCGGGTGCGGCTGGCATGCCTCCGAGCGTACCGTGTGGTTCGCGACACGCCCTCGGGCGCCCGTTGACTCCCTTCCAGGTCACATTCGGGTGATTTCCAGGAAGATCGGGCCATTTCGGCCCAGATACCCCCCGTTTTGAGCTATTCAAATCCCGCCAATACCCGCCACAATGGATACAAGGGTGTATTGAGCGCTGCCGCTCGTCTCGGGAAGCGAGTTCACGGCCGTTCGTCTCCCCGATCTCGATGCGTGATCCATGTCGCGCGAGGCTCCACCCGACGGGCTGAGACAGGAACAGGAGTGACGTGACGAGTGTCTTCACCGACGCCGCCCCGCGGTCCACTCCCCGACTGAACCTGGCGAGCGGCGGCGAGGCCGCGTTCACCCTCGGCTCCTCCTGGAGCCTCCCGTCGTTGTCGCTGCCGACCTGGGTGCACCGGCCGATCTCGGCGGCTCGCGCGACGCTCGTCAAATCGCTCGTCATGACCGTCGCGATCGCCGCCATCCTGGCCGGCGTCGTCACCGTGACGCAGACCTCGACCGCCGGCGCGACCGCGATCTCCGCCACCGACTTCGCACCGGCGGCATCCTCCGTCCCGACGATGACGGCCGCCGCATTCACCACCGCCTACGCCGGGGACCTCGCCGCGGCGGCGACGGCCCTCACGACGATGTCCTCATCGCAGGTCGCGCAGCTGTGGACCGAGCTCGCCCCCGGATACCGTGCACTGCTCATCACCGGTTACCCGGCGGTCATCGGGAACCTCGAGGGCGTCGCCTACACGGACCGGGCGACGGCCAACGTCTCCCGCCTCGCCGGCCTCCTCGCCGACACTGAGGCGAGCTACCGCTCACTGACCGTGGGCAGCGACCAGGTCGACGGGCAGGCGGACTCGGCGGCCCTCGCCACGACCCTGTCGCGCCTGGACGCGATCAAGCTGCTCGTCGACCGGTACACACCGGACGCGATCGCCGCCCGCCTCCAGCCGGAGTACCTCATCACCTTGCAGGCGGGCGGCGCCGGACCCCCGCGGGTCGCGGTCGCCGTCGGAGACGTGGACACCGCCGCCTACGTCACGGTGCTCGTCCCCGGGATGAACAGCAGCGCCCTGGAGCTCGACGACTACCTGCGCGGGGCGAAGCGCATCCAGACCGCCGCAACCGACAGTGCGGTCATCCTCTGGATCGGCGGACACAGCCCGAGCGCGCTCGAAGTGCCGTCGAACGACCGGGCGGTCGAGGGAGCACCCCTGCTCGCCGGGGTGCTCGCCGGATACGACGCCGTCCGATCCGCTCACGGCATCGTCTCGCAGCTGAGCGTCGTGGCGCACTCGTACGGCACGGCGACGGCCTCGCTCGCGTTGGCGTCCGGCGATTACCACGTCGACGACTTCGTCATGCTCGGTTCGGCCGGTATCCCGACGGAGATCGGGATCGACGATCTGCACGTCCCGGCGAGCCGCGTGTACGCCTCTCAGGCGAGCGCCGACACCCTCGCCGGTATCGGCCAGCTCCTGTCCGGTCGGGCCGACCCCGCCACGAGCTCCTGGGGCGCGACCACGTTCGGCTCGGACGGGCTGACGCTCGGCGACGGCGACCACCTCGGCGCCGTCGACGGACACAACGCGGTCGGGTCGAGCAACGCCGACGACCGGGGCAAGTACCTCGGGCCGGCGACTGAGAGCCTCTACGCGATCCAGCGCATCGTCACAGGTCGGGCCGACGCGGTCGCCGACCTGACGACGCCCGGGTCGACCCACCAGCGCGCCTCCGTACCGGACGCCGCGGGCGCCGGGACGGGCGCATCCACGACGAGCGCCTCCACGACCGCCTCCGCTTCCGCCTCGGCCGCGGCGCTCCTCGCCACGCGCTAGTCGACGGCCCTCCACAGGCACCCGGACCAGCGACCTCTCCACAGATCCGCGTCGGCTCGCCCCTGCGCCGATCGGAACCCGATAGCGTCGTTGACATACCGACATACGCCTTCGTAGGCTCGGCTCATGCGAACGACCATCCGACTCGCCGACGAGTTCTACGAGGCCGTCCGCGAGCACGCCTCGCAGGAGGGGAAGACCGTGACCGCCTACATCGAAGAGGCCCTACGCGCGAAGCTTGCCGCAGCGGCCGCGCCGCCCGAGCGGGAGCCGTACAAGGTCGTGCCGTACGGCCGGGGAGGACCCCGCCCAGGAATCGACCTCACGAACAACGCGCAACTCGAGGACATCATGGACGGTTTCGAGTGAAGGTGGTCGACACCAACGTCCTCATCGGCGCGTTCCGACCCGATTCACAACACCACCGCGCGCTCGCAACCTGGTTGGAAGATGCCGTCAGATCGAGAGAGCCCCTGGGCGTCAGCGAAGCCGTGCTCTCGGGGTACATCCGGATCGTGACCCAGCGTCGGATCTTCGTCGATCCCACTCCGATCTCCGTCGCGCTGGACCAGATGCAGCGACTCCGCGACGAGCCCGGGGTTCAGGTGGTCCGCCCTGGCCCGTCGTTCTGGACGGTCTTCACCTCGCTCTGCGCAGCGGTCGAGGCCCAAGGCAACCTCGTCTCGGACGCGGCCCACGCCGCACTCGCGATCGAACACCGGGCCACCTTCATCACGCTCGATCGCGACTTCGCGCGCTTCCCGGACCTCCGGTGGGAATCGCCACTCGCCACGGGTCAAGCGCCTTCCTGACATCGGTCGTTCCTGCCAGACTGGTGCGATGAACGATCGCGCAGGTACCCCCGCCACCGAAGCAGATCTGATCGACGTCCCGTCGCTCATCGACGCGTACTACACGCTGAAGCCGGACGTCTCGATCCCCGAACAGCGGGTGGTGTTCGGCACCTCCGGCCACCGCGGCTCCTCCCTGAACACCGCGTTCAACCAGGACCACATCGCCGCCACCACGCAGGCGATCGTCGAGTACCGCGCGAGCCAGGGCATCACCGGGCCGCTCTTCATCGGCTCCGACACCCACGCGCTCAGCGGGCCGGCGCAGACGACGGCCCTCGAGGTCCTGGTCGCCAACGGTGTGCGCGTCCTGGTCGACGAGTTCGACGACTTCGTTCCGACCCCCGCGCTCAGCCACGCGATCCTCAAGTACAACGCCGAGGGCAACGGCGACCAGGCGGACGGCATCGTCGTCACGCCCAGCCACAACCCGCCGGCCGACGGCGGCTTCAAGTACAACCCCCCGCACGGCGGACCCGCCGACTCCGACGCGACCTCGTGGATCGCGAACCGCGCCAACGAACTCATCGCCGATGGGTTGCACGACGTCAAGATGGCGGAACCGTCCGCCGTCGAGACGTACGACTTCCGCGGCAACTACGTCGACGACCTGAAGCACATCATCAACCTCGACGCCATCAAACGCAGCGGGATCCGCATCGGGGCCGACCCCCTCGGCGGTGCGAGCGTCCACTACTGGCAGGCGATCGCCGACCGCTACGAGATCGACCTCACCGTCGTGAACCCGCACGTCGACCCCGCCTGGGCGTTCATGACGCTCGACTGGGACGGCAAGATCCGCATGGACCCGTCGTCGCCCTCCGCCATGGCAGCGCTCGTCGCACGACGCGACGAGTTCGACCTCCTCACCGGCAACGACGCCGACGCCGACCGCCACGGCATCGTCACACCCGACGCCGGGCTCATGAACCCCAACCACTACCTCGCCGTCGCGATCGACTACCTCTACGCGAACCGGCCTGGTTGGCGCGACGACGCAGCCGTGGGCAAGACCCTCGTGTCGTCGTCGGTCGTCGACCGCGTGGCCGAGTCCCTCGGACGCCGCCTCTGGGAGGTACCGGTCGGCTTCAAGTGGTTCGTCCCCGGTCTCGTCGACGGCTCGGTCGGCTTCGGTGGCGAGGAGAGCGCCGGCGCGAGCTTCCTCCGCTTCGACGGCTCGGTGTGGACCACCGACAAGGACGGCATCCTCCTCTGCCTGCTCGCCGCCGAGATCCTCGCCGTGACGGGCAAGACGCCTTCGGTGCTCTACCGCGAACTGACCGAGCGCTTCGGCGACCCCGTGTACGAGCGCGTCGACGCCGCCGCCTCGAAGGAGCAGAAGGCGCGCCTCGGCAAGCTCGACGGCGACGCCATCACGGCGACCGAGCTCGCCGGCGACCCGATCGTCGCGAAGCTCAGCCACGCGCCGGGCAACGACGCGGCCATCGGCGGCGTCAAGGTCGTGACCGAGCACGCGTGGTTCGCCGCGCGCCCGTCCGGCACCGAGGACGTCTACAAGATCTACGCCGAGTCGTTCAAGGGCGCGGAGCACCTCAAGCTCGTGCAGGCGGAGGCGAAGCAGATCGTCGACGCCGCCCTCGGCGCCTCGGCGACCGACACTTCTCAGTGACCGGCGTCCCGGACCCTGAGCCTGCTCCGCCCCGGTCCCTGAGCCTGCTGCGTCCCGGTCCCTGAGCCTGTCGAAGGGCTAGTTCAGGTACCCGGGAGCCGCCGGGAGCCCGAAGAACTCCTCGAGCGTCGTGACGCCCGTGTTGTGCATCTCGGTCGCGAGCGGCACGCCGATGTAGCGGTAGTGCCACGGTTCGAACGAGAAGCCGGTGACGTCGACCTTGTCGGCCGGGTACCGCAGGAGGAATCCGAAGCGGTAGGCGTTCGCGGCGAGCCACTGCCCCTCCGCCGTGTCGCCGAAGCAGGTGTTGAGCGAACAGTTGCCGCTCTCGGCACCGATGTCCATCGTCCAGCCGGTCTGGTGCTCGCTGTAGCCGGGGCGTGCGGTCGTCGAGTCGTCTGGCTCACTGTCGTACACCGACACCTGGCTCGAGTAGCTGCGGTACGCGCTGTTCGAGGCGAGCGACAGGCCGGCCTCGGCTGACGCGGTGTCGAACAGCTGCACGATCGCGGCGGCGGCCTCGGCACGCAGCAGCGGGTCCCAGGTGTGGGCGACGGGGACGGACACGAGGTCCGGTGGCGTGTAGTCGACCGGGTTCAGTGGCCGGGTCTTGTTCACGACGACCCACGGACTCAGCGGGTCGTCGATCGAGAACGCGGCCTTGTCGAACGCGGGCGGGGCAGGAGGCGCGACCGGTACCGTCTCCGTCGGGGTCGGTGTGGGGGTCGGCGTCGGCGTGACGGTCGGGGTCGCGCTCGGCGTCTTCGTGGCGGCGGCCGGGGTGGGCGTGGCGCCGCCGGCGATGTTGACGACGAGCACCACGAGCAGGATCGCGAGCGCGGCGGCCAGGACGCTCAACGCGATCACGCGGTTGCGTCGGACGCGCCGGGAAACCGGGCGTCGGCGGGAGGGCTGGTGGGCTGCGGTCACACGTCGAGCCTAACCGCGACACGGCGCATGCGCCTCTGCCACACTGTCGACAGGCTTGCACACCGGACGAGGGGCCCGACCATGACCGCAAGGACGCCAGCACACCACGCGCCGACGCACCGGAAGCGGCCGCGGTTCCGTCGGCTCCTGACCGCGGCCGCCGTCGTCATCGGTCTCGGCCTCGTCGTGGCGGTCATCGCGGCCATCACCCCGTGGCCGTCCGCGCTCCTCATCCGCTCGGTGTTCGAACGCGGCGGTGCTGCGACGGTCGCCGAGATGGAACCGTACGTCCCCGACACGAAGCTCACGGAGTTCCGCGACATCGCGTACGCCGCACCGAGCGGCGGCCGACCGCAGGTGGACACCACCCTCGACGTCTTCACCCCCGCGGACGGCTCCGAGCCGCTGACCACCATCGTCTGGATCCACGGCGGCGCTTGGATCTCCGGCGAGAAGGGCAACGTCGAGCCCTACCTCCGCATCCTCGCGGCTGAGGGGTACACGACGATCGCGGTCAACTACACGATCGCCCCCGAAGCCGTCTATCCGACGGCCGTGAACCAACTCAACGACGCCCTCGCGTACATCTCGGAGCACGCCGCCGAGTGGAACGGGAATCCGGACCGCCTGGTACTCGCGGGCGACTCAGCGGGATCCCAGCTCGCCAGCCAGCTCGCCGTCCTCACCACCAACCCCGACTACGCGACGCTGTCGGGCATGACCCCGGGCATCGCTGCGGATCAGATCGTCGGGACGATCCTCAACTGCGGGGTCTACGACCTGCCGGCGATGGCCGAGCTCGACGGCATCGGCGCCTGGGGCCTGCAGACCGCGCTCTGGGCCTACGCGGGCACGAAGGACTGGTCGGAGACGTCGACCGGCGCGCTCATGTCGACGATCGACTTCGTCACCGCCGACTTCCCGCCCACCTTCATCACCGGCGGGAACGGCGACGCGCTCACCTGGTTGCAGTCGGTTCCGATGAGCAGGGCCTTGGAGGACGCCGGCGTCGACGTGACGAAGCTGTTCTGGGCCGCGGACCACGAGCCGGCACTCCCCCACGAGTACCAGTTCCACCTCGACCTCGACGACGCCCACGTGGCACTCACCGCCACCCTGGACTACCTCGCGGCGCTCGACGCCGACCTCGACGCAACGCCGACCTCTACACCCTGACCGAAGCGGTTGCCGCGGAACTTGCGCCGGGTGTAAGTTTGCACACTACGCAAAATCCCCAACGTCGGTGCGCCTGCAAACCGGCGCGCCCAGAGTCGAACGAGACCGCATGTCATCCAGTTCCCCCGCCTCGACCGAGCCGTCGGGATCCGCCCCCGTCCTCAGCCACCGGCAGATCCTCTTCATCATCTTCGGCCTCATGGCCGGGATGTTCCTCTCCGCGCTCGACCAGACCATCGTCGGCACCTCGATGCGCACGATCGCCGACGACCTCGACGGTATGGCCCTCCAGGCGTGGGTCACCACCGCGTACCTGATCACCTCGACCGTCTCGACACCGATCTACGGCAAGCTGTCCGACATCTTCGGCCGCCGCCCGCTGTTCATCATCGCGATCTCGATCTTCCTCATCGGCTCGCTCCTCGCCGGCATGTCCGGTTCGATGTACGAGCTGGCGATCTTCCGCGCCATCCAGGGCCTCGGTGCCGGTGGCCTCATGGCTCTGCCGCTGACGATCATGGGTGACATGCTCGCCCCCCGCGAGCGCGCCAAGTACCAGGGGTACTTCCTTGCGGTCTTCGGCGTCTCGAGCGTCATCGGCCCGCTCATCGGCGGTCTGTTCGCCGGTGCCCCCGAGCTGTTGTTCATCACCGGTTGGCGCTGGGTGTTCCTCATCAACCTGCCGATCGGTGTCATCGCGCTCGCGATCGTCCTCCGTTTCCTGCACATCCCGCACACCCGCCACAGTGTCCGCATCGACTGGTGGGGTGCCGCTACGGTCGTCCTCGCCGTCGTGCCCCTGCTGCTCGTCGCCGAGCAGGGCCGCATCTGGGGCTGGGCCTCGGCCGGGTCCATCGCCTGCTACGCCATCGGGGTCGCCGGCATCATCGGATTCGTCCTCGTCGAGCGGGCCATGGGCGACGACGCACTCATCCCGTTGAAGCTGTTCAAGAACTCGACCTTCCGGGTCGCCACCATCCTCGGCGTGCTCGTCGGGTTCGGCATGTTCGGCGCGATGATGACGGTGCCGCTGTTCCTGCAGCTCGTCGAGGGCGCGACGCCGACCGAGTCCGGTCTGCTGATGCTGCCGATGATCCTCGGTCTCATGATCTCGTCGATCGCGAGCGGCCAGATCATCGCCCGGACCGGCAAGTACAAGGCGTTCCCGATCGTCGGCACCTTCCTGCTCCTGAGCGGCTTCTTCTACTTCAGCTTCGCGACGGCCGACAAGCCGGTCTGGTGGATGATGGGCGGCATGCTGCTCGTCGGCCTCGGACTCGGCCAGCTGATGCAGACGCTGACGATCGCGAGCCAGAACGCCGTCGAGGCACGCGACATCGGGGTGGCGACGAGCTCGTCGACCTTCTTCCGCCAGATCGGTGGGACGCTGGGCACGGCCGTGATCTTCTCCGTGCTCTACACGCGGATCCCGACGACCATCGCGGCGGCGTTCGCCGACCCGACGCTCAGCGAACGGGTCCGGGCTGCCGCACAGGACCCGGCCGTGCTGTCGGACCCGGCGAACGAGGGCATCCTCAAGGTGCTGCAGCGGGCGCAGGAGAACAGCGGCTCGGCCGGTTCCGCGCTCGACGGCGACACCTCGTTCCTCGTCGGTGCCAACCACGACCTGGCCGCGCCGTTCCTCACGGGGTTCGCGGACGCGACCGTGACCGTGTTCTGGGTGAGCTTCGCGGTGGTCGCCGTCGCGTTCGTGCTGAGCTGGTTCCTCAAGGCGCCGCCGCTGCGGGCGAAGTCAGCGCTGCAGGAGCGCACCGACGCCCAGGCTGCGGAGGACGCCGAGGACGAGTTGTCGCTCGCCGCCCAGCGTGCCGCCGAGCTGGCGGGGTCGCAGCTGTCACCCGACACCGCGAGCAACCGCGTCGTCGATCCGTCCGCCCGTCGCTGACCCTCGTTCGCTGGTTTGCCAGCGCGGTGCGCTGACGTGACCGCGGGGTGACGGCCGCCGCAGATCGTCGTTCGTCGGTCTGCCAGCGCACCGCACTGACGTGACCGCGGGGTGACCGCCGCCAGCGCACCGCACTGACGGGGTCATCCGGGTGCCAGCGCGGTGCGCCGACGTGAGCGCGCCCGTATCGGCGTCACCGCGGCCCCAGCGCGTGAGCGCGCCCCTCCGGAGGGGCGCGCTCACACCCCAGACCCGCGCTCGCGTCAGCGCACCGCGCTGGCCGCCACCCCACCCACACATGCGACACAGCATGAGAGCGCTCTCAGCAAGCGATAGCATGGGCGTGCACCCAGCCACGAGGAGCTTCGATGACGCACGCCCCCCAGCCCACCACCCGTCCGGCCCTGATCCTGCCGCCGTTCCTCTGGGGTTCCGCCACCGCGGCCGCCCAGGTCGAGGGCGCAGCGCACGAGGACGGCAAGGAGGACTCCATCTGGGACGCCTTCGCACGTGTCCCCGGAGCGATCGCCAACGGTGACGACCTCGAGGTCGCCGTCGACCACTACCACCGCACCGCCGGCGACATCGCGATCATGTCCGAGCTGGGCCTCGACGCCTACCGCTTCTCCACGAGCTGGGCGCGCATCAAGCCGGGCGACCGCGACGTCAACCCCGCCGGCCTCGACTTCTACAGTCGCCTGGTCGACCAGCTCCTCGACGCCGGCATCCTCCCCTGGCTCACCCTGTACCACTGGGACCTCCCGCAAGCGCTCGAGGACCAGGGCGGCTGGACGAACCGCGACACCGCCCTGCGCTTCGTCGACTACGCCGAGGCCACCTACGAGGCCCTCGGCGACCGCGTCCAGCACTGGACGACCTTCAACGAGCCGTTCTGCTCCTCCCTGCTCGGCTACGCCGTCGGCGTGCACGCCCCGGGTCGCCGCGACGAAGCCGCCGCGCTCGCCGCCATCCACCACCAGCACCTCGCGCACGGCCTGGCGACCTCCCGCCTCCGCGAGCTCGGTGCCGAGCAGATCGGCATCACCCTCAATCTCACCAACGCGATCCCGGCGGACCCCACCGACCCGGCCGACGTCGACGCCGCCCGCCGCGTCGACGGCATCATGAACCGCATCTTCCTCGAGCCGATCGTCCTCGGCGCCTACCCCGCCGACGTGGTCCGGGATCTCGAGGGCCTCGGCCTCGACACGCTCGTCCACGACGGCGACCTCGAGACCATCTCCGCCCCGATCGACTTCCTCGGCGTCAACCACTACCACGACGACCTCGTGTCGGGTCACCCCGACGAGTCCGGTGCCGACGGCGGTCACTCCGGCGCGACCGAGCGCGAGGCCGGTTCGCCGTGGCTCGCCTCGCCGGACATCTCCTTCCCGAGCCGTGGGCTCCCCCGCACCGCGATGGACTGGGAGGTGCACCCCGCCGGTCTCCGCACCCTGCTCGTCCGGCTCGGCCGCGAGTATCCGACGCTGCCGCCGCTGTACGTGACCGAGAACGGTGCGGCCTACGACGACGTCGTCGCAGAGGACGGCCGCATCCACGACGTCGACCGCGACGCCTTCATCCAGGACCACATCGACCAGGTGGAACTCGCGATCGCCGACGGCGCCGACGTGCGCGGCTACTTCGTCTGGTCGCTGCTCGACAACTTCGAGTGGGCCTACGGCTACGACAAGCGGTTCGGCATCGTCCGGGTCGACTA
Source organism: Plantibacter sp. ME-Dv--P-122b (assembly GCF_030209375.1). Lineage (GTDB taxonomy): Bacteria > Actinomycetota > Actinomycetes > Actinomycetales > Microbacteriaceae > Plantibacter. The sequence goes on from NZ_JARVSC010000003.1 coordinate 1,153,437, forward strand.
CGACACCCAGGAGCGCACGATCAAGGACAGCGGACTGGCGTACGCACGCCGCATCGCCGCCTCGCGTGTGGTGCCCGCCGTGGCGGAGCTCCCCTGACGCAGGAACACTGCGGCGTGCCGCGGTCGAGGCGCCGCGACACGCCGGTCACCTCCTGAGAACGGGCACCGACCGCCGGCGTCCAGACGCCCGGCGATACACTGCACTCGGCACGCTCACCCGCTCGGAAGGGGACGATGATGCACTCCGGTCAAGGAGCCCCCACGCTCGAGATGGTCGCGGCCCGCGCAGGCGTCTCCCGCGCGACGGTGTCGCGGGTCGTCAACGGCTCGCCGAAGGTCACCGCCGAGGTCGTCGCGGTCGTCAACGAGGCGATCGCCGCGCTCGACTACGTCCCGAACCGCGCCGCCCGGTCGCTGGCCTCCCGCCGGACCCAGGTCATCGCGCTCGTCGTCCCGGAGTCGACTGCGCGCGTGTTCTCGGATCCCTTCTTCGCGTCGGTCGTGCAGGGCGTCGCGCTCGAACTGGCGGAGACCGACTACACGCTCAACCTCCTCATCGCGAGTGAGGCGAACTCCGAGAAGACCCGCCGATACCTGCTCGGCGGCAACGTCGACGGCGCGCTCGTCGTGTCACACCACAGCGGTGACCACTCGTACACCCGACTCGGCCGGGAGCTCCCGATCGTGTTCGGCGGTCGCCCCATGGGTGCCGACGTCGTCGACAGCACCTACGTCGACGTCGACAACGTCGAGGGTGCGAGGACCGCGGCGCGCCACCTCATCGAGGCCGGCCGGACGCGGATCGCGACGATCGCGGGCCGTCAGGACATGCCGGGCGGGGTCGACCGACTCGCCGGGTGGCGCGCGGAGCTCGAGCTCGCGGGTCTTCCGCACGACCTCGTCGAGGTGGGCGACTTCTCCCCCGCCGACGGCGCCGCCGCGATGCGGCGTCTCCTCGCGCGCGGCGTGCCCATCGACGGACTCTTCGCTGCGAACGACCAGATGGCCGCCGGCGCCTACTCCGTCATCCGCGAGGCCGGCCTGACGATCCCCGGCGACATCGCCGTCGTGGGCTACGACGACGACCGCTACGGCGAGACGGCAGCTCCGCCGCTCACGACCATCGCGCAGTCGCCCGTCGACCTCGGTGCCGAGATGGCGAGGGTGCTCGTCCATCGCCTCGCCGGCGAGCCGGTCTCGCGCGTCACGATGATGCCGACCCGCCTGGTCCCGCGCGCCTCCGTCTGACCCTCCCCGCCAGCCCGCGAACTGTCACCAGACGACAGTTCCGGGCGTGGCGACTGTGCTGAACTGACAGTTCGCGGGCTAGGAGAGGCGGGCTCGGATGATCTCGAGCGCCTGCGGGTTCTCGTCGACGAGGACGTACCGACGACCGAGCGCCTTCGCGACCGCCCCCGTCGTGCCACTGCCGGCGAAGAAGTCGAGCACCCAGTCGCCCTCGCGGGAGGACGCCTGCACGATGCGACGCAGGATGCCCTCCGGCTTCTGGGTCGGGTAGCCGGTCTTCTCGCGACCGGTCGGCGACACGATCGTGTGCCACCAGACGTCGGTGGGAAGCTTGCCGCGCGCCGCCTTCTCCGCGGTGACGAGCCCGGGCGCCATATAGGGCTCACGGTCGACGGTCGCGTTGTCGAAGTGGTACCCCTTCGGGTCCTTCACGTAGACGAGGATCGTGTCGTGCTTCGTCGGCCAGCGGCTCTGCGCCTTCGCGCCGTAGTCGTAGGCCCAGATGATCTCGTTGAGGAAGCACTCCCGGCCGAAGAGGGCGTCGAGGAGCACCTTCGCGTAGTGCGCCTCGCGGTAGTCGAGGTGAAGGTAGAGGGTGCCGTCGGCGGCCAGGACGCGCCAGGCCTCGACGAGGCGCGGCTCGAGGAACCCCCAGTAGTCGTCGAAGGCGTCGTCGAAGCGTCGGAGGTCGCCGCGGATGCGCTCGTACGCCTGCCCCTTGAAGCCGGCGAACCGGTTCACGCCCGTCTCGGCCGTCCGCACCGAGGTCGAGGAGTGGCGACGCTGCACGCGGCCGGTGTTGAACGGCGGGTCGAGGTAGATGAGCGTGAACGACTCGTCGGGCAACTGCGCCACGACGTCGAGGTTGTCGCCTTCCAGCACGAGGTCGGGGCCGTCCGGGGTCCACCGCAGCGGCACTTCATCGGCTGCTGCGGCGAGGGACATGTGCCTATTCTGGCAGCCCGCAGCCCGCACACTCGGGAAGGAACGACCGACCCCGCGCGTTGTACCGCGTATGACCACGGAGTTCGCCAACGAGACCGATGCCCAGCGCTACACCATGCACATCGACGGCCAGCTGGTGAGCGTCGTCGACTACCGGATCTCGGGCGACTCGATCTCGTTCCCCCACACCTTCACCACGCCGCCCTTCCGCGGCAAGGGGTATGCGGGCGAACTCGTCGCCTACGCGGTCGACGACGTCGAGCAGCACAGCGACCGTCGGATCGTCCCGATGTGCTGGTACGTGGGCGAGTGGTTCGACGCGCACCCCGAGCGTCAGGACCTCCTCACCCGCTCCGCCGGCTAGCCCCGTTCACAACTCAGGGGCACGCCGGCGCGTCGCGGCCGAGCGCTCGTCGCCGGGGACGACACGCCGGACGCGTCCTGCGTTGTGAACCGCCACCAGCGCGTCACCCACCGGTCACCTGACGGTTACGCGCGGGGACTAGCGTCCCGACCATGCAGCAGCTCGTCTCGCACTACGCCCCGCCGCCCGCACTCGACCAGGTCGACGGCTACCAGGTAGTCGACGTCGACGACGACGACCCCATCCTGCTCGACGCCGCCGGCAGCCATATCGACACGTGGCGCGAGGGCTACCCGTACGCCGAGCGCATGTCGCGAGAGCAGTACGAGAGCGACAAGCGACTGCTCCAGATTGAGCTGCTGAAGCTGCAGAACTGGATCAAGGCGAACGACCGTCGGCTGGTCGTCGTATTCGAGGGACGCGACGCGGCCGGCAAGGGCGGCACGATCAAGCGCTTCACGGAGCACCTCAACCCGCGCGGCGCCCGCGTCGTCGCACTCGAGAAGCCGACCACCCGCGAGTCCACGCAGTGGTACTTCCAGCGCTACGTCCAACATCTGCCGGCCGCCGGCGAGATCGTGCTGTTCGACCGGTCCTGGTACAACCGCGCGGGCGTCGAACGCGTGATGGGGTTCTGCACCCCGGCGCAGTACGACGAGTTCATGCGCCAGGCCCCGCTGTTCGAGCAGATGCTCGTCGGTGACGGTGTCGACCTCGTGAAGTTCTGGTTCTCCGTCTCCGCCGACGAGCAGCGCACGCGCTTCGCGATCCGCCAGGTCGACCCGGTGCGGCAGTGGAAGCTCTCCCCGATGGACCTCGCCTCACTCGACAAGTGGGGCGACTACACGCGCGCGAAGGAGGCGATGCTCGAGGCGACGGACACCGCGGACGCCCCGTGGACGATCGTCAAGAGCAACGACAAGAAGCGCGCCAGGGTCGAGGCGATGCGGCATGTGCTGCACCGCTTCGACTACGACAACAAGGACCACGAGGTCGTCGGCACGCCGGACACCAACATCGTCGGGCCCGCCGCATCGGTCTACGAGCGCGGCGAGCGCACCGTCGGCGACTGAACCGGACGCCGGGCCGCAGTGCCCGCTATCCTCTGGATCATGCAGCCGAACCCGTCACCGTTGCGACGCCTCACCTCGTCGAGTGCGATCTACGGCACCGTCGTCTACGCCGGCCTCGTCGGCGCGTCGAGCGTGTACGAGGAGGACGACGTCGAGCAGGTGCTCATCACGAGTGCGCTGACCCTCATCGTGTTCTGGCTCGCGCACGTCTACTCGGCCGCCCTCGCGCACCACGGCGATGACCGGCACGAGGCGTTGGTGACGCTCGGGGCGTCGATCAGGCACGGGTTCCAGGAGTCGTCCGGGATGCTCCTGTCCGCCGTCCTCCCGACGATCCCGCTCGTGTTCGGCGTCGCCGGCGTGCTCAGCCATGAGCACGCCGTGATCCTGGCGCTGCAGGTGTCGACGCTGATGCTCTTCGTGCTCGGCTGCGCGGCGTTCGTGGTGCGCGGGTCGCGCTGGTGGTGGTGTCTCCTCGGCGGCGTCGCGACGGCCCTGTTCGGGATCGTGATCATCCTGCTCGAGGCCGGCACCCACTAGTCCGGTCCGCCCGCCACGGGTCCCGACTGGCTGGTGTCGAGCGTCCGGGACCGACCGTTCGGGCCCCTCGCGAGCTCAGCGGCGGGTGGCGAGCGCCTTCGCGGACTGCTGGGCGGCGCGACGGACCTCGCGGTCGGGGTCGCGGAGGAGCGCCTCGAGGAGCGGCTTGGCGTCCTCTCCACCGACGGCGGCGAGCGTCCGGGCTCCGGCTGCGCGCACGCGGGCGTGGTCGTCGCTCAGGAGTGGTGCGATCGCGGCGACGTCGCCGATCCGGCGCTCGGCGCAGACGCGCGCGGCCATCTCGCGGACGCGCCAGGCCTGGTTGCCGAGTGCTCCGATGACGGGCGCGGAGGCCGAGTCGTCCCACACGTGCAGCAGGGCGCGGGTGCCCCAGAGCTCGGGCCAGTACAGGGCGGGCGCTCCGCCGAGGATGCCCTCGGCGTGGTGGCCGCCGACGACGCGGAGGAAGTCCTCACCCTCATAGCGACCGGCGAGGAGGGACACGCAGCGTTCGACGACCCTGGTCTCGCTCTCGGCGGCGACCGCGTCGGCGAGCCGCTGCTCAAGGGAGGCCTGCGTGGCGGGGGTCGACGGGTCGGGTGTCTCGTTCTGCGCTGTCATCGTCCCCCCACCCTAGCCCGCGAGCTGTCACCAACGGTGGGTGATGCAGCCCCACACCCGCCACTGGTGACAGTTCGCGGGCTGCGGCAGGCTACGGGACGCGGGTGAGCCAGGCGTCGGTGGCGAACTTGTCGGTGACGAGCTGCTCGGCGGCGGCGCGCTCGGCATCGGTGACGTGGCCGGGGGTCGCGCCGGTGATCTCGACGAAGGTGTCCTTCATACGATCGATGATCTCGGCCCGCGAGAGCCCGGTCTGGCTGCGGAGCGGGTCGACGCGCTTGGCGGCCGAAGTGGTGCCCTTGTCGCTGAGCTTCTCCCGCCCGATGCGGAGCACCTGCGTCATGAGCTCGCCGTCCATGTCGTAGCTCATCGTGACGTGGTGCAGGACGGCACCGTTCCCGAGTCGCTTCTGCGCGGCACCGCCGATCTTGCCCGACGGGCTCGTGATGTCGTTGAGCGGCTGGTACGTCGCCTCGATGCCGAGCGAGCGGAGGGCGACGAGCACCCAGTCGTCGAGGTAGGCGTAGGAGTCGGCGAAGGTCATGCCGTTCACGAGCTCGGCCGGGACGTAGAGCGAGTAGGTGATGATGCCACCGCGCTGCATCATCATCGCGCCACCACCGGAGACACGGCGGACGACCTCGAAGCCGTTCGCCTTCGCATTGTCGAGGTCGACCTCGTTCTTGAGCGACTGGAAGCTGCCGATCACGACGGCCGACTGGTCCCACTCCCAAATGCGGAGCGTCGGACCGCGGCGACCCTCGCCGACCTCGTTCGTCAGCACCTCGTCGAGCGCGAGGTGGAGTTGCGGCGACACCGAGCCCTCGTGGATGAGCTGCCAGTCGTAGTCGCCCCAGCCCGTCGCCTTCGCGAGGGAGCGGCGGATCGCCGTCGCGACGGCCTCGGGCGTGAAGCCGAGGAGCACGGCATCCTCCGGCAGCGCACCGCGGATGGCGGCGGCGAGACCTGCGGCGTCGGTGGTGGCGGGGAGCCCGGTGACGGCGCGGTCGATCAGCGCGAGCGCGTCATCGGGTTCGAGGAAGAAGTCGCCGGCGAGGCGGAAGTCCGCGATGCGGTCGTCGACCACCTCGAGATCGACGACGACGAGCTTGCCACCCGGGACCTTGTACTCACCATGCATGCCCCCAGCCTATTCCTGGACGGCGTCCGGATTCCCCGGAAGGCTTGTCCAACCGTCTCAGGAGTCGAAGCCGATGCCGAAGCGGTCCATGACCTTCAGGAGCAGGCCGTCGCGGCCCTCGTTCGCGTCGGAACGGGCGACCGCGCGGCGGACGGTCTGGATCGCGGGGTTCGCGATGGGCTCCGGCGGGATGGGGATCGGCTTGGACCGGACCATCTTCAGGCGGGTCAGCTCGGTCGACTCGCCGCTCAGGAGATCGAGCATGACCTTCGCCCCGAAGCGCGTCGCTCCGACCCCGAGTCCGGTGAACCCGGCGCTGTAGGCGACGCGCCCGCCGAGTGCCGTGCCCTGGAACGCCGACAGCCGCGAACACATATCGATCATGCCGCCCCACGCGTGGGTGAACCGGACGTCGAGTTGCGGGTAGGTCGTGAAGAAGTGGTCGGCGAGCGTCTCGAACGTCTCGCGTCGCTGGTCGTGCTCGGGGCGGATCCGACCGCCGCGGTGGTAGACGGCATCGAAGCCGCCGTAGAGGATGCGATCGTCCGCGGATCGGCGGGAGTAGTGGAACTCACGACTCGAATCGGCGATGCCGAAGCGGTCGGTCCAACCGATGCTCTCGAGCTGCTCCGGGGAGAGCGGCTCGGTCATGAGCACGTAGTCGTACACGGGGATCGTCAGGAGCTCCGTACGCTTGAGGAGTGACGGGAAGCCGTTGGTGGCGAGCGCGACCCGCCGGGCCTGCACCCGGCCCTGCTTCGTCGTCACCGCGACGCCGTCGCCCGAGCGCCGCAACCGGGTCGCCGGGGTGTGCTCGAAGACCCGCACGCCGAGCTCGATGCACGCGCGCTTCAACCCCCAGGCGAGCTTCGCCGGGTGGACGAGCGCCGTGCTCTTCCACTCGCGCTGACCGGCCAGGTATACGGGTGAGTGCACGAGCGCCTGGACGGCCTCGCGATCGAGGAACACACCATCGCCCGATACCTCGCGAAGCGCGTCCACCTGATGCGGCTCCGTCGCGACCGTGAGCACCCCCGTGTGCTCGAACTCGGCGTCGATCCCGAGGCGGTCGAGCGTGGCGACGAACTCGTCGAAGTTCTCGTCTGCCAGGCGTTCCAGCTCCGGCAGTTCGTCGGCGAAGTGGCGCTCGCCGTTGTCGACGCCGTGGGTGAGGCTCGCCTCGAAGAAGCCGCCGTTCCGGCCACTCGCCGCCCAGCCGACCTCCCTGCCCTCGATGAGCACGACGTCACGCGAGGGGTCGGCCTCCTTGGCGATGAGCGCCGTCCACAGTCCGGAGTAGCCGCCACCGACGACCAGCAGATCCGCCGTGACCTGGCCGACGAGTCGGGGCTCCGGCGTCGGCCGATCGGGGCTGTCGAGCCAGTACGGGACCGTGCTCGCGCCCGCGAGCGACCGGGCGATGCGCTCCGCCGAGGTCCGTCTGCGGTGGCTGTAGGTGGGTCCGTCCGAGGTCACCGGGTCTCCTCTGCGTCGAGTGTGGGTGCCGCGACTGTACCCCGCGGCCCATGAGATTGTCGAAGGGTGGTGGCGGTCGCTGCCCTTCGACAGGCTCAGGGACCGGGGCGGGCGCTCACGGACCGGGGCGGGCGCCCGGCGACCGGGCGACTCAGGTCCGTTTGTCGAGCCACTCCACGACGTCGCGCTCGACGTCCTCGCGGTTCAACTCGTTGAAGATCTCGTGCCGCGCCTCGGGGTAGATGATGAGCGTCACGTCCGTCAGCTTCGACCGCTTCACGTAGGCGTCACGGAGGAGGGTCAGGCCGCGGACGCCACCGAGGGAGTCGTCGGATCCGCCCAGAATGAGCACCGGAACCGCGCGAGGCAGGCGCTTCGGCGGGCGGCCGAGGAAGGCGAACGCCTGGATCGGGTTCCACACCGGGGTGACGCCGATGTCGAAGTTGCGCTCGTCGGCGGCGAACGCGGCCCAGGCGGCCGGGTCGCGGTTGAGCCACTCGAGACCGGTCTTCCCCGTCTTCCGCCAGCGCTTGTTGAGGTCGCCGGCGTTGATCACACCGGGCATCGCGAGCGAGGTGCCCGAGAGGATCAGGAACTCGTACAAGTCGTGTTCGGCGACGACCTTCTGCGCCATGAGCGAGCCCCAACTGTGACCGAGCAACGCGAGCCGCGACTCGGGGAAACGGGTCCGCAGGTACCGGCCGACGGCGGCGACGGAGTCGATCGCGCCCCGGGTCGTCCGTGGGCCGAGCTTGCCGAGGCCGAGGTGCTCGAGCCCCGTGCGACCGTGGCCGCGGTGGTCGTCGGCCGCGACCGTGTACCCCGCGTCGTTGAGCCGCGCGGCGAGGCGCCCGTAGCGGAGGGCGTGCTCCCCCGCACCGTGGGCGATGTGCACGACGGCCCGCGGGTTCGGCACCTCCCACAGGTAGACGTAGACCGTGACGCCATCGTCGTCGACGATCGTCTCGGTCGCATACGGTCGCGGCTCGACGGGGCGGTTCGCGTCGTCGACGGGTGGCGGGGTCTGCTCGCTCATCCCGCCAGCGTAGGCCCTCGGCCCGGCGGCGTCGCGAGTCCGTTTGCAGTTCCCGGAGGGCAGGCGTACGGTGAACGAGGCCCGAACGGCGGGCCGGCAGGTTTCGACGGAAGCGAGGTGAGCGGCCATGGCTGGTGACAGTACCCGCGCCATCGCATCGACGAACCGCCTCGCCTCCCTCACCCGGTAGGCGCTGCCACCGCCGGTGCCGAGGCGCCCTCACTCACACCTCCCCGGGTGCGATCCACCGCGATCGCCTGCACCCGCGCGGCCGCCGCACGTTCCCGTCGATCGATGGACGGAGACCTCATGGCACTCATCGACAACGGCATCTACGTGACCGGACGGCGCTCGGCGAGCCCGCGATCGCTCGACGCGACGTACGAGCTCCTCAACGAACAGCGCGGCATGGCCTGGATCGGTCTGTACCGCCCGGAACCGTCGGAGATCCGCTCCGTCGCGCAGGAGTTCGACCTGCATCCGCTCGCCGTCGAGGACGCTCTGAAGGGTCATCAGCGGGCGAAGCTCGAGCGCTACGGCGACACGCTGTTCGTCGTCCTGCGTCCCGCCCGCTACCTGGACGAGGAGGAGCGGGTCGAGTTCGGCGAGGTGCACCTGTTCGTCGGACCCGGGTTCGTCGTCACCGTCCGCCACGCGGAGAAGCCCGACCTCGGCCAGGTCCGGCGGCGACTCGAAGCCCGGCCCGACATCCTCGCGCTCGGTCCCGACGCGGTCCTGCACGCCGTGCTCGACCAGGTCGTCGACGGCTACGGTCCCGTCGTCGCGGGACTCGAGAACGACATCGACGAGATCGAGGACGAGCTCTTCGGTGACGCCGCGGACGTCTCGCGTCGCATCTACGAACTGCTGCGCCAGGTCATCGCGTTCCAGCGCGCGACCACGCCCCTGCGGGCCATGCTCCACGGCCTGCTGCAGGGCGCCGACAAGTACGGTCTCGACGAGGAGCTGCGCAACGGCTTCCGCGACGTCCTCGACCACACCCTCCGGATCGCGGAGCGCGTCGACTCGTTCCGTCACCTGCTCCGCAACGCGCTGACGGTGCACGCGACCCTCATGACGCAGCAGCAGAACGAGGAGATGCGACGCCTCTCGGAAGCGAGCCTCGCGCAGAACGAGGAGTCGCGTCGGATGAGCGAGACGGCGCTGGCGCAGAACGAGGAGATCAAGCGCATCTCCTCCTGGGCGGCGATCCTCTTCGCCCCGACGCTCATCGGCACCGTCTACGGCATGAACTTCGACGACATGCCGGAGCTCCACTGGCAGTTCGGCTACCCGGTCGCCATCGGAGCGATGCTCGTCCTCTCCGGCACCCTGTACGCCATCTTCCGAGCCCGCCGCTGGCTCTGACCCCACCCCAGCCCGCGAACTGTCACAAACAGATAGTCCGGCACCCTTTGCACTGTCGGTTGGTGACAGTTCGCGGGTATACTTAGGGTGGCTAATTTGCTAGGCTAATGAATCGTGGCAAGCGGAGCAGCGACGAAGACCAGAGCACTGACGATCGCCGAGCAGGCGTCCGAACTCCGGATGGGCACCTTCCGGCTCGCGAGACGACTGCGCGGGGAGAAGTCGGTCGACGACCTCAGCGATCCGCAGTTCTCCGTCCTCGGAGGGCTCTACAAAGAGGGCTCCGCAACCCTGCGGGCACTGGCCGAACGCGACCGCGTGTCCGCGCCATCCATGAATCGCACCGTCAACTGCCTCGAAGAGGCCGGGTACGTCACCCGAGCAACCGACGCGGCCGACCGCCGGAAGGTCACCATCGCCCTCACCGAAGCGGGCCACACCACCGTCACCGAGACCGTCCGGAAACGCGACGCGTGGATCACCCAGCAGCTGCGCGCGCTCACCCCGGACGAACGCGACACCCTCGCCCGCGCAGCCGAGATCATGAGGAGACTCGCCACCCAGTGAGTGCAATGTTCCGTTCCCTGTCCAGCGTCAACTACCGCATCTGGTTCATCGGCGCGCTCGTGTCGAACGTCGGCGCCTGGATGCAGGCCACCACCCAGAACTGGGTCGTGCTGACCGACCTCACCGACAACGACGCCGTGGCCGTCGGCGCCACCATGGCCCTGCAGTTCGGGCCGCAGCTCGTGCTCGTCCCGATCACCGGCCTCATCGCCGACCGCTTCGACAAGCGGAAGATCCTCATCCTCACCCAGTCGAGCCTCATGCTCCTGGCCTTCGCGCTCGGCGCGCTGCTCATCTTCGGTCACGCCGAGCTGTGGCACATGTACCTCTTCGCGCTGGCCCTCGGCATCATCAACGCCGTCGACGGCCCGGCCCGCCAGACCTTCGTCTCCGAGCTCGTCGACGAGCACAACATGTCGAACGCCGTCGCACTCAACTCGGCGTCCTTCAACGCGGCGCGCATGGTCGGCCCCGCCATCGCCGGCCTCCTCATCGTCGCGATCGGCTCCGGGTGGGTGTTCGTCGTGAACGCCTTCACCTTCCTCGGCGTCATCGGCGCCCTGCTGGCCCTGCGCACCGGCAACCTCCGTCGAGCGCCGCGCCCACCGCGGGCTCGAGGACAGTTCGTCGAGGGCTTCCGGTACGTCCGCGGACGGCCCGACCTCATGGTCGTCTTCGTGATCGTGTTCATCATGGGCGCGTTCGGCATGAACTTCCCGATCTTCGCCTCGACCATGGCCGTCGAGTTCGGCAAGGGCGCAGGTGAGTACGGCATCCTCTCCTCGGTGCTCGCGATCGGTTCCCTGACCGGCGCACTCCTCGCGGCGCGGCGGGCGCAGGCCCAGATGCGGATGATCGTCGGCGCGGCCGGGCTCTTCGGGGTCGCTGCGCTCACGGCCGCGTTCATGCCGAGCTACTGGTCGTTCGCCGCCGTGCTGATCCTCGTCGGCTTCTCGACGGTGACGCTCCTGACGACCGCGAACGGACTCGTGCAGACGAGCACCGAGGCCGCCGTCCGGGGCAGGGTGATGGCGCTCTACATGGCGATCCTCATGGGCGGCACCCCGATCGGCGCGCCCATCGTCGGGTGGGTGGCCAACACCTTCGGGCCACGCTGGGCGCTCGGCCTGGGCGCACTCGCCGGGTTCGCCGCCTGCGCCACCGGCCTGGCCTACGGGGTGTTCCGTCATCACCTCCGGCTGCGCGTCGCGCCCGACTCCCGCTGGCGCCTGCAGTTCACGCACGACGGCGTCGTGTCGCCGGTCACGCCGGAGGACTTCTCCGAGCAGATCGCGCTCACCTCGCCGATCCCGCTGCCGAAGCCGAAGTCGCGAGCGAAGGCGCCCGAGCCGCGTCCGGAGTCACGTCCCGAGTCGTCGCCGGTCGATGAGTCGACGACCCTCACCGGCTCCCGCCGCTAGACGGTTCTCCGCTCCGGGCCGCTCGGCGTTCACAACTCCTGCATCCCGCGACCGCCGGGGCTCCCGGTCGCGCGGAGCGGCCGGTCGTCGCGGGCAGCAGGAGTCACGAACGAGCCGACACCGGGCGGAGACTCGGGACCCAGCACCGCAGGTCCTCGCGGTAGCGGCGGTACGGCTCGCCGAAGCGCGCCTCGAGGTCGGCCTCTTCGACCGGCCGGACCAGGACGTTCCAGACGACGGCACCGAAGACCGCGTAGACGACCACGACCCAGGACGACAGCAGGAGTCCGACGCCGACGCCCTGGACGATGCTGCCGACGGCCATCGGGTTCCGGACGAAACGATACGGCCCGGCGATGACGAGTCGGTTCGGCATCGCGGCAGGTAGCGGCGTCCCACCCCCGGTCGTCGCCATCGCGGCTGCGGACCAGAGCCCGACGACGCTCCCGAGGACCGAGACGATGACGCCGGCGACGTCGGCGATCTGCTCCGCACCCGGCGGCAGGGCGATCGCGACCTGCCACCGCAGCTCGAAGAACCGCAGGACGGCGGGGATCACCGCGAGGAAGACGCCCCAGAACACGATGATCTCGACGGCGGTCCTCCGGAGTTGCGAACCGGTCGACGCCGTCGCGTCCGCCGGGTGGAACGCGAACGGCCCGATGGTGATCCATGCTCTCGGGATCCCGCCGGTGAGGAGGAGCGCGAGTGCCGTGACCGAGCCGACCGCGGCACCGACCATCAGCAGGGCACCGATGCCCGCCTCCTGGGTCACGGCCGCGAAGATCCCCAGTGACACGGTGACCAGCAGCGTCCATGCGGTCGCGAGGATCGCCGCCCATCGGATCCCGAACGCGGCGAGCGCCGAGGCGACGACGAAGAGCGGGACGTCGAGCACGGCCGTGACGACGGGGTCGAGGCTGCCGAGTGTCGCCGCACCGACGGGCGGGACGAGGAACACCGACACCCACCACGCTGCGCCGGCGAGGGCCTGCACCGCGAAGTACCAGCGCCCCCAGCGCTCGGCGCTCATGTGATCGTCGGTGTCGGTGTCGGCTGGGTCATCGGCGTCGGCGGGCGATGAGCCATGCGACGAAGCGCCACCCCAGGAGGAGTGCGGCGAGGACGAGGACGGTCACGATGACGAAGCTGAGTTGGACGCCCTGGCCGGAGACCGTGCGCAGCACCATCCCGACGACGACGGTCGACACCCAGACGACGACGCCGGCCCAGCGGACCGACCGGGTCTCGCGCTGACCGAGGACGAGCGCCAGGACGTGTCCGACGAGGAGTCCGACGGCGAACGGCCACAGCGTCACGAGGAGTCCGAGGATGCCTTCGCCGTGACTGGCGCGGCCGATGAGGACGAACACGATGACGGCGAGGAGGTCGATGCCGACGGTCGCGGCGAATCCTGCGGGGGTCCTGCTGGGGCGGTCCATCCCCTCACCCTATTGGCGTCGCCGCCGCCCACCCTGGAGGGTGGCCGCATGGCGCACTGCGGGGTCTGTCGCTCGGTGCTGTCGCTGGCTACGATGACGCTGACACCCGATCGACGAAGGAGCCGTCATGTCGTTCCAGGCCTATCTCGATGCCGCCGAGGCGAAGACCGGTAAGACCCCGCATGAGCTCGTCGACGAGGCGCACGCCCGCGGCTTCGACGCTTCGACGAAGGCCGGTGAGATCCTCGAGTGGCTGAAGGCGGACTACGAGCTCGGCCGAGGTCATGGGATGGCGCTCGTGCACGTCATCAAGAACGGTCCGACGATCAGCGAGAAGCACGTCGGTACCGACGGGGTGCACCGCGACGAGTCGACCGAGCTCTGGCTCGACGGTGCGGCGACGAAGCCCGCCGCAGGCTGACTCCCGGGTTGCTGCCAGCGCGGTGCGCTCGCGTGAGCGCGGGTCTCTGGCGTGAGCGCGCCCCTCTGGAGACCCGCGGTCACCCGCCCGACCCGCGCTGAAGCCTGAACACCGCCGCTCGCGCCAGCGCACCGCGCCGGGCCCGGAACACCAGCGCCCACGTCAGCGCGGTGCGCTGGCAGCCGGACGCATCGCTCAGTACCAGAAGATCGGGATCCAGTCGCGGTGGTGGGCGTGCACGATCGCGAGGAAGACGATCGCGTCGAAGAGCAGGTGCACCGCGAGGATGTACCCGAGCGACCGCGTCTTCGAGAACAAGTACCCCTGGAGGAGCGCGAAGGGGAACGTCAGCAGTGGACCCCACGAGCGGTAGCCGAGTTCCCACAGGAACGAGACGAAGATGACGGCCTGCAGCAGGTTGGCCTGCCAGACCGGGAAGTGCCGTCGCAGCAGGGCGAAGCAGGTGCAGATGAAGAACAGTTCGTCCCAGGTGCCGACCGCGTTGACGCCGACGAAGAACCGACCGAGTTCCCCGGCGTCGCTGATCACCGGCCAGTTCTCGTATGCGCCCGAGCGGATGAAGTAGAAAGGGAGGATCGCCCAGCCGAGCAGCGGGACGGCGAAGAGATAGGCGATCTCACCCTTCGTCTTCTTCTCGCGGCTGCGCCAGGGGAAGGTGATCGCCTTCCGCCGGTAGACGAATCGGTCGATGAGGAACGGGACGCCGACCGCCAGCAGGAGCACGGTGCCGATGCGGAAGAAGCTCGGCCAGGAGACGTCCGCTTCCACGGACGTGGTCGAGACGATCCCGATGCCGATCGCGATGAGAAACAGGTCCTTGGCCAGGTCGCGGTCGACGAGGATCGCGGTGGCGAGCGCTGCGATCAACAGGGGATAGCCGGCGAGCGGCTCCATGAGGCCGAAGAGGCAGAACGCGGACGCGGCGAGCAGCACCGCGGGGATCAGCTTCATCGGGCGGCGGGCCGGGACGATCATCTCGGTCTGCATGCCGTCGATCCTACGGGTGCCGGCGCGGGGCGCTGGCGTGAGCACGGGCTTGTAGGCGTCGGCGCGGTGCGCTGACGCGAGAGCACCCGAACGGGCGCGACCGCGTGGCCTGCGCGTGAGCGCGACCCTCCGGAGACCCGCGCTCACGCGCATGACCCGCGCTCACGTCAGCGCACCGCGCTGGCGCATCCACCGAGGAGGGTGTCCCCGCGGTGGAGCCGGGTCAGGCCTCTCGGGTGATCTCGACCTTCACGAAGAGCTTCGAGCGGTAGGGGCCCGCGTAGACACCACGGAGCGGGGAGACGTCGCCGTAGTCACGACCGCGCCCGATGAGGACGTGACGCTCGCCCACGTCGACCATGTTGGTGGGGTCGAACCCACGCCAGTCACCGCAGAACCACTCGACCCACGCATGCGACTCCCCCGTCACCGTCTCGCCGATCGCCGCATGCGGCTTCGGGTGCAGGTACCCCGACACGTACCGGGCCGGGATCCCCACCGAGCGCAGCGCCCCGAGGACGATGTGCGTGATGTCCTGACAGACGCCCTTGCGGTTCGCCCACGCCTCGGCAGCGGTCGAGTAGACACTCGTGACGCCCTGCACGTAGTCCATCTGCTCGCCGATCTCCCGGCTGATGGCCATCGCGGCCTCGCACGGGCTCTCGTAGCGGTCGGCGATGGTCCGGGCGAGCTCGACGAGGTCGTCCGGCGGGGTCGTCCGGCGGGTCTGTTCCAGGTGCTCCACCCGCGTCACCGCGGCCTGGGTCGCGATGTCGAGCTGCTCCCACCCGGTCGGGTGCGGCTCGTGCTTGCGCGGCCGGACCTCGACGAGGCTCGTCGCCGTGAGCGAGAGCTCCTCATGCGGCGTCAGCACCTCGAACGCCGAGACCTTCATGCCCCAGTAGTCGGTGTACGTCGACTGCGACGCCCCCGGCTGGATGTCGATGTGCGAGTACAGGACGTACTGGTCCTCGGTCGTCACCGGCAGCATGCGCGCCTCGTTGTACGACGCGTTGACCTTGCCGCCGTAGGAGAAGCCCGTGCTGTGCTTGATGTGGAGCCGGGTCATGAGTTCTCTCCGATCCACGCGGGCACCGCATGAGTGGGGAAGTAGCGTTCGCGGATCGCCTCCGACACCTGGCTGGTGACGTTCTGCACGGCGTCCATCCGACCGGGGAGGTCGACGAGCGTGTCCTGGATGGGCCGGTACTCGAGGTCGCTGCGGATCTGCCCGAGCAGGCGCTGGGCGGAATCCACGGTCCCGACGCGGCCTCGGCGCGGTTCGAGGTCGCGCATGCACTCCTCGGCCCGACTGATGGAGAACATGACCGACCGGGGGAACAGCTGGTCGAGCAGCAGGAACTCGGCCGCGTTCTTCGCGCTCGGCATGCCGCGGTACGTGCGCAGGTAGGCCTCGTAGGCGCCGCAGGAGCGGAGGATCGTCGTCCAGGACGGACCGCTCGCCTCGGTGAGCGACCGCGTCGCCAGGAGTCGGGCGGTCATGTCGGCGCGTTCGAGGCTGCGACCGAGGGTGAAGAAGCGCCAGGCGTCGTCGCGACTCGTGGCGGAGTCGACGATGCCGACGGCGAGAGCCGAACGCTCGCGCACCCACCCGAAGAACTCGTGCACCTTGTCACTCGCGACGCGGCGCGGCATCCGGGCACGCGTCGTGTTGAGGCACTCCCAGAGTTCGGTCGACACGATCTCGCGGGCACGTCGGGCGTTCTCGCGGGCGGCGCCGAGCGAATAGGCGATCGACGCCGGGTGCGTGCGGTCGACGGCGAGCTGCGCGAGGACGTCCTGGCGGGTGAGCTCCTGATCGGCGGGCGCGTCGCTGCCCATCACGGAGAGCAACGACCGGCAGGCGGTGTCCTCGTCGATCCACGGGTCCTCGAGCAGCAGCTGCAGATGGACGTCGAGGATGCGCGCGGTACCGTCGCTGCGTTCGATGTAGCGGCCGATCCAGAAGAGGCTCTCGGCGATGCGGCTCAGCATGATGCGTCCTCCTGCGTCGACCCGTCGGCAGCGGGCTCGGAGAGCGTCTGCTGCTGTTGCTCCTGCTGGTCCTGGTTGCCGGCCGGGCGATCCTGGGGCGAGTGCTCCGGGGTCGTGCCGTGGTCGTAGATGATCGGGATCGACGTCGTCTCGGTCGTGGCCTGCTCGGCCACGAGACCCTGGATGTCGTGCGAGGACGCCTCGGGCGCCGCGTTGGGATCGAACGGACGGCCGACGACCCAGGTGTCCTTCGAGCCGCCGCCCTGGCTGGAGTTCACGACCAGCTGCCCCTCCGGCAGCGCGACGCGCGTGAGGCCACCGGGCAGCACCCAGACGTCGTTGCCGTCGTTGACGGCGAACGGTCGCAGGTCGGCGTGGCGGGGACGCATGCCGTCCTCGACGAGCGTCGGAATGGTGGAGAGCATGACGACCGGCTGCGCGATCCAGCCGCGCGGGTCCTCCTGCAGCTTCGTCTTGAGGGTCGCGAGCTCCTCCTTCGACGCGTCCGGACCCACGACGAGCCCCTTGCCGCCGGAGCCGTCGACGGGCTTGATGACGAGCTCGTCGAGACGGTCGAGCACCTCTTCGAGGGCGAGCGGGTCCTCAAGACGCCAGGTGTCGACGTTCGGGAGGATCGCGTCCTCGGCCAGGTAGTACTTGATGAGGTCGGGCAGGTACGTGTAGACGAGCTTGTCGTCGGCGACACCGTTCCCGACCGCGTTCGCGATGGTCACGTTGCCGAGGCGCGCGGCGAGCATGAGCCCGGGCGAACCGAGCATGGAGTCGGCACGGAACGACAGCGGGTCGAGGAACTCGTCGTCGACACGGCGGTAGATGACGTCGACGCGCGTGGGCCCGGCGGTCGTCCGCATGAAGACCTTGCCGCCGGAGCAGAAGAGGTCGCGACCCTCGACGAGCTCGACGCCCATGAGCCGCGCGAGCAGCGTGTGCTCGAAGTACGCGGAGTTGTACACGCCGGGGGTGAGGACGACGACGTTCGGGTCCTCGACGCCGGGCGGGGCCGACGCACGCAGCGCCTGCAGGAGCTTGTTGGGGTAGTCGCCGACGGGCCGGACGCGCATCGAGACGAACAGCTCGGGGAGCGTCTGCGCCATCACGCGGCGGTTGGAGATGACGTAGCTGACGCCGGACGGAACGCGGACGTTGTCCTCGAGGACGCGCATCTGACCGTGCTCGTCGCGGATGAGATCGATACCGGAGACCTGGATGCGGACGCCGTTCGCGGCCTGGATCCCGTAGGCCTGCCGGTGGAAGTGCGACGACGAGGAGATGAGCTTCGCGGGGATGACGCCGTCGCGGACGGCGAGCTGCGGGCCGTAGACGTCGGCGAGGAAGGCCTCCAGCGCTTTGACGCGCTGCTTGATGCCGGCCTCGACCTGCGTCCACTCCTGCTGCTCGATCACCCGAGGGACCGCGTCGAGCGGGAACGGACGCTCCTCACCGGCGAAGTCGAAGGTGACGCCCTGCGCGAGGTAGGAGCTGGCGAGAGCGTCGGTGCGGCCTCGGAGCTCCTCCTGGGTCATCCGTGCGAGGGAGCTGTAGATCTCCTGATACGCCCGCCTGGCGGTCGCACCACCCGCGTGTTCCGCCGCCTCGCCGAACATCTCGTCGAAGGCGGGAACGCCGCCCGGAGTCTTGCGCGGGGCGAGCGTGCCGCCATAGCCGTTGAACAGGTCACCCATGGGCCGACTCTACCGGGACACATGTTGCCGGGGTGTTTCGGAGCGCGGGGGGGGTGCCCTCGCCGAACCCGAGCCGCCCCACCGGTCACCGAGCCCCCCCCCCCCCCCCCCCCCCCCCCCCCCCCCCCCCCCCCGGGCCGCCCCCCCCCACCCCCCCAGACACGGGGGGGGGGGG
>NZ_JARVSC010000001.1 GCF_030209375.1 Plantibacter sp. ME-Dv--P-122b
GTGATGATCACGCGGTGTGCGTCGTGGTCGTGGCTCATGACAGCCCTTCCGCCAGGGGACCTGGCGCGAGTACGGGGAAGGAGGTGAGTGCGGTGATGATCACGCGGTGTGCGTCGTGGTCGTGGCTCATGACAGCCCTTCCGCCAGCGGACCCAGCGCGAGTACGGGGAAGTAGGTGAGTGCGGTGATGATCACGGCGACACCGGTGAGGAGGCCGACGAACTGCGGCCGGTTGGTCGGGAGCGTTCCGGCGGTCGACGGCACCCGGTCCTGTGCAGCCAGCGAACCGGCGAGCGCGAGGACGAGCACGATCGGGACGAAGCGGCCGAGGAGCATGGCGACACCGAGCGCCGTGTTGAACCACGGGGTGTTCGCCGTGAGGCCGGCGAACGCGGAACCGTTGTTGTTCGACGCGGAGGTGAAGGCGTAGAGGACCTCGGAGAGGCCGTGGAGGCCCGGGTTCCAGATCGACGTCGTCTCCACGTCCGAGCGGACGCCGGGGATGGCGAAGCTCAGTGCGGTTCCGGCGAGCACGAGGGTCGGCGTGACGAGGATGTACAGGCTCGCGAGTTTGATCTCCCGTGGGCCGATCTTCTTGCCGAGGTACTCCGGGGTCCGGCCGACGAGCAGCCCGCCGATGAACACGGCGATGACGGCGAGCACGAGCATGCCGTACAGGCCTGAGCCGACGCCGCCGGGGGCGATCTCGCCGAGCATCATGTTGATCATCGGCATCATGCCGCCGAGTGCCGTGTAGGAGTCGTGCATCGAGTTGACGGCACCCGTCGAGGTGAGCGTCGAGGTCGAGCCGAACAGTGTCGAGGCGAAGACGCCGAAGCGCTGCTCCTTGCCCTCCATCGCGCCACCGGCCGCCATTGGTGCCGCTCCGAGGCCGCGGGCTTCGAGCGCCGTGAGGATCGAGAACGAGGCGAGGAAGATGACGCCCATGACCGCGAGGATCGTGTAGCCCTGCTTGTGGTCGCCGACCATGCGGCCGAAGGTGCGCGGCAGGGAGAACGGGATCGCGAGCATGAGGATGTTCTGGACGAGACTCGTCCACGCGGTCGGGTTCTCGAAGGGGTGCGCGGAGTTCGCGTTGAAGAACCCGCCGCCGTTCGTGCCGAGGAGCTTGATGGCCTCCTGCGAGGCGACCGGTCCGCCGGGGATGGTCTGCGTCGCGCCCGTGATGGTCGTGACGTCGGTGAAGCCGTTGAGGTTCTGGATGGTCCCGCCCGCGATGAGCACGACCGCCATGACGACCGAGAGTGGCAGCAGCACGCGCAGGGTGCCGCGGGTGAGGTCGACCCAGAAGTTGCCGATGGTGCCGCTGCGGCGACTCGCGAAGCCGCGGACGAGGGCGATCGCGACCGCGATGCCGACGGCGGCGGAGACGAAGTTCTGCACCGCGAGGCCCGTGAGCTGCACGGTGTAGCCCATCGTGACCTCGGGGGAGTACGACTGCCAGTTGGTGTTGGCGACGAACGACGCGGCCGTGTTGAACGACAAGCCCTCTGGGACGGCGGGGAGGCCGAGTGCGAAGGGCAGGACGGCCTGGGCGCGCTGCAGGGCGTAGACGAGGAGGACACCAACGAGCGAGAAGGCGAGCACCCCGCGGAGGTAGGCCTGCCAGGTCTGCTCGGAGCGGGCGTCGACACCGATCACGCGGTAGAAGCCGCGTTCGACGGCGAAGTCCTTGCTGGAGGTGTACACCCGGGCGAGGTACTCACCGAGCGGACGGTAGAGCAGCACGAGGACCAGGACGAGGGTCGAGACCTGGAGGATCGCGAAGAGGGTCTGCATCAGAACCTCTCGGGTTTCACGAGCGCGTACACGAGGTACACGACGGCGGCGACGGCCAGGACGGCGGCGAGGAGTTCGAAGACGATCACAGTCTCTCCACTCCCCGGGCGACGAGGCCGACCAGAGCGAACACGGCGATGACGCCGAGCACGTAGACGAGGTCGAGCAAGAGGACTCCAGTGGGTGCGTGGTGCGGGTGCGTGGTGCTGCGTCCCGTTCGGGACAGCTCAGAGCCAACACCCGTCAGCGACCTCCGACGGCCGTCCTCACGGTTTCCATACGCCTTCCGCGGCGATCCTCACGACCTCCCTACGGTGCACTCCTCCTCCAGGCCGCCGTCCTGCCCTCCCGCTCAGCTCCCGAGGGTGTGGGCGTGGTCGGGCACGTACCGGTACCGGTCGCGGGCGGGTCGCTCGTAGGTGTCGGAGCCCGGTCGGTCGGGGATGTCGGTGGGCTTCGGGTCGCGGTGCTGATAGGGGACCTGCGAGAGCAGATGGGCGATGGCGTTCAGCCGGGACGCCCACTGGCCGCGCTCCTGCTCACCAGGGGTCGGCAGGGCTGCGACCCGTGCCGAACGCGGGTTCAGATATTGGACGATGCGCTTGATCGCGCCGCCCTTGCCTGCGGCGTCTCGGCCCTCGAAGACCACGACGACCCGTGCGCCGGTCTCGATCACCCAGCGCTGCATCGTGACGAGTTCGATCTGCAGTCGTTCCAGCTCTGCCTCGTAGCGGTCTTTCCGGAGGCGCTTCGGCGGCTTGGTCCGTTTCGGAGTCTTCGACATGGTGGTTCGTGTTCCCGCCCGTCCCCGCGAGGACCGTTTCGACGCCTGATCGGCGTGGTGGTGCAGTGGCCGGTGCCCGCTCAGGCGGAGCGGACACCGGTGGTCGCTACTTCAGCGGTCCGAAGGTCGCGTCGATGTCGGCGAGCTCCATCTCCGCCGTCGCCTGGATGAGCGCGAGGAGGTCCTTGTCGGCTCCGGGGGAGAACTCCTCGAACCGCTCGGGTGCGATGGTCGACGGCACGCCCTCCGGCGCCTGCTCGCTCGCGTCCAGCTCGGTGCCGTCGTTGGACGGCGACATGCCCTGGAAGATGCGGCCGGCCTCGGACTGCCCGGCGAGGTCGAAGGAGAACTGTTTGCTCTGCAGTCCCTGATCCACGAGCAGCTTGACCTCGGGGAACTGCTCGGCGTTGGTCTTCGGGATCGGAAGGGAGTTCTTCCAGTTGACCCCGAGGGTCTCGAGCGCCTTCGCGTAGGCGTTCTCATGCGCCTGATCACGGACGATCAGATAGGCGATCGTCGACCGGGCGGTTTTGTTCGACGTCATCTCGTACAGCCGGCACTTCTGCAGGCGACCGGTCGACTCGAGCATGAGGTTGTACAGCAGGTCGAGGACGAGGTTGCCGGAGTTGTAGACCCAGCTCCCGTTCCACGGGTTGCCGGCCGCGTCCACCGGCATGGCGCCCTGTG
Organism: Plantibacter sp. ME-Dv--P-122b; assembly: GCF_030209375.1. GTDB lineage: Bacteria > Actinomycetota > Actinomycetes > Actinomycetales > Microbacteriaceae > Plantibacter. The sequence goes on from NZ_JARVSC010000001.1 coordinate 3,272, forward strand.
CGGCGACGAGGTAGTGGTGGGTGTTGACCTCCGACAGGGCGATCGACAGCGGTGTCGCGCCACCGGCGCCAGGCTGATCCACCGGGTCGGTCTGCTTGCCCTGATAGGCGGGCGAACCGTCGAGGAGGCGGGAGATCGTGGTGCCGATGAGCTCGACGTGGCTGATCTCCTCGGTGCCGATGCCCTGGATGAGGTCGCGGTAGGGCTTCCCCGCCGGCCCACGGAAGTTCATGGCCTGGAAGAGGTACTGCATCATGGTGCGCATCTCGCCGAACTGGCCGCCGAGGCCCTCCTGCAGTGCCGCAGCCGCTGCGGGGTCCGGCTCGTCCTCGGCGATCTCGTTGATGAACCGCTGCACGTGGAAGTACATGGTGTTCCCCTCTGATCGGAGTTCCCCGGAGCCGTCCGGCTCGGGCACTCGCGCTCAGCCTGCGCCTGCCGACCGATTCCCGCGGGGTGTGTCATCCGGGCGCCGACAGGCGTATAGTCACGCGCGCGCTGCGATCAGTCCGAGGGTGCGATGCCGTCGCGGAGGGCGACGAGATGGGTGCGGCTACGGTCGAACGCCGCGGTGGCATCGCGATCCGCGACCGCCTGCACGATGTGCTCGTGGACGAGCTGGTCGTGGTCCGTCCCCGGCTCCCCGCTGAGGCGGAGCATCTCGATCATCGCCTCGCGGCTGCGCTCGGCGAAGGTGTCGAACAGCTCGGTGAGGATCTCGTTCCCGCTCGCAGCGACGATGCTCCGGTGGAGCGCGGTGTCGGCGTCGACCCGCCCCTCGATGGTCGCGCGATCGGCGTTCCGATGGGCCAGCGCTGCCCGGATGGCGGCCAGATCGGACGCCGTGTGGCGTTGCGCGGCGAGGGCTGCCGCCTCGCACTCGATGGCGATGCGCGCCTCGATGACCGAGCCGATCGCGGTCCGCAGGACGAGTGCGTCCCAGTCCTGCACCGGCGTGAGTGCCTGGAGGAAGTTCCCCGAGCCCTGCCGGGTGGACAACACGCCCTGGCCGGCCAGCTGGCGGATCGCCTCGCGCATCGTCGATCGGCCGACACCGAGCTGCGGTGCGAGGGTCGTCTCGCCGGGCAGCTTCTGGCCGATCTCCCACTCGCCGGCCTGGATGCGCTGCAGGAGCAAGCGGGCGACCTGGTCGGAGAGCGATTCGCGGTGCACGGTGTCCATGCGTCGATCATAGTCCTCAGCTTGTCTGACAAGTTGTGTTAGCGTTGCCGCGTGATCTCCGCAGACTCCCGACTCTCCACGCCCGCAGGCCCCGTCCCGTCCTCCGCGCCGAGCTGGAACCGGCAGCGGCATTCCCAGATGCCGTCCCATCGCTACCAGGACCTGTACTCGCGGGTGGACGTCCCCCTCCTCGACCGCACGTGGCCCTCGAGGCGACTGACCGAAGCACCGCTCTGGGTGCCGGTGGACCTGCGCGACGGGAACCAGGCGCTCGCCGAGCCCATGGACCCCGAGCGGAAGCGGGCCTTCTTCGAGCTCATGGTCACGATGGGATACAAGGAGATCGAGGTCGGCTACCCGTCCGCGTCGCAGACCGACTACGACTTCGTCCGGCTGATCGCCGAGACCGACATCGCCCCCGAGGACGTCACGATCGTCGTCTTCACGCCGGCCCGTCGCGACCTGATCGAGCGCACCGTCGAGTCCATCCGCGGGATCCGCAACCTGGTCGTCATCCATCTGTACACGGCGACGGCGCCGCTCTGGCGGGAGGTCGTCCTCGGGCACGACCGCGACTCGCTCCGCGCGCTCATCCTCGCCGGCGGCTCCGACGTCCTCGAGTTCGCCGGCGACCTCGAGGGGGTGCGGTTCGAGTTCTCGCCGGAGGTCTTCAACCTGACGGAGCCGGACTACGCCCTCGAACTCTGCGACGCCATGACGACCCTCTGGGACGCCTCGACGGACCGCCCGGTGATCCTCAACCTGCCCGCTACCGTCGAAGCGGCGAGCCCGAACGTCTACGCGGACCAGATCGAGTACATGCACCGGAACCTCGACCGGCGCGACGCCGTCATCCTGTCGGTCCACCCGCACAACGACCGCGGCACGGGGATCGCCTGCGCTGAGCTCGCGGTCCTCGCGGGCGCCCAACGCGTCGAAGGGTGCATCTTCGGCAACGGCGAGCGGACCGGCAACGTCGACCTCGCGACCCTCGCGCTCAACCTGCACGCCCAGGGCGTCGACCCGATGATCGACTTCTCCGACATCGACCACATCCGTCGGGTCGTCGAGCACAGCAACCGCATCGAGATCCACCCGCGCCACCCCTACGTCGGCGACCTCGTGCACACCGCGTTCTCGGGGACGCATCAGGACGCGATCAAGAAGGGCTTCGCGGAACACCGAGCGCGGGCCGAGGCGACCGGCAGCCGCCCGGAGGACCTCCCGTGGCGGGTGCCCTACCTGCCGGTCGACCCCGCGGACCTCGGCCGGAGCTACGAGGCGGTCATCCGGGTGAACTCGCAGTCGGGCAAGGGCGGCATCGCCTACCTGCTCGAACGCGACTACGGCATCGAGATGCCGCGGCGCCTGCAGGTCGACTTCTCGCGTCGCGTCCAGCAGCAGGCGGACGAGACCGGTCGCGAACTGGACGCCGAGGCGCTGCTCGCGGCGTTCGAGCGCAGCTACCTGTCGGCGACGCCGTCTCGGGTCGAGCTGCTCGAGGTCGATGTGGCGACGACCGGCGAGACCTCGCGGACGATGATCGGTCTCGTGATCGACGGGGACCGCCATGAGGCGACCTTCGCCGACGTCGGTCCGGTCGAGGCGGCGACCCGTCTCCTCGCCGACCACGGCGTCCACGTCGAGATCGTCTCCCTGCATCAGACCTCGCTCAGTGCCGGGAGTGGCGCGGAGGCCTTGACCCTCCTCGAGGTCCGCCGCGGGGCGGAGACGGTATGGGCGGCCGGGCGCCATCACTCCATCCTCGAGGCATCGGTCCGCGCGGTCGTCAACGCCGCGAGCCGCTAGCCTCCCTGCCCTACGCTGGGAGGCTGAGGGCGTCGAGGGGATCTGATCAGTGGAACTGCGGTGGCTGACGGCGCCCGAATACGAGGTCGCCGCGGCGATGGCGGACGAGCGTCGTTCTGGTCGGTCCAAATGGGCGCCCACCGGGCGGAGAGTGCTCTTCCACCTCTATTTCAGCCTCGTCCTCTGGTACCTCGCGATCGCCCTCGTCTCGGTCGGCGTCAGCGTCGACGAGTATCACGACAGCCGCGTCGAGGCCGATGACGTCGTCGGCCTGATCGTCGCCGTGCTCGTCCTCATCGCGCTGCTCGTCGGTGCGTGGCTCCTGTACCGCTGGTCGCGACGTCCGCCGTCCCCGAAGGCGCGCCTCGCCGAATGGCGGCGCCACCTGACCGCGGTGGCCAACGGCTTCGAGGAGGAGTCGAAAGGACGGGCGATGTTCTCCTCGCTCATCACCACGACGGGGAAGTACAACAACGCCTTCATCACCGTGCCGGGACCACAGGTGCAGTCCCACCCGCGGTTCGTCGGCGACCGGGTCGAGTTCGGCAACCTGGTCGACGACGTGAAGCGGTCGCGGGACTGGCACTATCTGACCGTGCAGCTGCCGGCCCCACTCCCGCACCTCCTGCTCGACGCGACGACGAACGACACCGTCCGCAGCGACCTGCCGCCGGGTCTCGACCGGGGTCTGCGCATCTCCCTCGAGGGCGACTTCGACCGGTGGTTCCGCGTCTACGCGCCGTCCGGCTACGGGACGGACGCGCGATACGTCCTGACCCCCGACGTGATGTCGTCGCTCGTCAGCACCGCGGCGTACTACAACGTGGAGATGGTCGACGATCGGGTCGTCTTCTTCAGTAAGCCGGCCGCCGACTTCGCCTACGCCGCCCCCTGGGTCGCCATCAACGCGATCCTCACCGACCTCGTGCCGCGTCTCATCACGAGGGCTGAGCGGTATCGCGACGAGCGGGTGGCGGGGCAGGACGCGGAGAGCGTCCTCGAGGCGGCGCGCGACGCCATGGAGGCTGAGCAGGTCTGGACCCGGAAGGAGACGGTCGTCGGCGAGGAGGGCCGGCGCCTCACCGTGCGGGCGCGCTTCCACGCGATCTGGGTGGCCGTCGGTGCGGTCAGTTGGCTCGTCACCCGCACGCTGCTCTACATCATCCCGGGAGCCTTCGCCTTCGCGGGGTTCATGTCCGTGGTGGACGGTCGCTAGCCGCGACCGAGTCGCCCGAATCTGCTCGGATCCACGCCGAAATCGGACAGATCCGGGCGACTCAGCGGGCAGGTCGCGGAACATCCGGCGACGCATTCGCGTTCGCATCGGTGTGACCCTCACCGCGACCCCTCCAGCGTCGACGATCGACACCTTCGATCGCGCGCTCGCGAGCCTCGAGTGGACGATCCAGGGCACCGACCGCGACCGCCTCGCCGCGGGCACACCGCTGCGACGACCGCACACGGCGTCCGGCTTCGTCTACCTCTCCAGTGGGCGCGTGCGCCTCACCGCCGCCGACGGTACCCGCGACCTCGATGCCGGCGACCTCGTCTTCTTCCCCCGCGCCCACGCCACGACGGTGGTCGCGCTCGAGGACGCCGAGCTCCTCGACGTCGCCTTCACCCCGCCGGGGCAGCGCCAGCAGGTGGCGGAGACGCTGCCCGAGCACCTGTACGTCGCCGACTTCGCGGGGCAGGAGCCCTCGATGGTGGCGCTCATCGCAGGCATGGGGTGCCCGCAAGCGGCCGGTCGTCCGCGGCCGGGCGACAACGTCATCTGCAGCCGCATCGCGACCACGATCGTGTCGGCCGCGCTCCGCACGTGGAACGAGGCCGGCTGCGCGCCGGACCGCTGGCTGCAACGCATCGGCGACCCGCACATCGGCGCGGTCCTCGACGCCCTGCACGCCGAACCGGGGCGACCGTGGACCTTCGAGACGCTCGCCCGCATCGCCATGATGTCGCGGTCGGCGTTCGCCGAGCGGTTCCGCGAGGTCGTCGGGCACACCCCGCGCGCCTACCTCACGACCGTTCGTATGGAGACGGCCAAGGGGCTCATCCTCACGGGCGACGCGACGGTGGCTGAGCTCGCCGGCGCGCTCGGCTACGTGTCGGAAGACGGGTTCGCGCGTGCCTTCCAGCGGTACACGGGCCTGACGCCGGCCCGCTGGCGTGCCGAGGCGGCGCTCGCCGCGTAGCAGCTCGGCCAGGCAGCCTTCTGCCTCATCGCGCGGTGCGCGCCGACCCGAACACGATGCCGCCGACGATCGCGGAGATCGCCGCGACCGTGAGCGCCGGGACGATGCCGACCGCATCGACGAGCAGTCCACCCGCTCCGGCGCCGACGGTGATCGCGAGCTGGAACCCCGCGACGACGAGTCCGCCACCGGACTCCATGCGGTCCGGGACGAGGCGACCCATCCACGTGCTCAGGGTCGTCAGCCAGGCGCCGAAGCCCATGCCCCAGGTGGTGATCGCGATGGTCACGATCCAGGGCTGCCCCGGGAACAGGGTCACGAGCGCGATCGAGATGCCGATGAAGGCCGGGACGACGTAGCGCAGGGCCGCCAGGTGGCGGTCGACGAGGAGTCCGATCACGAAGTTGCCGACCACACCGCCGAGGCCGAACGCGGCGAGCAGGACCGCGACACCGGCCGCGTCGAGGTCGGGCACCCGCTCGATCGCGAGCCGGATGTAGGTGAAGGCGATGAAGTGCCCGAGGACGGTCAGGATGTGCCCCGTCAGGCCGACGCGGATGCCCGGGACCCGGAGCGTGTCGACGAGCGACCGCAGACCGCCGCTCGACGGTGCCGGTGCGACAGGCGGGAGGACGAGCCGCAGCGCGACGGCCACCACCGCGGTGATGACCGCGACGCCGGCGAAGATGAGGCGCCAGTCCATGACCGAACCGAGGTAGGTGCCGACCGGGACACCGGCGACCGTCGCGACGGTGGTGCCGGTGTTCACGAGCATGATCGCCCGACCGAGGTGGTGCGGCGCGGACAACCGGGCGGCGATCGCGATCGACATCGCCCAGAAGGCGCCGAGGGCCGCACCGAGCAGGAGTCGGGCGATGAGCAGCATCACGAAGTCGGCGGAGATCGCGACGAGCGCGCTCGACACCGCGGCAGCGGCCGCGAGCAGGACGAGCAGGAGGCGACGGTCGAGTCGCGGGACGAGGATCCCGATCGTCGGCGCGGTGAGGAAGCCGATGAAGGCGGTCGCCGTGACGGCCTGGCCGGCCTGGCCCTCGGTGATCCCGAGCGACGCGGCCATCGACGGCAGCAGGCTCGGCGGCAGGAACTCGGCCAGCACGAGCACGAAGCTCGTCGCCATCATGACGGCGACGGCCGCCCATGCGGTCCGCGTGCGCGGGACGTCGGACGCGGGAGTGTTCGTCGTGGGGACCGAGCCCGTTCGTGGTGCGTCGAGCTTCTCGTCTGTCGTCATGCTCTCAGCTTGCCGGAGCCGTGACCTCCCCACCCGACGCCCAGTCCGCCCGACCCGACCATCCGTCCACCTCGGCCCCCGTCCCGGCGTACCTGAGCCGCCCGATCCTGCACGGAAATCGCGGAACCCCGTGCAGCTTCGGGCGAGTCAGCGAACCCGCAGGAGAACCTGCTCGCGCGCTTCCTGACAGATGGGTGAACACCGAGTCAACATGTTGCACTGAGTGCATCGGTGCACGTAGTGTACCCACGTGTCCACCACCGCCCCCGCCGAGGATCGACGCGCCGCCCTCCGCGCGCGCCATCATCGGGCGATCCTCGACGCCGCCCGCGTCATGATCGCGGAGCAGGGCATCGCCGCGTTCAACGTCGACGTCATCGCCGAGCGCGCCGACGTCTCGCGCCGCACGGTGTTCAACCACTTCTCCTCGATCGACGACCTCGTCACCACCTCCTGCACCGAGGAGCTGGCCGTCGTGATCGAGAGCTTCCGGTCCGCCGTCAATGCCCGGCCGGCAGGCCCTGGGTCGCGCGTCTCGATGTTCGAGGACGTCGCCGCGGCACTCCGCACGACCGACATCCCGCGCGTCATCGCCTTCCTCTGGAACGCGCTCGGCGGCTTCGCGCCCGACGACTCACGCCCGCAACAGCTCTTCCAGGCCACCTTCTCCCGCACTACCCAGGAACTCGCCCACGAACTGGCCGAGCGCAACACCGACGTCGACGAACTCGAGGCCGGCTTCCTGGTGTCCTCCCTCATGCACGGTGTCGAAGTGCTCGCCCATCACTGGATCGCGAGTACCGGCGCCACCACGGACGATGAAGCCCGTGCCCTCTGGACCGACCTGCTGGAACGGCTCATCGCGAGCGTCCGCACCGGCTACTCGTCCACGCACTGATCCGCTTCCCGCTCCGTCCCCGCACACGTCACCAGCACCACCTCCCGAAGAATCGAGACTCCCTTGGCTGAACTGCTGTATCGCCTCGGACGCTTCTCCGCGCGTCGCGCGTGGGCCGTCCTCATCTCCTGGATCGTGATCCTCGGCATCTCGGTCGGCGCGTTCCTCGCCTTCGGCGGCACCCTCTCGAGCGCCGTCACCATCCCGGGCACGCCGACCGCGAAGGTCACCGACCAGCTCGAGGAGTCGTTCCCGAGCGCATCCGGCGGCACCGGCGCGATGGTGTTCCACACGAAGGACGGCGACGCCTTCTCCGACAGTCAGAAGACCGCGATCGGCGAGTTGCTCGACGAGACGGCCGACCTCAAGGGCGTCGACACCACGGTCAACCCCTTCGAGACGCAGGAGACCATCGCCGACCAGGCGAAGCAGATCTCCGACGGCAAGACCCAGATCGACGACGGCCGCACTCAGCTGACCGACGGCCAGACGCAGCTCGACGCCGGACAGCAGCAGCTGACCGACGCACAGACCCAGCTGAGCGCCGCGCTCGCCCAGGCACAGCAGGCCGCCGGCGGCACGCTCCCGGCCGCCGCGCAGGCCCAGTTCGACGCCCAGCAGACCGCGATCACGCAGCAGCAGACGGCACTCGACGCCCAGCAGGCCACCATCACCGAGAACCTCGCGAAACTCGACGAGCAAAGCACGAAGCTCGAGCTCTCCTCCCAGCTCCTCGACCTCTCCTCGGGCATCCGCACCGTCTCGACCGACGACACCACCGCGGTCGCGAACGTCGTCTTCGACAAGCGTCAGCAGGAGGTCACGCCGGAGACGAAGCAGTCGGTCATCGACCAGGTGAAGAAGGACGTCCCGTCGGGCGTCGAGGTCGAGTTCTCGAACGAGCTCGCGCAGAGCCTGCCGCAGCTGTTCGGCGTGGGTGAGGCGATCGGCCTCATCATCGCGGCGATCACGCTGCTCGTCATGCTCGGCACGGTCATCGCCGCATCGCTCCCGCTCGTCTCGGCGATCGTCGGCGTCGGTGTCGGCGTCACCGCGTCGCTCTCGCTCTCGGGCGTGGTCGACATGCTCTCGATCACGCCGGTGCTCGGCGTCATGCTCGGGCTCGCGGTCGGCATCGACTACTCGCTGTTCATCTTGAACCGGCACCGCAAGCAGCTCCTCGCGGGCGTGGAACTCCACGAGTCCATCGGTCTCGCGAACGGCACCTCGGGGAACGCCGTCGTCTTCGCCGGATCGACCGTCCTCGTCGCCCTGCTGGCGCTCAACGTCACGGGAATCCCGTTCCTCGGCCTGATGGGCACCGTCGGCGCGATCTGCGTCGCCGTCGCGATCCTGCTCGCGGTCACCTTGACGCCCGCCCTGCTGTCGCTGCTCGGCTTCCGCATCCTCAGCCGGAAGGCACGCGGCACCGTCGGCACGCCGCGCCCGGACGCCGTTCCGACCAAGCCCATGGGCACGCTGCGCGCCGTCGGCACACTCGTCGCCGGACTCGTCGTGCTCGGCGTCGTCGCGATCCCCGCGCTCGACATGCGCCTCGGCCTGCCGGACGGCAGCTCGGAAGCCGTCGACTCGACGCAGTACCAGTCCTACACGCTCATCGAGGACAAGTTCGGTGCCGGCGTCAACGGTCCGCTGCTCGTCGTCGCCACGCTGCCCGACGCCGCCACCGACGAGGAGGTCCTCGAGGAGCAGGTGCGGATCGGCCAGGAGATCGCCGACCAGGATGACGTGAAGGCCGTCGCGCCGGTGGGCGCCTCGGACGACAACTCCGTCCTCGCCTTCCAGGTGATCCCGAAGGAGGGCCCGAACGCGGTCTCCACAGAGCAGCTCGTCCGCGACCTCCGCGACCTCTCGCCGCTGTCGGGCGACGTCGAGCTCGGGGTGGCCGGCAGTGCGAGCGGCAACATCGACGTCTCGAAGCAGCTCTCCGACGCCCTCCCGCTCTACCTGGCGCTCGTGGTCGGCCTGTCGCTCATCATCATGATCCTCGTGTTCCGCTCGATCCTCGTGCCGCTCACCGCGACGCTCGGCTTCATGCTGTCGCTCGCGGCGACCTTCGGAGGCATCACGGCGATCTTCCAGTGGGGCTGGCTCGGCCCGGTGTTCGGCGTGCACGACCCGGGGCCCATCCTGAGCTTCCTGCCGACGATCCTCATCGGCATCCTCTTCGGGCTCGCGATGGACTACCAGCTGTTCCTCGTGTCCGGCATGCGCGAGGCGTTCGCGCACGGTGCCCCGGCGCGTCTGGCGGTCCAGCGCGGGCTGCACGCCGGCCGGACGGTCGTCGTAGCGGCGGCGATCATCATGATCTCCGTCTTCGGCGGGTTCATCTTCTCCCACTCGGCGATGATCCGATCGATCGGGTTCGGTCTGGCCTTCGGTGTGCTCGTCGACGCGTTCGTCGTCCGTATGCTCCTCATCCCGGCGGTCATGCACCTGCTCGGGAAGAGCGCCTGGTGGATCCCGAAGTGGCTCGACCGCATCCTGCCGAACGTCGACGTCGAGGGTGCCGCGCTCGAGCGCAGCCACCCGGCGCATCACGTCGAGGCCGGTGAGACGGGTTCGGCCGCGACCGCCCCGTCGAGCGGCAAGCCGCGGAACGCGGTCGATGGCGCGGAGACGGCGGCCCTCGGTGCCGGCGTGACCGCGGGGACGGCCGCACACGTGGCCACACCGTCGAGTGAGCTGACCCGCCGGGAGGCGGCCGCCGCGGCCGAGCGCACGCACCCGGCGCACGTGCTCACGACCGACCCCGACCCGGCTGACCAGCAGGTCTCCCGGGTGGAGCCCGGCCTCGACGTCATCGTGCACCCGGCGACCGCCGGTGTGCAGCGCGTGGCCGTCGGCGCCTACGTCATCGCGGTCGACGCCGACAACGGCACCGCGGTCGTCGAGCCGCCCGTCGGTGGGGTCGTGGTCGTCCGCGCGCCGAGGTAGCGCGGTCTGCCCGGTCCCCGGGAGGGCTGCACTGAGCCTGTCGAAGTGTCGAAGTGTCGAAGTGTCGAAGGGCGGGGTTGGGCCTGTCGGTCTCTGAGCGGCCTACTCGGTCCCTGAGCTTGTCGAAGGGCGGGTTCGTCCGGGTGCATTTCGACAGGCTCAGTGACCGGGACTACGGCTCGATGACCGGGGCCGGAGCTCGATGACCGGCGTCAGGGCTCGATGACCGGCGTCAGGGCTCGATGACCGGGGCCGGGGCTCGATGACCGGGCGCCGTCGTGCACCCCACCTCCCCGCTACGGCTGCAGGCGGTCCACGATCCAGCCGTCGTCGGCCGCGAGGTAGCGGAGACGCCGGTGCATCCGGTCGCGACTGGCATGCCAGAACTCGACCATGTCGGGGACGAGTCGGAACCCGACCCACGTCGCCGGCCGCGGGACGTCATCGCCCTCGCGCTGGAGCAGCTCGTTCGCCTGCTTGATGAGGGCGTCGAGGGTCTCTTCCGGGCCGTCGCGGAACGGCGTCGACTGGTGGGCGACCGCCGTCGCCGCGCGCGACTTGGGCGAGCGGTCGGCGAACAGCGCGTCGGACTCCTCGTCGCTCAGCTGCTCGACGCGGCCCTCGAAGCGGAGCTGCTGCATCGTCTCGCGCCAGTAGACCTGGAGGGCGGCGCTCGGGTTCTCGGCGAGCTGCCCGCCCTTGCGGCTCTCGGTCGAGGAGCCGAAGATCAGGCCGCGATCGTCGAGGGTCTTCACATCGACGGTGCGCGCACTCACGACACCGACCGAGGTGGCGGTCGCGAGGGTCATCGATCGGGGTTCGCTGACGTCCCGCTCGATCGCTGCGGCGAGCCACTGCTGCGCGAGGAGCATGGGCTCGGCGGGCGGGGTGTCGAACTCGGGCAGCTGCAGGGTGTCGTCTCCGGAGAGGGGTTCGGCGCTCATGTCGCGAGCCTACCCGCGTTGCTCCGGGAGCCGACGGTTGGGGCGTCGGCACAGTCACCACCGGAACCGTGGTGTCCTGACACATGGTGCACGGCCAGGCCGCGGGCTAGCCTCGGAACGCCCGCCAGGGAGCACGTTCGAGGAGAGTGAGCACCGCATGCCGTACACCGACACCGACGACGTCTCGATCTACTACGAGGTGGAGGGTGACCCCGCCGACCCGGTGATCGTGCTCATCGCGGGCGGCGGCGCGCAGCTGCTCACCTGGCGTGACCCGTTCCGGGCCATGCTCGTGGACGAGGGCTTCCGCGTCGTGCGGTTCGACAACCGCGACGTCGGCTTCTCGCAACGGTTCGGTGGCGAGAACGACCTCGACGGCGGGTACTCGCTCGGCGACATGGGCGACGACGTCCTGCGGGTGCTCGACCACCTCGGGGTCGAGCAGGCGCACCTCGTCGGGCACTCGATGGGCGGCATGATGGCGCAGATGGTCGTGCTCGACCACCCGGAGCGCGTGCTGAGTCTCGGCCTGCTGTCCACGATCCCCGGCCAGGACCCTCGCTACATCCTGCACGGCGAGCGCCCCGAGCTGCTCGTCGAACCAGTGCGGTACACGCGGGAGGAGTCCGTCGCCGCGATGGCCGAGCTCGCCGCACCCGTGCCCGGCGCGCGCTACCAGCCGGACACCGCGTGGGAGGTCTGGGCGACGGGCGAGGCGTACGACCGCGGCTACGCACCCGAGGGGTTCAGCCGGCAGTGGGCGGCGCTGCTACGTGCGCCGGAGCGACTCGAGCGGCTGCGCGACGTGACCGTGCCGACCCTCGTGCTCCACGGTCGCGAGGACGACGTCCTGCACTGGTCGTCCGCCGTGGACATCGCCGAGGCGATGCCGGCGGCCGAACTCCACGTCCTCCCCGGCATGGGACACCTCATCCCCGCCGAGCTCTGGCCGACGCTCGCCGCCGGCATCGTCCGGGTGGCGAGGAGCTCGTCCGGTCGTTGAGCTTGGCCGGTCGTTGAGCTTCGCCGGTCATTGAGCTTGCCGAAATGCAGCACGGAGAACGTCTCACTGACGGGAGGGTTGTTCGTGGGCCCTTCGACACGCGGTTCCTGAGCGTGTCGAAGGGCAGGGAGCGTGGCTTGAGGCAGGGACCGAGGGCTCGGGGAGGGCTGAGCGGGCGCCGCTCGGCTACGGCATGCCGATGAGCCGCACCCGGCAGGCGAGCTCCGCGGCGAAGCGGACGTCGGGATCGGCGAGGTCGAGTTCGAGCGACTGCTCGATGCGCCGGATCCGGTAGTTCACCGCGTTCGGATGCAGGTTCAGCTCAGCCCCGGCACGCGCGAGCGAGTTCCGATGGCTGAGGTACGCGAGGAGCGTCCGCACCGAGATCGCGGCCCGCTCCGGCCCGAGGGCGTCGAGTGGCGAGAGGATGTCGTCGAGCAGCGTCCGACTGAGCGGTGAGGCGTAGAAGTCGAGGAGCACCCGCCGCAGCCCGGTGACGTCCGTCGCCTCCATGGTGCCGAAGCGACCACCCGCGATGGCGGCCTCCGCTGCGACCCGCGCCTCGGTCGCCGACTGCCGGAGCCCCGCCGCCCCGCTCTGCGGTGTCCCGAGCCCGACCGTGAACGTCCACTCCGGCCCCGCGATCGTCGCAGCGTGCGTGACGATCCGCTCCATCACGTCGCGCAGGCGCCGTTGGTGGTCGGGTGCGCCGAGCTCCTCCGAGGAGATGACGACGATCTCGTCGCGCCGCATCGCGAGGTGCCACTGCTCCTCGCGCTGGTCGACGAGTTGCAGCGCGAAGAGTTCGACGGAGGGCGCAAGGACCGTGGGTGCGCGTCGGTCCGGGTCGCTCGCGTGCTTCGGGGTCAGCCACGCCACCGCGTGCGACAGCTGCAGCGGCAGGCCGGCCCGGACCGCGTCCATCGCGAAGCCGTCGATACGGGACGACTCGGCGAAGATCAGCTCGATGATGAGCTCCGCCCGCGAGCGCACCGAACCGAACCGCCCGTGCAGTTCCCGTTGCAGGGCTCGGGAGAGGACGGAGGCGATGACCGGCAGGGCGATCGCCGCGGCCGGGTCGTCGCGCTCGGCGTGGACCCGGCCGATCGGGATCTCACCGATGCACACCGCGTCCGGTTCGAGCCAGCTCGCGCCCGCGTCCTCGACGAGGGTGACCGGCACCCCGAGCGTCGTGCTGGCGACCTCGAGGATCGCCTCCCGCACGCCGACACCCGACGCCTGCTCCGCTTCGGCCGCGGACGCGCTGATCACCCGCTGGATCGCGAACTCGGCGCGCGACATCGCCTCCTCGGCTCCACCGCGGATCGTGCGGTCCATGAGCACGGCGAGGTCGGAGGCGATGCCCTCGCTCATGATCACCGGCAGACCACCGCGGTCCGCGAGGGCCCGAGAGGTCTCGGCGACCGGGAAGGCGCCGACGAATACGAGGCCGGCGCAGCCCGCTGCGATGGCCCGGCGGATGGCGATGTCGACCTGGTACGGCCTCGGGACGGCGCCGTCGGGGGTCGTCACGATGGCGATGGAGTGCTCGGTCGCGTCGTTCAGCTCGTCGAGCGCGAGGATCTCGACGCCGGTGACCGGGACGCCAGCAGGGGCGCCGGCGACGCAGCGGGCGCCGAGATGCTCGGCTTGGAGGATGACGTCCGCGACGGTGACTTGGGCCATGAGCACATTCTGCCCCGATTGTGTGGGCCACGGGAACATTGTCGTGGTTCCCGACCCTGCCTACGCTCGGTACATGTCAACGAACCACCCCGCTGCACGCTCCGCAGCGTCGGCCACGCCGATCACCAGCATCACCCTGGCCGACGTGCCGGCGCTCGCCGCAGGATGCGCCATCTTCGGCACCGGCGGCGGCGGCGCGGTGCAGACCCCGCAGCTCGGCGTCGAGATCGCCCTGGAGCAGTTCGGCCCGGTCCCCGTCAAACAGGTCGGCGACCTCGACGCGGACGACGTGGTCGTCGCCATGTCCGGCATCGGCGCTCCGTCGGTGGGCTTCGAGATGCTCGGCGCGAGCGGCCAGGCCGAGATCATCGTCGAGGAGATCGAGCGCCTCACCGGCAAGCGCATCACGACGATCATGGCGACGGAGATCGGCGGCAGCAACGGCGTCGGCCCCGTCGGCTGGGCCGCGAGCCTCGGCCTCAGCATCCTCGACGCCGACGGCATGGGGCGCGCCTTCCCGGAAGCGCCGATGACCGCGATGAACGTCGCGAACCTCCCGCCCGGGTACGCGGTCCTGAGCGACGTGATCGGCAACGTCTCGATCCTGCGGCCGGTCAGCCTCGCCTGGCTCGAGCGCCACGCCCGCGCCCTCACCGTGGCGAGCGGCGCGATCTCGATCGGCGCCAACTACGTCATGGACCGCGACACCGTGCGCGGCGCGGTCATCGAGGGCAGCGTCAGCCGCGCCGTGCAGGTCGGGCGCCGGCTCCTCGCCGCCACCGACCCCGTCGGCGCGCTCACGGACGAACTCGGGGCGTCCCTCATCACGGGTGGCAAGGTCGTCGACATCGAGCGCCGCACCGAGGGCGGGTTCACCCGCGGTTCCGTCACGGTCGAGGGGATCGGCGAGCACCGCGGTCGCCTCACCCGCGTGGAGATCCAGAACGAGAACCTCGTCGTCATGGAGGACGGAGCGGTCATCGTCAGCGTCCCCGACCTCGTCACGATCGTCGACTCCGAGACGGGCGACGCGATCTCCACCGAGATGCTGCGCTTCGGGCAGCGGGTGAGCGTCCTCGCCTGGGCGTGTGATCCGCTGTGGCGCACCGAGCGCGGCCTCGAACTCGCCGGCCCGCGCGCGTTCGGCTACGACCTCGACTACGAGCCCTTCGGTGTGAGCGCCGACGAGACCATTGGAGCGACCCGATGAGCGCCGGTACCACGACCAGCACCGTCACCGACACCTCGGGCGAACTCGCGATCGGTATCGACGTCGGCGGGACGAACACCGACGCCGTCGCGCTCTCGGGCACGGGCGAGGTCGTCTCGTGGACGAAGCAGCCAACCACCCGCGACGTCACGGGCGGCATCCGCGCGGCGCTCGCCGAGGTCCTCGACCAGCTCGGCGACGACCGGGGCCTCGTCACCCGCGTCATGCTCGGCACCACCCACGCGACCAACGCGATCGTCAACCGTCGCGACCTCGGACGCGTCGTCGTCATCCGGCTGGGCTCGCCTGCCGCCACCTCGCTCCCGCCGCTCGCCGGCTGGCCGCGGGAACTGCGCGACGTCGTCCTCGCGGGGAGCATCCTCGCCGGAGGCGGCCACCTCGTCGACGGCTACCCGATCGCCCCGCTCGACCGCGACCTCATCCGCCGGGAGCTCGACGCCCTGGCCGGCACCTTCGACGCCGTCGCCGTCTGCGGCATCTTCAGCCCGTCGTTCCCCGAGCAGGAGCTCGAGGTCGAGGCGCTCGTCCAGGACCACGTGGGGGTCGACATCCCGGTGTCGCTCAGCCACGAGATCGGCGCGCTCGGGTTGTTGGAGCGCGAGAACGCGACCGTTCTGAACGCGTCGCTCTACGCCGTCGCCCGCGACGTCACGAACGCGCTCACGACGGTCGTCGCGGAGGAGCGACTCGACGCGACCACCTACTTCGCGCAGAACGACGGCACGCTCATGGCCGTCGAGTACGCGGCGCGCTACCCGGTGCTGACGATCGGTTCCGGGCCGGCGAACTCCATCCGCGGCGCCGCCTTCCTCTCCGGTGCCGACAACGCGATCATCATCGACGTCGGCGGCACGACCAGCGACCTCGGCGTGCTCGTCGACCGGTTCCCCCGCGAGTCGACCCTGCCCCGCGAGGTCGGTGGTGTGCGGACGAACTTCCGCATGCCCGACATCCTGAGCGTCGGGCTCGGCGGCGGCACGATCGTCGACACCGCGACCGGTGTCCCGCGGCACGACTCGGTCGGTTACCGCCTCACCGAGGAGGCGCTGCTGTTCGGCGGCACCACCCCGACCCTCACCGACGCGGCCTCGCTCCAGTTCGGCATCGCGGACCGCGAGCTGCCGCCCCTCGACCGCGCGACCCGCCAGGCGCTCGAGCACGCGCTCGGCGTCGCCCACGAACGCATCGAGTCCGCCGTCGAGCGCATGTCGCTCGGCCGAACCGGCCTCCCGCTCGTCGTCGTCGGCGGCGGAGGATTCCTCGTCCCGGACGCCGTCCTCGGCGCGAGCGAGGTCCTGCGCCCGGCGCGCGGCAACGTCGCCAACGCCGTGGGCGCGGCCATCGCGCTCGCCGGTGGGCGCTCCGATCAGCTCTGCGACTTCGCCGACCGCGCAGCCGCCATCGAGGAGGCAGGACGCTCCGCGATCGAGAAGGCGATCCAGGCCGGCGCAGACCCGCGCTCGGTCGAGATCGTCGACGTGCTCGAGACCCCCGTCTCGTACGCGACCCGCCCCACCCTGAAGGTCTCCGTGAAGGCGGCGGGTCCCCTCGCCCGTATCGGAGTGCCGTCGAGACGAGCGATGTAGTCCACCCCGCTCCACCCCATCCGATCCGGCCACCCGCGCACCACGGCCACCCGAGTACGAAGGATCCAGCATGAACAGCAAGCGGAAAGCCGCGGCGGCACTCGCCACCGCGGCCCTCACCGCGGTGGCCCTCACCGCGTGCACCTCCTCGCAATCCTCCGATTCCTCCGGCGAGTACGTCTCCGGCGGCACCTTCGTCACCGCGATGAGCGGCGACCCGGGCAGCCTCGTCCCCATGACGGGCATCAGCCTCGAGGCCCGCGAGATCATCAGCTTCCACTACGAGTCGCTCGTGTACGTCAACGCCGACGGCGAGCTCCTGCCCTGGCTGGCCGAGAGCTGGGAGGAGGACGCCACCTCCACCTCCATCACGTACACGCTCAAGGACGGCATCACCTGCGCGGACGGCACCCCGTTCACCGCGGAGACCGCCGCGGCGAACATCACCTACAACGCCGACCCGGCCAACGCGACCTTCTACTACGGCGCGCAGGTCTCCGAACGGATGACCGCGACCGCCGACGGCAACCAGCTCACGGTCACGAGCACGACGCCCGACCCGTTCATCCTCGCCAACACCGGAACCGTCGAGATGGTCTGCCAGGCCGGCCTCGACGACCCCGACTCCCTCGTCGAGACGATGAACGGCACCGGCCTCTTCACCCTCGACAAGGCCACCCCCGGCTCCAGCTACACCTTCACGAAGCGCGACGACTACACCTGGGGTCCCGAGGACGTCACGAGTGACACCAAGGGCCTGCCGGACACCTTCGAGGTCCGCGTCGTCACCGACCCCGGGACCGCGGCGAACCTGCTGCTCTCCGGCGACGTGAACGCCGCGAGCATCGGCGGGGCCGACCAGGACCGCGTCGAGGCCGCCGGTCTCGGCAGCGAGGGCGTGCGCAACCCGATCGGCGAGATGCTCTTCAACGAGCGCCCCGAGCGCCCCACCTCCGACCCGCTCGTCCGTGAGGCCCTCGTCACCGCGATCGACCGCGAGCAGGTCGGTGAGGTCGTCACCGACGGCACCGCCGAGGAGTCGAAGTCGCTCGTCGTGAAGAGCCCCTACCTCTGCGTCGCCGACGGCCCGCAGTGGACGCTCCCCGAGACGGACGTCGAGAAGTCCGGCGAGCTGCTCGACGAGGCGGGCTGGACGCTCGGTTCCGACGGCAAGCGCTCGAAGGACGGCGAACCGCTGACGATCAAGTTCATCTACGACGCGGCCACCCCGAGCCACGCGGCAGCGGCCGAGCTCGTGCAGCAGACCTGGGACGAGCTGGGCGTCACGACGGAGCTCTCGGGCAATGACGCGAACGCCTGGTCGGAGCAGTTGTTCTCGACCTTCGACTGGGACACCGGCTTCGTGCAGATCGCTCCGGGCGGACCGGTCATCGTGAACACCTTCTTCGGTGGCGAGACCCCGGACAAGGGCGGCAACAACTTCATGTTCGTCGACAACCCCGAGTACGACGCGCTCGCCGAGCAGGCCAAGACGGCCAGCCCTGAGGAGACCTGCGACCTCTGGCAGCAGGCCGAGGCGAAGCTCATCGAGCGGACGGACGTGTTCCCGATCGCCGACGCGCAGGACTTCCTGTACCTGAACGGTGCCGAGGTCGAGCGTCCGAACTTCATCCGCCCGACGAGCATCCGGATGGTCGGCTGATCATGACGATCCCCTCGACCGTGACCACCGAGCAGGCCACCGACCCGGCCACGGGCCCCGGCGGCCCGGCGGTCGCGCGTCGAGGGGGTCGCGGCGTCCTCGGCGGACTCTCCCCGCGGGCGTCGTTCATCCTCCGACGACTCGGCCGGGTGCTCGTCTCCCTCGCCATCGTCATCGTCGCGACGTTCCTGATCGTGCAGCTCGTGCCGGGCGACCCGGTGCGGGCTGCGCTCGGGAACAGTGCGACCCCGGAACTCGTCGAGCGGACGCGCGCCGACCTCGGGCTGGACGTGCCGGTGCCGGAGCAGTTCGTCAACTACGTCAGCGGGCTGTTCCGCGGCGACTTCGGGACGGCGATCGGGTCACAGCGGCCGGTCGCCGACACGATCGCGCAGCGCTTCCCGGTGACGCTCACCCTCGCGGTCGCGTCCTTCCTCCTCGCGGCGATCGGCGCCTTCCCCATCGGCGTCGCGACCGCGGTGTCCTCGCGCACCGGCCGCCGTCGCCTCGCCGACCTCGGCGTCTCGGGTCTGCTCGGCGTGCTGATCGCCATCCCGAGCCTCCTGCTCGCCGCCGGTCTCATCGCGGTGTTCAGCATCGGGCTCAAGGTGCTCCCGGCCGCCGGCTGGGGAGGCTTCGACCAGGCGATCCTGCCGGTGGTGGCCCTCGCGGTCGGTCCAATGGCCTACCTCGCCCGCATCGTGCACGTGGAGATGCTGGCCGTCCTCGAGATGCCGTACATGACCACGGCACGGAGCAAGCGCCTCCCGACGCACCTCGTCTACCTGCGGCACGCGCTGCCGAACATGGTGACCTCGACGCTCACGATCGGCGGCATCATCCTCACGGGCATGGTCGCCGGCACCGTCCTCATCGAGACGGTCTTCGCCATCCCCGGCCTCGGGACGAGCATCGTCTCGTCGATCACCTCGAAGGACTACCCGATGATCCAGGGCATCGTCCTCGTGTACGCGATCCTCGTCCTCGGCCTCAACCTCCTCATCGACATCGCGCTCGCGACGATCGATCCGCGCTCCTCGATCACGGAGGGCTGAGCTCATGCGTGCATCCACCCGCTCGAACCGATCCCCGGTGCTCGACCGCCTCCGCACCCCGCGCGGCCTGACCGGCGCGATCGGAGCGCTCCTCATCATCGTGGTCGCGGTCGTCGGCCCGACCGTCTGGGGGTCTGCCGCCGACACGACGTCGGTGGCCGACCGCCTCGCCGGCGCGAGCCTCGCCCACCCCTTCGGCACCGACGAACTCGGGCGCGACGTCTTCGCCCGGGTCATGGTCGCCACCCGGGTGTCCGTGCTGCTGACCCTCGGCGCGACGGCGATCTCCGTCATCGGGGGCGTCCTCCTCGGGGCCGTCGCGACGGTCCTGCCTCGACCGCTCCGCCGACTCGTCACCGCACTCATCGACATCCTGTTGTCGTTCCCATGGCTGCTCATGGCCCTGTTCTTCTCTGTGATCTGGGGCGCGAGCGCCACCGGCGCGATGCTCGCCGTCGGATTCGCGGGTGTGCCGACCTTCGCCCGCCTCACCTACACGCTCGCCTCGTCGCTGATCGGTCGCGACTACGTGAAGGCCGCGCGGATCGCCGGCGTCGGCCAGGCGGAGGTGCTCGTCCGGCACGTCATGCCGAACATGCTGCCGCCGATGCTCGTGAACGCGGCGGTCTCCGCCTCCGGCACGCTGCTCGCCTTCGCCGGCCTGTCCTTCCTCGGTCTCGGCGTGCAGGCACCCGAGTACGACTGGGGTCGCCTCCTCGGCCTCGGGATCGCGCGCATCTACGGGAACCCGATGGCGGCGATCGGCCCCGGCATCGCGCTCGTCGTGTGCGGCGTCATCTTCACGCAGCTCGGCGAGCTCTGGAACGAGTCGTCGAAGCGGCTCCTCGGACTGCCCGCGCCCGCGCGTCGTCGCACCGCGGCTCCCGCGACCGCCTCCGCTGCGGCTGCGACACCGGCCGGCCAGGAGCCCGTCGTGCAGGTGCGCGACCTCCGCGTCGCCTTCCCGGACCGCGACGGCCGACTCGTCGAGCGCGTCCACGGCATCAGCCTCACGATCATGCCCGGCGAGGTCGTCGGCGTCGTCGGGGAGTCCGGATCGGGCAAGTCGGTGAGCGCGATGGCGATCGCCGCCCTGCTCGGGCCCGACTCCTCGGTGCAGGCCTCGGAGCTGAGCTTCCGCGGGATCGACATGACCGCACCGCTGACGAAGGCCGAGCGCAGCCGCCTCGGCCTCGAGCTGGCGATGGTCTTCCAGGACCCGCTCACCTCGCTGAACCCCTCGCTCACGATCGGCAAGCAGCTCCGCGAGACCGTCGAGGTCCATGAGGGACTGTCGGCGGCCGAGTCGACGAAGCGCGCCGAGGCCGCACTCGAGTCGGTGCGGATCCCGCTTCCGGCCAAGCGCCTGAAGCAGTTCCCGCACGAGCTGTCCGGCGGCATGCGGCAACGGGCCATGATCGGTATGGGGCTCATGGGCCGCCCGAAGCTGCTCATCGCCGACGAGCCCACCACGGCACTCGACGTGACGGTGCAGCGCCAGGTCCTCCGCGTGCTCCACGAGGCGCAGGAGCAGACGGGCGCTGCGATCCTGCTCATCTCGCACGACATCGCCCTCGTCAGCGGGTTCTGCGACCGCATCCTCGTCATGAAGGACGGTCGCATCGTCGAATCGCTCGACGCCGACCGTCTCCACGAAGCGCGGCACCCGTACACCCGCGGGCTCATCGCCTGCGTGCCCGACATGACCTCCGACCGCACCATGCCGCTCCCGGTCATCGGTGCGATCGACGAGGAGCCTCTCCCGGTCCCTGAGCTTGTCGAAGGGCCCATCACCACCGAAGGACAGCGCGCATGACCGGTCTCGAGTTCTCCGGCCTCACGGTCCGCTACGGCCACGGCGCGTCCGCGCACACCGCGGTCGACGGCTTCGACCTCACGGTCCGCCCTGGCACGTCCCACGGCCTCGTGGGGGAGTCCGGCTCCGGCAAGTCGACGGTCGCCGCGGCCGCCGTCGGTCTCGTCATCCCGAGCGCCGGCGGCATCCGGTTGAACGGTGCCGACATCGTCGGGCGCTCGGCCGCGGCCCGTCGCGCGCGTCGGCGCGTGCAACTCGTCTTCCAGGACCCGTACTCCGCGCTCGACCCGCGCATGCCGATCGGTCTGTCGATCGCCGAGGGGTCTCGGGCGACCGGGCGCTCCTGGAGCCGCTCGGAGCAGCGGTCCCGCGTGGGCGAGCTGCTCGAGCGCGTGCACATCGACCCGGACCGCGCGAACGACCTGCCGTCGGCGTTCTCGGGTGGTCAGCGGCAGCGCATCACGATCGCCCGGGCACTCGCGGCCGAACCCGAGGTCCTGATCGCCGACGAGATCACCTCGGCGCTCGACGTGTCGGTGCAGGGCGTCGTCCTCAACCTGCTTCGCGAGCTGCAGCGCGAGCTCGAACTCACGGTGCTGTTCATCTCCCACAACCTCGCCGTCGTGAACTACATGTGCGACACGGTGAGCGTCATGCAGGCCGGCCGGGTCGTCGAGGCGGGGCCTACGGCCACCGTCCTGGCCGCGCCGGAGGACGCCTACACCCGAGAGTTGCTGGCCTCCGTGCCCGTGATGGGCCGTCGCATGACCTGGGACGAGGAGTAGCGGCCCGAGCCGTCGGGCCGGACCGCGCCCGGTCGCTGAGCTCACCTCTTCCGGTCACTGAGCTTGTCGAAGTGCCCACGGGTGACGTGGCCCTTCGACAGGCTCAGGGACCGAGGACGCGTCAGCCGCGCTGCTTGCGCGGCAGGGTCTCCGGGAGGAACGCGATCCCGACGATGCCGATCGCGCTGAGCGCCAGCAGGTACGCCGCCACCAACCACGGTGCACCACCGCTCGCGGCCACGAGCGCGGTCGCGACGAGCGGGACCGTCCCGCCGACGAGGGCGGCCGGGATCTCGCGGGAGAGCGCGATACCGCTCCAGCGCATCGAGGTCGGGAAGATCTCGGCGAGCAGCGCGCCCGAGGTGCCGATGGTCGCACCCTGGATGACCGCCAGGCCGAGGATGAGGCCCAGGGCGACGATGACCGATTGCTCCGTGTTGTAGAGCAGGAACATCGGGAACGCGTAGAGGACACCGAAGATCGCGGCGCCCATGAGGACGGGCTTGCGACCGATGCGGTCGGCGAGGCGACCGAACAGCAGCGCCGTGGGGATGGTCAGGACCTCGGCGACGATGAGGCCGATGAGCGCCTCCGTCGGGTTCACGCTCAGCGTGCCCGTGACGTACGACAGCGAGAACACCTGCACGACGTAGACCCACGGCAGCGCGAACGCGAAGAGCCCCATGCCGCAGAGGATCACCCGCCAGTGCGAGCGGATGGCGCCGGCCAGCGGTGCCGAGGTGACGGCGCCGCGCTCCTCGGCGCTCTCGAACGCCTTCGTCTCCTTGACCCGAAGACGGAAGTACAGCGCGAAGGCGACGATGACGACGCTCGCGAGGAACGGGATCCGCCAGCCCCAGCTCTGGAACTGCTCGATCGGCAGGGTGCTCACCACGGCGAAGACGGTGGTCGCGAGCGCCATGCCCACGTACACGGAGGCGCCGGGGAACGACGCGGCGAACGCACGGTGCTTCACGTCGGCGGACTCGCTCG
This sequence comes from Plantibacter sp. ME-Dv--P-122b, assembly GCF_030209375.1. Lineage (GTDB taxonomy): Bacteria > Actinomycetota > Actinomycetes > Actinomycetales > Microbacteriaceae > Plantibacter. The sequence goes on from NZ_JARVSC010000001.1 coordinate 26,328, forward strand.
CCATCGTGATCGCGCCGGCGAACTCAGCGCCCGAGCCCATGCCCTGGAAGATCCGCAGCACGATGAGCAGGATCGGAGCCCAGATGCCGATGGCCTCGGCGGTGGGGAGGAGGCCGATGAAGGTGGTCGCGACACCCATGAAGAGGAGGGTGATGAGCAGCGTCGGTTTGCGCCCGAGCTTGTCGCCGTAGTGGGCGAAGATGAGGCCGCCGATCGGGCGGGCACCGAAGCCCACCGCGAAGCCGGCGAACGCGCCGAGCAGGCCGGCGAGGTCGCCCGCGCCGGGGAAGAACAGCGGCGCGAACACGAGCGCGGAGGCCAGCCCGTAGAGGGTGAAGTCGTACCACTCGATGACGGTTCCGACCGAGCTGGCGAGGATGGCGCGGCGGCGCTGCACCCGGGAGTCGAGGCCGTCGCGATCGATGTCGCTCTGGCCTGCGGTGGTGGTGTCGGATCCGCGTGGGTCGCTCTCGCGCGCGCTCTGGATGGCCATGGCACTCCTTCGTGTTGGGCGCACCCGGACGGCCGGGACGCCTGACGAGGTTACCGGCCGTCCGAAGGTTCAGCCCATGTGTGGTCGCCACACTCCACCGGTGTTCCGGTGCGTCGGGAGCACACGGGGTGGGGCGCCCGAGGCTGGCCCCCCCGGACCGGTGGCTGTGCCCATCTCCGGTCACTGTGCCCATCTCCGGTCACTGAGCTTGTCGAAGTGCAGACGGCCAACCTGCCCGTCCGCAGTCCCGGGGGCGCTCGCTACAGCGCCTTCGACTCGCGGAGGATCCCGGCGAGCGTCTCCATCTGCTTCGCCTGCGACGTGTAGTCGAGGGCGGCGGTGTTCCAGGAGTGGATCTGACCGGCGACGAGTGCCGGGTGCGAGGCGAAGGTCGCCTGCGCCTCGAGGTCGCTTTGCTGGAAGCCCTCGACGTTGACGAGCAGGACGTCACCGGTCATCGCCTGGCCCGCGTTCTCCCAGCTGTAGATGTCCCAGTAGTAGTAGCCGTCCGGGTTCGCGTTCGTGTACGTCACGCCGAGTTCGCTGTACAGCTCGGTCTCCGGCTCGTCCTGCGGCTTGACGACGTAGATGCCGCTCGCGTCCGCGTACATCTGCGTGACCTCGAGGTCGGTCTCCTTCGCCGCGGCCGTCAGGTCTGCCGCTGCGGCGTCGTACTTCTCCTTCGCCGCGGCGATGGTGTCCTCGTCGGCTCCGAGCGCCTCGGACAGCTTGTTGAGCGAGGCGATGACGTCGGCACCCTTGCCGCCGACCTTGATGGCGACGACCGGAGCGATCTTCTCCAGCTGCTCCTGCTGCTCGACGTCGGCGACACCGTAGTACGGACCCTTGAGGTCGAGCGTGCCGTCGCGGTCGGTCGGGTAGATCCCGGTCACGATGAGGTCTGGTGCCGCCTCGGCGAGTGCCTCGAGGTCGATCTCGCCGTAGCTGTTGCCGACGATGGCCGTGTCGCCGAGGTCGTAGTCCGAGAACCGCTTGTCGGTGGCGACGTCGACGCGACCGAAGACCGCGACGGGGTCGATACCGTTGCCGTGCAGGCCGAGCGCGTAGTCGGCGAAGCTCGCGACGCGCTTCGGCTGCTCATCGAGCTTGACCGTGGTGCCGGTGTCGTCGGTGTAGCTCCAGGCGCCGCTGCTGTCGGCGTCGGATGCGGCGGTGGGGGAGCAGCCGGCGAGGCCGACCAGGGCGAGTGCCGGCACGAGTACGAGTGCGGCGCGGCGGAGGCGTAAAGAGATCGTCATGATACTTAGGGTAGCCGAACCTAAGTCACGAAACGATATCGGAATGCCCGATCGCCCGGATCACTCCGCGTCGAGGGTGATCGCGTCGTCGGGGTCGACGGGCACGATGAGTGGCGAACCGCTGCTCGGGTCGGGGATGACGATCGCGTCGAGGTCGAAGGCCTCGCGGAGCACGGCCGGGGTGAGGACCTCCCAGGGCGTGCCGTCGGCGATGACCCTGCCGCCGCCCACGACGACGAGCCGGTCGGAGTATCTTCCGGCGAGCGTGAGGTCGTGCAAGACCATGACCACCGTGGCGCCACGCTCGCGGTTGATCGACCGCACGAGTCGGAGGACGTCGAGCTGGTGGCTGAGGTCGAGGAAGGTCGTCGGCTCGTCGAGCAGGATCGTGGGGGCCCGCTGCGCGAGCACCAGGGCGATCCAGGCCCGCTGCAGCTGCCCGCCCGACAGGGAGGCCGTGTCGCGGTCGGCGAGGGTCTCGAGACCGGTGGCGGCGAGGGCCTCGTCGACGGCGATCGTGTCGGCGGGCGTCCACGGCTTGAGGAGGCTCTGGTGCGGGTGCCGCCCCCGCGAGACGAGGTCGCGGACGGTCGTCGCCGACGGCGTCAGCGGCTTCTGCGGCAGGATCGCCAGGCGGCGCGCGACCTCGCGGGTCGGGATCGACCGCACGCCGCGACCGTCGAGTTCGACCGTGCCGGCGGTCGGGGTGAGCAGGCGACCGAACGCCTTCAGTAGGGTCGACTTGCCGCAACCGTTGGCGCCGATGAGGGTCGTGACTTCGCCCGTCTCGATGCGGAGGTCGAGCCCCTCGAAGACCACCGTCTGGTCGTAGGCCAGGGAGACGCCCCGCGCCTCGAGGGCGGGCATCGGCCGTTCCTTCACGAGCGAGGGGGTCGTGGCGGGGTCGGTCATGCGGAGGTCTCCCGTTCCTTGCGGCGCGTCAGCAACCAGATGAGATAGGGCGCGCCGACGATCGCGGTGATGATGCCCACCGGGATCTCCCCCGGCAGGACGCCGCGGACGAGTGCGTCGCCGCCCGTCACGATGACGGCGCCGAGCAGCGCGGAGGCGAGCAGCGGCGGGCGGCCGGTGCGGGCGAGGCGGCGGGCGATCTGCGGTGCGACGAAGGCGACGAACTCGATCGGCCCTGCCGCGGACACGGCTGCGGCGACGAGCAGGACCGCGCACGCGATGACGACGATCCGGTGCCGCTGGACCGCGACGCCCAAGCCGGTCGACAGCTCGTCGCCGAGCTGGCTGATGTCGAGGCTGCTCGTCTGCAGGACCGCGATCGGCGTCAGGATCACCAGCGCGACGAGCACCGGCCACACGCTCGACCAGGAGATGCCCGAGAGGCTGCCGACGAGCCACTGCGCCGCCGCGGCCGCCTCGGTGATCTGCGCCCGGGCGATGAGGTAGCTCGTGATGCCGCCGAGCGTCGCGGTGGCACCGATGCCGATGAGGATGAGTCGGAAGCTGTCGACCCCGCCGCGCCAGGACAGCGCGTAGACGGCGGCGGAGGTGACGAGCGCGCCGATCGCGGCCATGGCGGGCAGGCCGAGACTGAGCGCGCCGGCGCCGACGGAGTAGCTGCCACCGACGAGGACGATCGCGGCCACGGCCCCGAGCGCGGCACCCGAGGTGACACCGAGGATGTCCGGGGTGGCGAGCGGGTTGCGTGCGAAGGTCTGGGTGAGGGCGCCGGCGAGTCCGAGGGACGCACCGACGAGGAGACCGCCGACGACCCGGGGGAGGCGGAGCTCGAACACGATGAGTTCCTGGCCACCGGTCCCGCCGCCGAGCAGGGTGGTGATGACGTCGGGGATCGTCAGAGACGACGAACCGGCCACGATCCCGAGCAGGGCGAACGCCAGCGCGACGACGAGGCAGGCGATCGTGACGCCGACGACCCGCCCTCGCCACAGCCGGCCGAAGAAGCGGCTGCCCTCCCGCACGGCGCTCACAGCTCCGCCATCCGTCCGCGGCGCACGATGGCGATGAAGGCGACCCCACCCGCGACGGTGAGGACGACGCCCACGGGCACCTCGGCGGTGCCACCGATGAGTCGACCGATCACGTCGCACGCGAGCAGCACGCTCCCGCCGACGAGTCCCGAGGCGGGGAGGAGCCAGCCGTGATGCCCGCCGACGAGTGTGCGGGCGATGTGCGGGGCCGTGAGTCCGACGAACGCGATCGGGCCGGTCAGGGCCACGGCGGCCGCCGTGAGCAGGGTGATCGCCGCGAGTCCGACGAGTCGCGCCCGGATGAGGTTCTCGCCGAGGCCGTTCGCGAGTTCGGTCCCGAGTGCCAGGGCGTTCAGCGAGCGGATGTTGGCGACCGCGAACACGAGGCCGAGTCCGGCGAAGACGAGGGCCGCGTCGACGCCCGTGAGCGATCGGCCGGACAGCGAACCGACCACCCAGATGCGATAGGCGGCGAGGGTCGTCTCGTCGGAGAGGACGAGGTACGAGGTCAGGGCGACGAGGAGGGCCGAGACGGCGGTGCCGGCGATCGCGAGCGGGACGGGACTCGACAGTCCGCGGCCGAGCGCGGCGACGGCGAACACGATGACGCTGGCCACGGTGGCGCCGAGCAGGGCGAGCCAGAGGGTCGTGACCACCGAGCTCGTGCCGAGCACGTAGACCCCGACGACGACCGCGAGGCTCGCTCCGGCGGAGACGCCGAACAGGCCGGGGTCGGCGAGCGGGTTGCGGGTCTGCCCCTGCATGACGGCACCGGCGATCCCGAGGCAGACGCCGACGAGGACGCCGAGCACCGTGCGCGGCACCCGCGACCCCCAGACGACGGCGCCGGTGTCCTGGGCGGGGTCGAACAGGGCGGTGAGCACGGCCACCGGACTGATGAGGTTGCTGCCGAGCATCAGACTCGCGAGGGCGGTGACGATGAGCGCGGCGGCCAGGGTGCCGACGGCGAGCGCGCGTCTCGATCGGAGGAGGGTCGCGCTGCGCATAAAGTAAGCCTAGCCTCACCTATCCCGGTCGCGATGCACACCCGCCATCGGCGGTGACGGACGGGCGATCCATGGAACGGCGTGGGAGGTGTGGGGTTCGCACATGGGTTGGGCCTCCATCGCCCGATACCGTTGACCGGTACGGAGTACAGCGATCAGGAGGACACGCATGGCCGAGCAGCCGTCGACCGGAGCCGACATCGAAGCGGTCCTCGCCGCCACGGAACGACTCAACGTCCCGCCCGGCTCGCTCGAGGGCGTCGTGGTCCTCGACCTCTCCCGCGTCCTCGCCGGCCCCTACGCGGCGGCGATGCTGGCCGACCTCGGCGCGACCGTCATCAAGATCGAGAACCCGAACGATCCCGACGTCTCCCGGGGCTTCCCGCCCTACCTGCGCGACGGTGACGAGGAGTTCAGCGGTTACTACGGCCAGTACAACCGCGGCAAGTTCGGTCTCGCGCTCGACCTCGCGAGTGATGCCGGCAAGGAGGTGCTGCGCGACCTCGTCGCGAGTGCCGACATCCTCGTCGAGAACTTCCGCCCGGGGACCATGGCGAAGCTCGGCCTGCCGTACGAGGCGCTCGCCGCCATCAACCCGAAACTCGTGTACACCGCGATCTCCGGTTACGGACAGACGGGCTCCCGGAGCCGTCGCCCGGCGTTCGACAACACGGCCCAGGCCGCCGGTGGGCTCTGGTCCATGAACGGCTACGCGGATCAGCCGCCCGTGCGCGTCGGCGTCACGATCGGCGACCTCTCCGCGACGATGTTCGGCGTCATCGGTACCCTCGCCGCCCTCCGCCACGCCGAGCGCACCGGCGTCGGTCAGCTCGTCGACGTCGCCCAGGTCGACAGCATCATCGCGATGACCGAGACCGCCGTCGTCGACTACACCGTCGACGGAACCGTCGCCTCGCCATCCGGCAATGAACACGCCTGGGTGCGGCCCTACGAATTGTTCCCCTGCGCCGACGGCCAGGTGTTCTTCGGCGCGTACACCGACAAGCTCTGGAAGGCGAGCTGCGAGCTGTTCGGCACGCCCGAGGCGATCGCCGACCCTGAGATCGACACCATGCGCAAGCGTTTCGATGAGGAGGTCTACGCCCGTCGGGTGAAGCCGCTCGTCGTCTCCTGGTTCGCGGACCGCACCCGCGCCGAGCTCGAGGAGCTGGCCGGCGACGTCGTGCCGCTCACCGCCGTGAAGACCATCGGCGAGGTCGTCGAGGACCCCGGGACCGCCGAGCGCGAGATGGTCGTCGAGGCCGACTACGGTGCCTTCGGCACCCTCCGCTCCTTCGGCCAGCCGATCAAACTGAGCGCGACCCCCGCGACCACCGACCGACCAGCGAATCACATGGGCGAACACGCGGACGACGTGCTCACGGCACTCGCCGGGTACGACGCCGACCGCATCGCCGCGTTGCGTTCCGACGGGGTGATCTGAGTGGGAGCCGTGGAACGGACAGAGCAGCCTGCCGGGCGGATCGCCGCGTTGCGGTCCGACGGGGTGATCTGAGTGGGAGTCGTGGAGCGGTCAGAGCAGCTCGATCTGCGCCCCGCCTCCTGGTACCGCAGCACCTTCGCCCCCGCGGCACCGGAACCGGTCGTGGGCGAGGAGCTCCCCGCCGGCTGGGAGGGCGTCCACTTCCCGTTCGAGACGCCGTTCGCGCAGCTCCGCGAGGACGGCTCGCCGGCGGAGGACGGCGTGCTGCCGACCATCGACCTGCCGCGCCGCATGTACGCGGGGGAGGACACGGAGTTCCTGGCGCCGCTCCGCTCCGGCGACGTGGTGACGCAGCGCACGAGTCTCGGGTCGCTCGTCGAAAAGCAGGGGCGCGCCGGTCGACTCGTCTTCGCCGACCTCGTGCGTGAGTACCTCGTCGATGGTGAGGTCGCCGTCCGCAGCACCTGGCACGACGTGTTCCTCGAGGCGCAGCCAGCGGTGCCCTCCCCGCGGACGGCGGCGCCCGAGGTGACCGCCGAGGACGCGGTCGATCCCGACGCCGGAGCCGACTGGACCGTGACGCGATCACTCGACTCCCGGCAGCTGTTCCGCTTCTCGGCCGTGACGGGCAACACGCACCGCATCCACTACGACCGTCAGTGGGCGCGTGAGGTCGAGGGGCTCGACGACCTCCTCGTGCATGGCCCGCTCACCCGCATCCTGGTGCTCGACGCCCTCACGGCGAACGCCGGTGGTCGCCGACTCGCGTCGGTCCGTTTCCGGGCGACGGCGCCGGTGCTCGTCGACACGGCGTTCCGCATCGCGGGGACGAACGGCCCCGAGGGCACCTCGGTCGTCGTGCGTGCCGCCGACGGTACGGTCCTCGCCTCAGCCGACGCCACCTGGCGAGCGGCACTGCACGGAGCCTGAGGGAATGCCCCTCAGGTCACGGTGCCTTCCTCCGGTCACTGAGCTTGTCGAAGTGCCCACGGGGTGCACCGCCCTTCGACAGGCTCAGGGACCGGGATGGGGTGCTCAGCGACCGGGATGCGGTGCTCAGGGACCGGGGTCGCGCCGCCCTGCCTAGGCGTCGATCACGAGCGTCGACGTCAGTGACCGCGACACGCACGGGTACATGATCATCGACGCGTCGTCGGTCGTCAGGGAGTCGCGATGCTCCGGCGTCCCGTCCACCACCTGCACGGCACACGAGCCGCAGACGCCCCGCATGCACGACCCGGCGACACCGACCCGCGCGGCCTGCATCGCCTGCAGCATCGTCTGCCCAGCGGGCACCTCGACGGTCCGCTCCGACCTCGCGCACTCGACGGTGAACGCCGTGTTCGGCAGGTAGGCGCGGGGCTTCGGCTCGAACCGCTCGAGGTGCAAGCGGCAGTCCTCGGGCAGCGTCTCGGCGAGCTTCGTAAGGGTGTCCGTGAACCCGCGCGGCCCGCAGGCCGACACGTCGGTGCCCGGCTCGAGTCCCGCGAGGAGGCCTGCGAGGTCGAGCCGGCCGCTCTCCGCGCTGACGTGGATCCGCACGTGGTCGCCCAGGGCTTCGAGCTCCGGCGCGAACGCGATGTCCTCGCGTGTGCGCACCGCGTAGACGAGGGTCCAGTCGGCGTCGCCCGCGGCCAACCGCCGCGCCATCGAGAGCAGCGGCGTGATCCCGATGCCGGCCGCGAGGAGCAGGTGCCGCTTCGCGTCCGAGAGTGGGAACAGGTTCCGCGGCGGCCGGATGAACACCTTCCGACCGACCTTGAGGAAGTTGTGGATGTAGTGCGACGCACCCCGCGAGTGCTCCTCCCGCAGGACGGCGATCCGGTACCGGAACTCGTCCGCCGGATCACCGCAGAGCGAGTACTGCCGTTCGTGGCGGGTGATGAGCTGCAGGTCGATGTGCGCTCCGGGGTCCCACGGCGGGAGCCGGCGACCTTCCGGATCGGCGAGCACGACGCTGACGATCGTCGGCGTCTCGCGCACGATCTCTTGGACGATGAGCGGGGTCATGCCCGCGCGGTTGCGCATCAGGAATCCCTCGTGCTTCCAGTCATCAGTACAGGCTCGTTGCTTCCAGCCATCAGTACAGGCTCTGGTTCCCGACGGCGACCGCCTCGTCGATGGCGTCGCCGACCTCGGTGCTCAGCCCGGACATGCTCGCCCAGATCCGCCCCGCACTCGGCACCTCGGCCGCGAGCTCCTGCATCTCAGCGTCCCACAGTCCGCCGCGGAGGAGCGCCCGCCCGCAGTGCAGGTAGACCTCCTCGGTCCGCACGACGATCGCGAGCTGCGGCGTCACGTGGTCCTGCTCGAGCATGGCCATGAGTGCCGGGTCGTCGGTGACGGTGGCCGTGCCGTTGATCCGGAGGGTCTCGCTCATGCCGGGGACGAAGCACAGCATGCCGATGTGGCCGTTCTGGACGATGTTCTGCAGGGAGTCGGCCAGCCGGTTGCCGAGACGCTCCGGGATCACGAGCGTCCGGGTGTCGAGCGCGCGGACGAACCCGGGGTAGTCCCCGCGCGGGGAGTTGTCGCACCGGCCGTCGGCGTCGGAGGTCGCGATGGTGCAGAACGGCGAGTGGGCGAGGAAGGCGAGGCAGTTCTCGTCGAGCTCGTCCATGATCTTGGCCGTCGCCGCGGGGTCCGGTTCGCCGAGCGACCGACGGATGGTGTCGACGTCGATCGACGCGAACGCGCTGGCCTGCATGGCGGACCCCTTCTCTGTCCCTCCGACCCTACGGTCGTCCAACGCACGTCTCAATGGGCCGTCGGCACACGGTTCGCGGGTGTCCTGTGCCACCGACCCAGCCGCGTCGATCATCCCGCCCCGGTTCATCGGCCGAACGAGCGGCGGAACATCGCCTTCGCGCGCGCCGCGGTGTCGGTTCGGTGGGAATCGGGGATGCGGGTGAGGGTCGCTCCCACCATCGAGATGGCCATGAGGATGTCGTCGGGTTCGACGTGGTCGGCGATGCGGTGGGCAGCCAGTTCCTTGGCATGCAGGGCGTGCGCGAGGCGGTCGAGGCGGGTGCCGAGCGCGATCACGCGCGGGTCGTCGCCCTCGCCGAGGATCGCCTCGACGAAGGGCGAGGTGACGAGGGCCTGGTCGATCACGACGTCGAGCAGGGTGTCGAGGGTCGCATCGGGTCGCGCGGCGTGCTCCTCCAGCTCGCCGACGTTCTCGTCGAGCACCGCGAGCGCGAGGGAGAGTCGGTCGGGGAAGTGCCGGTACAGGCTTCCTTGTCCGACACCCGCCCGCTTCGCGACCGCGCTGAGGGGAGCGCTGAAGCCGTCCGCGGCGAACACCTGACGCGCCGCGGCGACGAGCGCTCGGCGGTTCTCGGGTCCCGCGCTCGGGCCGCGGTTCGGCTTCGGGGGCGTGGACGACATCCCGGTAGCGTAACGCCGCGCGGCCGGTCCGAAGCACCCGGCTGAGAGCCCGCCGTGAGGTCTGGCGGCCGTGCCATGGACGGCGTAACGTGTACCGGACAATGATGTCCGGTAGGGATCGAGGCCCAGACCACCCCGCCGCTCATCGCCCTCTCGAGACCGAAGGAACCCCATGAGCGTCCTCACCGCCAACACCCCGATCGCCGCGTGGCTCGCCGACCCCACCGGTGGACCGCTCATCCGCGGCCTCCTCACCCAGCTGGGCACCGAGGAATCGCAGCTCGCCCCGATCTCGGGCCTCCCGCTCCAGCAGCTCGTCGCCCTGAGCCAGGGCAAGCTGCCCCAGTCGCTCATCGACGAGCTCGTGCTCGCCGCGAACGACGGTGTCGCACCTGTCGACGAAGCGCCTCAGGGGTGGCAGGAGCGCATCACCGTCGGTCGCTTCGCCGGCAAGACCGTGATCGTCACCGGTGCTGCTTCCGGCATCGGCCGTGCAACGGCATCCCGCGTCGCGCGCGAGGGCGGCCGGGTCGTGGCCGTGGACCTCTTCGAGGACAAGCTCGCCGATCTCGCCTCGAGCCTGCCGGACGCCGATCTCGTCACGATCGCCGGCGACATCACCAAGCAGGACGACATCGACGCGATCGTCGCCGCGGCGGGGGAACGGATCGACGCGCTCGCCAACGTCGCCGGCATCAACGACGACTTCTCCCCGCTCCACGAGACCTCCGACGCGACCTGGGAGCGGGTGATGGGCGTGAACGTCACCGGCGCGTTCAAGCTGACCCGCGCCGTCCTGCCGTCGATGGTTGCGGCTGGATCCGGTTCGGTCGTCAACATCGCATCTGAGGCAGGCCTTCGCGGCAATGCCTCGGGCAACGCTTACACGACCTCGAAGCATGCGGTCGTCGGTATGACCAAGAGCGCCGCTTTCATGTACGGACCGCACGGTGTCCGGGTCAACGCGGTCGCTCCGGGCGGCGTCGCGACGGGGATCCCCTTCCCGCCGAACGTCTCCGAGGCGGGTTCGGCGCGGCTCGGACCGTTCCAGGCGGCGATCCCGACGATCGCGACCGCGGAGCAGCTCGCGGCGTCCATCACCTTCCTGCTGAGTGACGACGGCGTCAACGTCAACGGGGTCGTCCTGCCGTCCGATGGCGGATGGTCGGTGCAGTAGCCGTCGACCCGCAGAACTTCAGCAATCGGTAAGAACGGCGATTCTTAACGACTGTCCGGGGCGGGATGAACGCGTTTCTGCTGCGAATCTTGAAGCACACGGGCCGCTCTGCGTCGCCCGTGCCCTGCGAACGGTCTGCACGAGTACGGCCGGAACGACTGTTCGCACTGCGGTGACACCGCTCACAGGGCCCCACCGATCTTGGCGGAAGGTGGGGCCCTGCGCCGTGTCCGGGCCGCCCTGCTCCGTGTGCTGGCTCAGTGCGGGATCGCCGCGGCGAAGCGCCACGGCTGGGAGCGGATCGTCGCGACGGCCCGCGTGATCGCGCCGAGGGCGACGACGTCCGCCCCGAGCCGTGAGGCCCGCACGATCGGCGTCGGCGCGTAGGTCCCTTCGTCGAGCCAGGTCTGAGCCGCGGCGATGACGGGGGAGGCGACGCGGGCCACGCCGCCGGCGACGACGACCTCGTCCACGTCGAGCAGGCTGCCGAGCAGGACGCACACCCGCCCCAGGCGCTCCCCGAGACGCTCGACGAGTCTGCCGGCGTAGGCGTCGCCCGAGGCTGCGGCGTCGATGATGCGACCGACGTCGAGGGTGCCGACCGGGATCCCGGCGAGCGGGGAGGCCGCCGGCGCGGCGCCGGATCGCTGATCCTCCTCCAACCACGACCGTGCTGCACCGTCGAGGCCCTCCGGCGAACCGACGCCCTCGACCATGCCGAGCACGCGCAGTTCGCCTGCACCGCCGGCCCCGCCGTGCAGCAGCACGCCGTCCACGATGAGTCCCGCGCCGAAGCTCGCCTCGGCCAGGAGGACGGCGATGGACTCGCGCGCCACCTCCCCGAGGGCGCGTTCGGCGGTGGCCGCGAGGTTGGCGTCGTTCTCGAGCACGACGTCGCCCCAGGGGCCGAGGCGGCTCGCGAAGTCGGGGTTCATCCGGGCCCAGTAGTCGTGGTCGCCGCGCGGGGAGCGGCCGTGGGCGTCCACCGGTGCCGGGACACCGACGGCGGTCACGAGCACCTGCCCCGGCGTCGCGCCGGCCTGCGCGGTCGCCTCCTCGACGACGGTCCGTGCGGTCGCGAGGCGGAGGTCTGGGTCTTCGTCTCCGCCCACGATCGGACGTTCGGCCCGGCCGACGACCTCACCACGGAGCGTCGCGACGAGCGCCGCGACCCGGTGCTGCCCCACATCGAGTCCGACGACGAACGCGGTGTCCGCGGCGAGTTCGTAGCGCCGGGCCGGTCGTCCCCGCCGATAGTCGCCGGCGGCCCGTGCGTCGTCGAGCTCCCGGATCCACCCGCGGTCGGCGAGCGCGTCGCAGGCGTTCAGCACGGTGGCGCGCGTCAGGCCGGTCCCGTCCATGACGTCGCTCGCCGTGAACGCACCGTGGTCGAAGGCGTAGGCGGCGACGAGTTCGACGCTCGCCCTGCCCGTCTCGATCCCCGGTTCCGCCATGGGGTGACTGTAGCAGGGTTGCATTACTAGATATGGCCGCTATATTTAGTGGCGAAGGTCGACCACCGCCGGTCACGACACGTGCTCGGCTCCGCACCCCGAAAGGAACCGTCCGAGCATGAGCACCAGTACCGCCCCGACATCAGCAGACGCTCCGGACCTCCGGGTCGGCGTCATCGGCCTCGGCTTCGCCGGGACCACGCACCTGGACGCCTTCACCGCGCTCCCCGGTGCCACCGTCGTCGCCCTGTCCGGCCAGGAACCGGCGCGCCTCGCCGAGCTGGCCGAGAGCCGCGGGGTCCCGGAGACCTACGCCGACTGGGAGGACCTCGTCGCCCGCGACGACCTCGACATCGTCTCGATCGGCGTGCCGAACGCGCTCCACCACCCGATCGCCGTGGCCGCGCTCCGCAGCGGCAAGCACGTCTTCTGCGAGAAGCCGCTCGCCACGACCGCCGACCTCGCCGCCGAGATGGTGGAGGCCGCGACCGCCGCCGACCGCGTCCTCGAGGTCGCCTACAACCACCGCCGTCGTGCCGACGTCGCCTACCTCGCGCGCTACCTCGCCGAGGAGCCGATCGGTCGCGTCTACCACTCGCGCGCCTCCTGGCTCCGTCGTCAGGGTGTGCCCGGCATCGACTCCTGGTTCACGAACAAGGCCGCGGCCGGTGGCGGGCCACTCATCGACCTCGGTTCCCACGTGCTCGACATCGCGCTGTCGCTCCTCGGCGAGCCGCGCGTGACGCACGTCTCGGCCGTCGCGTACAACGAGCTCGGCCGCGCCGGTCGCGGTGGCTCGTCGAACGGTGGTCCGGTCTCGAGCCGGTCCACGCACGCCTTCGACGTCGAGGACTTCGCGTCCGCCCTGCTGCGGTTCGAGGACGGCGGGAGCCTGCACCTCGAGGCGTCGTGGGCGTCCTACTCGAAGGCCCACGAGGACATCTCGGTCGAACTCCTCGGCTCGGAGGGTGGCGTCCGCCTCCACGTCGACAACTACAACACCGAGGGGACCGTCACGATCTACCGCGACGTCGCCGGGGCGCCGACGATCGAGCGACCAGCCGTGCAGGTCCCGGCCGGTCACCACCAGTCGGTCATCGCCGAGTTCCTCGACACCATCCGCGCGGGTGAGACCGCCGGCGGTGAGCTCCGGTTCGCCGGTCACCACGGCGAGTACGCACTGCACCGCAGCCGCGTCATCGACGCCGCCTACGCCTCGGCCGCCGCCGGGCACGAACTGGAGGTCCCCGCATGAGCACCACGACACCGATCCGCATCCGCGTCTGGAACGAGTTCGTCCACGAGTCCCGCGGTGACGCCGTGGTGCTCGGGCACTACCCTGACGGGATCCACGCCGTCATCGCGGCGGGCCTCGAGGAGTCGCTCGGCGACGCCGTGTCCGTCTCGACGGCGACCCTCCAGGATCCCGAGCACGGTCTCACCGAGGAGGTCCTCGCGAACACCGACGTCCTGTTCTGGTGGGGGCACATCGCCCACGACCAGGTCTCCGACGAGGTCGTCGAGCGGGTCGTCCGGCATGTGCACGCCGGCATGGGCATCGTCGTGTTGCACTCCGGGCACTACTCGCGGGTCTTCCAGCGGCTGATGGGGACGACGTGCGCGCTCAAGTGGCGCAACGACGGCGAGCGCGAACTCGTCTGGACGGTCCTCCCGGACCACCCGATCGCTCAGGGCGTGCCGCACCCCATCGTCATCGACCGCCAGGAGATGTACGGGGAGCACTTCGACATCCCCCGGCCGGACGAAGAAGTGTTCCTCTCCACCTTCGCCGGTGGCGAGGTCTTCCGATCCGGCGTCGCCTACCACCGCGGACGCGGGCGCGTGTTCTACTTCTCGCCCGGTGACCAGGAGTACCCGGTCTACCACCACCCCGACATCCGGCGGGTCCTGGCGAACGCGGCCGAGTGGGCGCGCCCGACGATCGAACGCACCCCGCCGACCGCCGACCAGCACCCGCGGGACTGGTTCCTGAGCTAGGGCTGGAGGAGCGAACGCGGCTGGGGGAGAATTGCCGCCAGACCGCAGGGAGGACCATATGCCGGACAAGCAGAACCCGTCGCTGAAGGACCCCGAACTCTACGAGAAGCTCCGCGACGACGGGGCGTCGAAGGGGAAGGCCGCGCGGATCTCGAACGCCGCAGCGAAGCAGGGACGATCGACGATCGGGGAGAAGGGCGGCGAGGCCGGGTCGTACGACGATTGGACGGTCGCGCAGCTCCGCGAGCGGGCGAAGGAGATCGGCCTGAGCGGCTACTCCGGCAAGCGGAAGAGCGAACTCATCACGATGCTCCGCGACAGCTGAGCCGGCGGCGCTGCCGCCCGGCTACTTCGATTGGACGGTCGCGCAGCTCCGCGAGCGGGCGAAGGAGATCGGCCTGAGCGGCTACTCCGGCAAGCGGAAGAGCGAACTCATCACGATGCTCCGCGACAGCTGAGCCGGCGGCGCCACCGCCCGGCTACTTCGCCCGGGCGGCAGCGTCGTCGCCGGTCGTGGCGTGAACGACGACCTCGCCGGTGTTCGCCTCGTGCATGAATCCCTCGAGCAGTGCGCGGTCCATCTCGCCGACCTCGTCGGAGTCGAAGGAGAACTGCAGGGCGATCGCCGGGTGCAGCCAGAGCGTCGTGCGTCCCTCGGTGGTCGCGTCCTGTCGCACCGTGAGTGCGAACGACTCGTTCCGTCGCAGCTTCATGAGCGCGATCGTCTTGACGTGGGCGAGCGTGCGGTCGTCGAGGCGAACGCGTGCGTCGCCAGTGCCGTAGACCAGTTGTCCCATGGGAACCCTCGACTTCCGACCCCGGAGATGGCCGTCGAGAGAAGTCGCCGACGGCTGTGCGCGTCCCGACGGGGTCCGGGTCGGTGAAGCGCTCTCTCAGGATACGAGAGATTGTTGGTGCGCGCCCGATTATCCACATCGCGATGACCGATCGATGTCGCGCGCGCATTGTCCGCTGCCCGGGCCCCGTGCGCAATGGCCCCGACGCCCCGATCTCCCCGCGCTAGCGTGGCAGGCCTGGGAAAGGAGCTGACGATGGGATTCCTCCGCCTCGGTGCGCTCCGTTCGCAGGTCGACGATCAGACGCTCGCGCAACTGGAACGCGTGATCCTCACGCGCATGCTCGGCGAACGGTCGTTCCGGCTGCAGCTCCACCGCGGGCGCTTCCAGTCGTCCGAGCCGGTCACCGTGTCGCCCGAGCAACCGATCGTCTTCGCGTTCGACGCCGAGTTCGAGCCGCCGATCGACGAGCGCATGGCCGCCGAGATGCTCGAGGAGATCGAGATCACCGGCGGATTGCACGTCGTCGTCGCCTGACCAGCAACAGACCGACACCAGCACCACACCGAAACCACCACCACAGGAAGCAGGAGCGACATGAGCGACTTCACCGGCGCAGACGCATTGGGTACCGACCCGGACATGGTGGTCGGCACGCCGCCCACCGAGATCCCGGACGAGTCGACGGATGAGGACACGGCGGACGAGCCGGATGTGCTCGAGCAGCCGGATACCGACGCTCGCTGAGTCCGTCACACGCCGAAGCGCCGCCGACCCTCGGGTCGGCGGCGCTTCGGCGTACGGCGAGCGGGGCTCAGCCCTGCTCGGTGTCCTCGGGGTCCGCGCCCGGGCGCACCGCCGCGTCGTCGCGGATGTCGATGCGGGTGACGCCGTCACCCTGGTCGGTGACGTCGATGCGGGGAGCCGCGTCGGCTTCGGTCGCGTTCGGGGCGGTCGTCAGCTGGTCGTGCCGGTTCTCGTCGTGCGTGTTGGGAGTCTGGTCGCTGTCGGTCATGCCCAGACGATAGCGCACGGGCACCCTGTGCTTCGCGGTATACCCTCCGGGTTGCGGATGCAAGGTCTGACGGCCCGACCGCTTCGGTTCCCAGAATGGTCGTATGAGGAAGTTGCACTACGCCGGCGGGTACCTGCTGATGGCCGACCAGACCTGCAAGGCCTTGCTCCGGTACGCGCGCGCCCTCGCCCAGACCGGCGAGTCCGACATCGCGGTGGTGCCGACCATCTCGGACGGCGGCAGCCTCGGATACGCCCACCTCCTCGTCGGGCCGGCGAGCCAACTGTTCTCGACCCCCGTGGAGAACGCGTCGAAGGAGCCCTTCGACGAGGAGATCATCGCCGAGCTCGAACGGCGGACCGCGGCTCTGCAGCCGGCACGGCCGGAGTGGGCGACCGAACTCACCGACGTCGACGATCTGGAGTTCGACGAACGTTCCATGTGAGTGCAGCTCGGGCCGCGGTCATGCCCCGAGGGTCGCGAGACCGCGAGGGTCAGGTGCGCGGACCCGGCTCCGGCACGAGGACGAGCCCCTGGTTCGAGTCGGCGCTGACCGCGAGCGCATCGAGCCAGGCGCGGTTGAGTTCGACCGGGACGCTGCCCGCGTACTTGAACCGGAGGGACATCGCCGGGTGCAGCCAGATCGTCGTCCGCCCGTCGCCGGACCGAGGGTCGTCCTTCCACCCGAAGTAGAACGCTTCGCCGCGACGCAACTTCGCACCGATGACCTGCTGCAGATGGGCGAGGACGCGATCGTCGAACGTCACCGACACGTCTGCGTCGTAGATCATCTTGCCCATGGGTTCTCCTGCTCCGCTCTCCGGTCTCCACCGTAGGCCCGGTCCTGTGGGATGCACCACGTTCCCCGAGGGGGTTGCGGACCGGCGTTGCTCGCCGGACCTGACACGCCGAAGCGGCACCGGCGCGATGCCGGTGCCGCTCAGCAGTGGTGCGCGATCGCTCAGACGCTGATCGGGAGCGCCTCCGCGATCGAGGTGCGGTGCAGGACGTCCCAGCGGCTGGTGTAGCTGCGCTCGGGGAGCGATCGCAGCGCCTCGATCAGGTGGGCCGGGAGCAGGTCGCGGCGGGCCTCACGCGTCAGGTCGCTGGGGCGGCAGGGGTACTCCATGCCGCGTAGGAATTCGTCGAGCTCGGTGAACACGAGCATCTCCTCTCTGGGCGCGTCGTGGCACCCGATGTCAGGCGGGCCGGCTGCGTCGACCGGTCGTCAGACCGCCGTGCCCTCCTACGAGTGTCCTTCCCGTTCGATCGTTCAGCGCGCTCTTGCCTTTCCGCGGCCGAGCTGCTATTCGACGAGGCCCGTAGGTCCGGACTAGCGTGTGCCCATGACGAAGCTCCGGGTCCACAATCTCGCCGTCTCGCTCGACGGGTTCGCCACGGGCGAGGGCCAGTCCTTCGAGACCCCCTTCGGCCACGCCGGGCACCGACTCATGCAGTGGTTCTTCCCGACCCGCACCTTCGTGTCCATGAGCGGGCACGAGGACGAAGCGGTCGGCGCGGGGACGCGTGGCGTCGACGACGCGTTCGCAGCGGCCACCGGCGATCGCATCGGCGTCGAGATCATGGGCCGGCGCAAGTTCGGTCCGCAGCTCGGACCCTGGGAGGACGAGAGCTGGCGGGGATGGTGGGGCGAGGAACCGCCGTTCCACACGCCGGTCGTCGTGCTGACCCACCATGAACGCCCGGACCTGGTGGTCGGTGAGACGACGTTCCTCTTCCGCGACCTGCACGCCGTCGACGCGTTGTCGTTCGCGACGTCGCTCGCCGACGGACTCGACGTCCGTCTCGGCGGAGGACCGACGACCGTCCGCCAGTTCCTCGAGGCCGACCTCGTCGACCATCTCCACGTGGTCGTCGTCCCGATCCTGCTCGGTCGTGGGGTGCGGCTCTGGGACGGGCTCGAAGGCCTCGAGGAGCGCTTCACCATCGAGGTGACCGCATCACCGAGTGGCGTCGTGCATCAGGTGTTCGCGCGGAAGCCGCGCTGAGGGTCGATCGAGGCCGGAGACCGGTCCTCAGAGCTCGAGGCGTCGCTCCACGATGTCGCGGGCGACGTCGGCCAGTGCACGACGTCCGCTGCGAGCGTGCCTGCGGATCCGCTCGAAGGCGTCCTCGACCGAGATCGCGGCGGTGTAGGCGACGACGCCCTTCGCCTGCTCGATGACCACTCGCGACTGCAGCGCAGCCTCCAGCTGCTGCCGGGTGGCGTCGCTCTCGCGGAGGGTGCGTTCGTGCAGGATGCCGATGGTCGCGACGTCGGCCATCGCCTGCGCAGCACGTGACTCGAACCGGTCGAGGGCCTCAGGTGTCCTCCGGAACAGATTCAGCGTACCGATCGTGGTGCGCCGCAGCCTCAGCGGGAAGGCATGGGCCGATCGGAACCCCGCTGTCGCGGCCTCTTCGGCGAATCTCGGCCACTCCAAGGCGACCGCGGCGATCTCGGGGATCGAGACCGGCCTCGCCTCATGGAAGCTCTCGATGCAGGGACCCTCGTCCGCGCTCAGCTGGATGAGCTCGACGAGCTTGCCGGACTCGCTCGTCGATGCCACCAGTTCCAGATCGCCGCGCGGGTCCGCGAGGAGGATGCCGGAGGCCTCGACATCGAGGAGGTCGACACTGGCGTCGACCAGGATCTGGAGCAGGTCGACGACGTCGTAGTCGTCCACCAGGGTGTCGGCGAGCGTCGCGAACACGTCGAGCAGGGCGGTCGAGTGGCGGAGCTCGGAACCGGTCCCGTCGTCGCCGCGCGCGCTCATCGCTCGTCTTCGATCGTGTCGTCGCGCAGCACATAGCCCGTGCGACGTTCGAGGATGTCCTCGGCGACGTCCGACATCGAGCGGTTCTGGGCGAAGGCCTGAGCCTGGATGAGCAGGTGGGCGTCGTCGGGTGTGAGGCCGAGTTGCGCGATCACGAACCCGGTCGCCTGATGGATCCGGCGTCGGGCGTGGGGTTTCAGTTGCGCCGTGTCGGGGAGGCTCGCGAGTTCGAGGGTGCGTCGGAGCACGTACCGGCTGAGCGGGCGGGTGAGGGACATCATGTCCTCGACCGCCTGCGTGTCCAGCGTGCGCTCGTCGGTGTCGTACAGCTCGACCGCGCCCACCTGGAGCGGCCCGACGCGGAGTGGGAAGGCGAAGATGGAGCCGACCGCGTGGTCGCGGATCGCCTCGGTGAACGACGGCCAGGAGTCGTAGCCGTTCCGCTTGACGGCCTCCTCGAGCACCGGACGGCCGCTGCCGACGGCGTCCCAGCAGGGGCCTTCGGAGAGGTCGAACTGCAACTCGTCGAGCAACGCGATCTGCTCGTCGCTCGCGGCGATCGTCTCGGGGCTCAGGGTGTCGCCGAGCGTCGCGATCGAGACGCCGCTGAGGGGCATGAGTCGCAGGATCGGCTCCACCAGCTGGTCGTCCTCGTCGACCCGGTCGAGTGCGCTGTACACGATGGCGAAGGTGTCGCTCATGTCCGCAGTCCTTCCGGGTCGAGGGTGGTCTCCGCTCATCGTACGGGCATCATGCCGCGATCGGCGGGTGGTGATCCGTCCTGCCTGGGAAAGCAAGGGGCCGCCCCGGCGGGGTGGATTCGCCTAACGTGGCGTCATGCCTCTGACGACGACAACCCCTCCGCGCCCCTCCGCCCACCGGTCCGCAGCAATCGATCGGTCGGCGCGATGAGCCGCGGGGTCGCCGTCGTCACCGGCGGAACCGCAGGGCTCGGTCGTGCGACCGTCCGTGAACTCGCCGTCCGAGGCTGGGACGTCGCGGTGCTGGCGCGTGGCGAGGACGGACTCGCGGCGACCATCGCGGAAGTCGAGCAGGCCGGCCGTCGTGCTCTCGCGGTGCCGACGGACGTCGCCGACCGGGAGGCCGTCGAACAGGCGGCGGACCGGGTCGAGGCGGAACTCGGACCGATCGAACTGTGGGTGAACTGCGCCATGGTCGGCGTCTTCGGGGACTTCCTCACGACCGAACCGGCCGACTTCGAGCGCGCCGTCGCCGTCAACTTCTTCGGCTTCGTCAACGGCACCCGGGCCGCCCTCTCGCGCATGGTCCCGCGCGACCGCGGGCACGTCATCCAGGTCGGTTCCGCCCTCGCCCACCGCGGCATCCCGCTGCAGGCCGCCTACTGCGGGTCGAAGTTCGGTGCCCGAGGCTTCACGGAGTCGGTCACCGCCGAACTGCTCCACGACCACAGCAACGTCAAGCTCTCGACCGTGGACATGCCCGCGCTCAACACCATCCAGTTCAGCTGGGTGAAGTCGCAGTTGCCCGAGCACCCGCAGCCGGTGCCGCCGATCTACCAACCCGAGGTCGGTGCGACCGCCATCGCCGACGTCGCGGACCGACCGCGGCGACGGACCTGGGTGGGGGAGTCCACCGTCGGCACGATCCTCGGCGACCGCTTCGCCGGCGGATTCCTCGACTGGTTCCTCGCCAGGACCGGGTACTCCGGTCAGCTTGCGCCGGACAAGCACGACCCGCGCATGCCCGACAACGTCTACACGCCCGCTCCCGGTGACCACGGCGCCCGTGGCGTGTTCAGTGACAAGGCCCACTCGTGGAGTCCGCAGACCTGGGCGATCCGCCACCGGCGCGGGGTGTACGCGGCGGCCGCCGGCACCCTCGCAGCGGGTGTCGCCCTGGTGGCCGGCGCGGCGAAGCGGCGCTGAGCACGATGGCGCGGCGCGACGAGTTCGACGCGGTGGTCGTCGGCGCGGGCCCCAACGGGCTCGCGGCCGCGGTGACTCTCGCCCGGGCCGGCCTGCACGTGCAGGTGGTCGAGCGGGGCGACACGATCGGTGGTGGAGCCAGGACCGCTGAGCTGACCCTGCCCGGCTTCCACCACGACATCTGCTCCGCGGTCCACCCGATGGCGCTCGCCTCCGGATTCTTCCGGTCCTTCGGGCTCGAGCGCCGCATCGACCTCGTCGTGCCGGAGATCTCCTACGCCCACCCGCTCGACGGTGGACGGGCCGGTATCGCCTATCGCGACATCGACCGCACCGCCGACGCCCTCGGACGTGACGGCGCGGCCTGGCGCTCGCTCATGGGTCCGCTCGCCGCCGACGCCGACCGTGTGTCGCAGTTCACCGGCGGCAAGCTCCTGCAGGTGCCGCGCCATCCGGTCACGGTCGCGCGCTTCGGCTTGCGTGCCCTCGAGCAGGGCAGCCCGGCATGGAACCTCCGGTTCCGTGAGGAGACCGCTCCGGCGATGCTCAGTGGTGTCGCCGCCCACTCCATCCGGCCGATGCCGAGCCTGTCCACCTCGGCCGCCGCCCTGTCGCTCGGCGCATACGCGCACGCACGCGGCTGGCCCATCCCCGTCGGCGGCAGCCAGGCCATCGTCGACGCACTCGCGGACGACCTGCTGGCCCACGGCGGTGAGATCGTCACCGGAACCGAGGTGCGCTCCATCGACGACCTGCCGTCCGCCCGCGCCGTCCTGTTCGACACGACGCCGAAGGCGCTCGCCGAGATCGCGGGCAGCCGACTACCCGACGCATACCTCCGTCGGCTCTCCCGGTTCCGGTACGGCGACGGCGTGGCCAAGGTCGACTTCGCGCTCTCGGGCCCCGTCCCGTGGACGAACCCGGACCTGGCCCGGGCCGGCACGCTCCACCTCGGCGGGACCCGGCCGGAGATCGCCGCCGCCGAGCGCGACGTCGCCCGTGGTCGGCACAGCGAGTCGCCCTACGTCCTCGTCTCGCAGCCCGACGTCGGCGATCCTGGTCGCGCTCCCGGTGACGCGCAGGTCCTCTGGGCGTACACGCACGTGCCGAGCGGGTCCGGTCTCGACCAGACCGAGGCGATCACCCGGCAGATCGAGCGCTTCGCCCCCGGGTTCCGCGACGTGATCCTGACGTCGGCGTCGATGACCGCCCGCGACATGGCGCGGTACAACCCGAACTACGTGCTCGGCGACATCGCGGCCGGCGCTGCGAGCTTCGCGCAGCTCGTCGCGCGTCCGGTGATCTCGAACGACCCGTGGCGGACGCCGGCGCCGGGGATCTTCCTCTGCTCCTCGTCGACCCCGCCCGGCCCCGGCGTCCACGGCCTGGCCGGGTGGCACGCCGCCCGCAGTGCGCTCCGCTCGGTCTTCGGCCGCGATCGTATGCCGTCGCTCGCGCCCGACCGACCGCGTCCGACCTCCTGACCTCGTCCCTGCTCCATCGAAAGGAACACCACCGTGTCCCACACCACCCGGATCCTCGACTGCCCGCCCGACCGCGTCTTCGCAGTCCTCGCCGACGGCTGGCTCTTCCCGGCGTGGGTGGTCGGCGCGTCCCGCATGCGCGACGTCGGTGACCGGTGGCCGCACGTGGGCGGGAAGCTGCACCACTCCTTCGGGGTCTGGCCAGCCGTGCTGAACGACGAGACGACCGTGCTCCAGTGGGACCCGCCGCACCGGTTCGTCATCCAGCCGAAGGGGTGGCCGCTCGGTGAGGCCCGCGTCGCGGTCGAGGTCGAGCCGCACGAGCGCGGGTGCGTCGTCCACCTGCATGAGCACGCCGTGACGGGCCCCGGTGCACTGATCCCGGTCTGGCTCCTCGACATCGGGCTGCACATCCGCAACATCGAGACCCTGCGACGGCTCGCCCACCTCGCTGAGGGCGGCGCCGGTGGGACGCACCTCGTGGAGGCGGCCGAGCCGACGGCAGACGACCGGAAGAACGCCGAGTTCCCGAAGCGGTCGTTGTTCGCGCGGGTGGCGTCGGTCCTCGTCGTCGCCGTGCCGGTGGTCGCGGTGGCGCGCAAGCTCGCCCGGTGACGGTGTCCGGTCATGCCTGCCACGGGTGACCCGGCCGACGCCCTGCCCGGGGACGGCCGCGACGAGACGCTGAACGAGCGGTCCGACCGCAACTGGTCCGAGGTGCTGCAGGAGTTCCGCGTCCTGCAGACGGGCACCCAGATCCTCGCGGGTTTCCTGCTGACGCTGCCGTTCCAGCCACGGTTCACCGAGCTCAGTGGATTCGACCACGTGCTGTACCTCGTCCTCGTGGTCCTGGCCGTGACGGTGACGCTCCTGGCGCTCGCGCCGGTCATCCTGCACCGGCTGGTCTTCGGGCGACTGGAGAAACCACAGCTGGTGCGGCTGTCCAGCAGGATCCTCATGGTGTGTCTCGGGGCGGCGTCGCTGCTGTTCGCGGGGATCGTCCTGTTCGTCTTCGACTTTGTCGCGTCGCCTGCTGTCGGGCTGTGGGCGGGCGGCGCAGTGGTCGTCGTCATCGGGCTGGTGTGGATCGTCGGCCCGCGCCTGATCCGGGGCGCGCGCGACCGCGTGTCCTGAGGTGATCGACGTGCCCGCGGTGAGCCCCGAGAATGGGACGATGCCCGACACCTGCACCTTCTGCCGCATCCTGCGTGACGAGCCCGACGACGTCACCTGGGTGGAGCGCGAGGACGAGGCGGTCGCCTTCCGGCCGTTGCCCGAGTCGGAGCTCGCGCCCGGCCACACCCTGGTGGTGCCGCGGGCGCACAGCATCGGCCTGCTGGACGCCGACCCGCGAGCGCTGCAGGCGACGACCGCCCTCGCTCAGCGGGTGGGACGCGCGATGCGGGCCGCGCTCGGTGCGACCGGCGTCGTCGTGCTGAGCGCGTCCGGTGCCGACGCCGGGCAGAGCGTCCCGCACCTCCACCTCCACGTCGTCCCGTGCTGGGATGACGACGGGGTCACCTTCTGGCCCGAGGGCCGCTCGAAGCACCGGGTCGACGGCGACCCGCACGAGCTCCTCGCGGAGATGTTCGAGTAGGGCCCAGCCAGCCGCGGTCTCAAGTTCCCATGAACGAGTCGGTGCACCAACTATGGTGATGCTGACCCAGGAGGAACAATGGAGTTTGAAGAGCGTCTGGCCGCGTTGGCCACGAAGGTCCGCAATCAGCGGGCGGCCATCCAGACAGAAGAGGCCACGAAGAACGCATTCGTCATGCCGTTCATTTCGACGATTCTCGGCTACGACGTCTTCAACCCGATGGAGGTCGTGCCCGAGTTCACCGCCGACGTCGGGGTCAAGCGTGGCGAGAAGGTCGACTACGCGATCATGCGCGATGGCGAGGTGCAGATCCTCATCGAATGCAAGAAGTCCACCGAGCCGCTCAAGATCGAGCACGCTTCGCAGCTGTTCCGGTATTTCTCGGTGACGAACGCACGGATCGCGGTGCTCACCAACGGTGAGGTGTACAACTTCTACACCGACCTCGACTCTCCGAACAAGATGGACGATCGACCGTTCCTCGTCCTCGATCTCGCGGACATCGACGAGACGCTTCTGCCTGAGCTGCGAAAGCTGACCAAGGAGGTGTTCGACCTCGATTCGGTCATCAGCGCTGCTGAGGAGTTGAAGTACGTCGGCGCACTCAAGCGTTCGATCGCCGCCCAGTTCCGCGAGCCCGAGGAGGACTTCGTCCGGCTGTTCACCTCTCGTGTGTACGACGGTCGATTCACCCAGGACGCCCGTACACAGTTCACGACGCTCGTCGCGAAAGCGTCGAAGCAGTTCCTGAACGAGCAGGTGAACGATCGGTTGAAGACTGCTCTCGGAGCGTCGTACAGTGCGCCTCTCGGGGCTGAGGCTCCAGCCGAGTCGGTTGCAAGTGCCGGCGTCGCGGAGAGCGATCTCGACCGCGACACGGAGATCGAGACGACGCTCGAAGAACTCGAGGGCTACCAGATCGTGAAGGCGATCGCCTGCAGCGAAGTGAAACCGGAGCGAATCGTCCACCGCGACGCGAAGTCGTATTTCGCGATTCTGCTCGACGACAACAACCGCAAGCCCATCGCCCGTCTCTGGTTCAACGGGAAGAAGCAGAAGTACCTCGGCCTCTTCGATGAGGCGAAGGTCGAGACGAAATATCCGCTGGAGACCCTCGACAGCATCTACGAGCACGCAGAGTACATTCGGGCGAGTGTCCGGAGGCTGTCCGCCTAGATCCTGGGCGGGACGGTGCGGCGGCGAATCACATCCTCGGAGTCGTCGCCTTGAGTTGACCTCAAGACCGATTGAGGTTCTACGGTTGAAGCATGACCATTCCCACCACGCCGTCCTCTGATCCCGATGCCCTCGCCCGCGCCGCGACCGTCGACGGGTTCAAGACGGCGTTCCGTGACCACCCGGCGGGCGTCGCGCTGATCAGTGCCTCGACCGACCGGGGAGACGTCGGGCTGACGGCGTCATCGGTCGCGTCGGTGGCCGTCGACCCGCCGATGCTGTCCTTCTCGGTCACGCGGGCGACGGGGTCCGCGGGCGGACTGTTGAGCGCGGGAACGGTCGTCGTCCACCTCCTGGCCGATCACCACCTGGAGGTCGCCAAGGCGTTCGCGAAGACGGGGGAGCCGCGCTTCACTCCGGAACAGCACTGGGAGCGACTCGCGACCGGCGAGCCCTATCTGCCGAGTGCCCGAGCGGCGCTGCGCTGCCGGATCGTGCAGACGGTCCCGGCCGGCAGCTCGATGCTCGTCATCGCCGAGGTGCTGGAGGTCATCCCGCCCGGCACGGACGCGCCGGCGCTGGTCTACCAGAACCGCAACTTTCACCGCCTGGAGTCCGACCCGCTCGGCTGATCAGGCGAGGAGCGCGATCGGGCCGATGTCCGCGACCGCCTCGATGACCCGCTCGGGGTGCTCGGCGATCCGGTTCAGGACGTAGAGCCACCACTCGGGACCATAGACGAGGTACTCGCGCGTCGCGAACCCGCGGCGGTGGAGGTCGTCGAGCAGTTCGGTGCCGAGTCCCTGGAGCATCTCGAACTCCACGTGCGGCTGCCGGAGGTCGTCGCCGAGCGCACCCTCGAGTGCGGCGACGAGGTTCGCGTCGTGGGTGGCGACGTTGACCCGGTGACCCGACCCCACGAGTCGCGTGACCATGCTGATGTAGGCGGCGGTCATCGGTGCGGAGTCGCGGGGGTGGGCCACCTCGGTCGATTCGAGGAAGGCGCCCTTGACGACGCGGATCGGCCCGGGCCGATCCAACACGCGGTCGAGGTCCGCTGGGGTGCGGTGCAGTCTCGCCTGCAGGGTGACGCCGGTCTCCGGGAACCGGTCGGCGATCTGCTCGTAGAGCGACAGCACCAGGTCCGTGCGGTCGGAACCCTCGGCGGAGATCATGAGCGAGGTGCCGGCGTCCCGGGCCGCCTGTGCGAGCGCCAGGCCGTTGCGCAGGCCGAGCTCGGGGGAGACGACGGAACCGATGTGCGAGAGGTCGAGCGAGATCGTCGCGGTCTGGTCTGATTCGCTGATCCGGCGGGCGAGGTCGATGAACTCCGCGGTCTGTTCGTCGGCGACACGTGCGTCGCGGACGGACTCGCCGACGAGCTCGATGCTGCCGCGGTGTCCACGATCGGTGTTCGCTTCGAGGAGTTCCAGGGCGGAGGCTGCGTCCTCGCCGGCGATGTATCGCAAGGCGGCCCGCTTGGCGACGGCGGCGGCCTCGGGGTGAGCGAGGACCCGTGCTTTGAGGTCCTCGTCGAGGGCCCAGGCCCGCAGGGTGTCGGCGGCGCGCGACAGCGTCTCGTCGTTCATCAGCATGCTTCGACCCTATCCAGTCCTGGGTGGCGGTCCGGACGGCATCGGGGTCTGGGCTGCGTCGTCCGTGCGCGCTACGCTCGCTCACGTGGCGAGCTTCGAGGAGAAACCGATCCTGGACCTCACGCTCGAGGAGTGGGAGGCCTACCTCGCCGGTGCGCCGAGCGACGCGGGCGTGCGGTTGAAGCTGCGGAAGAAGACCTCGAAGGCGTCGGGGATCACCTGGTCGGAGGCGCTCGACGTCGCCCTCTGCTACGGATGGATCGACGGCCAGAGCAAACGGTTCGACGACGACTACACGCTGCAGGCGTTCACACCGCGGCGGAAGAGCAGCCCGTGGTCGCAGATCAATCGGGAGCACGTCGCCCGTCTCATCGAGGAGGGGCGGATGCGTCCCGGCGGGCTCGCGGAGATCGAGCGCGCCAAAGCGGACGGGCGGTGGGACGTGGCGTACCGGCAGAAGGACGCCGTCGCACCGGATGATCTCCAGGCGGCCCTCGATGCGAATCCTGATGCGGCGGCCTTCTTCGCGACGCTCGGCCGCACCGACCGCTTCCGCGTCTTCTTCCGCCTGAGCAACATCAAGACGCCCGCGATCAGGGCCGCGCGCATCGCCGACGTGGTCGAGAAGGCCGCCCGTGGCGAGCAGCACTACCGCTGATGGTGGGCGGATTGGCGCGGATGGCGGTCTCACCGGGGACCGTGTGGCCGGTCGTCCACGAGGAGCGTCGGCGGCTCGTCGCGGACCTGTCGATGCTGGGCGATGAGCAGTGGGGGACGCCGTCGCTCTGCGCCGGATGGGACGTGCATGACGTCGTGGCCCATCTCGTCGACTCGGCGAAGACGACGCGGCTGGGATTCGCCCGACGCCTCCTCGCGGCACGGTTCGACTTCGACCTCGACAACGCACGCGGGATCGAGCGGGAGCGGAGGGACGACCCGCAGGAGACGCTCCGCGCGCTGGCCGACGCCACCGAGCTGACATGCACCCCGCCGGCGAACCTCGCGACCAGGCTCGTCGAGGCCATCGTGCACGGCGAGGACGTCCGTCGGCCGCTCGGCATCAGCGCGGACTACCCGACAGCCGCGGTCCTCGTGGCATTGGAGTACCAGCTCCGGACCGGCGTCTCGATGGGCGGTGGCAAGGAACGCGCCCAGGCGGTCCGGCTTGTCGCCGAGGACGCCGGGGCGAGCTGGGGTGCGGGCGACGAGGTCCGGGGCTCGGCGCTCGACCTGTTGCTCACAGTGTCAGGGCGACCGACCGGGCTGGCGTTGCCTGGGCGGTGAGGAAGAAGCTGGAAGTCACTTGCGTGCACCTTCCCCGTTGACCGACGTGCCTGGGCTCGGCTGCCCTTCGACAGGCTCAGAACGGTGCTGTGTCCGGCTCTGTCCGATGGTGTTTCCCGTCGGGTGTCGTCCAGTCGAGTACACCGCCGGGTCCGTGGTCGAGGTTCCACCCGGGGAGATGCTTCATCCGGTGGTGATGTCGGCAGAGGCAGGCGAGATTGCCGACATCTGTTGTGCCGCCGTCCTGCCAGGCGACCGAATGATCGAGGTCGCAGGCTCTGGCGCGTCGACCGCAACCGGGCGCCCGACAGGTGCCGTCCCGGAGGCGGACCGCGCGTTGCAGGTCGGCCGGAACGCGGTATTGATTCCGCCCGACGGAAAGGACTGCGCCGGTTTCCGGCTGGACGAGGATCCGGGTGAAGCTTGGGGCGTTCACTGCTATACGGGCGGCGGTCTCGGGGTCGATCGGACCGTAGCCGTCGAGCATGCCGGGTGCGTCGGATACTCCGGCCATGGTGAGCGCCGGGACGGTGATCTGTACGGTCGGCTTGATGTGCTCCTGGACCTCGATCGGGTGCGGGAGCACCGGGCTCGACATGACGGCTTCCGGAGTCACACCGGTGAGCGCGAGCGCCGCTAGCGCGTCGGCCTGCAGTTGTGCGCAGGTGCGAGTGTCACCCGCATTGCGCGACTCCGCTGCCGCGGCCTCGACGCGCTCCGCGATGCCCTGCGCGATGGGCGCCGTGGTGAACAGGTGCACCCACGCCATGCCGTCGGCCGCGGGCTCGAACTCGACCCGGCGGTCGGCCTCCGACCGCCGGGCGCGTGCGGTGATGGACTCGGGGTGGAGCCGTTCGCGCAGGACGCGGGCGCGTCTCCGCAGGTTCGCGTTGGTGGACTCTTCCGCAACCGGCAGGACCTCAGCTAGGAACACCGCCCGCCCTGCTGTCGGCACGTCACTGAGTTGGTCGACGATCGTCTGCGCGTGCCGGGCCGAGATGCGCCCGGCCTCGAGCGACTCGAGCACTGCTGGGGCTTCGTTGACGAGGCGTTCCGCGTAGTCCGTCGCCCGCTGGACCGTCTGCTCAGGCGTTCGGGTCGCCATGGCGAGGGCCGCGCAGGTGGAGCGGCGGGAGAGCGCCAGGCGCTCGGCCGGCGGGAATGCGGCCGGAACGACCGAGTCTGCGAACGCGTCGGCATAGGCGGCGGAACGGGCGAGCAGACGCGCTTTCCGTGCGTCCAGGACGGCTTGCTGCCGGTGGATCTCCGCCCACTCGTCCGAGAACTCCGCGAGCTGCGCGGCGTATTCGTCGCCTGCGCGGATCGCAGCGGAGGTGGTCTCGGACATGGGACAAGTTCACCATGGACCACTGACATTCCAGATGCCGAGTTGCGCCGGTTGTGGAAGTTGCTCGTGTGCCCTTCGACAAGCTCAGGGACCGGGAGAAGATCACCGGAGCAGGAGGTTCCTCGTGTGCCCTTCGACAGGCTCAGGGACCGGAAGGGGTCTGCCGGATTGGCGAGGTTTCCTCGTGGGCCCTTCGACAGGCTCAGGGAACGGGGGAAGGGCGCCCGATTCTCGGGTCCGTGTTCCCTTCTGCAGGGTCAGGGACCGGAGGAGGGCACTCGACGAGCGACCGGACGGGGTCAGACGGCCCGGGCGAGCAGGTCCGCGACGCGCTTCGCGACGGCGTCGTTCCACGCGGTGACCCCGAACGCGGTCGGCCACAGGTCGCCGTCGTCGAGCTTCGCGGAGTCGTTGAATCCGATGGTCGCGTAGCGCGCCTTGAACTTCGCCGCCGCCTGGAAGAACACGACCGCCTTACCGTCGGCACCGACGTAGGCGGGCATGCCGTACCAGGTCTTGGCCGCGAGGCCGGAGTCGCCGCCCATGATCAGTTCGTGCAACGGCTCGGCGATCGCACGGTCCGCGTCCTCCATGTCGGCGATCGCGTCGACGACGGCCTGCAGCGCCTCCTCGCGACTCGCGGCCGCCTTCAGCTCCTTGGCGCGCTCCTTCATCGCCACGCGTTCCTCGGCGCTGAATCCGCTCTTCGTGCTCGACTGCTTCTCGGCCATGTCGGCGTCCTTCCGTTCGGGGCTGTGGTCCGCCTCTCACGGTAGCCCTGAGAGCCCCACGGCGCTTCTCGAATCCTGCTCAGCCCAGTGAGTCGCCCAGAAGTGCTCGAAACGAGGCCGAAAACGGACCGATCCGGGCGACTCAGCCGTCCAGCGCGCCCGGTCCGAGCACCGACTCCACGATGACCCGGATCGCGTACTCGCTCGTCTCGGCGAGGTCGACGTCCGCAGGGTCGATGAGCCACTGGACCTGCAGGCCGTCCATGACCGCCAGGATCGACGCCGCCGCACGGTGGATCGTCTCGGGCGCATCCACGCCCCGCTCGGCGCACACCACCTCGAACGCCTCCGCGATCTCACGCCGCAGGGTCCGGTAGCGGTCGTCGAAGTAGTGCCTGGCCGGGTGGTCCTCGGTCACCGACTCAGCCGACAGGACGACGAACGCCTGCACGATCCCGGCGCGCTGCGCGTTCGCGGCTGCGGTGCGGATCAGGTGCTTGAACAGGTCGATACCGCCGGGGATGTGCTGGTCGTCGAGGTCCTGGACGTCCGTCGCGTCGCGATAGCTGAGCACCTCGAGGAGCAGCTGGTCCTTCGACCCGAAGTGGTGCAGGATGCCCGCCGGCGTCATGTCGACGAGCTCGGCGATGTCGATGAGGGTGCCGTTCGCGTACCCCTTGGCGCCGAAGACGTCCAGCGCGGAGCGGACGACCTCTGCTCGCCTCGCCACGGTCGCCGGGCGTGGCTGGGCCGGTCGTTTCGCCGTGTTCTGTCGTTTCACCGTGCTCATGGTGTCCGTTCCGCGGGGGCCTCGATGCGCCCGACACTACCGCGCTTGCTAACTTACTGAATGGTCAGTAAGTTATCACCGAATCCCGACTTGCGCCGCACTGCCGCAGCGCACACCCAAGAGGAGAAAGCGATGAAGCTGAGAACCCCACTGCTGGCCGCGTTCGCGGCCACAGCCCTGCTGCTCACCGGATGCACCGGTGGCGGCGGGTCGAGCGACGGCCCCGAGAGCGGCGCCGCCCTGACGATCGCGAAGCCGGACGGCTCGATCGCCACGGAGTCCAACAACCCCTACGTCGGCGACTCGTCCGCGATGAAGCTCGGTTACATCAACGCGATCCTGGAGCCGCTCGCGATCGTCAACCTCGTCGACCCGAGTGCCGAGGTGAAGCCCTGGCTCGCGTCCGAGATCGCCTGGTCCGACGACTACACCTCCGTCGCCCTGACCGCCCGCGAGGGCGTCACCTGGAACGACGGCGAGGCGTTCAGCGCCGACGACATCGCGTTCACCTTCCAGCAGTTCATCGACCACCCCGAACTCGACAACTCGGCCCTCGGCCTCACCACGGTCGCGACCGAGGGCGACACCGTCACCCTGTCGTTCACGAACCCGATGTTCGTGAAGCAGGACAAGGTGCTCCTCAAGCAGATCGTCCCGAAGCACGTGTGGGAGTCCGTCGACGACCCCGCCACCTTCGAGAACCCCGAGCCCGTCGGCACCGGTCCGTACACGCTCACGAGCTTCAGCACCGAGAGCGTCGAGCTCTCCGCCCGCGACGACTACTGGGGTGAGCAGCCTGCCGTGCCGACGCTCTACTACGTGTCGTACAACGACAACACGGCCCTCACCACCGCGCTCGCGAACGGTGACGCCGACTGGGCGCAGGCCTTCATCCCGAACGTGCAGTCCGCGTACCTCGACAAGGACAAGGAGCACAACGTCTACTGGGCGGCCGCCGGTCTCGCCGTCGACGCGATGTTCGTGAACACGCAGACGAAGCCGTTCAACGACCCGGCGTTCCGCCAGGCGGTGAACCTCGTCATCGACCGCGAGCAGCACCAGCAGATCGCCCGTGAGGGCGGCGTCCCCGAGCTCAGCTCGGTGACCGGCCTCCCGACCCCGGCGGGCGACGCGTTCATCGCCCCCGAGTTCGAGGGCGAGGACTACACCGTCGACGCGAAGGCCGCCAAGCAGGTCCTGACCGACGCCGGCTACACCTGGGAGGACGACGTCCTCACCGACCCGTCCGGCGAGGCCGTCACCTTCACGCTGTCGGTGCCACAGGGCTGGAACGACTACGTGACCGGCATCAGCCTCATCGCCGACTCGGTCAAGACGCTGGGCGTCACCGCCACGGTCGACACCCCCGACCAGGACACCTGGTGGGCGGCGAAGTCGGACGGCGACTTCCAGGCCATCCTGCACTGGACCGACACCGGCGCGACGCCGTACGACCTGTACTCCGACATCATGGACGGCCGCTGGCTCGTCGCCGAGGGTGAGGCGGCCGACTTCAACTTCGGTCGGTACGACAGCCCGGAGGCCACCGCGGCGCTCGCCGCCTACGCCAACGCGACGGACGACGCGACGCGGGCAGCCGCCCTCGAGACCGTCCAGAAGCTGTTCGTCTCGGACGTCCCGGCGATGCCGATCGGCACGCGTCCGTTCATCGGCTCGTACAACACGCGGAACTACACCGGATGGCCGAGCGAGGACGACCCCTACGCGCCCGCCGACCCGACGCAGCCGACCGCGGTCTACATCCTCACGCAGCTCAAGGCCGCGAAGTAGACACGGGCTCCACACCGACGGGCGGGGTGCTCATCCGCCCCGCCCGTCACCTCCGGCATGCGCAACGGCATGCACCGCGATCAGCACAGAACGGACTCATGCAGTGACCAACGACGACCTGCTGACGGTGTCCTCCTTCAGCGTCACCTACGACGTGGAGCCTCCCGTCGAAGCCGTGCGCGACGTCTCGCTCACCCTCCGCCGCGGCGAGATCCTCGGCCTGGCCGGCGAGTCCGGCTGCGGCAAGACCACCCTCGCCTACGGCCTGCAACGGCTCCTCAAACCACCGGCGGTCATCACGGGTGGGACCGCCGTCTTCCACGACGAGTCCGGCGAGGACATCGACCTCGGCAGGCTGGGTGAGGAGGAGATGCGCGCGTTCCGCTGGGACAAGGCCTCCATGGTGTTCCAGGGTGCGATGAACGCCCTCAACCCGGTCACCTCGATCGGGCGGCAGCTCGACGACGTCTTCACCACGCACCGCCGGGGCATGTCACGCGCCGAACGCCGCGAGGAGGCGGGCAAGCTGCTCGACATCGTCGGGGTCGGCCGCGACCGCCTGAAGTCCTACCCGCACGAGCTCTCCGGCGGCATGCGCCAGCGCGTCATGATCGCGATGGCGCTCGCCCTGAAGCCGCAGCTGATGATCATGGACGAGCCGACCACCGCGCTCGACGTGCTCGTGCAGCGCGAGATCCTCCAACAGATCTCCGAGCTCCGCACCGAGTTCGGCTTCTCGGTCATCTTCATCACCCACGACCTCCCGCTGCTCCTCGAGATCTCCGACCGCATCGCCGTCATGCGTGCCGGCCGGCTCGTCGAGATCGACACGGCGGAACGCATCTACCGACAGGCGAAGGACCCGTACACGCGGAAGCTGCTCGCGTCCTTCCCGAGCCTCACCGGCGAGCGCGGCGACTTCGTCCGCGGGACCGGTGCCGCCACGTCGGCCACCCAGGCAGGAGTGACCGCATGACCACCCTCGAGTTCTCGCACGTCTCGAAGCGCTACCGGGTCCGTGGTTCCGGCCACATGCTCGCGCTCGACGACGTCAGCTTCACCCTGCGGTCCGGCCAGACGCTCGCCCTCGTCGGTCAGTCCGGCAGTGGCAAGTCGACCATCGCGAAGATCGTCACCCAGTTGGAACGGGCGACGAGCGGCGACATCCTGCTCGACGGCAAGCCCATCCCGCGTCGTGGTCGTGCACTCCGCCGCTACCGCCAGCAGGTCCGCATGGTCTTCCAGGACCCGTTCGCCTCGCTGAACCCGTCGCACACGATCCGCCACCACCTGGAGCGACCGCTGCGCCTCGACCACGTCGTGCCAGAGGCCGAGGTCGAGGACGAGGTGCACCGCCTCCTCGATCGCGTGCAGCTCGACCCGGCCGGCACGATCGACCGCCGGCCCCACGAACTGTCCGGCGGTCAGCGCCAGCGGGTCGCCATCGCGCGTGCGCTCGCGTCGCGTCCGTCCCTCCTCATCGCCGACGAGCCCGTCTCGATGCTCGACGTCTCCATCCGGCTGGGTGTCCTCAACCTCCTGGCCGAGCTGCAGCGCGAGTCGCAACTCGGCGTGCTCTACATCACGCACGACCTCGCGACCGCGCGGCACTTCAGCGACGAGATCATGGTCCTGCACCACGGCGAGGTGGTCGAGCGGGGCCCGGCCGACGACGTCATCCTCCGCCCGCAGCACCCCTACACGCTCGCCCTCCGCAACGCGTCGCCCGACCCCGACCGACACTTCGCGGGAACGGAGACCATCGCATGACCTTCTTCCTCCGTCGCGCCGCCTTCTACGCGTTCACCGCCTGGGCCGCGATCACGATCAACTTCTTCCTGCCACGGATGCTCAAGGGCGACCCGGTCTCGGCGTACATCGCGAAGAACCAGGGCCGCATCAGCCCGGAGGCCGCGGACTCGCTGCGCACCCTGTTCGGACTCGACGCCGACAAGTCGATGCTCGAGCAGTACCTCGACTACTGGCGGTTGCTCTTCTCGGGCGACCTCGGACGGTCCTTCTCGAAGGGCCTCGCGCCCGTCACCGACGTGATCGCCGCCGCCCTGCCGTGGACCGTTGGTCTCGTCGGAATCGCGACGATCCTGTCGTTCGTCCTCGGCACGTCCATCGGCGCCCTCATCGGATGGCGACGCGGCAGCAAAGCGGACTTCATCGTCCCGCTGTCCACCTTCTTCTCGACGGTGCCGTACTTCTGGATGGGCCTCATCGCGATCGCGGTGTTCTCCACCCTGCTCGGCTGGTTCCCCGCCTCCCATGCGTACGGCAAGGGGTCGAGGCCCGAGTTCTCGCTCGACTTCTTCGGGCAGGTGATCGCGCACGGCTTCCTCCCGGCGGCGACGATCGTGCTCGCCTCGCTCGGCGGCTGGATCCTCGGCATGCGCAACATGATGGTCACCGTCCTCGACGAGGACTACGTGACCGTCGCGCAGGCGAAGGGGCTGCCGACCCGCCGGGTGCTCGTCGACTACGCCGCACGCAACGCGATGCTGCCGCAGCTGTCGAGCTTCGCCCTGTCGCTCGGCTTCATCGTCGGCGGCACGATCGTCATGGAGATGGTCTTCTCCTATCCGGGCGTCGGCAAGCTCCTGCTCGACGCCACGACGGCGAAGGACTACCCGCTCATGCAGGGGCTCTTCCTCGTCATCACGCTCACCGTCCTCGTCGCGAACATCCTGGCCGACGTCGCCTACGCGGTGCTCGACCCCCGCACCCGCCAGATGGAGTCCTGACATGACCATCCCCACCACCGAGGCCCTCGCCACCGCCGAGGCGCCCAAGCCGACGCCCACGGGCCGCTCGGTCGCCGCCCGCATCGCATCGTCGTTCGCGATGTTCCGGAACGGCAAGTCGATCGCGGGGCTCTGCATCCTCGGGTTCTTCGTCCTCGTCGCGGTCTTCGGCGACCTCATCGCGCCGTACGGCCCGCTCGAGAAGGACTTCACCGCGCTGCGCCAGGCACCGTCCGCCGCGCACCTGCTCGGCACGACGCACATGGGCGAGGACGTC
Organism: Plantibacter sp. ME-Dv--P-122b; assembly: GCF_030209375.1. Classification (GTDB taxonomy): domain Bacteria; phylum Actinomycetota; class Actinomycetes; order Actinomycetales; family Microbacteriaceae; genus Plantibacter. The sequence goes on from NZ_JARVSC010000001.1 coordinate 61,833, forward strand.
CTGAGCCAGCTCATCTACGGCACCCGGGGCGTGCTCCTCGTCGGCTTCCTCGCGGGGATCTTCGCGACGATCATCGCCGTCGCCATCGGGGTCACCGCCGGGTACGTCTCGGGGTTCACGAGCGAGTCGCTGTCCGCACTGACGAACGTCTTCCTCGTCATCCCGGGGCTCCCGCTCATGATCATCGTGGCGTCCCAGTACGACAACCCGAGCCTGTTCCTCATCGCCGGTGTCCTCGCGCTCACCGGGTGGGCGTGGGGCGGCCGGGTGCTCCGTGCGCAGACGATGTCGCTGCGGAACCGCGACTTCATCCAGGCGGCGAAGGCGAACGGGGAGTCCCTCTTCCGGATCATCACCGTCGAGATGCTGCCGAACCTCACCGCCATCATCGCCTCGAGCTTCGTCGGCACGGTTACCGCCGCAGTGCTCGGGCTCACCACGCTCGCGTTCATCGGCGTCATCCCCATCACGAACCTCAACTGGGGCACCATCCTGTTCTGGGCCCAGCAGAACGGCGCCTTCCCCGACTTCTGGTGGTGGTACGTGCCCGCCGGTGTCTGCATCGCCCTGCTCGGCGTCGCGCTGTCGCTCATCAACTTCGGGATCGACGAGTACGTGAACCCGAGGCTCCGCTCGGCGGGTGAACGCGCCAGGGCCCTCCGCAAGCGCGGCATCAAGCCCGGGGCGAGCGTCACCGCCGTCCGCACCGAGACGACCGGCCCGGCCACGATCACCGACACGACCCACACCGAACGCGCTGGAGCGACCGAACGATGAAGACCGACACCACCCGTCACCTCGACGCGGCCCGCTACCTCGACGCCACGCTGCCCATCGCGGCCCGTGTCGACGACCTCGTCGAGCGGATGACCGTCCGCGAGAAGGTCGGGCAGATGATGCAGCTCGACGCGCGCGACGACATCGAGGCGCACGTCCTCGAGACGCACGTCGGCTCGATCCTGCACGCGTCGCCGGAGCGTCTCGCGGTCGCCCATGAACTCGTCGGGCGCACGCGACTGCAGATCCCGCTGATCGTGGGGGAGGACTGCATCCACGGTCACTCCTTCCACCTCGGCGCGACGATCTTCCCCACGCAACTGGCGATGGCCGCGAGCTGGGACGCAGGACTGCTCGAGCGGGTCGCCAGGGCCACTGCCGTCGAGGTCGCCGCGACGGGTGTCCACTGGACGTTCTCGCCCGTGCTCTGCATCGCCCGCGACCTGCGCTGGGGACGCGTCGGTGAGACCTTCGGTGAGGACCCGTTCCTCATCGGCGAGCTCGCGTCCGCGATGGTGCGCGGCTACCAGGGCGACGGCCTGTCCGACCCGACCGCCATCCTCGCGACGGCCAAGCACTTCGCCGGGTACTCCGAGACGCAGGGTGGGCGCGACGCGAGCGAGGCCGACATCTCCCCGCGCAAACTGCGGTCGTGGTTCCTCCCGCCGTTCGAGCGGGTCGCCCGCGAGGGCTGCGCCAGCTTCATGCTCGGCTACCAGTCCATCGACGGCGTGCCGATCACGGTCAACGAGTGGCTGCTCAACGACGTCCTGCGCGGTGAATGGGGGTACGAGGGGACGCTCATCACCGACTGGGACAACGTGGGCCGCATGGTGTGGGAGCAGCACGTCAGCCCGGACTACGTGCACGCCTCCGCCGCGGCGATCCGTGCCGGGAACGACATGGTGATGACCACGCCCGGCTTCTTCGAGGGTGCCCTGGAGGCGCTCGAGCGCGGGCTACTCGAGGAGGCCGATCTGGATCGGGCCGTGCGACGCATCCTCACCCTCAAGTTCGCGCTCGGCCTGTTCGAGCACCCGCGGCACCCGGACGCCGCGGAGCAGCTCGCCGTGATCGGTTCGCCGGAGCACACCGAGCTCAACCTCGAGACTGCGCGTCGCTCGCTCGTCCTGCTCCGCAACGACGGCGTGCTGCCGCTCGCCGGCGGCTACCGCGGGGACGAGGCCGGCAGGGCGATCGCGACGCCCGAGGCCGGGCCGCAGCGCATCGCCGTCGTGGGTCCGCTCGCGGACGACGCGCAGATGCAGCTCGGCGATTGGGCGGGCAACTCCGGCCAGGCCGGTTGGTTGCCCGACGGCCAGCCGCGCGAGATGATCACCACCGTCGTCGACGGCCTGCGTGCGGTCGCACCCGCCGGGAGCACGGTCACGACCGCGTTCGGAGCCGACATCCTCACGCTCTCGCCCGATCCAGCGGGCGCGACCTTCCCCGACGGCCAGCCGCGCCCACCGCTCGTCACACCGGCGGAACCCGACGATGCGCTCATCGCGGAAGCCGTCGCGCTGGCCGAGGACGCCGACGTGGTCGTCGCCGTCGTGGGCGACCGCATCGAGCTCGTGGGGGAGGGCCGCTCCACCGCGACGCTCGAACTCATCGGCGGACAGGTGGCACTGCTCGACGCTCTGGCAGCCACCGGGAAGCCGCTCGTCGTGGTCCTTCTCGCCTCGAAGCCGCTCGTCCTGCCGCCGTCCGCGCTGTACGCCGACGCGATCGTGTGGGCGGCGAGTCCCGGCATGCAGGGCGGCCGCGCGATCGCGGAACTCCTGCTCGGTCTCATCGAGCCGACCGGTCGCCTGCCGATCTCCTTCGCCCGGCACGCCGGCCAGCAGCCGACGTACTACAACCAGATCCGCGGACAGCACGGCGACCGCTACGCCGACCTCACGCAGGAGCCTGCGTTCGCCTTCGGCGACGGCCTGTCCTACACGAGCGTCGAGTACGGCGAGCCACGCCTCGACCAGGCCGTCTACGGACGTGGCGACACCCTCCGCGCCGTGGTCGAGGTGCGCAACAGCGGTTCACGCCCGGTCCTCGAGACGGTGCAGGTGTACGTCAGCGACCTCGTCACCTCGGTGAGCTGGGCCGACCAGGAGCTGAAGACGTTCCGTCAGGTCGCCGTCGAACCCGGCGAGACGGCGACGGTCACGATCGACCTGCCCGTCGCCGACTGCTCGATCGTCGACGCCAGAGGGCGAAGGGTCGTCGAAACCGGGGAGTTCGAGCTGCGGGTGGGCGGCTCGTCACGGGCCGATGCACTGCACGCGGTCCGATTCACGATCGCCGACTGAGCCGTCGGCAGCCGGGACCCTCACGGGGCCGCACGAAGTCCCTCCTGTTTCGTGCGGCACCCGTGAGTGGTCCCGAGGACTACGCCAGTTCGTCCGCGTCAGCGCGGACGGTGACCTCGCCGCCGTTGGCGCCGTGCATGAGGTCCTCGAGCAACGGGCGGTCCATCTCGAACGTCTCGTCCGAATCGAAGCTGAACTGCAGCGGGATCGACGGGTGCAGCCAGAGCGTGACGCGGCCGCGTTCCGTGGAGGTGTCGCGCAGGGTCACCGAGAACGACTCGTTCCGGCGGAGCTTCATCAGGGTGATGGTCTTGACGTGGGCCAGCATCCGGTCCTCGAGGTGGAACCGGTTCTCGCCCGTTCCGTATACGATCGCGCCCATATGCTGTGCCCTTCTCTGGACCTCCGACAATCGACACGGCGAGATGCGCCGGTGTCGAGCGGCCAGCCTGGAGACCCACTTCAACGTCCGCCGAACAAGTGTAGGAAACTTGAAATCGTCGCTCTGAACTGTTGATTTCCGAGTGTCGGCTGCGCTATGCGCGTGCGACCGCTGGGCCGGTCAGGACAGCAGGTCGGGGTCCTGTCCCTGGGGGAGTGCCGAGGACGGCGTGTCCTGGGAAGGACCGTCCGGCGTACCCATCGCGATGCCGATCCCGGGGCCGATGAGGAGGTTGATGGGCTCCAGCTGGCCCTCACCGCGGTCGACCTGCAGCCAACGGAACTGTCCGGCGGCGATGCTGTCGAGCACCTCGGCGCGGAACTCGTCCGGGTCAGAGACGGCGATCGAGTACGGCAGTCCCTGGTAGACGATCTCCATACGGCTCATGCGACTTGTCCTGTCCGGCTCGGAGCGGGCTCCGCGATGACCGAGAGGCCGTGAGCGGAGTTCGCCGTGACGTTGAGCGCGTCGATCCACGCGCGGTTGAGGTCGATCGGGACGCTGCCCGAGTACTTGAATCGCAGCGGCACCGAGGGGTGGATCCAGATGACACTGCGTCCGTCGCCTGCGCGAGGGTCGTCCTTCCAACCGAAGTAGAAGGCCTCGTTCCGGCGGAGCTTCGCACCGATCACGAACTGCAGGTGCGCAAGCAGCCGGTCCTCGAAGGTGATCGAGACCTCAGAACCGTAGATCAGTTTTCCCATGGCGGGCCATGCTCTCCTCGTTGTGCGTCACGCGGTGTCTATCGCGGTGTCGCTTCACCCTAAGACTCCCGGCTCCGAAAACCCAGCTGACGGCCGCGCGGGCGCGAATGGGACGCTTCGGCGGTGATGTCAAGGGCCCCGGGATCGACAGGTGGGGTGCGTAACCTGCCGTGCAGGAGGTGCCAACCATGGCAACAGCAGAGAAGACCAGCAAGACCGAGAGCACGACCCGATCGGCTCCCGGAGGATCCGGGCCGAAGCCCACCCGTCGGCAGAACGCCGAGAAGGGCTTCGTCGCGTCGAAGGAACTCGACGCGAACATGCAGGCCGTCCTCGTCGACCTCATCGAGCTGTCGATCCAGGGCAAGCAGGCGCACTGGAACGTCGTCGGACGCAACTTCCGCGACACGCACCTGCAGCTCGACGAGATCATCGACGCCGCGCGCGAGTTCAGCGACACCGTCGCGGAGCGCATGCGGGCCCTGCACGCTGTGCCGGACGGCCGCAGCGACATCGTGGCCGAGACCACGACGCTGCCCGAGTACCCGCAGGGCGAGATCGACACCTCGGAGACGATCGACCTGATCACCGTCCGACTCGAAGCGGTCGTCGGCACGATGCGTCGCGTCCACGACGAGGTCGACGAGGAGGACCCGACGAGCGCGGACATCCTCCACGCGATCATCCAGCAGCTGGAGCAGTTCGCGTGGATGATCAGCGCGGAGAACCGGACGGCCACCCGCAGTCGTTGACCTGGGGCGGCGTCCGACGGCGAATCGTCGTCGGACGCCGCCACCCGTCGGGGTCGGATGTCGGTTCGACGACTACTTGTCGTCGGCGCCGCCACCCGACGCCGTGTCTTCGCCGTCGTTCGGCTCGGAACCGTCGGAGCCCGACCCGTCGGGGATCTCTTCCGCGTCGGGACGTGAGGATGATGCAGATGCGTTCGTCATGTTCGCTTCCTTCCTGGTGGTACTCGTCGTCACCGTCGGAGACGACTGGCCCCACGCTACGGCTCCAAGTCGGTGGCAGGCTGGGGGTTGACGACTCGAACAGGCGGGAACAGCATGACGGCGGTGATGAGTGGCGGTGACGCACCCGGGCGGCGGACGCCGACGGGGAGCATCCGTACCCCACGACAGCGCTTCACGGCCTGGGTGACGCCCGCCCTCCGCCCATGGCGGCTCATGCTCGCTCTGAAGGTCGCCATCGCCGCCACCGCGGCCTGGTTCATCGGCAGGCTGCTCCCGGGGGAGCTCGGGGACTTCTCCTACTACGCACCCCTCGGCGCGCTCGTGAGTCTCACCCCGTCGCTGATGGACTCGGTGCGGTCCAGCGTGCAGACCCTCGTCGGTCTGGGCGTCGGCATCGGCCTGGCGTGGACGCTCATCGTGTCGCCCGCACCGGGGTGGGTGTCGGTGGGCCTGTCGGTGGGGCTCGGAACCGTGCTCGCCGGTCTGCCGGGTCTCGGTCAGGGACGCGACTACGTGCCGATCGCCGCGCTCTTCGTGATCATCATCGGCGGGGCGGACGCGAACGAGTTCTCGCTCGGGTACCTCGTGCAGATGGCCCTCGGTGTCGCCGTCGGGCTGCTCGTCAACCTGCTCATCGTCCCCCCGCTGTTCGTCCGGGAGTCGGCCGCCGGGATCGCCGCGGCGCGTGCGCGCATGGTCGACGCCCTCCGCAGCATGTCCACGACGGTCGCATCGGAGACCGAACCGGCAGCCGATGATCCCCCCGCCTGGGATCCGTCGGTGACCGCACTACGTCACGACATCGACGCGGCCCGCCGACTCGTCCGCGATGCGGCGGAGAGTCGACGGGTGAACCCCCGGACGCGCTGGACGAAGTACGACTTCCGCGGCGATGAAGGGGCGTTGACGGCACTCGAACGCATCGCGCCGGCGGTCGTGGACCTCGGTGACGCGCTGCGAGCCGCGCTGTGGGGGATCCCCGTCCCCGTCCGGCTCCCGGTTTCGGTCCGATCCACGCTCGCCGACGCCCTGCAGGCCGCCGCCGACCTGGTCGACGCCGCCATCGACGACGAGCGACTGCCCGAGGCCCTCGAGACCTCTGACCGGGCGCTCGTCGCCCTGCGGCGGGCGGTCAGGACGGCCCATGCGGAGGCGGTGAACCGTGCGTCGTCCGCTGGCGAGTCGACCGAGGATCCTGCCGACGACCCGGGCGGCGAGAACCTGCTCTTCGCCCTGCGGCGCGTCCATGCCGAGATCGAGGGCTCCAAGCGGACCGACCAGGCCGAGTGAGCGCCCGATCCGCCAATGGGACGCCCCGCGCCAGGCGGGACGTCCCATTGATCCGTTCCGGCGTCAGAGGATCGGCTTGCCGCCGGTCACCGCGATGACGGCGCCCGAGATGTAGCTCCCCTCGTCCGAGGCGAGCAGCACGTAGGGCGGAGCGACCTCGGCGGGCTGGCCCGGACGGCCGAGCGGGGTGTCCGTCCCGAACGACTCGACCGTCTCAGACGGCATCGTCGACGGGATGAGGGGTGTCCAGATCGGACCGGGCGCGACCGCGTTCACGCGGATCCCGTCGCCGCCGAGCATCTGCGCGAGCGAGGCGGTCATACTCGCGAGACCCGCCTTCGTCATGGCATAGGGCATGAGCTGCGGCGACGGCGAGTCGGCCTGCACCGAGCTCGTCGCGATGATCGACGAGCCCGGAGCCATGTGTGGGACGGCCGCCTTGCTCAGGTGGAAGAACGCGCTCAGGTTCGTGGCGAGCGTGTGGTCCCACTCCTCGTCGGGGATGTCGGCGAGGCTCTCGCGGGTCATCTGGTAGGCGGCGTTGCTCACGAGGATGTCGACCTTGCCGAACCGCTCGACCGTCGCGCGCACGATCTCGCGGCAGTGCTCGGGGCTCGTGAGGTCTCCACCGATGCTGAGGGCGGTCCGGCCCGCCTCCTCGACCCAGCGGACCGTGTCGGCTGCGTCCTCGTCCTCGTCGAGGTAGCTGACGACGACGTCCGCTCCTTCGCGCGCGTAGGCGATCGCGACGGCCTTGCCGATGCCGCTGTCGCCGCCGGTGATGATGGCGACCTTGCCCTCGAGCTTGCCCGAGCCCCGGTAGCCGGTCTCGCCGTGGTCGGCCTGCGGGGTGAGTTCGCCCTCGGTCCCGGGCGGCTGCTGCTGCTGAGCGGGCTGGTTCATGGTGTTCCTCCCTGTGCTGCTGTGGATCCGTGCTGCTGCGGTTGCGGTGCTCCAACCCAAGCCGATCCGAGCGACCCGCCTCCAGGGGTTGACGCCCGCTCGGCACGAGGGGTCCCGCGCTAGCAGCCGCGTGGCGGGGCCGCCAGCCCCGGCGATTCGGAGGCGCGGCTCGTAGGGTGAAGCGCATGACCGCAGCTGGCGAGGATCTCCGTTCGTACGCACCGATCGGGGACGGCCGTACCGTCGCCCTCATCGGCCTCCGAGGCCAGGTCGACTGGTTGCCGATCCCCGACCTCGGCTCCATGCCGGTGTTCGCCCGGCTGCTCGACGACGACTCCGGCGGGTGCATCGAGCTCGAGCCGGTCGGCGAGTACACCGTCACGCGGCGCTACGTGTCCGGCACCAACGTGCTGCGCACGACCTTCACGACCGAGCACGGGCGTGCGACGATCACGGACGCGCTCGTAACCGGCATCGCGGGTCGCCTGCCCTGGGCCGAACTCGCGCGCCGGATCGACGGAGTGTCCGGCAGCGTCGAGTTCACCTGGCGCGTCCGGCCCGGGACGGCGCTGGGGACGGCCTCGCCCTGGATCGAGGACAGCACGCGCGGCCCCATCATCCGCTCCGGCGCGACGACGATCGCGGTCGTCGGTGACGAGTACGGGCCGGAGGCGGTCGAGGTCGACGGGGCCATGCCGACGGAGCTCTCCGGTCGCTTCACGACGACCGAGAAGTCCCGTCACCTGCTGATCATCGTCGCCACCCACGGTGAGCCGATCCATCTGCCGGTCCCCGCGAACGTCGACGTGGGCATCGATCGGACGATCGACAACTGGCGCGCCTGGTCCCGGGCCTTCTCCTACGAAGGCCCCTGGGCGAATCAGGTGCAGCGGAGTGCGCTCGCGCTCAAACTCCTCATCTTCAGCCCCACGGGTGCCATCGCGGCCGCGGCGACCACCTCGCTGCCGGAGAACCCGCGCGGGGCCAAGAACTGGGACTACCGCTTCGCCTGGGTGCGCGACCTCGCGTACACCGCGCACGCGCTCGTCCGCTTCGGTCTCCGCGAGGAGACGCACGCCGCCGTGTCGTGGCTGCTGCGCACCATCCGCGAGAACGGGCCGGAGCTGCACATCTTCTACGGACTCGAGGGCGGCGTGCCCGACGGCGTCGTCGAGCACGACGTCGCAGGCTGGCGCGGCATCGGTCCGGTGGTCAGCGGGAACCCGGCCCAGGGGCAGTTGCAGCTCGGCGTCTACGGCGACCTCTTCGCGATCTGCCGCACCTACGTCGACGCCGGCAACGTGCTCGATGTGGAGACCGGCCGACTCCTCGCCGAGGTAGCCGATCGCACCTGCGACCTGTGGCGGAACCGCGACGCCGGCATGTGGGAGCTGCCCCAGGAGGAGCACTACGTCTCGTCCAAGATGGGCTGCTGGCAGGCGCTCGGCGACGCGGTGCACCTGGCGGAGCTCGGGCAGGTCGCCGGCAGCGCCGACCGCTGGCGCACCGAGCAGACCCGCATCCGGGAATGGATCGACGAGCACGGGTGGAACGAGGAGCGCGGGGCGTACGTCATGTTCCCCGGGAGCGACGACCTCGACGCCTCGGTGCTGCTGCACGCGATGAGCGGGTTCGACCGCGGTGACCGGATGTCCTCGACGATCGACGCCCTGACCGCCGAACTCGGCGAGGGGGCGCTGCTGTACCGGTACTCGGGCGTGCAGCAGGAGGAGTACACCTTCGTCGCCTGTGCGTTCTGGCGGGCCTCCGCGCTCGCCTGCGTCGGTCGTCACGACGAGGCGATCGCGGCCATGGACGAGCTCGTCGGCATGACCAACGACGTCGGGATCCTCGCCGAGATGATCGACCCGGCCGACGGTGCGCACTGGGGCAACCTGCCGCAGGCGCTGAGCCACCTCGCGCTCATCAACGCGGCGCTCACGATCAAGGAACTCACCGAGGAGGACTGAGCTCTTTGGTCCCTGAGCCTGTCGAAGGGCACGCACGCGGGTACCCGCCCGATGCTGGGAAAGCAAGCCCCGCGGGGACACCCGCTGCGGTCCGTACCGTGGAGGCGATGGATGTTCAGCCACAGGTCTTCCGAGACACCCCCGCGATCCTCGTCGAGAGCATCTGGTGGGACGCGCGCACCGACGAGGTCGTGTGGGTGGACATCACTGCGGGCACCCTGCACCGCGGCCCGATCGACGGCGCCGTCGACGGTCGCGACGACCGCGTCACTGAACTCCCACCGCCGCTGAGCGCCGTGCAGCCGCGTGCCGCGGGCGGGTACATCGCCGCTCTCGGTGACCGCATCGTCACCCTCGACGACGACGGGCTCATCGCCGAGACCCTGGCGAAGCTCGCCCACGCCCACGCGGGCCTCCGCAGCAACGAGGCGAAGGTCGACCCGTTCGGCCGGCTCCTCGTCGGCTCCATGAACGTCACCACCGGCGAACCGAACGCCGCCCTGTACCTGCTCGACGACACCGGACTCCGCACGCTCCTCGGCGGCTTCGGCGTCACCAACGGCTTCGAGTGGTCCGACGACGGTCGCACCGTGTACGTGACCGACACCACCGTGAAGACGGTCTACCGGGCGAGCACGGGAGAAGACGGCCGACTCGGGCCGCTGGAGCCCTTCCTCGTCGGCTACGACTCCGACGGCCTCGCGCTCGACACCGACGGTCGATTCTGGAACGGCGTCAACGGCGGTGGTCGCGTGCTCCGGTGGAGCCCGGACGGCATCGTCGAGGACGAGTTGAGCGTGCCGGCCCCGGGCGTCACCTCGGTGGCTTTCGGCGGGCCCGAGCTCACGACGCTCTTCGTCGGGACAGCCCGTGAGAACCTCACCGAGGCGGACCTCGTGGAAGCACCACTCAGCGGCGGCATCTTCCGATTCGACGGACTCGCGACCGGCCGACCCGTCAATTCATACGGACGCCGATCGACCTCGGTGCCCGACCCGGCGACCGACCTCAGCTGACCTGAACCCTTCCGACCTGTCCGACCACGACCGAACACTGAACGAAAGGACCATCACCATGGCCAACGACCAGTACACCTTCACCGACCCGGCGAAGCTCTACGCCCACATCACCGCCGAGAAGCAGCACCAGCCCGAGCCCGGCCTCGACGCGAAGCTCGACCCGAAGGCCGACCTCGGCGAGGAGAGCTACCGCGGCTCGGGCCGCCTCACCGGCCGGAAGGCGCTCATCACCGGCGGTGACTCCGGTATCGGTGCCGCCACCGCGATCGCCTTCGCCCGCGAGGGTGCCTCCGTCGCCCTGTCCTATCTCCCGGAGGAGGAAGAGGACGCGCAGCGCATCGCCGGCATCGTCCGCGAGGCCGGCGCCATCGTCCTCACCCTGCCGGGCGACCTGCGGGACCCGTCCTACTGCCGCGACCTCGTCGCGCAGACGGTCGAGGGCCTCGGCGGACTCGACATCCTCGTGAACAACGGCGGCAAGCAGATGTTCAACGAGGACCTCACCACCCTCACGGACGAGCAGTTCGACGACACCTTCAAGACCAACGTCTACGCGATGTTCTGGCTCTCGAAGGCCGCCCTCCCGCACCTCCCGGCAGGCGCGTCGATCATCAACACGACGTCGATCCAGGCGTACTCGCCCTCCGATATCCTCGTGGACTACGCGTCGACCAAGGCGACCATCAACGCCTTCACGAAGGCGCTGGCGCAGCAGCTCGCGCCCAAGGGCATCCGCGTCAACGCGGTCGCGCCCGGCCCGATCTGGACGCCGCTCCAGGTGTCGGACGGACAGCCGCAGGACAAGATCGCCGAGTTCGGCGAGGACACCCCGCTCGGCCGCATGGGCCAGCCGGCCGAGCTCGCGCCCGCCTACGTGTTCCTCGCGTCGGCGGAGTCGTCCTACGTCCTCGGTGAGACCCTGAACGTCAACGGCGGCATGCCCACCCCGTAACCCGTCCCACCCCACAACAGCCCGCGAACTGTCAGTTCCGGCTAGTCAGACGCCGTCCGACTAGCCGTTTCTGACAGTTCGCGGGCTGTTTGGGTCAGTCGGAGCGGTCTGCCGCACGTCGGACGCGACGGCCCTCGAGCGCGTCCTTCGCGTCGCGGTCGGCGAGCGCCTTGATCGCGGCGTCCGATCGCAAGGGCAGCTGCAGCTCCTGCTCCGCGGCGACGCCCGAGGCCAGCTGACGGCCGCGCTGGATCTCGATGTCGAGCTGTGCGCCGAACAGCAGTGCGAGGTTCGCGATCCAGATCCACAGCAGGAAGATGATGATGCCGGCGAGCGAGCCGTAGGTGGCGTCGTAGTTGCTGAAGTTGGCGATGTAAAAGCCGAACCCGACCGAAGCGATGAGCAGGATCAGGAGTGCGGTGAGCGCACCGATGCTGATCCAACGGAACTTCTCCGGCTTGATGTTCGGCGTCGCGGAGTACAGCACGGCGATGACGAAGACGAGCGCGACGGCCATGACCGGCCACTTCGCGATCGACCAGACCGTGAGGCCCGTCTCGCCGAGACCGACCGCCTGTCCGATGGCCTGGGCGACCGGGCCGGACACGATGAGTGCGAGGGCGATCACTGAGATGACGAGCAGGACGACGAGGGTCACGCCGAGCTGCGTCGGACGCAGGGACCAGATCTTGCGACCCTCCTCGACCCCGTACATGCGGTTGAGCGCGCGACCGAAGCCGCCCACGTAGCCGGACGCCGACCACACGGCACCGCCGATACCGACGATGAGCGCGAAGCCGATCGCGGGTGACTCGACGAACTGGTTCACCGCGTCGGTCAGGAAGCCGAGGCTGTCGCCCGGTGCGAGGTTGCCGACGATCTCGAGGAGGGCGTCGGTGCCGTTGCGGCTCTGTCCGAAGAGGCCGAGGATCGAGACGAGTGCGAGGACGGCCGGGAACAGCGACAGGATCGCGAAGTAGGTGAGCCCCGCGGCGAGGTCGGTGCACTGGTTCGAGGTGAAGGAGTGCAGCGTCCGCTTCAGGACGTAGCCCCAGGGGACGGGGACGCGCTGGGGGTTCATCGTCTCTTCCGCGTGGTCCGCATCGCGGTTCCGCGGATCGTCTGGAGTGCTGCGCTCGACGCGGTCCTCCTTGGCGGATTCAGACACGGTGCCCTCGGTTCGCACGCCACAGCAGGACGCCGGCGCCGACGACCGCGACCGAGGCGACGACGATGGCGGTGGTGCGCAGGTGGTATGCCACAGCGGTGCGGACGTCGAACTTCTGGAAGAGGAGGTCGAGCGTCTGCGCGAGGTGTTCGCGCGTCTGTTCGACGTCGAGCTGCAGGGTGTTCAGCCCGGCGCCCTCGGGGGGAGTGGGGCGGGCGAGATCCTGGTCGCTCATGCTGCGGCCTCCTTGGTGTCGTGCTTCGAGTCGTGCTGCTGGTGCTCGGCGAGGTGGTCGCCGGTGAGGGCTTCGACGCTGCGCTCGGGGACGGGCTTCGCGCCGGCCTTGAGCTTCTTGACGCCGACGAGCGCCAGGATCCCGGCGACGAGGATGAGGACGACGCCGACGATGAGGGCGGCGAGCCAGGCGGGGAGCACGGTGGCGAGGCCGAGGACGGCGGCCGCGATGAGCGTGCCGAAGCCGAAGAGCACGAGTACGAGGGCGACGACGAGCATGCCCGCGCCGATCCCGAGATCCTTGGCCTTCTTCGTCATCTCCGCCTTGAACAGGGCGATCTCGCCGGTGACGAGGCGGACGACGTCCTCGCGGAGGTCGGTGAGGAGGGTCTTCATGGGAGGAAGTCCGCGGCGACTCCGTCTGCGGTCGGCCGCGCTGCTGGCATCGGTCATGTGAGCACTCTTCTCGTTGTGGTCCTCCAGCCCACACCCCTCGCGCGCGCGAGACAAGGGCTTGACAGGCGTGTCGGCCGATCATGGAATACCCCGGTCTCAAATTGGTTACATCTACAAGTAAATGGGGTAGCCTGTACCGACCCCATCACCCGATCGGAGACCGAATGTCCGCTGTGCTCGACGAGCGTCTGCTCGCCCCGGAGACGTCGATGGGCGCGGTCACGCTCCGCGTCGGCGACCTCGACCTCATGTCCGGCTACTACACCAACGCCTTCGCGATGGAGCCGCTCGAGGAGCGCAGCCGCGACCGCGAGGTGCACCGGGTGCTCGGTCGTGGCGACACCCCGCTCGTGCGACTCGTGCACACGCCCGACCTGCCGGCCGTCGACCGGCGGCAGGCCGGTCTGTTCCACACCGCGTTCCTGTTCGAGGACGAGTCGAGTCTCTCGGCGACGGTCTATCGGGCGGCGCAGGACCCCCGCGGACAGTTCGTCGGGTCGAGCGACCACTTCGTGAGCGAGGCGTTCTACTTCACCGACCCGGAGGGGAACGGCGTCGAGCTGTACACGGACCGCCCGCGCAGCAGCTGGGTTCGCTCGGGCGACCAGATCGCCATGACCACCACCTACCTCGACCCGAACGCCTACCTGCAGCGGCACCTCACGGAGGACGCCCTCGGCACGGGGCCGTCGTTGGCCGGTGCCGTCGGGCACGTGCACCTGCAGGTCGGCGACCTCGCGACCGCTCGCGCCTTCTACGTCGACGCCCTCGGATTCGAGACGACGCAGACCGAGTACCCCGGCGCGATCTTCGCCTCCGCCGGCGGGTACCACCACCACATCGCGATGAACGTCTGGAACAGCCAGGGCGCCGGTCCTCGCGCGGCCGCCCTCGGTCTCGGCGACGTGTCGATCACCGTCCCCGACCTCGCGAACCTCGATACGCTGGCCGCGAGGCTGCGCGCCCGCACGATCCCCTTCGCCGCGGACGGTCGTTCCGTGACCGTCTCCGACCCGTGGGGGACCCGCGTCACCGTGGCCCTGCCCGACCTGTCGACCGAGGAGCTGCTGTCCCGATGACCACCGCACTGCGCGACGTCCGTTCCGCCGACTGGGCCGACGCCGTGGCGGGCGCGCCCGCCGTCGCGGTGCTCCTCCACGGCTACGGCTCCAACGAGCATGACCTCACCGGACTCGTCGACCCGCTCGCACTGGAGATGCCCTGGGTGTCGCTGCGCGCGCCGCTCGAGATGGGCCACGGCGGGGCGGCCTGGTTCGAGATCACGACGCCGGGCAACCCGGACCCGGAGCCGATCGCCCGCGCAACGGACGCCGTCTGGAGCTGGATCGACGAGCACGTGCGGGCCGAGGCTCGGATCGTGCCCATCGGCTTCTCGCAGGGCGGCTTCATGGCCTCGCAGCTGCTGCGCACGCGGCCAGAGCGGGTCGTGGCGCCGGTGATCATCGCCGGATTCGTGCTGAGTGCGCCGCAGTCCGGCGACGAGGTGCTGGCCGCGACGAGGCCTGCGGTGTTCTGGGGGCGCGGGCTCGAGGACCGCGTCATCGCCGCGCCGGCCGTCGCGCGCACCGCGGCCTGGTTGCCGCTCCACACCACCCTCACCGAGCGCACCTATCCGGGGCTGGCCCACGGGATCCACCAGGCCGAGATCGACGACGTCCGCGCCTTCCTCGGCGAGCACGTCGGCTGATCGCTCAGTCCCTCGGCTCCGCGGGTGACACCACCTGCGGTCGCACGTGTTCGTAGACGACGCTCGTGCGGACGTCGGCGACCTCCTCGCGCTCCGTGAGCTTGTCGATGACGAATGCGTACAGGGCGTCGTTGTCGGCGACGGCGACCTGGAGCAGGAAGTCCTCGTTCCCGGAGACGACGAACACACCGATGGTCTCGGGGAGGGTGATCGCCCAGCTGCGGAACGCGTCGATGTTGACGCGCGACGGCGGTCGGATCCGGATCGCGATGAGCGCCTGGACCGAGCGACCGAGCGACGGCAGATCGACGTCGAGTCGCGCGCCGCGGATGACGCCGCGGCGGTACAGGCCACGGGTTCGGTCGAGCGCGGTGGTGGGCGAGACGCCGACCGCGGCAGCGATGTCCCGGTTGGTGCGCCGGGCGTCGCGCTGGAGTTCACGCAGGATCGCCGTATCAAGTTCGTCCATGCGGTCGATTGTGCCAGTTCGGCCGGACGATGTACGGGGTTGAAATCGTTGTGATGTCGCTCGACATAGCCTGAGGATTGATTCACGTACGACATCAGGGAGAGACATGACGGAAGAACAGCTCGTCGGCTTTGCGCCGGAGGAGATCGACACGGCGGCGCCCACCCGGTCCGCCCGGCTGAAGTGGGTCGTCGTCGTGCAGCAGGACCTCCCCGCCGGTCGAGCCGTGAATGCGGCGGCCTGCGTCGCTGCGGCGATCGGAGCACGGGTGCAGGGACTCCTCGGGCCGGACGCCGTCGACGCCGACGGTTCGGCTCATCCCGGACTGCCGTGGGCCGGGTGCAGTGTGTTGACCGCTCCGGCCGAGCAACTGGCGGCGATCCGGGCCAAGGCGGCGGGCTCGGACGGCGTGCTCGTCGTCGACATGCCGGAGGCTGCCCAGCTCACCCGGGTCTACGACGAGTACCTCGAGGCGGTGGCGGCGACCGCGCCGGACGCACTCGCACCGCTGGCCGTCGCCCTGGTCGGGCCGCGCAACCGGGTGGACCGGATCGTCGGCAGGCTCCCGCTCCTCGCCTGAGCGCAAGCCCCGCCTCGAGGGACGGCGGTGGCCCGGCTGCTGGTTAGGGTTGACGGATGCGCTCCACCACCACGGCCGCCCGAACGGCCTCAGCGCCGGGGATCGTCACCACCAGCCGCGTGGTGTACTCCCTCATCGCCGCGATCATCGCGATCTCGCTCGTCATCCAGATCGTCCTCGTCATCACCGGCGGCGCCGACGCCCGCTCGGGTGGCGTGGACATGTCCGTCGGGCTCGCGACCCGCTTCGCACGCATCTTCAGTGCGTTCACGATCCTCAGCAACCTCATCGTGCTCACGGTGTCCGTCCTGCTGGCGATCGACCCGCTCCGTGACGGCCGGCTCTGGCGGGTGGCTCGGCTCGACGCCCTGCTCAGCATCGTCATCACCGGCATCGTCTACGCGGTGGTGCTGGCGCCGCAGGTGAACCTCACGGGGTGGGCGCTCGTCATCACGATCGGGTTCCACTACCTGTCCCCGTGGCTCACGCTCGGTGCCTGGCTCGTCTTCGGTCCGCGTCCGCGCTTCACCTGGAGCACCGTCGCCTGGGCGTTCCTCTGGCCGCTCGCCTGGGTCGTCTTCACCTTCATCCGTGGCGGCATCACCGGCTGGTACCCCTACCCTTTCCTCGATGCGACGCAGCTCGGCTTCGACGGCGCCGTCCGGAACGCGCTCCTGGTACTCGTCGTCGCGATCGTGTTCGCCGTGCTGCTCAAGCTCGTCGATCGGGTGCTGCCCGCCGCGCTCCGCCGCTGAGGTGAGGTGCCTGGTCGCCCGGCAGCGTTCCGGGCGACCATCTGCCTCACTTCGTGGCCGTGTCAGGATGGGGCATGCCCGTCGTCGAATCCCGCTGCACCGTGCCCGTCCCGCCCGACGTCGCGTTCGCGATCTCCCAGACCACGGGCGAGACCCGGATGCGCTGGGATCCGTTCATCCGGCGGCAGTACTTCCTCGACGGTGCGAAGGAAGCCGCCAAGGGCGTCCGAACCTTCACCGTCCAGCGGTTCGGGTTCCGGATGGTCAGCGAGTACGTCTCGTACCACCCGCCGACCAACGTCG
Source organism: Plantibacter sp. ME-Dv--P-122b (assembly GCF_030209375.1). Lineage (GTDB taxonomy): Bacteria > Actinomycetota > Actinomycetes > Actinomycetales > Microbacteriaceae > Plantibacter. Next base: position 78,846 of record NZ_JARVSC010000001.1, read on the forward strand.
GCATGAAGATGACGAAGGGCTCATGGTTCTTCGAGCGGCTCGCCGGCGGCTGGCGCTTCAGTCCGGTGGACGGCGACGACCAGCGCACCCTCGCCGTCTGGCGCTACAACTTCACGTGCAAGCCGCGGTGGCTGGCACCGATCGCCGAGCGCATCGGTGTGATCGTCCTGCAGCGCGACATCGACCGCCGCATCCGAGGCTTCGCGCGCGGCTGCGAGGACCCCGTGGTGCTCGCCGCGGTCGCTGCAGCGGACTGATCCGGCACTCAGCGGGCGAGGAACGAGCCGATCCCGAACCGGGCGGTCACGCCGGGGCTGAAGAGCACCGAGTCGGGCTCGTGCTCGACGACACCCGGGAGGCCCGCCGCCGCGCAGAGCTCGTCGCGCAATGAGACGACGTGAGCCGGGTGCAACACCCAGGGTTCGTGCTCGTTCGGCAACCACTGCGTCCGACCGAAGCGGCTCTGGAAGAGGCCCCACCGCGCCGTCAGGAACTGTGACAGCTCGTCGTCGACGGTTCTCGTCCGGTCGACGTCGACGCCGAGCTGGAAACCCGGACCTCGGGTCGTCGGCGACACGGTGATCCGCCGCGACGCGTACTCCCAGCCGTCGTCCGTCGGCCGTTGCGCGGTCCGCGCCCACTGGTAGGGCAGGCCGAACATCGCGCGGGCAGCGAGGACCGCCGGTAGGCTCGACGCTTCGAGTGACCGGAACACGACGCCGCGACGCCCCTCGGCGTCGACCCCGTACAGCCGGACGTTCACCTCGGTGAAGGATCCGCCGATGGGCGACGGCGGCAGTGGGCCGATGCGCGCGTCGCCCAGCTGGAAGGCGATGAGTCCGACCCACGTGGAGCCGTCAAAGACGTCGGGGACCACCCCGGGTGGCAGCAGTGGCGCGACGGCGCTCGCCGGGACGCGCCAGTGCACGAACGCCAGGTCCCGCCACTCCTGCGCGGCGACAACCGGGCCGGACAGGGCCGGTGCGCTCGAGGCGATCGGCCTGGGCTCGCCACTCATGCCAGGTGCTCGTACTCGGGCAGCTCGATCTTGTCGGCCGGTGGGGAGAACAGCTGCGCACCGACGAGCTTCGCGGGCTTCGACCCGGCCACGCGGAGTGCGGTGCGGAAGGCCGTGACGCCGGCCTTCGAGGTCGGATTGGCGAGCTGCGGCGTACCCGGCGGCAGCGACTGGGCCTGCTCGACGTAGGGGCGCATGATCCGTTCGTACCCGCGGAAGGCGTCCCGGTGGTGCACGTGCGCCGCCAGCTCACCGGCCAGCACGTAGGCGCCGACGATCGACAGGCTCGTCCCCATACCGCTGACGGGCGACGCGCACCAGGCCGCGTCACCGAGCAGCGCGACCCGTCCGGATGCCCAGCGGGGCGTCCTGACCTGGCCGATGGACTCGTAGTAGACGTCGTCGCTGTCGTCGAGATGCTCGAGGATCCGGTTCGCCTGCCAGGGGAGTCCGACGAACCGGTTCCTGAGATGCCGTCGCTGCGCGTCGAGGTCGCGGCGCGCGGGGACGACGCCGTCGCCGCGGTCGGACGTGACCTCCGTCAACACCGCGCGGGTGGTGCCGTGCCGGTCGGGTCGGAGCGTGACGCTGCGGCCACCGACGCCCGAGTACCACTGCCACCACGGCACGTCGGCGTCGTCGCGCGGGATGGTGAGGTACGTCATCTCCAGGCCGAGGGACCGGGTCACCGCCTCGCCGGGGAAGGCCAGCTCACGGGTCGACGATCGGATGCCGTCCGCCGCGATCACGAGGTCGAACGCCTCATCCTCGCCGTGTGCGAAGGACACGAGGACCCGTTCGCCGTCGTCGTCGAGTCCGGTGATGTGGTCGCCGTACCGATAGGTGGTGGTGCCGTCCGTCGCGTCGATGAAGATGCTGGCCAGGTCACCTCGGAGGATCTCGACCTCGGCGGTCGCGCCGTCGGTCTCGGAGTCCGACACCGGGAACTCGGCGATCGTCTCTCCGGCGTCACCGACGAACCGGGTGCCGCGCTCGCCGGTGGTCGCCTCACGTGCCGCGTCCTCGAGGCCCGCGCGTCGCAGGACCTCGCGAGCGGCGCCCCGCACGTCGATGTTCTGGCCGCCGTCGCGGAACGCCGGCGCGCGCTCGACGACCGTCGTCTCCCAGCCGTAGCGGTTCAGCCAGAACGCCAGGCCGGGGCCGGCGATGCTGGCTCCGGAGATGAGGACGCGGGGAACGGTCATGGTGGTGCCACCTCTCGGGGAGCGTGGGACTGTCGCTCCGGTCGTCCCCATCCTCGCGCCCGGCGGTGGGAATCCAGCACGGTTGACAGGGACGGCGCCGTCTCTGTCCGGCGCTTGTACGCTTGGGGCATGTCGAGGATCGAACGGAAACGCCGCCACCGCAAGGTCCGCGTCGACCGCGTCTACGACGGCGACGTCTACGTCCGGGTCAACTCCGTCGGATCCGCCGGTGACCGGTCGTTCATCCTCATCCCGGGCATCGGCGTCTCCTCGACCTACTTCGAGCGCCTCGCGCCGCACCTCAACGAGTTCGGGCCGGTGCACGCGCTCGACCTCCCCGGCTTCGGCGGGGTGCCGCACCCCTCGTCGACGCTCACGATCCGCGAGTACGCGGACCTCGTCGGCCGGGTCATCGACGAGCTCGATCTCAAGGACCCGATCATCGTCGGCCACTCGATGGGCAGCCAGGTGGTCAGCGACCTCGTCTCGCGTCGCCCGGAGCTGTCCACCCTCATCCTCATCGGGCCAGTCGTCGTGCCTGGTCAGCGGCGGGTGCTCACCCAGGCGGTCCGGTTCCTGCAGTCGAGCTGGCACGAACCGCTGACGGTGAAGGTGCTGGCCGTCAGCGCCTACGTCTTCTGTGGCTTCAAGTGGTTCTCGCGGGTCCTGCCGGAGATGCTGACCTACCCCATCGAGGAGGCCCTGCCCAAGGTGCAGGCGCACACGCTCGTCATCCGTGGCGAGTACGACGCCGTCGCGCCGCGTGAGTGGGTGGAGCGGGTAGGCGAACTCCTGCCCTCCTCACGTCTCTGGGAGATCCCCGGCGCGGCGCACTCCGTCATGTACGCGCACGCCGAGGAGGTCGCCAAACTCTGCGTCGACCACGCCAGGCGCACGGTGGCAGACGGCGACGACGACCGACTCCGGGTCTACCCCGAGGACTCGGACGGGAGCGATGACACGGAACCGGAGGCTCCGCAGCCGAAGGCGGTCATCCAGGCCATCGGAGGCCGGATCGAGGAGACGATCGGGATCGTCACCGACGACGACGACCGCGTGGCCGAGGGGAAGTCGCAGGTGGCCGACGCGGTCGCCTCCATCGACCACGACTGAGCGCCCGCTGAGATGCGGCGGACCGTCGCTCAGCCTCGGGCCCGGCGACGAACCGCTTCACCTCACCGTGTCGGCTCGCCTGGCCAGGATCGCCCCGTGCGGTCGCTGATCGAGGCTCGTCCTCGTGTGCGTCTCGATGACCTCGAAGCCCGCCCGGCGCACGTGCTCGGCCAACTCCGTGATCGGCCAACGATAGGCCCTCACCACGGCGTGATCGAACGCCTCGACCGTCGGCCCCTCGAAGCAGCCGATCAGCAACTCGCCTCCCGGCCGGAGCACGCGAGCGAACTCCGCAAGCGCGGCGTCGATCGTGTCAGGACGGTGGTGGATCAGCGAGTACCACGAGAGCACCCCGCCCACCGAGCCGGTCTCCGCGTCGAGGGTGTCGAGGCTGCCGAGATCGAACCGGATCTCCTGGTGCTCGGCGCGTGCAGCTGCGATGAAATCGGGGACCAGATCGATGCCGCGGATGTCGAGCCCGCGCGAGGCGAGGTACGCCGTCCAGTGCCCCGGGCCGCAGCCGGCGTCCAGCGCGGGACCGGCGATCCGGTCGGCCCACGCGGTCACGAGCTGCCGATCCGACGGGTGCACCGAGGTCATCGTCCCGAGCAGCTTCGCGTACTCGGCGGATCGTCGGGCGTAGGCGTCTCGGACGGTGCTCATGGCTCCACCGTAGCGAGCACGCGGCACGGTTCGTCGACGGGATGGAGGGGCCGCGCTCGCGGTTTCACCACCCAACTGTTATGGTGTTTATAAACAGATGGAGGTGCCATGGGCGTCGTGATCTCGAACAGTTCGGGAACACCGATCTACGAGCAGATCGAGACCCAGTTGCGTGCGTCGATCCTCGCCGGGGAGATCCCCGTCGGGCAGACGCTCCCGTCCTTGCGGCAGTTCGCGGCGGATCTCCGGGTGAGCGTGATCACCGTCACCCGGGCGTACAACGATCTCGTCGCCGAGGGCCTGGTGCGGAGCGAGCACGGACGGGGATTCGTCGTGCTCGACGTCGACCCCGACACGGCGACCGCCCTCCTGCAGTCGCGGGTCGACGAGGTCATCAGCGAACTCGTCGTCGCGGCTCGGCACGCGCGCCTCAGCAGGACCGACATCCAGACACGACTCGAACAGAGGTGGAATACCGATGACTGACAGCATCCTTCGCATCGACGGATTGCGCGTCCAGCGGCGATCGTTCGCCGTCGACGATGTCTCCTTCACGGTCGAACGCGGCACCGTCACAGGCCTCGTCGGACCCAACGGAGCAGGCAAGACCACGACCATCCGGGCCCTGCTGGGCCTGCTGACCCCCGATGCCGGCGAGATCGACGTCCTCGGTCAGCCGGCGGGTGCCCCGAGTGCGCTCGCCCGTATCGGCGTCGTCCTCGACCAACCGACCGCGGCTCCGGAATGGCGGGTCGCATCGATCGGTCGACGGCTCAGTCCGTTCTATCCGGCGTGGGACCAGCAGCGGTTCGAGGGGTTGCTCGACCGCCTCGGCGTGCCGCGTGAGCAGCGGGTCAGCGAGCTGTCCCGTGGCCAGGGCGTGAAGCTGTCGCTGTCGACGGCGCTCGCGCAGCAGCCGGAGCTCCTCATCCTCGACGAGCCGTCCAGCGGCCTCGACCCGGCCTCCCGCCGCGAGATCGGGGACCTGATCCGCGAGTTCATGGTCGACCCCGCGCATGCGGTGCTCTTCTCGACGCACATCACGACGGATCTCGACGAGCTCGCCGACGACCTGCTCGTGCTCGTGAACGGCCGGGTCGCCTACGACGGGCGGTTCGCGGACACCGTCGACGAGTTCGCGATGGTCCGTGGTGCGGGAGCGCCGCCGACCGGCGAAGTGCTCGGGCTCGAGCGGCGCGGGGAGCAGTGGTCCGCACTCATCCGCACGACGCAGATGGCGGACTTCGGACCCGAGACCGTGATCGACGCCGCGAGCGTCGACGACATCGTCATCCACCTGGCAGCAGCACACGGAAAGGCTTCCGCATGATCGCCTCATTCATCCGCTTCGACCTGACCTCCTGGCTGCCGCGGCGGCAGACGCTCCTCCTGCTCGCGTTCGTCGCCGTGATCGGCATCCTGCTCCCCGTCCCGGGGATGGCCCTGATGGGTGCGGCGATGGTCACCTCGCTCATGATCGCGGCGCCGTTCCTCGGCGACGAGCGTGGGCGGCTCGACACCCTCTACGGCATCCTGCCGCTCTCGCGCTCCTCGGTCGTCGTGGGGCGGGCGGGCTCCATCGTCGTCTTCGCCCTGCTCGCGTCGGCCATCGCCCTCGCCGTCACCGTCCTCATGGCCACGGTGCGCGGTGGTTCGCTGGACTGGGGCCTGCTCCTCGTGATCGAGGCCATCGCGATCGCCTTCGTCGGACTGTCGGCCAGCATCCAGTTGCCCGTCCTGTTCCGGATCGGGTACACGCGCGGCCGGCTGATCAGCTACGCCCCGGTTCTGGTCATCGCCGGCCTCGCCTGGCTCGCGCAAGCGATCGGTGTGCTGGACGGCGCGCAGGAGGCCGTCACCGGGGTCCCGCTCCCGCTCGCGGTCGGCCTCGGGCTCGCGCTCGGTGCCGTCGGGATCGTCGGGATCGTCGTCGGCGTCCTTCTCGCGGTGCCGCTGTACCGCAAGCGCGAACTCTGAGCGGCGCCGGCCCCCTCCCGGGCGTTCCCGGCGTCAGAGCGACGCCAGGAACGCCCGGATGTCGTCCGCGAGGAGCTCGGGCTCCTCGTGCGGCGCGAAATGGCCGCCTCGGGGCATCGTCGTGAACCGTCGCACGTCGTAGCTCCGCTCGGCCCAGCTGCGCGGCGGGCTCGCCAGGTCGTGTGGGAAGAGCGCGACCGCGGTCGGCACCTCGACCCGGTCGACACGCGTCGTGATCCCGGTCGCGGACTCGTAGTACGGGCGGAGCGAGGTGCCGATCGCGTTCGTGAACCAGTAGACGGAGGCGAGCGTCGCGAGGTACTCGTCGCTGAACCGGGATGAGACGTCGCCGTCGCAATCGCTCCAGGCTCGATGCTTCTCGAGGATCCACGAGAGCAGACCGACGGGGGAGTCGGTCAGCGCGGGAGCGAGCGTGAGCGGACGGGTGTGGTGCTGATGCTCGTACGCGCCCTCCGCGGCGTCCCAGGCAGCGACCCGGGCGAGATGCGCCCGCTCCTCCTCGGTGAGCGTCTCGGCGTCGACCTCGCGCGGCGCCGCGACGGCGAGGAGGTGGATGCCGGCGACCGCCTCGGGATGCGCGTGCGCCAGCCGAGAGGTGATCCCCGCCCCGAGATCACCCCCGTGGGCGGCGTACCGGGCGAACCCGAGGTGGTCGTGCATCAGCGTGTGCCACAGCTCGTGCGTCTGGTCGCCGAAGGTCGGTCGCTGCGGCGAGAAGGGCAGCCCGGGCAGCGCGGGCACGATGACGGTGACGGCGCTCGCCGGGTCTCCGCCGAACTGGGACGGCGCCGCGAGGCGCCTCGCGAGGCCGACCAGTTCGAGCGCGGTGCTCGGCCACCCGTTCGTGAGGACGAGGGGGATGCCGCCCGGAGTCTCGGCATCGAACCGGAGGTACGTGATGGTGGCCCCGTCGACGTCGACGTCGGCCCGGTGCCACGGCAGGGCGTTGATCTCCCGTTGCTGCGTCGCCCAGTCGAAGTCGTCCGCCCAGTAGGTGACGAGCCGTCGCAGCTCGTCCTGGTCGGTGCCGGCCTCCCAGCCGGCGGTCGGCCACCGCTCGGGCCAGCGGGTGTCGTGGAGCCTGCGCCGGAGGTCGGCGAGGTCGTCGTCGCTGACGTCCATGACCGTCCGGCCCGCTGACGACCGGGTCACCTGGTAGCGGCGTTCGATGCCCCCGGTCACACGTCCCCACTCGCTGGACGCGACGCGGGTCTGGTGAGCTGCGAACGACTCGTCGTCCTCGAAGACCTCGGCGACGTCCCAGACGAGCGGGTCGTCCGTCGGTGTCACGTCGAACGACACGCACCCCGGTTCGGCGCGGGTGAGAGCGACATGCTCCGGCAGATGTGTCGCGACGATCGTGGCTTCGGCCGCCGTCGTGCAGATCAGTTGTCCGTTCAGATGCACCGTGGTCATGGTCTCACCGTAGCGAGGGTCGGTCCTCCGGCTGCTTCGTTCCGAGCTCCGCGCCGCGCTTCCAGAGCCACTCGACGGGGCCGAGTGTGAACCGCCGGAGCCAGAGGTGGGCGAAGCCGGTCACCAGCGCGGCGATGACGACGAACGCGGCGACCGTGGCGGGGACGCGCCACGGGGCGGTGAGTTCCGCCAGCCCGAAGCCCCAGCCGTAGAAGAGCGCGCCGCCGAGGAGGTTCTGCAGGAGGTACGCGCTCAAGGCGACCTTGCCGAGCTCGCGCAGGCGCGCGGCGATCCAGCCGTCGGTGCCGAAGCGGCGACAGAGCTCGACGGTGGCGCCGAGGATGCCGAGCGCCACGAGGGGCGCGGCCAGGTAGCGTTCGGCGAGGAGCCCCGCGGTGCCGCCGGCGATCCCCATCAGCAGGTCGACCGGGAGCGCGCAGGCCCCGATGATCATCAGGCGGCGTCGGAGTCGACCACCGGTCTCGCCGAAGACCCCGGCTTGGAAGAGGTGTGCGCCGGCGAGGAACATCGCGAGCGTGAGGAACCCGATCAGCACAGGCTCCGCGCGGAAGGTCGCGACGTTCTCGAGCCGGAAGACCGCCAGGCCGAGGAACGAGTCAGTGGCGTAGGGGCTCGGTCCGGCGGGGAGGGGGAGGTCGCCCGACACCGCCGGCGTCGTGGCGATGAACGCGACGATCGCGCTGATGAGGAGGACGTGCAGCGCGCCGAAGACGGCGATCATGGCGCGCTGGGCGCGGGGTCTCGTGAGCAGAAGCCAGGCGACGATGGCGCCGGTGAGCGCATAGCCCATGAGGACGTCGAACTCCGCGATGAGGACGTAGTTCACGGCGCCGTCGACGAGGAGCAGGGTGGCGCGCCAGAGGTAGCGGCCCGGCCAGCGCTGCTCGCGTCGGCGTGCGGTGGCGTACTGGATCGCGAGTCCCGCGCCGAACATCAGGGTCAGCAGGGCGAGGAACTTGCCCTGCGTGAGTGCCATGAGGGCGAGCTGGATCGTGCCCGCCGCGGGGCTGGTCTCCGGCGTCACCGGAGCCGAGAGCATCCCGAGCAGGCCCCAGGGATGCGAGAACACCCAGATGTTGGTGCCGAGCGTGCCGAGGATGGCGAGCCCGCGGACGACGTCGAGTGCGGCGATGCGTCGAGAGGGCGACGGCGGCAATACGCTCGTATTGGTCATGTCAAGACCGTACCCTGTCGAGTGGGCGATGGCGAAAGTGGAGGCGATGACCGAGCAGGACACGAGCAGGGATCGGATCCTCGATGCACTGCTGCGGATCATGGCGTCGCGCGGTGCCGATGCGCTGACCATCCGCACGGTCGCGGGCGAGGCCGGTGTCTCCGTCGGCGCGGTGCAGCATCACTTCCCGACGAAGGACCGGCTGGTCGTCGCGGCGATGACCGAGGTCAACGAGCGGTTCCGACGCCGTGTGGCAGGGCGCCTCGAGGCGGCGCGCTCGGAGGAGGAGCGACTTCGGATCTTCTGTCGTGAGATCGCCTGCATCGAGGGTGACGACCTGACCGACGGGATCGTCTGGGTCGCCTTCGCCGCGCGGGCGAGCACCGAGACCGAGGTGCGAGCGATCCACGCCGTCGACTGGGCCCGCACCGAGGAGGTCCTCCTGCGGCTGCTCGTCGCAGCGTTCCCTGACGACGGCCTGGCCGCGGACGATGCGGCGCTCCTGCTCGCGGTCCTCGACGGCATCGCGGTCGCGCGAGCGGCGGAGCAGTCGGACCGGATGACGCCGGAGCGTGCCGAACGGCTGATCGACGCGACGCTGCGCGGGCTGCGCCGAGCGGGCTGAACCTCTCGGGTCCGGCTCAGTCGACGTCGAGTTCGAGTTCGACGAGATAGCCGACCAGCCGGGGCTCGACCTCGCCCGGTGGTGGGACGGTCCCGAGCGCTGCATGCGCTTCGGCTTCCGCGTCCGCGGCCGCCTGTTCCGCTGCTCGTGCTGCTGACCGAGCTCGTGCTGCCGACCGGGCGTCGTCGCCATCGACTGCGCGCCGGGGCGGGATCCGAGGCGTCTCCTCCACGACGGGCGGCCCTGGCACGGTTTCATGGTGCCTCACGAACGCGGAGTGCGGCACGCCGATGTACACGCCGCTGCCTGGGGGACCGATCAGTCGCCTCGCCGCAGGCAGAGCTCCGAGTGGCAACGGAGGGCGTTCGGTGTGGACGAGGCGCGAGAGCACGGACACCGTCGACAGCCTCGACAGTGTGCCCGACAGTTGCTCCGGAGCTGGGCCCTCCTCGTGGTGCATCTCGACACCGTCGATCCGCGCCGTGAGATCGGCCCCGATCTCATCGGTCAGCCAGGTCCGCTGTCCATCGTCGACGGGCCACACCGAGAAGGTCACCCGTTGGCCGGTTTCCAAAGGCCCGCCGCAACAATCCCACTCCCAGGGGCTGAGCCAGAGCGTCCGCCGGATCATCCATGCTGACTCGGGGTTGGCAGGTCGCAGGCGCGGCACCAGCTCCATCGTGGGTGCGTTCAGGACGCGGAGGGCGATCGCGTCGCCAGGCATCGGTACGCGACCGAGCTCCGTGAGCCCCCAGCTGCGGTACATCGCTGCCGCGTCGGTCGCGCGCTCGTAGACGCCGATGAAGGTCTGTGTCTCGGAGCGGTCCTGCAGCAGCGCGGCCAGGCAGCCGCGGGCGATCCCACGTCCGCGCTGGTCCTCCGAGACGGCGAGTTCGTGGACGACCACGGCGTCAGATGGTCGAGCGAGGGCGGCCGACGCCGCGCTGCCGGAGTCGGCCAGCTGCGCCAGGATGCCGAGCCAGGCCGGGTCGGCGTCGAGGCCATGGGCGAGCGCGAAGCCCACGATCCGGCTGTCGACCGTGGCGATGACGAGGCGTCCGCCGCGGTGGCCGAGATGCTCCGGGCCCCACTGCCGGATGGTCGCGAGGTCGATCGCGTCCTCGTTGTAGGGCTCGGCGGTGAACGCGGCGACGAACAGCCGCGTCACCTCACCCCACACGCCGTCGGGTGCGGATCCGGTGAAGGAGGTGTAGCCGACCGGGCTCATCATCCAGCCAGCATAGGGAACTGGGCGGAGGATCGAGCCCGCGAAGTGAGGCAGATCGACGTCAGCGCATCATATGAGCGACGCTCCGCCTCACCTCGGCAGCGATCGGATTGTCGCCGCGTGGACACTTCGGTGCGTTGCGGCCATGTACAGACCAGACGCACCGACAGACTGCGAGGGACGACATGGACGATGACCAGCTGACCGAACTGCTCCGCGAAAGCGGTCCGCCCACCCGGGTGCCCTTGGCGCTGGCCGAGCATCGTCGCCGCATCGTGACTGCTGGATCGCGCGCGAGGATCACGCATCGTCGGAACTGGTTCGTCGGCGGTTCCGTCGTGATCGTCCTACTCGCCGGTGGGGGAGCTGCCACCGCCGGATCCGATCTGGTCACTCCCTGGGGATGGACCGCCGACAACACCTTCGCGCGGGTCGACGATCGAGGAGGCTCGTGTTACGCCGGCGTGCGGGTCGAACCCGAAGGAGTGGCTGACGACGCACCGATCATGATCGCCGCGCGGGAGATCGCCTCCGGTATCTCGCTCGATGACCTGGACACCTCGGCCGCGGAGCGTCGCATCGTCGCCGAGAACGCCGATGCCACGGGCGATGGGCCTCGTGAAATCGGACCGAGTCAGCTCCGGCGAGAGGCGCTTGATGCGGTCGTTGCGGAGACCGTGTTCGATGGCCTCCGGGAGCAGGGCTTCCCGACAGATCCTGTGCCGGTGAGCGTCTACATTCGCGAGCGTTGTGGAGCCGGCGAATGAGGTTGACGAGTGTGGAGGTCGAGCAGCGGCTGACCGCCAACGACGCTGATCTCTTGCGCTATCTGCAGCGGCGCCTCCTCGACCGGGAAGATGCAGCCGATGCCTTCTCAGAGGTGCTCCTCGTCGCGTGGAGGCAGCGTCGCAAGATGCCCGCCGATCACGAGCAGGCTCGGATGTGGTTGTTCGGGATCGCCCGAAACGTCTTGCGGTCGACGCGGCGGGCTGGAGCAAGACGCACAGCCGCCACCCAACTGTTGATCGACGCGACACTGACCGACACGACGGCGCCCGACGAGGCGTCCGCGGTGCGCGACGCGATCGCCAGCTTGCCCAAAGAGCAGGCGGAACTCATCAGACTGACGTATTGGGATGGGTTCAGTTCGATCGAGGCCGGGTTGATGCTCGGCATCTCAGCCTCGGCCGTTCGCTCACGCCTCGTCGGAGCGCGCTCTGCGGTGCGGGCACTCCTCGCCGGTGACGCATCGACTCGCGACGCTGACCAGGGCAGCTTCACCACGTGATCGACGGACGGATATGGGGTCATCCCGCTTCCGCAGAGTCGGTCGAGCGCCTGAGACTCGGGAGGTGCCCCTGAACTTCGTCGCCATCGACTTCGAGACCGCCAACTTCGATCGCGCATCCGTGTGCGCGGTCGGCCTGACGAAGGTCGTCGACGATCGAGTCGTCGCGACCGACTCTTGGTTCGTGCGACCGCCGACCGGCCTCGACTTCACGAACACCTACCTGCACGGCATCGGACCCGCCCACGTGGCTTCGGCGCCGTCGTGGACGGAGACGCTGCAACGCATCGCCGGCGTGACGGCCGGAGTCCCGCTGGTCGCGTACAGCCCGTTCGACAAGGGCGTCTACAACGCGGCTAACACGCTCACGGGGAGCACTCCCGGCGGATTCGACTTCCTCGATGCGCTCGCCGTCGTCAGGCACCACTGTCAGTTGCCCAGTCACCGGCTGCCCCTCGTCGTCGCCCACTTCGGGTTGCCGGACTTCGACCACCACGAGGCCGGTGCCGACTCGCTCGCGTGTGCACTCATCACGCTGCGCATCGCGGAGGAACGCGGAGCAGGTTCCCTCGAGGAGCTGTGGTCCTCCATCCCGACGCGCCCACGCACGAGAGCGGCCCGTTCGTACACGAAGCAGGCCGACTTGCCCCAGGCCAGCCCCGAGGCGGATCAGGGCCATCCGCTCTTCGGCGAGGTGGTCTGTTTCTCCGGCGACCTCGACAGCTACACCCGGCCGGAAGCGCAGAAGATCGTGGCGTCGTTCGGGGCGACCGTCTCCGCAAACGTGACGAAGAAGACGTCGCTGGTGGTCATGGGCGGCTTCGACCCGGCGACGCTTCGACCCGGGGCGACGCTCAGCACGAAGATCCAACGGGCGCAGGAGCTGGCTGCCGGCGGTCAGTCCGTGGAGATCGTCACGGAACAGACCTTCCTCGAGATCCTGAGCGTCTGAGGACGTGTTCATTCGCCCATCTTTGGGCGAGCGAACGCCGCGTCGCCCAACGATGGGCGAATGAACCGGGACCTACAGCGTGTTGCCGAGCTTGAAGCCCTGGGCCTCGTCGCCCTTGCGGGTGTAGGAGAAGCCGTCGGCACCGATGGTGACCTCGAGCTCGGAGTCGTCGATCCGGGAGACCACCGGCTTCGGCTCACCGTCGAGGTCGAGCACGAGGGATGCGTCCGTGTACCAACTCGGCACGACGGCGTTGCCCCACCAGTCGCGCCGCTGGTTGTCGTGCACGTCCCACGTGACCACCGGGTTGTCGGGGTCGCCCGTGTAGTAGTCCTGGGTGTAGATCTCGATCCGGTGGCCGTCAGGGTCGCGGATGTACAGGTAGAACGCGTTCGAGACACCGTGCCTGCCGGGGCCGCGCTCGATGACGTCCGACATCCGCAGCGCACCGAGCTTGTCGCAGATCGCGATGATGTTGTGCTTCTCGTGCGTCGCGAACGCCACGTGGTGCATGCGCGGTCCGTCACCACCCGTCATCGCCGTGTCGTGCACGGTCGGCTTCCGGCGCATCCACGCCGCGTACGTCGTCCCGGCCTCGTCCTGGATGTCTTCCGTGACGCGGAACCCGAGGTCCTCCATGTACGCGACCGCGCGCGGCACGTCCGGCGTCACCTGGTTGAAGTGGTCGAGCCGCACGAGCGCGCCCGGCGTGTACAGGTCGTAGCGCCAGGCCAACCGCTCGACGTGCTCCACGTCGTAGAAGAACTCGACGGGGAAGCCGAGCGGATCCTCGACGCGCACCGAGTCGCCGATGCCCTTCACATACCCCTCGGAACGACGCTCCACCCGGCACCCGAGCTCCGTGTAGAAGGCGACCGCGCGGTCGAGGTCCTCGGGGCTCCGCACCCGGTAGCTGAACGCCGCGACCGCCGCCACCGGACCCTGCCGCAGCACGAGGTTGTGGTGGATGAACTCCTCGAAGCTCCGCAGGTAGACGGTCGTCTCGTCCTCCTCCGTGACCACGAGGTCGAGGACGTCGACGTAGAACTTCCGGCTCGCGGCGAGATCTGTGACGACGATCTCCATGTACGCACAGCGGAGGATGTCCGGCGGAGTGGCGGCGGGTGTCGGGATGCGGTTCACCGGCGCCGGGATCGGGTCGGCGGCGGTCACGACGGGCTCGGCCGACGACGGGGTGATGGGGTTCGACATGATCTGCGTCCTTGCTGATCTCGGTTGCTGGGTGGAGGTCGACCGGGTGGGTCAGTGCGCGGCCTGCAGCGGCCCGCCGGTCCCGAAGCGCGGGGAATGCGCCTGGTTCAGCGTGATGTGCACCGCCTGCTGGTCGGTGTAGAAGTCGATCGAGCGGTAGCCACCCTCGTGTCCGAGACCCGAGGCCTTCACGCCGCCGAACGGGGTGCGGAGGTCGCGCACGTTGTTCGAGTTCAGCCACACCATCCCGGCCTGCACGTTCTGGGAGAAGGTGTGGGCCCGCTTGAGGTCGTTCGTCCAGATGTACGCGGCGAGCCCGTACTTCGTGTCGTTCGCGAGCGCGAGCGCCTCCTCGTCGGAGTCGAACGGGGTGATGGCGACGACCGGCCCGAAGATCTCCTCCTGGAAGATGCGGGCGGTCGGCGGGACGTCGGCGAAGACCGTCGGCGCGACGTAGTTGCCGGTCGGGAACCCGAGGGGGCGACCGCCGCCGGCGACGAGGCGGCCCTCCGTCTTGCCGATCTCGACGTAGCCCATGACCTTCTCGTAGTGCTCCGGGTGCACGAGCGCGCCGACCTCGGTGGCCGGGTCGTTCGGGTGCCCGACGACGATGTTGCGGGCCCGCTCGGCGTAGCGCTCGACGAAGTCGTCGTAGACACTCCGCTCGACGAGGATGCGGCTGCCGGCGGTGCAGCGCTCGCCGTTCAGGGAGAACACGCCGAACACCGTCGCGTCGAGGGCGTCGTCGAGGTCGGCGTCGGCGAACACGACGGCCGGCGACTTGCCACCGAGCTCCATCGACAGCCCCTTCAGGAACGGCGCGGCGTTCGCGAAGATGAGCTGCCCGGTGCTGCTCTCCCCGGTGAACGAGATGAGCGGCACGTCCGGGTGCTTCACGAGGGCGTCGCCGGCGTCCTCGCCGAGCCCGTTCACGAGGTTGAACACCCCGTCGGGCACGCCGGCGTCGCGGAAGATGTCCGCCCACAGGCTCGCCGAGAGCGGGGTGAACTCCGCCGGCTTCAGGACGACCGTGTTCCCGGTCGCGAGAGCCGGAGCGAGCTTCCAGCTCTCGAGCATGAACGGCGTGTTCCACGGCGTGATGAGCCCAGCCACGCCGATGGGCTTGCGGTTGACGTAGTTCACCTGCCGGCCGGGCACCTTGTAGGTGTCGTCGTGCTGGGCGACGATCAGGTCGGCGAAGAACCGGAAGTTCTCGGCTGCGCGCTTCGCCTGACCGAGCGCCTGCGTGATCGGCAGTCCGGTGTCGAAGCTCTCGAGCTCGGCGAGGCGGGCGTCCTGCGCTTCGACGGCATCGGCGACCCGGTGCAGGATCCGGCTGCGCTCGCGGGGGAGGAGCCGCGGCCACGGACCCTCGTCGAAGGCGCGCTTGGCGGCGGCGACGGCGAGGTCGATGTCCGCCTGCTTGCCGGCGGCGGCCTGGACGTAGGTCTCGTTCGACACCGGGTCGAGGACGTCGAAGGTGTCGCCGTCGACCGAGTCGACGAACGCGCCGTCGATGTAGTGCCGGATACGGTCGGGCAACGCTGCCGGAACGTGCTGGGTCATGGGTGGTTCCTCCGGTCGATGGTGGACGGCGGTGACGACGGCGGGCGGGCCGCGGTGGGCGGCTGGTGCTCGGTCTGGTACGCGAGCATGGCGTCGAGTGTCGCGGTGCGGTGGTCGCGGGCGGCGATCTCGATCTCGAGGGGTTGCGCGCCGGCGGCGATGAGTTCGAGGATGCCGTCGTGTTCGGCGACCGACTCCCGCGCGCGGCCCGGAACGAAGCTGAACGTCGAGTCGCGGAGCGCGTTCAGCCGCCGCCAGCCGCGGTGGACGAGGTCGAGGACGTGCGGGTTCGGGCACTCCTCGAAGAGGACGGTGTGGAACTCCAGGTTCAGCGCCGTGAACGCGTGCGGGTCGAAGTCGTCGAGGGTGCGGCGCATCCGCTCGTTGATCTCGCGGGCGCGGGCCAGGTGGTCGTCGGTGAGGTAGGCGGCGCTCATCGAGGTCGCTGCTCCCTCGACGAGGGCGAGCGTCTGCATCGTGAAGAGGTACTCGGTCTCGTGCAGCATCGCGACCTGCGCGCCGACGTTGCGCTCGAAGGTCACGAGCCCCTCGGCCTCCAGCCGACGGATCGCCTCGCGCACCGGGACCACGCTGATGTCGAGCTCACCCGCGATCTGGCCGAGCACCAGTCGGTACCCGGGGACGAAGCGGCCCTCGTCGATCGCCTCGCGGATGAACCGGTAGGCCCGCTCGGACTTGCTGAGCGACGCTTCCTGCCCGGTCGTCGGGTGTGGTCCGCTCATCGTCCCTGCTCGCTCTCGTATCGCGCCCGCCACTCGGCGTTCAGCGGGAAGAGTCCGTCGACGGCGGCACCGCCACGGACCTGCTCGGCGATCCACGCGTCCTCCGCCTCCTGCACGACCGCCTCCACGGCGACCTCGGCGGCGAGCGCCCGGGGGATCGCGATGACGCCATCACCGTCCCCGACGATCACGTCGCCGGGCAGGACCGTCGCCCCGCCGCAGGTGACCGCGACGTCGATCTCCCACGGCACATGGCGGCGCCCGAGGACGGACGGGTGCGGACCCTGCGAGAAGGTCGGCAGGTCGAACGCCGCGACCTGCTCGGCATCGCGGATGCCGCCGTCGGTGACGACCCCGGCCGCTCCCCGCTGCTGTGCCCGAAGCGCGAGGACGTCGCCGACGGTGCCCGTGCCGCGCTCGCCGCGTGCCTCGATCACGATGACCTCGCCGGCCTCGACGGTGTCGAAGATCCGCTTCTGGGCGTTGAAGCCGTTCCCGCGCTCGGCGAAGAGGTCGGGTCGGTGGGCGACGAAGCGGAGGGTGCGGGCCACGCCGACCATGCGCGTGCCCGGTCGCGACGCGTGCACGCCCTCGACGAAGACCTCGGTGTACCCGCGGGCGCGGAGCTTGGCGCTGAGGGTCGCCGTCGAGACCGAGGCGAGCTGTTCGGCGACCGCGGGGTCGAGCGGCTCGGCGACTCGGTCTCCGTGCGCGTCCCGGCCCCCGAGAGCATCCCGGCCCCCGAGCGCATCCCGGTCCCTGAGCTTGTCGAAGGGCAGACCCGCCGCCGCAGCGTCCCCCCAGGCCTCGATGCGCTGATGGTCGTCGGCAGCCGGTTTCGCGCCGAACCCGCCGAAGGGCTCGGTGCCCTCGACGACCGTCGTCACGAGTCGACCGCTCGACGGAGCGCCCGGTGCGGTCGGTGCGTCGACCTCGACCTCGACGACGTCGCCGGGCACGACGACGGAGGAGCCGGCGGGTGTGCCGGTGAGGATGACGTCGCCGGGCTCGAGCGTCGCGAGCTGCGAGAGGTCGGCGATGAGCTGGGCGAACGGGAAGAGCAGCGTGTCGCTCGTGTCGTCCTGGACCACGACGCCGTTGACCCAGGTGCGAACGCGAAGGGCCACCGGATCGATGTGCTCGGCGGGGATGACGGACGGGCCGAGGGGCGTGTAGCCGTCGCCGCCCTTCGAGCGCACGTTCGACCCCTTGTCGGCACTGCGGAGGTCGTAGAGCCCGAAGTCGTTCGCCGCGGTGACGCCCGAGACGTGCTGCCAGGCGTCCTCGACGCGGACACGGCGGGCCGCGGTGCCGATGATGATGGCGATCTCGCCCTCGAAGGCGAGCAGTTCCGCGCCGGCCGGGCGCTCGACGGTGCCGCCCGTGCCTGAGACGGAGGACCACGGCTTGAAGAAGTACGACGGGTGCTCCGGTGTGCGGCCACGCTGGGCCGCCCGTGACGGGTAGTTGAGGTGGACGGCGATGATCTTGCCGCCCCCGCTGTTCGGGAGGCCTTCGATGCCCTGGTGGCTGCTCATCACACGTCCTCGTTGTCGGTATCCAGAATCGTATACGATCCGGACGCGATGGGAAAGAGTCAGTACCCGTCGCTGCGGGTCGTGTCGTTCCGGCCGTCGATGAAGCGCTCGGCCAACTGCTCGGATGCGCGGGCGAGGAGCGACACGTCCGCGCCGACGAGGACGAAGGACGCCCCGCGGTCGAGGTAGTGCTCGGCCATGACGGGGTCGAAGGCGTTCACGCCGGCCGGCTTCCCCGCGGCGGCGGCGGCATCGAGCACCCGCTCGACCGCGCTGACGACGGTGGGGTGCCCCTGCTGGCCGAGCAGGCCGAGCGACGCCGAGAGGTCGGCCGGACCGACGAACACCGCGTCCACGCCGTCGACCGCGAGGATGTCCTCGGCCTGCTCGACCGCCTCCGCCGACTCGATCTGCACCGTGAGCGACACCGAGTCGTCCGCCTGCGCGAGGTAGTCGTCGATCCGGTTCCAGCGGGAGGACCTCGCGAGCGCGCTACCGACCCCGCGGGCGCCCTGCGGCGGGTACCGCACGGCCTGCACGAGCGCCGCCGCCTGCTCGGCCGACGACACCATGGGCACGATGAGGTTCTGGGCCCCGAGGTCGAGCACCTGCTTGATCACGACCGCGTCGCCGAACGGCACCCGCACCAGCGGACACACCGGGAAGGCGGCCACCACCTGCAGCTGCAGCTGGATGCTCTCCAGGGTGTTCGCCGAGTGCTCGCCGTCGATGAGGAGGAGGTCGAGCCCGCTGCCCGCCGCGATCTCCGCCGCGATCGGACTGCCCGACACCACCCACATCCCGACGAGGGGACGGTCCGCGGTGCGCAGGCGCTCGCCGAAGGTCGGCGGCAGGGTCATTCGAATCGGCATGTCACGGCTCCCAGTCCCTGGTATTCGGCGTGGACGGTGTCGCCCCGTTCGACCCACATCGGCCTCGTGAACGAGCCCGACAGGATGATCTCCCCGGCGGCGAGGCTGCCGCTGTGCTGGGCGAGCTTGCCCGCGAGCCACGCGACGCCGAGTGCCGGGTGTCCGAGGACGGCGCCGGCGACGCCCGACTCCTCGATGGTCTGGTTGCGGTAGAGCAGGGCCGAGACCCATCGCGGGTCGATCGCGTCGGGGCGGACGGGCGTTCCGCCGAGCACCATGGCACCGAGCGCCGCGTTGTCGGCGATGGTGTCGACGATCGTGCGACCGCTGAGTTCGATGTGGGAGTTGAGGACCTCGAGCGCCGGCACGATGTGGTCGGTCGCGTCGAGCACCTCGAAGATCGAGCAGTGCGGCCCCTGCAGTGGGCGGCCGAGGACGAAGGCCAGCTCGACCTCCACGCGGACGTTGGAGTAGGCGTCGAAGTCGAGCGTCGCGCCCGAGTCGAAGACCTGGTCGTCGAAGATGACGCCGTAGTCGGGTTCGGTGATCCCGGTGGCCTGCTGCATCGCCTTCGAGGTGAGCCCGATCTTGTGGCCGACGACGCGCCGACCGGCGGCGATGCGGCGTTCGGCCCACAGCGCCTGCACGGCGTAGGAGTCCTCGATGGTCATGTCCGGGTGGCGGGCGGTGAGGAGGGGGATGACGCTCCGCTCCTCATGCGCCGCCGCCAGCTCGTCGGCGATCGCCTGTCGTTCGTGATCCTGCATCGCGTCCCGTCCTCATCTGCGTCGACTGCGGCCTGCGATCACGATACGGTGCGTCGTCATCGACTGCCTCTTGCGCGGCGAGCACGATTGTATACGATGTGGTGTACATTCTGGCGGTCCAATGGCGGGCCGCGACGGACAAAGGGGTCTCGAGACAATGACAACCGCATCTCTAACGCGAGCGACGACGCCCGCGGAACTCCGGCGCGTGGCCTTCGCCACCGTCATCGGCACCACGGTCGAGTGGTACGACTTCTTCCTCTACGCGAGCGCCGCCGGGCTCGTCTTCTCGCAGCTCTTCTTCCAGCCGGCAGGACCGCAGGCCGCGCTGCTGCTGTCGTTCGCGACCGTCGGCGTCAGCTTTCTGTTCCGGCCGCTCGGCGCGTTCGTCGCCGGGCACTTCGGCGACCGCATCGGCCGGAAGAAGATGCTCGTCATCACGCTCTTCCTCATGGGCGCAGCCACGACGCTCATCGGGCTGCTGCCGACGTACGACCAGATCGGGATCATCGCCCCCGCACTGCTCGTGTTCCTCCGCATCCTGCAGGGACTGTCGACCGGCGGGGAGTGGGGCGGCGCCGTCCTCATGGCCGTCGAGCACGCTCCCACCGGTCGCCGCGGCCGGTTCGGTGCCTTCCCGCAGATCGGCGTCCCGATCGGTCTCCTCCTCGCCTCCGGCATGCTCGCCCTCATGACGGGCGTGATCTCGCCCGGCGCGGCGTTCCTCGAGTGGGGCTGGCGGATCCCGTTCCTGCTGAGCTTCGTCCTGATCATCGTCGGCTACGTCGTGCGCCGGAAGGTCGACGAGAGCCCCGTCTTCGTCGCCCTCGCCCGCAACAAGGAGCGTCGCCGGGTCCCGATCGTCGAGCTCTTCCGCCACCACTGGCTGCTCGTGGTGCTCGCGGCGCTCACCTTCGCCGGCAACAACGCCGCCGGCTACATGACCACCGGCGGCTACATCCAGAACTACGCGACGACGCCCCTCGCCGACGGCGGCCTGGTGGGCATGGAGCGGACGCCGGTGCTGCTCGCGGTGACCGGGTCGGCCATCGTCTGGCTGATCGTCACGTGGTTCGCGGGTTCGCTCTCCGACCGGATCGGCCGACGCAACACCTACATCATCGGGTGGGTCGCGTTCCTGGCCACCGTCTTCGTGCTCTTCCCGCTCGTGAACACCGGCGATCCGTGGTTGTTGTTCCTCGGGCTCGCCCTGTTCACGATCGGCAACGGCTTCACGTACGGGCCGCAGGCGGCGTACTTCGCCGAGCTGTTCCCCGCCTCGATCCGGTACACGGGTGTGTCGGTCACCTACGCGATCGGCGCCATCCTCGGCGGGGCGTTCGCTCCGACGATCGCGACCTGGCTGGTGCAGGTGACGGGGTCGTCGACGAGTGTCGCGTTCTACATCGCCGGCATGCTCGTGATCGCCTTCGCGGCGACGCTCCTCCTGCGCGACCGCACCGGCATCCCGCTCGGTGGCGAGGCGGAGGACGAGCAGAGCCGTGGTCAGATCTACGGCGCCCGCCGGTAGCCCCGGTCAGACCGACGACGCGATGGTCGCGGCCCCCTCGATGAGGCGGGCCGCGATCTCGGTCTCGGGGCGGCTGCTGGAGACGTAGACGACCGCGAGGGCGGCGGCCGGCGAGCCGTGCGCGGCGAGCGGGGCCGCGACGGCGCGCAGACCGGTGATGACCTCGTCGTGGCTCGAGGCCCAACCCTGTTCGCGCACCACGGCCAGCTCGGCGCGGTGGTCGTCGTCGAGCGCGTCCGGCCATTGCGACTGCGACAGGCGGGATGCGATCGCCTTCCCGGGCGCGCCGAGACCGACCGGATGCCTGGTTCCGGGCCGCTGCGCGATCGACCCCATCGTGTGCCGTGGTTCGACGCTGACGAGCGTGACGATCTCGTCGCCGTCCAGCAGCGTGAGGAAGCAGGTCATGCCGAGCTCGTTCGCGATCGCCGTCAGCTCGGGCAGGGCGGCGGCCTGCAGATCGTGGGAGACGCCGGCGGCGAGGGCGGCCAGGCGTGATCCGAGCGCGATCCGTCCCGCACCGTCGCGGACGACCAGGCGGTGGTCTTCGAGCGTGCGCAGCAGTCGGTAGGTGACGCTGCGGTGCAGACCGAGCGTCGCGCTCAGGGCGTCGATCGTGAGCGGGGTGCGCGCGTCGGCCAGGACCTCGAGGATCCGGATGCCGCGCGAGAGCGTCTGGGAGTGGGCGCTCGTCGCTTCGGTCACCCTCCGACCCTATCGACGAGCCCGCTGAGTCGCCCGGATCGGTGCGATTCTTCGTCGAAACCATGCAGCGTCGGGCGACTCAGCGGGTGATCGGGTAGGCGACGAAGGCGAACCGCGAGCTGTCGGGGGACCAGCTGTTCACGTTGAGGGTGCCCTGCCCGCCGAACAGCGGGTAGCGGCGGAGCGGGGTCGCCCAGTCGTCGGTCGAGACGAGCCGGACCTCGACGTCGAGGTCGGCCGGGTGTCCGATCGTGCCGGCGGGGAAGGCGATGTACGAGGCCAGGCGGGCGTCGGGGGAGAGGTGCGGGAACCAGTCGACGGTGTCGCTCACGACGAGCTGCTCGAGCTCGCCGCCGCCGTCGGGGATCCGCGCGAGCTGCGCATGGCCCGGGGCCGTGCCGAAGTGTTCCGTGTTGCAGAGCAGCCACCGGCCGTCGGGCGACCATTCCGGACCGTCGAGGTGGCCGTCGCCCGTGTCGAGGACGGTGACGGGGCCGCCGCCCTCGACCGCCGGAGCGATCGCGAGTCGACCGGGGTGCTCGAAGCCTTCGAGCTCGACGTATGCGATCCGTGTGCCGTCCGGGGAGACGCCGTGGAGGAAGTGCCATCGGTCGTCGTCGGCGGTGAGCTTCGTGACCGGCCCACCGGAGAGCGCGCCGCGGTAGATGTGACCGTCCATCGCCGAGAGGAGGATGTGTTCGCCGTCGGGCTCGAGGACGTGGTCGTTGTTCAGCTCGGGAAGGCCGTGGAACTCGATCGGCGTGAGCCCTGCGGTCGGGTCGTCGACCGTGAGTGCCCAGAGTCGCCCGTTGCCGTTGAGGAGCAGCGTCCGGCCGTCGAGGGACCAGTTCGGCGCTTCGAGGAGGAGCTCGTCGGTCTCGAAGAGGAGGGCGGGCGCATCATCGTTCGGCCCGCCGAGCAGGACGCTGGAACGCTGGCCGGGGGCGAGGGCGCGGAAGGTCATGCGCCCATCGTCCTCCAGTCCGTCGTGATCCGGGAGGATCGTTCCTCCCGGATCACGATCCGACGACTACTTGACGAGCGCGAACCCGGCGGTCCAGGAGATCTGCTCCGACGCCGCCAGCGTGAGCTGCAGGAAGCCGATCGCCTCGAGTTCGTGGGCGCGCTTGAGGGACCCGGCGTCGACGGCCTCGAGGCCACCGGCGGTCACGAGCTGCTGGAGTGCGGCCTTGGCGTCGGCGTCGTCTCCGGCGATGAGGACCGTGGTGGCCACGTCGCCGACCTGCTTCGCGGCGAGGGTCGCGGCGAAGTTCGTGTTGAAGGCCTTGAGGACGTGGGAGGTCGGGAGCTTGGCCTGCAACTCCGCTGCAGCCGAGCTGCCGGCGGGGACGGTGAGCGCGTCGAAGGTCGAGAAGTCGAGGGGGTTGGTGATGTCGACGACGACCTTGCCCGCGAGCTGGTCGGCGTACTGCTCGACGATCGTCGCGAGTGCCGGGTAGGGGACCGCGAGGACGACGACGTCGCCGGTGATCGTGCCGGTCTCGGCCGACCCGAGGTGGTCGACGGAGGCGCCGCCTGCTGCGAGGACGCCGGCGATGGCGCTGCCCATGTTGCCGGTTCCGAAGATGGTGACGTTCGTCATGACGATGCTCCTTCTCGTGGCCGGATGGTCACGGGTCAATTGGTTGTTGGTACAACTAATGTAACACCGGTTAGTTGTAGGCGCAACTATTGCTACGCTGGAGTCATGACCGAGACACGATGGCTGAGCGACGACGAGCAACGCTCCTGGGTGCGCTTCGCCGCGGTGCTCGAACTCCTGCCGGCCGCGCTCGACCTCCAGCTCACGCGGGACGAGCACCTGACGCACTTCGACTACTTCACACTCGCGATGCTGTCCGAGACGCCGGACCGCACGCTGCGCACCTCGGCGCTCGCGGCCCGGACGAACGCGACGCTGCCCCGCTTGTCGCGGGTGCTGACGCGGTTGGAGGAGGCCGGCTTCGTGGCGCGGACGCCGTGCCCGGAGGATCGACGGGCGACGAACGTGACGCTCACCGACGCGGGCTGGGACAAGGTCGTGCAGTCCGCGCCGGGTCACGTCGAGCACGTGCGGTCCCTGGTCCTCGACGCACTGACGCCGGCGCAGATCGAGCAGCTCGGCGAGATCTCCGCCGCCCTCCTGACGAAGCTCGACCCCCACGGGCGGATGTTCGCCAGCGAGGCCTGATCTCCGTCACCTGGGGGATTCGCGGCGCTCGAGGGCTGCGTAGCGTGGGGTTCTACGTCGCTGACACCACCGAGCGCGACGCGGATCGGAGTGAATGATGACCGGATCGACGCAGCCCGAACCTGCACCACACGGGGACGAGGTGCCCCAGGACGTTCCCGCCTCGACGGAGCCAGAGTCGACGCCGCCACCAACGTCGCTCAACGGCGGGACGACCTCCGTCTGGTACTTCGTCGGCGCCACGTTCCTCTTCGCCGGGCCCCTGATCTTCGGCTTCGACGACTTCGGGTTCTTCCGGATCATCACCCTCGTCCTCGGGGCGGTGCTCATGGTCGCCGGATTCGTCGTCCTGCGACGCGAGAGCGGCAAGCGGTCCTGAGGTCGCTGACGCCGGGCCAGCCCGCCAACCGTTCAGCCGGCGAGCCGTTCA
Organism: Plantibacter sp. ME-Dv--P-122b; assembly: GCF_030209375.1. Classification (GTDB taxonomy): domain Bacteria; phylum Actinomycetota; class Actinomycetes; order Actinomycetales; family Microbacteriaceae; genus Plantibacter. The sequence goes on from NZ_JARVSC010000001.1 coordinate 103,102, forward strand.
ACCGGCGAGCCGTTCAGCCCGCGAGCCGTTCAATCGGCGAGCCGTTCAATCGGCGAGGAAGGCCCTGATGCCGTCGAGCAGGCGGTCGACGTCCTCGTCCGAGGTGTACGGGGCGACGCCGACGCGGAGGCCTCCGACGTCGTCGAGGCCCAGCGCCGCGAACGGCTCGACCGCGTAGAACGAGCCAGCCGGTGCGAGGACGTCGCGCGCGGCGAGGAAAGCGGCCGCGTCGGCGGAACGCCTGCCCGGGAACGTCATGAACAGCGTCGCCGTGCGCTCGGCGGCTTGCGAGTGCAGCTCGACGAGCGGGCCGAGCTCCGCGAGGGCGTCCTCGATGCGGGTGCGCAGCGCGAGTTCCCGTTCGTGGACGGCTGCGGCGGAGGCCACCAGGCGGTCGCGCCTCGTCGTGGCATCACCGGGGTCGATCGACGCGAGCACGCCGATGGCCGCCGTCACGCCGGCCATGAGCTCGTAGGGCAGCGTGCCGAATTCGAAGCGCTCCGGCACCACGTTCGTCGACGGCAGCAGCTTGTCGGGGTGGATCGACTCGAGCAGCGCGGGCGACGCGGCGAGGACGCCGCAGTGCGGCCCGAAGAACTTGTACGGCGAGCAGACGAAGAAGTCGGCGCCGAGGACCTCGACGTCGACGACGTGGTGCGCCGTGTAGTGGACGCCGTCGACCCAGACGAGCGCGTCGACCGCGTGTGCCCGGTCGGCGATCGTCCGCACCGGCGGGATGGTGCCGAGGAGGTTCGATGCAGCTGTCACGGCGACGAGCTTCGTCCGTTCGGTGACGAGGGCGTCGAGGTCCGCGAGGTCGAGCTCACCCGTCGCCGGGTCCAGGTCGATCCAACGAACGGTCGCACCCGCGCGGTCGGCCGCCTGCACCCACGGGCGCACGTTCGCGTCGTGGTCGAGCCGGGAGAGGACGATCTCGTCCCCGGCGATCCAGCCGCGCGACAGGTGCCTCGAGAAGTCGTACGTCAGCTGGGTCGCGCTGCGGCCGTAGACGATGCCGCGTGGATCGGCGGCGAGGAGGTCGGCGCACGCGGCGCGGAAGGCGGTCACGGCGTCGTCCGCCCGACGCTCGGAGGCGACCGAGGAACCTCGGTTGGACAGTGGCCCGGTGAAAGTGTCGAGGATGGCCTGGCCGACGGCGAGCGGCGTCTGGGTGCCGCCGGGGCCGTCGAAGTGGGCGATGCCCGAGGCGAGGGAAGGGAACGCGGTGCGGAGGAGGGCGACGTCGAGGGTCATGCGTCCATCCTGCCGCGCCACGAGCCAGAACGTGCGGACCAGGGGAGCGAGCACGCCATCGCTTGATACAGTGCGTGTGTGTCCATGCTCATCGCTCCGCCCCGTGTCGGGCGTCTGGAGGTCGTCGGCGTCCGCAACGCCGGCCCGAGAGAGTGGCGCACCCGGTCGACCACCTCGCCCACCCGGTGAGGACGTCGGCCTCGTCCGTCGCGCTCGTCCGAGCGACGACGACGACGGGGCCGCGCACCCTGACGTACCCTCCGCAGCGCCCAGCCGCGCGGAGGGTCTCTCCGCCGTCGCCACGACGGCCCAGCCGAAACCGGTGAACCCATGATCCCCCTGAACGAATCCCAGATCCGAGCCTCCTTCGTCAACGCGTCACGCAAGGAGGTCAGTGACGTGAGCCTGCCCGTCGACCTCGATTCCATCGACTTCGAGGTGCGTGACTTCCTCGGGTGGCGCGACAAGAAGCTGCCGCGACGCGCGTATGTGGTCACGATTGTCGACGGCGAACCCGTCGGCATCCTGCTCCGGCAGGCTGACGCGATGCCCCGCACCCGGCCGCAGTGCGCATGGTGCCAGGACATCACGCTCAGCAACGACGTCGTGTTCTACAGCGCGAAGCGGGCCGGACAGGCAGGCAAGAACGGCGACACCGTCGGGACGCTCGTCTGCGCCGACTTCCAGTGCTCGGCCAACGTGCGGAAGCTGCCGCCGCTCGCCTACGTCGGCTTCGACGCCGAGGCTGCCCGCCAGGAGCGGATCGCGACGCTGAGCGTCCGTGCCGCCTCCTTCGCCTCCTCGGTCCTGAACGGCGTCGGCTGAGCACCTGAGTCGCCCGGATCTGCACGAAATCCGCCCGATTTCGCGCAGATTCGGGCGACTCAGCGGCCGGTGAGGGCGGCGCGCACCGAGGCGACGACGGCGCGGAGGTCACGGAGATCGTCGGCCGTCAGCTCGATGACCGTCCAACCCGCGGCGCGCAGGCGGTTGGAGCGAGCACGGTCCTTGCGCCACCGGTCGACCTCGACCCGGTGGTAGTCGCCCTGGTACTCGATGACGATCCGCGCTGCACGGTGACAGAGGTCGGCGCGGGCGAGGAACGAACCGTTCGCCGCCCGGATCTCCTGGTTCGGTTCGAAGCCGGTGACGCCTCCGCGGACGAGCGCGACGCGGACGATGGACTCGGGCGGTGATTCCGCGCGGTGATCGAGCAGCGGGAGTGCGGCGGCGATGGCTCCACGGCCGCGCCGACTCGGATAGCGGACTGCAGCCTCCTCCAGCTCGGCCAGGCCTGCGGTACCGGTCCGAAGCAGGTGGTCGCCTGTTGCGACGAGATCGGCGAGCGGGAGCGTCGCGGCCAGGTCGAGCCACGTTCGAACAGGACTCGTCAGCCTGATGTCGCCGCGGACGATCACGTCGTCCGCTTCATCGATCGTGACCGACCGGCCGGCGATCCCGGCGGCGTGCGGAGCGCGGGCCGGCGCGGCCACGGCGAGGTCGAGGCGATCGGGAGTGGAGAGCCGGTACGGGAGCGGCAGCCCGAGCAGGAGCGCAGCGGTCGGACCGCAGACGAAGACCCGGTCGGACAGGCGGTGGAGGAACGCACGACAACGATCCTCGACCGTCTCCACCGGGCGGGTGGACCGGATGCCGTGACCCGGTTTCGCGAGCCGACGACTGCGGAGTTCGCCGGGGGTCCTGCTGCTGCGGAGCGCGTCACCGACGGGGAACGGTCCGTCCGGAAGCTCAGCTGGCATCCCTTCACTGTGCCTGCGCCGAGTGGTTCCCCGTCCACGTTCTCCACAGGTCCACTGAGTCGCCCGGATCTGCAGGAAATCCGCCCGATTTCGCGCAGATCCGGGCGACTCGGCCTGGCGGAGTGGTTGGATCGACGCATGGGCGAGCACAGAGGTCACGAGCACCGAGGTCAGCGGACACTCACCACCAGCGGATGGCACGACTTCTGGGCGAAGGGCGGCATCGGGCGGGCGTTCCTGCTGGCCATCGTCTACCTCGCCCTGTACCTCGGGGCCGGATGGGCCGTCGGGCGGCTCTTCGGCTCGCAGATCGGCGAGGACCTCTTCGCGATGCCGCAGAGCGTGTTCTTCGGGCTCATGCTGCCGCTCATCGTCGGTTCCCTGCTCCTGGCCGCGTTCGTCCTCTCCGTCGGTTGGTTCCGCGAGCTGTTCGCGAAGCAGCCGATCCGCGGACGCTGGTGGATGTGGGCCGCTCCGATCGTGATCCTCGCCGCCGTCGTCCTGCGGCTGCTCGGCATCGACTACGGCAGCTACCAGGGTTCCGTGATCGCGGTCACGATGGTGTCCGGGTTGTTCGTGGGCTTCGCCGAGGAGCTCCTGACCCGCGGTCTCGTCGTGAAGATGCTGCGTGACGCGGGAAGCTCGGAGTGGATCGTCATGGTGATCTCCTCGCTGGTCTTCTCGCTGCTGCATGCCTCGAACCTCCTGTCGGGTCAGCCGCTCGTGACCGTGCTCGTGACCGTCGTCTACACCTTCGGCTTCGGCGTGTGCATGTACCTGACGCTGCGCGTGACCGGCAACCTCATCTGGCCGATCCTCGTCCACGGCCTCTACGACCCGACGCTCTTCCTCTCGACCGGTGGGATCGACCACGCGGGAGCGGCCGCCGGTCAGAGCGTGTTCCTGGCGATCGCCGGTCCGGCCAATCTGCTCATCATGCTCGTCGCCGTGGTCGGCCTGATCTTCGTCCGTGGCCACGTGCAGGCCCACCCGGCCGACGACGTGCTGCGGCCGTAGCCGACCGGCCCCTCCGGCGGAGTGGCCGAGTACGCTCGGACGGATGACCACCGTGCGGCAGTACCCGGCGACGATCGCCGCGCCGGTCGAGCACGAACTCGTGATCAAGAAGTCGCGCTTCCTCGGCCTCGCGCATCCGGTCGACTCCCCGGAGGACGCGGAAGCCGTCATCGCGCGGGTGAAGAAGCAGGCGTGGGACGCGCGACACCACTGTGTCGCGATGGTCACCGGGCTGCTGGGCGACCAGGCCCGCTCCTCCGACGACGGTGAACCCTCCGGCACGGCCGGGATGCCGATCCTCGAGGTCGTCCGGCGGCGCGAACTGACCGACGTGGTTGTCGTCGTCACGCGGTATTTCGGTGGCGTCAAGCTCGGGGCGGGCGGGCTCGTCCGGGCGTACTCCTCGGCGGCCTCGGAGACCCTCGACCTCGCCTCGCTCGTGCGCCGCGAGACCCTGACCCGCGCGACGCTCGTCGTCCCGCACGCCGACGCCGGGCGGTACGACAACCTGCTGCGGGATTGGGCCGGCACCCACGGCGCGACGCTCGGCGACCCGGCCTACGGGGCGCAGGCGGAGCTGGAGCTGTGGGTGCCACCGGCGGAGCTGGGGCGGCTCGCGGCGGACGTCGCATCGGCCTCCAACGGATCGCTCGCCGTGGTCACGGGGGAGGAGCGGGTCGTCGACGTCCCGGCGCTTCGCTGAGCTGCCCGGATCTGCGAGGAATCAGCCGGATGCCGAGCAGATTCGGGCGGCTCAGGGGAACACACGTCCCGATAGGGTCGGACCATGCACACCGACGTGACCCGCATCGACGGGCTTCCCGACCTCGCCTGGACCTCGACCCCCGGAATCGCCTCGTTCGACGCCGATGCCGGAGCGCTCACGCTCACTTCCGAGGCGCGGGTCGACTGGTTCGACAGCCCGCTCGAGGAACGGCGGGAGCGCGGCGCGACGGCCCTCGTGTTCGATGCACCGCAACGGTTCACGCTCTCGGCGCGGGTCGCGGTCGTGGGCGAGCGCAGCACCTTCGACGCCGGGGCCCTCGCGCTCTGGATCGACGATGAGCACTGGGCCAAGCTCTGCTTCGAGCAGTCGCCGCAGGGTCAGGCGATGGTGGTGAGCGTCGTGACGAACACCTGGTCGGACGACGTGAACTCGACGCCCGTCACGGCCGACCACGTGTGGATGCGCATCAGCCGTCTCGGCGAGGCGTGGGCGTTCCACAGCTCGACGGACGGTGTCACGTGGGACTTCGTCCGCGTCTTCCGCCTGCACAGCGACGCTCCGGCGCGCATCGGCTTCCTCTCGCAGGCGCCCGCCGGGCCGCCCTGCACGGCGCGCTTCGACGAGATCGCTCTGGGGGCCGAACCGCCGACGGACCTCCGCGACGGCAGCTGACCGCCGCCGGTCGACGCGTCCGCGGATCCGGAGTTGACGTATCGGAACCTATCTTCCTATAGTGTCTTCATGGCACGCAGACGACCCGGCACGCTCTTCCCGCTCGAGCTCGACATCCTCGACGTCGGCACAGTGCTCCAGTCGACCGAGGGGAGCTTCTACGGGTTCGCCCTCGCCAAGCAGCTCGCCGAAGCCGGGGACGCCGCCCTCACCGCGCACGGCACGCTCTACAAGGCCCTGTCGCGGATGGCGGACGCCGGCCTGATCGAGGCGACCTGGGAGGACCCGGAGGTCGCCGAAGCGGAGGGCCGCCCTCGTCGACGGCTGTACCGGATCACGGGCGAAGGAGCGACGGCTCGGGATCGGGAGCACGCGAGGATCGCCGGTGAGCAGACCGCCGCGGCGAGGCCGGCGGGTGCGGCGTGGACGCAGGGGGCGATCGCATGACCGCCATCCGGACGCCGGAGTACCGCACGGCCGCCCACCGGGTCCTGAGCTGGTGCGGGTGGTACACCCGCGACCTCTCGCCCGACGTCGCCGGGGAGCGTCGCGACGAGATCGCGTCCGACCTGCACGAGCACGCCGTCTGGGCCCAGGAGGCGGGCGTCGCACCGCAGCGGCTGCGGCGCGACATCATGCTGCGGGCCATCCGCGGGATCCCGCACGACCTCTCGTGGCGCTCCGGGCAGTTGCGCGCGGGCCACGGCGTCGATCCGATGCCGCTCGGCATGCGGCGGGCCGGCGACGTCCTCGCAGCCCTCGTGGTGACCGGCGGCATCCTGGTCACCGGAGCGGCGCTGTTCCTCCTCGTCCGCATCCTCCGTGCGCTCGTCATCGGCGACGTCGTCGAGGTCCCGGCGGGCGCGCTCGGTGTGGCGATCGCCGCGGTCCTGGGCATGGTCGGGCTCGTGCTGTCGTTGCGGCGACGCAGTCGATGGCTCGGCGCGGGGCTCCTGGCGCCCGCAGCGGTCCTCATCGGCGTGCTCGCGGGCGACATCATGTACCGCGTCAGCGCCACCGGCGTGCTCATCGTGTCCCGCCTGAGCTCGCACGGCGCCGGGCTCGAACCGTGGTGGGTGATGAGCGTGGCCATCGGCGTGGGTGCCGCGCTCGGGTTCATCGGAGCCGCGGTGTGGTGGTGGCCGGGGGGTCGCCGAACGACGGAACGGGACGCAGCGGCGTCGGTGCAGGGGGAGACGGCATGAGCGGGAACGAGATCCACGACGGGTCGGACTCGGCGCAGGAGGCGGCACCCGTCCGCCGGAGCCCCGGAACGCTCCGACGACGGATCGGGCTCGGCATCGCGATGAGCGGGGTGCTCGCGGTGGCGGCAGGCGGGGTGTTCATCGGGGTGTCGAACGCCCAGGCGGCCGCTGACGACGCACGGTCCGTCGAAGCGGCCGCCGAGGCCGCCGCGTCGCTCGACGACCTCCCGCCCGTCGAACCCGTGGTGCCCGCGGATCCCGCAGCGACGCCGGACGCCGGCGAACCCGTCTCGCCGGCGGCCGGCGTCGACTACTCGCAGACGCCGGCCGGCTGGTTCGACGCGACCACCGACCCGGCGTCCATCGTGATCCCGCCGACCAACGAGTGGGGTGAGGCGAACAACGGGATCTGGGAGGCACAGCAGCAGATCATCGCGAAGTGCATGGCTGATCAGGGATTCTGGTACGCCTGGACGAACAATCGTGCGCTGCTCGACCCCGAACGGCCAACGATGGTCCTCTCGGAGGATGGCCCGGCGGCCGAGTTGGCGGAGTACGGCGACACCCCGCTCGGCGACGCCTACGACTGGACTCGTGCAGGGTGCCACGGTTACGCCGTCCACGTCACCGGGATGGACGACGCCAACTGACGGAGCCGGCGTCCGACGCCGGTGCTAGCGTCGCCCGCATGAGAATCCTGTTGATCGGTGCCAGTGGACATGTCGGACGAGCGGCTCAGGACGCCCTCGCGGAGCGTCACGAGGTGATCGCAGTGTCGCGCTCGACGGCACCTGCGGTCGACACCACCGACGAGGCGTCCATCGAGGCGCTGTTCGCCGAGGTGGGCGAGGTCGACGCGGTGATCGTCGCCGTCGGATCGGTCCCGTTCAAGCCCGTGGGAGAGCTGACGCGCGACGACTACCGCGCGGCCTTCCTCGGCAAGGTGCTCAGCCAGCTCGACGTCGTGCGGATCGGGACCCCGTTCGTCCGCGACGGTGGCTCCTTCACGCTCACGACGGGCATCCTCGCCCGCGAGCCGATCGCGACGGGTGCTGCGGCCTCGATGGCCAACGGGGCGGTCGAGTCCTTCGTCATCGGTGCCGCCCCGGAACTCCCGCGCGGCATCCGCATCAACGCCGTCAGCCCGACCGTGCTCGCCGAGGCCACCGGCTACCACGACGCGTTCCCCGGCTTCCCGCCCGTCGCGTCCGACGTGGTCGGCCTGGCGTTCGTGCGTGCCGTCGAGGGGGTCGGTACCGGGCGGGTGCTCGCGCTCGACTGAGCCATCCCGACACGCTCCTGAGGGGAGGCGGTGACGGGTTCAGCGGCTGGCGGCCAAGGCGGCTGCCAGCTCCACGCGGCTCGCGACGCCGAGCTTCCGCAGGACGTTCGCGATGTGGAACTTGACGGTGTTCTCGCTGATGGTGAGGGTCTCGGCGATCGCCCGGTTCCGTGCTCCACCGGCGGCCAGCTCGGCCACGCTCCACTCGCGCTCGGTCAGCGCGGCGGCCGAGTCTGCGCGGGTCTGCGTCGCGGGCGGCGGGTCGAGCGGCAGCGTCACGTGCAGCTCCGAGCCCCACCCGGGCGTCGCCTGGACATCGAGACTGCCGCGGAGGGCGGCGACGCGAGCACTGAGCTGCTGCACGCTCGGAGTGTCGACGGTCAACTCGCCGGGGCCGTCGTCGCGGATGCCGATGAGCAAGTTGCTGCCGTCGCAGTCCCACTGCACCCGGACCCGCCCGACCGAGGACTGCTCGACGAGCGCGAGGACCGTGCCGCGGACGATCGCCCGTCCGGCGTGCGCCACCTCGCCGGGCAGGGCCCGACCGTCGACGGGCGGCTCGATGAACTGGACCTCGGGGCCGCCGAAGCGGGCGAGCGGGCGGAGGTCCTCACGGAGTCTCGCGAAGGCGCGGGCGACCGGTTCCTCGGCCAGCTGGCGGTCGCGGTCCGACACCGCCCGCAGCTCGACCATGGCGGCCGAGGCGATCTCGGTCACCGCCGCTCGGGCGTCCTCCGCCGACGTCTGGCGCGACCGGGTGACCGCGAGGATCGACTCCAGCGTCGTCGCATGCGCGTCGGTGAGTTCCGCGATCGCGCCGGCCCGCTCACTTGAGGCGGCCCGCGAGTCGCGGAGGTAGTCTGGGGCCGCGGTCGCCACTTGCTGGCGGATGCCCGCCGCGACGACCTCCCACAGGGCGCCGACGAGCCGATCGTCGATCGGTCCCTGCGGGTCGGTCAGGACGAGGAGGGCGCCGGTGTCGGCCAGCCAGGCCCCGATCGGACGTTCCGCGCCTGCGATCACCGCCGACGTCGGCCGGCCGGCGTGCGGTCCGGCATCAGCGAGTGCCGTGGTTACCGGGCCGCGCGGGGTGCGCTGTCGGACCGCGTCGAGCTCGGCGATCGTGATGCCCTCGACGATCGCCGGGTCGCCGGCCTTCTTCCGCGGGCGGCCGGTGCAGTCCTCGGTGAAGATCACGAGTGCGGAATGGGCGACGACCGGTTCGAGGACCTCCCGGAACGCACCGGCGATGCGGAGCAGCGAGCTGGATGCGACGGAGGCCAGGCCGTCGAGCAACTCGACCGGGTAGGTGACAGAGCGTTCGATCATGTCCGCACCCTATCCCATTGCTTAGCGCCCACCCGTTCGGGTAGGAGGAACCGTTCGGGTGAGCAGCGGCGTACCTACCCGATCATGCTCAGGATGGAGGGATGTCGAACCCCACCGTTCCTCCATCCACGTCGGTGACGCCTGCGACCTCGACGGTCCAGGGAGCGCTCGCCGCGATCGACGCCGAGCTCCATCGCACCGTGTCGAGCCTGCTGGAGGCCGATCCGGCTCCCTTCGCCGGCGCACTCGACCGCCTGCGAACGGCGGACCGCGTGTTCGTGTCCGGCGCCGGTCGGTCCGGTCTCGCGCTCCGGATGACCGCCATGCGCCTCATGCACCTCGGACTCACCGTGCACGTCGTCGGCGAGACGACGACGCCCGCCATCACCTCGGGCGACGTCCTGCTCGTCGCCAGCGGCTCGGGTACGACGACAGGTGTGGTGCGCGCCGTGGACACGGCCGTCTCCGTCGGGGCTCAGGTGATCGCCATCACGACCGACCCCGCATCCCCGCTCGCCGAGTTGGCCGCCGAGACGATCGTCGTCCCCGCCGCGCAGAAGACCGACCATGGCGGCACGCGTTCCGTGCAGTACTCCGGGAGTCTCTTCGAGCAGGCGGTCATGCTGCTCGGCGACGCGTTCTTCCACGCGCTCTGGCAGTCCACCGGGGTCAGCGCCGAGGAGCTGTGGCCGCGCCACGCGAACCTCGAGTAGTCCCCCCGATCCCTTCCAACGCGCCCGGCAGACGTCGGACGCATCCCATCACGACAGAAAGCAGCACCACATGAAGCTCCAGGTAGCCATGGACGTCCTCACCACCGAGGCAGCCCTCGAACTCGCCGGGAAGGTCGCCCCCTACGTCGACATCCTCGAGCTCGGCACGCCCCTCATCAAGAGCGAGGGCCTGCGTGCCGTCACCGCGGTCAAGGACGCCCACCCCGACAAGATCGTCTTCGCCGACCTCAAGACGATGGATGCCGGTGAGCTCGAAGCCGACATCGCCTTCTCCGCCGGTGCGGACATCGTCACCGTCCTCGGGACCGCCGGTGACAGCACGATCGTCGGCGCAGTGAAGGCCGCGAAGGCGCACGGCAAGTCCGTCGTCGTCGACCTCATCGGGGTCGCCGACAAGGTGCAGCGCGCGAAGGAGGTCACCGCTCTCGGTGCCGCGTTCGTCGAGATGCACGCCGGTCTCGACGAGCAGGCCGAGGAGGGCTTCACCTTCCAGACGCTCCTGTCCGACGGTGAAGCGGCCGCCGTGCCGTTCTCGGTCGCCGGCGGCGTGAACGTGTCGACGATCGCGTCGGTGCAGCAGGCGGGCGCGCAGGTCGCGGTCGCCGGTGGCGCGATCTACTCGGCCGACGACCCGGCGGCCTCCGCAGCCGCCCTCCGCGCGGCCATCGTCGCCTAACCCCGCCCGCCAACCCCGCACCCGTCGGATTGGCCAGCGCGGTGCGCTGACGTGAGCGCGGTGCATCGGACGTGAGCGCGGGTCTCCAGAGGCCCGCGCTCACGCCTCCGGGGCGCGCTCGGGTCGGCGCACCGCGCTGGCGCATCGGGTGGGTTGGCCGGGCGAAGCCCGAACATCGGACGGGATTCGGGCGTGACGCGGCATACTGGGCGGATCACCACGCGACGCTCGTCGGATGAGCGCGCAGCCGAGCACCCGGAGGATCCGCCGATGACGACCGATTCCAGCCCAGAGCAGCCCATTGCACAGACGACCTCGGGAGCGGTCCGCGGGACGCGCCGAGCCGACGGATCGGTCGCCTTCCTCGGCATCCCATTCGCCGAGCCGCCGACCGGAGCGAGACGGTTCCAGGCCCCCGAGCCCAAGGCGCCCTGGGACGGCGTCCTCGACGCGACCGTCTACGGCGCGACACCGCAGCGGAAGGCCCTGGCCGAGATCACGACCATCCCGGAACCGTCGATCCCCGGCGACTCGACGCTCAACGTCAACGTCTTCACGCCCGACCCGACGCCTCCGTCCGAGGGTGCAGGACTGCCCGTCCTCGTCTGGATCCACGGCGGCGGCTTCATCGCCGGGTCGCCCGCGAGCCCCTGGTACGACGGCCGGGCCTTCAACCGCGACGGCGTCGTCACGGTCTCCGTGTCCTACCGCCTCGGCTTCGACGGGTTCGGCTGGCTGCCCGACGCCCCCGCCAACCGCGGCGTCCTCGACTGGATCCTCGCCCTCGAGTGGGTGCGCGACCACATCGCGTCATTCGGCGGCGACCCGCAGCGCGTGACGATCGCGGGCCAGTCCGCGGGCGGCGGGTCGGTCATGACCCTGCTCACGGTCCCGTCCGCCAGGCACCTGTTCCACCGGGCGATCTCCGTGTCCGGCGTCCCCGGCGACGTCCCGCTCCACGAGGCGCAGGCCCTGACCGCGCGACTCGCCGAGCACCTCGGGGTACCCGCGACCCTGGTCGGCTTCGCGAGCATCGCGGAGGACACGCTGATCGAGGCTCAGCGGTTCGAACTCGTCCCCGGCGGCGCGACCGACCCGGAGTCCGTGCTCCGCGGGATGACGACGATGAACGGCCGCCTCGGCCTCGGGCCGGTCGTCGACGGCGAGTTGGTCGTCGACACCGTCGAAGCCGGCATGACCGCGGGACGAGGTGCTGACAAGCCGTTGCTCGTCAGCGCGACCCGAGAGGAGTTCGCCGGGTTCTTCACCGGTCGACTCGACGAGTTCGACGTCGTGGCGCCGACGCGTGCCCTGGAACTCATGGGCGTGCCGGAATCGCTCGGCGAGGCGTACGTCGCGACCCAGCCCGGCGAACGCACTGGACTCGTCGCGGGGCGCTTCGTGAGCGACGTCATGTTCCGGGAGCGCGTCATCCGCTGGCTGGCGCTGCGGGATGACGCCGAGACGTGGGTCTCCGACTTCGTGTGGCCCTCGGCGGTGAGCGGGATCGCGGAGCACTGTCTCGACGTCCCGTTCATCTTCGACGTGATCGACGACCCGGACGTCACCCGGGTGGCGGGCCCGCACGCGCCACAGGAGCTCGCGGATCGGATCCACGGTGCGGTCGTGGGGTTCGTCCGAGACGGGTCGCCGGGTTGGTCGCGGTCCGATCGCGACGCCTCCGGGATCGAGGTGTTCGACGCGGCCGGGGCGCCGACGGTCGAGCCGTTCGCGAGCGCACGCGTGCTCGCAGCGGCGAAGCGATTCGCGGAAGCGGCGTCGGGTGCGGCGTCGACACCGGTCTGAGGGACTCGCGCCCTCGGCACGTAGGACGAACCGGGCCGTTGTGCCAGGGGGTGTGGCTGTGAGGCGTCCCGCGTTACCGTCGGGACACGAGGAAAGGAATCAGCATGAGCGACCCACGAGACGAGATGGACGACCCGATCGGCGATGCGCAGGAGGCGATCTCCCGAGCGCTGCCCGACAACGCTCCCGAGAGTGACGATCCGATGGCGGCGCCGACGGTCGACGACCCGGGCTCCGAGCCCGGCGACGGCGACCCCGCCGACCAGCCGGGTCTCCTCTAACGCGGCTCGCCGGGCCGGCCCGCTGCTCGGGAATCCCTGGTCAGCGCGGTGCTGCCACCCGAGAGGTGCTGATCCGGTGCCGGCGCGGTGCGCTGGTCCGAACCCCCGGGATCAGGCCTGAGCGCGGGGCGTGCGCGTGAGCGCGACCCTCCGGAGACCCGCGCTCACGCGTGTGCCCCGCGCTCGCGTCAGCGCACCGCGCTGGCGCAACCCGGGGCGGAGGTGTGCAACGCGGGGGCGCTCCGCGCGCGTAGCGGAACGACTTCGAGCGATGTCAACCCCCGGGACGGAATGGTCATGCCCCCATACGGTGGACGGAGTTCTGCGAAAGGAGCTTCACCATGAACATCCTGCTCATCATCGTCATCGTCGTTGCCATCGTTCTCGCCATCACCGGTGGGTTCGTCCAGTCCCTCAACTTCCTGCTGTGGGTCGGCCTCGTGCTGCTCGCGATCGCGATCATCGCGTTCTTGATCAGGACGATCACGGGTCGCAAGGCACTCTAGCTCAAATCCGAGTTCACGAAGCGGTCGGTCCCTCCTGGGGCCGGCCGCTTCGCTGTGTCCGGGGTGGCGCGTGCGGGCGCGATCCGAGTCCTACCGCAGGGACGGGTCGACGCTCGTCCGCCGAAGCACCGCGTCGGCGAACGCCCCGAACAACCGCTCGCCGGCCTCCCGCATCGGCCCCGCCACCGCGGCGACCTCGGACCGCAACCGGTCGGCCGCCTCCTCCGCGGTCCCCGCGATGAACGGCAGATCGCGGAGCATGAGCGGTTCCGCGAGCCACCGGTCGAGCATCGGCGGGTCGACCTCGAGGTGGAACTGCGTCGCGAAGACCCGATCCTCGATCCGGAACGCCTGGTTCGGCGTCGACGGCGACGACGCGAGGACCGTCGCCCCGTACGGAGCCTCGACGACGTCCCCATGCCAGTGCAGCACCGGCAGCCGCTCGCCACGCATGCCGAGTTCGCTCTCGGTCAGGAGCTCGACGTCGCCGACGCCCACTTCATGCGCGGCCGCCGAGTGGAGTGTGGCGCCGAGGGCCGTCGCGATGAGCTGATGCCCGAGACAGACTCCGAACACCGGGATGCCGAGCACGGCCGCATCGCGCACGAGCTGCGCTTCGAGCCCGAGACCCGGGTGCTCCTCCACGTCGAGCGCGCCCATCGGGCCGCCGAGGAGGACGAACCCGTCGAATCCGGTGATCTCGCGCGCCGGCGGCAGCTCACGACGCTCGACGATGGTGTCGAGCGTCCAGTCGATGCCCGACGCCGTGAGCACCTCGCCGAGCACCGCAGGCTGCTCCCATGGCACGTGCTGCAGGACGAGGACGTGCGGTCTGGTCATCGAAAGGCCTCCAGGTCGCCGGGGCGGCGCGACCGGTCTCCGCCGGGTCGCGGAGGTCCGCGCCGTGCGAGCATCGTAGCGAATCCGGGCGTCGTCACCGGCCCGAGGCTTCGGGCTCCCGGCCGATACACTGTCACCGTGCTGCTCTCGGACCGTGACATCAAAGCCGAACTCGACGCCTCCCGCATCGCGCTCGACCCCTACTCGCCGGAGATGATCCAGCCGTCGTCCATCGACGTGCGCCTCGATCGCTTCTTCCGCCTCTTCGACAACCACAAGTACCCCTTCATCGACCCCGCGGAGGATCAGCCCGAGCTGACGCGCCTCATCGAGACGCTGCCGAACGAGCCGTTCATCCTGCACCCCGGCGAGTTCGTCCTCGGGTCCACGTACGAGCGGGTCTCCCTCCCGGACGACGTCGCCGCCCGCCTCGAGGGCAAGAGCTCGCTCGGCCGTCTCGGTCTGCTCACGCACTCCACCGCCGGCTTCATCGACCCGGGCTTCACGGGTCACGTCACCCTCGAGCTCAGCAACGTCGCGACGCTGCCGATCAAGCTCTGGCCGGGGATGAAGATCGGTCAGATGTGCTTCTTCCGGCTCACGTCACCGGCCGAGCGCCCGTACGGGTCGAGCGAGTACAGTTCCAGGTATCAGGGACAGCGTGGACCCACCGCCTCCCGTTCCTTCCAGAACTTCCACCGGACCGACGTCGGCGAGACGCAGCGCTGACGCAGGACTGAGGCGGGCGTCCCGACGACGGGCGAGCAGGTGGACCAGCAGAAAGGCCCCGCCATGAGCACGTCAGAGCGACCCGACTTCGCCCGCGCGATCACCGCCGACGGGCCGACGCCGCTCTACCCGCGTCGCATGGTCCGGTTCGGGCAGTTCGTCGGGTCCTGGGACGTCCACTCGAAGCGGCTCGACGACGAGAGCGGCGAGTGGGTCGAGTCCGACTTCCGCTGGATCGTGTCGTACATCCTCGAGGGGCGGGCCGTGCAGGACGTCCAGCTCGTCGCGAACGACGCGGAACCGTCCGGCTGGGAGACGGTCAGCACGGCGCTCCGCGTCTACGACCGGTTGATGGGTGCCTGGCGCGTGAACTACGTCGAGCCACGGCGCGGCGAGTTCTGCCAGCTCGTCGCGACGCCGCACCGCTCCGACGGCATCCGCCAGGACGGCACGCGGAACGACGACAAGCTCATCCGGTGGAACTTCAGTGGCATCACCGAGGACTCGTACACCTGGGAGAGCTGGGTGTCCGACGACGAGGGCGTGACCTGGTGGCTGCAGGAGCACAACGAGGGTCGCCGCATCGCCTGAGTGGCTCCGTCTCCACCCTCCACCGCGACACTCAGGGGTCGGTGCGCGCCAGGCGCTCCAGGAACGACGCCAGCTGCTCGCGCTCGGCCGTGGAGAAGCCGTCGAGGACACGCTCCTCGGCGGCGAGGTGATCGGGCAGGGCCGCTTCGACGAGGCGCTTGCCGGCAAGGGTGAGGGCGACGACCGTGCCGCGCCCGTCCTGCTCGCTCGGACGGCGCGTCACGAGACCGCGCTCGACGAGCTTGTTCACGCGCTGGGCGATCGCACTCGACGTCACCATCGACCAGTGGGCGAGGTCCTTCGGCGCGAGTTCGTGCGGTGAGCCGGCGCGGAGCAGGGTGGCGAGCACATCGAACGAGGCGCTGTCGAGACCGTGCTCGGCGAAGGTCGCGGACAGGCGTGTGTCCACCGCCGTCGCCGCCCGTGACAGTCGTCCGATGACGGCCATGGGCGAGACGTCGAGGTCGGGCCGCTCGGTCCGCCACTGGCTCAGGATGTCGTCGACGCGCGTGCTCATCCAGCCAGCGTAGCAATTCGCTTAGCGCTGAGCTATTCTTGCTCAGTGCTTAGCAATCAACTCCGCATCGCCGCCGTCACCGCCATCGCCCCGATCAGCTGGGGGACGACCTACCTCGTCACGAGCGAACTGCTCCCGCCGGGACGACCGCTGCTGGCAGCCGTGCTCCGGGCGCTGCCCGCGGGCCTGCTGCTCCTCGCGATCACGCGAACCCTGCCGGTCGGTGGCTGGTGGTGGCGGTCGCTCGTGCTCGGCACGCTGAACATCGGCGCCTTCTTCGCCTTCCTCTTCCTCGCCGCCTACCGACTGCCCGGCGGGGTCGCCGCGACCATGGGGGCGATCGGGCCCGTGCTCGTCGCCGTGCTCGCGAGCCTGCTGGTGGGGGAGGCCTTGACCGTGCGCCGCGTCGTCGCCGGGTTCGCCGGAGTGGCTGGCGTCGCTCTCATCGTGCTGCAGGCCGACGCGCGTCTCGATGTGATCGGCGTCGTCGCCGCGCTCGCCGGTGCGGTCTCGATGTCGCTCGGATCGGTGCTGAGCAAGCGGTGGGGGAGACCGGAGGTCGGTCGCCGGATCGGCGCGCGCCGGCGCACGAGCCCGGACCTCGACCCGAACGCCGGCAGCGACGCACCGGTCTCCGGCCTCGCGCTGACCGCCTGGCAGCTCGTCGCCGGCGGTCTCGTCCTCGTGCCGGTGCTGCTCGTCGTCGAGGGGCTCCCGTCGGCCGCGCCGGACGCCGCGGCGATCGGTGGGTACGCCTACCTCTCCCTCGTCGGCACTGCCCTCGGGTACGCCCTGTGGTTCCGAGGCATCGCCGCGCTCCCCGTCGGGTCGGTGTCGTTCCTCGGCCTCCTGAGTCCCGTCGTCGCCGTGCTGGCAGGCCTCGTGGTCCTCGGCGAGGCGCTGAGCCTCGGACAAGTGATCGGGATCGCGGTCGTCGCCGGCTCCCTCATCCTGGTCTTCACCGCGAGACGGCCCAGCGTCATACTGGGCGCATGAGATTCCGCACCGTCATCGAGCTCCAGGGCAACAACACCGGGATCCTCGTCCCCGATGCCGTCGTCGAGGGCCTGGACCGGGGCAAGCGCGTGCCTGTCGTCGTCACCGTCGGAGCAACCACCTACCGCAGCACCATCACCCCGATGGGCGGCAGGTACCTGATCGCGTTGAGTGCCGCCAACCGCGCCGCTGCCGGGGTCGCGGGAGGCGACGAGGTCGAGGTGGACCTCGAGGTCGACGACGCACCGCGCGTGTTCCCGCTGCCGCCCGAGCTCGAGACGGCGCTCGCGGGAGACGAGCAGGCGCTCGCCGCCTACGGAGCCCTGTCGTTCAGCCGACAGCGCGCGCTGGCCGAGCCGGTCGCACTGGCGAAGACGGATGCGACGCGCGACAAGCGGATCGCCGCGGCCGTCGAAGCGCTCCGCGGCGCCTGAGCTCGCTCAGTCGCCTGAATCTGTTCGGGAACCGGCTCGATCCGTGCAGATCCGGGCGCCTCAGCGGGCCGCGGACTCCGCGAGAAGCGGTACGACGAGCGGCAGCTGGAGCGTCAGCCAAGGGCTGAACGCGAAGGGCGCCTGCTCGACGGACGCCAGGAGCGATTCGGGCTCGGCCCAGGCCCACTCCATGACCTCGTCGGGGTTCGGCTCGGGCGTCGCGTCCGTGTAGGCGACGTAGACCGGGCAGATCTCGTACTCGACCACACCCGAGGCGTCGACGGCGCGATACCGGAAGTCGGGCAGCACCAGTTCCGGTGCGGAGATCGGCAGGCCGAGCTCGGCACTCGCCCGACGCAGCACGGCGTCCACGCTGTCCTCGTCCGGGCCGGGGTGGCCGCAGAACGAGTTCGTCCAGACGCCCGGCCATGTGAGCTTCGAGAGCGCGCGCCGGGTCACGAGGATGCGACCGTCGGGCCCGATCACGTGGCAGGAGAACGCGAGGTGGAGTGGCGTCTCCAGCGTGTGGACGGTCGCCTTCGGCGTGGTGCCGATGCGGGTGCCGTCCTCGGCGAGCAGGACGACGAGTTCTTCGGGTACCGACATGCGTCCATTCTCCCCGACGATCGGGGTGAACGCGAATGGACAGCTAGCGTACTAATCCCACCGCTCCGTGAAGTAGCCTCGTGATATGGAGACCCACCACGTCGTCGACGTGCCCTATCGACAACAGCATCAGGTCGAGGATGCCCTCGAGCGTTTCCTCGAACTGGCGAAGACGCAGGCGGTGTCGTTCGGCGGCGCCGGCTACCTGCGGCTCTGGGAGACCATCGAGCGCAGCATGGCCGGCGGCAAGCGGTTCCGTCCGCGGATGGTCATGACGGCCTACGAGGCGCTGGGCGGCGAGGACATCGTCGCGGCCGCTCACGTCGCCGCCGCCTACGAACTCCTGCACACCGCGCTGATCGTCCACGACGACGTGATCGACCGCGACTTCGTCCGGCGCGGCAGCCCCAACGTCTCCGGCAGCTACCGCGACATCGCGCAGACCGCGGGCATCCCACTGCCGCTCGCCGAGCACCGCGGCATGTCCGTCGCCGTCATCGCCGGCGACCTCGCCCTGTCCGCGTCCTACCGCCTGATCGACCGCGCCGGGAGCGCCGACTCGGTCCGCACCCGCCTGCGCGAGATCCTCGACGACGCCATCTCCGCCTCGGCGGCCGGTGAGCTCGCCGACGTCGACTTCACGGTCGGCGGCGTCGTCCCGACGGTCGACGACATCATCCGCATGGAGCGTCTGAAGACCGCCTACTACTCGTTCGAGGCGCCCCTGCAGTCGGGCGGCGTCCTCGCCGGCGCTCCGGAGGCGACGATCGACGCGCTCGGAGCCTTCGGGCAGCAGATCGGTATCGCCTACCAGATCATCGACGACGTCCTCGGGGTCTTCGGCGACTCGAAGACGACCGGCAAGACGACGATCGGCGACCTCCGCGAGGGCAAGTTGACGGTCATGGTGGCGTTCGCGGCGGAGCAGCCCGAGTGGCACGCCGTCGAACACCTCTTCGGCGACCCGGACCTCGACGAGGAGGGTGCCGCCGTCCTGCGCGAGGTCCTCATGACGACGGGAGCCCGCCAGCACGCGACCCTGCTCGCCGGGGACTACGCCAACCGCGCCTGGGAGCAGCTGGCCTCTCCGAGCATCCCGGCGCAACTCCGCGACGAGCTCCGTCCCATCGTCGCCACCGTGCTCGAGCGGTCGCGATGACCGCAGCAGGGGACGGGACCGCGCGACCGGCCGATGACGCTTCGGCGGTCGGCGACGCACGACAGCTCTACGACCGGGTCGCGCAGGAGACCGCCAGCATCGTCATCCGTCGGTACTCCACGTCCTTCGGCCTGGCGGCCAGGCTGCTGGGTGGCGACATCCGCCAGGACGTCGAGAACGTGTACGCGCTCGTGCGCATCGCCGACGAGATCGTCGACGGCCTGGCCGCGGCAGCCGGGCTCGACCCTGAGCGGGTCCTCCGCATGCTCGACGCCCTCGAGCAGGACACCGAGGACGCGATGGAGACGGGGTACAGCAGCAACCTCGTCGTCCACGCCTTCGCCATCTCGGCGCGGTCGGCGGGGATCGAGGTCGACCTCACCCGTCCGTTCTTCGCGTCCATGCGTGCGGACCTCTCGCGCACCGTCCACACCCCGGAGACGTTCCGCGACTACGTGTACGGCTCAGCCGAGGTCGTCGGGCTCATGTGCCTGCGGATCTTCCTCCGCGGCCACGACGTCGACGACGCCCAGCGCGCCGCGTTCGTCGTCGGTGCCAGGAGTCTCGGTGCCGCCTTCCAGAAGGTCAACTTCCTCCGCGACCTCTCGGCCGACCACGACGAGCTCGGCCGCAGCTACTTCCCGGGTGTCGCCGTCGACGAGCTGACCGAGGCACAGAAGCACAGTCTCCTCGACGACATCGAAGCCGATCTCGACCGCTCGGCAGCGGTCCTCGGGCGGCTGCCGAAGTCGAGCCGTCGCGCGGTCGCGCTCGCCCAGGAGCTCTTCTCCGAACTCGCCCGACGCATCCGGACGACGCCCGCCTCGGCGCTCGTCCGCACGCGCGTCCGGGTGCCCGACCCGGTCAAGCTCCGCATCGCGGCCGGCGCGCTCGCCGGCCGCACGCCGGCCACGACCGGCACCACCGCCTCCATCCCGACGATCGACGAGAGTTCGCAGTCATGACCACCTCCCACCACCGGACCGTCGTCATCGGCGGCGGCATCAGCGGTCTCGCCGCCGCAGCCCTCCTCGCCCGCGACGGCCAGCGGGTCACGCTGCTCGAACGACGCGAGGTGCTCGGCGGCCGCGCCGGCACCTGGGAGCAGGACGGCTTCACCTTCGACACCGGCCCGAGCTGGTACCTCATGCCGGAGGTCTTCGACCACTTCTACCGTCTCCTCGGCACCTCCGCCGCCGAGCAGCTCGACCTCGGGCGTCTCGACCCGGCCTACCGCGTCTACTCGGAGGGCCGCGACGGGCACCTCGACCTCGCCGCCGACCGGGCCGGCAACCTCGCCCTGTTCGAGTCGGTCGAGCCCGGTGCCGGCGCGAAGATGGACGAGTACCTCCGCAGCGCGAAGGAGACGTACGAGATCGCCATCCGGAGCTTCCTGTACACGACGTTCGAGTCGTACCGGACCCTCGCGAGTCGTGAGGTCCTCGCCCGGATGCCGAAGCTCGCGAAGCTCCTCACGGAGGACCTCGACACCCTGGCCGCGCGCACCGTCTCCGACGTCCGCCTGCAGCAGATCCTCGGCTACCCGGCCGTGTTCCTCGGCTCCTCGCCGTTCGAGGCGCCGAGCATGTACCACCTCATGAGCTACCTCGACCTCGAGGACGGCGTGCTCTACCCGCAGGGCGGCTTCTCGCGGATCATCGAGACGATCGCCGAGCTCGCCCGCGCCGAGGGTGTGGAGATCATCACGGGCGCCGAGGTCACCGGCATCACCACGATGCCCGCTGGGCGCCGCGCCAGGGTCGACGGCGTCAACTACCTCGACGCCGACGGTCGCCGGCAGTTGCTCCGCGCCGACCGGGTCGTGTCCGCCGCCGACCTGCACCACACCGAGACGACGCTGCTGCCTCGCGAACTCCAGACCTACCCGGCCGGGTACTGGGAGAAGCGCACCGCCGGACCGGGAGCTGTGCTCGTGATGCTCGGCGTCCGCGGCGAGCTCCCGGAACTCCTGCACCACAGCCTGTTCTTCACGGCCGACTGGCGCGACAACTTCGGCCGTATCTTCGGCGAGGAGACGAGCGTGCCCGACCCCGCGTCGCTGTACGTCTGCCGCCCGAGCGCGACCGATGCCGGCGTCGCACCCGACGGCCACGAGAACCTGTTCATCCTGGTGCCGGTCCCTGCGGATCCGTCCATCGGTGGCGGGGGAGACACCCGGGTCGCGGAGATCGGCGACGCCGCCATCGCGCAGATCGCCGAGTGGGCCGGCGTCCCCGACCTCGCCGAGCGCATCGTGGTGCGTCGCGACGTCGGACCCGCCGATTTCGCGACCGATCTCAACGTCTGGAAGGGCACCGCCCTCGGGCCGGCGCACATCCTCTCGCAGAGCGCGATGTTCCGGAGCGGCAACGTCAGCAAGAAGGTCGACGGCCTGTTCTACACCGGTGGCTCCACCATCCCGGGCATCGGCCTGCCGATGTGCCTCATCAGCGCGGAGCTCGTCGTCAAGCGCATGCGTGGCGACCTCACCACCGGACCGATGGCGGAGCCGTTGCGTGCGCGCTCCGAGGCGACCGGCTGATGGGTCTGCTGTACCTGCTGGCGCTGCTCGTCTCGATCACCGGGATGGTCCTGCTCGACCGGCGGTTCCGGCTCTTCTTCTGGGCCGACCGACGACGGGCCGCGATCATCTTGCCGATCGGCGTCGTGTTCTTCCTCGTGTGGGATCTGCTCGGTATCGGCACCGGCATCTTCTTCCGCGGTGAGACCTCGTTCATGACCGGGCTCCAGGTCGCGCCCGAGCTGCCGATCGAGGAGGTCTTCTTCCTGACGCTGCTCTGCTACCTCACGATGAACCTGTTCGGCGCGGCGCGACACACACTCGGTCGGTCGTCCCGTCGCGCGACCGGCGCCGCCGAGGTGAGCGGACGATGACCTACTGGGCCCTCAACGCATGGTTCCTCGCCGTGGTGGCGGTCGTCGCCCTGCTCGCGGTCGTCCGGCTCGATCGACGTCGGGCAGGCGGATCGCGCTCCACCGGTCTGACCGCGGGCACCTGGCTGCTCGCGGTGGGCGGTGGGCTCGTCGTCCTCCTGCTCATGACCGCGCTGTTCGACAACATCATGATCGGCATCGGGCTCGTCGGCTACGACCCGGCACTGATCTCCGGCGCCTTCATCGGCATCGCACCGCTCGAGGACTTCGCCTACGCCATCGCCGCGGCCGTCCTGCTGCCGTCCCTCTGGGTGCTTCTCGAGCGCCGAACCCCTGCTCCCGTCTCCCCATCCCCGTCCCAGGAGGACCCGGCATGAACCGACTCGGCCAGCTCGTGCTGTCCTCCCGACCGCTGTCGTGGATCAACACCGCGTACCCGTTCGCAGCGGCGTACCTGCTGACCACGCGCGAGCTCGACCTCACCTTCTGGCTCGGGACGCTGTACTTCCTCATCCCGTACAACCTCGCGATGTACGGCATCAACGACGTCTTCGACTACGAGTCCGACCTGCGGAACCCGCGCAAGGGCGGCGTCGAGGGCGCGGTCCTGGACCGCCGGATGCACCGGTTGACGATCTTCGCGGCGATCGTGACGAACGTCCCGTTCCTCGTCTACCTCGTCGTCGTCGGCTCGCCGCTGTCGTGGCTCGTCCTCGCGATCAGCGTGTTCGCGCTCATCGCGTACAGTGCGCCCGGCCTGCGGTTCAAGGAGCGGCCGTTCATCGACTCGCTCACCTCGAGCACGCACTTCGTGAGCCCGGCGGTCTACGGCCTCGTCCTCGCCGGTGCGGTCTTCACCCCGGCGCTCTGGGCGCTGCTCGTCGGTTACTTCCTCTGGGGGATCGCCAGCCACGCCTTCGGTGCGGTGCAGGACATCATCGCCGACCGGGAGGGCGGGATCGGGTCGATCGCGACGGTCATCGGTGCCGCGGCGACCGTCCGGTTCGCCTTCGTCGCCTACCTGGCCGGCGGCGCGCTGATGCTCGTGACCCCGTGGCCGATCCCGTTGGCGGGCCTGCTCGCGCTGCCCTACGCCGCGAGTGTGCTGCCGTTCTGGAACCTCCGCGAGGAGGACGCCGAGCGGGCCAACGCGGGCTGGAAGCGGTTCCTCCGCCTCAACTTCCTGACGGGCTTCCTCATCACGATGCTCATCATCTGGTACTGGTTCCTGACGTCCTGACCGGAACCCGCGGCCCTGTCTCAGGAGTCCCCGGGCGCGCCGCCCGCGTTGCGCGGCGCCACGCCCGGATCCTCCTGAGACAGGGTCGTCAGTCGAGCATCAGAGCTCGAAGGAGAAGCCGAGGTCCTCGGGGTATTCGCCGAGCTCGGTGAGGCCGGTCGCCGCGCGCTGGAGGGCGGCGAGCGTCAGGCCGAGCGTGCCGGGGCCGAAGCTGACGCGTGAGACGCCGAGTTCGGCCAGGCGCTTCAGCGGGACCGCGCCGGGGTAGCCGATCACGGAGATGCGTCCGTGCACCTGCTCGATCGCCTTGGCGACGAGCTCCTCCGTACCGAGTCCGAGGAAGAAGACGACGTCCGCACCGGCCTCGAGGTAGGCGTTGGCGCGCGCGACGGCCTCGTCCCACGCCTCGGGGTCGCCGGCGAGCGTGTCGACCCGGGCGTTGATGACGAGGGGGATGCCCGCGTCCTCCGCTCCGGCGCGAGCGGCGGCGACACGGGCCGCGGCCTCCTCGATCGGGAACTGCGGGGCCTTCGCGGCACCGACGGAGTCCTCGAGGTTGATGCCGACGGCACCCGACTCGACGATGAGGCGGCGGACGTTCTCGCGAACGCCGGCCGCGTCGGACGCGTAGCCCTTCTCGAAGTCGATGGTCACCGGCAGGTCGACGGCGCCCACGATGATCTTCGCGGCGGCGATCGCCTCATCGACGTCGAGGCCACCGCCGTCTTCGAGCCCGCGGACGTTCGACACCGAGTGGCTCGCCGAGGCGAGGGCGACGACGCCGGGGGCCTCGGAGACGACTTTCGCGGTGATGGCGTCCCAGACGTTGGTGACGACGAGCGGGGAACCCGGCTCGTGGAGGGAGTTGAGGAGGACGGCTTTGGCATGCTGATCAGTCATGTCCGCAGTCTGCCAGCGGACGGCCGACGCCCAGCCGACAAGCGTCGAGAATTCAGGGAACGTTCGGGTTGGCTGCGGTTCCCGGCTCGTGTGGGCCGCTTTCGTGACGCAAGACGAGGGCGCTCCGCGCGTCATCCCACGCCGCCGGTGGACCGGGTGGGCAGGATGCCGTGCGTATCATTGGTGGCCGAAGGAAGGCGTTCCCATGACGAAACCGCCGACGGTCTACGACGTCGCGCACCACGCCGGCGTCTCCATCGCGACGGTCTCGCGGGTGCTCAGCCGCCCCGACGACGTGAAGCCGGCCACTCGAGACCGCGTGCTCGCCTCGGTCGGCGAACTCGGGTACGTCCCGAGTGGGGCCGCACGAGGTCTCGCCGCGCGCCGAACCGGCGTCATCGGCCTGTTCTTCCAGGGGCTCGACGCCATGGACGACCTCGGGGACATCGCCCTCGAGGGTGACGAAGCGGCGGCCGGGGGAGCGCGCATCGTGCGCGACATCCCCGAGCGGACCGACACGCGGACGCTCAACCTCTACTTCGACGAGGTGCTGCGCGGCTGCGAACTGGAGTCCTGGCGGAGCGGGTTCGCGCTGCTCGTCGGCGTCGGCCGCGGATCCACGGCGACGCAGACCGTGCGCGACATGGCGGGTCGGGTGGACGGCCTCATGGTGCTGGCCGGGAGCGCCAGCGAGGAGGAGCTCGCGCGCCTGTCGCGGCACGTCCCGATCGTCGTGATGGCGGGGCCCAGGCGCGGCGACGACCTCGACCACGTCTCGGTGAGCAACGCGGAGGGGATGCGCACACTCACGGCGCACCTCATCGACGACCTCGGCGCCCGGGAGCTCGAGTACGTGGCGGGAAGCCTCGGCTCGCCCGATGATGCGGAACGCTGGAGCGGGTTCCGCGCGGCGCTCGCGGACCGGTCGCTCGAGGCCCCGGAGGAGCCGACCCTTCGCGGCGACTTCACCCGGGAGGGTGGGCGACGGGTCGGTCGGGAGCTGTTCCGACGCGACGGCCTGCCGCGCGCCGTCGTGTGCGCCAACGACCAGATGGCGCTCGGCGTGATCGACGCCGCCAGGATCGCCGGGGTCGCGGTCCCGGAGGAGCTCATCGTCACCGGATTCGACGGCATCGACGCCGGCCGCTTGTCCGCTCCGCGGCTCACGACGGTCCGGCAGCCGATGGAGACGCTCGGCCGGGTCTCCGTGCAGGCGCTCGCCCGTCGCCTCGCCGAGCCGAAGCTGCCCGCGATGTCCGTCCGACTCCCCGTCGAGGTCGTCCTTCGCGAGAGCTCCGAGTCGATCACGTCCTGATCATCGCCTCTCTCCGCGTTCGCAATTCAGGATGCCCACGGCGCGCCGCGGCGCGTCCGTCCGCTGCGAGGTCGCCACGCCGAGGCTCTCCTGAATTGCGAACAGGAGCGGATGTCCGACACGGGTTGCGTCGAGCAATGTATGCGCTTACACTCAACCGGTACAGACTTCAGCAAGGACGGTGGCGATGACGCACACGACGCACGAGCGGACCAAGGTCCGCAGGCGCAGACGACTCGGAGCAGCGGCGATGATCGCCGCCGCGGCCTTGCTCGTCTCCGGCTGCAGCATCCAGATCAAGAGCGAGCCGGATCCTTCGATCCCCGCCGACACGATGCTGCTGGCCTCCGACAAGGGCACCCCGATGCTCGAGCGGAACTTCAACCCCTACCTCGTGAACAAGCGCTCGGCCTCGAGCTACATCTACGAGCCGCTCGTGATCATCAACGTGCTCGACGGCAAGGAGACGCCGTGGCTCGCCGAGCAGGTCGACCTCCCGGACGCCCGCACGATCGACTACACGATCCGCGACGGCGCCACCTGGTCCGACGGCGAGGCCTTCACCCCTGAGGACGTCAAGTTCACCTTCGACCTCATCAAGCAGTACCCGACGCTCGACCAGAAGGGCGCCTGGCAGCACATCGACACGATCGAGGTGAAGGGCCAGCACGTCATCATGCACCTGCTCGACGACGACGCCCCCGCGGCCGACATCGTCTCGCAGACGCTCATCGTCCCGGAGCACATCTGGAAGGACGTCAAGAGCCCCGACACCTGGCGGAACCCGAACCCGGTCGGCACCGGTCCGTACGTGCTCGGCAACTACACCTCGCAGCAGTACACGATGGACAAGAACGAGACGTACTGGCAGGCCGACAAGATCGAGGTCAACCACCTCGTGATCCCCGCGGCCACCGGCGAACTCGACATCGTCACCAAGGGCTTCGACTGGGCGTACTCGTTCCTGTCGAACGTCGAAGGCACCTGGGGTGCGGCCAACGACCACAACAAGTTCTGGTTCCCGCCGGGAGGCGTGATCGGGCTCGTGCCCAACATGGACGTCGCCCCGTTCGACAACGTCGACGTCCGTCGTGGCATCGCCCTGGCGCTCGACCGCGACAAGATCGCCGACGCAGCCACAGAGGGCTACCTCGGTGCCGCAGGCCAGTCGAGCCTCATGCTCCCCAACCAGCAGGACGAGCTCGACCCGACCCTCCCGAACCAGGGCATGATCACCCAGGACACCGCCGGCGCCCTCGAGGCCTTCGCGGCCGCCGGGTACACCCAGCAGGGCGGCAAGCTCGTCGACGCGGCGGGCAAGCAGTTCAGCTTCTCGATCACGACCGCCAACGGCTATGCGGACTGGCTCCGCGCGGTCCAGGAGGTCCGCAAGGAGCTCGGCGCCCTCGGCATCGACGTGCAGATCAAGCAGCCGCAGCCGCCGGGCTACCAGCAGGCGATCCAGAGCGGTGCCTTCGAGGTCGCTATGGGCGGCATGGGCAACGGCATCATGTTCCAGGGCTTCAACAACAGCTTCAACAGCGAGTTCGCGAAGCCGATCGGCGAGACGACGTCCAGCAACTTCGGTCGCTACCGAAACCCGCAGATGGACCAGCTGCTCGCCCAGTACAAGGAGACGACCGACGAGGCCACTCGCCTGGGGCTGAGCCACCAGATGCAGCAGATCGTCTACAGCGACTTCCCGGTCATCGGCATGTACTACGGCGGACTCTGGGGCCTCTACAACGACAAGAAGTTCACGGGCTGGCCCGATGCGGACAACCCGTACGCACCGCTCCAGACCTACGACCAGACCCCGCTCCTCGTGTTCACGCATCTCAAGCTCCGGAAGGACGGTGAGTGACCGTGTACATGGTGCGCAAACTCGGCCTCTTCGTCCTCACCCTGTGGGCGGCGGTCACGCTGAACTTCCTCCTGCCGCGACTCATGCCCGGCTCCCCGACCGACGCCGCGATCGCGAAGCTCGCGCAGAACGGCCCGGTCTCCGCGGCCACACGGGCGGCGATCGAGGCCCAACTCGGTGTCCCCGGCGGCAACCTCTGGGAGCAGTACGTCACGTACCTCCACCAGGTCGTCACGCTCGACTTCGGTGTCTCGTACACCTTCTTCCCACAGTCGGTGGGCGAGCTCATCTGGCAGGCGTTCCCGTACACGATCATCCTGCTCGGGATCGTGACGATCGTCGCCTTCATCCTCGGCACGCTCATCGGCGTGCTCGCGGCCTGGCGGCGGAACACCTGGCTCGACGCCCTGCCGACGCTGAGCGGCACCTTCGCCAGCACGTTCCCGTACTTCTGGACCGCGCTGCTCCTGCTGTTCTTCGCCGGCTACGTCCTCCACTGGTTCCCGACCTCGGGTGCCTTCGGACCGACGGCCTCGCCCGCGTTCACCTGGGACTTCATCGTCGACGTCGCGTACCACGCGGTGCTGCCGGCGCTGACGATCCTCGTGACGAGCCTCGGCGGCTGGATCATCGGCATGCGCAACGCGATGATCAACACGCTCGGTGACGACTACGTGACCTTCGCCGAGGCGAACGGGCTCCGCGGTCGCACGGTCGCCATCAAGTACGCGGCCCGCAACGCGATCCTCCCGAACCTCACCGGCTTCGGGCTCGCGCTCGGCGGTGTGGTCGGCGGCTCGATCCTCGTGGAGCAGGTCTTCGGCTACCCGGGCATCGGCTTCCTCCTGTTCAACGCGGTGATCGGACAGGACTACCCGCTCATGCAGGCGCTCTTCCTGCTCATCACGGTGAGCGTGCTCGTCGCCAACTTCCTCGTCGACATCCTGTACGGCGTACTCGACCCAAGGACCCGCCGATGACCACCACACAGCACGTCAAGACACTGCAGTCCGACCAGGCCGTGCGTCCACCGAGGAAGTTCGCCTTCATCGGTCGATCGGCGGCGACGCTCTGGGCCAACTGGAAGTCCCGCCTCGGGCTCATCATCCTCGCGTTCTTCATCCTCGTCGCGATCTTCGCGCCGGTGCTCGCACCCTACGGCGCGAGCCAGGACGGGTTCCCGCGGAACGCCGACTCGAGCCCCGAGCACTGGTTCGGGACGACGGCGGCGGGTGAGGACGTCCTCAGCCAGCTCATCTACGGTTCGCAGATCAGCGTCACGGTCGGTTTCATCGCCGGCATCCTGTCGACGATCGTCGCGGTGCTGATCGGCCTCAGCTGGGGTTACATCAAGGGGTTCGGCGCCGAGGTCGTGAACTTCATCGTCAACCTGTTCCTCGTGGTGCCCGGCCTGCCGCTCATGATCGTCATCGCCGCGTACCTCCAGAACGGTGGGCTCGTGATGATCGTCGCGGTCATCGTGATCACCGGGTGGGCGTGGGGTGCCCGCGTGCTCCGCAGCCAGACGCAGTCGCTGCGTTCGCGTGACTTCGTGACCGCGGCCCGTTTCTCCGGCGACCGACCGTTCCGCATCGTGTTCAACGAGATCCTGCCGAACATGACGTCCCTCATCGCCGGTGGCTTCTTCGGTGCCGCGACGAGTGCGATCCTCGCGGAGGCCGGCCTCGAGTTCCTCGGCCTCGGCGACTCGTCGATCGTCAGCTGGGGCACGATCCTCTACTGGGCGCAGAACTCCAACGCCCTGCTCACCGGTCAGTGGATCCTCCTCTTCGCCCCCGGTCTCTGCATCGCGCTCCTCGCGATGAGCCTCACCCTCATCAACTTCGGTGTCGACGCGATCAGCAACCCGCGCCTCCGTGAAGGGAAGTCACGATGAACGCCGTCAACCTCCAGGCCGAGAGCGCATCCGCGCCGGCAGCCGGGACCGGAGCGCTCCTCGAGGTCCGCGACCTGTCCGTCGTCTACGAGTCCGTCGGCGCCGCGCCGGTCCAGGCGGTCGACCACGTGTCGTTCTCCGTCGGTGCCGGTGAGTTCATCGGGCTCGTCGGCGAGTCCGGCTCCGGGAAGTCGACGCTCGGCTTCGCGGCCACCCGCTTGCAGAAGCCGCCGGCCCGCATCAACGGCGGGCAGATCCTCTTCGGTGGCAAGGACATCCGCGAGCTCGGCGACGAGGCGCTCCGCGAGCAGCGGCAGGGCGGGTTCGCCATGGTGCTGCAGTCGGGCATGAACGCACTCAACCCGGTCCGCACGATCCGCAACCACTTCGTGGACATCTTCAAGGCGCACGGCCACGTCTCCCGCGACCGCTGGGACGCCCGGATGGCCGAGCTGGTCGGCAAGGTCGGGCTGACGCCGCAGGTGCTCGCCCGCTTCCCCGGCGAGCTGTCCGGCGGCATGCGTCAGCGCGTGTCCATCGCGCTGGCCCTGTCGCTCGAGCCTCGCCTCATGGTGTTCGACGAACCGACCACCGCGCTCGACGTCCTCGTGCAGCACGCGATCATGGACACGATCACGGAGCTGCAGCAGGCCGAGGGGTTCACCGCGATCCTCATCAGCCACGACCTCGGTGTCGTGCTCGAGGCGACCCAGCGGGTGCTCGTCATGCACGAGGGCCGCATCGTCGAGGACGCCCCGAGCCGCGACATCCTCGAGCGTCCGCAGGACCCGTACACGCGGATGCTGCTCAGTCACTACGCCGACCCGCGCGCCGCGGTCGTCGAGCTGCCCGGCTTCCCCTCGCGGGCGAACCGGGGGACGGCTCCGGTGTCGGGCACCACGACGAGCGTCCCGACCGCGACGAGCGCGAGCTCCGAGTCGGGCAAGGCCTCGTCGCGTGCCGGTCGTTCGGCGGAGTCGGCGGTCATCGTCGACGCCGTCTCGAAGGTCTACCCGCCGCCGCGCCGCGGTGAGTCCGCGGTGACGGCCGTCGACGACGTGTCGTTCACGCTCGAACCCGGCCAGTCGCTCGCGCTCGTGGGGGCCTCGGGCTCCGGCAAGTCGACCATCGCGAAGCTCATCACGGGCATCGAGAAGCCGACGTCCGGTGCGGTCCGCTTCGGCGACCTCGACGTCGCCCAGCTGAACCGCAAGGGGATCCGGAACCTGCACAAGAACGTGCAGATGATCTTCCAGGACCCGTATGCGGCGCTCAACCCGCTGCACACGGTCGAGTACACGCTCACCCGTCCGGTGGTGAACTTCACCGGGCTGAAGGGCGACGCCGTCCGCAAACGGGTGCTCGAACTCCTCGAGACGGTGGGCCTCTCACCCGTCGAGCAGTTCGCGGCGAAACTGCCCCACCAGCTCTCCGGTGGACAGCGGCAGCGCGTCGTGATCGCCCGGGCGCTCGCGAGCGACCCGCAGGTGCTCATCGCCGACGAGCCCGTGTCGATGCTCGACGTGTCGCTGCGTGCCGGTGTGCTCGCGCTGCTCGAAGACCTGCGCGAGCAGTGGGGCGTCTCGATGCTCTACATCACGCACGACCTGCTGTCGGCGCGACTCGTGACCGACAACATCATGGTCCTCAACCAGGGGCGCGTCGTCGAACGCGGCGAGACCGCGCACGTCCTGCAGCACCCGCAGGATCCGTACACGATCCAGCTGCTCGACGCCGTCCCCAATCCGGCCCGCGCCAAGCGCTGACGCCCGTCCCGTCTCTGCGCCCACCCCTCCCGGTCCCTGAGCCCACCCCTCCCGGTCCCTGAGCTTGTCGAAGGGCCACCTCAACATGAAACAGGAGCAACACCCGTGCTGACCTTCCCCGACGGCTTCCTCTGGGGCGCTGCCACCGCTGCCCACCAGATCGAGGGCAACAACATCAACAGCAACTGGTGGGTGCACGAGCACGAAGCCGGGACGAACATCGTCGAGCCCTCGGGCGACGCGATGGACAGCTACCACCGCTACCGCGAGGACATGCAGCTGCTCGCCGACGCCGGGCTGAACACCTACCGGTTCAGTGTCGAGTGGGCGCGGATCGAGCCCGAGCGCGGCATCGTGTCGCGTGCCGAGGTCGACCACTACCGTCGCATGGTCGACACCGCGCACGAGCTGGGACTCAACCCGGTCGTCACGCTCATGCACTTCACGGTGCCGCGCTGGTTCGAGCGTGACGGGTTCTGGCGGGCGAAGGACGCCGCCGACCTCTTCGCGCGGTACACCGAGCTGACGCTGCCGATCGTCGGCGAGGGTGTCGACCACGTCTGCACCATCAACGAGCCGAACATCGCCGCGATGCTCGCCGGTGGTGAGGACGCGGCGAACCTCGTCGCGTACGGCCTGCCGAACCCGGACCTGTTCGTGGCGGACGCGCTCCTCGAGTCGCACAAGCGTTCGCGCGAGGTGCTGTCGCAGGTGTCCGGCCTGAAGTCCGGCTGGACCATCGCGACGCAGGCGTTCCGGTCGAACGGTGAGCCGGGCTCCGACGAGATGCTGCGCGAGTACGGCTACCCGCGTGACGACTGGTACCTCGAGCAGTCCGCCGGCGACGACTTCCTCGGTGTCCAGGCGTACACGCGCACGTTCATCGGGCCGAAGGGTCCGCTGCCCGTCGAGGACGACGTCGAGACGACGCTCACCGGTTGGGAGTTCTATCCGCCGGCCGCCGCCGAAGGTGTGCGGAGTGCTTGGGAGCTGTCGGGTGGGGTGCCGATCATGATCACCGAGAACGGCATAGCGACCTCGGACGACACGCGTCGGATCGACTACACGGACGGCGCCCTGCGCGAGCTGCACGCCTGCATCCAGGACGGGATCCAGCTCGAGGGCTACCTCCACTGGAGTGCGCTCGACAACTACGAGTGGGCGAGCGGCTTCCGGCCGACCTTCGGCCTCATCGCCGTCGACCGCGAGACCTTCGTGCGCACGCCGAAGCCGAGCCTCGCGTGGCTCGGGAACGTCGCGAAGGCGAACGGCCTCACGGAGTAGCGGAGGTTCGCAATTCAGGACGCCTCCGGCGTGTCGGCCGCCGGGTCCCTCCTCCGCGCCGCGACACGCGCCAGGTCTCCTGAGTTGTGAACGGAGTGACCACAGGTTGTGTGTGTCCGCAATTCAGGACGCCTCCGGCGCGGCGCCCCCGATTGCGGTCCGGTTGGCCGCGACACGCGGTGGGCGTCCTGAGTTGTGGACGGCGAGAGCCCCGGGCAGCGATTGCTGCCCGGGGCTCGGTGCATGGTGTTCGGCTGGGGTCCGCATGGGCGGAAGACGCCGGCAGCCGGTCAGCGCTCGCTGCGGGGGCCGCGACCGAAGCGACCATGCGGGCCGCGCTCGTGCACTGCGTGCTCGTCCCGGCCGAAGGCTCGGGCGATGCTCTCGAGGCTGGCGAGCGTCGTAGCGAGGTCCTCGGGTGAGACGGCGTCGGCGACGGTCTGGCGGACCGCGTCGACCTTGGTGCGGAGCGCGTCGTGCGCCTCGCGACCGGCGTCCGTCAGGGTGATGCCGTCGGCGTCGACGATGACCCAGCCGCGTGCGGCGAAGTCCATGACGATGTCCGCGGTCGAGCGACGAGGACCTCGGTTACCGCGGTCGTGGCCGTGGCCGGGGCCGAACGGTGCGCCGCCGGGACGGTGATCACGACCGAAGCCGGCACCGGACTCGAGGCCGCGCCCGAAGGCCCGATCGTGAGCGGGGTGGCCGTGCTCGTGGTCGCGCGGACGCTCCGCGGATGCGGTGTCCGCCGTCGTGTCGGCGGTGCGCTCGGGGCGACCGAAGCCGCGACCGGGGCCGAACCCGCCGCGGCGGCCGAACCGTTCGGGGCCGCGCGGTCCGCGGCGGTGTGGCGGGAGCGAGGCGTCGATCTCCTCGACCCTCGAGGCGCCGGAGGCGATGAGCTCGAGCGTGCGCCAGCTGCGCCGGCCGAGGCCGTCCTCGGCGAGCACCTCGTGCATCGAGTGCTTGACCGCGTGATCGACGGTGCGGAGCCAGAAGCCGAGCGGGCGCTCGGCGGACTGGGTGGTGGACTGCTCTGGGGAAGTCGTGGGGGTGTTCATGGGTGGTCTCCTTATTTGCATGCTCTGTTACATGTAAATGTATAATGACATGTATGTCCGATGATCGTCAAGCGCAGCCCAGCGAACCCACAGCAACCGACCCGGTGGAGATGATCGAGCAGGCCCTCGTCCAGATCCGACGGGACCAGTCAGGCCGTCGCTTCGGCGGACGCGGTGGGCGCGGTGGGCCCGGTCATCACCACCACGATGAGCACGGGGGCGGTCATCGGCACGGCACCGACGGCGGCGCTGATGACGAACGTGGGCGCGGGCGCCGTCCGGGCTTCGGACCCGGCTTCGGTGGGCCCTGGGGTCCCGGCGGTGGCGCCCGTCATCCGCGCGAGCAGGCGATCGCCCAGGCGGCTCGGTTCCGGATGCTGGACGCGCTCGCTCGTGACGATGCGGCCGGTGGTATGGGGATCAGTGCGCTCGCGGAGGCGATCGGCGTCGACCAACCCCGCGCGAGCCGGCTCGTGGCCGAAGCGACGAAGCGCGGCGAGGTCGCTCGCGCGGTCGACCCGAACGACGGTCGACGCAGCGTGGTGCAGTTGAGTGCCGCCGGCCGCGCGGTCCTGCAGGAGGCGCACCGGGGTCGACGCGACGCGGTCACGACCGCGCTCTCCGGATTCACGCCCGAGGAGGCGGCGCAGTTCGCCGCATACCTCGAGCGCTTCGTCGCCGCGTGGCCGCGCCCCGATGCGGAACCACACGCCTGATCCTTGGCTCCGGGTTCGTAATTCAGGAGCGTCCCGGTGAGCCGAGCCGGATCATCCCCTCGGTGGCCGGACGCGCGGGCGTGCGCCTGAGTTCTGCACGATCGGACCCGTCCGGTCCATGCGGTTCACAATTCAGGAGGAGTCAGGCGCGTCGGCCTGGGGATGGCCGTCTCACGCGAGAACCGCCGGGGCGCTCCTGAGTTCTGAACGGTGAGGCGGGCACCCGGACCCGGCGCTTGCTACTCGGGGCGGAGGCGGAGCTCCTGCATTCCGCCGTCGACGGCGATCGACGTGCCGGTCGTCGAGCCTGAGCGTGGGCTCGCCAGGTAGGCGACGGCCCCGGCGACCTCGGTCGCGGCGACGAGCCGGCCATGCGGTTGGCGGGCCTCGAGGGCGGCGCGTTCTGCGGCCGGGTCGGGCGCGCTGTCGAGGAGTCGGCCCACCCACGGGGTGTCGGCCGTGCCCGGGTTCACGCAGTTGACCCGGATGCCCTCGCTCAGGTGGTCGGCGGCCATCGCGCGCGTCAACGACAGTACGGCCCCCTTCGTCGCCGTGTAGAGCGCCCGCTGGGGGAGCCCCGCCGTCGCGGCGATCGACGCGGTGTTCACGATGGCGGCCGACGGCGACTCGCGCAGGTGCGGGAGGGCTGCGCGGGTCACGCGGGCCATGCCGACGACGTTGATGTCGAAGACGCGGTGCCACTCGTCGTCGTCGTTCGACTCGACGGTTCCCTGCGCGCCGATACCGGCGTTGTTCACGACGATGTCGAGGCGGCCGAACCGTGCGACGACGGCGTCGATCGCCGCGCGGACCGACGCGTCGTCGGCGACGTTCGCCCGCACCGACAGGCGGGTGGCGGAGTCCTCGTCGGGCGACGGGTTCAGGTCGAGGATCGCGACGCTCGCGCCATCGGCGGAGAGGCGTTCGACGATGGCGGCGCCGATCCCCGAAGCGCCGCCGGTGACGATCGCGACGAGTCCGTCGAACTCGCCGGTGTCTGCGGCGCTCATGCGCGGGCTCCGAGTGCCTCGGCCGGCTTGGCAGACGGCGCGATTCCAGGGACCGGGTCGACGAACCGCTGTCGCTGGCGGCCGAGGCCTTCGATCTCGACCTCGCAGACGTCGCCCGGTGCGAGGTAGGGGAACCGGCCGGAGAGCGCGACACCCTCGGGTGTGCCGGTCAGGACGAGGTCGCCGGGTTCGAGCTGCAGGTATTGGCTCAGGTGCCAGATGACCGTGGCGACGTCGAAGATGAGGTCGGCCGTGCTCGAGTCCTGACGTGGTTCGCCGTTGACCCAGCTGCGGAGTCGCAGAGCGCCGGCGTCGACCTCGTCCGGCGTCACGAGCCACGGGCCGGTCGGGTTGAAGCCCGGAGCGCACTTGCCCTTCGACCACTGCCCGCCACTCGCCGCCATCTGGAAGTCGCGCTCCGACACGTCGTTCGCGGTGACGAATCCGGCGATGCGGCCGAGGGCGTCCTCAGGGCTGTCGAGGTAGGAGGTGCGCTCGCCGATGACGACGCCGAGCTCGACCTCCCAGTCGGTCTTCGTGCTGCCTCGCGGGATGCGGACGTCGTCGTTCGGTCCGACGACCGTGTTGGGCGTCTTCAGGAACATGATGGGGATCTCGGGAGGAGCGGATCCCGACTCCGCCGCATGCGCCGCGTAGTTCATCCCGATGCAGACGACCGCGCTCGGCCGGGCGATCGGAGCGCCGATCCGGAGCTCGTCGGCGCCGTCGAGGACGGGGAGCGCACCCGACTCGAGGGCGGCGCGGACGTGGGCGACGCCGTCGCCGGCGAGGAACGCTCCGTCGATGTCGGGGGTGATCGATCGGAGGTCGTAGGCGGTGTCGCCCACGAACACGACGGGGGTCTCCCCGTCCACGGGGCCGAGTCTGGCGAAGCGCATGCTGGTCCTTCCGGTTCCGCCGGTGCCCACCTGCGGACCCGGCTCCGTAGCCGATAACATCTGAACTCTACCGTCGATCGGGCTGCTGCAACAGACTATGACGCCCGATTCGGACGCATTGACAGCCCAGACGTCGGATGTCTAAGCTCGGTGGCACCAGCCCGAAGGAGCATGCCGACGTGAGTACCATCATCGGATTCGAGACGCACGACGTCCGGTTCCCGACCTCGACCACCCTCGACGGCTCGGACGCCATGAACCCCGATCCCGACTACTCCGCTGCCTACCTGCGGCTCGTCACGGATGCAGACGACGGCCACGAGGGCCACGGCTTCGTCTTCACCATCGGACGCGGCAACGACGTCGAGGTCGCAGCGATCCACGCCCTCCGGGAGCACCTGCTCGGTCGCGAGGTCGAGCCCGTGCTCGCCGCCCTCGGCGCTTTCTGGCGCGAACTCGTCTACGACTCCCAGCTCCGGTGGCTCGGTCCCGAGAAGGGCGTCATGCACATGGCGATCGGCGCCGTCGTCAACGCGCTCTGGGACCTCAAGGCCAAACGCGCCGGACTGCCACTCTGGCGGTTGCTCGCCACCATGACCCCGGAGGAGCTCGTCGAGCTCGTCGACTTCCGCTACCTGAGCGACGTTCTCACCCCGGACGACGCCCTCGCGATCCTCCGACGCGCGGAGCCGGGACGGGAGGCGAGGATCGAGGCCCTCCTCGCCGCCGGGTACCCCGCCTACACGACCACGCCCGGGTGGCTCGGCTACTCCGACGAGAAGCTCGACCGCCTGTGTCGCGAAGCGGTCGCGGACGGATTCGCGCAGGTCAAACTCAAGGTCGGCGGGACCGTGGAAGACGACGTCCGCCGCCTCGCCATCGCCCGGAACGCGGTGGGACCCGACATCCGGATCGCCGTCGACGCCAACCAACGGTGGGACGTCGCGGAGGCGATCGACTGGATGTCCCGACTCGCCCCCCACGACATCGCCTGGATCGAGGAGCCGACGAGCCCCGACGACATCCTCGGCCACGCGGCGATCGCGCGCGGCGTCGCCCCGATCCCGGTCGCGACCGGCGAGCACATGGCCAACCGCATCATGTTCAAGCAGTTCCTGCAGGCCGACGCCCTCCAGGTGCTCCAGATCGACTCCACGCGGGTCGCCGGCGTGAACGAGAACATCGCGATCCTCCTCCTGGCCGCGAAGTTCGGTGTCCCGGTCTGCCCGCACGCCGGTGGCGTCGGGCTGTGCGAAGCGGTGCAGCACCTCTCGATGTTCGACTTCATCGCCGTGTCCGGAAGCGAGGATGGACGCATGATCGAATTCGTCGACCACCTGCACGAGCACTTCGTCGAGCCCGTCGAGATCGTCGCCGGCCGGTACCGCGCGCCGCTCGCCCCCGGCGGCGGTTCGGAGATGCTCGCGACGTCGATCGCCGAGTTCACCTTCCGGGGCGCCGGTGCCTGACCTGCTCGTCCCGCGGCTCGCGTACGGCGCCGCCAACCTCGGCAACCTCTACCGCGAGCTCAGCGATGAGGAGGCCTGGGCGGTCCTCGATGCGGCCTGGGAACACGGCGTCCGCTTCTACGACACGGCTCCGCACTATGGCCTCGGTCTCTCCGAGCGTCGGCTCGGCGCCTTCCTGCGGACGAAGCCGCGCGACGAGTACGTCCTGTCCACCAAGGTCGGCCGCCTCCTCGTGCCGAACCCTGCTGGGGAGGGCGCGCTCGACACGGACAACGACTTCGTCGTCCCGGCGACCCTGCGGCGCGAGTGGGACGCGAGCGAGGCCGGCGTGCGTCGCTCGCTCGACGAGTCCCTCGGGCGACTCGGACTCGACCACGTCGACGTGCTCTACCTCCATGACCCCGAACGCAACGATCCGGAGTCCGGGATATCCGAGGGGATCCCGGCGCTCGCCGCCCTCCGCGAGGAAGGACTCGTCGGGGCGGTCGGGATCGGGTCGATGGATGTCACCGCACTCCTCGCCGCGGTGCGCACGGGCCTGACCGACCTCATCATGATCGCCGGTCGGTACACGCTCGCCGAGCAACCGGCTGCCGAGGAGGTGCTGCCCGCCTGCCTGGAACACGGCGTCGGTGTGGTCGCCGCCTCGGTGTTCAACTCCGGCCTGCTGGCCCGCGCCGTCCCCGACCGCGACGGACGCTACGAGTACGGTGCCGTCCCGCCGGAGGTCTTCGACCGCGCCGTCGACATCGCCGAGATCTGCCGTCGGTTCGAGGTCGAACTGCCCGCAGCCGCCCTCCAGTTCCCGCTCCGCCACCCCGCCGTGCGGACGGTCGCGGTCGGCGCCTCGCGGCCGGAGCAGATGATCCAGAACGTGGAGCGCTTCGAGGCGCCGATCCCCGAGACCTTCTGGACGGAGCTGCGCACCAGAGGGCTGCTCGGCTGATGCGGACGATCGACGCGCACCTCCATCTGTGGAACCGCGCCGACGGCTATCACTGGCTCGCTTCGGCCGACGAGGCGCTTCGCGAGGACTTCACGCCGGAGCGTGCGGCCGCGGAGCTGCAGGCGGCCGGCGTCGATGCGGCGATCCTCGTCCAGGCCGACGACACGGAGCTCGACACGATGTCCATGCTCAGCGCATCGGACACCTGCAGCTGGGTGGCCGGCGTCGTCGGCTGGGTGCCGATCGACGATGCGAGGCGGGCCGAGGCCCTGCTCGACCGTTGGGGCGCGCATCCACGGTTCAGCGGCGTTCGTCAGCTGCTGCACGACGATCCCCGGGACGGCCTGCTCCTGGCAGCACCCGCGCGCCGGTTGGCGGCGGTGCTCGCGGACCGCGGGCTTCCGCTCGACCTCCCGAACGCCTTCCCCAGGCTGCTCCGAGACGCCACCGGACTCGCCCGGCTGGAGGAGGGGCTGACGATCGTCGTCGACCACCTCGCGAAGCCGCCGCACGAGGATGAGGCCTTCGAACGGTGGGCGACCGAGCTGGCTGCTGCGGCGGCGTCACCGAACATGGTCGCGAAGGTGTCCGGCCTCAACCGAGCCGGTCGGCCGTTCGTGGCGGCCGACGTGCGCCGGGCCTGGGACACCGCACTCGCGTGCTTCGGGCCCGAGCGCTTGATGCTTGGCGGCGACTGGCCGATGACCGTCACGAGCGGCGGGTACGGTGCGGTCTGGCACGAGCTGTCCGGTCTCGTCGACGAGTTGTCACCGGCGGAACGCGATGCACTCCGTGGCGGGACGGCGACGCGCGTCTACCGGCTCGACCGCCGTGGGCCGGCCGGCGTCGATGGACTGACATGATCGGGCGGAAGGATGGACACGGAACCATGACGAGGAGGTCACCATGCTGACAGGGATCGACCCGGTGCTGAGCGGCGAACTGCTGCTGCACCTGGACGCGATGGGACATTCGGACG
Organism: Plantibacter sp. ME-Dv--P-122b; assembly: GCF_030209375.1. Lineage (GTDB taxonomy): Bacteria > Actinomycetota > Actinomycetes > Actinomycetales > Microbacteriaceae > Plantibacter. The sequence goes on from NZ_JARVSC010000001.1 coordinate 142,464, forward strand.
CGGTGGTGATCGCCGACGCGCACTTCCCGGCCGCCCGGCTCGGCGAACGGGTCGTCGTGCTGCCGACGCTGTCGACGCCCGAGGTCCTCCGAGCGGTGCGCACGGTGATCCCGCTCGACGACGAGCCCGTGCTCGATCTCATGACGAGTGCGGACGGCACGGTGCTCGACGTCCAGCGAGAACTCATCGCCGCCGCCGGCACGACCGAGGACGCCGTGCGCTTCGTCGACCGGTTCGCCTACTACGACGAGGCCGCCACGGCGTTCCTCGTCATCCGCACGGGCGAGACCAGGAAGTACGGGAACGTCACCCTGCGGAAGGGGCTCGTGCTCCCAGGCGCCTGACCCGACCGAGGGCTGCGGTCGCTCACCAGCAGAGCGCGACGATCGCGACGCCGACCGCACCGTAGAGACCGGCCTGGACCTGCCGCCGGCGGTCCTTCGGCGCGACCGCGGTCTCGACCGTCGCCCCGTGCTCGTCGAGTGAGCGCTTCGGCTTCGGTGCGTGCCAGGGGAGTGCGCGCCAGCGAAGGGCTGCTCCGGCGAGTCCGAAGCCGACGATCGCGACGGCGAGGACCCACGCCCACGACCAGAGGCCGACCGGCGCGGCGAGGGCGCGGACGAGCGCGAGGATCACGATGCTGTCGACCGCGTCGACGACCAGTCGGTAGCGCTCGGTCGCCGCCCAGCGTCCCGTACTCCACGCGTGGACGACCTGGAGGGCGATGATCCACGCGACGACGAGGGCCACGACGGCGGGGATGAGGATCTCGATCATCGTGCTGCTCCGATCTGCTCGAGGAGGGCGACACCGGCCGCATCGACCGACTCCTGGGTCGCCGAGACGATGATCACCGTGGTGCCGGTCGCCGGGACGACACCGACGAAGGACGCGAAGCCGCCCGTGGCGCCGTTGTGCCAGACGAGGTCCTCGCCGTCGATCGCCTTCCGATCGGTGATCCAGGCCCAGCCGATCTCGCGATCGCCGAACGCCGCCTGCGGGTCGAGTGCCTCGATGCCCGGCGCGCTGCCGTCGGCCAGCCGTTCCGCGAAGCGGGCGAGATCCTCCGTGTCCGAGCGGATCCCACCGGCGGGCCCGATCGCCGTGCCGGTCCAAGCGGCGGCGGTCCGTCCGCCGGCGGTCTCACCGAGGAGGTCGCGGTCGCCGAGGTCTGCTGCATCGCTCACGGGGCCGGTCGCGTCGAGTTCCATCGGACCGGTGATCCGCTCCTCGAGGAGGTCGGCGTAGCTGGTGCCCGCGGCCGAGCCGAGGGCGGCACCGAGGAGTTCGAAGCCGAGGTTGGAGTAGGTGCCCGTCGGGGTGTCGAGGGAAGCGGACCTCGCCTGTTCGAGCAGCTGGTCGAGGTCCTCGCCGTACGGGTTCGCCGTCGTGAGCGCGAACCACGCGGAGGAGAGGATCGTCGAGAGGTCGATCGGCAGCCGGGGCAGGCCGGAGGTGTGGGTGGCGAGCTGCTCGAGGGTGACGTCCGCCGCGGGCGCGTCGCCCAGCTCGAGGAGCTCACCGAGCCTGGTGTCCGGGGTGACCTCGCCGCGCTCGATCGCGTCGGCGAGCAACAGCCCCGTGAAGGCCTTGCTCACCGACCCGATCTCGAACCGGGTGTCCGGCTGGGCGCCGATCGTCGCGGTGCGGGTGCCGTCCGGGGTGACGACGACGGCCAGCAGGGCCTTGCGGTCGGGGCCGGCGAGATCACGGACGGACGCCGCGAGTTCGGCGTCGCCGGTGGCCTCGGCGGGAAGCGTCGAGGGCCCCGGTCGGAAGGCGAGTCCGATCGCGAGGGCGACAGCGGTGCTGACGGCGGCGATGACCCAGACCCGTCTGGGTCGGGACGTGCTGCGTGGTGTGGCGGTCATGCGGGGTCCTTCCTGGGGTCGGTGGTCATTCCATGGCGGCGACGGCGACGAGGAGCGGGACGAGTCGCGTGGGCGGGACCGCGACCCGTCCGCGGCCGGCGGGTTGCAGCCAGCCGGCGGCCGTCAGGACGCGGACGTGGTGGTAGACCTGGCCGGTCGTGCCGATGCCGTCGAGTTCGCCGAGGTCCGCGAGTGCCGACGTGCCCTTGGCGACGGCCAGCAGCAGCTGCAGCCGGACGGGGGAGCCGATGGCCGCGAGGCGCGATGCCGCCGTCGCGACCGGACCGGAGGCTGCTGGCTGCACGGCGTCGGGGTCGTCGCCGAGCGCGAGGAGGTCGTCGGTCGCCCTGGCGTACTGCCACTGCACGGGTCCGCCGCCGACGACGACCGATCCGGTGAAGAGGACCGCCCCATGCTCGAGCTCGGCCGTGCGCTGTTCGAGCCCGCGGAGCGCCCAGAAGGTGTCGTCCAGATCGCCGGTCGTGGCTGCGGGCGTCACGTCGCCCGGTCGCCCGGTGATCGTGTCGTCGTCGGTCGGCTGGGCGAACACGGCGGCTTCGAGACGCGCGAGACGCGCCTCGTGATCGCCGGGGTCGATGGTCGTCATGACCCAAGTGTACAAATATCGTAATTACGAAATCAAGCTTGTCGGTTCCGTCGTTCGGGCGTCGGAGCCGCGCATCACGCCCGCGAGCTGAGCCGCCCCTGCTTCGCATGCACCGGGATCAGCAGTCCGAGGCCGATGAGCAGCACGAGCACGATCCCGAGGATCCCCCAGAACTGCGCCCCGCCGAGCGTGACGAACAGTGCGAAGGCGGTCGGTGCAAGGAAGGACACGGCGCGGCCGGTCGTGGCGTAGAGGCCGAAGACCTCACCCTCGCGGCCCTCGGGGATGATGCGCGCCAGGAACGAGCGGCTCGCCGACTGGGCAGGGCCGACGAACAGGCACAGCATGAGGCCGAAGATCCAGAAGATCGTCGCGCCGCCCTCGTGGAGGAAGAACACGGCGCTTCCCGCGATGACGAGGCCGATGAGCGACGCGACGATGACGGGTTTCGGGCCCACCTTGTCGTCGAGCAGGCCGATCGTGATCGTCGCGACCCCGGCGACGACGTTGGCGGCGATCGCGAAGATGATCACCTCGCCGGGTGAGAAGCCGAAGGTCCCCGCGGCCAGGACGCCACCGAAGGTGAAGACGCCGGCGAGCCCGTCGCGGAACACGGCGCTCGCGAGCAGGAAGTAGAGCGTCTGTCGGCTGTCGCGCCAGAGTTCCGCGATGCTCTTGGCGAGGACGCCGTAGGAGGCGAAGAACCCGACGTGCGGCCGGGCGACGGCCTGGGGTGCGTGGTACTCGGGCACCGCGAACAGTACGGGCAGGGCGAAGATCCCGAACCACGCCGCAGACACGAGCATCGCGACGCGGACGTCCATGCCGTCCTCGCCGGTGACGCCGAAGAGTCCGACCTCGGGGGAGATGAAGCCGAAGTAGACGATGAGCAGCAGCACGATGCCGCCGATGTACCCCATGCCCCAGCCGAGGCCGGAGACCTTGCCGATGGAGGTGGGCGTCGACACCTGGGCGAGCATCGCGTTGTAGTTGACGCCGGCGAACTCGAACACGATGTTGCCGACCGCGAGGAGGACGAGGCCCAGCCACAGGAAGTCCGGATCGGGGGCGACGAAGAAGAGGAGTGCGGTGATCGCGACGACGACGTAGGTGTTGAAGCCGAGCCAGAACTTCCGTCGCCCGGCGGAGTCCGACCGTTGGCCGACGACCGGCGCGAGGATCGCGATCAGCAGTCCGGCGGCGGCGAGTGCCCACCCGAGCGACGCCGACACCGCGGCCTCCTCGCCGAAGGAGTCGCTCGTCAGATAGACGGTGAACACGAAGGTGGTGACGACGGCGTTGAACGACGCCGAGCCCCAGTCCCACAGGCTCCACGCGAAGATGCGACCCTTGCGACCCGCCTGCGCCTTCACGGCGGCGACCTGCGAGGTGTCGAGGTCGACGGTGGCCGCTGCGGCGTCGGGCGTGACGAGCGGTGGCGGCGGGAAGTTGCGGGGCCGGGATCCGAGGCGTGGGGCCTCGTCGTCGCGCCTGCCTGTCCGGTCGGTGCCGTCGGTGCCACCTGGGGGAGTCGTGCTCATGCACTGAGGCTAGTGCCGCGCGGTGAACGGGCGGTAGCGCGCCCGCACGAGCACGATGGCTGGGGGTTCGCTGGGATGCGGCGCGAGCCCGGGAATAGCTTCGGGCGGTCCGCGTTGGACTTGAGCGTACGACACTCAAGTTTGAATCCAGGAGGTTCACGTGCCCGAAGACTTCACTCAGGGCGGCGCAGCAGCAGACGGCGGATCGTCGTCGTTCGACGACTTCCTCGCCCGATACCTCGAGGGCGAGCGGGCGCGTTCGGCGCGGACCATCGACCTCAGCCGCTTCCTCACCGCACGGACGCAGGAGATCCTGCAGCGCGCCGGCCGGTTCGCGCTCGAGCGCGGCCAGAACGAGCTCGACGCGCTCCACATCCTGCGCGTCATCGTGAGCGAGGAGCCCGCGAAGGACGCCGTCGCTCGCCTCGGCGTCGACCCGAAGGTCATCGCCAAGGCCGCCGAGCAGCGCTTGCCGCAGGCGTCCTCGCCGAGCGTCAAGGACCCGGCCATCACGCCGTCGGCCCAGCGCGCGCTGTTCCACGCCTACCAGGTGGCCCGCGCCGCCGGATCGACGTACGTCGACCCCGAGCACCTCTTCTTCGCCCTCGTCATCAACCAGGACTCGCCCGCCGGAGAGGTCCTCGCCCGCGCCGGCGTCACGGCGGAGGCGCTGACGCAGGGCATGCGCCAGACCGTCGGCGACCCCGGCGTCGCCACCGACGACCAGGACGACCGCGATGCCGACGACCTCGACTCGGACACCCCGATGCTCGACCGCTTCGGCACCGACCTCACGGCGCTCGCCGCAGGTGGGACGCTCGACCCCGTCATCGGACGTTCCGAGGAGATCGAGCAGACCATCGAGATCCTCTCCCGCCGCACCAAGAACAACCCCGTGCTCGTCGGCGAGGCCGGCGTCGGCAAGACCGCGGTCGTCGAGGGGCTCGCCCAGGCGATCGTCGATGGCGGCGTCCCGGAGCAGTTGCGGGGCAAGCGCGTCATCTCACTCGACCTGCCGGCCATGGTCGCCGGAACCCGGTACCGCGGTGACTTCGAGGAGCGCCTCACCGGCCTGCTCGACGAGATCGCAGCCAACCGCTCCGAGCTGATCGTCTTCATCGACGAGGTCCACACCGTCGTCGGCGCCGGGGGTTCCGGCGAGGGCGGCATGGACGCCGGGAACATGCTGAAGCCACGTCTCGCGCGCGGTGAGCTGCACCTCATCGGTGCGACCACCCTCCGTGAATACCGCGGGATCGAGAAGGACCCGGCACTCGAACGCCGCTTCCAGCCCGTGCGCGTCGGTGAGCCGTCGATCGAGGACGCCGTCCTCATCCTCGACGGCCTCCGCCCGGCGTACGAGGAGCACCACGACGTCCGCTTCACCGACGACGCCCTCCGCGCCGCCGTCGAGCTGTCGGCCCGCTACCTCCCCGATCGCGTCCTGCCCGACAAGGCCATCGACCTCGTCGACCAGGCCGGCGCCCGGCTGCGGTTGCGGCTCGGGAAGGCCGTCGACGTGAGCGCCCTCGTCGAGGAGCTCGCGACACTCGAAGCGTCGAAGAACGCAGCCGTCTCGGCCGAGCACTACGAGGAGGCCTCGCGCATCCGCGACGAGATCACCGCCGTGCAGGCCAAGCTCGACGCCGCCTCCAACGGACCCGGCGCGCGCACCGATCGTGACGCGGTCGTCGACGAGGCCCAGATCGCCGGCGTCGTGTCCCGCGCCACCGGCATCCCGGTCAGCCGGCTCACGGAGGGCGAGCGGGATCGTCTCGCCGGCCTCGAGGACGAACTGCACGCCCGCGTCATCGGCCAGCACGACGCCGTGACCGCGGTGTCGAAGGCCGTCCGTCGCAACCGCACGGGCATGGGGGACGCGAACCGACCCGTCGGCAGCTTCCTGTTCCTCGGCCCCACCGGCGTGGGCAAGACGGAGCTCGCGAAGGCGCTCGCCGGATCACTCTTCGCGGACGAGCACTCGGTGATCCGCTTCGACATGAGCGAGTTCGGCGAACGCCACACGGTGTCGCGACTCGTCGGTGCCCCTCCCGGGTACGTCGGGTTCGACGAGGCCGGTCAGCTCACCGAGCGCGTGCGCCGGAACCCGTACTCGATCGTGCTGTTCGACGAGATCGAGAAGGCGCACCCGGACGTCTTCAACCTGCTCCTCCAGGTGCTCGACGACGGTCGCCTGACCGACGGCCAGGGTCGGACGATCGACTTCCGCAACACGGTCGTCGTCATGACCTCGAACCTCGGCTCCGAGTTCCTGGCCTCCCGGTCCGGTGCGATGGGCTTCGTGGCCGGTGGCGCCGACGACCCGACGGGCTTCGGCTCCGAGGAGGCGCTGCGGGCCCGGGTCATGGGCAAGCTGCGCGAGGCGATGCGTCCGGAGTTCCTCAACCGGATCGATGAGATCGTCCTCTTCCGCAAGCTCGACCAGCAGCAGCTGCAGGAGATCGTCGGACTGATGCTCGGCCGCACGACCGAACGGTTGGCCGCGCGCGGTGCGTCCCTCGAGACGACGCCTGAGGCGCTCGCGCTCCTCGCTGAGCTCGGCTACGAGCCGGAGTACGGTGCGCGCCCCCTGCGTCGCCTCATCCAGCGTGAGGTCGACGACCGCATCGCCGAGCTCGTCGTGAGTGGTGGGGTCGGCGACGGCTCGACCGTGCACGTCGACGCGGTCGACGGGAAGATCGTCGTCACCGAGCGCTCCGCGGTGGTGGCAGCAGCCGCATAGGCAGGGGCTCGATCGACAGGCTCAGGGACCGGACCTCCGGCCCCTGGGCCTGTCGGTGTTTCGGCGGCCTGTCAGCGCGAGCAAACTGGCCGTCCGCTGGGAGTTGAGCCAGGCGGGCTCAACTTTCTTGACGTCGAAACCGGGCCTCGGTAGCATTGAGTCATCGGGGCTCAAGTCTCGACGTCACACCAGCACCACCCCATCAACCAGCTCGGTGCCGAGCTCGTCGAGTCGGCCGGACGCCCACAGCATGCCGCCCGAGTCGACGAGTTCCGAACCGGCAGTCAACACAAGGAGAACCAACACATGGCACGTGCAGTAGGCATCGACCTCGGTACCACCAACTCGGTGGTCGCCGTCCTCGAAGGTGGAGAACCCACCGTCATCGCCAACGCCGAGGGCTTCCGCACCACCCCCTCCGTCGTCGCATTCACCAAGGATGGCGAGGTGCTCGTCGGCGAGACCGCGAAGCGCCAGGCCGTCACCAACGTCGACCGCACCATCGCGAGCGTCAAGCGCCACATGGGCACCGACTGGAAGTTCGACGTCGACGGCAAGAAGTACACGCCGCAGGAGCTGTCCGCCCGCATCCTCGCGAAGCTGAAGCGCGACGCCGAGCAGTACCTGGGCGACACCGTGACCGACGCGGTCATCACCGTCCCCGCCTACTTCAACGACGCCGAGCGTCAGGCCACGAAGGAGGCCGGTGAGGTCGCAGGCCTCAACGTGCTCCGCATCATCAACGAGCCGACCGCCGCTGCCCTCGCCTACGGCCTCGACCGCGGCAAGGAGGACGAGCTCATCCTCGTCTTCGACCTCGGTGGCGGTACCTTCGACGTCTCGCTGCTCGAAGTGGGCAAGGACGACGACTTCTCCACCATCCAGGTCCGTTCCACTTCCGGCGACAACCGCCTCGGTGGAGACGACTGGGACCAGCGCGTCGTCGACTACCTGATCAAGCGCTTCAAGGACTCGACCGGTGTTGACGTCTCGGGCGACAAGATCGCCAAGCAGCGCCTCAAGGAGGCCGCCGAGCAGGCGAAGAAGGAGCTCAGCTCCTCGATGTCGACGTCGATCCAGCTCCCGTACCTCTCCCTCACGGAGAACGGCCCGGCCAACCTCGACGAGACGCTCTCCCGCGCGAAGTTCGAGGAGCTCACGCAGGACCTGCTCGAGCGCACCCGCAAGCCGTTCAACGACGTCATCGCCGAGGCCGGCGTGAAGGTCTCCGACATCGCGCACGTCGTGCTCGTCGGTGGATCGACCCGCATGCCCGCTGTCGCCGAGCTCGTCAAGAAGCTCACCGGTGGTCAGGAGCCCAACAAGGGCGTCAACCCCGACGAGGTCGTCGCCGTCGGTGCCGCCCTCCAGGCCGGCGTGCTGAAGGGTGAGCGCAAGGACGTGCTGCTCATCGACGTCACCCCCCTGTCGCTCGGTATCGAGACCAAGGGTGGCATCATGACGAAGCTCATCGAGCGCAACACCGCGATCCCCACGAAGCGGAGCGAGACCTTCACCACGGCCGACGACAACCAGCCGTCCGTCGCGATCCAGGTCTTCCAGGGCGAGCGCGAGTTCACCCGCGACAACAAGAACCTCGGCACCTTCGAGCTGACCGGCATCGCGCCGGCTCCGCGCGGTGTGCCGCAGGTCGAGGTCACCTTCGACATCGACGCCAACGGCATCGTGCACGTGTCCGCTAAGGACAAGGGCACCGGCAAGGAGCAGTCGATGACCATCACGGGTGGCTCGTCCCTCGGCAAGGAGGACATCGAGCGCATGGTCCGCGAGGCCGAGGAGCACGCTGCGGACGACAAGGCCCGCCGCGAGCAGGCCGAGGTCCGCAACAGCGCCGAGCAGCTCGCCTACTCGATCGACAAGCTCATCAAGGAGAACGACGACAAGCTGCCCGAGGACGTCAAGACCGACGTCCAGGCCGATGTCGACGCCCTGAAGAGCGCGCTCGCCGGTGAGGACGAGGATGCGGTGAAGACCGCGTTCGACAAGCTCAACGAGAGCCAGGTCAAGCTCGGCGAGGCGATCTACGCCCAGGCGCAGGCCTCCGAGTCCGCCGCAGGAACCGAGGCCCCGGCTGAGGAGGCGACCTCCGATGAGGACGTCGTCGACGCCGAGGTCGTCGAGGACGAAGACGACAAGGACAAGAAGTAACCATGACTGACGAGAACCAGAACCAGAACCAGGACGATCCCATCATTCGTGACAAGCGACGGATCGACCCGGAGACCGGCGAGGTTCGTCAGCCTGGCACCGAGGGGGTTGACGCCGATGCGTCGGCCCCCTCGGGCGCACCTGCCGAATCCGCCGGCGCCGACGCACCGGCCGCCGACGACGAGCTGACCGTCGAGGACATCCTCAACGCGGCTCCCGAGGAGCCCGTGCAGGGCGGCGACCTCTCCCCGGCCGAGCAGCTCGCTGCAGAACGCCTCGGCGACCTGCAGCGCGTCACGGCCGAGTACGCGAACTACCGGAAGCGCACCGAGGCCGGCCGCGAGGTGGAGCGCGAGCGCACCACCGGCGAGGTCGCCAAGGTCCTGCTCCCGGTGCTCGACGACCTCGACCGCGCTGACAAGCACGGCGACCTCGAGGGCGACGCCCCCTTCACGCAGATCGCGGCCAAGCTCCGCGGCGCTGCTGAGAAGCTCGGGCTGAAGCCGTTCGGAGCGGTCGGCGAGACCTTCGACCCCAACGTGCACGAGGCCATCTTCCAGCAGCCCACGCCGGGCGCCGAGGGCGAGACCGTCCTCGACGTCGTGGAGACCGGGTACCACCTGGGCTCCACCCTGCTGCGCGCCGCGAAGGTGGTCGTCGCGGTCCCGGCGAGCTAGCCATGGCGAGTCAGGACTGGTTCGACAAGGACTTCTACAAGGTCCTCGGCGTCAAGAAGGACGTGACGCCGGCGGAACTGAAGAAGGTCTACCGGAAGCTCGCCCGGCAGTACCACCCGGACTCCAACCCGGGTGATGCGAAGGCCGAGGCGAAGTTCAAGGAGATCAGCGAGGCCCACTCGGTCCTCGGCGACCCCGAGCAGCGCAAGGAGTACGACGCCGTTCGTGCCATGGGCGGTGGAGCCCGCTTCACCGCCCCGGGTGCCGGCGGCGGCCAGGGCGGCTTCGAGGACGTCTTCGGGACGATGTTCGGTGGGGGCGGTGGTGGTGGCGGTCGCCAGAGCTACAGCTACCAGCAGGCTCCTCCCGGGTACGAGGACATCCTCGGCGGCATGTTCGGCCAGGGTGGCTTCGGCCAGACCTCCGGCGGCTTCCGCGGCTACGGCGGACCCACGCCGGGCCGCGACATCACCGCGCACACGACGATCGACTTCATCACGGCCACGCAGGGCGACACCATCTCCCTGCAGACCTCCGAGGGACGCACCATCAAGGTGAAGATCCCGGCGGGTGTGTCGGATGGACAGAAGATCCGCCTGCGCGGCAAGGGGCAGCCGAGTCCGGACGGCGGCGAACCCGGCGATATCGTGGTCACCGTGAGTGTCCGCAAGCATCCCGTGTTCGAACGCGACGGCCTGAACCTCCGCGTCACCGTGCCGGTCACCTTCGTGGAGGCCGCGCTCGGCGCCACGATCGAGGTTCCGACGCTCGGCGGCGACCCCGTCAAGCTGCGCGTCGCCCCCGGCACGCCGAGCGGCCGCGTCCTCCGCGTCAAGGGCCGTGGAGTCGCGACGACGAAGGGCACCGGCGACCTCCTGGCCGTCGTGCAGATCGTCGTCCCGGCGCATCTCGGCGGCGAGGCCAAGGAGGCACTCGAACGGTTCCACGAGCTGGAGCCGAAGGACAACCCCCGAGACGAGCTCATCGCTCGGGCTCGGGGCTAGTAGCCAGCAGCACACGGAAGGGCAGGGAGCATGGACGAGCATTCGCCGGTCTTCGCGATCGCGATGGCTGCCGAGCTCGCCGGCATGCACCCGCAGACCCTCCGGCAGTACGACCGGCTCGGCCTCGTGTCGCCGACACGGACCGCCGGGAAGTCCCGCAGGTACTCGATGCGCGACATCGCCCAGCTCCGTGAGGTGTCGAGGCTCAGCGCCGAGGGCGTCAGCCTCGAGGGCATCTCCCGCATCCTGACCCTGGAGAACGAGGTCAGCTCGCTCCAGGGCCGGGTGCGGGAGCTCGAGCACGCGCTCGCCAACGCCCTCCTGCGGACTCCGGGCAACCGGGTGTTCGCCGCAGGCATGGAGGGCAGCGTCGTCCCGATGCGGAGCGGTACCCGCACCCGTCGCCGGACCGAGGTCGTCGTCTGGCGGCCGTCGCTCTCCGAGTAGCCGACGAAAGCGCACTCGTGGTCGTCATCCCGCACGGATGACGACCACGAGTGCGCTTTCGTGTACGCGTAGGGTTGGGGCATGAGCGCGCAGCCCGTGGTGACGAAGCCGGACCCGGCGCAGACCGCACCCGCGACGGCCCGCAGGCGGCGCGGCGCCCGGCTGACCGGACTGACCGCCTACCCGCTCATGTACTTCGGCGTCATCGCCGGCGTGCTTCCGCTGCTGACACTCGTCGTGATCGGCGCCCCCATCCTCGTCGGCGTCCTGCTCGGAGCTGGCGAGGCTGAATGGGTCGACGGCTTCTCGCGCGTGTTCGGGTTCATCCTGCTCTTCCTGACACCGCCGTTCGGTGCCTGGGTGTGGGGGTACGTCGCGCTCGGGGTCGTCGCCTTCCTCGGTGGCATCGCCCTCAGTCTCAGGATCCTGCGACGTCACGGCGTGCGTCGTGCAGGAGCCGTCACGCACTGGGGCATGTGGGCCACCGTCCCGCTGCAGCTCATCTTCGCGGTCATCAGCCTCGTGATCGTGTTCGGCGCGATCGCGTCCGTCCGCGCCGAGGATGCCAGCGGCCTCGAGACCGTCCGCGCCTTCGGCCAGGGCGTCGCCATCGCCACGGTCGTCAACCTCCTCGTCTCCGCCGGGCTCGGTGTCCTCGTCTTCCCGGCCGTCCTCCGAGCCGTGAAGGCGGAGAAACCGGTGCGACGCTCACGTCGACGCGGCTGACCCTGGACGGTGTCGGTCCCCGGGAGCAGAATCGCTGCATCAGCCGTCCAGGCTGTGTCGCCGCTCCAGAAGGGACGCCAGCATGACCACGATGCCGATCGCCGTCGATCCGCCCTCGATGTACACGAGCCCCGCCTTCGCGCAGGGCATGATCCTCCCGGCCGGCCCGACGCTGTTCATCGGCGGGCAGAACGGTGTCGACGCCGAGGGCGCACTCCTCGACGGCCTCGGTCCGCAGACCGAGCAGGCGCTCCGGAACGTCCTCACGGTGCTCGCCGAGGCCGGTTCCGGACCCGAGCACGTCGCGAAGCTCACCATCTACCTCGCGCCAGGGATCGATCCGTCCGACGGCTACGCCGCGACCGCGGCGGTCTGGGGTGGTCGCCGGACCGCGGTGACGGTCGTCTCCGTCGCACCGGCACGCCCGGGCGCGCTCGTCGAGATCGACGCCGTGGCGGCGGTCCCCACGTCTTGAGCGCTGAACCCGCTCGGACGACCCGCCGGTACGCTGAGGGGATGCCCGAGTTCTCCTTCGACGCGCTGCGCCGGTTCCCCGATCACGAGGCGCCGAACCTCTTCGCCGTCGACGCGACCGACCGGTTCCTGCTCGACGAAGCGGCCGCGGCCTTGGCGGGGAGAGTCCCGACGCCCGGCGAGATCGTCGTCGTCGGCGACGCCTACGGGGCGCTCACCCTCGGCGCCATCGCGCTCCTCGGGGCGACGGACGTCCGGGTCCACCAGGACGCGGCGGTCGGCGAACGCGCGCTCGCCGCCAACGCCGAACGCCTCGGCATCGACGGCGGCTTCCGCAACCTGCCGCTCGGCGAGGAGCTGTTCACGGGCGCATCGCTCGTCCTCCTCCAGTTACCGAAGCACCTCGAAGCCCTGCACGAGATCGCCGCCGCCGTGGCCCGCTGGGGCGCTGACGATGTCCGTCTCCTGGCCGGTGGCCGGGTCAAGCACCTCACGCCCGCGATGAACGACGTGCTTCGGCGGAGCTTCTCGACCGTCACCGCGAGCCTCGCCCGCCAGAAGTCGCGGGTGCTCCGCGCGAGCGACCCGGTGACCGCCACCGCCGTCGAGGGAGAGCATGACGATGACGACACCACGGCCTCGACCGCGCTGCGCACCGAGCACCACGCCGACATCGGCCTGACCATCGCCGCCGCCGGGGCGGCGTTCGCCGGCACGAAGCTCGACATCGGTACCCGGTTCCTGCTCGAGATGCTGCCGGAGATCGCGCCCGAAGCTCGGACGGCCATCGACCTCGGCTGCGGCACCGGCGTCCTCGCGGTGTCGCTCGCCATCGCCCGGCCCGAGCTCGCGGTCATCGCGACCGACCAGTCCGCTGCAGCGGTCGCCTCGACCACCGCGACCATCGCGGCCAACGACGACGCCGATCGCCGACTGGCCGAGCGCATCACGGTGCTCCGCGACGACGGCCTGTCGATGCAGCCGGATGCCTCAGCCGACCTCATCGTCTTGAACCCGCCCTTCCACAGCGGGACCACCGTCCATACGGGCGTCGCCCACGACCTGTTCGCCGAGGCCGCGCGCGTCCTCCAACCGGGCGGCACCCTCGCCGTCGTGTGGAACTCGCACCTCGGCTACCGGGCGGCGCTCGAGCGGCTCGTCGGTCCGACGACGCAGCTCGCGCGCAACCAGAAGTTCACCGTGACCGTCTCGCACCCCCGGTCCACCGGCGAGCCGCGTCCGTAGCTCCTGCCGCTCGGACCGTCCGGTGTGCGCCGGCCGCTCGGACACCGGGACCGTCGGCCGCTCACCGACGATCGGCAGGAGTCGTGGGACGTCAGGCGGCGTTCCAGAGGCGCTCGATGCGCTCGCGGAGCGCGGTCTCCTCCGGAAATTCGTCGGCGTACGTCGAAGGGTCGATCGTGATGGTGTCCACGGCGTCGAACCACCACCGCCCCGGCTCACCGGAGACCCCGAGGCCGGTCCAGGTCCCCGTGGAGACACCCGCCTTGATCAGGCCGATCGCCGCCCCGAGCGTCGCGTCGTCGCCCGCGTGGAATTCGACCTGCAGTCGGCCGGCGCTGCCCTCGAACGAGGCCAGGGAGCCCGATGCGGTCAGCTGCTCGACCAGGGTGAGCAGCGATGCGGCCTCCGCGCGAGAGCCGCTCACCGAGAATGTGCCAGGGTCGCCGTTCGCGACAGGGCCACCGATCCGGAGCGACTCGACGATCGACGCCGCCGGCAGCGCATCGAGGGCGTCGAGGGAGGCGCGACCCGCCGCCGGATCCGACACGGTGATCCCGAGGCGGTCACTCGACGCCGCGATCGCGGTGACGCCGGGCACCGCGCCGAGGGCCTGGACGACCGGCAGCATCTCCGCCGACGGGACGCCGTCATCCCACGTGACGATGCCGCCCTGGATCTCCACTGCGACGTTCGCCGGCACCGCACCCGTCGCCACCGCGGTCGCTGCGGCCACGTCGTCGACGTTCGCGATGCGGAGGTCGATCGTCTCCGGGGTCAGCGTGGCGCCGATCACCTCGAACTGCTCGGCGACGGCCACGTAGGCGGCGCGGGTCGCGCCGGGATCGCCGCTGACCGTCGCGTCGTCGTCGACGCCTGAGGAGATGGAGAATCGCGCGGTCGCGTCCCAGTTCGGGAAGCCGGGGGCCGCATCGTCGGCACCGTCCTCGTCGGGTTCGGCCGGGTCGACGCCGTCGTCGCTGCGGCCGGCGACGACCGCGGCGGTGTAGGCGGGCGTCGCGTCGGCGGTCGCTCTGGCCAGGTCGTAGGCGTCGAGGAAGTCCTCGCCGGGACGCGTGACGAGGGTGAGCGAGGACGCACGCGCGCCGCCGGTTCCCGCGAAGGCGAGCTGGAGCTCGCCGCCCGGCACACCCTCGTCCTCGAGCGAGGCGAGCAGCTCCAGCTGGGTCGCGTTGTCGGCTCGTCGGTCGAGGACGGACAGGGTGAACCCGCGGACGGTGAGGTCGACGCCCTCCCACGTCGCACCGCCGCTCCGCTTCGCCTGCTCGTTCAGGAAGCCGCCGATGCGGTCCACGACCTCGCTCAGTCGGTCGTCGGAGACGTCGTCGTCGAGGAGCACCGACGCCGCTGCCGTACCGCTCCACGGCAGGGTGTTGCTGCCGGTCGTGTCGACGTCGACCACCTCCGGGACGCCGTCCAGAAGCTGTTCGAAGTCCCGTCCGGCGGCGGAAGCCGCGTTCACGTCGCCGCAGCCCGAGAGGCAGAGGACGGCGGCCATCGCGAAGAGGGCCGTCGCGGCGGTCCGGATCGTGCGGTTCTGCGGCATGGATCCACCCTAGGAGCTGTCGGGAACAGCCCGCGTCGGGGTGGTCCCGACGTCTCAGGTGCGTCGCGGCGTGTGCCCGTATGCTGGCCCGATGTCCGAGCCGCCCACCCCAGCAGACGGCGTGGGTCGCGACGCACCTCGGGTGGACCAGCATGAACTGACGGCGGTCGAGCGCTGGATCGACGACCGGGCCAACCGACTCCTGCGCGACGCCCCCGACGGCGGTGCGCGGGCGAAGGCCGTCGAGTTCCTCGTCTTCGGGGCGAAACAGGCGTGGGCGTGCATCTTCGGCGCAGCGATGCTCGCCGTCATCGTCGCCGCCCGCCTCTGGTACCCGGACGACGTCTGGCTCGCCCGGAACGACGCGCTCGTCGTCGCTGCCATCGTCATCCAGGTGGTCATGATCGCCACGAGACTCGAGACCGGCCGCGAGCTCTGGGTGATCGTCCTGTTCCACGTCGTCGGGACGGGCATGGAGCTGTTCAAGACCGGGGTGGGGTCGTGGGAGTACGACGGCGGCGGGGTCCTGCACCTCGGCGCCGTGCCCTTGTACACCGGGTTCATGTACGCGGCCGTCGGGTCGTACATGGTCCGGGTGTACCGGCTCTTCGACCTGCGGTTCGACCGCTATCCACGGGTGTGGCTCACGACGATCATCGCGGCCGGCATCTACGTGAACTTCTTCAGCCAGCACGTCATCGTGGATCTGCGATGGGTGCTGCTCGCGGCCGTCCTCGTCGTGTTCGCCCGGACGATGATGCACTTCCGCGTGTTCCGTCGGACGCACCGCATGCCCGTGCTGGTGGCGTTCCTGCTCGTCGCCTGCTTCATCTGGATCGCCGAGAACATCGGCACGATCTCGGGAGCCTGGCTGTACCCGAACCAGGAGGACGGCTGGCAGCTCGTCCCGCTCACCAAACTCGTGTCGTGGTTCCTGCTCATGATGATCTCGGTGGTGATGGTCACCTGGGTGTACCCGCCCAAGCGGCCGGATCGCCTCCCGACCTGAGCCGCCTGCTGTCAACAGTTGCTGAAGGCGGTCCGCGCACCGGGTAGGGTTCGGGAGAGAGCGACCCGAGCCCGGTGATCGCTCGGCCCCTTCCGGAGAGCAGCCATGGCCCAGCGTCAGCCCCAGGATCCACGATTCCGTGATCGTGCCGGTGCTCGGCCAGCTCCCACGCAGCCGGGCACCGCCCAGCCGGCCCCCGCCAGGCCCCCCGCCGCTCGGCCGACCCCGGCTCGGCCGGCCGGTGTGCCTCGTTCCACGAACCCGACGGTCGGCATCTCCGTGCCAGCCGCTGCATCGGCACCCCTGCCCCGGACGAACCACCTCTTCGCCGGCGCGCAGTTCGCCTTCATCGCCTCGATCCTGATGCTCGGGCTGTACATCGGCCTGACCTCGACGTGGACCCTGCTGGAACCCGACTTCCTCATCGGGCTCTCCCTGACGGCCGCGGCCACGTCCCTGCTCTTCGCCGTGCCGCCGTCGGGCGCTCTCCGTGGTCTGCTCGTGCTCGTGCCGACCATCGACATCCTCGCCGTCGGATTCTTCCGCGACACCCTGCCGAACCTGCCGACGTCGGGTCTCCTCATCGTCATCCCGGTGCTCTGGCTCGCCGGTGGGTTCGGGGTCTCGGCACTGCCCGTCCCGGTGTTCGGAGCGATCTTCGTCTCCCTCATCCCGGTCGCGCGCGCCGGAGCATGGCCGACGACGCCTGGCGGGTGGGGTGCGATCTGCATCCTGCCGGCCCTCGTCCTCATCATGACCGTCACCGTGCACCTCGCCGCACGTCAGCTCCGCGCCCACGAGGGACGGGCGCGCATCGCGCTCGCCGCGGCGACGGAGGCGGCAGCCATCGCGACGACGGTCTCGGAATCCGTCGACGCCGCCGTCGCCTTCTTCAGGCCCGACGGGACCGCGGCGCTTCGGAACGAGGCGACCTACGAACAGGCCGAACGAGCCGGCTTCGACCGGAAGACCCGTGCCGGCGTCCACGTCTACGGACCGGACCGGAAGACCCGGGTGTCGCCCGACAAGCAGGTCATCAACCGGGCGCTGCGCGGGGAGAGCTTCCGCGGCGAACTCTATTGGATCGGGGAGCCGGGAGACCAACGCGCCATCATCGGGAACGCGCGACAGGTGCACACCGACGACGGCACGTTCGTGGGCACCATCACCGTCGGTCACGACGTCACCGACCTCGCCGACGCGGTGGCGCTGCGCGAAGCGTTCCTCATCGACGTCTCCCACGAACTCCGCACCCCGTTGACGTCGATCATCGGCTACCTCGACCTCCTCACCGAAGGACATGACCTGCGGCAGCTCGGGCTGGAGCGCGAGGTCTCGACGATCCAGCGCAACGCGGAGCAGTTGTACGCGATCATCGGTGACCTGCTCGCAGCGGGCGACGCCGAGATGCGCGTGCGGATCGCCCTCACCGACGTCGCCGACATCGCCCGGGAGAGCGCGGCCGCGATCCTCCCGCAGGCGTCGGAGGCCGGCGTCGTCGTCCGAGCCGAGATCCCTCCGCACGTCGAACTGGAGGGCGACGGTGCACGCCTCCGCCAGATCTTCGACAACCTGCTCTCGAACGCGGTGAAGTACACCCCGCGGGGCGGACGCGTCGTCCTGACCATCGCGGTGGACGGTGAGACCTGCACCGTGAACGTCGCGGACACCGGCATCGGCATCTCGCCCGACGATCAGCGGCAGCTCTTCGACCGCTTCTTCCGAGCCAGGGAGGTCCGCGACGATGCGCGGCCAGGTGTCGGCCTCGGGCTGTCGATCGTGAAGTCCATCACCGAGGCGCATCATGGCTGGATCACCGTGTCCAGCCGTCCGGGCCGCGGCTCCACCTTCACCGTGACCCTGCCGCTCCGCCAGCCGCGCGCCGGCGCACCGTCCGCTTCCTGAGTCGGACCCCGGCGGGGAGGCGCTTCGGCACGCATCGTGGGAGGCTTGGAGGATGGCGCAGATCCTCGACCAGCCGATCGTCGACGAGGCGACCCTCACCATGCAACCGTGGGTCACCATCGTGTGGAACGACCCGGTGAACCTCATGTCCTACGTCTCCCTCGTGTTCCGCAGCTACTTCGGCTACACCCACGAGGAGGCGGAGCGACTCATGCTCGCCGTGCACCACGAGGGCCGCGCCGTCGTCGCGACCGGCAACCGCGAGGAGATGGAGCGCCATGTCGAGGCGATGCACGGGTACGGGCTCTGGGCCTCGCTCGCGAAGGCCGACGCATGAGCGCCTTCGTCCGTCCGCCCGTCGGACCCGTCGTGCTCCGCCTCGACGAGCAGGAGACGTCGATCCTCGAACAACTGGCGAGCCAGCTCGTCGACATGCTCGAGGACGCGACGCGCGCCGGGCTGGCGACCGCCGTGGAGCTCGACCCCGCCATGGCGCGACTGGTGCCCGAGGGATACCGCGACGATCCCGAGGCCGCCGCGGAGTTCCGACGCTTCACCGCCGACGACCTCGTCGGCGGCAAGGTGACCGCGGCGCGGACCGTCCTGGCGGCGCTCACCGCCGACGTGTCCGACGCGACTCAGCCGACCGACGTCCCGGTCGGGCACGAGGATGGTGCAGCCGTGACCCTCGAGGGCGAGACGGCCTGGACCTGGTTGCGGTTCCTCAACGACACCCGGCTCACCATCGCCGCTCGACTCGGCATCGAGGAGGACGACGCGGAGCCGTTCGACCCGTCTCCGAGGACCTCGGACGACGAGCAGGATCCGCAGCTCATGATGGCGATCTACGCCTGGCTCGGGTACCTGCAGGAGTCGATCGTCGCCGTCCTCGACGAAGCCTGACCCACGGCACCGGGCTCACCTGCGACACACACGCCACGGGTAGCCTTGGTGACCATGCACATCCTCGTCTTCAGCGACCAGCACCCCGAGTCGTCCGGCGGGGCCCAGGTCTCGATCCGGCTGCAGCGGCGATTCCTGGAGGCCGCGGGGCACACCGTCACCGTGTGCTCGCCGCGGATGCACCAGGCGCACGACGACGACCCGCACTATCTCGACACCCCCTCGATCCCCATCACGCTCGACCGCGAGTACTCGATGACCGTGCCCGGCCGGCTCACCGACCGCTGGCTCGACGCACGACTGGCCGAGCTGCCACCGGTGGACGTCGTGCACGTGCAGGCCGATTTCTGGCAGGCGCTCACGGCCTACCGCTACGCCGAACGGCACGGGATCCCGGCCCTCCACACGATGCACAACCGCATGGACGTCGGCATCGAGCAGACCATGCCGGCACCGGGCCTCGTCGTCGGAGCCCTGTCGTGGTGGCAGCGCCGGGTCCTCCGGCCGCGGCTGTCGACCCTGCCGACGGGCGTCTGGTCCTACCTGCAGGAGTTCGCCAAGCGTGCGGCCGTCGTCATCGCGCCGTCGCACCACTTCGCGCGTGTCCTCCGCGAGCAGGGCGTGACCGCCCATGCCGAGGTCCTGTCGACGGGCGTCGACGACGCGGTGCTCGACGAGATCCTCGACGAACGCGCGACCACCCTTCGCGTGCCGCACCGGCTGCCGTCCTTCGTGTGGATCGGCCGCTTCAGCCAGGAGAAGCGGCTCATGGAGTTCCTCGAGGCGGTCCGGCTCGCGGACGTCGACGCGGTGTTCCGCCTGTACGGGGCCGGCCTCCTGCTCGCGAAGGCCCAGGCGTTCGTCGCCCAACACGACCTCGCCGACCACGTCGTCTTCGCCGGGCGCGTGTCCTACCCCGACTCGCTGCGCGCGATCGCCGACGCCGACGCCCTCGTGCAGACGTCGATCGGGTTCGAGACGCAGGGCATGACCGTGTTCGAGGCGGCCGCACTCGGCACACCGTCGATCATCAGCGACCCGAACATCGCGGCGGAGCTCCCCGCCGACTCGATGTGGCAGCCGACGGACGGTGGGGTCGAAGCGCTCGCCGAAGCGATCCGTCGGGCCGTCGCCGACATCGACGCGGGAACCGCACCGGTCGTCGCACCGGGCCTCGCCCGCACCCTGCGCCAGTCGACGCAGACCACGCGCCTCATCGCCCTGTACGAGGCAGCCATGGCGCCGGAGGCCGCGCGCTAGCATCGGCTCATGCGCAGGACATCGAAGCAGCAGACCGGGCCGAACGGTGGCGAGCGCGTCCTGATCCTGTCGGCCGGGGTCGGGTCCGGACACAACAGCGCCGCCGCCGCCGTGGAACAGGCGTGCGCGGGGCGCCCCGACGTCACCGAGGTCGAGGTGCTGGACGTCCTCCAGGCGAGCACCTCCCTGTACCGCGACGTCCTCGGCAAGGGGTACTTCGTGCTCGTCGAGGAGACGCCCTGGCTCGTGGAGTGGGGCTACGACCTCAGCGACGCACCGTTCCGTCGTCGCGGCCCGCTCGACCCCTGGACGCGGGCGAACGCGATGCCGGTGGTCAGCGCGATCAAACGCTTCAAGCCGACGGCGATCATCTGCACCCACTTCCTCCCGGCCCAGTTGCTGGCCTCCCTCATCCTCCGCGGCGCCGTCGACGCCAGGACCGCGATCGTCACCACGGACTACGACTTCCAGGGGCTGTGGCTGACGAGCGCCTTCCACGCGCTCTTCCTCGCCCGGGAGGAGGGTCGGGTCCAGCTGACGGCCCTCGGTCTTCCGCCCGACCGCGTCGTGGCTTCTGGGATCCCCATCGCGGCCCAGCCGGGCGCTCCGGCCGAGCGCGACCCGGCAGCACCACCCATGCTGCTCGTCTCGGCCGGTGCCTCCGGCGGTGACTACGCGCTCGCGGTCGTCCGGCAGACGCTGCACCTGCGGTCGCCGTTCACCGCCACGATCGTGTGCGGGCGGAACGAGGCGCTCCGGCGGAGCGTCGAGGACTTCATCGCGCCCGGTGACGACCGCTACACCGTGCTCGGCTTCACCGACGAGATGCCGCAGCTCCTGCAGCGAGCCGACCTGTTCATCGGCAAGCCCGGGGGACTGTCGGCGTCGGAGTGCATGGCCGCCGGTCTGCCGATGGTGCTCGTGAACCCCATCCCCGGGCAGGAGGTCCGCAACGGCGACTACCTCATGGAGCAGGGTGCCGCCGTCCGGTGCAACACCGCGACGACGATCGGGTGGAAGATCGACGGGATCCTCGGTGAGCCGGGGCGCCTGGCGCGGATGCAGGCCGCAGCCCGCCGTGTCGGTCGCCCGGACGCGGCCCGCGACGTCGTCGAGCGGTTGCTCGACGGCCCGGCACGACCGTTCGTCGTGACCCGGGCCGCGCAGAAGACGATCTTCGACGCGAGCGCCCGACGGGTGGTCGCGAGCGAGCTCGAGGGCGAGTCGGCCCTCGTGCGCCTCGTCGACCCGGCGGCGTCCAGCACCGTGGCGCTGCTCCGGGCCGGCGAGCTGGATGACCTGCAGCAGCGCTACACCGGGCCGGACGGCACCCTCGTGCTGCGACGCGACGACGCGGTGCTCTCCGTCCGGCGTGACACCCAGCGACTGCTCCGCGCCGTCCTCGGACGGGACGAGGAGCTCGCTGTGCGGGTCGAGGGCCTCGCCGACCTCGAGTCGGCCGGCCCGAGCTGATCGGATCGGGTCAGCCGGCGGTATCCGGCAGTCGGGCGGGGTCGTCGTCGAGGTCGCTGTCACCGGTCCGCAGCGGGGTCGCGTCCGCCCAGGTCGACGGGCTGTGCTGGGCGGCCTGCAGGACCCAGTCGCCGGCGCGGGCCGACCATCGGCGGGTGACCGGGTCGCGTTCGAGCGTCGGTGTCGGGTCGAGGACGACCCGGACGACGCGTTCCTCGCGCGCCTGCAGGGTCACCTTCCGGAACCCGAGGAGCTGGGCGACCGGTCGCTCGAGCATGGCGTCGGCGGCGTAGAGCTGGACGACGGTCGACCCCTCGCGGTGACCGGTGTTCGTCACGAGGACCTCGGCGGTCCCACCGGTGTCGTCGAACCGGTGCCCGAGCAGCCGGTGGTCGATCGTCGTGTACCCGAGGCCGAAGCCGAACGGGAAGGCCGGTGTGTGGCCTTCCTCGTCCAACCGCCGCTGACCCCAGCTGTCGTCGTACACGACGGCCTTCGCCTTGCGATCGAACGGCGGCAGGTGTGCGGGATCCGTCGGGATCACGAACGGCAGTCGTCCGCCGGGCTCGACCACGCCGGTCAGGACGTCGGCGAGCGCTCGACCGCCCTCCATCCCGCCGTACCAGGCGAGGACGAGGGCCGGGACGCGGTCGCGCCAGGCTTCGGTGAGGATCGCGCTCCCACCGATGAGCACGACGACCGTGCGCGGGTTGGCTGCGGCGACGGCGAGGATGAGCCGCTCGTCCGAGGGTCGGAGGCGGAGCGAGGTGCGGTCGCCGCCGCGCACGAACCGCGACGCCAGGTGCGCGACGCCCGTGATGGCGCTGCGGAGCCGACCGGAGTCCAGGGCGGCCCCGAGCACGCCGACGTCGACGCCGCCGGTGACGACCGACTCGCCCTCGTCGTGCTGGTCGAAGCCGACGACGACGATGGCCGTGTCGGCGGCCGTCGCCGCAGCGACCGCGGCCCGCACGTTCCCGGCAGGGGTGGTCGTGATCTGCGTGTCGGGGAGCGCCTCACGGAGCCCCTGCAGCGGCGAGACGGTGGTCGGCGGACGGACGCGCGACGAGCCGTGGTCGCCGAGGTTCGCCCGGTCCGCGAGACGACCGACCACCGCGATCCGACGAGTGGTCGCCGACAGGGGGAGGAGCGGTACGCCGTCGTCGACCGGCCGGTTGGCGAGGAGCACGATCGACTCCTCGGCGACGTGCCGCGCCAGCGCGCGGTGGGCCGAGCCGGCGACGACGTCCGCCGAGGGCTGCGGTTCGGTGCGGGTCGCGGCGTGCAGGAGGGTCGTCCGCAGGATGCGCCGAGCCGAGCGCAGGACGGTGGCGTGATGGAGGGTGCCGTCCCGCAGGGCGGCGGGTAACTCGTGCGCCCGTCGCAGGCGGAGCGGCATCTCCACGTCCATCCCGGCCTCCAGGCTGCCGACCGCGTCATGCGTCCCGAAGACCCAGTCGCTCGTCACGAAGCCCGTGAAGCCCCACTCCTCCCGCAGCACCTCGGTGAGCAGCGGACGGTTGACGTCCATGTACTCACCTCGTACCCGGTTGTAGGCGCTCATGACCGAGTCCGCGCCGGCGTCGATCACGGCCTTGAAGTGCGGCAGGTAGACCTCGTGCAGTGCATGGTCGTCCACCGAGACGTCGACCTCGAACCGCTCATCCTCCATCGAGTTGAGCGCGAAGTGCTTCACGCACGCCATCGTGTGGACGCGGACGCCGCGGGTCATTGCCGACCCCATCCGGCCTGTCAGCACCGGGTCCTCGCCGTAGCACTCCTGTGCGCGCCCCCACGCGGGATGGCGGAGCAGGTTGACGCAGACGGACGCCGAATAGTTCGCGCCGCGGATCCGCGTCTCTGCACCGATCGCCTCACCCACCTGCTCCTCGAGCACCGGATCCCAGGTCGCCGCCCGCGCCATCGTCACGGGGAACGCGGTGGACTCGCCGATGACGACGCCGCGGGCGCCGTCACTGAACCGGATCCCCGGGATCCCCAGCCGTGGGACGGCGCCGGCCACGAACGGACGTCGGTGGAGCAGCACGGGGATCAGCGGGAGGAGGCGGCGCGGGGAGTCGCCGTCGAGCAGACCGAGGAGCTCCGCGTCGGTCAGCCGGTCGATCAGTCGTTCAGCGCCCATGTCGGCGTCGAGTCGTCCGGCACGGATCTCCCGCACGACCTCGTCGTAGGCGTCGCCCTCGGGTGGTCCGCCAGCGCGGCGCTGCTTCGGCGGACGCGCGTTCCGGCGCCCGGTGACGATTCCCATGCTCTGCATTCTGCACCCTCGATCGACGTGCTGAGCCCCGACGCCCGACCGCGCGGTCCGCCCCGCGGTGGAGGACACCTCGGCGGACGCCTGCGAGGATGGGACGATGTCGGGACACGAGGGGGAGTCGGTTGCCGCGATGCAGCCGCTGATCGAGGCGGACGGCGTCGGAGCGGTGATCGACGGGGAGACCCTGCTGGCGCCGACGGACATCCGGGTCGAGCGGGGGATGGCGCTCGCCGTCCGGGGCCGGAACGGATCGGGCAAGACGACGCTGCTGCGGATCCTCAGCGGCCGGCTGCGCCCGTCGAACGGGACGGCGACGATCGGCGGCCGGACCATCGACGACCGCGACCGCACGGTGCGTCGCTCCGTCTCGGCCCTCATCGGCACCCCGGCCTACGCGCCGGACCTGACGCTGCGCGAACACCTGCGTTACATCTCGACGACCTGGGGTGTGACCGGACAGGCGGCGGACGACGCCACCGACGAGTTGCTCGCTGCCCTGCGCATCGACACGCTCGCGCGCCGCTTCGCGACCGAGCTGTCCTCTGGTCAGTCGCAGTTGTTCGCCCTGGCGACGGCGCTCGTCCGGCCCTTCGACGTCCTCGTCCTCGACGAACCGGAGCAACGTCTCGACGCCGAGCGACGTGGTCTCGTCGCGGACCGCATCCTGCTCGCGAAGGAGCGCGGCGCGGCGATCGTGTTCGCGAGCCACGACGCCGGGCTCGTCGAACGCGTCGCGGACGAGGCGATCACGGTCGAAGCCCTGTGAGCACCGGTTCCGGGCGCATCTCCCGCGACGACCGTCGGATCCTCCGCGCCGGCCGGGCGGTGCTCGCCGCGCGCGACGGGCGTCCGCGGGTCACCGACGTCGCGTTCGTCGTCTACGCCGCGTTGCTCGTCGCACTCATCGTGGGCGCTCCGCTCGTGCGGTTCGCGGTCCTCGGACTGATCGAGCCGGATGCCGCGGGCGTCGTGGCGGCCGTCCGGCCCGGGGTGGTCGCGCTGCTCTCGGCGATCGCGACCATCGTCGTCGTGCTCGGTGGTCGGACGAGGGGGCCGGTCGTACCGAGGCCTGCGGCGGTGCAGTTCCTCGCCGATTCGCCGCTGCCGCGTCGGCTCACGCTGCGTCGTCCCTTCGTCGCATCCACGCTCGCGCTCGTGGGGCTCTTGGTCCTCGTAGCCGGGGTGGTCGGCTTGTCGCGACTCCTGGTGCCGGGGGAGCGAGCCGCCGTCTCGGTCGGTGTGGCCGCCGACACGGCCTCGGTGATCGGCATGACCGGACCGACCGTGCCCGCCGCCGTGGTGGCGTTCGTGATCGGTGCCGTGGGCTTCTCGCTGCTCCTCGCGGTGGCGTGGCTCCTCGGTCAGCGCGGTTCGCGACGGACGGTCGCTGCCGTCGTCATCGTCGCCGGTGTGGGCGGGGTGCTCGGTCTCCTCGTCCCCGGCATGCTGCTCGTCTCGCCGTGGGGGTGGCTGGGGCTCCTCTGGTCGCCGGTGGCGGGCGGCATCGAGGCCATGGTGCTCGGTAGCGCACTCGCGACGGGGGACTGGGCGGGGCTCTTCACCCGGGGTGGCGGTGGCTGGTTCGCGTCGGTGGGGGTGCCGGTGTCCTGGTGGCCGGCGGTGGCGCTCGTCGTGCTCGGGGCGGTCTCCCTCCTGCTCGTCCCGAGGGCACTGGACGGGCTGCGGAGTGGGCCCCTCCTCGACCAGGCATTGCGCTGGCAGCGGGTCGGGATGATGCTGCAGAGCGGTGACGCCTCGGGTGCCGTCGGCGGGCTGCGAGCCTCGCCGACGAGCGGTCGCCGTGTCCCGCTGCGGATGACCGGTCCGTTCTGGCTCGTCGTCCTCCGACGGTCGATCGTCGGAGCACGGCGGACACCCGGGCGGGTCGCCCTCGGTTCCCTGACCCTGGCGGCCTCCGGTGCGGCGGTCGGTCTCTCCTTCGGCCTCCCGGACGGCGTGCGGTGGATGCTCGCCGTCCCCGCAGCGTTCCTCGCCTACCTCGCGGTGGGCGTCTGGTGCGACGCGGTGCGGCACGGGGTCGAGAGCGCCGGGACGCCGACGCTCTACGGTCGGAGCCCGCGCTCGCTCGTCCTGGCCGGAGCCGTCGCCCCGCTGCTGGCCGCGGTCGTGATCGGAGGGATCGGTGCCCTGCTCGGGGTGCTCGCGTCTGCGGCACCGGGCGGGATGGCGCTCCTCCAGCCGCTCGGGTGGTGGCTGCTGCTCGCGGTGTGGATTGTCGTGCTCCGCACATTCGACGCCACGAAGGGACCACTGCCGATCCTGCTGCTCATGCCCGTCCCGACGCCGTTCGGCGACGCATCCTCGCTGAACGTCCTGCTCTGGCAGTCGGACGCCATCCTGTTGGCGCTCCTCGTCGGCGGCGGGCTGACGGCGCTGGTACCGGTGGCGCCGGGTGCGGCCGTCGTCCTGCTCGCCGTGGTGCTCGTGATCGTCGCGGCGCTGGGGTTCGCGCGCCTGCGGAAGCTGTCCCGGCCGGCCTGAGCTGATGCGCTCAGCGTGAGAGCCGGAGAACAGCGCGAGAGCCGGACGGAAGACGCGATTCCGTCCGACTCTCGCGCGGATCTCCTGCTGTGGTGCTGGGTGGGCTGGACCCTACTTCGCGACCTTGGCGGCGGCCTCGGCGAGCTTCGGGACGAGCTGCTCGAGGACGACGGGGATGCTGAGCACGGACGCCGCGCTGTAGGCCTGCGTGAGCTCGTCGGCGGGGTCGAGGACGATCGCACGACCGTCCTGCACCACGGGCAGGCTCGCGAGGAGCGGGTCGGCGGTGGTGTCCGCCGCGCTGAATCCGATCGGGAGGAGGACGGCGACGTCGGCGTCGAACGCGGACACCTGCTCGGCGGAGACCGCCGCGTAGAAGCCGGAGGCCTCGAGGTCGAGGACGGCCGGGTTCTGCTGGAAGCCGAGGTCGGCGAGGATGTCGAAGCGACCGTCACCCTCAAGATAGGCGCCGTAGGCGTCGCCGAACTTCGTCGCGGCGACGGTGGTGAGCCCGGCGAACTCCTGGTGGAGGTCGGCGGCCTCGTTGATCGACTGCTTCGTGGCGGAGACGAGCGCGTCGCCCTCCTGGGTCTTCCCGAGCGCGGCGGCGACCTGCTCGAGCTGGACGTCCCACGGCGTCGCGAACGCGGCGGTCCCCTTGGGGGCGAAGACGGTCGGGGCGATCTCCGAGAGTCGCTCGTACTGCTTCTCGTCCCCGGCGGAGCGGGTGTTGAGGATGAGGTCGGGCTCGAGCGCCTGAATCTGCTCGTAGTTGACGGTGTCGCCGCTGTCCTCGATGATCTCGGGCGTGACGTCGCCGAACAGGTCGGTGGCCCAGGGACCGACGGCCTTGTTGTCGGCGCCGAAGGACTGCCAGTCGTACACGCCGACGGGCACCACGCCGAGGGACAGCGCCATCTCCGCGTCGGACCAGCCGAGTGCGACGACGGTGAGGTCGCCGGCGGGCTCCGGGACGGTCACTTCGCCGAACATCGTGTCGACGGTGCCGAGTGTGCCGGTGGAGGCGTCGTCGGTAGAGGACCCGGCGGTGCAGCCGGCGAGGGCGAGGCCGGCGACCGCGAGGGCGGCGACGGCGGTGAGGGTACGGGGCATGCGGCGCATGTTCTGCTTTCCGTTGAAGACGTGGGGTATGAGGTAAGCCTAAGCTTCCTAAGTCACGTCCCGGTAACGCTTGTGCTTCGGCCAGCGCGGTGCGCTGGCGTGAGCGCGGGTCGCTGACGTGAGCGCGACCCTCCGGAGGTCCGCGCTCACGTCCCCTGGGGTGCGCTCGCGTCGGCGCACCGCGCTGGTGCCGTGGCGACATGCCCGGCATATGTCGGTGTAGGCATATCTGCTCTGTGGATAACCCAAGGCGGGAGTCTGGGTGCGTTTAGCGTCGAGGGATGCCATGGACCTCGCGCTCTGCCTCCACGCTCCTTCTCACGGCGGGACTGCTTGCCCTCGCCGCCTGCACCGGACCCGGATCCGCACCACCTCCGAAGAGTTCGCCGCCGGTCTTCGAGAACGAGGAACAGGCGCTCGCCGCCGGCACTGAGGCTTACGAGAGCTACTTGGGCGTGTGGAACCGGGTCGTGGCAGACGGCGGACTCCACCCTGCTCGCATCGATGAGGTGACAACCGGAGAGCTCCGAACATTCGAGAACGAGAGCCTGTCCAAGCTCCAGGAACTCGGATGGACCTTCTCTGGCGTGGCTTCGCTGGAGGTGTTCACGATCAGCGACTGGTACTCGAAGCCTGACGCCGCGGGCGTCCTGATCGTCGGATCCGCCTGCGTGGACATGACTGGCTTGCAGGCAATGGATGGGGCAGGAGAGTCGGTCATCAAGCCTGAACGCCCAGCCAAGCGCACCTGGGCAGTTCACATTGCTCAGGGTACTGCTGATCAGCGGCCGTATGTGCTTGCGAAGCACGAAGTCATCAAGGAGGGATCCTCATGCGGAGAGTAGGTATTGCACTGGCAATCGTGGTCATGCTTGTGGGTGGCGTCGGGTTAGCGCCTGCCGCCGCCGCTAGCTGCGATGCTGGCGGGGCTATCTCGGGCGCTTGCATCGGTAACGGTTCCGTCGACATCGGGGGCAGTATCGAGCAGCCCGGCTCGGGTGGTGGCGGTGGTTCCGGTGGCGGGACGGGCGGAGGGGGCGGCGGTGGTTCGGCTGAGCTTCCGCCCGGTGTGACCGACGGGCCCAACGGTGAGCGGACGGTCTGCAGTCTCATGCGCCCGGACGAGTGCTACACCTTCACACCCGGTGATCTCGGCACCGACCTCGGAGTAGCACCGGCCGCCCCGGTCACGATCCGCGACGTCGCCAGCTTCGCACCCGCCGCACCGACCGTCACCACCGAACCCGCCGCCTGGGGTGTCCGTGGGCTCCACAGCAACGTCATCGCGGGTGCTTCCGGACACACCCGGACCGGCACGCTGTTGGGTCAGGTTGCGGAGGTGAATTTCATCCCCGTCGGCTTCACCTTCGACTACGGCGACGACGACACGACCACCACCCGGACCGGTGGATCCAGCTGGGCCACCCTCGGGCTGGCGGAGTTCTCCAAGACCGCGACGAGTCACCGCTACACGACGGTCGGAACCAAGACCATCACCGTCGAGGTCGAGTACGCCGCCGAGTACCGCATCGGCGACAGCGGGTGGCTCCCCGTCGTCGGAACCCTGTCGATCCCGACCGAAGAACCCCACACGGTCCAGATCGTCCGCAACTCCACCGTCGGCGTCGACAAACCCTGCCGCCCAGGCAAACCAGCCATCGGCTGCTGAACCCGGTCCGCGTCCACACTGTGAGCGCGCCCCACCGGCGTGAGCGCGTCCCTCCGGAGGCCAGCGCTCACGTCCCCGGGGCGCGCCCACGCCCAGAAACCCGCGCTCACGTCAGCGCACCGCGCTGACAGGCCCGGCAAACCCGCGCCCACGCCCAGAAACCCGCGCTCGCGCCAGCGCACCGCGCTGACGCCAGCCAGCACCACGGGTCAGTGCGCGCCCATCAGTGGGATGACGAGCGGCGTGTGCGACTCGGGGTCGTCGATGATCCGGCAGCGGAGTCCGAAGACCTCCTCGACGAGCTCGGCCGTCACGATGTCCGCGGGCGCACCCTGCGCGACCACGTGTCCGTCCCGCATCGCGATCAGGTGCGTCGCATACCGGGCCGCCTGGTTGAGGTCGTGCAGGACCGCGACGAGGGTGCGGCCACCCTCCTGGTTGAGCCGGGTGAAGAGGTCGAGCAGCTCCACCTGATGCGTGATGTCGAGGAAGGTCGTCGGCTCGTCGAGCAGCAGCAACGGCGTCTCCTGCGCGAGGGCCATCGCCACCCACACCCGCTGACGCTGGCCCCCGGACAGTTCGTCGACCAGGCGACCGGACAGCTCCGTGACGTTCGTCGCCTCCATCGCCGCGAGCACCGCCGCCTCGTCGGCCGCCGACCAGCGTCGGAGGATCGACTGGTGCGGGTACCGGCCCCGCGACACGAGGTCGATCACCGAGATGCCGTCCGGCGCGATCGAGGTCTGTGGCAGCAGCCCGATGCGCTTCGCGACCTCCTTCGACGGGTAGCGTGTGATCTCCTGACCGTCGAGCACGACGTGGCCCTGGGTCGGCTTCAGCAATCGTGCGAGGGCGCGCAGGAGCGTCGACTTGCCGCAGGCGTTCGGGCCGACGATGACGGTGAACGAGTCGTCGGGGATCGCGATGTCGAGCTCGTGGATGATGGTCCGCTGGTCGTAGCCGACGCGGAGGGCGGTTCCGGCGAGTCTCGTGGTGGGGCTGTCGGTCTTCATGTCAGGGCTTTCCCGCCTGCGTGATGAGCAGGGCGATGAGGTAGATGCCGCCGAGGGTCACGGTCACCGCACCGACCGGCAGGGCAGCCGGGGCGATGATCCGCTGAGCCACGACGTCGCTCACGAGGAGTAACGCCGCGCCCATGGCGGCCGAGGGGACGAGGGTGATGCCGGCGGACTTCGTCAGCCGCCGGGCGAGTTGGGGTGCGGCGAGGGCGACGAAGATGATCGGGCCGGCGACCGCGGTGACGGTCGCGGTGAGGGCGACACCGATCACCAGCAGCAGCAGTCGCGTGCGTTCGACCCGGATGCCGAGGGCGCTCGCGATGTCGTCGCCGAACTCCAGCATGCCGAGTCGGCGCGACAGGAGCGCGAGGAGCGGGACGAGGACCGCGACCGCGATCGTCACGGGCACGACGTCCTGCCATCCGAGGTCGGCGAGCGAACCCATGCCCCAGCTGGCGGCCGCGATGGCGGCGTTGAGGTCCGCCCGCAGCTGCAGGTAGTCGTTGAACGCGTTGAGGACGGCGCTGATCGCGATGCCGATCACGATGAGTCGGAAGCCCTGGACGCCCCGAGACCACGCGAGCAGGTAGACGACGAGGGCCGTCGCGAGCCCGCCGATCAACGCGCCGGACACCGTCGCCGCGTAGTTCCCGCCGACGACGAGGGTGACGATGAGCGCGCCGGTGAACGCGCCGGAGTTGAACCCGATGATGTCGGGACTGCCGAGCGGGTTCCGGGTGATCGACTGGAAGATCGCGCCGGAGAGCCCGAGGGCGATTCCGCCGACGACGGCGATCACGACCCGCGGCAGGCGCCACTCCAACACGATGCGGAGGACGCTCTCCGAGCCCGTGCCGGTGAACGCGGCGAGCAGTTTGTCGAGCGGGATACGGTACTCGCCCTGCGTGACCGCGAAGGCGCCGACTCCCACGACGACGGCGACCAGGGCACCGACGACGACCAGCTCGCGCCGGTGGACCACCCAGCTGACCCGACCGACCCGCACCGCGCGCCGGCCTGGTTCGGCGACCGCGGTCACAGCCCCTGCGCCTTCGAACGGCGGATGAGCACGATGAGGAGCGGGGCTCCGACGAACGCCGTGACGATCCCGACCGGCATCTCGCCCGGGACGGACACCCGCCCGACGAGGTCGGACAGCAGGAAGATGATCGGCGCGAACACCATCGTGAACGGCAGCACCCAGCGCTGGTCGGGCCCGACGATGGCGCGGGCGAGGTAGGGCGACATGAGTCCGAGGAAGGCGATCGGTCCGGCCGCCGCGGTGGCCGAACCGCACAACAGGGTGATCGCGACGACCGACAGCACCCGCGTCCGGAGCACCTTCGTGCCGAGTGAGGTCGCGAGGTCGTCTCCGAGGGCCACGGCGTTGAGCGACCGGGACACGACGAGGGCGAGGAGGACCCCGACGACGAGGAACGGCAGCACCCCGAGGAACACGTCCATCTGGCGGTTCTGCAGCGAGCCGGCCTGCCAGAAGCGGATCTTGTCGAAGATGTCGGGGTTGCGGATCGTGATGGCGAAGGTCACGCCCTGGAGCGCGGCGGAGAGCGCGACGCCGGCGAGGACGAGGCGCACCGGGGTCGCCCCGGCGCGGCCCCGGGAGCCGATCACGTACACGATGACGGAGGCGAGGCCCGCGCCGGCGAAGGACCACCATACGTAGGAGCTCAGGTCGGCGGTGCCGGCGATGGCGACGGCGAGCACGACCGCGATGTAGGCCCCGGCGTTGACGCCGAGGATGCCGGGGTCGGCGAGCGGGTTCCGTGTGACGGCCTGCGTCATCGCTCCCGCGAGGCCGAGCGCCGCACCGACGCCGATGGCCAGGAGCATGCGCGGCACCCGGAACCCGGTGACGAGGATCGCGTTGGTGTCGTCCCCGCCCTGTGACAGCGCCCGCCAGACCTCGGCGGCACTGATCGTCCCCGAGCCGATGAAGAGGCTGCCCGCGGCGATGGCGGCGAGCACGACGAGCGCGGCGACGAGCAGGAGCCAGCGCGAGGCGGTCGATCGGGCGATGCCGGTCGACGCCTCTCGTGCGCGGGCGGCCGCGGTCGGGAGCCGCAGGCTGTCGAGGTCGGCGCTCACCGGCTCATCGGTTGTCTTCGGCCTTGCCGTGTCGCCAGTAGCCCATGAATGCGACCGACTTGCGGTCGACGCCGCACCCGGAGACGAGGTGCCGACGGAGCGTCTTGATGGCCGACGCCTCTCCGGCGAGCCACGCGTAGAGCGGTGCGCTCTCGAGGACGGGGCCTCCGGTCGCGTTGACCGGCGCTTCCCAGAGCAGCTCGGTGTCGACGTCGACGTCCTCGAGCGCCGGCTGCGTGGCGATCGTGACGGTGTCGACGCTCGGCGCGAGGCGGCTCGCGATGCGCTCGACCTCGGGGATGAGCAGGGTGCCCACGGGCTGGTCGCCGCGGGGGAGGACGACGACCTCGACCCCGTCGGGCTTGGTGGACAGGGCGGCGATGTCGTCCGCGTGGGGCAGTTCGACGACGGCGATGCCGCGGGCGGTGCTCGGCAGGCGTTCCAGGATCCCGGCGATCCCGGGCAGGGCCGTCTCGTCGCCGGCGAGGAGTACCTGGTCGACGGTGGCGGGTGCGTGCCAGTCGATGCCGCCGGCCGGGACGGCCGACCGGGCGTTCGGGACGTTGACGACGAGCTCGTCGCCGACCTTCGCGTCCATCGCCCAGGTGGACGCGGGGCCGACACGGCCGTGCAGCGCGATGTCGACGTCGAACTCGGCGAGCTCGGGCCGGACCTCGCGGATCGTGTAGGTGCGCATCGGGTGACGCTTGTCGTTGGGGAGCAGTCGCCACGCCTGGTACCAGTCGTCGTGCATCGGCAGCTCGTCGAAACCGGTGTCGGGCAGCGGGAAGAGCAGCTTGATGCGCTGGTCGTGACGGTTGTCCGCGATGTGCTGGACCTCGGGACCGGTGAACGTGAACCGCCGATAGCTCGGGCTCACCTGCTCGATGCGCCGGACGACGGCTGCGAGGAGGATGAAGATCGAGTCGGGGGTCTGTTCACTGAGGCGAGGCATCGATAGGTAAGCCTACCCTTCGATGTGCTGGAGGTCACCTGCCGATCGCACCTTGTCGGCAGGGAGTGGCGGTGGTAAACTTGAGTCAGATTCACTCAAGTTTTGAACAGGAGACCGTACCCATGCCAGCAGGCCAGACGCCCCAGCAAGAGGATCAGCGCAGCGCGCTCGAGCAGTACGGCGTCAACCTGACCGAGATCGCCGCCTCCGGCAAGCTCGATCCGGTCATCGGCCGCGACGCCGAGATCCGCCGCGTGAGCCAGGTGCTCACGCGACGCACCAAGAACAACCCCGTCCTCATCGGCGAGCCCGGCGTCGGCAAGACCGCCGTCGTCGAAGGCCTCGCCCAGCGCATCGTCGCGGGCGACGTCGCCGAGAGCCTCAAGGGCAAGCAGCTCATCTCCCTCGACCTCTCCGCACTCGTGGCCGGCGCCATGTACCGCGGGCAGTTCGAGGAACGCCTCAAGGCGGTGCTCAAGGAGATCGACGAGTCCGACGGGCAGGTCATCACCTTCATCGACGAACTCCACGTCCTCATGGGCGCCGGCGGCGGCGAGGGGTCCGTCGCGGCGGCCAACATGCTGAAGCCCATGCTCGCCCGCGGTGAACTCCGGCTCATCGGCGCGACCACGCTCGACGAGTACCGCGAGTTCATCGAGAAGGACGCCGCCATGGAGCGCCGCTTCCAGCAGGTGTTCGTGGGTGAGCCGAGCGTCGAGGACACGGTCGCCATCCTCCGTGGCCTCAAGGAACGGTACGAGGCGCACCACAAGGTCGCCATCGCCGACAACGCGCTCGTCGCCGCAGCCGCCCTCTCCAACCGGTACATCACGTCCCGGCAGCTACCCGACAAGGCGATCGACCTCATCGACGAGGCGGCCAGCCGACTGCGCATGGAGATCGACTCGGCCCCCGTCGAGATCGACGAGCTCCGACGCAGTGTCGACCGCCTGAAGCTCGAGGAGCTCGCCCTCAAGAAGGAGAAGGACGACGCCTCCAAGGAGCGCCTCGTCCGCCTCCGTGAGGACCTCGCGACCCGCCAGGCCGCACTCGGTGAACTGCAGGCACGCTGGGAGCGCGAGCGTGCGAGCCTGAACCGGGTCGGTGACCTCAAGAAGCAGCTCGACGCCGCCCGGAGCAAGGCCG
Organism: Plantibacter sp. ME-Dv--P-122b; assembly: GCF_030209375.1. Classification (GTDB taxonomy): domain Bacteria; phylum Actinomycetota; class Actinomycetes; order Actinomycetales; family Microbacteriaceae; genus Plantibacter. Next base: position 176,879 of record NZ_JARVSC010000001.1, read on the forward strand.
AACGCGCCCAGCGCGAGGGCAAGCTCGAACAGGCCTCCAAGCTGCTCTACGCCGACATCCCGCAGCTCGAACGCGAACTCGCCCTCGCGGAGTCGGCCGAGCAGGACACCGACGGCGAACCCCGGATGGTCAACGACCAGGTGACCGCCGAGGACATCGCCGCCGTCATCGCCGCGTGGACCGGCATCCCCGTCGGTCGCCTGTTGCAGGGCGAGACGGAGAAGCTGTTGCACCTCGAGCAGGAGCTGTCCCGCCGACTCATCGGGCAGCACCGTGCGGTCGCCGCCGTGTCCGACGCCGTCCGGCGCACCCGGGCCGGCATCTCCGACCCCGACCGCCCGACCGGCTCGTTCATGTTCCTCGGCCCCACCGGCGTCGGCAAGACCGAGCTGGCGAAGGCGCTCGCCGAGTTCCTCTTCGACGACGAGAAGGCCATGGTCCGCATCGACATGTCCGAGTACGGCGAGAAGCACTCGGTCTCCCGGCTCGTCGGTGCACCTCCGGGGTACGTCGGCTACGAGCAGGGCGGGCAGCTCACCGAGGCCGTGCGGCGACGCCCGTACTCCGTCGTGCTGCTCGACGAGGTCGAGAAGGCGCACCCCGAGGTGTTCGACATCCTCCTGCAGGTGCTCGACGACGGCCGGCTGACCGACGGACAGGGGCGCACGGTCGACTTCCGGAACGTCATCCTCGTGCTGACGTCCAACCTCGGTTCGCAGTACCTCATGGACGCCTCGCTCTCCCTCGAGCAGAAGGAGGAGGCGGTCCAGCAGCTCGTGCGCCAGGCGTTCAAGCCGGAGTTCGTCAACCGTCTCGACGACATCGTCGTGTTCCAGCCGCTCACCGAGGCGGAGCTCGGCCAGATCGTCGAGCTGTACATCGACCGCCTGCAGCGCCGTCTGGGCGAGCGTCGGCTGCACTTGGCCGTCACCCCAGACGCCCGTGCGTGGCTCGCGGAGCGCGGATACGACCCCATGTACGGCGCGCGTCCGCTGCGCCGACTCATGCAGCGGGAGATCGACGACCGCCTCGCGCGGGCGATCCTCGACGGCTCGATCCGCGACGGCGACACCGTCCACGTCGGGCTCGCGAGCGACGGCGACGGCCTCACAGTCGAGCGAGCGGCGGCCCCGGCCTAGCCCCGTTGCCTGCGGCCAGCGCGGTGCGCTGACCCGAGCGCGGCCCACTGACGTGAGCGCGCCCCTCCGGAGGGGCGCGCTCACGCGTGTGCCCCGCGCTCACGCGACAGGACCGCGCTGGCTGTGACCCCCGAGTGGGGGAGGAAGCCCCTGGCGCGCGACGGATGCCGCGCACTAGCGTGATCCTCGCGGTGGGCCGGGTCGGCGCGCCCTGAGAGGACCCGATGTCACACGCAGCCCCGATCTCGACGCCTGAGACCAGTGACACCGCCGTGCCCCTGTGGCGTCATGCACACGCCCCCGCCTGGTTCTTCTTCGGCGGCCTGGCGCTCTGGCTGTTCCTGCTGCTGGTGCCGCACGTCCTCCTCGGCAACCCGGCGGTGATCCCCGCGTGGATCCTGCTCGGCTCAGGGCTGGCCGCGTCCACCCTGCTGCTCATCATGGCCCGACGTCTCCAGCCGGGCGACGGCGTCACGACGGCGACGCTCCTCTGGGCGGTCCTGGTCGGAGGCTTCATCTCCATCACGCTCGGCAGCACCTTCGACTCCCTCATCGGCGTCGCCGCGACCGACGCCGGCGAGAACCCGCACGACATCGGGCTGTTCTTCGCCGGAGTCGCCGAGGAGCTGGCGAAGATCATCGCCGTCGTGATCGTGGCGTGGCGGTTGCCGGTGAAGACCGCCCGGGGTGGTCTCTTCGTCGGCGGCGCGGTCGGGATCGGCTTCGCCGTCCTCGAGAACCTCTGGTACATCGGCCAAGGGTGGGCGGACGGCGTCGAGGCCTCGCAGAAGCTCGCCGCCGGTTCGCCACCACTCGAGACGATCCTCTCGCACCCGGCGTTCCAGGCGGCCGGCGCCGCGTTCGCCCGGACGATCTTCGACCCGGTCGGACATCCGCTGTGGACGGCGCTGTTCGCCGCGGCCGTGTTCGCGGCTGCACGCAACGGCCGGTTCCGGATCACCGTGGGGGTGCTCCTGACCTACCTGCTCGTCGCGGTCATGCACGGCCTGTGGGACGGCAACACCGTGCTGTGGGGGCTGCTGTTCCCGGGGATGCCGGTGCTCAAGGTACTCGTGGTGCCGGCCATGGTCGTGCTCGTCGTCGCATTCGCACTCATCTGGCGGGCGCGGGTCCGTCGCATCAACCGCGACGCCGGCGTCGTGTCGCTCCACGTCCCGCGTCGCGAGCGGAAGCAGGCCTGACCACCGTTCGCGCGAGGCCTGCTGTGATCCAGGCATGCCGGGGAGTAGCGTGAAGCGCACCCGATCCGCGACGCCGAGGAGACACCCATGCTGGGACGCAAGACCTTCGAACAGCGAGAGGTCGACCAGGCGAAGACGATGATCGCCGCGCTCGTCGCCGGACGCGAGACGCTGGCCGAAGCCGGAGCGGACCCCGCAGCGCTGGCCGTGGTCGACCCCGAGTTCTTCACCGGCCTCACCCTGGTGCTCGATCGGCCGTTCGTCCACCGAGTGCGCTCGGTGCTCGGGAAGGGGCCAGGGGCCCTCAACGAGCTCGAACTCATCGTCACGTCGATCCTCGACCACGACCGGGTGTTCACGGTGGGGACCGTGTTGCAGTACTCCGAGGGGACGTCGTTCACCGGCCTCGTCCCGGGCGAGACGATCCGGCTGAGCGCCGAGCAGTTCGAGCGCCTCGCCGTCGGCGTCTTCGCCGAGTTGGAGGAGTTGTTCGTCGAAGCGGTGTGAGGTGCGGCGTCGGCCGCGAGCCTGCGTCACGCGCTTCGCGGACGGTGCCACGATCAGCTCGTGAGCTCATCGACGTCCGGAACGATCATGGTGCGGCACGGCGCGAAGCTCCGGTTGACCGTCTCCGCCCTCGTCGGTGTCGCCGTGGGCGTGATCGTCGGCCTGAACTGGTTCTGGGCGGGTGCGATCCTCGCCGGTTGGGGGACCACGTGCGTGGTCTTCGTCGGTTCCCTCTGGATCCGCATCTGGCGGATGGGCCCGGAGCGGACGCGCGAACACGCGACCTCGGAGGAGCCCGGGCGAACGACGAGTGAGGTGCTCATCGTGCTCGCGAGTGTCGGGAGCCTCGTGGCCCTGAGTGTCGTCATCCTGCAGGCGAGGGCGTCCTCCGGGGTCGAGCAGGGCGTGCTCGCCGGGTTCGCGGTCGTGAGCGTGGCGCTCTCCTGGGCGCTCATCCACACGATCTACACCCTGCGGTACGCGCGCATGTACTTCGCTGCGCCGGAGGGCGGTATCGACTTCAACCAGGAGGAGGCGCCGCAGTACAGCGACTTCGCCTACCTCTCATTCGACCTCGGCATGACCTACCAGGTCTCGGACACGACGCTGCGGTCCAGCGAGCTGCGTCGCACCGTGCTCAAGCACACGCTGCTGTCGTACCTCTTCGGCTCCGTGATCCTGGCGACCGTCATCAACCTCGTCGCGGGTCTGTAGCGGCGAGACGGACACGCCCTTCGACAGGCGGTTGGATGTCTCCGCCTGTATTGAGCGGACGGGGCGGACTCCTCGACCGTCTCTGGTCCTTGACCGATCGAGTTGTCGGACACGGGTCGAGGTATACTTACATATTTCATATGTGCAAGAGGATTGGGCATGTGAGGATACGCTCGCGGTTGATGCGAGTGTGCCTCGTCGTTGGTCTCCTGGCTGCGCCAGTTCAGTTTGGAACGGCGGACGGCGGCTCCATGGTCGCGGTGTTCCAAGGGATCGGCGTATGGGCGATAGCCCGCCTGTCACGCGGTGCAACGGAGCCGAACACGTCGCGCGATTGGTGGCGTCTGACGGAACGAGCTTCGATGAGCACTCTCGCTGCCCTGCTATCCGGTCTCGCGACGGTCAGCATCATCGTCTACGGGGCCCACTGGGGCGCGACTGGAGAACTCATCTCGCGATCGTGTGTTGGAGCGGCCTTGACTGCGTTGTTCATCGTGTCGGCTATTGGACTGCGTCGTCACCGGCCTAGCCCGAGCGATGACGGATGAGCCCCGCGAACGACGACTGCGCAGCCCGGCGGACCGGACTGCGCAGCGTGGTGGTGCAGGAACCGAGCGGACTACTCCTGGACGATCACGAGGTCGGCGAGGGGACGACGCTCACGCGGAGCGGTCTCGCGGTCGCGGAGCATGCCCTCGGGCAGGAGCTCGGGGTCGCCGAGCTCGCCGAGAGCGGTGACGGTGAACGGCACGAGGCCGTCCGGCAGCGAGAACGCCTCCCGGATGCCGTCGGCGGAGAAACCGGCCATCTGGTGCGCGAAGAGACCGTCGCTGTGGGCCTGGATGCTCAGGTGCGCCATCGCCTGGCCGAGGTCGTAGATCGCCCAGGGGCGCTCGTTGCCCTCGTCGTCGAGGGTCTCGGCGACGGCGACGATGAGCGCGCCGGCCTGCGCTGCCCAACCGCGGTTGAAGGCCACCAGCTGCTCAGCGATCGTGTCGAACGTGGCGGTGCCCTTGGTGCCGACGATGAACCGCCACGGCTGCACGTTGTTGGCGCTCGGCGACCAACGCGCGGCTTCGAGCGCCGAGGCCATCTTCGCGGCGGCGACAGGCTCACTCACGAAGGCGCGGGGGCTCCAGCGGTCGGCGAGGACGTCGAGGATGGGGGCGTCGGTCTGGGCGGTACGGGTGACGATGGACATGCGGTCTCCAAGCGAAACAAGGGAAGTGGACAGAGGTTGCGTCGCCATTGACGATGGATGCAACTGCATCGATCGGGGCGCTATTCCCGGGCTCGAGGGGTCCGTGCAGCAGTGACGATCTCGGCGATCCGGTGCGAGGCCGCTTCGTCCTGCAGCGACGTCGTGTCGCCGAGGGGCCGCTGGTCGACGATGTCGCCGAGCAGACGCCGCATGATCTTCCCCGAGCGGGTCTTCGGGAGGTCTGGGACCACGAACACGTCGCGAGGCTTCGCGATCGGGCCGATCTCGTTCGCCACGTGGGAGCGCAGTGCCTCGCGGAGTGCCGCAGAGCGCTCCAACCAGTACGCCTCGCCGTCGGCCTCGGACCCGTGGGACCGGGAGGACGGGATGACGAACGCGGCGATCGCGCTCCCCGTGATCGGGTCGTGCACGCCGACCACGCCGGCCTCGCCCACGTGGGGATGCGACACGAGGGCCGACTCGATCTCGATGGTCGACAGGCGGTGGCCCGAGACGTTGATGACGTCGTCGACGCGTCCGAGGACCCAGATGTCGCCGTCCTCGTCCCACTTCGCGCCGTCGCCGGAGAAGAAGTAGCCCTGTTTCCAGTACTTCGCCCAGTACGAGTCGCGGTAGCGCTCCGGGTTGCCCCAGACCGTGCGCGCGAGCGACGGCCCGAAGCGGCTGACGACGAGGTACCCGCCGGAGCCGAAGGGCACCGTCTCGCCGTCCTCATCGACGACCAGCGCCTCCAGGCCGGGGAGTGCACGGCTGCCGGAACCCGGCTTGATCGTGGTCGCGCCGGGGAGCGGTGCGATGACGGCCGACCCCGTCTCCGACTGCCACCAGGTGTCGACGACCGGGGTCTCGCCGCGCCCGATGCGCTCGCGGAACCACATCCAGGCCTCGGGGTTGATCGCCTCGCCGACGGTGCCGAGGAGCCGGAGGCTCGAGAGGTCGTACTCGGCGGGTGGCCCCTCGGGGAACCACGTCATGAGGGTCCGGATGAGTGTGGGCGCCGTGTAGTACGTCGTCACGCCGTAGCGCTCGATGATCTCGAAGTGCCGTGCCTGGTGCGGGGTGTTCGGCGTGCCCTCGTAGATCACCTGGGTGAGCCCGTTCGAGAGCGGACCGTAGATCTCATAGGTGTGCGCCGTGACCCAGGCGAGGTCAGCGGTGCACCAGTGGACGTCGTCATCTTTGGCGTCGAAGATCGCCCAGTGGGTCCAGGACGCCTGTGTGAGATAGCCACCCGAGGTGTGGACGAGTCCCTTGGGCTTCCCGGTGGTGCCGCTCGTGTAGATGATGAAGAGCGGGTTCTCCGCATCGAACGCCTCGGCTTCGTGGGTGTCGGCGGCGACACCCACGGTGTCGTGCCACCAGACGTCGCGACCGGGGGTCCAGGGCACGTTCGGCGTCTCGTCGCCCGTGCGCGCGACGACGAGCACGTGCTCGACGGACGGCACACCGTCGACGGCGGCGTCGGCGTTCTGCTTGACCGGCACGGCCGTACCACGGCGGTACTGGCCGTCGGTGGTGATGAGCAGCTTGGCCTCGGTGTCCTCCACCCGGAATCGCAGCGCCTCGGCCGAGAACCCACCGAACACGAGGGAGTGGATGGCGCCGATGCGGGCGACCGCGAGGGTGGCGATGACCGTCTCGGGGATGACCGGCAGGTAGATGACGACGCGGTCGCCCTGGCCGATGCCGAGTGCCATCAGGGCGTTGGCCGCCTTCGCGACCTCGCGCTGCAACTCGGCGTAGGTGATGGAGCGGCGGTCGCCTGGCTCTCCCTCGAAGTGGAGGGCCACTTTGTCGCCTCGTCCGGCGTCGACGTGCCGGTCGACGCAGTTGACCGCCACGTTGAGCGTCCCCCCGGCGAACCAGGTGGCGGCCGGGACGGTGAGTTCGGGCTCGGGGTCCGATGGGTCGGACCCTTCGACCGGCCGAGCCGGGTCCCAGGTGTGTGCCGTCTCCCACGGGGTGACCCAGTCGAGGCGTCGAGCCTGCTCCTCCCAGAACGCCACCGGGTCGGCGGCCGCGCGAGCCCATTCCTCCGGGCCGACGTTCGCCGTGCGGGCGAGGTCGGCCGGCGGAGCGTAGCTGCGGGTCTCGGCGAGGAGGTTCGCGATGGTGGCGGCGGGCGCCGCGGACGTCGATCCATCAGTGGGAGGCATGCTGCAACGCTACGCGGGAGGCCGGGGCCCATGCCATCCGCGGGTCATGCGGCGTCATGGTGCGGGGGTTCCGAGGGGCTGTGGAGGAGCGTCGGGAGTAGCCTCGAAGGGCTGCCGCGTTGCGCGGCGGACGTCGATCAGAGGTGCGCAGGCGCGTCTCGGGAAGGGAACGACATGGCGACCGTCATCCAGTACCAGGAGCTCGGCTCGGCCGACGTCCTCGAGCTCGTCGAGGTGCCGACGCCTCAGGCGGGCCCCGGCGAACTCGTCGTCGAGGTGCGCGCCGCGGGCGTGAACCCGATCGACTGGAAGCTCCGCAGTGGTGTCCGCGGCGGCGAGCTGCACGGCACCCGACGTGTCGGAAGCGACGGCGCCGGGGTCGTCGTCGAGGTCGGCGACGGCGTCGAGGGCTGGTCGATCGGCGACGAGGTCGTGGTCGTCAACGCGTCCGGGACGTACGCGACCCACGTCGTCGTCACGCCCGACCAGATCATCCGCAAACCGGAGGCCATCTCCTTCGAAGAGGCGGCGGCGATCGGCATCCCCGTGAGCACGGCCTACCAGGCGCTCCGGTCGCTCGGCGTGACCGAGGGGACGACCCTCCTGATCCACGGCGGATCGGGCTCGGTGGGGCACGCCGCCGTGCAGTTCGCCGTGGCCTGGGGAGCGACCGTCGTCGCCACCGCGAGCGAGGGCAACCACGCACGCCTGCGGGAGCTCGGGGCGATCCCCGTCACCTATGGTCCCGGGCTCGTTGAGCGCGTGCGCGAGGCGGCCCCGCAGGGCGTCGACCGCGTGCTCGACGCCGTCGGCACCGACGAGGCGCTCGAGGCCTCGTTCGAGCTGGTCGACGACCGGCAGCACATCGGCACGATCGTCGTCGGTGCGAAGGCGGCCGACCTCGGGATCCAGGCGTGGTCCGGAGGCAACCCGCTCCCGCTCACGGCGCAAGAGCAGGCCTGGCGGGCGGAGGCGATCCCGGCGGTCGCGTCCCTCGTCGAACAGGGGCGCTTCAGCTTCGAGCTCGGCACCGTCCGGCCCCTCGCCGAGGCCGCCGAGGCGCACCGCGAGAGCGAGTCGGGCCACCCGAGCGGGAAGCTCATCCTCGTCCCCTGAGTGCCCTTCGACAGGCTCAGGGACCGGGATGAGGCCGGGATCGGGGGAGTCGGCCGGGTGCCCTTCGACAGGCTCAGGGACCGGGATGAGGACAGGACCGGGGGAGTCGACCGAGTGCCCTTCGGCAGGCTCAGGGACCGGTGGGGGTTCCCTACTCCGGACCCTCGCCGAAGCTGTCGCCGACGGGAGCGCGGTCGGCGAGGTCGTCCTGGTCGTCCAGGTCCTCGACCGCGTCCTCGGTGTCCGCGTCGTCGAGCCCGGCATCGCCGACGACGTCGTCTCCGCCGACACCGTCACCGGCGTTGCTCAGGCCGCCGTCGCCGGGGGCCGCGTCGTCGGCCGATCGGTCGACCGCACCGCCGTCGGGCACGATACCGCCGACCGAGCTGTCGGTCTGGTCTTCACCTGGCACGTGTGCCTGGGCACCAGGGCCGCCGTGGGCCAGGGCGTCTCGTTGGGCGTCTGCTGCTGCTGGATCCATGGGGTTGCTCATGATGGCAGCGTAGAACGGACGCGGCGTCCCGGCGGGGGCTTGGCTCCGGCGGGCTCGACGCCTATCCTCCGCGCTTGACGACGGACCGGACGCGGTGTCGAGGGCCCTTCGACAGGCTCAGGGACCGGGGCAGGCTCAGGGACCGGGGCAGGCTCAGGGACCGGGGTGGGTCAGCGGCCGGTGTGCTGCGCGATGATCGCCTTGATGCGGTCGACGTCGGCCGGCACGATCTCGAAGCGCTGCTCGAGCCCCTCGATGCCCTCGAACGCCTCGGGTCGCTCCGGCTCCTCGCCGAGCGCCTCGCGGACGATCTCGGCGAACTTCGCCGGCAGCGCGGTCTCGAGGACGAGCATCGGGACGCCCTCGCGCAGGTGGCGGCGGGCGACCGTGACGCCGTCGGCGGTGTGCGGGTCGATCGTGACGCCGTAGCGCTTGTGGACGTCGCGGATGGTGGCGACGCGGTCGGCGTGCGTGCTGCGACCGGAGACGAAGCCGAACTCGCTGATCCGCTCGAACTCGGGCGTCCCGGAGAGGTCGAATCCGCCCTCCTCGTCGAGGGACCGGAACAGCTCACCGAGGCGGGTCGCGTCCTGACCGACGAGGTCGTAGAGGAAACGCTCGAAGTTCGACGCCTTCGAGATGTCCATGCTCGGGCTGGAGGTGTGGTGCGTCTCGGCCGCCGAGCGCGGGCGGTACACGCCCGTGCGGAAGAACTCGTCGAGGACGTCGTTCTCGTTCGTCGCGACGACGAGCTGGTCGATCGGGAGGCCCATGGAGCGGGCGATGTGCCCGGCGCAGACGTTGCCGAAGTTGCCGGACGGCACCGAGAACGACACCTTCTGGCCCGGGCCGTCGGTTGCGAGCAGCCAACCGTGCACGTAGTACACGACCTGCGCGACGACGCGGGCCCAGTTGATCGAGTTGACCGTACCGACGGCGTGCAGCGCCTTGAACGGAGCGTCCTTCGAGACGGCCTTCACGATGTCCTGGCAGTCGTCGAAGTTGCCCTCGACGGCGAGGTTCACGATGTTGTCGTCCTGGAGGCTGAACATCTGCGCGCGCTGGAAGCTGCTCATGCGGCCGTGCGGGCTCAGCATGATGACGCGGATACCGGCCTTGCCGCGCATGGCGTGCTCGGCCGCGCTCCCGGTGTCGCCGGAGGTCGCGCCGAGGATGTTGAGCTCGTCGCCGCTCTTCGCGAGCGTGTACTCGAAGAGGTTGCCGAGCAGCTGCATCGCCATGTCCTTGAAGGCGAGCGTCGGGCCGTTCGAGAGGCCGAGGAGCTGCAGCTCGGTGCCGCCCTCCTCGCCGAGGGTGCGCAGCGGGGTGATGAGTGAGGCGTCGTCGCCGGCGCGACCGTTCGAGTACACCTTGGCCGTGTAGGTGCGACGGGTGATGTCCTGGAGGTCGGCTGCGGGGATGTCGTCGGCGAACTTCGATAGCACGGCGAACGCGAGGTCGGCGTACGACAGCTCCCGCCACGACTCGAGCTCGTCAGCGGTGAGCTGCGGGTATTCGGCCGGGAGGTAGAGGCCGCCGTCCGGGGCGAGCCCGCCGAGGAGGATGTCCGAGAAGTGCTGGGGCAGGTCGTGGCCCCGCGTCGACTGATAGTGCATGACCGTCTCTCTCATCCGGTTGGAAGCCCGATCTCCAACCTTGCCATATCGGGGGTCGACGCGCAGAGGCCCGCCGTCATCGTGACCGGCCGCTATGCGCGGGCGAGCTCCTCGCGGATCGCGGCGACGAACGCGTCGATGTCGTCCTCCGTGGTGTCGAACGAGCACATCCAGCGGACCTCGCCCTTCGCCGCGTCCCAGTCGTAGAAGCGGAAGCGTTCGCGCAAGCGGTCGGGGACGCCCGCGGGCAGGGTCGCGAACACCGCGTTGGCCTGGGTCGGCTGGCTGAAGCCGAGCCCCGGTGCCTCCCCGGCGGCGATGAGGGCCTCGAGGGAGGTGCGGAGGCGCGCGGCCATCGCGTTCGCGTGGGTCGCGGAGCGGAGCCAGAGCCCGTCGCCACCGTCGGCCGCCGGCTCGAGCAGGGCGATGAGCTGCGCCGCACCGAAGCGCATCTTGGACGCCAGCTGCATGTTGAGCTTCCGCAGGTAGACGAGGCCCTCCGACGCCGACGGCTCGAGGACGACGATGGCCTCGCCGAACATGAGTCCGTTCTTCGTCCCACCGAAGGAGAGCACGTCGACGCCGGCATCGGCGGTGAACGCGCGCAGCGGGACGCCGAGGGCTGCGGCGGCGTTGGCGATGCGGGCACCGTCGAGGTGGAGCTTCATGCCGTGACCGTGCGCGTGGTCGGCGATCGCACGGATCTCCTCGGGCGTGTACAGCGTGCCGAGCTCGGTGGTCTGCGTGATCGAGACGACGAGCGGCTGTGCACGGTGCTCGTCGCCCCAGCCCCACGCCTCGCGGTCGATGAGGTCGGGCGTGAGCTTGCCGTCGGGGGCGTCGACCGTCAGGAGCTTGATGCCACCGACCCGCTCCGGCGCGCCGCCCTCGTCGGAGTTGATGTGCGCGGTCGACGCCGAGATGACGGCACCCCAGCGCGGGAGCATGGACTGCAGACCGACGACGTTCGCACCGGTGCCGTTGAAGACGGGGAACACGGCGACGTCGCGGCCGAAGTGGTCCGCGAAGACCTCGTGCAGCCGACGGGTGTAGTCGTCCTCGCCGTACGCGATCTGGTGGCCGCCGTTGGCCGCCGCGAGGGCGTCGAGGATCTCGGGGTGGACGCCGGAGTAGTTGTCGGAGGCGAAGCCGCGGATGCTGATGTCATGCAGAGAGTCGGTCACTGATCCATCCTCGCGCATGCCACACGCAGCTTCCGTGCATCGCGGGCCGACTTCCTGCGTGCTCGGGTCGCCGTCGGGCATGTTCACAATTCAGGAGCGCCCGGGCGTGGCGCCCCCGCGCCGTGCGTGTCGGCGGGGACGCGCCGAGGCGCTCCTGAATTGTGAACCGAGAGACGGGGTCAGTCGGCGGCGTGACGGGGGCCGTCGGAGGAGGGGACGACCTCCTCGGGCACGGCGTCGATCGCCGCGTCGACGTCGGCGTGCGCCCCGGGCTCCGGCTCCGCGTCAGGGGTCTCCTGCGCGAGCGCGTGCTCGTAGGCGAGCGCGTGCACGGCGATCGAGGAGGCGACTGCGGCCTGCTGCTCGTCCTCGGCGGAGGGCTCAGCCGGCTGTTCGGCCGCCAGCGCGGCGGCCTGCTCGGGCGTCAGCCGGGCGTCCTGGTCCTCCTCGTCCTCATCCACGAGGTCGAGCACGATGGGCTCGTCGCCGTAGATGTCGCCGGCCGGATCGCCCGCGAGCGGGGCCGGCGCGGGGAGGCGCTGCTCGGCGTCGAGGAACTGCTTGGCCTCGAAGGCACCCGGGTTGAAGACCTCGTCGATCCCGCCGAGCCCGCTCATGCCTTGAGCGCTTCCGAAAGCTTGACCCGGCCACCCATTTTCAGCAGCGAGTTCTCGTAGATCCGCGAGCCGACGAGGATGACGAGCGCCGCCGTGACCGCGAGGATCAGCAGGGACAGGATCGGCTCCCACCACTGCGCCGACCCGACGAAGAGACGGACGGGCATGCCCACGGCTGCCGAGAACGGCACGTAGGACATGATCGTCATCACCACCGGGTTGTCGTTGAAGAAGATGACGGCGAAGTACGGGATCATGATCAGCATCGTAATCGGGGTCGTCGTCGATCCGATGTCCTCTTGACGTGAGACCAGCGATCCGGCGGCGGCGAACAGCGCGGCCAGCAGGATGAAGCCGAGCACGAAGAACACCACGAACCAGACGACCGGGGTCCCGAGGCCGGCGAGCAGCTCCGTCTGGCCCGTCACCGTCAGTCCGATCACGGACAGGGCCGCGATCGCCAGGATCTGCCCGAACGCCAGGATGCTGTTGCCGAGCACCTTGCCGGCGAGGAGCGCCTTCACGGGGATGGCCGACATCAGGATCTCGACGACGCGGGTCTGCTTCTCCTCGACGACGCTCTGCGCGATCGACGCCCCGAAGGTGGTGGCGGAGACGAAGAACACGAGGCCGAACCCGAGCGACACGATGTAGAGCAGGAAGCCGGCGGAGCCGTCGGCGTCGGGATCGAGGATGGTGACCTGTGGCTGCGCGCTCAGTTGCATGATGAGCGTGTTGGAGGCCTCGGAGTCGAAGATGACCTGGACGCCGGTGGGGTTGTCGTCGGTGGCCGGTGCGATCGCCGCCTCGACGTCGCCCGACTTCACGAGGGCTTCAGCGGCGGCGACGTCTGCCGCCTCGGTCACGTCGAAGGTCTTGCCGTCGACGAGTCCCGCACCCGCGTTCCCGACGACCGCGACCTTCGTGGTCTCCGACGCGGTGTTCTTCGCGAGGAACCCACCGACGACGATGCCGGCGAGGATCACGAGGAGCAGGATGCCCGTCGAGATGAGGAAGGTCTTGCTGCGCAGACGCATCTTGACCTCGCGCTCGGCGACGAGACCGATGCTCTGCACGAGGCTGGGGGAGGCCGGGCCGGAGCGACGACGACCGGCGGGCTGGATCGGGGACGCGGTTGCCGTGGTCACTGGATGACCTCCTTGAAGATCTGGGCGAGGGTGGGTCGGAGGGGGGCGAAGCTCGTGACGTCGCCGTGGGTCAGTGCCTCACGGAGCACGGCCTGCGCCGCCTGGGCGTCATCGGCGTCGAAGAGGGCGTAGCCGCCGTCGAAGTCGACGACGGAGATCCCCGGACGCTCGCGCAGCCAGCCGGTGTCGGCCGCGGTGAGCAACTCGTAGCGGTTTCCGGAGTGGGCTTCGCGGAGGGACTCGCGCGAACCGGAGGCGCGGATCCTGCCGCCGGCGATGATCACGAGGTCGTCGCAGAGGCGCTCCACGATGTCGAGCTGGTGACTCGAGAACAGGACGGGGGAGCCGTTCGCAGCGAACTCGCCGAGGACGCCGACGACCACGTCGACCGCCATCGGGTCGAGGCCCGAGAACGGCTCGTCGAGGACGAGGACGTCGGGGTCGTGGACGAGCGCCGCGGCGATCTGCGCGCGCTGCTGGTTGCCGAGCGACAGGCTCTCGAGCGCGTCGTTCCGGCGCTCGCCGAGGCCGAGGCGCTCGAGCAGCTCGCCGGCGTTGCGCTTGGCGGCGTGGGTCGTGAACCCGTGGAGGCGGGCCAGGTAGACGAGCTGTTCCTCGACCCGCATCTTCGGGTAGAGGCCGCGCTCCTCCGGCATGTAGCCGAACCGGCGGCGATCCTCCGGGGTGAGCGGGGTGCCGTCGAGGGTGACGGTTCCGGCGTTCGCGGCGAGGACACCGAGCAGGATGCGCATCGTCGTCGTCTTGCCGGCGCCGTTCCCGCCGACGAACCCCGTCATACGGCCGGGGGCGACCTGGAAGCTGACGTCGTCGAGCACCTTCCGCTCGCCGTACGACTTGTCGATGTGGCTGAGTTCGAGCATCGGCCGCCTCCTGTGATCTGCGTGCTGGACCGAGTGTCCGGCGTCGGGTTCTCCCGGTATGGCGATCACGCTACGCGGCGCAGTGGGCCGCCGGCATCCGCCGCAGGACGGGTTGACGCGACGACGCCCGGTCCCCTTCTCCGTCGAGTGGGGGATACCGGGCGTCGTGGACCAGCCGAGCGCTGGATCAGGCGGGGCGGGACTCCGGGGAGACCGTCTTCGAGGGGTCGGTCTCGGCGACGGAGCCGATGGCCTCGTCGATGCGGGCGATGACCGCGTCGTCGAGCTTCACACCGGCCGCGGCGGCGTTCGCGGTGACCTGTTCAGGACGCGAGGCCCCGACGATCGCACCGGCGATGTTGTCGTTGTGCAGCACCCAGGCGAGCGCCAGCTGCGCCATGGTGAGGTCGAGCTCGTCGGCGATGGGCTTCAGCTGCTGGACGGCCGTGAGCACCTCGTCGTCGAGGAAGCGCTTGATGGTGTCGGCGCCGCCCTTCTCGTCGGTCGCCCGGCTGCCCTGCGGGAGCTCGGCGCCCGGCAGGTACTTGCCGCTGAGGACGCCCTGCGCCACCGGCGACCAGACGATCTGCGAGATGCCGAGTTCACGCGAGGTGGGGACGACCTCCTCCTCGATGACCCGCCACAGCATCGAGTACTGCGGCTGGTTCGAGATGAGCTGGAAGCCCAGCTCCTTCGACAGGGCGTGGCCGGCACGCAGCTGCTCGGCGTTCCACTCGCTCACGCCGATGTAGAGCGCCTTGCCCGCGCGGACGACGTCGGCGAAGGCCTGCATCGTCTCCTCGAGGGGCGTCTCGCTGTCGTAGCGGTGGGCCTGGTACAGGTCGACGTAGTCGGTGCCGAGACGCGTGAGCGAGCCGTCGATCGACTCCATGATGTGCTTGCGCGACAGCCCGACGTCGTTGTGCCCCTTCGGGCCGGTGGGCCAGTAGACCTTCGTGAAGATCTCCAGGCTCGCGCGTCGTTCGTCCTTGAGGGCGTCGCCGAGCACCTGCTCCGCCGCCGTGTTCGCGTAGGCGTCGGCGGTGTCGAAGGTGGTGATGCCGGCGTCGAGGGCGGCGCGAACGCTCGCCGTGGCGACGTCGTTCTCCACCTGCGAGGCGTGGGTCAGCCAGTTGCCGAAGATGATCTCTGAGATCTTGAGTCCGCTGTTGCCGAGGTATCGAAATTCCATGGTCGTCACGCTACTCCTCGCATCCGACCGACCGACGGGGTTGCGCGGAGACGGAGCGAACCCTCAGCTGCGCGGCGACGCCAGGCCGTGCTCGTAGGTGTAGATGACCGCCTGGATGCGATCACGGAGGGCGAGCTTCTGCAGCACCTTCGAGACGTGGGACTTCACGGTCGCCTCGCCGACGAAGAGCGTGGTCGCGATCTCCTGGTTGGACAGGCCCTGAGCCACCAGCTGCAGGACCTCGCGCTCGCGCTCGGTCAGCTGCTCATAGTCGGCACCGGTCGTCGGCGAGACCGGGACGGCGGGGTCCTGCGCGGCGTCCTCGACGGCGGGACTCTGCCGGGTGAACCCCTCGATGACCCGGCGGGTGACAGCCGGAGAGAGGAGCGCCTCGCCGCCCGCGATCACCGAGACCGCTGCGACGAGTTCCTCCGGCGAGGAGTTCTTCAACAAGAACCCGCTCGCGCCGGCACGGAGCGCCTCGGCCAGGTAGTCGTCGCGGTCGAAGGTGGTGAGGATGAGGACCGCGGCGTTGGTGTCCGGATCCGCGACGATCCGGCGGGTGGCCTCGAGGCCGTCCATGCCGGGCATCTGCACGTCCATGCAGATCACGTCCGGCGCGAGCGTCGTCGCCAGCGCGACGGCCTCGGCGCCGTCCGACGCCTCACCGACGATCTCGATCCCGGGCTGCGATCCCAGGATGATGCGGAAGCCGGCACGCAGCAGCTCCTGGTCGTCGACGAGGAGGATGCGGGTGGGCTGCTCGGTCATGCCTGGTCCTTCGTGGTGGTGGTCTGGGGTCGTCCCGCGGCGGAGGACGCGAAGCGGGCGTCGGCGATGGACGCGGCGACGGGCTCCATCGCCTGGTCGCCCGGCCGGCCGAGCGGGATGGCGGCCCGCACGAGGAAGCCGCCGCGGGCGCGTGCCCCGACCTCGAGGACGCCGCCGGACGACGCCACGCGCTCCCGCATCCCGATGAGTCCGAGCCCGCCGCGCCGCGCCACCGTCGGGACCGTCCCCGTGTTCGTGACCTCGAGCTCGACCGCGTCGTCCAGATAGCGGAGTCTGAGTTCGGCCGTCGCCGCGGTGCCGCCGTACTTGCGGGCGTTCGTGAGCGCCTCCTGCGCGATCCGGTACAGGTTGAACGACACGACAGCCGGGATCGCGACCGGTGCGCCCACGAGTTCGAACCTCGTCGGCAGCCCGTTCGCCGTCGATTCATCGGCGAGCCGCCCCAGCTGGCCGACACCGACGGTCGACGGGCTGCTCTCCTCGTCGGTCGGTTCGCCGTGCGCACGCAGCGTGCCGAGCATCTTGCGCAGCTCGTCGATCGCGCTCCGAGCGCCGAGTTCGACGTTCGTGAGCGCATCCCGCGCGGCGGCAGGGTTCACCTCGAGCACGGTGCGCGCGGCTCCGGCCTGGACCCCCATGACCGAGACGTGGTGGGCGACGACGTCGTGCAGCTCGCGCGCGATCCTCACCCGCTCGAGGGCGACCGCCTGCCGGGCGGACCGGGCGCGCTCCGCCTCGAGCTCGGCGGTGCGCTGCTCGAGCGCCGCCCGTTCCCGAGAGGACTGGTACACGCGCTCGCCGAAGAAGTAGGCCGCTCCGAAGTAGAGGATGTTCGTCAGGATCTGGATGAGGATGAACGCCACGAGGGGGGAGAACAGCCCCACCCGGGAGAGGCTGGGCAGTGCGTCGGGGTCGGTCGCCTGGATGAACATGGAGATGAGCAGCCAGACGAACATGGCCACGATGATGAGTACGCGGACGAGCGCAGCGCGACGTCGGTTCGGGACCCACGCCCCGACCGTGTAGATCGCGAGGAACAGGGCGATGTTCGTGAAGAGGACCTCGGGTACGAGCACCGTGCCGCCCACGATGAACATGACGGCGACGACGATCGAGACGGAGCACGGGAAGCGGCGACGGAACGCGAGCGGCGCGGTGATGCCGATCGCCCAGAGGACGGACGCCCACATCGGTGCGGGCTCGGGGTAGAACCCGGCGATCGTGTACAGCGTGAGGCTGAGGAGGGTGCCGACGCCGAGGGCGATGGCGAGGATGATGTCGGATCGCTGTTCCGACGGCGTCGCGGCCGGACGCCGCCACTCGGCGTCGTAGGGGTCGACCGGGCGTTCCTCCTGCTGGTCGACGGCGGGCTCGCTCATGCCGTCCACGCTAGCGCGACGCCCCGCCGGGGACATCCGTCGAGCGACGGAGCGGAGGCTCGGACCGGGGTGTGGCGCCGGCGGTCCGGCGTTCGAACAAGAGCCCGGAGCGGCACTCAGGAGAGTGCTGCTCCGGGCTCCTCCGCGGCACGGTCGGGTCAGGCCGCGGATCGCCCCGTGATCCCGGCGGTCGACGCGATGACGTCCGCCATCTTCTTGCCGAGCGCCTCATAGAACATCGACAGGGGGAACTCGTCGTCGAGGACCGCGTCGGTGAGTCCGCGCGGCGGTCCGCTCAGGATCTCGTCGGAGAGCCCACGCGCCCACTGCGACGCGGGGTGTGGTGTGAGCGTCGTCCGGACGAGCTCGTAGGCGGCGAGCCAGTGCGCGGTCTTCGGACGGTCGATCGAGCGCCAGTACAGCTCGTCGATGCTCTCGCCGAGCCGCACGACCACGTCGGGGACCGCGTCCCAGTCGATCGTGAGCCTGGTGTCGGTCCAGTGCAGCACGCCGTGCTGGTGCATCCACGCGAACAGCAGCTGGCCGCCGACGCCGTCGTAGTTCCGGACGCGAGAGCCGGTGATGGCGAACCGGAAGATGCGGTCGAAGATGATCGCGTACTGGACGAGCTTCGCGTGCTCGAGGATCGCCACGTCCGCCGCGTCGAGCGTCTCGGTCTCCGCACGGGTCGTCAGCGTGCGCTCCAGCCGGACCGACTCGCGGAACGCCGTGAGGTCGCAGCGCAGCTCCTCGAGGGAGTACAGGAAGAACGGCATCCGCTGCTTGATCATGAACGGGTCGAACGGGAGGTCACCGCGCATGTGCGTGCGGTCGTGGATGAGGTCCCACATGACGAAGGTCTCCTCGGCCAGCTGCTGGTCGTCCAGGAGGGACGCGGCGTCGGCCGGGAGGTCGAGCTTGGTGATCTCGGCCGCGGCTCGGACGACTCGACGGTACCGGGCCGCCTCGCGGTCCTGGAAGATCGCACCCCAGGTGAACGCCGGGATCGCGCGCATCGCGACCGTCTCGGGGAAGAGGACCGCCGAGTTCGTGTCGTACCCCTGCGTGAAGTCGAGGAAGCGGATCGGCACGAAGAGTGCGTTCGTGTAGTCGCCGGCCTCGAGCGCGGCGATGAACTCGGGCCAGATGACCTCGACGAGCACGGCCTCGATGTGGCGGTCGGTCGAACCGTTCTGCGTGACCATCGGGAACACGACGAGGTGTCCCAGACCGTCCACGCGATGCCGCTCGGGGTGGAAGGCGACGAGCGAGTCGAGGAAGTCCGGGACGCCGAAGCCGTCGCGTTCCCAGCGGTCGAAGTCGGCGACGAGGGCGTCGAGGTACTCGGCGTCGTGCGGGAAGTGCGGAGCGAGGGTGCGGACGCTCGCGACGATCGTGGCGACGTGCCCCGCAGCCGGCCCGTGGTCGGTCGCCTCGGGGATCGAGCCGTCCTTCACCTGGACGGCCTGCAGCGCGGTCGCGGCGGCCTTGAGGTCCGTCCAGGCCGGGTGCCCGACGAGCGCGGCGGCGTCTTCGACGACCTCCGGCTCTCCGACGATGCTCTTCGTGTGGGTGGTGGCGACGTTCGACATGGTGAACCTCCTTCCGCGTGCGCAGGCGTCACCCGGGGTGGGTGGCGATTCCTTCGAGCGTAGGGGCGGAGGGGGTGCGGATTTCTTGCGTCACGAGCGACTTCGCTGCAACATTCGGCCGTTCGCGCTGGGGAACTGCACGGCGGACCGCGGCGGGCCGCTACCCCCAGCGGCGCTTGATCCAGCGGTCGAGGACCCCGACGAGCGCATCGGTGATCGCGCCGAGCAGCGCGAGCACGATGATGACGAAGAAGATGCGGTCGACCCGACCGTTGTTCTGCGAGTCCACCAGACGGAATCCGAGTCCCATGGACGAGGCGATGAGTTCCGCCGCCACGAGGAACAGCCACGACTGCGCGAGCGCGAGCCGGAGGCCGGAGACGACCGAGGGCGTCACGGCGGGCAGCTGCACCGTCCGGAACAACGCGACACCGTTCAGCCCGAACGCGCGGCCGGCCTCGACCAGGTGCTTGTCCACGTGGCGGAGCGCGGCGGAGACCGTCGTGTACACCGGGAAGAACGCGCCGATCGCGATGAGCGTGATCTTCGACTCCTCACCGATCTTCAACCAGAGGATGAGCAGCGGGACCCACGCGAGCGACGGGACGGCCCGGATCGCCGCGAAGGTCGTCGACAGCAGGATGTCGCCAAGGCGCGAGAGCCCTACGACCGCGCCGAGGACGAGACCGAGCACGGCACCGATGAGGAACCCGATCAGGACGCGCTGCACCGAGATGGCGACGTCCTGCTGCAGCCAGCCGCGCTGCGCGAGATCCACGCCGGCCGCCCAGACCTCGGCGGGTGCCGGGAGTTGCGAGGCCGGGACGAGGCCGAACGCGGTGACGAGCTGCCAGGCTCCGAGGATGACGACGGGGACGACAAAGCCGCCGAGGACGACGACGATCCTGCGGGACCCGAGGACGGCGCGCGCGTCGCGGCCGGACTGGGTCGCCTGGGCACCCGCGGCAGCGGTGGTGCCGAGACCGGCGAACTCGGTCATGGGTTCCTCTCGGGAGGGTTCAGGGGCCGGACTACTTCGCGCCGATGGCGGTCGGGTCGGCGTCATCCACGAAGCTCGGGTTGAAGAGGTCGGCCAGGGCGTCGTCGACCTTGTCCTGTGACGACACGTCGCCGGACTCCACGAAGATCGGGCCGATGATCGACAGGACCTGCTCCTGCGCCTTGCCCGGCGCCGGGTCGACGTCGAGGTTCGAGCGCTCCGTGATGACCTTCGTCGCCACGGCGAGGTCGAGGCCCGCGGCGTCCGCGAGGATCTGCGCCGTCTCGTCGGGGTTCGACGCAGCCCATTCACGAGCGTGCTCGTAGGCGTTCACGACGGTCTGCGCGACGTCCGGACGCTCGTCGATGAACGACTCGGTGGCGGCCAGGATGCCGTAGCTGTTGAAGTCCACGTTGCGGTAGATGAGCTTCGCGCCCGCCTCCTCGGCGCCGGCCATGATCGGGTCGAGACCGGCCCAGGCGTCGACGGAACCGTTCTGCAGGGCCGCCCAGCCGTCGGCGTGCTGGAGGTTCTCGATCGTGACGTCTGAGGCGGACAGGCCGGCCGCCTCCAGCGCCTGCAGGAGGAAGAAGTAGGGATCGGTGCCCTTCGTCGCGGCGACCTTCTTGCCCTTGAGCTCGGCGACGTCCGTGATCGTCGAGCCCTGGCCGACGACGATCGCCGACCACTCGGGCTGTGAGAAGACGTCGATCGCCTGGATGGCCGATCCGTTCGCCCGGTTCAGGAGCGCGGCGGACCCGGCGGTCGACCCGACGTCGATCGCGTCGGCCCGCAGCGCCTCGTTGGCCTTGTTGGAGCCGGCCGACTGGACCCAGTTGACGGTGACGTCCTGGTCGTCGAGTGCGTCCTCGAGCCAGCCCTGGTCCTTGATGATGAGGGAGAGCGGGTTGTAGGTCGCGAAGTCGATGTTGAGCGTGCCGCCCTCGGTGGTGCCGGCGGTGCTGTCGCCGCCGGCCGCAGGAGCGTTCTCGCCCGCGACGCAGCCGCTGAGGAGGAGCGCTGCCGCGGCGGTCGCGGCGACGAGGGCCGCGCGCCCGGCGCGGGAGGTGGTGAAGCGGCGTCGTGAGGTCATGCGTTGGTCCTTGCTGTGGATCGGTGCGGGATGACGGCGGAGGTGGTGGGTGGCTCAGTACGGGAAGTGCGGGATGGACGGGAGTCGTTGGTCGCCTCGGGAGAGACCGTGGCGGTCGATGCCGAGTCCGTCGAGGAGGCGGCCGCGCAGCTCGGCGAGCTCGGCCGACCCGCGGTCGCGCGGGCGGTTGCCGGGGACGGTCACGGTCTGCGCGATGGTCGACCCGGGGTGTCCCTCCTCGCGACCCAGGAGGATGACCCGGTCGGCGAGCTGGAGGGCCTCGTCGACGTCGTGCGTCACGAGCAGGATGGTGGTGGGCGCGGCGAGGTGGATGGCGAGCAGCAGGTCCTGCATCTTCAGCCGGGTGAGGGCGTCGAGGGCGCCGAACGGTTCGTCGAGGAGCAGGACGCCCGGCCTGCGGGCGAGGGCCCTGGCGAGTGAGGCGCGTTGCGCCATGCCGCCGGAGACCTCCCGCGGGCGGTGGTCGGCGAAGTCCGCGAGCCCGACGAGTTCGAGCAGCTCGGCGACGCGGGCGCGCCCTTCGGCTGCGGGTGTCCGCTTGGGCAGACCGAGTGCGACGTTCGCCGCGATGGTGCGCCAGGGGAGGAGTCGAGGCTCCTGGAAGCCGAAGGCCGTGCGCGGGTCGATGCCGTCGACGGGCGTGCCGTCGATGCGCACGGAGCCGGCGGTCGGGTGGTCGAGGCCGGCCGCGATCCGCAGCAGGGTGGACTTGCCGCAGCCGCTCGTGCCGAGGATCGCCACGACCTCGCCGGCCTCGGCGGTGATCGTGACGTCGCGCAGCACGGGCCGCGGGGCGTCGGCGCGTTTGCCGGCACCGCTCGCGAAGGTGCGGCCGACCCCGGTGAACGCGACCGTGGAGGCACGATCCGCCGAGCCGGCGGGGACCGCGTCGCGGGTGACCGGCGAGCTCGCGGCGAGCGGGCTTGGGGCAGCGTTCGTCATGGGTCTCGGGCTCCAGGGGGTGGGGTGCCCGCCATGCTACGCGAGGGTGACGGACCGCTCTCGGTGGCCGAAACAGAGCGTCACATTGGCGCCCGCCGGTGACATCCGGAGGGTTCCGGTGTTATGCGTCCACTACCAGCTACCGACCTGCGTGAGGGCGACGTCGAGGATGGCGACGGCCTCCTCCCGGTTGACGCGGGCGAGCAGTAGCGCGCTGACCGACAACGACGTGAGCTGCCGGGCGGCGGCGGCGAGTTCGTCGGCGTCCGCCTCGGGACGGGCCAGGGCGAGGGCATCCGAGACCGCGGTGGTGAGCTCGGCCCGGTAACCGTCGACGACCTCGCGCAGTGCATCGTCGTGGGCCGCGAGGCCGGCCGCGCTGTTGAGGAGGAGGCAGCCGCGGCGGGGGGAGTCGTCGGGCAGGGTCGCGATGACGGTCTGCACGCCGGAGAAGTACGTGGTGAGTCCGGCTCTGCCGTCCGTCGCCCGCGCGAGGATCGAGAGACGCGGTCGGATGACGGTGTCGAGGTAGTCCTGCACGGCGGCGTCGAACAGCCCGCGCTTGCTGTCGAAGGCGTGGTAGAGGCTCGATCGGCGCAGACCGGTGGCCGCTTCGAGGTCGGCGAGGGAGGTCGCCTCGTACCCGCGGTCCCAGAAGACGTCACGCGCCGCCTGGACGACCGCGACCGTGTCGAACTCCTGCGTGCGTCCCATCGATGTCTCCTCCCGGCTCGGTCGGCCCTCCGGACAGACGGGTTGTGTACCGAGCGTTCTACTATTATAGTAGACCCATCGGTACAGAATGTCGCTCCACCCGGACGACTCGACGCCGATCTCCCGGAAGGCCCGTCCCATGCTCGTCGTCAGTCTCGTCCTCGTCGGCATCGCCGCCCTCCTGCACGTCTACATCTTCGTGCTCGAGTCGCTGCGCTGGACCGAGCCGGCAACGCGCAAGACCTTCGGCACCACGGAGCTGGAGGCGGAGACCACCCGCGGCCTCGCATACAACCAGGGCTTCTACAACCTGTTCCTCGCGATCGGCACGATCGTCGGCATCGTCTTCCTGATCACCGGCTCGACCGGTATCGGCGCGGCGCTCGTGTTCGCCTCGGCGGGTTCGATGCTGCTCGCCTCGCTGGTCCTCATCACCTCGGACCGCACGAAGGCCCGCGCCGCGATCGTCCAGGGGACCGCCCCGCTGCTCGGACTCATCGCGCTCGTCATCGCGCTGGCCGTCTGACACCTCCCCGACGCCCCGGGCGTCACCCCGTCCGCAACCCGACGACGTGCTGCGCCCTCCCACCGAATCACCGCACCAAGGAAAGGCACCACATGAACACCCCCGCGCTCAGCACCCAGATCCAGCTCGTCTCGCGACCGGTCGGCTGGCCGACCGAGTCCGACTTCCGGACCGTCTCCGTCGAACTCCCGGAGCTCGCGCCCGGCCAGCTCCGGGTCCAGAACCTCTTCCTCTCCGTCGACCCCTACATGCGCGGTCGCATGAACGACGCCCGCTCCTACGTCGCGCCGTACCAGCTCGGTGAGACGATGACCGGCGGCGCCATCGGCCGGGTCGTCGAGTCGGCCGCCGAGGGCTTCTCCGTCGGCGACGTCGTCCTGCACCAGTTCGGCTGGCGCGACCTCGTCCAGGAGGACGCCAGCGGGTTCCGCGTCGTCCCTGAGCTCCCCGGCGTCCCGCTGTCCGCCTACCTCGGCGTCCTCGGCATGACGGCCCTCACCGCGTACGTCGGTCTGCTCGAGGTCGCCAAGTTCCGGGAGGGCGACACGGTGTTCGTCTCCGGTGCGGCAGGTGCCGTCGGCACGATGGTCGGCCAGATCGCCCGTCTCAAGGGCGCGAAGCGCGTCATCGGTTCGGCCGGATCGGCTGAGAAGGTCGCCCTGCTGACGGAGAAGTACGGCTACGACGCCGCCTTCAACTACAAGGACGGGCCCGTCACCGAGCAGCTCGCGGCCGCAGCACCCGACGGCATCGACGTGTACTTCGACAACGTCGGCGGCGAGCACCTCGAAGCGGCGATCGACGCCTTCAACGACGGCGGGCGCGCAGCGCTCTGCGGCGTCATCTCGCAGATCAACGACACCGAGCGTGCCGAGGGCCCGCGCAACCTGTCGAACATCGTGACCCGCGGGCTCACCCTCACGGGCTTCACCGTCGGCAACTACACGCAGCACTTCCCGGCGTTCTCGGCTGAGATGGGCGCCTGGTTGCAGAACGGCGACGTCGTCTTCGACGAGACCGTCTACGAGGGCCTCGACCACACGCTCGACGCGTTCCTCGCCCTCATGCGCGGCGCCAACACCGGGAAGATGGTCGTCAAGCTCTGACGCGATCCCTCGACTTCGCCTGACCCTGGCGACCGACGGCCCGTCCACCCGCTCCGGGTGGACGGGCCGTTCGCCGTCGTCAGACCGCTGCGAGGACCCCGCCGGCCGCATCGATGCGGGCCATCGCGAGACGTTCGGCGGCGACGAGCGTCGTGACGCCCTCGGCGGCGGCGTCCCGGTAGATGGACTGCACGGTCCGCCCGATCGCCGACACCCGCTGCTCGATGGCCGCGGCGTCGGCGCCCGGTTCGGATGCCATGGCGAGGTAGATCACACCGCCGGCGTTCGCGACGAAGTCCGGCGCCCACAGGATGCCGCGCTCTTCGAGGGCCACCGCGTCGGCGCGGGTGGCGAGCTGGTTGTTCGCCGCCCCAACAACGGCGCGACACCGCAGCTGCCCGATCACCCGGGCGTTCAGGGCGCCGCCGACACCGCACGGCACGAAGAGGTCCGTCTCGACGAGGTGCTCGTCGCCCGGTTCGATCCAGCTGGCGCCGATCTCCTCGGCGAGGGTGCGCTTCCGCGGGTCGACGTCGGTGACGATGAGGCGAGCACCCTCGGCCGCGAGCCGTCGGGCCAGACGGCCGCCGACCTGGCCGAGCCCGGAGATCGTCGCCCGGTGGCCCGCGACGAGCGGCGTGCCGAAGACCGTCTCGAGCGTCGCGGTGATGGCCGCGTGCACGCCTGCCGCCGTCGCCTCGCTCGGTTCGCCGACGCCGCCGCGATCGGCGGGCAGGCCGCTGACGTGATCGGTCCGTTCGGCGACGACGGCCATGTCCTCGGCGGTCGTGCCGACGTCCTCCGCGGTGCGATACGCGCCGCCGAGCGCTTCGACCGCGTCGCCGAGGTCGAGCATCGCGTCGCGACGCTCCGCGGGGCCCAGGGTCATGCCGACGGGCAGGTGGATGACGGACTTCCCGCCGCCGTGCGCGAGACCGGCGGCCGCGTTCTTCATCGTCATCCCCGCCGCGAGGCGGAGGGAGTCGTCGACGGCCTCGAGCCAGGACCCGTACCGCCAGAGTCGCGCGCCGCCGAGGGCCGGTCCCAGGGCGGTGGAGTGCAGGGCGACGCTGATGGTCAGCCCGGAGCGCGGTCCGCGGCTGATGGAGAGGCGTTCGTGGGGGAGGGTGGTGCTGTGCATCGCGTCGCTGGACGCGACCGGGTCGAATGACGTCATCGTCGGATCTCCTCGTGGGTGATTGGTGCGGGCTCCTGGTGGGAGCGGATCGCGGGGCGATGGTGGTGCCCGGCTCTCCTCCCCAGATTCTCCACGTCCGCCCGTCGGTCCACAACCGTCGGCTCGGCCGGGCCGCCGGACGGGCTGCGCCTAGGCTGGACGGCATGGGTGGAGTGCTGACGGGGTTCGCGATCATCGGCACCGTCATCCTCGTCGGCTACCTCGCCGGCCGCTTCGAGGTCGGGGGCCCGACGACCGGGCACGTGCTCAACCGGGTGGCGTTCTTCGTCACCAACCCGGCGCTGCTGTTCACGGTGCTCGCCACGGCCGACCTGCACGAGGTGTTCAGCAGCTTCATCTGGGTCGCCCTCGCGAGTGCCCTGTCGGCGGCCGCACTCTTCGTGCTGCTGAACGCCGTGTGGCTGCGCAAGGACCTCTCCGTCGCGACGATCGGTGCGCTCGGCTCGGGTTACGTCAACGCCAACAACATCGGCATCCCGGTCGCGGTCTACGTCCTCGGTGAGGCCGGCTACGTCGCCCCGGTCATCCTGCTACAGCTCCTCGTCTTCGCCCCGATCGCGCTCACCATCCTCGATGTCAGACAGCGCGGCTCCGTCTCCTTCCTCGGTGTCGTGACGCAGCCCTTCCGCAACCCGATGATCGTCGCGTCGATCGTCGGCGTCGTGCTCAACCTGTTCGGCGTCCGGCTGCCCGAGCCCGTCATGGCTCCGTTCGAGCTCCTCGGCGGTGCGGCCGTGCCGCTCATCCTCATGGCGTTCGGGATGTCGCTGCACGGCATGCGGCCGTTGCAGGCCGGCAGCGGACGTCGGGAGATCTTCGTGGCGACGGCGATCAAATCGATCGTGATGCCCGTGTTCGCCTACCTCATCGCCCACGTCGGCTTCGGGCTGAGCGGCACGCCGTTGTTCGCCTCCGTCGTCCTCGCGGCCCTCCCGGCGGCCCAGAACGTCTACAACTTCGCCAGCCGATACGAGCAGGGTGTCACGCTCGCCCGCGACACGGTCCTGCTGACGACGATCCTCTCCGTGCCGGTCCTCGTCGTCGTCGCCGCCCTGCTCGCCTGACCCCTGGAATAGGTCCGTCCGGAGCGCCGCTGTCCTCCGAAGAATGGACAGCGATGGCCGGAAATGCCGAACGTTCGCGACTACTCTTGGGCGGGCACGACTGAGATATACCACCGTCCAGTCCGGCGGAGCGCCGTCGGACCCGACCCGATGGGACGACATGACCGAAGGCACGACCCCACGACACGAACGTTCCGGAGACTGGGCCGAATCCCGCGAGACCGTCGGCGACGAGATGCTCGCCGTGCAGGACTTCTCCGGTGAGGAGGAGGGGTACCACAAGACCCTCAAGCCGCGGCAGATCCAGATGATCGCGATCGGCGGCGCGATCGGCACCGGGCTCTTCCTCGGTGCGGGCGGGCGCCTGAACAGCTCCGGCCCGGCGCTCATCCTCGTGTACGCGCTCTGCGGGTTCTTCGCCTTCCTCATCCTTCGCGCCCTCGGTGAACTCGTCCTCCACCGCCCGTCCTCGGGCTCGTTCATCTCCTACGCGCGTGAGTTCTACGGCGAGAAGATGGCGTTCGGTGCCGGGTGGCTGTACTTCCTCAACTGGGCGATGACCTCGATCGTCGACGTCACCGCGGCCGCGCTCTACATCAAGACCTTCGGCAAGCTCTTCGGCTGGAAGGAGCTCGAGGACTTCCCGCAGTGGGTCTTCGCGCTCGCCGCCCTGGTGGTGGTGCTGGCGCTCAACCTCGTCTCCGTCAAGCTGTTCGGAGAGATGGAGTTCTGGTTCGCGCTCATCAAGGTGTCGGCGCTCGTGATCTTCCTCATCGTCGGCGTCTGCTTCATCGTCTTCGGCGGACGCACCGACATCGGCGCCGTCGGATTCTCGGTCATCGGCGACAACGGCGGGCTGTTCCCGGTCGGGGCCTTCGCCCCGATGATCGCGATCTCCGGTGTGGTCTTCGCCTACGCGGCCATCGAGCTCGTGGGTACGGCGGCCGGCGAGACGGCCGAACCGAAGAAGATCATGCCGAAGGCCGTCAACACGGTCATCTTCCGCATCGCGATCTTCTACGTCGGCTCGGTGCTGCTCCTGTCGCTCCTCCTCCCGTACACGGCGTACCAGGCCGGCGAGAGCCCGTTCGTCACGTTCTTCTCGCACATCGGGTCGGAACAGGCCGGGGCGATCTCGGCGTCGGTCATGAACTTCGTCGTGTTGACGGCGGCGCTGTCGAGCCTCAACGCGGGCCTCTACTCGACCGGTCGCATCCTCCGCTCGATGGCCGTCAACGGTTCGGCGCCCGCGTTCACGGGCAAGATGAGCAAGAACGGCGTCCCGTTCGGCGGGATCCTGCTCACCGCGGCGCTCACCCTGCTCGGCGTCCTGCTGAACGCGCTCTACCCGTCGAAGGCGTTCGAGATCGTCCTCGAGATCTCGGCCATCGGCATCATCGGCGGCTGGGCGACGATCATCCTCTGCCAGATCCAGCTGCAGCGCTGGGCGAAGCAGGGCAAGGTCGAGCGGCCGTCGTTCCGCCTGTTCGGAGCACCCTTCACGTCGTATCTGACGCTCGCGTTCCTGCTGTTCGTCCTCGTGACCATGGGATTCTCGGAGACCGGGCGCTGGGTCCTGGCCTCCCTCATCGTCCTTATCCCGATGCTCATCGTCGGATGGTTCGCCGCCAAGCCGCGGATCATGGCCGCCGCGGCCGCACGCGAGGGGCACACGGGCACCTGGCCGGTGGTGGCCGAGCGTCCCGCCATCGATGCCAACAAGCGGAAGCGCGGAGGTGCACCGCGGTCCTAGCGGGACTGCGGGTGCCGCCGGATCGGCGGTTCGCGGAGAATCGCTAAGCGATAGTGATCACTTCGGGTCTGTTTCGAGCATTCCCTTGCACCCCGGGTGTCGGTTCAGCAGGATGTGGGCAACCTCTTCCGTGCACCACCGGACCCCGTTGGAGTTCCCGTGAACCGTCGTCTCCGTCTCGTCGCCGTGCTCGCCGCGTGCGGCATCGTCGTCGCCACACCGCTGAGCGCTGTAGCGCAGGCACCTGCCCCGACCCCGGCCGACACAGTCGCCTACGAGCCGAGCGACGCGATCATCGCGAATCCCGAGCGCGGCTTCGACCACACGAACAACACGCACTACTACCCCGAGGGGACCGATGGCGGGCCGGGGTACACGCCGCTCGACGTCGCCACCCTGGCGGCCTACCGAGAGGAGGGCATCACCGAACTCGTCCGCGTCTTCTACATGGAGCGGTTCGTGGCCGAGCCGAGCCTCGACCCGGCCTGGCTCGCGCTCGTCCAGGCGGACTTCGACGCGGCCCGTGCTGCGGGCATCTCGATCATCCCCCGCTTCGCGTACCTCGCGGGCGGCGACTGGCCCTACACGCCGCCCTATGGCGACGCCCCGCTCGACATCGTGCTCACCCACATCGAGCAGCTCACGCCGATCTTCCAGGACAACGCCGACGTCATCTCGGTCGTCCAGGCCGGCTTCGTCGGCCTCTGGGGTGAGGGCTACTACACGGACCACTTCGCCGCGGACCCGGCGAACCCCGGTGTCCTCACGGACGAGGACTGGGCGAAGCGTCGCGCGGTCGTCGAGGCGCTCCTCGAGGCGGTTCCCGCCGACCGCTCCATCCAGGTGCGGACCATGAACATGAAGCAGAACATCCTCGGGGTGCCGTCCGGGACCGCCGGAGCCATCACCGAGGCGCAGGCGTTCGACGGCAGCGCCATCTCACGCATCGGTCACCACAACGACTGCTTCCTCGCGGCGCCCGACGACTGGGGCACCTACCTGTCCGACCCGATCTCCCTCGATCAGGACTACCTCGCGCAGGAGAGCGACTGGGTGCCGGTCGGCGGTGAGACCTGCAACGTGAACCCGCCGCGGTCGGAGTGGGCGACCGCCTCGGCCGAGATGGAGCGCTACAACTTCAGCTACCTCAACTGGGACTACCTGCAGGACGTCCTGCAGTCCTGGGGGCAGGAGAACCTCGACACCACCGCGAAGCGACTCGGCTACCGCTTCGTCATGACGGAGAGCTCGGTCGTGGACGGCACACTCTCGCTCACGGTCCGGAACGACGGTTGGGCGGCTCCGTACAACAGCCGGCCCGCCTACCTCGTGCTGTCGAACGCCGAGCGCACGGTGCGCGTCCCGTTCGGCTCGGACGCCCGCACCTGGGGTGCCGGGGAGACCGTCACGCTCCAGGCGTCGCTCGCCGACGTGCCGGCCGGTCGCTACGACACGGCGCTGTCGCTGCCGGCCACGCACGAGTCGGTCGCGGCGAACCCGCTCTACGCCGTGCAGACCGCGAACGTCGGCACCTGGGACGCGGCGACCGGCGTGAACAGCCTGCAGCGTCAGGTGACGGTCGGCGGCGACGGCGTCGTCATGGCCGAACCGGTCGCCGGTGCTGCGGCCAGGTTGCCCGACACGGGCGTCTCGTCGCTCGCTCCTGCGGTCCTCGGCGGTGGCGTGGTGGCACTCGGAGCCCTCGCGCTCCTGCTCGCCCGCCGGCGTCGGAACGCCTGACCGGACTCGAGTGAGGGGGCGCCGGTTCAGCCGAAGATCATCGGCGAGTCGTCGTCCTCTTCCTCGGAGAGGGTGAAGTCGAGGTCGACGACGACGGGCACGTGGTCGCTCGGGCTGTCGCCCTTCCGCTCGTTGCGGTGGATCGACGCCTCGACGACGTGATCCGCGAAGGCCTGCGAGCCGTAGATGAAGTCGATCCGGAGGCCCTCGTTCCGCGGGAACCGGAGCTGCTTGTAGTCCCAGAAGGTGTAGCCCTCGGGGACGAACGGTCGCACGGTGTCCTGGAGGCCGGCGTCGACGAAGGCCGCCAGAGCCGCGCGCTCGGGCTCCGAGATGTGGGTCGAGCCCGGGCCGAAGCTCGGGTCGCCGACGTCGGAGTCGAGCGGAGCGACGTTCCAGTCGCCCATGAGTGCGAGTGGCAGCTCGGGGTTCTCGGCGAGCCAGGAGCGGGTGTCGGCTTCGAGCGCGGCGAGCCAGCGGAGTTTGTAGCCGTAGTGCGGGTCGCCCACCGCGCGGCCGTTGGGGACGTAGAGGCTCCAGAGGCGGACGCCGTCGACCGTCGCCCCGATGGCGCGCGCTTCGAGTGGCAGGCCGTCGGCGTCGAACCCGGGACCGTCGAGCGCGAGGCTCGCCGGTGGCTTGCCGAAGCCGGGCATGTCGGGGAAGCCGATCTGCACGTCCTCCATCGGGAGACGGCTGGCGATGCCGACGCCGTTCCACTGGCTGAGCCCGTGCAGCTCCACCTGGTAGCCGGCCTTCGTGAAGGCCTCCATCGGGAACTGCTCGGGCTTGCACTTGAGCTCCTGCATGGCGAGGACGTCGACGTCCTCGCGGACGAGCCAGTCGACCACGCGGCCGACGCGGGTACGGATCGAGTTGACGTTCCAGGTGGCGATGCGCATGCCCCAACGCTATCGAACCTGTTCGCAACTCAGGACGGCTGCGGAGTGTCGGGGCCGGGGCAGGCGACGAGCGGTCGGCACGCCGAAGGCGTCCTGAATTGCGAACCGACGGATGGGGGATTGGGCGGAGGTTCCCAGGGATGGCGAGCGGGTGTCGCGTAGCGTCGAGGCATGACGACGTCCACCGCCGCCACGTTCAGCCTGTCCAGCGCCTCGACCGGAGGTGACAACGCCCTCGGTGGGGTCGCCGATTGGGCGGTCGATCTCATGGAGACCCTCGGTGGTCCGGGAGCCGGGCTCGCCATCGCTCTCGAGAACCTCTTCCCGCCGCTGCCGAGCGAGATCATCCTCCCGCTCGCGGGGTTCGCCGCCAGTCAGGGCAAGCTCGGGCTCATCGAGGTCCTCGTGTGGACGACGGCCGGTTCGGTCATCGGTGCGCTCGCCCTCTACGCGATCGGCGCGGTCCTCGGACGCGATCGCATGCGTCGTCTCGCCGAGCGCGTGCCGCTCGTGCACGTCGAGGACGTCGACCGCGTGGAGGCGTGGTTCCAGAAACACGGCTCGAAGGCGGTGTTCTTCGGGCGGATGCTCCCGATCTTCCGGAGTCTCATCTCGATCCCCGCCGGTGTGGAACGGATGCCGGTCCTGCGGTTCACCCTGCTCACCTTCGCGGGCAGTGCCATCTGGAACACCATCTTCGTCCTCGCCGGGTTCTTCCTCGGTGAGCAGTGGCACCTCGTCGAGGAGTACGCGGGGATCCTCCAGAAGGTCGTCATCGCGGGCGTCGTGATCGCCGTCGGCGTCACGGTCTGGCGCGGCGTCAAGCGGTACCGCCGGGAGCGCAGCGGCGCCGACGCGCAGACGGACGCCTGAGCGCGGTCCTGCGGCTCACACCCAGCGGGGCGTGGTGAGTTCCTCGGGCTCCGGCGCCGTGTGCGAAGCGGCGACCGACTGCGCCTCCATGCGGATCGCGTCGAGGACCGTCCGCACCGCCAGGCGTTCGGCGCGGTCGGGGCGCGACAGGGCGACGATCCGACGCGTCGCGTCGAGCCCCGCGAGCGGACGGAGGACGATCCCGCGCTCCGGCCCGCTCGCCGTGTACCGGGGGAGGAGGCCGATGCCGAGGCCGGCCGCGACCATCGCCTCCGCGATCCGGTTGTCGCTGACCCGCTGCACCACTCGGAGTTCGCCGCCGGACTCCGCCTCGATGCTGCGGAGCAGGCGGTCGAGCGGGTAGCCGACCGGCACGCCGATCCAGGACTCGTCGGCGAGGTCCGCCGGGGTCAGGACGGTCTGGCCGCTCAGGCGATGCCCGACCGGCAGCACGACGTCGAGCGGCTCGGAGAGCAGCTGTGTGATGCGGAGACCGCGACGGACCCAGTTGCGCTCGCCGCTGATCGCCTGCGCGATGACGATGTCGAAGTCGGCCGCCAGGTCGGGGAAGTCCTCGAGGTCGGGATCCCGGTCGCTCACGACGACCCGGAGGCCGGGCACCGCTTCGAGCGTGCGGAGTACGGCGGGGATGACCATCTGCCCGAAGGTGGGGAAGGTCGCGACCGTGACGGTGCCGATCGGACGGTTGCGGTACTCGTCCCAGACGCTCGTCGCCCGCTCGATCGCGACGGCGACGTCTGTCGCGCTGGCCGCGAGTGCCCGGCCGGCGTCGGTGAGGACGAGCCCGCGGCCGCGCCGTTCGGTGAGCGGCAGGCCGGCCTCGCGCTCCAGGACCTTGAGTTGTTGGGAGACCGCGGACGGGGTGCGATGCGTGGCCTCGGCGACGGCGTGTACCGTGCCGCGCTCGGCGAGTTCGCGAAGCAGGTCGAGTCTGCGGACGTCCATGTAGTGATGCTACCGAGTGGCGTCAGTATTGTTCGCTTGTCCTTCACTCCCGACAGGCGTTTCATAGAACCATGACCATCTATCTCGGCATCATCGCCCTCCTCGCTGCGAGTGCAGCCGTCGGATCGGTCGTCGTCGTCAAGCGCGACGGCTACCGTGCCATCCCGGCCCGCACCTACCCGAAGTCCTTCTAAGACCTCGCACCCGCCGGCCCGACCGGCGCATCCGACCTCCTCGCGACTCGTCGCCGGGAGGTCGTTCCATGTCCGCGCCGCGACAGGCTCGGGGACCGGGGTGGGACTCAGGCGAGGAAGCCGCGCAGGAGCGCCTCGGAGCCGGCGACGTGCTCGGCCATCGCCTGCGCCGCCTCCTCGGGGTGACCGCGCAGGATCGCCTTGACGATGCGCTCGTGCTGCTCGTCGGAGTGCGCGATGTTCACGGCCAGCAGCGGGATGCCGTTCAGGAGTTCGTTGACGCGCATGCGCGACTCGGCGACGAGCGGTAGCAGGCTGGGTGCACCCACGAGCTCCGCGATGAGCAGGTGGAGGCGGGAGTCGTGGCGGCGGTAGTCGGCGGGCGCCGCGTCCCGGCAGTCTCCAAGCGCCTGCCACAGGCGTTCGCGGTCGGCGCCGGACAGCTTGCACTGCGCCGCTTCGCGCGCCGCACCGACCTCGAGGATGCTGCGGAGCGTGAGCGTGTCCTCGATCTCCGCCGCCGAGATCGTGACCCGGCCGACCTCGGGGGAGTCGGCCGCGTTGATCGCCTCATCGTCGGGCAGCTCGTCCATGACGAACGTCCCGCCGTAACGTCCTCGCCGCGAGGTCAGGTAACCGGCCTCGGTGAGGGCGGCGATCGCATCCCGCACGGTGTCGCGGCTGACACCCTGCATCGTCGCGAGTTCGCGCTCGGCCGGTAGACGGCCGCCCGGCTCGATGAGCCCGAGGCGGATGGACTGCAGGAGCCGCTGGACGGTCTCCTCGAACGCGTTCCCGGCGCGGCCCGGACGCAGGAGGAGCTCGGCGCTGAGCACCTCGGTCGCCTCGTCGCCCTTCCGCGTCTCACTCATCGGATCAGTCTATTTCGCCGAGGTTCCCGCCCCCGCCCGGGCATGACGTCAGCTCATTCCGGCGTCACGTAGGCGGAGGAGATGCCGCCGTCGACGAGGAACGTCGACCCGGTGATGAAGGAGGAGTCGTCGCTCGCGAGGAAGGCGACGGAGGCGGCCAACTCCTCGGGCTCCGCGAACCGACCGAGGGGGATGTGCACGAGTCGACGCTGCGCGCGCACCGGGTCCTTCGCGAAGAGCTCCTGCAGCAGCGGGGTGTTGACCGGACCCGGGCACAGCGCGTTGACGCGGATGCCCTGCCTCGCGAACTGCACGCCGAGCTCGCGGCTCATCGCGAGCACTCCGCCTTTGGACGCCGTGTACGAGATCTGCGAGGTGGCCGAACCGAGGACGGCGACGAACGACGCCGTGTTGATGATCGAGCCCTTCCCCTGCCGCACCATGTGGCGTATGGCGGCTCGAGAGCACAGGTAGACCGACTTGAGGTTCACATCCTGCACGCGCTCCCAGGCCGGGAGCTCGGTCGTCTCGATCGAGTCGTCGTCGGGTGGGGAGATGCCGGCGTTGTTGAAGGCGATGTCGACCGAGCCGTAGGTCTCGGCCGCCGTGTCGAACAGGTGGTCGACCTGCGTCTGGTCGGTCACGTCCACCTGGACGAAGAGCCCACCGACGAGCTCGGCCGCCGCCTGGCCGGTCGTCGGGTCGAGGTCGCCGATGACGACGGTCGCGCCCTCCGCGGCGAAGCGCTTCGCGGTGGCGAGGCCGATGCCGCTCGCGCCGCCGGTGATCACGGCGACCTTCCCGGCGAGCCGCTGGGTGAGGTCGATGGGGGTGATGGTCATGTGGTGCTCTTTCTCTCTGCCCCGCCCTTCGACAAGCTCAAGGACCGGGGTGGTACTCAGGGACCGGGGTGGTGCTCAGGGACCGGGGTGGTGCGGCCCTTCGACAGGCTCAGGGACCGGGGTGGTGCTCAGGGACCGGGGTCGACGGCGAGGAAGACGTTCTTCGTCTCGGTGAAGGCGAGCGGGGCGTCGGGACCGAGCTCACGCCCGAGACCCGACTGCTTGAACCCGCCGAAGGGGGTGGAGTAGCGGACGGAGGAGTGGGAGTTGACGGACAGGTTGCCCGACTCCACTGCTCGGGCGGCCCGCATCGCACGGCCGATGTCGCGGGTCCAGATCGAGCCGGAGAGGCCGTACTCCGTGTCGTTCGCAAGAGTGAGGGCGTCGGCCTCGTCCTCGAAGGGCAGGACGGCGACGACGGGACCGAAGATCTCCTCCCGGACGGTGCGGTCGTCGCGGCCGGGCGTCAGCACGGTCGGCGCGAACCAGTACCCCGGGCCGTCCGGGGCGCTCCCGGTGAAGGCGACCGGCGCACCCGCGGGCACGTACGAGCGCACGGCGGCCAGATGCGGAGCGGAGACGAGCGGCCCCATCTCGGTGGCCTCGTCGTTCGGATCGCCGACGACCACGCCCTGCACGGCCGGCTCCAACAGCTCCATGAACCGCTCGTAAACGCTTCGCTGCACGAGGATCCGGCTCCGGGCGCAGCAGTCCTGGCCCGCGTTCTCGAAGACGCCGTACGGGGCGGCGGCCGCCGCACGTTCGAGGTCGGCGTCCGCGAACACGATGTTGGCGCTTTTGCCGCCGAGTTCGAGGGTGACGCGCTTCACCTGCTCGGCCGCGCCGGCCATGATGCGTTTGCCGACGGCGGTCGACCCGGTGAAGACGACCTTCCGGACGGTCTCGTTCGTGACGAAGCGCTCGCCGACGACCGATCCGCGGCCCGGCAACACCTGGAACAGGCCCTCGGGAAGGCCGGACTCGAGGGCGAGTTCCCCGAGACGGATGCTCGTCAGCGGCGTCCACTCCGCGGGCTTCAGGACCACCGCGTTCCCCGCCGCGAGCGCCGGCGCGAACCCCCAGGCGGCGATCGTCATCGGGAAGTTCCACGGGGTGATGATGCCGACGACGCCGAGCGGTTCGTGGAAGGTCAGGTCGATACCGCCGGCGACGGGGATCTGCTGACCGAAGAGCCGTTCGGGTGACGCCGAGTAGTACTCGAGCACGTCGCGGACGTGACCGGCCTCCCACCGCGCCTGCGTGATGGGGTGGCCCGAGTTGACGACCTCGAGGCTCGCGAGGTGCTCGCGGTCGGCGTCGACCGATGCGGCGAAGCGGCGGAGCGCCTGGGCGCGGTCGGCGGGGCTGACGGCCGCCCAGGACCGCTGGGCGACGGCGGCGCGGGCGATGGCGGCGTCCGTCTCGGCGAGGTCGAGGTGCTCGACCGTCGTGACGACGTGTTCGTTCGCCGGATTGAGGATCGTGTAACTCACGGTGCGGTGCTCCTGCTCTCGGTGCCGGGTGTGGTGCTGGTGTTGATTCCTGTTGTGGTCCCGGCGTCGCGGTGTCGACGCGCGGCGTCCACGAGCCCGGCGAAGAGACGCCGGTCGGCGGTCTCCTCCTCGGGGTGCCACTGCACGGCGAGACCGAAGGGGACCGTCGGCAGCTCCACCGCCTCGATGACGCCCTCCTCAGTGCGGGCGGTGACGACGAGTCCGTCGGCGACGCGGTCGATCGACTGGTGGTGGTAGACGTGCACGTCGAGCTCGTCGTCGTCCTGCCGGAGCAGCGCGGCCAGTCGCGAGTCGGCGTCGATCGCCACGGTCTTCGGCCCGAAGACGCCCTCGCCGGGCTGGAAGGAGTCGTCGCCGACGAGGTCGGGGAGGTGCTGGACGAGCGTCCCGCCGAGCGCGACGTTCAGCAGTTGCGCGCCACGGCAGATGCCGAGGAACGGCAGCTCGGCGTCGATCGCCGCCGTGAGCAGCGCCTCCTCCCAGGCGTCCCGGTCGGTCCGTGGCCGACCCGTGCGCGGATGGGCGGCCTGACCGTACAGGCCGGGGTCGACGTCGGCACCACCCGAGACGATGAGACCGTCGAGCCGCGCCAGCACGGACGCGGCCACGGCACGGGTGACCG
Organism: Plantibacter sp. ME-Dv--P-122b; assembly: GCF_030209375.1. GTDB lineage: Bacteria > Actinomycetota > Actinomycetes > Actinomycetales > Microbacteriaceae > Plantibacter. The sequence goes on from NZ_JARVSC010000001.1 coordinate 213,771, forward strand.
GCTGGGGTGGAAGGAGGACCGCGATTCCGCCCGCATCCGTCACGGCGTCGAGGTACACCTTCGGGAGGAAGGACGCCGGGACGTCCCACACACCGGTCTGGGCCTGCTCGAGGTAGGTCGTGATGCCGATGAGCGGAGCGCTCGAGACGGGCGGGTCGGTCGCTGGGGCGTTCGGGTCAGAGGCGTTCAAAGCCGCGCACCCGCTCCCAGTCCGTCACCGCGGCGTCGAAGGCGGCCAGTTCCACCTTCGCGAAGTTCAGGTAGTGGTCGACGACCTCGTCGCCGAAGGCCTCGCGGGCGATCGTCGACTGGGAGAAGAGCTCGGCCGCCTCCCGGAGCGAGGTCGGGACGCGGGGCGCGCCGCCCGTGTACGCGTTGCCGCTGGTCGGGTCCTCGAGTTCCAGTTCGTTCTCGATGCCGTGCAGTCCGGCGGCGATGAGCGCGGCGACGGCGAGGTACTGGTTGACGTCGCCACCCGGCACCCGGTTCTCGACGCGCATGCCGAGCCCCCGGCCGACGACCCGGAGCGAGCACGTGCGGTTGTCGTGTCCCCACGCGACGGCCGTCGGGGCGAAGCTGCCGTCGACGTAGCGCTTGTAGGAGTTGATGTTCGGGGCGAAGAACATCGTCAGCTCGCGCATCGCGGCGAGCTGCCCGGCCAGGAAGTGCCGGAAGAGCTTCGACATGCCGTCGGGCGCGTCGGGGTCCGCGAACACGGCCGAACCGTCCTCGCCGCGGAGACTGATGTGGATGTGGCAGCTGTTGCCCTCGCGCTCGTCGAACTTCGCCATGAACGTGAGGCTCTTGCCATGGGCGTCGGCGATCTCCTTCGCCCCGTTCTTGTAGATCGAGTGGTTGTCGCAGGTGACGAGGGCGTGGTCGTAGCGGAACGCGATCTCCTGCTGCCCGAGGTTGCACTCGCCCTTGACGCCCTCGCAGTACATGCCGGCGCCGTCCATGGCGTTGCGGATGTCGCGCAGCAACGGCTCCATGCGGGTCGAGGCGAGGATCGCGTAGTCGATGTTGTAGTCGGTGGCGGGGGTCAGTTTCGTGTAGTCCTTCGCCCAGGCCTCCCGGAAGGTGTCGTCGAAGACGAGGAACTCGAGCTCCGTGCCGACGAACGGGACGAGGCCGCGTTCGGCGAGCCGTTCGAGCTGGGCGATGAGGATCTGGCGGGGTGAGGCGACCACCGGGGCGTCGTCGAGCCACTGGAGGTCGGCGGTGACGAGGGCCGTGCCCGGCAGCCAGGGCGCGCGGCGGAGGGTGGAGAAGTCGGGGATCATCGCCATGTCGCCGTAGCCGCGTTCCCAACTCGACATCGCGTAGCCGTCGACCGTGTTCATCTCGACGTCGACCGCGAGCAGGTAGTTGCAGCACTCCGCCCCGTGCTCGGCGACGTCCTCGACGAAGAGGCGGGCCGAGACGCGCTTGCCGACGAGTCGGCCCTGCATGTCGGTGAACGCGAGGATCACGGTGTCGATCTCGCGCGCGGCGACGGCCGTCGTGAGCTCCTCGAGCGTCAGGTTTCCTGAGCGTGGGTGCATGGCAGCTCCTCGTTGATCCGGGGGACCCGTCGTCGGCGTTCTGCCTCGATGGAGAACTGAAAGGTCGCGAACTCGACCATTACATCACAGCACCTCCAGTGGATCGAGGCATTCGTGAGACGGATTTCCTCACAAAGGTATGTACACGCGACCATTGCAGGTCCTAGAGTCGGGCCAACCGAATCTGAGGACGTTGTGCGAGCCCGACGAGCGCGCAACCCGAGCGACAGGACGCATCGATGGCTGACGACACGCGCAAGATCTCCGGGGTGACCTACACCGCGGCCGGCGAGGGGTACTTCGAGAAACGCAGCCTGAAGCGGTCCGCCGGGGTGTGGGGCCTCTGGGGCCTCGCCGTCGCGGCGGTCATCTCCGGCGACTTCTCCGGCTGGAACTTCGGTATCGACTTCGCCGGGTTCGGCGGCATGCTCATCGCCTTCGTCATCCTCGTCGCGATGTACTACGGCATGATCTTCTCGATCGGGGAGATGGCCGCGGCGATGCCGCACACCGGTGGGGCCTACTCCTTCGCGAGAGCGGCGATGGGACCGCTCGGTGGGTTCGTGACCGGCCTCGCGGAGACCATCGAGTACGTCGCGACCACGGCCGTGATCGTGTACTTCTCAGCCTCCTACGCCGACGCCATCACGAGCGAGCTGCTCGGGTTCTCCATGCCGTCGCCCGTGTGGTGGGCGATCCTGTACGTCGCGTTCATCGCGCTCAACTCCGCCGGGGCCAGCATCTCCTTCCGCTTCGCCATCGTCGTCTCGATCATCTCCATCGGCATCCTGCTCGTCTTCTCCGCGATGGCGATCTTCTCCGGCCAGTTCGCCTGGGCCAACCTGTTCGACATCGCCCCGGACGCGGGCCAGACCGAGTTCCTGCCGCACGGTGTCCTCCCGATCCTGTTCGCCCTGCCTTTTGCGATGTGGTTCTTCCTCGGCATCGAGGAGCTGCCGCTCGCTGCGGAGGAGTCCCACAACCCGGTGCGCGACATCCCGAAGGCCGGGTTCTGGGCTCGTGGCACGCTCATCGTGACCGGCCTCCTCGTCCTCTTCCTCAACACGGGCGTCATCGGTGCGGAGGCGACCGGAACGGCCGGCGAGCCCCTGCTCGACGGCTTCCGAGCCATCGTCGGTGACGGTGCCGCGGCGGTCCTCGCCCTCTTCGCCCTCATCGGGCTCCTCGCCTCGCTGCAGGGCATCATGTTCGCCTACGGTCGCAACATGTACTCGCTGTCCCGCGCCGGGTACTACCCGCGGTTCCTCTCCCTCACCGGCAAGCGGCAGACGCCGTGGGTGGCCCTCGTGGCCGGGGCGATCATCGGGTTCATCGCGTTGCTCATCGTCGACGCGGCCGGCGGATCAGGCGGCGTCGCCGGGGCGATCGTGCTGAACATCGCGGTCTGGGGTGCGGTGCTCGCGTACCTCATGCAGATGATCGCGTTCCTGCTGCTGCGGAAGAAGTTCCCGAACGCCAAGCGGCCCTACCGCAGCCCGTGGGGGGTGCCGGGTGCGGTCATCGCTGCAGTCATCGCCGCGCTCATCTTCATCGGCTTCCTGCTCAACCCGACGTTCCTCCCCGCGATCATCGCGATCGTCGTCGTGTACGTCGTGATGCTGGTCGCCTTCGCCGTCTGGGGCCGCCACCGGCTCGTCATGTCACCGGAGGAGGAGTACGCCGTCTCCGGCGGCCTGCACGGCGACCCGGAGACCGAGGGCTACGGCGGCGCGACCGAGGCGGAGCTGCTCGCAGCCGACCGTCCCGAGGATCCCGGCTCCGGCACCGCGCGTTGACCCCCGGACGCAGCCGCCCCGACGCAGGACGTGGCGGTGTGGCGTCCCCGAGCCCCGGCGAGTCGTGCCCGACACGCCGGGGCTCTCCTGCGTCGGGGATGCGGAACGCCCCCATCCGGGCGACTGCGGCGATGGGGGTCACAGCTTGTAGACTCGTCGACGTGACGGACGCACGAGCTCAGCTCATTGACCACATCTCGGCGGAAGCCGTGTTCCACGGTGACTTCACCCTGACGAGCGGCAAGAAAGCGACGTACTACGTCGACCTCCGCAAGGTGAGCCTCGACCACCGCGTCGCGCCCCTCATCGGGCAGGTCATGATCGACCTCATCGCCGACGTCCCCGACGTCTTCGCGGTCGGTGGCCTCACGATGGGTGCCGACCCGGTGGCCGCCGCGATCCTGCACCAGGGTGCCGCGCGCGGACTCTCCTACGACGCGTTCGTCGTCCGCAAGGAGCCGAAGGACCACGGCCGCGGCAAGCAGGTCGAGGGCCCCGACCTCCAGGGCAAGCGCGTGATCGTGCTCGAGGACACCTCGACCACCGGTGGGTCACCGCTCAAGGCTGCCGAGGCGCTCGAGAAGGTCGGGGCCGAGGTGGTCGCCGTCGCCGTCGTCGTCGACCGCGCGACCGGCGCCCGCGAAATCATCGAGGCCGCGGGCTACCAGTACCTGGCCGCGATTGGCCTGGAAGACCTGGGACTCGTCTGATGTCCGGCGACGGAACCGGACGCGGCGGGGCCGGGCTGCCGGACGAACCCGCGGATGGAACCGACTGGCTGCTCTCGCAGCTCGATGCGGACGACACCGAGGCGATCGAGACGCAGCCCGACGCCGACGCGGGCGACGAGCAGCCGTCGGCAGCCGTCGCTCCGGTGCCCGCTGACGACGACGACCGGACGCGCGTCCTCCCGGTCATCGGCGACGCCGCTGCTTCGCCGGTGCCTGAGCCGGTCCCGGCCGAGCCGCAGTGGTCCGCGCCCGCCGTGCCGGATGCGCCGGCGGCTCCGATGCCCGCGACTCCGACGGCCGCTGAGTCGACGGCCGCTGAGTCGACGCCGACTGCGGTCGAGTCGCTGCCCGCTCCCGTCGAGCAGACGCCCGCTGCAGCCGAGCCCACCCCGGCCACCGCCCCCGGTGAGTTCGCGAGCGAGACCGAACTCCTCGCCTGGTGGCAGAGCCAGGTGCCGAACACGGCCGACGACACGACACCGGCCCCCGCACCATCGACGCCGGATGTCCCCAGCGCGGAGCCCGCCGCCCCCGCCACGCCTGCGGCCTCGGCCGACCCGGTACCCGAGGAGGCTCCCGTCCGGTCGGAGGGTCTCCGGCACCCGAACGCCCTCGAGCTCCCGGTCGTCCCGCCGACTCCCGCCCCGGCGTCGCCGGTGCCGCCGGCCCGCAACGAGCTGACGGTCGACACCGACTCCGTCCTCCAGCACGCGCCCGCCGGCACCTTCCGGCCCGCGCCCACGAACCCGGTCGTGCTGCCCCCGGTCGACGACGAGCCCTGGAGCCTCGGCAGCGACGACGCCGACGTCGCACCAGCAGCCCCGGAGGACGTCTCGACGGCCGTCCTGCCCACGGCCCGAGCACTCGCAGCCGACGACCCGGCGGCCTGGGCCGAGGTCGAAGCGGAGGAGACCGGCGCGACGACCGCCACCTCGACGCCCGTCGGCGGCACGCCCGCCGCACCGCTGCCACCCACCGCCCCGCCGGTGGCGCCGACGCCCACTTCGGCGGACCACGAGGTGCCCTCCGCCTCCCCGACGCCCGACACCGAGGTGCAGGACGACGATCTCCCGGACGGCTCCTGGAGCCTATCCGAGACGTTCGGCGACGACGTCCTCGGCGGCGAGACCGTCGTGGTCCGCGACACGACGATCGATGCTTCGGCGCCCGCCGACACCGGACTCGACGAAGCCCCGGACGAAGGAGTAGCTGCCGACGACGCCTGGACCGCCGAGTCGGCGGCTGCCGAGGCCTCCGCACCGCGCACGGATCCGCTGGCCTGGTTGACGGAACCGTTCGGTGCGACGTTCGGCGCCGCGCCGGCGGCACCGGAGGAGCAGACGGCCGAAGAACCGCTGGCGGAGCCGGTCGACGAGTCGCCCCAGCAGCTCGACTCCGCGGACGAGTCCGTCATCGCCACCGTCACCGACGAGGCGACGCCTCCGTCCCTGAGCGAGCCGGTCCAGCCGACCGCCGACTCGGAGCCCGAGCCCGAGCCCGCGTCCGACGGCATCGTCGCCTCCGAGCCGATCACCCCCGCGGCACCGTTCCGCTGGGACACGGTCGCGGCGGCGTCGCCCGTGAGTGCAGCGGAGCCGACCTCGCCAGCCGACGTCCCGTGGCCCGAGACGGTCCCCGACGTCGACGCCGAGCCGCTCGATGAGACGCGGCCGTTCGACAGCCTCGGCGGTCCGGGATTCTCGGCCCTGGCGGGTGCCGCAGCCGCAGCAGCAGCCGTTCACCCGGCGCCGACACCCGTCCCCGTCGCCGATGCCGAGCCCGGCCGTGACGATGCGCCGGTCGACGACGACGCGACGGACACCGCCGACGTCCCTCCGGCCTTCGGCCCGCCGACCCCGAAGGCCGAGCGTTCCATCACGGAGCTCATCTCCCTCGACGGCGTGCAACCCGAGCCCACGGTCAGCCCCTTCGGCACCGCGCCATTCGTGTGGGACCTCGCGCCGAACGACGCCCTCGACCCGCTCGTGCATGCGGCTCCCACGACCCAGCCCATCCCGGTCCCGCCGGTGGAGTGGGAGGGCGCCGAGTCGTCAGCCGTGAGTGCGGAGTCGCCCTCGGAGCTCGCACTCGAGGGCGAGGTGCCCGATGCCGCGTTCATCGCTGGCGACGTCCAGCCCTTCGCTCCGGGCCTCGCCGCCGTCACGCTCGGCCGTCCGCTCGTCGACGGACCCGGTGACGAGTTCGCCAGCTGGACCGACGACGCGACGGAGACCGACAGCTCCGCGACGGACGACGCACCGATCGTCCCCGCCGCGAACGACACGGTCGACCTCTTCCCGACGCTGTCGCTCGGTGGGTTCGACGCAGCCGTCGCGGCCGGTGGCCTCGCCGCCGCAGGAGCCGCGACCGCTGCCGGTGCCGCTTCCGGACTCGGCTCGGGCGAGGACACCGCCGACACCGACGACACGGAGACCTCGGCCGACCTCGACGGCGGCGCTGCGCCCGCGACGGCACCGACCCCCGTCACCGAGACTCCTGCTCCCGAGAGCCCGGCATTCGCGGTCGACCCGGAGGAGCTCGACGACGAGTTCGACGAGGAGATCGTCGAGTTCGACGCCGTCCCACTCGCCGCGGCGGGCGTCACATCGCTTCCGTCGTTCGTGCCGGACGGGGCCGTCGCCGACGGTGCGACCGATCCCTCCGCGGATGCCGCTGCATCGGATGGCCCACTCGCTCCCGGCTCGATCGACCCTGAGCCGGTCGGCGAGCCCGAGCCGGTCAGCGAGGAGCTGCGGCTCGAGTCGCTGTTCGATCTCGGACCCGAGACGGATGCGGTCGAGGTCGCCTCGACCGATGACGCCGCGACCGACGGTGCGTCGGCTGCCACACCGCCCGCCGACACCGAGCAGGCCGACGACACGGCCGCGGACGCCGCTGCCGAGCCGTCCGACCAGCCAGACGCCGCCGCGGCAGGGGCGGGCTCGGCACGGTCGCTCGCCGACGCTTTCGCCGCCGAGGGCGGCTGGTCGCTCCAGGCGGACGCCGTCGCCGACCCCGATCTCCCGCTCGCCCCCATCCCGGGCCTCGTCGCCGCCGATGGCACCGATGTCGACGGCAGGGACCCCGACGGCGACACCGGCGGGTCACGACGAAACGGGGCCCACGTGGCCGGAGAGGACGGCGGCGCTCCGCACACCGCCCCGGTGGCCGAGACCGACGCCGCTTCGAACACCGCACCCACGCCCCTGACGCCCGCCTCGGTGTCCGTCTTCGGCGCACACGCCGCCGCCGTCCCCTCGCAGGGACCGGTCGCGGACGTGCCGCAGACGGCCCCGGCCGCGCTCCCCGGCGAGACGGTCGCGTTCCCGGAACTCGACGGCGCGAGCGCGCTCACGACCCCGGCCGCGGCTGCGGGCATCGTCGGAGCCACCTTGCCCCCACAGGCCACGCAGTCCGCTCCCGAGCGCGACCTCCCCGAATACCGCGGAGAGCACGCGGATCAGGGCATCCCGAAAGCGCTGATCTGGGCGGTCGTCGGCCTGGGTGCCGCGGTCCTGCTCCTGCTCGCGTTCTACTTCGGGACGCTCGTCGGTGCCGCGAACGCGGCCGGTGCGGCTGCAGACGCCACGATGCCGAGCGTGTCCGCAGGGTGGTCGACGGCCGGAGCTCCGGACACCGTCTGACGACGCACCTGACGCCGTCGCGGGTCAGGCGACGTCGATGACGGTCACGCCCGTCGAGCGGTCGCCGGACGCCAGGGCGACGAGTGCTGCCGGTGCCTCGTCGAGGCCGATGCGGTGTTCGATGAGGTCCTGCGGGCGCAGCGCACCGCTCGCGACGAGGTCGAGCAGCTCCGCGTAATCGGACGCCGGCATGCCGTGGCTGCCGTGGAGCGACAGCTCCTGCGAGATGATGCGCGGCAGCGGCAGGGTCGGCTCGCCCGAGAACAGCCCGATCTGCACCTGACGGCCCATGGGCGCCAGCGCCAGAAGGCTGAGGCGCATCGTGGACTCCCGCCCGAGGGCTTCGACCGACACCTGCACGCCCGCCGGTGCGGCGTCGACGATGCGCGCGAGGACGGCTGCCTCATCCAGCCCGCTCGAGTCGATCGTGTGCGTGACGCCGATCGACGCCGCACGCGCCAGGGCCGAGGCGTCGATGTCGACGGCGATGACCTCGGCACCGAGCGCGACGCCGATCATGGCCGCGCTCAGCCCCACGCCGCCGCAGCCGACGACGAGCAGGCGCTCACCGCTGCGGAGTCCGGCGCGGTGGACGAGCCCACGGAAGGCCGTCGCGAACCGGCAGCCGAGCAGGGCGGCCGCGCCGGCGTCGAGGGACTCGGGCACCGGGATGAGGTTGACGTCGGCGTCGTGCAGGGCGACGAGCTCCGCGTAGGAGCCCCAGTGGGTGAAGCCCGGCTGCGTCTGGTTCGGGCAGACCTGCCCGTTCCCGGCGAGGCACTGGGCACAGCGTCCGCACGCGCACACGAAGGGCACCGTCACCCGGTCGCCCACACGGAACCGCTCCACGGCGGGGCCGACGGCGTGGATGCGTCCGACGAGTTCGTGGCCGGGCACGTGGGGGAGGGCGATGCCGTCGTCGTGCCCGAGCCACCCGTGCGCATCGCTCCGGCAGAGACCAGTGGTCTCCACACGCACCACGACTCCGGCGTCGGACGGCACCGGATCCGGCACGTCGCGGACCTCGGGCTCGGCGGTGAACTGGTCGTAGACGACGGCGCGCATGGAAGTCCTCGGTGCGTGGCTGGGTGGGGGTGGATCGGGTGTGCTGGTGGTGGCGGGGGGCCTAGATCTCGACCTCGACGGGCTCCGTCTTCACGAGGTCGATCACGCCGCTCAGGATCTCGTTCGGACGGAACGGGTAGCGGTTGATCTCGGCCTCGTCGCTGATGCCCGTGAGCACGAGGATCGTGTGGAGACCCGCCTCGATGCCCGCGACGATGTCGGTGTCCATGCGGTCGCCGATCATGCCGGTGTTCTCCGAGTGCGCGCCGATCTTGTTGAGCGCCGACCGGAACATCATCGGGTTCGGCTTGCCGACGACGTAGGACTCCATGCCGGTCGCCTTCGTGATGAGGGCGGCGATGGCACCGGTGGCCGGGAGCGGGCCGTCCTTGCTCGGTCCGGTCGCGTCCGGGTTGGTCACGATGAAGCGGGCGCCGCCGGCGATGAGTCGGATCGCCTTGGTGATGGCCTCGAACGAGTAGTTGCGGGTCTCGCCGACGACCACGTAGTCGGGGTTCGTCTCCGTCATGGTGAAGCCGGCCTCGTGGATGGCCGTGGTGATGCCGGCCTCCCCGATGACGAACGCCGAGCCGCCCGGCTCCTGCTCGGCCAGGAAGGCGGCCGTCGCGAGTGCGGAGGTCCAGATGAACTCCTCGGGTACGTCCAGGCCGGAGGCACGCAGTCGGGCGCTCAGGTCGCGCGGGGTGAAGATCGAGTTGTTGGTGAGCACCAGGAAGGGCGTCCGCTGGTCCTGCCACTGCTGCAGGAGCGCGGCGGCACCCGGGAGGGCGTGGTTCTCATGGACGAGCACGCCGTCCATGTCGGTGAGCCAGCATTCGACCTCGTCGCGTCGTGACATGCGTTCCTCCAGGTGCTCCGTGCGGGCTGCGCGAGCGCTGCGCCGCGGGGGTGGCGCGGCGTCGGGCCCGGACCTCCAGTGTGGCACGGCGCGGGTAGGGTTGGCTGGTGCCAGAGACCCCGCTCCACCCGGACGACCCGGTCGCCGGTCCCGATCAGGCCGAGAGCCCGATGGCCGGCGTCGGTCCGTGGCAAGGGGAGTGGCCGGACGACCCCTGGTACGACCCCGCGCTGCTGCGCGACGGCGACACCCGCAACGTCGTCGACCGCTACCGGTACTGGTCGATGGAGGCCATCGTCGCCGACATCGACGACCACCGCCATCCGTTCCACGTCGCCATCGAGAACTGGCAGCACGACATGAACATCGGGTCGATCGTGCGCACCGCCAACGCGTTCGCCGCGGACACCGTCCACATCGTCGGACGCCGTCGATGGAACAAGCGCGGAGCCATGGTGACCGACCGCTACCAGCACGTCGAGCACCATGCGGACGTCGCGGCGCTCGTCGCCTGGGCGTCGGCGACCGAGCTGCCCATCATCGCGATCGACAACGTGCCGGGCTCGGTCCCGATCGAGACGTTCCGGCTGCCCGAGCGGTGCCTCCTCCTCTTCGGACAGGAGGGGCCGGGGCTCTCGCCGGAGGCGCTCGCCGCAGCCGATGCGGTGCTCGAGATCACCCAGTTCGGGTCGACGAGATCGATCAACGCCTCCGCGGCGGCAGCCGTCGCGATGCACGCCTGGGTGATGCAGCACGTCTCCTTCGACGCCTCCTGATCGGGGTTGGCCCCCGTCCGCGGGTGGTTTCCAACGGCAGCGCTGCGCCTACCTCAGGAACACCTCAAGATTCCCTCAATTGACCCCGCGGTCCCCCAAAGTGCCGACACCGCCCGGCATACTGTCTAGCGGAGCAACACTCCACCGCTGAACCCGAATCCCTCCGGCACCCGAAGCCACCGAGGGCCACCGCACGGACCCGAATCCGTGCGGTGCGAATCGGCGGTCACCCGAAGGATGAATCGAAGATGACGCACCGTTCTGCCCTGGGAGCCTCGCCCGAACGAGGAACCCACCCGTCCAAGGTCCGTGGCATCGCCGCGCTCGCCGTCCCCGCAGCCCTCGCGGTCGCCCTCATCGTCGGCGTCGCCGCGCCGGCTCAGGCCGACGCCCGGGTCGACGAGGCGTCGAGCTCGATCAGTGCGACGCAGACCGGCTCGAGCGAGCTCATCGCTCCGGCCGGCGCGTTGTTCGCCTCGCTCCTCATCTGGGGGGCCGGAGCCGCGTTCGCGACTCGTCGTCGGATGCTCGCCGAACAGCGCGAGGAGGCGTCGCTGCTCTCCAGCTGATCAGCGCGCTGTACCCGCAGCTGGTCGCCGTGGCCCGAACCACGTCGCTCAGCTGCTCCAGACGGAACGCGCCAGTTCCGTCGCACCGGTGGCCGCCGGGAGTCCCCCCACTCCCGGCGGCCTCCGGTGTTTCCGGGGTGCGGCGGTCGGCCTCCACTGCCGGCGCCCACGCCCCCTTCGGACGGTTCGACGCGGTTTCGGAGAATCTGCCGTGTTCCGCGTCATGATCGCGCCTCCGGTCGATCACTCAAGGGAGTGCAACGCTGTCGGGCGGACCCGAACCCGGATCGACGCGGCGCTCAGACGCCGACGTCGAACGATGCCCGACCCGAATGGGCGTCGCACGCAGCAGGCGGACCACACGCGCCGGAGCGTCGTCCGACCCGAGGACGACGCTCCTGCGCGGGCGCCTGCGCGCTCGACCGGTGCCTAGCCGATGAGGCTCGGCCGGAGGTCGCGGAGCGTCCGTGCGTGCGTCATCCGCGTCACGCCGATCGCCGAGAGGCTCAGCGCGATCGCCAGCCAGGCGAGCAGGACCCCGGCGTCCTGCAGTGCGGCGTCCATCCGTCCGCCGTACATCAACTGGCGCATGCCGTCGACGGCGTAGGACATCGGGAGCACGTGATGCAGGGCCGCGAGCGGCGCCGGGAGTGTCTGCCACGGGAACGTCCCGCCGGCGGTGACGAGCTGGGCGACCATGAGCACGAGGCCGAGGAACTGCCCAACGCTGCCGAACCACACGTTGAGCGTCAGGATGATCGCCGCGAAGGTGAGGGAAGCGAGCGCCATCATCCCGTAGGTCGCGAGCGGGTTGTGGACCTCGAAGTGCAGGGCGCCGGCGAGGATCCCGAACAGCGCGACCATCTGGATCGTCCCGAGGAGGCCCGGCGTGAGCCAACCGGCGACGGTCACCTTGATGGGGCTGTGGAGCGCGGTGATGGCGCGCCGCGAGACCGGCTTGACGATGAGGAAGAGCGCGTAGATGCCGATCCAGGCGGCGAGGCTGACGAAGAACGGGGCGAGTCCTGCGCCGTAGGTGCCCGCGCTCGTCACGGAGGAGTTGGTCAGCTTGACCGGATCGGCGATCGTCTTGGCCTGGAGTTCGCGGGAGTCCGCCGTGGTCGCGGGGATGGCGTCCGCGCCGGACTGCAGACCGTCGCGGAGGGTGACGATGCCGTCACGGAGGGTGCCGAGGCCCGTCTGCAGGCTCGTGAGTCCGGTCTGCAGCGATGCGGCACCGTCGGCGGCCTGCTGCGTCCCCGAGGCGAGCGCGGGCATGGCGTCACTCAGCGTCCGGGCACCTCCCGCGACCTGCTGGGCGCCGCTGTTCAACTGGTCGACCTGCGACACGACGGTCTGGACGCGTTCGTTCGCCGTCGTCGCGTCGGCGGCCACCGGATCGAGCAGCGCCAGCACCTGGGCGATCTGCTCGGGGGTGAAGCCGTTCGCCGCGAGGGTCTGCGAGATCTGCGCGCGGGCCGTGGGGATCGAGTCGACGAGCCGCTGGGCGGCTGCTCCGACCTCGTCGCCCTTGCCGGCGAGGGTCGACGTCCCGGACGCCACCTGCTCGGCACCCGAGGCCAGCTGGTCGGTCTGGGCGGGCAGGCTGGCCGTCCCCGAGGCGATCTGCGCGGTGCCGGACGCGAGGGTCGCCGCGCCGGCCTGGGCGGTCCCGGCGCCGTCGAAGGCCTGCTGTGCGCCGTCGGCCAACTGCGTCGCGCCCGAGGTTGCGTCGACGAGCTTCGTCTTGATCGTGTCGAGCGCGATGAGGAACCGGCCGGCTGCCTGGCGGTTCACCGTCTGCACGATGGTCGCCTTGATCTGCTTGACGGCCTGCTCGCCGATCGTCGTCGCCAGGTAGCTGTTGGCGTCGTTCGTCGTGAGCTGGACCGTCGCCTGCTGCGGGGCGTCGCCCGACGCGGAGGTGAGGGAGGTCGAGAAGTCGGCGGGGATCGTGACGCTGAAGTCGAAGGTCCCGTCGTTCACGCCCCGTGCGGCGTCGGCCGCGCTGACCTCGTGCCAGGCGAACGAGCCGTCCTCGATGAGCTGGTCGGCGATGTCGTCGCCGTAGTTCTCCGTCCCGCCGGTCGCGTCGCCGGTCGTGTCGTCGGTCGCCGGCGCACCGGTGTCCTCGACGACGAGCGCCACGGGCACCTGGTCGAGCTTGGCGTACGGGTCCTGGTTCGCCCAGAGGTACAGGCCACCGTAGAGCAGCGGGACGCACATGAGGGCGACGAGGGCGAGCCGGGACATGGGCGTGGCCCACAGACGGGACAGTTCGGCGCGGATCATCGCGAAGATCTTCACAGGAGGTCCTTCTGGGGACGGGTGGTGCGGGATGAGGGGAGGGCTGGACGGTCGTGGTGCACGGTGTGCGTCACGACCAGTCCTGCTGGAAGAGGGGGACGAGTTCGTCCGTGGCGTTCTCGGACACCGGGGCGTCGGCGGTGGCGTTGATGGCGGTCGCCGAGGCGTCGCCGGCGATCACGAGGACGCCGTACCCGCGGGCGGCGAGCTTGCGGGCGAGGTTCCACCACTCGAGCGGGTCGCCGCCGTGGCGGTCGGGGGAGACGAGGACGAGCGCGGTGACGTCCTCCCGGAGGACCGCGAGCTCGGTGAGGAGCCGCACGCGGTCGGTCGGCGCGACGGTCGAGATCGGCTGCTTCGCGAGGTGCGCGAGGTCGAGCGACTCGAGGAACCGCGCGACGGCGAAGGGGTGGCTCGCCCGGCCGGCGAACATGAGCTCCTCGGCGACGACGCCGGAGACCGCGACGCCGCTGGCCGGTTCGGAGACGTCGGGGGCGTCGATCAGGGCGATCACGCGGCGCATCGTCTTGCGGTCGGTCGCTCCGTCGACGAGGACGGTCCCGGTGTCGGGCTTCATCCGGCCGGAGGCGATGAGGCCGAGGACGGTCGGCCGCTGCTCGGTCTCTGCGCGAGCGAAGGTCGCCTCGCCCGTCCGGAAGGAGAGGGAGGTCGGCTCGAGGACGATGCCGCCCTTGCCCTTGGAGACGCCGTCGAGTTCAACGCGCATGGGAGGACTCCTCGTTCGTACCGGTGCGGGTGGTGTGGCGGCGGGTGTCTGCGTGTTCGGTGTCGGCGCGGTCGGCGACCGCCGTGGCGTCCTGCCACGACAGACCGACCGCCCCGAGGGTCGCGAGCATGACGAGGCGGCGGCCGGCGCTCGTCGAGAGGCCGGATCGGGTCGCCTCTTCGAGCACCCCGACGGCCGTGCTCTCGACGAGTCGGGCGAGCACGCCGGCGTCGATGTCGGGGCGGATGGAACCGTCCGCGACACCGGCCTCGACGGTGCGGAGGAGGAGGGTCCGAACGGGTTCGAGGGCTGCTGCCGTGACGGTGCGCAGCGGCCCGCGGACGGCGAGCGGCGCCATGATGCGGACGTGGTCCACCTGGGCCCAGAGGACGTCGCCGATGAGCGCGATGGTGGTGAGCGGGTCGTCGCCGCGGACGGCGGTGATCGACGAGGCGACGCGCTCGGCCCCCGCCACGACGACGGCGTTCACGAGCTCGTCGCGTGTGGCGAAGTGTCCGTACACCGAACGGCGGGTGAGGCCGGCGGCCGCCGCGATGGTCTCGAGGCTGGCGTCGGGGTCGCTGCGGAGCGCCAAGCGGGCGGCTTCGAGCAGCGCGACGCGGTTCTCGGCGGCGTCGCGACGAGGGGCGCGCGACCCGCTCGCAGGCGCTTGGGTGGTGGTCATGACAGCGATCGTACTATCTTGCACAGCGGTGTGCAATATCGACGTCGACGGATGCGGCGAGCTCTCAGCGAGGGCTGCCAGCTTCCTCCCACGCCAGGCCCCGGGAACGGAGCTATGGTTGAACGATGACCGGTGAGAATCTGATGGCAACCCCTCCGACACTGCTGCCGGACGACAGCGCCACCGATGCCGAGTTCCACGCGGCCGTCGGTTCGATCGAAGCGCTGGCGGACCTCCTCGCGGCCCATCCTCGCTCCTCGCTCGGCTGGGCACTCCTCGCCGACGCGGTCCACGACCCCCAGTCGCCGATCCCCGGCTACGCGGCCGCACGGGTCGGGTACCACCGCGGCCTGGACTCGCTCCGTGCCGCCGGCTGGCGCGGTCAGGGCCCGATCCCGTGGTCGCACGCGCCGAACCGCGGGGTGCTGCGCTCGCTCTACGCGCTCCGCCGCTCCGCGAAGGCGATCGGCGAGACCGAAGAGGTCGAGCGTCTCGACACCTTCCTGCGTGAGGCCGACCCCACGGCGTCCGAGGAGATCGAGTACCTCGTCGCGGCGGCGGCCCCGCCGACCTCCGCGATCGTCATCCTCGGCTCCGACTAGCCCTTCGACAGGCTCAGGGACCGGGGCGCGGCTCAGGGACCGACGCCCTACAGGCCGAGCGACTCCAGGTACGCCGCCGTGTCCTGCCAGCCGTGCACGGCCACCGACGGCACCCCGAGCGCGAGCACCGGGTAGTCGTTGCCGCCCTCGTCGAGACGGTCGCCGACGAAGACCATCTCCGCCAACGGGATGCCCGTGTGCTCGGCGAGTCGCGTCATGCCGAACGCCTTGTCGACACCCGCCATGGTGATGTCGACGGAGGTCGAGCCGCCGGAGCGGACCTCGAGGTCGGGGAGCTGCGCCTGCACGGCGGCGCGCAGCGACTCCTTCTTCGCGCCGTCGGGGTCCCAGGCGGTCTTCTCGGCGACGGGCGCGGCCTGTCCGAGGGCGGAGAAGGTGATCTGCGAGCCGCGGTCCTCGAGGATCGGACCCCAGGTCTCGTCGGCCCAGAGGCCGAGTCGCTTGGCCTCGGTCTCGAGCGCGCCCATCGCGCGTGCCTTCTGGTCGTCGGTGAGGTCGTGCTTGTAGACGGTGACCCACTCGGCGCCGTCGAAGCGGTCGTATCGCGTGCCGCAGGTGGGCATGAGGTGCAGTCGGCCGAGGGCCTCGGGTGACGCGGCTCCGAGCCGGTCGAGCACCTGGTTCTGGAACTGCGCGATCTGGCCGCCCGAGATGATGCACACCGAGGTGCGTTCGAGGAGCGCGACGAAGAGTTCGGCCATGCGAGGGTCGAGCGCGGACTTCGACGGGGCGAGGGTGTCGTCGAGGTCGAAGGCGACGAGGCGCGGCAGGGAGGTCATGGGTTCCGTTCGGTCGGTCGAGAGGACGGTCGTCGAGGGCGATCGGCAGGCAGGACGGCCGCCCGAGGCCTGAACATCCCCTCATGGTATCGAGCGCAGCCGAGGACTCGGTGCCCGTGACCCTCCTCCGGTACGATGGAGGGGTGCGTGCACGAGACGCCCGCCCGCAGAGGGTGGGCGTCCGGCCTGTCAGGGCGTGGTTCCTCAGCGGATCCGCCGGGCACACGAGAATCCGGAAGGGGCGGCATCCAGATGCCAGCAATCGTGATCGTCGGCGCCCAGTGGGGCGACGAAGGCAAGGGGAAGGCCACCGACCTGCTCGGTGACCGCATCGACTACGTCGTGAAGTTCAACGGCGGCAACAACGCGGGGCACACGGTCGTCATCGGTGACGAGAAGTACGCGCTCCACCTCCTGCCGTCCGGCATCCTGACGAACGGCGTCGTCCCCGTCATCTCCAACGGCGTCGTCATCGACATCGAGGTGCTGTTCCACGAGCTCGAGGCGCTCCAGGCCCGCGGCATCGACGTCTCGCGCCTCCTCGTGAGCGCCAACGCGCACGTCATCACCCAGTACCACCGCACCATCGACAAGGTGACGGAGCGCTTCCTCGGCAAGCGCCAGATCGGCACCACCGGCCGTGGCATCGGCCCGGCCTACGCCGACAAGATCAACCGCGTCGGCATCCGCATCCAGGACCTCTTCGACGAGAACATCCTGCGTCAGAAGGTCGAGGGCGCCCTCGACCAGAAGAACCACCTGCTGGTCAAGGTCTTCAACCGCCGCGCGATCACGGTCGACGAGATCGTGGCCGACCTCCTCGCCTACGCCGAGCGACTCCGCCCGATGGTGGCCGACACCGCGCTCGTGCTGAACGAGGCGCTCGACGACGGCAAGATCGTCCTCTTCGAGGGCGGCCAGGCCACGATGCTCGACGTCGACCACGGCACCTACCCCTTCGTCACCTCCTCCAACGCGACCTCGGGTGGTGCGGCCACCGGCTCCGGTGTCGCCCCGAACCGCCTCGACCGCGTCATCGGCATCGTCAAGGCCTACACGACCCGCGTCGGCGCCGGCCCGTTCCCGACCGAGCTGTTCGACGAGTCCGGCGACTACCTCCGCTCGAAGGGCTTCGAGTTCGGCACGACGACCGGCCGTCCGCGTCGCGTCGGCTGGTACGACGCCCCGATCGCCCGGTACGCGGCGCGCATCAACGGTGTCACCGACTTCGTCCTGACGAAGCTCGACATCCTCGACGACCTCGCCACCATCCCGGTGTGCGTGGCCTACGAGGTCGACGGCGTCCGGGTCGACGAGGTGCCGGTCTCGCAGACCGACTTCCACCACGCCGTCCCGGTCTACGAGGAGTTCCCCGGCTGGCAGGAGGACATCACCGGTGTCCGCCGCTTCGAGGACCTCCCGAAGAACGCGCAGGACTACGTGCTGGCGCTCGAGGCGATGAGCGGTTCGCGCATCTCCGCGATCGGTGTGGGTCCCGGCCGCGACGCGATCGTCGTGCGTCACGACCTCGTCGACTGATCCGAACAGCGAACGACGGGCGTCGAACGCACCATGGTGGACGAATCCAGTCAGCCGTCCCTGCCCGGGCTGCCACCGGTCGAGGAACTCACGACCGGTGCGGCCAGGCCACGACCGATGGTGCGTGCCGCGCGTGACGCCGGCGCGCTCGACCCGCGGGTCCGGCGCGCCCTGGCGACCCTCGACGACGATCCCGACCTCTCGCTCGTCACCCTCGCGAACGCGCTCGGGATCACCCGCGCGACGCTCATCCGGATCGTGCGTGAGGCGATCGGCATGACCCCGAAGGAGTACGCGGCCGGCGTCCGTGCCCGCCGCACCTCCTGACCGGGCGCCGGTGCGAGGCGGCGCAGGTGGGAGACTGTGGGGGTGAGCGACGACAACCCCTACCTCCTGCTCGGTTCCTACACCTCGGAGGCCGACGGCACCGGTGCCGGCATCAGCCTGCTGCGTCAGGACGAGGCGGGCACCCTCCGCCTCGTGCAGTCGTCGGAGGCCCAGTCGCCGTCCTTCCTCACCCTGCACCCGACGCTCCCGATCGTCTACGCGGCGAGCGAGTCGACCGGGGCCGTCGAAGCGTTCAAACGCTCCGGTGAGTTCGGGCTCGCGCCGTTCGGCAAGCCCATCGAAGCCGGTGACTCGGTGTGTCACGTCGCGACGGTCCCCGGTGCCGACGTCCTCATCGCGAGTTGCTACGGCGACGGTCGGGTCGTGACCGTCCCGCTCGCGGAGAACGCGGCGTTCGCCGGCGACCCGCGTCTCGGCGAGGCGTCGGTCGACCCGTGGGCGTCGCCCACCGCGCTTGCTGCGGAGTCCGCGGACGCGGGTGAGGACGCGCTCACGCTCCTCGCGCTGGAGGCAGCTGTCGGCGAGGCGCTGCCGTCCCGACCGTCGCGCGCGCATGCCTCGGCGCTCCTCCCGGACGGCCGCATCGCGACCACCGATCTCGGCCACGACACGGTCCGCATCTGGCAGCTCCGTGGGTCGCGGTTGGTGCTCGACCACACCGTCGTGTTCCCGCGCGGCACGGGTCCGCGACACCTCGTCGTCCACCCGAGCGGGCACCTCCACGTCATCACCGAGTACTCGGTCGAGGCCTTCACGCTCGGTGTCGACGGCACCGACGGGCACTGGCACATCCTCGCGGCGACCGTCGCCACCTCGGAGGGCGTGTCCGAGGGGGACACGGGTGCCGAGATCAGCCTCGCCGCCTCGCGGGAGCAGCTGCACGTCGGCGTCCGCGGGAGCGACCGCATCGCCACCTTGCGCGTCACCGGCGACGGTTCGCGGGTCGAGGCCGTGGCCGACGTCGAGTGCGGCGGGACGATGCCGCGCCACCACCGGGAGTCGGGTCGCTTCCTGCACGTCGCGAACCAGCTGTCGAACTCCATCGCGAGCTTCCGGCTCGACGAGCGCACGGGGGTCCCGACGACGCTCCTCGGGACGCTCGACGCCGGTTCGCCGACCTGCCTCATCCTCGCCTGACCGCGAGACTGGTCCTCGCGCGACGCCCGCCACCGGATACGGTGGAACGGTGACTGCACGACGCCCTGAGCCCCGTCCCATCGACGGCCGGACCATCCGCCTCGAACCGCTGGACCGCGCGCACTATCCGGAGCTGTTCACGGCGATCGCGCACCCGGAGGTCTTCGCCGGCGGCTACGGGGGCGGACCCGAGGGCTTGCCGACGACGCAGGCCGAGTTCGACGCCTTCGCCGACGGCTACTTCACGACCGGCGTACGCAACACCTACGTCATCCGGCTCGTCGGCGGCGAGCACGACGGACTCCTCGTCGGCACCTCCACGCTCGGCGACTTCGACGAGCCGGGGGAGGCCGCCCACCTCGGCTGGACGGCCTACGACCCGCGCGTCTGGGGCACCGCCGTCAACGCCGAGACGAAGCTGCTGCTCCTCGGTCTCGCCTTCGACGCGGGCTTCGGCCGGGTGAAGATCCAGGCCGACGAACGCAACGAGCGCTCGCGCACCGCCATCCTGCGTCTCGGGGCCACGTTCGAGGGGCTCATCCGCCGCGACAAGCAGCGGGCCGACGGCACCTGGCGGACTACCGCGCTGTTCTCCGTGATCGCCGAGGAGTGGCCCGAGGTCCGGGCCGGCCTCGAGGAGCGCCTCGCCAGGAGCCCCGGCCCCGTCGCGCTCCGCGGCTGACGCGGTCCCGGATCCCCCTCGCCCGGTCCCTGAGCCCCCTCGCCCGGTCCCTGAGCCTGTCGAAGGGCGGTCCTCCTGGTGCCGCCGCACCTGCCCTTCGACAGGCTCAGGGACCAGAGGTGGGCCTGGGCGATGGCGACGGGCACTGTTCACCTGTGCGACACCGGCAGGCCCCGATCGCGCTACGTCGCGACCCTAGCTTGTCCTCCAGACGACGGACGCGGTATCCGACGGCCCGACAGCACGGGCGGCCGCCGACGTCACTGGAGGAACCGTGAACACCAGGCGTATGACCGCCCTCGCCCTCGTCGCGCTCGCAGCGACCGCGCTCACCGCATGCTCCGCCGGAGCGGACACCGGAGCCGGCTCCGACGTCGACGCCACGAAGGCGACCTCCGCCGAGGACTTCGGCGGGATGGACGCGCTCGTCGAGGCGGCGAAGGCCGAGGGCCAGCTGAACGTCATCGCCCTCCCCGACACCTGGGCGAACTACGGGAAGATCATCTCCGCGTTCGAGGACAAGTACGACATCACGGTCAACTCGGCAGACCCCGACGTCTCGAGCGCCGAGGAGATCACGGCCGCGAAGAACCAGCAGGGTCAGGACACCGCTCCCGACGTCTTCGACCTCGGCTCCGCCGTCGCACTCGACAACCTCGACCAGTTCGCGCCGTACCAGGTCGCCAACTGGGACGACATCCCCGAGGGCTCGAAGGAGAAGACCGGGCTGTGGGTCTACGACTACACCGGCCTCGTCTCCATCGGCTACGACGCGGACGCCGTCCCCGCTCCGAAGTCGCTCGACGACCTCCTCGGCTCCGAGTTCGCGGGCAAGGTCGCGCTGAATGGCGACCCGACCCAGGCCGGTGCCGCCGCAGCCGGCGTCTACCTCGCCGCCCTCCAGTCCGGTGGTTCGGCCGACGACATCCAGCCCGGCGTCGACTTCTTCCAGAAGCTCAACCAGGCCGGCAACTTCCTGCCCCTCGACCCGACCCCCGCGACCATCGCCTCGGGTGAGACCCCCGTCGTGATCGACTGGAGCTACAACAACCTCGCCGCGGCGACCGAGAACGAGGGCCAACGCAACTGGAAGACCACCGTCCTCCCGGGCTCGGCCGTCGGCAGCTACTACAACCAGGCCATCAACGTGGACGCCCCGCACCCCGCGGCCGCGCGACTCTGGCAGGAGTTCATCTTCAGCCCTGAGGCGCAGAACCTGTACCTCGCGGCCGGCGCGTACCCGTCGACCCTCGCCGCGATGGTCGAGGCCGACACCGTCGATCAGCAGGCCCTCGACGCCGTAGGCGAGATGCCCGCCGACCTCGTGCAGTTCACGCCCGAGCAGACCGAGCAGGCCACCTCGCTGCTCGCCGAGAAGTGGGCGGCAGCGATCTCCTGATGAGTGCCTCCGCCACCCGGCGGAGTGAGGCGGGGTCGGCACACGCCGGCCCCGCCGTCTCGCTCCCGCCGACCGACGCCTCGGACGCCTCGGCCGAACCCGCCGCGGCGCGCCCCCGCCGCCGTCCGCGCTGGGCGCTCCTCGGCCTGACGCCGTTCGCCCTGTACACCCTGCTCTTCCTCGCGGTCCCGACGTTCCTCGCCCTCGCCACCGGCTTCTTCGACGGCGACGGCGCGTTCACGCTCGACAACCTCACGGCGCTCGCCGAACCGGCGGTCCTCGGGGCCTTCGCCAGCTCCTTCTGGGTCTCCGCCGTCACCGCGGTCGCCGGAGCCGTCATCGGAGCCCTCGTCTGCTACGCGCTCCTCGCGGTCCGACCCGACGGGCTCATCCGCACCGTCGTCGATGCGGCCTCGAGCGTCCTCGCCCAGTTCGGCGGCGTCATGCTCGCCTTCGCCTTCATCGCGACCATCGGCATCCAGGGCCTCGTGACCGTGTTCCTCAAGGACCGCCTCGGGGTCGACCTCTTCGCCGACGGCGTCTGGCTCTACCAGGTCCCAGGCCTCCTGCTGCCGTACCTGTACTTCCAGGTGCCGCTCATGGTCATCACCTTCATGCCCGCGATGGAGGGGTTGAAGCGGACCTGGTCCGAGGCGAACGCGACCCTCGGCGGCACGCGCTTCACCTATTGGACCCGCATCGCGATGCCGATCCTCGCGCCCTCCTTCCTCGGGTCGCTCCTGCTGCTGTTCGCGAACGCGTTCTCGAGCTATGCGACCGCCGCCGCGCTCATCAGCCAGGGCGCGCAGATCGTGCCGCTGCAGATCCGCGGCGCGCTCATCAGCGAGACCGTCCTCGGCCGGGAGAACCTCGCCGGTTCGCTCGCGATCGGGATGATCGTCGTGATGGTCGTCATGATGACGGCCTACTCCGCCCTGCAGGCGCGGACGGAACGGTGGCAGCGATGAGCGCCGTCCGCGACTCGGCCACGCCATCGAAGCTCACCAGCCGGATCATCCTCGTCGTCGTCGCGGTGGTGTTCGCCGTCCCGATCCTGTCGATGGTCGAGTTCACCCTGCGCGCCGGGATCGACGGCGGCCACGACCTCGGCCACTGGGCCGCGATCCTCGACCCGGAGAACTCGCGGAAGTACCGGGTGCTCTTCCAGGGCATCGGCAACTCCGTCGTGCTCGCCGCGGTGACCGTATTGATCGTCGTGGTGCTCCTGTTGCCGGCCATGATCGTCGTCAAGCTCCGCTTCCCGAGGCTGCAGCGCGTCCTCGAGTTCGTCTGCATCATCCCGATCACCGTCCCGGCCATCGTGCTCGTCGTCGGACTCGCACCGGTCTACTCCGTCGTGGCCAGGCTGCTCGGCAGTGCGCCGTGGACGCTCGCGTTCGCGTACGGGATCACCGTACTGCCCTACGCCTACCGGGCGATCGCCGCGAACCTGCAGTCGGTCGACGTCGGCACCCTCGCCGAGGCCGCGCGCACGCTCGGCGCCGGCTGGGGGACCGTCCTCGTCCGCGTCCTGCTGCCCAATCTGCGCCGCGGCGTGCTGACGGCGTCGGTCATCTCGGTCGCCGTCGTCCTCGGTGAGTACACGATCGCCTCGCTCCTCGGACGCAACACGCTGCAGACCTCGCTCGTGCAGGTGTCGAAGAGCGACCCCTTCGTCGCGGTGGCCTTCGCGCTCCTGGCGCTCGCCTTCGCCTTCGTCCTGCTGTTCATCATCGGCCGCGTCGGATCGATCCGACGCATCAGGGAGACACCATGACCACCATCGACCAGTCGGCACCCGCAGCGGCGCCCGGAGACGGACGCCCGGCCGGCGCAGCGGTGCGGTTCGATCGCGTCGTGAAGGACTACGGCTCGGGTGCCCGCGCCCTCGACGGCGTGAGCCTCGACCTCGCGCCCGGCGAGTTCGTCGCGCTGCTGGGGCCGTCGGGGTGCGGGAAGACGACCGCGCTCCGCAGCCTGGCGGGACTCGAGGACATCACCTCGGGGAGCGTGCTCATCGACGGCGTCGACGTCGTGTCCGTGCCCACCAACCGGCGCGACCTCGGCATGGTGTTCCAGTCGTACTCGCTGTTCCCGCACCTCACCGTGCTCGAGAACGTCGAGTTCGGCCTCCGCATGCGGAAGGTGCCCGCGGCCGAACGACGCACGCGCGCCACCGAGAGTCTCGACCTCGTCGGCCTCGGCCACCTCGCCGCCCGGTACGCCCATCAGCTCTCGGGCGGACAGCAGCAGCGCGTCGCCCTGGCCCGGGCGTTGGTCACGCGTCCTCGGGTCCTCCTGCTCGACGAGCCGCTCAGCGCGCTCGACGCCAAGGTGCGCGTGCAATTGCGCGACGAGATCCGTCGCATCCAGTCGGAGCTGCAGATCACGACCCTCTTCGTCACGCACGACCAGGAGGAGGCGCTCGCCGTCGCCGACCGGGTCGCCGTCATGCGTGCCGGCGTCATCGAGCAGATCGGGACGCCGGAGGAGCTCTACTCGCGGCCGTCCTCGCCGTTCGTCGCGGAGTTCATCGGCCTGAGCAACCGGATCCCGGGGGAGCTCGTGCCCGGCGGGGTCGAAGTGCTCGGGCAGCTGCTGCCGGTGATCGGCGAGCAGCCGGGTGACGGTGCCGTCGTCGCGCTCGTGCGGCCTGAGGACGTCGTGTTCACCGACGCGACGGAGCCCGCGGTCGGGTCCGCTGCGGTCGTGCTCACGTCCAGCTTCCTCGGCCCGGTGCGTCGCACGACCGTCGAGTTGCCGGACGGCACGCTGGTCGCGGTGCAGCACGGTGCGACCGAACGACTGGAGGCGGGGGAGTCCGTCCGCATCCGCTTCGCCGGTCGTCCTGTGCCGGTCCAGGCGGCCTGAGCGGCTACGCCTTCGCGTTCTGCCGTGGCACGACGACCTGCTTGATGATCAGCAGGATCGACGCCGTCACGGGGATGGACACGAGCGCGCCGAGCAGTCCGATGAGCGAACCGCCGACCATCGCGCCGATGACGACGAGGGCGCCGGGCACCGAGACCGCCTTGTTCATGACCCGCGGCGTCAGCACGTACGACTCGATCTGCATGTAGATCAGGTAGTAGATGACGACGATGAGGGCGGTCGTCGGCGAGTCGAACAGCCCGACGGTCGCGACGATGACGGTCGCGATGATCGAGCCGACGAGCGGGATGAGTGTCACGAAGAAGATGACGACGGCGAGGATACCGGCGTACGGCACCCCCACGATGAGCATCATGATGAGTCCGAGGACGGCGTTGATCCCGGCCAGCACCACCATGCCGCTCACATACCCGCCGATCGAGGCGGTGATCTGGTCGGTGATCGACACGACGCGTGGTCGGGAGCGACGGGGCACCAGGGAGGTGAACGCGTTCTTCATCGCCTGCATGGACGCGAGGAAGTAGAGCGCGAGGACGAGGGCGATGAAGCCGCCGAAGAAGCCGTTCGCGATGCCGACGCCGAGGTTGAGGGCGCCGCCGGCCAGGACGACCCACGTCTTCGGGTCGGCGGCCACCCCGTAGACCCAGTCGAGCGCGCCCTGGAGGTCGACGCCCGGCCCGAGGTAGTCGCTGAGCGACCGGAACCACTCCTGGTCCTGGATGCCCGTGAGGAAGGCCGGCGCGTTGGTGACGAGCTCGACGGCCTGCCGGGTGACGACGGGGATGACGAGGGCCAGGAGGAGCGCGAGCAGGACGGCGAAGACGGCGAAGACGATCGCGATCGCGAACGGGCGCTTGATGCCGCGTGCCTCCAGTCGGACGACGACCGGGTCGAGGCCGAGGGCGATGAAGAGGCCGACCGCGATGGAGACGAGGATCGTCGACAGCGAGCCGAGGGTGAGGATGAGCCCGATGGCAGCGAGGGCGCCGAGTGCTCCGACGAAGCCGATCGCGAAGGGGCGCTGGAGGGTCGTCCTGACGGAGGTCGTCACCTCGGCCGGACGATGGGCGCGGAACCGGACCCGCTGCTGACGTGCCGCCGGACGCAGCGGCTGGTGGCGATGGGGTGCACTCGTCATGCCGCAAGCGTATTGCCCACCGCCCGTTTGCCCGACAGCTGTCGTGGTACCGGAGGATGACACCGGGGCACGGAGGATCACCCGACTGCGGGATGTGCCGGGTGCTCGGGTTCAGGACGATGGGAACATGTCATCGATCACCCGCTCGCACGCCGTCCGCACCCGGGTCACCGCACCGCTGCGGGCGGTCCCGCTGACGGAGCCGATGCCGAGCCGGCACGACGAGGCCGCGGAGCAGGGAGCGGTCGCTGAGCGCGTCAGTGCGACTGCACACGTCGCCGCGGGTGCTGCCGGGGTCGACCTCACCGCCTCGGTCGAGCCGACGCAGGCGCCTGCTGCCGCAGCCGACGGGACCGACGCCGGAACAGGCCTCCGGTTCCTCGGCGCGGGCTGGGCGGCCGACGCGGCGGTCTTCGCCCAGTACCGCCGCCGCGGCAACTGACCGCGAGGTCCACGCCGGGTCCACCTCGCGGATGACCCGCACGGCGGAGCTTGCATCGCCCGACCGACGCGAAGACCGACACCTGCCGCCGACGATGGAAGCATGAACACTTCGATCCTCTCCGCCCGCGGACTCACGAAACAGTACGGACCGACCGTCGCGCTCGCCGGCGTCGACCTCGACATCCTCCCCGGTGAGTCGGTCGCGATCATGGGTGCCTCCGGCTCCGGCAAGACCACGCTCATGCATGCGCTCGCCGGGATCGTCACCCCCGACACCGGCTCGATCGCCTTCACCACCCCGACGGGCGTCGTCCGCGTCGACCAGCTCGACGAACGCCACCGCTCCCAGCTGCGGCGTGAGTCCTTCGGCTTCGTCTTCCAGCAGGGCCTGCTCATCCCCGAGCTGACCGCCGTCGAGAACGTCGCCATCGCCCTGATGCTCGGCGGGACACCGCGCATCGCCGCCGAAACGAGCGCGGCGGCATGGCTCGCCGCCCTGGGACTGGCCGGCATGGAGACCCGTCGGATCGGCGAACTGAGCGGTGGTCAGGCGCAGCGCGTCGCGATCGCCCGCGCCCAGGTAACCGGCGCCCCCATCGTCTTCGCCGACGAGCCGACCGGCGCGCTCGACTCGCGGACCTCGGCCGACGTCATGGGCGCTCTGCTCCACGCGACGACCGGGCAGGGACGCACGCTCGTCCTCGTGACGCACGACGAGACGGTCGCAGCCCGGTGCTCCCGGATCATCCGCCTCGCCGACGGTCGGATCGTCGGGCAGCCGGGCGGCGTCGGTGTGCCGACCCCGCCGCAGCAGGTGCAGCAGCCCTACGCGCCGCAGCAGCTCCCGTACCAGCAACAGCCCGCCGGGCAGCCGTTCCTGCAGCAGCCGTACCCCCAGCCCGCTGCGCAGCCGTACCCACCGCAGGCCTACCCGGGTCAGGCGACCGGCGTCGTCCCGAACGGAGCCCGACCGTGACCGCCGCACTCGGGGTCGCACCGACCCGGATCCCGGTCCCCGCCGGCAGCGGTCGGAGTCCCGTCGTCCGCTTGACCTGGACGCTCGCCCGCCCCGGTGCGCAGAGCCCCGCGACGATCGTCCTCCCTTCGGTCGCGTTCGCCGTGACCACCGCACTGGTACTCACGGTGCTCGGCGGCGCGATGATGTTCTGGCGGTGGACCGGTGAGACGGCCTTCGTCTACCAGGTGCTCAGTGTGCTGGCGCTGGCCCTCCTGCTCGTCCCGCTCGGCTCGCTCGGCGGGGCTGCCGCGCGGCTCTCCGCCCGGCGTCGTGACGACCGACTCGCCACCCTCCGACTCCTCGGCGCGACACCCGGCACGGTCACGGCGATGACCGTCCTCGAGTCGGCCGGGGTCGCCCTCCTCGGTGCGTTCGCCGGGATCCTGCTGTACCTCGGCATGCTGCCGCTCGTCGGGTTCATCCCGTTCGGTGGTTCCCCGATCGGGGTCGAGGGCGTCTGGGTCGGTGTCCCGATCATCGCAGCGGTGGTCCTCGGGGTCGTGCTGCTCGCAGCAGCGAGTGCCGCCATCGGTCTCCGCGCGGTGAACGTGAGCCCGCTCGGCGTCCGCACGAAGCAGCAGGCGCCGACCGTGCACTGGCTGCGCATCGTCGTCGGGGTCGTCGTCGTGATCGTCGCCTACGGCATGCTCTCCGTCGTGACGGGGTTGCAGGAGGTCGCCGCCATCATCGCCGTGCTGGGCGTGGGGTTCGCCGCCGGCGTCGGGGTGCTCGGGTTGATCGGCCCCTGGGTCGTCGGAGTGATCGGCCGTGGGTCGGCCAAGCGCGCCAAGACGCCGGAACGGCTCCTCGCGGCCCGCACGATCCTGGAGTCGCCGAAGGCGGCGTGGCGTCAGGTCAGTGGCGTGGCGATGACGAGCTTCGTCGCCGTCGTCGCCGGGACCGGGGTGGCGCTCATGGATGCCGCCGGCGGTGCCGACCTCGACCGCGAGAGCTCCATCCTCATCGACGACATCCGCACCGGCGTGATCATCACGCTCGTCGCGTCGTTCCTCATGGTCGCGTGCTCGGTCGGGGTGAACCAGGCGTCGGCGGTCCTCGACCGACGCGACCTGTACGTCAGCCTCGACCGCCTGGGGGTGCCGCGGGATGTCATGGAACGGGCTCGCAGTCGCGCGGTCATGCTGCCACTGCGGGTGGTCGCGCTGGGCTCGGCCGGACTCGGCGTCCTGCTCGTCCTCCCGATGGCCAGCATCAGCGTCATCCTCGCCCCGCTGTCGGTCCTCGTCATCGTCGGGTGCTTCGCCGGTGGCATCGGGCTCGTGTGGGCGGCGTTGCGGGCGACCCGTCCGGTCGTGGGCGGGGTGCTCCGAGCGCCCGAGCGCGTCTGACCGCCGGGCCGGCACGATGAGAGCGCCCGTTCCGCCCCCTGCATGACGCGGGGAGGACGGAACGGGCGCTCTCGGTGAGGTCGGGTCAGCCCGTGACGACCGCGATCTCGTTCGGGACGCCGGGCAGTTCACCCGTCGTGATGTCGCCCGACGCGAGATCCACGGCGTGGATCGACTTCGTCGCCGGGTCGGTCACGTAGGCGACACCGTCCTGGACGACGAGCGCCGGGTGGGCGTCCTGCCACTCGGCCGGCGGCTCCCAGGCGTCGATGACGTCGATGGTGTCGGTGACGGCACCCGTCTGCTCGTCGAGGACGTGCAGCGAACCGTCGTTGCCGAGCACGATGACCTCGTCGTTCGGCCCTCGGGCGACGTCGCGCCAGGTGTAGCCGACGCCCTCCGGCAGGTCGACGATCTTCGTCGTCTTCGCGACCGTGTCGGTGAACGCGAGCTGGCGGAGGTCGTAGCCCTCGGCGTCGGGGTCGCTGTTGTAGTCGCCGACCGCGATGGAGGACGTCTCGCTCACGTACTGGTTGCCCGTGCGACCGTAGGCGTCCGGCGCCTGGATCTTCGTGAAGACGCCGCTGTCGTAGACGAGCACGCCGTCGCTGCAGCCGAACACGACGACCTCGTCCTTGACGGTGCCTTCACCGTGCACCGACGGGCACTGCTCGTTGCGGGCGATCTCGGTGCGCGAGTCGTCGAGCACGCGGACACCGGTCCGAGCGTCCGGGGTGCCGATCGTGGACAGTACGGTGCCGTCCTCGAGCTCGATGGCGACACCGTGGTGCGCGGCCTCCGACGGAATGGTCTCGGTCTCGGGTAGCTCGTCGGAGGCTTCGAGGAGGTCAGCGCTGTCGAAGATCGTCGTGTCCCCGGAGCCGTCGGCGAACAGGATGGTCTTGTCGGCGTGACGGACCACGTGGCCCGCGGTTTCGGCGGGGAAGACGAGGTCGGTCAGGACCGGGTCGGCCTGCTTCGAGGTGCCGTTCGCATCCGTCCACGTCCCGGTGTCGAGGACCTGGAAGCCCTTCGTCGTGGTGACGAGGACGTGTCGCCCGTCGCCGGCGGCGTTCACCCGGTTGAAGCCGTCGAGGGGGAGGTCGCCGACCACCTCGAGGGAGGCGGCGTCGAGGACGAGGAGGCCGCCGTCGTACGTCAGGGTGATCCGGCTCTGCGGGTCGGCGGAGGTCGACGCACTCGGGTCGGGCGCGGAGCCGCTCGCGGTCGAGCAACCGGTGAGGAGGAGAGCCGCGGCGGTGCCGACGGCGAGGAACGGGACCCGGCCGTGCTTCAGGCGCTGCGCCAGGGGACTGCGGTGGTGCTGCTGCATGGTTTCCTATCGGTTCGTGGACGCCCGCTCAGGGCGAGAGTCCGGTGGCGATGCGCTCGGTGTTCGCGCGCATCATGGTGAGGTAGGTGGGGGCGTCGCCCGACTCGGCGGTCAACGACTCGGTGAACAACGGGACGACGGCGACGTCGACGTCCGCCTCGTCGGCGAGCACCTGCACGAGCCGGTCGGGTTGCGAGGAGTCGGCGAAGATCGTCCGGACGCCGGCTGCCTCGATCGCGGTCGACAGTTCGTCGAGGTCCGAAGCGCTGGGCGCCGCGAGCGTGGTGCCGCTCGGGATCACGGCGCCGATGACTTGGAAGTCGTAGCGGGCGGCGAGGTACCCGAACACGTGATGGTTGGTGACGAGCTTCCGCTGCTCGGCCGGGATGGCGGCGAACGCCTCGGCCATCTCGGCGTCGAGCGTCTCGAGCTCGGCCGTGTACGTGGCGGCGTTCGCCTGCAGCTCGGCCGCGTCGAGCGTGGGGATCTCCTCGAGCAACGCCTCGGTGACCCCGTCCACGACCGACGTCATCTGCGTCGGGTCGGTCCAGAAGTGCGGATCGGTCGCGCCGGACGCGGTCTCGAGGACGTCGACGAGCGAGCCGGCCTCGACGATCGGCACCCCCTCGTCGGCCGCGGTCTCCAGGTGCTGGGCGAGTCCCTCCTCGAGTCCCAGGCCGTTCGACACGAGCAGCTGCGCACCGGTGATGCGCGCCGCCTGCCGCGCGGAGATCTCGAAGGAGTGCGGATCGGCGTCGGGCGGCATGAGGGTCATGACCTCGGCCTGGTCACCGACGAGTTCACCGACGACGTCGCCGAGGATGTTCGTGGTCACGACGACGAGCGGGCGGTCGTCGGCGCTCGCCGCACAGCTCGTCAGGCCGGTTCCGAGCACGAGGCCGGCCGCGAGGACGGCGGTCGTGCGCAGGAGGGCGGTCGTGCGGGGGATGGTCGCTCGCATGGTCAGCGTCCCGTCTCGGCGAGGAACGCCGGTGCCGTGTCGAAGGTGAAGGTGCGGGCGATCCGCGCTCCGTCGCCGTAGTCGATCTCGGAGACGGTACGGGAGCCCGGGGTGTTCAGGTAGGCGCGGTTCTGGTCGACCTCCAGCTGGACACCGGTGGCGAGGTCGGCTGCACCGACGAGTGCGGCCGCGGTCCCCGTCACGGCGCCGGTGGCACCGTCGAGGACGAGGAGGTCGCCGGTCGTCGTGAGGCCGACGACGTGCTGGTCGCGGTCGTCGACGGCGGTGACCAGCTGCAGGGGCGCGGGGGTCGGGAGCAGCGCCCAGCTGCGCTCGCGGGTGTCGAGCAGCCAGGCGCCGGAGGTGCCGGCGACGGCGGCGACCGTCGGTCGACCGGGACGCGCATGGAAGGACGTCGCGCGGTCGGCGGCGGCGACAGCCTGCGGATAGGGGATCGCCTCGAATGCCGGGATCGGGTCGGCGTCGCTCGAGCTGCGGTCGACGACGGCGAGGAGCGCGCCCTCCGCGCAGCCGATGACCACGCCGACGTTGGTGGCGATGCTGCCGGCCGGATCGGTGCACCCGGCGAGCACAGCGTCGGCAGCGGTCACGGACGCCGACGAGGGGTCGAGGAGGTCGCCGTCGAGGCCGTGGAGATGCAGCCTGCCGGTCCCGTCGGTCGCGACGACCGTCTCGCCGATCGGCACGGTGATTCCGGGAGCACCGGGCGAGGTCCGGATCCGGCCGGACTGCGTGATGTCGCCCGTGCCGAGTGCGGCAGTGTCGAGGAGGAGCGTCTCGCCCGAACCGGCGAACCGCACGGCGGTGGTCGTCGAACCGGCGGTGATCGTCGCTGGTCCGTCGCCGTCGATCTCGCCGACGACCCGTGCCTCAGCGCGGTAGTAGTGCTGGTGGTCCTCGTGGTCGACCGTCCACACACCGGTGTCGATGATCGTCACGGTGCCGGCGGGCTCGGACTGCGCGGCGACGAACCGGCCGTCGCCCGTGAGCGCCGAGATCGGGCCGAGCTCGGCGAGCGTGGTGCGCTCCTCGCTGAGGAGGTCGGTGAGCTCGACGGTGCCGTCGACGTCGGCGGTCGCGAGGTGCAGTTGCGGCTCGGGGAGCTCGCTCGCGCCCTCGACGTAGCCGTGTCCGCGCGGTTCGTCCGAGGCCGTCGCGGTGGGTGATGCCGACCCCTGCGGCGCGCAGGCGGTGAGGGTCAGTGCGAGGGCGCCGAGAGTGAGCGCTGTCCGTGTGGCGCGCGGGAGCCGGTCGTCGGTCGGGCGGGTGCCGCCTGGTCGGATGGTCGGTCGGAGGAGTCGGTGCACGGTGCGCTTTCCAGATGGGTCGGTTCGGTGAGGTGGTCGTCGGGGTGGCCGGGGTGGCCGGGGTGTCGGTCGGTGGGCCGCCGGAGTCGTCCGACGAGCGCCCTCGCGCCCCAGGACGCCGTGGCGAGCAGGATCGAGCAGGCGGCGATGGACGCGCCGGCCGCGGTGTCGCCGTACCAGGAGAGGAGCAGGCCGAGCAGCACGGCGAGGCCGCCGAAACCCGTGGCGAGCAGCATGATGAGCGGGATGCGGCGCGCCCAGTGGGCTGCGGCGACGGCCGGCCCGAGGAGGAGCGCCACGACGAGCAGCGTGCCGACGGCGCTGTACGAGGCGACGACCGCGAGGGTCACGAGGCCGACGAGCATCGCGTGGGCGAGTCGCGGCCGGAGGCCCATGGTCTGAGCGACCCGGCGGTCGAAGGCGAGCGCGACGAACGGGCGGTGGAAGGCGACCGCGACGCCCACGGTGACGAGGAGGGCGATGGCGAGGCCCACCAGGTCCGCGGGCCGGATGGCGAGGATGTCGCCGAAGAGGATCGCCGTGAGGTCCGTGGCGAACGATCTGCTCGACGACACGATGATGACCCCGAGGGCCAGCATGCCGACGAAGAGGAGACCGATCGAGGTGTCGTGGGACAGCCTGCCGCGCCGCGAGACCAGGCTGACGCCGGCGGTCATGACGACCGCGCTGACGGCCGCGCCGGCGACCGGCGGCAGGCCGAGGAGTGCCGCGGTGGCGACGCCGGGCAGCATGCCGTGGGCCATCGCCTCCCCGAGGAACGCGAGGCCGCGGAGGACGACCCAGGTGCCGACGACACCGCAGACGGCCGCCACCAGCAGGCCGCCGATGAGGGCGCGCAGGAGGAAGGCCGCAGTGAACGGCTCGCTGATCCAGGTCATGGTCGAGCACTCTACATGAAAATGATTCTCAGTATTGATAGGGTGGTGACATGCGATCCGCGACGAGCACCCCTCGCCCTCCGACGCCGGGGCAGCCCGTCGGGTCCGGCATCCGACTCCGCGACGTGTCGGCCGAGTACGACGGCGCGCGCGTCCTGCACGGGATCTCAGTCGAGGTCGGGGCGTCCGCCATCACCGTCGTCACCGGGGCGAACGGCGCGGGGAAGTCCACGCTGCTCGCGGTGATCGCGGGCCTCCACCGACCGACCTCGGGCGGCGTCGACGGCCTCGACGGTCGGTCGGCCGCCTACGTCCCGCAACGCAGTGCCGTGCCCGAGCGCTTCCCGGTCACGGTGCGCGACGTCGCGTCGATGGGACGCTGGCCGGCTCTGCGTCGCTGGTGGGGCCGACTCGGGGCTGGGGACCGACGCATCGTCGACGAGAGCCTGGCCCGCCTCGACGTCCTGCAACTCGCCGGGCGCTCCTTCGGTGAGCTGTCGGGTGGGCAGCGCCAGCGGGTCCTCGTCGCGCAGGCGCTCGCGCGTGAGGCCGACTTGCTGCTGCTCGACGAGCCGACCGTCGGCCTCGACCGAGCTGCCGGGCTGGCGATCCGCGAGGTGCTCCGGGCGGAGGCCGACTGTGGCGCGACGGTGGTGGAGGTGACGCACGATCCGGTCGCGGTCGCGGAGGCCGACGCGCGGGTGCACCTCGAGGCGGGATGTCTCGTCGAGGCTCCGCGGTGAACCGGCTGGGGATCGCCCGGCGACCCGTCTCCGGCACCTGGCGCGTTGCTAGAGTTTTCGCATGAGCCAGGCCGAGCAGCAACCCGAACCCACGACCGGCGCCGCTGCGGCGGACGACCAGGCGGCCACCGAGCGACTGGGCCGTCTGCGGAGCAGCATCGACAACATCGACGCGGCGCTCGTCCACCTGCTGGCCGAGCGGTTCAAGTGCACGCAGGAGGTCGGTCGTCTGAAGGCCGAGCACGACATGCCTGCGAGCGACCCGGCGCGCGAGCAGCGGCAGATCACCCGGCTCCGGGCGCTCGCCGAGGAGTCGCACCTCGATCCGGCCTTCGCCGAGAAGTGGTTCAACTTCGTCGTCGCCGAGGTCATCCACCACCACGAGCGTCTCGCCAACCAGCACTGACCCTTCGTGTTCCGTTCCGCCAGCGCGGTGCGCTGACGCGAGTGCGGGTCTGTGACGCGAGCGCGGGTCTCCGGAGGGTCGCGCCCACGCGCGTGGCCCGCGGCCAGGCCCATTCATTGAGAGTCACGCCGGTTCGTGCGCGGTCGGGTCGGTTCGCCCGCGCTGACGCCAGCGCGCCGCGCTGGCACCTCGGGGATCCTGAGGCAAGGGGTGACGCTTCTTCGGGCGGTGTCCAGCGTCCTGCGCCATCATGAGTCCATGACCTGGAACGCCGACTCCCTGCCCGATCAGACCGGACGCGTCGTCCTCGTCACTGGAGCGAACGCCGGCCTCGGCTTCTGGACGAGTCTCGGACTCGCGCGAGCGGGCGCGGAGGTCATCCTCGCGTCGCGGAGTGCGACGAAGACGCAGGCGGCGATGCGGGCGATCCGGGTGAAGGTGCCCGACGCCCGACTCAGTCACCTCCCCTTCGACACCTCCTCGCTCGACTCGGCGCGAGCGGCGGGCGAGCGACTCGCGGACCTCGACCGTCTCGACGCCCTCGTCGCGAACGCCGGCATGGTGCACATGCCGAAGGAGCGCCAGGAGACGGCCGACGGCATCGAACTGGTCTTCGCGACGAACGTCGTCGGCCACGCCGCCCTGCTCGCCGAGGCCCTGCCGGTCCTGCAGCGCACGGCGGATGCGCACGATTCAGCACCGCGCGTGGTGCTCCTCGGAAGTCTCTCCACCCTGCTCGTCCGGTTCCACGGCGACGACCTGCAACTTCGGGACGGGTACAGCGGGTGGCAGGCGTACGCCCAGTCGAAGATCGCCCTCTCGTCGCTCGGCTTCGAGCTCGACCGTCGGCTTGCGGCGTCGCACAGCACCGTCCGGGCCCTCGTCGCGCACCCCGGCTACTCGGTCAACGGGCTCGACCGTCGCGTCCCCGGCGTCAACGAGCCGACCCGAGAGCGTCGCTTCTCCGACACGCTGCAGTCCGTCTACGCGCAGAGCAAGCAGCGAGGGGCCGAGCCGACGCTCCGGGCGGTCACCGACGAGTCGGCCGACGGTGGTTGGTTCTATGGCCCGCGGTGGCTGACGAAGGGCGACGCCGTCCGGCAGACCCCTGCCGCGATCACGACCGACCGGGACGTCGCCGCCACGCTCTGGACCGACCTCGAGCGGCTCATCGGTACGCCCATCCTCCCGACCTCCTGAGTGCGCTGCCAGCGCACCGCGTTGGCACGAGCGCGGAGGAACCGGGCCCAGCGCGGTGCGCCCGTGTGATTGCGCCTTACCCGGCGTGACCGCAGGGTATGGCGCTGAGCGCGACCCTCCGGAGACCCGCGCTCGCGCCACAGACCCGCGCTGACGTCAGCGCACCGCGCTGGCGCGACCCAGGAGCGTCAGTCGGCGGGGGTCGCCGGCGGCTGGAGGACGCGCAACCACTCCTCGGTCTGCGCGACGTGCGCCGACGCGGCCCCAGCCGCACCGACGGGGTCGCGCGAGATGATCGCCTCGGTCATCGCCCGGTGGCCGCGGTTGCTGACCCGACGCAGCTCGTCGCCGTCCGGCAGGCTGAAGACGTCGTAGGCACGCGAGCGCGACCGGAAGACCTGCAACAGAGCCGTCAGCGTGGCGTTGCCGGCCGTCCGCGCGATGAGTTCGTGGAACCGGTGGTCCAGCTCGCTCGACTCGGCGGGGTCCGTCGTCCGTTCCATCGCCTCCACGAGTTCGGCGAGTTCGGCGCGCACCTCGTCGCTCGCACGAGCAGCGGCCTGCGAGGTGGCATGGGTCTCGAGCACCCGCCGCAGCTCGTACATCTGCAGGAGGCCGTCGAGGGGGAGGAGGTCGACCGTGAGCGACAGGCTGCCGATGATCTCCTCGGGCCGGAGCATCGACACGTAGGTGCCCGAGCCGTGCCGCGACTCGATGATCCCGAGGGCGGCCAGCATGCGGACGGCCTCACGGAGGGACCCGCGGGACACGCCGAGTTCATCGCAGAGCTCGTTCTCGGCCGGGAACCGCTGCCCCGCCACGAGTCGTCCCGACGCGATCATGTGTCGCAGGCCGTGGAACGCGGTGTCGACTGCGGACATGCGGCTCCTCCTCAGGGGTCGTCCCGCCATCGTAGCGGCCACCCACCGGTGATCCGCGAGCCGCAACGGGGCATGAGACGTCCGATGACTCGATGCCTGAACACCAAGTCATCGGATGAGTCGGCCCCGAAACGACCTGAGCGATCACTTGTAACACGACAGAAACCCAAGTCATCAAACGTTGCCCCTATGGTTATCGGACAATCCACTGCATAATCGACTCGGAGGAACGTCACTGTGGACACTCGCACCATCGCACGGCCAGCGCCGCTCACGCTCGGCGACGGCCGACCGGCAACGGCCGGGTGGACGCTGGATCCGACCAAGCGTCACATCAACCACGGATCCTTCGGGGCGGTCCCGATCGTCGCGCAGGAGCACCAGCAGGCCCTCCGCCGCGAAATGGAGGCGGCACCCCTCACCTGGTTCCCGGCCCTTCCGGCCAAGGTCGGCGCGGCCCGCGTCGGGATCGCCGACTTCCTCGGGGCGTCGGTCGACCAGCTCGCGATGGTTCCGAACGCGAGCGCCGGAGCGAGCGTCGTCTTCTCCAGCCTCCCCGTGCAGCCCGGCCTCGAGATCATCGTCACCGACCACGGGTACGGCGCCGTCACGATGGGCGCCGAGCGACTCGCGCGTCGCTGGGGCGGCACCGTCCGGACCGCCCGCATCCCGCTCGATGCCGATGCGCAGACCGCCCACGACGCCGTCGTCGCCGAGTTCAGCGACCGCACGGCCCTCATCGTGATGGACCAGATCACCTCGCCGACCGCCCGACTCCTGCCGGTCCAGCAGATCGCCGCGACCGCCCGTGCCGCCGGCATCCCCACACTCGTCGACGCCGCCCACGTCCCCGGCCTCTACGCCGACCCCATGCGCGACCTCGACTGCGACTTCTGGGTCGGCAACCTGCACAAGTTCGGGTGCGCCCCGCGCGGTGCCGCCGTCCTCGTCGCCCGCAGCCCGCTCGCGCAGGAGCTCTACCCGCTCATCGACTCCTGGGGTTCGCCGTACCCGTTCCCCCAGCGCTTCGACACGCAGGGCACGGTCGACGTCACGAGCTACCTCGCCGCGTCGACCTCGCTCGGCTTCGTCGAGGACGTCTGGGGCTGGTCGGCCGCCCGGGACTACATGACCGAGCTCGCCGACTACGCCGTCGAGGTGGTCGCCGACGCCGTGACCGCCATCACCGGCGAGGACAGCCACGTCGACGTGGGCATGCCTGTCAACGCCCTCCGGCTCGTCAAGCTCCCGACCGGCCTCGCGACGACCCACGCGACCGCCGACGGGCTCCGCGACCGCGTCTCCGCCGAACTCGGTGTCGAGGGCGCGTTCACGAGCCTCGACGGCATCGGCTACGTCCGACTCTCCACCCACGTCTACAACACCCCCGAGGACTTCGAACACTTCGCCGAGCACGCCGTCCCGGTCCTCGCGCGATGGGCCGAGGAGGAGCGCGCGGCCACGAACTGAGCGCGGAACCGCCCGACCCGACACCACCACACCCGCACCACCGCACCGGCACCACAGCACCCACCCCCGCAGCACCCCCACCAGCACCACTCAAAGGAGAAGCGAGCATGAGGAAGTCACGCGCAACGGCCGCCATCGGCCTGTCCGTCGTCACCGGCCTCGCCCTGTCGGCCTGTGCCGGCGGCGCGAGCGACGGCACCGTCACCCTGCAGATGGTCGAGAGCCTGACCAACCCCGCCCGGACCGAGGTCCTGAAGTCGCTCATCGCGGACTTCGAGGCCGACAACCCGAAGATCAAGGTCGAGCTCATCTCGCCGCCGACCGACCAGGCCGACCAGAAGATCACCCAGATGCTGCAGTCCGGCTCCGGCGTCGACGTGCTCGAGGTCCGCGACATCACCGTCGGCCCGTTCTCCACCAATGGCTGGCTCGACGACATGAGCGGCGAGCTCGAGGACTGGAAGGGCTGGGACGACCTCACCGACAACGCGACGAAGTACGCGAAGGGCGAGGACGGCAAGGTCTACTATGTGCCCTACGGCTTCTATGGCCTGAGCCTGTTCTACCGCACCGACCTCATCAAGGAGGCCGGTTTCGACGGGCCCCCGACGAGCTGGGACGACCTCCTCGAGCAGGCCTCGGCGATCCAGGACCCCTCGAAGAACCAGTTCGGCTACGCCTTCCGGGGCGGCACCAACGCGAACAGCAACGTCGTCGCAGCCATCGAGGCCTACGTCGCCGACGACCTCGACACCGAGAACGCGTTCAAACTGACCAACGGCGACACGATCTTCTCCGCACCGGAGGCGCTCGACGCCGTCAACACCTACTTCGACCTCTTCAAGGAGGCTTCGCCGCCGTCGTCCGTCGCGTGGGGCTACCCCGAGATGGTCGAAGGCTTCTCGAACGGTTCGACCGCGTTCCTCCTGCAGGACCCGGAGGTCATCGCGACCGTCGAGCAGTCCGAGGCGATCACGTCCGAGCAGTGGAGCACCGCTCCGCTGTTGACCGGCCCGACCGGCAAGGCCGCACAGCCCATGGCGACCGCGGGCTGGGGCACGGCGGCGTCGAGCGAGCACAAGGCCGAGGCCGCGAAGCTTATCGAGTTCCTCTCCGAGGACAAGCAGGCCACCACCTTCGCCCAGGAGAACAGCCTCGTCCCGATCGTCAAGAGCGCGGCGGACAGCGACTTCTACAAGACCGGCCCGTGGGCCAGCTACGTCACGATGAACGAGAACCCGGACACCTACCTGAGCGTCACGCAGCCGCGCGGCTCCTCCTGGTGGACCGAGTGGATCCAGAAGTCCGACTCGGAGATCCAGCAGGTCCTCATCGGCCAGCTGACGCCGGAGAAGCTCCTCGCGGGCTGGGACGAGTACTGGACCGAGAAGTGGAAGAGCGAGTAACCGTCCATGACGACCACCACTGACGAAGCGGGTCGCACGCAGCAGCGTGCGGCCCCGACACCCCCGGCCGGTCCCTCGCGGACCGCCGGTGGGCGTCGGCGACGCACCTTCACGGTGCGCCGCGGCTTCGGCCTCCTCGCCTTCCTCGCCCCCGCGTTCATCTTCGTGGCGATCTTCATCTACTACCCGATGATCGCCGGCTCCCAGATGGCGTTCCGCAACTGGAACCTCGCCAACCTCACCGACACCTCCTGGGTGGGCTTCGCGAACTTCCTGGCCGTCTTCGCCGACCCCGCGTTCGGCAAGGTCGTCGCGAACACCGTCCTCTGGGTGGTGGCCTCGATCGTCCCGCAGTTCGTCATCGGCTTCGGCATCGCGCTGTGGCTGCGCCGGAAGTTCCGCTTCCGCGGTCTCTACCAGGCGATGATCTTCTTCCCGTGGGCCATCTCGGGCTTCCTCATCGGCATCCTGTTCCGCTGGATGTTCAACAGCGAGTTCGGCGTGATCAACGACCTGCTCCAGAAGGTCGGGTTGATCGACACCCCGATCCCGTGGCTGGCCGACCCGAACACCGCGATGTTCGCCGTCATCGTGGCGAACGTCTGGTACGGCGTCACCTTCTTCGCGATCATGATCCTCGCCGCCCTGCAGTCGGTGCCGGAGGACCTCTTCGAGGCCGCGGCGCTCGACGGCGCGGGCAAGGCGCGCATGCTCTTCCAGATCACCATCCCGTACATCCGCACGACGCTCGCCCTCACGGTGCTGCTCCGGGTCATCTGGATCTTCAACTTCCCCGACATCATCTACGGCATGACGGGTGGTGGCCCGGCGAACCAGACCCACATCCTCACCACCTGGATGATCGCGACCACCCAGCGCGGCGACTACGGCCGGGCTTCCGCGATCGGCCTCATCGTCGTCGCGATCCTGCTGGTGTTCACCGCGTTCTACCTGCTGTCCATGCGTGAGAAGAAGGTGAAGGCATGATCGACCAGGAGACCCGGACGGCGAAGGTCGTCAAGTTCCTCTTCCTCGGGCTCTGGCTCGTGATCACGGTGTTCCCGCTGTACTGGATCGTCGTCACCTCGTTCAAGAAGCCGGGCGCGATCTTCTCCTACCCGCTGACGTACTGGCCGGAGGTGTTCTCGATCGAGAACTACCTCGGCCTGTTCAGCAAGGCGCAGTTCGGCACCTACGTCGTCAACAGCCTCATCGTGGCGACGATCGCGGCGGTCGTCGCGACGTTCATCTCGATGCTGTCGGCGTACGTGCTGGCGCGGTTCGAGTTCCGGAGCAAGGGGGCGATCCTGTTGGCGTTCCTCGCCACGCAGATGATCCCGTCGTTCATCGCGCTCGGTCCGCTCTACCTGTTGATGACGCAGCTCAAGCTCGTCGACAACCGGTTCGGGCTCATCCTCATCTACATCGCGGTGTGCATCCCGTTCTGCACCGTCATGCTGCGTGGATTCTTCGAGAACATCCCCGACGCCCTCGAGGAGGCGGCCATGATCGACGGCTGCTCGCGGTTCGGCGCGCTCTTCCGGGTGCTCGTCCCGGTGCTGAAGCCCGGGATCGTGGCGGCGTTCATCTTCAACTTCGTGAACTGTTGGAACGAGCTGTTCCTCTCGGTGACGCTCATCAACAGTGACGCGAACAAGACGATCCCGACGGCGCTCAACGGCTTCATCACGAGCTACAACATCGACTGGGGGTCCATGTCGGCGGCCGCCGTGCTGACGATCATCCCGACGATGGTGCTGTTCGCGTTCGCGAGCCGGTACATCGTGCAGGGCCTGACCGCGGGAGCGGTGAAGGGCTGACCCCGCTTTTTCGCCCAAGAGTGGGCGACCCGATGCCCGTTCGCCCCTGCTTGGGCGAGCGGGCATCGTCATGAGGA
This sequence comes from Plantibacter sp. ME-Dv--P-122b, assembly GCF_030209375.1. GTDB lineage: Bacteria > Actinomycetota > Actinomycetes > Actinomycetales > Microbacteriaceae > Plantibacter. Next base: position 254,346 of record NZ_JARVSC010000001.1, read on the forward strand.
GCCACCCGGTGAACCTGGAAGCCAGCTGATAGTTCGACGATCTAGCGAATCGTCAGGTGGAAGATGAACCATGTTCGGTTCGAAGCAGACGACGAGGTCACTCCGCTACGCCCGCTACGGCGGGCCCGACGTACTCGAGTTCATCGAGTCCGAGATGCCGCATCCCAGATGGGGCGAGGTCGTGGTCGACGTCCTCGCGAGCGGCATCAACCACATCGAGGCGTTCGTCCGCGAGGGGCACCTCGCCGAGACGGTGCCGATCGAGCTGCCGACGGGGCAGGGGAGTGACTTCGCCGGCTTGGTCCGCGAGGTCGGAACCGGGGTCGAGGGCTGGAAGCGGGGCGACGAGGTGATCGGTCACGCCGTCCGTGGCGCGCACGCCACCCAGGTCGTCGTCCCGGCGTCCTCTCTCGTCCGCAAGCCGAAGCGTGTGAGCTGGGAGGAGGCCGGCGGGCTCTATCTCGCGGGGCTCACGGCGCTCGACACCCTTGACGGGCTGCACCTCAAGCAGGGCGACACCCTCGTCATCTCGGCGGCGGCCGGCGGCGTCGGGAACATCGAGGCACAGTTGGCGAAGTTCGCGGGTGTGCGGGTCATCGGCACCTGTGGCGAGCGCAACCACGACTTCCTGCGTGAACAGGGCGTCAAGCCGGTCGTCTACGGCGAGGGGATGGCGGATCGGATCCGGAAGCTCGCGCCAGAGGGCGTGACGGCGTTCATCGACAACTTCGGCCAGGACGGTCAGGAGCTCGCGTTCGAACTCGGCGTCCCGCCGGAGAAGTACCGGTCGAGCGAGGACCGGAAGGCCATCGAGCTGGCAGCGCTCGAGCCCGACGAGGAGTTCTCGGCGCACGCCACGAAGCAGCTGCAGCGCCTCGCGGAGTACGCGGCCGACCACGCGCTGAAGGTCGTCGTGTCGGCATTCTACCCGTTCGACCTGATCATCGATGCGTTCGAGGATCTCGAGCGTCTGCACGCGCGCGGCAAGATCATCGTCGGTATGCGTCCGGCGAACCCGGAGCGCATCGTCAAGCAGCGAGACCTGCACGACGCCAGACCCTGACGACGGTCAGCGCGGTGCGCCGGCCCGAGACGTCGGGTTTCGGCGCCAACGCGGTGCGCTGGCCCGAGATGGCCGGTTCCGGCTTGGGCGCGGGTCCGGGGCGCGAGCGCGACCCTCCGGAGACCCGCGCTCGCGCGTGTGGGGCGCGCTCGCGTCAGCGCACCGCGCTGGCAATCGGGCAGGGAGGGGGGCGGTGGGCTAGTTGAAGATGAAGCCGAGGACGGTCGCGCCGCCTCCACCGAGGACCAGGGCGACGACGAGGACCCAGGCGATGAGCCGCTGACGACGCTTGCGCTGCTCGCCCCACTCGGCCAGTTCCCGGTCTTCACTGCTGCTCATCACCCCAGCCTACCGGCGAGGTTCTCTCCCGGCATCAGGCGACGGCCGGGACGAGCGCCTTCACCGACGTGGTCCTCGCCCGTGCGATCGCGAACGTCGTCGCGGCGAGCGAGCCGAGGAGCCAGAGGACGAGGCCGACGACGCCGGCCGCTGCTCCCGTGTCGCCGATCGCGATCGCCTGCAGACCGCCGAGGGCCGGCGCGATCGGCAGGAACGTGAGCACCTGGTCGAGCACCTGCGGTGCGGTCGCGATGATCCCCGTCGCCAGACCGACGAGCGCGACGATCATCGAGATGAACCGACCCGCGCCGCCGAACAGGGCGTTCAGCGCCTGGTTGGCGGCGGCGAACACGAGCCCCGCGAGAACGGCGATCCCGGCGAAGGCGAGCCAGCCACCCGCGTCGAGGTCGAGCAGCGGTGCGGTGATGACCGCGACCAGCAGGCCCTGCAGCATCCCGATCGCGCCGGCGGGGACGAAGGCCCCGAGCGCGAGCCGCAGCGAGGAGCGTGTGGACCCGAACGCCCGCGCGGGCACCGGCCGCAGCACGAGGAAGCTCGCGAGCGCGCCGAGCCACAGCGCGAGGACCGCGTAGAACGGCGCGCTGTTCGTGCCGAAGGACACGGTCGCCGAATCGCCGGCCGAGACCGGGTCGGCGACGACGTCCGCGAGTGTCTGTCGGTCGGAGCTCGAATAGGTCGGCAGACTGTCGACCGCGCTCTGCAGCCCGGAGGCGAGCGAGGTGATCCCGCCGGACAGGGTCCCGGCCCCCGATGCGAGCTGGTTCGACGCGTCGGCGAGCTGGGTGGTGCCGGTGGCCGACTGCGCAGCGCCGTCGGCGAGAGAGGACGCGCCGGTCTGCAGCTGCGCCGTCCCGGTCGCCGCTTGCGACGCACCGTCAGCGAGGCCCGCTGCGCCCGCCGCGATCTGCGCCGCCGCGGTGTTGATCTTGGCGATGCCGTCGACGAGTGCGGGCATCTGGTCGGCGAACAGCTTGGTCTTCGCCGCCAGGGAGGTGGTGCCGGGGTACCCGGTCGAGGTGTCGCCGTCGGCGAGGGCGGTGGCGGTGCCGAAGGTCGTGAGGATGTCCTTGCACAGCGTCGAGTCGATCGCCGTCAGCGCTGCCGCCTTCACCGGGTCCAGACAGCGAGCCGCCACGGACGTCGCCGCAGCCTTCGTCGTGTCGGCGACGCGGGAGGTTCCGATCGCCGCCTCGGCGAGCCCGTCGGCCCCGCCGACCAGCCCCGGGTTCTCCGTGCTCCCGTCACCCTGCGTGCCGGCGTACAGCGTCGCCGCACCGCTCGCGAGCTGACTCGCTCCACCGCTCAGCTGCGTCGCACCGGAGGACAGCTGCGTGGCGCCGTCGGCCAGCGCATCCACCCCGTCGCTCAGCTGCGTCGCGCCGGACGACAACTGCGTCGCGCCCGTAGCCAGCTGCGTGGTGCCGTTCGCGAGTTGCTGCGCACCCTGCGCGAGGGAGAGTCCGCCCGTCGAGAGCTGCTTCGCACCGTCGGCGGCCTCACCGAGCTGGTCGTGCAGGGTGTTGAACCCGACGTAGACGTTCTCGAGGTAGGTGGTGGTGAGCTGTCGACCGAGGAGCGAGGCCGCGGTCTGCGTGATCGTCTGGGAGATGGCGTCGTCGACGAGTTTGCTGCGGTCGCTCGTCGTCACATCGAGGCGGGCGCGCTCGGCGTCGGCGGCGTCGCCGGAGAACGAGGTCGCCGCCTTCGAGAAGTTCTCCGGGATCGTCACGACGGCGGTGTAGGACCCGTCGGCGAGGCCGGCCTTCGCGTCGGACGCGTCGGTGATGACCCACGTGTAGTTGGTCTTCTGGTCACCGTCGACGAGGCCCGCGGAGAGCTGGCGTCCGAGCGGCACCGTCTGGCCGTCGACGGTCACCGGCTCGTCGTCGTTCACGATGGCGGCGGTCACCTGGCCGAGGCGTTCCGCCGGGTTCCACAGCGCCCACACGAGTCCGCCGGCGATGACGAGCGGCACGAGGATGAGGCCGATGATCGAGACGACCGTGATGCCCTTGCCGGAGCGGGCCCGTTCGAGGCGGTTCAGGATGGTGCTCATGCGTCGACCTTCGATTCAGCGATGGCGGTGGGAGTGGAGGCGGTTGTGGAAGTGGCGCGATCGAGGTCGAGTACCTCCGGCGCCGTGGTCGGCAGGACGTCGGCGAGCGAGGACGCGTCCGCGGTGCCGACGACGATCGTGAGCGGCCGACGCGTGCGTTCCGCGGCCCTGGTCGCCGTCAGCAGTCGCTCGTACAGTCCGCGTCTCGTGTCGTCGTCCGGCACGGTGTCGACGCCGTCGAGGACGATCACCGCGGGGCGTTCGGCCAGCGCCGAGGCGAGCGTTGCGACGGGTTCGCCGTGGTCGAGACGGACGTACGCGACGCGGGACCGGACGGCCCCGGCGCGGACCGGGAGGACCAGACCGGCGACCTTGAGTCGACCGTGGTCGGGTTCGAGGCGACCGGCCAGCGTCAGCAGGAGAGCGGTGACCGAGACCGGGCGCGCGCCCTGCACCGCGAGCACGCCACCGACGGCGACGGTCGTGTCGACGTCCTCGTACAGCGGGCCGTCCGCACCGGCCAGGGTGACCCCTGCTGCGGCGATCGCGACCTCGTCACCGTTGCGCCACTCGCGCAGTTCGAGTTCGCGCTGCAGCCCCTCGCCCTCCACGTCGAAGGACGGCAGGATGCGGTCGAGCCACTTCGGCAGGTACCAGGCGTGGTCGCCGAGGAGCGCGAGCACCGCCGGCACGAGGGTCATGCGCACGATGAACGCGTCGACGAAGACGCCGACCGCGAGCCCGAGGGCGATCGGTTTGATGTTCGTGTCGCCCTCCGGCACGAAGGCGGCGAAGACCGCGAACATGATGACGGCCGCGGCGGTGACGACCTTCGCCGAGCCGAGGAAGCCGGTCTCGACGGATCGCTTCGCGAGTCCCGAGTGGACGAAGTCCTCGCGCATCCGCGAGACGAGGAAGACCTCGTAGTCCATCGCGAGTCCGAACAGGACACCCATGAGGATGATCGGCATGAAGCTGATCACCGGTCCGGTCCTGGCGACGTGCAGTGCCTCGGCGAACACACCGTGCTCGAAGACGAGGGCCACGACGCCGAACGACGCGGCGACCGACAGCAGGTAGCCGAGGGTCGCCTTGATCGGCACCCAGATGGAGCGGAAGACCATCGTCAGGAGCACGAGCGAGAGACCGACGACGATCAGACCGAAGGGGAGGAGGGCGCCGCCGAGGCGGTCGGAGATGTCGATCCCGATGGCCGTGAAGCCGGTGACCTGGAGGTCGACGTCGTACTCGTCCTGGAAGTACTGGTGCAGTCCGCGGATCTCGGCGACGAGGTCCTTCGTCGCCTGGGAGTCGGGGCTGCCACTCGGGATGACCTGGATGATGCCGGTGTCGGCCGTCGCGTTCGGCGTGGCGAGCGGGACGGCGGCGACGCCGTCGAGGCCCTCGATCTCCTGTTTGAGGTCGGCCATGAGTCCGAGTGGATCGGTGCTGCCGACGATGCCGCCGGTGACGATGAGCGGCCCGTTGAAGCCCTCACCGAAGTGCTCGGAGACGAGGTCGTACGTCGTGCGGGCGCCGTCGCCCTCCGGCAGGGAGCCGGCGTCGGGGAGCGCGAGTCGGAGTGACAGGGCGGGGATGGCGAGGGCGCCCAGCACGGCGACGACGGCGACGATCGTGACGATGGGGAGTCGCGTGACGCCGCGCACCCAGCCGAGGAAGAAGCGGTTGGGGTGCCCTTCGACAGGCTCAGGGACCGCGTTGTGGTGCTCAGGGACCGAATCCTGCCGCCCTTCGACAGGCTCAGGGACCGCGTTGCGGTGCTCAGCGGCCGCGCTCCGGGGCGCCGCCGCGCGCTTCCCGGCCCGCCTCGCCTTGGGTCGGAGGCGCTCGCCGGCGAAGCCGAGCATGGCCGGGATGAGCGTGAGCGAGATGACCACGGCGATCGCGACGCCGACCGCCGCGGCGACACCCATGGTCGTGAGGAACGGGATGTTCGCGACCGCCAGCCCGAGCAGGGCGATGATGACCGTGAGGCCCGCGAAGATGACGGCCGAGCCGGCCGTCGCGGTCGCGCGGGCGGCGGATTCAGCCGGGTCGAGCCCGCTGCGCAGGCCGTCCTGGTGTCTCGAGATGATGAACAGCGCGTAGTCGATGCCGACGGCGAGACCGAGCATGAGCGCGAGCATCGGCGTCGTGGAGGAGATCGGTCCGAAGACCGTCGCCACGAAGATGAGCGCCATCGAGATGCCGACTCCGAGCAGTGCGGTGATGAGCGGCATGCCCGCAGCGAGGAAGGAGCCGAAGGTGAGGAGGAGGACGACGAGCGCGACGACCACGCCGACGAGCTCGATGACACTCAGCGTCGGCAGGCTGTTGCTGAAGAGCTGTCCGCCGAGCGAGGATTCGGCGCCGGCCGGCAGCGCCTTCGCGAGGCTCGCCGCCGCGTCCTCGACGTCGCTGATCGTCGTGGCGGTGATGTCGGTCTGCGCCCCGTCGAACTGGATCGAGATGAGCGCCGCCCGCTGATCCTCTGAGACCGCCCCCGTCACGTTCTCGTCGAAGGGGGAGACCGCCTGCTCGACCTGCCCGATGTCGCCCAAAGCGGTCACGGCGTCGTCGATCGCCGACCGGACCCCGGCGTCCTCGACGGTGTCGCCCTTCGGTGCGACGACGATGATCTGCGCTGAGGCACCGGCCACCTGCGGGAAGGTGTGGTCGAGCGAGTCGAGTGCCTCCTGCGACTCCGTGCCGGGGATGGAGAAGGCGTTGTCGGTCCCCTGGTTGAAGAGCAGCGCGCCGCCACCCGCGAGGGCGAGCACGGCGATCCAGAGGATCAGCACGAGCTTGCGGGCGCCGAACGCCCAGCGGCCGAGGGTGTAGAGCAGTGAGGACACGCGTCGCTCCTAGGGAGGTCGGCGCTGCTTGCAGGCGAGCCGACGGAGATGTTCGGACAGGATCGATACAGCGATGTATCCGATACACGACTGTATTGGATACAGTGGTGTATCGGCAAGAAGTCGGTCGAGCTGTCAGTAAGGTGTCAGGATGCGCGTGCACGAAGCGGTCGAGTCCCTGAGCGACGAGGCACCGGTCGAGTCCGTGCGTCGGCAGCGGACGCGCGAGCGACTCGTCGACGCCGCCTACGAGGTCTTCGCCGAGTTCGGCGTACACGCGGCGTCGGTCGAGCAGATCAGTGAGCGCGCGGGCTTCACCCGCGGTGCCTTCTACTCCAACTTCGACTCGAAGGAGGAGCTGTTCTTCGCCCTCGAGTCGCGTGAGAACCAGCTGCGACTCGATCGCCTGGAGGCCGGGCTGCAGGCGGTCAGCCCCTCGCTCCTCGACGCAGCGGGCCGGTACACCGAGGGCTCGCTCGAGGCCCTGATCCGTGCCTTCCTCGAGCTCCAGCCGGACGACCGCCGCTGGTGCCTCGTCCAGTCGGAGTTCCGCATGCTGGCCATGCGCGACGCCGACGTCGCCGCCCGCTACCTCCAGCACCAGGAGAGTGCGGGCCGGCAGCTCGCCGCGTGGCTCGACCAGGCGGCCGGGCTCGCACACGTCCGCTTCACGATCCCCACGCCCGACATCGCGAACATCGTCGTCGCCCTGTACGAATCGGCCATCCAGACGGCCGTGCTCATGGACCCGGACGGCGATGAGGGCTCACCGCGCGAACTCGCGATGCGCACGCTCCCGGCCATCGTCCGCGCCCTCACGGAGTCGATCACCGACTGACGTCAGTCCGACTCGTCGCCTCGATCCGGCTGCAGCGCCTGGGCCAGCATGACGATGATGCCGCTCGGCCCGCGGACGTAGCTGAGCTTGTAGACACCCTGGTAGTCGGCGACACCGCGGAGTGGGTGGCAGCCGTGCCTGGCGGCGATCGCCAGCGCCTCATCGATGTCGTCGACGACGAACGCGACCCGGTGCATCCCGATCTCGTTCGGCAGGGTCGGCTCCGTCTCGATCGCTGCCGGGTGGAGGTACTCGAAGAGTTCGAGGCGACCGTGACCGTCCGGGGTCTGCAACATGGCGATCCTGGTGTGGTTGCCGTCGAGGCCCACGGCCGTGTCCGCCCACTCGCCGCTCACCGTGTCGCGGCCGACGACGGTGAGGCCGAGGTCGGTGAAGAAGGCGATCGTCGCCTCGAGGTCGCGGACCGCGATCCCGACGTTCTCGAGTCTGATGTCCATGTGCTGCACGCTACCTGGCCGCGTGGGCCCGTTCCAGGGTCTCCTGGAACGGGCCCACGTCGGAGCAGTCCGGTCTCGGCCCCGACTCAGCCGCTGAGGGCTGAGGTCGGTGGCGTTCTGGCCGCCCGGATCGCCGGGTAGAGGCCGGCGATCGCCCCGATCACGAGGGTGGAGCCGATGCCCGCGAGCAGCACCTCGGGCGGCACGGCGGTGGGCCAGTCGTTCAGTGCAGCGACGACACTCGTGACGCCGGTGCCGAGTGCGGCGCCTGCGACCCCGCCGAGGGCGGAGAGCAGGAGTGCCTCGGTGAGGAACTGGGACCGGATGTGGCCCCGAGTGGCCCCGAGGGCGCGACGGAGACCGATCTCGCGTCGTCGTTCCAAGACCGAGATGACCATCGTGTTCGCGACACCGATGCCGCCGACGAGCAGGGCGACCGAACCGAGTCCGAGGAGGAGACCGGTGAAGGCTTGATCGGCGGCCTGCTTGGCGGCGAGCGCGTCCGACGGCCTGGAGACCTCGACCTCCTCGGGCGCCGCCGGGTTCACGGTGCGGGGGAGGAGCTCGCGGACGGCCTCGACGCGCTCGTCGGAGGACCGTTCGTACACCGTGGTCGGTTTGCCGTCGTACCCGAAGCGTTCGGCGGCGACGGTCTCGCCGATCATCGCCGTGGTGTCGAGTTCCGGGGCGAGGTCGAGCGGATCCAGGATGCCCACCACGGTGAAGTACTGATCGCCGAGCTGGATCATCGAGCCGACCGACGCGATCCCGAGCCGTTCGGCGGCCTTCGACCCCAGGACGACGGCGGGGTAGCTCCCGGTCGCCCGGTTCAGCCACTCCCCGGTGGCGAGGGTGCCACCCACGACGTCCAGCAGGCTCTCCGTCACCGCTGCCGCGCCGAGTCCGCCGCTCGACGCCCGGTCGATGAGACTGCTCCGGTAGACGAGCACACCGTTCAGTACGGCGGCCGAGCCGGCCTCTTCCACACCGTCGACCAGCCCCACTTTGCCGACGGTGTTCGCGGGCAGGGTCGCCGCCTCGCCGAAGAGGTCCTGGCCCGGTTGGACGGTCAGCAGGTTCGTCCCGAGAGCCGAGAGCTGCGCCTGCAGTTTCGCCTGACTGGATGAGGAGATGCCGACGACCGCGATCATCGCCGCGATGCCGATCGCGATCCCCAACGCGGAGAGGACGGCGCGCGTCGGGCGCGCCCGGAGGCCCGTCGTCCCGAGCCGGAGGACGTCGCGACCGAGCAACCGAGAGCGGCGGTCATGGTCGGGGTGCACGCGGTGTTCGTTCATGAGGTCCGCCCCGAGTCGCTCACGATGTGGCCGTCGCGGATCGCCACCTGGCGGGGGAGTCGCGCGGCGAGCTCGGCGTCGTGCGTGATCACGACGATGGTCGTGCCCGCTGCGTGGAGTTCGTGCAGCAGTTCGACGATGCTCGCCCCGGACACGGAGTCCAGGTTGCCGGTGGGCTCGTCCGCGAGGAGCAGCGGCGGGTCGCCGACCACGGCGCGCGCGATCGCGACTCGCTGGCGTTCACCACCGGAGAGCTGCGTCGGGCGGTGCCCGAGACGGTGTCCGAGGCCGACGCGTTCGAGGGCGACGACCGCTCGTCGGCGGCGCTCGGCCCGGGGGACCCCGGCGTAGATGAGGCCGTCGGCGACGTTGTCGACCGTGGTCGAGCCGTCGGCGAGGTGGAACTGCTGGAAGACGAAGCCGATGCGGTACGCACGGAGGGCGGAGAGCCTCGCATCGGACAGGCGTCCGACGTCCGAGCCCGCGATCCGGGCGGTGCCGCTGGTGGGCCGGTCGAGGGTCCCGATGAGGTTGAGCATCGTCGACTTACCGGAGCCGCTCGGCCCGACGATGGCGACGAACTCGCCCTCGTCGACCGTCAGGTCGACACCCGCGAGCGCGAGGGTGGGCGGCTCGCCGTACTCACGGGTGACCCCCTCGAGGTGGATGATCGGCGGTCCGGCCGGCTGCGGCGGTACCGCTGCGGATGTCGTCATCGTGTCGGTCATGAGACCGGCACCACGACGTCGAGACCCTCGCGGACGCCGTCACCCGAGACCTCGACGCGACCATCGGCGAACAGACCCGTCGCGACGGGGACCTGCCGGTGCTTCCCAGCGCCGTCGACGACCTCGACGCCGAAGGTCTTGTCGTCGATCGCGATGAGCGCTTCCACCGGGACGGAGAGGACGTTCTCGCGCCGTTCCGTCGGGAACCCGACCGTCACCGTCGCGCGCTGGAGCTCGGCCGCCGCCGCGGGGTCGTCCAGGGTGATGCCGACCGGGATCGTGACCTTCTTCTGCCCGTCCGAATCCGATTCGGTGGGGACGCCGACATCGCTCACCGTGCCGGTCGTGCGCTGTCCGCCGGGGAGGTTCACGTCGACCTTCGTCCCGACGACGCCCAGACGCTGGTCGGCGAGCTTCAACGGGACGTCGATGCGCTTGACCAGGGACGACACGGTGACGACCTTGTCGGATGCGGCGGTGCCGACCGCGGCGTCGACCGAGGCGATCCGCACGTCGCCCGGCATGAAGACGACCGATCCGAGCTCCAGTCGTCCGGTCTCCTCGACGCCGAGGGCTTTCTGCCAGCGCTCGATGGCGCGCGCCGTCGACGCGGCGAACTCGTCGTCCGGCTCGCGGTCGAAGTAGCCGAGCGCCGCGAGGCTCGTCTCGAGTTGCCGGACGTCCGGTCCGTCGCCCATGCCGGACTCGAACGCCCGCCAGGCGGGCAATGGTCCGTGGAGGAGCGTGACCGGGACGTTGGCGACGGCGTAGAGGGTGCCGCCGAGCGACACGGTGCTGCCAGGGGCGGGTACCGCCGTGACGATGCCGGCTCCGCCGCCGATGGTCCGCTGATCGGCGTAATCGAGGGTGCCGGTCGCCTGGGTCGTCCCGGCGAGGTCCCCTGCCGTGATCGGCGACGTGCCCGTCCGGACGGTGTTCGACGGCTCCTCCTGGCCGGTCGCTTCGGCAGTGGAGAGCACCGCGATGCTCGCGACGGCGCCGCCCGAGATCAGGACGGCGCCGACGCAGAGGGCTGCGATGATTCGACGACGGGCGCTCATCGGTCGGTCGAACCGAGTGAACCGCCGTTGCTCAGGTCGAGTCCGCAGGCGTCGAGCACGTCTTCAGGGACGTCGCTCGGAATGCTCATCGCCTCGCCCTTGACCGGGTCGGGGACGTCGATGCCGTTCTCCCGGAAGCATTCGGCCATCTGGAGCTGCTCGTCGAACCGGTCCGAGACGGGCACGTCGCCGCCCGACGGTGCGGGCGGGGCTCCGAGCTTGTCGGTGCACGTCTTGGACGCAGCGGTGAAGGCTTCCGGGTCCGCATCGCCGAGACTGATCGCGGCGCCTGAGCCGTCTTTGCTGGGGTCGGGCATGTCCACGCCCTCGTCGCGCATGCAGGAGGCGAAGGCGAGCTGCCAGTCCTCGAAGCTCTGCGTGGACGACGGCGTCTTGGAGGCCGACCCGGATCCGGGCGAACCGGACGCGCAGGCGGCCAGGGATCCGACGAGTATCGGGATGGCGATCAGTGCGGCGAGCGTGCCGAACGGGCGGCGGGTGGAACGGGCGGTGGCGATGTCGGACATCTGCACTCCTCTGGGTGGGCTGACTGGTGACGACCAGTCCACTCGGCTGCGCGTTGCCCGGGCGTCAAGGAAAACGTTGACGTTCTCTGAACATGCGGCCCGGGAGCATAGATAACCGACACTCGGGGGATGCTCGACCGGCCTCCGTACGCTCCCCGTGTCATCACCCACCCGCCCCATCCGAGAGGAACCCCCATGCGCGTCCTGGTTGCCGAGGACGAGGTCTATCTGGCCGAGGCGATCCGAGCCGGTCTCCGCCAGGAGGCCATCGCCTCCGACCTCGTCCACGATGGCGACGCAGCCCTCGAGGCGCTCACGATCAACGACTACGACGTCCTGCTCCTCGACCGGGACCTGCCGGGCACCCACGGTGACGACGTCTGTCGGCAAGTCGTCGTCGGGCACCCCGGTGTCCGGATCATGATGCTCACCGCCGCTCGCCGTCTCGACGACAAGGTGTCGGGACTCGGGCTCGGAGCAGACGACTACCTCGCGAAGCCGTTCGAGTTCCCGGAGCTCGTGGCCAGGCTCCGCGCGCTCGCCCGGCGGACGCCGGAGTCGCGCCCACCGGTCCTCGAACGCGCTGGGGTGCGACTCGACCCGTTCCGGCGGGAGGTCTTCCGCGACGGCGCGTACGTGAAGCTCTCGCGGAAGGAGTTCGCAGTCCTCGAGCAGCTGCTGCTCGCCGACGGTGGGGTCGTCAGCGCCGAGACCCTCCTCGAGAAGGCCTGGGACGAGAACGTCGACCCCTTCACGAACACCATCCGGGTGACCATCTCGAACCTCCGCCGACGCCTCGGCTCGCCGTGGGTGATCACGACCGTCTCGGGGGCGGGCTACCGGATCGAGGCACCGTGACCTCCCGACACCCCGACCAGGCAGGACTGCTGACCCGACCGAACCGCCTTACCGTGCGCATGCGGCTGACCCTCGCCTACACCGCACTGTTCACCGTCGCCGGCTCGGTCATGCTCGCGCTCATCTACGCGTTCATGCGGTACGTCCCGACGTACGCGATCACGCCGATCCGCGCGACGGACGGTTCCGAGGGTGTCGAAGCCTGGACACCCACGGTGCAGGCCTCGGCACAGCCAGCCCAGCCCGTCGACGGTCTGACCTCCACACCGGGTGACGCCGTCCTCGTCGTGTCGAGTGAGAGCGAGATCCTGAACACCCTGCTGGTGTGGTCGCTCATCGTCCTCGTCCTCCTCGCCGGCGCGAGCGCCTGGGTCGGGTGGATCATGTCCGGTCGACTCCTCCGGCCGTTGCACGAGATCAACGTCGCCGCCCAGCGTGCGGCCACCGGTGCCTTCGACCACCGGGTCGCCCTCACCGGTCCGCGCGACGAGATCACCGACCTCTCCGACACCTTCGATCACATGCTCGAGCGACTCGGTCGCTCGTTCCGCGCCCATCAGCGGTTCGCGGCGAACGCCTCGCACGAACTGCGGACGCCGCTCGCGACGACCCAGGCGATGCTCGATGTGGCGGTGCGGGCGGACGAGCTCGACGAGGAGGCGCGTCGGCTCCTCCGACGTCTCCGCGAGACGAACACCCGGAGCATCCAGACGGTCGAGGCCATCCTGGACCTCGCCGACCTGGAGCACTCGGACCTCCGGGCGGCGCCGGTGCGGCTCGACACCGTACTGGCCGAAGCGCTGGACGGGGTGCGCCCTGCAGCCGACCGACGCGGCCTCGGATGTCTCAGCGAACTGCGCCCCGCGACGGTGTCCGGTGATGCGGGGATGCTCGCCCAGCTCTGCAGCAACCTGTTGGAGAACGCGGTCCGACACAACGTGGACGGCGGGTTCGTGCGAGTCCTCCTCAGCCGAAGCGGCGGCCCTGACGGCGGCGGGACGGTCCTCCAGGTCGAGAACTCGGGTCCGCCGGTGCCGCCCGAGTCGGTCGAGCGACTCACCGAGCCGTTCTACCGTGCCGATGGGCGGGTCGCGAGTGGCGCCGAGCGGTCGCACGGGCTCGGCCTCGCCATCGTCGACAGCATCGTGGAAGCGCACGGGGCGTCGCTGCAGCTCGCGGCGCGGGTCGACGGCGGCCTGACCGCCACCGTCACCTTCCCGCCGTGCGCCGTCGAGGCGTGACCTGCTCCCGAGGCGGGTTCACGCCGCCGCGCTGGTCCGCTCGCCCCGCGCCCACACGAAGAAGCCGGCGAGCGTGAACGCCCCGTAGAACAGGTACATCGACGCCGAGACCCAGTACCCCGCTCCGAACAGGAGCGGTACGCCGACCAGGTCGACCGCGACCCAGATCAGCCAGAACTCCACCCAGCGTTTCGCCATCCCCCAGGTCGCGAGCAGGGAGCCCATGAAGATCCACGCGTCCGCCCAGACCGGCTCGTACGAGCCGAGCGCCCGGAAGACCGGGATGAGGAGCAGCGTGCCGCCGAGCAGGAGGCCGACGAGGACGAGTCGCACCCGCCATCCGGCCCAGCGGGGCCGGATCACGGCGACCGGACCGGTCGTCGCCTCGACCCGCTCGACCCGCCGCCACTGCACCCATCCGTAGACCGATACGACGATGAACATGAGCTGTCGGCCCGCCTGCCCGAGGAGGTTGGTCGGGTTCGGGGTGTGGAAGACCGCGCCGAGGAAGACGGTCAGCAGGAGGGCGTTCCCGATGATGCCGACGGGCCAGGCCCAGGCACGGCGACGCATGCCGCCGAGGGCACTCGCCAGACCGAACAGGTTGCCGACGACCTCCCGCCAGAGGACCACCTGGTCGCCGATCCTGAACGTGGCGTCGAAGAGCCAGAGGAAGATCCCCACTGCGGCCCTCCGATCGGATCCATCGCCTGACGACGCGCGGTCATGCGACCGACGGTCCACCGTACAACGTGCAGAGCCGCCTCCCGATCGGGAAGCGGCTCTGTGACCTTCCGCTGTACGACAGCGTTCGCCGACTAGCTCGCGGCGGGCAGTCCTCCGCCGGCCGCGATGACCTGCTCGAGGAAGGCGTCGGTGGCCTCGGCCTGCTTGCGCATGACGCGCTCGGCGTCCTCGGCGCTGCGAGCCTCCGCGGCTGCGACCAGCCCGGTGACATAGGCGGCGAAGATGTCCCACTGGAAGAAGTCGATCGTCGGCAGGGAGGTGTAGGTCACCCGGGTGTTCATCTGGCGGGCGACCTGCTGCAGTAGCGAGTTGCCCGAGCGCTCGACCATGAAGTCGGCGAAGGCGGAGGACGATCGGAGGACGTGCTTGTCACGCGCCTCGATGTCCGCGAGTACGGCATCGCCGAGCTCGCGGAACGCCGCGACGTCCTCGTCGGTGAACTGCGGGATGCTCCACCGCGCGCTGAGCTCGTGGAACCCGTTCAGGAGTCGCAGCGCTTCGGCGTACTGCTCGGTGGTGGGCTTCGCCACGCGGGTGTACCGCTGCGGCGCGGTCTCGACCAGTCCGATGTCGGCGAGCTTGCTGATCGCTTCGCGGATCGGGGTCCGCGAGACGCCGAGCCACTTTTCGAGCTCTTCATCGTTGAGGCGCTCGCCGGGCTCGAGGGTGCCGTCCTCGATGGCGGTCAAGAGCTGTTCGAAGACGATGTCGCGCAGGAGCTTCCGAGGGCTCGTCTCGACGGTTTTGGGAACAGGCATGGGACTCCGATCGTCGAGCTGGGATATGACCAGTTCAGAATACCGATATCCAAGGTGTGTTGGATAGTTTTGTGCCTCATGTGTTGTTGAACATGCCGGAGTCGCAGTCGCCGCCGCGCGCGCCGACCCTTGCTATCCTGGCGCGCACGGGTGCACTCCGGAGCGGCGGGAAGGCGGGACACATGTCGACGGATTCGGCGGCCAGCGGGCCCCGCCATCGGCGGATCCACCTGTTCCAAACGCTCGGGGCGCTGCTGGGCGGCGTGACGCGGGTGACCGTGCCCGTCCTCGAGGACGCCGACCGAGCGGCGCTCGTCGCCGAGCTGGACGAGGTGTCGCGAGTGATCGCCGTGCAGGACCCGGTCGCCTACGCCGACCTCTCATGGCCGCTCATGGACCATCTCGTCGCCCTCTGCCCGAATCGCATCCTGGTCACGACCGCTCGCGACGCGCTCGCGATGCTGTCGCCGCACCTGGAGGTCACCGCCGACACGGATTGGCTCGATTGGCCGTCGCTCGCGGTGGACTTCCCGATCCTCCGGGACGCGGTCGCCGAGGGGGACGCGATCGCCGCGGAACTGGCCGTCGAGCGACTGTGGGGCATGGCCGCCACGCTCCAGTGAAGCATTCCAAATGCTGATATGCTGAGCGTGTCGCTTGCGACACCACTGCCGGAGACGCCGGCCAGGACATTCGGGTTCCTGGCTCGAGCGCCCGGTGGTGAGTCGGGTGGGTGGGTTTCGGGTATCCGCCCACCCGGCGTCCCTGAGTCGTGCACAGCGCCGAGCGCCCACAACGACACAGCCCCAGCGCCGTCGGGCGCAGGGGCTGTGTGGACAGGGGCGCTCAGCCGATGACCGGGCCGAACCGCTCGGGGAGCACGCTCTTCGACACCCGGCGCAGTTCGGAGACCGGGATGGTCAGGACGTCCTGGATCTCGAGGGCGGGCTCGGTCGCGTCGCCGACGGCCGAGGCGTCGGTCACGCCGATGCGCAGCACCGGGTAGCCGCGGCCCTCGCACAGGCCCTGGAACTTGACGTCGTCCTCGCGCGGCACCGAGACGATGACGCGTCCGGTGGACTCGGAGAAGAGCGCCGTCGTGAGGTCGACGCCGTCTCGCGACAGCAGCTCGCCGAGGAACACCCGGGCGCCGACACCGAAGCGCATGACGCTCTCGGCGAGCGCTTGGGCGAGGCCGCCGTCGGAGAGGTCGTGGGCGGAGGACACGAGGCCTTCCTTGGCTGCGGCGTGCAGCAGCTCGGCCAGCGTCTTCTCGCCGGCGAGGTCGACCTTGGGCGGCAGACCGCCGAGGTGGTCGTGGATCGTGCCGGCCCACGCTGAGCCGTCGAGCTCGAGCGCGGTGGTGCCGAGGAGGTAGAGGTTGTCTCCCTCGTCCTGCCATCCGCTCGGGATGCGGCGTGCGACGTCGTCGATCACGCCGAGGACCCCGACGACAGGCGTCGGGAAGATCGGGACGTCGCCCGTCTGGTTGTAGAACGACACGTTGCCGCCGGTGACCGGCACGCCGAGCTCGAGGCAGGCGTCCGACAGGCCGGCGACGGCCTCGGAGAACTGCCACATGACCTCGGGGTTCTCCGGCGAGCCGAAGTTCAGGCAGTCGGTGACGGCGGCAGGCACAGCGCCCGTGACGGCGACGTTGCGGTAGGCCTCCGCGAGCGCGAGCTGCGCACCCTGGCGTGGGTCGAGCTGGCAGTAGCGGCCGTTCGCGTCGGTCGCGATGGCGAAGCCGAGGCCGGACTCCTCGTCGACGCGGATCATGCCGCCGTCGTCGGGGAAGGACAGCGCCGTGTTGCCCATCACGTAGTAGTCGTACTGGTTGGTGATCCAGCTCTTGTCGGCGAGGTTCGCCGAGCCGAGGAGGGAGCGGAACTGCTGCTCCAGCTCAGCGGGAGCGTCGGTGCGGGGGAGGGCTGACGCGGAGTCGGCCTGCAGGGCGTCGATCCAGGTGGGGTAGGCGACGGGGCGCTCGTAGACGGGGCCGTCGACCGCGACGGTCGACGGGTCGACGTTCACGATCTCCTCGCCGTGCCAGTTGATGACGAGGCGGCCGGTGTCGGTGACCTCACCGAGCACCGAGGTCTCGACGTCCCACTTGTCGGTGACGGCGAGGAAGGCGTCGAGCTTGCCCGGCTCGACGACGGCCATCATGCGCTCCTGCGACTCCGACATGAGGATCTCCTCGGGCGTCAGCGAGGGGTCGCGCAGCAGCACGTGCGACAGCTCGACGAACATGCCGCCGTCGCCGTTCGCCGCGAGCTCGCTCGTGGCGCAGGAGATGCCGGCGGCACCGAGGTCCTGGATGCCCTCGACGAGGCTGTCGCGGTAGAGCTCGAGGCAGCACTCGATGAGTACCTTCTCGGCGAACGGGTCGCCGACCTGGACGGCCGGACGCTTCGTCGGGCCGTTCGCGTCGAAGGAGTCGGAGGCGAGGATGGAGGCGCCGCCGATGCCGTCGCCACCGGTGCGGGCACCGAAGAGGACGATCTTGTTGCCGACGCCCGAAGCGTTGGCGAGGCGGAGGTCCTCGTGACGCAGCACACCGACCGACAGGGCGTTGACGAGCGGGTTGCCCTGGTACACCTTGTCGAAGTAGGTCTCGCCGCCGATGTTCGGCAGGCCCAGGCAGTTGCCGTAGGAGGAGATGCCGGCCGTGACGCCGTGCACGACGCGTGCGGTGTCGGGGTGGTCGATGTCGCCGAAGCGGAGCTGGTCCATGACGGCGACCGGGCGGGCGCCCATGGAGATGATGTCGCGGACGATGCCGCCGACGCCCGTGGCCGCACCCTGGAAGGGCTCGATGTAGGAGGGGTGGTTGTGGCTCTCGACCTTGAAGGTCACGGCCCAGCCCTCGCCGACGTCGATGACGCCGGCGTTCTCGCCCATGCCGACCATGAGGTTCTTCTTCATGTCGTCGGTGACCTTCTGGCCGAACTGGCGCAGGTAGATCTTGCTGGACTTGTAGGAGCAGTGCTCGCTCCACATGACCGAGTACATGGCGAGCTCGCCGCTCGTGGGACGACGGCCGAGGATCTCGCGGATCTTCGCGTACTCGTCGGCCTTCAGGCCGAGGGCGCCGTACGGCTGCTCGCGGTCCGGCGTCGCGATGGCGTTCTCGACGGTGTCGGCGACGGCGGAGCTGGTGGGGGTGGTGGTCGTCACGAGGGCAGGACTCCAAAGGAAGTGGTGGGATGCCGGACCCACCAATCTTAGCGGCGCGCGGCGACGAACAGATCCTCGGATGGGCGTCGGAGGTCGAGGCCGATTCGTCACGGTGCGGTGTGGGATTCGGGGTCTCTTCACGAGCTTCGACATCGACCGTGACGATCGGTGCGATGGTTGCGTCCTATCACCAACGAAGCGATCAACCGCTCGCTCGAGACGAACCAGGAAGGGCAACACCATGTCGAACACCACCAACTCCCCGAAGCCCACCGTCACGAAGGCTGTCGTCGGCGAGAACAACGCCGCCACGCAGACGAACACCCACGGCAAGACGGTCATCGACAACGGCGTGGTCGCGAAGATCGCCGGCATCGCAGCCCGCGAGGTCCGCGGCGTCCACGCCCTCGGTGGTGGTGCAGCCCGTGCCTTCGGTGCCATCCGCGACGCCATCGGCTCCTCCGACCTCTCGCAGGGCATCCGCGTCGAGGTCGGCGAGACCCAGGTCGCCGTCGACGTCGTGATCGTCGCCGACTACCCGGTGGACCTGCAGGGCGTCGCGAGCGAGGTCCGCGCCTCCATCATCCGCGCGATCGAGCAGTTCGTCGGCATGGAGGTCACCGAGGTCAACGTGACCGTCAGCGACGTCTTCATCCCGTCCGACGACGAGGACCAGAACGCCGAGGCGCGAGTCCAGTGACCGCCACCAACACCGGCATCCTGATCGGCGCCGTCCTCGCCCTCAGCTGGGTGGCCTTCGGGTTCTGGGCGTTCGTGTTCGTCGCGGTCGCGATGGGGATCGGCGCCCTCGTGGCACGCATCGTCACCGGCCAGACCGACCTGAACGCGATCGTCGACGCCGTCCGCGGGAAGCGCGTCTCGTCATGACCACCGCCGTCCTCGACCGGGGTGTCCCCACGGTCGCCGAAGCGCCCGTCGTGCACCCGCACGGCGGGCCGGGCCGGACGCGGGTCACCGCGAAGGCCCTCGAGCACGTCGCCGTGAACATCGCGGCCGAATCGCTCGGGGTCCCGGCGGGACGCGTGAAGGTCCAACTCGCCGACGACCGGGGCGCACTCGCGCTCATCGTCACCTCGCCGATGCGTGCGATCCCGCTGGCGCGCGTCTCGGCCACCCCCGACGCGCTCCAGCGTTCAGGGGGCTCCATCGTCGAGCGCGTGTCGGCCGCCACCGGTGCCATCGCCGCTCGCGTCGAGCAGCTGTCCGGTTCGAGCGTCTCGCGCGTCACCATCCGCGTGAGCGGACTCGAGATCGACCAGGAAGGACGGGTCTCATGACCGCCACCGCAGCCACGACCCCGGTCGCCGGCCCGACGAGGGTGCTCCGGCGCCTGGCCCGCCGCGAACTGCACTCGCCGCGCTCGACCGCCGCAATCCTCCTCGCGGTCCTGCTCGTGCTCGTCGCGCTCTGGATCGCCGTGGAGACGGTGCTCGCCCTCATCGGCGTCCGCCCGCTCCTCGTCGCTCCAGGGGAGATCCCGGGAGCCGCGGCCAGCCTACCGACGACGCAACCCGTCATCCTCGGTGTCGCGGGGGCACTCGTGCTCCTGCTCGGGGTGATCCTCATCGGGATCGCGCTCGGACCGGGACGTCGGCACCGCCACCTGTTGTCGACCGGACGCGTGCTCGCGGTCGTCGACGACGAGGTCATCGCGTCGGCCCTCGCGCAGCGCGCCTCGACGACGGCTGCCACGCATCCTGACGGCACCTCGGTGGCCGTCGGTCGTCGGACCGCGGCGATCCGGATCACCCCGGCCAGCGGCGTGCCCGTCGACCGGTCGGAGGTCGACCGCGCCGTCGCCGCAGACCTCGACGCGTTCGGCCTGCAGCCGGCGCTCCGGGCGACCACCTCCATCTCGTCGAACGGGAAGGTCGGACAGTGAACTCCACCAACCGCGGACTCAACCGTCTGCTCATCCTCCTCATCGGACTCGTGTTCGTCGTGATCGGGGCGGCGGCGCTCGCCGTCGTCACCGTGCCCGTCGTCGCGGATTGGTGGCGCGACAACCGGGCCGCCGTGCTCGACACGATCGACGGCTGGTTCGCTTGGAACCCGTTCGCCGCTGTGCCCGGCGCGGCCACCGGTCAGGCGGCTCCGGTCCTCGTCCCGATCGCCGGGATCGTGCTGCTCGTCCTCATCGCCGCGCTGCTCCTCGCGTTCGTCCTGCGCCAGGGTCGTGGCCGTTCCGGCGTCGTGCATCGCGCGACCGTCGAGCACGGCGACATCGTGCTCGAGACGGACGTCGCGGCCAACGCGCTCGGCGATGCGCTCGACGACACGGAGGCGTTCTCCTCCGTCCGCGTCTCCGCTTGGGACGTGAACCGGGCGCAGGCGCTCAAGGTCGCCGTCACCTGCCGGCGCGGTGTCTCGCCCCGCACGGCGGTGGAGACCGTCAGCGCGGCGGTGGAGTCGCTCGATCGCCTGCTCGGCGTCGAGCTCCCCGTCCTCGTGGAGGTCGGTGGCGGCTTCCGCGCCGCCAAGCCGAAGCGCGTCCTCCAGTGACCGTCGCTGATCCGGACGTGCCGGTGCAATTGCAAGCCCCCGTCCGAATCGGCTGATCCGCAGCCGCGCGACGCAGAATGCCAGTGTCGCGGGATGGACCATCGGGACACATCAACGCCCCACGGCGATCCGTGGGAGAGGGAGCAACACCATGGGTAAGAAGATCCTCCTCATCATCGTCGGCCTCATCGCCTTCGGTGCCTACACGCTCGGCGCGAAGGCCGGACGCACCCGGTACCGCGAGATCAAGCACGCCGCGGAGGAGTTCTGGAACGACCCTCGCGTCGAGAAGGCGCGCAAGAAGGCCGTGAAGAACGCGAAGAAGGCCACGGCGAAGGCCCAGAAGGAAGTCCAGAAGAAGCTCCACTGAGCCTCGTCGCCCGCCCGTCCTCGGGCAGAACGCCGCCCGCTCGCCCAGGTCTGGGGGAGCGGGCGGCGTTCGTGCTCACAACACCTTCGAGAGGAACGCCCGCGTCCTGGCGTGCTGCGGGTTGGCGAGCACCTCGCGAGGCGCTCCCGTCTCGACGACGACGCCGCCGTCCATGAACACGAGCGAGTCGGCCACCTCCCGGGCGAACCCCATCTCGTGCGTCACGACGATCATGGTCATGCCGTCCTTCGCGAGTCCCTTCATGACGTCGAGGACCTCGCCGACCAGTTCAGGATCGAGTGCCGAGGTCGGCTCGTCGAACAGCATGAGCTTCGGATCCATCGCGAGGGCCCGCGCGATCGCGACCCGCTGCTGCTGACCGCCCGACAGGTGGCCCGGGTACGCAGCCGCCTTGTCGCTCAGACCGACCCGGTCCAGGAGTTCCCGGCCGCGCTGCTCTGCGACCGCGCGCCGTTGGCCCTTCACCTGCATGGGCGCCTCGACGATGTTCTCGAGCGCCGTCATGTGGGGGAAGAGGTTGAACCGCTGGAACACCATGCCGATGTCGCGCCGCTGCTTCGCCGCCTCCTTGGGCTTCAACTCGTAGAGCTTGTCGCCCCGCTCGCGGTATCCGATGAGGTCCCCCTCGACGAGCAACCGTCCGCCGTCGACCCGCTCCAGGTGGTTGATGCAGCGCAGGAAGGTCGACTTGCCGGAACCGGACGGTCCGACCAGGCACATCACCTCGCCGCGTCGCACCGTCAGCGAGATGTCCTTGAGGACCGTGTTCGAGCCGAAGGACTTCACCACGCCCTCGGCGCGGACCATGTCGGTCGTGTCCGTGATCGTCATCGTCGTTCTCCGCTCTCGCCGTCGGCAGGGCTCTGCTTCGCGCGCGCCTCGGCCTCCTGGACCTGGATGGCCTCGGTCGTGACCGGCGCCCCCGCGTCGATCCTGGTGAGCCCGCGCGCGAACCGCTTCTCCAGGAAGTACTGACCCACCATCAGGATCGAGGTGAACAGCAGGTACCAGAGCGACGCGACGATGAGCAGCGGGATCGGGTTGAACGTCTCGGACGAGATGTCCCGCGACCTCGTGTAGAGCTCCTGCGTGAACGGGACGGCCGTCACGAGCGAGGTGGTCTTGAGCATCGAGATCACCTCGTTGCCGGTCGGCGGGATGATGATCCGCATCGACTGCGGCAGGATGACCCGCCGCATCGTCTGCGCCCAGCTCATCCCGAGCGCCGTCGACGCCTCCTCCTGTCCGCGGTCCACCGACAACAGGCCGGCGCGCACGATCTCCGACATGTAGGCGGCCTCGTTGAGCGCGAGCCCGATGACGGCGATCCAGAACGTGTTCAGCGCGGCGTCCGTCGGCAGCTGCGCGATCGGCGGGAGGAACGGCAGACCGATGTTGAGCGTCGGATAGATCGTCGCGAGCAGGCCCCAGAAGACCAGCTGCACGTAGACCGGTGTCCCGCGGAACAGCCAGACGAAGCCCCAAGCGATGGCCTTGAGCACCGGGTTCGGTGACAGTCGCATGATCGCGAGCACGACGCCGAGGACGATGGCGCCGATCATCGAGTACACCGTCAACTGCAGCGTGATGAGCGCTGCCATGGTGATCCGCCGGTCGAAGACGTACTTGCCGACGGCCGGCCAGTCGTACGCCGGCCGCGTCGCCGCATCGACCACGAAGGCGACGAGCAGCAGCACGATGATGACGGCGAACACGTTCCGCCAGGGATGGCGGAGCTTGACGACCTTCAACGGCACCGGGGGCGCGGACGCCGTGCCGGTGGTTCTGGAGTCGGTCACGGTCAGCTCGTCGCGCCGTTGATGTCGATCTTGTCGATGGCGCCGGACTCGACGCCCCACTTGCTCAGGATCGAACCGTAGGTGCCGTCGTCCATGAGGGACTGCAGGGCGGCCTGGAGGGCCTTGCCGAGGTCGCCGCGGTCCTTCGCGATCGGCATGCCGTAGAGGAACGTGGAGTAGACGTCGCCGGAGAGTTCGAGCTTGCCGTCGCTCTGCTGGACGGCGTACTGCACGACCGGGGAGTCGGCGGTCATCGCGTCGGCGCGGCCGAGCGTGACCGCTGCGGTCGCCTCGTCCTGCGTGTCGTAGCCGAGGGCCTCGATCGCGGGCTTGCCGGCGTCGGTGCAGGCCTGTGACTTGGCGGGGACGTCGTCGAGGGCCTCCGTCGTGCCGTTCTGGACGGCGACCTTCAGCCCGCAGGCGTTGTCGGGGTCGACGGACTTGCCCGCCAGGGTCGCCCACTGGATCCCGGCCGTGAAGTAGTCGACCATGTCGACCTGCTGCTGGCGCTCCTTGGTGTCGAAGAAGGACGACAGCCCGACGTCGTACTTGCCACCGGTGATGCTCGGGATGATGTTGTCGAACTTCGCCACCTGGTAGTCGGTGGTGAGGCCGAGCTTGCCGGCCATCGCGTCGGCGAGCTCGATCTCCCAGCCGATCGGGTCGCCGTTCGCGTCCTTGAACTCGTTGGGCGCGTAGGTCGCGTCGGTGCCGAGGATGAGCTTGCCGGCCTGACGGATGTCGTCGGGGAGCAGCGCCTCGGCGGCCTTGTCGACGGTCACCGCGGCCGTGGAGCCGGTGGCGTCGGGCGTGGCGACCTCGTTGTTGACGCAGCCGGTGAGCAGCAGCGCGGCGGCGGCCGTGAGTGCGGCCGGGAGCAGGTATCGGTTCTTCATGTCAGGTTCCTTGCTCGGTTGATGTGGTGGTGGAGGTGAAAACGCGGCGTCCGGCGATCCAGGTCCCGAGGGTCCTGGTGTGCGCGATCTCGCTTGCGGGGCCGGCGAACGGGTCGCGATCGACGAGGACGAGGTCTGCGACGGCGCCGACCTCGATCACTCCGGTGTCGTCGCGGTGGTCGATCCGGTTCGACCCGGACGTGTAGGCCGCGATCGCCACTCCGAGCGTCAGCGCTTGTCCGGGGTTCAGCGGTTCCGGATGGTGATCCGGGTCGTCGGCCGGCAGCGTCCGGTTGACGGCCACATGCAGGGCCTGCCACGGGTCGGGAGTCGTGACGGGCCAGTCCGATCCGGCGCAGAGCAGGGTGCCGAGTCGTGCCGCATCGCCGAACGGATACTGCCAGGAGGCGCGTTCGTCGCCGAGCAGGGGCAGGTTCAACTCGAGCATCTGGGGCTCCCACGTGGCCCAGAGCGCCTGCATGTTCATCGTGACGCCGAGTCGGGCGAACCGCGGCAGGTCGTCGGGGTGGACGATCTGCACGTGCGCGATGTGATGCCGGTTGTCGCGCTCACCGTTGCGCTCCCGCGCGGCCTCGAGGGCGTCGAGGCACTCGCGGACCGCCCGGTCGCCGATCGCGTGGAAGTGGACCTGGAATCCGGCGGCGTCCAGCCTCGTGACCGCCTCGACGAGGATCGCGGGCTCCAGGAAGGAGATGCCGCGCTCGGGCGCGGTGTCGCCGCAGTGGCAGGTGTGAAGGTAGGGGTCGATCATCGCGGCGGTCCGGTTCTCGGGGATGCCGTCCTGCATGATCTTGACGGTGCCCGCGGTGAAGCGCCCGGTCGTCGTCCCGAGGGCTGCGGCGCGGCGTGCGATCGCGTCGCGACGTGCGACGAGTGCGTCGATCTGCTCGAGTCCGCAGTCCCGGTCCCACCAGAGCGCCCCCACGACGTCGCTGATGAGCGACCCGTCCGCCATCGCTCGCAGGTAGGCGTCGCTCGTGTCGGTGTGGCTGCCGTAGTCGCCGACGATCGCGTCCTGCCACCCGGTGACACCGAAGCCGTGGAGGGTCTGCTGGGCTGCGACGAGGGCGGCCGCGACGTCCTCGTCGGTGTCGACGGGGACGAACCGGGACACGAGCGAGCGGGCACCCTCGTGGAGCATGCCGTTCGGAGTGCCGTCCGCGTCCCGCTCGATCCGGCCGTCGGCGGGGTCCGGTGTGGTGTGGTCGATGTCGGCGAGCTGGAGTGCCTCGGTGTTCACCCAGGCGCCGTGGTGGTCGCGGTTCTGCAGGAAGACGGGGCGGTCGGGCACGACCCGGTCGAGGTCCGCGGCGAGTGGGGTGCCGCCGGGGAAGGCGGCCTGTTGCCAGCCGCCGCCGACGATCCACGGGCGCTCGGGGTGGGCCTCGGCGTAGGCGGCGATCGCGGCGAGGTACCCCTCGGGTGTGCGCTCGGCCGACAGATCGCATGCGAGCTGTTCGAGTCCGGCCTCGACGGGGTGGACGTGCGCGTCGACGAAACCGGGGAGCAGGAGACCGCCTCGGAGGTCCACGACCTCGGTGTCGGGACCGATCGCCGCGTGTGCGGCGGCGTCGAGGGCGACGATCCGGCCGTCGGAGACGGCGACGGCTCCGGGCTGCGGCGTGAGCAGGGCGTTCCGGAAGACGGTGCCTCCGGTGAAGACCGTGTCCGCGTTGCTCGTCATATCACCTGCTCGAAGCGTCGGTGGTGCCGTCTGGCCGGCGCGTCACCCTCGGCGCGCTAGCGGTATCGAGAGCATAACCCGGATCGACTCGACGGATTCGTGCGTCGGATCGCGTTTCTGCAACGGAATCCCTCAGGCATGGCGTCAGCGCACGCGAACGGGCCCGGAGCATACGCTCCGGGCCCGGCTGATTGCAGGAGGCGTGGACGTGGCTCAGGCGACGAGCGTGCGCAGGCCTTCGACCAGGGGCGTCGTCGGGCGACCGATCAGGCGGCTGAGGTCGCCGCTCGTGTCGGCGAGGAGGCCGTCGCGGGTGTTGCCGTCGAGGGCGACGACGAAGCCCGCGGTGCCCTCGTCGAGGCCGGCGGCCAGCAGGGCCTTCAGGTGGTCCTCGGGGGAGAGGTCCTGGTAGACGACCTCGCGGCCGACGACCTCGCCGATCGCCTGCGCCAGCTCGGGGTGCGACCATGCGACGTCGCCGGCGAGCTCGTAGGCCTTGCCCTCGTGGCCGTCGGTGGTGAGGACGACGGCGGCCGCCTCCGCGTAGTCGGTGCGTGACGCGCTCGACACGAGACCGTCGCCGACGCTCCCGACGAACGATCCGGTCGCCTTGGCCTGGTCGACGGACTGGCCGTAGTTCTCGGTGTACCAGCCGTTGCGGAGGATGGTGAAGGGGAGGCCGGACGCGTGGATGAGCTCCTCGGTCGCCTTGTGCTCGGGGGCGAGGATCAGCGGGGAGGTGTCGGCCCGGAGCGCGCTCGTGTAGACGAGGCGGGCGACGCCGGCGCGCTTGGCGGCCTCGATGACCGCGGCGTGCTGGCCGACGCGCTGGCCGACCTCGCTCCCGGAGACGAGCAGCAGGGTGTCACCGGCCTCGAGGACGGCGTCGAGGGTGGCCGGGTCGGTGAAGTCGACCTTCGCGGTGCGGACGCCCTGCGCGGCGAGGTCGGCGAGCGCCTCGGTCCGGCGGCCGGTGGCGACGATGGTGGCGGGGTCGGTGCCGCGGGCGAGCAGGTGCTCGACGACGAGGTGGCCGAGCTGGCCGGTGGCTCCGGTGACGACGAGAGACATGTGAGGGTCCTTTCGATGGGGTTCGCTGAGGAGGAACCCGCTTCCGATCACATTACTTCCCGATCTGCAGTACCCACTTTGAGGTAAGCTACTGTCCGACGAGTAAGGAATGAGCCATGACGAGTGTCGACACGCAGCTGGGAAGACGCCCCGGATTCACCGACGGCATCCTGCCCGCCGCCTGCCCCTCGCGCACGGTGCTCGACCACGTGACCAGCAAATGGGGCGTCCTCGTCCTCCTGGCGCTGTCCGACGGCACCCATCGCTGGGGTGAGCTGCGCCGCGTGGTCCAGGGCATCAGCGAGAAGATGCTGGCCCAGACGCTCCGAACGCTCGAGGAGGACGGCCTCGTCGTCCGCGTCGCGCACCCCGAGATCCCGCCTCGCGTCGAGTACAGCCTGAGCGACCGCGGTCGCGACCTCAACGAGCACCTGATGCCCTTGATGGCATGGATCGACCACAACGCGTCGGAGATCCTCGGACGCTAGACGCTCCGCCCGACCGCTGCAAGGACGTCCACGAGCGTCGACGGGTCGCCGACGTTCCCCGGGACGACCACGTAGAGCTTCTCCTCGTCCTCGGGTGTCACCACGCTCCAGACCGAGACCCCGGGCAGCACCTGCCCGAGGACGCGTGCGCGCCTGGCACCGAGTCCGACCCGGGCGACCTCGGCGGAGGTGATGCCGCCCTTCGACACGACGACCTCCACCGATCGTCGGAGCGCAGCGGTCGCCGACGTCAGTGCGATCATCACCCGCTCGCCGTGGTCGAGCGTGTTGTGCGAGGCGTCCCGTTCCCGCTCGGACGAGATCGCGGCGAACCCCGTCGCGGCGAGTCTCGCTCGAGCGGCGTCCGCCACGGCCCGTCCGGTGGCGGCGGCATCCTGGAGGGCGTCGCTCGTCGGGACGATCTCTGCTGGGCCGAACGCCGCCTCGACGGGTGCGAGCTGTCGCGTCGCACCGATGGTGTGGGAGCCGCAGACGAGGAGCGCGGCGACCGGCTCCGAGACGAGCGGCGAGGGGAGGAGGCCGTCGCTCTCGACACCCGCGATGGCCGCAGCGAGCGGTGATGCTGACCGGACGACCACGTCGGCCCCGTCGGCCCAGGCCGCTGTGATGGCCTGCGCGATGATCCGGACGTCGTCTCCGGTCTCCGCGTCCGGAAGGAGCACCGTTCCGGGAACGGCCTCGCGGAGAGCTGCACGGAACTTGGCGGCGCCGTCGCGGAGACCCGCCAGGTCGAAGTGGGCGGCCTCCCGCCCGGACTGTTCGCGCACGTAGTCCGGCAGGTGTCCCGAGCGGAACGGGAACACGGGGTCCTGGGCGTATTCCGTCTCGTGGGCCGGCAGCGTCTCGTCACCGATCCGGACGTAGTGGGTTCCGTCGATCGTCGTGCGCCCGCCCTCCGGGAAGGCCGGGACGAACACGATGACGCTGCGGTCCCCGGTGAAGACCGCGGTCTCGGGGAACACGTGGCCGCGCAGGGTCGAGTCGCCTCGGAGGACGATGTGCACCCGTTCACCGAGCCGGCGTCCAGCCTCCTCGGCCTCGGTCCGCGTGCGTTCGAGGAGCGCGACCGCGTCGGACTCGGAGACGGCACGCGTGTTCGTGAGCAGGTAGACCGCGTCGGCTCCGCCGAGGGCCTGCTCGATGAGGTCGGCGTCCCACTCGAGGAGGACGTCGACGCCGGACGCCGACTGCGTGCCGGTGGGGTCGTCGTCGAGGATGAGGGTCTTCATGGCGTCCTAAGCGGTGTCGTCGCGACGGAGTTCGGTGAGTACGCGATCGACGATACTGGTCGTCGCGAGTCCGTAGCGTTCGTGGAGGGTCGGGAGCGCCCCGGCGTCGAGGAACGCGTCGGGGAGGCCGATCGGGACGACCCGCTTCCCGAGCCCACGGCGCACGACCGCGCTCGCGACCGTCTCGAACAGCCCACCGACGACGGTGTGGTTCTCAAGGGTCACCGCGAGGCGCGGCGTGTCGATCTCGGCGAGGACCGTCGCCTCGTCGAACGGCTTGATCGTCGGCGTGTGGACGACCGAGACGTCGAGATGATGTGCCGCGAGCGCCTCCGCCGCCTGCAGGGCCCGCATCGTCATGAGCCCGCTGGAGATGAGCACGACGTCGGCACCGGGTCGGAGGACGTTCGCCCTCCCGAGCTCGAAGGTGTAGTCGTACTCGTCGAGGACCATCGGGACGTTTCCGCGGAGCAGTCGCAGGTAGGTTGGGCCTTCATGGGCGGCGAGCTGTGGGACGGCCTGCTCGATGTCGAGGGCGTCGCACGGGTCGACGATCGTGAGGTTCGGCATGCCGCGGAAGATCGCCATGTCCTCGGTCGCCTGATGGCTCGGTCCGTATCCCGTCGTGAGCCCAGGGAGCCCGCCCACGATGTTGACGTTGAGGTTCGGCTCGGCGATGTCGAGGCAGATGAAGTCGTACGCCCGACGGGCGGCGAAGACGGAGTAGGTGGACGCGAAGGGGACGAGACCCGTCTCCGCCATGCCGGCGGCGGTGCCGTACAGCAGCTGCTCGGCCATCCCCATCTGGAAGAACCGCTCCGGGTGTGCCTTGGCGAAGATGTGCATGTCGGTGTATTTGCTGAGGTCTGCGGACAGACCGACGATCCGCGGGTCCGTCTCGGCGAGCGCGGCGAGGGCGCGTCCGAAGGGAGCCGAGGAGGTCCGCTGACCGGGGTCGGCGAACGACGCGATCATCGCGGACGTCTTGAGCCTCGGGCTCGTGGTGGTGGTGCTCATGCCTGGTCCGTCCCGTCGAATCCTGCGGTCAGCTCGTCGCGGCACAGCTGCCACTCGTGCTCGTCGATCTTCATGAAGTGCGCCTTCTCCCGCTGTTCGAGCAGTGGGACGCCGCGCCCGACGAGCGTGTCGCACAGGATCACCGCCGGGACCCCCTGGGCCTTCGCTGCGGTGGTCGCGCGGTCGACCGCGTCGAGGAGCGCGTCGACGTCGTTGCCGTCGACGCGCTGCGTGAACCAGCCGAACGACGCCCACTTCTCGTGCGCCGGCTCGATCCCGAGGACGCCGGCCGTCGGTCCGTCCGCCTGCAGGGCGTTCATGTCCACGAACGCCAGGAGGTTGCCGAGACGGTGGTGGTGCGCGCCCATCGCGGCCTCCCAGGTCGAACCCTCGTCGAGCTCCCCGTCGGAGAGGAAGTTCACGACGCGAGCATCGTTCCCCTGCAGGCGGAGCCCCAGCGCCATCCCCACCGCGACCCCGAGGCCGTGGCCGAGCGAGCCGCCCGAGATCTCCATGCCGGGGGTGTAGCTGGCCATCCCCGACATCGGCAGGCGCGAGTCGTCGGAACCGTAGCTCTCCAATTCGTCGATCGGGATCACCCCGGCCTCCGCGAGGGCGGCGTACAGGCCGATCGCGTAGTGCCCCGTGGAGAGCAGGAAGCGGTCTCGGCCCTCCCAGTGCGGGTCGGCAGGGCGGAGACGCAGGAGGTCCGCGTAGGCGACGGCGAGGATGTCGGCGGCCCCGAGGCCTTGGCCGACGTACCCCTGGCCCTGCACTTCCCCCATGTCGAGGATGTGGTGGCGGACGCGATGTGCGGCCGCCCTGACCGCGGTGCTGCGTGACGACCGGGTCGTCGGCTGATCGGCGGTGCCGGTGATGGTGGAGGTCATGCTGGATTCCTTCCGGATCGGGTGGTGCCGACGTCGGTCGCCGTCGGCCGACACCACCCGGTGGATCATGGGGCGGTCGGTCAGCGGCGGAGGAGCTCGGCCGGGCTGGTGTCCGCGGCGGTCAGTCGTCCGGTCTTGATCGGCGCGGTCTCGCGGGCGGTGAGTGCGCAGAGCGTGGAGACGATGCCCAGCGCGCTGAGGAGTACCGCTGGACCGACCCAACCGATCCAGCCGTACAGAGCCGTCGCGATGAAGGGCAGCAGTCCGGCGATGACGCTCGCACCGTTGTAGCCGAGCGAGATGCCCGAGGAGCGGACGTTCCGGTCGAACTGCTCGGAGAACCACGACCCTTCTACCGCGAAGATCGGGTCGTGGCTGAGGATGAGGCTCAGGGTGACGGCGACGATGATCATGATGATCGCGCCCGTGTTGATCAACAGGAACATCGGGACGCCGAAGAGGATCGTGAAGATCGAGCCGATCAGGAAGACGCTCCGACGACCGATGCGGTCACTGAGTGCGCCGTACGCCAGATGGGTTCCGAGGCCGAGCGCCGAGCCGACGAGCGTGCCGTACAGGACGTACTGCTTGTCGGAGATGCCGGCGAGCACCACGTACGACAGGGCGAAGCTCGTCGTGATGTAGTACCCGCCGGTCTCGGCGAGCCGCAGACCCATGATGCGGAGGATGATCCGCCAGTCCTGCTTGATGACCTGGATCGCCGGGCGCTTGTGGATCTCCCCGGCCGCCTTCATCTGCTCGAAGTCCGGTGACTCGTGGATGCCGAGACGGATCCAGAGGCCGATGGCGACCATGACGATGGAGAACAGGAACGGTACCCGCCACACCCAGTCGCCTTCGAAGAGTGCGGCGCTGAGGAGGAACGAACCGTTCGCCAGAAGGAGCCCGGCGGGAATGCCGATCTGCGGGACCGCGCCGAAGAACCCTCGGCGCTTGAGCGGTGCGTGCTCGACCGCCATCAGGACGGCGCCACCCCACTCGGCCCCGTACCCGATGCCCTGGATCGCGCGGAGCAGGATCAGCAGGATCGGCGCCAGCACGCCCACCGTCCCGTAGGTCGGGAGGAGGCCGATGAGGAAGGTCGCGACCCCCATGGTCGACAGTGCCCAGATGAGGATCGTCTTGCGGCCGATGCGGTCGCCGAAATGCCCCGCGAGGTACCCGCCGAGGGGCCGGAAGAGGAAACCGATCGCCAGTGTGGCGAAGCTGGCCAGGACGCCGACGAAGGCGTTCTCGGCGTGGAAGAACGCCGTCCCGAAATACGCCGCTGCCGCGGTGCCGTAGATGAAGAAGTCGTAGCTCTCGACAGCCGTCCCGATCATCGAGGCCGTCGAGACCTTGATCGGGTTGTCCTTCACCGGAGCCGGTCCGGGGGTGGGGTGTGCCATGGGTTCCTCCTTGAACGAATGGTGCGGGGGTCGTGCGGTCGGGCGTCGCTCAGACGCTCGGGCGATAGGTCTCGATCACGCGGGAGTCGTCGCGGGTGCCGAGGCCGGCCTCGGCCGCGGCCAGGTACCGCTCGCGGGCGGCGTCGAGGACGGGCGTCGACGCGCCCGCCGCGCTCGCCGCATCGGCGACGAGCCCCGCGTCCTTGACGAAGATGTTGATCTGGCTCGAGACCTCGACGTCGGTGCCCTCGAGCATCCGGGGGCCACGGTCCGAGAGCATCCAGGATGCGGCGGCGCCGGACTCGACCAGGGGGAGCACGGTGGCCGGGTCCAGTCCGAGCGCTTCGGCGAGGGCGAGCGCTTCTGCAGCGGCGACGATGTGCACGGCACAGAGGTGCTGGTTCACCACCTTGATGCCCTGCCCCTCGCCGACCTCGTCGCCGACGATCCTGACGGTCCCGAGCGCTCCGAGGACCCCCGACACCGTCGCGGTCGCCGTCGGTGCGCCGGACACGAAGAGGGTCAGTTCGCCCGTGCGTGCCCGGGCGACGCCACCGGTGACCGGTGCGTCGATGACGGCGGCACCGGCTGCGGACAGGCGTGCGCCCTGCTCGGCGACGGAGGCCGGGCCGACCGTGCTCATGACCACCCACGTCTGGCCGGTGACGTCCGTGGCGTCGAGGGCGTGGTCCACCAGGGCGGCGAGCTGATCAGGCGTCGCCACCATCACGATGACGATGTCGGCGCGGGGTGCCTCGGCGAGCGACGACACAGCGGCGACTCCGACGGCGGCGGCGCGCTCGTGGGCCCCTGGGAACGGGTCGACCCCCGTGACACGGTGGCCGGCGGCGACGAGCTGGGCGGCCATCGGGAGACCGATCGCGCCGATACCGACGAAAGTGAGCGTGGTTGCGGGCTGTGGCGTCGTCGCCATGGCGTCCTCCATCGGTGCGCGGGTGTCAGCGGGTGATTGGTTCAACCAATCTGCTGCGAATGATCGTACGGCGCTCGCTCCGACCGTGTCAAGTATTGGTTGAACCAATGCTGTGCGCGGGATGGGGGTGTCGAGCCGGTGAGGCCACGCTCTCGGGTGCCTGGGCGATTCGCGTCAGTGCGCGTCGACCCCGAGCTGCAACCAGTCGACGAAGTGCTGGTGCATGGCCCGCCGAGCGGCCTCGGGATCGTGGGAGGCGAGGGCGTCGACGACGGCGTAGTGGACGCTGTCGGTGTTGCGCACCCCGTGCTCGTCGGGCTCCTCGACCGCGATCGCCTGCAGTCGTCTGGTGCGGATCGCTTCCCGCAGGACGTGGCTGAACCCCGCGTGCATGAGCCGGAAGATCGGATCATCGACGATGGCGTTCAGGCGACTGTGGAACATGACGTCTGCTTCGAGAGCCGCCTCGTGGTCGCCGGATCGCGTCGATTCGATCATCCGGTCGACGTCGGCGCGCAGCAGGGCGAGCTGCTCCTCGGTGACGAGGCTCGCGGCGGCTTCGGCGACCGTCTCCTCGAGCAGCATGCGCGACCGGGCGAACTGTTGGTCCGTCAGGTGTCCGAGTTGTCGGGAGATCGTGAACCAGCTGCGGACGAAGTCGTCGCCGGGGGCGTCGAGATAGGTTCCGCGCCCCTGCGTGCGGTACAGGAATCCGAGTCGTTCGAGGACCGCGAGTTGCTCGCGGAGTGCGCCAC
The DNA here is from genome assembly GCF_030209375.1 of Plantibacter sp. ME-Dv--P-122b. Taxonomy (GTDB): domain Bacteria; phylum Actinomycetota; class Actinomycetes; order Actinomycetales; family Microbacteriaceae; genus Plantibacter. Next base: position 287,502 of record NZ_JARVSC010000001.1, read on the forward strand.
GGCTCATCTCCAGCGCATCGCCGAGCTCGCGCTCAGGTGGAAGACGCCTGGCGGTCGTGTCGGGCTCGGGCGTGGACAGCTCGATGAGGCGACTCACGAGCGCCTCGAGCGGTTCCGCCATGCTGCCCCCTCGATTGGTCCGACCAGTGTCGATGGTAGCCGGTGATGCCCGTCGACCGGCTCAGGGACCGGCACGGACGCAGCACGCCCGCCCCGATGGAGCGGGACGGGCGTGGAGACGACGCGTGTTGGCTAGACCGCCTGGAGGGCCTGCACGGCGCTGGTGAAGAAGGCGAGACCGTCGACGCCGGAGCGCATGGCGAGCGGGGTGTCGGGACCGAAGCCCGGCTCGATCGCGTGCTCGGGGTGCGGCATGAGCCCGACGACGTTGCCGGCCGGGTTCGTGAGGCCGGCGATGTCGTCGAGCGAACCGTTCGGGTTCACGCCCGCGTAGCGGAACGCGACCAGGCCCTCGCCCTCGACGCGTGCCAGGGTCTCGGCGTCGGCGATGTAGCCACCGTCGGCGTTCTTGAGCGGGATGATGATCTCCTGCCCCTTCGAGAACTGGTGGGTCCAGGCGGTGTCGGCGTTCTCGACCGTGAGCAGCTGGTCACGACGGATGAACTGCTGGTGGGCGTTCCGGATGAGGCCACCGGGCAGCAGGTGCGCCTCGACGAGCATCTGGAAGCCGTTGCAGATCCCGAGGATCGGCATGCCCTTGCCGGCGGCGTCTTTCAGCTCGGTCATGATCGGCGAGACCGCGGCGATCGCGCCGGCGCGGAGGTAGTCGCCGTAGCTGAAGCCACCCGGCAGGATCACCGCATCGACGCCCTGGAGGTCGTGGTCGCCGTGCCAGAGCGCGACGGGCTCGGCACCCGCCATGCGGACCGCGCGCTGGGCGTCGCGGTCGTCGAGCGAACCGGGGAAGGTGATGACGCCGATACGGGTCGTCATGCCTCGGAGCCCTCGGGGTAGTGGATGGCCACGACGTCCTCGATCACGGCGTTCGAGAGGATGTCGTCGGCGATCTGCTGCACCGTGGCGCGCGTGGCGTCGGTGATGGGGCCGTCGACCGTGAGCTCGAAGCGCTTGCCGATGCGGACATCGGTGAACTCGCTCTTGCCGAGACGCGCGAGGGCGCCGGCGACGGCCTTGCCCTGGGGGTCCAGCAGTTCGGCTTTCGGCATGACTTCTACGACGATGGTCGGCACGGAGGTCTCTTTCGTTGCGACGCGGCGGGGATGCGAACAGTCTAGCGCCGAGCGCACGACGCCCGTCCGACGGCGGTGCGTCGGACGGGCGTCGAGGTCATCGGGTCATTCCGGGAGGGCGGCGTCCGCTTCGTTCGCGTCGCCGGCGATGCCGCGGGCGAGCGTCTTGTTGCGGAAGAAGTCCGGTCGGAGCTTCGCCTGGATGAGCATGATGACGATGCCCGCGACGATGATGATCATGCCGAGGATGAACACGAGCCCGACACCGCCGATGTTCGACCCGGAGCCGTAGTCGGGGTCGGCGCTCTCGGTGATCGTCGTGAAGAACAGCACGCCCAGGATGAGCCCGCCGACGAGCGGGGAGAAGAACTGGAAGAAGAAGTTCCGTGCGCTCGAGAACCACTGCTTCCGGAAGTACCAGACGCACGCGAACGCCGTCAGGCCGTAGTAGAAGCAGATCATCATGCCGAGGGTCGTGATCGTGTCCCAGAGCACGTCCTCGGAGATGAAGCGCATGACCGCGTAGAACACCGACGCGACGACGCTGGAGACGATCGTCGCGTAGCCGGGGGTGAAGAACTTCGGGTGCACCTTCGAGAACTTCGGCGACAGCGCGCCGTAGTGTCCCATCGCGAGCAGGGTCCGCGCGGGGGAGACGAACGTCGACTGCAGCGAGGCGGCCGAGGACGACAGCACCGCGATCGACACGAGGATCGCGAGCGGACCGAGGATGGACCCCGCGAGCGAGAAGAACACGTTGCCCTGGATGTCCTCGTTGCCGAGCCCGAACTCGCCGTCGCCGACGCCCGCGTAGTTGATGAGCGCGACCGACAGGAACAGGTAGAGGACGACGATGATGACGACCGTGGCCGTGGCGGCCTTGCCGGGCGTCGAGCTCGACCCCTTCGTCTCCTCGCTCATCGTCAGCGTGACGTCCCAACCCCAGAAGATGAAGATGGAGAGCGAGAGGCCGGCAGCGAAGGCGCTGAACGAGCCGACGGCGAACGGGTTGAACCAGTCGAGCGAGATCGGGAGGGCGTCGAACGCGTCCCCGCCCGCGACGTGCGCGAAGGCGACGATGCCGAACAGCACCATCACGAGCAACTGGAAGCCCACGAGCACGTACTGCAGCTTCTGCGTCGTCTGCATGTCGCGGTAGGAGATGAGCGTCGCTCCGAGCATGAACGCCAGACAGGTGATGACGTTGATGAACGGGTTCGACGTGAGCCCCGCGATGTCGGGGTTCTGGAAGATCTGCGACAGCATCAGGTAGAAGAAGTCGACCGCGATGCCCGCGAGGTTCGAGAGCACGACGATGGTCGCGGCGATGAGGCCCCAACCGGCCATCCAACCGACCCACGGGCCGAACGCGCGCGTCGCCCAGGTGAACGAGGTGCCGGAGTCCGGCATGCGGCTGTTGAGCTCCCGGTAGCCGAAGGCGACGAGCAGCATCGGGATGAAGCCGACGAGGAAGATGGCCGGCACGTGGGTGCCGACCTCCGCGACGGTCGGACCGAGGGCACCGGTCAGGGTGTACGCCGGCGCGATGCACGAGATGCCGATGACGATCGCGCCGACGAGGCCGACGGTGCCGGCGCCCAGGCCCTTCTTGGAGAGGGCGCCGGTCGCGGTCGTCTCGGGGTGGGCAACGTCGCGCGGTGGGGTGGTTTCGGGAGGAGTCATGTCGGGTCTCCGAGGGTCAGCACGGAGTCGCGGGGCACGACCACCATGGGTACGGGGAGCTCACGCAGCATCTTCGCCGCCGTGGAGCCGAGGAAGAGGTGCTTGGGGGTGGCCAGTCGGCTGGAACCGACGAGCACGATCTCCGCGGGCTTCCACTCGAGGTTCGCGACGGCGTCCTCGATGCGGGTGCCCGAGGCGATCTCGGTGGTCACGTCGATGTCCTTCGGCAGGTGTTCGGTCGCGTAGGCGAGGACCTCCGCAGCGTGTGCCTCGGCACGGGCGGTCGCCTCGGGGTGCTCGGCGCCCTCGGGCTGGTCGAGCGCGACGAGCGAGACCAGGCGGAGCGGGATGACCGCGTTCTTGGTGACGACGATGGCCGCGTCGAGCAGCTCGTGCGCGCCTGCCCGGGTGCCGATCGCACAGGTGATGCGGCTGACCGTGCCGCCGGTGGGCTGCGCCTCGAGGAGGTCGCGGCTACCGACGGGGGCGAGCGCGACGGGGACGACCGCCGAGTGCAGGAGCGTGTTCGCGACGCTGCCGAGCGTGAACCGGCCGAGGATTCCGCCGCGCGCCGCACCGATGATGATGAGCCCGCCCTCGAGGATGCGGGAGGCCTCCAAGAGGCCCTCCGCGAACGACTCGTCGTACACGAGGTGCGTCTTGGCCGTGATGTCGGCGGGGACCGCGTCGAGCGCCTCGGCGAGCCAGCGTTCGGCCGTCTCACGGAGGAACCGTTCGTAGCCGGGATCGGCCGGGGTGATCGTCGGGCGCTCCTCGTTCGCGAGCACGAGGACGATGTCGAGCCGGGCGCCGGTGGTTCGAGCGATCCGGATGCCGAGCGCGAGCGCGTCGCGTCCCGCCGGCGTATCGGTGTAGCCAACGATGTATCTCATCTGGTGTTCGCTTTCGATCGGGTGCGCCCTTCGACAGGCTCAGGAACCGCTTGTCGACGGGCTCGGGAGCCGCCTGTCGAAGGGCGGGACCGGGACCAGGATGCACGGCGGTGTGCGGGTGTTTCGTTGGTGCAGGGTATCGACGGGGGTGGCCCTTCGACAAGCTCAGGAACCGGAGGAGGTGGGCGGGGAGCGGAGCGGGCCCCGCTCCCCGGATCGCTTACGCCTGGTGGCGTGCGATGATCGCCTCGGCGGTGTCGGCGCCCTTGCGGATCGCGCCGTCCACGTGCTGGTAGCCCTCGGCGGCGAGATCGCTCGTCGACCAGAAGATCGGACCGACCGGCGTCGACTGCATGGCGCCGTAGCGCGAGAGGCCACCGAGGTCGAAGCTGGCGGCGTACGCGCCTCGTGTCCACTCCTCGCTGCCCCAGTCGCTCTCGTAGTAGACGGCGGGGGAGAGGGCATGCTCGCCGTAGTAGTGGGACAGCGAGGTGAGGATCCGCTCGCGGCGCTCCTCGGCGCTCAGCTTGAAGACCTCGTCGGCGCGCTCGTCCGAGACGAACCCGACGAGCGTGCCGCGCGGGTCCTCGTGGTTGGTGTTGTCATACGCCTCGTGGACGAGCTCGTAGGGGCTGAACGCGGTGGCCGAGAGGCCGTCCTCGCGCCAGAACGGCGTCTCGTACACGGCGTGGACCTTGATGACGAGCCCGAGCGACATGTGCTGGTGCATCTGGTGGCTGAGGCGCGGCAGCGGCGGCTGGAAGTCGATGCGGGAGTAGAGGTTCGGCGGGACGGCGACGATCGCGTACCGCGCGTTGACCGTCACGCTGTCCGCCTCGGCCGAGACGCCGGCGTCGGACCACTCGAGGCGACGCACGGGCGAGGACAGGTGGACGTCGTCGCCGAGGGCCTCGGCGAGCTTGATCGGGACCTGCTGCAGGCCGCCGACGACGCGCTTGTCGAGGATGAAGTCGGCCTCGACGAGGTGGGTGAAGCTGCCGGCGGACGCCGCCATGAGGAGCGCCTGCAGGAGCGAGAAGGAGTGGGAGGGCTTCGTGAGCATCGCGGCGGCGATGAAGAGGGCGATGTTGTCGCGCGCCTCGACGTCGTCCGTCTGCTCGGCGAGCCAGGCGCTCCAGGAGATGCGGTCGTACTCCTTCGCCCGGGCGTGCGCCCACGGCTCGGTGACACCGACCTCCTCGACGAGCTCGTCGAGGAGGGTGATGAGTCGCTCCATCTCGGCCGCGGTCGACTCCGCGACGGGGAAGATGTCGCCCGTGAAGCGGGTGCGCACGCCCTCGGCGTTGACGTAGACGCTGTCGCCCTCGCGGTACCGGGAGTAGGTGTCGAGTCCGAGCTCCTCGAGCGTGGCGAGCAGGGCGGTCTGGTCGGGGGAGACCCACTGGCCGCCCAGCTCGAGCATGGCTCCGTCGATGTGGTTCGTCCAGAGACGACCACCGACGCGGTCGCGCGCCTCGAGGACGGCGACCGACAGGCCCGCCGCGCGGAGCTTGGTGGCGGCCGTGAGCCCGGAGGCCCCGGCGCCGATGATGACGACGTCGCGTTCGATAGCGCTCATGAGGTGTCTTCCTGTTCGTGGCCCTTCGACAAGCTCGGGGACCGGGGTGGTGCTCGGGGACCCGGTGTCGCTGGGTGACCGGGGTGATGCTCGGGGACCGGGGTGTTGCCGGGTGACCGGGGTGGTGCTCGTGGACCGGGGTGTTGCCGGGTGACCGGGGTGGTGCTCGTGGACCGGAGTGGTGCTCGGGTAACCGGAGCATGCTCGGACGTTGGCCGGTGCTCGGGAGTGGCGCCGATAGTCGAGTATGGCGGATCCGGCGGTCGGATGGAATCGAGGATGGCGAAATCGCTGGTCGAATCGGCGATCAGCGACGGTTTCCGTTGCGTCGACCGCTGAAGATCAGCCGATGGGGGTCATGGTGTACTTCGTGTACAGATACTCGTGGATGCCCTCGAGCCCGCCTTCGCGACCGATGCCGGACTGCTTGATGCCGCCGAACGGGGCCGCCGCGTTCGAGATGACGCCGACGTTGAGGCCCATCATGCCGGTCTGCAGACGGCCGATCATGCGCTGGCCCCGAGCGAGGTCGGTGGTGAACACGTAGGAGACGAGTCCGTACTCGGTGTCGTTCGCGAGCCGCACCGCCTCGTCCTCGTCGTCGAACGGCACGATCGCGAGGACCGGGCCGAAGATCTCCTCGCGGAGGATGTCGGACCCCGGTACGACGCCGGTGACGACCGTCGGCTGGAAGAAGGTGCCCGGACCGTCGACGGCCTCGCCGCCGGTGAGGACCTCGGCGCCGCGCTCGACGGCGTCGCCCACGAGGGTCTTCGCCTTCGCGACCGCGCGGTCGTCGATGAGTGGACCGATCGTCACGCCGTCCTCGGTGCCGCGACCGATGCGGAACGCGTTCACCTTGTCGGTGACGCGCTTCGCGAACTCCTCCGCGACGTCGCGGTGGACGATGAAGCGGTTCGCCGCAGTGCAGGCCTGTCCGATGTTGCGGAACTTGGCGGCCATCGCGCCCTCGACGGCCTTGTCGAGGTCGGCGTCCTCGAACACGACGAACGGGGCGTTGCCGCCGAGCTCCATCGAGGTGCGGAGGACGTTCTTCGCGGACTGTTCGATGAGCTTCTGGCCGACGGCCGTCGATCCCGTGAAGCTCAGCTTGCGGAGCCGCGGGTCGGCGATGATCGGGCCGGAGACCGCGGAGGAGCTGGAGGTGGTGATGACGTTCACGACGCCTGCGGGGAGCCCGGCGTCCTCGAGCAGCTTCACGAAGTACAGGGTCGTGAGCGGAGTGAGTTCGGCGGGCTTGACGACGACCGTGCAGCCGGCGGCGAGGGCTGGTGCGATCTTGCGGGTCGCCATCGCGAGCGGGAAGTTCCACGGGGTGATGAGGAAGCACGGGCCGACGGGGTGCTGCGAGACGGTCATCATGCCGGTTCCCTCGGGGTTCGACCCGTAGCGTCCGGAGATGCGGACGGCCTCCTCGGAGAACCAGCGGAGGAACTCACCGCCGTAGGTGACCTCGCCGTTCGCCTCGGCGAGCGGCTTGCCCATCTCGAGCGTCATGAGGAGGGCGAACTCCTCGCGACGCTCCTGGAGGAGGTCGAAGGCCTTGCGGAGGATGTTCGAGCGGGTGCGTGGGGCGGTCGACGCCCACTCGTCCTGGGCTGCGACGGCTGCGTCGAGGGCCGCGGTGCCGTCGGCGACCGAAGCGTCCGCGATCGTCTTGATGACGTCGCCGGTGGACGGGTCGCTCACGTCGAGCGTCGCGCCCGCCGTCGCGTCGCGCCAGACGCCTCCGATGAAGAGGCCGTTCGGGACCTTGGCGAGCAGATCGGTTTCACGTGCGTCGGTCATGGGTGGAGCTCCTTGGTGGTGTCGGTGCCGTCGGTCACAGTGTTTCAGCGTGCATGCCGCTCGACAAGCTCGGGACGATCACATCGGTCCCTGAGCTTGTCGAAGGGCGGGGGCCCGTCGGTCCCTGAGCTTGTCGAAGGGCGGAACCGGCGGGCGTGGCGTCAGTTCGCGGCGAGCGCCTCGAGGACGACGTCGAGTCCTTCGTCGAGCAGTTCGAGGGGGATGGTCAGCGGCGGGAGGAAGCGGACCACGTTGCCATAGGTGCCGCAGGTGAGGACGATGACGCCGGCCTGGTGGGCGGCCTTCGCGACGCGTGCCGTGAGGGCGGCGTCGGGCTCGCCGGTGGCTGGGTCGACGAACTCGACCGCCATCATGGCGCCGCGCCCGCGGATGTCGCCGATGCGGGGGTCGGAGGCCTGTGCCGCGGTGAAGCGGTCGACGATGCGGCTTTCGATCGCCCGGGCCGAGGCTGCGAGGTCCTCCTCCTCGTACGCTTCGATCGCCGCCAGGGCGGCGACACAGGCGAGTGGGTTGCCGCCGTAGGTGCCACCGAGGCCGCCGGCGTGCGGGGCGTCCATGATGTCCGCGCGTCCGGTGACGGCGGAGAGCGGCAGGCCGCCCGCGATGCCCTTGGCGGTGATGATGAGGTCGGGCACGATGTCGAAGTGCTCGGAGGCGAACAGCGCACCCGTGCGGGCGAAGCCGGTCTGCACCTCGTCGGCGATGAAGACGACGTCGTTCGCGCGGGCCCAGTCGAGGAGGGTCGGCAGGAAGCCGTCCGCCGGGACGATGAAGCCGCCCTCGCCCTGGATGGGTTCGATGATGATCGCAGCGAGGTTGTCGGCGCCGATCTGCTTCTCGATCTGGGTGATCGCGCGCTGTGCCGCCTCGGGGCCGGTCAGTCCGCCGTCGCGGAAGGGGTAGGACAGCGGTGCGCGGTACACCTCGGAGGCGAAGGGGCCGAAGCCGCTCTTGTAGGGCATGGACTTCGCGGTCAGCGCCATCGTCAGGTTCGTGCGGCCGTGGTACGCGTGGTCGAAGGCGACGACCGCCTGCTTCTTCGTGTGGCTGCGGGCGATCTTCACCGCGTTCTCGACCGCTTCGGCGCCCGAGTTGAACAGTGCCGTGCGCTTGGCGTGGTCGCCGGGGGTGAGGCGGTTGAGCGCCTCGGCGACCTCGACGTAGGAGTCGTAGGGGGTGATCGTGAAGCAGGTGTGGGTGAACTCCTGCAGCTGTCGGGTGACGGCCTCGACGACGCGCGGGTTGCTGTTGCCCACGCCGGTCACGGCGATGCCGGACCCCAGGTCGATCAGGGAGTTGCCGTCGACGTCGACGAGGACCCCACCGCCCGCGCCGGCGGCGAACACCGGCATCGTGGTGCCGACGCCGGACGCGACCGCGGCGTGCTTCCGGGCCATGAGTTCCTCGGAGATCGGTCCGGGGATGGCGGTGACGAGGCGACGTTCCTGGGGGAGCGAGGGCCCGCCGAGGATGGAGGGCGCGGGGGCTGCGGTGCTGCTCGTCATCGGTACTCCTTCGGCTGCCGCGTCCGGCGAGGGCGCCGAGGTCGTCCGCGAGCAGTGCCACCAGGCTAGGCAGCGGCTCGCGTCGAGGCAGTCGACAGTCTGTCCATGGAGCTGGCATCGGTTGGACGATCCGACATCCGTGCGTAGACTCACGCCATGGCACCGACGCTGCAGGACCTCCTCGACCACCGTGCGCTCGGCCTGAAGCTCGTGGTGGCGGGGTCCGAGGGCGCGCTCGACCGGCAGGTCGCCTGGGTCTCGGGGTCAGACCTGCCGGACCCCACGCCCTTCCTCCTCGCCGACCAGGTGCTGCTCACGACGGGCACGCAGTTCGGGACCGCGGTGTCGACGACGCAGGTCGAGGCATACGTCGCCCGTCTCGCCGACGCCGGTGTCGCCGGACTGGGGTTCGGCACCGAGGTGATCACGGCCGGGACGCCGCCGGAGCTCGCCGAGGCCTGCGCGGCGCACGGGATGCCGCTCATCGAGGTCCCCTACCGCACCCCCTTCATCGCCGTGATCCGGTACGCGGCCGACCTCCTCACCGAGGCGGCGCGGGCGAGGGACGCGTGGGCCCTGGGCGCCCAGCGCGCCATCGCGTTCGCCGCGCTCCGACCCGACGCTACGGTCGCCGTCGTCACCGAACTCGCGCGGTCCCTCGGCGCCTGGGTCGTGCTCTTCGACGCGCATGCGACCCCGGTGGCGATCGCGGGCGACGGGCCCAGCGACGGCCCCGAGACCGAACGCCTGCTGGAACGGGTGGCCGGCGAAGCCACCATGCTCCTGAGTCGCGGACAGCGGTCGGGTGCGACGCTCGCGAGCCGCACCCGCACGGTGTCGCTGCAGACCCTCGGCCGGCGCGGGGACCTCCGCGGCGTGCTCGCCATCGCCGGGACCGACGGCCCGTTGGACGCCGCGGCCCAGAGCGTCGTGACCTCCGTCGTCGCCATCGCCGGGCTCACCCTCGAGCAGGGCGGCGCGCTCGGACGGGCGGGGCGCTCGCTGCGCACCGGTGTCTGGCAGCTGCTGCGCGCCGGACAGACCCCCGCGGCCCGCGAGGTCGCTGAACAGCTCGGTACGCCGTTGCCGACCGGAGCGGTTCGTGTCGGCGTCTGCTCCGGGCCGACCGAAGGGCGCGAGGCGCTCCTCACCGAGCTGGAACGGGCCGAGACGCTCAGTCCGGGTTCGCTCTTCGTCGCCGAGCAGGACGGACGGCCCGTCCTCCTCCTCGCAGCGGCCGACGGGGACACCGAGACGGACGTCGATCGGGCGGTCGAGGCGGTGATCGCGGCGGCCCCCGCACGGCGGCTCGGCCTCTCCCGATCCCTCGCGCTCGCTGATCTGACGACGGGGATCGAGCAGGCGGTCTCGGCGCACGAGCACGCCGTCGCCGCTGGGGAGTCCGTCGTGCGGTTCGGGGCGCTCGCCGCAGCGGGGATGGCGGGGCTGCTCGACCCAGTCCGCGCCGCCGCCGTGGCCGAGGAACTGCTCGAGCCCGTGCTCCGCGTCGACCGCGAGGAGGGCTCCGACCTCGTGCCGAGCCTCCGGGGCTGGCTCGAGGCGAACGGTCAGTGGGAGCCCGCCGCGCGGCGACTCGGGATCCATCGACACACGCTCCGCAACCGCATCACCCGGGTGGAACAGGTGCTCGGGCGACCGCTCGACACCTTCGCCGCTCGGGCCGAACTCTGGCTCGCGCTGGTCAGCCTGGGAGCCTCCGGTTCGGTCATTCCACGCTGACGTGCACCGATCCTCGTTCGCCCGCCGTGGCCAGGCGTGGCCTGCGAGCGGCTCCGATTCGTTTCGAAATTTGAGTTGACGACCAACTAAGATCCCCATATATTCAACATATGACTGGACAAGAGCTCCCTTTGCGGCTGAACTACTCGCTCATGGTCGCTGAAACCGATGATGGACTTGCGCTCCATGTCGCGGACGCTGAGCCCTTCACTGTCCGCGGCGACTACGCTCTTCTCCTCGCTGTCCTCGGTGCGGTCAATGCCGCTCGCAACGAATCAGAGATCGCCGCAGTGCTGGCAGATGCCTATACCGAGGAACGGGTGCGAGAGGTTCTCTCCTTCGCTCGTGCTCACAACCTGTTGAAGTCCGTGGCTCTGACGGATCGCATAGTCGCCGAGAGTCTCGGCAAGTGGGACAGGCAGATCAGAAACTTCACCAACCTCAGCGGCATCGATGATGATGCGGCAGTGGACCTGCACCGCCGGCTTGTGAATGCACACGTACTCATCGTCGGTGTTGGTGGTGTCGGAGGCTATGTGGCATCTGCTTCCGCCATGATCGGTGTCGGCCGGATATCTATCGTCGACTTCGACTCGGTGGAGCTCAGCAACACATCGCGTCAAGTGTTGTATACGGAGGCAGACATTGGGCGGCGCAAGCTTGATGTGGCTGTTTCGGAACTCACTCGTAGAGCCCCTAGTGCATCGATTCATGCTGTCGACTGCGAGATCACGGATGATCAATCCATGGTCGAGGTGGTCGAGACAGCCAAATCCCTCAACGGGGCAATCGATTTGTTGGTCCTCTGCGCCGATCAACCGCGAGGAGAGATCGCAAATATTGTGGACCGTGCCAGCCAGTCGGCAGGTGTTCCTTTTCTCGTCTGCAGTCCTCATGATTTCTCGCACGCCTCAGTCGGACCACTCGTCATCCCGGGCATCACCAAGAGCTACTCTGATGCGTTCCCCAGTACCAGAATTAGAACAGACAATGTGCTCGTACAGGCGGTGAATGCACAATTCATCGCGAACATCATGGAGCCCTACAACGGAATCGCCGCAAAAATGGCGATGATTGAAATCGTCAAGTTTATCACCGGCTACGCTCGTCCATTTGTTCAGGACCGCGTGGTCAACCTTGATACCGCCGATTGGTCCGTGACCGTCCATGAGATCGACTAACTCGGAGGCTCTTCCAGTTGCCGTCCGATCTGCCGAGAACACCTACGAAGCGCTGAGCGTTCTCAAGAAGCGGGGATTTATTGACCTCGATCTTGCGACGGTAGATGCACGCCGCTACGCATCGGATGGGCCGGCACTACGACGTATTCTCGATGAGGCTAAGACGGTAGGTGAATTCCTGAAGAGGCTACCCGAGCTTGGTGCGGAGTTCGGCTGCCTCATCGAGCGGTTGGAGCAGGTCGGCGGCCGCAGTTCGGTGTGGTCCGGTAACGACGAGAAGCAGCCGCAACGTCCGCAATTCTTACAGCCGATGATTCCGTGGCGCGGGTCAGCTGCACGCACCTTGGAGCTCGCCGCCGCAGAGATTGTCCTCTCGAAGAGGACGAGGAACAACCTCCTGGTTTGTGGGCCCGCCGGCAGCGGAAAGACGGCGCTCGTGGAGCTGATCGCAGAATCGCGTCCGGAACTCGGACCATTCTGGCGAGTCGACTCTGGTGCGCTCGTAGGCGGGACGAAGCACCGAGGAGAACTCGAGGAACGCCTCCGCGATCTGTATCGCTATGCCCTGGCGACGGGATCCGTCATGTTCATCGACGAAATCCATGCGCTCGCTCGGATGGGTGTCGCAGAAGGATCGATCAGCGCGCTCGACGTACTCAAGCCATATCTCGTCGACCCTCACTTTCGCGTCATCGGAGCGACCACGACGCTCGAGCTCCCGTTCGTCATAGCCGACCCCGCGTTCCATCGACGATTCTCCGTCCTGCATATCAAGAGCCTCACCCGCGAACAGCTTCGTACCGTGTTTACCGATTACCTGTCCACCTCCCTCGAACTGGTCCCGCTCAAGTCCAGCTTCGACGCAATCATCGAGTTTGTGGACGTCATCAGATCCGATACAAGTCGGGTCGACGCGATGCTCGATTTCCTGGAGCACGGAGAGGCCTGGATCCGCGTACACGGGGCGTCCGGAATTGAAACGAGCGCGCTTTTCAGATCGATCTCGTCGAGCTACGAGGAGTTCCGAGCCTGTCGAGATCCTTCTTCAGGACAGCACAGGAGAGGAGGTGAAGGATGAACAACGACACTCAGCTGGTTGCAGGTGCGTTCGCGATCGTGGCAACCGACGCGCAGACTGTGACCGCCATGCGTAACAACGCTTCAACGCCGTAAATCACGGGTGGGCGGAGCGGTCGCTCCTGGCTGCTCCGCCCGTTCCCGTCATGGAGAGGGACCTTCGCGTGCGTATGAGTGCGTACTTCGGCGTGAGTGCCGGCTTCACCATCGGTCGTGTGCTTCCGCAGGCGGTGCTGACGCCGATCTTGTTGGAGAAAGGCCTCCGGTTCGACACGATCATCTGGACGCAGCTGATCTACATGGTCGTTCTCATGGTGACCCAGTTCCCGGCTGGACTGCTCGCTGACAGGTACTCGCGCAAGCGCCTGTATGTGCTGTCGATCCTCGTCGTGGGCGTGGCATACAGCATCATCTGGTGCGGCGACGGGCTTGCAGCCATGTGCAGCGCCTGGGCGATCTACGCCGTCGGCATGGCACTGAACGGCTCGACGATGGACATCCATTTCGCAACCTTGCTCCGCGAGGATGACCAAGCGTTCCGCAGGTTCTTCGTCGTCGATCGGAATGTGGTGCTCTGTGCCACGATCGCTAGCGCCAGTGCGACGACGGTGCTGTATCCGCTTGTCGCGTCCGACGTGTACGTCCTGTCGGTCGCGTTGTTCGTCGGTTCGGCAGTCTGGGGTGCATTCTGCCTGCCGGAAACAGCAGTGGTCCGCCGATCCAGAATGGAGCCGCCGCCACGACTTCTCGCATCGCTACGAGAGGATCGTTACATCGTGTCAGCGGTCCTTCTCGTCGCCCTGACGCAGTTGGCATTCACGCCGTTCTTTCAGATGTGGCAGATGGTCTTTCTCGATTCAGGCCTGACCGCTGCATGGTTCGGACTGATCTTCGTGCTCTTCCAGTGCGTCAACATCGCCGCGAACGCCGCGTGGAGACGCCTGCCTCACCGGACCTGGATGAGTCTTGCGCTGCTGTGCCTGATCGCCCTCATCGGTTGTGGAATCGTCGCATTCGACAGCCTGATTCGCGTCCTCCTCGTCGTCATCCTGCCCTTCCCGCTGTTCCTGTACTCGAATTCGCTGGTGTTCTCGCTGCAAACGCGCGCGCCTGCAGCTTTGCTGTCCTCCATGAACGCCCTCATGGGCACGGGCAACACCATCGGTGCGTTCCTGATGCTCGGTCTGAGCCTGCTCGGACTGCAGGTGTTCACCCCGGGAATGCTCCTCGGCATCAGCCTGATCATCTGTGCGGTCGCGTCAGTCGCATTGCTGACCGGGTCGATCGTCGCTCGGAATCTGCAGCGCCGTGCAGCTGTTTCGACGGAGCCGGACCACACTCGGTGACATCTGCTCTGGCTCGCGCTGGTGAGCCTGCAGGACAGCGGCGCGTTGCGGTCTGACACGCCGGTTCTGTAGCCTCGACCGCACGGCGCGCGTGTGCTCCGTGGAACCACGAAGGGGGCAGCGCGCATGAGGATCCGAACGGTGGTCGCCCGGGTGCCGGTCACGATCGCCCTGGTGCTGATCGTCCTCGTCGTGGGCGTCGTCGGGCATGGCCTCTGGGAGTCGACGACGGCGCAACCATGGTGGGACGCGGTCGCCTACGGCTTGCCAGCGTTCGAGGCCGGGCGTTGGTGGACCCCCGTCACCGGGACGTTCCTCGTCGTGGAGCCGTGGGCCTACGTGTTCGCGGTCATCGGGTTCGCCTGGGTCGGCCTGCTGGAGTGGTGGCGGGGATCGAAGGTGGCGCTCATCACCTTCGCCGCCGGTCAGCTCGTCGCCGTCCTCGCCACCGCCGGGTTCCTCTGGGCCGCGAGTCAGCTGCCCTGGCCCTGGGCGACGAGCCTCGCCGGGATGCTCGACGTCGGTCCGTCCGGCGGGACGATGGCCTGCTTCGCCGCCTGTGTGTCGCTCTTCGCCTCGCCCTGGCGGCAGCGGGGCTGGATCATCGTCGCGTCCTACGCCGCGATCGGGGTCCTCTTCATCGGCTCGCTCGCGGACCTCGAGCACGCCTTCGCCGTGCTCTTCGTCCTCGCAGTGAACCGTTCCTTCCGGATCCAGCGGGCCAGCGTCCGCGAGCGCCGACTGCTCGCGTTCACGACGAGCGTGGCCCTCGGTGTCGTCCAGATCGTCGCCCTGCTCGTGCCGACCAACGGCCCGTTCGGTCCGACCGCTCCGGCGGAGGGCCCGTGGCTCGACGTCGCGATCGACACGGTCGTGATCATCCTGGTCGCCAACGGCCTGCGGCTCGGTCGCCGCTGGGCATGGGTGCTGAGCGTCGTCTGGGCGATCCTCAACGTCCTGGTCGCAGTCCTGTACCTGGCGCTGTCGCCGCTGGACCCCGCCGAGCTCCCGATCGACTGGGGCGACACCGACGTGTTCCTGGCGACGTCGGTGCTCTGGCTCGCCTTCCTCGTCTACCTCCTTGCGACCCGCAGCGCGTTCTCGTCCCACCGACGCCGGCAGCTCGGCGTCGGGCGCAAGCAGCAGCAGGACCTGCCGTCGGCGGACGACGCCCGAGCGCTCATCCGGACCGAAGGCGGCGGCTCGCTCTCCTGGATGGCCACGTGGGATGGCATGGAGTACTTCCGCACCTCGGTGGGCCTCGTGCCCTACCAGAAGCACGCCGGCGTCGCGATCGTGCTCGCCGACCCGCTCGGTCCTCCTGAGCACCTCCAGGCGAGCGTCGAGGAGTTCGTCCAGGCGGCCGAGCGCGACTCGCTCATCCCGTGCTTCTTCAGTTCCAGCCAGGCGACGAAGGACGCGATGCCCGAGGGATGGCGCGACCTCATCATCGCCGACGACACGATCGTCGACCTCCCGGGTCTCGCGTTCACCGGTAAGGCCTGGTCGAACATCCGCACGGCGCTCAACAAGGCCGAGCGCGAGGGGATGGTCTTCCGGATGAGCACGTACGCCGCCGAGACCTGGGGCGTCCGACAGCAGATCCGCGCCATCTCCGAGGGCTGGGTCGGCGACAAGGGTCTGCCCGAGATGCGGTTCACCCTCGGGACCCTGCAGGAGGCCGACGACCAGGAGGTCCGTCTGGCACTCGCAATCTCACCGGACGGCGACGTCGACGGCTTCCTCAGCTGGCTCCCGGTCTTCGGCCCCGACGGCGAGCACCGCGGGTGGACGCTCGACCTCATGCGGCGACGCGAGGAGGGCTTCGGCTCGGTCATGGAGTTCCTCATCGCCTCCTCGGCCAAGGTCTTCGCCGAGGAGGGCGCGCAGATCCTCTCGCTCTCGGGTGCGCCGCTCGCGCACCGGGTGGAGGACGACGAGGGCCGCATCGCGCACCTGCTGGGTCAGCTCAGCGGCATCCTGGAGCCCGTGTACGGCTTCTCGTCCCTCCACCGGTTCAAGCAGAAGTTCAACCCGCGATCGGAGCCGATCTACCTCCTGTACCGCGACGAGGGCGACCTCACCCGGATCGCCGCGGCGCTCACCCGTGCGTTCCTGCCGGACGCGACGCTCCGGCAGTTCGCCGGCGCCGGCATCGACATGCTCAAGCGCGACTGAGCGGAGACCGGCCCTCAGGCGGTGTCGCCGCCCGGGAGTCCGGCGGCACCGAGGTGCGTCGCCCCGCGGGACCGCGCACGCTGCTCGGCGAGGGCGGCGGCGAACTCCGTCTCCCAATCGGGAGCGACCTCGATGCCGAGACGCCCGGCCTCCTCGATGGTCAGCTCCTTCGGGAAGCCGTTCGTGTCCGACAGCCGGAACACGTCGTGTCCCGTCATGACCCGCCCGGTGTACCCCTGGACCATCTGGAGCCCTGCGCCCAGCGTGCGTCGGAACGACTGCTCCTCCTTGACGAGGACGGCGACGACCTCATCGCGGGCGGCGGCCACCTCCGGGTAGTCGTCGGCGTACAAGCCGGCGATGACGGGCACGATCTCGCCGAAGAAGTTCTCGTGGAGGTCGAGCGAGAGCGCGAGCCGGATCGCGCGTCGGAGCAGACGCCGCATGACGTAGCCCTGCTCCTTGTTCGAGGGACGCACACCGTCCACCGCGAGGAAGGTCGCACCCCGCAGGTGGTCGGCGATGATGCGCATGGCGGCGGTCTCATCCTCGTAGCGTTTCCCGGTGAGCTCCTGGAGTCGCTCGACGATGGGCCACAGGAGCGAGATGCGGAAGACGTCGTCGGAGTCGATCGACGCGGCGGCGATGCGTTCGAGGCCGCCGCCGAAGTCCACGTTGCGCCTGGCGAGTTCCTCGAACGAGCCGTCCTCGCGTCGGCGGTACTGCATGAACACCTGGTTGCCGATCTCCATGAACCGTCCGCCGTCGCTCGCGGGATGCGCGAGGCCGTAGGACGGGTCCTGGAACTCGGGGCCGAAGTCGTAGAACACCTCGCTGTCGGGGCCGCACGGGTCGCCGATCGGTGTGCCCTCGAGTGACCCGCCGCGGGACCACCAGTTCTCGCCGCCGTCGTAGAAGAAGATCCGCTCTCCGGGCCGCACCCCGCGGGCGTCACCGTCGGCCTGGGAGCCGATCTCCGCGATCCCGTTGGAGACCCCGCGCTCGGCGAACACCGACGCCCAGATCGACGCGGCCTCGTCGTCGCGTGGGATGCCGTTCGCGGGATCGCCGATGAAGCAGGTGACGGAGATCCGCTCCGGATCCAGCCCGACGATGTCGACCAGGAAGGTGAAGAACTGCCGGATCTGCGTCTCCTTGAAGTAGTCGCCGAGCGACCAGTTGCCGAGCATCTCGAAGAAGGTGGTGTGCCGGTTGTCGCCGACGTCTTCGATGTCCTGAGCCCGGACGCACGGCTGGCTGTCGGTCAGCCGCCGTCCATCGGGGTGATCCTCACCGAGGAGGTACGGCAGGAGCGCCTGCATCCCGCTGCCGTTGAACAGGGTGCTCGTGTCGCCGTGCGGGACGAGCGGTGCCCGCTTGATCAGCGCGTGGCCGTTCCGTTCGAGGAAGTCGAGGTAGGCGTTCCGGATCTCGTGGGCGTCCATGCCGATACGATTCCAGCTTTCCGGCCCGAGGGGAAGCCGTTGGGCTCGGCGAACCGACTCAGTCCGCGTCGTGGAGCGAGCGCAGGGCGGTCACGACGTCGTCGTGCCAGCGGCGGGCCGCAGGGAGCACGCCGCCGAAGATGGGGGTGTCGTGCGTCGCGCCCAGGTACATCGTCCCGCTCGCGTCGACGCCGTCGGCCCGGAGCGCGGCGAGGTAGGCCGCCCCGTCGCCGCGGAGCGGGTCGTACTCGGCCGTGAGGATCACGGCGCGGGGGAGGTCCGCGTGCGACCGGGCGAGCAGGGGCGACGCGTGCGGCTCCTTCGCCTGCCGGCGGTCGAGGAGGTAGGTCTTCGCGACGGAACGCAGCTCCTTGATCGCGAAGATCCGCGGGATGCCCATCTCCCGCACGGGACGGAGGTCGATGTGGCCGCCGGTGAGGTCCGTGACCGGCACCTCGAGCAGCTGGAGTCGGATGGGCAGCCGGCCGCGTTCGCGGTTCACGAGTGTGAGCGCCGCCGCGATGCTGCCGCCGGCGGACACCCCGGCGACGGCGATCCGCCCCGCGTCGATCCCGAGCGTCGTGGCCTGGGCGAACAGCCACTCGAGCGCCGCGTGGGCCTGCTCCAGCTGGGTCGGGTAGCGGTGCTCGGGAGCGAGCGCGTAGTCGACGGCGGCGATGACCACGCCGGCGTCGGCCGCCCGACGACGGAACCCCGCGTCGGTCGTCGGGTAGTCGATCCCGCCGATGCGGAACGCCCCACCGAAGAAGGACAGGACCGCGGGCACGGCCTGGTCGCCATCGGTCGTCGACGGGTGGTAGAGCCGGACCCGGACGTCGGGGAAGCCGGCGACCTGGATCGTGTGCTCCTCGATGCGCAGCTTCGGACCCGGGACTCCGACGGCCGCGAGCTCCTTCTTGTCCCAGTTCCGCGCGGCCTTGCGGTGCTGTGCGCGCGTCTTCTTGCGGCGGGGTGCGGCGGTGGAGGCCTTCGCCGTCGCGCTCGAGGGCTTCGCCTTCGGCCCGGCGGCCTTCGCCTTCGGGGAGGTCGCCGTCGGGTCTGCCGCTGCAGCGGGCTTCGGGCGCGCGACGGTGGTCGTCTTCGGCCGCAGGAAGAAGGCCTTCGCCTGCTCGAGTGCGGTCGAGATGAGGTAGGCGCGGTGCGTCCGCGCTCGTTCGACGAAGATCGGGTCGAGGGGCAAACGACTCACCTGCTCTGCTGCTCGGACGGGCGGATTCCAGCAGTCTAGGCGGCTCGGCAGACGACGACCGTGGCTTGCCTGATCGATCCTTCCGCGCGGCTTCACCTCCTGTTCACCGGGAGGCCCGGCCCTGTTCGGGTGCCGCTCGTAGCGTGATCACACGTACGGCACACAGCAGTGCCCGCGTCGGTCACTCGCGGTTCCGCTCCACCGGAGCCACGCGCGGAGCGGGCGGGTGCATCGGTCCCTCTGAAAGGTACGTCTCAGCACATGAAGCTCTCCCTCACCCGCGTCGCTGCGCTCGGCGCCGCCGCCCTCCTCTCGATCGGCCTGGCCGCCTGCTCGAGCGCATCCGCCAGCGACACCGGTTCCGCCGCTGCCGGGACCTTCGCCGTCGACGACCAGACCCTCGTGTTCGGGGTCGTCCCCGACTCGGTCGACACCCAGACCAACTACCAGCCGCTCATGGACTACATCGCCAAGGAGACCGGCAAGAAGGTCGAGTACCACGAGTCGACCGACTACGCGGCCCTCATCGAGGCGGCCGTCGCCGGGAAGATCGACGTCGCCTCCTTCTCCGGCTTCACCTACGTGACCGCGCTCAACAACGGGGCCAAGATCACGCCCATCTCGTCGATCATCACCGTCAAGGGGCAGGAGCCGGGCTACTACTCCGAGGCGATCGTCCCGAAGGACTCGTCGATCACGAAGATCGAAGAATTCACGGGCAAGAAGGTCTGCTTCGTCGACCCGTCCTCGACGTCCGGGTACCTGTTCCCGAGCTACAACCTGCTCGAGGCCGGCATCGACCCCGAGAAGGACATCACCCCGGTCTTCGCCGGCAAGCACGACGTCTCGGTGACGAAGACCGCCGAAGGCGTCGAGTGCGAGGCGGGCTTCGCCGAGGACTCCGAGGTCGAGAAGAACGACGGCGTGAAGGTCGTCGACCGCACCATGGTCCCCGGTGCGCCGATCGTCGAGTCCGACTCGCTGCCCGCCGACGTGAAGGAGAAGCTCGAGAAGGCCCTCTCCGAGGTCACGATCGACCAGATCATCGACGCCGGTGTGAAGAGCGCCGACAGCGACGCCTTCCGCGCGACCTTCTACGGAACCTCGCCGGTCGACGACGCGTACTACGACACCATCCGCGACATCTGCAAGAAGACCAACGCCAAGCAGTGCCAGGCCTGACCTGAGCTGGACCTCTGCACTTCGACAGGCTCAGTGACCGGTGCTCCGGTACCCGGTCACCGAGCCTGTCGAAGTGCGACATCCGCATCACCACCAACCTCACGAGAGGCAGCAGTCATGAGCGTCACCGAGCAGCAGGCGCGTCGCACCGCACCCGACGGAGCGGAACCGCTCGTGCGCCTCCGCGGGGTCACGAAGCGCTTCGACCGGACGGTCGCCCTGCAGCGCGTCGACCTCGACATCCATCGCGGCGAGATCGTCGTCCTGCTCGGTCTCTCGGGCTCCGGCAAGTCGACGCTCCTCCGCCACCTGGACGGTCTCGAGCAGCCCACCGCCGGGTCCGTCTCGGTCCTCGGCGACGAGGTGCCGGCCCTCGGGCAGCGCGCCCTGCGCCGACTCCGCGCCCGCGTCGGGTTCGTCTTCCAACAGTTCGAGCTGGTCCCGTCGCTCACCGTCCTCGAGAACGTCCTGACCGGTTCGCTGGCCGGCGTCCGCGGACCGCGCCTCGGCATCCTCGGGTACGGCCGCACCCTGAAGATGAAGGCGCTCGGACACCTCGACCGCGTCGGGCTCCTCGAACGCGCCTACCAGCGCGCCGACACGTTGTCGGGCGGTCAGCAGCAGCGCGTCGCCATCGCCAGAGCGCTCATGCAGGACCCCGAGATCCTCCTCGCCGACGAGCCCGTCGCCTCCCTCGACCCGGAGTCGAGCGAGCAGGTGATGGCCCTGATCCGCGAGATCGCCATCGACCGCGGACTGACCGTCGTGTGCAGCCTGCACCAGGTGGACCTCGCGCTCTCCTGGGGCGACCGCATCGTCGGTCTCCGTCACGGCGAGGTGGTCCTCGACACCACGACCGACGGCCTGTCGAAGACCGAGGTCATGGAGATCTACGGCCGGGTCGCGACGAGCACCCGTGAGCTGCAGGCGATCGCGGTGGAGCTGGAGACCGACGAGCTGCTCGGCGACCCCGACGACGACCTCCGCGGGCTGCTCGGCGTCGAGGAGCGCGTGGGCGAGGACGAACTGCCCGACGACCCGGAGTGGGAGTTCGACGCCGACGTCGACGGCCGCGAGCCCGACGAGCTCCGTCGACCCGGCAGGAACCGCTGATGGTCGTCACCGCGCCCGCGAAGACGGCGCCGCCCACGGGCCGGCCACCAGAGCTCTCCGGACCCGTCCCGGTCGGTCGGCTCCGGCCGCAGACGATCGCCGCCGTGCTCACGCTCGTCGCGCTGCTCGCCTTCTCGGTCTACTCGCTCCTCGAGGTCGGGATCTCGATCCCGAACATGGTGGCGAGCTGGGGCAACGCGGTCAACTTCTTCAACCGGGTGGGCGCGATCACGTTCCCGCCGCCCGGGGAACTGCTGTCGCTCACCGCCCTGACCCTGGGGATCGTGATCTCGGGCACCGTCCTCGCTGCGGTGCTCTCGATCCCGGTCGCGTACCTCGCGGCCGCGAACACGACCCCAGGACCGGCCTGGCGCGCGGTCGGTCGGTTCGTCGGCGTGCTCAGCCGTGCCGTGCCCGACGTCGTCATCGCGATGATCCTCGTGCTCATGTTCTCGCTCGGTTCGCTGCCCGGCATCATCGCGATCGGGCTGCACTCCGTCGGCATGATCTCAAAGCTCTTCGCGGACGCGATCGAGCAGGTCGACGAAGGGCCGCGACTCGCGATCCGGGCGGCCGGCGGCTCGAAGCTGCAGGAGTTCACCTCGGGAGTCCTGCCGCAGGTCCTCCCGTCCTGGGTGGCCACGGTCCTCCACCGCGGCGACATCAACCTGCGCGGTTCGGTCCTCCTCGGCTACGTCGGCGTCCTCGGCCTCGGCCGTGAACTGTCGCTCGCGTTCAAGTCACTCGACTACTCGCTCGGCATCGGACTCGCGATCGTCATCTTCGCCTTGTGCGTCGTCATGGAGATCGTGTCGAGCACCGTGCGGACCGTGATGCTCGGGGTGCAGCCGACCGGACGCGGACTCGGTGACCGCGTCGTGCGTCGGGTGGCCGCGGGCCGGGAGGCACGTCGCGCGGCGGGTGGGAGCAGGCTGACGGTCGCCACTCCGAGTGCCGAGTCCCGGATCGCCGCTGCAGCGAAGCGTCCGTGGACGCCGGCCCGCGTCCGCGACACCGTCGGTGCCTGGCTCGCCGTGGCGGTCGTGGTCTGGGGCGTCGTCGTGTCCGACATCCAGTGGGGCGACCTCGTGACGTTCTGGGCCAAGGCCCCCGACGTCCTCGTCCGTCTCTGGCCGCCGTCGTTCGGCATGCGCACGACGGAGCAGATGGTGGAGGCGATGTTCGAGACCGTCGCGATCGCCTTCGCGGCGACCCTCATCGCCCTCGTCTGCTCGATCGTCATCGGGTCCCTCGCCGCGCGGAACGTCGCACCGAACCGCGGCATCCGCACCGGCGCCCGGTTCGCGCTCGTCGGCATCCGCGGCATCCCGGAGCTCATCCTCGCGATCCTCCTCATCGTCGTCACCGGGCTCGGTGCCCAGGCGGGGACGCTCGCGCTCGGCATCTGCGGGATCGGCCTCCTCGGCAAGCTCATCGCGGACTCCTTCGAGGAGGTCGCGCCCGGACCCGAGCGCGCCCTGACCGCCGTCGGCGCGACGCGACCGCAGGTCTACGCCGCCGCGACGCTTCCGCAGGGCGCCCGTGCACTGGTCGGGCACACCTTCTACACGCTCGACACGAACATCCGCGCCGCGACGATGCTCGGCATCGTCGGTGGCGGCGGGATCGGCTACTACCTGATCCAGGCCGACCAGGGCGGGAACTACGACCAGGTCACGGCCTTCGTGCTGATGATCCTCGCGGTCGTCCTCGTCGTCGAGGGCATCGCCATGTGGATGCGGAGGGTGTTCTCGTGAACGGACGACGGATGAGCGGCGGGTCGTCGAACCCGCGGGTGGGCCTCGGTGTCGGGTCGCTCGGTGCGGCGGCGGACCGCGCCGACGTCGTGGTCGTCGGTGCCGGGATCGTGGGGCTGTCGGCGGCGCTCGCCGCCGTGGACGCCGGTGCCGAGGTCGTCGTCGTCGAACGCTCGGCCGAAGCCCAGGGCGCGTCGGTCCGCAACTTCGGCCATCTGGCGGCGACGCCGCAGGCCGGGCTCGCCTCGCGCCTCGCCGCGCGCTCGGCCGAGATCTGGCAGCGACTCGAACAGGACGCGGGCCTGTGGGTCCGGCGCTCGGGCACGCACGTGGTCGCCCGGCACCTCGACGAGCTGCGCGTCCTCGAGGACTTCGCGGCATCCCGTGCCCAGGCGGGGGCCGCGGCCGACGTCCGCCTGTACGAGGCGGCCGAGTTCCTGCAGCAGGTGCCGATCATCGCCGACGACGTGGTGGGCGGCGCCTGGCTCCCACGCGACCTCCAGGTCAACCCTCGTCAGGCCCTGGGCGCCGTCACGGCGTACTTGGAACGCCGCGGTGTCGAGTTCCGACGCCGGACGACCGTGACCGGACTGCGCTCCGGGTTCGTCGACACCAGCCGCGGCGTCATCGCCGCAGGCCTCACCGTGGTCGCGGTGAACCACGACATCGACACGCTGCTCCCCGAGCTGGCCGAGCGGGCGGTCGTCCGTCGATGCGCGCTCGACATGGTCCGGGTGCGCGCCGAGCTCCCGATGCCGATGCCGGCACCGCTCCTGACCGGGTGGTCGCTCCTGCGCTACGCGGGTTTCGCCGACTCACCGGCCATCCCGGCGCTCCGGGAACGACTGCAGCAGGACCACCCCGGACTCGCCTCACTCGACGTCAACCTCATGGCGACCCAGTTGCCGGACGGCTCGATCGTCCTCGGCGACACCCACAGCCGCGGCGAGGCGGTGTCCCCGTTCCAGTCCGAGCACGCCTTCGACGAACTCCTACGGGCCGGAAGCGAGCTGTTCGGGACGAGGCTCGACGTCCTCGAACGCTGGCAGGGTGTGTACGCCACCGCCCCGGAGGAGTTCCTCATCGACGAGCCGACCCCGGGTGTCCGCGTGGTCGCCGCGACGACGGGCATCGGGATGACCACCGGACCTGCGCTCGGCGAGCTGGCCGTCGCCGAGCACCTCGGCCCGACCTTCTCACCGGCGCAGCCGGCCAGTATCCGCGCCGCATCAGCCCACCTTCAGAAAGGCCTCTCGTGACCAGCACCGATCGATCCCAGCAGGACAGCACCACGGCTCCCGACCTCGTCGACGACGTGGAGACCGACCTCGACGACCTCGACGAGTTGGAGGACGGGTTCGACGACGCGCACGAGGACGACCTCCTGCTCGAACTGGTGGTCCTCGACCTCGCCGGGACGACGGTCTCGGACGACGGCGTCGTCGAGGACGCCTTCCGCGTCGCTGCGGAGACGATCGGCATCGACACCCAGGAGGCGCTCGACGCGGCCATCGAGCTCGTCCGCGACACGATGGGTCAGTCGAAGCTCGACGTGTTCCTCATGCTGACCGACGGCGACGAGGTTCGAGCCGCCTCCGGCAACGCCGCCTTCGAAGAGGCCTACGAGCGCCTCGTCGGCGAGGGGCGCGTCGCGGCGATCCCCGGAGCCGAGGACACGGTGCGTCGGCTTCGCGAACTCGGCGTGGGTGTCGTGTTCACGACCGGGTTCGCCCCGGCCACGCGCGACGCACTCCTCACGAGCCTCGGATGGTCCGAGCTCGCCGACGACGCCCTCTCGCCCGCCGACGCCGGCCGAGGGCGTCCAGCGCCGGACCTGCCGCTGACGGCGCTCCTCCGGTTCGGTGCAAGCGCCGTCGACACCGTGGTCGTCGTCGGCGACACGGCCAGCGACATGCTGTCCGGGGTGAACGCCGGCGCAGGGCTCGTCGTCGGGGTGCTCACCGGAGCGCACGACGAGGAGACGCTGCTCGCGGCGGGAGCCGACGAGATCATCACGAGCATCGCCGAGTTGCCCGCGCTCCTCGGTCTCGACTGAACGACCGACCGGGGGAACCATGCACACGACGCTCACCGCGCACGAAGGCAACGACGTCTTCGTCAGACCGTCGCCGATCGCGATGGTCTGGCAGGGGCCGGGGCACCCGCACCAGGCGATGGCGGTGCCCGGGGTGACGCTCGGGCCGGGCGACGTCCTCGTCGAGGTGGAACTGGCGACCGTGTGCGGCTCCGACGTGCACACCGTCCTGGGGCACCGTGACGCCGCCACACCGCTCGTCCTCGGGCACGAGCAGGTCGGACGCGTCGTGGCGGTCGGGGGACCCGTCACCGCAGTCGACGGCACGGTCCTCGTCGCGGGGATGCGGGTCGTGTGGTCGGTCGTCGTGAGCTGCGGCGTCTGCGACCGCTGCTCCGCCGGCCTGGAGCAGAAGTGCCGCCGGCTCGCGAAGTACGGGCACGACCGGGTCCACCGCGGCTGGGAGTTGAGCGGCGGGTTCGCGACCCATGTCGAACTCCTCGAGGGCACGGCCATCGTGATCGTGGGGGAGACGCCGCCCGCCGCCGTCTTCGCCCCCGCGTCCTGCGCGACGGCCACCGCGATCGCCGCGCTGGATGCGGCCGGGCACGACCTGCCCGGCACGGCGGTGCTCGTGACCGGCGCCGGGATGCTCGGGCTGACTGTCGCGGCCATCGCGACCGATGCCGGGGCGCGTGTGGTCGTGAGCGATCCGGACCCCGCCCGCCGGCTGCTCGCCGGTCGCTTCGGTGCCATCGCGACGGTCGACCCCACGATCGGTGCCGCTGAGCATCTGGACGCCGCACACCTCGCGGCGGGCGTCGAGGGCTTCCCCGTGGCCATCGAGATGTCCGGAGACGCCCGTGCCGTCGACGCCGCCATCGCGTCGCTGTCGATCGGCGGGACGGCGGTCCTCGTCGGCAGCGTGTCGCCAGGTGCGCCGCTCGGCATCGACGCCGAACGCATCGTCCGACGCCTCCTCACGGTGCGCGGCGCGCACAACTACCGATCTCGGGATCTGGCGCGCGCGGTCGACTTCCTGACCGGTGCGTGGCGTCGGTATCCGTTCGCCGAGCTCGTGGGTCCGGAGTTCCCCCTGCAGGACGTCGACGAGGCGCTCGTCGCCGCTGCATCGGGCGCCTTTCCACGCGTCGGTGTCCGACCCTGAACGGACCATGGGGTGCGCTTCGACCTGGCGCGGATCGTCCGATGAGCCTGGCCGGGTTCCATGAACGACTCGGCGACGGCTCCCGAGGGTGGCGTGACCCCTTCGAGCGCCCCCATTCCGGGGGTCACCGCCGTCGATCCGCCCCGGATTTCCGCCGATCTCGGCTCGCGAATCCCGCCGCATGACCCACCTTGTGGGGTATCCTCGGGCCATGACGGTCACGACTCGCCACCCCGGGGTGGTCCGTGTCGGTGGTCGCCTCATGGTCGTGGATCCCTTCGCGGAACGAGGTGAGCTCACCGAGGGTCAGCAGCGCGGTCATCAGCTGCGGCGGAGGATCACCCTCCTGCTCGGTGGCTTCCTCCTGCTGACGGGCTTCGTCATCGGCGCGACAGTGGGGGTGGTCGTCGAGTGGTGGCTCGTCCACGACGAACGCTCGTCCGTGTCGCTCCCTGGCTTCGACCCGGAGTGGGCGCCCGGATTCGACGTCGTCGGTGCCCTGCTCGGTGCCATCCTCGTCGCCGTGTTCCTGCTCGTGTCGGCCGAACGACGCAATCGTCGTCGTCGCCTCGACGGCGGGCACCAGCCGTCGCGGTGGATCGACCCGCTCAACGTCCACCTCATCGGGTTGAGCGACGACCTCCCGTGGACCTCGCTCTGGACGCTGACGCGGATGTACGCCACCGCGGAGCGACTGCAGCGCGAGCTCGTGGAGCGCAGCGGCACCCGCAGCGAGGTGGGCAGCGACGATTCCTGCGATCTCGTCGAGGCGCGGCTCGCGGCCGACGACGCACGCGACGCACTCGAGAAGACGGCCACGCTCATGGGTGTCATCGTGCCGGAGGGGCCGCTGCCCGATGCGCAGGCCATCCTGGCCGACAACGCTCGGCTCCGCGCCCGTCGGAAGACGAGCTGACCGGCACCTCGGTCAGCGACCGCTGCCGGTGAGGCGCTCCAGGAGTTCGCGGTAGCGGGCTGCCGTCTGGGTGACGATCTCGGCAGGCAGGGTCGGCGGCGTGGGCGTCGACGTGTCCTCCTGGTCCCAGTTGTGGGCCAGCCAGTTGCGGACGATCTGCTTGTCGAAGCTGGCCATCCGTGTAGTGGGGTCGTCGCTCGTCAGGTAGACGTCGCGGTCCCAGTACCGGCTGGAGTCGGAGGTGAGCACTTCGTCGCCGAGCGTGATGACGCCGGTCGCCGGGTTGCGGCCGAATTCAAACTTCGTGTCGGCGAGGATGACGCCGTGGCGTTCCGCCGTCAGTGATGCCGTCTCGTAGATGCCGAGTGACAGGTCCTTCAGCGCGACCGCGTCGTCCTCGCCGATCAGCTCGACCATGCGGCTGAACGAGATGTTCTCGTCGTGCTCGCCGAGCGGTGCCTTGTAGGCCGGGGTGAACAGTGGCTCGGGCAGGCGATCGCCGTCGCGCAGGCCGTCGGGCAGCGGGATGCCGCAGACGGTGCGGTTCGTGACGTACTCCTTCCAGCCGGAACCGGTGAGGTAGCCACGGACGACGCACTCGACGGGGAACATGTCGAGCTTCCGGACGAGCATCGCCCGCCCGGCGAACTCCGCCGGAATGCTGGACACCGCGACACCCGCGGCGTCGAGCTCGTGGTCGGGGACGAGGTGGTTCGGCACCTCGCGGAGCTGGTCGAACCACCAGAGGCTCAGACTGGTGAGCAGATCGCCCTTGCCGGGGATGCCCGGCTCGAGCACGTGGTCGAAGGCGCTCACCCGGTCGCTCGCCACGACGAGCAACAGGTCGTCGGGGCCGGCGGCCGGCTCGTACAGGTCGCGGACCTTGCCCGAGTAGACGTGGTTCCAGGCGTTGGTCTCCGAGGGTGCGCTCACCCGTTCATTATCGTGCATCGGCGATGTCCGGACCGGTCTCCGTGGGTTGCGTCGTCGGGCCGGTACGCGTATATTCCATGTGGAATAGTTCGAGCGGAATGATCGGAGCGACGTGGGTAGGGTCAAACCGCTCGGCATGCTCGCCGTCGCCGCGCTCGGCTACCTGGCCGAGCGCCCCATGCATCCGTACGAGATGTACCAACTCGCGCTCCACCGCCAGGAGGACCGGGTCGTCAAGGTGAGCCCCGGCTCGTTGTATCGAGCCGTCTACGCACTCGAGGCCGACGGACTCGTGGCCGCGTCGGGAATCGACCGCGAGGGTGCCCGGCCCGAGCGGACCACGTTCGAGATCACCGAACGCGGTCGACACCTGCACGGGGAGCGGCTGCGCGAGCTGCTCAGCACCCCCACGAACGAGTACCCGGAGTTCGGGCTCGCGCTGTCCGAGGCGCACGAACTCGGCGCCGACGAGGTGCGGATGCTCCTCGAGACCCGCATCCTCCGGCAGCGGGCCGAACTCGCCGACCTCGAGCGACGGATGGCCTGGGCGCTGGAGCGCGAGGTCCCGCGCGTCTACCTCATGAACGTCCCCTACTCGGCGGCCATGGTGCGTGCCGAGATCACCCACCTCGAATCCCTCCTCGGCGAGATCGCCGACGGCACCCTCGCCTGGCACGTGTCGGGTACCCGTGCTCCGCACCACGAGCACGAGGCGACCTCGCCCGCGTCCGCGCAGCCCACTTCCTCCGCACCCTCCACCTGATCCTTCGGGACCGACGACCCGTCCGGTCGCGGTCCCGCTCAGCCTCGCGTCCCGAACGCGATCCGTCCTCCATGCAGAAAGGGACATCATGTCCGCATCACCCACGCCGCCGCCCGCCGGCGTCGCGTCTCCCACGAAGGGGGCCGTGCGCCCCTGGCCCGCGCTCTGGTCGCTCGTCATCGGCTTCTTCATGATCCTTATCGACACGACCATCGTGTCCGTGGCCAACCCCGCGATCATGCGCGGCCTCGACACCGACATCAACAACGTCATCTGGGTGACGAGCGCCTACCTGCTCGCCTACGCCGTGCCGCTGCTCATCACCGGCCGCCTCGGCGACCGGTTCGGCCCGAAGAACCTCTACCTCATCGGCCTCGTCGTCTTCACACTCGCCTCACTCTGGTGCGGCCTGTCGGGCTCCATCGAGATGCTCATCGTCGCCCGCGTCGTGCAGGGGCTCGGTGCGGCGCTCATGACCCCGCAGACGATGGCCGTCATCACCCGCATCTTCCCGCCCGACCGCCGTGGTGCGGCCATGGGCCTCTGGGGCGCGACCGCGGGTGTGGCGACGCTCGTCGGCCCGATCCTGGGCGGCGTGCTCGTCGACGGCTTCGGCTGGGAGTGGATCTTCTTCATCAACGTGCCCGTCGGGATCATCGGCTTCATCATGGTCTGGCGCAACGTCCCCTCGCTCGCCACGCACCCGCACAAGTTCGACGTCCTCGGGGTCGTCCTGAGCGGGCTCGGCATGTTCCTCCTCGTGTTCGGCATCCAGGAGGGTCAGAGCTACGAGTGGGGCACGATCGCCGGCCCGATCACGGTGTGGAGCCTCATCATCGCCGGCGTCGTCGTCCTCGGTCTGTTCGTCGTATGGCAGGCCGTCATGAAGGGTGAGCCACTGCTCCCGCTGGCGTTGTTCCGCGACCGCAACTTCTCGGTCGGCAACCTCGCGATCTCGACGATCGGGTTCACGATCACGAGCATGTCCCTGCCGCTCGTCTTCTTCTACCAGACCGTCCGCGGCCTGACCCCGACGCAGTCCGCGCTCATGCTCGTGCCGATGGCCGTGCTCTCCGCCGGCCTCGCGCCCGTGGTCGGGCGGGCGATCGACCGCGTGAACCCGAAGTGGTTCGCGCTCGCGGGGCTCCTCCTGCTGGCCCTCGCACTCGGCTGGTACTCGATCCTCCTCACGCCCGAGCAGCCGATCCTGATGCTGCTCCTCCCGAGCGCCGTCCTGGGCCTCGCCAACGGGTTCATGTGGGGTCCGGTCTCCAACCTCACCACCCGTGGGCTCCCGCAGCACCAGGCCGGCGCCGGCTCGGGCGTGTTCAACACGACCCGTCAGATCGGAGCCGTCCTCGGTAGCGCGGCCATCGCCGCGCTCATCCAGGGACGCCTCGCGGCCGAGCTGCCTGCGGCACCCGGCGGGGCGGCCGGTGGTGTGAGCGAGGTGACGGGCGGTGAGCTGCCCGAGGTCCTGCACGCCGGATTCACCGCCGCCATGGCCCAGTCGTTGCTCCTCCCGGCAGCCCTCGCGCTCGTCGGCGCGGTCGTGGTCCTGTTCTTCCAGAAGCCGAAGGCGGCCGCCTGGTCGACCCCGGAGACCCAGCACGGACAGGCCGCCGCGGCGGCCGAAGCCGCGACCCGCGCAGCCGCCGAGTAGTCGGAATGGTGCGGCGGCACCGGGCGGTTCACGGACCGAGGAGGTCCGTGACGGTCCTGGTGTCGCCGTTCCAGAACCGGAGGCCGAGGATACGGCCGTCGGGGAGCGGTCCGAGCGACGCCAACGCCTCGAGCGCCGCACCGGTCCGCTCCCAGGGGAGCCGACGGGAGAGCGTGACGTGGGGTGTCCACGACCTGGGCTCGGTGTGATCGAACGCACCCGTCACCGCGTCGGCGACGCCACGGTGCAGGTGCAGGAGCTCCGTCGACGGCACGACGCCGAGGGCGAGCACGGCGCCCGACCGTCGGGCGAAGAGCACCGGCGCCCCCAGCCGGACGACGATGGGCGCGAAGTCCGGTCGTGCTGCGAGGTCCAGTGTCGTACCGGCAGCGAGCGTGACGTGCGGGCGGTTGCTAGCGCCCTGATGCGAGGCGAGGCTCGGGAGGCCGAGATCGGCGAGGGCACGCCATCGAGTCCGAACGGCCGCATCGAGCTCGTCGTCGAACGTCACGTCGACACTGTGCACCATCAGGCCGCCGGCACCGGCCAGACGTAGTCCAGCGTGGCAGGGTCGTCGGGGAACACGTCGGCGTAGAACTCCGGAGCCTTCGCGAGGAGCTTGGAGCGGTGGGACCGATGGACGTCGGGCCGGCCGAGCCACGGTGGGAGCTCGAAGTCGTCCGCCTCGTACGCTGCGAGGTCGGACGGCGCGTCGGCGAGTGCCAGCAGGGTCTTCTCGAGGCAGGTGTCCGCGTGGCCCCGGCCGATCCAGACCGCGCAGGTGGCCACCTGGTAGTCCATGAGCGCCGGTCGGTATCCGCGCCACATCGCCGTCACTGGATGGTGCTGCCAGCCGTATCCGGGGACGATGAGCGCCTTCATCACCTGCAGGGTCTCCACGCGTTGCTTCCCCAGTCGCTTGTCGTCGAGGACCTCTGCGCTGGCATGGAAGTCGGGGTACGGGAGAAACGTCTGCATGGTCCGAGTCAACCGGTCACCGACGGACGGCGACAGGGCTTGCGGTGCTCGCGTTCGTCAGCCGACGGGGAAGAAGCCGTGCACAGCTGCGGCGAAGGACCGCGGCTGCTCCACCCAGGGGTAGTGTCCGCACCCGTCGAGCACGATGGCCTGGCCGAGCGGGAACCGCTTCGCGAGGTCGACGACGGGCGCGAGTCCAGTCAGGCCGTCCTCGGAGCCCGCGACCACGAGCACGGGCGCGGTGACGGTGCGGAGGGCGTCGCGGATGTCCTCGACCTCGTCGATCGTGGGAGTGTGCACGAACGCGTCCTGCGCGGCCGGGTGCCAGGCGCCCAGACGCTCGTGTTCGCGGGCGGTGTCGTCCCACTCGCCCCAGGCGATTGGCGCCACCGCCGGGAACAAGCGGTTCCCCGACGCGGAGTCCGGGGCTGCGAGCAGCGCGGGCAGTGCCTCAAGGAAGCCGGGGTACCAGTCCTCCGCCGCGTGCCGGGCGATGATCTCCGCGCTGTCGTCGTCCGTGTCGACGAGCCAGGTGGCGGGCGGTGTGATGAGGCACAGGCGGTCGAGCCGGTGCGGGTAGCGGGCGGCGTAGCTGATCGCCACGCGCGTCCCGGCGGAGTGCCCGAGGAGTTCGAGGCGGTCGACGTCCAGCCAGCGACGCACGGCCTCGACGTCCTCGGCGAGTTCCGGCCAGCTCGCCGCAGCGGTCGACGATCCGCTCTCGGACCGTCCGACCCCGCGTTGGTGCAGCACTATGAGACGACGCCTGGCGCTCAGGCCTCCGAGATCACCTAGGTAGACCGGGTGACGCGCCGGACCGCCGGCGAGGACGACCAGGGGCGGCAGGGCGTCGTCGCCGATCACGTCCACGTGCAGTCTGGTGCCGTCGTGACTCTCGACGACGGCCGACGATCCGGTCCCCGCTGCGCCGCTCATCCGGGCCGCGATCAGGAGACGCGTGCGGCGATGTCGGTGCGGTACTGACCGCCCTCGAGTTCGATGCGCGACAGTGCCTCGTACGCACGGCCGCGTGCCTCCGGGAACGTGGATCCGAGCGCCACGACGTTGAGGACGCGGCCGCCGGTGGCGACCAGGCCACCGTCGACGTCGGCCGTGGCCGCGTGGACGAGGTGGACCCCCTCGACGGCGACGGCGGCGTCGAGGCCGGTGATGCTCCGGCCGGTGACGGGCGTCTCGGGGTAGTTCTGGCTCGCGAGCACCACGGTCACGGCGGTCGCCTCGGCGAACACGGGCCTCGGCTGCTCGCCGAGCGTGCCGGTGGCCGAGCCGAGCAGGAGGGCCGACAACGGGGTGACGAGCCGGGGGAGGACGACCTGCGTCTCCGGGTCGCCGAAACGCGCGTTGAACTCGATCACCCGGATGCCGCGCTCGGTGAGGATGAGCCCGGCGTAGAGGAGGCCCTGGAACGGGTTGCCCTCCGACGCCAGCTGCCGCACGACGGGGACGGCGACGGTCTCGAGGACCTCGTCGACGAAGGCCGTCTCGCTCCCGAACCGGTTGTCGAGCCAGGGGAGTGGGGAGTAGGCGCCCATCCCGCCGGTGTTCGGGCCGGCGTCGCCGTCGAGCAGGCGTTTGTAGTCCTGCGCGGGGGAGAGCGGGAGCACCGTCTCACCGTCGGTGATGAAGAAGAGGGAGACCTCCTGGCCGTCGAGGAACTCCTCGACGAGGACGCCGCCGTAACCGAGCCAGTTGGTGGCGTGCTGGATGGCCGCGTCGCGGTCGTGGGTGACGAGGACGCCCTTGCCCGCTGCGAGGCCGTCGGCCTTGACGACGTAGGGGGCCCCGAAGTCGTCGAGCGCGGCGATCGCTGCGTCGAGGTCTTCGGCGCGGACCGCGCGACCGGTGGGCACACCGGCCTCGTCCATGATCCGCTTCGCGAAGGACTTCGAACCCTCGAGTGCGGCCGCCGAGCGGTTGGGGCCGAAGACCGGGATGCCGGCGGCACGCAGCTTGTCGGCCACGCCGGCGACGAGCGGGGCCTCGGGCCCGATGACGACGAGGTCGACCGCTTCGTCGCGGGCGAAGTCGCGCACGATCGAGGGGTTCTCCTGGTCGATGCCGACCACGGTCACATCCCCCGCGATGCCCGCGTTGCCAGGGGCGGCGATGATGTGGTGCCCGGCCCCTTCGGAGAGGAGAGCCTTGATGATGGCGTGCTCGCGAGCACCGGAACCGAGGACGAGGATCTTCACCCGTCTAGCTTAAGGCGCAATGGCCTAGCCTCGAATGCATGGCCAGACCCAGGATCACGGACGCCGTCGGTCGCGCTGCCCTGGAGCAGGCGCTCGGTGACGGACCGGCGTCGCGCACGGACACGGCGACCGCGGTCCGCTACCTGCTGGAGCTCCTCGTCGAGCGGGCACCCGGCAACACCGTCGAGGTGCGGGTGCCGCCGTTCGGTGCCGTGCAGTGCATCGAGGGCCCCCGCCACACCCGCGGCACCCCGCCGAACGTCATCGAGATGGATGCACCGACCTGGCTCGCCCTCGCGTCCGGCCGCATCGACTGGACCACGGCGATGGCCGGCGGAACGGTGCACGCGTCCGGCCAGCGGGCGGACCTCACCGGTCTCGTGCCACTGCTGCTGCCGCGCTGACGTTCCGGGTACATTGGTCCGGTGACCTCTGACATCGAAGCCCCAGCGGAGACGACGCTCGACGCGACGATCGTCATCCCCACCTACAACGGTGAGATGTACCTCGAACAGATCCTCTCCGCGATCGAAGCCCAGGAGTACGACGGCACGTTCGAGACCCTCGTCATCGATTCCGGCTCCACCGACCGCACGCTCGACATCGTCGCCGCCCACCCGGACGTCCGGCTGCACGTCATCCCGAACAGCGAGTTCGGCCACGGCCGGACCCGCCAGCTCGCGGCCCGGCTCGCTCGAGGCAAGTACGTCGCCTATCTCACGCACGATGCGATCCCCGGCGACTCCCGCTGGCTGCACGAGCTGACCACGCCCTTGGACCCGGACGGCATGGACGTCGTCGCGGTCATGGGCAAGCAGATCGCCCGCCCGACCTGCTTCCCGCTGCTGAAGTACGAGATCCACGACGTCTTCCGCAACTTCGGGCCGGACTTCGGGACGACGGTGTTCGCGAACGACGGCTTCGCCGACGGGAACGGCGGACTGCTCGACGCCCTCGCGTTCTACTCAGACGTCAACTCGGCCACGCGCCGCGAGCTCCTGCTCGGCGACATCCCGTACCGCGACCTCCCGTACTCCGAGGACATGGCCTTCGGCGCCGACATCATCGCGGCCGGCCTGCGGAAGGCCTACGCGCCGCGGGGCTGGGTCATCCACTCCAACGACCTGACCCTCGACGAGTACCGCAAGCGCATCTTCGATGAGACGACGGCACTCCGCCGGATCGGCAAGCCGGTCGCGCGGCTCCGACGGTCGCGACAGATCGGCTACACCGTCGTCGGAGCGATCCGCGATGCGAAGCGGATCGTCCGGGACAAGGAGTACGGCTGGAAGCGCCGGGCGTACTGGTTCGTCATGAACCCCGCGTACCACGCGGCGAAGTGGAGCAGCTACTACGTGGCCTCCCGTGTCGACCTGAACGACGAGGCCGCCATGCGAGCCGGATCGCTCGAGCACAGCCGCAAGTAGTCCGCGCCCCTCCAGACCGGCGGTTCGCTGCTCCCAGCGAACCGGGGTGGTGCATCACCGCCTCGTGCGCTGTGATGGAGGCATGAGCACGAATCGGCTGTTGGTCCTGGGCGGGACCGAGTTCGTCGGGCGGGCCGTCGTCGACGAGGCCGTCGCCGCCGGCTGGGACGTCACCGTCTTCCATCGCGGCACGAACCGCTCGTCGCCGTCGGACGCGGTCAGCGTGCTGCATGGCGACCGGACGCTGCCCGGTGGACTCGACCCGCTCCGGGTCGGGTCGTGGGACATCGTCGTCGACACCTGGTCAGGGGCTCCGGTCGCCGTCCGCGACGCGGCCGCGCTGCTGGCCGACCGGGTCCGGAGCTATGTCTACGTCTCGAGTCGTTCGGTCTACGCCGACCCGCTCCCCGCCGGTGCCGCCGAGGACGCACCGGTCGTCGAGGGGTCGGCCTACGACGAGGACTCCACGGACTACGCCCGTGCGAAGCGTGGTGGCGAACTGGCCGTCGTGCAGGCGTTCGGCGACCGAGCGGTCCTGGCGCGAGCCGGCCTCATCCTCGGCCCGCACGAGAACATCGGACGACTGCCCTGGTGGCTGACGCGGATCGCCGAGGGCGGTGACGTCCTCGCACCCGGTGCCGCCGCCGATCCCATCCAGTACATCGATGCGCGGGATCTCGCGGCGTTCCTCCTCGCCGCCGGTTCGACGGGAGCGAGCGGTGCGTTCAACGTCGTGAGCGAGCCGCGGGCGACGACGCTGGGGGAGCTGCTCGACGCCTGCATCACCGCGACCGGGTCCGATGCGACCCTCCGCTGGGTGGATCAGGAGCAGGTGCTCGCCGCCGGGATCCGGCCCTGGACCCAGCTGCCCGTCTGGCTCCCGTCCGGACCGGACGCCGACGCGATGCATCACGGTGACGTCTCGCGCGCGATGGTGGCGGGTCTCCGTCGTCGTCCGCTCGCCGAGACCGTCGCTGACACCTGGAGTTGGTTGCAGGCCCTCGGCGGCGTTGCGCCGCAGCGTCAGGACCGGTCCGCCGTCGGACTGGACCGCGCCGTGGAGCGGGCCGTGCTCGCCGCGAGCTGAGCGGCGGTCAGCGGACCTCGCGGAGGAGGGCGAGCCGACTGCGCGTCCTGACCGCGTCGCGGGCGAAGCCACCCTGCCCGAGGGCGGGATCGGTCATGAAGGTCTCCCGGTCGGTGGTGGACACGACGTGGAGTTCGACGCCGAGATCGCACAGGGCGTCGACGAGGTGGACGAACCGGGCGCGCGCCTCCCGGGTGAGGGCGTGGGACTCGGGCAGGGCGTCGAGGACCCACCGGTCGTAGTCCGCCGCCCAGGCGAGGTAGTCGCCGACGGACGTCGGACGCTCGATGAGTTCGGCGCTGTCGAACCACACGAGGCCGTCGCGCGCGGCGGCGGCGTGGAACGTGTGGCCGCTGATCGTCAGCGTCGTCGCCTCGCTCGCCCCCGGACGGCGGAGGCCGAGTGTCGCGAGGTGTGCGTCAGCGGCCGCGCCGGCGACGGACCAGCTGCCGCGGGCGAAGCCGTCGCGGTGCCTGACCGGGGAGCTGCGACGGTGGTCGGTCGAGCCGGCGAGTTCGAGCACCTGCATGTTCGCCTCGATCAGCGCGATGCCGGGCTCGAAGATGTGGTGGTAGGCCGGGTCCGGCAGCAGGTCCTGCGGCGCGGAGTTCGAGCTCGTCAACAGGGTCACCTGACGTGCGAAGAGCGCGTCGAGCAGCCGGATCATGAGCATGCCGTCGCCGGGATCGTGCACCTGGAACTCGTCGAACAGCACGACGTCCACCTCGTCCAGCAGGTCGTCGACGGCTTGCCCGACCGCGTTCGTCACCGCCCCGGCCGCCGCGCGGGACCCGGCGCCCGGCTCACCCGTCGCCCGAGCGGCGTCGGCGGCCTCCGTGCGGACCCGGTGGATCGCGGCGTGCAGTCCGCGGAAGAAGGAGTGGAAGTGGACGCGCCGCCGCCGATGCGTCGGGAGCGCTTCGAAGTACGCGTCGAGGAGCCAGGTCTTGCCCCGCCCGGCCGCACCCCACAGGTACAGGTGCGCTGGTCGGTCCTCGCCGATCCGCAGTGACGCGAGGCGCCTCGCCACCTCCAGCTGCTCCGGCTCGAGCGTGAACCCGGCTTCGGCGGCGGTGGACTCGACCGCCGTGAGCACGGCGTCGTCGGGGTCGACCTCGGCGGGATCGTTCGTCTCGATCCCGGTCGTGTCCACCGCTCGATCGTACCCGCCGGCACGTGGGCGGCGGCCGTTCACCAACGGTTCACGATGCCCAGGATCGTAAGGGAGAATGGAAGCATGACAGACGCCACCGGGCAGCCAGCACCGGAAGCTCAGCACCCATCCGAACCGACCGGTCCGACCCCCTCGACCGAGCCCGACACCGAGGTCGCGACCG
Source organism: Plantibacter sp. ME-Dv--P-122b (assembly GCF_030209375.1). GTDB lineage: Bacteria > Actinomycetota > Actinomycetes > Actinomycetales > Microbacteriaceae > Plantibacter. The sequence continues at coordinate 324,952 of NZ_JARVSC010000001.1, forward strand.
TGTACTCCTCCGGTTCGGTCTCCGTGCGCCGATCGCCCCGCTACTGGCGGTTCCTCGTCATCGGTGCCTTCGTCGGTGTCATCGCCGCGCTGATCCTCACCTTCGCGTTCCCGGGGAGCGCCGACTACTCGCTCACCCAGGTGTTCGGCTTCCTCCTGCTCGTGTGCGTCGTGGTGTTCGGCGCGATCGCCCTCGTCATCGGCCTCCTCATCGACCGTTCCATGGCGGGACGGACGCGGATCGTCGCAGCGGATAGAGTTGACGTGCATCCAGCCGGGACCCCCGCGGCCGACGCGGAACCGACCGGCTCCGTCAGTGCCGAGCCAGGTGAGTCCGGCCCCCCGAATCCACCCACCGCAGAAGGTTCAGGACGGTCATGACCTCATCCACCAGCTACCGGGAGGCCGGTGTCGACACGGCAGCCGGTGACCGCGCCGTCGAGCTCATGAAGGCCGCCGTCGCGAAGACGCATGGTCCGGAGGTCTTCGGCGGGTTCGGCGGGTTCGCCGGCCTGTTCGACGCCTCGGCGCTCACCGCCTTCCGTCGGCCCCTGCTCGCGACGTCGACCGACGGCGTCGGCACGAAGGTCGCGATCGCCCAGGCCATCGACAAGCACGACACCATCGGTCAGGACCTCGTCGGCATGGTCGTCGACGACATCGTCGTCGTCGGCGCGAAGCCGCTCTTCATGACCGACTACATCGCCTGCGGCAAGGTGCACCCGGAGCGCATCGCCTCCATCGTCGCGGGCATCGCCCGAGCCTGCTCCGACACCGGGACGGCGCTCATCGGCGGCGAGACCGCGGAGCACCCCGGCCTCCTCGGGGTCGACGACTACGACGTCGCCGGCGCCTGCACCGGTGCGGTCGAGGCGGACGCCATCCTCGGCGAGCACCGCGTCGAAGACGGTGACGTCGTCCTGGCACTCGCGTCCTCGGGTCTGCACTCGAACGGCTTCTCGCTCGTGCGGCACATCCTCGCCCAGGCGGGTGTCGGCTACGCCGACCACAGCGACGAGCTCGGCACGACGTTCGGTGAGGCCCTCCTCGAGCCCACGCGGCTCTACACCCTGCCCCTCCTGCGGCTGCTCGACGCCCCGGCCTTCGCCGGTGGCGTCCACTCGCTCAGCCACGTCACCGGAGGCGGGATCGCCGCCAACCTCGCGCGCGTCCTGCCCAAGGGGTCCTGGGCCGAGGTCGACCGCTCCACCTGGAGCCCGTCGCCGGTGTTCCGGACGCTGAGCGAGCTGGCCGGATCCTCGCTCGAGTCGAGCGAGGGCACCTGGAACCTGGGCGTCGGATTCTTCGCGGTGGTCTCGCCGGCGGTCGCCGCCGGTGTCACGGCCGCGCTCGAGGCCGACGGGATCGCGACCTGGCAGGTCGGCACCGTGCACCTCGGCGACGACGCCGCAGACCTCAGCGCGTTCGAACAGGGTGCCAAGGGGGTCGACGGCGGTGCCGTCCGCCTCGTCGGCGCCTACCGCGACTAGCCGCGCCGCCCCGGCCCACCTTCCTCCGTTCCGTCACTCGCCCAGCACGAACCCCAAGGAGTCCCCACGCATGTGCGGCATCGTCGGCATCGTCTCAACCGAGCCTGCCAACCAGCAGGTCTACGACAGCCTCCTGCTCCTCCAGCACCGCGGTCAGGACTCCACCGGCATCGCCACCGCCGACGGCAGCACCTTCCACATGGTCAAGGCCAAAGGCCAGGTGCGAGAAGCCTTCCGCACCCGCGACATGCGCTCCCTCCTCGGCAACATGGGCCTCGGCCACGTGCGCTACGCGACGAAGGGCGACGCCGCCAACGAGAGCGAGGCTCAGCCGTTCTACGTGAACGCGCCGTACGGCATCACGCTCATCCACAACGGCAACCTCACGAACACCCGCGAGCTCAGCAAGGACCTGTTCCACGTCGACCGCCGCCACGTGAACTCCACGAGCGACACCGAGCTGCTGCTCAACGTCCTCGCCACGGAGCTGCAGGGACAGATCAGCGGCCTCGACCTCGATCCCGACCAGGTGTTCAACGCCGTCGAGAACGTGCACGAGCGGGTCGAAGGCTCCTACGCGACGATCGCCCTCATCGCCGGGCACGGCCTGCTCGCCTTCCGAGACCCGTTCGGCATCCGTCCGCTCATCCTCGGCAAGCGCCAGACGGGCATGGTCGGCAACGACTGGGTGGTCGCCTCCGAGTCGCTCGTCCTCGAAGCCGGTGGCTACGAGATCGTCCGCGAGATCGCCCCGGGCGAGGCCGTCTTCATCACGGCCTCGGGCGAGCTCTACTCGCGTCAGTGCGCGAAGAACCCGCGGCTCGTGCCGTGCTCCTTCGAGTACGTGTACCTCGCACGCCCCGACTCCGTCATGAACGGCATCTCGGTGTACGAGGCCCGACTGCGTCTCGGCAACCGGCTCGCCGACACCATCGCCGAGTACACGCCGATGGGCGACATCGACGTCGTCATGCCGATCCCGGACTCCTCCCGTCCAGCGGCCATGCAGGTCGCGCAGAAGCTCGGCATCGAGTACCGCGAGGGCTTCTACAAGAACCGGTACGTGGGGCGCACCTTCATCATGCCGGGCCAGGCGCAGCGTAAGAAGAGCGTCCGTCAGAAGCTCAACGCGATGGGCTCCGAGTTCAAGGGCAAGAACATCCTCATCGTCGACGACTCGATCGTCCGCGGCACGACGTCGAAGGAGATCGTCGACATGGCGCGTCTCGCCGGTGCCAACAAGGTGACGTTCACCTCTGCTGCACCGCCGGTCCGATACCCGCACGTGTACGGCATCAACATGCCGTCCCGACAGGAGCTCGTCGCGCACGGCAAGAAGATCCCCGACATCGCCCGCGAACTGGGCGCCGACAACCTCATCTACCAGGAGGTCGCCGACATGAAGGCCGCCATCCTCGAGGGCTCCGGCATCAGCGACCTCGAGATGAGCTGTTTCACCGGCGAGTACGTCACCGGTACGGTCTCCGAGGAGTACCTCGAGTGGGTGGAGCGCTCGCAGCTCTCCTGAGTCCCGCCCGAACGACGAAGCGCGCGAGCCCAGAGGGGCTCGCGCGCTTCGTCGTTCGAGAACCGACCGCTACTCCGGCGTACCGGGCTGCTCGAGCGGCGCCGGCGCGGCCACAGGGGCCGCCTTCGGCTTCGTCGTCCGCGGCTTCGCCGGTGCCTTCGCGGTGGCCGGCTTCGCTGCGGCGCCCGTTGCCTTCGTCGTCGCCTTCGTGGCTGCGGCCTTCGGCGTCGTGGTCTTGGCCGCTGTTGCCTTGGGCGTCGTCGAGCCGGTGGTGGCGCGCGTCGAACTCGTCTTGCGGACGGTGGTCCCGGCTGCCGTCGCCGCCGTGGTCGTCTTCGCGGCGGGCTTCCGGGCCGTCGTCGAACGCGTCGTCGTCGAGCGGCCGGTCGAGGTGCGGGGCGCGCTCACGGCTGCTGCCGGTGCAGCGGACGAAGCGGTCTCGTCGCGTCCGGTCGTGCCAGGGGTCGTCGTGTCGGCGGCTCCGGTCTCGTCGCTCGCGAGGCGCGCCTCGGTCTCGTCGGCGGCGGCTGCGACGGTCTCGGCGTCGCCGGTGGACGTCGACTCGAGGACGATCGACTCGGCCGGTTCGGCGGAGGCGCCTGGTGCGGCCGCAGCCTCGGGTGCGCGGTCGGTGCCGGAGAAGACCGCGGCGAACTGCTCGGTGGGGGTGGGCTCGGCCGCGCGCACCCAGTCCGAGGTGGGCTCCGCTGCTGAGGCCTCAGGGGCCGGTGCCTGGTAGGCGCTGTACTGCTGCGTCGCCTGGGCGCCCTGCTGGGTCTGCGGCGTGCCGTATCCGCCCGTCTGGCCGCCCGCGTACTGCGAGGTGTCGTCGGCGGCCGTCTGTCCGTACTGTGCGGGGTCGTACGCCGGCGCCTGCCCGGTCTGGCCCGTCTGGTACGGGTGCTGCTCGTAGCCGTTCTGACCGGCGGCGTACGGAGCCTGCGCCTGGCTCGGCTGCGAGGCGGCCTCACGAGCGGCAGCGCGCTGCTGCTGCTGGTTCACGAGGCGCGCGACCTCGGCGTCGATGGCGTCCTCGGTGATGTGCTTGGACGGACCGTAGGCGTCGAGCCCGACGAAGACCAGGGCGATGCCCATCACGAAGATCGGCCAGATCGGCCAGAAGTATCCCCAGGCACCGGTAAGGAGCCAGATGACGATCAGGAGGACGGAGACCGCACCCCAGACGGCAAGAAACTGCTTGAAATCGTGCTGCGCCTTCAGGCGCTTCTTGGCGGCAACGCGGAGTTCGTCGGTGTTCATCCGTCCAGGCTAGTCTCCGCCCAGCGAGAACTCCATTTGCCGACACTCGTCTGAGAGATCACCCAGCCGTGACGTGCTGGAGCGACGGTGAACCGTCGATACAGGTCCGCCCTGGAACGGTGGGAAGGGCGCGTCTACGCGCCCTTCGCCTCACCGTCGGCGTACTTCTCGGCGTACTCAGCCCACTTGGCGATCTCGTCGTCGTAGCTCTCGTCGACGCCCGTGCCCGGGTGGTCGACGGAGTGCCCCGTGAGCTCGCGCTCGAGCGCGTTGTAGTTCACGTCCGGGCTGAACGACTTGAGCTCACGAGCGATCTTCGTGTGCTTTGCCTTTTGACGGCCACGACCCATGCGAGACCCCCTCATGATTTTCTGACCGGCCGCGCTTGCGGGGCGTCCGGGGCTTTCGCCTACCAGGGAACGATAAAGACTAGCGTTGAGCTTACCATGCCGCCCGTGGGCGGGGCGCTCGTACGGGAGGGGCTGCCGGTCACGGACACCAACACCGCGTCGGAACGGGACTGTGCCAGGACGCGGAGTGGTGGGACGATGGACCCATGACCGGAACCTTGCACATCACCGGGGATGCGGACGCCGACCGCCTGTTGTCGACCGACCCGCTCGCCCTGCTCATCGGCATGCTGCTCGACCAGCAGGTGCCGATGGAGACCGCGTTCGCGGGCCCGCGCAAGATCAGCGACCGGCTCGGTTCCTTCGACGCGGCCACCATCGCGCAGGCGGAACCCGAGGCGTTCGTCTCCCTCTTCAAGGAGAGTCCGGCCGTGCACCGGTTCCCGGGTTCCATGGCCGGTCGGGTACAGGGGCTCTGCGCCGCGATCGTCGACGACTGGGGCGGCGATGCAGCGGCGATCTGGACGCGGGATGCTCCCGACGGCCCGGAGATCCTGAAGCGCCTGCTCGCCCTGCCGGGGTTCGGCGAACAGAAGGCGAAGATCTTCCTCGCACTCCTCGGGAAGCAGTACGGGCTCGACGCGGCCGACTGGCGGAAGGCCTCCGCGCCCTACGGCGAGGACGGCAGCCTCCGGTCCGTGGCCGACATCGTCGACCCGGAGTCGCTCGCGCAGGTGCGGGCGGCGAAGCAGGCGGCCAAGGCCGCCGCGAAGCGCGCGAAGGGGGAGTGACGACATGGGCGAAGCGCAACGGGCGACCGCGATCGTGGTCGGTGTCACGCCGGGGCAACCCGACACCGTGCTCGTCGAGGCGGCGTCGTTCGCGCAGGCCTTCGCCTGCCGGCTCGTCCTCGCCCACGTCGATGCGAGTCGATTCGTCGTGGTCGAGAACGTCGACGGCACCGTCACCTCACTGCCGTTCGACGCCGATCTGCACGACTTCGATCCGGAGCCCGCCGATCCGGGCCTCGAGGCGACGGCGCATCGCCTCCTCGACCACACCGGCGTGGCTTGGGAACTGACGCAGCTCGCCGGTGACCCGGCGCGTGCCCTCGGTCGGCTCGCCGACTCGGTGTCCGCGCGGGCGATCATCGTGGGAACCCGCGAGCGCGGCCTCCGCAAGGGGATCCTCGAGTTCTTCAACGGTTCCGTCGCCGCGACGCTGGCCCACCGGCAGGCGCGTCCGGTGATCGTGGTCCCACTCGCGCCGAGCGCCACCGACGAACCGCTCTGGGACGCCTCCGCCGGCGACCTGCGGTGACGGCCGCTCCGACGGGGACACGGGCTCCGCACCTGCAACCCGCCACGATCGCGATGGTCGCGCTCGGTGGCGCGCTCGGGACGGGCGCCCGCGAGGCGATCTCCCTCGCGGTCCCGTCGATCGGTGGTGTCCCGGTGGCCATCCTCGGCATCAACGTCGTCGGCGCCTTCCTGCTCGGCCTCCTCCTCGAGTCGCTGCTCCGACGCGGGCCCGACGCCGGCCGTCGGCGCGATCTCCGCCTCTTCCTCGGCACCGGCGTCCTCGGCGGTTTCACGACGTACAGCGCGCTTGCGGCCGACAGCAGTGTCCTCCTCATCGAGGGGAACGCTCTGGTGGGGGTGCTGTACGCGGTGGGGAGCGTCGTGCTTGGCGTCCTCGCGAGCTGGGGCGGCATCGTCCTCGCCCGACGGATCGGCGGTGGCCGCTCGTGACGCCCTGGCTCTTCCTCGCGATCGCGGCGGCCGGTGGTGTCGGTGCCGCGGCCCGCTTCGTCGTCGACGGCCTCGTCCGCTCCCGTGTCGGCGGCGCCTACCCCTGGGGCACGACCGTGATCAACGTCAGCGGGTCGCTCCTACTCGGCCTCGTCACCGCGCTGGCCCTCGGCGGGGTCGTCGACGAGGCGTGGCGGCTCGTCCTCGGCGGTGGCCTGCTCGGTGGGTACACGACGTTCAGCACCGCGAGCATCGAGACCGTCCGACTGCTCCACGACGGACGTTCCCGGGCCGGACTGGTGAACGCATTCGGCATGCTCGTCGCATCGGTGATCGCGGCCCTGGTCGGCTACGGGCTCGGTTCGATCCTCGCCTAGCCACTCGTTCGCCCAAATAAGGGCGAACGAGCGTTCGTTCGCCCGAAGATGGGCGAACGAACACGGCGACTATGCCTCGAAGCGGCGGTTGTGCCGGAGGTTCAGCACGATCGGGATCCCGAGGGCGACGACGAGCAGCAGGATGCTCCAGAAGCCGATCTCCGACCACAGCAGGAAGACCCCGAAGACGCCGAGTCCGCCCGACAGCCCGCGCAGGATGATCGTGAACTGTGGGAGTCGCTGCGGGCGGCCCTGCCACATCGGCAGTGGCGAGTCGGGGTTCGCGGCGATGAGACGGACCATCGACAGCGTCCCGAAGACGGCCGCGAGGAACAGCAGCGAGAGACCCCAGGTGAACATGTCACCAGTCTGTCAGTCTGCGACTACTCCCTCACGCCGTCGCCGGAGCGCGTGGCCGATCAGGAGCGGGGCTGCCCCGTGTTGCGGTCGATGTGCGGCTTCCGCTCGATCGGCTTCTTGACGCGGACGATCTCGCCACGTCGTTCCTGGCCGGGCAGCGGCCGTGACCGACGTCCGTAGATGAGCTCCGAGGAGTCGAGCAGCCAGGGCACGAGGGCGACGGTCACGCCGTGGACGAGCATGATCTGGTTGCGGATCCGCGACGCCCGCCGGTTGTGGAGGAGGCTCTCCCACCAGTGTCCGACGATGTACTGCGGCATGTAGACCGTCACGACCTCGGCGCCGTGCTCTGCACGGTGCGCCTTGATGTACTTCGCGAGCGGCATCGCGAACTCGCGGTACGGCGACTCGAGGATGACGAGCGGCACGTGGATGTTCTGCTCGATCCACTGCTGCTCCAGCAGCTTCGTGGCCTCCGGATCGATCGACATGTGGACCGCTTCGAGGCTGTCGTGCTTCGCGGCGATCGCATAGTCCAGCGCCTTGAGGATCGGCTTCTGCATCTTGCCGACGAGGACGATCGCGTGGTCGCCGGTCGCGCCGAAGGTCGTGGTCGGGTCGACCTCGACCTCCTTCTCGACGTCGCGGTAGTAGCGGTTCACGCCGAGCATGAGGACGAAGAGGATCGGCATGAGCACGAAGACCAGCCAGGCGCCGTGGGTGAACTTCGTGATCGTCACGACGATGAGGACGCTCGCCGTGAGCAGGGCGCCGAACGCGTTGATCGCGAGTCCGCGGTAGACGGAGCCGCGGTTGTCGCAGCCCTCCCGCAGCATCCGCAGCCAGTGCTTCACCATGCCCGTCTGGCCGAGCGTGAACGACACGAACACGCCGATGATGTACAGCTGGATGAGCTGGGTGAGGTTCGCCTGGTAGACCACGAGGATCGCGCACGCGGCGAGACCCAGGATGATCATGCCGTTCGAGAACACGAGGCGGTCGCCACGGGTGTTGAGCGACTTCGGGGCGTAGGAATCGCGCGCGAGGACGGCCCCGAGCAGCGGGAAGCCGTTGAACGCCGTGTTGGCCGCGAGGAGCAGGACGCACGCGGTCGCCGCCTGGATGAGGAAGAACGGGATGCTGTTCGCACCGAACACCGCGGTCGCGACCTGGGCCATGAGGCTCGGCTGCGGCGTCGTCGCGCAATCCGCGAACCCTTCGAGGTGGCAGGCGTTCTCGGCGTAGTGCACGCGTGAGATGAGGGCGAGCGCGGTGAGGCCGACGAACAGCACGATCGCGGTGCCGCCCATGAGGACCAGCGTCTTCTGGGCGTTCTTGATCTGCGGGCGACGGAACGCCGGGACGCCGTTCGAGACGGCTTCGACACCGGTAAGCGCTGAACAACCGGAGGAGAAGGCGCGCAGGAGGAGCAGGATGAACGCCGCCTGGGTGAGGCTCTCGCCCTGCACGGTGAACGCGGCGCTCGACGCGACGGGGGCGTCGCCCATGAAGGTGCGGGCGAGTCCTGCGACGATCATGACGAGCACGCTCGCGATGAAGAAGTAGGTGGGGATCGCGAAGGCCTTGCTCGACTCCCGGACACCGCGGAGGTTCACGGCCATGAGGACGAGGACGAATCCGACGGCCAGCTCGACGCGCCAGGGGTTCAGGCCCGGGATCGCGGAGATGATGTTGTCGACGCCCGAGGCCACCGACACGGCGACCGTGAGGACGTAGTCCACCAGGAGAGCGGACGCGACGACGAGGCCGGCCTTCTCGCCGAGGTTCCGGTGGGCGACCTCGTAGTCGCCACCGCCCGACGGGTACGCCTTGATGAGCTGCCGGTAGCTCGCGACGACCACCACGAGGAGGATCACGACGCACGCGGCGACCCACGGCGCGAAGCTCAGGAAGGCGAGTCCGCCGAGCGTCAGGATCATGAGGAGTTCCTGCGGCGCGTATGCCACGCTCGACAGTGCGTCGCTCGCGAAGATCGGCAGGGCGAGCCGTTTGGGGAGGAGCTGGCCCTCCAGGTTCTCGGTCGGCAGCGGGTCCCCGATCAACCAGCGTTTTGCCGATCGTGGTTCTGTCCCGGGCTCTCGACCCTCAGTTGTCACGAGCGGCGATATTACTCCTTCGGGAACCGGAGTCAAGCGGGATCCGGGGCGCCCAGGGCGCATCGTCACCCGACCGTGACGGAGTGTCCATCGAGCGGGGGAGTGGCGGACGCGGATCGTCGACCAATATCCTGATCGACGGCTGGTACCTGGCTGTGAGCCCGGACCGTCGCTCGTGATCGACCACCCACCTCAAGGACCCTCATCGTGACCGCTCGCCGTCGTCTCCTCCCGCTCGCCCTCGCCGCTCTCGCAGCGGCTCTGACGCTCTCCGGTTGCAGTGTCGTGGAGGGCATCCTCCCGAAGCCCGCCGAGACCCGGGACGCCCAGTCCGGCGAGATCGTCGGTGGAGGCACCACGGACGTCTTCACGCTCTCGATGGGCGACTGCCTGAACGACGAGTCGTCCTCGGAGGAGGTCTCGGAGGTGCCCACCGTCCCGTGCTCCGAACCCCACCAGTACGAGGTGTATGGCGAGGTCACCCTGACCGGTGACGAGTGGCCCGGCGACGACGCCGTCACGCAGCAGGCCGACGACGGCTGCTACGCGCAGTTCCAGCCGTTCGCCGGCATCGTCTACGAGGACTCCACGCTCGAGTTCAACTACTACACGCCGACCAAGGGCAGCTGGGAGGAGATGGGTGACCGGCTCGTCACCTGCGTCATCTTCGACACTGCGGCGACGACGGGCTCGCTGGCCGGCGCGGCACGCTAGGCCGGCCGCACGCGCCGCACCGACGGAACCGCCCGACTCCGGACAGGAGTCGGGCGGTTCCGTGTCTCGGCCGTGTGTCGGGGCGCTCAGCTCTGCAGGCGCTCCCGCAGGCGGTCGCGGACGGCGACGAGGTCGGCACGCAGGGCGGAGACGGTGTCGTCGTCGAGCACGCCCCCACGGGCGACGTGCTCGCGGAGTTCGGCTCGGACCGCCTGCCGGAACTCGTTGAGCGACACGTCGGTCTCGTGGAGCGCCAGGCGACCCTGCACCTTCTGGTCGGCGCTCTCCTCGGCGGTCGATGTCCAGCTCGGACCGGGCTTCGCGGACTGTTTCGCGTCGCGAGCGGCGGAGGCGAGATCGGCCCGGAGGCTCTTCATGGCAGCTGTGACCCCGCTGCGGACCTCGTCGGCGATGCGGCGGACGGAATCGGTGAGCTGGTCCTCGATGCCGTCGAGCTCACCCGCCCGTGCCGCGAGTTCCGCCCGGCCCGCCTCGGTGATCTCGTAGACGGTCTTCCGCCCGTCGCTCGTCTTCGTGACGAGTCCCTCCTCCTCGAGCTTCGCGAGGCGCGGGTAGATGGTGCCGGCGCTCGGGCTGTAGGTGCCGCCGCTCCGGTCGGTGAGCGCCTGGATGAGCTCGTAGCCGTGCTTCGGGGACTCGTCGAGCAGGCTCAGGAGGTACAGCCGCAGGCTGCCGTGGGCGAAGACGGGGCTCATGCGCCTGCCTCGCTCCCTGCGGTGGTGGACGCGCCGGCCGGCTCGGCGGCCGATCGCCGGAGGACGGTCACCGCGCCGCCGACGGTGTTCATCCGCACCTCGGCGAACTGCCCGGACAGGACGCCGGTGTGCGAGTTGTACCCGCCACCGCGCAGTCCCTTGAGGACGACGCCGTCGATCGCCAGGCGACCGCCGACCGAGTTCGCCGTGTAGCGCGCGGCGAGTTCTTCGTCGAGACGGACCGTGATCGCGCCGCTGACGGTGTTCAGATCGAGCTGCTCGCACGCACCGTGGATGTCGAGGAGCAGGTCGGAGGAGACGCCGTCGATCGAGGCGCGCGTGATGTCGCCGGAGACGGTGACGTCGCCCGAGACCGTGTGCGCCTGGATGCGACCCGTGTGGTTCTGGACCGTGAGCTCGCCGCTCACCGAGTTGAGGTCGAGTCGCCCCGTCATCCGGTCGGCCACGAGGTCGCCGGACACCGTGTTGAGCTTCGCGTCTGCGGTGAGTCCTGAGACCAGTCCACTGGCGCTCACGACGCCGAACGTCAGGGCGATGTCGCGGGGGACGAGGACGCTGACCTGGGCCGTGGCGCGGTTGGCGCCGAAGTTCGAGAACACCTCGAGGAAGTTGTCCCAACGCAGCTGCGGGTGGTCGATCTCGGCGACGTCGCCGTCGATGGTGATCTTGAGGTCCTTGCCGGTGACGGCGCCCACCTCGATGCGTGCGCCGGGCTCGTCGTGTCCGATGATGTCGACCTGACCGCCGATGAGGCCGACCTTGAGTCGTCTCACGAGTTCGAGGTCGATGATGCGGCTCTCGCCGGGAGCGATGATCCACTTCTCCTGTGCCATGGTGCGGTTCCTTCCGAGTGATCGCGATATATCGCGTTGAACTGGAATTCACGATATATCGCGTCTCGGCGCGAGGCAACCCCCGGAACCTCCGGGATCACCCTGAGCCGACCCTGGGATCAGCGGCCGGACGGCGTCAGCCCGCGGGCATCGCGGCCGCGTGCTCATCGCCAGCGGTACTCGAGCTCCGGGCGCCCCGGGGTTCCATAGCGCGGCGACCGCTCGACGGCACCCGTCTCGGCGAGGTACTCGAGGTAGCGCCGGGCCGTCACCCGCGACAGCGACCCGGCGGCCGCCGCCTCGCTCGCCGAGAGCGGTCCGGCTGCCTGCCGCAACACGTCCGAGACCAGACGCAGTGTGTCCTCCGACAGGCCCTTCGCCAGCTGCGGACGGGATGACGGCGCTCGCAGCGTGGCGAGGGTGAGGTCCACCTCGTGCTGGCTCGCGACCGCGCCGTCCGCCGTCATCGTGCGCCGGAAGGTGCGATACGCCTCCAGCTTGTCGGCGAACGCGGGGAACGCGAACGGCTTGATGAGGTACTGGACGATGCCCGCCGAGACCGCCGCACGGACGATCCGCAGGTCGCGAGCCGCGGTGATCGCGATGACGTCGACGTCGATGCCCGCCGTCCGGATGCGGCGGCAGAGCTCGAGGCCGTGCGCATCCGGCAGGTTGAGGTCGAGCAGGACGAGGTCGATCCGGTCGTCGGGGGAGCGGTGCGCCGCAGTCGCCCGCAGCAGGTGCATCGCGCTGGCGGCATCGCCCGCCACACCGGCGAGCTCGAAGCCCTCGACGCGATGCAGGTAGGACGCATGGGCCTGCTGGGCGATCGGTTCGTCCTCGACGACCATGACCCGGATGAGCTGGCTCATGTGCCTGCCTCGTCCCGGACGCCGACCGCGGACGGCAGCGTCACGACGAATACCGAGGACGGATCGCGGACGACCTCGATCGTGCCGCCGAGCCGCGTCACGGCCTGCTGGACCAATGCGAGACCGAAGCCTCGACCGTAACGGCCTGGCTCCTTCGTGGACCAGCCGCGCACGAACGCGAGGTCGAGCGCCTCCGGGGGGAGCCCCGGTCCGCTGTCGGTCACCTGGATCACGAGCTCCGTCGTCTCGGCGTCGGCGGACCGCTCCGCGTCCAGCGGGTCCGGCAACCCCTGCCCGAGGTAGACCTCCACCCAGGGGCGATCACCGGACGCCGCGTCGATCGCGTTGTCGATGAGGTTGCCGAGGATGGTGACGATCACCGCCGGGTCGACCCGCACGCGTCCGAGCGCGGGGTCGCTCTCGAGGTGCAGTTCGACCCCCTGCTCGGCCGCCTGCGCCGTCTTGCCGAGCAGCAGTGCCGAGATCACCGGCTCCTGCTCCGCCGCGAGCACGCGGTCGGTCAGCCGTTGACTCGCTCCGAGTCCCTGCGCCGCGAGGTCGAGTGCCTCCTCCCGTCGGTCGAGTTCGATGAGCGAGACGATCGTGTGCAGCCGGTTCGCGAACTCGTGGGTCTGCGAGCGCAGGGCGTCACTCATCGTCCGCATCGACGCCAGCTCACCGCTCAGGTGTTCGATCTCGGTGTGGTCGCGCAGCGTCATCACCCACCCGCGCGGGTGCGGGCCGGCCGTCTCGCCCGGACCGACCGCCGGCTCCTGGTTCACGACGAGCACGTGATCGCGCGTGAGGTGGATCTCGTCCACGGCCTGGCGTCCGCTCGCGAGAAGGTCCCGCAGGCCGGTGTCGATCGGCAGCTCGTCGACCGGTAGTGCTCCCGGGGAACGTTCACCGAGGGGCAGCCCCAGCAGTTCGGCCGCCTGGTCGTTGACGAGCACGAGTCTGCGGTGCCGGTCGACGAGGACGAGCCCCTCCCGCACCGAGTGGAGCACCGACTCGTAGTAGTCGAACATCCTGGCGAGGTCCTCGGGCCCGCGTGACCCGGTGACCCGCGAGAGGTAGCGGCGCAGCGTCCAGGATCCGATCGCGCCGATGACGAGCACGAGCAGGGCGGTACCGAGCAACCACGGCACCCGGGTCTCGAAGGTCTCGGACACGTTGCTGACCGTGACGCCAGCGGCGACCAGGGCGACGACCTCGCCCGTGTCGTCACGGATGGGCGCGACGGCGCGAACCGAGGGGCCGAGCGTGCCCGTGTACGTCTCGGTGAAGGTCCGTCCCTCGAGTGCCGGCTCGATCGTGCCGATGAACGGCTTGCCGATCTGGTCGCGCTCACGGTGCGTGTACCGGGTGCGATCCGGAGCCATGATCGTCACGAAGTCGACGCCGGTGTCGCGCATGAGTGCCTCGGCGTAGGGCTGGAGCGCGTCCGACGGGCGATCCGAGCCGAGCTGCGCGACGACGTACGGATTGTCCGCGACGCCGTTCGCGACGTCGAGGCACTTCGCGACCGCGCGGTCCTCGGTCTCGGTGCGGGTCTGGAACCAGAGCAGCACGCCGGCGACGAGCGTCATCGCGACGACCGCGACGAGCTGCACGAGGAAGAGCCGCGAGGCGATACTCATGGACCGACCGGCCATCGCGTCACCTCCGTCTGCTCCGTCGCGTCGACCCCTCAAGTATCGGGGGTGACGAGGGCCTCAGGCGTCGCCGACCGCGACCAGTACGACCACAAGCGGCCACTACGACCACAACCCGGTCGATCCGCCGGTGCGGTCGCAGCATGGGTCGATCGACCACCCGCTGCCGCACTGACGCGGCCGACGAAACGGATCCGGAATGGCAATGACGCTCTCCTCCCTGAAACGGCTGGACAAGACCCACTACCTCTACCTCGCGGTGATCGTCGCGGTGCTCGCCGGCATCGTCGTCGGCCTCGCCGCCCCGGAGTTCGCGAAGGGACTCAAGCCCATCGGCGACGCCTTCGTGGCGCTGATCAAGATGATGATCGCCCCGGTCATCTTCTGCACCATCGTGATCGGCGTCGGGTCGATCGCGAAGGCCGCGACCGTCGGCAAGGTCGGCGGGCTCGCGCTGCTCTACTTCATCGTGATGTCGACCTTCGCCCTCGCGATCGGCCTCGTCGTCGGCAACCTCATCCAGCCTGGCGCCGGCTTGAACCTCGCCGAGACGAGCTACCAGGTCGAGGGGGAGGCCAAGAGCACGACCGAGTTCCTCCTCGGCATCATCCCTACGACGCTCGTGTCCTCGCTGACCGGCGGCAACATCCTGCAGGTCCTCTTCGTCGCCCTGCTCGTCGGCTTCGGCCTGCAGAAGATGGGGACGACGGGTGAACCGATCCTGCGCGGCATCAAGCTCATCCAGGCGCTCGTGTTCCGGGTGCTCGCGATGATCATGTGGATCGCGCCCATCGGTGCGTTCGGTGCGATCGCCGCCGTGACCGGGTCCGCCGGCGCGAGCGCGCTCGTCGGGCTCGCCACGCTCATGATCGCGTTCTACATCACCTGCGCGTTGTTCATCGTCGTCGTGCTCGGTGGCGTCCTGCGCCTCGCGACGGGCTTCAACATCTTCAAGCTCATGAAGTACCTCGGCCGTGAGTACCTCCTCATCGTCGGCACCTCCTCCTCCGAGGCGGCGCTGCCGCGACTCATCGCGAAGATGGAGCACCTCGGCGTCTCCAAGCCGGTCGTCGGCATCACCGTTCCCACGGGCTACTCCTTCAACCTCGACGGCACCGCGATCTACCTCACCATGGCGTCGATCTTCATCGCCGACGTCATGGGTGTCCCGATGAACCTCGGGGAGCAGATCTCGCTCCTCGTGTTCATGATCATCGCGTCGAAGGGCGCCGCGGGCGTCACCGGCGCCGGTCTCGCGACGCTGGCCGGTGGCCTGCAGGCCAATCGTCCCGACCTCGTCGACGGCGTCGGCCTCATCGTCGGCATCGACCGCTTCATGTCGGAGGCGCGTGCCCTCACGAACTTCACCGGTAACGCGGTCGCCACGATCATCATCGGCACCTGGGTGAAGGAGGTCGACCGGGTGCAGGTCGGCGAGGTCCTCTCCGGTCGCTCGCGGTTCGACGAGGCGACGATGAGTGTCGACGACCACACGGGCGCAGTCGCGGTGGCGAAGCCCTGACGGATCGGCCCGTCGACAGGCTGAGGGACCGGACAACCCGGTCCCTGAGCCTGTCGAAGGGTGGCTTCAGTTGGCCGGGGAGTCGACGATCGGCTTCGACGGCGGGGTGTCGCCCTCCAGCACCGCCTCGTCCAAGGCGGCCGTCGATCCCTCCGTCCGCGGAGCGATCCGGAACAACGGGATCGTGTAGCCGCAGATCGGGCCGATGAGCACGGCGAAGACCACCGTTCCGATGCCGACGTTCCCGCCGAGCAGCCACCCGACAGCGAGGACGACGAGCTCCACGCCCGTGCGCCCGACCCAGATCGGCCACCCGGTGACGCGGTGGATGCCGGTCATGAGGCCGTCCCGCGGGCCGGGGCCGAAGTTGCCGCCGATGTAGAGGCCCGAGGCGACGCCGAGGAGGAGCAGTCCACCGGCGAACAGCAGGATGCGCGCCCACAGGTCGAGGTCCGCGGGGATGAACGCCAGCCCGATGTCGGCCGAGGGGCCCACGAGGAGGACGTTCAGGACGGTGCCGACACCCGGCCGCTGCTTGAGCGGGATCCAGGCGAGGAGCACGAGCCCGCCGACGATGATCGTGATGAGTCCGAAGCTCAGACCGGTCCGCAGGTTGAGCCCCTGGGTGAGGACGTCCCACGGGGCGACGCCGACCGCACCGCGCACGATCATCGCGATGGCGATGCCGTACAGGAAGAGGCCGATGAGGAGTTGGAGCACACGACGGGTCATGGTGGACAATCCAATTGCAGGATTGGCTTTGGCGCTAGAGGCCAATCCGGGTATCGTGGTTCAATGGCTTCCATCACCCTGAGTGCCCGATCGCTCGCCGCCTTGCTCGGGCAATGGAAGACCGGTGCGCCCGCGTACCGCGGTCTCGCCGACCGCATCCGACTCCTCGTCCTCGACGGACGCATCCCGGTCGGCACCCGTCTGCCGGCCGAGCGGGAACTGGCCGATCGGCTCGCACTGAGCCGCACCACGGTCACCGCGGCGTACCGCGAACTGCGCGAGGCGGGCTACCTCCGCAGCATCCGCGGTTCGGGCAGCGTCACCCTCCTGCCGTCGGCGCCCACAGCGCTGGCACCCGTGCCACAGGGCGGGTTCCTCGACTTCAGCAAGGCGGCCGTCCCACCGTGCCCCGAGATCATCGACGCCGTGGCCGCCGCCGCCGCCGAGCTGCCGCGGTACATGCACGACTTCGACTACGACCTCGTCGGCATGCCCGAGCTCCGGCAGGGCATCGCCGACCGCTACACCGCGCGTGGCTTGCCCACCGACCCCGACGAGATCATGGTGACCGTCGGGGCTCAGCACGCGATCGCCCTCATCGCCCGCACCCTGCTCAGTCGAGGCGACCGCGTCCTCGTCGAGATGCCGAGCTATCCCCACGCCTACGAGGCGCTCCGAGCGGCCGGGGCCCGGCTCGGCGCGGCGACCGTCTCCTCGGAGACCGGCTGGGACGTCCGCGAGCTCGAGCAGTGGTTCGAACGCACGAGCCCCGCGATGGCCTACCTCATGCCGGACTTCCACAACCCGACCGGGGCCTCGATGCCGCTCGAGACCCGCCGACGGGTCGCCGCAGCGGCCGAGCGGCACGGAACGGTCCTCGTGATCGACGAGACCACGGCCGAACTCGACATCGACCGGCCGACGGACCAGGGCCTCGACGGCACCCCGTTCGCCGCGCTCCCGGGCGCGCCGGCGTCGATCATCACGATCGGTTCGGTGGGCAAGACGATCTGGGGAGGGCTCCGCATCGGGTGGATCCGGGCCGAGCGCGGCACGATCAGGAAGCTCGTCTCGGCGCGCTCGCTCGGCGACCTCGGCACGCCGATCCTCGACCAGCTGACGGTGCAGCAGCTCATGCCGGCCATGGACGGCATCGTCGCGAGGCGCGGGGTCGCGCTCGGCGAGACCCGCGACCGGCTCGTCGACCTCCTGGCCGACCGTCTTCCCGAGTGGACCGTGCCGCGGGTCGACGGGGGGATCGCCACCTGGGTGAACCTCGGCGAGGCCGCGTCATCGCAGCTCTCGCTCGCGGCGCGGAGTCACGGGCTCGTGATCGTCGCCGGGCCGCGGTTCGGGATCGACGGTGCGTTCGAACGCTACCTACGCATCCCGATCAGTTATCCGTGGGCCCAGACCGAGCAGGCGGTCGAACTGTTGACGCAGACGTGGCACTCCGCGATGTTCGGGCACGTGCCGGCCCTGGACTACCTCGAAGACGTCGTCTGAGGTCGTCGCCGACGAGCGTGACACCACTCCACACGCATCGCTCGTGCGTGCCGTGTCCACCCTCCGCGCGAGACCGCCGTGGGGCGCGCACGCGGTGACATACTTGCAGAGTCGGCACCTCTCGCATCAACCGAAAGCGGCTCCGTGCATCTGCTCTCCGTCCTCAGCATGAAGAACCGCGCGTTGATCGCGCTCGTCACCATCGTGGCCGCCGTGTTCGGCGTCCTGGCGGTGGGCGGTCTCAAGCAGGAACTCATCCCGTCGGTCCAGTTCCCGCAGCTCGCGATCATCACGAGCTACCCGGGGGCGGCACCCGAGGTCGTCAACGACGACGTCTCGACCCCGATCGAGACGGCCATCCAGGGCGTGCCCGGCATCGAGTCCACCTCGGCGACGTCGAGCACGAACTCGAGCCTCATCAGCGCGACCTTCACCTACGGCACCGACCTCGCCACCGCCGAGCAGAAGATCACCCAGGCGATCAACCGCATCAAGTCGACCCTGCCCGACACCGTCGACCCCCAGGTGGTCAGCGGCAGCATCGACGACCTCCCGGTGATCCAGATCGCCGTGTCCGGCGCGGCCGACCAGGACTCCCTGGCCGAGGTGCTCTCGAGCTCCGTGGTCCCCGACATCAAGGACGTCGACGGCGTCCGCGACGCGGCGATCGTCGGCGAGGTGGGCAAGCGGGTCACGATCACCCCCGACGACGCCAAACTCGCCCTCGCGGGGCAGACCAGCCGGGTCATCGGGACGACGCTGCAGCAGAACGGTTCCCTGCAGCCCGCGGGCGACATCACCGAGGGCGACAAGACGTTCTCCGTGCAGACGGGCACCAAGCTCACCTCGGTCGACGACATCGCCGCCCTGCCGATCACGGGCGCCTTCGCCGCCGACGGGTCTGTCCTGACCATCGGCGACGTCGCGACGGTCGCCCTGAGCGACGACCCGATCACCTCGATCTCGCGCGTCGACGGCGAGCCGGCGCTCACCATCGCCGTCACGAAACTGCCAGCGGCGAACACCGTCGAGGTCTCGCAGGGCGTGCGCGACATCCTCCCCGAGCTCGAGCGCACCATCGGGTCCGACGCGAAGCTCACCGTCGTCTTCGATCAGGCGCCGTACATCGAGCAGTCCATCGAGGCCCTGACGACGGAAGGCCTGCTCGGCCTCGTCTTCGCGGTGCTCATCATCCTCGTCTTCCTCCTCGACGTCCGGGCCACGCTGGTGACCGCGATCTCCATCCCGACCTCGGTGCTCATCACCTTCATCGGCCTCCAGGTCGCCGAGTACTCGCTCAACATCCTCACGCTCGGTGCGCTGACGATCGCCATCGGGCGCGTGGTCGACGACTCGATCGTCGTCATCGAGAACATCAAGCGGCATCTCTCGTTCGGCGACAACCGCACCGGTGCGCAGCGTGCCGGATCGATCCTGAGCGCCGTCCAAGAGGTCGCGGGCGCGATCACCGCCTCGACCATCACCACGGTGGCCGTGTTCCTGCCCATCGCGTTCGTCGGCGACGTCACCGGAGAACTCTTCCGACCCTTCGCCCTCACCGTCACGATCGCGCTGCTCGCGTCGCTCCTCGTCGCGCTCACCATCGTCCCCGTGCTCGCCTACTGGTTCCTCCGCGCACCGAAGGCCCAGCGACTCGCGGCTGCAGCCGCAGCGGAGGAGGCGCCGTCCGACGCGACGACCGGACCGGTCCGGAGCCGACGCGAGCGCCGGGTCAGCGTGCAGGACGAAGACGACCTCGAGAAGCCGTCGCGGCTCCAGAAGGCGTACCTCCCGATCATCCACTGGACGCTCAAGCATTCGGTCACCACGCTGCTGCTGTCGGTGCTCGTGCTCGTCGGCACCTTCGCGCTCACGCCGTTCATGAAGACCAACTTCCTCGGTGACTCCGGCCAGAACACCCTCACGGTCACGCAGACCCTGCCGGTCGGCACGAGCCTCGACGCTCAGGACGCGGCGGCGAAGCAGGTCGAGACGAAGCTGCGCGACATCGACGGCATCGACACCGTCCAGCTCTCGATCGGGTCGAGCGGAAGCTCCTTGCGCGACGCGTTCTCGGGCGGCGGTGGCGGAGCCATCACCTACTCGATCACGACGAGCGAAGACGCCGATCAGACGGCACTCCAGAAGACGGTCCGCAAGGACCTGTCCGGGCTCGACGACGTCGGCAAGATCGAGGTCGCCGCGTCCGCGGGCTTCGGCGGGTCGAGCGACATCGAGATCGACATCACGTCAGCCCGGCAGAGCGATCTCGCTGAGGCCGCCGACGCGATCCAGCAGGCCGTCACCGGCCTCGACGGCATCGACCAGGTCACGAGCAACCTCAGCGAATCGCGACCCTACGTCCAGGTGGCCGTCGACCGCGACGCCGCTGCCGCCGCAGGGTTCAGCGAGGTCGCGCTCGGTGCGTACGTGTCGCAACTCATGCAGCCGACCACGGTGGGCTCGATCGTCATCGACGACACCACCCTCACCATCTACGTCGACGCCCAGGACCCGCCGACCACCGTCGACGCCCTTGCAGCGACGGAGGTCCCGACCGCCACCGGCCCGAGGCGCCTCGACGCCCTCGCGACGGTCTCCCAGGTCGACGGACCCGCGACGATCTCGACGGTCAAGGGGCTGCGTTCGGCGACGATCAGCGCGACTCCGGGCAGCGACAACCTCGGCACCGCGAGCGCCGAGGTGCAGACGGCGATCGACGACGTCAAGCTGCCTGCCGGCACCACGGCGACCCTCGGAGGTGTCACCGCTTCGCAGAGTGACGCGTTCGGACAGCTGGGCCTTGCGCTCCTCGCGGCGATCCTCATCGTGTACGTCATCATGGTCGCGACGTTCCGTTCGCTGCGGCAGCCGCTCCTCCTGCTGGTGTCGGTACCGTTCGCCGCGACCGGCGCGATCGGACTCCAGGTGATCACCGGCGTACCGCTCGGCGTCCCGTCCCTCATCGGCGTGTTGATGCTCATCGGTATCGTCGTGACGAACGCGATCGTGCTGGTCGACCTCGTCAACCAGTACCGGCGCCGCGGCATGACGGTGATCGAGGCGGTCGAGCACGGGGCCGCGCGCAGGCTCCGCCCGATCCTCATGACGGCGCTCGCGACGATCTTCGCGCTCACCCCGATGGCACTCGGCATCACCGGGCACGGCGGTTTCATCTCGCAGCCACTCGCGATCGTGGTCATCGGCGGGCTCGTCTCCTCGACCATCCTGACGCTCGTCGTGCTCCCCACCCTCTACAACCTCGTCGAGGGGTTCCGCGAACGTCGCGAGCAGCGACGGGCCGCAGCCGAGCCGAAGCCGACGCCGCGCTCGGTCGCCGCGATCGAGGGGCCGCGGGCCGCGACGGTCCCCGCTGAGGAGCCGGCCCTCGTCGGCGCCGGTGGCGGAAGCGCTGCAACCGCGCCGAGCGCGCCTGACGCATCCGTTCCGTCGGCCTCGGCGGACGTGGCTCCGGCGGACGTGGCTCCGGCGGACGTGGCTCCGGTGGACGCGGCTCCGGTGGACGCGGCTCCAGACGGCGCCGCTCCCGCTGACGCGGAACCGGCTGAGGCGGCCCCGACCGATTCGGTTCCTGCCGACGCCCACCCTGCCGACGCGGTTCCCGCGGACTCAGATGAGGCACCCGAGCCGCCGGTCGAGGCATCGAGTGAGCCGGCGGTGGATCGACCGATGACGCGCCCGGCCGCGCACGAGGTGCACGAAGCCCACGAGGTGCACGGGGCGCATGTGGCGACGGGTGACGAGCTGCCGCGTACCGAGGCCATCACCCTTCCCGACGCGGTCTCCGACGCCCCGGCGGAGGAGGTCGTGCACTCCGGCGAACACGTCGCCCCAGCGGTGCAGCCTAAGCCGGAAGCGAAGCCTGAGCCGGTCGCCGAGCCCGAGCCGGTCCTGGAGACGGAGCCGGTCGGACAGGCTGAGCCGGCAGCGGAGTCCGAGCTCTCTGCTCACTCCAGCCCGACGAGCGACACTGCGCCGACGCCTGACGCTGAGCCGACGCCCGATGCCGACACGGCACCCGGGACCGAGCCGTCTTCGGGCACCGAACGACCGAAGCGTCGCCGCGCGCAGTGGCCGTGATCGACCACCTGCCGCTCGGTCGCTGAGCTGAGGCTCGAGCCGTTCGATACGAAGCCCTCGGGAACGCCGTCACCGGCGCCCGAGGGCTTCGTCGTGTGACGCCCGACTCAGCGGAGATCGCCGACCGCGCCGGTGACCGCCCGCAGGACCTCGCCCGACTGCACCAGCGCGGTGACCGCCTCGATCTCGGGGGAGAGGAACCGGTCGGGACCGGGACCCGTGACCTGCTCACGCACCCGGTGGAGCACCGCCCCGGTGCCGACGGCCGGCTCGAGCGGGTTGCGCAGGTCGAGGCCCCGGGCCGCCGTCATGACCTCGATCGCCAGCACCCGGCTGAGGCCGTCGATCGCCCGACGGAGCTTCCGCGCCGCCGCCCAGCCCATCGAGACATGGTCCTCCTGCATCGCGGACGACGGGATCGAGTCGACGGACGCCGGGTGCGCCAGGCGTTTCAGCTCGCTCACGATGCCGGCCGCCGTGTACTGGGCGATCATGAGGCCCGAGTCGACACCGACCTCGTGTGCGAGGAACGGCGGGAGGCCGTTGCTCCGACTCCGGTCCAGGAAACGGTCGGTGCGGCGCTCCGACATGGACGCGACATCGGCGACGGCGATCGCGAGGAAGTCGAGCACGTAGGCGACCGGTGCGCCGTGGAAGTTCCCGTTCGACTCGACGCGTCCGTCCGGGGTGAGCACCGGGTTGTCGACGGCACTCGCGAGTTCCCGCTCGGCGACCGTCGCGGCATGGTCGACGGTGTCCCTGGCGGCACCGTGCACCTGCGGGGCGCAGCGCAGTGAGTAGGCGTCCTGCACCCGGGTGCACTCGGGACCCCGGTGGCTCGCGACGATCGGGGAGCCGTCGAGCAGCAACCGCAGGTTTGCGGCGCTCTCGGCTTGACCCGATTGCGGGCGCAGGGCCTGCAGGTCTGCGGCGAACACGGCGTCCGTGCCGAGCAGGCCCTCGACGCTCATCGCCGCGGCGACGTCGGCGGTGCGCAGGAGCATCCGCAGGTCGTCCACGGCGAGCGCCAGCATCCCCAGCATGCCGTCGGTGCCGTTGATGAGGGCGAGCCCCTCCTTCTCGGCGAGCTGTACCGGCTGGAGGCCGGCGTCCGCGAGGGCCTCCGCCGCGGAGCGCGTGCGCCCGGACGCATCGGTCACCTCGCCCTCGCCCATCACCGCCAGCGCGCAGTGTGCGAGGGGCGCGAGGTCGCCGGAGCAGCCGAGCGATCCGTACTCGCGCACGACCGGGGTGATGTCGGCGTTCAGCATCGCCACGTAGGCGCGGACCGTCTCCACCCGCACCCCGGTGCGGCCCGTCATGAGCGTCGAGAGGCGCAGCGTCATGAGAGAACGCACGACCTCCCGCTCGACGACCTCGCCGCTGCCGGCGGCGTGCGAGCGGACGAGACTCGCCTGTAACTGCGCGCGGCGCGCCGGCTCGATGAACGTGGTCGCGAGCGCACCGAACCCGGTCGAGATCCCGTAGTGGGGCTCGGGGTCGGAGGCGAGCGCCTCGATGATCCGACGGGATGCGGCGACACCGTCGAGGGCCTCGCCGTCGAGGTCGATCCGCGCGCCGTGCCGGGCGACGGCGACGACCTCGTCGATCGACAGCGGCCCGGCGCCGAGGACGACCGAGGTCGGGCCGGCGGGTTCGGGATACGAGCGACTGGAGGTCGTCGGGTCGATGGTGGTCGGGGTCGCGCCGGGCTGGATGTCCATGTTCCGATGGAACACCCGGACGCCGACCGCGGCGGTGCGCGTAGAGTCGTCCGTGTCTGGGATGACAGACATGGACGACAGGCGGCCGCGTCCGAGCCGCGGAGACGAGGCCCACCGTGAGTCAGGTCCCGGCAGCCGACGCCACCCTGCGCGTGCTGAGCCATCTCGCCGGTGCCCGCGGCCCGCTTCCGGCCGCTGCCATCGCCTCGGCACTCGACCTGCCGAGGTCGACGGTCTACCACCTCCTCAGCGTGTTGCAGGAGCACGGCTTCGTGGTCCACCTGCCCGAAGCCCGTCGCTACGGGCTCGGGGTCGCCGCCTTCGAGCTCTCCGGTGGATACGCGCGACAGGAGCCGCTCAGCATGCTCGGGCGCCCGCTGCTCGCCGAGCTGGTCGACCGGGTGGGCGAGAGCGCGCATCTCGCCGTGCTGCACGGGCGGGACGTGCTCTACATCGTGGACGAGCGTGCCCCGCGTCGGCCGCACCTCGTCACCGATGTCGGTGTGCGCCTCCCGGCACACCTGACCGCCAGCGGCTGCGCGATCCTCGCCGCACTCCCGGCCGGCCAGCTGCGCGCTCTGTTCCCCGACCAGGCGGCGTTCGTCGACCGCACCGGCCACGGGCCGAAGCGGTACCGGGAGCTCCGCCAAGTCCTCGCCCAGACGACCCAGGACGGCTATGCGCGCGAGGCGGGCGGGGTGACGCTCGGTCTCGCGAGTGTCGGAGTGGTCGTGCGCGACCACACCGGCTGGCCGGCGGCGGCCATCGCGGTCACGTACGACGCCGATGCCGGGCTCGACCCGGCGTGGCTGGCGCGCGAGATCCACCCGGCGGCGGCCGAGCTGTCGCGGCGGATCAGGGGTCGCTGAGCGCTCGGCAGCGTGGGCGGGCGGTGCCGCGGCTCCGAAGGTGCGGTCAGGCGACCGAGCGCAGGATGAGCTCGAGCAGCGCGGTCGCGTAGGCGTCGGGAGCCGTCGCGGCGCTGAACCGACGCAGCTCGCCCCCGAGTTCCACGACCACCGTGTAGGCCTCGGCGTCGCCGAGCGACAGCAGGACGTCGAGCTCGTCGTCGAGCGTCGGCTCGGCGTCGGTCGGAGCGGCCGGGGACACCGCGCGTTCGAGCGCTCGGAACGACCCGCGGAGCAGCGCCCGCAACTGGTGCTCCGACGGCAGCCAGAGCGTCTCCTCCTGATCGACGGAGTCCAACGCCCACTCGGTCGTCCCGTTGAAGCCGAAGCTGCGGCCGCCCGGGTGCTCGTGTACCTCGACGGTCATCTCGCTCACCGTGAACACGTCGCCGGCGAGTTCACCGCCGTCGATGGTGAACCGGTCGCCGGGTTCGGGGGTCCAGCGGAGGCCGGCGGTGCGGAGCGCTCGGGCGAGGTCAGCGGAGATCATCCGTCCAGTATCGCCGACCACCGTGCGATGCGGCTGGCAACCCCTCGATTCGAGCGGAACCCTGTGCGAGGGTGGAGGTCCTGTTCGAAGGGTCAGATGATGCCCGCACCCGATGATGGCCTGTCCGGTCGGTTCCCTGCGCGCGGCCGCGTCACCACACGACGGTTCGAGGGCGCGATCGGGATGCAGGAGGCGTCGGGCGCGCTGCGATTCGTGGACGTGGACCCCGACCGGTTCTCGATGACCGTCGACTCGGTCGTGCTCGGCGAGTACGTCGTCCATCGCAACACCGTCGGCCCCGGGACGTTCGACGTCGCCGCCGACGCCTACGGGCTCGATGAGCCGGTTGCGACGATCGTGCTGCTCACCGACGGCGCAGCCAGCCTGGTCCACGGCCGGCAGCAGCTCGATTTGGCCCCCGGGACCGGCACGCTCACCATCGGGACGGAGACGTACCGGACGACGATCGAGGAGCATGCGACCTACCTGTACGTGTTCGTGCCCATGCGCGCGCTCCGTCGGCTCGGCATCACCCCGACGAGCGCCCTCGGCCCGTTGGCGCCGTCGCCGCTGCTGCGGGGGAGTGCCGCATTCCTCGTGGAGGTCATCTCCGCGTTCGAACCGATCGGCGGCGCTGCGCAGCTCAGGCTCTGCCGGGTGATCGACACGATGCTCGCGACCCTCTACGTCGAGAACGACCTCTTCCGGGCCGAGGGTGAAGCGGGGCGGGTTCCGCTCCGGCTCCGGATCATCGAGCACATCGCCGCGTCATTCGCCGAGCGGGAGCTGCGACCGGAGACGCTGGCGCGTCGCTTCAACATGTCGACCAGGTCCCTGCAACGGGTGTTCGAGGGGTCGGGCACGAGCGCCGCGGGCGAGATCGCCGAGCGGCGGGTGCAGCTCGCGCTCGCCCTCCTCTCGGACCCCGATCACCGAAGCCTGTCGATCGCCGAGGTCGCGGCCCGGTGCGGCTACCACTCGCAGGCGCACCTCCGTCGAGCGGTCGTCGCGCACACCGGTCTCAGCCCGAGCCAGTTCCGGGAGCGGACGAAGGCGGAGGACGCCTGAGGGCGCGCTGCCGTCCGATGACCGGATCAGGTCGCGGCGGGCCCGCTTCGACGCGGGGCCGTCAACCACGGACGCAGCAGCTTCGTGACGAGCGGCAGGAGCCAGTAGGTCATGATCGGCGTCAGGACGAGCGTCGAGATGAGCACGTGGAGGAACACGCCGAGCGGTTCCCAACCGGGCACGAGCGCCGTGACGAGGAGGGTGAAGACGAGGTTGAGCGGGAAGAAGCCCAACCAGATGCTCACCGCCTGCTTCCAGCGCGGCGGTGCGGGCGGGATCGGGTCCGGGTCGCCGGAGAGCTCGGCCTCCTCGACGCGGAGGATGCCGTCCGGTGCGTCGAACCACCCTTCGATCCCGCTGCGCCGCTCGACGCGGGACTGCTCCATGAACTCGCGGCCGCTCGAGAGCCACCAGGCGCGTTCCTTGGAGTCCTCCCAGTCGGTGAGCGTCTGTTCGTCCGCGAAGCGGTAGAGCATGTACCAGACGTCGCTCTCGGCACCCGCGCGCACCCAGCCGGAGCCGAGGAAGCCGGGGTATCGGTTGGCCAGGTTGATGCCCGCCTGGACCCAGATGGTGGCCTCGGAGATCGACGCCGGGTTGACGCGTCGCTCGATCGAGACGGTGATGGGATCGTGTTCCATGCGCCCAGTAGACCGCACTCGTGTTTCGATCTCGTGTCCCGGTGTCGCGCCCGTAGAGTCGAGGCATGGCGACTCCTGACTTCGTGCTGGCCCTCCGTGAGCGGATCGGGCATGCACCCCTCTGGCTGACCGGCGTGACCGCGGTCGTCCTGCGCGGTCTCGGGACACCCGAGGCCCAGGTCCTGCTCGTCCGGCGACAGGACAACGGGGCGTGGACACCGGTCACCGGCATCATCGACCCGGGCGAGGAGCCCGCGGTGGCGGCCGAGCGTGAGGTCCTCGAAGAGGCGGCCGTGGTCGCCGTCGCCGAACGCCTCGCCCAGGTGCAGGTGCTCCCGCAGAACGTCTACGACAACGGCGACATCACGCAGTACATCGACCTCGTGTTCCGATGCCGGTACGAGTCGGGCGAGCCGTATCCAGCGGACGGCGAGAACTCCGAGGCGCGGTGGTTCCCGCTCGACGCCCTGCCGGAGCAGGTCTCGCAGAACTTCCGCACCCGCATCGCGCTCGCCGCCTCCGATGAGCGTGAGGCCCGCTTCACCCGCTGACGTCCCTCCCCCTGCCCGCGAACTGTCACTTGAGGCTAGTTCCGGGGCCCGTGACTAGCGTTTGGTGACAGTTCGCGGGCCGGAGAGGGTGACGCGGCTGCGGCGATGGCGTCGGCGGCTCGGACGAGGGTGAGGTGCGAGAGCGCCTGCGGGGTGTTGCCGACCTGCCGCGCCTGCTGCACGTCGTACTCCTCGGACAGCAGGCCCAGGTCGTTGCGGAAGGACAGC
The DNA here is from genome assembly GCF_030209375.1 of Plantibacter sp. ME-Dv--P-122b. GTDB lineage: Bacteria > Actinomycetota > Actinomycetes > Actinomycetales > Microbacteriaceae > Plantibacter. Next base: position 352,466 of record NZ_JARVSC010000001.1, read on the forward strand.
AGCCGGTCCATCAGCTCGCGGGCGTCGTCGAGTCGGCCCGAGGCCGCGTACTGCTGCACGAGCCAGAACGAGCACGCGAGGAACGGGTGCTCGTCGCCCGGCAGGCCGTCGACCCCGCTCGTCGTGCGGTAGCGCAGGAGCAGACCGTCCTGGAGGAGGTCCTCCTCGATCGCGGCCACCGTCGCGAGCATGCGCGGGTCGTCGGGCGCCACATAGCCGATCTGCGCGAGCACGAGCAGCGACGCGTCGACCTCGGTCGTCCCGGCGTGCTGGACGTAGCAGCCGCGGGCGTGGTCGACGTTCTCACGCTCGATCGTCTCGCGGAGGGTCTCGCGCAGGGCCTCCCAGCGCTCGACGGGTCCGTCCAGACCGTGCTCGCGGACCGCCCGGACGCCGCGGTCGAGCGCCGCCCAGATCATGGCGCGCGAGTGCGTGAAGTGCTGCTCGTCCCCTCGAACCTCCCAGATGCCGCGGTCGGGACGGTTCCAGTGCTCCTCGAGGACGCCGAGCAGGGCGCGCTGGAGACTCCACGAGAAGTCGTCGTCCGCGAGACCGACCGAGCGCGCCTCATCGAGGGCGATCATCACTGACCCGAAGACATCGCCCTGGTACTGCGTGTAGGCGCCGTTGCCGACGCGCACGGGGGCGGCGCCGAGGTACCCGGGGAGGCTGTCGAGCTCCTCCTCCACGAGATGGCGCTCGCCCGCGAGGCCGTACATGATCTGCAGGTCGTTCGGATCACCGGCGATCGCCCGGAGGAGCCACCTGCGCCAGTCGTGCGCCTCCTCGGTGAAGCCGTGCTGCATGAGGGCTTCAAGGGTCAGCGAGGCGTCGCGCAGCCAGACGTAGCGGTAGTCCCAGTTGCGGACGCCCCCGAACGACTCCGGCAGGCTCGTGGTCGCGGCGGCGACGATGCCCCCGGTGTCCTCGTGTGTGAGCGCGCGGAGGACGAGCAGCGACCGCACGACCGCCTCCTCGTACTCGTCGGCGGGATCGCAGCGGGACGCCCAGTCGCGCCACCAGGCGATCGTGTGGTCGATGCGCGGGCCGACGTCGACCGGGTCCGGTACCTCGCGATGCGAGGGGTACCAGGTGAGGGTGAGGTCGACGGTGTCGCCCGCGGAGACCTCGACGGTCGCCGAGTGGGCGTGATCGGACGCCGTCAGGTGCACGCCGCGGACCACGACGGCGTCGGGTCCGGCGACCGCGACGATCCCGGAGCCGTCCGGGAGCTGTCGCACCCACGGGATCGCGTCGGCGTACCCGAAGCGGAGGCGCACCTCGACGTCGACCGCCACGGTTCCGCTGATGCCCTCGACGCGCCGGACGACATCCGCCCGGCGGTCGCCGTGGGGCATGAGGTCGGTCACACGCACCTGGCCGTCGGGGGTCGTCCAGACCGTCTCGAGGACGAAGGTGTCGTCGCGGTAGGCGCGGCTCGCCGTCGCCCAAGCGTCGGCGGGCCGGACCGTCCAGCAGCCGTGGTCCTCGGTGCCGAGCAGCGCACCGAACATCGACGGCGAGTCGAACCGGGGGAGGCACAGCCAGTCGATGCTGCCTTCCGACGAGACGAGCGCGGCGGTGTGGCAATCACCGATGAGGGCGTAATCCTCGATGGGGCTGGGCATGCACCCATGCTGCCACGCCGCCGCTCGCCTGCCTGGGAGCGATGCTCCGTGACTTCTCAGGGTGGATCGGGTAACGTAGGTGAGTCGGCTCGAGACACCGCGTTTGTACCGCGGAGGGTTATGTCAGTCTGGTGGGCCGGTTTCGTCGGAGAGCACTCCGCGAACACACACATGATGTGGACGGCCCCGGCCAGTGATCGCCCGGGTATGAGCATGCCGCAGCGCAGCCGAGGTTTCGGATGGCGCTGTGTGAGTCATGCAGGTTGTTCATGCGAACGAGTTATAACCCGGAAAGCATTTCTCCATGCCCAAGAACAACACCCCCGCCGGCAAACGCCCGGCCAAGAACTTCGACCCCAAGTCCAAGTACGGCGAGAACAAGCGGCCCTTCGGCTCGCGCCCCGGCGCGAAGTCCGGTAGCAAGAGCGAAGGCCACCGCGGCTACCGCCCCGACGCCGGTGGAGCGCCGCAGAAGTCCCGCTGGAACGCCGACGAGCGTGCCGAACGCGCCGCCCGCTTCGAGTCGGAGGAGCGCGGCGACCGCGCACCCCGCGGCGACCGCAACGACCGTCCCGCGTACAACCGTGGCGGCGACCGGAACGAGCGTCCTGCGTACAACCGTGGTGGCGACCGCAATGAGCGTCCCGCGTACAACCGTGGCGAGCGGACTGAGCGTCCGTCTTACGGCGACCGCAACGACCGTCCTGCGTACAACCGCGGTGGCGACCGGAACGAGCGTCCGTCGTACAACCGTGGCGAGCGATCCGAGCGTCCGTCGTACGGTGACCGGAACGAGCGTCCGGCGTACAACCGTGGCGAGCGGTCCGAGCGTCCGTCGTACGGTGACCGGAACGAGCGTCCCGCGTACAACCGTGGTGAGCGGTCCGAGCGTCCGTCGTACGGTGACCGGAACGATCGTCCGGCGTACAACCGTGGTGGCGACCGCAATGAGCGTCCCGCGTACAACCGTGGCGAGCGGTCCGAGCGTCCTTCGTACGGCGACCGCAATGAGCGTCCCGCGTACAACCGTGGTGGCGACCGCAATGAGCGTCCCGCGTACAACCGTGGCGAGCGGTCCGAGCGTCCTTCGTACGGTGACCGCACCGAGCGTCCCGCGTACAACCGTGGTGAGCGCACCGAGCGTCCTTCGTACGGTGACCGCACCGAGCGTCCCGCGTACAACCGTGGCGAGCGGACCGAGCGCCCCTCCTACGGTGACCGCCCGGCCCGTCAGGGTGACCCGCGTCAGGCGAACCGCACCGACCGTCCCGCGCGTTCCTACGACGACCGTCCGAAGCGTTCCTTCGAGGAGCGCCCGGTGCGTTCGTACGACGACCGCCCCAAGCGTTCCTTCGACGACCGCCCGAAGCGCTCGTTCGACGACCGCGGCGCGTCCGACGCCGGCCGTGGCAGCGACTACTACCCGAAGCGCGACGCCGGCTCCTACACGCCCCAGGACGACGTGGTGCTCGAGCGCCTCGAGGCCGACGCGATCCAGGCCGGCGACGTCGAGGGTGTGACCTTCGAGAGCCTCGGCCTCGGCGGCAACATCGTCCGTGCGCTCGCCGAGCTCGGTGCCGACAGCCCGTTCCCGATCCAGGCGGCGACCATCCCGGACGTCATCGCGGGTCGCGACGTCCTCGGCCGTGGTCGCACCGGCTCCGGCAAGACCATCGCCTTCGGCGCCCCGCTCGTCGAGAAGCTCATGGAGAACGGCGGCGGCAAGAACCGCAAGCCGGGTCGCAAGCCCCGCGCCCTCATCCTCGCCCCGACACGTGAGCTCGCCCTGCAGATCGACCGCACCGTGCAGCCCATCGCGCGCGCCGTCGGCCTCTTCACCACGCAGATCTACGGCGGTGTCCCGCAGGGTCGCCAGGTCGGCGCTCTGCAGCGCGGCGTCGACATCATCGTCGGCACGCCCGGTCGCATCGAGGACCTCATCGAGCAGGGTCGCCTCGACCTCTCGCAGGTCACCGTGACCGTCCTCGACGAGGCCGACCACATGTGCGACCTCGGCTTCCTCGAGCCCGTGCAGCGCATCCTGCGTCGCACCGCGCCCGACGGCCAGAAGCTCCTCTTCTCCGCCACCCTCGACAAGGGTGTCGCAGCCCTCGTCAACGAGTTCCTCCCGAACCCGTCAGTGCACGAGGTCGCCGGTGAGGACCAGGCGTCCTCCACGATCGACCACCGTGTGCTGGTGGTGGAGCACAAGGGCAAGGACCGCCTCATCGAGGAGCTCGTCAACCGCACCGAGAAGACCCTCGTGTTCGCCCGCACCCGCGCCTACGCCGAGCGTCTCGCGGAGCAGCTCGGCATGGCGGGTATCCCCGCCGTCTCGCTCCACGGCGACCTCAACCAGGCGCGCCGCACGCGCAACCTGGAGAAGCTCACCTCGGGTCGGGTCAATGTGCTCGTCGCCACCGACGTCGCCGCCCGCGGCATCCACGTCGACGACATCACGCTCGTCGTGCAGGCCGACGCCCCGGACGAGTACAAGACGTACCTGCACCGTGCCGGCCGCACCGGTCGTGCCGGCAAGATCGGTCGCGTCGTCACGATCATCCCCAAGGCCCGTCGCCGCCGGATGACCGAACTGCTCGACCGCGCTGAGATCGAGGCCGCGTTCGACGACGCAGCCCCCGGCGACCAGCTCGTCGAGGACATCGCCACCGCATAGTCCGCACCGCATCAGGAACGCCCGCCGAGCTCACGCTCGGCGGGCGTTCCGCGTTCCGGTCGGCGTACTGTCGCCTCTCTTGAAGCGGCCGATGGTGATGAGTAGGCTCAAAATATATGAGCGAGTCCCGCGAAGCGATCGTCGATGCAGCAACCGAACGCGTCGTCGATGCCGCGCGGAAACCGCTGGGCCGCCGACCGGTCGACGTGAGCCGCGGCGCAACGCTCTACGCCGATGCAGTTGCAGCGATCGGGGCTGTGGCGCTGGTCGGCGAGTGCCGAGCGGCCCAGACGTCGGTTGACCGCCGCACTGCCTGGTTCGACCTTGCAGATCCGAGTGGACAGTGGACGTCCATGCTGGTGCTGGCGCCCGAGCGGAAGCGCATCGAGGGTTTCCTACGCATGGACCTCCTCGAATTCTTGACCGAGGGCAAGGTAATCGCGGTCAGCGGCCACTTCGTGCCGGGGAGACGAAGCGGCGAGCGACAACTTCGCGTGGAGAAGATCAGTGCGACTGCTGTCGAGGACGCAGGAGCCGCCTTCTTGGCTCGAGCGGAGGCTCAATCCTTCCTCGAGTCGGCCTTCGCGCAGGATCCTGAACGGTACGGCGTCAGGGATGCGACTCGTCCGTACCGGGGCAGTGCCAAGCACCTCGCGCAGCGGCTCTCCGATCGAGGGGTGCACGTGAAGCGGGTCGTCACATTGCGGCCGGCCAGCTCTCAGACCCAGGACGAGTTCTCTCGGGGGTTCGCTCGAGTCGGGCTCCACGAGGAGCAGCGGTCCGTGCTCTTCGACCCGACGGGTCTCTCTACGGCGCTCGACGCGATCGAGCCGGCCGATGATGTCGTCGTGGCGATCCATCGGGGAGGTGGACATTGGAGTGACCGTTCGGCGCTGGACGACGTCCAGGTCGTGCGATCGATTATCGACTGTGCAGCCCCTGTGTTCACCGGGGTGGGTCACTGGGCGGATGAGACCGTCGCGGATCGAGCGGCCTTCGCCTCGGCGGCCACACCGACCATGCTCGGAAGTCTGATCACCTCGCTCGCGCGTGAACAGGCTCAGGAGCGCTCACGGCGTTCAGCGCGGAGCGCTACTCCACCATCCACCACAGCGCCGGTTGCGATGCCGAGACCCGAGACGCTTCGCGCCGCGCAGCGATCCGCCGATTGGCAGTTCCGCCGACGGATCGACGAGGCGAGAGCCGCGGCGCTCTATCGCGTGCGGATGCGAGGCGCGATTCTGGCGTTGCTTTGGGCGGCGCTCACGTTCGTCCTCGCCGGTTCGGCGCTGTCGGTGCTCGAAAACGGCCTGGCCGCATCAGCAGTCTGGGTGTGGTTGGCGCTGGCAAGCCTCATTCTGACGTTGTGGAGTGCGTCAGCCCAGCGACGTGCGACCCGGGTGACTGTCAGACAACGGAAGCGAGGCTGGCCGCCGATCGATGATGAATCGTGGTTCGTCACCGCGGCTCAGGTGCGAACTCCGAGACAATTCCGACGGCACTTCGCCGAATGAGCCGTCCCGTGGAGTACCGCCCCGCCAAGCGCCCGCTACCGGGTGAGGGCCGCCCGCTCGTCGTCGCGCGGCGCGAGGACGACGGCGTCGTCGACCCCGTCGAAGGTCCGGACCGGTCGGGTGGCGTCCCAACGCTGCCAGCCCGGGTCGCCTGCCTTCGCGAACGCGACCCAGGCGTCGTGCATCGCGGTCGCGAGCGACTGCGGGGCCGAGGGGCCCGCCATGCGGACGGCCTCCGGGGAGTCGAGGTGGTCGAACACGAAGCCGATCTCCATCGCGTGTGCGGCACCGAGCTCGCCTTCGCCGTCCGCTCCGACCGGGCTCCGCCAGGCGAACTCGTACACCCAGGTGTCCGAGCCGTTGTCGGCGCGTGCGTCCGCCAGTTGATTGAGCGGGACCCGGAGCAGGATGTCGGTGGCGATCGCCCCGAGGATCTCGCCGGGCCTCGCCTTCGGACGGTTGCGGCGGAACGTCCGCACGGCTGAGGCGCTGACGCCGAAGCGCAGTCGCGCCACGAACAGCTGGAGGCGCGTGATCCGCCGGGAGATACCGGTCGGGACGAGGAACAGTCGGTGCTCCTCCGTCGTCGTGCCGATGAGGACCGGGATGTCGGCGGAGCCGCCCGACACCAGGGCGTCCAGGGGACTCAGTGGCGCGAGTGGCGACGACGTCGTGATCGAGAATCCAGGGCCGCCGGTCAGCGGGTTGCCCCCGCCCATCACCCGCTCCTGGGCCGCGACGAGCCCTTCGGGCGGCACACGGCGGAAACCGGCCCTGGTGGCAGGGACGCCGAGGTCCTTGCCCATGAGCTTCGAGATCCGGCCGGAGCGCTCGCGCGGCTCCGAGCGCAGCGGGCCGCTCTGGATGATCGCCCGCCGCATCACCGACGAGGCGTCCGGGTGTGCGAGGAGCGCGGCGACCGAGGCCCCGCCCGCGGACTCACCGAACACGGTGACGTTGTCGGGGTCACCGCCGAACCGCGCGATCTCGTCCTGCACCCACGTCAGCGCCGCGAGTTGGTCGGCGAGACCGAGGTTCAGCGGGACGTCGTCGAGCACCGAGAAGCCCTCGGACCCGAGGCGATAGTTGACGGAGACGAGCACGACGCCGTCGCGCGCGAACGCGGTGCCGTCGTACGAGTCGAGTGCGTTGGAGCCGTGGACGAGCGAGCCGCCGTGGATCCACACCATGACGGGGAGCGGGTCGTCCGACCGCTCGGCCGGTGTCCAGACGTTGAGGTTCAGGATCTCGTTGCCCGGCACCGTCACCGTGGGGAGCAGCTCACCGACCGCGCCGGCGTAGGGCGGCTGCGGGGCGGTCGCACCGGGACGGGTCGCATCGCGGGGGTCGTCCCAGGGCACGACCGGCTGGGGGAGTCGGAAGCGGTCGTCGCCGTACGGCGCTGCCGCGTAGGGGACACCGAGGAATCGCAAGACACCCGCTTCGGTGAGGCCGGTGATCGGGCCGCTGCCGGTGGCGATGGTGACCGTTGTCGATCCGTCAGGCGCCGGGATCGGGTCGCCGGTCGGTTCCAGGCCAGGGTCGATGCTCATACGGGTCCGTTCGTCGATGCTCGGGTGACCAACTGTATCGACGCCGCGTGTGCGGAAGACTGGGCTGATGCCGATCCGTCCCTTCACGCCGTCCGACACCGAGCCCGTCATCGCCCTCTGGCACACCGTCGGGCTCACCCGACCGTGGAACGACCCGGCGAAGGACATCGAGCGCAAGTCGACGACGCAGCCCGAGCTGTTCCTCGTCGCCACCGACGGCGACGGCGCCCTCGTCGGCACGGCGATGGTGGGGTACGACGGTCACCGCGGATGGGTGCACTACCTGGCGGTGTCGCCGGCCCAGCAGGGCGGCGGGCTCGGACGGCGGCTCATGGCCGAGGCCGAGCGTCTGCTCATCGAACTCGGTTGCCCGAAGATCAACCTCATGGTCCGGACGGGCAACGACCGCGTGATCGGCTTCTACGAAGCGCTCGGGTACGGCACCGACGAGGTCGCGCTGCTGAGCAAGCGGCTCATTCCCGACGCCTGAAGCCGATTCGTTCGCCCATCTTTGGGCGAACGGGCGTTCGGTCGCCCAGAAATGGGCGAATGAACGGGTCAGAAGAGGGTCGGCTGGACCTGCAGGCCGGTCGTGACGAACTCCGGGGCGCGCTTGCGCAGCTCGGCCCGCTCGCCGTACCCGTCGCGCAGCATGCCGAGTGCCGACGAGCGGACACCCCCGGTGGCGGGGTCCTCGGTGCCGCGCTCGAGCCCGTGATCGCGGATCATCGGACGGATGCGCGCGGCCAGCCACTTCCGGTACTCCTTCGGGGCGTAGGCGCCGTCGGCGTACATCGAGGTGTAGCGGTCGACGAGCTCCGGGTGCTCCCGCGACAGCCACTGCATGAACCAGGGTTTGACGCCGGCCTTCAGGTACAGGGTCGAGAAGAGGACGGTGCTCGCGCCGGCCTCGCGGATGCGTGACAGGGCGAGGTCGAGGTGGTCGACGGTGTCGGTCAGGTACGGGAGGATCGGCATCATGAAGACCCCGACGTCGAAGCCGAGGTCGGCAGCGGCGCGGACGGTCGCGAGTCTGGCCGCCGCCGTCGGGGTGCCGGGTTCGATCGACTGCTGGAGCTCGTCGTCGTAGATGGCGATCGACATGGCGAGGTCGACCGGTACTCGCTGAGCGACCTCGGCCAGGAGGGGCAGGTCTCGCCGGAGCAGCGTGCCCTTCGTCAGGATCGAGAACGGGGTTCCCGAGTCGGCGAGGGCGTTGATGATCCCCGGCATGAGCCGGTACTTGCCCTCGGCGCGCTGGTACGGGTCGGTGTTCGTTCCGAGTGCCACCGGGTGCCTGCCCCAGCTCGCCTTCGCGAGCTCCTTCTCGAGGACCTCGGCGACGTTCACCTTGACGATGAGCTGTGAGTCGAAGTCCTTCCCCGCATCGAGGTCCAGATACGAATGCGTCGATCGGGCGAAGCAGTACACGCAGGCATGTGAGCAGCCCCGATAGGGGTTGATGGTCCACCCGAACGGCATCACGGACTGGCCGGGTACGCGGTTGAGCGCCGACTTCGCGAGCACCTCGTGGAAGGTGATCCCGGCGAACTCCGGCGTCTGGACGCTGCGCACGAGGTTGTTCAGCTTCGCGAGGCCCGGTAGCGCCGACGTCGTCTCAACCCCGAGTTCCTGTCCGCTCCACCGCATGCCTCCATTAGAACATATGTTCGAGTCCTCCGGGTGACTCCGGACGATCAGTTCCGGACGACGGGACCCGGGCCCGCGGTGAGACTCCACCACACGAGCACGGCGCTCACGAGCCAGAAGGCGACCATGAAGCACCAGTCGCGGGTGCGGAAGGGGATGCGGGTCCGCTCCGTGCGCTGCGGATGGGCACCGAACGCCCGCGAATCCATGGCGAGCGCGACCCGCTCCGCGTGACGGATGGCACCGGCGAGCAGCGGTACGACGGTGCCTGCGGCGCGGCGGACGGCGGCGATCGGTCCGCGACCCTCGACCATGCCGCGGACGCGGTGGGCGGAACGGATCACCTCCAGCTCGTGCCCGAACCGCGGCACGAACCGGTAGGCGGCGAGCGCCGTGTACCCGATCCGGTAGGGCACGTGCAGCTGCTGGATCATCGCTCGGACGAACTCCGGGCCGGTCGAGGTGAGGCCGCCGATGCAGGCGAGGACGAGGAGGGCCGCGAGCCGCAGTGCCGTTGCGAGGCCGACGAGCAGCGCCCCGAGGAAGAACCGGTAGTCGCCGACCTGGAACAGCAGGACGGACTGGTCGACGCGGCTCGGGTCGGTCCACAGGCCGAAGCTGAACGACATGATCGCGACGATGAGCGGCAGCGCCACGAAGAGCAACAGGGCGACCGTCCGCGTCAGGCTGGCTCCGACGAGGATGACGACGACCGCGAGGGCGATGAACAGCGCCGGCGTGACCGGGTCCCTCGTGAACGCGAGGAGGATCATCACCGGGAGCGGTGCACCGAGCTTCGCGAGCGGGTTCAACCGGTACAGGAATCGACCGGCCGGGGTCGTGCTCGAGGCGTACGGGTCGATCGTCGTGGCGCTCATCGGGCGGCCGCCCCGGGCAGGTCGTCGAGTCTCGACAGGTGCCGCCAGTCGGGGTGGTTCGCCAGCGAGCGCATCGCCTGGGCGAGCGGCGGTGGCCGGAGCCCCGCGCGGCGCAGGAGCTCGTCGTCGCCGAGGATCGCGGCGGTCGTGTCGTGGGCGAGGAGGCGACCGCCGGCCATCACCGCGACGTGACTCGCGTGATCGGCGACGAGCTGGAGGTCGTGGGTCACGACGAGGACCGTGGTGCCTTGCGCGTTGAGCCCGGCGAGGAGGTCCAGGAGCTCGTTCGCCCGAGCTCGGTCCTGACCGAAGGTCGGTTCGTCGAGCGCGAGCACCGGAGCTCCGGCGATGAGGGCGCTCCCGACGGACAGTCGGCGCTTCTGGCCGCCGGAGAGGAGGAACGGGTGCACGTCGCGTGCGGATTCCAGGCCGAACCGCCGCAGCAGGTCGTCGACGCGCCGCTCGATCCCGGTGTCGTCGACGCCCCGGATCCGCAGGCCGTGCGCGAGTTCGTCGTGGACGGTGTGGGCGATGAACTGGTGCTCGGGGTTCTGGAAGACGAAGCCGATGTGCGCCGCGATCGTCCGGACGTCGCTGCGCCCCGGGTCGATCCCGCCGACGTCGATGTGGCCGCGGGGAGGCCGGACCACCCCGGCGATCGCCTGGAGCAGCGTCGTCTTGCCGGCACCGTTCGTCCCGATCACCGCGAGGAAGTCGCCCGTCCCGACCTCGAGGCTCACCTCGTGGAGGATCGGGGTGCGTCGGCGGCCGCGACCGCGTTCGACGCGGAGCCGGTCGAGGCGGACCGCCACCGACCGCTCGGCGGTGACCGGCGCGACGGGTGCTGTCGGCAGCGTCGGCAGTGCGGTCGCATCGAGTGCGGCGGTCAGTTCGGCAGGCGTCAGGGGGAGGTGCGGCAGGGCGACGCCGGCTGCGCGGAGGTGCAGGGCGGCGAGCGTCGCGACCGGCAGCCAGACGCCCATCGCGAGCAGTTCGTCGAGGTGCCCGAGCAGGATGTCGCGGGTCGGGCCGTCGAAGGCGAGTCGCCCGCCACGATCGAGGACGACGACCCGGTTGACGAGGTCGATGGCGGCGTCGAGATTGTGCTCGACGAGCAGGATCGCGTGCCGCTTCCCGGCGCCATCGGGTCCGGAGACGAGCGAGCGGAGGGCGGCGTAGACCTCCTCGATCCCGGCCGGATCGAGATTCGCCGTCGGCTCGTCGAGGACGAGGAGGTCGCTCCCCATGGCCAGGGCGCAGGCGATCGCGAGTCGCTGTCGCCCTCCGCCTGAGAGCCGGTCGGGATTTTCGGTCCGGCGCTCCCAGAGCCCGACCTGCCGGAGCGCGCGTTCGGCGCGGGACAGGACCTCCTCGACGGGGAGCAGGAGGTTCTCGGGACCGAAACACACCTCGTCGAGGACTGTCCCGGTGACGATCTGGGCATCGGGGTCCTGGAACACCATCGACACGTGCTCGCTCAGCTGCGCGACCGTCGAGGTGGCCGTGTCGAGCCCGCCGGTGACCACAGCGCCCTCGAACTCGGCCGGGACGGCGTGGGGGACGAGGCCGTTGAGGGCCAGCGCCAGCGTCGACTTCCCCGAGCCGCTCGGCCCGAGCAGGAGGACCACCTCACCGGGTGCGACCTGGAACGACACGTCGTCCGGGGTCCACTCCTCGCGCTCGTCGTGACGGATGCGCACCCGCCGGACGACGGTGGCGGGATGCGTCGGCGGTACGGGGTCCACTCAGGCCCGCGTGCCGGCCGAGCCGCGGTCGCGCTGCAGGGGTTTCGCGATGGACCGCCCCACACCGGCTCTCGCGAGCGCCGCCGCGACCGCCCGCCCGAGCGCGGTGAAGGCGATCGGGCTGAGGACGAAGAGCGCGATGTAGACCGTCTGGGCGAGGGGCGCGAAGTGCTCGATCCCGAGGACGACGAGCACGGAGCCGCCGAAGACGAGTCCCGCGATGCCCGCTGCCAGGTAGAAGACCCAGGCCTTCCAGACGCGGTAGCGCGACACGGCGAAGGGGATCTCCTGCAGGAGCCCGATCGCGAGACCGGTGCCGAAGTAGCGGAAGAACCACTGCGGGCTGAACGCCGCGGAGACGAGGCCGGCGGTGAGCCCGGTCATGAGGGCCACGCCACCGCGTCGGAGGAGTGCCTGCGAGACGACACCCGGCAGGAAGTACACGCCGATGATGAGGCCGTAGAGCACGGGGGCGGTCGCGGAGATCGTGCCGCCGACGTACCCGGAGACGACGAAGACGAGGCCGCCTCCGACGCCGATGGCGGCGCAGGTCAGCAGCAGTCGCGTACTCAGACGTTGCATGAGCCCACCTTCACGAGCAGCCGATCTCCTGAGGACAGCCTATCCTTTATCGGCCGATCGGGACGCCGACGGACATCGCTCGGAACGGGGTCCTGAGCGCCCCGTCCGGGCGATCAGATCGAGCGTCGGCGCGGGGCCAGACGGACGTTCGGCAAGGGCGGCGCCGGGATGCGGTCCGTGCCGTGGCCGGCGACCGACCCGAAGCGCGGCGACCCCGCCTCCCAGTCCTCCCGGGCGGACTCGATGTCCTCGTGAGTGCGACCGACGAAGTTCCACCACATGACCAGCTCCTCCGGGAACGGCGTCCCTCCGAGGAGCACGAAGCGGGCACCGGTCGCGCTCCGGAGCTCCAAGCGATCGCACCCGGGCGCCAGGTAGAGCAACGGTCCGGAGCCGAGTTCGACGCCACCGACTTCGAGCATCCCGTCGAGCACGAGGACGCCGTGCTCGAAGGCCGGATCCACCGGCACCTCGACGACGGTGTCGGCCTCGAGCGTCACGTCGGCGCCGAGCAGGGGCGAATGGACGGTCGCGGTCGACGTCACCCCGCCCAGCGTGCCGACGAGGACGGTCGCCTCCAAGCCTGGAGCACGGTGCACGGGAAGGTCCGTGTGCTGTTCGAACGCCGCCGGCACCGAGGCGGCGGCTTCGGGGAGTGCCACCCACAGCTGGAGGCCGTGCATGGCGGCGGCCTCCGCGCCCACCGAGAACTCGGAGTGCGACACGCCCCGGCCGCTGGTCATGAGGTTCAGCTCGCCCGGGCGGACGACCACGTCGCTGCCCACGCTGTCGCGGTGGCGGATGTCGCCGACGAGCGGCCACGTCACGGTCTGCAGGCCGGTGTGCGGATGCGGCAGGACGCGCATCAGCGAGCGGTCCTCGTCGAAGCGGTCGAGGAAGCACCAGGCGCCGATCATCGGCAGCTCCCGCTGCGGGAGGGTGCGATGGACGCTCAGGCCACGGACGCCGCCGAGGGGGACCTCGCGAGCCTCGAGGAGTCTCGTCCCGGAACCGTCAGGTGCGTGGCAGACGCTGGGGACCGGGTCGGCGTCGAGTCTCGTCATGAGCGCCTCCTTATCACGGACAACGCTACTCCCGCTCGGCCTGACCTCGGCCCGCACCGACGTGGTTGACTGGGCGCGGGGCCCGTCCGGCTCCGCCGCTGCCGAGATTGGGGATCCCATGGGCCTGTTCGACAAGCATGAGGACGCACCGGAGCCGCTCGCCCGCGGCCTCTGGCACGACCGCATCGGCACGTTCGCGACCCGGAGCATCCAGACGCTCGCCATCGTCGCGGTCGCCGCGCTGATCGTCTTCGCGCTGACGCAGCTCTCGCTCGTGATGATCCCCGTCGTCATCGCACTCATCCTCGCCTCGGCGATCTACCCGCTCATGCGGTGGATGCGGTCGAAGGGACTCCCGTCGATCCTCGCCACCTGGATCGCCCTCGTCTCGATCCTCGTCGTCCTCGGCGGCATCGGGTGGCTCATCGTCTGGGCCGTGCGGAGCCAGTGGGACGACCTCGTCGACTCCGCCTCGAAGGGCTTCGGGCAGCTGCAGGACTGGCTCGGCACCCTGCCGTTCGACATCGACGAGAAGCAGATCGAGGACGCCAAGCAGACCGCGGTCGACTTCCTCACCTCGAGCCAGTTCGGCAGCGGGGCGCTCGCCGGCGTCTCCGCGACGGCGAGCTTCCTCACCGGCCTGGTGCTCATGGTCGTCGTCCTGTTCTTCTTCCTCAAGGACGGGCCGCGGCTCTGGGAGTTCCTGCTCCGCCCCTTCACCGGAACCGCGTACGACCGCGCCAAGCGCATCGGCGGCAAGACGGTGGACACCCTCGGCGGGTACGTGCGCGGCACCGCGACGATCGCCGCCGTCGACGCGATCGGCATCGGCGTCGGTCTCGCGATCATCGGGGTCCCGCTCGCCCTGCCGCTCAGCGTCATCGTGTTCCTGACCGCCTTCATCCCGATCGTCGGTGCGACCGCCGCCGGTATCCTCGCGGCCCTCGTCGCACTCGTCGCCAACGGTCCGGTCGCCGCCCTCATCGTCGTCGGCATCGTCGTGCTCGTGAACCAGCTCGAGGGCAACTTCCTCCAGCCCGTCGTCATGGCACGCTCGCTCAAGCTGCACGCCCTCGTCGTCCTCCTCGCCCTGACCGCCGGCACCATCCTCGGCGGCATCGTCGGCGCGGTCCTCGCCGTCCCGATCGCCGCGGTCGCGTGGGGCATCATCGGCGTCTGGAACGGTCCGGACCAGCCGGCCGAGCCCATGCGGCAGAAGCGACCCGAGTCCGTCTGAGCGAGGCCGTCCGAGTCGTGGGCCCGCCCGCCGGATAGCATGTGATCGTGGACCCCCACGATCTCCTCGGCCTCGTCTTCGAGGTCTTCACCTGGATCGGCTTCGGCAGCGCCGTCGTCGTGCTGATCGCCATGCTCATCGCGCGGGCTGCAGACGGCAGCTGGGTGGAGACGCACGGGGTCATCGTGGACCTGCCGGACGACGCGGGCGGCGGGGACATCGATCGAGGTCCGGGGCGCGAAGTCCGTTGGATGACCGAGGCGGCCGAGCTGTACTCACGACCCGTCACGGATGCGGAGTTCGACGCGCTGCGCGACCCCGAGGAGCCGAACGTCTTCTACGCCCGCCGGGAACCGTCGCGCGCACGCTTCCGCCGGACGGCCGACCACACGAGAGCGCTCCGGCTGCTCTTCGGCGTGACCTTCGGCATCGGCGTCGTCTGCTCCATCGCCTCGATCGTGCTGTTGTTCGTCGCCGACACCGGGGCCTGACCACCCGCTCCCCGGTCCCTGACCACCTTCTCCCCGGTCCCTGAGCACCCCCTCCCCGGTCACTGAGCCTGTCGAAGTGCCCCCGTGTGACCCGCTTGTGCGCGGGCCGATCGTCCGGGCCACCCGTCGAAGGGCCTCCACCACTCGGGTAGGCTGTGAGCACGAGCGTCGACACCTGGTCCGCTCGCTCTCCCGGAGGCATCGCATGACGGAACGGTGGGCCCGTGTCGCCCGCGGCACCGCCGCAGCCGCGTTCGCCACCTTCGCCGCCGCCCTCTCGCACACGATCGGCGGAGCCGCCGCACCGTCCGCGTTCGTGCTCCTCGTCGGCGGGACGTTCGCCGTCCTCGTCTGCGTCCTGCTCGCCGGCCGCCGCATCACCGCACTCGGGGTCGTGGCATCCGTGCTCGTGAGCCAGCTCGGCTACCACGCGCTCTTCACCCTCGTCCCGAGCACCGTCAGCGCCACGGTCGCATCCGGCGGTGCGACCGGCCCCGCCAACTGGCACCGGCACGGAGTCGTCGAACTGGCGACCGGCGGTGCCACCGCAGCGCACACCCACGGCGACACCACGATGTGGGCGGCGCACCTCGTGGCGGCCGTCGCGACCATCGCCGCCATCCTGTTCGCCGAACGCGCCACACTCGCCGCGCTCGCCGCGCTGACCGTCCGGATCCTCGCCCGCCGTTCGGCACCGACGCACCTCGTCCCCGCGCCCCGTCGGGTTCGCTGGGTCCGGGTCAACCGTCGTCCGCGCAACCTCGGCGTGGTCCTGCTCCACCTGCGACACCGCGGTCCGCCGGCGCTCGCCGCCGCCTGACCGACGCAACACCCTCCGACCGGGACGGGTGCCGTGCGTGGCCGGGTCGGCCGCAGCGCAGCAGCACCCTTCGGCGCGCCATCCGGCGTGAGCCATCCCCTTTCCGCACGCTCGACGTCGTGCGGAGCAGTCGACAGGACGATCATGAACGCAACCACCTCCCGCCCCACCTTCCGCAAGCCCGCCGTGCTCGGTGCCGTCGCCATCGGCGCCGGAGCCCTCCTCGCGGTCGGAGCGCCGCTCGCCGCCAGCGCCCACGTCAGCGTCACGCCGACCTCCACGGCCGCCGGCTCGTACACGGTCCTGAGCTTCGCCGTCGGTCACGGCTGCGACGGTTCGCCCACGACGAGCCTCTCCTTCGAGATCCCCGAGGAGATCAACGCCGTGACGCCGACGGTCAACCCGAACTGGACCATCGACAAGCAGATGGCTCCGCTCGCGAAGCCCATCACCGACAGCCACGGTGAGCAGCTCGCCGAGCGCGTCGGCACGGTCGTCTACACGGCCAAGACGCCGCTCGCCGACGGTTACCGTGACACCGTCTCCTTCCAGGTCCAGCTGCCCGCCGACGCCGAGGGCAAGACCCTCGTCTTCCCGGTGACGCAGACGTGCGAGGTCGGCCAGACCGACTGGACCGACGTCGCGAAGGACGGGCAGACCGAGGACGACCTCGAGTCCCCGGCGCCGGTCGTCGTCGTGACCGCTGCAGAGGCCGGCGACCACCACGGTGGAGCCGCCATGGACGACGACGGTGACGGCGACCACACCGAGGCCGCCGCGTCGTCCGACGCCGGCAGCACCGACGTGTTGGGCCGCGTCCTCGGCATCGCCGGCCTCGTCGTCGGAGCCGCGGGCATCGTGATCGCCGCGTCCGCCCGTCGCGCCGCGTCCGACGCGAAGCGCCAGGCCTGATGACGGTCTCCCGTCGCCGCCGCTTCGTCGGCACCGCTGCGACCGCGTTCCTCGCGGTCGCGGCGGTGCTCGCCGTGGCCCAGCCGGCCTCAGCGCACAACACCATCGTCTCGACGACGCCGGCCGAGGGGTCGACGATCACGGAGCAGCCGGAGCAGCTCGTCATCACGACGAACGACAACCTGCTCGACCTCGGGGATGCCGGCCAGTCCAACCAGATCCAGGTGACCGGCCCGGGCGATGAGCGACTGTACTACGGCTCCGCGTGCGCAGCGGTGAACGGGCCCGCGCTCGTCATGCCGCTGCAGCTCGGTGAAGCGGGTGAGTACACCGTCGTCTGGCAGCTCGTCTCGACCGACGGCCACCCGCTGTCGGGCAGCTACACCTTCGAGTGGGCGCCGGCCGAGGGCCAGGAGCTCGCGGCGGGGAGCGAGAAGCCCGCGTGCGCGACGAGTGGCGCCTCCACGGTCGAGCCCTCATCGGAGGCGGGCGGTGTCGAGCCGCAGTCGTCGTCCGACGGCGGGTTGAGCGGCGATGTGTGGTGGATCGTCGGTGCGATCGGCGTCGTCCTGATCGCCGGCATCGGCGTGCTGCTCGTGACCCGGCGGAAGCCGGAGGCGCCTTCGGACGACCAGGGCACGGACACCTCCGCGCCCTGAGCCGCACCCGTTCCGGTCCCTGAGCTCGTCGAAGGGTCCCGACACAACGGAACAGCCCCACCATCCTCGAGAGGATGACGGGGCTGTTCCATTGTTACCGGTGTAGCGTGCGGGTGAACCCGCGGTCGGCTACTTTGCCGGCGGCATCAGCACCGAGTCGATGAGGTACACGGTCGCGTTGGCGGTCTTGACGCCACCGCAGATGACCTTGGCACCGTTGACGGTGATGTTGTCACCCGAGCCCTCGACCTTGACGGTTCCACCCTCGACAGTGGTCTGCTCACCGTCGATGTCGGACGGAGCGATCTGGCCGGGGACCACGTGGTACGTGAGGATCGAGGTCAGCGTCGCAGCGCCCTCAGGGGTCTTGAGGCTGTCGAGCGTGGCGGCGTCGATCTTCTTGAAGGCGTCGTCGACCGGGGCGAAGACGGTGAACTCGGAGCCGTTCAGCGTGTCGACGAGGTTGACGTCGGGGTTCAGCTGGCCGGAGACCGCAGCGGTGAGCGTGGTCAGCAGCGGGTTGTTGGACGCGGCGACGGCGACGGGGTCGGCCGACATGCCGGCGACGGAGCCTGCACCGTCCGGGACGGCGTCAGCGTAGGCGGCGCAGCCCGAGCCGACGAGGTCCGCTGCGGGGTCTGCAGCCATCGACTCGGTGGGAGCGGAGCTCGGCTCCATCGAGGAACCGCTGTCGGAGCTGGAGCCGCTGGAACAGGCTGCGAGGCCGAAGGTCGCGACGGCGGCGAGTGCGAGCACTGCCATGTGGTTTCGCTTGATGGTACGCATGTGATTCTCCTTTGATGAGGTATGGACCGGTTGTCGAGTGCCTCTCAGAACCGGCCCTCGATGACACTTCGGAGCCCCCACGGGGGTGGTTTGGAAAAAGATCCGATCGCGTGTCAGATGGGGTCGCGCATTAAGAGGAGCGAAATTCTTCGGATCGGTTCCTGTGGAGGGGCACCGGGGTGTCAGCTGCTGCGGCTACGATCGACGGATGAGCTGGAGCACCGAACCCGACTGGATCCCGGACGACGCGGACGCTCCCGACGACTTCGACGCCCCACCGCCCGACGACGCGTACCTCGGCGGTGGTGTCGCGTGGGGGAGTGGAGCGGTCACGTCCGCTTCAGCCGCTCCGCCCGCAGCGGCTCCGGTGGCCGCCCGTGCGGCGGGCCAGAAGTTCGCCACGGCACAGGAGGCACTCCACACCGTCTTCGGGTACGACGCGTTCCGCGGCGAGCAGCAGCAGATCATCGAGCAGGTCGCCGGCGGCGGCGACGCGGTCGTCCTCATGCCGACGGGTGGGGGCAAGAGCCTCTGCTACCAGATCCCCGCGCTGCTCCGGCCGGGCACCGGTATCGTCGTCTCCCCGCTCATCGCGCTCATGCAAGACCAGGTCGACGCACTCCTCGCCGTCGGCGTCCGCGCCGCGTTCCTCAACTCGACGCAGGATCCCGCCGAGCGTTCCCGGGTCGAACAGGCCTACCTCGCCGGCGAGCTCGACCTCCTCTACGTCGCGCCCGAGCGCCTGAGCTCCGAGGCGACGCGGCGGTTCCTCGGCCAGGGCACCATCGCCTTGCTCGCGATCGACGAGGCGCACTGTGTGTCGCAGTGGGGGCACGACTTCCGTCCCGACTACCTCATGCTCGGCGAGCTCGCCGAACGCTGGCCCGACGTCCCGCGCATCGCGCTCACGGCGACCGCCACCGAGGCGACGCACCAGGAGATCACGCAGCGGCTCCACCTCGGCGAGGCGAAGCACTTCGTCTCGAGCTTCGACCGCCCGAACATCCAGTACCGGATCGTCGGCAAGAACGAGGTCCGCAAGCAGCTCGTCGCGTTCGTGAAGGAGCAGCCGGCCGGCACCGCCGGGATCGTCTACTGCCTCAGCCGCAAGACGGTGGAGCAGACGGCGCAGCTGTTGCGCGACAACGGGGTGGACGCCGTGGCGTACCACGCCGGACTCGACGCCTCCGTGCGTGCGGCTGCGCAATCGCGCTTCCTCCGCGAGGACGGCGTCGTGGTCGTCGCGACCATCGCCTTCGGCATGGGGATCGACAAGCCGGACGTCCGCTTCGTGGCCCACGTCGACCTCCCGAAGAGTGTCGAGGGCTACTACCAGGAGACCGGCCGTGCGGGGCGCGACGGCGAGCCGTCCATCGCCTGGCTCGCCTACGGCCTGCAGGACGTCGTCCAGCAGCGACGCATGATCGCCGAGTCACCGGGCGACCTCGCGCACCAGCGCAACCTCAGCGCCCACCTCGACGCGATGCTGGCCCTCTGCGAGACCGTCGACTGCCGTCGGGTCAACCTGCTGCGCTACTTCGGTCAGCCCTCCACGCCGTGCGGCAACTGCGACACGTGTCTCGAACCCCCGGTCACCTGGGACGGCACCGTGCCGGCGCAGAAGCTCCTCTCGACGATCGTGCGCCTGAAGCGCGAGCGCAACCAGTCCTTCGGCGCAGGGCAGATCATCGACATCCTTCGCGGCAAGCGCACCGACCGCGTCGCCCAGCAGCGGCACGACGAACTCGCGACCTTCGGCATCGGTGAGGACCTCAGCGACCAGGAGTGGCGCGGCGTCGTCCGTCAGCTGCTCGCACGCGACCTCCTGGCCACGGTCGGCGAGTACGGCACGCTCGGACTCACCGAGGGGAGTGCCGAGGTGCTCGCCGGCAACCGGCCCGTCGCCATGCGCCGTGAGCCGGAACGCGCCGCACGCTCCTCGTCGAGGTCGTCCTCCCGCTCGTCGCCCGCGAACGTCGAGCTCGAGCCCGCCGCGGCCGAGCTGTTCCAAGCACTCCGTGCCTGGCGGGCCGGTGTCGCGAAAGAACAGGGCGTCCCCGCCTACATCGTCTTCGGCGACGCGACACTGCGGGAGGTCGCGACCGCGAAGCCCGACTCGCTCGGTGCGCTCGACGGCATCAGCGGCATCGGCGCGAAGAAGCTCGACGCCTACGGGCAGGCGCTCATCGAGGTCGTCGCCGCCAACGCCTGACGCCGCTCCTGAGAGCGAGCTGCGACAGCTGTGGGGGAGGACCAAGTCGATCGACGACGATCGGGCGAGCCCTTGTCCACATCCCACAGGCGCTCTCACCCATCGTTATGACAGTCCTACCATTGTCGGAGGTTTTCATGGGTGAAAGGCAGGACACAGCGATGGTCGACACAGCGATCCGGACGAGCGTCAGCGGTACCACGGCAGCGACGGTCGAGGTGGCGCCGTCCGACGCGCGGATCGATGTCCCGGCGCTCGCGCACCAGCTGCTCGGCACCTGGCCGGAGGCCCGGCTCGCGTCGCGGGAGCTCGCGGCCAAGCCGGAGATGCAGCGCATCGAGGGGCAGTCGATGGACGACCACCGCGATCGCGTCTTCCACCAGCTGAAGCTCCTCGTCGACAACGGCCAGGTGCTCAAGGCGTTCCCGAAGCGCCTCGGCGGCGCCGACGACCACGGCGGCAACATCGCCGGGTTCGAGGAGCTCGTCCTCGCGGACCCGTCCCTCCAGATCAAGTCCGGCGTCCAGTGGGGACTCTTCGGTGCGGCGATCCTGCACCTCGGCACCGAGCTGCACCACGACGCGTTCCTGCCCGGCGCGATGAACCTCGACGTCCCCGGTGCCTTCGCGATGACGGAGTCCGGTCACGGCTCCGACGTCGCCTCGATCGCGACCACCGCGACGTACGACCCGGAGACCCAGGAGTTCGTCATCGACACCCCGTTCCGCGCGGCGTGGAAGGACTACCTCGGCAACGCGGCCGTGCACGGCAAGGCGGCGACCCTGTTCGCGCAGCTCATCACGAACGGCGTGAACCACGGCGTGCACTGCTTCTACGTGCCCATCCGCGACGACGAGGGTGCCTTCCTCCCCGGGATCGGTGGCGAGGACGACGGCCTGAAGGGCGGGCTCAACGGCATCGACAACGGCCGACTGCACTTCACCGGCGTCCGCGTGCCGCGCACCAACCTCCTCAACCGCTACGGCGACGTCGCCGAGGACGGCACCTACTCCTCGCCCATCACGAGCCCCGGGCGTCGCTTCTTCACCATGCTCGGGACGCTCGTCCAGGGCCGCGTGTCGCTCGACGGAGCCGCGACGTCGGCCTCCGCGCTCGCCCTGCAGATCGCGATCACCTACGGCAGCGAGCGTCGGCAGTTCAACGCGGGCAGCGACACCCAGGAAGAGGTCATCCTCGACTACCAGCGCCACCAGCGCCGGCTCCTGCCCCGCCTCGCGACGACGTATGCGCAGATCTTCGCCCACGACCGACTGCTCGTGAAGTTCGACGAGGTGTTCAGCGGCAAGGCCGACTCGGACGAGGACCGTCAGGATCTCGAGACGCTTGCGGCGGCCCTCAAGCCGCTGTCGACCTGGCACGCGCTCGACACGCTCCAGGAGGCGCGCGAGGCGTGCGGTGGCAACGGCTTCCTGGCGGAGAACCGCCTCACCGGCCTGCGCGCCGACCTCGATGTCTACGCGACGTTCGAGGGCGACAACAACGTGCTCCTGCAGCTCGTCGCCAAGCGACTCCTCACCGACTACAGCCGGAAGTTCGCGAAGGTCGACGCCGGTGCCCTCGCCCGCTACGTCGTCGAGCAGGCGACGGACCGCGCCGTGCACAGCAGCGGGCTCCGGAGCCTCGCCCAGACCGTGAAGGACTTCGGCTCCACGGCACGCTCGGTGAGCCAGCTGCGCGACACGAACGTCCAGCGCGAGCTGCTGACCGAGCGCGTCGAGTCGATGATCGCCGAGGTCGCGACGAAGCTGCGCGGAGCGAACAAGCTCTCGAAGCAGGCCGCAGCCGATCTCTTCAACGCGCACCAGAACGAGCTCATCGAGGCCGCGCGGGCCCACGGCGAACTCCTCCAGTGGGAGGCCTTCACGGAGGGTGTCGAGCAGATCGAGGATCCGGGCACCAAGCAGGTCATGACGTGGGTGCACGACCTCTTCGGGCTGTCGCTCATCGAGAAGCACCTCGCCTGGTACCTCATCCACGGGCGCCTCTCGCCGCAGCGCGGCCAGGCCGTCAGCGCGTACGTGGACCGCCTCATCGCCCGGTTGCGTCCGCACGCCCTCGACCTCGTCGAAGCCTTCGGCTTCGCCCCCGAGCACGTGCGCGCACCCATCGCGACCGGTCAGGAGGCGCAGCGCCAGCAGGAGGCCGCCGACTACTTCGCCGCGCGTCGTGCGTCGGGCGACGCACCCGTCGACGAGAAGACGCTCACCAAGAAGTCCCGCTGACCGCACGCGGTTGAGGGGAGGCGGATCGTCGTCCGCGCAAGGGGCGGGCGACGATATGCCTCACCTCGCGCTGAGCGATAGGGTGCCGACATGACGTTCAACGACAACGCCGACATCAGCGGGAACAAGGTCAAGCGACGGGGCCGCACGACGGGCATCGCCGTGGGTGGCGGTGCCGTCGGCGTCATCGTCATCGCGCTCATCTCGCAGTTCCTCGGCGTCGACGTCTCAGGCATCCTCGGCGGCGGCGGTGTCGGCGGGGGCCAGCAGGAGGAGAGCCAGCTCTCCGACGAGTGCAAGACCGGCGCCGACGCGAACGCGAACGTCGACTGCCGCATGGGAGGCGCCTACTCGTCGCTCGACGCCTACTGGGCCGAGGAGTTGCCCGCGCTCGGTGCCGACTACACCTCGCCGGCGGACTTCATCATCTTCGACCAACAGACGAACACCGGTTGCGGTGCCGCCACGAGCGCCACCGGCCCGTTCTACTGCCCGCCGGACCAGACCATCTACATCGACACGAGCTTCTACGCCGAACTGCGCGACCGCTTCGGTGCCTCGGGCGGACCGCTCGCCGAGATGTACGTCGTCGCCCACGAGTGGGGTCACCACATCCAGGCGCTCACCGGCATCATGGACCGCGCCGACCGCAGCGGTACGGGTCCGGCCTCGGACTCCGTCCGCATCGAACTGCAGGCCGACTGCTTCGCCGGTGCTTGGGTCGCGGCGGCGTCCGACACCGAGGACGCGAAGGGGGTCGCCTTCCTGAAGCCCGTGACCCAGCAGGAGATCGACGACGCGCTGAGCGCCGCGGCGGCCGTCGGTGACGACCGCATCCAGGAGGCGGCGACCGGCCAGGTGAACCCCGAAGCATGGACCCACGGCTCCGCCGAGCAGCGCCAGCGGTGGTTCATGACCGGCTACCAGTCCGGTCCGTCGGCGTGCGACACCTTCTCGGTGTCCGCCGACCAGCTCTGACCGGCGTGCCGGGTGCGGCATGCTAGGTGAGACACATGTCGTGAACACAGGAGGAAGTGGACCGTATGGGTGAGCCGTATCCCGAGATCGAGCCGTACGAGACCGGCATGCTCGACGTCGGCGACGGGCAGTCGCTGTACTGGGAGACCTCCGGCAACCCCGACGGCAAGCCCGTCGTGTTCCTCCACGGCGGCCCGGGCGGCGCGACCAGCCCCATCCACCGTCGGCTCTTCGACCCGAAGCGCTACCGCATCGTCCTCGTCGACCAGCGCGGCTGCGGCAAGAGCACCCCGCACGCGAGCGACCCCGCAGCCGACCTGTCGACGAACACCACCTGGCACCTCGTCGCCGACCTCGAGGTGCTCCGCAAGGCGCTGAAGATCAAGCGCTGGATGGTGTTCGGCGGGTCCTGGGGCTCGACCCTCGCGCTCGCGTACGCCCAGAAGCACACGAAGCGCGTCACCGAGCTCGTGCTCCGCGGCATCTTCACGCTGCGCGACGCCGAGCTCGACTGGTTCTACGAGGGTGGTGCCTCCGCGGTCTTCCCCGACCTGTGGGAGGGCTACCTCGAGCCGATCCCGGTCGGCGAGCGCCGCCACCTCATCGAGGCCTACCACCGGCGCCTGTTCGACGAGGACCCGGCCGTCCACGGACCTGCGGCGGTCGCCTGGTCGCGGTGGGAGTCGTCGACGATCACCCTGCTGCCGCAGGAGGAGACCGTCGCCCGGTTCACCGACCCGCACTTCGCAGTGGCGTTCGCGCGCATCGAGAACCATTTCTTCACGAACAAGGGCTGGTTCGAACCCGAGCAGCTCATCCGTGACGCCGGCAAGCTCGCCGGGGTGCCCGGCGTGATCGTCCAGGGTCGCTACGACATGTGCACGCCGGTCTTCACCGCGTGGGACCTGCACCGGTCGTGGCCGGATGCGGACTTCACGATCGTCCCAGACGCGGGGCACGCCTTCGACGAGCCGGGCATCCTGTCGGCGCTCATCGACGCGACGGACCGCTTCGCGAAGGACTGAGGGGCGGGGTCGGTCTCGGATAACGCCCTTCGACAGGCTCAGGGACCGGGTGTGGGCTCAGGGACCGGGTGTGGGCTCAGGGACCGGGGTCGGCTCAGGGACCGGGGGTGATCACTCCGTGAAGCGCGCCCGGCGGACGGCCTTGCCCGCCCGGAGCGCTTCGCCGAGCGAGCGGCCGACGAGGCCCTCGCGGGCAAAGCCGCTCAGCAGCTCGGCTGCGAGCGCGCCGCGGTCGACCTCGGGCTCAGGGCCGTCGTCGACGCCGTCGGCCGGGCCGGCGAAGCCGTCGTGGGCGAGCAGGATCGAGCCCTGGTGGCAGTGCCGCACGGCGTGGGCGACGCGCTCGTGCTCGCCGACGTCCTTGACGTCCCAGGCGGTCGCCGTCCACAGCACCGTCTGCAGACCGGCTCGTTTGACGGCCTGCCAGGTCTCGATGCTCTGCGCGCCGTAGGGTGGCCGGAACCACTCGATCGGCTGGCCGCTCAGCTGTTCGAGCTCCTGCTTGGCCGCGAGGGTGCGCCGGTAGGCGACCTCCTCGGAGAAGTCGGTGAGGCGCACGTGGTCGTCGCCGTGCAGCGCGAGTTCGTGCCCACCTGCGACGATGCGTTCGAGGAGCTCCGGGTACTTCCGCGCGCGGCCGACGAGGACGAAGAACGTCGCGGTCGCGCCGGCTTCGGCGAGGGCGTCGAGAACCCCTGGCGTGCCGTCGGGACTCGGACCGTCGCCGTAGGTCATGACGACCGTGTGCTCCTCGGTGGCGACACCGACGATCGAGCCGTGGACGGGCAGCGAACCGGTGAGGCGCGCGAGCAGCGCCTGCCGAGCCTTCGTCATGTGTCCACCACCCTGTGCGTTGATCCGTCCAACAGTACCCCGCTGTCGTGGCGAAGGGCATCGCGGGCGCTGCGGCGGAGGGGACGGTGTGGAGGGGCGGGTGTCAGGCCTGGACGAGCGTGGTGTCGAGCTCGCGTTGCTCCTCGAGCTGGGCGAGCGCACGGCGGAGCGCGGTGCTCGAGGTGCTCATCGTGTACGGGAAGTAGACGACCTCGACGCCGACCTTGGCGAACTCGGCTTCGAGCCGGAGCCCCTCGGCGGTCCCGCGCCAGTCGTCGCCCTTGAAGAAGATGTCGAAGCGCAGCGCCTCCCAGGCCTGGAGCTTGTCCTCCCAGGTCTCCTCGACGGCCTCGTCGACGAAGCCGATGTGGCGCACGATCTCGAGTCGCTCCGTGAGGGGGACGACCGGCTCGATGCGCTTGCGGGTGCGCAGCAGTTCGTCCGAGACGACTCCCGCGATGAGGTAGTCGCATGCGCTCTTGGCGTGACGGAGGATGTTCAGGTGACCGACGTGGAAGAGGTCGAAGGCCCCTGCGGCGTAGCCGACGCGTCCGACGGTGCTTCGATCGGTCATGCTGTCGCCCCCTGGCTGATTCGTGGTGGTGTGCGCACGACGTCGGCTGATCGACGACGGTGCTCGGCGCGTCCATCGGGCCAGTTGCGAGCCTATGAGGGGCATCAGCGCTTGCCGAGTCCACTTTCAGGTGCCACCCGAGCAGGGGTGCCAGCTCCGATACGGGCCGGACGACCGGTGCGATACAGTTCCCGAGACGATCTGGAGCGTGACATGGCCGAAGCAGATGACCGCAGCGAGGTTCCGACGACCGGCGACGAGCCCGGGGCACCCGGTCGTCGTCGCGTTGTGCCGGTCGTCGTCGGGGTGGTCGTCGCCCTGGTGATCGTCGGCGTCGTGCTGTGGCTGACCCTTCGCCCGGGCATGCCGTCATCGCAGACCACGAGCGACCCGTCCAGCGCCCCCTCCTTCTCGTCGACGGTGCTTCCGACCGCTGAGCCGGGCTCCACGTTGCCCCCTGCCGGGTCGGAGGCCGGCGCGATCGGGTTCGACGACTCGGCCGCCATCGGCGACGCGGTGAGCGTGCGGATCGAGTCCTTGGAGGCCGTCGACGGCGAGGCGTCCCAGCCCGGCGAGGTGGCCGGACCATCGATCCGCGTGACGATCGCCTTCACCAACAGCGGCTCCGAGGCGTATTCGCTCGCGGGCGCCGTCGCGAACGCATACTACGGCGCCGACCTCACTCCGGGGATCGAATTGGCGGCTCCAGGCGGTGTCGTGTTCCCCGAGCAGGTCGCGGCCGGCGAGACGGTGCGGGGCACCTTCATCTTCAACATCCCCGAGGACGCGCGCGACACCGTGCGGGTGACGGTGGACTATGCGGCGGCCGAGCCGGCCGTGGTGTTCGAAGGTGCCGCTCCGCGCTAGCCCGGCGTCTCAGGGGGCTCCCGGCGGACGATTTCGACTCGTGTCGATATCAGACATGTGTCGATCTGTCAGCCGCCAGTGCTGATCTTGGAGAAATTCACCCCTGATCTGGGGGTGCAACTGCCCCCAACGGGGTGCATCGTCGTCCCCCATCTTGCGGTTGACTGCGTGGAAGGACCATCCCCGCTGGCCCACGGCTCCCGACCGTGTGCGTCAGAGGTCCTACTCCTTCACCCGAGAAGACTGCGAGATACCCCATGACCACACTGCTGTCGTCCGAGCCCGCGACCCCGCGACGGATGCGCCGGCCGGCGCGCGCGCGCCTCATCGCCCTCGTCGGTCTGGCCGCCGTCTCCGTGCTGTTCGGCACCCTGACCGCCGTGCAACCGGCCGTGGCCGACACCACCCCGGCCGCCGGCCAACCGGCGACGGTATCGTCCGACGCGCTCCCCGCGCCGCAGATCAACGGCGTGGTCTGGGATCAGGTCGTCATCGGCAACACGGTGTATGTCGCGGGGTCCTTCACGACCGCGCGCCCGGCCGGTTCTGCGGCCGGTGCGAACACCGTGACCCGGAACAACTTCCTCGCCTACACGTTGTCGACCGGCGCGCTCCTCCCGTGGGCGCCGAACTTCAACCAGCAGGTGCGCTCCCTCGCAGCCTCGCCCGACGGCACGAAGCTCTACGCGGGTGGGCAGTTCACCGCGGTCAACGGGACGACGCGCTACCGCCTCGCCGCGTTCGACGTGGCCACGCAGACGCTGGTCGCCGGCTTCGCGCCCTCGATCAACTCGATCGTCAAGTCGGTCTCCGCCACCAACACCACCGTGTACGCCGGGGGGCAGTTCACGTCCGCGCAGGGCTCGGCCCGTGCCGGCGTCGCGGGCTTCGCCGCGTCGAACGGTGCCCTGACCGGCCTCGCTCCCGACGTCGTCGGCGGGACGGTCCAGGCGCTCGTACTCAGCCCTGACGCCTCGAAGATCGTCATCGGCGGGAACTTCACCTCGGTCAACGGCTCGAACAGCCCCGGGTACGGGCTCGCCGCGCTCAGCACCGCGACCGGTTCCTCCATGCCGTGGGCGATCAACTCCCTCATCCGCAACGGCGGTGAGGAGGCGTCGATCAACTCGCTCACCAGTGACGGCACGAGCGTCTACGGCACCGGATACACCTTCGGCACGGGCGGCAACATCGAGGGCGCGTTCAAGGCCGACTGGGCCGGCGGTGAGCTGCAGTGGGTCGAGGACTGCCATGGCGACTCGTACTCCGTCGCGGCCGACACCGACGTCGTCTACGTCGCCAGCCACGCCCACTACTGCGGCAATGTCGGCGGATACCCGCAGACCGACCCCTGGGGGTTCCAGCGCGCGACCGCCTTCACCAAGGCCACCACCGGCACGCTGACCGCCGACCCGTACGGCTACTACAACTTCGCAGGCACCCCGGCACCGACCCTGCTCAACTGGTTCCCGACGATCAACACCGGCAGCTACACCGGTACCGGTCAGGGCGCCTGGGACGTGACCGTCGCCGGTGACTACGTGCTCTACGCCGGTGAGTTCACCCAGGTGAACGGCACGGGCATGCAGGGCCTCGTGCGGTTCGCGAAGGCATCCATCGCCCCGAATAAGGACGGCCCCCGACTCACCGGCTCCAACTTCGTGCCCACCGTCACGTCGTTCAGCCGTGGGACGGCCCGCATCTCCTGGCAGGCCAACTACGACCGCGACAACACGGACCTCACCTACCAGGTGATCCGCAACAACGTCACGGCCTCGCCCGTGTACACGACCCAGGCCTCCTCCACGTTCTGGAAGCGCCCGGTCATGTCCTTCCTCGACACCGGCCTGACACCCGGGCAGTCCTACAACTACCGGATCAGGGCGACCGACCCGTACGGCAACTTCCAGCAGGGACTCAACGTCGCGGTCACCGTCTCCGAGGACGGCGTGATCAGCAGCTACCAGCAGTCGGTGCTGAATGACGGCGCGACCTCCCTCTGGCCGCTCGGCGAGTCGAGCGGGACCACCGGCTTCGACTGGACCTCGGGTGACGACCTGACCCTCACCTCCACCGGCGTGACGCGCGGAGCGGCTGGACAGGAAGCCGCCTCGAACAACGCGGCCACCACCTTCTCGGGCGGATCCAGCTCCTCCACCGTCCAGAGGCCGTCCCCGAACGTCTTCACCACAGAGGCGTGGTTCAAGACCACGACCACCTCCGGCGGCAAGATCATCGGCTTCGGCGGATCCGCGACCGGCAACTCCTCCTCCTACGACCGTCACGTCTACCTGGGCAACGACGGGCGCTTGAACTTCGGTGTGTACACCGGGAACACGAACGTCGTGACCAGCCCGAAGGCCTACAACGACGGTGAGTGGCACCAGGTCGCCGCCTCGCTCGGAGCGAACGGGATGCAGCTGTTCGTCGACGGGAAGAAGGTGGCCGCCCGGGCCGACATCACGAGCGGTCAGGTCTTCAACGGGTACTGGCGCGTCGGCGGTGACAGCCTCGGCGGCTGGCCCAACGGCCCGAGCAGCAGCAACTTCTCCGGTGACATCGACGATGTCTCGGTGTTCCCGACGGTCCTGACCCGCCAGCAGGTGGACGCGCATTACGTCGCCTCCGGTCGGACGTCCACCGTTCCGGCTGCACCCGCTGACGCCTACGGCGCCGCGGTGTTCGGCCTCGACCCGGCGCTCTACTGGCGCCTCAACGAGACGAGCGGGTCAACCGCCGTCGACGCCGGCCCGACCGAGTCGAACGGCCTGTACTTCGGTCAGGTGACCAAGGGTGCGAACGGCGCCATCTCTGGTGTGGACAACACGGCGGCCCAGTTCACCTCCAACGGCTGGGACGAGGGGGGTGTCGCGAGTCAGTCGAGCTATTCCAACCCGACCAGCTACGCCATGGAGGCCTGGTTCCAGACCACGTCGACCCAGGGCGGCAAGGTCATCGGCTTCGGCTCCAACCAGACCGGGGGGTCCGGCGGGTACGACCGACACGTCTTCCTGCGGCCCGACGGCAAGCTCGTCTTCGGCACCTGGACCGGCCAGGAGAACACGATCACCTCGCAGGCCGCCGTCAACGACGGCCAGTGGCACCACGTGGTCGCCCAGCAGTCCGCAGCCGGCATGAAGCTGTTCATCGACGGCGCGTCCGTCGGTACCAACCCGCAGACCGGTGCGCAGGACTACACCGGGTACTGGCGGGTCGGCGGCGACAACGCCTGGCAGGGTTCGGTCCCGTACTTCAACGGCAAGATCGACGAGGTCGCCGTGTACAACGCGCCGCTGACCGACGCCCAGGTCGCCCAGCACCGCGAGCTCGGCATCGGGCAGGCTCCCAACGTGTTGCCGACCGCCGCGTTCACGAACGCGGTCGCGAACCTCCAGCTCACCACGGACGCGTCGGCCTCGACCGACACGGACGGGGTCGTCAGCTCCTACGCCTGGGACTTCGGCGACGGCCAGACCGGCACCGGTGTCACGGCTTCACACACCTACGCCGCGGCCGGCAGTTACACCGTCAGCCTCACAGTGACGGACAACCGCGGTGGAACGGCCACCACCCAGCAGGCGGTGACGGCCGTGGCTCCGAACCAGCTCCCGACCGCGGCCTTCACGCCGACGGTCGTGAACCTGGACGGGTCCTTCGACGCCTCCGCCTCGGTCGATCCCGACGGGACGATCGCCTCGTACGCCTGGAACTTCGGCGACGGGACCACCGGGACGGGCGTCACCGCGACGCACACGTACGCCACGGCAGGCACGTTCAGTGTGAGCCTGACGGTCACCGACAGCGTCGGCGCGACCGCGAGCGTCTCGCACGACGTGGTCACGACGCTGGCTCCCAACCAGCTGCCGGTCGCGAGCTTCACGGCGGCGTCCACCGGACTGACGGCGAGCTTCGACGGATCGGGTGCCTCGGACCCGGACGGGACCATCGCCTCGGTGGCGTGGGACTTCGGTGACGGAACGACCGGCACCGGGACGACGACGACGACCCACAGCTACGCGACGGCGGGCACCTACACGGTCACTCAGACCGTGACGGACAACCGCGGCGGCACGGCGGCCACGACCCTGAGTGTCACGGTCGCGGAGATCCCGGTGGCGTCCACCTACGCGGCGGACACCTTCGAGCGCACCGCGAGCAACGCGTGGGG
This sequence comes from Plantibacter sp. ME-Dv--P-122b, assembly GCF_030209375.1. Classification (GTDB taxonomy): domain Bacteria; phylum Actinomycetota; class Actinomycetes; order Actinomycetales; family Microbacteriaceae; genus Plantibacter. The sequence goes on from NZ_JARVSC010000001.1 coordinate 383,563, forward strand.
CACGGCGGGGACGGGCGGAGCCTGGACCGTCGCCGGAGGCAACACCAGCTTCTCGGTCGGCAACGGCACGGGCAAGATGTCGCTGCCCGCGGGCGGGACCCGCACGGCACGCCTCAACGCGGTGTCCGCGACGGACGTGACGGTGAGCGCGAAGATCACGGCCTCCGCCGTGGCGAACGGTGGCGGCGTGTACGCGTCCGTCATCGGTCGCCAGGTCGGGAACGCGTTCTACTCCACCCGCGTCTGGATCCAGGCGAACGGTGCCGTCCGCATCCAGCTGCTGCAGGGGGCGACCGCGCTCCAGGCGGTCACGGTCCCCGGACTGACGTACACCGCCGGACAGGCGCTCCAGATCAAGCTGCAGGTGACGGGCGCCTCGCCCACCACCCTCGGCGCGAAGGTCTGGGTCGCCGGAGCGACGGAGCCGACCGCCTGGCAGGTCCAGGCGACCGACGCCACCGCCGGGCTGCAGTCCGCGGGCCTGATCGGCCTCGGCGGCTACCTGTCGGGATCGACCACGAACGGACCGGTGACCGTCACCTTCGACGACTTGCTCGCAGCGACGCCGGGTGCGGCCCAGCCGACCCCGGTGAACCAGGCTCCGACGGCGGCGTTCACAGCGACGCCCTCCGGCCTCACCGCGGCGCTGGACGCCTCCGCCTCCACGGACCCGGACGGCACCATCGCCTCGGTCGCATGGGACTACGGAGACGGCACGACCGGCACGGGCACCACGTCCTCGCACGTCTACGCCGCCGGCGGGACGTATACGGTCACCGCGACGGTGACGGACAACGGCGGCCTCACGGCCACGACCACGCAGACCGTCACGGTCACCGCGCCGATCGTGCCTCCGGTCGACCCCGCTCCGGTGGTCATCGCGGCGGACACGTTCGCGCGGACCGCGGCGAACGGCTGGGGGGCGGCGCTGACCGGTGGTCCGTGGACGCTCGCCGGCACGGCTTCCTCCTTCTCGGTGAACGGCACCGCGGGCCTCATCTCGGCCACCGCCGGGCAGTCGCGCACCGCGCGGCTCGCCCAGGTCTCGTCCTCCGCGACCGACTCGACGGTGTCGTTCACGATCGCACAGGCGCCGACCGGCGGGGGACAGTTCGTCTCCCTGGTCGGCCGTCAAGTGGGTGCCGACAACTACGCGGCACGGGTCTGGGTGCAGGCGAACGGCGTCCTGCGTCTGCAGCTCATGAAGGGCTCGACAGCCCTGACGGCGGTGAACATCGCAGGCCTCGCCTACACACCGGGGATGAAGATCACCCTCCGCACACAGGTGTCCGGCGTCGGGACGACCGCCGTCAAGGCGAAGGCTTGGGCGGACGGACAGACCGAGCCCGACTGGCAGGCGAGCACGACAGACACGACCGCCGCGCTGCAGGCACCGGGGTCGGTCGGGGTGGACACCTACCTGTCCGGCACGATCACCAACGGGCCGGTCGTGGTGAACTACTCCGGCTATCGGGTCACCGCACTCTGAGCTGATCGAGACCCGGTCGGGAGTGGACGCGTCCGTCTGAGACGCCCACTCCCGGCCGCACCGACGGCGGTGTCATCCGGTGTTCGCAGCGCCGAGACATCGCCAGATGTGCCTCTGTCGGGATACGGAGCACACCGAGAAACGCCCCTGATGCTCATCAGGGGCGTTTCTCGGTGCGGGACCCGATCAGTTCGTGGACGCCCGGTCGGCGCGGATCCGCGCTGCGATTCGGCGGCCGTCGCGGATCGCACGGACGGCGGTCCACAGGACGGACGGGTTCGTCAGCAGCTGCTTCCGGCCGCCCTGGAGCAGGATCTCCCACGAGACCGCGAGGGTGGAGCGGCGCCAGGAGGCTTCGTCGCGCTCGCTCAGGTGGAGCGCGGCGAAGACGAGGCGGTTCCGGATGTTGTAGTAGTAGTACAGCCCCGACTTGGCTTGACCGGACGAGGTCTGTCCCACGGCCTGTGTGCCGCCCTCCGCGTGTACGGCGGTGACGTCGTCGAGGACGAGCAGCGCGCCCCCAGCGGCGACGACCTTGTGCGACAGGTCGACATCCTCCCAGTAAAGGAAGTACTCGTCCGAGAAGCCGCCGATCTCGCGCCAGAGCGACAGGCCGATGGCGAGGCATGCGCCGGTGAGCCAGGGCTCGATCCGATCGAGCGGCACCGTCGCCAGGCGACGACGACGGGAGCGGATACGACCGTCGTCCAGGTACAGGTCGGACCCGCCGAACCAGAGGCTGCCGTCCGGGCGGAGGATGCGCGGCGCGACCAGGGCCGATGGGTCGGCCTCGCACGCGGCGAACAGTGCGGCCGCAGCGGCCGGGAGGAGTTCCGCGTCCGGGTTGAGGATCACGAACCGGCTGGCGCCCGCTTCGACGGCGAGTTCGACGCCGGCGTTCACGCCTGCTCCGAAGCCGAGGTTGCCCGAAGGCTCCACCAAGTACCAGCCCTCGGCGGTCGCCAGTGCCTGGAGCCGGGCGCGTTCCGCGGTGGTCGTCAGGTTGTCGACGACGACCGCCACGAGCCCCGGAGCGTCCCGGGTGAGTCTCGTGAGGTGCTCGGCGAGCAGCGCACTCGAGCCGTAGTTGACGACCACGACGGCAGTGTCGTGGAAGTCGGGGATGGCGGCGGTGTTCATGCGAGACTCCCGTCGTCGGTAGGGCTGTCCGGCTCGATCGAGGCGGCGGGTGCGGTCTTCGACCGTCGCGCGGCCGAGACGATGCTGAGCACCATCCGCAGGTCTCGACGCACGCCGGGGACCACGAGTGCGGCGAGGCCGTACACCGCGAGGTCCGCCACGATCGCGGCGAGGATCTGCAGGACGGAACCGCCGCCCACGGCGAAGACAGCCGCACCGTACGCGGCGGCCCCGGCTGCGAGGGTCAGCAGCGAGATGCGCACGACGCCGAACAGGAGCTTCCGGATCGGGATCGGCGCCCACCGGTTCAACCACCAGAGCGAGAGCGGCCAGGACACCACAGGCTCGAGGGCGAAGCCCGCGGCCACACCGACGACGCCCCAGTTCGATCCGATGAGGACGAAGGTGATCTTCAGGGCCGCGCTCATCAGCGTGAACTGGAACAAGCGGGCGGTGAGCCCCTTCGACACGTAGACCCAGTACCCGACGAGGGCGAGCGTCTGGAAGGCGCCGGCCACCGTCAGGAACCGGAGGACCGGGGCCACCTCGAGCCAACGCTCGCCGAGACCGAGGGCCACGATCGGTTCCGCGGCGCCGGCGACGAGCCCGAGGCCCGCGACGAGCGTGTAGCCGAGTGCGACCTGTCCGCGCACGACGTAGGAGTCGAAGCGCGCCTGCTGGTCCTGGATCCGCGAGAGGACCGGGATCGCGACGCGGGTGACCGGCGCGCGGAGCTGGTTCAGCGGGTTCATGAGGAGCTGGAAGCCTCGGCTGTAGATGCCGAGCGGGGCCGCACCGAGGCGCAGGCCGATGACGAAGGAGTCCGTGTTGTTGGCCGCGTAGCCCACGAGCTGGGTGGCGACCATGTTCCAACCGAATCGGTAGAAGCCCCGCATGTCGACCCCGCGTCGAGGGAGCCGGGGAAGCCAGCGCGACGCGATGAGCACGAGGATCAGCGTCGCGAACGACAGCGTCACCATCTGCCAGGCCAGGGCCCAGTACCCGGCGCCGAGGACGGCGAAGACGATGGCGACGGCGAGCGCGATGACGGCGGCTGCGACGTCGACGACGGCGAGCGTCGTGAAGCGCAGCGACCGGCTGAGGCTCGCGCGGTGCTGGGTGCAGACGCCGTTCAGGAGGAAGGCGAGCCCCATGAACTGCGCGAGCGGCACGAGCTCGGGCTTCCCGTAGAGCGCCGCGATCAGGTAGGCCAGACCGAAGATGATCGCACCGAGCGCGATGCCGATGCCCGAGTTCGCCCAGAACAGGATGTCGCGCTGCCGATCACTGAGCGTCTTCGCCTGGATCGCCGCATTGGAGAGCCCGAAGTCGCGGAAGATCTCCGACACGCCGACGACGGCCATGACCATCGCGAAGAGGCCGTAGTCGTCGGGCGTGAGGAACCGCGCGAGCACGACCACGGACACCACCTGGACGAGGATCCTGGTGAGCTGACCGACCATGGTGACGGCAGCGCCCCGGGCGGCATGGCGGCCGAAGTCGCCGCTCATGGTGCCCGGCGCGGTCCCGGCGGTCATGCGCACACCACCGTGACGACGCCCGAGATGGGGGCGGTGGGGACGTCCCGGCACCCAATAGTCTGGTCATCCATCGACGGCTCTGCCGCGGAGAGGGAGCACATGCACTCGGAGACCCCGGCCGGAGCCACCGGACGCCAGGCCGCGACCTCGTTGGTCGTGGCCATGTTGACTTTCCGGAGACCGGACGACCTCCGGGTGGCGCTGCCGGCGCTGATCGAGCAGGCCGAGCAGGTGATCGAGCGGTTCGAGCGCGTCGAGGTGCTGGTCGTCGACAACGATCCGCAGGAGAGCGCTCGGGCCTTCGTCGAGGCGTTCCCGTCGGCGGGCCCGGTCGTGCTCACGTATCGCTGCGAGTCGGAGAGCGGCATCACCGCCGCACGCAACCGTGCGCTCGCCGAGGCCGCTGCGAGCGACCTGCTGGTGTTCATCGACGACGACGAACGGCCGACCGGGCGGTGGCTGGTGGACCTCGTCGCGACCTTCGACCGCGGCGACGCCGTGGCCGTGGTCGGCCCCGTCGTCTCCCGCTTCGAGCGGGAACCCTCCGCCTGGATCCAGGCGGGGGAGTTCTTCACCCGGCGCCGCATGCCGACGGGCACAGCGGTGTCGGTGGCAGCCACCAACAACCTGCTGATCGACTTGCGGGTGGTCCGCGGCATCGGGCTGGTGTTCGACACGGCCTTCGGGCATGCGGGCGGCGAGGACACGATGTTCACCCGGACGCTGCACGCCGCCGGCGGACGTCTCGTGTGGTGCGACGAGGCGGTGGTCTGGGACATCGTCCCGGCAGCCCGAAGCACGCGCGACTGGGTGGTGCGCCGAGCGTTCAGCAGCGGCAACAGCTGGAGCCAGACGTCCATCGCGCTCGAGGACTCTCTCCGCGGACGGCTCACGGCGAGGGCCCGCTGCATCGCCAAGGGGCTCGTGCGCGCTGCCGGGGGCGCGGCGAGGTCGGTGGTCGGTGTCGTCACCCGGTCGCTCCGCCATCGGGCGAAGGGCGTGCGGACGCTCGCGCGCGGCTTCGGGATGATCGCCGGTGCCGTGGGGTATTCGTACGAGGAGTACCGACGCGTCGACGCCTGAGCGGTGTCCGCGCGCCGGATGGGCTCGAGCAGCTCAGATCGCACGGACGTCGGCCTTCCGCGCAGCGGTGCCGGACGCGTCCGGTCGATCGTGGCCGAGCGCCGATCGATACGCCGCGAGGTGCAGCTCGCCGGACAGATCCCAGTCCCGGGCCGAGAGGTCGGGGGAGCTGCTCCGTGACGGATCGGAGACGATCCGGAGGGCGCGCTCGAGGTCGGCGGCGTCGAGGTCTCCCTCGTACTGCACGACCCAGCCGGGTCCCACCTCTGCGGAGAGGCGCTCGTTGACCGCATTGGACGGGACCAGCACGGGACGGTCGACGGAGAGCGCGGCGAGCGCGCCGCCAGAGTTGTGCATCTCGCGGTAGGGCAGGACGACGAGCTGTCCCTGCCGCGCGACGTCCACGAGCTCGGCGTCGCTCAGGAACTCGAGGCTGAGGTCGATCCGGTCGTCGTCCTCCGCCAGGCCGCGGAGTTCGGCCGCGAGCTCGTCACTGGACGGCCGTCCGGCCACCCGGAGGCTGTGCTCGCCCCCGGGAAGGGCCGTGAACGCACGGAGCAGACCGTCGACGCCCTTGTACCGACGGATGAGGCCGAAATAGCTCAGGCGACCGCTCACAGCGTCCCGCTGCGGGAACCGCGCGTACCAGTCGCGGTAGTGGCCGTGCGGGATGAGGGCGGCACCGACGCCTGCAGGCGGGACCGTCTGCTCGTTGAGCACGATGACGAAGGACGTCCGGCGCTCGAACAGTCCGAGGAGTGCGTGCTCGACCCGCGAGATCCCGGACGGCCGGTGGAGGTTGTGGAGCGTCCGCACGATGGGCGTCCGCGTGAGGGCGAGCCTTGCCAGCAGGACCAGCGTGAGGAGCTGACGGACGGCGCGTTTGGCCGCCGAGGATCCGGACACCAGGATCTCGGGCCAATGGGCGTGGAAGACGTCGTACCGACCGAGGATGGCCCCGCGCCAGGAGAACGTCCGCACCGCGACGCCGGGCGTCGTCGCGAGGTGGTCGCGCAGCATGACGATGTACGGGTTCGTGGTCTGCCGCGGTTCCGGGAAGGACTGCTGGACGGTGATGGTGCTCGGGTGCTTGGTCACGGGAATGGCCTCCGGAGGCGGGGTACTCGCGGTCCGACCGTCGCCGCTAGGCTCGCAGTCGGGGAATTCGAGGATCGGATGGGTCGATGGGACGACTGCGTGCCGTGCGAAAGCACTTCTGGAGCTATGCGCGTGGCGTGCTCCGCGGACACCCGGGCGCCAGGATCGAGGCGGGCGTGAAGCTCGGCGGTCCGGGGACCTACCGGCTCGACCGTGGCTGCACGGTGTCGAAGGGCGCGCAGATGTGGGTCGGCGAGGGCGCGACGCTGCATCTGTCGAAGGGATCGAAGATCGGCATGCGCACCATCGTGAACGTCGAATCGGGCCTGGATATCGGACCGGACGTCCGGATCTCCTGGGAGGTGCAGATCCTCGACACCGATTTCCACTGGACGACGTCGCCGACCGGACGACGCCGCGCCCACACCGCGCCGATCGTCATCGAGCGCAAGGTCCTCATCGGGACGCGCTGCCTGGTGCTGAAGGGCGTGACCCTCGGCGAGGGTGCCGTCGTCGGTGCGGGCTCGGTCGTCCGCCGCGACGTGCCACCGCGCACCGTCGTCGCGGGGAACCCGGCCGTGGCCGTCGGCGAGGTCTCCGACTGGGGCAGCGCCGTCGGCTGACCGGGCCGGCTCAGCGGACATCGGCGTGCCGTCCGCGCGTCGGAGCAGGAGCCGGTCCGCGGAGGAACCCGGGCGCTTCGTAGAGCACCCGTGCCGGCCCGCGCATGGCGGCCCCGCTGACGAGCAATGACCCGGCGATCGCCAGTCCGGCCAGCACCGGCGGGAGCCCGGGGGCCACGACCGCGATCGGTGCGACCCGCGCGAGCAGTGCGAGCAGGTAGGCCATGACGATGATGAGCGGTGTGTGGGTCAGGTAGACCGGTAGGGTGTTCGACCCGATGGACACCAGGCGCGGGATCCGCGCGAGCCAGCGGCTGACGGTCACCCCGGTGACGACGCCGAGGACGCAGTTCACGAAGTACAGGCCGGGCACCCAGCGCAGTCCGAACACGGCGACCACTGCGGAGACCGCGACCCAGGAGACCATCAGGGACACCAGGAGCGCCCCCACTCGCGCGCGGCTCAGGCGGAACACCGCGTCTTTCAGGTAGAGACCGGCGAGGAAGAAGAAGCAGTACTTGATCGAGCCGCTCCACCCGATGTTGGCGGTCTCCCACCCGCTGAGCGCGGCGGCCGAACAGACACCGGCGACCGCCAGCTGGATCCGCCAGTCGATGCGTCGGATGAGCTTCGCGACGACGAAGAAGATCGCGAGCGCCCAGATGAACCACAGCTCGAACCGCGGCGCGATCGGTGAGACGACCAGGTCGCGGATCGTGCCGACGAGGTTGATCGGTTGTCCCTTCATCGTCAGCCCCAGGAGGAACACCGCCGAGCCGATGACCTCCCAGACGAGGAACACCCAGACGAACAGCGAGAGCTTCGAGCGCCACAGGGCCCGCCAAGAGGCGGTCAGCCACTTCGCGGCGAAGAGTCCGGCAAGCATGAAGAACAGCGGCATGCGCAGCGAGGAGAGGGCCTCGTTGACCTGACGCCACCCGTCGATCTCGAACCCGGCCCCGAGGAGCCAGCTCGCCGAGTGGTACGTGGCGACGAGGGTGATGGCGAGCCCCTTGCCGGCGTCGACCCACTCGAGGCGCGGCTTGGCCTCCGGCGTAGCGGCGGTCATCTGCGCACCGCCGACCGGGGGCTCGGCAGGGTGCGCAGCGCGACGGTCCCCGACGGATCGGTCCGGTGCCGAGTCGCCACCGGGACGAAGGCCACCCCGAGGAACAGCATCGTGAGGAGCATGGACGAGTCGATCGGGCTGAAGCACAGGTTCCACAGCATCCTGATCGCGAGCCAGACCACGAGGGCGCTGGCCGCGCGGCGGGCGAGTCCGTCGCCGATGGCGCGGAAGGTCAGGACGAACAGGAGCACGACCAGCGCGGCCCCCAGGAGTCCGAAGCGCACCCACAGGTCGCCGATCATTGAGTGGACCTCGTAGCCGTTGCCGAACATGTACCGCTCGACGTACCCGTTGTTCGGCTGGTAGCCGATGAAGGACATGCCGGTCTTCGCCGACAGGATGTCGGACAGGGTCGGGAGCGCTCCAGAACCGTAGCCGAGCGGACGGTTCGCGACGAGCTCGACGGTGGCGGCGGCCTCAGGCCTGCCGCCCACGATGAGGTTCCCCGAGGTGTCGATCTGCGCCTGGGTGCGTTCCTGGGTCCGCTCACCGAGCAGCCCGCCCAGGATCACGGCCTGCGCGATGGTGTACACGGCCGCGGCGAGGACGCCGAGCCCGAGGAGTGTCCGGACCGTGGAGCCGCGCCCGCCCGGGCTCGACGGACGCAGTTGCCAGAGCACGAGGGCCGCCGTCATCACGAGCATCGCGCTTCCGGAACGGGCGTCGTTCAGGGCGCCGATGACGCCGATGACGGCGATGACCGCGAACTCCATGAGCCGCGAGCCCCAGCGCCACGCCAGGGCCAGGAGCAGGACGGTCAGCGGCAGGGACAGTCCGAAGCGCCAGACGTTGACGCTCGAGAGTCCGTTCCCGAGGGGGATGGCCGCCACCATGCCGAGTCCGAACCAGACCGCGACCGTGGGGGCGCCGATCACCGTACGCGCCCAGAGCAGCGCACCGGTGCCGGCGACGAGCCCCAGCACCATGAAGGAGTTCCCGGCCAGCAGGGTCTGGCTGGTGGACTGTCCGGCGCTGCTGAATGCGGTCAGGACGGCTCCCATGGCGATCGCGGCGAGTCCGAGGACGCCGAACAGGCGGGCCTCGCGGTACCGGGCCAGCACGGGGAGCCACACGGGGATGAGGAGGAGGGCGAAGACGTAGCCCACCTTGAGTCCCTGCGGGAGGTCGATCGACATCGCGAGCAGGACGGCCGCCGTCGCCGCCGCAGCCCGGTCCATCCACGTGTGCGGTCGGAGCGGTCCGCCGGGCTCGACGGCCGTCGGGGTGGGCACGGCCGGGGGAGTGGCGGGGCGGGTCGCTCGGATGCTCGGTCGTGCCGTCATGATCGCCCCCTCATGGCTCCGGTCGGATCGTCGGTTCGCCGGGGCCGTAGGGTTCGAGGACGTTCGGGCGTCGTTCGATTCGGGAGGGCCTGGAGTGGGGATGCGCCGGGTCAGCATCCTTCCACCGGTGCTCCGATTCTACTGAAGGGCACCCCCGAGGGCCTTCCCCCGTTCGCGGGGATGTTGCCCCCAAAGCGAGGGGTGACGACTGAACGGCGTGTGCCGGAGCACACGCCGTTCCGATCATGATCCGAAGGTGATCAGGGGCTGAGGAGGCTCCCCGCCCGCGCCGGGGCGATCCCAGCCTGCAACCCCAGCAGGCCGGCGATGGAGCTCGGCACGGCGACCACGACGAGCGCCGACTGGACGAGTGCCGCCGGCGTCAATTGGTAGCCCGCCGTCGTGACCGCAGTGCCCTCGACGAGTACCGACCGCCGTTCCTGGCCGGTCGCCTTCGTGAACGCGGCCACCGTCGCGAAGCTCTTCGCGGTCGCTGCACCCTGTCCCCAGCGCACCGCGAGCGACGGGGCGTTCGCGGAGGCGCGCTGGTAGACGTTGCCGTTCAGCGTGAGCTTCATCTGCTCGGCAGTGAACTCCTTCGACTGGTCCTCCACGCAGACGAGGCACCCACCGCCGGCACCCGAGATGACGTTGTTCGACACCGTGACGTTCTTGATGATCCACGGCACCGTCATGTCGGGCAGCGGCTGACGCCGGTCGTGGCCCGCGGAGTTCACGTTCGTCTGGCGACGCTTGTCCTGGGTCAGCTGCAGGGCGGCCATCGAGTTGCCCGTGATGGTGTTGTTCCACACCTGCACGTTGCCGGTGTTCCCGATCCACAGGCCGTACCGCCCGTTCGAGGCGATGACGTTGTTCGTCACGGAGAACGTGTCCGAGATCTCGAGGATGATCCCGGTCGCTCCGTTGCCGATGGAACGGTTCCCCGAGACCTTCCCGTTGTACACGGACTCGTCGAGCCAGAGGCCGACGGTGGTGTTCTTCTGGAAGTCGTTGTCGGTGAACGCGACGGTGCGCGAACGCGTGATCTTGAACCCACCGGACACCGGCATCCGGTTGAAGTTCTGCACGTTGTTGCCCGAGATCACGGAGTTCTTCAGCGTGAACTTATCGGCCGAGTTCGCTCCGCCGCCCATCATCCCGTTGCCGGTCGCGGTGATGTTCGCGAAGGTCACGCCGGTGCCCCACGCGTACATGCCGATCGTGGCGTTGTCCTGCACCACGAGGTTCTCGAAGGTGATGGCGTCGTTCTGCGCCGTGATCGCACCCATCTGGTAGACCGAGTTGCCGTAGTTCCGGACACCGAGGCCGCGCACGACGCTGCCGACGCTCTTCACGGCGAGTGCCGTCTGGAGCTTGCTCGCCGTGACGGTCTTCCCGGAAGGGTCCGTCCCGAGGATGAGGCGCTTCCCAACGCGGTCGACGAAGAAGGCACCCGCTCCCACCGCTCCCTCACTGGCGACCTGTTGCTGGGCGACGCCGTCGACCCATACCTGGTCGGGGTAGGCGGCGAGCGGGTAGGCGGGGTTGATGAACTTGATGGCCTCGGCACTGCCGTCCGACGCACCCTTGGTGAAGGTCGGGCTGGTGTCGAAACCGGTGTTCCATCCGGAGACGGCCCATCCGACGGAGCTCTTCTTCCAACCGGTCACGGTGGAGCTGCCGTCGAGCCAGACCGCCTCCTTCGGGTACGACTGGATGGTGAGCTTCTTCGAGCTCGCGATGACGACGCTCTCCCGGTAGGTCCCGGCCCGGAGTACGAGGGTGGAGCCGCTCGGAGCCCGATCGACGGCGTGCGCGAGCGAGGTGTAGGGCGAGGCGAGCGTCCCGGAGCCCCCGGCGCGCGAACCGGGAGACACATAGAGCGCCTTAGCCGGAATGGCGTAGGACGTCGACCCGACCGGTGCTGAACCGCGGCCCGTCGAGGGGACCTGCGAATCGGGAGCAGTGGGTGTGGTCGGCGTGGTGGGCGTCGTCGGTTCGGCCGGCGTGGTGGGCTCCGGCGCCGGTGTCTCCTCGGGGTCCGTGGGTTCCGTCGGCGCGGGGACCTGCGTCGTCGGTTCCGGTTCCGGATTCGCCGACGTCGACGTGACGGGGGCGGCGCTCAGCGCGCTGATGCCGAGGCCCTGCGGTGCGGCCGCGCTCGACAGATACCCCCAGACCCCGATGCCGCCGGACTGGAGACGCTGCGCACTCGCATCAGTGGCGATCCGCTGCCAGGACGGCTTCGCGCCACCGACGACCCACGCACGACTCGCGATCGTCACGGTGGCGGACGATCGGGTGCGGAGGTCCATCTGGAGCGACTGCCCCGGCTGGAGGCCGGAGGCGATGAGTGCCTCCTTGGAGAGCCTCGTCTGGTCGGCGGTGGAGCCGTCGACGCGTGCGGTACCGAGGTAGACCGAACCGTCGGGCGTGACGCGCAAGGTGCTCTGGTAGTACCGCTCGCCGTCGGAGCGGGCTTGCAGCCCGAAGTACAGTCCGCTGCCCGCGGTGGGGAGGGCCGGGACGGTGATCGTCGCGGTCGACTGCACGTCGGCGATCTGGACAGCAGAGAGCAGTGCCTGCCGGGCTGTGCCCGGGGTGGCGAAGGACATGCTGCCTCCACCTGCCACGGCCAGTCCGGTGGTGACCGGGGAGGTGTAGGCGCCTCCGAGCTCTGCGGTGCCGAAACCGCTCGCGACCGTCCGGGCGAAGGTGTCGTTGACGACGGGGGAGCCGACCTTCCAGGTCTCTGTGGCGGCGCTCGCCGGCGTCGCCACCGTGAAGGAGGCGAGGATCAGCGCCCCAGCGGCGGCACCGGCGGCCAGCAGTGAGCCGAGGCGTCGGGTACGTCCCTGTCGCTCAGGTGTCGCGGCTCGGCGGCTCGTCGTCTGGTTCAGGTGCCGGCGGTCGGCGGGGGGACCGGCTGCGTACGGATCGGAAGTCAAAAGGGGGTTCCTCACGGGGATCGGGAGCGTCCGATCCCTCGACGCGGAGCAGGGGCGGGGGTGATGCGATCGCGTCGTGCGGGGCGGACTCGGCCTTCGGGAGGCCGTTTCGGTCGGGTGGCGCTGGAGTGTTGTTGAGGGATGCTACAGCAGGGATCTGTGACGGGTCCATGTTTCGGAGGCGAAGATCCGAGGTGGTCGTCCACCTCCGGACCGGGACGGAGAAGACGCCGGGTACCGAACGGAGAAGTCGGTGGATGCCTAGTGATACGAGGATCGACAGCGCGGTGAGGGAAGGAGGGAGTGCTACCAGCTGCCAGGATGCCATCTCATCGGCGACCGGGTGCAGCGCTCCGGCGACGGCAATCATAGGAAACGTATGTACGAGGTAGATCGGAAGGGTCCTGGTGCCGAGGAAGGCCAGGAACGCCCCCGCGCGCACGCGGGACAACACCACGGCGAGCGCGATGCCGGTCGCGGTCGCTACGAGGCCCGCCCCGAGCAGGACGAAAGGGAGGAACCGCCACTCGGTGCGGAGGACGACGGCGACGATGGCCCCGTAGACCACGACGAGCGCGAGGAGGTGTCTGAGCCGGAGCCGCGGGGCGATCCGTCGGACGAGTGGGGCCGCATGCGCGGCGAGGAGGAAGAAGCAGAAATAGCGCCCTGCCTTCTCCCACGGCACGCCGAGCGACGAGAACATCCCGGTGCCGAACGCAGCGGAGACGACCGCGGCGAGCCCGAGCTGCAGGAGACGAGGCCAGCTGCGGATGAGCCAGGCGATCGTGAAGTAGATCGGCAGGGCGTAGATGAACCAGAGGTTGGGGTGCGGCTGGACGAGGATCGAGGCGAAGGACCACCAGGTCACCGGGTCCGGTATGTCGCTCATGGGGGGCATCACCGCGCCGTATGCGGTCTGCACGGTGCTCCACACCACGTAGAGATAGAGGAGCAGCACCAGACGCTTGCGGAACAGATCCCCGAAGGAGCGGGCGATGGCCGAGGGCGCCAGCAGCCCGGAGACGAAGAAGAACAGCGGCATCCGGAAGGTGTCGAGGGGCGTGCTGGCGAGCGCCCACGGACCGGCGATCCCGGCCACACCGAGGTACATCACGGCGTGGAACAGCACCACGAGGATGATGGCGATTCCGCGTGCGGAATCGATCCAGGTTTCTCGGGAACCGGCGCCCGTGGACGGACCCGGCCGCGCGTGTCGGGCCGTTGCGGACATCGGGCTACCGCTCTCCGGCGGTCTCCGGCATCGGCTCGGAGGCCGAGGACGCGGACGATCGCCGACGCGGGCGGAGGGCGTGGCTGCTCTGACGGGGTCGGGCGTTCTCGTCGTCCGTGTAGTAGGTGGTCCGCTCGTGGTGCCGCACGTCGTTCGCCACCACGCCGAGGACGCGTGCGCCGACCGAATCGAGGTTGGACAGCGCCTTCTGGAGCTGCTGCCGCTTCGTCCGACGCTCTCGGACGACGACGATCGCGCCGTCGGTCTCGTGGACGAGCCAGAGCGGGTCGGTGACCGGGATGACCGGGGAGGTGTCGATCACCACGAAGTCGTATCTCGCTTTGAGCGCCTCGAGGGTGCCGCGCATCGTGTCCGAGGCGAGGAGCTGGTTGGGGTTCGGCGGCACGGCGCCCGCGACGAGGACGTCGAGGCCGGGGACGCCCCAGGGCTGCACGGCGTCCTCGAGCGAGGAGTCGCCCAGAAGCACGCTGGTGAGGCCGACCGATCCCTCGAGGCCGGTGTAGTCGGCGATCGAGGGGTTCCGGAGGTCGCCGTCGACGAGGATGACGCTCCCGCTCGACTCGGCCAACGACATGGCGAGACCGACCGAGACGGAGCTCTTCCCCTCGCCGGGGAGTGCGGAGGTGACCACCACGGAGGCCACGGGCTTGTCGACGTCGGCGAAGGCGAGGCTCATGCACAGCGACCGGAACGCCTCGGCGGTGACGCCGTTCGGGCTGGAGCGGACGACCTGGGCGATGCGCCGGTCGCGCGAGGTGCGGCCGATCTCCGCGAGGAGGGGCAGGTCGGTGACCAGGTCGATGTCGGTGTTGCTCCGGATGCGGGTGTCCACGAGTTGGCGGAGGACTGCCCAAGCGAGGCCGAGCAGGACGCCGACCGCAGCGCCGAGACCGGTGATCAGCCGGACATCCGGCGACACCGGGTTCACCGGTGCCGATGCCGGCGAGATGATGGTGAGCTGCACCGAGGCGGCCTGCGCCGCATCCTTCGGGGAGATGTTCGCGACGGCGTCTGACAACGACTTCGCGATGCCGTCGGCGATCGCCCTGGCGAGCTCCGGGTCGGAGTTCACGACGGAGATGTCGACCACGACGGTGTTGAGCGGGGTGTCGGCCGTGACCGTCCGGGCGAGCTGGGCGACCGTCAGGTCGAGACCGAGGTCGTTGATGACCGGCTGCAGGACGTACGGGGATTTCGCGATGAGGGCGTAGGACTGCACGAGGTTCTGCACGTAGGTCGATCCCTGGACGAGTTCGCTCGTCGACTCGCCGTACGCGGCGGAGGCGTAGGCGCTGCTCGTCGAGCGGTACATGCTCGGCATGGACTGCGCGTAGACGTAGCCGCCCGCTGCGCCGAGGAGCGCCAGGATGAGGATGACGGCCCACTGCTTGCGGATCGCGCCGAGGTAGTCGTGAACGGTCACGTCACTGCCCTTCTGCCGGCACCTGGCCGGGGCTGTGCTGCGGGCGGCGCGGGACGGCCGCCCTGGTGGTCCCACTATCATGTGGGGAGGACGAGGGGAGCAGGGATCTGGACGAGCATCGTGACCAGACACTGTTGGTGGTGTGCGCGGCGAACGTCTGCCGCTCGCCGCTGGCGGAGTTCCTGTTGCATCGACGGTTGAGCGGTCTGGCCGGCTTCGACGGCGTCGTGGTCGAGAGCGCCGGGGTGTCGGCCAGAGCCGGCTCCGAGATCTGCGAACGGGTCAGGCGGGTGGAGCGCGGCGACGGCTTCGCTGCGTTCGCCGGTGCGCACCGCTCACGGCCGGTCTCGCTGGAGATCGTCGAGGGTGCGTCACTCATCCTGACCGCCTCCACGGCCGAGCGGTCGGCCATCGCCGCGCTCGCACCGGCGGCGCGGTCTCGGACGTTCACCCTGCGCGAGGCGGCTGCACTGGCCACCGTGCCGGGCTTCGCCGACGAGGCCGATGTCGAGGCCGACGGGGTGTTGGACCGCTTCGCGACGATCATCCACGGGCGCCGCGGGTTCGCACCCACGAGCCGGAAGCCCACGGGCCTCCGGCGGTTCGGGCGGAGGACGACGCCTGCGGACCCGTTCGACATCGCCGACGGCCACCTGCAGGGGTCGGCCGCCCACGACCGCACCATTGCGCAGGTCGGAGCGGTCGTCGACGCGCTCACGGCCGCGCTGCCGGCCGCGACACCCCGCGACGCCGCCTGACGGGCTCCACCGGAAACTCGACCCGGACGACGGTCGGCGCTACACATGGACGCGTCCGCTCCGCCGTCCCCGGATCGGGAGCCCGACCACGGAGTCGATGATCCGGTCCTGGTAGGAACGGACGGAATGCCGGTCGGCGGCGATTCGCTCATCCGTGATGGCCGCGCTGGAGCGGGTGGCCCAGTCCGACCGGATCTCGGCGAGGGCGTCGGCGATGGCGGTCGCGTCTCCAGGGGTCACGAAGGTCGCGGCACGGTAACCCGCCGCGGCCTCGCGAAGCCCTGAGGTGTCGCTCACCACGACCGGCCGGGCGGCGAGGATGCTCTCGACCGCGGTGTTGCCGAAGGGCTCGTCGAGTCGGGACGGCACGACGAGCACGTCGCTGGTCGCGAGCGCGGCCCACGGAGACGGCTGGAATCCGTGCAGCGTGACGCGCCCCTCGAGCCCACGCTCCGCGATGGAGGCCAGCAGCTCGTCCTCGAACCACTCGTAACCGGGGTAGACGGCGCCGACGATGTCGGCTCGCGCTCGGATACCGCGGCGGGTGAGCTCGTCGACGGCCTCGATCACGAGGTCCGGCCCCTTCCGCGGCGAGAGACGGCCGACGAAGAGCACGCGGAGTTCGTCGAGCACGTCCACGCGGGGCTGCGTCACCGCGTCGGGGCCGGGTACGCCGTTCAGGACGACGCTCGTCCGACCGGCGAGTCGACGGTAGGAGCGCTGGAGCGTCTCGGCGCTGTAGCGGCTGTTCGCGATCAGCCGGTCCGCGAACAGCAGGGGGAAGGCGAGGGCGCGCATGACGACGGGCTTCGCCGAGCCCTCCGCCTCGTGGACGTGCACGACGGACGGCAGGCGGTGCAGGCGGGCGAGTGCCGTCCACAGCGGGATCGTGATGGTGTTGGTCCACACGAGGTCCGGCTGCACCGAGCGGAGGAGCCGTCCTCCTGCTCGCAGCCCGCGGACGGTCTGCGATACGAGCGCGCCGAACCCGCGGGGGGTCAGCAGGCTCTTCCGCAGCACCAGCGTCGGCACGATGTGCACCCGTGCGCCCCGCTCGACGAGCAGCGCACGCAGTGGCCCGTCGGCCGGCATCGTCACGACGACGTCGGAGCCGTCGCGCACGAACGCCTCCACCGTCTCCAGGAACACGCGGTCGGATCCGTACAGGTCCGCGCTCGGATGCGCGAGCAGTAGTGTCCTCCGTCCGGTCGACGCTGCAGTCGACCGGACGGACCCCCCAAGGCCGTTCATCGTCGGATCAGCTCCGGACGTCTGCGGCGGGAGCCGCTCCGAGACGGTCCATGTCTCGGAACCACTTGACGGACGCGAGCAGGAGGTGACCGGCGTTCGCGATGAACATCAGCGTGTAGGCGGCGAAGAAGAGGGGTGGGAAGCCGATGAGGAGGAAGATCATGCAGAGGAAGCCGTAGTCGGTCGGGATGACGAGCAGCGAGCGCATCGGCGAGCTCCGGCGGGCGTCGAGGGCCGGCTTGTAGCCGTAGGCGGCCTTCAGCTGGTCGTTGAGGATCATCGCGAAGAACGAGACGGCGGCGACCACGGTGTAGCCCATCGGGATGAGGTACAGCGCCGGGTTCGTGAAGTCGAAGTGGCGGAAGACCATGATGAGGACCGCGAGGTGCAGGGTGGAGATCTTCGTCGCGTCGACGACGTGGTCCAGCCATTCGCCGCTCGCCGAGCCGCCGCCGCGCAGGCGGGCGACCTGGCCGTCGGCCGAGTCGAAAGCGTACCCGATGGCGAGGGCGAGCCAGACGGCGACACCGACCCACCAGGCGGGTGGCAGGATCGCCAGCATCGCGATACCGGCGAAGGTGAACAGCGCGCTGATCGCGGTGACGACGTTCGGGGTCAGTCCGACCTTGTACGCTCCGGCGGCGAGATACCGCCCCGCCTTGCGGTTCACGTAGATGGAGTAGGCAGGTGCCCCCGGTGCGCGCTTCTTCTGGGCGCCGGCGAGGCGGGCGATGATCTCGGTGTAGGACTCGGTGGTCGAACGGGTGTCGGCAGTGATTCGGGTCATGCCAATCCTCCGGTGCTCTCGGTGATGCGTGTCGGGTGGATGCCGGCGACGGGTTTCGGGTTCCAGTCGATCGGCAGACGGTTGAACCGTCCGGTGCCGTGGATGGTCGCGCCGTCGGCCAGGCGCAGGGCGAGCGCCTCGTAGCCGTCGGCGATGGTGTCCCAGCGGTATACCTCGGCGGCGCGTGCCTGGAGCGCTCCTCCGAGGGCCGCCGTGCCCGCCTCGTCCAGCTCGGCCTGCTCGATGAGTCGGGCGACCTCGTCCGCCGTGGCGAAGAAGGAACCGGTGCTCCCGACGACCTCGTGGTTGAAGACGGAGTCGAAGCCGATGACGGCCGTTCCGGCACCCATGGCTCGGAGCAGCGAGGGGTTCGTGCCGCCGACCGAGTGGCCGTGGACGTAGGTCAGTGCCCCCGCGTACAGCTGATCGAGGAGCTCCTGGTCCCAGACCCCGCCGAGCAGGTGCACCCGGGGGTCGCTGGCGGCCAGGGCCGCGATGCGTTCGCTGTGCTCGGCGCCATAGGGTGCGGAGCCGACCACGACGAGCGGGTGTCGCGCCTCGCTGCGGATGAAGCCCTCGACGATGAGGTCGACGTGGTTCTCCGGTTCGAAGCGGGCGACCACGAGGTGGAACGCACCGGCCTCGACGCCGGCACCGGAGCCGAGCAGATCCGTCCGAGGCTGTTCGAGGATCTTGGCGCCGTAGGTGAGGAGTTCGGTCGGCACGCCGAACTGCTGCTCGTAGTAGTCGGCGATCCCCGCCGCGTCTGCGATGAGCGCGTCGGCGGTGCGCACGGACCGCTCCTCCGCCCACCGGTAGTAGCGCTTGCCGGAGCCGCTCCACTTGGCGCGCTTCCATTCGAGGCCGTCGACGTGCACGGCGGTCGGTACGCCCTTGGCGCGGATGACGGGGACGAAAGGTGCGTTCGCCGCGTTGAAGACGAAGGCCACATCGTGGCGTCGGGTGACCGCCATGTGGAGAACGGACAGAGCGGTGTGGCTGAGGGTCTCGAGGACCTTCTTGCGGACGGCAGGCAGGTGCACGAGTCGCATACCGAGATGCTCGGCCGGTTGCTCAGCCGCGGTGCGGCGGCAGTAGACCGTGACCTCGTGGCCACGCGCGGCGAGCCTGCTGCCGATCTCCTCGACCGCGGTCTCGAACCCGCCGTAAGCCGCAGGGACTCCTCGCGTGCCGACCATCGCGATGCGAAGGGTGCCGTCGGACTGACGTCCGTGGGCGACGCCCCTGCGAGAGTGGCCAGTCATCGGATCGTCGCCGTTTCGCCGGTCGTCGAGCACTGCTGAATGGAGATCATGGGTGAGTTCGGGTTTCTCATGGGTTCGCTTCCGCGGCAGTGTGTCCGGGTCTGCGTGGCGAGGCGGGATGTCGACGCTGCAAGCGTCGTTGCTCGGATGGTGGGCGTCGCGTACCGGGTCGGGTGTCCCTGCACGACGACGATGGTGCAGCGCGTGCGCGTTCGCCCGGTACGTCCGCTTTCGGGTGCGGACGGCGTCGAAGGTCGATTCGCTCGGGTAAGCGTCACGGATATCGATGCACGATCGGGTTCGTGCGCGCGAGCGGCGTCATTGACCAGGTGAACCGACTCGACGGATTCGGGTGTTTCGGGTGTCGAGCGGCTCACCGGTTCGCGGTGATGGAGACGACTGTATCGAACTGTTGTCCCCTCTGGAAGGGGATTTGTCCTCTTTTCGCAGGACACCCCTCGCTTTGGGGGCATCACCGACAGAAGCCCTGGCATCAGTACGCGCCGACCGGTTTCAGGACCACTTTGACCGTCTGCCACATGATCATCAGGTCGCCCGTGATGGACCAGTTCTCGACGTAGTAGAGGTCCAGGCGGACGCTCTCCTCCCAGGTCAGGTCGGACCGTCCGGAGACCTGCCACATGCCGGTCAGGCCCGGCTTGATGTGCAGCCGACGGTGAACATCCTTCTCGTACTCCGCGACCTCGCTCGCCAGCGGCGGCCGGGGCCCGACGAGGCTCATGTCGCCGGTGAGGATGTTCCACAGCTGCGGGAACTCGTCGAGCGAGTACTTCCGCAGGATGCGGCCGACACGCGTGACCCGCGGGTCGTTCTTCATCTTGAAGAGTACGCCGTTCCCCTCGCTCTGCGCCATCAGGGCGGGGAGCGCTGCTTCGGCGTCGGTGACCATCGACCGGAACTTGAACATCGTGAACCGCTCGCCGTTGCGCCCGACGCGCTCCTGACGGAACAGGACGGGGCCAGGACTGTCGAGCTTGACGGCGAGGGCGATGAGTGCCAGCAGCGGCGAGATGAGCAGCATGCCGAGGCTCGTGAGACCGACGTCGAGCGCTCGCTTCATGATGTGGTGGCCGCCGTCGAACTGTGGGATCTCCACGTGGATGAGCGGCAGCTCCTCGACGGGGCGGAAGTGGATGCGCGGGCCGGCGACGTCGGTGAGTCGCGCGGCGAGGACGAGCTCGGTGGCCGTCCCCTCGAGGTCCCACCCGAGTCGTCGGATGTACTCGGTGCCCCCGTCGACGGGGCCGGCGATGATGACGGCGTCGGCGGTGAGGTTCGCCGCGGCCTGGGCGACGCCGTCGATGTGCGCGATGACCGGGACGGAGCTTCCGCGGCTGGAGAACGGTTCGGCCGTCTCTTCGTCGGTCACGGCTGCGCCGACGACGGTGTAGCTCATGCTGTGCTGCTTCGCGACCTGTTCGAGGACGTAGGCGACGTCGTCCCGCTTGCCCACGACGACGGTCCGTGCGGTGTACTCACCGACTCGGCGACGGCTGAGGAGCCAACGGCGCCACATCCAGCGGGAGACGAGGAGCGCGAGTGTCCCCGCGGGGAGCGCGAGGATGAAGTACCCCCGTGCGATGTCGATCTTCAGGATGAGGAAGGCGATGGCGAGGATGCCGAAAGCGAACGCACTGGCGTTGACGACACCCTTGTACTCGGCGACGCCGGAGCCGATGATGCGGCTGTCCCGGGTCCTGGTGAACCCCAGGAAGGCGAGCCACACGAGCACGATGACGCCTGACAGGAGAGCGTAGAGCTGCTGCGCCTCCGGGCCGACGGGTTCGTCTCCGAATCGCACGACGAAGGCCGCTGAGACGGCGAAGAGCGCGATCGCGCTGTCGGTGAGGACGACCCGACGACGGTATCGCTTCGACCACTCGCGTTGCGTCAGCGAGGCGACCGCGGCGGGGGAGGAGGCCGCGACGGCTCGACGCCGGCGCAACCCGATGGGGCTCGCGATCGGACCGGTGATCGGGAAGGCGTGTTCGTTGACGTCGGTGCTCACGCGCTGGTCCACCGTTCCGAGCGGTGCGGGAGGGTGGCCGCGGTTCGGGTGTGCGGACATGGGCGTCGGAGGGTCCGACGGCGGTTCGGGTACGTCGTCATGAGGGCTGCTATCCACTTGTGGGGTCGGGTGTGATGCTGGTGCGCGGTGCGCACGGGCGGTTCGGGCCGCCCGCGGAGAACGCGACGTCACTCGTGTGCCCACGACCGACCGGTGAACCCGGTCGAGATGAGCGTCCCCCTTAGATATCCCTCAACTGTAGGAAGCGGGGGTCATCGGCGGATCCCCCACTCCAGGGGGGTACCGGCCCCCAATTCTGGGGGTGAGGGCGATGCTGGACGCGTGATTCCGTCGTCATTCGTCGATCTGGCCACGGACCCCGTCGGCCGCTCTCGTCACCACCTGGTGGGGGACAGCACGGGCCACCGTCGTCACGCCGGTGGTGAGTGGCGGCTCGGCCGGACGCGCAGCGACTACATTGGTGCCATGGATGGAGCGCGCGCGACGGATGGCGTGATCGCCGACGATGCCCGCGATCCCATGGCCGATTGGCCCACCGGGCGCCTCCTGTCCACGGCCTCGCGACTGATCGAGCACACCTGGCAGCAGGCCCTCGACGGCATCGGTGTCACCCACGCCGGTCTCATCGTGCTGCACCTGCTCGACAGCGGCCCCGCCAGTCAGAAGGAGCTCGCCCGACGAGCCCGCGTGCAGAACCAGACGATGTCCCGAACGCTCGACCGACTCGAACGGGCCGGTCACATCGAGCGCATCGCCGCGGCCGACGACCGTCGTCGTCACGTGGTGAGCCGGACGCAGGCGGGCGACGAAGCCTGGTTGGCCGCACATCGACTCGAAGCCGACGTGTTCCCCGAACTGCCCGACGAGTCGGCGTTGCGGTCCCAGTTGCTCGCGATCATCCGTTCCGGCGAGTCCGCCCGCTGGTCGCCGGAGGACGTCGAACCCGCCTGACCTGCCCGCCAGATCGCCCTTCCCCGGTCGCTGAGCGTGCCCTCACCCGGTCGCTGAGCTTGTCGAAGTGTCCCCGGGGAACCGTCGTGATGCGGGGGTGTCCGGCCGGGGCTGCCCTTCGACAGGCTCAGCGACCGGACAAGGTCCGGGTGCACCGTTTCCGGTCGCTGAGCTTGTCGAAGTGCCCCCGGGAACCGTCGTAATGCGAGCGTCTCCGGCTGCGGCTGCACGTCGGGCGTCCACTCGGGGGTCGATCCTGGCGCACGCGTACCCCGTCCGGGGGCATTCGAGCTGGTGCTCCGGGACGAGAGTGGCTAGTGTGATCAAAGTTTCTATTGTGACTGTTGTGACAGGATGACGGCCGCGACCCGCCGAGGTCGCCGTGATCGTGTCGTCGGACTGGAGAATGATGACCCCCGCACGAACGCCCGGAGCGCAGTACGGCCGCCGCCGTCCCTGGCTGGCGATGGCCCTCTCCGTCGGCGTCGTCACGGCGTCACTCACCGTCGGTGCCCTGCCCGCTCACGCGGACGACTACCCGAGCTGGGCCGACGTCGAAGCGGCCAAGTCGAGTGAGTCCGCGAAGGCCGCCGAGATCACGAACATCACCGCACTCATCACCTCGCTGCAGGAGCAGTCCGACGCCGCGTTCCGCACCGCGCAGATCGCCGCAGAGGCCTACCGTCAGGCGCAGGACGCCGTGACCGAGGCGACCGCCCGCGAGTCTGCGCTGCGTGAGCAGGCCGAGGCTGCCGCGGCCGCCGCCAAGGTCTCGAAGCAGCGCGCCGGTGCGCTCATCGCGCAGCTGTCGCGCGGCGGTGGTGGCGACGTCTCGCTCGACCTCGTCCTCGGCGCGGGGAAGTCCGACGACCTGCTGTCGCGGCTGTCCGTCATGGACAAGCTGGGCGAACGGAACGCCGCGAGCTACGCCGAGGCGGTGACCGACCGCAACGCGGCGAGCGGCCTGACCGACCAGGCGGAGGTCGCCAAGACGGAACGCGAACGCCTCGAGGGCGAGGCGCAGACGAAGTACGACGAGGCGGAGAGCGCCTCGGCGGCGGCATCCGCAGCGGTGGCGGCACAGGAGCAGCAGGCCGACCAGCTCTACGCGCAGCTCGCCTCCCTGAAGAACACCACCGCCGAGACCGAGCGCGGGTACGCGGCCGGCGAGTCCGCTCGCCAGGCGGCGGAAGCGGCTGCAGCGGCGGCAGCGGCGGCCAACACCCCTCCCGCGTCGTCCGGCGGTTCGTCCGGCGGCGGTGGATCGAGCGGTGGTGGTGGCGGCGCGTCCAGCGGCGGTGGCGGCGGTGGCGGCTCGGTCGCACCTCCGAACTCCGCCGGCGTCGAGTCGGCGATCGCCTTCGCGCTCGCCCAGGTCGGCAAGGGCTACCAGCTCGGCGGTTCCGGCCCGAACGTCTGGGACTGCTCGGGCCTCACCCGCGCTGCCTACGGGAGCGGCATCGGCACGCACTCGGCGACGAACCAGTACTACACGATGCAGTCGCAGGGACGCCTGGTGCCCTACAGCCAGAAGCAGCGTGGCGACCTCATCTTCTGGTCGAGCGGCTACGACTACTACCACGTCGCCATCTACCTCGGGAACGGCCAGATCGTCGAGGCGGCCAACGAGCGAGCCGGCACCCGGGTCGGCGGTATCTGGGGATCCGGCGACGTCGCACCCTACGTCGGTCGCCCGACGGGTTGATCCCATGAGCTCCGCCGAGGTCGACGCCTACCTCGCCTCCCTCACGCACCAGCTGAAGCCGGCGGTCGTCCGCTTGCGCGAGGCGATCATGGCCTCGGACGAGGGCTTCTCGGAGCACCTGAAGTGGAAGGCGCCGAGCTTCGTCTACGACGGCGAGGACCGCGTCACCTTCGCGCTTCACCCGGCCAACCGCATCCGGATCATCCTGCACCGGGGCGTGCAGCTGCGGGACGACGCCAACGCCTTCCGCTTCGACGACCCCTCCGGTCTCGTGGTGTGGGCAGCACCCGACCGCGGTGTCGTGACCTTCGCCAGTGCCAAGGCAGCGGCCGAGGCGGAGGCCGCGCTGCTCGAACTCATCTCGCGGTGGGTCCGGACCTGAGTCGCGCTCCGTCCGCGCCGGGCGCCCGGCCACCCGAGCGGTCCGGTCACCCGAGCGGCAGCACCCGGAGGTCCCGGAAGGACACGGTCGTGGTGGCCGCGGCGGAGCCCGAGAGGTACAGGCCGAGCCCCACGGCTCCGGCTCCCTGTAGCGCCGGGGTCTCATCGACCACCGCTAGCTGGAACGCCGTCGGTTCGAGGTCCCCGGTCCACGCCTTCGCCTCGATCGTGGTGCCGCCGGCGCCGCTGGTGCCCGTCGTCCGGGTCACGAGGTGGACCTCGGCACCCGCGCCCACGGACGTCCCGGCGAGGTTGGTCGCGGCGATCGTGCTGCCGTTCCGCTGCACCTGCACCTGGATGACGCCGGACGCCTGGATCCATGCGCGCGTGACGTATCGGTCGGAGCCGATTTGCCGGGTGATGAGCGAGATGAACTGCCCGCCGCCGCTCGGTGCCTGGTCGAGCGAGAAGGTCACCGAGGTCTCGGCCGCTGCGACTGTCGTCGCCGAGAGCACGGCCGTCCGGGTGGCACCCGGGGCGGCGGCGATCGTGCCACGGTTCGACGAGACGCCGAAGCCGGTCCGGCCGCCGGCGAGCGTCCAGGTGCCACCGAGGTTCGCGTCACCCCAGCCGCTGGTCACCTCGCGGGTGAAGTCGTCGGAGACGACCGCCGCGGGCTCGGCGGGCGTCGTCGGGTCCGTCGGCGTGGTCGGATCCGTCGGGGTGGTCGGATCCGCTGGCTCGACAGGCTCGGCAGGATCCGTCGGCTCCGCGGGCTCCGTCGGCTCAGGGGCGGGCGCCGCGGTCTCGCGACCACCGGCAGGGACCGCGTCGAACGCGTCGATCGTGAACGTGACCGGCCCGTTGCTCGCCGAGGCGGACACGTAGCCGGAGAGCCCGACCGCACCCGGCGCCTGGAGCGCCGCAGTCGTGTCCGCCGCCATGACCTGCCACTCGGCGGGTTCGGGGGAGGACCCGGCCCACACCTTCGCGGTGAGGCTCGTCGCCCCGTCCACCGGTGCACCGGCGACGGCTCGGAGGTGGAGCGCCCCGCTCGCCGTCAGCCCGTCGATCCGCTGCGAGACGAGCACCGTCGAACCGGCGAGCAGCTGCAGGCGCACGTCGTTCGCCGCGCGGTACCAGAGCCGGGCGGAGTACGCGGCGGAGCCGACCTGGCGGGTGATCACCGAGGCGTAGGCGCCGCCGCCGTTCGCGACGATCGACGGGGCGACGTCCGCGAGCACGTCGGCGGAGGCCTCGGCGACGCCGTTGAGGCGAGCGGTGCGGAGGCCTGCTGCGGGAGTCTGGATCGTCGCAGTCGAGTCGGACACCGCGAAGGCGGTCTTCCCACCGGCCACGGTCCACATGCCGCCGACGACGGCGTCGCCCCAGCCGTTCGTCGTGGAGCGCTCGAACGCGTCCGAGGCGAAGGGCTGAGCGCCCGGCTCCGGGTCGACGACCGGATCGGTCACCGTCACCACCTGCGTGACGCTCGCCGTCGCCTGGCCGTCGTCGGTGACGGTGAGCGTCACGGGGTAGTCGCCGGCTGCGGTGTAGGCGTGGCCCGCCGTGGCGCCACTGGCGGTCGCTCCGTCGCCGAAGTCCCAGGCGTATCCGGTGACGGTGCCGTCGGCGTCGGTCGAGGCGGTGCCGTCGACGGTGAGGTCCAGCCCGTCGACCGTCGGGGTGAACGCCGCGGTAGGTGCCTGGTTCGGCGGCTGCGGGGCGATGCCGTCGACCCCGACCGAGTGGTGCGCGGCGATCTGCGCGCCGGTGAGCGCCCGCGGGTAGACCGCGACGTCGTCGAGGCGGCCGTTCAGGTGGTCGCTCGACGGACGGTCCGGCCAGCCGGACAGCGAGGTGCCGCCGACCGTCCAGTAGCCGCTGTAGTCCTGCGCCCGTACCGTGCTCCGGTCCTCGGCCTCGAGGGTGCCGTCGATGTAGAGCTGCTGGCCAGTGTTGCCGAGGACCGCGACCACGTGGTGCCAGGCGCCGTCGTTGACCGCGCTGGCCGAGCTGACCGTCCGGACGGCCCCGGGGTAGAGGCCGAAGCGGACGCGCCCGTCGTTGCCGAGATAGACGAGGCGATCGCGGTTGCCGGAGCCGAGCGCGGTCCCGTTCGAGGCGCCGATGATCGGTCCGCCACTGGTCGACGTCGTCTGCACCCACGCCTCGAGGGTGAAGCGGTTCGTGAAGGGCTCGGTCGTCGCCGTCACCCCTCGTGCGTCGCCGCCGAACGAGGTCGAGGTGCCGCTGCCGTCCGACTCCGCGCCGGGCTGGTCGCGCCCGAGGGTCGAGCCGGTCAGCTGCAGATCGGCGGCGCCCACCCAGTCACCGCCGATCGTCCCCGTGCGCTCGTTGAGCGACCAGTAGTGCGAGGGGCTGTCCGCGAGGACCGTGCGGTCGAGGTCGGTGGAAGTGATCGGTGCTCCGCCGGCGGCCGTGAACGTCAGGTTGTCGCCCCAGGCTACGTTGCCGGTGGCGTCGGTCGTCTTCACGCGGTACCGGTACTCGCGACCGACGGTGAGGCCCTGGTCGACGAAGGTCAGGTCGAGCTTGTCCCAGAAGGACGACGCCGCGTTCACCGTGAACACGGGCGATGCCGTGTCGTCGTCGCGGATGACGTCGTACCGGAGCACCTCGCTGTCGCGGTCCACGTTCGACGGCCAGGTGACCTTCGCCGCGCCGTCGCCGATCGCAGTCACGGTCGGCGCCATCTTGGAGCCGCCGAGTTGCGGGCCCTGGGCGTTCGTCGAGACGGCACGCGTGCCGAACCGGGCGAGGCCCTGCTGCGGTGCGCCGTTCACCGTGGTGAACTCGCCGGCGTACAGCACGTAGTCGCCGCCTGCAGTGACGTCCCACGGCCCCTGGGTCACGCCGGTGAAGCTGCCCGCGTTCAGGTCGGGGAACCAGTGGAGCAGCTCCGTGGCCGGGTTGCCCTCGAAGTTGCCGTAGGTCCAGCCCCCGGGCGGGGTGTTGTGCGCGACCCGTCCGTTGCCCTGCTTCGAGAACGCGACCGCGCGGTGGTAGCCGTCGGAGTTGGGGAAGCCGCCGGTGTTGTCGCAGGCGTGCGCGTGCCCGGCCGTGTAGACGACGTCGCCGACGACCTGCACGGAGTAGCTGTCGCCGTGGCAGTCGGCCAACCACAGGAGACTGCCGTCCGCCCAGCTCATGCGGAAGGTGCCCTCGGTGGCCTTCCCGCCCTGGCTGTGCTGGTAGCCGACGCCGTAGACGCTGTCGGCGTCGGCGGACAGCGAGAAGACGGCGGACTTGGCGCCGCCGTTGCGGATCACGGAGTTGGCCGCCCAGGGGAGGACCGCACCGGAGTCGCCGGTGACGGCGCCCATGCCGAGTCCCGGCTCGGCCGAGCCGCCGATCGAGGTGAACCCACCGCCGAGTACCACCTTCGACGCGTCCGGGGAGACGACGATCGCCTTGACCGAGCCGCCGAGGACCACGGGGTTCCAGGGCTGCAGGGCTGCGTTCGTCGCACTGAGCGCGGCCCCGCGGAGCCGCTCGTTCTTCTGGACGGACGTGAAGATGCCGCCGAGATAGACGGTCGTGGAGGTGGCCGCGATGGACTCGACGGTGGCGTTCACCGTGGGTGCGAAGGTGGACACGAGGGTCATGGTGGGGAGCGAGAAGGCGGCGACGCGATAGCGGGTCGTACCGTCCACCTTCGTGAACGAGCCGGCCACGTACAGGCGCGACTGGTCGGGGGAGACAGCCATCGCTCGGATCTGACCGTCGAACGACGTCGCGACGTCCGCACGCAGTTGACCGGTCGCGAGGTCGTAAGCGAGGAAGTTGGAGCGGGCGACCGTGCCGACGCCGGCTGCGGCTCCGGCCGGGCGCGCCGTCGTGAACTGGCCGCCGACGTACACCGTCCCTCCGGCGACGACCTGGTCCCAGACCACGCCGTCGATCTGCGGAGCGGGCAGCGAGTCGGCGGTCACGGTGGCTGGGGTGAGCGGATCTGACGGATCGACCGGAGCGCTGTCGGCGACCGCGGCGGAGACCGGGACGAGCGCGCCGAGCAGCAGCGCCGCCGTCGTCACGGATCCCGCGAGGACGCCGGCCCATCGGCGGGTCGGCCGCGTCCGCGACTCGTCGGATCGTTCGGTTCGCGGTCGACCCACGGTGTTCCCCTCTTCCGGTGGTGGTGGCGCACCGGAAGAGCAGGCGGCCAGAGCACCACGCATCTGCTTCGGCACGTCTTTCGATGCTGTCAGTCCCCTGCGAGGGTTCCAAGCGCGGTGATGCCCCCAATTCGGGGCGATCTCGCGGGGACCGGCCGGTGCAACGGGCCGCGACGGCGGACGCGACGGACGTATGATCGACTGCCGAGCGGGCGACAGCGCACCGACGGACCGGTGGTGAAGGAGGCCTCGTGCGCAGTGCCGTGCTCGGCGTCGTGCTGCTCGTCATCGGGACGATCGCGATCCTCACCGGTGTCCTCCCCGCCCCGGAGGCACTCGGCATCGCGGACCGCGTGTGGCCGATCCTCCTGTTCGTCGTCGCGATCACCGTCGTCGCCGAACTCGCTGCCGACGCCGGCCTGTTCACCCTCGTCGCCTCCCGGCTCGTGCGCTGGGGCCGGGGGAGTACCTGGCTGCTGTGGGTGCTCGTCGTCGCGCTGGCCACGCTCAGCACCGTCTTCCTCTCGCTCGACACCACGGCGGTCCTCCTGACCCCGGTCGTCATCACGCTCGCGCGGCACGCCGGGCTGTCGCCGGTGCCGTTCGCCCTGACCACCGTCTGGTTGGCGTGCACGGCGTCGCTGTTGTTGCCGGTGTCGAACCTCACCAACCTCCTTGCGGAGCACGCGATCGACGAGGCTGCCACGGCCTCAGGTGGCGGCCCGCTCGGCCCCGGCGGATTCGCAGCGCTCATGGTCGTCCCGGCGATCATCGCGGTCGTGGTCCCGTGCGTGGTCCTCGCGATCGTGTACCGCCGCCAGCTCGCCGGTGCCTACACGGTGGACGTGGAAGCGCAGGACGACGACCGGGTGCTGCTGTGGACGTCCGGGCTCGTGGTACTCGTGCTCCTGCCGCTGCTGGTGTCGGGCATCCCGGTGTGGATGTCGGCGGTCGGTGCGGCGGTGATACTCGTCGTGGTGTTCCTCATCCGGCGTCCGGCGGCGCTGCGTCCGGCGCTCGTCCCATGGCAGCTCGTCCTGCTCGCCTCAGGACTGTTCCTCGTGGTCGAGGCGGCTCACGCTCTGGGGCTCGCGCGGGCGCTCGCGTCAATCGCGGGGTCCGGCGACTCCCTCCTGGCGCTCCTGCAGCTGGCGGGGGTCGGCATGGCGAGTGCCAACCTCGTCGACAACCTCCCGGCGTACCTCGCCCTCGAGCCGGTGGCCGGCGACCCCGTGCGCTTCGCCGCCCTGCTCATCGGGGTGAACGCGGGCGCGCTCATCACCCCGTGGGCGGCCCTCGCGACCCTGCTCTGGCACGCGCGGCTCCAGGCTGCTGATGTCGAGTTCGGTTGGGGCCGGTTCATCGCGCTCGGGTTCGTGGTCGCACCGCTGACGGTGGCCCTCGCCACCGTCGGGCTCTGGCTGGCGCAGGGTGCCGGCGCGATACTGCCGTGAGGTCCCTGAGCACTCTTCCCCGGTCCCCGAGCACCCTTCCCCGGTCCCTGAGCACCCTTCCCCGGTCCCTGAGCCTGTCGAAGGGTGGCGACGCGTCGCTCTCCCTCAGTGCTCGTGGCGTGCGTCCGCCGCCCGGCGCCGCTCCAACAGCTCCGCGACGATCCGGTCGATGAGGTCGAAGGGGATCGGTCGACTGAACGGGAACTGCAGCGTGTCCTTCGCCGCCCGGTAGTCGGCGACGGCGTTCTGGAGGGGCCCGTCGAACGGCGGGATCGAGTACAGGGCGATGTGGTGCTTCCAGGCGCCGAGGTAGAGCAGGTAGCGGTCGTCGAGCATGAAGGTCGGCATGCCGTAGCGGATGGCCTCGGTGACTCCAGGCACGATGCGGTGGACGCGGAGTCGGATCTCCTCGATGGCGTCCGCCGCGTCGGTGGGTTGCGCGGCGAGGTAGTCGTCGATCGTGGTGGGTGCACCCGGCATGTCTCTCCTCGTCGGAACGGAGACGGCACGGGAGCCGCTGCCCCCGTGCCGTCATCGTCCCATGTCCGCGTCTCGCGCGACAGTGGTGGTTCTACCGCTTCGCGAGGGCGCGCCGCACGTCCTCCTGGACGAGGTCGGCGTTCATGATCGCGCCGGCCATCGATCCGGCGGCCGCCGCCTGCAGGACCTGGGTCCGCAGGTTGGTGACGTCTCCGGCCGCCCAGACGCCCGGCACCGAGGTGGCGCCCAGCTCGTCGACGCCGATCGCATCGCCGAACTCGGCGCCGCGCGGGTGCGGTCGCGTGTGGAGCCCGAGACCGGTGAACGCCTCGGCGCGCACCCGGTTGACCGGGGCGACGGCCAGCGCCTCGACGGGGACGGTGCGGCCGTCGTCCAGGCGCACGCCGACGAGCCGGTCGTCGGCGATCTCGAG
Source organism: Plantibacter sp. ME-Dv--P-122b (assembly GCF_030209375.1). Taxonomy (GTDB): domain Bacteria; phylum Actinomycetota; class Actinomycetes; order Actinomycetales; family Microbacteriaceae; genus Plantibacter. The sequence continues at coordinate 414,226 of NZ_JARVSC010000001.1, forward strand.
CCGCTCCACGACGCCGTCGACCACCTCGATGCCCCGCGCCGCGAACGCCGCCTCCTGCTCCGCCGTGAAGGCGCCCGCGGTGTTGCGGAGCACGACGACCCGGTCGCTCAGCTGCCGGAACAGCTGCGCCTGGTGGGCTGCGGCCTCCGCGTTCGTGCCGAGGACACCGATCACGCGGTCCTGGACCTCCCACCCGTGGCAGTAGGGGCAGTGGAGGGCGTCGCGGCCGAACCGCTCCCAGAGGCCGGGGATGGGCGGGAGCTCGTCGGCGGTGCCGGTGGCGATGAGGAGGCGGCGGCCCCGGACGATCGCGCCGTCCGCCGTCGTCAGGATGAACCCGTCGTCGTCGCGCCCGGCATCGACGACCTGGCCGTCGACGACGCGGACGCCGTACGACGCCACCTCCGCGCGGCCGAGGCGCAGGAGCTCGCGAGGCGGGGTGCCCTCTCGGGTCAGGAAACCGTGGACGCCGTCGGCGGGTGCGTTCCGGGGCTGGCCGCCGTCGACGACGATCACGGACCGTCGTGATCGTCCGAGCATGATGGCTGCGCTGAGCCCGGCGGCGCCCCCGCCGACGATGACGGCGTCGACGAGGTCGGTGGTGGTTGCCGGGGTGAGGGGAGTGCTCATGGATCGTTCCGTTCGGTCGACGTGCTGGGAGGTGTCCAGGGTGCGCCGACCGGTGCCGAAGTGGCAAGAATACTTGCCGGAGCGGCAACGCGCGAGCGAGAATCGACCCATGGCGCATGCACACGACGAGCAACGGTCCATCGACGGCGTCCTGGATGCCGTGGGGCCGAGGCTGCGAGCCATCCGGCAGCATCGCGGCACCACCCTCGCCGCACTGTCGGCCGAGACGGGGATCTCGGTATCCACCCTCTCCCGGCTCGAGTCCGGACAGCGCCGACCGAACCTCGAGCTGCTCCTGCCACTCGCCAAAGCGCACCAGGTGCCGCTCGACGACCTCGTCGGCGCTCCGCAGACCGGTGATCCCCGCGTCCACCTGAAGCCCGTCCAGCGGCACGGCCAGACGATCGTGCCGCTGACGCGTCGATCGGGCGGCCTCCACGCGTTCAAGAGCATCATCCACGGCGGCGACGGTCCGCAGACGCCTGAGACGCAGAAGGTCCACGAGGGCTACGAGTGGCTCTACGTCCTCAACGGTCGGTTGCGGCTCCTCCTCGGCGACCAGGACATCGTCCTCACCGCGGGTGAGGTCGCCGAGTTCGACACCCGCGTCCCGCACTGGTTCGGCCGGGCTGAGGCCGCTGCGGTGGAGTTCCTCAGCCTGTTCGGCAAGCAGGGCGAACGGATGCATGTCCGTGCGACGTCGACGAGGAGGAGCGCGTGATCGGACACGATGACGAGGAGGGTGCCCGCCCACCCGAGGACGACCGGCCGTTCGCGGAGCAGGTCCTCGAACGCCGTGGGTTCGCGATCACGGCGGCCCTGTTCGTGATGCTCGGAGGGCTCGTCGTGCCGTTCGTCGGCTGGGTGGCCGGCATGGTCATGCTGTGGCGGTCGCGCGCCTGGACCACCAAGCAGAAGCTCTGGGCCACCGGCGGACCGATCCTCGCGAGCGCCGCGGTGCTGCTCGTTCTGGCCCTCCTCACCGCGAACGGGAAATCGACGGATGCCGGCGTCGGTGGCTCGCCGGTGATCCCCGTCGTCTCCGACCTCGGGTCGACGGCCGTCGTGCTGCTGTTGGTCGCGTACGCGGCGGCGGGCACCTGGTTGCTCTGGCTGGCGCTCCGGCCTGTGGGCCGGCGCGCCTGATTCGCGGTCGTCGCTCAGGTGGACCGGGCAGAGTGGAGAGATGCCCGACTCCTCGCGATTCCGCCGCCCTCTGCCCGTCCAGCCCGGACCCGGTGAGGAGTCCGTCTGGGAGTACCCGCGTCCGCCGCGGGTCGAGCCGCGCGACGAGCGCGTCGTGATCCGCTTCGGCGGCACGGTCATCGCGGAGTCCACGGCCGCGGTCCGGGTCCTGGAGACGAGCCACCCGCCGGTGTACTACGTCCCGGCGGCGGACTTCTCGCCGGGGGTCCTGGTGCCGGTCGACGGGACGACCATGTGCGAGTTCAAGGGCGAGGCCCACTACCTCGACGTCCGGGTGGGCGACGCGGTCGCCGCTGCCGCCGCCTGGACCTACCCCGACCCCCGCCCGGGATTCGCGCCGCTGTTCGGCATGATCGCCGTCTATCCGGGACGCATGGACGCGTGCGAGGTCGACGGGGTGCCGGTGCGGGCGCAGGAGGGCGACTTCTACGGCGGATGGATCACGCCGGGGATCGTCGGGCCGTTCAAGGGCGCCCCGGGCACGCGCGGCTGGTGATCGGGCGCCGACGGACGGCTCTGCCTACACCCGCTCGACCCACGCGTGCAACGTCTGGGGCACCGGTCGTCCCCGTGCCACGCTGAGCGACAAGCGTCGACGACGACGAGGCGCGCAGGAGGCGGTCGGGGCCATGGACGTGTTCGATGAAGCAGCGGACCCGGGTTGGTCCCTCCTCCGTGTCGTCCCGCTGTTCGGCCTCGCCGTCAGCGTCGGAGCGGTCGCCGGGGCGACCCTCGCGGCCGGTGCAGAGCTCTTCGGGGCGGTCGGGACCGTCTCGATGCATCCAGCCGATCTCGGCGGGATAGCCGTCCTCGTCGGCGGGCTGGTCGGCGGGATGCTCGCAGCCGTCGGGGCGGTCGGTGCGCTGCTGGCGCTCGGCATCCTCGACCACTGGGGCGAGCGAGGTCCGGTCCATCGGGCCTGGATCGCCGGTAGTGGTGCGGCCTTCCTCGTCCTGATCGTCGGCGGGCTCATCGCCGCACCCATCGGACTCGCCTCGACGATCGGGGTCGTCGTGTTCGCGGTGCTCGCCGCCGGGGTGGCGGCCGGCGGTGGGCTCTACGCCTTCGAACGGGCCCTGGCGCGTCGTCGAGGCGGGTGGGCCGGCTTCAGCCGCTAGCCCGGACGGTCAGTCGGCGAGCTGCCGGAGTCGCGCCCGGTGCCAGTCGGTCTGCGTGAGGGCCGAGACGCGGAGGAGACCGGTCAGTGCGTCCCATCCGGCCGACCAGCCGATGCGGGAGGCGATCGTCCACACGCTCGCCTCGGGGTCGTCCGCGAGGACGGCCTGGACCTCGTCGGCTCGCCGCAGATGGTGCGCGGCCAGCTCGTCGCAGCGGTCCGCGAGTCCCGTGAACCGGAAGCCGTGTCCGGGGATCACCTGATCGCCGTCGTAACCACGGACGCGTTCGAGCGACGACAGGTAGGCCGAGACCGGGTTCTCCGAGGTGCGCGCCCCGAGCCCGAGGCCCGAGAAGATCGTCGGCAGCACGTGGTCACCCGTGAACAGGTAGCCGCGGTCCTCATCGCGCAGGGTGAGGTGACCCGTCGTGTGGCCGGGCGTGTGCAGGACCCTGATCGAGCGACCGGGGAGCGTCAGGACATCGCCGTCCTCGAGCGTCCGATCCGCGCGGGTGTCGCCGAGGTGTCCGGCGGGTGCCGTCGCACCCGCGGCCCAGGGGCGCACGGTCGTGTCGTCCGCCGGGACACCCCACTCGTCCAACGCTGCAGCGAGGTCGGCCGGGCCCGGTGGCGTCGAGCCGGCCGCCTCGTCCTCGAGGCGGTGCATGAGGATCGGTGCGGCGAGCTCGTCGCGGAGGGTGCCGGCGAGCCCCAGGTGATCGGGGTGCAGGTGGGTCACGACGACGCCCGTGAGCGTCGTCACGCCGATGCCGCGGAGCTCCCGCAGCAGGTGTTCGCGGCCTTCGGGGGTGTCCGTTCCGGGGTCGACGACGATCGCGCGTCCGTCGGTGCCGAAGAGCACCGAGCAGAGGGTGAACGGATTGCCGGGGTCGCCGGTCGGGACGGCGATGACGACCGTGTCGGCGTCGAGATGTTCCGTCGCAGGGATCCGGCCGTCGCGGAAGGCGGCAGCCTGAGACTCGCTCGATGGGGTGATCATGGTGCTGCTCCGGGTGGGTGTCGGGGGACGGACCAACCCTAGTCGTGGGGCCCGTCGGGTTCAGTACGATGGGTGCATGACCGTGAACGACATCCTCATCGGCGTGATCGCCCTCATCTCCGTCTTCGGCGGCATCGGCCTGGTCGGGGCGCTCGTCGCCATGGCCAAGTCGGGCTACCACGGCTGATCCTCCCCGCAGGAGGCTCGGCCGGTCCCGTGGCGGCTCAGCGGGCGACGGCTTCGTCCGTGGCTCGCTGCACCGCCGCGAGCGCTGCCGCGACGGCCGAACGCTGCAGTGAGCCCTTCCTCGCCGTCGCGACGATCTTCCGCTCGCTCATCCCGGCGATGGGCTTCCGCACGACGTCCGTCCGCGAGCCGATCGCGATGTCCGGGAGGACGGCGATCGACAGCCCGGCCGCGACGTGGTCGATGACGACCTCGTAGCTCGTGAACCGTCCGGCGACCCTCGGCTCGAACCCCGCACGACGACAGATCAGCGGGACGAGTTCGCCGAGGTAGGTGCCCGGTGCGTCGAGGGCCCACGACTCCGTCTGCAGCTCGCTGAAGGCGACCTGCTCCTGCGCGGCCAACCGGTGGTCGAGCGGCGCGATGAGCAGGAGTGGGTCGGTGGTGAGGGGCACGCTGTGCACGGAGGGGTCGAGGAGGAACCCGTCCTCCTGATCGACGGTGATCACGACGTCGCAGGTGCCCCGCTGGACGGCGGTGGTGCTCTCGTGCGGTTCGACCTCGATGAGTTCGACCTCGAGTCGCGGGTACTGCCGCGCGAGGGAGCGCGCGGCGGGGATGAGGATGGGGGCGATGACGCTTGCGAACCCGGCGATGCGGAACCGACCGGACGGCTCCGACTCGACCTCGGCCAGTTCGACCTCGATGGCGTCCATCTGCGCGAGTAGGGCCCGAGCTCGCTCGACGAGCAGCGCGCCGGTCGGCGTCAGGGTCAGCGTCCGTCCGCGTCGTTCCAGGAGCGCGGCGCCGGTCTCGGCCTCGAGCACGGAGAGCTGCTGTGAGACGGTCGAGGGGCTGAGGTCGAGCTCACGGCCGACGGCGCGGATCGTACCGAGGCGGTCGAACGCCTCGAGCAGTCGCAGTCGCACGGGGTTCAGGGCCATGCTGCAACAGTATCGAGCGCGCCAGGGCGCCCTCCACACGGGTCGCAGTCCGATCCGGGTCCCGTGGCTCCCGGAGGGTGCTGACCGTCGCCGTCGGGTCACTCCCAGGCGAGCTCCTCCGGCAGATGGCCGGGCTCGGCGAGTCGGGCGTTCCTGAGCACCGCACCGTCGGGGCCGAGCGAGAGCGCGGTCACCGAGAGCGAGGCGAGGCGCAGGCCGTCGTGGTCGTCGATGCGGACGATCGCTTCGTCGGCGTCGGCGGGGACACTCGTCGTGGAGCGCAACGTGCGCAACCACGGCTCCCAGGACGCGGCCGTCTCACCGTCCAGCGGCCCGATGGGCGACGGGACGTCGAGGAAGGCCGGCCGCCACCGGTGGACCCGTGGGACGTCGAGGTGGTCGGGGCCCTCGTGCGTCACGAGGTGGAGACCCGGTGCGACGTCGATCGACCGGAGCGAGGTACCGTCCCAGCTCGTCACGGCGACGCGGTCAGGACGCAGCTCCACGAGGTTCCAGGATCGAGCGCTGCGGGCGTCGTCCGCATCGACGCCGGTCGTGACGGCCTCCAACGGCAGGACGCCTCGTGAGGTCCACCCGGCGGCGGGCATGTGGAGGTCCTCGCGACGGTTGAGGACCACCGCCGCCCGGGGGCCACCCGCGGCGTCGTCGTTCGTCGCCAGCCACGCGCCGCCCGCTTCGCGGTCGTGGATGCCGCGGACGCTGTCACCGAGTCCGGGCCACCACGCGCCGGGCGGGTCCCAGGCGCGCCCCGGCTGCTCGTCCCGTAGCCCGAGGACGGCGATCGGCCACGCGCGCCCCGGCTCGAAGTCGATGATGACGGTGCACACCCTGGTTCCTCCTCGGCCGGCCGGACTAGGACAGACTAGACGAGGACCGGGCGCGGGAGCGCCGGAAGCAAGGAGGCGGCATGGGCGGGCAGGACGCATCGCGGGAGGCGGCAGGGCGCACGGTCGTCGTCGGGATCACGGGCGGGATCGCCGCGTACAAGGCGGTCGGCGTCGTCCGTGGATTCGTGCTCGCGGGATTCGACGTCCACGTGGTGCCGACCGAGAGCGCCCTCCGGTTCGTCGGCCTGCCGACCCTCGAGGCGATCAGCCGGAACCCCGTCACGACCTCGCTGTACGACGGCGTCGCCGAAGTCCGGCACGTCGCTCTCGGGCAGCGCGCGGAGCTCATCGTCGTCGCGCCGACGACGGCCAACACCCTCGCGAAACTGGCGGCGGGACTCTCCGACGACCTCCTCGGCACCACCATCCTGGCCAGCCGCGCACCGGTCCTCCTGGCGCCGGCGATGCACACCGAGATGTGGCAGCACCCGGCGACGACCGCGAACGTCGCCCTCCTGCGGTCGCGCGGGGTGGCCGTCATCGGGCCGGCGCACGGGGCGCTGACGGGCGGCGACACGGGGCCGGGACGCATGAGCGAACCCGACGACATCGTGGCCGCCGGCCTGGCTCTGCTCGCCGGACATGCCCCCGGAACCGACGCGCGCCCGGACGACCTGCGGGCCGAGCGCGTCGTCGTCTCGGCCGGCGGCACCCGTGAGCCGCTCGACCCGGTGCGGTTCCTCGGGAACCGGTCGAGCGGTCGGCAGGGGCTCGCCATCGCTCAGGCCGCCGCCGAGCGCGGGGCCGAGGTGGTGCTCGTCGCGGCGCACCTGGACGCCGATGTCGCGGCCGAAGCGGCTGCGGTCGACGGTCTGCGGGTCGTCCCGGTCGGCACCGCAGCGGAACTCGCGGTCGCCGTGGAGGACGTGGCGGCCGACGCGACGCTCGTGGTCATGGCGGCCGCCGTGGCGGACTACCGCGCCGCCGAGATCGCCGAACGGAAGATCAAGAAGGACGACACCGGCGACGAGCTCACCCTGCGACTCGTCCGCAACCCCGACGTGCTCGCCGGACTCGCCGCGGCCCGGGTGCCCGGACGACTGGTCGTCGGGTTCGCTGCGGAGACCGCCGCCGACCGCGAGGAGTTGTTGGCCCTCGGCCGGGCCAAGGTGGCACGCAAGGGCGCCGACCTCCTCGTGCTCAATCGTGTGGGGTGGACCGACGGCTTCGGCACGCCCGACAACGAGGTCGTCGTCATCGACGGCGTCGGCGAGGTGGTCGGCGAGGCGACCGGCTCGAAGCGCAGCATCGCCGACCGGCTGCTCGACCTCGTGCTCGCCCACCGGGCGGAGCCGGTTCGTTCAGAGGCGGGCGAGCCTCCCCCCGAACAGGGCTGACCACTGCCACGATGGCAGCATGCCACGCCTCCGTCCCGCGCGCCGTCGCGCCTCCATCGCCGCGGCGCTCGCCGGAGTCATCGTCCTCTCGATGGGTCTCGCGCAGCCGGCCGCCGCTGCGGAGTACCCCAGCTGGGAGGACGTCGAAACGGCCCGCTCGAGCGAGTCCTCGAAGCAGTCGACCATCGGTCAGATCGAAGGGCTCGTCCAGCAGCTGAAGACCGCTGCGGCGCTCGCGGAAGCTGAGGCCGTCCTCCGTGCCGACGAGTACGAGGCCGCTCAGCTGGCCGTCGACGAGGCGAGCTACCGTGCCGTCTCGCTGCGCGAGCAGGCCGTCGCCGCGACGACCGCGGCACAGGCCTCCAAGCGCCAGGCCGGTGCGCTCGTCGCCGCGTGGTTGCGGTCGGGGAACGTCGACCTCAGTACCGCCGCATTCCTCGACGGCCAGGAGCCGGAGTCGCTCCTCGGGCGCTTGAGCACGATCACGAAGCTCAGCGAGTCCACGGACGGCACCTACGACCGGGCGAAGACCGACGCGAACACGGCGTCGCTCCTCACCGAGCAGGCGACCATCGCCGAGGCCGCCCTCGGCGAGCTCGCCGCGGCGGCCGAGACCGCGCTCGGGGACGCGGTCGCAGCCCGTGCCGACGCCGAGACCGCCGTGTCCGAGCAGCAGGAGTACCTCGCGACGCTCGAGGCCCAGCTCGTGGTCCTCAAGGAGAACCGCGCAGCCACCGAGGCCGACTACCGCAAGGGCGAGGAAGTGAAGGCGGCTGCGGCCGCCGCTGCTGCAGCCGCGGCGGCCGCGGCTGAGGCTGCCAGGGCGGCTGCCGAGGCCGCTGCGAACGCCGGCGGGGGCGGGGGCGGTGGCGGCGGCGGTGGCGGTGCCTCGGGTGCCGTCGGGAGCCAGGGATGGGCCCTGCCGATCTCCGGCCGGATCACCGACAACTACGGACCGCGACCCGGCCGCCCCGTGCCCGGCGTCAACCCGTTCCACTCGGGCACCGACATCGGAGCGGGTTGCGGGCGAGCGGTCTACGCCGCGAACGCCGGCACCGTGGTCTACGCCGGCTGGCTCGGCACCTACGGCAACTGGGTCCTCGTCGACCACGGCGGCGGCGTCATGACCGGGTACGCGCACAACAGCAGCATCCTCGTCGGCGAGGGTCAGTGGGTGTCCGCCGGTCAGAACATCTCGCTCGTCGGGTCGACGGGTGCCTCGACCGGATGCCACGTGCACTTCGAGGTCAGGATCGGCGGTTCGCGCGTCGATGCCGTCCCGTTCATGGCGGACCGGGGCATCCGGCTGGGCTGAGCCGTGTCGGACGCCCGGGCGTCAGAGTCCGAGGCGGTCGAGTTCGGCGTCCATCCGGCGAGCCATCGCCGCGTACCCCTCGTCGTTCGGGTGGAGGCCGTCTGCGGCCATCCACTCCGGGTGTCCCTCGATCCAGTGCGACGCCCCTGGGATGGTGTCGGCGTCGATCTCCTGCGCGGCGTCGGCCACCCAACCGATGATCGTCTCGATCGACTGCGGTCGCTCGTCGGTGTACCAGAACGGTTCGACGACGATGAAGCGGGCCTCCGGGAGGGCGTCGCGGAGGCGATGCAGGTCCGTCGTGATCTGTTCGTGGATCCGGTCGGCGGCGTCGTCGAAACTGAACGCGTCGTTGAGGCCCATCGTGACGAAGACGATGTCGGGCTGCTCGGCGATGATGAGGGAGGGCAGGTCGCCGCTGCCGTCGCCGAAGCGGTCGCGGTGGTTCACGAACCCGAGGCCGTTGACGCTGGGGTTGAACTCCCGCCAGCCGCGTTCCTCGCTGACGACGGTGGACCAGCGGTTGGCCGGGTCGCTCGCTCCGGTGCCGAGGGTGTACGAGTCGCCGTAGAACGCGACGAGCGGTCCGTCGCCCGTGGCGCCGCCGGTTCCTGAGTCCGGCGATGCGCAGGCGGAGAGGCCGGTGGCGAGGGCGAGCAGGGTGACGGCGGCGAGCAGTCGTGATCTCATACGGATGCTTCGGAGCGGTGGGCGTCGCGGAGGGCCGAAGCGCCGGTCGACTGCCGACGGCCCGGAGCGCGAATGCGGTTACGGTTATGTCGTAGCAACGCGAATGCGTGCACTAGCCTGTCTCCATGCCGCAGATCCGTATCCGAGACGCCGCCCTGTTCCTCGGGGTCAGTGACGACACCGTTCGTCGCTGGATCGACCAGGGCGCACTCGTCAGCGCGAAGGACGACGCGGGCCGAGCGGTCGTCGACGGCCTCTCGCTCGCTCGGCTGGCCCGGGAGAACGCCGTCCTCCCCGTCGACCCCTCGGAGATCGGACGCTCCGCACGCAACCGCTTCGTCGGCATCGTCACCGACATCACGATGGACACGGTCATGGCGCAGGTCGAACTGCAGTGCGGCCCGCATCGCGTGGTGTCGCTCATGAGTAGTGAGGCCGTGCGCGAACTCGGTCTCGAACTCGGCTCGACGGCCATCGCCGTCGTCAAAGCCACGACGGTCCTCATCGAGACCCCGAAGGCGAGCTCATGAACCGCGCCGCATCCCGTCGATCCTTCCGGCTGCTCAGCGCACTGGCCCTTGGCACCGCGGTTCTGCTCGCCGCGTCCGCCTGCACCGCGCCCGCCGCGACGTCGACACCCACCGCCTCGGCCACGACGGACGAACTTAGCGGCTCCATCACGGTCTACGCGGCGGCGTCGCTCAAGACGACCTTCACCGCGCTCGCGGAGGACTTCGAGGAGGCGCACCCCGGTACGACCGTCGAGCTGACCTTCGCCGGCTCTTCCGACCTCGTCACGCAGCTCACGAACGGTGCTCCCGGCGACGTGTTCGCCTCCGCAGACGAGAAGAACATGGCGAAGCTGACCGATGCCGACCTCGTCGAGGGTGACCCGGTCGACTTCGCGACCAATGTCCTGCAGATCGCCGTGCCCCCGTCGAACCCCGCCGACGTGAAGACCTTCGCCGACCTCGCCCGTCCGGGCGTCAAGACGGTCGTGTGCGCGCCGCAGGTCCCTTGTGGAGCGGCCACCGTCGCCGTCGAGGACGCCACGGGTGTCGCGCTGAGCCCGGTCAGCGAGGAGTCGTCGGTTACCGACGTCCTCGGCAAGGTGACCTCGGGCGAGGCCGATGCGGGGCTCGTCTACGTGACCGATGTCATCGCGGCCGGCGACGCCGTGCGGGGCATCACCTTCCCCGAATCGTCGAAGGCCGTCAACATCTACCCGATCGCGCCGCTCGAAGGGAGCGCGAACCCCGCCGTCGCGGCGGCCTTCGCTGCCTACGTCGTGAGCGCCGAAGGACAGCGGGTGCTCGCCGACGCCGGCTTCGGCGCACCGTGACCCCGTGAGAGAACTCGGCTCGGGGGTGCCCCGCTGGATCGTCGTCGTCGCCATGGTCGGCGGGGCGTTCGTCCTGCTGCCACTCGTCGCGATCGTCCTGCGGGTGGACTGGGCGGACTTCGGTGCACTCGTCACCTCGGAGTCGTCGGTCGCGGCGCTCGGGCTGAGTCTGCGGACGTCGTCACTCGCGACGGCCCTCTGCATCGTGTTCGGCGTGCCGCTCGCCCTCGTCCTCGCGCGCACCCGGTTCCCGGGGCAGCGGCTGTTGCGGTCGCTCGTCCTCCTCCCACTCGTGCTCCCGCCCGTCGTCGGCGGGATCGCCCTGCTCTACACCTTCGGTCGGCTCGGCCTGCTCGGACCGGCACTCGCGGACGCCGGGATCGACATCGCGTTCTCCACGACCGCCGTCGTCCTCGCCCAGACGTTCGTCGCGCTTCCGTTCCTCGTGCTGAGCCTGGAGGGGGCGATCCGCACGACCGGCTCGCGGTACGAAGCCGTCGCCGCGACGCTCGGCGCTCGTCCCACCACCGTCTTCCGCACCGTCACGCTGCCGCTCCTCGCGCCCGCCGTCGTGTCGGGCGCGATCCTCTCGTTCGCTCGGGCCCTCGGTGAGTTCGGGGCGACCCTCACCTTCGCGGGCAGCCTCCAGGGGGTCACCCGGACCCTGCCGCTCGAGATCTACCTGCAGCGCGAGACCGATCCCGACGCCGCGGTCGCGCTGTCGCTCGTCCTCGTCGTCGTGGCCGTGCTCGTCGTCGGCGTCGCTGGGGCGCAGGGGTCGATCCGCCGTGGACGGACCGTCGCCGGAGTGGTGCGATGACCGGGGCGGCGCTGAAGTTCCGAGCGACGCTGCGTGAACGTGACTGGGAGCTCGCCGTCGACCTCGCCGCGGGGGAGAGCGTCGCCGTGCTCGGCCCCAACGGCGCCGGCAAGTCGACGCTGCTCGCGGTCCTCGCCGGGCTCCTGCGTCCGGACACCGGTCACGCGACCCTCGCCGGCCGCGAGCTGTTCGCGGTCGGTGGATCGGGTCGCGACCGGTGGTTGCCGCCGCATCGGCGGGGGATCTCGCTGCTGGCGCAGGAGGCGCTGCTCTTCCCGCACCGCTCCGTGCTCGACAACGTCGCCTACGGCCCGCTGGTCGCCGGTGCGTCGCGCGGCGAGGCTCGGAACGTCGCCCGACGACGACTCGCGGAGGTCGAGGCGTCCGAGCTCGAGGGGCGCCGTCCTGCCGAGTTGTCCGGCGGCCAGGCGCAGCGGGTGGCGCTCGCCCGCGCGCTGGCCCCGGACCCCGCCCTCCTCCTCCTCGACGAACCGATGGCCGCGCTCGACGCGACCGTCGCTCCACACCTGCGCCGCATGCTCCGCGACCAGTTGCGTGGGCGGACGACCGTGCTCGTGACGCACGAGGTGCTCGACGCGTACACGCTCGCGGACCGGGTGATCGTCATGGACGCCGGGCGCATCGTCGAGCAGGGGCCGACGGCGGAGGTGCTCGAGCGGCCGCGGACGGCATTCACCGCGGATCTCGCGGGACTCGAACTGCTGACGGGCGTCCGCACGGCACGCGGGCTCCGTCTGCCGGACGGAACGGAGGTCGAGGTGGACTCCTCCGCGGAGGGGGATCCGATCACGGTCGGGGCCGCCGTCGCCTGCGCGTTCCGCCCGTCCCGCGTCGAGGTCCGCGAGGCTGACGGGTCTGGCGGCCCGAGTGCGTCAGGCGCCCTCCGCGCGACGATCACCGACCTCGAGCCGCGGGGCGACGTCGTCCGGGTCCGCTCGGCGGTCATCACCGCCGACGTCGCCGTGCAGCAGCTCGCGTCCGCGGGGTGGTCGACGGGTGACGTCGTCGACTTCGTGGTCGACCCGCGGGCAGCGGTCCTCTACCCACGCTGAGCCGTTCTGCACCGGGACACGGCCGGGACGTGACAGAGTGAGTCGATGAGCCGATTCTGGAGACGCTGGTGGCCGCTCGTCGTCGGGGCCGCCGGCACACTCGCGATCGGCGGGATCTGCGCGGCGCTCGTCGCCATGGGGCTGGTGCGGCCGAACACCATCCTGGCCGCCTCGTACGCGGTGCGCGGTGTCGATGTCTCCTCGTACCAGGGCGAGATCGACTGGGACGTCCTCGCGGCTCAGCGCATCGACTTCGCGATCATGAAGGCGACCGAGGGATCCGGCGATCAGGACGAACGGTTCGCCGCGAACTGGGCGGGCGCGCAACGGGCGGCCGACGAGACCGGCTTGCTGATCGGGGCGTACCACTTCCTGAGCTTCGACAGCCCGGCCGAGACGCAGGCCCAGAACATCTTCGACACCGTCCCGGTCACGGCTGGCGCTCTCCCGATCACCATCGACCTCGAATGCTACGCCGACTACTGCCGGACGCCACCGAGTGCCGAGCGGGTCGCCGCGGTACTCGATCCGCTCCTCGCGGCGCTCGAGGAGCACTACGGTCGGCCGCCGATCATCTACGCCACCATGCGGTACTACGACGCGTTCCTCGCGGGCTCGTACGAGCTGAACCCGATGTGGATCCGCTCGGTCGTCACGCCGCCTGTCTTGTCGGACGGGCGGGCGTGGGACCTCTGGCAGTACACCAGCCGGGAGCGGCTGCCCGGCTACGTCGGCAAGGAGGAGTTCATCGACGTGAACGTCTTCGACGGCTCCCTGCGCGACCTCCGGGGACTCGTCGGCCCCTGAGCCGCGGCGTCAAGAGATGCCTCGGGTCACGGGGCGGGAGCGGGACCGGTGGTCGGCTCGGCGACGGGAAGGAACGTGTCCTCGCCGTCGACCTCCTGCTCGATGGAGTCCTCGGTGGTCTCGTGGTCCTCGGGGAGGTTGTCGTCGTTCGCTGCGTGCTTACTCATACGACCACGATACGACGGGTGTCGCGCTGGGCAATGGGGTTGCGTGCCGACGCCGGGCGCTGCTCGACGACCGCGATCAGGAGGCGAAGGCGAGCGAGCGGGCTGCGAGTTCGGCGGTCAGGACGTCCACGGCCTTCGGACCGACGCCGTGGATGCGGAGCAGGGCGGCCGGGGAGACCCGCGTGAGCTGCTCGAAGCGGGTGAACCCGTGCGCGCTGAGCGCTTCGTGGGCGACCGCACCGATGGCGGCCGGGTACTCGGACGCCTCGGCCGGTACCAGTTCGACGAACAGCGCAGCGATGCGCTCCTCGATGTCGTCGCGGATGCGTCGGACGACCTCGATCCCTTGCCCGGCCGGGTCCTCGAGTTCCCAGTCCTCGTAGCGCTTGCCGGGGAAGATCGGGCAGGCGTCGCCGCAGCCCATCGTGATGACCGCGTCGGACGCCTTGACGGCCTCGGTCGTGAGGATGCGGGGGACGGCCGCGGTGATGTCGATGCCGTGTTCGGCCATCGCCTCCACCGCCACGGTGTTGATCCGGTCCTTCGGTTCGCTCCCGGCCGACAGCACCTCGACCCGGTCGCCGGCGAGGGCGCCGAGGAAGCCGGCTGCGATCTGGGAGCGACCGGCGTTGTGCACGCAGACGAAGAGGACGGTGGGGGTGGTGGGCGTGATGGTCATGGCGTCTCCTGGAGGTGGCGTGATCCGAGCGCGGACGAATGGTCGAGCAGGTCCACGAGGGCAGCGTAGCTGGTGGCGGGGTCGGCGCCGCGGGTGAAGCCGCCGACGAGCTCGAGGGACACGAAGCCGTGGAGGGCCGCCCGGACGATGCGTCCGGCGTCCGTCATCGCCACGCTGTCGAGACCGCGCCCCGCCAGTGCCCGTTCGACGAGCATCACGAGCTCGCGGTCGGCGGCTTCGCCGTTGTCAGCCGTGACCTCCGGGATCGAGAACGCGAGGGCGTACCGGCCGGGATAGGTGAGGGCGAAGTGGCGGTATCCGTCGGCGAGCGCGGTGAGGGCGGGTGTCCCACTCAGGCCGGTCGTCGCGATGTCGAGTCCGCTGGACAGTTGGGCGAGGGCCTGTGCGGCGACGGCGGCGCGTAGGTCCTCGGTGCTCCGGACGTGCTTGAGGAGGGCCGGTGCCGAGGTGTCGAGTTCGCGGGCCAGGGCGGCGAGCGTGAGGGCGTCGGCGCCGCGCGTGTCGGCGAACTCGGCGGCTCCGACGATCACCCGTTGGCGGGAGAACTTGGTCCGGGAAACGGGTGCATCGGTCATCGGATCGAGCCTAACGGCCTGCAGCCCCGGTGCCGTGCGGCGTCAGAGCGTCGGCGGTGTGGCCTCGTGGTGGGGCACGCCGTGCGTGCGGCGGTCCTCCTTCATGGCGGCTTCCGCGAGGTGGCGTCGGCCGCCCGCCAGTTCGTTGCGAACCTCAGCCTCGAGTTCGCGGAACGGTTCCCAGTAGTTGCCGTCGTAGTCTTCGACGATCTGGAACGTCCAGCGCCCGTCGATGACGTTGCGTCCGACCAGCTCGGTGTCGATGCGATCCGCGAGGGCGTCGTGTCCGGCTTCGCGCAGGGCGTCCGCGGCTTCGCCGAGCGCGAGGTCCGCCTTGCCGGTGAGGCGGTGGAAGCCGTAGAGCATGCCGCGCGCCTGCTCGACCACTTCGAGCGCCTCGGTCACCTTGCCGACTGCTTCCACGGTCGCGTCGTCGACCCCTGCGGGGACTCGGTGGGCGTCGTCGGGGCCGTCGGTAGTGCGGTCGTCTGCGGTACTCATGCCACCAGTCTGCCGCGATGGTCTCCGGATGTCTGGGGCTTGCGGATGATCGTGCACGAGGTGAGCCGGCTGAAGTCCTCCCGCGCATCGAGCGAACGCACCCCGACTGCCCTTCGACAGGCTCAGGGACCGGAGCCATCCGGGCACACTTGTTCCGGTCACTGAGCCTGTCGAAGTGCCCACGAGGGACCCTTCGACAGGCTCAGGGACCGGCGGGGGTCAGAACGGTGCGGGGTCCGGTTCCGTCCGGTGGTGTTTGCCGTCGGGTGTCGTCCAGTCGAGTACCCCACCCGGCTGGTGGTCGAGGTTCCATCCGGGGAGATGCTTCATCCGGTGGTGATGTCGGCAGAGGCAGGCGAGATTCCCGACATCTGTTGTCCCGCCGTCTTCCCACGCGACCGAATGATCGAGATCGCAGGCCCGCGCTCGTTTCCCGCAGCCTGGTGCGCGACAGGTGCCGTCCCGCTGCCGCACCGCGCGCTGGAGATCGGCCGGGACCCGGTACTGATTCCGTCCGACCGAGAGCACCGCACCGGTCTCGGGCTGAACGAGGATCCGCGTGAAGCTGGGCGCGTTCACCGCGATACGAGCGGCAGTCTCCGGGTCGATGGGCCCGTAGCCGTCGAGCGTCGCCGGGGCGTCAGAGACACCGGCCACGGTGAGCGCCGGGACGGTGATCTGCACGGTTGGCTTGATGTGCTCCTGCACCTCGATCGGGTGCGGGAGCACGGGGCTCGACATCACGCTCTCCGGGGTCACGCCAGTGAGGGCGAGGGCTGCGAGGGCGTCGGCCTGCAGCTGGGCGCAGGTGCGGGTGTCGCCGGCGTTGCCCGATTCCGCGGCCGCTGTTTCGACCCGCTCGATGATGCCTTGCACGATGGGTGCGGTGGTGAAGAGGCGCACCCAGGCCATGCCGTCGGCGGCCGCCTCGAACTCCACCCGACGGTCCGACTCGGACCGAACCGCGCGTGTCGTGATGGACTCGGGGTGGAGGCGCTCGCGCAGGATGCGGGCGCGCTTCCGGAGGTTCGCATCGGTGGACTCTTCCGCGACGGGCAGGACTTCGGCGAGGAACACCGCGCGCTCTGCGGTCGGTACATCGCTGAGTTGGTCGATGATCGTCTGCGCGTGCCGGGCCGAGATGCGGCCGGCCTCAAGCGAGGCGAGCACGGCTGGTGCGTCGTTCACGAGGCGCTCCGCGTCGTTGGTCGCCCGCTGCACGGTCTGCTCGGGCATCCGGGTCGCCATCGCGAGGGCCGCACAGGTCGATCGGCGGGAGAGCGCCTGACGCTCGGCCGGCGGGAAGATCGCCGGGACCGTGGCGTCGGCGAAGGCATCCGCGTACGCGGCGGAGCGGGCGAGGAGGCGCGCTTTGCGTGCGTCCAGGACCGCTTGTTGCCGGTTGAGCTCAACCCATTCATCCGAGAATTCCGCGAGCTGCGCGGCGTATTCATCGCCGGCGCGGATCGCGGCGGAGGTGGTCTCGGTCATGGAACCAGTCCACCATGGACCACTGACATTCCAGATGCCGAGTCGGCACGGATGTGGAAGTTCGCCCGTGGGCCCTTCGACAGGCTCAGGGACCGGGGGAGGGTGCTCAGGGACCGGGAAGGGGTTGCTCAGGGATCGGCGGGGCATCGCTGATGGGGGAGGTGGCTCGGGTGCCCGTCGACAGGCTCGGGGAGCGGGAACGTGAGACGCGGCTGGTCGAGCGGAGGGCGAGCCTGGGGTGCTAGTAGTTCAGACAGCGATCCGGGTCCTCGGGCTCCGGAGGATCACCCTGATACAGGGTGAAGAAGTTCTCGGCCGGGCCGGACAGGGATCCGTGGGCGTGGATGCACAGTCGCGAGAGATCGTCGTCGCTCCGCACATCGGAGGTGATCCGGGACGTCTCGCACGCACCTCCATCGGGTTTCAAGATCAGGCCCCGATTGGTCCCCTCGCTGTCCATCATCCAGACCCCGGAGAAGTCGATCGGGTCGTCCTCGCGGGGATCGTCATCGCGACTGCATTGGACCTGCGAGGGCCAGGCGGTGGCCTCGAAGGTTCCGTCGTCGGCCAGCTCGAGCCGGGTGTCTCCAGTCCGCCACGTGCCGACGGTTTCGTCCGGTGGCAGTCCGTACCTCGTGTTCGAGCAGGCGACGAGCGACGTACCGAGCAGGACTGCCAGCACGGACACTGCGATCGAGGATGCGCTCCGGGTGATCGCGCGCGGGACTCGGCTGATCGCTCGACGTGCCGGTCTCGGTTCCACGCTGCGAGTCTGGACGCCGTGGCCGGTGAGTGGCAAATCGGGCGGTGGTGCGGTGGCCCGGCGTCAGGGCAAAAAAGAACCCCCACCATGTAGAAGCTAGGTGGGGGTTCCGTGGCTCCGACGGGCGTCGATCCCGTGACCTCACGATTTTCAGTCGTGCGCTCTACCAACTGAGCTACAGAGCCGAGTACATCAGCTGCACGAACGGCGACGATGTCTCAAAAGCAGAAGCCCTCCCTTGCGAGAGGGCTTCCGACCTTTTGCGACCCTGACGGGACTTGAACCCGCGACCTCCGCCGTGACAGGGCGGCACGCTAACCAACTGCGCTACAGGGCCATACATGTTGAATTGCTGGTGATGCGAACTGCGGTGATGCTGGTGTTCCTCGGTGCTTCTCGCAGTCGCGCAGACTCACTATACCTGAATCCGAGCGGCTGTTTTTCCAGTAGTCGGTGGTGACCCCAACGGGATTCGAACCCGTGCTGCCGCCGTGAAAGGGCGGTGTCCTAGGCCGCTAAACGATAGGGCCGCGAAGCCCTGAAGCTTCATGACTACCGAGCGACAAGCATACGGATGAAACCGCTGAATCCAAAATCGGGGTCGTGGAGCAGGGTTCGGCGCTCCACGCCGGATGTGACGACAGGCACCGAATGACCGCTCCACGGCCCCCGGCCGGGGTTAGCCTCTGGCGTGGACCACTCCCGGATGTCACGGCCGACGGGAGTGTCCGCAGCCGGTCCCGACCCCCGTCGGGCTAGCGTGGACAGTGGTACCGATGTGACCGATGTGACTGCAGCGAACCGAGATGGGCCCCTACTTCATGAGCAAGAAGCTTGCCGGCGCTTGGCGCCGGAGCCGGACGACCAACGCCGGATCGGCGTCCTCAGCGCGGTGGCGAGGACGCCTCACCGCCGCCATCGTCATGTCGCTCGCGATCGTCGGGTCCTTCGGCGTCGCCGGTCCGGCGTCGGCAGCCGACTACCCCTCGTGGGACGACGTCCAGGCCGCGAAGGGCAACGAGGCCGCCAAGGCCGCCGAGGTCACGAACATCAAGAACTTCATCGTCCAGTTGCAGGACGAGCTGCAGGTCGCCCAGGACGAGGCCGAGAAGCGCGGTACGGAGTTCCAGGCCGCTGAGGAGGCCTTCTTCGAGGCCGACGCCCGAGCCACCGCGATCCAGTCGCAGGCCGATGCCAAGACGGCCGAGGCCGACACCGCCACGAAGCAGGCCGGTCGGGTCGCGTCACAGCTCTACCGCTCCGGCGGCGCCGACCTCAGCCTGAGCCTCTTCCTCGACGGCGAGAGCAAGGGCGCGACGGACCTCCTGTCGAAGCTCGGCAACATGAACCAGGTCGCCGAGCACAGCAACGGCGTCTACGAGCAGGCGGTCGCTGCACGCAACACCGCGGCTGCGCTCGGTGAACAGGCCGGTGTCGCCCGCGACGAGCGCGAATCGCTCCGACAGGCAGCACAGACGGCCATGGAGGCAGCGCAGGCGGCGGCGTCCGCGGCGGCGGACAAGCTCCAGAAGAACCAGGAGCTGATCGTCACGCTCAACGCCCAGCTGACCGCGTTGCAGGACACGACGGCGAAGACGGTCAAGGAGTTCGAGGCTGGTGAGGCGGCGCGGAAGGCCGCTGAGGCCGCGGCCGCGGCTGCGCGCGGCGAAAGCGCCGACGGCGGTCAGCTCAGCAGCCAGGGCTGGGCGATCCCGGCCTCCGGCAGCATCTCGGGCACCTACGGCTACCGCGATCCGATCTCCACCGGCGGCGGCAGCTCAGGCAGCTTCCACCGCGGCACCGACATCGCAGGCGGCTGCGGGATCCCGATCTACGCGGCGACCTCCGGCACCGTGACCTACGCCGGTTGGTACGGCACGTACGGCAACTTCATCCTCATCGACCACGGCTCCGGCGTCTCGACCGGCTACGCGCACATCGTGAACGGCGGCATCCAGGTCGGCGTCGGCTACCAGGTCTCCGCCGGACAGGTCATCGCCTACGTCGGCACGACGGGCGCTTCCACCGGCTGCCACCTGCACTTCGAGGTCCGTATCAACGGCAGTGCGATCGACGCCCAGCCGTTCATGGCCGACCGCGGGGCGCCGCTCGGCTGATCGAGCAGATCGACCCGCACGACGAAGCGGCCGGCACCCGAGGGTGCCGGCCGCTTCGTCATGCGGTGTGCGGAGGTCCGCAGGGGGTCAGTGCCCCTCCGCCTTGAGCTTGTCGAAGCCCGCGAGGATGATCTTCTCGGCCGCGGCGGCGTCGCCCCAGCCGTCGATCCGCGCCCACTTGCCGGGCTCGGTGTCCTTGTAGTGGACGAAGAAGTGCTCGATCTCGTCGCGCGTCGCCTGCGGGATGTCGTTCAGGTCCTGGATGTGCGACCAGCGCGGGTCCTTGTACTGCACGGCGATGACCTTGTCGTCGCCGCCGCCGTCGTCCGTCATGTGGAGCACGCCGACGGGGCGGACCTTGATGCCGACGCCCGGGAAGGTCGGGAAGTCGAGCAGGACCAGCACGTCGACCGGGTCGCCGTCCTCGCCGAGGGTGTTCTCGAAGAAGCCGTAGTCGGCGGGGTAGACGAAGCTCGTGAACAGGACGCGGTCCAGGAAGACCCGACCGGTCTCGTGGTCGATCTCGTACTTGTTGCGGCTGCCCCGCGGGATCTCGATGACGGCGTCGTACTCGGCCATAAGCCTGCTCCTTGCGCGGTTGGATGACGTTGAGTCGGCGCGGTCGCCGACGAGGACCAACCATAACCGATGCGTCCCGGAGCGGACGGTGTGGGGAGGAGCTCGGCGCGGTGCAATAGCGTGGTCCGCGTGAACGACGTCCGACCCCCGCTCCACCCGTCCGTCGCCGCCCTGCGGAAGGCGGTGCGCGACGCGATCGGGGGCACGGCGCCAGCGGCGTCACGTGACGTCGCCGGTGCCGACCTGCTCGTCGCGCTGAGCGGTGGCGCCGACTCGCTCGCGCTCGCCGCCGCGACCGCGTTCGAAGCCGGAAAGCTCGGGCTGCGGGCCGGCGCCGTGATCGTCGACCACGGACTGCAACCGGGCTCGGCCGACGTCGCGGCGCGTGCCGCGGACCAGGCGCGTGCCCTCGGGCTCGGCCCCGTCCTCGTCCGTGTCGTCGAGGTGGGCTTCGAGGGTGGCCCGGAGGCTGCGGCACGGGAGGCCCGGTACACCGCGCTCGACGCCGCGCGGGTCGAGGTCGGTGCGTCCCTGGTGTTGCTCGCGCACACCCTCGACGACCAGGCGGAGACCGTCCTCCTCGGCCTCGCCCGAGGGTCGGGCACCGGCAGCCTCCAGGGCATGGCGCCCGTCTCCGGTGCGCTCCTCCGACCGTTGCTCGGGATCCGGCGCTCCCAGACCCGTGAGGCGTGCGCTGCCGAAGGACTCGAACCGTGGCACGACCCGCACAACACCGACGACGCCTACGCGCGGGTCCGGGTCCGCGAGCGGGTCCTGCCGGTGCTCGAGGCGGAACTCGGGCCGGGGATCGCCGAGGCCCTCGCCCGCACCGCCGACGCCGCGCGGGAGGACGCCGACGCGTTCGAGGAGATGATCGAGGAGACCATCGAAGAGCTCGTCGAGCACGCCGAGGCCGGGATCTCCGTCAGTGCCGGGGCCCTCGCCGCCAACCCGGCGGCGCTCCGCCAACGGATCATCCGGTACATCGTGCAGAGCGAGTTCGGCGTCTCGCTCACCAGGTCACAGACGATCGAGGTCGCGCGGCTCGTCACCGATTGGGCGGGCCAGGGGCCGATCGACCTGCCCGGCCTGCAGGCGTCGCGGCACGCGGGGCGCATCGTCTTCGCCGCCCGCTGACCACGGCTTCCCGGGCAGCAGGCGCACGGGTGTCCGGGTCATCTCGCATACACTCGACGCATGGAGCAGAGCGACATTTCGGACGACCTCACGACCATCCTCGTCACCGAGCAGGAGATCCGCGACAAGCTCGCCGAACTCGCCCGGCAGATCGAGACCGACTACGCAGGCAAGGACGTCCTGCTCGTCGGTGTGCTGAAGGGTGCGGTCATGGTCATGGCCGACCTCGCGCGCGAACTCCGCATCCCGCTCTCGATGGACTGGATGGCCGTCAGCTCCTACGGTGCCGGCACGAAGTCGAGCGGTGTCGTCCAGATCCGCAAGGACCTCGACGCCGACCTCACGGACCGCCACGTCCTGATCGTCGAGGACATCATCGACTCCGGCCTCACGCTCTCCTGGTTGCTCGAGAACTTCGCCTCGCGCGGAGCCGCGTCCATCGAGGTCTGCGCGCTCCTCCGCAAGCCCGAGGCGGCCAAGGTGCACGTCGAGTGCAAGTACGTCGGCTTCGACATCCCGAACGACTTCGTCGTCGGGTACGGTCTCGACTTCGACGAGAAGTACCGCAACCTCCGCGACGTCGGCGTCCTCGCCCCGCACGTCTACGCCTGAACCACTCCACCGACCTCACACCGCACCCCCGTTAAGCCCACGGCAAACACAGGGGAGGCATCCAGCGGCGAGGGGGTAGCCTGATTCGCGACGCGGCTCCGCCCGTCGACCCCTCCTGCAGAAAGGGAACGGGCCAGCCCCGGCCTCTCAACTTATGAACGTCAAGCGTCTCTTCAAGGGTCCCATCCCGTACCTCATCATCGCCGCCCTGGTCTTCTGGATCGGCATCAGCCTGATGAGCATGAACGGCTTCCGAGAGGTCTCCACGCAAGAGGGTCTCGCCTTCCTCGAGAAGGGTCAGGTCAAGGAGGCCGTCATCACCGACGGCGACCAGCGCGTCGACCTCACGCTGACGAAGGCCGACGACGAGTTCGGCAAGCAGGTGCAGTTCTACTACGTCGGCGCCCGCGCAGCCGACGTGGTCGAGGCCGTCGACGCCGCAGACCCGTCCGGTGGCTACAACGACAAGGTGCCCCAGCCCAGCTGGCTCCTGTCGATGCTCGGACTCCTCCTCCCGCTGCTCCTCATCGGTGTCTTCTTCTGGCTGATGCTCTCCGGCATGCAGGGCGGCGGCAACAAGGTCATGCAGTTCGGCAAGTCGAAGGCGAAGCTCGTCTCGAAGGAGTCGCCGAAGGTGACCTTCGACGACGTCGCCGGTGCCGACGAGGCGATCGAGGAGCTCGAGGAGATCAAGGACTTCCTCAAGGAGCCCGCGAAGTTCCAGGCCGTCGGTGCCCGCATCCCGAAGGGTGTCCTGCTGTACGGCCCTCCCGGAACGGGTAAGACGCTGCTCGCCCGCGCCGTCGCCGGTGAAGCCGGTGTGCCGTTCTACTCGATCTCCGGCTCCGACTTCGTCGAGATGTTCGTCGGTGTCGGTGCGAGCCGCGTCCGCGACCTCTTCCAGCAGGCCAAGGAGAACTCGCCCGCGATCATCTTCGTCGACGAGATCGACGCCGTCGGTCGCCACCGCGGTGCCGGCATGGGCGGCGGCCACGACGAGCGCGAGCAGACCCTCAACCAGCTCCTCGTCGAGATGGACGGCTTCGACGTCAAGACGAACGTCATCCTGATCGCCGCGACCAACCGTCCCGACATCCTCGACCCCGCGCTGCTGCGCCCGGGCCGCTTCGACCGTCAGATCGGCGTCGACGCCCCCGACCTCGCCGGCCGCAAGAAGATCCTCGAGGTGCACGGCAAGGGCAAGCCGCTCGCCGCGAGCGTCGACCTCGAGGTCGTCGCCCGCAAGTCTCCCGGCTTCACCGGTGCCGACCTCGCCAACGTCCTCAACGAGGCCGCGCTGCTCACCGCGCGCTCCAACGCCCAGCTCATCGACAACCGCGCACTCGACGAGGCCATCGACCGCGTCATCGCCGGTCCGCAGCGCCGCACGCGCGTCATGCGCGAGCAGGAGAAGCTCATCACCGCGTACCACGAGGGCGGACACGCGCTCGCTGCGGCGGCGATGAACAACACCGACCCCGTCACGAAGGTCACGATCCTCCCGCGCGGCCGTGCCCTCGGCTACACGATGGTGCTGCCCCTCGAGGACAAGTACTCCGTCACGCGCAACGAGCTGCTCGACCAGCTCGCCTACGCGATGGGCGGCCGCGTCGCCGAGGAGCTCGTCTTCCACGACCCGACCACGGGCGCGTCGAACGACATCGAGAAGGCAACGGGGATCGCTCGCAAGATGGTCACCGAGTACGGCATGACCACCGACGTCGGCGCCGTGAAGCTCGGGCAGTCCTCGGGCGAGATGTTCCTCGGTCGCGACATGGGCCACCAGCGCGACTACTCGGAGGAGATCGCGCAGCGCGTCGACGCCCAGGTGCGCGAGCTGATCGAGGCCGCACACGACGAAGCCTGGCAGGTCATCACGACCAACCGGGCCGTGCTCGACCGCCTCGCCGCCGAGCTGATGGAGAAGGAGACGCTCGACCACAACCAGTTGGCCGAGATCTTCAAGGACGTCAAGAAGCTCCCGCCGCGCCCCGTCTGGCTGTCCAGCAAGAAGCGTCCCATCGGGTCGGGTTCGGCCGTCGGTTCCGCGTCCTTCACCGCACCCATCGACTCCGGTGCGGCCGACGGTGGCGTGAGCTCCGAGCCCGAGCCCGAGGCCCCCGTGAAGCCCAAGCGCACCCGGGCGACGAAGCCGCGACCGGCGACCGCCTAGCCCGCATGACCCACGGCGAGCACACCGCGGACGACGCGGTCGTTGCCGCGCAGGCCGAGCCCGATGCGGGCTCGGCCTTGCGGTCGTCCGTGGACCGCGAGCGGATCGCCGCGGCGGTCCTCGAGATCCTCGAGGCGATCGGCGAGGACCCCTCCCGCGACGGCCTCGCCGACACCCCGAAGCGTGTCGCCGACGCCTACGCGGAGTTCTTCGGCGGCGTCGGTCAGGACGCCGGTGAGCATCTGGCCCGCCCCATCCCGATCGAGGCGGGCGCGACCAGCGACGTCGTGCTCGTCCGCGACATCGCCTTCCGCTCGGTCTGCGAGCACCACCTGCTCCCGTTCCTCGGCACGGCGCACATCGCCTACCTGCCCGACGAACTCGTCATCGGCCTCGGCGCGCTGCCGAAGCTCGTCGACACCCTCGCCTCGCGCCCGCAGGTCCAGGAGCGGCTGAGCGAGCAGATCGCCGACACCCTCGTCGAACGGCTCGCGCCTCGCGGCGTCCTCGTCGTGCTCCAGGCCGCACACGGCTGCGTCTCGATGCGCGGTTCACGCCAGCTGACGAGCACCACCGTCACCATCGCCAGCCGTGGAGCCCTGGCCGATCCGGCTGCACGGGCCGAGCTGATGGTCCTGATCGGCGCGTCCGCCGACCAGGCGGGGTGATCGCATGTTCCAGATCATGGGCGTCGTCAACGTCACACCCGACTCGTTCAGCGACGGCGGCCGGTACCTCGACGTCGACGAGGCCGTCGCCCACGGGCTCGAGCTCATCGCGGCCGGCGCGACCATCATCGACGTCGGCGGCGAATCGACCCGGCCCGGTGCCGCCCGGGTCGACACCCGCGAGGAGCAGCACCGGGTCGCACCCGTCATCGCCGCACTGGCCGCCGCTGGTGCGCGAGTGAGCATCGACACGATGAACGCGGAGACCGCCCGTGCCGCAGCCGACGCCGGTGCCTCGATCATCAACGACGTCTCCGGTGGCCTCGCCGACGACCGCATGCCGGGCGTCATGGCGACGTCCGGCCTCGACTGCGTCATCAGCCATTGGCGCGGGCATTCGGCCGACATGGTGAGCCGCGCCACGTACACCGACGCGGCGGTCGACGTCGCTCGGGAACTCGACGACCGGGTGACGACCCTCCGCGGTCAGGGCGTCGATCCCGGCCGGATCGTCGTCGATCCCGGCCTCGGGTTCTCCAAGCACGCCGAGCACAACTGGCGCATCCTCGCCCGACTCGACCTGCTGCGCGAGCTCGGGTACCCCGTCCTGGTGGGCGCGTCCCGCAAGCGGTTCGTCGGAGCGCTCCTCCCTGAGGACGCACCGATGGAGGCGCGCGACCTGCCGAGCGCCGTGGTGAGCGTGCTGGCCGCGCAGGCCGGAGCCTGGGGTGTGCGCGTCCACGACGTCGCCGCCACCAGACTCGCTCTCGATACCCTCGATGCATGGCAAGGTGGAGCCGATGACTGATTCGATCACCCTCACGGGCCTGCGGGCGTTCGCGCACCACGGCGTCTTCGACTTCGAGCGCGAGGCCGGACAGGAGTTCGTCATCGACGTCACCGTGTCACTCGACCTCCGCCCGGCCGCCGGCGGCGACGAGCTCGGCGCGACCATGCACTACGGCGAGCTCGCCGAGGCGGTCGTCGCTGCCGTGGAGCGCGACCCCGTCGACCTCATCGAGACCGTGGCCGAGCGCATCGCCGACGTGGTGCTCGCGAACGAGCGCGCGGAAGCGGTCCGGGTCACGGTGCACAAGCCGAGCGCGCCGATCACCGTGCCCTTCGCTGACGTGGCGGTGACGATCGAGCGAACCCAGGCCGATCGCACCGCGACCGGGCGGGTCGTCTGATGGTCTCGCGCACACCGATCCACGACCCAGCCCGTCGACCCGGACCACCGAAGCCGCGTGCCGTCTGGGCCGTCGTGGCCCTCGGGGCCAACCTGGGGGACCGCCGCGCGACGATCGCACGGGCCGTGGACGACCTCGCCGCCGTCGACGGGGTGCTCGAGGTGCGGCCGTCACCGCTCGTCTCGAGCGCGGCCGTCAAGCCCGCCGGTGTCGACGAGTCGGCTCCCGCCTACCTCAACGGTGTCGCAGCAGTCCGCACCCGTCTCCAGCCGCACGCGCTCCTCGACGAACTCCAGCGGATCGAGCTCGCGCACGGCCGCGTCCGCGAAGAGCGCTGGGGCGATCGGACGCTCGACCTCGACCTCATCGCCTACGACGACGAGACGATCGACGACGATCGACTGACGGTCCCGCACCCGCGAGCCGCCGAGCGCGGGTTCGTCGTCGTGCCCTGGCTGCTCCTCGACCCCGACGCGACGTTGCCCGGCGTCGGCCGCCTCGACACCTTGGCGGCCGCCAAGGACGGCTCCGTGGTCCCCGACGACGGCACGCACCCGTGACCCGCACCACCGCGACGCCGCTCATCGTCCTCGCCGGGGTCGGCGTCGTCTTCGGTTTCCTCGTCGAGGTCGCGATGGTCTCCGGCGGGCGTGCGTCGATCATTCCGCCCGTCACCCTCGCGGTGTCGCTCGTGGCGGTCGCGATCATCCTCATCGCCCTGTCCTGGCCGATCCGCCGCAGCACGACCGGTCGCGCCACCCGTCGGATCGATCCGTTCCGCGCCATGCGGGTCGCCGCGCTCGCGAAGGCCTCGAGCCACGCGGGCTCCCTGGTGGCGGGGGCGACCGTCGGGATCCTGCTCTTCGTCCTGACCCGCCCGATCCTGCCCGCGATAGGCTCGTTGTGGCTGGTGATCGCGTCCATCGTGGGATCCGTCGCACTCGTCGCCGCCGCCTTGGTGGCCGAGTGGTTCTGCACCGTTCCGAAGGATGATGATGACGACGCCGCACCCGGGGGAGCCCCGTCCCACACCTGATCAGCCCGCCGAACGGCCGCTGATCGAGACGCCGCTCGAGGAGCTGTCGTCGCCGGAGACGGTCCAGGACGGCCCCGCGGAGCAGAGCGGCAAGCGGCTCGAGCTGCCTGACGCCGAGTGGCGCCGCGTGAGTCGCAAGCTCATCGCCGTCGAGTTCATCTCCGAGGGCGCCGGCCTCGTGCTCGTCACGGCGGCCGTGGTCTTCGTTGCGCTCGTCTGGGACTGGACCTGGATCTGGTGGCCGTTCGCCGCCTTCGCCGTCATCTCCCTGATCGTCGCGGCGTTCATCCCGCGCCGTATCCGGTCGATCGGGTATCAGCTGCGTGCGGACGACCTGCTGTTCCGCCGCGGCATCATGTGGCAGCGCTTCGTCGCCGTGCCATACGGGCGCATGCAGCTCGTCGACATCAACCGCGGGCCCCTCTCGCGGGCGTTCGGCCTCGCCGACCTCAAATTCGTGACCGCCTCCGCCTCGACCGGAGTGGTGATCAACGGGTTGCCGGAAGCCGAGGCCGAGGGGCTGCGCGACCACCTGGTCGCCGTGGCGGAGAGCCGGCGGACCGGACTGTGAGCGAGCACCAGGCGGCAGGGCCGCCGGAGCGGTTCGAGGCTCCGGCCTCGAGTCCCCGGGTGAAGCCGACGGCCGAGGCGATCGTCCCACGCGTGGCCGGACAAAGTCTCGTCGACGGACAATGGCACCGGTTGCACCCGGCGACGCCGTTGCTCCGAGGCGGGATCGCGTTCGTCGCCATCCTCGGCATCGTCATCGCGAACCTCCGCGAGCGGCTCATCGAGTTCTTCATCCCCGCTCCGGGGATGGAGCAGCCGACCGACCCGATCGACTACATCCTCAACCACGGCTTCGTCGGGTGGGTGCTCCTCGCGATCGCCGTCGGGCTCATCGTGGTGATCGCCGTGTTCTGGTTCTCATGGCGCATGCACACCTTCCGCGTCACCGACGAGGCGGTGGAGGTGCGCAGCGGCATCCTGTTCCGCACCAACCGCAAGGCCAAGCTCGACCGCATCCAGGGCGTCTCCATCGAGAAGCCGCTCCTCGCCAGACTCATCGGCGCCTCACGCATCAACGTGAGCGTCGCGGGCCAGGACGCGAACGTCAAACTCGAGTACCTGTACGGTGCCGACGCCGACGGGCTCCGCCGGGACGTGCTCACACTCGCGAGCGGGGTGAAGCTCGCCGAACGCCGGCAGGCCGCCGCTGCCGGCGATCCGGCCGACCCGACCCAGCCGCCGCGACCGGCGCCCGACGGCACCGGTGGGGTGTCCCGGTTCGTCACCGAGCGCGTCGACGACTTCATCTCGCCCGAACTCGACCCGGAGGAGGCGGTGCCGGACTCCGTCGTGCGCCTGACGCTCGGGCGCCTGGTCGGGTCCACGCTGCTCAGCCCGTTCACCGTGATCGTCCTGATCTCGGTCGTGGTCGGCGTGATCCTCCTCGCCAACGGCCTGGACTGGGCCTGGTTCTGGCTCGTCCCCATGGTGCTGAGTCTCGGGGCCTTCGTCTGGTCGGGCGTCACGAAGTCGCTGCGGTACAGCATCGCGGCGACGCCGTCGGGCGTCCGCATCGGCTTCGGGCTCTTCTCGACGACGAACGACACCGTCCCGCCCGGCCGGATCCACGCGATCGAGGTGTCGCAGCCCATCATCTGGCGTCCGTTCGGCTGGTGGCGGGTGCGGATCAACAAGGCGGGCCTCTCGCTGGAGCAGGCTGCTCGCGGTGCAACGAGCAACACGGTGTTGCCGGTCGGGTCGCTCGTGGACGCCGCCCAGGTCGTGGAGCTCATGCTCGCGGGCCGGATCGACGGCAGCGCCTGGGCGCCCTTGCAGTCGGCCCTCGCCACGCGCGACGGCGTCGGTTTCGTGGGATCGCCCCGCCGCTCGCGATGGATCAACTGGTTCTCGTGGCGTCGTACCGGCTACGCCCTGCGCGACGGGATGCTGCTGTTCCGGCAGGGGGTGGTCTGGCGCAAACTCCACATCCTCCCGCTCGCACGCCTGCAGAGCCTCCGGATCAACCAGGGACCGCTCCTGCGCGCGCTTGATCTCGCCTCCGCGACCGCGCACACGGTCCCCGGCCCGGTGATCGCCAAGCTCCCGGCCATGGCCCGCGACGAAGCGGTGCGGATGTTCGGCGCGGCGTCGGCGGCGATCGTGGTCGCGCAGTCGACCGACCGCAGTCACCGATGGGCGAGCTTCGACCCCGAGCACCAGCCGTCCGAGGCGCAGGCGACGGCGCCCTACCTCGGCGAGCCGGTGTCGCCGTCGGACACCCAGCCAATGACGGAGGCGGACGCCGAGCCGTGGCAGGGGCAGAGCCCGGCACCGTCCGTCCCGCTCCCGACGACCGACCACGACCGGAGGAACACATGAGCGCGGAACGACGGAGCGCCAGGCTCGGCGTCGGCATCATCGGGAGTGGTCGCGTCGGCCCGGTCATCGGAGCGGCGCTCGGGGGAGCGGGACACGCGATCGTCGGCATCACCGCGGTGTCGGAGGAGAGCCTCGAACGGGCGAACGC
This sequence comes from Plantibacter sp. ME-Dv--P-122b, assembly GCF_030209375.1. Classification (GTDB taxonomy): domain Bacteria; phylum Actinomycetota; class Actinomycetes; order Actinomycetales; family Microbacteriaceae; genus Plantibacter. The sequence continues at coordinate 443,846 of NZ_JARVSC010000001.1, forward strand.
GCTGTTGCCGGATGTGCCGGTGCTCGATCCGACCGAGGTCGTCGAGCGGAGCGAACTCGTCGTCATCGCCGTACCCGATGCGCAACTCGCGTCGTTGGTCGAGGGGCTCGCGGCGGTCGGTGCGTGGCAGCCGGGTCAGCTCGTCGCCCACACCTCGGCTCGGTTCGGGACCGCGGTCCTCGCTCCGGCCGCGCGTGCCGGTGCCATCCCGCTCGCGATCCACCCGGCCATGGTGTTCACCGGGACGAGCCTCGATCTCGCGCGCCTGCACGAGACCTCGTTCGCCGTGACCGCACCGGCCCCGGTCCAACCGATCGGGCAGGCGCTCGTGGTCGAGATGGGCGCGGAGCCCGTGATCATCGCCGAGGCCGATCGAGCGGCCTACGCCGAAGCGGTGGAGACGGCCGCGAGCTTCTCCCGCGCGGTCGTGCAGCAGGCGACGGGTCTGCTCCAGGACATCGGCGTGGAGAACGCCGGCGGCTTCCTGTCGTCGCTCGTGCGGTCGTCGGTCGATGAAGCCCTGCGCGGCGCGACCACACCCGACGTCGACGAGCTGCTCTAGCGGGGCGGACGAACGACCGCCCGCCCACCCGAGGCCGGGCAGGCGGGCGGACCCGTGTCAGCGGACCCGTGTCAGCGCGTGCGGCGGCGACGGATCAGTGCGTCGACGGCGAGTCGGCCCGGGCCGGCGAGCGTGAGTGCGAGCGACGCGAGGGCGAGCAGCATGACGTACTCGAAGCCACCGTCGGCGGCGTAGAACCCCGCCGGCAGGTGCACGAGCACCATCGCCACCGCCATGGTCACCGCGAGCAGGGCGCCCACGATGCGCGTGCCGAGGCCGACGATGAGCAGCAGGCCGCCGACCACCTCGAGACCGGCGACGACGACCGCCGCGACCTCCGGTGCCGGGATGCCCATGCCACCGAACCCGGAGGCGACGCCCGGGATGGAGTCGACGAGGAACTTCTGGAGGCCGTGGGCGATGAAGACCACGCCGAGGGCCAGGCGCAGGAGGAGAAGGCCGGCGTCGATCCCCGCCTGTCCGCGCGGCGCGGCGGGGGAGGCCGGGACCGGTGGGACGGTGGTGGCTTCGCGGTGGTCGGTGTGCTGGTGGTCGGAGAGCGTCGTCATGACGAGCCTTTCGAGTTCGTTTCCGGCGTCGGTGCCCCCGATCGGGACTCCTGTCCTCCGAGCCAAGCACGGCCCGGGTACCCGGCGATGTCCTCCGAATGGTTGTTCGGAGGCCCTTGTCAGGACGTCGATAGCCGGTTCATAGGAAACCGGCCGTGCGCGCGGCCCGCACGGTCCCCGGTAAACTCCAGTGACCGCACGAGGAGAATCCCACCGCATGACTGACACGACGCCAGAGCCGATCGACGACGCAGCAGAGCAGGCAGAGCTCTCCGAGCAGAAGGCCGTCCGGCTCGCGAAGCGCCAGCGCCTCATCGACGAGGCGACGTCGGGTGCCGGTGGCGCCTACCCCGTCACCCTCCCCATCACCGACACGATCCCCGCGGTGCGCGCCCGCTTCGGCGAGCTCCAGCCCGACGAGGCGACCGGCGTCACGGTCGGCGTCGCGGGCCGCGTCGTGCACCTGCGCAACACCGGGAAGCTCTGCTTCGCCAGCCTCCAGTCGGGCGACGGCAGCCGCATCCAGGCGATGGTGAGCCTGGCCAGCGTCGGTGACGAACAGCTCGCCGCGTGGAAGGAGCTCGTCGACCTCGGCGACCACGTCTTCGTCTCCGGCGAGGTCATCTCCAGTCGTCGTGGCGAGCTGTCGATCATGGTGGCCGAGTGGACCATCGCGGCGAAGGCGATCCTGCCCCTGCCGAACCTCCACAACGAGCTCAACGAGGAGACGCGGGTCCGCAGTCGGTACCTCGACCTCATCGCCCGCGACCAGGCACGCAAGAACGTGCTCGACCGGGCGAAGACGGTGGCCAGCCTCCGCAAGACCTTCACGGAGCGCGACTTCGTCGAGGTCGAGACGCCGATGCTCCAGGTCATGCACGGTGGAGCCTCCGCCCGTCCCTTCGTCACCCACTCGAACGCGTTCGACACCGAGCTCTACCTGCGCATCGCGCCCGAGCTGTACCTGAAGCGGGCCGTCGTCGGCGGCATCGACCACGTCTACGAGATCAACCGCAACTTCCGCAACGAAGGCGCCGACTCCACGCACAGCCCCGAGTTCGCGATGCTCGAGGCGTACGAGGCCTACGGCGACTACGGCACCATGGCCGACCTCACGCAGACCCTCATCCAGAACGCCGCACTCGCGACGAGCGGGAGCCACGTCGTCACCTGGGCCGACGGCACGGAGTTCGACCTCGGAGGCGAGTGGGACCGCATCTCGATGTTCGAGAGCCTGTCGGCCGCCGCGGGTGTGGAGATCACGCCGCAGACGCCGATCGAGGAACTCAAGGCGCTCGCCGCGCGTGAGGGCGTCGAGGTCCCGCACCCCATCCACGGCAAGTACGTCGAGGAGCTGTGGGAGCACTTCGTCAAGGGTGGCCTCGAGCGCCCGACCTTCGTCATGGACTTCCCGGTCGACACCAGCCCGCTCGTGCGCGCCCACCGCTCCATCGATGGCGCGGTCGAGAAGTGGGACCTCTACGTCCGCGGCTTCGAGCTCGCCACCGGCTACTCCGAGCTCGTCGACCCGGTCGTGCAGCGCGAACGGTTCATCGAGCAGGCGAAGCTCGCCGCGCAGGGCGACGTCGAGGCCATGCGTCTCGACGAGGAGTTCCTGCGGGCACTCGAGTTCGGGATGCCGCCGTCCGGAGGCATGGGGATGGGCATCGACCGACTCCTCATGGCGCTGACCGGTCTCGGTATCCGCGAGACGATCCTCTTCCCCCTGGTCAAGTAGCGGCCACCCGGCAGCACGACCACCGACAGTCAGGCGCGACGATGAGCATGATGGACCCCGGCGACCACCAGGACCCGAAGAAGCAGGGGCCGACGACGGCGCGCATCACGATCTGGATCGTGGTCGGCGGGATCGGCCTGTACCTCGTCGTCAGCGGTCTGTGGGGCGCCCTCGCCGGAGGCTCCTGAGCGAGCTCCCCGGCCCCGGGGCGAACCTTCCGGTCCCTGAGCCTGTCGAAGGGGGGTACGATTGACGGGTGATCGAAGACTACTGGCTCAACGCGCTCTGGTCGCTGCTGCCCACCGTGGTCGTCGGCATCATCTTCTGGGTCGTCATGCGCGCCATCCTGCGGTCCGACCGCAACGAGCGCAAGGCGTACGCGCAGGTCGAGGCGGAGCAGCGCGCGAAGCTCGGTCTCCCGCCGGTCGAGCCCTCCGCACCTCGCGAGGTCTGATCCGCCCGTATCACGTGGCGAGGTCACCCCACAGCTGTCCGGCATGGTCAGTAGGCTGGAGCCTCGGCAGCTGAGCGGATGGGCGACATGACGATCGAGTTCTCCTGGAACTGGCTGGGCATCACGGCCCTCGTCCTGGACTTCATCATCCGTGTCATCGCGGTGATCGTCGTCCCGCGCAACCGGCGCCCCACCGCCGGGATGGCCTGGCTGCTCGCGATCTTCCTCATCCCGTACGTCGGCGTCATCGCCTTCCTCCTCATCGGGAACCCGAAACTGCCGCGGGTGCGCCGGAAGAAGCAGTACGACATCAACGTCTACATCCGCCAGACGACCCGCGACCTCGTCAAGGCGAACCTGACGTCGAACGCGCCGGCCTGGTTCCGGTCGGTCGTGACGCTCAACCGCAACCTCGGGTCGATGCCCCTGCAGGGCGGGAACACCGCCAGCCTCATCGGTGACTACGAGGCCTCCCTCCACGCCATGGCCGAGGAGGTCGACCGCGCTGAGCAGTTCGTGCACGTCGAGTTCTACATCCTCACCTGCGACCGCACCACGAAGCCGTTCTTCGACGCGCTCGAGCGCGCAGTGGCCCGCGGCGTCACGGTCCGGGTCCTGCTCGACCACTTCGCGAGCTGGCGGACCCCCGACTACAAGCACACGCTGAAACGCCTCACCGCGATGGGGGCTCAGTGGGCGCTCATGCTGCCGCTCCAGCCGTTCAAGGGCAAATTCCAACGTCCCGACCTCCGGAACCACCGCAAGATGGTGATCGTCGACGGCGCGGTCGCGTTCATGGGCTCGCAGAACATGATCGACCGGAGTTACAACAAGCCGGGCAACATCAAGCGGGGTCTCCAGTGGCAGGAGCTCATGACGCGGGTGGAGGGCCCCGGGGTCGCGGGGATCAACACCATCTTCCTGAGCGACTGGTACAGCGAGACGGGCGACGTCCTGTCCCACGAGGTCGGCCTGCTCGAGGCCCGACCGGTGGGCGACCTCGAGCTGCAGGTCGTGCCGAGCGGGCCGGGGTTCGACGGCGACAACAACCTCAAGCTGTTCCTCACGCTCATCTATGCGGCGCAGCGGCGCATCGTCATCACGAGTCCGTACTTCGTGCCCGACGAATCGCTGCTCGCAGCGGTCACGACCGCGGTCCAGCGTGGTGTCCCGGTCGACCTGTTCGTCTCCGAGATCGGCGACCAGGCGATGGTCTGGCATGCGCAGCGTTCGTACTACGAAGCGCTCCTGCGGGCCGGCGTGCGGATCTTCCAATACCCGGCCCCGTACATCCTGCACGCGAAGCACTTCACGATCGACGACGACGTCGCCGTGATCGGATCGAGCAACATGGACATGCGTTCCTTCGGTCTCAATCTGGAGGTCTCGCTCATGGTCCGTGGGCGTGAGTTCGTCCAGGAGATGCGCGGCGTCGAGGACGGGTACCGCGAGATCAGCAAGGAACTGACGCTCGCGGAATGGCTGAAGCAGCCGCTGCGGTCGACGGTGCTCGACAACCTCGCCAGATTGACGTCCGCGCTGCAATAGTCGGACGGTGATCCCGCGGATATCTGTTGCCTCAGACAGAACGACCGCGCTGATACCCCCGAGGGCTGCCTCCTCGAGAAAGCGACGGCCCCCTTCGTCGCGCGCCGCTCGGAGAGCCCGTCCACGACGAGTGTCCGACATCGCAAGAAACTGTGGGTATTCCACATATCAGTCGACCAATTTGTGTATCGTGTGACCGCCCCCTCTCCTCCAGAAGGTCGGACCCACGTGAACACCATCCTCTTCCGCAGGGCGCTCGGAGCCCTGTCCATCGTCGCCGTCGCGGGCGGCTCCATGCTGCCGGTCACGGCACCGGAGACCACCTCGACACCCGCTGCCACCTCGACTCCCACCGCCTCGACCGAGGCGCTCGGGCTCAACACCTCACTGCAGCGCACCGCCACCGGGAGCGTTCCCTTCGATCCGGCGCCCGGCCCAGGACTCGACGTCTCACCCGACGACGCGATACTCCGGTCCCACGACGCCGTGACGTACACGATCGAGGCGCAGTTGCGCGGGGCCGCCCGGGACAACCGGGTGGTCGTCAGACAACGACTGCCCGAAGGGTTGCAGTGGCCCACCGTCGATCAGTTGCCCGGGTACTGCGTCGCGGGATCCACGGTCAGTCCCGACCGGGCCGTCCTCGACTGCGTCCGCTCCGACGTCCTCCCGAACTCGGTGAGTGCGATCGACCTCACCGCGATGCTCACCACCGCGCCACCGAACGGCACGGTCATCAGCGCGCCGCAGGACGGCATCGAGATCATCGCAGTCGATGCCGCCGACGGGTCCGAGATCCGGGCCAGCACGACCGCACCGGATCTGGTGGTGAGCAGCGGCCCGCGCGTCAACGTCGGCGTCCGACGGGGGCCGGTCGTCGACAGCGTGCAGGAGCAGGACGGTGCGCTGGGCTGGTACGTCGCACACGACACGTACCTCTCGATCACGGATTTCGGCACCGATGAGGGACGCGGCGCTCGCGGATCGGGGAACGTCGTGGGCGATGTCACCTTCGTCATCGATCTCAGTGGGTATCCAGCCGGCGCACGACTCGCGACCGTGAACCCCGAGGGGCGACCGGTGCCGCAGCGCTGTCTCACCGGGGCCTTCGACTCCGCGGTCTTCCCGAAGGCGACGGGCGGAGGCGACGACGCGGTCTCGGATTCCGGGACCTGGACCTGTGAGTCGGCAGCCGACGGTCGCTCCGTCCTCGTCACGGTCAGTGGGGCCGACCTGAGCGGCGACCACATCCCGTCGCGGTCGGCCTCCGGCGCCACGATCACCGCGCAGGGCTACCTCGCCGTTGCACGATTCGGCGTGTTCGTGCCTGAAGCGGACGTCCCGGCGAACGGCGCCCTGCCGGTGCGGCTGGACCTCGCCGATCTCCACGTGACCGGTGTCGCCGCCGACGGGACGCCCCTACCGAACGCTCCGGAGCCGCTGGCGGACAACGGCGCCACGGCGACGATCGCGCAGCGTACCGGCGGCGGAGACCACGCGAGCCGGTACTCGGACCGCCGGACCGACAACCGCAGGGTGCCCGGACAGAGCACGGCCGGCTCCGGCGACGGGCCTGTCGCCGGCGGCCAGCGGTTCGAGCAGACCGTCGCCTGGAACAACACCACGACGAGCCCCCTGACCGGCGCCGTGCTCTGCGCGGTGTTCGACCCGGCCACCCAGCAGGTCGGCGAGCGTCCCGGCGGAGGCGACCCGGCGGAGTTCCGCTCCACCGCCGGCGCCGTGATCGTCGACTACGGAACGACGCCCAGCGTCGACGCCGCGGCCGACGCCGAGACCCGGCAGTCGCAGATGGATGCGACCACCTGCGACGACGCCGACGACACCTGGATCTCCGACCCGTCACTCGTCGACACCGATGACATCACGAAGGTCCGGCTCCGTCCCGTCGACGGCGAGCTCCCTCCCCGCACGAGCGTGACCCTGTGGGTGCAACTGCAGGCCAGATCGGGCCTCGACGTCGGCACCATGATCACCGAGACCTACAGCATCAAGTCCTCCGGCAACGGCCCGGACCGGGAGTCGGCGACCGCTTGGGTCGAGGACGGGTGGTGGCACGGCCGCTACCGGGCGTCCGAGGGCAACGCTCAGTACCCCCGCGGTGACCAGCTGGTCGCCGCGAACGCGGCGGTCACGCTCAACAAGCGGGCCACCTCACCGGAGGTCGCGCCTGGCGCTCCGGCGCCGATCGCGGCAGGCTCACCGATCACCTTCGAGGTGCGTCCGCAGATCATCACCCCCGACGGGGTGGCTGATCGAGCCGACGCCGTGACGGTCACGGACTCGCTGCCGGCCGGGTTCCTCTTCGACGAGGGCTCGGCGACCCCGGCGGTCACGACCGCGGTCCCACAGGCGGACGGCAGCACGCTCCTCACCTGGGACCTCGGGCGGATCCGCCAAGGAGTCGAGCCGGTGATCGCCTACACCGCGGTCTCGGACCGGTTCTCAGTGGGACAGTTCCTCAATCGCGCGATCGTCGCGAGCCCGGACGACCCGGGTTCTCTGGCGGATTTCCCGGCGGAGCAGGGACAGCTCGACTCCCACTACTCCTGGCAGTCGATGGTGGTCACCACTCCATCCGGGCTGCAGATCGACAAGCACGTCGCCCGGTCCATCGTCGAGTTCGGCGATGCGATCGACGTCGACGTCGTCTTCGGGAACATGAGCGCCGGGGCCGTGCAGCGCGAGGTCCGGATGATCGACGTCCTCCCGTATCCGGGCGACGACCGGGGCTCGACCGGGCAGGGCGTCCTGGCGGGTCCGGCCTCGTCGGACGGAGCAGACCTCCGCTACACGGCGGCGCCCGGTGATGCGGTCGCGAGTCACGTCGATCCCGTCGTCGACGACGGCTTCGGCACGCTGCCGGACGGAGCGCGGTGGTGTGCGGCGAACGAGTTCGGCATGCCCGGCTGCCCGGCGTCCGTTGTGGAGGTGACCGCGATCGAGGCCACCGTCGCCGAGCTCGCGCCGTTCGCGCCAGTGGTCGTCGACTACGAGCTGACGACCGCCGGTGCCGCGGTCGACGCCCGGTTCGTGAACGACGCCGTCGTACACTCCGCGACGCAATCACTCGGAGCACAATCGCCCCGGGTCGCGGCCCAGCTGGTGAGCTCGGCCCTCGGCGAACGCGTCTGGTGGGATCTCGACGCGAACGGGCTCGACGACGACGGGCTCGACGGGACGCCGGGGCCTGGTGTCGCCGATGTCGAGCTCGAACTGACCGGCACCGACAAGCGCGGTGAGCCGGTCACCCGGTCCGTCACGACCGACGCCGACGGACGGTACCGGTTCGACTCGCTCCTCTCCGGTGCCTACCGGATCGACGTGCGACTCCCGGATGATCTGGTGGCCGACGCCACGTCCCCTCGCGTCGGCGACGACGACCTCCGGAACTCCGCGATCGACCCGGCGGCGTGGGTGATGCCGGACATCGTGATCGCGGACCCGTCGCCGAGCGGAACCGACGGCGAGGACCTCCGGTGGAACGGCGGTCTCATCGCGACCGATCCCGGGACCGTCCCGGATCCCGAGGGGCCGGGCGTGACGCCTGGTGCGCCGGAGGGCACGACCGGCCGGGACACCGCGAGTCCGCTCGCCGTCACCGGCGCCGGGCTCACGACCGGAGCCTTGCTCGCGGGCGGGCTGCTCGTCGTCGCCGGCCTACTCGTCCTGGCGCTGCGGCGGACGCGACGGCTCGTCGCATCGGAGCAGCCGACGGACAGCCCGGCCTCGACCGAGTGACGAGGCCGTGAGTCGGGCCGCGGGATCGATGTCCCGTGGCCCGACCCCGGCTCCGAATGTCCGCAGAATCGACCCCGGATCGAGGGGTGGGCGCTCCCTATACTGGGGTCAAGTCAGGCCCACGACGGCGTCGCCTGCTCCCGGTCGACCCTTCGCCTGACGCGATCGAAGGAGGCATCAGTGCACCACACCGATATTCCGACCCGCTCCGACATCGTCGAGCTCGCCACCGCTCGCGAGCCTGGCAGCGTGTCGATCATCCTCGCGACGAGCACCAACCCCTCGGATACGAGCCATATCCGCCTGGACCTCAAGAACCAGGTGAAGGTGGCGGTCGAGCAGCTGACGGCTGCGGGAGCAGACCGGGCGGCGATCGCTGCGTTCACGGGAACGGTCGACGACCTCCTGGAGGATCCGGACTTCCTCCGCTATCTGTCGTCGAGCCTCGCGCTCTACGTCAGCCCGTCCCTGACGCGCTACTTCAGGGTCCCGAACATCCTGCAGTCGTGCGCGGAGGTGTCGGACCGCTTCTACATCAAGCCGTTGATGCGCGCGCTCACCTTCCCGCAGTCGGCCTACGTGCTGGCGCTCGCGCAGAGCGGGGTGCGACTCGTCGCCGTGTCGCGTGACCTCCCTGCCACCAGCATCGAGCTCGAGGGGGTGCCAGCCGATGTGGCCGAGGCTGCCGGCGTCGACTCCATCCGCGGTCGAGGTTCCGACGGACGCAGCCCCCAGGGACGCATCCAGGGCTCCGAGGGACAGAAGGTCCGGATGCAGGAGTATGCGCAGGCGATCAACAAGGCGTTGTCACCGGTGCTCGCCGGCTCGAAGGAGCCGCTCATCATCGCGGGTGCCGAACCGATGACGGGGATCTTCCGGTCCGTCTCGAGTTACAAGCACCTCGTGAAGCCGGAGATCGAGGGCAACCAGCAGGAGCGCTCGGACGAGCAGCTCGCCGCAGCGGCCCGCCCGATCCTCGACGAGCTGTACGCCGCCGAACTGCACGCGTTGTGCGAGGAGTTCGGCACGCGAGCGTCGAACGGTCGTGCCGTGACCGACCTCGGCGATGTGGCACGCGCCGCGACGGCGAACGCGGTCGACACCCTCTTCGTCGACATCGACAGCAACCTGCCGGGCACGGTCGACGAGACCACCGGTGTCGTCACCCTCGCCGACGACGCCGACGCGACGAACTACGGTGTGATCGACGAGATCCTCCGCCGGGCGCTGCTCTCCGATGCCCGGATCCTCGCCGTCCGCGCCGACGACGTCCCCGGTGGGGGCGCCCTCGCGGCGACCGTCCGGTTCCCGGTCTGACCGAGCCGCGATCAGCCGACACCCGCAGCGCACGTGCCCGGTGCACGTGCGCTGCGGCGTTCCCGGTGGCCGCGCATCACGCCCACGGCGAACAGGGGCGAAGAGAGCTGCGGCGGTCGTTACGCTCCTACTAACGGCATCACCACCCTGCCCGGTGCCGGAGGAGAGTGATCATGTTCGAGAGATTCACCGACCGTGCGCGTCGTGTCGTCGTCCTGGCCCAGGAAGAGGCCAAGATGCTCAACCACAACTACATCGGGACCGAGCACATCCTGCTCGGCCTCATCCACGAGGGAGAAGGAGTCGCCGCCAAGGCACTCGAGTCCCTCGGGATCTCCCTCGATGCCGTGCGTGAGCAGGTCACCGACATCATCGGCACCGGCCAGCAGCAGCCGACGGGACACATCCCGTTCACGCCGCGCGCCAAGAAGGTGCTGGAGCTGAGCCTGCGCGAAGCGCTGCAGCTCGGCCACAACTACATCGGCACGGAGCACATCCTGCTCGGCCTCATCCGCGAGGGCGAGGGCGTCGCAGCCCAGGTCCTCGTGAAGCTGGGTGCCGACCTCAACCGTGTGCGCCAGCAGGTCATCCAGCTGCTGTCCGGCTACCAGGGCAAGGAAGCAGCCCCGGTCGGCGGCAACCAGAGTGAGCAGCAGGCGCAGGGCGGGTCGCAGATCCTCGACCAGTTCGGCCGCAACCTCACGCAGGCCGCGCGTGACAACAAGCTCGACCCGGTCATCGGTCGCGACAAGGAGATGGAACGGGTCATGCAGATCCTCTCCCGTCGCTCGAAGAACAACCCGGTCCTCATCGGTGAGCCCGGCGTCGGCAAGACCGCCGTCGTCGAGGGTCTCGCCCAGGCGATCGTCAAGGGCGATGTCCCGGAGACGCTGAAGGACAAGCAGCTGTACTCGCTCGACCTCGGCTCGCTCATCGCCGGCAGCCGCTACCGCGGTGACTTCGAGGAGCGCCTGAAGAAGGTCACCAAGGAGATCCGCACCCGCGGCGACATCATCGTCTTCATCGACGAGATCCACACCCTCGTGGGTGCCGGTGCCGCCGAAGGCGCGATCGACGCGGCCTCCATCCTCAAGCCGCTGCTCGCCCGCGGTGAGCTCCAGACCATCGGTGCCACCACGCTCGACGAGTACCGCAAGCACTTCGAGAAGGACGCAGCACTCGAGCGCCGCTTCCAGCCGATCCAGGTCATGGAGCCGTCGCTGCCGCACACGATCAACATCCTCAAGGGGCTGCGCGACCGGTACGAGGCGCACCACAAGGTGTCCATCACCGACGGCGCGCTCGTCTCGGCGGCGAACCTCGCCGACCGGTACATCTCCGACCGCTTCCTGCCCGACAAGGCCATCGACCTGATCGACGAGGCCGGTGCGCGCCTGCGTCTGTCGATCCTCTCGAGCCCGCCCGAGCTGCGCGAGTTCGACGACAAGATCGCCGGCGTCCGCGAGGCCAAGGAGACGGCCATCGAGGAGCAGGACTTCGAGAAGGCGGCGTCGCTCCGCGACGAGGAGAAGAACCTCCTCGGCGAGCGTCTGCGCCTTGAGAAGCAGTGGCGCTCGGGCGACGTCAAGACGACCGCCGAGGTCGACGAGGGTCTGATCGCCGAGGTCCTCGCCCAGGCGACCGGCATCCCCGTCTTCAAGCTCACCGAAGAGGAGTCCTCGCGACTCGTCTTCATGGAGAAGGCGCTGCACCAGCGGGTCATCGGTCAGGAGGAGGCCATCTCGGCGCTCTCCAAGACCATCCGCCGCACGCGTGCCGGCCTCAAGGACCCGAAGCGTCCCTCGGGCTCGTTCATCTTCGCCGGCCCCACGGGTGTCGGTAAGACCGAGCTCGCGAAGGCGCTCGCCGAGTTCCTGTTCGACGACGAAGGCGCGCTGATCTCCCTCGACATGTCGGAGTACGGCGAGAAGCACACGGTCTCGCGACTGTTCGGTGCTCCTCCCGGGTTCGTCGGCTTCGAAGAGGGTGGCCAGCTCACCGAGAAGGTGCGTCGCAAGCCGTTCAGCGTCGTGCTCTTCGACGAGATCGAGAAGGCCCACCCCGACATCTTCAACTCGCTCCTCCAGATCCTGGAAGAGGGCCGGTTGACGGATGGTCAGGGTCGCGTCGTCGACTTCAAGAACACCGTCATCATCATGACCACCAACCTCGGTGCTCGTGACATCGCCGGTGGTCCGGTCGGCTTCCAGATCGAGGGCAACGCCTCGACCGGGTACGACATCATGCGCGGCAAGGTGAACGAGGAGCTGAAGAAGCACTTCAAGCCCGAGTTCCTGAACCGTGTCGACGACATCATCGTGTTCCCGCAGCTGTCGAAGCCGGAGCTCCTGCAGATCGTGGACCTGTTCACGAAGCGTCTCTCGGAGCGTCTGCTCGACCGCGACATGACGATCGAGCTCACGCTGCCGGCGAAGGAGCGCCTCATCGAGGTCGGCTTCGATCCGACCCTCGGGGCTCGTCCGCTGCGTCGTGCGATGCAGCGCGAGGTCGAGGACCAGCTCAGCGAGCAGATCCTCCACGGCGAGCTCAACGCCGGCGACCACGTGCACGTCGACTTCGTGAACGGCGCGTTCGCCTTCACGACCTCGGCTCGCGGTGAGTCGGTCGGTGCCGGCGTGAACGCGCAGGCGTCGCTCGGTACGGGTTCGGCCACGCCGGATCTCGCGATCACGGGCGAGTAGCCCCGAGTCGCCGAAGGCCCCCACTCCGCGGAGTGGGGGCCTTCGTCGTGTCGGGACGGGTTCGTTCGCCCACCTTCGGGCGATCCGGGTCTCGCGCGCCCAAACCTGGGCGAACGAACGGCGGTGGTCAGCCGAGGCGGTCGAGGTAGCGGAGGATGATGCCCTCGCGGAGCGCCCAGGGGGAGACGTCGAGCTCGCGGACGCGGAAGGCGGCCATCGCCTCGGACAGGACGATGCCGCCGGCGACGATCTGGAACGTGCGGTCGGCGGTGATCCCGGGGAGCGCGGGGCGGGCGTCGGCGGGGATACGCGCGAGCCGGGGGTTCCAGTCGTCGAGCTGGCTGCGACGGAGCAGCGATCGTTCGGTGCCTCCGATGCCGTCGGCCACCGATCCTGCGAGGCGTGCGAGGGAGCGGATGGTCTTGGACGATCCGACGACGTGATGGGCGTCGGGCTCTTCGGCGAACGCGGGCAGTGCTGCGGTCAGCACCTCGCGGGCGTGCAGGCGGAGCGCCTCCTGCTGCGCGACGGTCGGTGGGTCGTCGTGCAGGAAGCCGACGGTGGAGCGGCCGGCGCCGAGCGGCAGGGAGATCGCGACATCGGGGTACTCGTCGCCGCCGGCCGCGATCTCGAGCGAGCCGCCGCCGATGTCGAGGAGGAGCATCTCGCCGGCCGACCAGCCGTACCAGCGGCGGACGGCGAGGAAGGTGAGCTTCGCCTCGTCGTCACCGGAGAGGACCTGCAGGGCGATGCCGGTCCGCTCCTCGACGAGGGCCAGGACCTCCGGCCCGTTCGTCGCCTCACGGATGGCCGAGGTCGCCATCGAGAGCAGTTCGTCGAGGCCGCTCTCCTGGGCGATCGCCGCCGCTGCACCGATCGACTCGAGGATGACCGCGACGCCCTCATCGCTGATCGATCCGTCGGGCGTGAGGTATCGCATCAGTCGCAGCACCGACTTGTGCGACGACTGGGGGATCGGCCGCGCTCCCGGATGGGCATCGACGATGAGCAGGTGGACGGTGTTCGATCCCACGTCGAGGACTCCGAGTCGCATGCGCTCACAGTACTGCCTGCGCCCCCGGGTCGGCCGTGGTCGGTCGCCAGCGCGGTGCGCTGACGTGAGCGCGGGTCCAGCGCGTGAGCGCGGGTCTCCGGAGGGGTGCGCCCACGTCCCTGACCCGCGGTGAGGCCGATTCTGCGCCACTCGCGTCGGCGCACCGCGCTGACGCCCACAACTTCGCGCTCGCGTCGGCGCACCGCGCTGGGGGGGGGGGGGGGGGACCTCGGGAGGGCGCAAGGCCGCGCGACTTCGTCGGCGCACCGCGTAGGATCGCCGCATGACCGCCGCCACCTCGGAATCGTCCGCTCCTCGAACCCTCGTGATCCTCGGTGCCGGGGGCGATCTCACGGCCCGACTCCTGCTACCGGGACTCGCGTCGCTCCTTGCCTCTCCGCGTGGAGAGTCGGTGCGCCTCATCGGGGTCGACCGCTCCGAGTCGAGCGATGAGGCCTGGCGGAAGCGCGTCGGTACCGCCTTCGCGGACGCCCCGTCGAAGCTCGCCGAGACGATCGTCGCCGAGACCACCTACGTGCAGGCCGACGTCTCCGACCCGGCGTCGCTCGAACGCGTCCTCGTGGCCGCCGGACCGAACGTCGCGCTCTACTTCGCCCTGCCGCCCGCCATCACCCTGCTTGCCTGCAAGGCGCTGCGGAAGCTGGAGCTCCCCAAGGGCATCATGCTCGCCCTCGAGAAGCCGTTCGGCACCGACTACGCCACCGCCCGCTCGCTCAACCGCCTGCTCCAGCACCTGGTGCCTGAGGAGCAGGTGTTCCGCGTCGACCACTTCCTCGGCAAGTCGACGGTCCTCAACCTGCTGGGCCTGCGCTTCGCGAACCGCATCTTCGAACCGCTGCTCTCGGCCGACAACGTCGAACGCGTGGACATCGTCTTCGACGAGCAGCTGGCGCTCGAGGGTCGCGCCGGGTACTACGACCGCGCGGGCGCCCTGATCGACATGATCCAGAGTCACCTGCTCCTCGTCCTCGCGTTCGCGGCCATGGAGCCACCGGCGAGCGTCGACGCCGAGGATCTGCGCGGCGGTATGGCCCAGGTGCTGCGGGCGACCCGACCGTGGAAGGCGAACGGCACGGAGAGTCGGCGTGCACGCTACGGCGCCGGGACGATCGGCGACCGCAAGCTGCCCGCCTACGTCGACGAGCAGGGCGTGGACCCGTCGCACCACACCGAGACGCTCGCCGAGATGACCCTCGCGATCGACAACTGGCGTTGGGCCGGTGTCCCGTTCGTGCTGCGGTCCGGGAAAGCTCTGGCGGACACCCGTCAGGAGATCGTCTTCACCTTCAAGCCGGTGCCGCACCTTCCGTCCGGCCTGCACGGCATGAAGACCCCGGCGCGGCTCCGCATCGGCCTGAAGCCCGCGTCCCTCGACCTCGATCTGATGATCAACGGCGAGGACGACCCCTTCGAGCTGGACCCGGTCGCCCTCCACGCCGAACTCCAGGCCGGGCAGCTCAGTGCCTATGGCGAAGTCCTGTCGAGCATCCTCGAGGGTGACCCGACCCTGTCGGTGCGCGGTGACGTCGCCGAGCAGTGCTGGCGGATCGTCGCACCGGTCCTCAAGGCGTGGCGCAAGGACGAGGTGTCGATCGACACCTACCCGGCCGGCACCGCGGGCCCGAGGTCCTGGCACTGATCCGTCCCCGGCGCCGCGGCTTCGGTGTCCGGCGCCAGCGCGGTGCGCTGACGTGAGCGCGCCCCACCGGACCGAGCGCGCCCCTCTGGAGGCCCGCACTCACACGGGTGGGTCGCGCTGGCGCCGCTTGGGCAGCGCTCGCGCGAGCGCACCGCGCTGACGCCTGACAGCCCGCGCTCGGTCGGGAGCACCGCGCTGGCGTCAGTAGACTTCTCGGAGGTTCTGACAGGAGGAGGCGGGATGGTCGAGCAGGCTCAGCAGGGGTACATCGTCCGTCGCGCCCGCACGAGCGACGTCCGCCGCATCCAGGCGCTCGTCGAGCCCCTGGTGCAGCAGCGCATCCTCCTCGGCAAGGACGACGTCGTGTTCTACGAAGCGGTCCAGGAGTTCCGCGTCGCCGAGACACCCGACGGCGAACTCATCGGATGCGGCGCGCTACACGTCATCTGGGAGGACCTCGGTGAGGTCCGCACGCTCGCCGTCTCCGCAGACCACCTCGGCACCGGGGTCGGCCACGCGCTCGTCGAGCGCCTCGAGCACGACGCGATCGAGCTCGGCCTGCGTCGCCTGTTCTGCCTGACCTTCGAAACCGGCTTCTTCACGAGGCACGGCTATCAGGAGATCGGCGAGGAGATCGTCCCGCCTGAGGTCTACGCACAGCTCGTGCGCTCGTCGGACGAAGGTGTCGCGGAGTTCCTCGACCTCGCACGGGTCAAGCCGAATACGCTCGGTAACACCCGCATGCTCAAGCTGCTCTGAACCACAGCTTGAAGGTTGGCGCTCGTCGGAGCGACCGATGAGACCGTTCACAACACTTTTCTGATCAGGCCTTTCCTTCGATTTCAGCGCGAATCCCGTGCTCGGATGAGCACGCCCGGATTTACGTGCCGTTCACATTCGCGGTGGTCTTCCGTCACGCATGTCGGTTAGCTTGTGAGGCACTACCCATCGTCTGTGCCTCGAATGGGGGGTGCGTTGTCGCGCGCTCCGAACGAGGACGGCCCTCGATTCGGAGCCACATGTCGTTCAAACACCCGTGGAGGCTGTCCGCCTTCGCCGCCCTTGCCGGGCTCGTCGCCGCACCCCTCGTGGCGACACCAGCCGTCGCCTCGACCGACGGCCTCGGCGTCGTCATCAACGAGGCCTACCTCTCGGGCGGGAGCGCCAACGCGCCCTACCTGAACAAGTTCGTCGAGCTCTACAACCCGAGCGATGCGGCCGTCGATGTCAGCGGCTGGTCGATCCAGTACCGCAACGCGACTGGGACGGGCCCGGCGTCTGGTGTGACCCCACTGACCGGCTCGATTGCCGCAGGCGGGTACTACCTCGTCGGCGCTGCCGGAAACCCCGGCGGAAACGGTGCGGCTCTGCCCACCCCCGATGTGTCGGGCACGCTCAACCCCTCGGGGTCGACCGGCACCATCGCACTGGTCGCCTCCACCTCGGCGGTCACGCTGCCGGTCGGCTCGACCGCCGCTGACCCCTCGGTGGTGGACCTGATCGGCTACGGCACGTCGAACACCTTCGAGACAGCTGTGACCCCGGGGCCCGCGAGCAACAGCGTTCCGCAGTCGATCAACCGGACGAATTTCGCCGACACCGACAGCAACGCGGCCGACTTCACGATCAGCGACACGGTCACGCCGCAGAACAGCGCCGGCGACACCCCGGTCGACCCCGAGCCCACGCCGGAGCCGACTCCCGAACCCACCGACCCGACCACCCCGGTCGAGCCCGGTACGGCGACGATCGCCGACATCCAGGGCACCGGCGCCGCGAGCACGATGGTCGGCCAGACAGTCACCACCTCGGGCTTCGTCACCGCGAGCTTCCCGACCGGCGGCTTCAACGGCTACTACCTGCAGACCGCGGGCACCGGCGGGACGATCGACCCCGCAACGCACCTCGCGTCCGACGGGATCTTCGTCTACTCGCCGGCCACCGTCGGCTCCGTCGCCGTCGGCCAGTACCTGCAGGTCACCGGCGTCGTGGACGAGTACTACGGCCTGACGCAGCTGAAGGTCACGGACGCGGCCGCCGTCACGGCGCTCGACGCCACCGGCGTCACCGCACCGACCGCCGCGAGTGTCGCCTTCCCGGCGACCGACGAGGAGCGCGAACGCCTCGAGGGCATGCTGCTCGACCCCGCCGGCGACTACACGGTCACCGACAACTACAGCACGAACCGCTACGGCGAGATCGCCCTTGCTGCATCGACGACGCCGTTCGTCACGCCGACGGTCCTCGGCAAGCCCGGTTCCGCTGAGGCGCTCGCAGCTGCGGCCCGGGTCCCGGCGGAGAAGGTCGTCCTCGACGACGGTGCGACCGTCGACTTCTCGAAGGCGGAGAACACCGGCACCCCGCTGCCGTACCTCTCGACCACCGCGCCAGTCCGGGTCGGTGCCGCCGTCGACTTCACCGCTCCGGTCGTCTTCGACTTCCGCAACAGCAACTGGAAGTTCCAGCCCACGCAGCAGCTGACCGGTGCCAACACAGCGACCGTGCAGCCGGCGACGTTCGAGAACACGCGCTCCACCTCGCCTCGCGGTGTCGGTGGCGACGTGTCCCTCGCGACGTTCAACGTCCTCAACTACTTCGCCACCACCGGCGACTCCCGCATCGGGTGCACCTTCTACACCGACCGTCAGGGCGGCAAGACCACGGTGAACAACTCCGACGCCGCCGGTTGCGGTGTCCGAGGTGCTGCGACGGCCGAGAGCCTCGCCCGTCAGCAGGCGAAGATCGTCTCCGCGATCAACGCCCTGGACGCCGACGTCGTCTCGCTCGAGGAGATCCAGAACTCCGCCTCGATCGGGCTCGATCGCGACGACGCCCTCACGACGCTGACGGCGGCGCTCAACGCCGATGCCGGCGAGGGCACCTGGACGTTCGTCCCATCGCCCGCGAAGGTTCCCACGGACGAGGACGTCATCCGCACGGCCTTCATCTACAAGTCCGCCACCGTCGAGACCGTCGGCGAATCGCGCATCCTGCTCGACTCGCCCGCCTTCGACAACGCCCGCGAGCCCGATGCCCAGGCGTTCAAGCCCAAGGGTGCGGACGACGCCGCGACGTTCCTCGTGATCGCGAACCACTTCAAGTCGAAGAGCACCTCGGCGGCAGCCACCGGTGACAACGCCAACACCGGTCAGGGCGCCTTCACCGGCGACCGCACGCGTCAGGCCAAGGCCCTCGTGACCTTCGCGGACACGGTCTCGAAGGACGTCGGCACGAAGAAGGTCTTCCTCGTCGGTGACTTCAACTCCTACGACGCCGAGGACCCGCTGGACGTGCTCCGTGATGCCGGCTACATCAGCCAGGAGGCCAAGACCGGCGAGTACACCTACGCGTACGACGGAGCGGTCGGGTCCCTCGACCACATCTTCGCGTCGCCGGAAGCCGACCAGAGCGTCACCGGTGCCGACGTGTGGAACATCAACTCCGTTGAGTCGATCGCCCTCGAATACTCCCGCTACAACGCGAACGTGACCGACTTCAACGTGCCGGACATGTTCCGCTCGAGCGACCACGACCCCGTGATCGTCGGCATCAGTGCCGACGCGAGCGAGTCCGCGACCGTCAACCTGCTCAATATCAACGATTTCCACGGTCGGATCGACGCCAACACGACGAAGTTCGCGGGCACGATCGAGCAGCTCAAGGCGATGTTCGCGCCCGACCAGACGGCGTTCATCTCCGCTGGTGACAACATCGGTGCCTCGCTCTTCGCCTCGTCGTCGCAGCAGGACCAGCCGACGATCGACGTGCTCAACGCGCTCGGCCTCAAGGCCTCCGCGGTGGGCAACCACGAGTTCGACCAGGGCTACGGCGACCTCGTCGACCGCGTCATGGCCAACGGGAAGAACGCCGCCTGGCCGTACCTCGGGGCCAACGTCTATCAGAAGGGCACGAAGAACCCGGCGCTCAAGGAGTACACGATCCTCGACATCGACGGGGTGAAGGTCGCCGTCGTCGGCGCCATCACGCAAGAGACGCCGACGCTCGTGTCGCCCGCCGGCATCGCCGACCTCGACTTCGGGGACCCGGTCGAGGCCGTGAACCGCGTCGCGGCGCAGCTCTCCGACGGCGACGAGTCCAACGGTGAGGCGGACGTCATCGTCGCGGAGTACCACGAGGGTGCCGGAGCCGGCACGCCGGACGGCGCGACCCTCGAGCAGGAGCTCGCCCAGGAGAGCGCCTTCACCGAGATCGTCACCACGACGAGCGCGGATGTCGACGCCATCTTCACCGGCCACACGCACAAGCAGTACGCGTGGGACGCTCCGATCCCCGGCGTGACCGGCAAGACCCGCCCGGTGCTCCAGACCGGCAGCTACGGCGAGTTCATCGGTCAGATCACGCTGACCGTCGACCGCGCGTCGGGTGACGTCACCGCCTACACCGCGAAGAACGTCGCACGCACCACGGTGGCCGAGGCCGACCTGGTCAAGCAGTTCCCGGCGGTCGCGACGGTCAAGACGATCACCGACAAGGCCCTCGCGGTCGCTGCGGAGATCGGCAACCAGAAGATCGGTGAGGCGAAGGCGGACATCACCCGTGCGTTCAACAACGGGGTGAAGGACGACCGCGGCGCCGAATCGACGCTCGGTGCGCTCGTCGCCGACTCGCTCCGCGCCTCGCTCTCGAGTGCCGACCGGGGCGGAGCCGACATCGGCATCGTCAACCCGGGTGGCATGCGTGAGGAGATCCTCGCGGGCGACATCACGTACGCCGAGGCGAACGCGGTGCTGCCGTTCCTCAACAACCTGTGGACGACCTCGCTCACGGGTGCACAGTTCAAGACCGTGCTCGAGCAGCAGTGGCAGCTCGACGCGGCCGGGAACGTCCCGTCCCGTCCGTACCTGCAGCTCGGCCTGTCGTCGAACGTGCAGTACACGTTCGACCCCACGAAGGCCCAGGGGCAGCGCATCACGAGCATCACGGTGAACGGCGCGCCGATCGATCCGAGCAAGAGCTACCGGATCGGCTCCTTCAGCTTCCTGCTGCAGGGTGGCGACAACTTCCGTGAGTTCGCGAACGGCACGGACACGCGCGACTCCGGTCTCGTCGACCGCGACGCGTGGATCGCCTACCTGACGGCGAACAGCCCGGTGTCCCCGGACTTCGCCCGCCAGAGCGTGCAGGTCACGAACGCGCCGACCGCAGCGGTCGCCGCCGGGAGGACGGTCTCGTTCGACGTCGCGAAGCTCGACCTTACCTCGACCGGCAGCCCGGTGAACACCTCGCTGGCAATCGAGCTCAACGGCTCGCCGATCGGAACGGTCCCGGTCACCGCGGGGGCTGCGACGGTGTCCTTCACTGTCCCGGCAGGTACCGCTGACGGCGCGGCGACGGTGCGCCTCACGGCACTCGAGTCGGGGACGACGCTGACGGTGCCACTCACGGTCGCGACGCCGCCGGTGGTCACGCCGCCGACGCCCGCACCGGAGTCCGCGCTCATCCAGGCGCTCAAGGACCTCATCAAGGCGATCACCGACTTCATCATCGGCAAGCTCGCCACGATCCACGTCGGCAAGGAGTACGCCGGCACCTGGGTCAGCGTCTGGCTGCACTCCGACCCGATCCTCGTCAGTGACGGCCTCGTGCAGGTCGACGCGGACGGCAACGTGCAGGTCACGGTTCCTGAGGACGCGCCGGTCGGTGCCCACCGCCTCGTCGTCCAGGACGCCGACGGCAACGTCATCGGCTGGCAGGACATCGTCGTGCAAGCCGCAGCGGTCGACCCCGGCACCGACCCGGGCACCCAGCCCGGTGCGGGCGGTGGGACCGGTTCGGGTACGGCCGGCGGCAGCCAGGACGGCAGCCTGAGTAAGACCGGTGCCGAGCCGTGGGGGAACGCGGCGCTCGCCGCACTGCTCCTCGTCGCTGGTCTCGCTCTCGTGATCGCCCGTCGTCGCTCGGCGCAGCAGCTCTAGGCGCTCGCACCACCCAGCACCATCCCGATGCCCGGTCATCGGTCGGACCACGGTCCGCACCGACGGCGGGGCATCGGGCGTTTCCGCGCCTCTGCACTTAATCTGTGAGCATGTCGAGCCTCACGAATCCCCGCGGACCGGAGCGGCCCGCCGTCTACTGGCGACGCAGGTTGATCGTGTTCGGCGTCCTGCTCGCCGTCATCGTCCTGGTCATCGTGCTCATCGTCCGTCTCGCGTCGGGTCCGGGCACCGAGAACACGGCCGCGACGCCGACCCCGACGCCCACCGCGACCCCCGCGCCGACGGCCGCGCCGGAAGCGTCGACGACCGCAGCGATCGATGAGGCCGCGACCACCGACCCCGGTTCGGCGGCCGCGTGCACCGCCGATCAGATCCGTGTCGAGGCCGTCGTGAACGGGACGAGCTTCGCGGCGGACGAACTCCCGCAGCTCTCGCTGAGCGTGACGAACACCGGGTCGGCCGCGTGCACGATGAACGCCGGTACGAGTCAGCAGGTGTTCACGGTTTCGAGCGGTGAGGAGCCGTACTGGACGTCGACCGACTGCCAGACGGCACCGAGTGACCAGCAGGTGCTCCTCGAGCCGGGGAAGACGGTCTCGTCGAACCCGCCGATCACCTGGGACCGCACGCGGTCGGCGCCCGACACCTGCGACCAGCCGCGCGATCCGGTGCCCGCCGGTGGCGCCTCGTACCACCTGAACACGTCGATCGGCGGCTTCGCCTCCGCCGACAGCGCGCAGTTCCTGCTCAACTGACGGAACCTGCTCGCTGAGCTGCCCCGGTCACTGAGCCGCCCCCCCGGTCACTGGGTCGTCCCGCCCTCGGTCGCTGAGCCGCCCCCAGGTCACTGAGCCGCCCCCGGTCACTGAGCCTGTCGAAGTGCTCGACCCGCGGCCCCGGACCGGCCTGCGACAATGGACGCATGGCGAAGCAGAAGCGACCCGAATTCCGTTCCGAGCCTTTGGCCGCGGCCCTCGCCGCCGGCGACATGGTGGCCGTGGCCCTCGCCCTGCGGAACGGTCGGTTCGTCGTCCCGCTCATGAAGCCGGGTAACCCCGACAAGCCGACCGAGACCGGCGAGGTCTGGATGTTCCGTCAGCCCGAGACTGCGAGGCTCGCGCTGCTCCTCTTCTCCGATGCGAAGAACAAGCCGGCCGCCCTGCCGCCCTACGTCGGCCTGCACGACGGTGCCTGGCTCGCCAGCTTCCTCCGCACCTACGGCGACGACATCGAGACGGTGCTCTTCGACGTGGCCGGCCCGCACTCGCTGCAGGCGTCGCCGGAGGAGCTGCTGCGGGTGCTCGAGCTCGAGGCGCCGGCGGCCGAGTAGTTCCCAGGCATCTCGCTCAGAACGCCGCGTCGAGCTCGCGTTCGCGTCGGGCGGGCTGTGCCGCTTCGGCTGCGGTCTTCGCGATGCCCAGCACCGACTTGAGGTCGTTGCTGACGTCGGAGTTGAGCAGCAGCTTGTAACCGAGTCGGTTGCCCTCGGAGCCACGCTGCTTCGCGACGCTCACCGGGCGCACTTCGCCGCTGAGACTGATCTCGCCGTAGGCCGCGAGGTCGCGGGGGAGGGCGAGGTCGCGGATGACGGAGACGAGCGCGAGGGCGATCGCGAGGTCGGCTGCCGGTTCGGTGATCTTCACGCCGCCGACGGTCGAGATGTAGACGTCATGGTCGGTGAGGTCGTAGGAGTAGCGGCCGTGCAGCACCGCGAGGATCATCGCGACGCGTGACGGGTCGACGCCGTTGGTGACCCGGCGGGGGTTCGGCGCCTGCGTCTTGTTGATGAGCGCCTGGACTTCGACGGGGAGCGCGCGGCGGCCCTCCATGACGATGGTGACGCAGGTGCCGGCCACGGGCTCGTTCTGGCTGAGGAAGAGCGCGCTCGGGTCGGGGACCTCGGCGATGCCGTCGCCGGCCATCTCGAAGCAGCCGACCTCGTCGGTGGCGCCGAAGCGGTTTTTCTGCGCGCGGAGGAAGCGGAGCGCGGTGTGGCGGTCGCCTTCGAACTGGCAGACGACGTCGACGAGGTGCTCGAGGAGCCGGGGGCCGGCGATCGAGCCGTCTTTCGTGACGTGGCCGACGAGCAGGATCGGGAGGTCGCGTTCCTTGGCGATGCGGGTGAGCACGGCGGAGACCTCGCGGACCTGGCCGGGTTGTCCGGCGAGGCCGTCGGACTGCGAGGAGGAGACGGTCTGGACGGAGTCGACGATGAGGAGCTTGGGCTGCACCTGGTCGATGTGGCCGAGGATGGTGGCGAGGTCGGTCTCGGAGGCGAGGTAGAGGTCGTCGTGAAGCGCGCCGGTGCGTTCGGCGCGGAGGCGGACCTGGCCGACCGACTCCTCCGCGCTGACGTAGAGGACGCGGGCGCCGGTCTTCGCGGCTCGGGACGCGACCTCGAGCAGCAGGGTCGACTTGCCGACGCCCGGCTCGCCGGAGAGGAGGATCGCGGCGCCGGGGACGATACCGCCGCCGAGCACTCGGTCGAATTCCGCGATGCCGCTCGACCAGCGTGGTGCCTCGTCGGCGCGAGCCTGGGTGATGGGGCGTGCAGCGCGCTCATCGGTGGCGCGGATCGGCGTCAGCTTGCCGAGGACCCCGGTGGGAGCCGAGGCTTCGACGACCGTGCCCCACTGCTGGCATTCGCCGCATCGGCCGGCCCATTTGGCGGTGGTCCAGCCGCATTCGGTGCAGCGGAATGCGGGGGAGGGTGCCTTGGCCATGCGGCCAGCCTAAGCGCGGCCGCCGACACCGCCGGCCCTCCGCGCCGCCTGTGGATGACCGGCACCGCTCAATTCGCGTCGGCGCTCGTCTTCTATTACACTCGACCCCGGTACCGTGTCCGAGCGGCCGAAGGTGCAACTCTCGAAAAGTTGTGTGCTTGAAAGAGCACCGTGGGTTCAAATCCCACCGGTACCGCCACGAAGAAGCCCCCTCCATCCCTGAGCAACACCGGGACGGAGGGGGTTTCTTTCGTTCCCGGACGCGGTCGTCGGCGGGCACGGGCGGCATAGCATCGAAGCGTGCAGACGGGGAAAGACGCGGAGTTCGAGGTCGAGCCTCGCTGGAAGGAAGAGGTCGTCTACTGGGAGGGGGCCGAGGGCTTCGTCTTCGACGCCGGGTGGGGCGTGGATCCGCCCGTGCTCTACATCCCGTTCCCAGAGGAGTGGGACGCCGTCACCGCGCCATGGATGCATGGCCGACGCGATGAGATCGTGGAACGGCTACGTCGACACTCCCGGCACCGGATCGAGGCTGGGCCCTACTCGGGGCCAGGGCGCCGGGCTACCCGCTGACCACGAGCTGAGTGATGGCCGCTCGAACACGAGTGACGTTCCACGCAGTCATCGCGCGCCCGTCGCCGTTGTGGAACGGTGCGCTTTCATTCATTCAGGAGCCTCTCGTCGAATCGATCAGGCATCATCACGGGGCCGGGACGCCTGGATCGCGTCTGCGACCTCGTGCTCGGAGAAGCCGTCTTCGACCAACTGCGCGCGGAGCTCAGCGTCGGCGCGCGCCAGCTTGCCCCGCGGCTGTCGACGGCGCATCCGCACGTACTGGGTGCCCAGCGCGAATACGAGGAAGATCACCAGCCCGGCGAGCAGGAGTCCGAGCGCCAGCAGCAGGCCACCACCCACGTCTTGGATCAGGCCCACGATGCACCCCCGGATGTCACGGTCGTTGCACCCAGGGTAGAGAACAGGCCGAGCAGAAGCGAGCTGCGACGACCGAAGACGGAAGGCGTCAACCGCCGTCCGAACTGAAAAACACCGATTCCCAGCGAAGCCCAGGGACACCTCACCTGAGCTTCAGAACACCGTCGCACAGTGATTCCATGATCAGATCGCGTGCCCTCGTCGTCCCCCTCGTCCGCACCGCCGCCGTCCTCGCCGGCGTCTCGCTCCTTGCTGGGTGCCAGGCCACCTCGGCAGCCGTGCCCGATCCGTCGGCCTCGGTCTCATCGGCGCGGAAGGGAAGCGCCGACGGCGGCTCGACGGGCGACCGCAGCGACTCGAAGACCGAGCAGAAGAACCTCGCCGCCGTGCTCAAGCTCTACACGGACGCCTTCCCCGACCCCGCCTCCTCGAAAGCGGTGGTCACGACCGACAAACTGGTCGCGGCCGACGCCGTCGCGCACGGCTCGGGCCAGAAGAGCGGGCCGAGCGGTGTGCTCGCCGAGTTCACCGCCGACCGGACGCGGGTCCCCGGGGCGCAGGCGGTCGTGAAGCACACCGCGGCCGACGGCGACCTCGTCGCCGTGCACTACCAGGTCGCCTCCGACCCGGCCGACGAACGGACGGGCGAGGCCGCTGTCGACCTGTTCCGGGTGCGGGACGGCGCCGTCGTGGAGCGCTGGGCGTTCGATCAGCCGATCGCGCCCGGGACGCCCGCGAGTGGGAACACCAACACGATG
Source organism: Plantibacter sp. ME-Dv--P-122b (assembly GCF_030209375.1). Lineage (GTDB taxonomy): Bacteria > Actinomycetota > Actinomycetes > Actinomycetales > Microbacteriaceae > Plantibacter. The sequence continues at coordinate 469,580 of NZ_JARVSC010000001.1, forward strand.
TTCAGCGACCTCTACAACCCGGCGAAGCCCGCGGTCGCGCCGTCGGAGAAGCAGGAGGAGCAGAACCGCACGTTCGCAGTGAGCGCGTACAACACGCTGTTCCGCGACCAGGACGTGTCGATCCTCGACAAGGCCTTCGACCCCGCCTACCTCCAGCACAACCCGGTCGCACCGAACGGAACGGCGGCGCTCAAGTCCTTCTTCTCCGGGTCCTCCACCTTCCCGCCGCAGGAGTCGGTCATCTCGCTGAGCGACGGCGACCTCGTCTGGACCTTCTCCCAGAGCGTCGGCGCGAAGGCTGACGACCCGATTCTGGCGGCGGACATCTTCCGCGTCGACGACAAGCTCATCCGCGAGCACTGGGACGTCGTGCCGACCGCCGGGTGAGTGGATCCACTCGGCCCACGATCGCGCGTGGACGATGGTTGCGGAAAGATGGCAGCGTGGATCGGAACACCATCTGGCAGAGCATCGACGAAGAACGCGCGGCCCTGGCGGAGGATCTCGCGGGGCTCGACGAGTTCCAATGGTCGACGCCCTCCCTGTGCGCCGGCCTGTCCGTGCGCGAGGTGCTGGCGCATCTCACCGTCAGCGGCGCGGTATCCGGACCTCGCTGGTTCGCCGGGGTCGTTCGCGCCCGCTTCGACTTCGATCGTCAGGCGGACGACCGCCTGCGGGAACAGCTGGGCGACACGTCCGACGAGACACTGCGTCGCTTCCGGGAGACGATCGGGAGTCGCACCTCACCCCCGCTGCCGCGTCTGGCATTGCTGGGAGAGATCGTGGTCCACGGTCAAGACATCCGCCGACCGCTCGGTCTCGTCCGCGACCACCCGCCCGAGACCCTGACGGCGCTACTGCGCTACTACGCCGGCTCCGACCAAGTCGTCGTCGCGAAGAGTCGGGTGCATGGGCTTCGGCTGGAGGCGGTCGACACCGCCGCCGTCGTCGGCGACGGGGAGATCGTGCGTGGCCGCACCCTCGCACTCATCATGGCGATGACCGGTCGCAGCGTGTTCTGCTCGGAACTCGACGGCGCCGGTGTCGAGCGCCTGCGATCGCGCTCCGCATGACGCGACGGGCGACCGAGTCATCCATCCCGAGCGGTCGCGCAGGATCGCTACCGATCCTCAGGCCCCCGCACCACCCCTGGCGACCCCGGCGGCACACCGCTAGGGTCGGGGACGGTCCCGATCCGGGATCGTCGAACGACGAACGAGAGGTGTGCAGGATGGCGAAACGACCAGGGGGAGTGACCATCGTCGCGGTGATCGTCTGGATCCAGGGCTTCTTGAGTGCCCTCGGCGGCGCGCTCCTGATGATCGGTGCGAACACGCCGAACGGCAACCTTCAGGGGATGAACGTCGTCGGCCTCGTGTCGCTGATCCTCGGGATCATCACCATCATCGTCGGCGTCGGCCTCCTGCGGGGGAGCAGCGTGGCGAGGGTGCTCACGACGATCGTCCTCGTGCTGTCGATCGCAAGCGCCGTCTACGCGATGGTCACCACCGGCAACGTCGCGACGCAGATCATCAGCCTGCTGCTCGCGGTCATCGGCCTCATCCTCCTCTACACGAAGGCCGCATCCGACTACTTCCGCTCGGCCTGAGCAGCGGGCACAGCCCTCTGCCGTCACGATGTCCACTTCGCCCGCAGTCGCAATCCGCCCCTACGAGGCGTCTGACGAATCCTCGTGGGTGCGATGCCGGGCGCTCGCTTTTCTGACGACCCAGTACTACGACGACGTGTGGCCTCGCCGCCCGGATGTGTCTGCACCGTCGTTCGGGCTGGTCGCGGTGGATGGGGAGGGGCGCGTGATCGGCTTGCTGGACGTCAGCATCGACGCTGAGGCCGCGACGATTCACTCGATCGCGACGCATCCCAGTCACCAGGGCGCGGGGATCGGCACAGCTCTCCTCGAAGCAGCTGTGGGGCGGCTGGCCGATGGGGGTGTCTCGAGTATCGACGCGTGGACCCGGGAGGACCCGGCCGCGAACGGCTGGTATCGGCGCAACGGCTTCTCCGAAACGTTCCAGTACCTGCATGTACACCTGGAAGACGGGGATGATGCCGAGGGATTCACGACTCCGCCCGGGTTCAGCGGTCCGGTCCGCGCGTTCGTCCATGCAGGCATCGAGCGCGAGCAGGAGCTCAGGGAACGCTTCGCTCGGGTGTACGTGTGCCGCCAGTATGTTCGGGATCTCTCCGACGGAACGTCGATCGAGGCTCGCGTCGAGGGTGCTGGTTAGGCTCTGGGGATGACTCAGGACTTCGCAACGCTGAACGCCCACGCCATGGAGGTCGCCGCCGCCTACGACGATCTCAGCACGACGCGGATCGGACGTCCGTGGACGAACCAGGAGGTCGCCCTCGGATTCGTCGGCGACGTCGGCGACCTCGCCAAGATCGTGATGACGCTCGATGGGACGCGTCGCATCGACGGCATCGGACTCGAACAGCTCGAGCACGAACTGTGTGACGCCATCTGGTCCTGTCTCGTGCTCGCCGACCGGTTCGGGATCGACATCGGCGAGGCGTTCCCCCATCAGATGCAGGATCTGGTGCAGCACGTGTCCGAGCTCCGCGCCGACGAAGCGGGCACTGACTCCGCGAAGCCCGCTGGCTAGACTCGCGACATGAGCGACGACAGCACGGCCAGCACCGATGACGGCGAGTCCTTCGGCGTCGAGCCCGGCACCTACCGGCACTTCAAGGGTGCGCGGTACGAGGTCATCGGCGTCGGACGCCACAGCGAGACGGAGGAGCCGTACGTCTTCTACCGGACGACCACGACCCCGCCGACGTCGTGGGTGCGACCGCTCGCGATGTTCGTCGAGACCGTCTCACGCGACGGCTACGAGGGACCGCGCTTCGCCCGCGTCGAGAAGGACGCTGACTGACCACGGAGGAGCACCGCATGACCGACACCCATTACACACAGCCCGACCCGGCCGACGAGCGCGACCTGTTGGTCGAACGCATCATCCACGCGCCGCGATCGGCCGTTTGGGCGGCGTGGATCGATCCCGCGACGCTCGGGCAATGGTGGGTGCCGGCGCCAGCGGTGTGCCGGGTGGTCGAGATCGAGCTGCGCCCCGGCGGGGCGTTCCGCACCGAGTTCAGCGAGGACGGCGTCGACTTCGTGCCGCAGATCACCGGATGCGTGCTGGAGGTCGTTCCGGAGCAGCGACTCGTCTGGACGACGGCGCTGACCGCAGGATGGCGGCCCGCCGAGCAGCCGTTCATCACCGCCGTGATCGACCTCGCCGACCACCCCGACGGCACCCGCTACCGCGCGACCGCGCTCCACAGCGGGGTCGCCCAGCGCGACGAACACCTCGAACTCGGCTTCCACGCCGGCTGGGGGATCGTCACGGAGCAACTCGCCGCGCTGGTGGAGCAGCGCTGAGCTAGCCCTCCGGTCACGCCGTCTCCGTGGCGGCCGATGCGCCGGGTTCGGGCGTCAGGATCATGCCGCCCGGCGTGTAGGAGGACTCGAGCAGGGCGCGCACCCACGCCTGGTTGACCGGAGGCTCGGGCTGCGCGAACCGGAACTGCAGCGGGACATCGCTTGTGATCCAGAGACTGGCCCGCCCGCCGCCCTCGACGGCCCCCTTCGTCCACTCGACGAAGAAGGACTCCCGACGACGCAGCTTGCTCCCGATCGCCGCCCTGAGGTGGGCGAGCACGCGGTCGTCGAAGTCGTAGTGACTCCCGGCACCGTAGATGAGAACGCCCATGCAGTGATTGTGCCGCATCGGCCCCGCCGCACCGCTCGGCGACGCCCCGCCGCTCCACGTAAACTCATGGGATGCCGAGTCCGACCCCCGCACCCGCACCCTTCGCCCTCCGCCCGGCGCTCATCCCGGGCATCATGGGCGCGGTCGCGCTCATGCTCGGCCTCGCGCTGCTCGAACTCGACGCCTTCACGATCGTGTTGTTCGTGGTGAGCATCCTCGCGCTCATCATGGCCGTGTTCGCCTGGCAGGCCAAGCAGCCGCTCTGGATGATCCCGACGCTGCTCGTCGCGATCGTGTGGAACCCGGTCCTCCCGCTCCCGTTCGGTGGCATCCCCTGGATCATCGCGCAGTTCCTCGGTGCCGTCGTGCTCGTCGCCGTCGGTGTCCTGCTCGAGAACAAGCACGCCGCCCCGCCCGCCTGACCGGAAATGTTTCGGGAACGCCTGCGGGTCGCCCCGGCTCTGGCAAGCTTGCGCTCATGACGCTTGAACGCAACTGGGCCGGCACGCACACCTTCGCAGCGCCGCGGATCGTGAACGCCACGTCGATCGACGAGGTCCGCGCACTCGTCGCGGAGGCCGCCAGGACGGGCACGCGGGTCCGCGCCCTCGGCACCCGACACTCGTTCACCGACCTCGCCGACTCCGACGGCACGCTCATCACGGTGCTCGACATCCCCGCCGACCCGGTGTTCGACGAGGCCGCCGGTTCGGTGACGATCGGAGCCGGGACCCGCTACGGGATCGCCGCCGCGTGGCTCGCCGAGCAGGGCCTCGCCTTCCACAACATGGGCTCGCTCCCGCACATCTCCATCGGCGGCGCGATCGCGACCGGCACCCACGGTTCCGGCAACGACAACGGCATCCTGTCTTCAGCGGTGAGCGGCCTCGAATACGTCGACGCCACGGGCGAACTCGTCCACGTCCGTCGCGGGGATCCCGGTTTCGACGGCCTCGTCATCGGGCTCGGCGCCTACGGCATCGTGGTGCGCGTGACGGTCGACGTGCAGCCCGCCTACCGCGTGCGCCAGGACGTCTATCGCGACGTCCCGTGGGACGCCGTCCTCGCCGACTTCGAAGGCGTCACCGGTGGTGCCTACAGCGTCAGCATCTTCACGAACTGGCTCGGCGACACCGTCGAGCAGATCTGGTGGAAGACCCGCCTGGCCGTTGGTAACGACGAGCTGCCTGTGGTCCCGGAGTCGTGGCTCGGCGTGCAGCGTGACTCCCTGACCGCCGGCAACCTCGTCGAGACGGACCCCGACAACCTCACGTTGCAGGGTGGTGTCCCCGGCGACTGGTGGGAGCGGCTGCCGCACTTCCGGCTCGAGTCGACGCCGAGCAACGGCGACGAGATCCAGACCGAGTACTTCATCGACCGCGCCGACGGACCCGCCGCGATCACGGCCCTCCGCGCGCTCGGCGACCGCATCGCCCCGCTGCTGCTCGTGACCGAACTGCGCACGGCGGCGCCCGACAAGCTCTGGCTGAGCGGTGCGTACCACCGGGAGATGCTCGCCGTGCACTTCACCTGGCGCAACCTGCCCGAGGAGGTTCGGGCCGTGCTGCCCGCGATCGAGGAGGCCCTCGCGCCCTTCGGTGCCCGCCCGCACTGGGGCAAGCTCAACCTGCTGACCGCCGAGCGCATCGCCGAGGTCGTGCCGCGGCTGGGCGACGCGCGGGACCTCTTCGAGGAGTTGGACCCCGCCGGGACCTTCTCGAACGCGCACCTGGAGCGCATCGGGGTCCGTCTGCCCCGGTAGCGGGTGCCGATGGCTCGGGTGCCAGCGCGGTGCGCCGGCGTGAGCGCGGGGTATCGGGTGTCAGCGCGGTGCGCCGACGCGAGCGCGGAGGAACCGGCGTGGGCGCGGGGTAAACGTGTGAGCGCGGGTCTCCGGAGACCCGCGCTCACGCGTGTGGCCCGCGGTGACGTCAGCGCACCGCGCTGGCGCAACCCCGTGGTCAGTCCTCGACTCGGATGCCGAACTGCTCGGCGAACATCGCCGCGAGCTCGCCGACCTGGAACGGGGTCATCGTCGCGCCCCGCAGATGCTCGATGCCCGCGATGCGACGCAGCTCGAGCGTCCGGAGGTCGACGTCGGTGAGCCTCGCCCGCGTGACGTCGAGACTGTTGAGGGTGCAGTCGACGAACCGCACCCGGGTGGCCGTCGCATCGGCGAGGTCGAGTTCGTCGATCGTGCAGTCCTCGAACAGGACGTCCTGCAGCACGGCCCCGCGCAGGTTGACGAACCCGAGCTTGCACCCGGTGACCCGCACCGACTGCCAGTTCGCGTCGTAGCAGTCTGCGGAACCGACCCGGGAGCCCTCCAGCTCGACGTCGCGCAGCCGACTCCGTGGAGCGAGGAGGATGGGCGCGTCCCACCGCTCGAGCCGGGAGTCGAGGAAGGACGCCGCACGGAAGTCGGTCTGGTCGGCTCGAATGCCCGCGAGCGAGGACTCGGAGATCGTGATGCCCGAGAGGTCACGGTGCGACAGGTCGAGGTCGGCGAACCGCAGGCCTTCGACGCTGTCGTGCGCGTCGAGGGCGGCCTCGTCGCCGTCGGTCAATCCGATGAGCCGGACGGGGTCGAGCCGTGGTGCCGTCGTTCCGGTGCGTTTCGCCATGCCGTGTGCTCCCGATGCCCGTGCGTGATGGGGTGATCCGGCCAGCCTACGGGCGGCCGCCGACGGGCTTCCGAGCCACCGCTCAGCTCGTTGTGAACCGACCGGGGAGGAACGGCAGGAGCGGTGCATGGTAGACGAGCGACGTGTCGACGTCGGCTGTCAGCGTGGTCCGGGCCGCACCGTACCGCCAGATCCGGTTGTAGAGGAAGACCTCGAAGGAGACGTCCGTCCCGCCGACCTGCCAGCTCCCCGTGCCCCACTGCGCCGGCTGGCCGCGCCCGTCGAACACCACCGTCGGACGCTGGAAAGCGCCGTACCAGGGACGTCGGAGTGTCACTTCGACGCGATGCTGCGTCGGCGACGGGTCCTGGGTGACTTCGCTGCTCATCGGCCCAGCCTAGGCCGAGCGGCGGCGTTCCCGTGGTGCCGGCGCAGGTGGGACGGCCTTCGCCGCGATGACGTCGGCGTCGGCGATGACGACCGGTCCGCGCTTGGTCTCGACCGTGCAACCGGTCGCCGACCGCTCGACGAGCTCACCGAGGGCATCGGTCGCACCCGCCTCAGCGCCCTCCGGCAGTGCGAACCGCACGACGACCCGCGAACCGAGCGGGGCCTCCCGGAGGAAGCGGACGGCCGCCGGACCGATCATCGCCTGGTCCTCGACCACGACCGAGACTCGAAGTTCACCAGGAGCTCGGGCGGTAGTCCTTGAGGAAGACGCCGAAGAGGTTCTCGCCGGCCTCACCGCGGACGATCGGGTCGTACACCCGCGCCGCGCCGTCGACGAGGTCGAGCGGGGCGTGGAAGCCCTCCTCCGCCAGTCGTACCTTGGTCGGGTGCGGGCGCTCGTCGGTGATCCAGCCGGTGTCGACGCTCGTCATGAGGATGCCGTCGGTCTCGAACATCTCCCGCGCGCTCGTCCGGGTGAGCATGTTCAGCGCGGCCTTCGCCATGTTCGTGTGCGGGTGGCCTGGACCCTTGTACCCGCGACCGAAGACGCCCTCCATCGCGGAGACGTTGACCACGTAGGTGCGCGGGAAGTCGGACGCCGCCATCGAGGCGCGCAGCCGACTGATGAGGATGAACGGGGCGGTCGCGTTCGCCAGCTGGACCTCGAGCATCTCGATGGGCTCGACCTGGTCGACGTTCTGCACCCAGCTGTTGCTGTGGTCGACGTCGGGCACGAGTCCGCCGGCGTCGATCGCGGTGCCGGCGGCGAGGCGTTCGAGCGAGGACGACCCGGCCGTCATGGCCGCCTCGGTGAGGGCGTCGGCCTTGGCGGCCGCAGCGGCGAGGATCGGGTGTGCGGACACCGACGCCGCGAGCGACAGCGGGTGTGCGTCGTTCGTGTGGCCGAAGGTGACGAGCTCGGGCAGTGGGCCGTCGGGCAGCGGAGCGAGCTCGGCGTCGACGAGCGGCTGGTACGCGCCCTTCGTGCGGCGGACCGTCTGCGCGGCGTTGTTGATGAGGATGTCGAGCGGGCCCTGCTCGGCCACGGAGTCCGCGAGGGCGATGACCTGGGCCGGGTCGCGGAGGTCGATGCCGACGACGCGCAGGCGGTGCAGCCACTCGGCGCTGTCGGGGAGCGCGCTGAAGCGGCGGACGGCGTCGCGTGGGAACCGCGTCGTGATGGTGGTGTGGGCGCCGTCGCGCAGGAGCCGCAACGCGATGTACATGCCGATCTTCGCGCGGCCGCCGGTGAGGAGGGCGCGCTTGCCGGTGAGGTCGGTGCGGGCGTCGCGCTTCGCGTGGCTCATCGCCGCGCACTGCGGGCAGAGCTGGTGGTAGAAGGCGTCGACCGTCGTGTACGGCTGCTTGCAGATGTAGCAGTTGCGCGGCACCAGCAGTTCGCCGGCGGTCGGAGCGGTCGTGGTGGTGGCGAGCGGGATGCCCCGCGTCTCGTCGTCGATGCGGTCGGGGGCGCCCGTCGCGGTGGCGGCGATCACGGCGCGGTCGGCGTCGGCGATCCGGGCCCGACGGTCGAGCCGGCGCTCCTTCTTGACCGCCTTGAACATCTTGGCGGTGGCGCGGCGCACCTGGAGGTAGTCGGGGTGCTCCTCGTCCATCGTCGCCATCGTCTGGAGGACGCGGAGCGTGACCTCGAGATCGGTGGGATCGATACCCGCGTCGTCGCCGGGAGCGTGGTTCGCAGGCTCGTCGTGGGGGAGAGAGGTCATTGCTTCATTCTACGAGCCGCCGGACGTGCCTCGGTCGGTGCTGTGGTCAGCGCGGGGCGCTGGACCGACCGCGACCCACACGCGTGAGCGCGCCCCTCCGGAGGGGCGCGCTCACGCGGGAGACCGGCGCTCGCGTCAGCGCACCGCGCTGGCCCGAGGGAAGGGTGTCCGTCGTGCGTGAGACCATGGGGCGATGACTCCCGAGCCCGCACCACTGGTCGACGTGGCCGACCTCGTCCGGCTCGTCGGGCGGGTGGCGTTCGACCGCGGCCGGGTCTACGCGAGGGACGGTCGAGTCACTGCTGCCGACTGGGACCCCGACAAGCGTCGGCTCCACGGGATCGTCGAAGGCTCCACCGACGTCCCGTACGCCTGCATCATCGACCTCGGCGACGACGCCGGTGGCTTCGCGAAGATCGAGGGCAGCGCGTGCTCCTGCCCCTTGCGCGGTGACTGCAAGCACATCGTCGCGACCCTTCTCCAGAGCAATTCGGCCCATCTGCGAGCGGAGGGGCGCTCCGACCGGTGGGTGGCCCCACAGCGGCCGCCTTCAGCGAAGGAGGCGTCCTGGCGTTCCGACCGCCGTTGGACAGCGCCCATCAACGACCCCGTGCTCGACGATCCGGCCGAGCACCAGCCGATGTACGCCCTCGACGAGCTCGACGACCTCCCCGCCTCCTGGCGTCCGGAGGCGGAACGGCGAGCAGCGCGATGGACACCGAGTCCGCAGACGCCGCCGGCGCCGCCCAGCTGGCGGAACCGACTCGACTCCCTCGCCGGCGACGCCGGTCGCGCCACGGCACCGACGGCCATGGGCCTGCAGTTCGAGGTCCGCGAGAGCATCCCGCGCACCGCCGAACGCTGGCGCGGACCGACCTCCCGCACGGCCGACGGCCCGCCCGAGCCACGGCACCCCCGCCGCATCGCCGTCCGACCCGTGGTCAAGAAGGTCGGCGGCGGCTTCGTGAAGTCGACGATCTCCTGGACCTCGTTCACGCACCAGGGCCACCGGCTGTCGCTCGATCCTGCACACCAGCAGTGGTTCACGCAGTTCCAGGCGCTCCTGCGTGCCACCCGGCCGCCAGCCGGGGCCTACGCCGGCGCCGGCGACTCGGACTGGCTCGTCCTCGACGACTTCGGCAGCCCCGTCCTCTGGCATCTGTTCGAGGAGGCGGCCCAGCTCGGGATCGAACTCGTCGGCACGCGCAAGGGCACGGTCACCCTCGGCACCACAGCCGCCATCCGGCTGGACGCTGCGCACGACGACGAGGGCGTGGTCCTCCGATCCGTCGTGACGATCGACGGCACCGACGTCGACGCGGCCACGAGCGGCGCCCTCGGCGACCACGGGCTCTACCACTACACGCTCGAACCCCAGCAGGCGATCGTGCTCGCCCCGCTCGCCGAACCGCTGACGGACGAGGCCCGTGGACTCCTCGGACCGGGCGAGCCCGTCGTCGTCCCCGAGGCCGAGGTGCCGGAGTTCCTCGAGCACTACGTCCCACGACTCCGCCGCAGCATCTCGCTGAGTTCGACGGACGGCACCGTGGCCCTGCCCGAGATCGTGCCACCGGTGCTCGTGCTCACGGCGTCGTTCGAACCGAAGCAGACCCTGCGCCTCGCCTGGTTCTGGCAGTACGCCCCGGCGCAGCGCGTGCCGATCGGTGGCGGCACGCCGGCGCTCGCCGCAGGACGACCGCTCGTGTCGACGGTGCCGAACGGCGCTCCCGTCGACGCCGCCACTGGAGGTGCGACCGCCGAGGTCCTGCGCGACGAACGTGCCGAGCGGGCCATCCTCGACCGGGTCGGTGCCGCCATCGCCGCCGCAGCGGAACCGGAACGCCGGGCGCTCGCCGCCGGATCGTTCGACGAGCTGACGACCCCGGGCGTCTGGCCGCCCAGGCCGCAGGTCCTGACGGAGTTCGACGCGGCACTCGTCACCGAGCGCACCCTCCCCATCCTGGAATCGCTCGACGACGTCCTCGTCGAGGTGTCCGGCGACCGCCCCGAGTACCGGGAGCTCACGGGCACGCCCCACATCTCGGTCACCACGGTGGAGACGGAGCAACGCGACTGGTTCGACCTCGGGATCGTCATCCACATCGGCGAGTACAGTGTCCCCTTCGAGCCCCTCTTCAAGGCCCTCTCGAAGGGGCGCACGAAGCTGCTCATGGTCGACCACACCTACCTCTCGCTCGAGCACCCCGCCTTCGACCGCCTGCGCGAGCTGCTCACCGAGGCGGCCGCGCTCAAGGAGTGGGAGACGAAGCCGAGCATCAGTCGCTACCAGGCGAGCCTCTGGGCCGACTTCGAAGACCTCGCGGACGAGACCGAGCAGGCTGTCGTCTGGCGCGAGGCTGCCGCCGGACTCAACGCGATCGACGCGGTCCCCGACACCCCCTTGCCGTCGGGACTCCAGGCCGACCTCCGGCCCTACCAGTCCGAGGGCTTCCGCTGGCTCGCGTTCCTGTGGCAACACGGACTCGGCGGCATCCTCGCCGACGACATGGGGCTCGGCAAGACGCTGCAGACCCTCGCCCTCGTCGCCCACGCGCGCGAGACCACCGGCACCACCGCGCCGCCGTTCCTCGTGGTCGCCCCGACGTCGGTCGTCTCCAACTGGGTCGCCGAGGCCACGCGCTTCGTGCCGGACCTCGTCGTCCGCAGCATCACGGCCACGCAGGCGAAGGGCAGCGCGTCGATAGCCGACCTCGCGGCGGGCGCCGACATCGTGGTCACCAGCTACGCGCTCTTCCGGCTCGACGCACCGGCGTACCAGGCGGTCGAGTGGTCGGGGCTCATCCTCGACGAGGCGCAGTTCGTGAAGAACCACCGCGCCAAGCTGCACGAATGCGCGGTCGACCTCCGCGCACCCTTCAAGCTCGCGATCACCGGCACGCCCATCGAGAACACGCTCATGGAGCTGTGGTCGCTGCTGTCGATCGTCGCGCCCGGGTTGTTCGCGTCGGCGCCGCGTTTCACCGAGCACTACGTCAAGCCGATCGGGAAGGGCCTCGACTCGAGTCGGCTGCAGACCCTGCGCCGACGGATCCGTCCGCTGCTCATGCGCCGGACGAAAGAGATGGTCGCGCCCGAACTGCCGCCGAAGCAGGAACAGGTGCTGCGCATCGAGCTCGCACCGGCGCATCGCAAGCTCTACGACCTCGTCCTCCAGCGCGAACGACAGAAGCTCCTCGGACTCGTCGACGACCTCGACCGCAACCGGTTCATCGTGTTCCGCTCGCTCACCCTGCTGCGCATGCTGAGCCTCGACGCGAGTCTCATCGACGCCGAGGAGCACGCGGGCATCCCCTCGAGCAAGCTCGACGCGCTCCTCGAACAGCTCGACGACGTCGTCGCCGAGGGGCACCGGGCGCTCATCTTCAGCCAGTTCACGAGTTTCCTCGGTACCGCCGCGCGTCGGCTGGAGGAGCAGGGCATCGCCTACGAATACCTCGACGGATCCACCCGCCGTCGGGGTGAGGTCATCGACCGCTTCCGCACCGGTGACGCCCCCGTCTTCCTCATCAGCCTGAAGGCCGGTGGGTTCGGTCTCAACCTGACCGAGGCGGACTACGTCTTCCTGCTCGACCCGTGGTGGAACCCGGCAGCCGAGGCGCAGGCCATCGACCGCACGCACCGCATCGGCCAGACGGAGAACGTCATGGTCTACCGGCTGGTCGCCGCCGACACGATCGAGGAGAAGGTGATGGCGCTCCAGGCGAAGAAGTCGGAGCTCTTCGCCGCGGTCCTCGACGACGATGCGGTCTTCAGTCAGGCGCTCACCGCGGAGGACATCAGAGGCCTGCTCGAATAGCCGCCCGGCACCCACGACCGCCGTCGGGATAGGGCCGGTCGAGCGACCGATAGCCTGATCGCTATGGAACTCGGGGTGTATGCGGTCGTCGGTATCGCGGTGATCGTCGCCGTCGCGGCCTTCTCCCGCAAGCTCGGCGTCGCCGCACCGATCATCCTCGTGATCGTCGGTGTCGGGCTCTCGTACCTCCCGGGCGTCCCGGAGATCGAGGTCGAACCGGAACTCGTGCTCGACGTCGTCCTGCCGCCCATCCTCTACGCCGCGGCGATCAGCGTCCCGATCATGGACTTCCGCCGGAACCTCGCCACCATCACGAGCCTGTCGGTCGTGCTCGTCATCGTCACCGCATTCGGTGCCGGCTTCCTCCTCTTCAGCCTGCTGCCCGACCTCAACCTGGCCGCCGCCATCGCCCTCGGCGCGATCATCAGCCCGCCCGACGCGGTCGCGGCGACCTCCATCGGACGCCGTCTCGGGCTCCCGCCCCGCCTGTTGACGGTGCTCGAGGGCGAGGGGCTCGTGAACGACGCGACCGCGCTCGTGCTCCTCCGATCGGCGAGCGCTGCAGCGGCCGGCGGCATGCTCACGCCGTGGGCGACGGTCGGCGACTTCGTCTACGCGGTCGTCCTGGCGATCATCGTCGGTTTCATCGCCGGGTACGTCACCGTCTGGCTGCGGTCGAAGCTCAACGACTCCGTCCTCGACACCGCGATCTCCATCGCCGTCCCGTTCGTGGCGTTCATGCCGACCGAGGCGCTCGGTGGGTCCGGCGTGCTGGCCGTCGTCATCGCCGGCTTGTACACGGGGCACGCGAGCTCGGCCGCGTTCTCGGCGCAGGCACGCATCAGCGACCGCATCAACTGGCGGACCATCCAGTTCCTGCTCGAGAACGCCGTGTTCCTCCTCATCGGACTCGAGATCCGCACGCTCATCGGCGCCGTCGACGCCGAGATCCTGTCCGTCGAGGAGTCCATCGGGATCGGTCTGGTCGCGACGGCCGCGCTCATCGCGCTGCGGTTCCTGTGGGTGGGGCCGCTCGTGGTCGGGCTCCGCGCGCGGGAACGCTGGGCTGAGCGGCAGACCCTGCAACGGTGGCTGTCGATGGGGTACTCGGAACGGTTCCCGAGACAGAACCGCCGCTGGCACCGGCGGCGGCGACGGGAGCGCGCCTATGAGCGGCAGCGCGCCGACCTCGAGCAGTTGCGGCTCGAGCAGATCGACTGGCGAGGCGGCGTCATCCTCAGCTGGTCGGGCATGCGCGGCGTCGTGACGCTCGCGGCCGCACAGTCGCTGCCGCAGAGCACCCCGTACCGCGAGCAGCTCGTCCTCATCGCCTTCACGGTCGCCGTCGTGACGCTCGTCGTCCAGGGCGGCACGCTGCCGTGGCTCATCCGGTTGCTGAAGGTGCAGGGGATCGACGAGTCCGAGGACCGCCGACAGCTCGCGACCCTGCTCGACGAGATCAGCTACGCGGGCATCAGCGTGCTGGAGGATCCGGCCTCGGCGGTCGGTATCGAGGAGGAGATCGACCCCGATCTGCTCGAACGCGTCCGGCAGTCGACGTTCCTGCGGGCGGAAGCCGCCTGGGAACGCTCGCGCGAGTCGGTCTCGCCGAGTGAGACGCACGCCGAGACACCGCACCGGCTCTACCGCCAGCTGCGCCTCGCCGTCGTGCAGGCCGAGCGTGAGCGGCTTCTCGACGCCCGGGCACGCGGTGCGTACCCGTCGCGCATCCTCGCCGAGGCGCAGACGATGCTCGACATCGAGGAGACGCGCCTGCGGCCGCCTCGCGCCGACCACTGAGGCTGGGTGACTTTTCTCAGGAGTCCTCAGGCGCGCCGCCCGGGAAACGGACCGACGCGCCGGCGAACTCCTGAGAAAGGACCGATGCGGTCAGGAACTTCCGCCGGGGTTGGTGATGTTCGCGACGCGCTCCGCCTCGCGCTCGGCGGCGGCGTCGCGTTCGGTCTCCGAGCCGGGGTTCGTGATGTCGGCCTCGCCGCTCGCCGCCGGGTCGTCGGCGGCGACGTCCGGCCCGGGGTTCGTCGTGGACGCCACGCGCTCGGCTGCCGCGTCGTCGACGGCCTCGTCGTGCGGGCCCGGGTTGTTGATGTCGGCGTTGTGGTCACTCATGGGGTGCTCCTTCCGAGATCCGCCTGGGGCGGTCTCCGTCTCGCGCATCGTCGCGCTGATCCGCTCTCACGGTAGGTCCGTGGGCAGGTGGCTGCAAGGGGTGGCGCCGGCCGATCAGACGCGAGCGGCGAAGGCGTCGACTCCGGTGAGCTCGGCGGAGAGCGCCCAGAGTCGGGCCGCCTCCTCCGGATCGGTCGCGTGGTCGGCGACGCCGGAGGCCGGGGAGACCGCGGTCTCGGCCGGGCCGGCGATGTCGCAGTCCTCGCAGAACACCCCGCCGAGGCCGTCGAGCGACGGCGAGGTCGCGGCCCAGACCTCGGTTGCGGCACCCTGCTCGGGCGACTTGAAGCCCGAGACGAGGAGGTTTCCGTCGGCGTCGACCCAGCCGAGCGCCATCATCTCCTCGCGCGGCAGGTGCCGCTGCAGCGGCGTGAGGATGCCACCGGGGTGGACGGAGAACGCGCGGACGCCCTCCTCAGCACCGAGCGTGTCGAGCTGGAGGGCGAAGAGCGCGTTGGCGGTCTTCGCCTGCCCGTAGGCCTCCCACTTGTCGTAGCCGTGCTCGAACTGGACGTCGTCCCAGCGGATCCCCGAGCGCTTGTGGCCGCTGGAGGACAGCGCGACGACCCGCGATGAGCCGCCCTTCACGATGGCGGGCCAGAGGCGGTTGACGAGGGCGCAGTGGCCGAGGTGGTTCGTCGCGAACTGGAGTTCCCAGCCGGGGCCCACGCGCGTCTCGGGAGCCGCCATGACGCCGGCGTTCGTGATGACGAGGTCGATGCCCCGGCCGGTGGCGAGGAAGCGGTCGGCGAACGCCTCGACGCTCGCGAGGTCGGCCAGGTCGAGTTCGTCGACCTCCACACCGTCGATGCCGGCGAGCTCCTCGCGAGCGGTCTCCGGGCGCCGCGCGGGAACGATGACGTGGGCACCCGCGCCGACCAGGGCACGGACGGCCTCACGGCCGATACCCGAGTAGCCGCCGGTGACGATGGCGAGCTTGCCGGTGAGGTCGATGCCCTCGAGCACCTCCGCCGCGGTGCTCGAGTGGCCGAAGCCGGAACCGATGGGGTGCTGCGGGGTGCGCGTGCGATTGGTCATGCCTTCACGCTACGACTCCGCGGAGGGCGGCGGAACCGGAAGGACCTGGGAAGATGTGCAGCCCTCGACGGTCCGTGGTCGTCGCCGGCCGCACCACCTGGTCTCAGCGGGTGGACAGCACGCGCACGGAGGGCAGTGGGTGGCCGTGCAGCAGCGCGCGGACCTCCTGCAGGCGGCGACGCACGCCCCACATCGTGACCTTCTTGAGCGACTCGGAGACGATGCCACCGCTCATCTTCGACTCGCCCGACACCCGCTCGGTGAAGACGATGGGCGTCTCCACGACCCGGAGCCCGCGCTGCAGCGCCCGCCAGAGGAGGTCGACCTGGAAGCAGTAGCCCTGCGACGCGACGTCGGCGAGGTCGATCCGGCGCAGCGCCTCGCTGCGGAACGCGCGGAACCCACCGGTGGCGTCGGCGACACCGATCCCGAGGGCGAGGCGCGTGTAGAGGTTGCCGCCGCGACTCAGCGCGAGCCGGTGGGCGGGCCAGTTCTCGACGACGCCACCCGGGACCCAGCGCGAGCCGAGCGCGAGGTCGTGGTCGTCGAGGAGCGCGATCAGGCGGGGCAGGTCCTCGGGGTGGTGGGAGCCGTCCGCGTCCATCTCGACGATGACCTCGTAGCCGCGGGCGAGCGCCCAGGCGAAGCCCGCGAGGTACGCCCCGCCGAGCCCGTCCTTCACGGCCCGGTGGAACACGTGCACCTGCGGGTGCTGCTCGGCGAGCTGCTCGGCGAGGAACCCGGTGCCGTCGGGGGAGGAGTCGTCCACGACGAGGATGTCGACCCCGGCGACGGCGAGCGTGCGGTTCACGATCGGCTGCAGGTTGTCGAGTTCGTTGTAGGTGGGGATGACGACGAGGGAGCGGTTCACGTCGGTTCCTTTCGGGTCGTTGGGAGTGGTTCGGAGCGGCCCCCCGACAGGCTCGGGGACCGGGGTGGGGCTCGGGGACCGGGGTGGGGCGGGGCGCGGGGAGCGTCCTACGGTGTCGTGCCGACGAGCGACGCGAAGACCACGTAGTTGTTCGCGTAGGTGTTCGCGGCGTCGTCGAAGGGGCCGTTGCAGGTGATGAGCCGAAGCTGCGCGTCGGGGGTCGGCCCGTAGACCTCCTCGGTGGGGAAGGTCTTCTTCTCGACGTCGATGGCGCGGTCCACGGCATAGGTGGCGGTCGAGCCGTCGGACATCGTGACCGTGACCTGGTCGCCCGCCACGAGCTGCTTGAGGTGGACGAACACCGCCTCACGGAGGGTCGTGTCGAGGTGACCGGCGATGACCGCCGGACCCACCTGGCCGGGCAGGACACCGGCCCGGTACCACCCGGCGTCCTCCCACTCGACGGGCGGCAGGAGGACACCGGACGCGTCGCGTTCGAGCGGTTCGACCGCCGCGTCGACACCGATCGACGGGATCTGCACCCGGCTCACACTCAGCGCGCTGACATCGGCGGTCGGCGCCTGGGCGACCGGGTCCTGCTTCGCGCCGGCGGCGCCACGGTCGGTCGCCTCCGATGAGGTGATGGGACCGTCGGCGGCGTTCGGCGAGGTCGGCGTCTGCCCGGCGTGCGTCGTGGCGCAGCCCGAGAGGGCGAGCGCCGTGAGGAGTGCTCCGGCGGCGGCGAGCATACTGATCGACCGGCGGCGTGCGCGGGTCATGAGGTGGCTCCTTCGGTGAGCGGCGGGCACCCGTCCAGCTCACCGGTCGTGAGCATCATGGGCGCGAGAGCTGCCCAGGCGGCGCCGAAGTAGCTCGGCACCTCCTGCGCGAGTTCGTCGGCGGCGCGGAGGTCGTCCGCCGACTCCGGCAGGTTGCCCACGGCCGCGCGCGCGGCCGCTCGGGCCTGAAGGGCGAGCGGGTGCACGTCCGAGGTCAGCGGTGATCCGCCGAGATCGGTCTCCGCCCGCAGCTCCTTCGACCGAGCGAGGGTCGAGGCGAGACGCGCGGCGGTCGCCTGGTCGGCGGCGTCGCAGGACTCGGCGTAGCGGATCGGGAGCCGGGCCGCGTCGTACCCGTAGCGGACGCTCTGCCCGGTCCCTGCCGCGCCGGGCATGGCGTCGACGGTGCCGTCGGCGTGCACCTGCGCCCAGTCCGGCGGGAGCGGGCTCTCGTCGAGCAGGGTGGTCGTGACCGCTGCGGAACCCGCCTGCAGTTCGGCCCACCGCGGGTCACCCGTCGCCGCACCCAGCACCGAGAAGGCGACGGGGGAGGCATAGGACGGGTTGTACGCGTAGGGCTCGGTCGCTGCGGCCCAGACGCCGGGCAGCAGGATCCGGCCCGCGGCGGTCTCGGCGGTCATGCGGTCCGCGATCACACCGGCGAGCGTGACGCCGGCCTCGGTGAACCGCGGCTCGTCGAACCGGGTGCCGGCGATGACCAGCGCGCGGGCGGCGTCGAGGTCCGCGTCGCTGGCGGGTTCGTCGTCGACGACCTCACCGTCGCTCCACCGCCAGGCGAGCAGTCCGTCGGTACGCTGCAGGTGTTGCTCGGTCCAGTCCCAGATCTCGGTGAAGGACTGCTCGTCCCCGACCCCGGCCGCGACGAGCAGTCCGTAGGCCTGCCCTTCGCTGACCGTGTCGTCACCCTGGTCCCGGCGCACGACGCGGCCGTCGTCGACCCAGTCGGCGAGGAACGCGTCGGCGGCCTCGGTGGTGGTCCGATCCGTGACCGTCGCAGTCGGGTCCGGCTGTCCGTCGGCGTCGGAGGAGCCGGGTGACGCGGCGGTCGGGCCCTGGAAGAGGTTCGCCGGGAACCCGGTCGCCAGCGAGGCGATCACGGCGGTCGCGGTGACCGCGGCGACCGCGGTCGCGGCGATGCCGATCGTCTTCTTGGCGCTCATGGTCAGCTCACCGCCGTCCCGAAGTCGTGCACGAGCCGGGCGAGCTTCGCGTCGAGGTCGTCGAGGACGCCTCGCAGCGTCGACGACTCCTTGGCGAGTCCACCGCCACCGGTCTCCACCGGACCCTCGGGAGCGTCTCCGGCCGCGGAGCTGTCGAGGACGGGCATGAGGGTGACGCCACCTGCGGCGTTGTCGAGCACGAAGAGCGTGCTCACCGTGCCGGGCGCGAGGTTCACGGAGGCTTCGGCCGCCTGCTTGCCGCCGGTCAGCTCGAGATCCCACGGGCCGGCGGGGACGCTCGCGTAGTCGGTCGCCGTGCCGGTGGTGGCGCCCTTCGCGATGGGCATGCCGGTCGAGGTGCTGACGTCGACGCTCTTCACGTCGGTCGACGCCTGGATCAGCCGGATGCGCGCGGCACCCTCGGTCGGACCGGTGAGGTCGTCCTCGAACACCTTCGTCTGCAGGTCCTTGTTGGGACCGTAGGCCGCGACGGTGGCCGCTTCCCCGGCCGTGATGGTCACGTTGGTGCTGATGACCGGCTTCGTGCTGTCGGGCGACCCGGCGGGCACCATCGACACCACGTAGGTGCCGGCGGCCAGGTCGGTGTAGGGGGAGACCTGGCCGTAGGCGACGTCGTCGAGTTCGAACACGGTCGCGCCGCCGGAGAGTGCCGACAGTTTCACGTCGACGGTCTTGGTGTCGGCTGAGAGGTGGCCGACGCGGATCCAGCCGGAGCCTGCAGCATCGGTGGTGGCGGCGCTCGCGGCGGTGGTGCCGAAGCCGATGAGTGCTGCCGTCGCGACGGCGGCGAGGCCGCTGAGGGCGAGTCGCCTCGTGGTGGTGGTTCGCATGGTGGAACTCCTGTTCTTCGGGTGGTTCGGGGGTTCGGATGGTTCTGGCGTCCGGCTCGAGCCGGTGCTCGGGAAGCCGGTCAGCGGACGACGTCGGGTTCGACGACCGAGTAGGTGACCCGCACGCCGGCCGCCGTCTCCTCGACGCGGTCGGCCGCGTAGTCGCCCTGGATCGAGCGGATGGAGTCGGCCAGACGGCTGTCGCCCGCCTCGGTGCCGGTGCGGAGCACCATCGTCCGGCGCACGTCGCCCGTCTCGCCGTCGAGCACCGGGGTGCTCTCGAGCCGGACCGGCGTCGTGGCGAGCACCTGTCCGAGGGCGAGCAGGGCGCGGGAGTCGAGCTGGCCGTCGCTGACGGTCTGCGCGGCCTCCGCCGAGACGCTGAGCGAGGGGTTCAGCAGGAGCTGCGCACCGAGGGCCGCCCGAGCCGCCGTGCGTCCGGCAGCCTGCTCGGCCGCCGCGTCGAGACCGTCGGCGTCGATGCGGCGGACCTCGACGGCCTGCGTCCCGGAGCCGAAGGTCGCGACGAGCTCGGAGTTGTCGATCGCTCCCTTCACCTCGGGGAAAGTGGTCGGGAAGGTCCGCATCGAGTCGGTCGTGACGATGTAGTCGGCGTCGCGCCAGCCGTTGGGCGACTGGGCTTGGACGGCGGAGTCGGTGTCCATCTTGTAGTACCAGATGACGTTGTCCCGGTCGAAGCCGCTCTCGACGAGGTCGACCCACATCGCGTCGTCGACGATCACGCGGGACTCCTTCGGCACATTGGTCTGGACCCACTGCTGGGCCTGCCGGACCGGCTTGTCGAGGTCGGCGAGGAGGAAGCCGCGGAGCTGGGTCGCCGTGTTGGGGACGGCGACGACGGCTGCCGCGAGCACGGCGGCGACCCACACGGCTCCGGCCGCACGTCCGCCGAGGAGACGACGACGCGGCGCTCCCGCCTCGACGGTCGAGCGGCGACGGAACCGGCGGATGGCCGCGCCGGTCACGCCCATGATGAGGATCGTCATGAACGGCAGCAGCATGATGACGTAGGGCACCGGCAGGTACCCGCCCGGACGCAGCATGAAGAGGCCGAGGAAGACGGTCATCGCGGCGATGACACGCAGTCGCGAGATGAAGAGCCCGGCGACGGCGGCCACCGCTCCGGCGACGAGGAGTGCCGCGTCCAGCTGCCACCACATGCTCAGGGTCTTGGCCGACAGGCTCTCGGGGTCGAAGAGGGAGCCGCTGGCGACGCGCGATCCGAGCTGGAAGAACACGCCGCCGAGGAGGCTCACGCGGTCCGGGCCGGGGACGAGTTCGCCCTTGATGGCGGCGAAGAGCACGTAGGTGAACCCGATGACGACGACGATGGTCGCAGCGACCGGCAGCGTGTACCGGCGGGTCTCCTTCCGAGCCGCGCGCCACATGGTCCAGGCGAGGAAGGGCAGAGCGAGCAGGAAGGTCTCCTTGCTCAGCACGGCGATGCCGAACGCGGCGGCGGAACCCGCGAAGCCGACGAGCTGGTGCTTGCGGCTCGTCGCGAGGATGAAGGCGCCGAGGAGCCAAGGCACCGCGACGTTGTCGAGGTAGACGGTGCGGTGGAACTGCACCGCGAGTGGCGAGATCGCGAACACGAGTGCGGCGACGGCGGCCATGGCCCGGCTGAGGTGCAGGCGGCGGGCGAGGACCCACACGAGCACGACGGCGATGAGCGTCGCGACCAACATGGCCTCACGTGCCGCGACCACGGCGATGTCGTAGCGGTCGAACGCGCCGGTCAGCCCCGTGTAGGCCGCGATCTGCAGCCAACCGAGCGGCGGGTGGTCGTACCAGTAGGTGTAGTGGGCGAGTTCGCCGAGCTTCAGCACGCTCCACGCCTGGGCGGTGTAGGTGCCCTCATCGTCGATGCGTTGCGGGGATCCGCCCAGGTTCATCGCCTGCACGACGGCGGCGATGGCGAGCACGGGCAGGAGGAAGGCCAGGGTGCGACCGTGGCGCGAGAGCCAGCGGCGCACGACGCCGGGGCCTCGCTGCGTCGGTGGTCCGGAGGCGAGCCAGCCGAGGCGGTCGCTCTCCAGATGGAGCTCTGGTCGGCCGGGGGCTGCCGGTCGTTCGAGGATGCCGGTCATCGGGTTGCTCCGTTCTGGAGGACGAGCTCGGGTGCGCGGTCGGGCAGGTCGACGGAGACGGGAGCGGCCTCGGTGGCCTCGGCGACCTCCTCGCTGCGGTGGGCGCCGGTGTGCTCCGTCTTCTCCCAGGAGTGGTCGCCCTTCCACTCGCGGAAGACGGAACGGACGGCGGCCAGCCCGAGGAAGATCTGGTACGGGAAGGTGCCGAGGATCAGCCGGGCGTAGTCGCGGAAGCGGACCTTCTGGCCGTAGAGGCGACCGAACTCACCGAGCCCGGAGGCCTCCACCGCGAGGGTGACGATCGTCGGCGCGAGTGGGATGAAGGTGAGGAGGGCGATCGGCGCGGGCACTTTCGCGAACAGCACCAGCAGGACCGAGACGGGGATGAGGAGGCCGGTCGCCGCCTGGAGGAACGGCATCGAGAGCAGGTAGCGGGCGAACATGCGCTGACGGAACGTCGGCAGCTTGCGCCACTCGCCCTTCTTCAGGACCTGCAGGAAGCCCTGGTTCCAGCGCGTGCGCTGCTTGTACAGCGACTGCAGGGTGCCGGGCGTCTCCTCGCGGGTGACGACCTCCGGGCTGTACGCGACGACGACCGTCGCGCCGGCACTCGAGAGCCGGACGCCGAGCTCGCAGTCCTCGGCGAGGCAGCCGTCGTCCCAGCCCTCCGACCAGTCGAGCCAGGTCTTCTTGACGAACACCGTGTTGCCGCCGAGCGGGATGAAGCGGGAGTCCGCGTGGAAGTGCAGGCGCGACCGGAACCAGAAGTAGTACTCGAGCACGTTCCGGAGCGACCACCAGCTCGACTGGAAGTTCATGAGCTGGACGCCGCCCTGGACGACGTCGGCGCCGCTCTCGGTGAAGCGGGAGTCCACGAGCGTGAGCAGGCGCGGATGCACCTCGTCCTCGGCGTCGAACACGCCCACGACGTCGCCTCGGGCGATCTGCAGCGCCCGGTTGAGGGCCTTCGGCTTGTTCTTCGGGACGCTGTCGTCCACGACGACCTTGATGAGCTCGGGGTGGCGGGCGGCGGCCTCGCGGACGACGCGTTCGGTCCCGGGGTCGTCGTGGCCGACGATCGCGATGATCTCGAAGTCGGGGTGGTCCTGTTCGGCGAGGCGGTCGAGGGTCTGGCCCATGACCTCCTCCTCATGCCGACCGGGGACGAGCAGGGTGAAGGAGTGCTTCGCCGGCAGCGGGACTGCGGCGAACCCGGTGTTCTTCAGGTGGCCGGTCGACCGCCAGGCGTGGAGCATCCAGTAGAGCGTGGTGACGGCGATGATCGTCAGCGCGGCGGCGAACAGCAGCATGGTGCCGTAGCCGAGCCATTCGCCGATGCTCCAGGAGCCGGGGTCGGCCGCCGACGCCGGGTCCACCAGGGTCCCGCGGTTCGGCAGCGGTTCCACGGGTGCCGCGGGCTGCGGGGTCAGCAGGGGAGCGGGCTCGTCCGCGGCGGCGAACGGGCGGGAGGGGATGAGCGCGAGCGCTCCGAGCAGCGGTGCGAGTGCGGGTGCCATCAGGACAGGCCTCCAGAGGTCGGCAGTGCGTGGGTCGGTGCGGATCGACGGCGGGTCGTGGTGCGCGGTGCGGCGGCGGGTGCCGGTGCGGCCGGGCTCGAGACGGGCGCTTCCTGCGTCGTCGTGCTCCGACGGCGACTGGTCGCCGACTCGGCGGGCCGGAAGACGACGAACCGGTAGGCGAGGAAGCGGAACACCATGCCGAGGACGAGTCCGACGCCGTTGCCCGCGATGTTGTCGGCGAGCGGCGTGGTGTAACCGAGGACGTAGTGCGAGACGAAGAGACACCCTGCGGCGATCCCGAGGCCCAGGACGTTCATGAGCGCGAAGAGGGCGCCTTCCTTCCACACCGCGCGGCGGTGCTCGGTCCGGAACGTCAGCGCCCGGTTGCCGAGCCACGCGACGATCGTGGCGACGGCGACGGAGATCACCTTCGCGCCGATCGGCTTGTCGTCGAGCACGGTGAACCGGAGGAGGTTGTACACGCCGACGTCCACGACGAACGCGGTACCGCCGACGAGGCCGAAGGTGACCAGCTGGGAGACGAGCTTGGGGAGACGCAACGGCTGGCGTGCACGGCGGGGACGCGTTCCCGGAGCGATGGATCGTTCGGGGACGGACGGCTGGCTCGGGTGCACGACGGAAGATTCGGGCTTCACGGTCATGCACGCCGTTCGGGGGCATCGCGAACCGCGGTTTGGTCGATGCCGACACCGCCCAGGGTTTTGCCAGGTTCACGAAACAGGGCCGAAATCCCTTGCTTTTCCGCGGAAGTCGACGTACTCGCGAGGCTGTGGGGGACAACACCCCGGCCCCCTGAACTGGGCCTGCGCCCGCCCGTCAACCGGCACGACGGCGATCCCTCGGTCGCCTACGATGGGGGCAACGCCCGGTGTGCTCGGGCGTCGTGTCGCCCTGATTCGCGGGTGCGCGAGGACGACCGGCACAGAGGGAGACATCTGGTGGGAAAGCTGATCTACGGGAGTTCGTCGCGTGAACTCGAACTCGACGACCGGATGCTCGCGCACGTGAAGTCGATCGCGGTCATGAAGCTGCGGCGCAACGAGTCATTCACGATCTCCTGGCCGCGTTCGCTCGAGACCGGAGGCGGACGCGTGACGATCTGGGTGCACCCGTCGATCTCGTTGCAGTTCGAGTTCGACCAGGAGCAGCGACCGGAGCTCAACCGCAGCTGGCTCGAGTCGATGATGCAGGACGCCAACAAGACCGGCGACCTCGCCATCGGTCGCGAAGTCCCCGACATCGACCAGCGGGCGCGCCCGACCAACGTCAGTGAGCCCCGCCCCCGGAAGTCCTCCGCGTGAGCGACCGGGTGATCGTCCTCACCGGTGCCAGCGATGGCATCGGTGCCGCGGCCGCGAAGGCGTTGACGGACGCGGGCGAGCAGGTCGTGGTGGTCGGGCGGTCACCGGAGAAGACCGCAGCCGTCGCGCAGCGGATCGGGGCTGACTCGTTCATCTCCGACTTCGCCGAACTGGCGCAGGTCCGGCTGCTCGCCGAACAGCTCCTCGAGCGGTACTCGCGGATCGACGTCCTCGCGAACAACGCCGGCGGCATCTTCGGTGCCGACCGCCGGGTCACGGTCGACGGCCACGAGCAGACGTTCCAGATCAACTACCTGGCACCCGCGCTCCTCACCCATCTCCTGCTGGCCCGCCTCGTCGAGTCCGAGGCGACGGTCATCAACACCTCCAGTGTCGCCAACCGCCTGTTCGGGAAGCTCGACCTCGACGACCTCGACGCCGAACGGTCCTACTCGCCCACGCGCGCCTACGGCAACGCGAAGCTGGCGCAGATCCTCTTCACGAAGGAGCTCGACCGCCGGTACGGCCCGCGCGGCCTGTCCGCCGCGGCGTTCCACCCGGGGGTCATCTCGACGAACTTCTCCAGCTCACCCGACGGCGCGATGCGGTTCCTCTACGCGAACCCGCTCGGGCGTCGCCTGCTGAACACCCCCGAGGAGGGTGCCGACACCCTCTTCTGGCTCGCCGAGAGTCAGCCGGGCCTCGACTGGACCTCGGGCGGCTACTTCGTGAAGCGGAAGCCCGCGCGCACGAACAAGCTCGCCGACGACGTCGCCCTCGCCCGCGGGCTCTGGGAACGGACCGAGGAGCTGCTCGCCGAGCACCGCTGAGCGGTTCCGTCGGTTCGCCGCCGCGGCTCCCGCGCCACCCGGCCCGGGTGACGGGAGCCTAGGCTGGTGGGATGCGATGGAACGAATGGACGACGGCGCTCGTCGTCGCCGGGGTCCTCGCGCTCGCCGCGCTGCTGATGCTCCTGGTGCTCGGACCCGAGGCGCCGGTCGTGTGGGGACTCGTCTCCGGCGTGCTGCTCGCCATCGTCGTCGGTGCCATGGCGTTCGTCAAGCGCGAGCGCTGACCGTTCCGGTCGCCGCCCTTCGACAGGCTCAGGGACCGGAAGGGCCCGGTCACTGAGCTTGTCGAAGTGCCAGAAGGGACCTCCCGATCCTGTCCAGGCCTGGGCGAGTCGGGCGACGGTGCGCGAGGATGGAGCCATGACGACGAAGCGCATCCTGTTCATCGGCGGCAGTGGCATCATCTCCTCGGCGTCGGTCGCCAGAGCGGTGTCGCTGGGCCATGACGTCACCGTCCTGAATCGCGGACTGTCCCACGTCCGCCCCCTCCCCGAAGAGGTCGAGCTGCTCCGCGCGGACGTGCGCGACACCGACGCGGTGACCGAGACGCTCGGCTCGCGCGAGTTCGACGTCGTGGCGCAGTTCACCGCGTTCACGCCGCCGCAGGTGCAGGCGGACATCGACCGCTTCGCCGGGCGGATCGGCCAGTACGTGTTCATCAGCTCCGCGTCTGCCTACCAGAAGCCGCCGCAGCGCCTGCCCGTCGTGGAGTCGACGCCGCTCCGGAACCCGTTCTCCCAGTACGCCCGCGACAAGATCTCCTGCGAGGACGTCCTCGTCCACGCCTACCGCGAGCAGGGGTTCCCGGCCACGATCGTGCGCCCGTCACACACCTACGACCGGACGCTCATCCCGACGATGGGCCGGCGCACCGACCTCGACCGCATGCGCTCGGGCAAGCCGGTGGTCGTGCACGGCGACGGGACGACCCGCTGGACCATCACCCACACCGAGGACTTCGCGGTCGGGTTCGTCGGCCTGCTGGGTCGTCGCGACGTGCTCGGGGAGGCCTTCCACATCACGGGCGATCACGCACCGAGCTGGAACGACATCACCCGGTGGATCGCGGAGGCGGCCGGCGTGGAGGCCGACATCGTGCACGTGCCGTCCGACGTCATCGCGAAGCTCCACCCGCCGCTCGGCCCGACGCTCCTCGGCGACAAGGCGTTCCCGATGGTCTTCGACAACACCCGCATCCGCAGTCTCGTCCCGGAGTTCCGGCCCGCCATCCCGTTCTGGGACGGCGCGGCGGAGATGGTCGCGTTCCACGACGCGAACCCGCACTGGCAGCCGGCCGAACCGGAGCTCGACGCGGCCTTCGACCGGATGGTCGCCGCCGTCGGTCACTGAGTGGCAGTCGGTCACTGAGCGGCCTTCGGTCCCTGAGCGGCCTTCGATCCCTGAGCTTGTCGAAGGGCGCACTTCGACACTTCGACAGGCTCAGTGCGGCGCAGCTCAGGGACCGGCGGGGGTGGCCTCCGCGGCCCGGAGGTCCTTCCGGAGGATCTTGCCCGACGCCGACTTCGGGATGGCGTCGACGAACGCCACGCGCCGGATCTTCTTGTGCGGGGCGACGCGCTCCGTGACCCAGGCCATGAGCGCCTCGGCGGCGACGTCCTGGCCCGGCTGCAGGACCACGAACGCCTTCGGCACCTCCTGGCCCTCATCGTCGAGCACCCCGATGACGGCCGCGTCGGCGATCGCCGGATGGCCGAGCAGCAGCGCCTCGAGTTCCGCCGGCGCCACCTGGTAGCCGTGGTACTTGATGAGCTCCTTCAACCGCTCGATGATGCGCACGGTGCCGTCACCGCGGACGGTCGCGATGTCGCCGGTGTGGAGGAAGCCGTCGGCCTCGAGGGTCTCGCGGGTGGCTTCCTCGTTGCCGAGGTACCCGAGCATGACGTTCGGCCCGGCGCAGAGCAGCTCGCCCGCCGCGCTCTCCTCCTCCGAGCCCTCGGCGGGGTAGTCCACTTCGGCGCCGGTCTCGGGATCGACGATCCGGCACTGCATGTTCGGGAGCGTCGTGCCGACGCTGTCGAGGGACGCCCCGTCGGCCTGGAACGCGATCGCGTGGCTGACCGGGCTGAGTTCCGTCATGCCGTAGCCCTGTCGCATCCGACAGCCGAGACGCTCCTCGACCGCCCGCCCGAGCGTCGCATCCAGGGGTGCGGCACCGGAGAAGATCGTGTGGACGCTCGAGAGGTCGAACTCGTCGACGAGCGGGTGCTTCGCGAGCGCCACCGCGATCGGCGGGGCGATGAACACGTAGCTGCAGCGGAAGTCCTGGATGATCCGGAGGAATTCAGCCAGGTCGAATCGCGGCATGGTCACGAGTGAGGCGCGCCGCGACAGGGCGAGGTTGAGCAGCACCGTCATCCCGTAGATGTGGAAGAACGGCAGGACCGCGAGGATCCGGTCGTCGGCGACCATGCCGAGCTGCGGGATCGACTGCTGCACGTTCGCGACGAGGTTCCGATGCGAGAGCATCACGCCCTTCGGCCGACCCGTCGTGCCGGAGGAGTAGGGCAGCACCGCCACATGCGTTGCCGGGTCGAACGAGACGTCGGGCGCGGGGAGGCGGCGCATGAGGAGGTCGCTCAGCGACGCGTGCCCCTCCGCGCCGTCGAGGACGACGACGCGGTCGGAGGGGATGCCGCAGGCGCTCGCCGCAGCCCAGGCCTGCGGGAGCAGCGGGGAGACGGTGAACAGCATCGTCGCTCCGGCGTCGCGCAGCTGCGCCTCGATCTCCTCGGCGTTGTAGAGGCCGTTCACCGTCGTCGCCGTCGCGCCCGCGCGCAGGATGCCGTGGAACACGGTCGCGAAAGCGGGCACGTTCGGCGCGTGGAGGGCGACGACGTCGCCGACCCCGATGCCGGCTGCCGCGAGGGCGCCGGCCAGGGCGTTGATCTGGCCGATGAGCTGTCTATAGCTCGTCTCCGCGCCGGTCGTGCCGTCGCGGAGGGCGATGCGGTCGAGGTCGCTCGGGGCGATGCCGCCGAACAGGGTGTCGTAGACGCTCAGGTCGGGGATCTCGACGTCGGGATGCGGGCTGGTGAACACGAGTGATCTCCTTCGAACACCGGTGATGGTGGAGTGAGTCTATCCACGCCGGGTGCTCGTTAGGCTGAACCCGTGAACGCGTCCCGCCCCATCCTCGGTCTCCTACTCGACGTCGACGGCCCCATCGCCAGTCCGATCACCCGGACGATCAACCTCCCGAGCATCGCGGAGGACCTCGCGACGCTCGCGAACGCCGGGGTCCCGATCGCCTTCAACACCGGGAGGAGCGACGCGTTCCTCCGTGAGGTGGTCGTCCCGCCGCTCCTGGCCGCCGGGCTCGCGGACGACGTCCGGCTCTACGGCATCTGCGAGAAGGGCGCCGTGTGGTTCGGCTTCTCGGCGGCCGGGGTCGACGAGCTGAGCCTCGATCAGGACGTCGCGATGCCGGAGGGCTACGGCGACGTCATCGAGCGCCTGGTCGACGAACGGTATGCCGAGACGGTGTTCTTCGACCACACCAAACGAGCGATGGTCTCGGTCGAGCAGCACGTCGAGGTGCCGGCAGCGGATTACGCGGTCGTGCGGAAGCACTTCGACGACGACGCCCGGGCCGAGCTCGCCCGGCGCGGGTTCGGGGTCGAGCACGCGCCCGGCCGCTACCCGGACGACGCCGGCCTCGTGCAGTACCGCATCGATCCCACGATCATCTCCACCGACATCGAGTCGGTCCGGCTCGGCAAGGACCTCGGCGCCGAGCGCGCGCTCGAACTCCTCGAGGCCGACGGCGGTGCGCTCCCGCTCGCCTGGCGCACGGTCGGTGACTCCCGGAGCGACTACGCGATGGCGGACTGGTTGTTCGAGCACGGGTACGAGGTCGCGCACGTGGACGTCCGTCCGGCCGACGGCGTCCCGGAGAAGCCCTACCCGGTGCTGACCCACCCGACGCTCATCCACGACGAGGCGGGTGCGGCCTTCCTGGCCCGCTGGGTCGCCATGGTGCAGGGGACCGCGACCGACGACGCCGACGTGAGCTGACGATGGCCGGCGAGGAGGGGCGTCCGACGGGCCGCCGTCGACCCGGTCCGACGACGGAGCGCGGGCTCGATCGCGTCGTCAACTTCAGCGACGCCGTCGTCGCCATCGCGATCACGCTGATCATCCTCCCGCTCGTCGACCTCGCGCAGGAGGACGACGGCGGCCCGGTGGCCGTGTTCCTCGGCGACAACTGGACCGGTCTCGCCGCAGCGGCTCTGAGCTTCGTCGTCATCGCCAACTTCTGGCGCGACCACCACCGCCTGTTCGAGCGCACCGCCAAGTACTCGACGCGGCTCGTGACCTTGAACTTCCTCTGGCTCGCCGGGATCGTGTTCTTGCCGCTGCCGACGGTGCTCCTCTTCGACGGGACTGGTGACGACCGCGGCGCACCGACGCTCTACATCGCGACGATGCTCGTGTCGATGGTCGCGGTGCGACTCCAGCAGGTGGTCGTCGAGCGGGACGGGTTGCTCAGCGACGAAGCGGCGGCCGCGCCGCACCAACCCTGGGTGCTCGTGTGGTTCCCGATCGGCCTGATGCTGCTCGCCGGGATCCTGGCCGCGACGGTGCCGGGGCTCGGTGCCCAGGCGCTGTACCTCCTGCTGCTGTCGCTCCCGATCGGGTGGATCGGCAACCGGCGGCACCGGGACGTCCCCGGTTCCTGAGCCGGGTCAGGTCTGGCAGTGGGGACACCAGTAGGTGTCGCGGAGGGCGGTCGGGTCGGCGCCGAGCTTGCCCCGCTGGATCCGCGTGCCGCAGCGGAGGCAGCGTTGACCGTCTCGTGAGTACACCCAGGTCTTCCGGCCGGGCCTCGTGTCGCCCGTCGTGACGCGGTTGCGGCGGTCGCGATTCGCGTTGATGAGCCGGTAGCCGAGTCGCACGGCACCCGGCAGGTCGACCTCGGCGGTGGGCCTCGTCGGGAGGACGCCACGGATGAAGCACAGCTCGTTGACGTACTCGTTGCCGAGCCCTGCGAGGTTGCGCTGGTCGAGCAGCGCAACGTGGATCTCGCGGCCGTCGGCCTCGAGGTTGTGGATGGCGCGCTCCTCGTCCCAGTCCGGACCGAGGAGGTCGGGACCGAGCCAGCCGAAGCGCTCCTTGTCCTCGCTGGAGGGGAACACCTCGACGAGGCCGAGTTCGAACCCGACCGTCACCCAGTGTTGTGTCGACACGATCGCGCGCGCCTTCCACGCCGGCCGCCGCCAGTGCTCGCCCGGCTGGTAGACGTGCCACAGCCCCTCCATCTTGAGGTGCGTGTGGAGCGTGTGGTCGCCGATGTGATGCAGGAGGTGTTTACCACGCGGGATGACGTCGTGGACGACGTCGCCCCGGAGGTCGACGGTCGCGAAGGCGGGCACCCGCAGGTCGAACCCGGTGACGACCTCGCCGGCGAGCGCCTGCCGCAACCGGTGCGCGGCTTGGAAGACCGTGTCACCCTCTGGCATGAACCGCTCCGTCCGTTCCGGCTACGGTGCCACCGGCAGGGTGTCGGGCGCAACCCGTGGCGGAACGGCCGTGTGTCCGTTCACCCACGCCGCAGCCGCAATCCACGGGGCGTCTCGACGAATCCGGCGTCGCGCAGGGCGTGACCCGTCGGGGTGCCGAGAACGAAGGCGCCGTTGACCTGCTCGATACCGAGCTTCTCGATGCGGCCGGCCCGCACCGTGGCCGCGAGGGAACGCGCCCCGGCACGGAGCTGATCGTCGTCCTCCGAGAACACGAGCGCCGTCTTGCCACCGCGTTCCAGGTAGTAGACCGGTGCTCCATCGACGAGGACGACGAGCGCACCCGCCTTCCGTCCTGGCCGGTGCTTCACCCCGGTCACCTCTTGACCTGGCCACCCGAGGGCCGCGCCGTAGGGGTTCGCCGGGTCGGTCGCGGCGAGGGTGACAGCGTCGAGCGGTGGTTCGTCGTCGGTCCGGATGAACCCGCGCAGGCGGTCTACGGTGCCGGAGGAGGCGAACTGCGCCCCGCCGAGGCGCTCCACGAAGTACCCGCGACGGCAGCGGCCGTTCTCCTCGAACTGCTTCAGCACGCGGTAGGCGAGGGCGAAGCCGCCCGTCACGCCCTCCGCGACGACGGAGCCGCGCGTCACGACGCCGTAGCGCTCGAGCAGGGTCTCGCCCGTGGCGACGGCACGGATGGTCGCGTCCTGCTCGGCCAGGGGCAGGATCGACCACCGGCCACCGAGGGTCTGGCTCGCCCGCGTCGACATCGAGGGGCGCTGCAGGTTGCGTCCGCGGTACAGCTTCGAGCGTGGGGTCTGCCGTTGCACCCGGTGCGCCGAGTTCCCCGAGCCGGAACCCACCAGGGTGCGGAGCGGCGAGAAGGTGTCGTTCGTGACGAGCCCGGCCCACACGAGCTCCCACAGGGCGTCGACGAGGAGCTTGTCGTCCGTCGAGCCGACCGACTCCGCGAGCTGCCGGAAGAAGTACGCGCCGCCCCCGCCGAGTGTCGCGAGCAACTCGGTCTGCAGGGCGTCGGGGGTGTGCGGCGTCGGAGCGAGGGGCAGCGTGAGGGGTGCCGTGTCGGCGAGGTGGAGCGCGACCCAGCCGTCGTTGCCGGGGATCGAACCGCTGCCCGACCACACGACCTCGCCCGTCGCGGTGAGCTCGTCGAGCATTGCGGGGCTGTAGTCGGCGACGCGCGAGGGCAGGATCAGCGACTCCCAGGCCGACGCCGGGATGGGCGCGCCGGCGAGCTGGTCGATGACCGTCGCGACGCCGTCGACGCCGCGGAGCGTCCCGCCGAGGTGCTGCCACACCGGCAGGAACCGGGCGAACGCCTGCTGCTCGACGGGCTCGACCTCGTGTCGCAGAGCGGCGAGCGAACGGATGCGGAGCTTGCGCAGCACGCCGGCGTCGCACCACTCCGTCGCGTCGGTGGGGCTGCGGTCGGCATCGTCGCCCTCGCCCACCTGCTGCCGGCCGGCGGGGAGGAACTCGCCCTTGACGACGCGGCCGGCGTCGGCCAGCCGGGCGAGCGTGTGCTGGACCACCGCGGTCCCGAGACCGAAGCGCCTGGCCGTCTGCCCGGTCGTGAACGGCCCGTGCGTGCGCGCGTGGCGGGCGAGGAGGTCGCCCAGCGGATCGGCGACCGGCTCGGTGAACGCGACCGGTACACCGATGGGCAGCGGGGTGCCGAGGGCGTCGCGGAGTCGGCCGGCGTCCTCGATCGCGGCGAAGCGCTCCTCGCCGGCGATCGGGACGCGGATGACGCGCTTCGAGCGTTCGAGTTCGGCGACGGCGGCCGCCGAGCGAGCCGGATCGGGGGACCAGCCGTCCGGGTCGTCGCCACGACTCGCCTCGCCGTCGGTGGAGACGGCGACACCGTCGAAGGTCGTCCGGGCTGCGATCTCGTCGATGGTGAGTGGGCCGAGCATCCGCAGCGCGTCGGCGACGCCCTCGACCCCCTTGAGTCGACGCTCGGGGTCGAGACGCTGCAGCTCGAGCGCGGTCTGCTCGATGACGCCGGGGTCGAGGAGTTCGCGGAGTTCCACGCGGCCGAGGAGCTCGCCGAGCATGGTGCTGTCGACCGCGAGTGCGGCGGCCCGGCGCTCGGCCAGCGGGCTGTCGCCCTCGTACATGAACGCGCCGACGTAGCCGAACAGGAGCGAACGGGCGTAGGGCGAGGGCTGATCGGTCGTGGTCTCGACGATGCGGATCGCGCGCGACTGCAGCTCACGTGCGAGGTGGTCGAGGGCCGGGAGGTCGTAGACGTCCTGCAGACACTCGCGGAGCGTCTCGAGGATGATCGGGAACGTCGGGTACTGCTTCGCGACCTCGAGGAGCTGCGCCGAGCGCTGGCGCTGCTGCCAGAGCGGCGAGCGTTTCTGCGGCGAGTAGTTCGGCAGCAGCAGGGCACGGGCGGCGCACTCGCGGAACCGTGAGGCGAACAGCGCCGACCCGCCGACCTCTTGCGTCACGAGGGCGTCGAGCTCCTCCGGTTCGAAGACGAAGAGTTCGGCTCCCGGCGGCTCGCTCTCGGTGTCGGGCAGGCGGACGATGATGCCGTCGTCGCTCGCCACCGCCGAGCCGTCGACCCCGAGGCGCTCCTGTACCCGGGCGCCGACCGCGAGCGCCCAGGGGGCGTGCACCCGGAGTCCGTAGGGGGAGTGGAGGATGACCCGCCAGTCGCCGAGTTCGTCGCGCGAGCGTTCGACGACGAGGGTCGTGTCGTTGGGGACGACGCCCGT
The DNA here is from genome assembly GCF_030209375.1 of Plantibacter sp. ME-Dv--P-122b. GTDB lineage: Bacteria > Actinomycetota > Actinomycetes > Actinomycetales > Microbacteriaceae > Plantibacter. Next base: position 502,882 of record NZ_JARVSC010000001.1, read on the forward strand.
CGCCTCGCGCTGCTCGCGGACGTAGGCGACGAGGTTGCTGATGGCCCGCTCGTCGAGGCCGGCTGCTTCGAGACGTGGGGTGGAGCCCGTGCCGGTGGTGTCGAGCTCGCGCACGAAGGCGCCGATGGCGCGACCGAGCTCGGCCGGGCGACCGATGCCGTCGCCCTTCCAGAACGGCAGCCGGCCCGGCTGGCCGAACGCCGGCGTCACGAGCACGCGGTCGTGGGTGATCTCCTGGATGCGCCAGCTCGTGGCGCCGAGGGCGAAGACGTCGCCGACGCGGGACTCGTAGACCATCTCCTCGTCGAGCTCGCCGACGCGCGCGCCGGCGCCCGACTCGCCGACCATGAACACGCCGAAGAGCCCGCGGTCGGGGATGGTGCCGCCGCTCGTGACGGCCAGGCGTTGGGCCCCCGGCCGACCGGTCAGGACCCCGGCGTCGCGATCCCAGACGATCCGCGGCCGCAGCTCGGCGAAGGCGTCGGAGGGGTAGCGCCCGGCCAGGAGGTCGAGTGTCGCCTCGAAGGCCGAGCGGGGCAGGGAGGCGAACGGGGCACTGCGCTTGACCGTCTCGAACCAGTCCTCCACACCGAGTTCGTCGAGCGCGACCGCCGCGACCGTCTGCTGCGCGAGGATGTCGAGTGGGTTCGAGGGGACCTCGATCGCCTCGATGAGCCCGGCCTCCATCCGCTCGGTCGCGACCGTGGTGCTGATGAGGTCGGCGCGGTGCTTCGGGAACAGGACGCCTCGGGACACCTCGCCCACCTGGTGGCCGGCGCGGCCGACCCGCTGCAGGCCGCTCGCGACGCTCGGCGGGGACTCCACCTGGATGACGAGGTCGACCTCGCCCATGTCGATGCCGAGCTCGAGGCTCGAGGTCGCGACCACGCAGCGCAGGCGGCCGGACTTGAGGTCCTCCTCGATGCCCGCGCGCTGCTCCTTGGAGACGGATCCGTGGTGGGCGCGTGCGAGGAGGGGGATGTCGTCGTCGCTCTCCTCGGTTGCCGGCCGGGCAGCGGCGGCCGCGACGCTCGTCGAGCCGCGGGTCTGGCCGCTCTGGGCCATGAGCTGCGCGGGTGGACGCCCGGCACCCGGGGTCGTCAGGGTGGCGTCGCTGAGCCGGGCTTCGTTGATCTCGTTGAGCCGGGCCGTGAGCCGCTCCGCCAGCCGACGGGAGTTGGCGAACACGATGGTGGAGCGGTGCGCGAGCACGCGGTCGACGATCGCCTCCTCGACGTGCGGCCAGATGCTGCCGACGCGGTCCTCTCCACCGCCGTCGCTGTTCGGGGTGTAGCCGGTGAACCCACCACCGCTGCCGTCGTCGTCGGCCTCGCCGGGCGTCCGCATGCCGGCGTCGGGGTCGGTCATGTCGTCGACCGGGACGACGACGTGGAGGTCGAAGGTCTTCGCGGCCGGCGGGGCCACGATCTCGACCGGTGCGCGGCCCCCGAGGAACCGCGCGACCTCCTCGGCGGGACGCACCGTGGCGGAGAGCCCGATGCGCTGCACCGGCTTCTCGAGCATGGCGTCGAGCCGTTCGAGCGACACCGCGAGGTGCGCGCCGCGCTTCGTCGAGGCGACGGCGTGGATCTCGTCGATGATGACGGTGTCGACCGTGCGGAGGGTCTCCCGCGCCGCGCTCGTGAGCATGAGGAAGAGCGACTCGGGGGTGGTGATGAGGATGTCCGGTGGCTCTTTGGCCATCGCCCGGCGGTCGGCGGACGGGGTGTCGCCCGAGCGGACGCCGACACTGATGGTGGGTGGCTCGGTGCCGAGCCGACGCGCAGCCTGGGCGATGCCGACGAGCGGCGTGCGGAGGTTGCGCTCGACGTCGACGCCGAGGGCCTTCAGCGGCGAGATGTAGAGGACACGGGTGCCGCGGGAGCGCTCGCGCTGGGCGGCGGCGGCCTCCGCTTCGCCGGCCTCGAGTCCGGTGAGCGGGACGCCGCTGCGTGGCCGGACGGCGTGCTCGGCGATGGCTTCGGAGAGCAGACGGTCGATGGACCAGAGGAACGCCGACAGGGTCTTGCCCGAACCGGTCGGCGCGACGACGAGGGCGTTGGCGCCGCGGGAGATCGCGTCCCAGGCGCCCGCCTGCGCCGGCGTGGGCGCGACGAACGCCCCCTCGAACCAGTCGCGCGTCGCGGGGGAGAAGCGCTCGAGCACCTCGGTCATGGGTTCCATCATCCTGCACCCCACCGACACCGCGACCGACGTCGCGCGCGGTCGCATGGCCCCGTATGATCCCGCCGCGCGTCGGGTGCGGTGTCCGGTCGAACCGCCGCCCACCTGGATCGCCGCTCGGCTCCATACGGTATGAAGGAGCTATGAGCGTTCGCACCCCTGATCCCAACCCGGAACCCGATCTCCCCGGCAATTCCAATCCGGGCTGGCTGTCGGACGTCGAACTCGAGGAGATCCGCCGCCGGCTCCCGCTGCTGTACGTCGAGGCCGTGCCGGTCCGCGTCGACGGCTTCGGTGTCGTCACCGAGGTGGGCGTCCTGCTCCGGGCCACGGCGCTCGGCGAGATGACGCGCACGCTCGTCTCCGGTCGCGTCATGTACGGCGAGACGATCCGCGACGCGCTCTTCCGTCACCTGGAGAAGGACCTCGGTCCGATGGCGTTCCCGCTGCTCCCCGCGTCGCCCGTACCGTTCCAGGTGGCCGAGTACTTCCCGCTGCCGGGCCTGTCGCCGTACTCCGACGACCGGCAGCACGCCGTCGCGCTCGCGTACGTCGTCCCGGTGACCGGCACTTGCGAACCCCGCCAGGACGCGCTCGAACTCACCTGGATGACACCCGAGGCGGCGTCCTCCGACGCGATCGCCGCCGAGATGGAGGGTGGCCGAGGCACGCTGCTCCGCGCGGCCCTCGCCTCCGTCGGCCGCCTGCGCTAGCCCTTCGACAGGCTCAGGGACCGGGGGAGCGGCTCACGGACCGGCCCTTCGACAAGCTCAGGGACCGGGGCGCGTCAGCGGGTGTAGCGGACCTCGTCGATCATCTCGCCGAGGAACGGCTCGGTCTTGGCTGCGCCATCGAGCACGAAGCCGTTGCGCTGGTAGAAGCGGTGCGCGCGCGGGTTGTCCGCGGCGACCCACAGGAACGCGGGCTGGCCGTCGGGGATCGCGGCGTCGAAGAGCTGCTGACCGATCCCGGTGCCGTGCCACGCGTCCAGCAGGTAGATGAAGTACAGCTCGCGGTCGCGGGGTGCGTCCTCGTCACGGGCGGGACCCGAACCGGAGAACCCGACGATCTCGCCGTCGACGAGGGCCGCGAAGTGCGTGTACTCGGGGCCCTGTGCCGCCCAGTGGGTCCAGAGCTCGGCCATGCGGCGCGGCGACAGCTTCGCGAGCGTCGCTGCGCTGATGAGGTGGTCGTAGGTCTCGTGCCAGGTGGTTGCGTGGACGCGACCCAGGGACTCGGCATCGACGTCGCGGACGGGACGGACGACTGCGTTGACGTTCATGGTGGAACCGTATCCCGCGCGCCCCCGTCGCGCGAAATCGAGCGGGTCCGCGCGAACGGCGAAGCGCCGCCCACCCTGCGGTGGACGGCGCTTCGTTCGAGCGGTTCGCTGCTAGTTGCCGCTGGACGCGCGACGGTTGGTCCGGGGACGCGAGGACTCGGCGGGAGCGCCCGAGTTCGCGGCGTAGCCGGTGCTGTAGTGCGTGCGGCTGCCACCGGTGGCGGCACCGGCACCCGCACGGGCGCCGCCCGAGCGACCGGTGCCGGAGCGCTGTCCGCCCTGACCACCGTTGCCGCCTGCGGGACGACCGCCACGACGACCGCCGCCGCCCTGGCCGCCCTCGCGAGGAGCACTGTCGCGGCTCGCGCCGGCACGGGCGCCGTCGCGGTCGCGGTGACCGTTGCCGAGGCCGTTGCCGTCGCGGGCTGCGCGCTTGCGCTGCGCGTTGGCACCCTGCGAGCGACCGCCGCCACCACCCTGCTGCTGCACGGCCGCACGCGGCGCCGGCTTCACGTAGGCGGCGACGTCGCCGATGAGCTCGAGGACCGCGGGGGAGGTCGCGGTGACCGCCTGCGGGGTGACGGTGATCTCAGCCTTGCGGAGGAGCTTCTTGAGGTCGTCCATCTGGCCGGGGATCGCGAGGGTGACGACGTCACCGGCGCTGCCGGCACGAGCCGTGCGGCCCGAGCGGTGCAGGTACGCCTTGTGCTCGGTCGGCGGGTCGACGTGGATGACGAGCTCGACGTCGTCGACGTGCACACCGCGGGCAGCGACGTCGGTGGCGACGAGGACCTTCGCGGTCCCGGCGCTGAAGGCCGCGAGGTTGCGGTCGCGGGCCACCTGCGAGAGGTTGCCGTGCAGGTCGACCGCGGGGATGCCGGAGTCGGTGAGCTGCTTCGCGAGCTTCTTGGCGTGGTGCTTCGTGCGCATGAAGAGGATACGACGGCCGCTACCCGAGGCCAGGGCCTGGATGAGGTCCTTCTTCGACTCGACCGAGGGGGTCGTGAAGACGTGGTGGGTCATCGCGGCGACGGGCGAGTTCGCCTCGTCGACGGAGTGGAGCACCTCGTTCTGCAGGAACTTGCGGACGAGCTTGTCCACGCCGTTGTCGAGCGTCGCGGAGAACAGCAGACGCTGCCCGCCGCGAGGCGTCTTGTCGAGGATGCGCGTGACGACCGGCAGGAAGCCGAGGTCGGCCATATGGTCGGCCTCGTCGAGGACGGTGATCTCCACGGCGTCGAGGTTCACGAAGCCCTGCTTCATGAGGTCCTCGAGGCGGCCGGGGCAGGCGATGACGATGTCGACGCCGGCGCGGAGCGCCTCTTCCTGACGCTTCTGCGAGACGCCGCCGAAGATCGTCGTGGTCTTCAGCGAGTAGGCGTCGGCCAGCGGCTGCATGACCGCGGCGATCTGGGTGGCGAGCTCGCGCGTCGGTGCGAGGACGAGTCCGAGCGGGCGACCCGGGCGGCGCTTGCCACCGGCGAGGGCGCCGCCGAGACGGGCGACCATCGGGATGCTGAAGGCCAGGGTCTTGCCGGAGCCGGTCTTGCCTCGCCCGAGGACGTCGCGTCCGCCGAGGGTGTCGGGGAGCGTGTCGATCTGGATGGGGAACGCGCTCGTCTTGCCGTCCTTCGCGAGGGAGGCGACGAGCGGTGCCGGGACGCCGAGGGCGTCGAACGTGATGGGTGCTTCGGTCATGGGTGTGTGTCTCTTTCAGGCACGGCCACGAGCTTCGATGACGGCTGCCGGCGCACTCGTGTGCGGTAGCGGGCACTGCCGGGGTGACCATGCTCGTGATGACTCACGTGGATGGTACGGCGTGCTTCCGTCGGCGTCGTCGCTGGTGGGAGGTGGCGAAGGCGCAGGTCGCGCATCCGTTCGCCGTATGAAGTGTCATCGACCCTGGCATGCACCGCTGGGTGCCGCGCAGGGGAGAGAGGGAGCGTTCTACGACGCAAGCGAGTACCGCACCGGATGGCACGATCACACGCAAGTTGCTCCAGCGTAGCGCATCCGGCGAGGAGTCTGCTGGGAGTGGCGCGTTACGGCTGTGTTTCCATCTCCTGGAATCGGTCGTCGGCGCTTGACAGTCGGCTGGAGCGAGTGAGTAATGTGTCACCCACCACAACCCCGGATCCGTGTACTGTGTCACACGGTACAGAAAGGCCTGTCGCCCATGAGCTTCGATGAAGACGCCCGAGCAGCGAGCACCGTGGTGCACGCGGGAGGCCGGTACGCCGCCGTCGCACCGATCGCCGGAGTCCGCATCCCGCTGGGTGCCGGACAGGTCGCGCTGGGAGCCGGCGAACTCGGAGCGTGGCAGCGTCGGAACCGGGACGCCACCGTCCCGCATTCGATCGAGCAGCTCCGCCTCGCCGGCAACCTCGACAACCTCGCCCGGATCGCGGCACCCGGCGACGGCACGTCACGCTTCCGCGGGCGCTACCCGTTCCTCGACACCGACGTCTTCAAGACCCTGGAAGGCCTCGCCTATCTGCTCGCCGAGGACGAGATCGTCGGGGCGGCACCCGGCGCTGTCCGCGACTTCTACGAGGAGGCCGTCGGCGTCATCGAAGCCGCGCAGCGCGAGGACGGGTACCTCAACTCCTACTTCCAGGCTCCGGAGATCGAGAAGGAACCCTGGGAGGACCTCGCCTGGGGCCACGAGCTGTACAACCTCGGGCACCTCATCCAGGCGGCGATCGCCGCGAAGCGTCGACTCGGCGACGACCGTCTGCTGAACGTCGCCCGGGCGTTCGCCGACCTCGCCGTCGAACGGTTCGGACCGGAGGGCGACCCGCAGGTGTGCGGGCACCCCGAGGTCGAGATGGCCCTGGTCGAGCTGTTCCGTGAGACCGGCGTGCGGTCCTACCTCGAGCTCGCGACCGCGTTCGTCGACCGACGCGGCCACGGCACGGTCGAGCTCCGGGTCTTCCCCGCCGAGTACTTCCAGGACTCGGCGCCCCTCCGCGAGCTCGACTCCGTGACCGGACACGCCGTCCGCATGGCGTACCTGGCCGCCGGAGCGACCGACGTCGCCCTCGAAAGCGGCGACCAGGAGCTGCTCGCGTCGCTGCAGCGGCTCTGGGACGACATGGTGGAGACGAAGCTCTACCTCACGGGCGGCCTCGGGAGTCGACACTCCGACGAGGCGATCGGCGACCGCTACGAGTTGCCGTCCGAACGCTCCTACAGCGAGACGTGCGCCGCGATCGCCGTCATGCAGTGGGGCTGGCGCCTGTACCTCGCGACCGGGTCGGCGGCCGTCCTCGACACCGTCGAGACCGTCCTCTACAACGCGTACGCCGCAGGCCTCTCCGCGGACGGCACGGCCTTCTTCTACGACAACCCGCTGCAGCGTCGTCCTGACCACCTCCAGCGGTCGGGGGCTGAGGCGGACGGCGAACTCCTCAGGCGCAGCTGGTTCGGCTGCCCGTGCTGCCCGCCGAACATCGTGCGCTGGGCAGCGGAGCTGCAGGATCACCTCGCGACGTCGACCCCCGCCGGTATCGAAGTGGCCCACCTCACCGCGGCGTCGATCACGACCGAACGGCTGTCCGTCACCGTCGACACCGCGTATCCGTGGGACGGAGCGGTCACCGTGACGGTGGACACCGCCGCCGACGACGAGGTCGAGCTCGCGATCCGCATCCCCGCGTGGGTCGTCGGTGGTTCCATCCGCGTGAGCGGATCGACCGCGCCGCTCGAACCCGTCGACGGGTGGATCCGTGTCCGGCGGTGGTGGCGTGCCGGCGACACCCTGGAGCTCGACCTCCCGATGCCCGTCCGGGCGCACGGCGCGCACCCCTCCGTCGACGCCCTCCGCGGCTCGATCGCCTTCGCCCGCGGACCGATCGTCTCCTGCGCCGAGCAGCAGGACACGACGGCGGACCTCGACCTCCTCCGGTTCTCCGCAGCCGACGCGGATCGCGCGGTCGTCGAGCACCGTCGGATTCTGGACCGGGAGGGGATCGACGCCGTCGCGTTCCTCGTCCCTGCGACCGTCGACGCTCCCGCTCCGGCCGTGCTCTACCCGGTCCTGACCGGTGCGCCCGACGCCGAGCCGGCCGCGGCATCGCTCGCCGACATCGAGACGACGGCCTCGGTGATGCAGACCACCGCGACCCTCATCCCCTACGCCCTCTGGGGCAACCGCGAACCGGGCGCCATGCGCGTCTGGTTCCGCGCCCACTGACCTCCTTCCGTCCCCGACCCCGCTCCACCCTCTCCACCCGCGGGCGACCCGCCCGATCGACACGAAAGCAGAGCGTCATGAAGCAACGATTCTCCATCCCCGCCCTCGCGGCGGCGGCCGTCCTCCTCCTCGCGGGGTGTACCTCCGCGGGTTCGGGCTCAGGAGGTGACGGACCGTCCAGCACCCCGGTGAAGGGCGGCACCGTCGACGTCCTCCTGAACGCGGACTTCTCGCACCTCGACCCGGTCCAGGGCTTCGACGGCGGCGTGAACAACTTCTACCGCCTCATCTACCGCACGTTGACGACGCAGTCCACGGGCGAGGGCGCCAAAGGCACCGAGATGGTCCCCGACCTCGCGACCGACCTCGGCACGGTGAGCGACGACGGCCTCCAGTGGACGTTCACGCTCAAGGACGACCTCAAGTTCGAAGACGGCACGCCGATCACGAGCAAGGATGTGAAGTTCGGCGTCGAGCGCTCCTTCGACCCGGCCATCGCCGTCGGATCGCCCTACGCCCGCCTCACGATCGCCGGCACGGACGCGTACGAGGGCCCGTACATCTCGGGTGACCTGCCGTCCATCCAGACGCCGGACGACCAGACCATCGTGTTCACGCTCAAGGAGCCGTTCGCCGACTTCGCGAGCGTCGTCGGACAGAACAGCTTCACGCCCTTCCCGGCCGACACCGAGCGGGTGACGACGACGAGCCTCGACAAGATGCCGATCGCCTCCGGCCCCTACAAGGTCGACAGCTACGAGCGCGGTTCGCAGCTGAAGCTCGTCCGCAACGACTCGTGGGACCCGAAGACGGACGACGTCCGCAAGGCCTACCCGGACGGCTTCGACTTCACCTTCGGCCTCGACGCCTCGACCATCGACGAGCGCATGATCGCCGGCCAGGGTGACGATGCGAACGCGATCGCCGGGTCCGTCCAGGCTGCCTCCATCTCCCGGATCCAGACGCCGGCACTCAAGGCACGCACCATCGCCGGCCTCCAGGGCTGCACGACGTACATGGGTCTGAACACGACCAAGCCGAACATGGACAACCCGCTGGTCCGCCAGGCCATCGCCTACGCCATCGACCGCGAGTCGGTGAAGGACGCCTCGGGCGGATCGCAGCTCGCGGACATCGCGACCACCATGCTGCCGCCGACGGTCGCGGGTCAGACCGACTTCGACCTCTACCCGAGCAAGGACAACGCCGGTGACCCGGAGAAGGCCAAGGAACTCCTCGCCGAGGCGGGTCTGCCCGACGGCTTCTCCTTCACGCTCGACATCCGCAGTCAGCCCAAGATGCAGGCGCAGGCCGAGGCGGTGCAGCAGGCGCTCGCGAAGGCCGGCATCACGGTGAACTTCAACCTCATCGACACCTCGACCTACTACGAGGTCATCGGCACGACGTCGCAGCAGAACGACGCAGCCATCACCGGCTGGTGCCCGGACTGGGCCTCGGGCTCGACCTTCCTGCCGCCGCTCTTCGACGGTTCGCAGATCTTCCCGAAGGGCAACTCGAACATCGCGCAGCTGAACGACCCCGCCGTCAACGAGCGTATCGCCGAGATCCGCGCGATGACCGACACCGACGAGGCCAACGCCGCTTGGGGTGCGCTCGACGAGCAGATCCAGAAGCTCGTGCCGACGGTGCCGCTGCTGTTCGAGAAGACGGTCATGGTCGTCGGAGCCAACGTCGCCGGTGCGTACTCGCACGCCGGGTACTCCGGTGGCATCGACTACGTGTCCGTCGGCCTGTCCTCGGCCGGCAAGTAGTCGGAAAGCCGGTAGCCGCAGATGTCGTCGTCCGTTCCCAGTGAGCTGACCACCGTCGCCGAGGAGGTGGGTGCGCCGGTCGGTGCGCCCACCCCCGCGCGGCGGGTGATCGCCACCCTCCGCTCCAGCCCGCCGGTGCTGCTCAGCGTCGCGTTCATCGTGCTCGTCGTGCTGCTCGCGATCCTCGCCCCGCTGATCACCGCCATCAGCGACTGGGGTCCGTACACCTTCGACAAGTCGGCGGTGGACTCCGACCTCGGCGGCGTGCCGATCGGCAACCTCGGCGGGATCTCCGCCGAGCACTGGTTCGGGGTCGAACCCGGGAACGGACGCGACATCTTCGCGCGCATCGCCTTCGGTGCGCAGGTGTCGCTGTCGATCGCCGTCTCGGCGACGATCGTCACGACCGTGCTCGGCGTCGTGCTCGGCATGCTCGCCGGCTTCTACGGCGGGTGGGTCGACCAGGTCGTCTCCCGCGTCATGGACTTCCTCATGGCGTTCCCGTCGCTCATCTTCATGATCGCGCTCCTGTCGGCCCTGCCCGCCGGCAACCGACCGGTCCTGCTCGTCGTCGTGCTGAGTCTCTTCGGTTGGCCCTACACGGCTCGGGTGGTGCGCGGTCAGGCCATGTCGCTGCGGACGAGCGAGTTCGTCGAGTCGGCGCGCGCGTCGGGCGCCGGGGGCATCCGCATCGTCTTCCGCGAGATCCTGCCGAACCTCCGCGGCACCATCATCGTCCTGGCCACCCTCGCCGTTCCCGGCTACATCGGCACGGAGGCGGGCCTCTCCTTCCTCGGCGTCGGCGTCACCCCGCCCACGCCGAGCTGGGGCCAGATGATCGCGACCGCGGTCGGCTGGTACGCGGTCGACCCGATGTACTTCCTCATCCCCGGCACCTTCCTGTTCCTCACGGTGCTGTCCTTCACCGTGCTCGGCGACCGCCTGCGCAAGGCCCTCGACTCGGGAGACGCCGCCTCATGACCCTCTACCTCCTGCGCCGGATCGCGTCGGCGATCGGCATCCTGCTGCTCATCAGCCTCTTCACCTACGTCATCTTCTTCCTGCTGTCGCCCGACCCGGCGGTGCAGATCTGCGGCAAGACCTGCACCCCCGACCGCATCGACCAGATCCGGGCGCAGCTCGGGCTCGACCAGCCGTTCTGGCAGCAGTACCTCGAGTTCATCCGGGGGATCGTCATGGGTCGGAGCTACGGGGAGGGCGCGTCCGCGGTCTCCTGTGCCGCGCCGTGCCTCGGCTTCAGCTTCCAGACCAACGAGTCCGTCATGGACATGATCACCGCGCGCTTCCCCGTGACCGCGACGGTCGCGATCGGTGCAGCGGTCCTGTGGCTGCTCGTCGGCGTCAGCGGTGGCCTGCTCAGCGCCGTCAAGCAGGGGACCGGCTGGGACCGTGGGGCGATGATGGTCGCCCTCGCCGGCATCAGCCTGCCGAACTACTTCCTCGCGCTCCTCCTGCAGTACGTCCTCGTGGTGCAACTGCAGATCCTGCCGTTCCCGCAGGCCGTGCCCTTCGCCGAAGACCCGGTCCGCTGGTTCCAGAACTACCTCATGCCGTGGATCGTGCTCGCCCTCGGCTACGCGTCGATGTACGCGAGGCTCGTCCGCGCGAACGTCATCGACACCCTCGGCGAGAACTTCATGCGGACCGCCCGGGCGAAGGGCCTGCCCGCGCCCCTCATCCTGCGCCGCCACGCGCTGCGGCCGGCGCTCACCCCCGTCGTCACGCTCTTCGGCATGGACTTCGCGGGCCTCCTCGGTGGAGCCCTCATCACCGAGACGGTGTTCGGACTGAACGGTGTCGGCAAGCTCGCCGCCGACTCGATCGCGAAGAACGACCAGCCCGTCATCATGGGCGTCACCCTCCTGGCCGCGTTCTTCGTGGTCATCGGCAACGTCGTGGTCGACGTCGTGTACACGTTCCTCGACCCGAGAGTGAGAGTGAAGAGCGCATGAGCCCCACCGTCACCAGGACCATCTCCCTGCCCGTCCCCGGTGCAGCGCTGCTCGAGGTCGACGACCTCACGGTCACCTTCCCGACCACCTCCGGCGACGTCGACGTGGTGCGGAAGGCGTCGTTCGCGGTCCAGCACGGCCAGACCCTCGGCATCGTGGGCGAGTCCGGCTCCGGCAAGTCCATGACCTCGCTCGCGATCATGGGGCTGCTCCCGAACGGCGGGCGCACGACCGGCAGCGTCCGACTGAGCGGACACGAGCTCGTCGGGCGCAGCGACCGCGAGATGCGTCGCGTCCGTGGCGACCGGATCGCGATGGTCTTCCAGGACCCGCTCTCCTCGCTCAACCCGTACTACACCGTCGGGCTGCAGATCGAGGAGGCGTACCGCGCCCATCGCGGCGGTTCCCGGAAGGCCGCCAGGGCCGTCACGATCGAAGCCCTCGAACGGGTCCGCATCGCGGACGCCTCCCGGCGCGTCGACCACTACCCGCATCAGTTCTCGGGCGGCATGCGGCAGCGCATCATGATCGCCATGGCGCTCTGCCTGGAACCCGACCTGCTCATCGCGGACGAACCGACGACGGCGCTCGACGTCACCGTCCAGGCGCAGATCCTCGACCTCCTCTCCGAACTGCAACGGGAGACCGGCACCGGCATGATCTTCATCACCCACGACCTCGCCGTCGTCAGCCAGGTCGCCGACGACGTGCTCGTCATGCGCGGCGGCGACCCCGTCGAGATGGGGACCGCCGAGCAGATCTTCTCCCGACCGCAGGCGCCCTACACCCGCGCACTGCTCGACGCCCTCCCGCGGATCGACGACCCGTTCTCCGAGCGGCCGACGGCACCCGCCACGACCGGAGAGGGACAGGCATGAACGACGCACCAGTGCTCCTGCGGGCCACCGGGCTCACGAAGGACTTCACGACCAAGGGTGACGGGGCGTTCCGCGCACGGACCACGCAGTTCCGCGCCGTCGACGACGTCGGGTTCGCCGTCCGCGCCGGCGAGACGCTCGGCATCGTCGGGGAGTCGGGCAGCGGCAAGTCGACGACCGCACGGATGATCGCGAAGCTCATCGAACCCACCGCCGGAACGATCACCTTCGACGGCGAGGACGTCACCGCCGCGCGTGGGACGGCGCTCGCCGCGTTCCGGACGAAGGTGCAGGTCGTCTTCCAGGACCCGTTCTCCTCCCTCAACCCGCGGCACACCGTCGAGCGCATCGTGTCGGCACCGCTCGACTACCAGGGGATCACCCCGAAGCAGGGCAAGCGCGCCCTCGTGCGCGACCTGCTCGACCGCGTCGGCCTGAACCCCGACCACCTCCAGCGCTACCCGCGGCAGTTCTCCGGCGGCCAGGCCCAGCGCATCGGGATCGCCCGGGCGCTCGCCGTCTCCCCGAAGCTCGTGATCTGCGACGAGGCGGTGTCGGCGCTCGACGTGTCGGTGCAGGCACGCATCATCGACCTGCTGCGCGACCTGCAGGCCGAGCGCGGTCTGAGCTACCTGTTCATCGCGCACGACCTCGCCGTCGTGCGGCAGATCGCCCACGACGTCGCCGTCATGCACCGGGGCAAGGTGGTCGAGCAGGGGGACCGCGAGGCGATCTTCGACCACCCGCAGGACGACTACACGAAGACCCTGCTCGCCGCCGTGCCCACGATCGACCCGAGCTGGGAGGCCGCGCGTGCCACCATGCTCGAACAGGAGCGGACGCACGGATCGGCCGCCGGAAGGACAGAGGCATGACCCACCGCACCACCACCTCCCTGCTGCCGGGGATCCACGTGACCGACCACACGGTCGACGTCCCGCTGGACTGGCGGCGGCCCGACGACGGCCGCACGATCAGCCTGTTCGCGCGCGAACTCGTCGACCCCCTGCGCCGCGACGAGCCGCTCCCGGTGCTCGTGTTCCTCCAGGGCGGACCGGGTGGCAAGGGCCCGCGTCCGGTGTCCAGGGACGGCTGGATCGCCGAAGCTCTCCGCACCTTCCGCCTCGTGCTGCTCGACCAGCGCGGCACCGGTCGGAGCACCAGGATCGACGGGCGGTCCATCGCGGCCGTCGGTGACGCCGCGGCCCAGGCCGAGTACCTGGAACGCTTCCGGGCCGACTCGATCGTCGACGACGCCGAGTACCTGCGCCGCACCGTCTTCGGTGGCCGTCGCTGGTCGACGCTCGGTCAGAGCTACGGCGGGTTCCTCACCCTCACCTACCTCTCGCGAGCGCCGGAGGGACTGGCCGCCTGCTACGTCACCGGCGGTCTCGCGGGCATCCAGCCGTCGGCGGCGGAGGTCTACCGCCGCACCTATCCGCGTACCGAGCGCAAGAACCGGGCCTTCGCCGAGCGGTACCCCCAGGACGTCGAGACCGTCGCGCGGATCGCCGACCGACTCGCCGCCGACGAGGTCCTCCTGCCGGACCGCGATCGACTCACCGTGCGGCGCTTCCAGAACCTCGGGATCGACTTCGGGATGAAGCCCGGCTACGAGCGCCTCCACTGGCTCCTCGACGAGGCGTTCGACAGCGGCGACCGCCTGAGCGACACCTTCCTGGCGCAGGTCTGGGCGAGGACGTCCTACATCGACAACCCCCTCTTCATCGCGATGCAGGAGACCATCTACGGTGCCGCCGGCGCTGGCGCGACGGGCTGGGCCGCACAGGCCGAGCGCGATGCACGGCCGGCGTTCGCCGAGACGGCGAGGCCGCTGCTGTTCACCGGCGAGATGGTGTACCCGTGGATGTTCGAGGAGATCCGCTCGCTCCGGCCCTTCCAGGGGGCGGTGGAGCGACTGGCGGCGAAGACCGACTGGGACCCGCTGTACGACCCCGCGGTCCTGCAGTCGAGCAGGGTGCCGCTCGCCGCGGCCGTGTACTTCGACGACATGTACGTGGACGCGCAGCTGCAGTTGGAGACGGTCGACGCCGTCGGCGGGGCGACCGCCTGGGTCACGAACGAGTACGAGCACGACGGGATCCAGGACGCCGCCGTGGTGCGCCGCCTGTTTTCGATGGTGGACGAGCGCGGCGGCCGTCGCGCGGATGAGGAGCAGGCATGACCGACACGCAGCAGCAGTCGCCCGAGCAGACGGCGGGGCTCGCCCCGGCCACCACGGAGGCACCCGCCACGTCCATGCCACGCCCGGCGACCCCGGATCCGAAGCTGCCCCGCCTGGCAGAGGTGCCGGCGTTCCGCGAGTTCCTCGGCACCGGCTGGGGCACCCCCGACCGCACGCCGCCGGTCGAGCCCGGGATCGCCGCGGCCGCGGCCGAGCACCGTCGTCGGCTGAGCCAGGCGTTCGTCGGGCACGCGCTCGTCGTCGCCGCCGGTCGCGCGCCCGTCCGCGCCAACGACGCGAACTACGACTTCCGCCCCGACAGCGACTTCTTCTGGCTCACCGGCTGCTCCGCCGAGGACGCGGTCCTCGTGCTGTGTCCGAGCGGTGCCGGCCACGACGCGACGTTGTACATCCCGGCACCGGCGCACCCGGGCGAGACCGGGTTCTTCGCCGACGCCAACCACGGCGAGCTCTGGGTCGGCTCCGCGCCGGGGCCGGCCGACTGGTCGGCGGTCCTCGACCTCCGGGTCGAGGTGCTCGCCGCGCTGCCCGACGCGCTCCGAGGCGTCGAACGGCCGCTCCTCGCAGGAACCCTGACCTCGCGGCATCGCGCGCTCGAACCGCTGACGATCGCGCCGGAACTCGGCCGCGTGCTCTCGGAACTGCGCATGATCAAGGACGCGTGGGAGATCGCGGAGTTGCGGCGAGCGGTCGACGCGACCGTCGGCGGGTTCTCCGCCGTGATCCGGGAGCTGCCGACAGCCGTCGCCGGTGGCGGTGAGCGCTGGCTGCAGGGGACCTTCGACCGACACGCCCGCACCACCGGGAACGGCCCCGGCTACTCGACCATCGTCGGGAGCGGCGCGCACGCACCAACGCTCCACTGGGTGCGCTGCGACGGCCCGGTCCGCCCCGAGGACGCGATCTTGCTCGACATGGGCGTGGAGACGCGTGCGTTCTACACGGCGGACGTCACCCGGACCTTCCCCGTCTCGGGCACCTTCAGCCCGGAGCAGCGACGGGTCCACGACCTCGTCGAGGCGTCCCACCGCGCCGGGATGGCCGCCGTCCGCCCGGGCCGCGACTTCACCGACTTCCACCACGCGGCCATGGAGGTCATCGCGCAGGGACTCCACGACTGGGACCTCCTGCCGGTGTCCGTCGACGAGGCGCTCAGTCCCGCCGGCCAGCACCACCGTCGCTACCTCGTGTGCGGCATCGGTCACCACCTCGGCCTCGACGTCCATGACTGCGCGAAATCCTCCTACGAGGCCTACCAGGGTGGCTCGATGGCGCCCGGCATGGTGCTCACGGTCGAGCCGGGGTTGTACTTCCACGCCTTCGACGAGACCGTGCCGCCGGAACTGCGCGGCATCGGCGTCCGGCTCGAGGACGACCTCCTCGTGACCGCCGACGGCGTCGAAGTGCTGTCGGATGCGCTGCCGATCGACGCGTCGGGCATCGAAGCGTGGATGCGCGCCCAGTAACCTGAGCGGACCGTGGTGGGAGACGAAGGATGGGAGTCGCGATGGGCATGTCGGCGATCCGACCGGCCGAGGAACGGCTGAGCCTGCGGGCGCAGGTGGAGCGGGCGGTGTCCGCGGCGATCATCTCGGGTGAGCTCGCGCCGGGGACGATGATCTCGGTACCGACGCTCGCGGTGCAGTTCAACGTCTCGGCGACCCCGGTCCGCGAAGCAATGCTCGATCTCGAGAAGCGCGACTTCGTGGAGGCGGTCCGGAACAAGGGCTTCCGCGTCACGGTCGTCAGCGAGGCCTCGCTCCGCAACACGGCACAGATCCGCCAGCTGCTCGAGCCGCCCGCGATGGCGGACCTCGCCGAGGTCTTCGACCACGAGTCGCTGCCCGAGCTCCGGCAGCAGGCGGACGACATCGTCGCCGGTGCGCGCGACGGCGACCTGACCCGGTACCTCGAAGCCGACCAGGCCTTCCACCTCGCGCTCACCGCGAAACTCGGCAACCCGCTCCTCGTCGAGCTCGTCGCCGACCTCCGCGGACGCACCCGGCTCGTCGGGCTGGCCGCCATGCTCGACTCGCAGCAGCTCGACCGCTCGGCCGTGGAGCACCACGAGCTTCTCGACGCCCTCGAGCGGGGTGACGGGCCCGCCGCCCGCGAGCTCATGCATCGACACATCGGGCACACCACCGGCTGGTGGGCCGGCAAGCCCGAATCCGACGCCGAGTAGCCCCGGGCGTGCGTGCGCGGACCTCGACCAGGATCCGCGATCGTGCACGCTTGCCTGTTCAATGAATGTGTGACACATTACTGAGAGCCCTTCCCTGCACCGACCGAGAGGACCGCCCGTGACCCGCATCGTCATCGTCGGCGCCGGCATCGTCGGTGCGGCCTGCGCGCGGATCCTCGCCCGCCGTGGAGCCGAGGTCGTCGTGCTCGATCGTTCAGCTGCCGCCGGTGGCACGAGCGGCTCGGGGGAGGGGAACCTCCTCGTCTCCGACAAGGGGCCCGGCCCCGAACTCGACCTCGCCCGGTACGCCTCACGCCTCTGGCCAGTCGTCACCGCCGAACTGGCGGCCGAACTGGGACCGACCTTTCCGAGCATCGAGTTCGAGCGCAAGGGCGGCATCGTCGTCGCCACCACCGAGGCCGGCGCGCAGCCGCTGCTCGACTTCGCCGCCGCCCAGCGCGCCGCCGGTGTCGACGCCCGCCCCCTCACCGAGGACGAGCTGCTCGCTGCGGAGCCGTCGATCACCCGCTCGTCCACGGCGGCCGTCCACTATCCCGAGGACGCCCAGGTCCAGCCCGTCATCGCCACGGAGGCCCTGCTCGCCTCGGCCCGGCTGGCGGGCGCGATCGTGCGCACCGGCGTCACCGTGACGGGCGGCGTCCGGAGCGCGACCGGTCGCCTCACGGGTGTCCGGACCTCCGTGGGCGACGTCTCGGGTGACGCGGTCCTCGTCTCCGCCGGACCGTGGTCGGCCGAACTCGGGGACCTGCTCGGCGCACCCGTCCCGGTCCGTCCCCGTCGCGGCATGGTCCTCGTCACCACCCGCATGCCGCACCGCGTGCACCACAAGGTCTACGACGGCGACTACTTCGGGGCCACGCAGTCGAGCGACGCCTCGCTCCAGACCTCGAGCGTCGTCGAGTCGACCGCTGCTGGCACCGTCCTCATCGGCTCGAGCCGGCAGCAGATCGGGTTCGACGCGCGCCTCGACGTCGACGTGCTCCGCGAGGTGGCGGCCAAGTCGTTGCGCCTCTTCCCCTTCCTCCGCGACGCCTCGGTCATGCGCAGCTACGGTGGCTTCCGGCCGTACATGCTCGACCACCTCCCGGTCATCGGCCCCGACCACCGCGTGGACGGCCTGTGGCACGCGACGGGTCACGAGGGCGCCGGCATCGGACTGGCCCTCGCGACCGCTGAACTCATCGCCGCCCGCCTGCTCGGTGGATCCACCGACCTCGACGACGCCCCGTTCCAACTCGACCGCCCGGGCCTCGCCCCGCACCTGCGCGTCGACCGGCCGGCGGAGGTGGCCTGATGGTCTCGAGACGACTGCCCGCGACGGACGACCGCATCGTGCCCGGCACGGAGGACGCGCTGCGCATCGACCTCGACGGGACGCCCGTCGACGGACTCCGCGGCCAGACGATCGCCGGCGTCCTGTTGGGGTCCGGTGTCCTCGCCTGGCGCCGCACGAGCGGCTCCGGGAAGCCACGCGGCGTCTTCTGCGGCATCGGGGTCTGCTTCGACTGCATCGTCACGGTGAACGGCCAGCGGGACGTCCGCGCCTGCCAGCGTCGCGCCGCGGACGGCGACCGCATCGAGACGCAACACGACGCCCTTCCGGAACCCACGACGGAGAACGACCCGTTCGGGGACCGGACATGAGCGCCCGGCAGCGCGAGGTCGTCGTCGTCGGCGCAGGGCCAGCCGGGCTCCAGGCCGCGCTCGCCGCCCGGGCACTCGGTGCGTCCGTCACGCTGCTCGACGCCTCGGACGAGCTCGGCGGTCAGTACTGGCGGCACCTGCCGGCCAGCCGGCCGTCCGCGGCCGAAGCCTCGCTGCATCACGGGTTCGAGCGCTTCGTCGCCATGCGTGCGGCGCTCGACGCCGACGACGGCTGCTCGGTGATCACCGAGGCGCAGGTCTGGGCGATCGACGTCGACCGCGCCGCCACCGACCACGGCTCCGACGACACCTCCGGGGCGACCGGCTTGCGCCTGCACGTCCTCATCGGACCGCCGGACGGCACCGACCGCACGCCGCTCACCCTCCGGCCGGATGCGCTCGTCCTCGCGACCGGCGCACACGACCGCACGCTTCCGTTCCCCGGCTGGGACCTCCCCGGCGTCTTCTCGGCCGGTGCCGCCCAGGCACTCGCGAAGGGCGAGCGGGTCGCCGTCGGCCAGCGGGTCGTCGTGGCCGGTGCCGGACCGTTCCTCCTGCCGGTGGCCGCCTCCCTGACCGCGACCGGGTCACGCGTGCTCGGGGTCTACGAGGCCACGACCGTCGGCGGACTCGCCAAGGGCTGGCTCCCCAAGCCCTGGCAGCTGCTCGGCGTGACCGGGAAGGCCGGTGAGCTGCTCGGCTACGTCGGTGGCCACCTGCGGCACCGGATCCCGTACCGCGTCGGCCACGCGGTGGTCGCCGCGCACGGCACCGACCGGGTCGAGCGCGTGACCATCGCCGCCGTCGACGCCGACTGGTCGCCGATCCCCGGCACCGAGCGCACGGTCGAGGCGGACGCCGTCTGCGTCAGCCACGGGTTCACCCCGCGGCTCGAACTGCCCGTCGCGGTCGGCTGCGCGCTCACCGAAGCCCGGTTCGTCCAGGTCGACGCCGAGCAGCGCACGAGCGTCCCGACCGTCTTCGCGGCGGGGGAGATCACCGGGATCGGGGGCGTCGACGCCGCGCTCGCCGAGGGCGCGATCGCGGGACACGCTGCGGCCGGCGGACTCCCCGGTGCCTCCGGGATCCGTGCCGCCGTGAGCCGACGCGACACCTTCCTCGCCTTCGCCGACCGGCTCGAACGCGCCCACGGCATCGGGGCCGGCTGGAGCGACTGGCTCGAGGACGACACCACCATCTGCCGCTGCGAGGAGGTCGACTACGGCTCGTTGCGGACGACGGCGACCGCCACCTGCGCGACCGGCCTGCGCTCCCTCAAACTCAGCACGCGTGCCGGGCTCGGGATCTGCCAGGGCCGCATGTGCGGTCGCACCGTCGAGGAGCTCCTCCACCGTGTCGCCTCCGAATCCGGCGGCGACGGCCTCATCGACGGCGTCTCGAGCGACCGCCGGCCCATCGCCTCCCCGCTGCGCATCGGCGAACTCGCCGCGCAGGCACCGGGACACCCTCCCCACGAACCGCCGTCGACCCCGACGGCCGAACACCCAGGATGACCGACCGGTCTCCGCACCACTCCCTCGGAAAGGAACCACCCATGGCCAAGCAGTTCGACCTCGGCGGCGTCATCGTCGCGACCACCCTCGCGTTCAAGGAGGACGCCTCGGCGCCCGCAGGCCTCGCCGTCGACTACGACCGCTTCGCCGAGCACTGCAACTGGCTCATCGAGAACGGCTGCCGCGGCGTCGGCCCGAACGGCTCGCTCGGCGAGTACTCGTCGCTGACGGACGCCGAGCGTCGCAAGGTCATCCAGGTCGCGGTCGACACCGTCGGCGACCGCGGCCTCGTCGTCGCCGGGGTGCACGGCGTCGGCTGGCACCAGGCCCAGCAGTGGGCCGAGTACGCGAAGGAGGACGGCGCGGACGGCGTCCTCCTCCTGCCGCCCACCATCTACCGGGCGAACGACGACGAGGTCATCGAGCACTACAGCCGCGTGGACGAGGTCGGCCTGCCGATCATGGCCTACAACAACCCCATCGACACCAAGGTCGACCTCACGCCCGACCTGCTCGTCGAGCTCGCCAAGCTCGAGCACGTGGTCGCCGTGAAGGAGTTCTCGGCCGACATCCGTCGGGTGCTCGAGATCCAGGACAAGACCGACCTCGACGTCATCGCTGGGGCGGACGACCTCCTCTTCGAGTCCCTCGTCGCCGGCGCGGTCGGCTGGTTCGCCGGCTACCCGAACGCCTTCCCGCGCGAGGCCGTCGAGCTGTACACGCTCGTCACCTCCGGTCGCGTCGACGAGGCCCGCACCCTCTACCGCGAGCTCGTGCCGGTCTTCGGGTGGGACTCGAAGACGGAGTTCGTTCAGGCCATCAAGCTGTCGATCGACATCGCCGGCGAGAGCTACGGTGGTCCGACGCGTCCGCCGCGCGGTCCGCTGAACGCGCTCCAGACGGAGCAGGTCACGACGCAGACGCGTCGCGCGCTCGACTACCTCGCGGCACGCTGAGTCTGGCGGCCGACGCGACACCCCGACCACGACCACCAGTCCTGAGAGGCACACCATGAAGTCCTCCCGCATGATCAGTGCGGTCGACTCGCACACCGAGGGCATGCCGACCCGCGTCGTCACCGGCGGGGTCGGCGTGATCCCCGGCACGACCATGAACGAGAAGCGCCTCCACTTCATGGAGCACCTCGACGACCTGCGGCTCTTCCTCATGAACGAGCCCCGCGGCCACGCGGCGATGAGCGGGGCGATCCTGCAGCCGTCCACGCGTGCGGACTGCGACTGGGGCGTCGTGTACATCGAGGTGTCCGGTTGCCTGCCGATGTGCGGGCACGGCACCATCGGGGTCGCGACAGTCCTCGTGGAGACCGGCATGGTGGAGGTGGTCGAGCCGGTCACGACGATCCGGCTCGACACCCCCGCCGGACTCGTGATCGCGCGGGTCGACGTCAGCGACGGGCACGCCGACCGCGTGACGATCGAGAACGTCCCGAGCTACGTCGACCGCCTCGACGCCACGATCGAGGTGCCGGGCCTCGGCACCGTGCCGTACAGCCTCGCGTTCGGCGGCAACTTCTACGCGATGGTCGACCTCGACGACGTCGGCCTGCCCTTCGACCGCGACCGTCAGCAGGACATCCTCGACGCCGGCCTGCGCATCATGGCGGCGATCAACGAGCAGGCGCCGCCCGTGCACCCCGAGATCGCCGGCCTCGACCACTGCCACCACGTCGAGTTCATCGCGCCGGGATCCGACGCCGTGCTGTCCCGGCATGCGATGGCCATCTTCCCGGGGTGGTTCGACCGCTCGCCCTGTGGCACCGGCACCTCGGCGCGCATGGCCGAGCTCTGGGCCCGTGGTGAGCTGCTGCTCGACCAGGACTTCGTCAACGAGTCCTTCATCGGCAGCCGGTTCACCGGCCGGCTGATCGCCGAGACGACGGTGGCGGGCAGGCCGGCCGTCATCCCGACCATCTCCGGTCGGGCCTGGGTCACCGGTATCGGCTCCTACCTCCTCGACCCCGCCGATCCGTTCCCGACCGGCTTCCAGTTCTGAACCACACCACGATCCCGGAGGATCACATGACGACCACGCCAGCCCCCGACGCCACCATCGCTGAGACCACCCCCGAGCAGCTCGAGGAGGTCCTCCGGGGAGCCGCCGCGGCGGCACCCGCGTGGGCCGCGACGCCGGCGGACGCCCGTGCGCGCGCGCTCGTCGCCGTCGCCGACGCCCTGCAGACCCATGCGGACGAGCTCGTCCCGGTCGGCATGGTGGAGACGGGGCTCGCCGAGGCCCGGCTCCGTGGCGAGCTCCTCCGCACCGCCGTGCAGCTGCGGCTCTTCGCGGAGACGATCGTCGACGGCTCCTACCTCGACGTCCGGATCGACGAGGCCGACCCGGACTTCGCGCTCGGCGCGCGCCCGGAACTCCGCCGCGTCCTCGTGCCGCTCGGCCCGGTCGTGAACTTCGCGGCGAGCAACTTCCCGTTCGCCTTCTCCGTCGCCGGTGGCGACACCGCGTCGATCCTCGCGGCTGGATGTCCGGTGATCCTCAAGGTGCACGACGGGCACCCGCGGCTCTCGCTCGCGACGGCGGCCGTCGTCGAGGCCGCGCTCCACACCGCCGGGGCGCCCGACGGCGTGTTCCAGACGATCATCGGCCAGGAGGCCGGCGTCGTCGCCCTGCAGGACGAGCGCGTCCGGGCCGGTTCCTTCACGGGCTCGCTCCGGGCCGGCCGGATCCTCGCGGACCTCGCGGCGGCGCGCCCCGTCCCGATCCCGTTCTTCGGCGAGCTCGGCAGCGTCAATCCGGTGTTCGTGACGCAGACCGCCCTGGACGAGTCCGCAACGGCCATCGCGACGGGATTCGTCACGAGTGTCGCGGGTTCGGCGGGTCAGCTGTGCACGAAGCCCGGTTTCGTCTACCTGCCGGACGGCGCGGGGCTCGACGGGTCGATCCGCGAGGCTGCTGCCGCCGTTCCCGAGCACCGACTCCTGAACGACCGCATCACGGCCGGGTACCAGGCCAGGCGCGACACGATCCTCGGCACCGACGGCGTGCGGATCATCGCCGAGGGTTCGCTGCGGGTCGACGAGGACGGCGACGGCTGGGCGACCCCCACGATCGTCGCGGTCTCCCTCGACGCGCTGCGGGCCGGTCGGGACGCGCTGCTCGACGAGGCCTTCGGTCCGTTGTCGATCCTCGTCGAGGTCCCGGCCGGTACGGCGCTCGCACCGCTCGTGGCGGGGTTCTGCGAGGGCAACCTGACGGCCACCCTGCACGCGGGAGCGGAGGAGACGAGCGACGACCTCGTCGAGCTCGTCCAGCAGCTCTCGGCGCACGCCGGCCGGGTGCTGTTCGGCGGTTGGCCCACCGGCGTCGCGGTCACGCCCGCCATGCAGCACGGTGGACCGTGGCCGGCGACGACGAACGATTCGAGCACCTCGGTGGGGACGGCCGCGATCACCCGCTTCCTGCGGCCGGTCGCGTTCCAGAACATGCCGGACCGGTTCTTGCCGGAGGTGCTGCGGTCGTCGGCCACCGGTGTCCCGCGGACGATCGCCCCCGCGGGCGAGTCGACGCACTGGGGCGAGGCGGCTCAGCGCTGAAGCGCGACGGGGCGGGCCTTCGGCGGGCGAGGCGTCAGATGGCGCCCTCGACCGTGGCGCCGACCTCGTCGTCCTCCTCGTCGCCGGGGAGCGGCGGGTCGTAGGCCCAGCTCGGCGCGAGCGCCTTGATGCGGGCACCGCGCCACTGCCACGTCGCCCACAGCGGGTACCAGTAAAGCGGGGCGATCGCGCCGGTTATCACGAGTCGGTCGCGGTAGAGGGTCTTCGTCGGGTCGTGCTTGTCGCGGGCGACCGCCATCTGGTGGTCCCACCCGGCGAGCTTGCTGAGCGGCCCGCTGACCGGGTCGCCCTGGTCGTGGAGGATGCGGGTGCCGTCGCGGCGCTCGATGAACTCGAGGTCGATGATCTGGTCTCCGACCGGGATCGCGCCGGCGGCCTTCACACGGACGCGGTGCGCTCCCGGCTCCCAGATGGTGGGGAACCCGTCGGCGTCGAGCGCCTCGAGTCCCATGACGGGGCTGTAGAGCTCCCGCAGGACGGCCGGGGAGCGGAGTGCCCGCCAGGCGACGTCGACATCACAGTCCAGGACGAGTTTCAGCATCACGCGCATGCCTCAGTGTCGCATGTGCGGCTCGGCGGCTGCAGGGGGTGCGCCGGTAGGGAAGACTGTGCCTATGGCGATCCGGTACTGGCTGGGCGTGATCCAGCGGGATCACGTCGTCCTCGGCGTCCGGCAGGGCTTCGTGCAGATCAACCACGGGCAGCGCGGCGGTCTCGACCAGATGCGGGAGTCCGACGGCTTCGTGTACTACTCGCCGCGGGTCAGCACTCCGGACGGCGCGCCGCTCAAGGCGTTCACCGCGATCGGGCGGGTCTCCGACGACACCGTCTACCAGGCGGCCGTGCCGCGACCGGACGGTGCCGATTGGCGGCCCTGGCGGCGGAGTGTCGACTGGTACCCGGACGCGGTCGAGGCGCCCATCCGTCCGATGCTCGCGCTCCTCGACTTCACGAGCTTCACCCGGAACTGGGGTGTCCAGCTCCGACGGGGGTTCCTCGAGCTCAGTCGTCACGACTTCGAGCTCATCCGGAACGAGATGCGTCCGCCCCACCCCGACGACCGTCGTTTCCCCACCGCCTCCCGCTGACCCCTGCCCGTGCGCCAGCGCGGTGCGCTGACGTCAGCGCGGGTCTGGCGCATGAGCGCGCCCCTCCGGAGGCCCGCGCTCACGTCCAGTGACCCGCGCTCGCGTCAGCGCACCGCGCTGGCGCCCACCCCCACCGAGGTCTTCGGACGCAACAGTCGTGGGGTGGGTGGGTGCGCGTGGATACGATGAACGGGTGAGTACCGCAGCCGCCACACCGCCGCCCGTCCACCCGCCGTTCGCCCAGACGAAGTATCAGGTCAGGTTCGACTGGGGTGTGGCAGGAGCCGGGCGGATCGAGTCGGCGGACGTCGCGGTCGTCGTGGACGTGCTCCACGCGACGACCTCCGTCGAGCAGCGCGTCAGTGGCGGAGGGACCGTCGCCCTCGCCGAACTGGACGACCGCGGAGAGACGGCGCAGATCGCCACGCTCCTCGCCGACGCGGGTGCGACGGTCGTCGCCGGATGCCTGCGCAACCGGTCGGCGGTCGCGGACTGGATCATCGCGAAGCAGGCCGAGCTCGGTCGGCGCACGAGCATCGTCGTCATCGCGGTCGGTGAACTCGACGACACGGCCGAGACCCGGTTCGCCGTCGAGGACCTCTTCGGTGCCGGTGCCGTGATCGAGGCGCTGGGGCTCCGCGGCATCGACTTCACCTCACCGGAGGCGGCCGCCGCTGCCGCCGCGTACGAGGGGCTGCGCAACGGCGTCGGGCACCTGCTGTCCGCGTCCGCCACCGCCCAGCAGCTCGCGCAGGCGGGTGCCACACAGCACGTCCAAGCGGCACGCGAGGTCGACGTGTCAAGCGTCGTCCCGGTCCTGGACGGAGCCGTGTTCCGGGCGTAGTCTCGGCGCATGCGCGCACTCCTCGGAACCACCGTCCTCGCCGAAGCCCCCGAATCGGAGCTCATCAAGATCGAGGGCAACTGGTACTTCCCGCCGTCGAGCCTCAACCGTGAGCGCTTCGTCGAGACCGACACCCAGTACCACTGCCCGTGGAAGGGCGACGCCCAGTACTGGGGGGTCACCGACGGCGGCGAGGTCAAACCCGATGTCGCCTGGTCGTACCCGACCCCGTATCCGACCGCGTTCGACCGGGTCGGCAAGGACTTCTCCGGCTACGTCGCCTTCGGGAACGAGGTCGAGGTCGTCGACTGATGGCCGACTGGGGCGACCGCCCGCAGCCGCCTGAGCGCGGTGGCGAGCGCGAGACGATCGAGGGGTTCCTCGATCTGCAGCGCGCCAGCATCGTCTGGAAGGCGCGCGGACTCTCCGACGAGCTCGCGGCCAAGCGACTGCTGCCGAGCATCACGACCGTCTCGGGCGTCATCCGACACCTCGCCGATGTCGAGCGCAGCTGGTTCCGCGGGGACATGGACGGGCAGTCGGACGTCCCCGCACGGTGGACCGACGACGACCCCGACGGCGAATGGCGCGTCACGCCCGACGACAGCCTGGCCGAGATCATCGCCGACTACGAGGCTGCCTGTGCGGAGTCCCGCGAGGTGGCGTCGCGGTATCAGCTCGACGACGTCTGCCTCGGCAACGACCAGCGGTTCACGCTGCGGTGGATCGAGCTCCACATGATCGAGGAGACGGCCCGACATCTCGGGCACATCGACGTCCTCCGCGAACAGCTCGACGGTCGCACGGGCGAGTAGCGCCGCGGCCGTCGAGCGTGCGGGGCGTCAGGCGCCCACGAGCGCTGCGCGGTCGCGTCCCCGCGAGACGCGGACGACCACGGTGACGACGGCCACCACGACCGCGACGATCAGTGCCGTGACCCCGGCTTCGGTCGAGAGCAGTTCGCCGGTGAATCGGCCCACGGCCACCCACGCGAGCCCCCAGCAGAGCGACAGCATGGGGGCGATCCGTCCACGACCGACGACCGCGAGCAGGATCCCGACCGCTCCGGCGACCGCGAGGACGATGATCGCCCAGACACCGGCGGCCGGCCCGTCCGCGCTCCCGATCCCGGATCCGACGAGCGCAGCGGTGATGTTCGCCGCCGTCGCGACGCACACCCACCCGAGGTAGAGGCCCATCGTGCCGTCCGTGATGATCGCGTCGACCATGCTGGACGGCCTGGTCCGGAGCACGATCACGAAGATGCGGGCCAGGACACCGAGGAGGGCGATGATCACGAACACGCTGAGGATCAGGAAGCCCGCCTGCACCACGAGGATCCACGCCGCGTTCAGGAGCAGGCTCGCCACGACCCAGTAGCCGAGACGACGGTGGCGCTCGCGGGTCGTCTGCGAGGGCAGGAACTGCCAGACCGCATAGGCGACGAGCCCGAGGTAGATGATGCTCCAGATGGAGAACGCGGGCCCGTCCGGTGCGATCGGCGTCGACGAGGCGCTCAACGCGCCGTTCGCCGCGTTCTGGACCTGCGTCCCCCCGGCGGCTCCCGACCCGATGTAGGAGCCGATGATCGCGAGGACCGCGCTGATGGCGACGGCGATCTGCCGGACGCGGTCCGCGGTGGTGGGTGAATCGGTGCCGGTCATGACGCATGCCTCCAGAATTGTGCAGCTAGCTGATCAATTCAGCGTACGCCACCGTGGAACACCTCGCATGGGCTTGCGCCGGTGCCACGGAAGCGACTGCTCAGAGGAGCTTGCGCAGCGTCCGCAGGTTGCGCGTGGTGACGTGCGGTTTGAACCGGGCCTTCGAGGACTCCTTCGCGAAGGCGGTGTCGGTGCTCGACCCCTTCGGGACCTCCCAGTAGAGGACGCCGTCGCCGGATGCGACGCGGTCGGGCTGCTCCCCGGCTGCCGCCGAGAACGCGAGGAGGGCGTCGAGGGAGGTCTGTTCGGAGGAGAACATGACGTACGGCTGGACCTGCTCGGCCTCCGGCCAGGGGTAGGCCTCGATGATGCCGGTGAGAGCGTGCTGATGCGTCAGCACGATCCACGCCTCGTACCCGAAGGCGTCCGCGAGCGCCCGCTCGATGCGCCGTTTCAGCGCACCGCGTGCATCGTCTGCCGTCTCGCCGGGCTCGTGCTCGGGGTCGTCGAAGACGACGTTGCCGCTCGCGAGGACGGTGCGGACTCCCGTGAACCCGGCCGATCGGAACACCTCGGTGAGGTCGGCGGAGCGGATCGTGACGCCGCCGACGTTGACCCCGCGCAGGAGCGCGATCCAGCTGTCGGTGGGAACCGCGCCGCCGGTCATGACCCGGTGCCTGGCTCGGACGGGGTGGACCCGTCGAACGCGGCCGCCCGACGCCGCATGGCCGGCGTGACCTCCCGGTGCACCCAGCTGAGGAGGAAGCGTTCGTCCCAGGAGCGCGAGCACTTGCCACAGGAGGTCGCCCGGCTCGGGCGCCGGTGCCGGTAGAGGACATGGCCCGAGGGGCAGGTGCCGACCCAGGGCGCCAGTTCGTCGGCCGTCTGGCCCTCGTGGAGCCGCGAGCCCTCGTAGCCGAGCTCCTCGGCGACCTTGCGCCACTTGGGTCCGTGCCCGGCGCGCGCCCCGGCGAGGGCGTGCGCGACCTCGTGGAGGAGGATCTGGTGGATCTCGTCGTCGTCGTAGCGCGCCGCGAGATAGCGCGAGACGGTGATCCGCTTCGTCGTGAAGTTGCACAGGCCGGCGCGTCGCTTGGCGTTGTCGAAGCCGAAGGTCCACACCGTCGGGTCGAGGTGCAGCACGATGAGCGCCTGTGCCCACGCCGTGACCCGACTGAGTTCTGCCATGCCTGGATGGTACTCCCGGCGACCGACACCGGACCGCAGGCGCGAGATGTCCCACAGCTGTGGCGGTGGACCCTCAGCGGGCCGCGAGCGGGGCGAGGGGGAGTTCGACGATGTGATCGTCCTCGGCTCCGGGCGAACCGCGGCCGTCGGTGTTGTTCGTGAGGATCCAGGCGGTCCCCGGCGGACCGGCCACGACGTCGCGGATCCGTCCGAACTCGCCGACGAGGTAGGGCACCGCGTCGATCACGCCCACGAGCGCGCTGCTCCCCGGTGGGACGTGGACGCCGTCGGTGATGCCGTACAGGCGCTCGCCGCGGAGCGAGGCCATGAAGATCGTGTCGTCGATGATCGCGAGACCGCTCGGGCTCGCGTCCTCCGTGGCCCACTGCGCGACCGGGTCGATCATGTCCTGGGCTCCGGCGACGCCCTCGGCGACCGGCCAGCCGTAGTTGCCACCGGGGGTGATCCGGTTGAGCTCGTCCCAGGTGTTCTGCCCGAACTCGCTCGCCCACAGGCCGCCGTCGCGATCCCACGCGATGCCCTGCGGGTTGCGGTGGCCGAGGGAGTAGACGGGCGATCCCGGGAAGGGGTTGTCGCCCGGCACCGCGCCGTCGGGCGTGAGCCGCAGGATCTTCCCGCCGAGGCTGTCCACGTCCTGAGCCAGGCCGCGGTCACCGGCGTCACCCGCGGTGGCGTAGAGCATGCCGTCCGGTCCGAACGCGATGCGTCCGCCGTTGTGGTTCCCGGCCCGGGGGATGCCGACGAGGACCTCCTCGACGCCGCCGAGCGCGTACGACCCGGCCGCACCCGTGAGCGGGAACCGCACGATGCGGTTGTCGGACGACGTCGTCAGGTAGGCGTAGAGCCAGGTTCCCGCGGTCTCCGATCCCGCCGGCGCGAGGACGGCGAGCCCGAGCAGCCCGCCCTCGCCTCCTGCGGCCACCCCGGGGACCACGCCGACCTGCCGTACCGCGCCGCCGCTGACGACCTCGAGGACGTCGCCCGCGTCGCGCTGGCTCACCAGCGTGCTGCCCGAGGCGAGTCGGACCATCGACCAGGGCGCGTCGAGGCCGCCGACGACCGTGGTTGCCTCACCGGTCGGGGCGACCGGTCCGGTGGGAACCGCGGATGTGGGCGTCGACGCGGACGCGCTCGGCGTGGGGGAGGGCGAGAGGGAGGCCGTACCCGGTGATCGTGGCTCTCCGTCGGTGCAGGCCACGAGCGCCAGGGCGGCGGCGGCGAGCAGGGTGGCGAGCGAGGCGGGCGCACGCAGGCCCCGTCGTCGCGGCGTCTGCGTGGTGGCCAAGGTCAGCCCTTCGTCTGGAAGATGCCCTGGGCGGGGTTCGGGGAGGGGACGGCGGTCGTGTCCGTCACGACCTGCGCGCCCGCGATGAAGGCGCGCAGCTCGGCGCCCGCCACCGCCTTGGCGGGGTGGGGTCCGGCCGCGAGGAGCCTCGGCAGGAAGTCGAGTGGGAGGGCGGTGTTCGATCCGACGAGGACGACGTTGCCGAAGCGGCGGCCTTTGAGGATCTGCGTCTCCGCGAGGGCGGCGACGTGCGACACGGAGTCGGCGAGCGTCGCGGCCTGTCCGCGGGCGAACGCCAGTCCGCGGCCGTCGGCGACGTTCACGACGATGACGCCGGTCGGCGACAGCAGCTCGACCGCCGAGGCGTAGAACTCCGTGCTCGTGACATGGGCCGGCGTGTTGGCGCCGCTGAAGATGTCGACGACGACGAGGTCGACGGTGCCCCGCAGGCCGGGCGGCAGCTTCGCGACGATCTCGCGGGCGTCGCCGTATCGGACGCGGATCTGGGCGCGCTTCGACCAGGGGAGGTGCTCGCGCACGAGATCGATGAGTTCGCGCTCGAGTTCGACGACCTGCTGCCGCGAGCCCGGCCTCGTCGCCTCCACGTAACGGGGGAGGGTGAGCGCGCCGGCACCGAGGTGCACCGCCGTGATCGGTTGCCCGGGGTCGGCGATCTCATCGATGATGTGACCGATCCGCTGGACGTACTCGAAGAAGAGCTCCTCAGGCTGATCGAGGTTGACGTGCGACTGCGGCGTGCCGTCGACCACCAGCTGATAGGTGCCCGGCACGAAGCGGTCGGCCTCGATCCTGGCCAGGTATCCGCTGACGCCGAGTCGTACCTGTGCCTCGTCCATACCCCCACCCTAGACTTTCCCGCAGTGGTGGGAGGCGGAGCGGAAGGGGTGCGGCCGTGGCGCAGGTGGACCTCAACAGCGACCTCGGCGAGGTCTGGCGCGGTGTGCCGACCGCCGACGACGACGCCATGTTCGCCCTGATCACGAGCGCGAACATCGCTTGCGGCTTCCATGCCGGGGACGACGCGTCCATGCGCGATGCCGTCCGCCGCTCGACGGCCCACGGGGTGTCGCTCGGCGCCCATCCGTCCTACCGGGACGAGGCGGGCTTCGGGCGCCGCGACCAGGACGTACCCGTCGAGGTGCTCGAGACCGACGTCCTGGAGCAGCTCCGCGCCCTGCAGCGTGCGGTCGACGAGGTCGGCGAGGCCGACGGGGTCGGCGCACCTCTCGCTTACGTGAAGCCGCACGGCGCCCTCTACAACCGGATCGCGCACGACCGGGACCAGGCGCGCGCGGTCGTCCGCGCGGTGGTCACGGCGTCCGAGGAGCTCGGGCGACCACTACCCGTCCTCGGGATGCCCGGCTCCGTGATCGAACGGGAGACCCTCGCCGCCGGACTCCGCTTCGTCGCGGAGGCCTTCGTCGACCGCGGTTACCGCTCCGACGGCTCGCTCGTCCCGCGCGATGCCCCCGGGGCGCTGGTCACCGATGAGACGGCGGCCGTCGACCGGGCCGTCTCCCTCGTCCTCGACCGACGCATCAGCAGCGTCGACGGCGCAGACGTCGAACTCGACGCGGTCTCGCTCTGCGTGCACGGCGACACCCCCGGCGCCGTGTCGCTCGCCATGGCGGTCAGGGCCGCCCTGCTGGAGGCCGGCGTCGAACTGGTCGCGCCGTGGTGAACCCGGACACCTCCGCCGGTCCCGTGCTGCGAGCGATGGGGGCGGAGGCCGTGCTCCTCGAACTCGCATCGCTCGAGGACGTCCTGCTCGTGCACCGGGCGCTCGCCGCCTCGCGCCCGGCGGGGCTGGTCGACCTCGTCCCGGCCGCCCGGACCGTGCTCGCCGTGACGGACGTGCGGGGCCCGGCGCTCGCCGCGGTGGGGGCCTGGTTGCTCGCCACCGCGGAACGGGCGCTCGCACCCGGCGCGGGAGGCTCGACCGGCGCTGTCGACGAGGCGGGGAGACGGCCGGACACCGTCATCCACGTCCGCTACGACGGCCAGGACCTCGCCGAGACCGCGGCGCTGGTCGGCATGGACGCCGACGGTCTCATCGCCTGGCACACCGCTCACGCCTGGACCGTCGCCTTCAGCGGCTTCGCGCCGGGGTTCGCCTACCTCGTGCCGGAGCGGGAGGACGAGACGATCGGCCCGCCGCTCCAGATCCCTCGCCTGAGCGTGCCGCGGACGACCGTCCCCGCGGGTTCGGTGGCGCTCGCCGGATCGTTCAGCGGCGTCTACCCGCGTGCGTCCCCGGGTGGGTGGCGCATCATCGGGACGGCCGACGCCGTCCTCTGGGACGACGCAGCGGACCCACCCGCCCTCCTCGTCCCCGGCGGTCGGGTCCGGTTCGTGCAGGTCCCCGCATGATGGGCGGGACGCTGCTCGTGGAGGCGGCCGGACCGGCGACCACCGTGCAGGACCTGGGACGACCAGGCGCCGCGACCCTCGGCGTCAGCCCATCCGGCGCGCTCGACCGCGGTGCCCTGCGCCTCGCCAACCGTCTCGTCGGCAATCCGGAGGGCCGTGCGGCGCTCGAGGTGGTCCTGGGCCCGTTCGTGGCCGTCCCCGACGTCGACCTCTGGATCGCCGTGACCGGTGCGTGGGGTGCGATCACCGTCGACGGCCGACCGGTCGACGGACACCACGCCGTCCGTGTGCCGGCCGGTTCCCGGTTCGAGCTCGGCGCGGCGACCCACGGGCTCCGCTACGTCCTCGCCGTGCGCGGCGGCTTCGACGGCCCGCAACTCCTCGGCTCGAGGTCGTCCGACACTCTGGCGGGGCTCGGCCCGGCACCGGTCGTCGCCGGTGACCGGCTCGACGTCCTGCCGACGCCGCGTCGTCGTATCCCACCCCTCGACATCGCGCCCTGGACGCGACCCGACGCGGGGGAGCGGCTCGTGCGGGTCTCGCCGGGGCCCCGCCGCGACTGGTTCGACGCCGCCTCCCTGCAGCGTCTCGTCGAGCATCCGTGGACCGTGACGGCCGACGCCGACCGGATCGGGATGCGCCTCGACGGGACGCCGCTCGTGCGTCTCGAACCCGGTCGGGAACTGCCGAGTGAGGGCATGGTCGCCGGCGCGGTCCAGGTGCCGCCGAGCGGTCTGCCGACGATCCTCATGGCCGACCACCCCGTCACCGGCGGGTATCCGGTCGTCGCGGTCGTGCGCACCGCTGACCGCGACCTCCTGGCGCAACTCCGGCCCGGTCAGCGCCTGCGGTTCAGCACCGGCTGACGGGAACACCGGGGGCGGCCCGGCGGTTATACCGGAAAGTCGAAAACTCGTCAAGGAAAGAGTAGACACGCCGAAGATTCCGGCATATAGTTGTTCTTTGCGCTCCCAGAATCTCTATGCCTTCATATTGCGGTCGGCTGGTGTGCGGGTCCAACCCGCCACATGTTCTCTTTCTGGTGAGTAACTCCACTGACGACCAGTAACTCGGCCCCCAACAGGCCTCCGGAGGTTATCCCCTTGGCTGCTGCGCGCAACGCAACCACCAACTCACCCAAGAACGGCCGCGGAGCATCCCGCCTCTCGTTCGCGAAGATCACCGACACGCTCACGGTTCCAGACCTCCTGGCTCTGCAGACCGAGAGCTTCGACTGGCTGGTCGGCAACGACGTGTGGAAGGCACGCGTCGAAGAAGCCACCCAGGCCGGCCGACAGGACCTGCCCACGAAGAGCGGCCTCGACGAGATCTTCGAGGAGATCTCGCCCATCGAGGACCTCGGCGAGACGATGCAGCTCTCCTTCGCCAACCCGTACCTCGAGCCCGAGAAGTACTCCATCGACGAGTGCAAGGAACGCGGCAAGACGTACGCGGCCCCGCTCTACGTCGAGGCCGAGTTCATGAACCACCTCACCGGTGAGATCAAGACGCAGACGGTCTTCATGGGCGACTTCCCGCTCATGACCGAGCGCGGTACCTTCATCATCAACGGCACCGAGCGTGTCGTCGTCTCGCAGCTCGTCCGCAGCCCGGGCGTGTACTTCGAGTCGGCTCAGGAGAAGACCTCCGACAAGGACATCTTCTCCGCTCGCGTCATCCCGAGCCGCGGTGCCTGGCTCGAGTTCGAGATCGACAAGCGCGACCAGGTCGGCGTCCGCATCGACCGCAAGCGCAAGCAGTCCGTCACCGTGTTCCTCAAGGCGCTCGGCATGACGAGCGAGGAGATCCTCGAGGAGTTCAAGGGCTACGAGTCGATCGAGCTCACCCTCGAGAAGGACACGATCCTCACCAAGGAGGACGCGCTCCGCGACATCTACCGCAAGCTCCGTCCGGGCGAGCAGGTCGCAGCCGAGGCCGCACGTGCGCTCCTCGACAACTTCTACTTCAACTCGAAGCGCTACGACCTCGCGAAGGTCGGCCGGTACAAGATCAACAACAAGCTCGGTCTCGACAAGCCGCTCAGCGACTCCGTCCTGACGACCGACGACATCGTCGCCACGATCAAGTACCTCGTCGCCCTGCACCGCGGCACGGCCACCCTCCCGGGTGTCCGCAACGGCAAGCCCGTCGACCTCCGTCTCGACACGGACGACATCGACAACTTCGGCAACCGTCGCATCCGCGCCGTCGGCGAGCTCATCCAGAACCAGGTCCGCACCGGTCTGTCCCGCATGGAGCGCGTCGTCCGCGAGCGCATGACCACGCAGGACATCGAGGCCATCACGCCGCAGACCCTGATCAACGTGCGCCCCGTCGTCGCCGCGATCAAGGAGTTCTTCGGGACCTCGCAGCTGTCGCAGTTCATGGACCAGAACAACCCGCTCGCGGGTCTGACCCACAAGCGTCGTCTCTCGGCGCTCGGCCCCGGTGGTCTGTCGCGTGAGCGTGCAGGCGTCGAGGTGCGAGACGTCCACCCGTCGCACTACGGCCGCATGTGCCCGATCGAGACCCCGGAAGGCCCGAACATCGGCCTGATCGGTTCGCTCGCATCGTTCGCGCGGATCAACTCGTTCGGGTTCATCGAGACCCCGTACCGTCGCGTCGTCGACGGCCGGGTCACCGAGGACATCGACTACCTGACCGCGATGGAAGAGGACAACTACATCGTCGCGCAGGCCAACGCTCCGCTGAAGAGCGACGGCCACTTCCAGGAGGACCGCGTCCTCGCCCGGAAGAAGGGCGGCGAGGTCGACCTCATCCCGTCCGAGGAGATCGGCTACATGGACGTCTCCCCGCGCCAGATGGTGTCGGTCGCGACCTCCCTCATCCCGTTCCTCGAGCACGACGACGCGAACCGCGCACTCATGGGTGCCAACATGCAGCGTCAGGCCGTCCCACTCCTCATGTCGGACTCGCCGCTCGTCGGTACCGGTATGGAGGGCTACGCAGCCATCGACGCGGGTGACGTCGTCACCGCCGACAAGGCCGGCGTCGTCCAGGAGGTGTCGGCAGAGTCCGTCACCATCCAGCTCGACGAGGGTGGCACGCAGACCTACTACCTGCGCAAGTTCGACCGCTCCAACCAGGGCACGAGCTACAACAACCGCGTCATCGTCTCCGAGGGTGCACGCATCGAGGCCGGCGAGGTCATCGCCGACGGCCCCGCCACGGAGAACGGCGAGCTCGCGCTCGGCAAGAACCTCCTCGTCGCCTTCATGACGTGGGAGGGTCACAACTTCGAGGACGCGATCATCCTCAGCCAGAACCTGGTGAAGGACGACGTCCTCTCCTCGATCCACATCGAGGAGTACGAGGTCGACGCGCGCGACACCAAGCTCGGCAAGGAGGAGATCACCCGTGATCTCCCGAACGTCAGCCCGGAGCTGCTCAAGGACCTCGACGAGCGCGGCATCATCCGCATCGGTGCCGAGGTCCGCCCCGGCGACATCCTCGTCGGCAAGGTCACGCCGAAGGGTGAGACCGAGCTCTCCGCCGAGGAGCGCCTGCTCCGCGCGATCTTCAACGAGAAGAGCCGCGAAGTCCGCGACACCTCGCTGAAGGTTCCCCACGGTGAAGCCGGCACGATCATCGCCGTCAAGGTGTTCGACGCACAGGACGGCGACGACGAGCTCGGCTCGGGCGTCAACCAGCGTGTGGTCGTCTACATCGCCCAGAAGCGCAAGATCACCGAGGGCGACAAGCTCGCCGGCCGTCACGGCAACAAGGGTGTCATCGCGAAGATCCTGCCCGTCGAGGACATGCCGTTCCTCGAGGACGGCACGCCGGTCGACGTCATCCTCAACCCGCTCGGTATCCCCGGTCGAATGAACTTCGGTCAGGTCCTCGAGATCCACCTGGGGTGGATCGCGAAGCAGGGCTGGAACGTCGAGGGCAAGCCCAGCTGGGCCAAGAAGCTCCCGGCTGCCGCGCACTCGGCCGAGCCGAACACCAAGGTCGCGACCCCGGTGTTCGACGGCGCCTCCGAGGAGGAGATCGCCGGTCTGCTCGACTCGACCAACGTCACCCGCGACGGCGACCGCCTCATCGGTTCCTCCGGAAAGGCCCGTCTGTTCGACGGCCGCTCCGGCGAGCCGTTCCCGGCACCGGTCTCGGTCGGCTACATGTACATCCTCAAGCTGCACCACCTCGTGGACGACAAGATCCACGCGCGTTCGACGGGTCCGTACTCGATGATCACGCAGCAGCCGCTCGGTGGTAAGGCTCAGTTCGGTGGACAGCGCTTCGGTGAGATGGAGGTCTGGGCCCTCGAGGCCTATGGAGCCGCGTACGCGCTCCAGGAGCTCCTGACCATCAAGTCCGACGACATCCTCGGCCGCGTCAAGGTGTACGAGGCCATCGTCAAGGGCGAGAACATCCAGGAGCCGGGTATCCCCGAGAGCTTCAAGGTGCTCATCAAGGAGATGCAGTCGCTGTGCTTGAACGTCGAGGTCCTCTCGGCCGACGGCACCGCGGTGAGCCTGCGCGACACCGACGACGACGCGTTCCGCGCCGCCGAGGAGCTCGGGATCAACATTTCCTCCAGGTTCGAGTCGTCGTCCATCGACGAGATCTAAGCCTGACCACTGTAGAGACTGACGAAACCTTTCATAGGAGATACATTGCTCGACGTCACAACTTTTGACGAGCTTCGCATTGGTCTGGCCACCGCAGACGACATCCGTGCCTGGTCGCACGGAGAGGTCAAGAAGCCCGAGACCATCAACTACCGCACCCTCAAGCCCGAGAAGGACGGTCTGTTCGGTGAGCAGATCTTCGGTCCTTCCCGCGACTGGGAGTGCGCCTGCGGCAAGTACAAGCGGGTCCGCTTCAAGGGCATCGTGTGCGAGCGCTGCGGTGTCGAGGTCACGAAGTCGTCGGTGCGCCGTGAGCGCATGGGCCACATCGAACTCGCCGCCCCGGTCACGCACATCTGGTACTTCAAGGGTGTCCCCTCGCGCCTCGGCTACCTGCTGGACATGGCGCCCAAGGACCTCGAGAAGGTCATCTACTTCGCGGCCTACATGGTCATCGATGTGGACGAGGACGCACGTCACCAGGACATGCCCGGCCTTGAGAACGAGCTCCGTCTCGAGATCAAGACGCTCGGCGACCAGCGCGACTCGCGCATCGCAGACCGCCTGAAGAAGCTCGAGGACGACCTCGTCGCCCTCGAGGAGGAAGGCGCCAAGAGCGAGCAGAAGCGTCGCACCAAGGACGCCGCCGAGAAGGAGATGAGCCAGACCCGCAAGTCCTACGACGAGCAGATCGCTCACCTCGAGCGCGTCTGGGAGGACTTCCGCAACCTCAAGGTCGGCGACCTCAAGCCCGAGGACTCCGTGTTCCACGAGCTGCAGGACCGCTTCGGCCTGTACTTCGAGGCCTACATGGGTGCCGAGGCGGTCAAGAAGCGCCTGCTGTCCTTCGACCTCGCGGCCGAGTCCGAGCTGCTCCACCACCAGATCGCGGAGGGCAAGGGTCAGAAGAAGATCCGCGCCATCAAGCGTCTGCGCGTGGTCAACTCGTTCCTCATCACCGGCAACTCGCCGGCCGCGATGGTCCTCGACGTCGTCCCGGTCATCCCGCCGGAGCTTCGCCCGATGGTGCAGCTCGACGGTGGCCGCTTCGCGACCTCCGACCTCAACGACCTCTACCGTCGTGTGATCAACCGCAACAACCGTCTGCGTCGTCTGCTCGACCTCGGGGCTCCCGAGATCATCGTCAACAACGAGAAGCGGATGCTGCAGGAGGCCGTCGACGCACTGTTCGACAACGGTCGTCGTGGTCGTCCCGTCACCGGTACCGGCAACCGTGCCCTGAAGTCCCTCAGCGACATGCTGAAGGGCAAGCAGGGTCGATTCCGCCAGAACCTGCTCGGTAAGCGCGTCGACTACTCGGGCCGTTCGGTCATCATCGTCGGCCCGCAGCTGAAGCTGCACCAGTGTGGTCTGCCCAAGCAGATGGCGCTGGAGCTCTTCAAGCCGTTCGTCATCAAGCGCCTGATCGACCTGAGCCACGCTCAGAACATCAAGGCCGCGAAGCGCATGGTCGAGCGCAGCCGTCCCGAGGTCTGGGACGTGCTGGAGGAGATCATCCGCGAGCGTCCCGTGCTGCTGAACCGTGCGCCGACGCTGCACCGTCTCGGCATCCAGGCGTTCGAGCCTCAGCTCGTCGAGGGCAAGGCCATCCAGCTGCACCCGCTCGTCTGCGCCGCGTTCAACGCGGACTTCGACGGCGACCAGATGGCTGTCCACCTCCCGCTCTCCGTCGAGGCCCAGGCCGAGGCGCGCATCCTGATGCTCGCGTCGAACAACATCCTGAAGCCGTCCGACGGCCGTCCGGTCACCCTGCCCACGCAGGACATGATCATCGGTCTCCACCACCTGACCACCCTCAAGGAGGGTGTCGAGGGTGAGGGCCGTGCCTTCTCGTCCGTCGCCGAGGCCATCCTCGCGAAGGACCAGGGCTCGCTCGACCTCAACGCCAAGGTGCGCATCCGTCTGACCGACGTGACGTTCGCCGAGGGCACGGGTCCCGAGGGCTACGAGGGCTCGGGTGTCGCACTCGTCGAGACGACCCTCGGTCGCGCACTCTTCAACGAGGCGCTGCCGGCGGACTACCCCTACGTGGAAGACGTGGCGGACAAGGGCAAGCTGTCCTCGATCGTCAACGACCTCGCGGAGCGGTACCCGAAGACGGTCGTCGCCGCCACGCTCGACAACATCAAGGACGCCGGTTTCCACTGGGCGACGCGTTCCGGTGTGACCGTTGCGCTCAGCGACGTCCTGACCCCGCCGAACAAGCGCGAGATCGTGCAGGGCTACGAGAAGCAGGCCGCCAAGGTCCAGAGCCAGTTCGACAAGGGTCTGACCACGGATGCCGAGCGTCGTCAGGAGCTCATCAAGATCTGGACGGAGGCCACCGAGAAGGTCGCCGAGGCCATGCGCGCGAACTTCCCGGCGGACAACACCATCAACCGCATGGTGTCGTCGGGTGCTCGTGGTAACTGGCTGCAGATCCGCAACATCGCGGGTATGCGAGGCCTGGTGAACAACCCGAAGGGTGAGATCATCCCTCGCCCGATCATCTCCTCCTACCGTGAGGGCCTGTCGGTCGCGGAGTACTTCATCGCGACCCACGGTGCTCGTAAGGGTCTGGCCGACACGGCGCTCCGTACCGCC
Organism: Plantibacter sp. ME-Dv--P-122b; assembly: GCF_030209375.1. GTDB lineage: Bacteria > Actinomycetota > Actinomycetes > Actinomycetales > Microbacteriaceae > Plantibacter. The sequence goes on from NZ_JARVSC010000001.1 coordinate 542,006, forward strand.
GACTCGGGATACCTCACGCGTCGTCTCGTCGACGTCTCGCAGGACGTCATCATCCGCGAAGACGACTGCGGCACGACCAAGGGTCTCGAGCTCGCGATCGCGAACGTCGACAGCTCCGGTGAGCTCGTCCGCGACCCGAACGTGGAGAACTCCGTGTTCGCCCGTTCGTTGGCCGCTGCCGCGGTCAACCCGAAGGGTGAGGTCGTCGCCGAGGCCGGCGAGGACGTCGGTGACGTGCTCATCGACAAGCTCGTCTCCGCGGGTGTCGAGAACATCAAGGTGCGCTCGGTCCTGACCTGCGAGTCGACCGTCGGTGTGTGTGCAGCCTGCTACGGCCGCTCGCTCGCCACGGGCAAGCTCGTCGACATCGGCGAGGCCGTCGGCATCATCGCGGCCCAGTCGATCGGTGAGCCCGGTACCCAGCTGACGATGCGTACCTTCCACACGGGTGGTTCGGCATCGGCGGACGACATCACGCAGGGTCTGCCCCGCGTGCAGGAGCTGTTCGAGGCTCGTACCCCTAAGGGTGCGACCCCGATCGCCGAGGCCGCCGGTCGCATCACGATCGACGAGAACGACAAGGCTCGGAAGGTCATCCTGACGCCCGACAACGGCGACGAGCCGGTCGTCTACCCGGTACTGAAGCGTGCGGTCCTCCTCGTCGAGGACGGACAGCACGTCGAGCTCGGTCAGAAGATCCACGTCGGTGCGGTCGACCCCAAGGAGGTCCTGCGCGTGCAGGGCGTCCGCGAGGTCCAGAAGCACCTCGTCGGTGGCGTCCAGGGCGTGTACCGCTCGCAGGGTGTCCCGATCCACGACAAGCACATCGAGGTCATCGTGCGCCAGATGCTGCGGAAGGTGACCGTGGTCGACCACGGCGACACCGACCTGCTGCCCGGCGAGCTCGTCGACCGCCTGCGCTACGCCGAGCTCAACCGCGCGGCCGTGTCGGAGGGTCAGCGCACCGCGTCGGCTCGCCAGGAGGTCATGGGTATCACCAAGGCGTCCCTCGCGACCGAGTCGTGGCTGTCGGCCGCTTCCTTCCAGGAGACCACGCGTGTCCTCACGCAGGCCGCCATGGAAGGCAAGAGCGACCCGCTGGTCGGCCTCAAGGAGAACGTCATCATCGGTAAGCTCATCCCGGCCGGTACCGGCCTGGCGCGCTACCGCAACGTGACGGTCGAGGCCACCGAGGAGGCGAAGGCGGAGCGTTACCCGAACCGCATCTTCGGTGAGGACGGCGCGTTCAACGAGTCCGACCTGAGCTTCGTCGACTTCGACAGCTTCAGCTCAGACGACTTCACCCCCGGTAACTACAACTAGGGCTGAACGACTCACCCGGAGGGCCCGTCCCGATCGTTTCTCGATCGGGACGGGCCCTCCGTCGTTCGTTCGCCCATTCCTGGGCGAGCGAACGCCGGTTCGCCCAGGAATGGGCGAACGAATCGAGCACCGGTGAGTTGTGTGGCCGGTCTCCGCACGACATGCTGGTCCGATGAGCGATCAGCCCGAGCAGCCCACCGGCCAGTTCCAGCCGCTGGAGCCGGACGCGACCCCGGGGCAACCGGACGTCCGTTATGGCGCCCCGGCTGCGAAGCGGAAGCGCAATCCGGTCGTCATCGGCTTGAGTGTGCTCGCCGGTGTGCTCGCGATCGCACTCGTCGCGGTCATCGGGCTCCTGGTCGCGGGCCCGGGCGGTACTCCCGCAGCCGACTCCACCCGCACGCCGAGCGCCACGGCGACCGCCGGCGCCACTCCTGCTCCGACCACGACGGACGCCGCTGAGACCCCTGCTGCGGTGCGCCCGACCGAGTGCACGCAGCTCTTCCCCGCCGGCTACATCGACTCACTCACCTCAGACGGCTTCCTCGCGTTGAATCCGGAATGGTCATTGCCGGAACTCGCCACCGACTTCTTCGGTTCGAACGACAGCGCACTCGTGGCCGTGATCTCCTCGAACACCGACCGTCTGAACTGCGCCCTGGTGAAGGCGAGCGGTGGCGGCGACGTCGGCATCACCACCAACGTCCTCTCCATCGACGCTGCGACCCAGGCGTCGGTGATCGCGCGGATGAACGAGGCAGGCTTCACCTGCTCCGAGGAGACCGGCGGAACGATGTGCTTCACCGAGGTCTCGGAGGACGCCGGTACGTACGGCGAACGTCACTTCGTGCGGGACGGTACCTGGATCGCCACGCGCTGGTCGAACACGACCATCAGCGGCTGGACGCAGGCGATCGTCTCGACGCTCTTCCCCGCCTGACGGCCGGGCGACCGGTTCACAATTCAGGACGAGTTCGGCGCGTCCCGCTCGGGCGAGTGCGAGCGGGGCCGACACGCTGACGACGTCCTGAATTATGGACACGCAGCCCGACGGCGGTGCTCCGTTCACAACTCAGGACGCGCGCGGCGTGTCCTGCCCGCGAGGCGGTGAGCCGGGTCGGCGCGCCGGCACGGTCCTGAGTTGTGAACCGGGCTGGAGCAGCTAGGCGATGCTCCAGTAGTACACGGCGGCGCCGGGGTGGAGGACGGTGATCGCCTCGTCGACGGTGCGGTAGTCGGTGTCGTCGGTGTGCCCCGCGTAGGAGACCTGGGTGCCGGCGTCGGTGGTCTCGACCTTGGACACGATGCCCGTGTGGTCGCGGTCGCCGCTGTTGTCCCAGTCGAACTGCACGATGTCGCCGACCTTGACCTGGTCGCGCTGGGTGTCGTCGAGGGCGGTGGCGAGTTCGGGGTGCTCCTCGACGTAGTTCATGAAGAACGTCGAGCTGACCCAGGCCTTCGAGAAGTCGAAGTCGTCGCCGGTCCCTTCGGCCCACCAGTCCTCGTCCATCGTCCAGCCGCGTTCCAGCAGACTCTGGCTGGCGAAGTTCGCGCAGTCGGTGTCGACGAGTGAACCGTATTCGGCCAGGTTGTAGTCGTTCCAGTGCGTGAACACGTAGGCCATCTGCGCGTCGACGGGGCTCGTGATGTCGTAGCTGTAGCTCAGCGCATCGCCGTCGACCCGGAGCTCGTCCGCGTAGACGGCGATGCCGACGTCGGCGGGGGAGAAGCCGGTGGCTGCGGGCACGGCGACGGTCACCTCGGTGCTCGTCGCCGACAGGATCCGGGCTTCCTGCTCGCCGAACAGGACGCGGGTCACGCCGTCGACGTCGACGCCGCTCACGGTGAGGGTGCTGCCGCCCGCGACGGATCCGGTCGTGGCGGAGATCGCGGTGACCGCCGTGGCGTTGACCGTGGAGGCCGGAACTGTCGACGTCGTCTCGTCCAGAGCCTGAGCGGCCGGCTCGGATCCGGTCCCGTCGGAGTGCTGCAGTGCGATCGGGGTGATGACCGCGGTGGCGAGCAGGAGGGCGGCTCCGGCAGCGGCGCCGGCGACCACACGTCGGCCGCGCAGGGGGAGGGCGCGGTAGCGGGAGGAGAGCCGCCTGACGGGGGACCCGGCATCGGCGTGACGGGCGTGGGGGAGTTGCTCGGGCATGGGGCCTTTCCGGGGGGATGCGCCGTGGGGGATCGGCGTCGCGGGATCGGCAGTGATCCGACAGATGTCTGTTAGGACTTCCACTCAACCGCGCGGAGCTGAGGAGACCGTTTCCTCCGGATATGAATCAGACCTGAATCGGGTCGACGGGAGTGAGCGAGTCCCGGCGAGGTTGCCGGGCATCCGTGCCCCGGCTTGCTACCGTGGCGAGCGGAGTGCCGTGAGGGCGCTCCTGAACTGGCTTCCGCCGAAGGAGTACGCGATGAGCACCCAGAACCCCGAGCCCGGATCGCCGACCGACCCGAGCACTCCGGAGGCTGCCCAGACCGCGTCTGGCTCCGCACGTCCCACGACCGCGTCCGAGCAGCCCGTGGCCGAGCGGCCGGCAGCCGAGCGGGACATCCTCTCCGAGGACACCGTGCAGCAGGACACCATCACCACGGCGGACGGCGTCGGAGCTGACCCGGTCGTCGACGACCGCCGGGTCGCCGACCGCGCCGACACGGCCTCGGACGCCGGGGTGCGCGAGACGCGTCCCTACCAGCCGCACACGCCGCAGCGCGCGTACTCGAACATCGACTTCGACGACGACGACACCTCCGGTACACCGACGTCGACGGCGACCACCCGGCAGGCCGACACCGGTGCCCACCCGTACCCCGCCGCAGCCTACGAGCCGGTCGCCCGCTCCAGTGCGACCGAGACCGCCGCCGCCGCGGAGACGGAGCAGCAGCAGCAGGCCTTCCCGCTCTATGTCCAGGCGCCGTCCGAGCCGGAGGTCCGCGGCAACCGTGGCTTCGGCATCCTCATCGGTCTCCTCGGCACCATCATCTTCGCCGGCCTCTACGCGGCAGCGGTCGCGGGCCTCCAGCTGGTACTGGAAGGCGACGGCACGTTCGTCGAGAACCTCATCCAGATCGCCACCAGCTGGCCGTTCCTCATGGCCACCGCAGGTTTCTTCCTGGCCTGGGTCGTGACCGCGACCATCGTGAACCGTTCCGGCTGGGTGCACTGGGTGCTCGGCGGCTTCATCATCGGCCTCGTCGTCTTCCTCGCGTGGGTCGGCGGGTTCCTGATCCAGGAGCGCGCTTGGACGCTCAGCGTCGACGAGATCCTCGCGGAGGTAACCGGGGTCGCCTTCACCTTCGGCCCGGTCCTCGCCTTCGTCGTCGCCCGCGAGATCCCCGTCTGGTTCGGTGGTTGGATCGCCGCCCGCGGCCGCAAGGTGCGCGAGGCGAACCTCGAGGCGCGTGCCGAGTACGAGCGCGTCCTCGAAGCCGGACCGACGACCGCCCGCTGAGCATGACCGGTGACGCGGACGGAGCACGCGGCCCCTGGTGGGTTGCCCCGTTCGCAGCGGTCACCTACGTGGCGCTCGTCGTCTGCGCCTTCGGGTTCATCAGCCTGCTGGCAGACCTCGACGTCGTGACCGACCCGGACGCCGGCCCGCTGACCGGTCCGCTCATGGTCGTGGTCGCCGCGATCGTGGTCCTCTGGGCGATCATCCGTGAGACGCGCCGCACCCCGCTGCGCGTCTCGGTCGGCTCGGCGGTCCTCGCAGGGCTCCTCGCCTGGCTCGCGTACGGCGTGAGCGGCGGCGTGTTCGACGCGATCGCCAGCCGGGACGGAGCGGACGCCGCCGCCTTCGCCGTGACGACGCTGACCGGGCCGTTCTCGGTCACCGTCGGCGTGCTGGCGCTCGTCATCGTCCTCGCGGCCGCCGCCGTCGCGACGTCGTCGACCGGACGGCGTCCGACCCCGCGCTGGCCGTGGGAGCACGACGCGCGGTGAGCCGATGCGACGTCCGCCCCGGGCCCGCCCGCGCGGTGCGCTGCCCGTCCCTCCCCACGAGGGCGACGGCGTAGGCGATAATCGATCCGTTGCCGTCGTCGGCCGACGGCGCTTGGGGAGGAACCACCGATGAGATCACCCGACCTGACCGACACCGGTCTGGATCTCGACCTCGCGGGGACCGCAGACGACGTCGTCGCGCTCGTCCAACGTGCGGTCGCCGCCTCCGGTGAGGATGCGCAGCAGACCAGGCATTACGTCGCGATCGACGGCGGGACGAGCGCGGACATCCGGTTGCGGGTCGTCTCGGTCGACGACCCGGCTCCGCTGCTCGCGTTCGCGATCACGACCGCCCCATCCGCACGAGGCACCGCCGCGGCGACGTTCATCATGCAACACGGCGTCCAGAAGCGTCGGCGTCAGCGCTCGCTGCTCGGGCAGGAGCCGTTCCTGAGCTTCCTGCGCGCGCTCGCCGAGCTGGTCGCGGAGTCCGATCCCGGCGCGTCCGCCACCCTGCGCGTGCACGGCACTCGGACCATCCTCGCTCCGCGTCCGGAGCAGTCCGCCGGGAGCACACAAGCGCCTCCTGCAGCGGCACCCGCCGACACGCCTGTGGCGGACGGCCCGGTCGCCGCGGGCTGGGCAGCGGCGACGGCCGAACCGCCGATGACGGCCCCGGTCCCCGACGCGTCGACCCCGACGCCCGACGAACCGGCTCCGGTCTTCGAGCCTCCGGCTGCCCAGGCGGTAGCGCCCGAACGCGCCGTTCCCGAGACTCCGGCCCCCGGGGCTCCGACTCCCGCACCGTCGTGGGCCGCCGCGGGTTCCGCCCCCGAAGTGACGCCGGTCGTCGTCGAGCCACCCGCTCCCGCTCCGCAGTTCCGGGAGCCATCGGTCGTGCCCGCCCAGACGCGTGCTCCAGCCGCATCGACGTCCTCGGTCCCGCCGGAGCTGCAGATCACCGTTCCCCCGGGCCTGATCGCCGGTGCACCGCCATCCCGGGGGGAGCCGGCGCCAGACGTGCCGGCGCCGGTCCAGCCAGCAGCGGACACCGTGATCCCGACGCCGGGAGCCGACCTCGGCGCGACGGTCGTCTCCGCATCACTGCGAGCGGGCGACTTCGCGCTCGAGCTGCCCGACGGCGAGCGCATCCCGCTGCGCGGGCCCCTCCTGCTCGGACGTAACCCCGCGGCGCGGCCCGAACAGCCCGACGCCGAGCTGCGCTCACTCGTCGACCCGCGCATGTCCGTCTCGAAGACGCACACGGTCGTCGTGCCCGGTCGGCGATCGCTCCGCGTGACGGACCTCCACTCCACGAACGGCACGACGATCACCGATGCGTCCGGCGCCGTCACCGTCTGCCAGCCAGGCGAGGCCTACGTTGCGGAAGCAGGGTCGACGATCGGGATCGGCGAGTTCCCGATCCGTGTCGTCGTCGGCTGAGAACGCCGTCGGGCATGGGGAGTGCTCCCCATCGTCGCGCCTCGTGCTCTCGGATACGCTGGTGGCCGGCGGGGCGAAACCCGCTGTCGGTGACTGTCAGACGGTCGCCGATACCGTGACGACCCAAGGGGAACTATGGCCGGGGATCAGCTCAGCGTCGACGTCGACACCATTCGGATGATCGCGTCCGGACTGGAGACGAGCGGTTACGCCCTCCCGACCGAGGTGCCCGTCGACCTGAGTGGGAGCTCCAGCTCGACCGTCTCAGGCGCCGCCGAGAGTTTCGCCATGTGGGCGACGGTGCAGACCATGCTCGCATCGGGTCAGATCACGAACGCCGCGCAGATCGCCAGGGACGCCGCGGCCACGTGGCAGGAGACCGAGGCATTGATGGCAGAAGGAGCCAACTGATGGGGAACTGGACGAGGGAGGATCCGGGACTCTTCGACGCCGGATCGCTCGGAACTGCCGCGACCGGCCTGCAGACCGTGGAGACGGCCCTCGGCGAGGCTCGGACGGCCGCGACCAACGCGCAGGCGGGTGTGACGCCCGAGGTGTGGGGCGGGGATGCTTCGACCACGTGGATCGCTTCGCTCGACACTCCGGCCGCGACGATCGATGCGGTCACCACAGCACTGAGCGCGGCCAGGACAGCCATCGGCGCGTACTCCGAGACCGTGTCCGGAATCGCAACCCGCGCGACGTCGGTGAAGCAGACCATGTTCGAGTCGAACCAGGTCATCAACCGACAGTACGCGGACCCCGCAGGTGGCCCGACTCCGGAGCAGGCTCAGCACCGCCAGCTGCAGGAGCAGGCGGCGATGGGCGACCTCACGCTGGCCCGCAACGCGCTCGAGGGGCTGGCCGACGAGCGCACCCTGGCTGACAGCACCCTGGTCCTCGCGCTGACCCCGCCGAACGCGACCGCGTGGGAGGCCCAGCGCCAGGCACTCGCCGCCATCGGCATCACCGACTCCGGCTCGCTGACACCGACCGCGGTCGCGCAGGCCATGGCCGAGCTCGGGAACCAGATCGCCTCCGGCGACTTCTCCGAGGCCGACGTCTCGAACCTGCAGACGCTCTACGACCTGTACGGCAAGAACCCGCAGGTCATGGCCCAGATGAACCTCGCGATGGGCGGCGAGAACGTCGTCAGCCTCATCGACGAGCTCGGCCGTGGCGTGGTGGACGGGAGCATCCCGGCCGCCGCGGCTCTCGCGCTGGCCCAGAGCGTGCGTGGCGGCTTGTCGGTCGGTTCGGAACGATGGTCTCCGCTGACGGGGCAGGGCTTCGCCGAGGAGATGATGGCGAACGCCAGCACGACGGTCGGCGGCGACCCCGCGGCGATCGGCTTCCTGTTCGGCGATCCGGCGAACGCCCCGATCGGTGTCACCACCACGCTCGCGCTGGCCGACATGATCGACCAGGAGGAGCGTGGGAACTACCACATCTGGCAGGACGGCTCCCCGCTCCCGGGCGGCACGACGCTCGCACTGCTCGAGGAGGAGCAGACGGGTGTCCCCGGGCTTCGTGTCATCGACCTGGCCGGGCGCGTGCTCGAGACCCTCGGACAGTACCCGGACGAGGCGCTCGACTGGTTGACCGACACTTCCGGAGACGACGTCACAGGCGAGGGCTCTCTCGGACAGAACCGTGTCGAATACTGGTACGGAGAGCGGGACTGGTCGCAGTACGACGAGTTCGCGGGACCAGCGGGTCTGTGGGCGGGCACGCAGTACGCAACAGGCGGGCCGGGCGCGACGACCGGTCAGCCGGTGGACACCACCGGCCCTGCATGGGTCGATGCCGCGACACTGTCGACGAAGATCATGGAGGAACTCGCCGGCAACGAGTCCTTCGAGGGGGAGAACGTCAGCAGCTACGCTTCGGTCGAGATCGTCCGGGCGCTCGCTCCGCAGATGCCCGGCCTCGTCGAGGCGCCCCTCTACTCGGAGACCAGCCAAGACGGTCCGACGCAGACGGTGAGCTTCTTCGGCATCAGCGACCAGGAGGGCGTCTACGCGAACGTGTCGCAGGACGTCCTGGCCAAGGTCCTGGGAGCCGCTGCCTCGGATCCCTATGGCCACTCGGCCCTGGAATCCGTCGTGTCGCAGTATCAAGATGCCCTGGTCGGCGCGGCGGCGAATGTCGAGGACACCTCGGTCCACGGTCTGGCGGAGCGGATCGCCGTTCTCCAGGGCATGGTCGACGGCGCCGGTTCCGGCGAACAGCTCGGCGAAGCGGCACGCGAGGATCAGGCGATCATGGATGCGATCGACGGTCTCGAGACGGCCGTGGGGCTCATCCCGATCCCCGGCCTCGGTGGGGTGGTCGGGGGCGCCGCCGGTGCGGCGATCGATGCCGGGCAGAGCTACGCGCTCGGCGAATTGATCGGGTGGGGTGGCGACACGCTCGACGGCGGGTTCGCGTCGAACCACGCGGCGCTGCTGGAGGAGCTCGAAGGCCAGCAGGACGCGAGCCTGGACGCAGTCCGCCTGCAGACGGCTCAACTCGTCTGGGAGCTCGAGCACGACACGCCAGGGGGTCCGCTGGCAGCAGTGCCGGATCCGAGCGGGCTGAACGCCACAGACCTGCAGACCTGGTTCGACGACTGGAACGACGAACTGCTCGACGCCCTCGATGAGGAGCGCGGTGGTTCCACCTTCGACTCGTTGGCCAGAGCGTACCGCGACGGCTCGGCCAACGCCCAGAGCGACAACGATTCGGAGCACTGATGACCGCTCGCGCTCATGATCGCCCCCGGATCGGACGTCTCGCCGGCATCCTTCCCGTCGTCGTGTCCGTTGTGGCGCTCGCCGGTTGCACCCCGAATCCGGCTCCAGTGGAACAGCCGTACCCGGAGGTGTCCTGGCCGGATGGCGAGCCGTCAGGGCCGTATGAAGCGGACGCGGCGGTGAAGGCCACGCGGGACGCTCTCGTCGCGATGGCCGTCGCCGCCAACCGCAACGACTTCCGTCTGCCCGAACTCGTCGACACGGTCGGCTACGAGGTGCGCACCGAGCTGTGGAGCGCCGCAGAGCAGCGCCTGCAGGACGGCGAGGCGACCGAGTTGTCCCCTGGCCCGCTGCCGTTCGAGGTCACGTCCGTGACCGCTGACGGCGAAGGATCGAGGGTACGTGGGTGCGCTCTCGACGACTGGACCTCGGCCGACGGAGCGCAGCCGTCGACGACGCCGGCGACTGGACCCATGAGCGGCAGGGAGTTCCGGGTGGTCGATGTCGACGGCCGGCTGAAGGTCGATGCGGTCATCGTCGCGCCGCAGGACGACTGCTCGTCGGCCGCGCCAGCGCAAGGATTCTTCAGTCCGGCACCGGTCCCGTCGAAGATCACGGACCCCGAGGACGTTCAGAAGCCCCTGACCGATGAGCAGAGCAAGGCTTCGCCCTCCGCCGGATAGCCGATACCCGTCGCTAGGCTGATCGAGGTCGCGTCGAGCGGCCCGCACTTCCAAGGGGATCCTGCATGCGCATCAAGCTGACGTTGACCAGGCCGTCGGGGTCGTCCGCCGACATCGTCGTGACGACGGACGCGGCGGCGAGCATCGCGGAGGTCGCGTCGACCATCGCGCGCGTCGACCCGCAGGGGCCGGACTCCGCGAACGCCGACTTCACGCTGCACGCGCGCCTGCCGGGATCCACCGAGACCCTGCCGCTCCCGCCCGAGGCCCCGATCGGCGAGGCGTGGGTCGGTTCGGGTGCCGTCATCGAGCTCGCCGACGCGGGGGTGTATTACTCCGCGGCGCGCACCGGCCAGGCGCCCGCCGTCGCCGTCGTGCGGGTCCTGTCCGGCGACGACGCCGGCCGTGAGTTCACCCTGCCGGCCGGCAGCTGGACCATCGGACGTGAGGCGAGCTGCGACATCGTCCTCGACGACCCGCTCGTCTCGAAGCGTCACGCACGCCTCGAGGTCGGCGGCGAGATCGAACTCGTCGACCTCGGCGCGGCCAACGGCATCGTCGTCGACGGCGGCATCGTGCCTCGACTCAAGGTCATCGAGCCGGAGCGCGTGCTCATCGGCGACACCGAGGTCGAGATCGGCTTCGCCGGGACCGTCGGTCGCGCGGGTGTCGTCCCGAAGGCCGGGCCGGTGTACTTCAACCGCTCGCCGCGCGTCGAACAGCGTTACGCGGGGGAGACCTTCCCCGCCCCCGAGCCGCCGACCGAGCGCGAGAACCAGCCGTTCCCGCTCCTCGGCATGCTCACGCCCATGCTCCTCGGTGGCGCGATGTACTTCTTCACGAAGAACCCGCTGTCGCTCATCTTCATCGCCATGACGCCGCTCATGCTCATCGGCAACTACTTCACCGGTCGCGGGCGCAACAAGCGCAAGCTCAAGCAGCAGATCAAGATCTTCGACGAGCGGCTCGAATCCCTCGGGAAGCAGCTCGCGGCGGAACGCGAGATCGAGCACGACGTCCGCATGCGTGAGGCACCGTCCACCTCGGAGGCGCTCAAGCACGCGCTCACGCGGGGGCCGCTGCTGTGGACCAGGCGCCCCGAGCACTGGTCCTTCCTGAACCTCCGGCTCGGCGTCGGCACCATGCCGTCCCGCAACGAGGTGTCGGCGAAGGCCCGCGACAGCTTCCTGCCGGAGTTCCAGGAACGTCTCGAGACACTCAAGGACCAGTACGCGACGGTCGCCGACGTCCCCATCATCGACAACCTCTACGACGCCGGCGCGCTCGGCATCGCCGGTTCACCGCAGACCGCCGGTGGAGCGGTGAACGGCATCCTCGTCCAGCTCACCGCCCTCCACTCGCCGGCCGAGGTCGTCGTCTCGGCGATCGTCTCGCCCGCCTGGTCGAACGCCCTCTCGTGGGTCAAGTGGCTCCCGCACGCGTCCTCGCCCAACAGCCCGCTCGACGTCGGCCACCTCGCCGACAGCGTGTCGAGCGGCAACCTGCTGTTGGCCGCGATCGAGGAACTCGTCCAGACCCGCCTGCAGGCGGCCCGGGCCGGCGACGCCCGACGTGGAGCCATCTCCGAGAAGCAGGCGGCGCAGGAGCGCGGCGCGGAGATCGGGACGAAGAGCTCCAACGACACCGGCACGAAGTCCCCGATCCCCGCGATCGTCCTGCTCATCTCCGACGACGTCGGCGTCGACCGCGCACGCCTCGTCCAGCTCGCCGAGATCGCGGCGGACGCGGGTGTCTTCCCGATCTGGATCGCCGACGACGTCGTCTCACTCCCCGCCGCCTGCCGCACCTTCCTGCAGGTACCGGAGGCCGGGGCCGGCGTCGACGCACCGGCGACGGTCGGCATGGTCCGCCTCGGCTACTCCGTCGACGACGCCCGCCCGGAGTTCGTCGACCCGGTGACGGCCCTCGATTACGCGCGACGCATGGCGTCCGTGATCGACGCCGGTGCCCTCGTCGAGGACTCGAGCGACCTCCCGCGCTCGGTGTCGATGGTGACGCTGCTCGGGCCGGAGCTCACGACCTCGAGCGACGCCGTGGTCGATCGCTGGCGACAGAACTCCTCGATCCACGACCGCACGCCCGGGCTCCCGCCGAAGCCCCGGCGGGCCGGCCAGCTGCGCGCGACCGTCGGATCGGGCGGTGTCGACGCCATGCACCTCGACCTCCGCGCCCAGGGCCCCCACGCCCTCGTCGGCGGGACGACGGGTGCCGGTAAGAGCGAGTTCCTGCAGGCCTGGGTGCTCGGGATGGCGGCCGAGTACAGCCCCGACCGCGTCTCGTTCCTCTTCGTCGACTACAAGGGCGGTTCGGCCTTCGCGGACTGCGTGACCCTCCCGCACTGCGTCGGACTCGTCACCGACCTCAGCCCGCACCTCGTCCGCCGCGCGCTCACGAGCCTCCGCGCCGAGCTGCACTTCCGCGAGCACCTGCTCAACCGGAAGAAGGCCAAGGACCTCCTCGAGCTCGAGAAGCGCGGCGACCCGGACTCGCCTCCAGCGCTCGTCCTCGTCATCGACGAGTTCGCGGCGCTCGTCGGCGAGGTCCCGGAGTTCGTGGACGGCGTCGTCGACATCGCCCAGCGCGGTCGCTCGCTCGGGATCCACCTCATCATGGCGACCCAGCGGCCCGCCGGCGTCATCAAGGACAACCTGCGCGCCAACACCAACCTCCGCGTCGCCCTGCGCATGGCCGACGAGTCCGACAGCCAGGACGTGGTCGGCGTCAAGGACGCGGCGCACTTCGACCCGGGTGTGCCCGGGCGAGGCATCGCGAAGACCGGTCCCGGCCGCCTGAGCATCTTCCAGTCCGGCTACGCGGGCGGCTGGACGAGCGACGAGCCCAAGCGCTCCGACATCGAGGTCCGCGAGCTGCGCTTCGGCGGTGAGACGCGCTGGGAGGAGCCCCGCGCGGCCGACGCCGAGGAGGAGCGCGACCTCGGCCCCACCGACCAGCAGCGGCTCGTCGCGAGCATCATCGCCGCAGCCGACCGCGCATCGATCCCCGCGCCGAGACGACCCTGGCTCGACGAGCTGGCGCCCGTCTACGACCTCAGCAAGCTCCGTCAGCGGTCCGACGCCGAACTACTCATCGGCGTCGCCGACCTGCCGGACTCGCAGGAGCAGCGCCCGGTCTATTTCCGCCCGGACGTCGACGGCCACATCGCCGTGTTCGGCACCGGCGGCTCGGGGAAGAGCACCGTGCTGCGGACCCTCGCCACGGCGGCGGGCATCACGCCGCGTGGCGGTCCGGTCGAGGTGTACGGCCTCGACTTCGGCGCGGGCAGCCTCCGCATGCTCGAGGCCTTGCCGCACGTCGGATCGATCATCCCCGGCGACGACCAGGAGCGCGTCATCCGACTGCTCCGCCGGATCAAGGAGATCATCGACGAGCGCAGTGTCCGGTACGCCGAGGCGAACGCGTCCTCGATCACCGACTACCGCCGCGTCTCGGGTCGCAACGACGAGCGCCGCATCCTGTTGCTCGTCGACGGGTTCCAGTCCTTCCGGCAGGAGTACGAGACGACCCTCGGCCTGTCCTCCTGGTACACGCTCTTCCAGCAGCTCATCACCGACGGCCGGCAGCTCGGCGTGAACATCGCGTTCTCGGCCGACCGCCCGGGCTCCGTCCCGACGAACATCAGCTCCGGTGTGCAGCGACGCGTGGTGCTGCGCCTCGCGGACGAGACCGGCTACCAGCTCCTCGGCGTGCCGAAGGACATCCTCGGCCCCGAGTCACCCGCCGGCCGGGCGATCGTCGACGGCCTCGAGGTCCAGGTCGCCATCCTCGGTGGCTCGCCGGTGCTCTCGGACCAGTCGGTGGCGACCGTCCGGCTCGCAGAGGCGATGTCGCGCGCGGGAGCCACGATCACGGCCCCGCCGATCGGTGCACTGCCGAAGGAGATCGAGGCGCGCGAACTGCCCGAGCGGGTCGGCGACCGCCCCGTACTCGGCATCGGCGACGCCGACCTCGCACCGATCGGGTTCGACCCGACCGGCGCGTTCCTCGTCGGCGGCCCTCCCGGCAGCGGTCGGACGAACGCCGTCGCATCCCTGGTCGGCGCCATGCGACGTTTCGATCCGGCGACGCGCTTCGTCTACTTCGGCTCCAAGCGCTCGGAACTGCTGCGGGAGCTGCGGTTCGACGAGTCGGCCGTCACCCCCGAGACGATCGCCGAGCAGGCGAAGGCGCTGTCCGCGGCGATCGCGGCCGAGACGGTGACCGGGCGGACGGTCGTCGTCATCGAGACGCTGTCGGACTACCTCAACGGCATCGCCGACCCGCCGCTCGTGGAACTCATCAAGGCCATCAAGCGCAGCGACCATCTCGTGATCGCCGAGAACGAGGTGTCGGGCTGGTCGTCGTCCTGGCCGCTCATGGGCGAGATCAAGAGCGCCAGGCGGGGCATCCTGTTGCAGCCGGAGCAGATGGAGGGCGACCTCGTCCTCCGGACGACCTTCCCCCGGCTCGCACGCAAGGACTTCCCGCAGGGCCGCGGGATGTACGCGAACCGCGGTGCACTGTCGCGCGTGCAGCTGCCGATCGCCCCCGAGTTCCCCGTCGTCTGACCGGCGTCGTCCCTGCGTGGGGACTGCATGGGGAGTGCTCCCCATGTGCTCCCGCGAGGCGTTGTGGTTACATGATGAAGGCACCGACGGTGCCGGTGACCACAACGAAGGAGCAAGACTCATGGCCAACATCAACGTCAACTACAGCGAGATCAAGCAGGCCGCCGTCAACCTGACGACGGGTAAGGGCGAGGTCGAGACCACGCTCAACCGCCTCCAGACCCTCATCAACAACCTCGTGTCCTCCGGGTTCCAGACCGACACCGCGTCCGGCACCTTCAACGAGACCTACACGGCCTTCACGCAGAGCGCGACGGTCACGATCCAGCACCTCGACAAGCTGTCGGGCTACCTCAACAACGCCGTGACCACGCTCGAGCAGACCGACGCAGCGCTCGCTGCCGGCGCCGGCCAGTAGTCACCACCGTCGGCTTCGCTCTGCGCGCCCTCCCGACCAGGTGTCGGTGAGGGCGCGCAGGTTTTCCGGCGAAGGCGACCCACGGCGACAGCGACGCAGCACCACGCGACGAGGAGCGAGCAGTGTACGGCGACACCCAACAGATCCGCCTCCGCGCGACGGAGCTCCGAACCCTCGCGACCGAGGTCCGCAGCCGGGCCGGCGACCTCCGCTCGGCCGCCGAGCTCGCATGGACCTCCACCGCGGCGGAGACCTTCATCGAGCAGCTCGGCACCCGGGCGGTCTCGCTCGAGAACTCGGCGACGCAGCTCGACGACGCGGCCGACAAGCTCGACGCCCACGCGACCGCCGTCGAACACGTGAAGCAGCTCATCGAGGACGCGGCCCGTTGGGTGGGCGACCGCTGGAACGACGCGGTGAACCTCGTCTCCGGTGCGGTCGAGACCGTGAAGGACGGCGCCGCGAAGGTCTTCGAGTTCTTCGGCCGGGAGATCCCGGACTTCCTCGTGCACCAGGCCAAGGACATCGTCGCCTCCACGCCATCGTTGCCGACACCCGGTGACCGCAGCTGGTTGGACCTTGCCGACCTCTACCGCAGCCGAGGATGGACCCCCTGATGCCCATGACCCGTACCCGTCCGGCTCCGGCCGCCGCAGCCTTCCTGCTGACCGCGGACGAGCTCCACGTGCTGGAGCACCGCACGCCGCACATCGTGCTACCGCCCGCCTTCCACACCGAATGGGGCCCGGAGGTGTCGCCCGCCGAAGTCAGCGAGCGCGAGCAGCGAGCCGTCGCGCGGCTCCGTGAGCGGCGACTCCTCGCCCGCGGCGACGACAGCCTCCCGGACGACCTCACCGCTGACGTCGATCCCGATTTCGCCGCCTTCCTGTCGATGCCGCAGTTCGCGACGGCGGCCGTCGACGCCTCCTGCTGGACCCTCGACCGGACGGCGATCCAGTCCGTCTCGGTGATCGGTGCGCACGCCCTGGCGCTGCTGCGGACGCAGCGGGTCGACCACTCGGACGCGTCCGTCGCCGAGCACGGCGCGGCGGCGCGCGACGAGGACGCCGTCGAGATCCGCGCCTTCGACACCGCCGGCCTGGCGCAGCAACTCCTGCGCCCCCTCTCCGCGCTCCATGACGTCCCCGACTCACGGGGCCGTTCCACGGACGTCGTCGTCCTCCCGCTCGCCGATGCCGAGGCGCTCGTCCTGGCGCTCCGCCAGGACCGACCGGACGTCGTCGGCGCGGTCGTCGAGCAGCTCCACAGCCCGCGGGCCGCAGTGTTGCTCGGCGGCGTCGCCCAGCGGATCGACGGCGGCTTCCGGCTCGACGCGCTGTCCCGGACCGGTGAGCCCCTGCGGCGGTGGACGGACACCTGGCTCCGCGGCGCGGACGGCTGGGTCGCCGTGTCGGTCGACGCGCCGGACCTCGATGCGACGGGCATGGACGCGTCCACCGTCGCCGAGGGGACCCGGGTCTCGCTTCGAGCCGTCCGTCGAGCGGACATCGTCGCTGAAGTGCTGGCGATCGCCGCGACCATCCAGGGAGCACGGTCGTGAGCGGGATCACGGTCTCCGGCGGAGCCGGGGGTGTCGGCGCGAAGCTCGACGACATGCGGCTGCAGGCCCAGCAACTCGCCACGTTGTCGACCGAGCTGATCGGGCGTTCGGGTACGGCCGCTGCGAAGGCGGTCGACGGCGACCTGCTCGAATCCATGATCCTGTCGCCGGTGACCGGGGCGGCTGCGGAAGGCGCCATCGTCCTCGCCTCCGGTTCCCTCCTCCTCGTGGCGACCGAGACCGGCGTCTCCGCCGTCTTCCTCGAGGGCGCCGTCGTCGCCTACGAGACCGCCGACCAGCTGATCGCCGCGGCGACGGTCGCCCTCCACAACGGGGTCGCCTTCGTCATCGGCGTGCTCGCGGTGCCGGTCGGCCTCGTCGCAGCGGCGGGCGTGGCGGTGGTGGGCGGGGCGTGGATGCTCACCGTCGCCGGCGTCAACATCGTGGTCGAGGGCGTCGACTCGCTGGTCGAGGGTGCCGAGCAGACGCTGGACCAGATCGGCGACAACCCCTGGCTGCTGCTGTCACCGGCCGGTGTCGCAGGACTCTTCACCGCCAACTCGATCGCCGCCTACTCGCCGCAGGAGGTCATCGACCGGACCGCCGCGACGTATGCGGATGCACTCGCGAGACTGCAGGAGCTCGCCCCGGTCGCGGCCCAGGCGGCCAACGAGTGGCTGGGCGACAACGCGTGGATCGAGGACATCCTCACCGACGGTGCCCCAGGCCTGCTGGCCGGCCTCACCTTCCTCCCCGGGCTGTTGCCCGGCTTCAACGGACTCATGTCGGTCGTCACCGGGCAGGGCTGGCCGCCGCTCACCTATGAGCAGGCGATCGACGCCATCGCCACCGGTGGCGGCCGGTTCGGCCTCTTCGACGATGGGCAGGGCGGCCTCGCCATGGATCCCGACGACCCCTCACAACCGCTCGCCGTGCCTCGAGACCGAACCGTCACCGACCTCGGCGACCTCCTGCAGGGTTCGGCGGACATCGACAAGGGTGAGGACGAGCTCAGCAACATCCGCGTGATCCAGTCGGCCGGACCGCCGCCGAGCTGGATCGTGCAGATCCCGAGCACGCAGGTCTGGGATCCGCACGGTGGCGCGATCTCGAACGACCTCACCTCGGACATCGCTGCCATGCAGGGTGAACAGGCGGCGCTCGGCCAGGCGGTGAAGGACGCGATGGCCGCCGCCGGCATCGCTCCGACGGATCCGGTGATGCTCGAGGGCTTCAGCCTCGGCGGGATCACGGCCGGGTCGCTGGCCTCGGACCCGGACTTCGGATACAACGTCACGCACGTCGTCACGGCGGGTTCGCCGATCGCACGGTTCGACATCCCCGACGACGTGCAGGTCCTCTCGATGGAGTTCAACGAGGATCCGGTCGCCCGGCTCGACGGACAGGGGAACCCGGACTCGGCCAACTGGACGACGGTCCAGGGTGACGCCCCGAGACTGGGCGGCGTCAACCCGGAACAGCAGGACCCGGGGATCGCGGGTGCCCACAACGCGCAGCGGTACGAGATGATGGCCGACCAGACGTCGTCGTCGGGAGACCCGAGCGTCGACGCCTACCTGGACTCGGCGAGTGGCTTCTTCAGCGGTGATCAACAGGTGACCGACTACAGTCCTACGCGGAGATGATCGATCGCGGCCCGGGACCGGGCCGTCCGTCCACAGACCGTTCCCGACCGTGAGGCCTTCCATGCGCATCAGCACCATCGTCCGATCCGGCGCCGTGTCGGTCGTCCTGTTGGGGCTCCTGACCGCCTGCGGGACCGGAGCGCCGGCGGCGCAACGCACCCCGGCTCGTAGCCCGGACCGGCCACTGGCGGCCGTCGAGGAAGCGGTCGCCGAGATCCCCGGTGCCGACTTCAGAGCCGCCCGCGCCTGGGACGGCACGACCGCGTACGTCACCGCGACGCTCTCGGCGACCGACGCCTTCACCGGCGATCCCGGCGCCCTGGTCGACTACTCCCTGGCACAGCTCGCTTCCCAGGACGAGATCGACCGCGGACGCTTCGTGCGATTCGCCTTCGACGCGCCCGGACAGACCGTCGAGTCGACGATCGCCATCCTCGCCACGTTGGACATCGCGTCCGAGCAGTACGCCGGCGGCGATTCCGTGGAGCTCTCGAGCTCCGACCTCGACGCGCGGTACGGAAGCTGGCCCGGCGAGGTGCCGACCCTCCCCGCCGCGTTGGGCGGTGCGGGATGACGACGATCGAGACCGCGCGGTCCACCCACACCCTGCGGAGCGAGGGCCGGACCGACACCGGACTGGTCCGACGCCTGAACGAGGACGCGTTCTATGCCGGCGCGCCCGCCTTCGTGGTCGCGGACGGCATGGGCGGGCACGAACGCGGCGAGGTCGCGAGCCGCGAGGTCGCGGCGGCGCTCGAACGCGGCATCCCGATCGGCATGCCGACGACGACCGAGGCGGTCGTGACCACGATCGTCGCCGCCAACGCGGTCATCCGCAGCATCCCCACGCCGAACGGGGTCATCGGCACGACCGTCGCGGGCCTCGCGCTCGTGGCGCTGTCGCCGCAGACCGACCTCCACTGGATGGTGTTCAACGTGGGGGACTCCCGGGTCTACACCTGGGCCGACGGCGCACTCCGCCGGATCACCGTCGACCACTCGGCCGTCCAGGAGCTCATCGACGCCGGCTCCATCACGGAGGCGGAGGCGCGCGAACACCCCGACCGCAACATCGTGACGAAGGCGATCGGCGTCGAGGCAGGCATCGACCCGGACGTCTGGCTCCTGCCCGTCGCCGGGCGGCAGCGGTTCCTGCTGTGTTCGGACGGGCTCACCGGCGAGCTGTCCGACGAGCGGATCGCCGAGGTCCTGTCGCAGGGCTTCGAGGGCGCCGCCGACCGCCTCGTGGAGCTCGCGCTCGCCGCCGGTGGACGGGACAACGTGACCGCGCTCGTCGTCGACGTCGTGTCGACCTCGCTGATGTCCAGCGGCCCCGGCTACGATGACGCGGGTGGTCTCGGGTATCTTGAAGAGACGATGCCGCGAGGCTAGAGGAGTGGCCGTGTACTCGTACGAAATGGAACCGGCCGAGGTCCGCCGTTGGCTCGCTGTGGCGGGTCCCGGAAGACTGGTGCTGGTCGACGCCCAGGGCGACGACACCGCAGCTGCCGCATTCGCCGCAGACCTCCCGGGCGACGCGTCGCTGTCGTTGATCGTCGACCGCCTCGCGGCCGGCGGCCTCTCGAACACGCCCGCGTTCGCCGCGGCCGTCTGGGACGAATCGGGTGCGACGGTCATCGTGCGCGGGCTCGCCGCCGCCGTCGTGACGAGCGCCGCCGGGACCGAGACGGTCCTGGGTGCCCGCGCGACCACCTGGGTCGAGGAACACCACGCGGATGCGGTGAGCGTCACGCTCCGGAGCGACCAGCCGAACCCGTCCGGCGTGCGCCTCCCGCTCGGGTCGGGAGCCGTCTGGACGACCTCCATCACGGCGACCCTCGACGAGGATGCCACGGCTTCCCTCGCCGGTCCGGCCACCGACGAGCGCCGGTCGACCGAATCGTCCACCAGTGCGCCGACCGCGGCGGAACAGCTCGCGGCTCCGCCCGTGCCGGCCCCCGCCGAGCCCGCTGCATCCGCGGCGACCTCCGACGACGAGACGGACGACGAGGGGACCCCGGTTGCGCACGTCGAGCCCGTTCAGCCGCTCCACGTCGTGCCGTCCGTCTCCGACACCCAGTTCTTCCACGACGAGGACGACCCGGACGAGACCCCGACGACCCCGGAGGAGCCCGTCGACGAGGGCTACGACTTCCTGTTCGGCCAGACCGTGCTCCGTCCGGTCGGTGCGGCGGCGGTCGACGAGGCCGGCGACGCCGAACGCGCCGCGGCCGAGGCGTCGACGCACCAGCAGGCGGCCGCCACCGCCGTCGCAGCGCCGGAACCCGCAGCAGCCGGACCAGCGGACCTCGGCGACCACGACGGCCACACGATCCTCGCCGAGGATCTCGCCGCGTTGCGTGCGCGTCGCGCGGCCGAGACCCCGCCCGCTCGATCGACCACCCCGTCGGCCACGCCGCTCACCTACCTCGAGCTCCCCGGCGGTACTCGCCAATCGCTCGCCTCGCCCGTCGTGCTCGGCCGGGCGCCGAGCGTGTCGCAGGTCCCGGCGTCCGTCGTCCCGACGCTCGTCACGCTCACGGGTGACGACATCTCGCGGAGCCACGTGCGCGTCGCCGTCGAGGGCGGCACCGTCGTCGTCACCGACCTCCACTCGCGGAACGGCACGCAGGTCGTCCTGCCGGGTCAGGCGCCCCAGTCCCTCCGTCCGGGGGAGCCGACGCCGGTGATCGTCGGGACCGTCATCGACCTCGGCGGCGGCGTCGCGCTGCGCGTCCGAGAGGGCTGACGTGCGCCGTTCACCCTCGCAACCGCCGGCCATCCCCGGGCTGCGGTTCGAACGACAGCTCGGAGCCGGCGGGTTCTCCGACGTCTTCCTGTACGAGCAGCAGCTGCCGCGGCGCCAGGTCGCCGTCAAGGTCCTCCTCGCCGAGCACCTGAGCGAGCAGACCCGCGAGGCCTTCGTCGCCGAGGCGAACCTCATGGCGCAGCTCTCCGCGCACCCGTACATCGTCACGATCTACACGGCCGACGTCGCCCCGGACGGCCGCCCGTACCTCGCGATGGAGTACTGCGCGGGGCCGAGCCTCGCCGAACAGGCGAAGCTGCGGCGGTTCGCCGTCGCCGACGCACTGCGGACCGGCGTCCGCCTGGCCAGTGCGGTGGCGACCGCGCACGCCGCCGGCATCCTCCACCGCGACATCAAGCCGGCCAACGTGCTCACGAACGCGTACGGCTGGCCGGCGCTCACCGACTTCGGCATCTCGCAGGCCGTCGAACTCGAGGTGCCGTCGAGCGCCGGCCCCGGGCGACCGGGCGACGTCGGATCGACGGGGGCCTCGGGCACGCAGACGGTGGGGCTCTCCATCCCCTGGTCGCCGCCCGAGATGTTCGAGGACGAGCCGCATCCCGACGTCCGATCCGACGTCTTCTCCCTGGCCGCGACGGTCTACACGCTGCTCGCCGGACGCACACCGTTCGAGATCCCCGGGCAGTCCAACGGCGCAGCGGACCTCATCAGCCGGATCGAACGCGGCACCGTCACCCCGCTCGGGCGCGACGACGCACCGGCGTCCCTCGTCGCCACGCTGCAGAAGGGCCTCGCGAAGGACCGCGCCAACCGTTTCGAGAGCGCCGTCGACTTCGCACGCGCCCTGCAGCGGGTCGAGATGGAGCTGGCCTACGCGCCGACGCCCATCGACATCCCGAACCTCGTGCAACCGCTGTCGCAGGCTCCCCGACCGGACACGTCCACCAGTGCGTCGGACGAGACGCGGGTCCGGCAGGTCCCGACGGTCGAAGCCCAGCCCCGACCCGGCATGCCGAGCGTGCAGCCGTCGATCGGAGACGAGACGGTCGTGCGCTCGGCCGGGCCGCTCGTCCAACCGATCCAGCCGTCTGCACCGATCACCGTCGGAGCCGCAGCAGTGCCCTCCGAGACGATCCGGCGCGACCGTCTCGAGACCGCGGAGCCCTCGCCCGATCCGGCGCAGGACTCCGCCGCCGACGACGCCCGACGTGCCAAGAGCCGCAGACTGACCCGCCTCCTCGTCGCGGGTGGCGTCGCGGTGCTCGCGATCGGTGGGATCGCGGCGGGGATCATCTGGCAGGGGGCCGCCGCCGACCCGAAGCCGACGGCCGCCGCGACCGGGGCGCCGATCCAACTGAGCGATGTCCCCTCGCCGAAGCCGTTCGGCGTGAACATCAGCGAGGACGGCAGCGTCGTCACGTTCATCTGGGACAACCCTGACCCGCAGGACGGCGACTCGTACATCTACCAGGTGACGAGCAGCGGCAAGGATTCGCCGAAGGTTCCGACCTCGACATATGCGGTCGACCTGAAGCCGAGCGCTCCGGGCGCGCAACTGTGCATCGAGGTGGTGATCGTCCGAGGCGGCGTCACCTCACCCGATCCACTTGAGATGTGCTCGCAGCAGTAGCGGGAGCGACGCGTCGGACGGACGCATGGGGAGCGAAACGATGACCGACCACAGGGGGACCACACGATGACCATGGACGAGGCGACGGACACGGCGACGACGAAGGCGGCGGTGCGCGTCGAGTTCTGCGGCGAGGAGTACGCCGTGGACGCACGCAAGCCGTTCCTGATCGGGCGCGAGGGCGACCTCGTCGTCGACGAGAACCCCTTCCTGCACCGCACGTTCCTCAGCGTCACCTTCGATGCCGGGCTGTGGTGGCTCACGAACATCGGGAACACGCTCTCCGCGACGGTGACGGACACGACCGGCAATGTACAGGCCTGGCTCGCCCCGGGTGCACGCCTCCCGATCGTGTTCCCCGAACTCCAGGTGCTGTTCAGTGCCGGGACGACGACCTACGACTTCACGATCACCTCGGACCTCGAGTACTTCAGTCCGTCGCAGCTCTCGACGACGACGGCCGGGACGACGACGGTCGGGCCGATCCACCTGACGAGCAGCCAGCGCCTCCTCATCGTCGCCCTGGCCGAGGACGTCCTGCGCCAGGCGTCGCCCGGTCGCGGCGAGATCCCGGCGTCCGCCGCCGCTGCCGCCCGCCTCGGTTGGAGCCAGACCACCTTCAACCGCAAGCTCGACAACGTCTGCGACAAGCTCGACAAGTTCGGTGTCCAGGGGCTCCGCGGCGGGCCGGGGAAGCTCGCGACCGGCCGTCGCGCACGGCTGGTCGAGTACGCGGTCTCGACCCGACTCGTGGACGCCAGCGACCTCCCACTCCTCGACCACGCCGATCAGGCGGACGTCGGCGGGGGACATCCGGCTCGCAGTTGACCCTCGCAACCGTTTTCCATGACTGACTTCTTTGTTAGAGTGACTCCGCGTTTGCAGCGTGGCGCATCGACCGATGCCTGACCGAACATCACCTGGGGGACCGTGAGCAACTGGAGCGCCTGGCTGCGCAAGCGCAAGACGGCGGCGTCCATCACGGCCCTGTCGGTCCTCGTCGCCGTACCGGTGACCGCCGCGCTCATCCACCAGGGTTTTCCCGTCACGGAGGTCGACCTCGAGTCCCGCGACGTCTGGGTCACCAACGGCGAGTCGCTCCTCGCAGGACGGCTCAATGATCAGATCTCCGAACTCGACGGAGCGGTGTCGACGGCGTCCAACAACGCCGACGTGCTGCAGGACGGCGACGACGTCTTCCTGCAGGACAAGGCGCTGTCCTCGCTCGAACGGATCGACCCGGCCTTCACGAGCCTCATCCAGCGCGTCTCGCTGCCGACCGGCGCGACGGTGCACTACGGCGGCGACCGACTCTCGGTCGTGGCGGGGGAGACCGGCAAGCTCTGGTCCGTCGACGCCGCGGGGGAACTCCGGTTCGACCCGACGGAGACGAAGCCGATCGTCTCCATCGGCAAAGCCGGTCAAGCGGTCGTCACCTCGACGGGCACCATCCTCGCGGTCGCACCCGCGAAGGGGATCCTGTACCGCATCCTGCCCGACGGCACGAAGACCGAGTCGAAGCTCCCGAAGCTCGACGACTACCAGTTGAGTGCTGCCGGTGAGCAGGCGGTCATCCTCGACCTGAAGTCCGGCGACCTCGTGCAGCAGGACGGCTCCGTCGTCGAGCTGCCGGGCAAGCCGCTGAAGATTCAAGAGCCGTCGGCATCGGACGACGCCGCCGTCATCGCGACCGGCGACTCGCTCGTCCGCGTCCCACTCGGCGGCGGCGACCCGGAGGTGCTCGACGCGGACGTCACGACGGCGGCGACGAGTGCGGCCGAGGTCACGGCACCGGTCAACCTCGACGGCTGCATGCACGGTGCCTGGGCCTCCTCCAGCCGGTACGCGGCCGAGTGCGCCGACAAGAAGCCCGTCATCGAGGACATCAACCCGGAGACCATCGGCCAGCAGCTCGTCTTCCGGGTCAACCGCTCGGTCATCGCCCTGAACAACATCCAGACCGGCAACTCCTGGCTCGTGCAGGCGAACATGCGCCTCGTCGACAACTGGGACGAGGTGACGCCTCCGCAGGAGGAGGACGGCGAGGACGGCGATGAGAAGGCGTCCGAGCAGTCCTTCGAGGACACCCTCGCGGAGCGCACCGAGGAGAACCGTCCGCCGATCGCGCGCGACGACGCGTTCGGCGTCCGTCCGGGCCGCGCGACGGTCCTGCCGCTGCTCGACAACGACTCCGACGCGGACGGCGACGTCCTGACGATCCAGAACACCAGCGACGTCGCCGCGGAGACCGGCAAGCTGGAGTACATCGACGGCGGGCGTGCGCTCCAGTTCACCCCGGCCGAGGGCTTCGTGGCCGGGACGACCTCGTTCCGCTACTCCGTCAACGACGGACGACCGGGCGGCGTGGCCGAAGCGAACGTGAGCATCGCCATCAAACCGCCCGAGGTCAACGAGCCGCCGACGTCCCACCGCGAGGCCGCCGTCTCGGTCGAGGCCGGCCAGACGGTCACCTACAACGTGCTCGCCGACTGGCGCGATCCCGACGGTGACGACATCTTCCTCCAGTCGGCCTCGCCGGCGTCCAGCGACCTCGTCCGGTTCACCCCGGACGGCTTCGTCACGTTCACGCACGCGTCGCCCGAGATGGGTCCGCGCGACGTCAAGTTCGTCGTGTCCGACGGCGTCAACTCGGCGGAGGGCACCCTCAAGGTCGACGTGCAGCCCGCTGGAGCCCTGAGCCCGATCGGCACACCCGACTTCGTCTCGACGTTCGTCGGCGAGTCGGCGCTCGTCCAGCCACTCGCGAACGACCAGTCGCCGAGCGGCGCCCCGCTCGGTCTCATCGGCGTCGAAGCGTTGCAGGGTGGGCTCGTGTCCTCGCCGAGCCTCGAGAAGCAGTCCGTCACCGTGTCCTCGAACGAGCCCGGCACCTACTACCTGAAGTACACGCTCGGCGCCGGCATCGCCTCGAGCATCGGGCTCATCCGCGTCGATGTCCTCGAGAAGCCCACCGACGTGCGGCCGCCGGTCGCCGTCAAGGACGAAGGCTATCTGCGTCCGAACGAGACGATCACGATCCCGGTCCTCGCCAACGACGAGTCGCCGGGCGGGCAGGTGCTCGCCGTGCAGTCCGTCTCCGTTCCCGACGAGTCGACCTCGTTGTCCGTCGAGGTCCTCGACAGCGCGGTCATCCGCGTCTCCTCCTCAGCGCCGATCGAGCAGCAGCTCCAGTTCACCTACGTCGTGTCCGACGGCACCTCGTCGGCGACGGCGGCCGTGACGGTCGTCCCGGTGCCACCCCTGCCGAAGCATCAGGCACCGGTCGCGACCGACGATGCGGTCGTCGTCCGCGCGGGCGACATCGCCAACGTCGCAGTGCTCGAGAACGACTACCACCCGGACGCGGCGGTCATGCTCGTCGACCGCGAGCTCGTCGACGCCCCGACCGCGGGCCTCGCCTTCGTCGACGACGACGAGGTCCGCTTCCAGGCGCCGAGCGAACCGGGGACCTACACGACGACGTACCGCGTGTTCGACACCTTCGGTGAGGCCGACACGGCGACGGTCACCTTCAACGTGGTCGGTGAGGACAAGAAGAACAACCAGCCGCCCGTCCCGCAGTTGCTCACCTCGCGCGTGTTCGCGGGTGCGACGGTCCGCGTGGACGTCCCCCTCGACGGCCTCGACCCGAACGGCGACTCGGTCGTCGTCGACGACATCGCCTCGGCACCGCTGCTCGGCCGGGTCATCGAGCAGGGGAGCACCTGGTTCGTCTACGAGGCGGCTCCGGACTCCTCCGGCACCGACACCTTCCAGTACCGGGTCAAGGACACCTACGGTGCGGTCGCCGTCGGCACGATCAAGATCGGGGTCATCGGACGCCCGGAGGTCGACGGCCAGCCGAACGCGGTCGACGACTACATCGAGGTCCTCCCGGGCAAGGTCGCCTCGGTGCCGGTGCTCTCCAACGACTCCGATCCGAACGGCTACAAGCTGAAGCTCGAACCGAAGCTGCTCTCCGTCGACGACGGCCTCACCGCCGAGGTCAGCAAGAGCCGTGTCGTCATCGAAGTGCCGGAGGAGGAGGCGTTCTTCACGGTCCGGTACCAGATCACCAACGGCAAGGGGGGCATCGACAGCGCCTACATCCAGGTCAAGGTCACGAAGGACGCGAAGCCGCAGTTCCCCGAGGCTGACGACCACGTCCTCGAGGACGCCGACATCGTCGGCAAGAAGACCATCGACATCGACGTGCTCGACGGTGCGCAGAACCCCGGCGGGTTGATCGACGACCTGCAGCCGAGCCTCGAGGGCGCGAACGCCGCCTCGGGCGAGGTCCGCGACGGTGGCACCATCCGGGTGACCCTCACCGACCGACGTCAGGCGATCGCCTACCGGCTGACGGACCCGGTCACGCAGCTGAGCGGTGCAGCGTTCATCATCGTGCCGGCCGCGACCGACGGTGAGCCGCCACGGATGAAGAGTCCGTTGCCGGAGCAGATCGTCAAGGTCAACGAGACGCGCACCTGGAAGCTCTCCGACATCACCGAGGCGCCGTCCGGCAAGCCGGTCACGATCGCCTCCGAGGGTAGCGTCGTCAACTTCCGCGGGAACGGCACCTCGAGCTACGTCGACGACGCCACGATCACCTTCACGCCTGCCAAGGACTACCGCGGACCGGCCTCGGTGAGCTTCGAGGCCACGGACGGCCGCGAGAGCAAGCTGCTGACGCTGCCGATCACGGTCGGCGACCCGAACCTCGAGGACGTACCGCCGACGTTCACCCCGGTGACGATCCCCGTCGAAGCGGGTGAACCGGCGATCGTCGTGGACCTTCGCGCCTCGAGCGACCACCCGAACCCGAAGATCCTCGCTGCGCTGTCCTACCAGGGCCTCACCGGGACGACGGCCGGCGTCCAGGGCAGTCTGTCCGGGTCGCAGCTCACGGTGTCCGCGCCACAGGGTACCCAGCCGGGCACGTCCGCCACGCTGAACTTCACGGTGAGCTACAAGGAGTACTCGATCCCGGGAACCGTGACGGTCCAGGTCGTCTCGTCGTCCAGGCCGCTCCCGCGTGCCATCGACGACCGCGTCGAAGAGGGCCGCAAGAACAAGGCCGAGTCGATCAGCGTGCTTGCCAACGACTACAACCCGTTCCCCGACACCCCGCTCAAGATCGTCGACGCCACCGTGGAGAGCGCGCCGGCCGGTGGAGCGACGGCGACCTTCTCCGGGAGCACGGTGACGGTGACCCCAGGCTCGTCCAAGAGCGGGACCGTCAGCGTCATCTACACGATCCAGGACGCGACGAACGACCCCAACCGGAAGGTCCAGGGTCGCATCACTGTCATCGTGAAGGACGTCCCCGATCCGCCGACGATCGCGGTCAAGAGCGCGAAGAGCGGCAAGATCGTCGTCGTGGTCGGTGGATCGCCGGCCAGCAACGGTTCGCCGATCCAGTCGCACTCGGTGAAGTGGTCCGGCGGCGGCGACCGACAGTGCACTCCCGGCAACGACTGCTCCTTCGACGTGACGAACGGTCAGAATTACACCTTCAGCGCCTACGCAACCAACGCGGTCGGCAACAGCGCGAACTCGGAGACGGTCTCCGCCACCGCCTACGGCGTCCCGAGTGCCCCGCAGAATCTGTCGATGAGTGCTGGTGGCGACGCGCCGACGAGCCTGTCGATGCGCTGGTCGCAGCCGGCGGACACCGGCGGCGACGTCTCCAGCTACAGCTGGCGGCTCGTCAAGGGCTCGAGTCAGGTCTACAGCGGCACGACCGGAGGGACGAGTGCCTCGCAGGATGGTGTGTCGGCCGGCACCTACCAGCTGTACGTCTCCGCGACAGGAAAGGGTGGGACCGGGCCTGAGGCGGGGCCGGTCGAAGTCACCGTGAAAGACCCGCCGCCGAAGAACCCGAGCGGCTCGATCAGCCGCGGAGACGGGCCTGTCACCTGCCCGAGCGACAACCGTCCCGGCTGCTATCGCGTCGTCATCAACTGGAACGACTTCGAACCCGGCGCGTACAACATCCATCTCTATGAGAACGGCTCGGTCGTCAGCAGACTCGACGGCCAGAACATCGGCGCGAGTGGAAGCGCGCAGTTCACTCGGCTGTACGGCAAGACCAACTTCTCCCTGTACGTCAAGTTCACCCGTCTGTCGGACGGCAAGACCTGGGATGTCGCACAGACCAACGGCACCGACTGGTGACCTCCGTTCCGAATCCCACCCGATGAGAAAGCACCCCACACACCCATGACTGTCACGCAGGAACAGGCCACCTGGTTCGCCGATGCCTTCGGCAAGCTCGTCGGCAACGTCGAGCAGGCCATCCTCGGCAAGGAGCACGTCATCAAGCTCGTCGTCACGGCCATGCTCTCGGAGGGACACGTGCTCCTCGAGGACTACCCGGGCACCGGCAAGACCGTGCTCGCGAAGGCGCTCGCGAACACGCTCGACGGCACGAGCTCGCGCATCCAGTTCACGCCGGACCTCCTGCCGTCCGACGTCACCGGTGTGACGATCTACGACCAGGGCAAGGGGATCTTCGAGTTCCACAAGGGACCGATCTTCGCCTCCATCGTGCTGGCGGACGAGATCAACCGTGCCTCGCCGAAGACGCAGTCGGCGCTCCTCGAGGTGATGGAGGAGGGGATCGTCACGATCGACGGCACGAGCTACGAGGCCGGCCAGCCCTTCATGGTCATCGCGACGCAGAACCCGATCGAGCAGGCCGGAACCTACAAGCTGCCCGAGGCGCAGCTCGACCGCTTCCTCATCAAGACGACGCTCGGCTACCCCGACCGCCAGACCTCGGTGAACCTGCTGCTCGACGCCTCGAACCGAGCGCGCGCGACGAAGGTGCAGCCGATCATCGCCTCCAGCGCGGTCGTCACCATGGCGCAGCTCGCCACCGAGGTGCACGTCGACGCCAGCATCCTCGAGTACGTCGCCGACGTCGTCGCGGCCACCCGCGACGACCAGGACGTGGCGCTCGGTGTCAGCATGCGTGGTGCGCTCGCCCTCGTGCGCGCGGTCAAGACCTGGGCGATCTCGCAGGGACGCACCTACGTCACCCCCGACGACGTCAACGACCTCGCGCAGGCCGTCCTCGCGCACCGCATCATCATCGACCCCGAGTCCGACTTCGCCGGCGTGACCGCGCAGGACGTCGTCGCCCGGGTCCTCGTCAGCATCGCTCCGCCGGCGTACCGCGCAGCATGAGCGAGACCCTCGAGCAGCGCGCCGCCGCCGCGCCGGACGGATCCGATCCGGTCCACCCGGCGTCGGTCGGCGCGCCTGCCGAGGCGGGCCCGGACGGCCCCGATGCGCACGCCGACGGTGCGCCGGCCCCCGCTCGACGGCCGAACCCGTTCCGCAGCGCGCTCGACGGCGTCGGTGCCGTCGTCGTGCCCTGGGCCAGGGTCGTCTGGTCCGCCGCGCAGCCCGTGCTCGCTGTGGTCAGCGGCCTCGGCTGGGTGGTGCTCGCGATCGGCGTCATCGCGACCGTCGCCGGCTTCATCCTGGGGTGGGCTGAGCTCGTCTTCCTCGGCTTCGTGCCGCTGGCCGCGTTGCTGGCCTCCGTCGCCTACCTCTTCGGGCGGTCGACCTTCCGCATCTCCATCCATCTGAACCCCAGCCGGGTCACCGTCGGGGAGCGCGCGATCGGGCAGGTCCTCATCGCCAACCCCGGTCACCGCGCCACGACGCCCACGCGCCTCGAGGTCCCCGTGGGCTACGGCCTCGCGGAGTTCGCGATCCCGGCGATCCCGAAGGACGGCGAGCACGAGGAACTGTTCGCCGTCCCGACGAACCGGCGAGCCGTCATCCCGGCCGGGCCCGCCGTGTCGGTCCGTGGCGACCAGCTCGGTCTGTTGCGCCGCGAGGTGCGCTGGACGGAACCGGTCGAGCTCTTCGTGCATCCCGAGACCACACGCCTCCACCCGACGGCCGCCGGTCTCATCCGCGACCTCGAGGGCCTCGTCACGAAGACCATCACGAACAACGACATCTCCTTCCACGCCCTCCGCGGGTACGTCCCCGGTGACGACCGCCGCTACATCCACTGGAAGTCCTCCGCGAAGACGGGCCAGCTCATGGTGCGGCAGTTCGAGGAGACGCGGCGGTCCCAGCTCACCATGGTGATGACGACCGACTCCCGCTACTACGCCGACGACGAGGACGAGTTCGAGTTGGCGGTGTCGCTCACCGCGTCGATCGCGACCCAGGTGATCCTCGACCAGGTGCCGATCAGCGTCGTGACCGACCGGCTCGCGCTGCGGACCCACACCGTGACCTCCTTCCTCGACGACAGTTGCCGGCTGCAGCTCGCCGAGGGCACCTTCGACACCCCGCGCACCTTCGCCCGGGAGACCACGAAGCGCCTCCCGGCACCGAGCGTCGTCATCATCGTCGCCGGTTCGCGACTCGAGGCACAGGAGTACCGGGGGATCCAACGCCTCTTCGGTCCCGACGTCAACGTGTTCGGCATCCGCGTCGAACGCGGTGCACGGGCCGGCATCAAGGATGTCGCCGGGATGAACGTCATGACGGTCGGGGCGTTGAGCGACCTCGCCAAGGTCATGTCGAGGGCCCTGTGAGCGGGGTCGACGAGCGCACGACCGTGCGCCCCGGACGTGTTCCCGCCGGCTCGGCCGCGGACGTCGACGTCCAGGGCATCATCCCGACCTTCGTCGCGCCGTGGCCGTTGCCCGGCCGCTCCTGGATCGACCTCACGGTCGTCTTCGTCCTCGCGGCCCTCGGTCTGCTCGGCTTCGGTGCGGCCCTCAGCGGCACCGGGTTCCTCCTCGCCGGCCTCGGCGGTCTCGCGCTCGGCATGGCCGTCGGTGTCGCCTCGCACGCCCTCCGGTTGAACGCCCTCCTGACCGGCCTCTCGACGGTGCTCGTCTTCTACCTCTTCGGCAGTGCCCTGGCGATGCCGTCCGTGGCGACGTTCGCGGTCCTCCCGAACCTGCGGACCCTCGGTGGGATCAGCATCGGCGCGGTGTTCGGGTGGAAGGACTTCGTCACCCTGCAGACCCCGCTGAGCGCGCCCGCCTACATCATGACCCTGCCCTACGTCGCGGGGATACTCGTCGGGGTCGTCTCCGCCGTGCTCGCCGTCCGGTGGCTCCCGCGCCGTCCGCAGGTCGCCGTACGCTGTGCCATCCTGCTCGTCGGCCCGACCGTGCTGTACGCCCTCGGCGTCCTCCTCGGCACGCAGACACCGTTCCTGGCGGCCGTCCGCGGGATCGCGTTCGCGCTCATCGCCCTCCTCTGGCTCGGATGGCGTCCGGGCGCCGGTCGTGGCGAGAACGCTGCAGCGTCGACCACCGCCGTCCTCCGGCGCAAGAAGATCATCGGTACGGCCGTCCTCGCCGCCGTCGCGGTCGTCGTCGGCGGCGGTGCGGCCGTGGTCGCCTCGCCGTCCACGGACTCCCGGTTCGTCCTCCGCGAGGTCGTCACCCCGCCGTTCGACCCGCTGGAGTACCCGAGCCCGCTCGCCGGGTTCCGCGAGTACACGAAGGACCTCGCCGAGACCAAGCTCTTCACCGCCACCGGCCTCGAGCCGGGGGATCGCATCCGTCTGGCGGCCATGGACAGCTACGACGGACGCCTGTGGACCGTCTCGGGACCGTCCACGGCGACCGACGGCTCCGGTGCCTTCGAACTCGTCGGCGACCACCTTCCCGGACCGAAGCTCATCACCGCCGGTAGCGACCGTCGGGTGTCGATCGACATCACCGGCTACGACGACATCTGGGTGCCCAGTGTCGGGTACCCGAGCGCGCTCACCCTCGACGGCAAGGCTTCCGAGCGATCCGAGGACATCCGCTACAACGCCGAGAGCGGCGCGGCCGTCATCACCTCGGGCATCGGCAAGGGTGACGACTACGAGGAGCGGACCACGACGCAGGCGGTCCCGAGCGATACGGCCCTCGCGACGACCCCGACCGCGCCGGTCGAGCTGCCGCCCGTCACGAACATCCCCGACATCGTCGTCGCGAAGGCCTCGGAGTTCGTCGGCACCGAGACGACGCCGATGGGGCAGCTGCGCGCGATCGAGCAGACGCTCCGCACCACCGGGTTCCTCAGCCACGGGCTCGCTTCGGACAGCTCTCCGTCACGCGCCGGCCACGGCGCCGACCGCATGTCGGAGCTGTTCACCCGCACACCGATGGTCGGCGACGAGGAGCAGTACGCCTCGGCGTTCGCCCTCATGGCACGATCGCTCGGCTACCCCGCGCGGGTCGTCATGGGCTTCGCGCCCGAGGTGACCGAGGGCCAGGGTTCCGTGCAGGTCGTCGGGGACGACGTGACGGCGTGGGTCGAGGTGCCCTTCGAAGGGTACGGCTGGGTCGCGTTCTCGCCGACCCCCGATGAGACCGAGATCCCGCAGGACCAGGATCCCAAGCCCAAGACCGAGCCGCAGCCGCAGGTGCGTCAGCCGCCACGCAGCGACAACCTCGACGACAGCCTCCTCACCGAGGCCTCGATCGACGACGGGGACGACAAGGACAAGGACGACGGACTCGTGATCCCGGAATGGGTGTGGTGGCTCGCGCTGATCGTGGGTGTCCCGGTGTCGCTGTACGTCATCCCGCTCCTCGCCATCTCCGGTGCGAAGCGTCGGCGGACGAAGCGTCGCCGCGCGGCCAGTGGTGACCGCAGCGCCGCCGGTGCGTGGGACGAGCTGATCGACCGCTACGCCGAACTCGGGTACACGGTGCCCGAGGCCGCCACGCGGTCGACCACGGCATCCGCGCTCGGAGCCCAGGAACCGGAGGGCGCTACGACGCTCACCGCGCTCGCGGGGACGACCGACGATGTCGTCTTCTCCGGTCGTGACGTGGACGACACGACGGCCGACGAGCTGTGGCAGCGGTCGGAGGCCGAGGCGTCCCGGGCACAGGGAGCGCTCGGCTGGTTCGCCCGCCAGCGGAGCCGGTTCCGCTACCGGGCGAAGCGCAGTCTCGTGAGCCGGCTGCAGCCGTCCGGTGCGCTCGCCCGTCGAGCAGCACGCGACCAGCGCGCCGCCGGAGGCCGCTGAGGCCGATGCGGCCGCCGAGGCGCTACCCTCGGTGAGTATGGAGCGCTCGCTCGAGACCAGTGTGAGTCAGGCCGTCGACGCCTGGTTCCGGTGGCTGCCGCGCTGGCACCCCGCCGCCCACCGTGGACGCACCCGGATCTGCCGCCGGTGCATCGGGTCCCCGATCCTCCGCGCAGCGGGCCTCGTCGACGACGTCCCGCACCAGGTGCAGCACGGCCTCGCCACCCGGATGAAGGCCATCGTCGACCACGCGGTGGCCGAGTACACCGAGCGGAACCTCCCCGTCCTGCGCGCCGAACTACGCGCGGCGGACCTGCGCGAGGCGCAGCGCTCCTACCGCCCGGGGGAGGGGCTCGACCCGGAGTTCGACGGGCTGCAGCTCGACCCCGATCCGGATCCCGAGCAGCCCTACCTCTTCACCCTCGCGGAGCTCGGCGAGTCCCAGGCGAGGGCCGTCCCGCCACCCCCGCCGCTGTCGGACGACGCGAAGGAGGCGCTGCGCACCGAGATCGCCCTCGCCGACCAGTGCGCGAACGAGACGGGGCGCCGCATCTGCGAACTCCTCGTCGGGCACCGACTCGCCATCCACGACGCCGTCGAGCGGTACGTCGAACCGCAGGTCACCGCGCTCCTCGACGACCTCGCGCTGGAGCTGGATTCCCCCACCTCGCCCTGGTAGCCGTCGGGGTTCACCCGGACGCAGGAGGGGAGATCTCCCCATCGTGCTGTCCGACACCCGTCACTATACTTTCGAGCACTTGTCATCAGCACGATCCATGCTCATTGGGGGCGCAACACCATGACCGATCCCGGAGATCAGAACCCGCAGCAGCCCCAGTGGCAGCGACCACCCGCTCAGCCCGACCCGCAGCAGGGATGGCAGGGCAACGGCCCGCAGCAGTCGGGCTCAGGCCAGCAGCAGACGGGCCAGTACGGACAGCAGTCGCCGTACGGGCAGTCGCCGACGCAGTCGTCCGGCCAGCACAGCCAGCAGACGGGCCAGTACGGACAGCAGTCCGGTCAGTACAGCCAGCAGACGGGACAGTACGGCCAGACGGCGCAGTACGGGCAGCAGCCGACCGAACAGTTCGGTCAGCAGGGTGCCGGTCAGTACGGGCAGCAGCCCACGGGACAGTACGGCCAGCAGCCCACCGAGCAGTACGGCCAGGCGCCCTACGCGCAGGGCGCCGGCGGGTACGGCGGCGGCCAGCAGCCGCCCAAGAAGAAGCTCTCGAAGAAGGGGCTCACCGGCATCATCGCAGGCGGGAGCGCCCTCCTCCTCATCATCGTCGGTGGCATCGTCGGTGTCAGCGTCGGCAACGCCCTCCACGCCCCGGAGGTGACGGTCAAGAGCTACCTCGACGCCCTCAAGTCGGGCGACGCCGAACAGGCGCTCAAGCTCTCCGGTACCGAGGTGTCGGCGGCCGACGTGCTGCTGACCGACGACGCGTACAAGGCTGCGTCCGGCAAGGTCTCCGGCTACACGATCGGGAAGACGACGACCAGCGGGAACACCGCGACCGTCGAGGCCCGTCTCACCCAGGGGGGCGAGAGTGTCGACCAGGAGTTCACGCTCACCAAGGTCGGCAAGGACGCGGTGCTCTTCGACAAGTGGAAGCTCGAGGCTCCCGAACTCAGCACGGTCCAGGTCGACGTGGTCGCCCCTGAGGACGCGGTCGCGACGGTCGGCGGCGTCGACCTCACCGACGTCGAACCGATCGCCGAGGGGTCGTACCAGCTGCGCGCCCTCCCCGGTACGTACGACGTCGCCCTCAGCGAGAGCGACTGGTACACCGCCGAGGCGACGACCACGACGGCCGTGGGCTTCGGTCAGGCCGCGGAACCCGCGACGCTCGCCGTCGCCCTCACCGACGCCGGGACGACCGCCGTCGAGGAGGCCGTCAACGCGTACATCGACGGCTGCGGTGCGGCGACGGAGCTCGCCCCGGAGGGGTGCCCCTTCGAGATCCGCAACGACACCGGCTTCACGCCGTCCGGCGTGACATGGAAGTTCGACACGCGCCCGACCTTCACGGTCGGCGAGTTCTCGGGCGGCGGCTGGGCCGTCGACTCCGAGACCGTCGGACGCATGTCGATGACCTGCACGCTGACCGACCCCGCCACCGGCCAGACCGGCCCGGGCTACAGCATCAACCCCGTCGACTTCATCGTCGGCGGCACGGTCGAGGGCTTCACCGACGAGGGCGCGACCTTCGTCCCCTTCCCGTAGACCGACACCTGGACGACCCCTGGGAGCACTGCTCCCGGGGGTCGTCATCGTTTGACCACAGGTCGTCCGCGGGCTAGTCTTGGTTGGGTGTGCGCGCTGTCGTGCGCTCTCGTGCTGTCCACGTTCTCCGGAGCCTGGCTCGGGGGAGCGGACAGCAGTCTTGCACCATCGGGTTGATCCCCGCCGGGCTGGTCCCGGTTGCAGATCGCCCCCACGGCATACCCACCATGAAAGCGACGCGCACTCGCGCGGCGCCGGTGGGTCCATACGACCTCGTGGTCCGGGAGACCGGTCCACGAATGCTGCAGTACCACTGTCACCGTGCAGTCATCATCAAGGAGCAAGTAGTGCCAACCATTCAGCAGTTGGTTCGGAAGGGCCGCAGCCCCAAGGTCGTCAAGACCAAGGCGCCCGCCCTGAAGAGCAACCCCCAGCAGGCCGGCGTGTGCACCCGCGTGTACACCACCACCCCGAAGAAGCCGAACTCGGCGATGCGCAAGGTCGCCCGCGTGAAGCTGCGCAACGGCACCGAGGTCACCGCGTACATCCCCGGTGAGGGCCACAACCTCCAGGAGCACTCGCTGGTCCTGGTCCGTGGTGGTCGCGTGAAGGACCTCCCGGGTGTCCGTTACAAGATCGTCCGTGGCGCCCTCGACACGCAGGCCGTCAAGAACCGCAAGCAGGCTCGCAGCCGCTACGGCGCGAAGATGGAGAAGAAGTAATGCCTCGCAAGGGTCCAGCTCCGAAGCGCCCCGTCGTCGCCGATCCCGTTTACGGCGCCCCCATCGTCAGCCAGCTCGTCAACAAGATCCTGCTGGACGGCAAGAAGGGCCTCGCTGAGCGCATCGTCTACGACGCACTCGAAGGCGTCACCGCCAAGAACCAGCAGGATGCCGTCGTCACGCTCAAGAAGGCGCTCGACAACGTCCGTCCGACCCTCGAGGTGCGTTCGCGCCGCGTCGGTGGTTCCACCTACCAGGTGCCGGTCGAGGTCAAGCCTCACCGCGCCAACACCCTCGCCCTGCGCTGGCTCGTGAGCTACGCGAAGGGCCGCCGCGAGAAGACGATGACCGAGCGTCTCCAGAACGAGATCCTCGACGCATCGAACGGTCTCGGTGCAGCCGTCAAGCGTCGTGAAGACACGCACAAGATGGCCGAGTCGAACAAGGCGTTCGCGCACTACCGCTGGTAGTCGCCGCCCGATGCGAGGGCGGGCGACCCGCCCGCCCTCGCATCACCGAGTGAATCAGCTCACCCCTACCTATCCCCGGAGGACCCCGTGGCACAAGACGTGCTCACCGACCTGAACAAGGTCCGCAACATCGGCATCATGGCCCACATCGATGCCGGCAAGACCACCACCACCGAGCGCATCCTGTTCTACACGGGCGTCAACCACAAGATCGGCGAGACCCACGACGGTGCGTCGACGATGGACTGGATGGCGCAGGAGCAGGAGCGCGGCATCACCATCACGTCCGCCGCGACGACCTGCTTCTGGAACAAGAACCAGATCAACATCATCGACACCCCCGGCCACGTCGACTTCACGGTCGAGGTCGAGCGTTCGCTCCGCGTCCTCGACGGCGCGGTCGCGGTGTTCGACGGCAAGGAGGGCGTCGAGCCCCAGTCCGAGACCGTCTGGCGTCAGGCCGACAAGTACGACGTCCCGCGCATCTGCTTCGTCAACAAGATGGACAAGCTCGGCGCCGACTTCTACTTCACCGTCGACACGATCATCAGCCGCCTCGGCGCGAAGCCGCTGGTCATCCAGCTGCCGATCGGTGCCGAGTCCAACTTCGAGGGCGTCGTCGACCTCGTCGAGATGCGTGCGCTCACCTGGCGCGGAGACGCCAAGGGTGACGTCGAGATGGGCGCCAAGTACGCCATCGAGGAGATCCCGGAAGACCTCAAGGAGAAGGCGGCCGAGTACCGCACCGCGCTCCTCGAGGCCGTCGCCGAGACCGATGACGCACTCATGGAGAAGTACTTCGGTGGCGAGGAGCTGACCGTCGCGGAGATCAAGGCCGCGATCCGTCACCTCACCATCACGAGCACGATGTACCCGGTCCTCTGTGGCTCCGCGTTCAAGAACCGCGGCGTCCAGCCGATGCTCGACGCCGTCATCGACTACCTCCCCTCCCCGCTCGACGTCCCGGCCATCGAGGCCCACGACGCACGCGACGAGGAGAAGGTCGTGGAGCGTCACCCCGACTCGACCGAGCCCTTCACCGCGCTCGCGTTCAAGGTCGCGGTGCACCCGTTCTTCGGTCGCCTGACGTACGTCCGCGTCTACTCGGGTCGTCTCGACTCCGGTGCGCAGATCATCAACTCGACCAAGGGCAAGAAGGAGCGCATCGGGAAGATCTTCCAGATGCACGCCAACAAGGAGAACCCGGTCGACTTCGTCACCGCCGGTCACATCTACGCGGTCATCGGCCTGAAGGACACCACCACCGGTGACACCCTGTCCGACCCGCAGCACCAGGTCGTCCTCGAGTCGATGAGCTTCCCGGAGCCCGTCATCGAGGTCGCGATCGAGCCGAAGACCAAGGCCGACCAGGAGAAGCTGGGCACCGCGATCCAGAAGCTGGCCGAAGAGGACCCGACGTTCCGCACCGAGCAGAACACCGAGACCGGCCAGACGGTCATCAAGGGCATGGGCGAGCTCCACCTCGACATCCTCGTCGACCGCATGAAGCGCGAGTTCAACGTCGAGGCCAACGTCGGCAAGCCGCAGGTCGCGTACCGCGAGACCATCAAGCGCAAGGTCGAGAAGTACGGCTACACGCACAAGAAGCAGACCGGTGGTTCGGGTCAGTTCGCGAAGATCCAGTTCGATCTGGAGCCGATGGACGTCACTCCGGAGACGACCTACGAGTTCGTGAACGCTGTGACCGGTGGTCGCATCCCGCGCGAGTACATCCCGTCGATCGACGCCGGTTTCCAGGACGCCCTGCAGGTCGGTGGCCTCGCCGGCTACCCGGTCGTGGGTGTCAAGGCGATCATCACCGATGGTGCGGCGCACGACGTCGACTCCTCGGAGATGGCGTTCAAGATCGCCGGCTCGATGGGTCTCAAGGAGGCCTACTCGCGTGCCAACCCCGTCCTCCTCGAGCCGCTCATGGCGGTCGAGGTGCGTACTCCTGAGGAGTACATGGGCGACGTCATCGGAGACCTCAACTCGCGCCGTGGACAGATCCAGTCCATGGACGACGCCACCGGCGTCAAGGTCATCCGTGCCAACGTGCCGCTCTCCGAGATGTTCGGCTACATCGGCGACCTCCGGTCGAAGACCTCTGGTCGTGCCGTGTACTCGATGACGTTCGAGAGCTACGCGGAGGTCCCGAAGGCAGTCGCCGACGAGATCATCCAGAAGAACAAGGGCGAGTAGTCACTCACTCTCTCTTCACCGCGGTCCGGTCGGGTGTGCGAACACCCGGGCGGATCGCGTAACATGAATACACATCCCTGCAGTGCGTCGGG
Organism: Plantibacter sp. ME-Dv--P-122b; assembly: GCF_030209375.1. GTDB lineage: Bacteria > Actinomycetota > Actinomycetes > Actinomycetales > Microbacteriaceae > Plantibacter. Next base: position 581,483 of record NZ_JARVSC010000001.1, read on the forward strand.
CATCGAATGGTGCCCGGCGTCCCGCACAACGTCCTGAGGAGGACTCACAGTGGCAAAGGCCAAGTTCGAGCGGACCAAGCCGCACGTCAACATCGGTACGATCGGTCACGTCGACCACGGCAAGACCACGCTCACCGCGGCGATCTCGAAGGTCCTGGCGGACAAGTTCCCGTCCGCGACCAACGTGCAGCGCGACTTCGCGTCGATCGACTCCGCGCCGGAAGAGCGTCAGCGTGGTATCACGATCAACATCTCGCACGTCGAGTACGAGACCCCGAAGCGCCACTACGCGCACGTCGACGCCCCCGGTCACGCTGACTACATCAAGAACATGATCACCGGTGCTGCGCAGATGGACGGCGCGATCCTGGTCGTCGCCGCCACTGACGGCCCGATGGCTCAGACGCGTGAGCACGTGCTGCTCGCCAAGCAGGTCGGCGTCCCCTACCTGCTCGTCGCGCTGAACAAGTCCGACATGGTCGACGACGAGGAGATCCTGGAGCTCGTCGAGCTCGAGGTCTCCGAGCTCCTCGCCTCGCAGGGCTTCGCTGAGGACGCACCGGTCGTCCGCGTCTCGGGCCTCAAGGCGCTCGAGGGCGACGAGAAGTGGGTGCAGAGCATCCTCGACCTCATGGACGCCGTGGACGCCAACGTCCCCGACCCCGTGCGCGACAAGGACAAGCCCTTCCTCATGCCGATCGAGGACGTCTTCACGATCACCGGTCGTGGAACCGTCGTCACGGGCCGCGCCGAGCGTGGCACGCTCGCGATCAACTCCGAGGTCGAGATCGTCGGCATCCGCCCGACGCAGAAGACGATCGTCACGGGTATCGAGATGTTCCACAAGCAGCTCGACGAGGCATGGGCCGGCGAGAACTGTGGTCTCCTGCTCCGTGGCACGAAGCGTGAAGACGTCGAGCGCGGCCAGGTCGTCGTGAAGCCGGGTTCGGTCACGCCGCACACGAACTTCGAGGGCACCGCGTACATCCTGTCCAAGGATGAGGGTGGGCGTCACAACCCGTTCTACGCGAACTACCGTCCGCAGTTCTACTTCCGCACCACCGACGTCACCGGCGTCATCACGCTGCCCGAGGGCACCGAGATGGTCATGCCCGGCGACACCACCGACATGACCGTTGAGCTGATCCAGCCCATCGCCATGGAGGTCGGCCTCGGCTACGCCATCCGCGAGGGTGGCCGCACCGTCGGCGCCGGCACCGTCACCAAGGTGCTCGCGTAAGCATCCGCTGACGCGAACCCCTGGTCGACCTCAGGGTCGACACGGTTCCACACGAAGGGCCCGGAGCATCACGCTCCGGGCCCTTCGTCGTGCGCGCCGTCGGCCGGTCGGCGACCCGGTGACTCATATGTAAGATATCGGGCGACCCATTCCGTATCGAGCCGCCCGAGGTGACCGTGTCCCGTTCGTCCAGCCGTCCGCGTCGTCTGCCACGCCCACGTGTCCTGATCCCGAGCGTCGTCGCACTATCCGTTCTGCTCGGCATCGCCGGCGCCACCGTGTCGGCGGCTGCGGAGGCCATGTCCGTCCGGGATGAACTCGAGTCGGTCCTGCCGGAGCTCGAGACGATCCGGGCGGGCGTCGATGGCGGCGCCACCGATGGGATCGACCCTGCCGCCGTGCAGCGCGCCGGCGACGCAGTCGAGCGGGCACTGGCGTCGACGCGGCGGCCTGACTGGTGGCTCGCCGAACGGGTGCCCGTCTCCGGGGCGAACTTCGAGGCGGTGCGCACGGCGGTCGAAGCCGCCCACGTGGTCGTCGACGAGGTCGTCGAGCCGGTCCTCGACCTGTCGCTCGACGGACTGGCGATCGACGGGCGATTGGACACCGAGCGGGTGGGGAGACTGGCCCGGACCTCGGCGCGCGCGCTCGAGCGACTCGAGGAGCAGGTGGCGCGCCTCGACCGCCTGGACCGTACGGTGCTCCTGCCGCAGGTGGCGTCGGCGCTGGGCGGACTTGACGGACCGCTGCGCGAGGCGTCGTCGCTCGCCGCGCGGCTCGCCCCGGTGCTGCGGGCGCTACCCGGGTTCCTGGGGGAGGAGGGACCGCGAGACGTGGTCGTGCTCTTCCAGAACTCCGCGGAGAGTCGAGCCCTCGGTGGCATCGCAGGAGCGTCGGTGCTCGTGCACGTCGAGGACGGAGTGCTCGGCGTGACCAGGACCCTCGGCGGCGCGGACTTCGTGTCGCACGCCGATCCGGTGGTACCGCTTCCGGCCGATGCCGACGCGCTCTACCGGACCGAGGGCTACGCTGCCGCCGGCACCTCCATCCATGAAGTGACGGCGCGACCGCACTTCCCCTACGGCGCGCAGGTGGCCTCGCGGCTCTGGCAGGAGAGCCAGGGTGTCACGCCGGACCTGGTGCTGGCCGTGGATCCAGTCGCGTTGTCCCGTCTGCTGTGGGCGACCGGCCCCGTGGTGCTGGCCGACGGCACGGAGGTGTCGAGCGACACGGTCGTCGACGAGCTCCTGAATCGTGTGTACCGAGACCACCCCGGTCTCAGCGACGAGGCGAACCGCGCGCAGGACGCGACCTTCACCGCCGTCGTACAGGCGCTCACATCGCAGCTGCAGGCGGGGTCCATGGTGGTGCCCAGGGCGATCGACGGTTGGGTCCAAGCGGTCGACGAGCGGCGTCTGCTCGCGTGGAGTCCAGACCGTGTCGAGGAGCGGGCACTGGTGCTCGCCGGGGTCGGCGGCACCCTGCCCGAGCGTTCGTCGCGCTCGGTGCCGTTCGGGCTCTACCTCTCGGACGCGGTCGGGTCCAAGCTCGAGTTCTACCTTCGGCAGCAGGTACGTGTCCGTGCGGGGTCGTGCGACGTCGACGGGACGCGCACGGTCATGGTCGCGTCGGAGCTCTCCAACACGATCGACACGGAGCCGGAGCTCGACACGGAGGCGTTCGACTACATCGCGGGGTTCCACGAGCGCGAAGGGCTCCCACGCGGTTGGATGCGCCTGCGGGTCATGGCCTACGTGCCCGACGGAGCCGACGTCCGCTCGGTTCGCGTGGATGGCGTCGAGGTCCCGTACACGGCCGGATCGGACGACGGACACCCGGTCGCCTACGTGGTGGTGACGATCGCTCCGGGCGCGACGGTGGCGCTCGACGTCGATGCGGACGTGTCCGGTGCCACGGTCGACGCAGTGCGGTTCACGGGTACCCCGGGGGTGCGTCCGGTCGAGGTCGACAACGTCGTCGAGCCCTGCTGAGCAGTGGTGCATCGGTGCCGGTGGCGCCCGAGACTGGGCGGATCCTGACCATCCGCCGCCCGCGACACGCCCGGGTTGCACGCATGGTGGATCCGTGGCAAACTAGTCCAGTTCAGTATTTCGGACGAGCGTGCCTGTGCGCGCTCCGGCGGATCACTGCCAGGTAGTGCATAGGAGCTCCCAGACGCGGCAACGCGACAGGGATCGAGCCTAGGCCGCGGGTAGCAGAACACCAATCACTTCATCGCAATCCAGGTCGCAGCAGTGCTGCGCCCAGCGCCGACCACGAGTCGGGGTGGAATCCGGTGGATGACCACGAGGGTCGCAAGACACGAGTGGTCGTTGACAGCAGAACAGTGGTGCGACACCAGTAGTGCCAATGGCGCGGAGCAACCGAACGTTGCAAAGCGCACGATATGCGTCCAATACGGAGCGATCCGCACGACGCGAGACAGAGAGTGAGTCACACATGGCGGGACAGAAGATCCGCATCCGACTGAAGTCGTATGACCATGAGGTCATCGATACTTCGGCGCGCAAGATCGTCGACACGGTCACCCGTGCAGGCGCAACCGTCGTCGGCCCCGTGCCGCTTCCGACGGAGAAGAACGTGGTCTGCGTGATCCGTTCGCCGCACAAGTACAAGGACAGCCGGGAGCACTTCGAAATGCGCACCCACAAGCGTCTGATCGACATCATCGACCCGACCCCGAAGGCCGTCGACTCGCTCATGCGTCTCGACCTGCCGGCGGACGTCAACATCGAGATCAAGCTCTGAGCTCGGTAGAGACGGAAGGAAGACATGTCTAACACGAAGACCAGCAAGGGTCTGCTCGGCACCAAGCTCGGCATGACCCAGGTGTGGGACGAGAACAACAAGCTCGTTCCCGTCACCGTCATCGAGATCACGCCCAACGTGGTCACGCAGGTTCGCACCCCCGAGGTCGACGGCTACGACGCCGTGCAGATCGCGTACGGCCAGATCGATCCCCGCAAGGTCAGCAAGCCTGACGCGGGTCACTTCGACAAGGCCGGCGTGACGCCGCGTCGCCACCTCACCGAGGTCCGCACCGCCGACGCATCCGAGTACTCGCTCGGCCAGGAGCTCACCGTCGACGGTGTCTTCGAGGCCGGCCAGAAGGTCGACGTCGTCGGCACTTCGAAGGGTAAGGGTTTCGCCGGTGTCATGAAGCGTCACAACTTCAAGGGCATGGGCGCATCTCACGGTGCTCACCGCAACCACCGCAAGCCGGGCTCCATCGGCGCCTCCTCGACCCCGAGCCGTGTCTTCAAGGGCATGCGCATGGCCGGTCGTATGGGTGGCGAGCGCGTCACCGTGCTGAACCTCCGGGTTCACGCCGTTGACGCCGAGAAGGGCCTGCTGCTCGTCAAGGGTGCCGTTCCCGGCGCTCGTGGCCGTATCGTATTCGTCCGCACCGCAGTGAAGGGAGCGTAGTTCCATGGCTATCGCTACTCTCGACGTGCTCGACACCAAGCTCAAGAAGGCCGGCACCGTCGACCTTCCTGCCGAGGTGTTCGACGTTCAGACCAACATCCCGCTCATCCACCAGGTGGTCGTCGCGCAGCTCGCTGCCGCCCGCCAGGGGACGCACAAGACCAAGCGCCGCGGCGAAGTGTCCGGTGCCGGCCGCAAGCCGTTCAAGCAGAAGGGTACGGGTAACGCTCGTCAGGGCTCCATCCGTGCACCTCAGATGACCGGCGGTGGCATCGTCCACGGTCCAGTGCCCCGCAACTACGCGCAGCGCACCCCCAAGAAGATGATCGCCGCGGCTCTCCTCGGTGCCATCTCCGACCGCGCACGCGGCAGCCGCCTGCACGTCGTCGACTCCCTCTCGATCGGTGAGAAGCCGTCGACGAAGGCCGTGTCCGAGTACCTGACGAACGTCGCTTCCTCGAAGCACGTCCTGATCGTCCTCCAGCGCGACGACGAGCTCAGCCTCCGCAGCGTCCGCAACCTGCAGAACGTGCACGTGCTGTCGTACGACCAGCTGAACGCATACGACGTGCTCGTCTCCGACGACATCGTCTTCACCAAGGCCGCCTTCGAGGCATTCGTCGCCAGCAAGACCGGCAACACGGCCGCAACCGAGGAGGTCTCGGCATGACCGCGATCAACAAGGACCCGCGCGACGTCATCTTCGCGCCGGTCGTCTCCGAGAAGAGCTACAGCCTGATCGACGAAGGCAAGTACACCTTCCTCGTCGACCCGCGCTCGAACAAGACCGAGATCAAGCTCGCCATCGAGAAGATCTTCGGTGTCGAGGTCGCTTCGATCAACACCCTCACCCGTCAGGGCAAGACCCGTCGCACCAAGTTCGGCACCGGCAAGCGCAAGGACACCAAGCGCGCCATCGTGTCGCTCAAGTCGGGTTCCATCGACATCTTCACGGCTGTTGGCTAAGACGGCCGGGAACGAAGAGGAATAAGAAATGGCTATTCGTAAGTACAAGCCCACGACTCCTGGTCGTCGCGGTTCGTCTGTCGCGGACTTCGCGGAGATCACCCGCACCACGCCGGAGAAGTCGCTGCTTCGTCCGTTGTCGAAGACCGGTGGTCGCAACAACCAGGGCCGCATCACGACGCGTCACATCGGTGGTGGCCACAAGCGCCAGTACCGTCTGATCGACTTCCGTCGCAACGACAAGGACGGCGTCAACGCCAAGGTCGCTCACATCGAGTACGACCCCAACCGCACCGCGCGTATCGCGCTGCTCCACTTCGTGGACGGCACCAAGCGGTACATCCTGGCTCCGAACAAGCTCAGCCAGGGCGACGTGGTCGAGTCGGGTGCCGGCGCGGACATCAAGCCCGGTAACAACCTGCCGCTGAAGAACATCCCCACCGGTACGGTCATCCACGCGATCGAGCTCCGTCCCGGCGGCGGCGCGAAGATGGCCCGCTCCGCGGGTGCATCGGTGCGTCTCGTCGCGAAGGACGGCCCGTACGCGCAGCTCCGTCTGCCGTCCGGTGAGATCCGCAACGTCGACCTGCGCTGCCGCGCCACCATCGGTGAGGTCGGCAACGCCGAGCAGTCGAACATCAACTGGGGTAAGGCCGGCCGGAAGCGCTGGCTGGGCGTCCGCCCGACCGTCCGTGGTGTCGCGATGAACCCGATCGACCACCCGCACGGTGGTGGTGAGGGCAAGACCTCCGGTGGACGTCACCCGGTCAGCCCGTGGGGCCAGAAGGAAGGCCGCACGCGCCACCCCAACAAGGAAAGCGACAAGCTCATCGTTCGTCGTCGTACCGCCGGCAAGAAGCGTAAGTAGGAGTAAGAGAAGATGCCACGCAGTCTCAAGAAGGGCCCCTTCGTCGACGACCACCTGCTCCGCAAGGTCGTCACGGCGAACGAGGCCAACAACAAGAACGTGATCAAGACCTGGTCGCGTCGATCGATGATCATCCCGGCGATGCTGGGTCACACCATCGCCGTCCACGACGGTCGCAAGCACATCCCGGTGTTCGTCACCGAGACGATGGTCGGGCACAAGCTCGGCGAGTTCGCGCCCACCCGCACCTTCCGTGGACACGTGAAGGACGACAAGAAGGGCCGTCGCCGCTAACGCGGTGACGTGAAGGAGGAAGAGAAATGGTGGAGTCGATCGCCCGCGTGCGACACATCCGCGTCACCCCCCAGAAGGCCCGTCGTGTCGTCGCGCTCATCCGTGGCAAGCAGGCTCAGGAGGCCTTGGCCATCCTGAAGTTCGCACCACAGAGCGCCAGCGAGCCCATCTACAAGCTCGTTGCCTCGGCCATCGCGAACGCTCGCGTCACGGCCGACAAGGACAACGTGTTCCTTGACGAGCAGGACCTGTACATCGCGAAGGCGTACGTCGATGAGGGTGCAACCCTCAAGCGTTTCCGTCCCCGCGCACAGGGCCGCGCGTTCCGCATCCTCAAGCGCACCAGCCACATCACCGTCGAGCTCTCGACGCCTGATGAGACTGCCGGCGCTGCCAAGGCCAAGAAGGTGAGCAAGTAATGGGTCAGAAAGTCAATCCATACGGCTTCCGTCTGGGAATCACGACCGACCACGTGTCGCGTTGGTTCTCCGACAGCACGAAGAAGGGTCAGCGTTACAGCGACTTCGTCGCGGAAGACGTCAAGATCCGCCGTCTGCTGGCGACCTCGCTCGACCGCGCTGGTGTCAGCCGCATCGAGATCGAGCGCACCCGTGACCGCGTCCGCGTCGACATCCACACCGCCCGTCCGGGCATCGTGATCGGTCGCCGTGGCGCCGAGGCCGAGCGCATCCGCGCAGACCTCGAGAAGCTCACGAAGAAGCAGATCCAGCTGAACATCCTCGAGGTCAAGAACCCCGAGGCCGACGCTCAGCTCGTCGCGCAGGGCATCGCCGAGCAGCTCTCCGCACGTGTGGCATTCCGCCGCGCGATGCGTAAGGGCCTGCAGGGTGCTCAGCGCACGTCCACCGTCAAGGGTGTCCGCATCCAGGTGTCCGGCCGCCTCGGCGGCGCCGAGATGAGCCGTTCCGAGTTCTACCGCGAAGGCCGTGTGCCGCTGCACACGCTCCGCGCGAACATCGACTACGGCTTCTACGAGGCGAAGACCACGTTCGGCCGCATCGGCGTGAAGGTCTGGATCTACAAGGGCGACATCACCAACAAGGAGCTTGCTCGCGAGCAGGCCAACCAGAAGTCGACGCGTCCGGAACGTCGCGACGGTGGCGACCGCCCCCGTCGGAACGCCGGTCCGAGCAGCGCCCCCAAGGCAGCTGCTGAGGCGCCCGCCGCCGCAGGAGTTGAGGCATAACCATGTTGATCCCACGCAAAGTCAAGCACCGGAAGCAGCACCACCCCGGCCGTTCCGGCCAGGCGACCGGTGGCACCAAGGTGTCGTTCGGTGAGTTCGGTATCCAGGCCCTGACGCCCGCTTACGTGACCAACCGTCAGATCGAGTCCGCTCGTATCGCCATGACGCGTCACATCAAGCGTGGCGGAAAGGTGTGGATCAACATCTACCCCGACCGTCCGCTGACCAAGAAGCCCGCCGAAACCCGCATGGGTTCCGGTAAGGGTTCGCCCGAGTGGTGGGTCGCGAACGTCAAGCCGGGTCGTGTGCTGTTCGAGGTCGCCGGAGTCGATGAGACCCTGGCCCGCGAGGCGCTGACCCGTGCAATCCACAAGCTGCCCCTCAAGGCACGCATCATCAAGCGCGAGGAGGGCGACGCATAATGGCGATCGGATCCAAGGAGCTCACCCCCGTCGAGCTCGACACCTTTGAAGACCAGCGCCTCATCGAGGAGCTCCGCAAGGCCAAGGAAGAGCTGTTCAACCTGCGCTTCCAGTCGGCCACGGGGCAGCTCGAGAACCACGGCCGCCTGCGCGCCGTGAAGCGCGACATCGCTCGCATCTACACGGTCATCCGTGAGCGCGAGCTCGGCATCCGGGCCACGCCGACCGTCGAGGTCGTCGAGGCCAAGGCTGAGAAGAAGACCAAGAAGGCCAAGGCCGCACCGAAGTCCGAGGACACCGCTGCAGTCGACGCCGAGACCACGAAGGAGGCCTAGACATGGCTACCGCTACTGACAAGGCCCCCGAGGGTCACGAGTCGGCCGAGCACGACGTCAAGGACGCCGCTGCTCGTGGCTACCGCAAGACCCGCCGTGGTCTGGTGACCAGCGACAAGATGGAGAAGACCATCGTCGTCGAGGTCGAGGACCGCGTGAAGCACCCGCTCTACGGCAAGGTCATCCGCCGCACCTCCAAGGTCAAGGCTCACGACGAGGCGAACTCCGCCGGCATCGGCGACCTCGTCCTGATCAGCGAGACCCGCCCCACCAGCGCCACCAAGCGCTGGCGTCTGGTCGAGATTCTCGAGAAGGCCAAGTAGGCCTCGCGGCTTACTGAGAGGAAAGCGAACAATGCTTCAGCAAGAATCACGAGTCAAGGTCGCCGACAACACCGGCGCCAAGGAGCTCCTGACCATTCGCGTGCTCGGTGGCTCCGGCCGCCGCTACGCGGGCCTCGGTGACACCATCGTCGCGACCGTCAAGGACGCGATCCCCGGTGGCAACGTCAAGAAGGGCGACGTCGTCAAGGCGGTCATCGTCCGCACCCGCAAGCAGACCCGTCGTTCCGACGGTTCATACATCAAGTTCGACGAGAACGCCGCTGTCATCCTGAAGGCTGACGGGGACCCCCGTGGTACCCGCATCTTCGGACCGGTCGGTCGCGAGCTTCGTGACAAGAAGTTCATGAAGATCGTCTCGTTGGCGCCGGAGGTTATCTAAGTCATGGCAAAGATCAAGAAGGGCGACCTGGTTCAGGTCGTCTCCGGCCCGAAGCAGGACCGCGGTGGTTACCGCGGCAAGCAGGGTCGCGTCATCGAGGTCCTGGCGGACAAGAACCGGGTGATCGTGGAGGGCGTCAACTACGTCACGAAGCACTCCCGTGTCGGCCAGACCCAGCGTGGAACGAAGACCGGCGGCATCGAGACCGTCGAGGCTTCGATCCACATCTCCAACGTCGCGCTCGTCGACCCGGAGACCAAGGGCCCGACCAAGGTCGGCCACCGCAACGAGGAAGTCACGAAGGACGGCGTCACCAAGACGGTCCGCGTTCGTTACGCCAAGAAGTCAGGTAAGGACCTGTAATGACCGACACAGAAGTGGCGACTGGCAAAATCCAGCCCCGTCTCAAGCAGAAGTACCGCGCTGAGATCCTTCCGCAGCTGCAGAAGGACTTCGGCTTCACGAACGTGCACCAGGTGCCCGGACTCGTGAAGGTCGTCGTCAACACCGGTGTGGGCGAGGCCGCTCGCGACAGCAAGGTCATCGACGGCGCTGTTTCGGACCTCACCAAGATCACCGGCCAGAAGCCGCAGGTCACCAAGGCACGCAAGTCCATCGCGCAGTTCAAGCTGCGCGAGGGTCAGCCCATCGGCGCCCACGTCACGCTTCGTGGCGACCGCGCCTGGGAGTTCCTCGACCGCCTGCTGAGCCTCGCTCTTCCGCGTATCCGCGACTTCCGCGGTCTCTCGGACAAGCAGTTCGACGGCAACGGCAACTACACCTTCGGTCTCCAGGAGCAGTCCATGTTCCACGAGATCGACCAGGACAAGATCGATCGTGTCCGCGGCTTCGACATCACCGTCGTGACCACGGCCAAGAACGACGACGAGGGTCGCGCGCTGCTCAAGGCGCTCGGCTTCCCGTTCAAGGCGGCTGAGTCCAAGTAGGCTGAGCTTCTGCCCGGTCCTCGGTGTATGTCGAGGACCGGGCTTCCGCCCGTTCGGGGCACTCCTGCCCAGAACGGTTCAACCACCACAGGTCGGCACCCTTGCACAGGATGTCGAAACCTGGTGAACAAAGGAAACACTCGATATGACCATGACAGATCCGGTCGCAGACATGCTGACCAGACTGCGCAATGCGAACTCGGCGCACCACGACACCGTGTCGATGCCGCACTCCAAGCTCAAGGTGAACATCGCCGAGATCCTCAAGTCCGAGGGCTACATCTCCGGCTGGGAGGTCGCTGACGCGGCCGTCGGACAGACGCTCTCGCTGAGCCTCAAGTTCGGCCCGAACCGCGAGCGCTCCATCGCCGGCATCAAGCGCGTCTCGAAGCCCGGCCTCCGCGTCTACGCGAAGTCGAACGAGATCCCCAAGGTCCTCGGCGGCCTCGGCGTCGTCATCCTGTCCACCTCCAGCGGCCTCCTCACGGACCGCCAGGCCGAGAAGAAGGGCGTGGGTGGGGAAGTCCTCGCCTACGTGTGGTAGCCAGTCATGTCTCGTATTGGAAGACTCCCCATCGACATCCCGGCAGGCGTCACCATCGACGTCGCCGGTCAGAACGTCACCGTCAAGGGCCCGAAGGGTGAGCTCCAGCTCACCGTCGCGAGCCCCATCGAGGTCAAGCTCGAAGACGCACAGCTGCTGGTCACGCGTCCCGACGACGAGCGCAACTCGCGCTCGCTCCACGGCCTGACCCGCACGCTCATAGCGAACCAGATCATCGGCGTCACCCAGGGCTACACCAAGGGCCTCGAGGTCGTCGGAACCGGTTACCGCGTCGCTCAGAAGGGCAGCGCCGTCGAGTTCGCGCTCGGCTTCTCGCACCCCGTCACCGTCGAGCCGCCGGTCGGCATCACGCTGACCGTCGAGGGCAACAACAAGCTCACGGTCGCCGGTATCGACAAGCAGGCCGTCGGCGAGGTCGCCGCCAACATCCGTAAGATCCGCAAGCCCGAGCCGTACAAGGGCAAGGGTGTGCGCTACGCCGGCGAGATCGTGCGTCGCAAGGCCGGAAAGGCTGGTAAGTAACCATGGCTCGTCCAACGAAGACTGCCGCACGTGGCCGTCGCCACACGCGTCTGCGCAAGAAGGTCGAGGGCACCGCGGTCCGTCCGCGCCTCGTCGTCAACCGTTCAGCCCGTCACGTGTTCGTGCAGGTTGTCGATGACACGAAGGGTCACACCCTCGTCTCCGCCTCGACCATGGAGGACACCCTCCGGACGTTCGACGGCGACAAGACCGCCAAGTCGCGCAAGGTCGGCGAACTCATCGCCGAGCGTGCCAAGGCAGCCGGCATCGACGATGTCGTATTTGACCGTGGAGGCAACCGCTACGCAGGTCGCGTGGCAGCAATTGCCGATGGTGCTCGAGAGGGCGGATTGAACCTGTGAGCGAAGACAACAAGCAGCAGCAAGAGCCTGTGGCGACCGTGGCCGAGGCCCCGGTCGAGACCGCGGCATCGACGGCGCCCACCGGCGACCGCGAGCCGCGCGAGGCGCGCCGCGGAGGCCGCGAGCGCAACCCCAACCGCGACCGCGGTAGCCGCGACAGCGACAAGAGCCAGTTCCTGGAGCGCGTCGTGACCATCAACCGTGTCTCGAAGGTCGTGAAGGGTGGTCGTCGCTTCAGCTTCACCGCCCTCGTGGTCGTCGGTGACGGCAACGGCATGGTCGGCGTCGGCTACGGCAAGGCTCGCGAAGTCCCGCTCGCGATCGCGAAGGGCGTCGAAGAGGCGAAGAAGAACTTCTTCCGCGTCCCGCGCGTCGGCTCGACCATCCCGCACCCCACCCAGGGTGAGGCAGCAGCCGGTGTGGTGCTCCTGCGCCCCGCCGCCGCTGGTACCGGTGTCATCGCCGGTGGTCCCGTCCGCGCCGTCCTCGAGTGCGCCGGCATCCACGACGTGCTGAGCAAGTCGCTCGGTTCGTCCAACACGATCAACATCGTCCACGCGACCGTCACGGCGCTGAAGCAGCTCGAGGAACCTCGTGCCGTCGCAGCCCGTCGTGGTCTCGAGTTCGACCAGGTCGCTCCGGCCCGCCTGCTCCGTGCAGAGGCAGAGGCCGTTCAGGCGGCCGCTGCTGCGAAGGTAGGTGCCTGATGGCCCAGCTGAGGATCACCCAGATCAAGGGCAGAATTAGTGAGAAGCAGAACCAGCGCGACACGCTTCGCAGCCTGGGTCTCCGTCGCATCGGTGCTGTCGTCGTCCGCCCGGACAACGCACAGAACCGCGGCTACGTGAACACTGTTGCTCACCTCGTACAGGTTGAGGAGATCGACTAATGGCTGAGAAGAACGAAACCACTGAGGAGAAGGCCCCCAAGGCCGCTGCCAAGGCAGCTCCGAAGACGGCTGCCGCGAAGGCCGAGCCCAAGGCGAAGGCGGCTCCCAAGGCTGCTGCAGCCAAGAAGCCCGCGAAGGACGAGCCCGCTGAGAAGCGCGAGCAGGTCCTGAAGGTGCACCACCTCCGTCCCGCCGCCGGTGCCAAGAAGTCCCGGATGCGCGTGGGTCGTGGTGAGGCGTCCAAGGGTAAGACCGCTGGTCGCGGTACCAAGGGTACGAAGGCGCGTTACAACGTCAAGGTCGGCTTCGAGGGTGGGCAGATGCCGCTGCACATGCGCACCCCGAAGCTCCGTGGCTTCAAGAACCCCTTCCGCGTCGAGTACCAGGTCGTGAACCTGGAGAAGCTCGCCGAGCTGTACCCGAAGGGTGGCGACGTCACCACGGTGGACCTCGTCGCCAAGGGTGCCGTCCGGAAGAACGAGAAGGTCAAGGTTCTCGGAAACGGTGACATCTCGGTTAAGCTGAATGTCGCGGTCGACAAGGTCTCCGGCTCAGCTGAGCAGAAGATCGTGGCAGCCGGGGGCAGCGTCAAGTAGCCCTCGGCCGGCTCCGCACAGGAGCTCACTCGGGTGGCCGGCATCATGCCGGTCACCCGGGCCGACCCCGCAACATCTCACAGGAGGCCCCTTTTGTTCAGCGCCATCGGCCGGATCTTCCGGACCCCGGATCTTCGTCGCAAGATCGGGTTCACGCTCGGGATCATCGCCATCTACCGGCTGGGGTCCTTCATCCCCGCTCCGTTCGTGAACTTCCCGAACGTGCAGCAGTGCCTCGCGAACCAGCAGGCCGCCGGCGCATCAGGCCTCTACGAGCTCGTCAACCTCTTCAGTGGTGGCGCGCTCCTCCAACTGTCCATCTTCGCGCTGGGCATCATGCCCTACATCACCGCGTCGATCATCGTCCAGCTCCTCCGCGTGGTCATCCCGCACTTCGAGACGCTGCACAAAGAAGGCCAGGCCGGTCAGGGCAAGCTGACGCAGTACACGCGGTACCTCACGATCTTCCTCGGCATCCTCCAGTCGACGACGCTCATCACCGTCGCCAAGAGCGGCGCGCTGTTCGGCAACCAGGGCGGCGTCTGCGCCGACCTCATCACCGCCCAGGGCGGCACCTGGTACGGCATGCTCCTCATGGTCGTCACCATGACCGCGGGCACCGGCCTCGTCATGTGGATGGCCGAGCTCGTCACCGAGCGGGGCGTCGGCAACGGCATGTCGCTCCTCATCTTCACCTCGATCGCAGCCACCTTCCCGGGCTCGCTGGCCGCCATCTGGACCGCGAAGGGCCCGGAGGTCTTCCTCCTCGTCCTCGCCGTCGGCCTCGTGATCGTCGGACTCGTCGTCTTCGTCGAGCAGTCGCAACGTCGCATCCCCGTGCAGTACGCGAAGCGGATGGTCGGACGCCGGACGTACGGCGGCAACAACACCTACATCCCCATCAAGGTCAACATGGCCGGTGTGGTGCCCGTCATCTTCGCATCCTCGATCCTGTACCTGCCTGCCCTCATCGCGCAGTTCAACCAGCCGACGACCGGCACCCCGGCACCCTGGGTCCTGTGGATCCAGCAGTACCTCACCAAGGGTGACCACCCGCTGTACATGCTCATGTACTTCCTGCTCATCGTCGGCTTCACCTACTTCTACGTCGCGATCACCTTCAACCCTGAAGAGGTCGCCGACAACATGAAGAAGTACGGCGGGTTCATCCCCGGCATCAGAGCGGGCCGCCCGACCGCCGAGTACCTCGACTACGTGTTGACGCGCGTGACCCTGCCCGGATCGATCTATCTGGGGTTGATCGCGCTCCTGCCGCTCATCGCCCTGGCGCTGGTCGGCGCGAACGCGAACTTCCCGTTCGGTGGGGCGTCGATCCTCATCATCGTGGGTGTCGGACTCGAGACGGTCAAGCAGATCGATTCGCAGCTCCAGCAGCGCCACTATGAAGGGCTCCTGCGTTGAGCGCGGCGTCCGGCAAGCCCCGTCTCCTCATCGTCGGTCCTCCGGGATCCGGCAAGGGCACCCAGGCGGCCTTCCTCGCGGAGCACTTCGACATCCCCGCGATCTCGACGGGCGACATCTTCCGCGCGAACATCAAGGAGGGTACGGCGCTCGGCAAGCAGGTCCAGGCGATCGTGAGCGAGGGCGGGTACGTCCCCGACTCCCTGACGAACGAGATCGTCCGCGACCGGCTCCACCAGCCCGACGCCGTCGAAGGGTTCCTGCTCGACGGGTACCCGCGGACCACCGACCAGGTCGTCGCTCTGGACGCACTGCTCGCTGAGAGCGACGCGAGCCTCGACGCCGTCGTGCAGCTGCAGGCCGACACGGAAGAGGTCGTCGCACGACTCCTCAAGCGTGCCGCCGAGCAGGGTCGCACCGACGACACGGAAGACGTCATCCGTCACCGGCTCGAGCTCTACGCGCACGAGACGGCTCCGCTGATCGAGGTCTTCACCGCCCGCGGGCTCGTCGTGGCCGTCGACGGTCTCGGCGAGGTGGACGAGGTCACCGCTCGGATCGACGCGGCCCTCGCTGCTCGAGGCATCGTCGTCCCGGCCGTCTGACCCTCGGGCACGTCCATCACGGTGTTCCGGGAGTCGATCGACAGGACGCCTGAGCCCGTCCGTGTGATGACGGCGGGGGAGCCGGTCGCGGCGGGTCCCGTCAATAGGTCGCGCGCTGCGGCGGACAGGCCCCGCCTGCTCATCGTCGGTTCCCCGGGAACAGGGAAGGGCGCGACGGCAGCGCTCCTTGCCGAGCGCTTCGGTATCCCGGCGATCTCCTCGAGCGACATGTTCCGCGCGAGCGTCACGCGTGGCACCGACCTCGGGAAGCAGCTGCAGGCCATCGTCAACGAGGGCGGCGAGGTCCCGGGCCCGCTCACGGACGAGATCGTGCGCGAGCGGCTCCACCAGCCCGATGCCTCGGACGGTTTCGTCCTCGACGGGTACCCGCGGACGGCCGACCAGGTCGCCGTGCTCGACGCGCTACTGGCCGAGAGCGGTGCACGCCTCGACGCCGTCGTGCAGCTGCAGGCCGACACCGAGGCGGTCGTCGAGCGACTGCTCGAGCGTGCTCCCGTGAAGGCGCGCGCCGACGCCGCGGCCGCTGAGGTGATCCGCCTCCGGCTGACCCGATACGAGCAGGAGACCGCCCCGCTCATCGAGGCGTTCGCGGTTCGTGGGCTCCTGGTGACCGTCGACGGTCTCGGCGACGTCGCCGAGGTGACCGCGCAGATCGATGCCGCCCTCGCCGAGCGCGGCCTGAACGTCCTCACGGACTGACCGGACGGGAGTCCACCACAGTGTTCCGAAAGTCCATCTACAAGACGCCTGACCAGATCCGCGCCATGATCGCGCCGGGGCTGGCCACGGCGGCATCGCTCGATGCGGTGCGCGCCCTGGTCGCCCCCGGGGTGACGACGCTCCAGCTCGACGCGGCTGCCGAGGCCGCCATCGTCGCCGCAGGCGGGCACTCCAACTTCAAGCTCGTCCCCGGCTATCGCCACACGGTGTGCACCTCGGTCAACGAGGACGTCGTGCACGGCATCCCCGGATCCCGCGTGCTGCAGGCGGGCGACATCGTGTCGATCGACAGCGGCGCCGAGATCGACGGTTGGAACGGCGACTCGGCGATGACCATCGTGCTGCCCGACCCCGCGCACCCGGAGCTCGTCAGCGAACGCGAACGACTCTCGGCGGTGACGGAGGGGTCGTTGTGGGCCGGGATCGCCGAGCTCGCGACCGCCCGGCACCTCAATCAGGTCGGTGCGGCGATCGAGGAGTACGTCGAGGACCACTCGCCCGAGGGGAAGCCCTACGGGATCCTCACCGACTACGTCGGGCACGGCATCGGACGCACGATGCACGAGGCACCGCCGGTGTTCAACTACCGGGTCCGCCAGCGTGGTCCGGAAGTGAAGCCCGGACTCGTGGTGGCCATCGAGCCCATGGTGGTGGCCGGGAGCCCCGACACCTTCGTCCGCGACGACGAGTGGACCGTGGCCACGCTCGACGGTGGCTCGGCGGCGCACTGGGAACACAGCGTCGCCGTGCACCGCGACGGCATCTGGGTCCTGACCGCCCACGATGGCGGTGCCGCGGCCCTCGCCGCGTTCGGCGTCACCCCGGTTCGTCCCGCCTGAGCGAGCGGCCGTCGAGTCGCCATCCGGGTTCCACCCGTCCCGGTAGAGTTGCTCGGCATGAGCGTGCCGATCGTGTTCCTTCTCGACGTCCTCCCCGCAGACACCGTCATCGACGGCGCCGACCTCGCGGCCTCGATCACGTCGGCCGGCGACGGGTCCGGCGTCCTGAGCGTCTTCGACCTCGGCCCCGCGCGGGGGGACGGGATCTTCGAGACGATCGGCGTCGTCGGTCGACACCCGCAGTCGGTCGAGGCGCACCTCGATCGCCTCACCGAGTCGGCGGCGATCCTCGATCTGCCCGCGCCGAACCACGCGCAGTGGCGGCTCGCCATCGCTCGCGCGGTCGCGGGACTCCCCGACGTCGATCAGAGCGCCGTCCGACTGGTCCTGACGCGGGGGAGTGGCGGACGCCCGACCGCGTGGATCTCCGCGACGCCGGCTGACGGCTTCCCCGAGCGCGAGACCGGCATCGAGGTCGTCCTGCTCGACCGAGGCCTCCCGAGCGACGTGCAGGAGCATTCGCCGTGGCTGCTCGCCGGAGCCAAGACGCTGTCGTACGCGGTCAACATGGCCGCGCTCCGTGAGGCGCACCGACGTGGAGCGGACGACGTGCTCTTCGTCAGCAGCGACGGCTTCGTCCTCGAGGGCCCCACCTCCACCGTGGTCGTGCGGATCGACGGGATCTTCGTGACACCGCCGCCCTCGAGCGGCATCCTGCCCGGCACGACGCAGCTCGCCCTGTGGGCGTATCTCGACGAGCAGGGGATCGCCCACGAATACCGGATGCTGACGCCTGCGGACGTGCTCGACGCGGAAGCGGCGTGGCTGCTCTCCAGCGTCCGACTGGCCGCGCCGGTGCGTGGCGTGGACGGACGTCCGCTGCCGATGGACGCCGGTCTCACGGCACAGATCAACGACGCGCTGCGCTCCCGCACCGACTGACGGGCCCTGGCCGACGTTGAGTTGGCGAAACCCGGAAACATAGCATAGAATCGATCTTTGGTGCTTTCTGCATGCCTTCGGCGAGCCGACATCCGCACCGCAATCCATCCGCACGACCAGTGCGACTCAACCTGAGCGACAGTGAGGCTATGGCCAAAAAAGACGGCGTCATCGAGATCGAGGGCCAAGTGGTCGAGGCTCTGCCCAACGCGATGTTCCGCGTTGAGCTGACCAACGGACACAAGGTACTTGCCCACATTTCGGGCAAAATGCGTCAGCACTACATCCGCATCCTCCCAGAGGACCGCGTGATCGTGGAACTGACCCCCTACGACCTGACCCGTGGTCGGATCGTCTACCGCTACAAGTAGGTCGCGCTGTAAGTAACGGCCGGTCGCGCCGCCACCATCCGGTGGTGGGCCCGGCACGATGACAGCGAAAAGAGAGAACTATGAAGGTCAAGCCCAGCGTCAAGAAGATCTGCGACAAGTGCAAGGTCATCCGTCGCAACGGCCGCGTCATGGTCATCTGCGAGAACCCGCGCCACAAGCAGCGCCAGGGTTGATCTCAGAGGACCTGCAGCACGCAGCCCTGAGCACCACAGCACCACCCCTCTAACGGCAGTTCCAGATCCCGCAGCACATCGTGCATCGCGGGTGACACCTCGGGTCGGAGGCCCGAGCACCGGAACTGCTCCACACCTCCACAACTCCTAGGAGAAGCCACCATGGCACGTCTCGCCGGCGTAGACATCCCACGCGACAAGCGCGTGGAAGTTGCACTGACGTACATCTACGGTGTTGGCCGCACGCGGTCACTCAAGACCCTCGCCGACACCGGCATCAGCGGAGACATCCGCGTGAAGGATCTCACCGATGACCAGCTGATCGCCCTGCGCGATTACATCGAGGGCACCTTCAAGGTCGAGGGTGACCTCCGCCGTGAGGTCGCCGCCGACATCCGCCGCAAGGTGGAGATCGGGTCCTACCAGGGCATCCGTCACCGTCGTGGACTTCCGGTCCGCGGCCAGCGCACCAAGACCAACGCGCGCACCCGCAAGGGCCCGAAGCGCACCGTCGCCGGCAAGAAGAAGGCTCGCTAGGCCCCGCCTAGTCGCCTCGTCATAGGACTCAGGAGATATTCATGGCAGCACCAAAGTCGGCCGTTCGGAAGCCGCGTAAGAAGGAAAAGAAGAACATCGCCGTGGGCCAGGCCCACATCAAGTCGACGTTCAACAACACGATCGTCTCGATCACCGACCCCTCGGGCGCGGTCATCAGCTGGGCTTCGTCCGGTGGCGTCGGCTTCAAGGGTTCGCGCAAGTCGACCCCGTTCGCCGCACAGCTCGCCGCCGAGTCGGCTGCGCGTCAGGCGCAGGAGCACGGCATGAAGAAGGTCGACGTCTTCGTCAAGGGACCCGGCTCCGGCCGCGAGACCGCGATCCGTTCCCTCCAGGCCGCAGGCCTCGAGGTCGGTTCGATCAACGACGTCACGCCTCAGGCACACAACGGCTGCCGCCCCCCGAAGCGTCGCCGCGTCTAATTCCTTCGGTTCACCGGCCGTGATCCGTCCGTAGCGATCGTCTGATCGCCGCGGACGGATCACGGCATGGTCCTGGTGACCAGGGCCAGCGAACACCATTCACTACCTCGCCAACGCAAGTGTCATATAGCGGACACTTAGCCGAAAGGAATCCATAGTGCTCATCGCACAGCGCCCTACGCTCACCGAAGAATCCATCTCGGAGTTCCGCAGCCGGTTCATCATCGAGCCGCTCGAGCCAGGCTTCGGGTACACCCTCGGGAACTCGCTCCGTCGCACCCTGCTGTCGTCCATCCCGGGTGCAGCCGTCACCAGCATCCGCATCGACGGCGTGCTGCACGAGTTCAGCACGATCCCCGGTGTCAAGGAAGACGTCACCGAGATCATCCTGAACATCAAGGGCCTCGTCGTCTCCAGCGAGCACGACGAGCCGATCACGGCGTACCTCCGCAAGACCGGCGCAGGCCAAGTCACCGCGGCCGACATCTCGGCTCCGGCCGGCGTCGAGGTCCACAACCCGGACCTCGTCATCGCGACCCTCAACGACAAGGCGAAGTTCGAGCTCGAGCTCACCATCGAGCGTGGCCGCGGCTACGTGTCGGCCACGCAGAACCGCAACGAGTTCAGCGAAGCCGGTCAGATCCCCGTCGACTCGATCTACTCGCCGGTCCTCAAGGTGACCTACCGCGTCGAGGCGACTCGTGCCGGTGAGCGCACCGACTTCGACCGCCTGGTCGTCGACGTCGAGTCGAAGCCGGCCATCACGCCGCGCGACGCCATCGCGTCGGCCGGTCGCACGCTGACCGAGCTGTTCGGCCTGGCTCGCGAGCTCAACACCGCCGCAGAGGGCATCGAGATCGGCCCCGCGCCGGTCGACGCCGTGCTGCCGGGCGAGCTCTCGATCCCGATCGAGGACCTCGACCTCTCCGTGCGCTCCTACAACTGCCTCAAGCGCGAGGGCATCAACAACGTCAGCGAGCTCGTCGCGCTGTCGGAGACGCAGCTCATGAACATCCGCAACTTCGGACAGAAGTCGGTGGATGAAGTTCGCGACAAGCTCACCGAAATGGGCCTCTCCCTGAAGGACTCGGTTCCCGGGTTCGACGGCGCCCACTTCTACAGCGGCTACGACGACGAGACCGTCTCCTAGCACGCGATCCACCTGACGACTTTCCAACCTGAAGAGAGACAAGAATGCCTACTCCCACCAAGGGACCCCGCCTCGGAGGCGGACCTGCCCACGAGCGTCTCCTGCTCGCCAACCTCGCTGCTGCGCTGTTCACCCACAAGCGCATCCAGACCACCGAGACCAAGGCGAAGCGCCTGCGTCCGCTCGCTGAGCGCCTGATCACCTTCGCGAAGCGCGGCGATCTGCACGCCCGCCGTCGGGTGCTCGCGACCATCACCGACAAGAGCGTCGTCCACGAGCTCTTCACGGAGATCGCGCCCCTCGTCGCCGACCGTCAGGGTGGCTACACGCGCATCATCAAGACCGGTTACCGCAAGGGCGACAACGCTCCGATGGCCGTGATCGAGCTCGTCCTCGAGCCCGTCACGCCGAAGGCGAAGCCGGCCAAGCAGTCCGCGAAGCACGCCGCTGCGCCGGTCGACGAGGCTGCGGCCGAGGAGACCCCCGCCGAGACCTCGGCCGACGTCGAGGCGACGGAAGCCGTCGAGGCGACCGAGACCGACGGCGAGTCCGTCGACGCCGGCGAGACCACCGACGAGGCTCCCGCGAAGGACGCCAAGTAGGTTCAGCGACACACGAACGGGACCCCGCTCTCCATCTGGAGGGCGGGGTTCCGTCGTTCCTGGCGGCGCCGCGACGGTGTCCTAGGCTGGAGACATGCCTACCACTCCCGCCGAACCGGTCGGCCCGCCGGCCCTGCCACAGCACCCCGACGTCGACCAGTGGCGTCCGGCGGTCCGCGCGGACATCGACGACATCGTGGCGCTGTGCCGCGCCATGGATCCGTTCGACAACCCCCACCGGGTGACGAGTCGCGACGAGATCGCGGACCAGTTCGACCACGCGTGGATCGACATGGACTCGGACAGCCTGCTCGCGATCGCCGCCGACGGCACGCTGGTCGCCTATGCGATGGTGATCCTGTCGCCCTCACGAGACGTGTCCGTGTATTCGTACGTCTTCGGCGGCGTGCATCCCGCATGGCGTGAGCGGGGGATCGGCCGAGCGCTGCTCGCGTGGTCGCTGGAACGGTCCGAGCAGCAGCTGGCCTCCGTCGAGACGGATGCGCCGGCTTCCTCGCGTGCCTACGTCGACGAACGGAACCCGGGGGCGGCCCGCCTGTTGGAGCGGTTCGGCTTCGCCGTGGCGCGCTACTTCACGATCATGGAACGCGATCTCTCCGCGCCCGTCGACGAGATCGACGTGCCCGACGGTGTCCGACTCGAGGCATACCACCCGGACGTGGCCGAACGTACGAGGGAGGCTCGGAACGACTCGTTCCGGGATCACTGGGGCAGCCTGGAGACGGTCCCGGCGATGTGGGCGCAGTTCGTCGGCGGATCCCACTTCCGTGACGACCTCTCGGTGGTCGCGATCGACGACGACGGACGGGTCGTCGGCTTCACGCTGGCCGAGGTGGACGAGGACAGCTGGTCCGCGCAGGGGTTCACCAGCGCGTACATCGCCCTCGTCGGAACCGTGCGCGACTGGCGTGGCCGACGACTCGCGCCGGCTCTGCTGGCCACAGCGCTCCGTCGGATCCAGGCGGCCGGCCTCGAGCGGGCGACGCTGGAGGTCGACACGGCCAGTCCCACCGGTGCACTCGGGCTGTACGAACGACAGGGCTTCGTCGCGACGACGCGTGATCTGGCGTACGTCCGTGAGCGCTGACCAGGTCGCGGTAGCGGACGTCCTCCCGACGCAGCGGTTCCGGCTCGCCATCGCCTACGACGGCACGGACTTCGCCGGATGGGCGAAGCAGCCGGGGCTCCGGACGGTCGAGGGGGTCCTGGAGGAGGCGCTCTACCGCGTGCTCGGGAAGACCGTGCCGCCGATGCCGCGGTTCGTGGTCGCCGGACGGACGGACGCCGGGGTGCACGCGGCCGGTCAGGTGGCCCACCTCGACCTCACCGAGCCACAGCTCGCGAAGATCACGCGATTGCAGGGGCGCCACGCTGAGTTCCACGACGGTACGCCGCGGAACGAGACCGCGAGCTCCCTCCTGGCTCGTCGACTGAACGGCGTCCTCGGGATGGACCGCGATGTCGTGATCCACGCGGCGGAACCGGCGGCGGAGGGGTTCGACGCGCGCTTCTCAGCGGTCTGGCGTCACTACCGCTACCGCCTCGCGGACGCCGACGTCCGCAAGGATCCGATCCTCCGGCGGACGACGAGCTGGACGACGGCGTCGCTCGACGTCGAGCTGCTCCACCGGGCGGCCACCTCGCTCGTCGGGCTCCACGACTTCCAGGCGTACTGCAAACCGAGACCGCGCGCGACGACCATCCGGACCCTGCAGTCCTTCAGCTGGGAGCGGGACGAAGCGGGCGTGCTCGTGGCGAGCCTCACCGCCGACGCGTTCTGCCACAGCATGGTGCGGGCTCTCGTCGGTGCCTGCGTCGCCGTGGGGGAGGGGCGCATGTCGCTCGAGGAGGTCGTGCGGCTCCGCGACGGCGGACGGCGCGAGATCGACTTCCGGGTGATGCCGGCGCGCGGGCTCACCCTGATCGCGGTCGGGTACCCCGAGCCGGGACTGCTGCACGCGCGTGCCGCCGAGACCCGACAGCGGCGGAGTCGCGAGCACGTGGAAGCGAGCGTCGAGTGACGTTCCCGGTCGGAATTGACCGCCGGGACGTCGTCGCGTAGACTCTCCCGTTGGTGCCTGCGCCTTCTGCGGCGCGGTACCCGAAGTTGAGCCCTCCACCTCGGGCGTTCCGTTCGGAACACCCAACAGGAGCGGGATTCACGAACGACCAACTCCGACCAGAAAGCAGCACTATTGTGACGCGCACGTATTCCCCGAAGGCCAGTGAGATCACGCACGACTGGGTCGTCATCGACGCCACCGACGTGGTCCTCGGCCGCCTGGCCAGCCACGCTGCAGCGCTCCTGCGCGGCAAGCACAAGGCGACCTTCTCCCCCCACATGGACGGTGGCGACTTCGTCATCATCATCAACGCCGACAAGGTGGCCCTCACCGGCGCCAAGCTCCTGCAGAAGAAGGCCTACCGCCACTCCGGTTACCCGGGCGGGCTCTCGGCCGTCACCTACGCCGAGCTCCTCGAGAAGAACCCGATCCGCGCCGTCGAGAAGGCGATCCGCGGCATGCTGCCGAAGAACACGCTCGGCCGCGACCAGCTGAAGAAGCTCAAGGTCTACACGGGCAGCGAGCACCCGCACGCCGCTCAGCAGCCCAAGCCGTTCACGCTCGACCAGGTCGCCCAGTAAGCACCGGACAAGAAAAAAGGATTACACAGTGGCGAACATCGCAGATTCCATCGAAGAGACCCCGCAGAGCTACTCCACCGAGTCGGCTCCTGAAGCAGCAGTCACCGCGCCTCGCGCCGTGCTGAGCGTCCCCGGCGCAGCCGTCGGCCGTCGCAAGCAGGCCATCGCCCGCGTGCGCCTCGTCCCCGGCAGCGGCACCATCACGGTCAACGGCCGCACGCTCGAGGACTACTTCCCGAACAAGCTGCACCAGCAGCTCATCAACGACCCGTTCACCGTCCTCGACCTGGCCGGCGGCTACGACGTCATCGCACGCATCTCCGGCGGTGGCCCCTCGGGCCAGGCCGGTGCGCTGCGCCTCGGCATCGCTCGCTCGCTGAACCAGATCGACGAGGAGAACAACCGCGCCACCCTGAAGAAGGCCGGCTTCCTCTCCCGCGACGCTCGCGTCAAGGAGCGCAAGAAGGCCGGACTCAAGAAGGCCCGTAAGGCTCCGCAGTTCTCGAAGCGCTAAGCGCTCAAGACAAGCGAAGCTCGATGCCTCAGCTGTTTGGTACCGACGGCGTACGCGGACTCGCGAACGCCGACCTGACGGCAGACCTCGCTCTCGGCCTTGCCCAAGCCACCGCAGTGGTGCTTGGGCAAGGCCGTAGTGCTGAGGCCCGCCGTGCCGCCGGGAAGCGCCCGGTCGCCGTGCTCGCACGCGACCCCCGCATCTCCGGCGAGTTCCTGTCCGCCGCGGTCGCGGCGGGCCTGGCGTCCTCGGGCGTCGACGTGCTCGAGGCCGGCGTGCTGCCCACGCCCGCGACGGCGTTCCTCATCGCCGACATCGACGCCGACTTCGGCGTGATGATCTCCGCCTCGCACAACCCCGCGCCGGACAACGGCATCAAGATCTTCGCCCGTGGCGGCACGAAGCTGCCCGACGCCGTGGAACGCCGGATCGAGGAATACCTCGACCGCCCCAAGCTCAGCCCGACCGGCGCAGACGTCGGCCGGATCATCCGCTTCGCCGACGCCGAGGACCGTTACGTCCTCCACCTGCTCGGCAGCCTCCCGAACCGTCTCGACGGCATCCATGTCGTCCTCGACTGCGCGCATGGCGCGGCTGCGGGTGTATCGCCGGAGACCTTCCGCGATGCCGGGGCCAAGGTCACGATCATCGGCAACGACCCCGACGGCATGAACATCAACGACGGCGTCGGCTCCACGCACCTCGACCTCCTGTCCAAGGCGGTCCTCGAGCACGGCGCCGACCTCGGCATCGCTCACGACGGCGACGCCGACCGCTGCCTCGCCGTGGACGCCGCGGGCAAGGTCGTCGACGGCGACCAGATCATGGCCATCCTCGCGGTCTCGATGCAGGAGCGCGGCAAGCTCAAGGACGACACGCTCGTCGCAACGGTGATGAGCAACCTCGGCCTGCACGTCGCGATGCGCGAACACGGCATCACCGTCGTCCAGACCGGGGTCGGCGACCGTTATGTCCTCGAAGCGATGAACGCGAACGCCTATTCGCTCGGGGGCGAGCAGTCGGGTCACGTCATCATGGCCGACTACGCGACCACCGGCGACGGCATCCTCACCGGCCTGCACATCGTGGCCGAGATGGCGCGCACCGGGAAGACGCTCGCGGAGCTCGCCGCAGTGATGCAGGTGTACCCGCAGATCCTCGTCAACGTCACGGGTGTCGACCGCACCCGCCTCGTCGGCGACGAGGTCGTCGACGCCGCCGTACAAGCTGCCGAAGCCGAGCTCGGAGACGACGGACGCGTGCTGTTGCGGCCGTCCGGCACCGAGCAGCTCGTCCGCGTCATGGTCGAGGCGGCCGACCAGCCGACCGCAGATCGTCTGGCGCACCGCCTCGCCGACGTCGTCCGCGAGCGACTCGCCATCTGAGTCGTCCGGCGGCTGGTCGGCACCGCAGCTGTGGAAGAGTGATCGCATGACTTCGACGACGACGGGCGCTGCCTCCGGGCAGCCGACGCCCTACGTGGAGATCGACCGTGCCGAATGGGCGCGACTCGCTCCGGAGACGGCCACACCGCTCAGCGAGACCGAGGTCGTGCAGATCCGCGGCCTCGGGGACCGTCTCGACATGCGTGAGGTCGAGGAGGTCTACGTGCCGCTCAGCCGGCTGCTGAGCCTCTATGCGAAGGGCACCCAGGACCTCGGGCGCGCGACGAGCCGCTTCCTGGGCGACCAGGCGCTCCGGACGCCGTTCGTGATCGGTGTGGCGGGTTCCGTGGCCGTCGGCAAGTCGACGATCGCGCGGCTGCTGCGCGAACTGCTGTCGCGCTGGCCGGACACCCCGCACGTCGAACTCGTGACGACCGACGGCTTCCTCTACCCGAACGAGGAGCTCCAGCGGCGCGGCATCATGGATCGGAAGGGCTTCCCGGAGTCCTACGACCGCCGTGCGCTCCTGCGGTTCATCACCGCGGTGAAGAGCGGCGCCGCCGAGGTGCGGGCACCGTTCTACTCGCACCTGCGCTACGACATCATCCCGACGGCGCAGGTCGTCGTCCGGCGCCCCGACGTCCTGATCGTCGAGGGCTTGAACGTGCTGCAGCCGGCTGCGACGGCGAGCGGACTCGCGATCAGCGACCTGTTCGACTTCAGCATCTACGTCGACGCACGGACGCGCGACATCGAGTCCTGGTACGTCGACCGCTTCATGGCGCTCAAGCGGGGCGCGTTCTCGAACCCGAACTCGTTCTTCAACGTGTTCGCCGAGCTCTCCGACGAGGAGGCGGCCGATCAGGCGCGCGGGTTCTGGCGCTCGATCAACGAACCGAACCTCATCGACAACATCCGCCCGACCCGCTCACGGGCGAAGCTCGTGCTGCGGAAGGACTCGGATCACACGGTGTCCTCGGTGCTGCTCCGCAAGCTCTGACCTGCGGCAGGGGAAGGGCCCGGGAACCGGTGGATCTCGGCAAGACCGTCCTGCTCCGAGGCTGAGCGCCGGCGCCTCGAGGTTGGTGCAGGATCCTCGCAAACTCGCGCGATTATGCTGCTCTACATGTGTGGAATCGTAGGATACGTCGGGAACGACAAGACGGTGGACGTCCTCATGGGCGGACTCAAGCGGCTCGAGTACCGGGGGTACGACTCCGCCGGGATCGCCGTGCTCGACGCGACGGGTTCGCTGAACACCCGGAAGCGCGCCGGGAAGCTGGCCGTCCTCACCGAGGACCTCGCCGCGAACCCCATCGCGCCGGGCTCGACCGGCATCGGTCACACCCGTTGGGCGACCCACGGTGGACCGACGGACCGCAACGCGCACCCGCACCTCGGTGACGAAGGGCGCCTCGCGCTCATCCACAACGGCATCATCGAGAACTTCGCCGAACTGCGCGCGGAGCTCCTCGCGGACGGCTTCACCTTCGAGAGCGACACCGACACCGAGATCGCCGCCGTGCTCATCGGCCGCGAGTACCGTTCCACCGGCGACCTCACTGAAGCCTTCCGTCGCGTCGTCGCTCGCCTGGACGGCGCCTTCACGCTGCTCGCCATGCACCAGGACCTGCCCGGTGTCGTCATCGGTGCGCGTCGGAACTCGCCGCTCGTCATCGGGCTCGGCGACGGCGAGAACTTCCTCGGGTCGGACGTCGCCGCGTTCGTGCAGTACACCCAGCGCGCGGTCGCGATCGGCCAGGACCAGATGGTCGTCATCACGCCCGACGACGTGACGGTCACCGACTTCTCCGGCAACCACGTCGTGACCGAGCCGTTCGAGATCCAGTGGGACGCCTCGGCGGCCGACAAGGGCGGTTGGTCGAGCTTCATGGCGAAGGAGATCAGCGAGGAGCCCGACGCGGTCGCGAACACGATCCGCGGGCGGGTCGAGGGCGGCCAGGTCGTCATCCCCGAACTCGCCGGTCTCGACGAGCTCTTCCTCGACATCGACCGCATCGTGATCATCGCCTGCGGCACCGCCGCCTATGCGGGCACGGTCGGCACCTACGCGATCGAGCGCTGGGCCGGGATCCCGGTCACCGTCGAGCTGAGCCACGAGTTCCGCTACCGCGACCCGGTCATCGACGCGCGCACGCTCGTCATCTCGGTGAGCCAGTCGGGCGAGACCATGGACACGCTCATGGCGGTGCGTTTCGCGAGCGAGTCCGGCGCGAAGACCCTGTCGATCTGCAACACCCAGGGCGCCACGATCGCGCGCGAGTCGGACGCCGTGGTGTACACCCACGCGGGGCCCGAGGTCGCGGTCGCGTCCACGAAGGCGTTCACCGCCCAGATCACGGCGCTGTACCTGTTCGGGTTGCACCTCGCGCGGGTCCGCGGCACCCAGACGCCGGCGTTCCTGGCGTCGCAGGTCGAGGAGCTGCAGGCCGTGCCCGACAAGATCGCCAGCATCCTCGGGGCGTCCGAGAAGATCGCGCAGCTCGCCCACTGGATGGCCGACTCCCGCGCGGTGCTCTTCCTCGGTCGCCACGTCGGATACCCGATCGCGCTCGAGGGCGCGCTGAAGCTCAAGGAGCTCGCGTACATCCACGCCGAAGGCTTCGCCGGCGGTGAGCTCAAGCACGGCCCGATCGCCCTGATCGAGCCGGGTCAGCCCGTCTTCGTCGTCGTCCCGAGCCCGCGCGGCTCGGCGATCCTGCACCCGAAGGTCATCTCGACCATCGAGGAGATCCGCGCACGCGGTGCCCGGGTCATCGCGATCGCTGAGCAGGGCGACGCCGCCGTCCTGCCATCGGCCGACGAGGTCATCCCGATCCCGCTCGCCGGTCCGCTGTTCGAGCCCCTGCTCGCCGTCATCCCGCTGCACATCTTCGCGATGGAGCTCGCGACGGCGAAGGGCCTCGACGTCGACCAGCCGCGCAACCTCGCGAAGTCCGTCACGGTCGAGTAGGGACGGTCCGCGAGGCCCGAGGTGGCCCGTCGTGCGGGCCTCCGGGCCGCACACGACGGCCGTAGAGTAGAGGGATGATCATCGGCATCGGGGTGGACCTGGTCGACCTCGCACGGTTCGAACGGGCGATCACCCGCACCCCGAACCTGCTGGCCAGGCTCTTCGTCCCGTCGGAACGCGACCTCCCGCTGCGCTCCCTCGCCGGCCGGTTCGCCGCCAAGGAGGCGCTCATCAAGGCACTCGGCTCCTCGGACGGCATCCGGTGGCAGGAGATGGCGATCGTGAACGGCCCCGAGGGGAAGCCCGACTTCGCGCTGTCCGGCGTCACGGCGGGTGTCGTGGCCGAGCGGGGGATCACCAGCATGCACCTGACCATGACGCACGACGCCGGGGTCGCCGTCGCCTTCGTCGTCGCTGAGCGGGAGGGATGACGCCTGTGCCCGAGCACGACCCGCGCCCGACCCGCGAGGCGATCATCGACCTCGACGCCCTGCGCCACAACGTCCGTCGCCTCCGCGAGGTGACCGGCGTCGGCGAACTGATCGTCGTCGTCAAGGCCGACGCCTACGGGCACGGTGCCGAGGCCATCGCCCGCGCGGCGGTCGAGGCGGGGGCCGATCGTCTGGGTGTCGCCGACATCACGGAGGGCGTCGCGCTCCGCGCTGCGGGAGTCACTGCGCCGATCCTCGCGTGGCTGCATGGCCCGCAGGCCGCCTTCGGCGCCGCACTCGACGCCGGGATCGACCTCGGTCTGTCGTCGGTGGCGCAGCTCGACCGCGTGATCGAGGCCGCTCGGGATCGGCCGTCCGTCGTGCCGGCCGTCCAGTTCAAACTCGAGACCGGCCTCAGCCGGAACGGTGCGGCGGAAGCCGACTGGCCGGAACTCTTCCGGGCCGCCGCAGCCGCCGAGACCGCTGGGCTCATCCGGGTCGACGGGCTGTTCTCGCACGTCTCCAACACCTCCACCGCCGACGACCGGGCCGCCGCTGCCCGCTTCGAACGCGGTGTCACCCTCGCCAGGGAGGCCGGTCTCGCACCGCGGAGTCTGCACCTCGCCGCGTCGGCGGCAGCGCTCGGTGAGCCGGCCCTCCGGTACGACGCCGTCCGCCTCGGACTCGCCGTGTACGGCCTGTCGCCCTTCGAACCCACCGAGGACGTCGACCGCTCGGCCGACGCCTTCGGCCTCCGCCCCGTCATGACCCTCCGGGCGTCGGTCGCCGCGGTGCGTCGGGTCGAACCTGGTGCCGGGGTGTCCTACGACTACAGCTACCGGACCAGCACGGCGACGACGCTCGCCCTCATCCCGCTCGGATACGCCGACGGCGTGCCGCGGAGCGCCTCGAACGCCGGCCCGGTCGTGATCAACGGACGCCGCTACCGGGTGTGCGGGCGGATCGCGATGGACCAGTTCGTCGTCGACGTCGGCGACGACGCGGTCGCGGTGGGCGACGACGCCGTGCTGTTCGGCGATCCGGCGTCCGGCGCGCCGCGTGTCGAGGAGTGGGCGGAGGCCGCCGGCACCATCAACTACGAACTCGTCACCCGCATCGGGCCGCGCGTGGTCCGGACGACCAGGGAGCGGTCATGACCGATCACGTCCTCACCCCGGGTACCGTCGAGGTGGCCACGCCCGAAGCGATGCACGCGTACGGCGTCCGACTCGGCACGGAACTGCGTGCAGGGCAGCTCCTGGTCCTGACCGGGCCGCTCGGAGCAGGCAAGACGACCCTCACGCGTGGGATCGGCGAGGGCCTCGGGGTCCGTGGCCCCGTCACCAGCCCCACCTTCGTGCTCGCCAGGACACACCCGAGCCTCGTCGGCGGCCCGCCGCTCGTCCACGTGGACGCCTACCGGCTCGGCTCGGCGCTCGAACTCGACGATCTCGACATCGACTTCGCCCGATCCGTCGTCGTGGTGGAATGGGGAGCCGGATTGCTCGACGGCGTGGTCCCCACCTGGTTCGAGCTCGTCATCGAGCGTCCGACCGGAGCCGGCGACGAGCCCGTGACGGACGATGCCGGCGAGGAACCGATCGAGCGCCGGACGCTCACGCTCTCGCGGTACCCCGCGACCGACGCCGGGTAGGCTGGACGACGTGCTGTTGGCGATCGATACATCCGCGGGTTCGAGTGTCGCCGTCGTCACTCTGGGTGGCGAGGTGCTGGCCGAACGGTCCTCCGACGACCCGATGCGGCACGCCGAGGTCATCGGGACGCTCGTCGCCGGATGCCTCGACGACGCCGGGATCGAGGTCGCCGCGCTCACCGGGCTGGTCGCGGGCATGGGGCCAGGGCCGTTCACCGGTCTCCGGATCGGGATCGCCGCGGCCCGCAGCTTCGGGATCGGCGCAGGCCTCCCGGTGCACCCCGTGGTGAGCCACGACGCGATCGCGCTCGACGCCTACCGGTCCGGTTCCGCCGCACCCGACGCCACGCTCCTCGTGGTCACCGACGCCCGCCGTCGCGAACGCTACTGGACGAGCTACGCCGGACTCGACGCAGCCGGCCTCCCGGTCCGCGTCGAGGGGCCGGCCCTTGCGAAACCCGACGACCTGCCGACCTCCGAGTCCGTGCGCCTCGACGCGCTGGTCGTCCCCGCCGGGGCGTTGGGACAGGTCGCCGCCGCACTCCTCGCCACCGACGGCGAGTTCGCGGGGGAGGAGCCGTTGTACCTCCGCTCGCCCGACGTCACGATGTCCGCGGGCACCAAGCGGGTGACGGCGTGAGCTGGTCGCTGCGCCGCGCCGGTGTCGCCGACCTCGACGCGATCATGCAGCTCGAGCACACCGTCTTCGTGAACGACGCCTGGTCGGCGGACATGATGCGCGCCGAACTGTCGTCGCCGCACGGGTACTACCTCGTCGCGACGGAGGTCGACGCCGACGACGCGACGCTCGCGGGCTACGGCGGGCTGTTCGCACCGTCCCGGTCCGACGACGCCGACATCCAGACCATC
Organism: Plantibacter sp. ME-Dv--P-122b; assembly: GCF_030209375.1. Taxonomy (GTDB): domain Bacteria; phylum Actinomycetota; class Actinomycetes; order Actinomycetales; family Microbacteriaceae; genus Plantibacter. Next base: position 613,202 of record NZ_JARVSC010000001.1, read on the forward strand.
GCGGTCGCCGGGCACGCCAGAGGACGAGGCCTCGGACGACTCCTCATGCAGGCGCTCATCGAGCAGGCCAGGCAGCAGGACGTCGCCCAGGTCTTCCTCGAGGTCAGGGCCGACAACCCCGTGGCGATCGCGCTGTACCGGAGTCTCGGCTTCGAGGAACTCGGCGTCCGCCCTGGTTACTACCAGCCGGACGACGTCGACGCCATCGTCATGCGACTCACGGTCCAGCCGAGGCCGCCCATGCCCACCCACGGGCAGTCCCCGCTCGACCAGACCGATCAGCACCCCGGGAGCATCGCGTGAACCGTGCAGAACCGCTCGTCCTCGGCATCGAGACGAGTTGCGACGAGACCGGGATCGGCATCGTCCGCGGACACCACCTGCTGGCGAACACCATCGCCTCGAGCATGGACGAACACGCACGGTACGGTGGCGTCGTCCCGGAGGTCGCCGCGCGCGCCCACCTCGAGGCGCTCGAGCCCACGCTCACGGCGGCGCTCGCCGAGGCCGGCATCGCCCTGGCCGACCTCGACGCCGTCGCGGTGACGAGCGGCCCCGGTCTGTCCGGCGCGCTCATGGTCGGCGTCGGCGCAGCGAAGGCGCTCGCCGTGTCCCTCGGCAAACCGCTGTACGCCGTGAACCACCTCGTCGGGCACGTCGGCGCCGACGTGCTCGACTCCGAAGACGGGACGATCGAGTACCCGACGATCGCCCTGCTGGTGTCCGGCGGGCACACCTCGCTGCTGCTCGTGCGGGACCTCGTGTCGGACGTCGAACTCCTCGGTGAGACCATCGACGACGCGGCGGGAGAGGCCTTCGACAAGGTCGCGCGCATCCTCGGCCTGCCCTACCCGGGCGGGCCGCAGATCGACCGGGCGGCCGTCGGCGGCGACCCGAAGACGATCCGGTTCCCCCGCGGACTCAGCCTGCCGAAGGACATGGAGCGGCATCGGTACGACTTCTCCTTCTCCGGCTTGAAGACGGCCGTGGCACGCTGGGTCGAGGCGAAGCAGGATGCCGGGGAGCCGGTCCCGGTCGCGGACGTCGCCGCCAGCTTCCGCGAGGCCGTCGTCGACGTGCTCGTCTCGAAGGCAGTCAAGGCGTGCACTGAGCTCGGCGTACCCCGCCTGCTGCTGGGGGGTGGCGTCATAGCGAACGCACGGCTCCGCGAGGTGGCCGCCGAACGCACCGCTGCGGCCGGGATCGAACTGCGCATCCCGCCGTTGCAGCTGTGCACCGACAACGGCGCGATGATCGCCGCGCTCGCCGCGCAGCTCATCTCCGCCGGACACGAGCCGTCCTCGCTGGGCTTCGGCGCCGACTCGACTCTGCCGGTCACCGAGATCCAGGTGCACTGACCGCTCGACCAGCCGTCTCCCGACCGTCGACCGGATGCGCGGACGTCGGCGCATAGGATGGGCCGGTACCCGGTCACGGATCGAAGGAGCGGCGATGGATCAGCACGAGCACCCCGACGGACGACCTCAGCACCAGGACGGTGCGGTGGACGGGCAGTCGCGCCCGCCGCAGGCCGAGCAGCCGAACGGGCAGCCGCAGCAGCCGTGGGGCCAGCAGCCTCCGCCCCAGGCTCAGCCCCAGCCTCAGCAGCCTTGGCCTTCGTACCAGCCGCCGCAGCCGTCTCAGCATGCAGGTGTCGCGCCGCAGGGCCAGCAGCAGCCGTACCAGCCCCAGCCGCACGGACCGCAGCAGCCGTACCAGCCCCAGGGCCAGGCCTTCCCGCCGCCGACGGACTGGCAGAACGGCTCCGGCTCGCCCGTCACACCGCAGGCGCGCCCCGCACAGCAGGCTTCGTCCCCTTCGGCGCCTCCGTCGGGTTGGCAGGGCGACCACGCGACCTATCTGCAGACGGTGCCGACGGCGGTCTACCAGGCACCGAGCCAGGGAGGCTACGCCGCGTACCAGCAGTCGCAGACGCCGACCCCAGCCGCGTCGACCAGGACCTCGCGGAGCACCTGGTCGCTCATCACCGGTGTCGTCGGGCTCGTCGTCTCCGTCTTCGTCGGTTGGGGCTTCCCCCTGTCGATCGCCGCGATCGTGCTCGGGTTCGGAGCCAGACGCCGCGAGCCGCAGGGCCGAGGGCGCGCGCTCACCGGCCTCGTGACCGGGTTCGTCGGCCTCGCCTGCTCGGTCGGCTGGCTCGTCTACAGCGTCGTCGTGATCATCGGGTACGTCTCGACCTGATCCTCCTCGGGGCGCTGCGGCCCGACGGACGCCGTCGGGGTCAGGCGTCGGCGGCCGGCGTCACCCGTTCGACGAGCAGCGCACTGTGCTTGCCGGCGATCCTCGTGAGGATGATCGTGGCCGAGCCGTCGCCCTTGAGCGCGAGTCGCTTCCGGAACGCCGCGGGGTCGACGTCGACGCCGCGCTTCTTGATCTCGAGGACGCCGATCCCGCGATCCCGCATCGTGCGCTTGAGGACCTTCTCGTCCATCGGCAGTCGCTCGAGCACGCGGAAGGTCGTGGCGAACGGCGAGTTCGTCGCCGTGTCGGAGGTCAGGTAGGCGATGCCCTGCCCGAGCATGCCGGCCTCCAACCGGATGGCGAGGTCGCCGATGAGTCGGGCCCGGATCACGGACCCGTCAGGTTCGTGCACGTAGTCGCCGAGCTCCCGCACCGGGGCGTCGTCGGCGTCGGCCTCGGCGTGCAGTTCGTGGTGGACGCCGTCTGCGATGAGGAGCGCTGACCGTCGGACATCCGGACGGGCCAGCGGGCCGAACCAGAGCGCCATCTCGACGAGTTGTCCGTCGACCGACACCCACTGCGCCTCGGCGTCGTCGGGGATGAGGGAGCGGTCGAATCCGGGCCCGAGCTTGACGCCGACGGGCAGGCGCGCCGCCGCACCGAAGACCAGGTCGAGGGACGGGGTGTAGTCGGCGGCACTCGACAGCCGCGCGGTGTCGACATGTCCTGCGGTGCGGCGGGCGGGGTCGAACCAGACGGCGTCGAAGTCGTCGAGGGTGATGTCCTCGGCGGCGGCGTTCCGCACGCTCGCCATGGGGAAGGGGGCGAGGTTGTAGCTGGCGATGGCCGCGGTGACCTCGTCGATGTCGACCGCCGTGACCTCCAGGTCGAGCGAGGCCATGGCCATCGAGTCGGCGCCGATGCCGCTGCCGAGGTCGGCGATCCGCGTGAGGCCGGCCCGCGCGAACCGGCCGGCGTGCAGTGCGGCGACGGGAAGGCGCGTGGCCTGCTCGAGCCCGGCCTCGGTGAACAGCATGCGGCCGGCGAACGGGCCGAACTTGCCGACGGCCTTCTGCCTGAGCCGCGACTGCGTGAGGACCGCGGCGACCAGCTCGGGGGAGTGCCCCTCCTTGCGCAGCCGCCCGACCAGGCGGACGGCCTCGTCCTTCGTCGGGTAGGGCGGAAGGGAGTCGAGGAGCCTGAGGCCGTCGGCAGTGAGGAGTTCGACGAGTTCCGAACGGTCCATGGTCAGCGGGCCTCGGGCGGAGCGGGATGCATCCGGCAACGGTAGCAGCCACTGATTGGCACTCGCATTGCATGAGTGCCAGAAGATGCCTACACTGGAATCAGCACTCTCGCAGTGTGAGTGCTAACCACGTCTTCGTTTCAAGAAAGAGGTCAACCGTGTCGGTCTCCATCAAGCCGCTCGAGGATCGCATCGTCATCAAGCAGGTCGAGGCAGAGCAGACCACCGCTTCCGGTCTGGTCATCCCCGACACCGCCAAGGAGAAGCCCCAGGAGGGCGAGGTCGTGGCGGTCGGACCCGGTCGCATCGACGACAACGGCAACCGCGTCCCGCTCGACGTCGCCGTCGGCGACAAGGTGATCTACTCCAAGTACGGTGGCACCGAGGTCAAGTACGCCGGTGAGGACTACCTCGTCCTGTCCGCGCGCGACGTCCTCGCCGTCGTCGTCCGCTAGTCACCAGCGCACGGATCCGGCGGCTCAGGCCGCTCAACAGCCCGAATGGCATTCGCCGTTCGGGCTGTGTCCGTTTCCGGAGGGTGTCGCGGGGAGCAGCGGGTCTAGCCTGGACCAGTGCAGAACCCCAGCGATCCAGCCGACGTCGACATCCACACCGTCACCGTCGACGGGGGAGGCGACCGCCGTGCGAGCGTGGCCGTACCTCAGCAGGGAAGCCGGTCCGGACTGCTCTCGGCGGTCGCGGCCTACTGCCTCTGGGGAGCGCTTCCGCTCTACTTCATCGCCCTCGCACCGGCCGGGGCCTTCGAGGTGGTGGCGTGGCGGATCCTGTTCTCCCTCGTCTTCTGCGCCGTCCTCATCCTGGCGACCCGTTCCTGGCGTCGACTGTCCGGCATCCTCCGCCAGCGACGCATCGTCCTGACCATGGGTCTCGCCGGGGCGCTCATCTACGTCAACTGGCAGACGTACGTCTACGGTGCGCTCAACGGCCAAGTGGTCGAGGCGTCGCTCGGGTACTTCATCAACCCGATCGTGACCGTCTTCCTCGGCGTCTTCTTCCTCCGCGAGCGGTTGCGTCCAGCCCAATGGGCCGCGGTGGTCGTGAGCGTGATCGCGGTCCTGGTCCTCGCGATCGGGCACGGCAGCGTCCCCTGGATCGCCCTCATCCTGGCCTTCTCGTTCGGCCTCTACGGGTACATCAAGAAACTCGTGGGCGGCTCGGTCGACGCCGTGTCCGGGTTGACGCTCGAGACCGTGTGGCTCATGCCGGTCGCGACCGCCCAGCTCATCGCGGTCGGCGTGACCGGTGGGCTGACCATCGGCACCGCGGGCGTCGGGCACACCCTGCTGCTCGTCGGCGCCGGCGTCATCACCGCCGTCCCGCTCCTGCTGTTCGCGGCGGCGGCCCGCCGCCTCCCGCTCACCTGGATGGGTTTCATCCAGTACTTCGCACCGATCATCCAGTTCGTCGTCGGTGTCGCGGTCCTGCACGAGGCGATGCCGCCGGAGCGCTGGTTGGGCTTCGGTCTCGTGTGGCTGGCGCTCGCGATCCTCACCGTCGACATGCTCGTCGCCTCCACCCGGAGTCGTCGGGCCGCCGGGGCCGAACGGCGCCGCTCGATGAGGGTCTGAACAGCGGATTCCAGCGCTGATCGCGCGACCACTGCAGGAAAAGCGCGAAACAGGCCCTCCTGAGGTAACGATTTGGTCGTGTTACACGCTTGTAACGTCAACGACATTGTCCAGCGCACGTGCAGCGGATAACTTGACTCAACGGCAGCCCCTGGAGCTGCCACTCTTCTGACAAGCAAGGAGTACCATGAGCGTCTTTTCGAAGGCCACGGCCGCTCGCTCCCGCCCACGTTCCATCGTTCTCGGTGGTATCGCACTGATCGGAGCCAGCGCGCTGGTTCTGAGCGGTTGCGCCTCGAGTGGTAGCGGCGACAGCGGCAGCAGCAGCAAGCCTGCTGGCGACCTGACCCTGAAGCTCGGCACGGCGTTGCCGCAGACCGGTAACCTCGCGTTCCTCGGCCCGCCCGAGGAGGCCGGTGTCGGTCTCGCGGTCAAGGAGGTCAACGACGCCGACCTCGGCATCAAGATCGACCTGACGCTCGGCGACTCGGGTGACTCCGACAACAAGGCGTACGCGACCGAGGTCCCCCGTCTGCTCTCCGAGGGCGTCACGGCCATCATCGGTGCAGCGTCCTCGGGTGTGTCGAAGCTCTTCATCGACGAAGTCACCGGCGCAGGCGTCATCCAGTTCTCCCCGGCGAACACCTCCGCGGACTTCACGACGTGGGACGACAACGGTCTCTACTGGCGGACGGCGCCGTCCGACGTGCTGCAGGGCGAGGTCCTCGGGAACCTGATCGCGGAGGACGGCAACGCCACCCTCGGCATCATCTACCTGAACGACTCGTACGGCACCGGCCTCGCGAAGTTCACCAAGGAGGCGTTCGAGAGCGCCGGCGGTGAAGTGGTCGCCGAGCAGTCCTACAACACCGGTGACACCTCGTTCGACGCGCAGATCAGCGCGGTCAAGGCGGAGAACCCCGACGCGATCGCGATCATCGCGTTCGAGGAGACCAAGACGATCGTCCCCGGTCTCGCCGGCTTCCCGTCGGACAAGCTCTACTTCGTCGACGGCAACCTCGCCGACTACAGCGCGGACTTCGCTCCGGGCACCCTGACGGGCGCCAAGGGCACGCTGCCCGGTCTCGACACCGCGAAGCTCGGTGACTTCACCGACCGCCTCCAGGCGTTCGTGAAGGACGAGGGTGGCGAGCCGCTGAAGGATTACAGCTACGCGGCTGAGTCGTACGACGCCGTCATCCTGCTCGCCCTCGCGGCGCTGCAGGCCGGTTCGACCGAGGGTGCCGACATGGCAGCCGAGCTCCAGTCCGTGTCCGGTGGCAAGGACAAGGGCGAGAAGGTGACCACCTTCGAAGAGGGTGCGAAGGCCATCGCCGACGGCAAGAAGATCGACTACGACGGCAACTCCGGTCCGATCACGTTCGATGAGAACGGTGACCCGACCGAGGCGACCATCGGTATCTACCAGTACGGTGACGACAACAAGTACACCCGCACCAACTAGTCGCCAGCGCGACTGACGAGGCCCCGGAGCGATCCGGGGCCTTCGTCGTGCTCGCCCCCGACCCACCCCGAGTGTGGTGTGTCGTGTGTGGTGGTGCCAGCGCGGTGCGCTGACGCGAGCGCGGGTCCAGCGCGTGAGCGCGGGTCTCCGGAGACCCGCGCTCACGCGCCTGCCATGCGCTCACGCCGATTCCGACCCCATGCGGCTCAACGGGGCGCGCTCACGCCGGCGCACCGCGCTGACCATAGGGATGGGCTCCTGCCGGCGCACTGCGCTGACGGAGGGGGCGGTATGTTCCTGCCAGCGCACCGCGCTGACGGAGGGGGCGGCGTGTTCACGCCAGCGCACCGCGCTGGCAGCAGCGACCAGTTGGGCGCCCGGGTCAGCGGAACGCGCGATGCAGCCCTGCGCGTTCGAGTTTCGCAGCGAGCCGGCTCGGATGGACGAGGTCCTCCCAGGTGGCACGGACGACGGTGTACCCGAGCGCGCGCAGCCGGTCCTCCCGATGCTTCTCCGCCAGGACGATGTCGGCCACGTCCCGGCCCTGCGTGAACTCCTCTCGCACATATTTCTGGCGGCCGTCGAGTTCGAGGATGATGCGTTCGTCCGGCCAGACCGCATCGACCACGCCGATCGGTCCTTCCGCGTCGGAGAACGCCTGCTGGAGCACCGGCAGGGCGAATCCGAGCTGCGCGATCACGACCCGCATCTTCGATTCACCACCGTTCGCGGCGAGGGGGTCCGCGAATTCGATCGCGAAGCGCACCTGACGTCCTCCCCGTCTGCCCGGCAGGTCTCGGGCGAGCGAGCGGAGCGCCGTCTCGTCGGTGAGCTTGAGCCGGAGGGCTGCGTCAGCGACGGCCACGGCATCGTCGAGGCGGGCGATCCGCGCGAGATCGACAACGGTCCGAGCCGGGTCCGTGACGGCGAGCCCGTACCGCATCCGTCGGGCGACCGAGCCCTGCGTCGTGTGGCGGATGATGCCGGGTGCCGAACGCCCTCCGCGATCACCGCTCGTCAGCGTGTGCACCTCGGGAGGCCACGGGCCAACGATCGGGAGTCCCCACAATCGCGCCGCCGAGTAGTGGCTGAACACTGCGTCCTTCCGCAGCGCGACGGCCGCCGCATCGATCCGGACGCGGTAGCGGTCATCGGGGGACAGGGAACTCCAGATCGGTTCAGGGACGTAGATGCCCTTCCGCAGACGCACCAGATCGCCGTCGCGGTGGGCGGCGCTCACCAGACGCTCGGCACCGACCCGACGTGCGTCGCGGACGAGCAGGAGTCCGTTCGGGCGGAGGAGCAGGTTCAGATCGAAGGATTCCATCGACTCACCGTGCCCGTTCCCCTCGCCAGCACCTCGTGTCTTGGAAGAGATGTGGAGAACTCCTCCCGTCCGGCCTGCGGTGGAGCGAGGGTGAAATGGTGCCCAGCGCGGTGCGCTGACGCCAGCGCGGGTCGTCCCCCTCGGCGCGGGTCGCTGTGCCACGGGGGCGGTGATTCGGCGTGAGCGCGGCCCCAGCGCGTGAGCGCGCGCCTCCGGAGACCCGCGCTCACGCGCCAGGGCCGCGCTCACGTCAGCGCACCGCGCTGGCGAACACCGGAAGGGGGGAATGCACAACTCCTCCGTCCCCGTCTCAGGAGGCCGTCTTGGTACGACGGTGCCCCTCGGGGGAGGGAGGAGTTGTGGTTCGTTCACCGGTCGGGATCCGGTGGCTTCTGGCCCGTCACTCGGCCCACGGCCGGGACAGGCATGTTCGAGGGTACCGAAGTACCCGCCGACCCGCGAGTGGGGATCGCCCTGATCAGTCCTCGTCCTGGCCGAGCGTGCCCAGGTAGAGGCCGATCACCTTGTCATCCGAGAGGAGCTCGCGGCCCGTCCCGGTGTAGGCGTCACGACCCTGGTCGAGCACGTATCCGCGGTCGCAGATCTGCAGACAGCGACGCGCGTTCTGCTCCACCATGATCGTGGTGACGCCGGCTTTGTTGATGTCCGAGACGCGGATGAACGCGTCGTCCTGTCGGACCGGCGACAATCCCGCGGACGGCTCGTCGAGGAGCAGCACGTGCGGATCCATCATCAGGGCCCGCGACATCGCGACCATCTGGCGCTCACCACCCGACAACGAACCGGCGCGCTGCTTGAGCCGCTTCCCGAGTTCGCTGAAGATCCCGGTGACGAACTCGAGGCGCTCGTCGTACTGCTTCGGCTTCTGGAACAGCCCCATCTTGAGGTTGTCCTCGATGGTGAGGCTCGGGAACACGTTGTTGGTCTGCGGGACGAACCCGACGCCGCGGGCCACGAGCTTGTTCGCCCGGAGCCCCGTGATGTCCTCGCCGTTCAGCAGCACCTGTCCGCTGCGCACCTTCACCTGTCCGAAGATCGCCTTCAACAGCGTCGACTTCCCCGCACCGTTCGGTCCGATGATGCCGATGAGCTCACCCTTCCGGGCGGTCAGGTTCGCACTGTTCAGGATGTTCACGCCTGGCAGGTACCCGGCGGTCAGATCGGTGACCTCCACGACCATCTCGGCGGTCTTGACCGCAGTGCCGCCGACCGGCGCACCCTTCACGTCGCTCATTTCCGCTCCTCCTCGGGCTCGGCACCAGCCGCGAGCCGTTCGTCCTCGATCTCGGCGAGCAGCTCCTCGGCCGCAGCGCTGTCCTCTCCGGCGATCCTGCCGGTCACGACCCCGAGGTCGACGTCCTGATGGCTCCCGAGGTAGGCGTCGATGACGGCGGGGTCCTCCATGACGGTGTCCGGCGGACCCTCGGCGACGACGCGACCCTCGGCCATGACGACCACCCAGTCGGCGATGTGCCGGACCATCTGCATGTCGTGCTCGACGAACAGCACGGTCATGCCCTCGTCCTTCAACGCCAGGATGTGGTCGAGGAGGGACTGCGTGAGCGCCGGGTTGACGCCGGCCATCGGCTCGTCGAGCATGACGAGCTTCGGATCGCTCATGAGCGCCCGCGCCATCTCGAGGAGCTTCCGCTGCCCACCGGACAGGCTGGCGGCGTAGTCGTCACGCTTCGTGTCGAGCTTGAAGCGGCGCAGGAGGTCCATCGCCTTGACCTCGAGGTCCGCCTCCTGCTTCCGCCAGAGCGGCTTCACGAGGCTCGAGAAGATGCCCTCTCCGGTCTGGCCGGTCGCGCCGAGCTTCATGTTCTCGAGCACCGTGAGCAGGCCGAGCGCCTTCGTCAGCTGGAAGGTCCGGACCTGACCCATGCGGGCGACCTTGAACGCCGGGACGCCCCCGAGGCTCTTGCCGTCGAAGTTCCACGTCCCGGTGTTCGGCTTGTCGAAGCCGGTCAGCAGGTTGAACAGCGTGGTCTTACCGGCACCGTTCGGGCCGATGAGGGCGGTGATCGCGTTTCGGGGCACCTCCAGGTGCTCCACGTTCACCGCCTGCAGGCCGCCGAAGGTCCGGGTGACCTGGTCCGCGATGAGGATCGGGTCGACCTTCTTGACGCCCGGGACGATCTCGCCGACGTGGAGGCCGGTGGTCTTGACCGGTCGCGAGGTGGGTGAGCTGTTACTTGACAAAGGTCAGCTCCTTCTTGTTTCCGAGGATGCCTTGCGGCCTGAAGATGACGATCAGCATGAGCGCGACACCGACCAACACGTAGCGGAGCGTCGACGCCTGCGTCGAGCTCATGAACGGCAGGACGTCCGCCTTCACGAGCGCCGGGAGGACGTTCGAGAGGAACGCCATGATCACCCAGAAGATCACCGAGCCGAGCAGCGGCCCGAAGACCGTGGCGGCTCCACCGAGCAGGAGGATCGTCCAGATGAAGAAGGTGAGACTCGTGACGTAGACGCTCGGCACGACCGCGGAGGGGAGTGCCAGCACCACCCCGCCGAGTGCGCCGAACACGCCACCGACGACGAGCGCCTGCATCTTGTAGGCGAACACGTTCTTGCCGAGCGCCCGCACGGCGTCCTCGTCCTCGCGGATGCCCTTCAGCACACGGCCCCAGGGGCTGCGCATGAGGAGGAACACGAGGAGTGCGGCGACGGCGAGCAGCAGGATGCCGAAGATGCGGACCCACCACTGGTTGGCGTTGAGCTCCCACGGGCCGAAGCCGTAGATGCCCTCCGGGATCGGGTTCGCGGCCCGGAACCCTGCATGGTAGTTGCCGAGTCCGTCGGCCGAGTTGGTGAACTCGTCGAAGACCTGCGTGGTGAAGAGGAGCCGGACGATCTCGGCCGCCGCGATGGTGACGATGGCCAGATAGTCCGCCCGCAGTCGCAGGGTCGGGATGCCGAGGATGAAGGCGAAGACCACCGAGGCCAGGCAGCCGACGATGATGCCCGCCCACCACGGGAGGTCGAAGCTCAGGATCGAGATGGCGTAGCCGTAGGCGCCGAGCGCCATGAACCCCGCCATACCGAAGTTCAACAGACCGCCGTAGCCGAAGTGCACGGCCAAGCCGAGTGCTGCGAGCGCGTACGCGATCGTCTCCGGGCTGATGACCCAAGCGAGCGTGTTCGAGAGAATGCTTCCCCAGTCCATGCGCGTGCCCCTAACCGATTCTCTCGCGACGTCCGAGGATGCCCTGCGGTCTCACGAGGAGCACCGCGATGAGCACCACGAGGGCGCCGACGTACTTGATGTCAGACGGGATCCAGAGCGTCGAGACCTCGACGAGGATGCCGATGATGAGGGCGCCGACCATGGCGCCGAAGGCGGTTCCGAGCCCGCCGAGGGTAATGGCCGCGAAGATGAGGAGGAGCAGCTGCGCTCCCATGTCCCACTTGATGCCCGGTCGGAAGTACGCCCACAGGATGCCGGAGAGGCCGGCGAGGGTCGCTGCGAGGATCCAGACGATGCGGACCACGCGGTCGACGTCGATGCCGCTCGCCGCTGCGAGGCTCGGGTTGTCCGAGATGGCTCGCGTCGCCTTGCCGGTCTTCGTCTTGATGAGCCACCAGGCCACGCCGAGGAGCACCACGACGCTGACCGCCATGCTGATCATGTCGGTGACGCTGAGCGAGACCGTGCCGAACAGCTTGATGTTCTCCTCTCCCGAACCGGGCAGCTGGAACGTGCCGCCGCCGATGAAGTAGAGGAAGACGTAGCGGAGCGCCAGCGACAGGCCGATCGAGACGATCATCACCTGCACGATGCCGACGCCCTTGCGTCTCAAGGGTCTCCAGATGCCGGCGTCGAGCGCGAACCCGAACGCCGCACTCAACGCGAGGGCGATGATGATGGCCAGCCAGATCGGCCATTGCAGGAACACCCCGAACACGAGCGCCATGATCGCGCCGAAGGTCACCATCTCCGCGTGGGCGAAGTTGCTGAGTCCGGTGGTGCCGAACACCAGGGAGGCTCCGATGGCCGCGAGGGCCAGCATGAGCCCGAAGTTCAGGCCGTTGACGAGTCGTTCTGCGAGTTGATCCCAGAAGCTGACGGTGACGCGGACGCCCTCGCCGAGGAAGAAGTTCACTGACTTCGATTGGGTGAGGCCGAACTCGGCCTCGATGGTCGAGCCGCCCTCGGCGACGATGACGCCCTTCGGGAGGGTCTCCTCGTCGAGCGTTACCTTGTACGTACCTTTCTCGGGGACGCCGATCTTCCACTTGCCGTCGGCGTCGGTGTCGACATCGGCCTTGTAGCCGTTGCCGTCGACCGTGATGTTCACGCCTTCGAGTGGTTTGTCGTCGTACTTGACGTTCCCGGCGAAGTAGAAGTCGTACTCCTCGCCCACCTCGTCAGCATGAGCCGGGACGGCGCTCATGACGGACGTGAGGGTGATGGCCCCGAACAACAGGGCGATGAGGAGCACGAATCTCCGTGCCAGTCTCGGGTTTCGGGTCGTTCCAGCGAACTTCACTGCACCTCCAGTGCCGGGCCACTTCCGTGGACCGTTCTCCTGCGTCGGACAACGCTGTTCGACGATAGAACCTGATTATTGCCTACATGTTTCGCCCGTGCGTATTTCTCCGCATCGATTTGTCGGGATCGTGGAATAGGGGTAGGCCCTGCTCGGTTACGATGGTGATACCGGCAGGTCTGCGTTTCTCCGGTGTGTTCGTGGCTATGAGAGGGATAAATGGACCAGCCTGATCCGTTCGGATTCGTAGGACTCACGTATGACGATGTGCTGCTGCTGCCCGGGCACACCGACGTCATCCCGAGCGAGGCGGAGACCTCGTCCCGCCTGACGAAGCGGATCACCGTGAACACGCCGCTGCTGTCGAGCGCGATGGACACCGTGACCGAGGCCCGCATGGCGATCGCGATGGCTCGCGAGGGCGGCATCGGCATCCTGCACCGCAACCTGTCGATCTCCGACCAGGCCGAACAGGTCGACCGCGTGAAGCGGAGCGAATCGGGCATGATCACGAACCCGATCACCACCACGGCCGACGCCACCGTCGCCGAGGTCGACGAGCTGTGTGGCCAGTTCCGCATCTCGGGCCTCCCGGTCGTCGACGACAAGGGTGTGCTCGTCGGCATCATCACGAACCGCGACATGCGCTTCGTGTCGCCGTTCGAGAAGGCCACGACCCGCGTCAGCGAGGTCATGACGAGCACCGGTCTCGTGACCGCCCCAGTCGGCACCGACCGCAACGCGGTGATGGCGCTCCTCGCGCAGCACCGCATCGAGAAGCTGCCCCTCGTCGACGAGGCGGGCAAGCTCAAGGGCCTCATCACCGTCAAGGACTTCGACAAGAGCGAGAAGTACCCGCTGGCCACGAAAGACGACACCGGTCGTCTGCGGGTCGGTGCGGCCATCGGCTTCTTCGGCGACGCCTGGTCCCGTGCGGGCCAGCTGCTCGACGCCGGCGTCGACGTCATCGTGGTCGACACAGCCAACGGTGAGAGCGCCGGTGTGCTCGACATCATCCGCAAGCTCAAGGCCGACCCGGCGTTCGCCGGTGTCGACGTCATCGGTGGCAACGTCGCGACCCGCTCCGGTGCCCAGGCGCTCATCGAGGCCGGCGCGGACGCGATCAAGGTCGGCGTCGGTCCGGGCTCCATCTGCACCACGCGCGTCGTCGCGGGTGTCGGTGTCCCGCAGGTGACCGCGGTCTACGAGGCGTCGCTCGCGGCGCGCGAGGCGAACGTCCCGGTCATCGCCGACGGCGGTCTGCAGTACTCCGGCGACATCGCCAAGGCGCTGGTCGCGGGTGCGGACACCGTCATGCTCGGCTCGCTCCTCGCCGGCACCGACGAGAGCCCCGGCGACCTCGTCTTCGTGGGTGGCAAGCAGTTCAAGAACTACCGCGGCATGGGATCGCTCGGAGCCATGCAGACGCGTGGCGAGAAGACCTCGTACTCGAAGGACCGCTACTTCCAGGCCGACGTCCCGAGCGACGACAAGCTGATCCCCGAGGGCATCGAGGGTCAGGTGCCCTACCGCGGCCCGGTTTCCGCCGTCGCGTACCAGCTCATCGGCGGGCTGCGTCAGTCGATGTTCTACGTCGGCGCGCGCAACATCGGCGAGCTGAAGGCCAAGGGCAAGTTCGTCCGCATCACCTCGGCGGGCCTCAAGGAGTCGCACCCGCACGACGTGCAGATCGTCGTCGAGGCGCCCAACTACCGCAAGTAAGCACCCGCACGAACGCCGACGGTCCGGCAGGCTTCCGCCTGCCGGACCGTCGGCGTAGGTGTGGTCAGCGCATCCGACGTTTGTTCAGAGCGGTTAGCGTCACCCACATGACCAGGGCGAAGCCTCCGATCCACAGGGCATATAGCAGGTAGCCATCGAGGCCGAATCCCAAACGGACCGCCGTCGTGCCACAGATGACGATCCCGACAATGGTGCTGGCGAGGACTGATTGGCGGACGCGGAGAGGTCGCTTAGGAGGAACGTTGCGCGTCTCAGGGCTCATACGTAGACGCAGCGGCCTTGGTTGCCGCCGATGTAGATCTTCATCTCTCGTCCTCCTTGGCAGATGCCGTTCGTCGCGAGAGCGGTGGATGCGACCAAGAGGATGGCTCCGAAGACGACGCACAGCGCGGCGCCGACCCCTGGGAGGAGGCACAACGCTCCTTGCAGGGCCATCGCGCCTCCACCGATGATGAGGCCTTGGTCGAAGGCATTGAACAGGACATAGATTCCACCGGAGTCCTGCCCTCCGCCGAGACGCGTGTCGGAAGGGCCTTGTCCCACCGAGAAGCTGAACCCGTTCTCGAATACGAATGTCTCGATCGTGTCCTCACCTACCTGCTGTGTGGTGAACGGGACTTGTGCTGCCTTCAACTCCTCGACGGCCAGTCGAAGCTGTTCGGGAGTGATCTCGGGCTGAGCTGCTGTGCTCAGGGGCGTCGCGGTAACAGGTGGAGGAGCAGCGTTGGCTGTTGCCGGCGCAGCGAGAGCGATGACGACCGCCAGGATTGTTCCGAGACTGAAGGCCCTTGAAGTGGTGAGCATGACTTGGTATCCCCGTCTCTGACTGGCACGCCGCGGTGCGAACCTGGTCGTTAATATAGATATTTCTGAATCAAACGTCCAGAGTTTTGACGGGATCCGGTGTTCGTCCACCAGGCGACCGGTAGGCTGGTGCGGTGAGCATGGATATTGAGATCGGCCGGTCAAAGCGCGCACGGCGCGCCTACGCGTTCGACGACATCGCCGTCGTCCCGTCGCGGCGGACCCGCGACCCACAGGACGTCTCGGTGTCCTGGTCGATCGACGCCTACCAGTTCGAGATCCCGGTGCTCGCAGCACCGATGGACTCCGTCGTCTCGCCGACGACCGCGATCATGATGGGCCAGCTCGGCGGCGTCGGCGTCCTCGACCTCGAGGGCCTCTGGACGCGGTACGAAGACCCTGAGCCGTTGCTCGCCGAGATCCGGTCGTTGCCGGTCGGCCGCGCGACCGCGCGCATGCAGGAGATCTACTCGGAGCCCATCAAGCCCGAACTCGTCACGGCACGGCTCGCCGAGATCCGCGCGGCCGGTGTCACCGTCGCCGCCGCCCTCTCGCCGCAGCGCACCCAGGAGCTCTACGAGACCGTCGTCGCCGCAGGAGTCGACCTCTTCGTCATCCGCGGCACCACCGTGTCCGCCGAGCACGTCTCCAAGAACCAGGAGCCGCTCAACCTCAAGAAGTTCATCTACGAACTCGACGTCCCCGTGATCGTCGGAGGCGCGGCCACCTACACCGCAGCCCTGCACCTCATGCGGACGGGCGCAGCCGGTGTGCTCGTCGGTTTCGGTGGCGGCGCCGCTTCCACCAC
The DNA here is from genome assembly GCF_030209375.1 of Plantibacter sp. ME-Dv--P-122b. Taxonomy (GTDB): domain Bacteria; phylum Actinomycetota; class Actinomycetes; order Actinomycetales; family Microbacteriaceae; genus Plantibacter. The sequence continues at coordinate 628,903 of NZ_JARVSC010000001.1, forward strand.
GCGTGCCTCGCTCGGTATCCACGCCCCGATGGCGACCGCCGTGGCCGACGTCGCCGGCGCACGTCGTGACTACCTCGACGAGTCCGGCGGCCGTTATGTGCACGTCATCGCCGACGGCGGCCTCGGGACCTCGGGCGACATCGTCAAGGCCGTCGCGATGGGTGCCGACGCCGTCATGCTCGGGACCGCATTGGCCCGTGCCACGGACGCGCCCGGCGGCGGCTGGCACTGGGGTGCCGAGGCGCACCACCTGCAGCTGCCGCGTGGTCGCCGTGTCGAGGTCGGCACCGTCGCGACCCTCGAGGAGATCCTCTACGGCCCGTCGCCGAAGTCGGATGGAACGGCCAACCTCATCGGCGCGCTCCGTCGCTCGATGGCCACCACCGGCTACTCCGATCTCAAGGAGTTCCAGCGGGTCGAGGTCGTCGTCGCGCCGTACCAGGGCGCCTAGCCCTGCCGGAAGCGAGCCGCTTCCGCAAGCGGTTGTCGGGTCGCATCGCGCCGACTAGCCTCTGAGGCAGAGCCTCGTGGACGAGCACCTGCCTCCGGCAGGATCATCGCGAGGGCGGTTCCTGCGAGCGGAGATCGACGATGGCCACCACCCACAACAACGTGTCACGTTCCACCAAGCTGGGGATGGAGGAGCGCGACGCCGCGATCGAAGCGTTGAAGTCGAAAGAGCTCGACATCCTCGTGGTCGGTGGTGGCATCGTGGGCACCGGTGCCGCGCTCGACGCCGTCACGCGCGGTCTGAGCACCGGTCTGCTCGAGGCGCGTGACTGGGCGAGCGGCACCTCGAGCCGGTCCTCGAAGCTCGTGCACGGCGGTATCCGCTACCTCGAACAACTCGACTTCCGACTCGTCCGAGAGGCGCTCATCGAGCGCGGGTTGCTGCTGCAGCGCATCGCACCGCACCTCGTGAAGCCGGTCCGGTTCCTGTACCCGCTCAACAAGCCGGTCTTCGAGCGTCTCTACATCGGCGCCGGCATGCTGCTCTACGACCTCTTCAGCTGGAGCGGTGGCCGTCCGCCCGGTGTCCCGCACCACCGGCACCTGTCCAAGCGTCAGGTGCTGACCTCGATCCCGAGCCTCAAGTCCGACGCGTTCGTCGGCGGACTCACCTACTACGACGCCCAGGTCGACGACGCCCGGTACGTCTCGTCGCTCGCGCGGACGGCGTCGGCCTACGGCGCGCACGTCGCGAGCCGCGTCCGGGTCGAGGGGTTCATCAAGGTCGGTCAGCGCGTCGTCGGGGTCAAGGCGCACGACCTGCAGACCGACGAACGCTTCGAGATCCGCGCCAAGCAGGTCGTCAACGCGACCGGGGTGTGGACCGACGACACGCAGTCGATGGTGGGGGAGCGGGGCCAGTTCAAAGTCCGTGCGTCGAAGGGCATCCACCTCGTCGTCCCGCGCGACCGCTTCCAATCGAACATGGGCCTCCTGCTGCGCACGGAGAAGAGCGTCCTGTTCGTCATCCCATGGGGCCGGCACTGGCTGATCGGCACGACGGACACTGACTGGCACCTTGACAAGGCGCACCCGGCGGCGACGGCAGCCGACATCGACTACCTGCTCGACCACGTCAACACGATCCTCGCCGTGCCGCTCACCCGAGAGGACGTCGAGGGCGTCTACGCCGGCCTCCGTCCGCTGCTGGCCGGCGAATCGGAGCAGACGTCGAAGCTCTCGCGCGAGCACCTCGTCGCCCACTCGGTGCCCGGTCTCGTGGTCATCGCGGGCGGCAAGTGGACGACCTACCGGGTCATGGCGAAGGACGCGATCGACGCCGCGGTGGACGCACTCGACGGCAAGATCCCGGCCAGCGCGACGGAGAACATCGCGCTGCTCGGAGCCGAGGGGTACCAGGCGGCCTGGAACAAGCGGGGCAAGATCGCGCGGGCCTTCGGGGTGCACACGGCTCGCATCGAGCACCTGCTGAACCGCTACGGGGTGCTGACGGACGAACTGCTCGACCTCATCAAGGAGGACCCGACGCTCGCCGAAGCGCTGCCGGGAGCGGACGACTACATCGGGGCGGAGGTCGTCTACGCGGCCTCCCACGAGGGTGCCCTCCACCTCGACGACGTCCTCGCCCGTCGGACGCGGATCTCCATCGAGGCCTGGGACCGCGGTGTCTCGGCGGCTCCGGTCGCCGCGAAGCTCATGGGTGGGGTCCTCGGCTGGGACGAGGAGCGCATTGAGAAGGAGGTCTCCTACTACCTGAAGCGCGTCGCCGCGGAGCGGGCCTCGCAGGAGCAGCCGAACGACGAGGCAGCCGACCGCGTGCGCCTGGAGGCACCGGACATCGTCCCAGGGGCCTGAACCAGCGGTGATCGCCCGCAGCGGAACGGCTGCGGGCGCCTCGGGCGGGCGGGCCAGGTGTGGCGGATAGACTAGGAGGACTGCCACAACAAGCCTGAGGAGTACAGCCATGGTGGATGTTCGGCGGGTCAAACTTCCCGGGGTCGGTGTGCTCCACACCTTCGTCACGGACGACGGCGGCAAGGTCGGCGTCATCGCCCACCGGTCCGGCCACAGCGACCTCATCACCTTCGCCGACCATGAGGACGGTGCCGACGCCGGCAAGGTGTCGCTCCGGCTCAACGAGGACGAGGCGCACACGCTGGCCGAACTCCTCGGTGGCACGCAGATCACCGAGTCCCTCAGCGCGCTCGACCAGATCCCCGGCCTCAGCATCGACTGGTTCACCGTCGATTACGAAGACCACATCGCCGGACAGCCGCTCGGCAACCCCGCCGAGAAGGGCATGGTCGGGCTGACCGTCGTCGCCGTCGTGCGCGGCGACTCCGCCAACCCGGCACCCGCGGCGGACTTCCGGGTCTTCCCGGGAGACACCCTCGTCGTCGCGGGCAGCCCCGAGAAGGTCGCCAAGGCCTTCGCCTACTTCCGTTCGGGCGCCGTCAAGAAGGTCGCCGTCGACGCTCCGCCCGGAGGGTAGGCATGCTGCACGCCGCGACCGACAACCCCCACCTCGGCCAGGATCTGCTCATCCTCGGCGTCCTGTTCGTCATCGCCTACATCCTCGGCCGCCTCGGCAAGCTGATCGGCCTCCCGTCGATCCCCGTCTACATGCTCGTCGGCTTGCTCGCGAGTCCGTACACGGGCTGGTTCCCGCTCGACTTCGCCAGCGCGCAGATCGAACTCATCGCCGTCTTCGGCCTCGTGCTCCTGCTGTTCAACCTCGGCCTGGAGTTCGATCAGGACGAGTTCTTCGGCAACGCCGGGAAGCTGATCGTCTCCGGTGGCTCCTACATCCTCGTCAACATGGCCGCCGGGCTGGTGTTCGGGTTCCTGGTCGGGTGGGGCACGCGGGAGGCGCTCATCATCGCCGGCATCACGGCGACGAGCTCGAGCGCGATCGTCACGAAGCTCCTCATCGAGCTCAAACGGCTGACGAACGACGAGACGCCGATGATCCTGGGCGTCACCGTGGTGGAGGACATCTTCATCGCGATCTACCTCGCCATCGTCGGTGTCGTCCTGAGCGGCGAGACCGAGGTGTGGCCGGTCATCGGCAAGCTCGCGATCGCCTTCACGTTCATCCTCGTGATGTTCGCGATCGCGCGGTTCGGCGGACGGTTCGTGTCGCGACTGTTCCGCACCAAGGACGACGAGCTCTTCACGATCCTGTTCTTCGGCCTCGCGGTCGCCTTCGGTGGCATCGGCGAGCTCCTCGGAGTCACCGACGCGATCGGCGCGTTCCTCATCGGCCTGGTCCTCGGTGCCACCCGGTTCCGCAACAAGATCGAGCAGATCGCGATCCCGCTCCGCGACGTGTTCGGTGCGTTCTTCTTCCTGAACTTCGGCCTCGCGCTCGACGCCACGAAGTTCGGCAGCGTCCTCGTCCCGGTCCTCCTCGCCGTCCTCATGACGGTGGTCCTCAACGTCCTGGCCGGTCAGTTCGTCGCCTGGCTCAACGGACTCGGTCCGCAGGCGGGGATCAACGCCGCGGTCATCCTGCAGAACCGCGGCGAGTTCGCCCTCATCCTGGCGACGCTCTCGCTGAGCGCGGGTCTCAATCCGCTCATCCAACCGTTCGCCGGACTCTACGTGCTCATCATGGCCGTGATGGGCCCGATCGTCGCCGGCCGGTCCGAGCAGATCGGCGCCGTCATCCTCCGTCCGCGACGCCGGAAGGCGCGCCGGGCGGAGCAGGTCGACACGACGGCGGAGGAGGCCATCGCGCTCGTCGAGGGCGAGGGCGTGGGCGACGACCAGGACCAGCCGCGCGTCGACACCGATCAGGCGGCCATCGACCGGCTCGTCGAGCAAGCGATGAACGACCAGGAACCACCAGCACGAAAGCGAGAGCCCGATTACTAGCACCGCCCCGTCGGCACCAGACCCCGACAACCACGGACAGGCGCGCCCGACGCTCCGCTCCGTCATGCTCCGTCCCCGGTGGATCGGCGTCCTCGTCCTCTGTCTCGCCGTCGCGGGCGCGTTCGCCGCGCTCGGGCAGTGGCAGCTCGCACGCGCCATCGAATCCGGGCAGGTGGTGCCGACCGAGACCGAGTCGGTCCGGCCGCTCGCGGACGTCCTCGAGCCGGGTGTCGGCATCCGGGAAGCGGACGCCGGCCAGCGGGTGAGCGTCTCGGGCACCTGGGTGCCGGAGGACTACCTCGTGGTGGGCGACCGGGTGAACGACGGCACGCTGGGGTACTGGGTGACGGGCCACCTGGCGACCGACCGCCCCGACCACGCCGGTCTCGCCGTCGCGCTCGGGTGGACGAAGGATCGCGAGGTCGCCGACCGCGTCGCGGAGGCGTTGAACGCGGACGCCCCCACCGGTGCCGTCGAGCTCGAAGGGCGACTGAACCCGCCGGAGGGCCCGGAGGAGCCGGCAGCGGACGCCGCACCGACCGACCTCGACAACATGTCGGTCGCCGCACTGCTGAACCGCTGGAACGACGCCGACGGCCTCCGGGTGTTCAGCGCGTTCGTCGTGGACGACGTCGCCGTCGACGGACTCGAGCCCATCTCCTCGCCCGCCCCCAGCCAGGAGATCCAACTCAACTGGTTGAACATCTTCTACGCGGCCGAGTGGGTCGTCTTCGCGTGCTTCGCCGTGTTCCTCTGGTTCCGGCTCGCCAAGGACGCCTGGGAGCGCGAGATCGAGGAGCTCGAGGATGCCGAGGAGCAGGCGGCAGCGCTCCGTCCGTGATGTCCGGTCGCCTGGCGGCCGCGGGTAAGATGGGCGCATGCCCCTCCAGCCGAAACCGTCGACGTTTCCCGCAATCCGAGGCGCGCTGAAGTTCTACCAGGTGGCCGCCCCCATCACCGGTGTGCTGCTCCTGTCGCTCTGCGCCGAGATGCTCATGAAGTACGCGTTCGGCCTCGAGCTCGAGCTCGGCGGTGCGTACGGCTTCCTCGCCTTCGTGCCCTCCGGCACCGCCACCGCGGTCAACCTGAGCACGGGCATCCTCATCATCCACGGCTGGTTCTACGTCGTGTACCTGTTCGCCGCGTTCCGGCTCTGGAGCCTCATGCGGTGGAACGTCCTGCGTCTGCTCTGGCTCGCGCTCGGCGGCATCATCCCGTTCCTGTCCTTCTTCTTCGAGAGCCGCATCCCGCGGGAAGTGAAGGGCTACCTCTCCGGCCGCGAAGCAGCAGCGGCCGCCGAACCCGTGGAGTCCATGCAGTGAGTGAAACCACCCCCGCCGCCGCAGCGGAGCAGACCGCCGCCCGACCGGTCCTCGTCGTCGACTTCGGTGCGCAGTACGCGCAGCTGATCGCGCGTCGCGTCCGCGAGGCCGGCGTGTACTCCGAGATCGTGCCGCACACCGTCTCCGCCGCCGAGGTCGCCGCCAAGAACCCCGTCGGGATCGTCCTGTCCGGCGGCCCGTCCAGCGTGTACGAGCCGGGCGCTCCGTCGCTCGACGAGGGCATCCTCGAGCTCGGCGTCCCGACGTTCGGCATCTGCTACGGCTTCCAGGTCATGGCCAAGCAGCTCGGCGGAGAGGTCGCGCACACCGGTCTCCGGGAGTACGGCGCCACCGACGCGACCAGCGTCGTCGACGTCCCTGGCACCCTCCTGCACGGCGTCCCGACCGAGCAGAACGTCTGGATGAGCCACGGCGACTCCGTCTCCAAGGCCCCCGCGGGCTTCGAGGTCCTCGCCTCGACCGCCTCGACTCCCGTCGCCGCATTCGCGAACGCGGAACGCGGCTTGTACGGCGTCCAGTGGCACCCCGAGGTCAAGCACTCCGCGTACGGCCAGCAGGTCCTCGAGAACTTCCTCCACCGCGCGGCAGGCATCCCGGCCGACTGGAACAGCGGCAACGTCATCGCCGAACAGGTCGACCGCATCCGCGCCCAGGTGGGCGACGCCAAGGTCATCTGCGGGCTCTCCGGCGGCGTGGACTCCGCCGTCGCCGCTGCGCTCGTGCACAAGGCCGTCGGTGACCAGCTCGTCTGCATCTTCGTCGACCACGGCCTGCTCCGGAAGGACGAGCGACGCCAGGTCGAAGAGGACTTCGTCGCCTCGACCGGTGTCCGACTGGTCACGGTCGACGCCCGCGAGCAGTTCCTGTCGGCGCTCGCCGGCGTCAGCGACCCGGAGCAGAAGCGCAAGATCATCGGCCGCGAGTTCATCCGGTCCTTCGAACAGGCCGAGATCGACCTCGTGAAGGAGGCCCGGAGCGAGGGTGAGCCCATCCGCTTCCTCGTCCAGGGCACGCTGTACCCCGACGTCGTCGAGTCCGGCGGCGGATCCGGTACGGCCAACATCAAGAGCCACCACAACGTCGGCGGCCTGCCGGAAGACCTCCAGTTCGAACTCGTCGAGCCCCTGCGCACTTTGTTCAAGGACGAGGTCCGGGCGATCGGCCGCGAGCTGGGCCTCCCGGAGGAGATCGTCGGCCGTCAGCCGTTCCCCGGTCCCGGACTCGGTATCCGCATCGTCGGTGAGGTCACGGCCGAGCGTCTCGACCTGCTCCGCGACGCCGACGCGATCGTCCGCGAGGAACTGACCGCGGCCGGGCTCGACCAGGAGATCTGGCAGTGCCCCGTGGTCCTGCTGGCAGACGTCCGTTCCGTCGGCGTGCAGGGCGACGGCCGCACCTACGGGCACCCGATCGTGCTGCGACCGGTGTCGTCTGAAGACGCCATGACGGCCGACTGGACCCGCCTGCCGTACGACGTCCTCGCGCGCATCAGCAACCGCATCACCAACGAGGTGAAGGACGTCAACCGCGTCGTGCTCGACGTCACGTCGAAGCCACCGGGGACCATCGAGTGGGAGTGATCGCTCCCTGAGTCATCGGAAGGCCGTCCCGTTCGGGGCGGCCTTCCGTCGTCCGTGCCCTTCGACAGGCTCAGGGACCGGGGTGGGTGGCTCAGGGACCGGGGATTGTGCCCGGTGCGAGGGGTTCGGTCCCTGAGCCTGTCGAAGGGTGGCGCCTCGACCGGCCGGCCCTCGAACGACGAAGGCCCGCCCCGCGGACGGGACGGGCCTTGCAGTGCGTGCGCTCCTAGTTGCGGGAGATGGCCAGCAGACGCAGGATCTCGACGTAGATCCAGATGACCGTGACCATGATGCCGAAGGCGCCGGTCCAGCCGTACTTGGCGGGTGCGCGGTTCTGCACGCCACGCTGGATGAAGTCGAAGTCGAGCACCAGCGAGTACGCACCCATCAGCACCGCGAAGATGCCGATGACGACCCCGAGCGGGATGCCGAAGATCGTCGCGCCGTACAGGCCGAACGGGTTGTTCAGCACGCCCGTGAACATGAGCACGAGGTTCAGGAGCTGGAAGACGCCGTAGCCGATGATGGCGACGAGGAAGACCTTCGTGAGTTTCTTCGAGGCGCGGACCTTGCCGCTCGCGAAGAGGGCGAGGGTCACGCCGACGACGGCGAGGGTCGCGAGGACCGCCTGGACGACGACGCCGGACCAGGCCGGGTTCGCCTCGAAGACGCGCGAGATGCCGCCGACGAAGAGTCCCTGGAAGACGGCGTACCCGAGGATCAGCGCCGGGACCGGCTCCTTCTTGAAGGAGTTGACGAGACCGAGGCCGAGGCCACCGATCATGCCGATGATCATGGGGAGGGCGTAGCCGCTACCTGCCTGCAGGAGGGAGGTCGTCCACATCCAGGACACGACGGCGAACACGACGAGGACGGCGAACGAGCCGAGCGTCTTGACGAGCGTGTTCTCGATCGTCATGCGGTCGGCGGTGCCGACGCCCGCCGGTGCGGTGGGCTGCTCGTACATCTTGCGGAGCTGTTCGGCGGTCAGCGAGGGGTTCGCTGCTTGAGCTGCCTGCAGCGTCCCGCCTCCCTGCTTCGCGAATGCCGGGTTCTTCGAGAACGCGGGATTGTCGAGGGCCATGGCTGATTCCTACTCTCAGTCGTGGAGGCTGTATCGCGCCAAGCGGCGCTGCTGACACCCAGAGTATCCGAGTTCCCTATGAATCAGCCGGGTCGCGCGTGGAAAACCCCGAAGCGACGCCGATGTTCGCGGTGGGCTGACAGCAGGCACCCTGCGTGCACGCCGGAGCGCCGTCCTAGGCTGATGGCGTGCGCATCGACTCCCTGCCCAACCCCCTCGTCATCGGACACCGCGGGGCTCCCGGCTACCGCCCGGAACACACCGAGTCCTCCTATCGTTTGGCCGTCGCGCTCGGCGCGGACGCCGTCGAGCCCGATCTCGTCGCATCGAAGGACGGCGTCCTCGTGGTCCGACATGAGAACGAGATCTCCGGGACGACCGACGTCGCCGCCCGAGCGGAGTTCGCCGACCGGCGGACGACGAAGCGCGTCGACGGCCACGAGCTGACCGGGTGGTTCACCGAGGACTTCACCTGGGCCGAGCTGTCGACCCTGACCGCACGTGAGCGGATCCCCGAGGTACGGACGGTGAGTGCGGGATTCGACGGCACCGAGGGCATCCTGCGGTTCGCCGACCTCGTCGCGATCGTGCGCAACGCGGCCGAGGTGCACCGACGGCCCGTTGGCATCGTGGCCGAGGTGAAACACGCCGACCACTTCGCGTCCATCGGCCTCCCGCTCGATCGGCTCCTGGCCGAGGAGCTCGCCGCGCTGGGCTTCGGCACCGATCCCGATGCCGAGCCGCTCATCATCGAGTCGTTCGAGCAGTCGGTCCTCATGGCGTTGCAGTCCCGTCGGGTGCAGGCGGAGTTCGTGTACCTCATCGAGCGATCCGGCAGGCCGAGCGACCTCGTCGCCCGGCTGGGTGATGCGGCCCCGTCCTACGCCGATGCGGTGACCGACGCCGGACTCGCGGCGCTCGCCCTCGAGGTCGACGCCATCAGCGTGGACAAGGCGATGCTCATCGACCTGGGCGATGACGGCGCCCGGCCGACGGACCTCGTGGAGCGCGCCCACGCGGCGGGCCTGCGCGTCTACACCTGGACCCTCCGCCCCGAGAACCGGTTCCTCGCGCCCCCGTTCCGGGACGGGAGCGATCCGGCGGCGGTCGGCCGATGGCTCGAGGAGTTCGTCCTGGTGCTGTCCTCGGGGGTCGACGGGTTCTTCGTCGACCAAGCCGACCTCGGGGTCGCCGCCCGGTCGGCGGCCGGCGACCGCTCCGATCATGACGACGCCGGAGTCCGTCCGAGCGATGTCGGAGGCAGCGCCTAGACTTGCAGGCGATATGGCGAGCTCTCCTTCTTCGAACGCCGACGCCGTGCAACCGGTGATCGTCGGCTGGCCCACGGCAACCGTCCCCGAGTCGTCCTCCGACGAGCGTGTCGGCGGGAGTCGGCTGCTGGAGGGGCTCAACCCGCAGCAACGGATCGCGGTGGAGTACCGGGGCCAGGCCCTGCTCATCGTCGCCGGAGCCGGGTCCGGCAAGACGAGCGTGCTCACCCGCCGCGTCGCGCTGCTGCTCGAGCAGCGGGAGGCCTGGCCGAGCCAGATCCTCGCGATCACCTTCACCAACAAGGCCGCCGCCGAGATGCGCGAGCGGGTGCAGGCGCTCGTCGGGCAGGCCGCGCAGGGCATGTGGATCTCCACCTTCCACTCCGCCTGCGTCCGCATCCTCCGTCGCGAGGCCGAGCACTTCGGCTTCACCAAGAACTTCACGATCTACGACAGCGGCGACCAACGTGCCCTGTTGAAGCGCATCATCAAGGAGCTCGAGGCCGACGCCTACGGCTTCACTCCGTCGAACACCTCCGCGAAGATCTCGAAGCTCAAGAACGAGCTGTCGGACGTCGAGTCGTACTCCCGCACGATCAACACGAACGACCCGCAGGAGCTCGTGTTCCTGCAGGTCTTCCGGAAGTACACGCGCGCGCTCGCCGATGCGAACGCCTTCGACTTCGACGACCTCATCAGCCAGACGGTGTTCCTGTTCCGGGCGTTCCCGCACGTCGCCGCGCAGTACCGGCAGCGGTTCCGCCACATCCTCGTCGACGAGTACCAGGACACCAACCACGCCCAGTACTCGCTCATCCGGGAGCTCACGCGTGCGCCCGAGGCCGGCACGGATCAGTCGGCCATCACCCGCACCGAGGGTGCCTCGCTCACCGTCGTCGGCGACTCGGACCAGTCGATCTACGCCTTCCGCGGGGCCGACATCCGGAACATCACCGAGTTCGAGCGCGACTTCCCGGGCGCCAAGGTGGTGCTGCTCGAGCAGAACTACCGCTCCACGCAGAACATCCTCTCGGCGGCGAACGCGGTCATCTCAAACAACTTCGACCGCAAGGACAAGAAGCTCTGGACGGCCGTCGGCGACGGGGAGAAGATCGTCGGCTTCACGGGATACTCCGGCCACGATGAGGCGCAGTTCATCGCCGACGAGATCGAGAAGCTCCGGAACGACGGCACGGCCTACAGCGACATCGCGGTGTTCTACCGCACGAACGCCCAGACCCGCGCGCTCGAGGAGATCTTCATCCGTGCGGCCCTGCCGTACCGGATCATGGGCGGCACCAAGTTCTACGAACGCGCCGAGATCAAGGACGCCCTCGCCTACCTCGTGTCGGTCGCGAACCCGGCCGACATCATGGCGCTGCGGCGCATCCTGAACACGCCCAAGCGTGGCATCGGACCGGCGACGGAGACGGCGCTCGCGAGCTTCGCCGAGAACAACGGCGTCACCTTCCGCGAGGCGATGCGGCGCGCCGACGCCCTCGGGCTCGGACCGAAGGTCACGAGCGCGATCCTGCAGCTGTCGGCGCTCCTCGACGAGGCGCAGGCCGCGCTCGACGACGCCGCAGCAGCCGACCGCCCGACGGCGTCCGCGACGGCGGTCGGCGACGTCCTGTCGCTCCTCATGACGAAGAGCGGCTACCTCGACTCGCTGCGCAACAGTCGCGACCCGCAGGATGAGGCCCGAGCCGAGAACGTCGACGAGCTCATCGCCGTCACCAAGGAGTTCGCCAAGAACAACCCCGACGGCGGCATCGTCGACTTCCTGACCGAGGTCTCGCTCGTCGCCGCGGCCGACGACCTCGACGACGCGACGGGCAGCGTGTCGCTCATGACCCTGCACACGGCGAAGGGCCTCGAGTACGACGCGGTCTTCCTGACGGGCATCGAGGAGGACCTCCTCCCGCACCGGATGTCGGCGAACGAGCCGGGCGGCCCGGCCGAGGAGCGACGCCTGTTCTACGTCGGCATCACCCGCGCCCGCAAGCGCCTGTACCTCTCGCTGGCGATGACGCGCGCCCAGTACGGCGAGACGGCCGTCGCCATGCCCAGCCGCTACCTGCAGGAGATCCCGGCGGAGCTGATCGAGTGGCGTCAGTCGCCCGGCAACGTCAACGGTCGTGGTGGAACGCAGTCGCGCGCCCTGAACGCCCGCCGTGCCCCCTCGAGCGACCGCTGGTCGGTCCGCTCGCTCCCCGAGGGCGCCTCCGCGGGCGACACCCGGTTCTCCGGCGGTTCGAGCAAGCCGGAGACGGCCTGGGCCAACCGCATCACGGCGAAGGTCCGCGACAACGGCGACCTCGAGCTCGCGCCCGGCGACCGCATCTCCCACACGGACTTCGGTGTGGGGCGGGTGAACGCCGTCACCGGCGAGGGCGCGAAACGCATCGCCCACGTGCAGTTCGAGTCGGCGGGAGCCAAGAAGCTGCTGATCAAGATCGCCCCGATCGAGAAGGTCGAGTGAACAGCTGTCCCGTCGGCCGTCCCCGGCGGGATCAGGTTCCCCAGTCCTGGCGAAGCCTCTAGGCTGAGGCATCATGGCTCTGTTCTCCAAGCGCAACGCGTCCGATGCCCGATCCGCAGCGGCGGAGGCAGCGACCTCCGCCCCGGAAACCGAGGAGGACACGACCCCCGCGGTCGCCGAATCGGTTCCACACGTGCCCATCTCGGTCACGACGGTCAGTTCCGCGGCACGGACACCGGAAGCCCCCGTGTCGGTGTCGGCTGCTCCGGCGGCCGCTCCGGCACCCGCGGCCGGGGAGCCCGACACCAACGTCGACCTCGCCCAGGCGCTCACCGCCCTGGCTGAAGGAGGCGACGAGCGCGCGATGCTGCACGTCCTGCGCCAGAGCATCCAGGGCAAGCTCCTGCTGTCCACGAGCCTCGACGGTGTCTCGGAGGAGGACAAAGCCGCGGGACGCGTCCCGCTCGGCGTCCACCGCGACCCGGAGGGCGCCGTCTACCTCCTCGCCTTCACCTCGCCTCGAGAGCTCGAGAAGACGCGGACTGCCGAGGGGCCCGTCTCCGGGGTCGCGGTGGACGCGGTGTGGGCGCTGCGTCAGGCGGCCGGTGAAGGGTACGCCGGCATCGTGCTGAACCCCGCCGACGGGAAGGCGAGTGCCGTCGTCCCGAAGACGCTCATCGCCCGGCTCTTCGGCGACGGCCGGAACAACGATCTCGCGAAGCAGGCGCTCGCCCAGCCGCGCGACGCCGACGCCCTCCAGCGGCTGGTCGCCGCACTCGCCGCACACGGCGGGTTCGTGGCGGGACGAGCCGAACTGGACGACGAGGGCAACCGCAAGACCGTGGGCATCGCGGAGACCCGCCTCGGCGACCGCCGCCTGCTCGAGGTCTTCACCTCGCCCATCGAGATCGCGGCGCTCGGCCGCGGCGACGACGCATATCCTGTCACCGCCGCGGAACTCGCGGCCGCGCTCCGCAGCGACGAAGGCATCACCGGGATCATCGTGAACCCTGCGGCGCCGTGGCTGGACGTCGACCGCGCCCAGCTCGCACCCCTCCTCGACGTGCGCTGAGCGCAGCTCCCGCTCCACTCGGAGTGATCCGACGACGGAGAGCGAGCAGGATGCCGCCCAGCGCGAGCGCTCCGATCGCCGCAGCGCCGGCCAGGAGCAGGGAGCGGTCGTCGGCGCCGGTCTCGGCGAGGCGCGCTTCAGGCACGGTCGGCGTCGAGGCGAATGTGATCTCCGAGGCGACGCCGAAGGCGGACCGCCAGGGGCGGATCATCGTGCCGCCGTTCTCCGGCGGGGTGTCGCTCGGCTCGATGCGCTCGACCCAGACGTAGTAGCCGTCCTCGGGAAGGACGCACGACGGCGTGGTGTACTCGCCGGGGCCTGCATCCACGAGCGTCTCGACCTCGCAGACCACCGGTGCTCCGAGCGGGACCTCCGGTGCCTCGACCGGACGCTCCGCGAACGGACCGAGCAGCTGGCTGCGGACGGTCACCGGGATCGGCGTGTACGGTCCACCCTCCGGACCGATGAGGCCCCACTCCGCTGCGAGGCCGGTGTCGGTCGCGATCCCGACGGACAGCCGGTCGGTGATCTCGGTTCCCGGTGTCGCCGTCGCGTGCGAAGTGGTGGTGACGACGACGGGCTGGAAGGGGAGTGGTGTGGGGCGTTCGCGGTCGGCGCTCGCTCCGGCGGCGACGGTGATGGGGCGGGCGATGAGGACGCTCTGCACGTTGGCGGCGCTTCGAGCGATCGTGAGGCCCGCCCCGTAGGGCAGCTCTCCGAAGGTGGCGTTCGCCGAGAACGCCACGACGGCGGCATCGGTGCTCGGGAGGATCCGCAGGCTCTCGCCGTTCCCGACGGCCCGCTCGGACGTGCCGTCCTCGAAGGTCGCGCCGTCGAGGGTGACCGTCCCGGTGTGGGTGCCCGGTGGCAGGGTGGTGACACCGGAGGAGATGAAGTCGACGGCGAGCTCCGTACGGACGAGGTCGAATCCGTCCTCGCCGCGTTCGATGGACATGGTGGCGCTGGCTCCGCGACTCGCGCCACCGGGCCCGTCGGCCTCGGCGAGCATCTGCTGCGCCAGGGAGAGCACCCGGTCGGCGCTCGCTCCTGCCCGGGCGGCGATCTGCGCCGGCGTCCACCCGTTCAGGCCCGTGATCATCCAGGTGGCGAGCTGGCCAGCAGCCGCCTCGTCGGCGTCCTGGCTGGCGCCCCAGTGCCGCGAGAGGTAGGCCAGACGGGCGGCGTCCTCCGGGGTGAACCACCCGAGCGATGAGCCGTCGACGTGCTCGTAGGCGTGTCCGGGCGGGATCGGGAGGTCGAGGTTGATGCAGAACCCGACCGTCCCGTCGTCGAAGGCCCATGAGCCGAGCCAGCGGCCGTTCGAGGCGTCGCGGTGGCCGTAGGCGGCGCCCGTGGCGGTCAGCGCGGAGGACGCGGTGGCGCCGCCGAGGACGATGCCGAGGACGAGCGTCAACAGGATCGGGACGGCTGCCAGGAGCCTGAGGATCCGTGGTCTGCCGCCGAGGAGGCGGCCGGTCTGGGGGAGGTGGTGTGTTGTCATGCCCCCCATCGTGCGAACCGCGGCACCTCGGTCAGTTGGGCGGGGATCCGAATGTGGACGGTACGGCTCCGCCAGCGGGCTGTGGAGGACGGTGCTGGAACGTCGTCAGCCGCGGTGGCCCGCCGCCTCCGTGCGATCCCGCTCCCGCATCGCCCGGAGGTACCAGGCGGAGGGTGCCGCACGGAGTCGCTGTGGAAGACGCGGCCAGGCGGCCCGCGCGACGGCGACCCGCCGCGCGAAGCGACGCTGCTGCCGCAGTGTCCAGCGGAACCCGTAGGCGCTCCGCAAGCCGTCGGGCAGCAGTCCCGCCGTCACGAGCCGGACGAGCGGGAGCAGGCACCGGACGAGGAAGGGCGCCGCGCGCGCGGTCATGAGCTCGACCGAGACCGCACGCGCCTCCGCGGTGACGTGGAGTCCCGCGACCCGGGCTGCGAAGTACTCGTCGAACGCGGCCCGGGTCGGAGGCCAACGGTCGGGCGGGAGTTGCAGGCTCGTCCCCACGATCGCGTACTCACGGTGCAGGCGCTCCCGCGACTCCTCGTCGAGCGCGCCGAACACGAGCTCGTAGACCTGGACGGCGGTGTCGTACAGCGTCGCCGCGACCCAGAGTTGCGCGTCGTGGTCGAACGCCGAGTACCCGGGAGCGGCCTCGCCCGGCTGGGCACGGACCGGCGCGTGGGCGTGGTTCACCCGTCGGGCCGCGCTGCGTTGCTCGTCCGGCGTGCCGAGGGCGAGCGCGTAGACGAAGGTGAGGGTGGCGTGCAGTCGGTCGAGCGGACGGGAACCGAAGTCGCTGTGCCGAGCCACCCCGGCGGCGACCGAGGGGTCCGCGATCTGCAGCAGGATGGCCCGCCCGGCGCCGGCGACGAGGATGCCCTCGCGCGCGAGGTCCGCCATGCCGGTCATGGACCCGACCTTAGTCGTTCACTGCGAACGTCCGGTTGCGGCGCAGCGCTGGGGGTAGAGTCGTCACTGGCCCTTTTTCTCTCGCCGCCGAGATAACGCGCGGCCGAAAATCGCCACGACAATCACAGCAGAACGCGCGAAGCGCGGATGGGAATGACACGTGGATCTTTACGAGTATCAGGCACGAGACCTGTTCGAGCAGTACGAGGTGCCGGTCCTCGCCGGCATCATCGCCGACACCCCGGACGAGGTGCGGGCCGCGGCCGAGCGTCTCGGCGGCGTGGTCGTCGTCAAGGCCCAGGTGAAGGTCGGAGGCCGCGGCAAGGCCGGCGGCGTGAAGGTCGCCAAGACCCCCGACGAGGCCTACGAGGCGGCGAAGGCCATCCTCGGACTCGACATCAAGGGTCACGTCGTCAAGCGCGTGATGGTCGCGGCCGGCGCACGCATCGCCCAGGAGTTCTACTTCTCGGTGCTGCTCGACCGCGCCAACCGGTCCTACCTGTCGCTCACGAGCGTCGAGGGCGGCATGGAGATCGAGCAGCTCGCGGTCGAGAAGCCCGAGGCGCTCGCGCGCATCGAGGTGAACCCGCTCACCGGTGTCGACAAGGCGGCCGCGGTCGAGATCGCGAAGGCAGCGAACTTCCCCGAGGAGCTCGTCGACCAGGTCTCCGACGTCTTCGTGAAGCTCTACGACGTCTACAAGGGTGAGGACGCGACGCTCGTCGAGGTCAACCCGCTCGTCCTCACGGAGGAGGGGCGCATCGTCGCCCTCGACGGCAAGGTCTCGCTCGACGAGAACGCCGCCTTCCGTCACCCGAACCACGCCGAGCTCGAAGACACCGCGGCCGAGGACCCCCTGGAACTCAAGGCCAAGGAGAACGACCTCAACTACGTCAAGCTCGACGGCGAGGTCGGCATCATCGGCAACGGCGCTGGGCTCGTCATGTCCACGCTCGACGTCGTCGCCTACGCGGGCGAGCAGCACGGCGGCGTGAAGCCGGCCAACTTCCTCGACATCGGCGGCGGCGCCTCGGCCGAGGTCATGGCAGCCGGCCTCGACGTCATCCTCGGCGACGCCCAGGTGAAGAGCGTGTTCGTCAACGTCTTCGGTGGCATCACCGCCTGCGACGCGGTCGCGAACGGCATCGTGAAGGCGCTCGAGATCCTCGGTGACGCAGCGACGAAGCCGCTCGTGGTCCGTCTCGACGGAAACAAGGTCGCGGAGGGCCGCGAGATCCTCGCCGCCGCCGCGCACCCGCTCATCACGCTCGCCGCAACCATGGACGAAGGCGCCGACAAGGCCGCCGAGCTGGCTTCGAAGTAAGGGATCGCACAAGCATGTCAATCTTCCTCAACAAGGACTCCAAGGTCATCGTCCAGGGCATCACCGGCGGTGAGGGCACCAAGCACACGGCGCTCATGCTGAAGGCCGGCACCCAGGTCGTCGGTGGCGTGAACGCCCGCAAGGCCGGCACCACCGTCACCCACGACGGCGGCGTCGAGCTGCCCGTGTTCGGCACGGTCGCCGAGGCCATCAAGGAGACCGGCGCAGACGTGTCGATCGCCTTCGTGCCCCCGGCATTCACCAAGGACGCGGTCATCGAGGCCATCGACGCCGAGATCCCGCTGCTCGTCATCATCACCGAGGGTGTGCCGGTCGGCGACTCGGCGGAGTTCTGGGCCTACGCCCAGTCGAAGGGCTCGAAGACCCGCATCATCGGCCCGAACTGCCCCGGCATCATCACGCCGGGAGAGTCGCTCGTCGGCATCACGCCCGCGAACATCGCCGGCAAGGGACCGATCGGCCTCGTGTCGAAGTCGGGCACCCTCACGTACCAGATGATGTACGAGCTGCGCGAGATCGGGTTCTCGACGGCGATCGGCATCGGCGGCGACCCGATCATCGGCACGACGCACATCGACGCGCTCGCCGCGTTCGAGGCCGACCCCGAGACCAAGGCCATCGTCATGATCGGAGAGATCGGTGGCGACGCCGAGGAGCGCGCGGCCGACTTCATCAAGGCGAACGTCACGAAGCCGGTCGTCGGCTACGTCGCGGGCTTCACCGCGCCCGAGGGCAAGACCATGGGCCACGCCGGCGCGATCGTCTCAGGCTCCGCAGGCACCGCGCAGGCGAAGAAGGAGGCCCTCGAGGCCGCCGGCGTCAAGGTCGGCAAGACGCCGAGCGAGACCGCCGACCTCATGCGCGAGATCATCGCCTCGCTGTAACACCCGCAGCTCGACTGCGACCACGACGCGGCGCCCGGTTCGGGCGTCGCGTCGTGGCGTTTCGGCCCACGCAGCCGTGTGCCTGACGGTCCGCACGCGCGGCTCCAGGTAGGGTCGAAGGCGCATGAACCGTCTGACCGTCGCCCTCCTCGCCGCCCTCGATGCCACCCTCGCCGTGGCCATCGGCATCGGTGTCGCACTCGTCCCACTCCTCGCCCTGTGGGCGCTGCACTTCCAGTTGGACGTCGACCCGGCCGCGCTGTGGCGCGGGGCCGTCGACATCTGGGCGCTCGGCAACGGCTCGAGTATGCGCATCACCCTCGACACGGCCCTCGTCACCCAGCTCGGACTGCCCGCCGGGATGGAGCCGTTCCTCGTCTCCCTCGCGCCCCTCGCCTTCACGATCGGCACGGTCCTGTTCGGCCTGCGCACCGGAACCCGCGCGGCACGCAGCACCTGGTGGCAGGGTGCCGTCGTGCTGTCGGTGCTCGTGTTCGCCCTGCTGTCGTTCCTCGTGACCCTCACCGCCCTCCACCCGGCGGTGCGTCCCTCGATCGTCCAGGGGACCCTCGCGCCGACCGTGCGCTTCGCAGGCGGGGTCGTGGTCGCCGCGCTGTGGGTCCGCTTCCGTGAGCAGGACACGGCCGATCCGATCCTCGACGGACTCCGCGCGATGCGGGACCGGATGCCGGACGGGACCTGGTCGATGGTCGTCGCGGCGCTGCGCGGTGGAGCACTCGCCGCCACCGCACTCGTCGCGGTCTCCGCACTCCTGACCGCCGTCCTCATCGCCGTCGGCTACGGCGCCATCATCTCCCTGCACGAGAGCGCGCAGTTCGGCGTCCTGGGCGGTGCCATCGTCACGGGCGCCGAGCTCCTGTACCTCCCGAACCTCGTGATCTGGGCGATGAGCTGGATCACCGGTGCGGGCTTCGCCATCGGGAGCGGTACCGCGATCTCGCCGATCGGCACGCTCGTCGGGCCCATGCCGGCCGTGCCGGTCCTCGGCGCCATCCCGACCGGGGAGAGCCCGCTCGGGTTCGCGATCCTCGTGGTCCCGGTCGTCATCGGATTCGCCGCAGCCGTGGTGCTGCGCCGTCGTCTGCTCGTCGACCTCGACGGGCGCGGCGGGCTCGCACGACTGGCGGCCGTCGGTCTCGGTGTCGGGGTGACCGCAGGCATCATCGTCGGTGTCCTCGCCGCGCTCTCGGCGGGCGCGGCAGGCCCCGGTCGCCTCATCGAGGTCGGCCCGAACGGTTGGGCGACGGGCCTGTGGACCACGCTGACGGTCGGGATCGCGGCCGTGGTCGGCATGGCGGCCGGCCCGACGCATCTGGCCGAGGAGGACCGCCTCCCGGAGCTGCACGCCCAGCCGAGCGGTCGGGGTGCCCGCGACCGATAGGATGCTCTGGTGCTGTCACTCGTCGTGCTGATCTCCGGTGGCGGATCCAATCTCCGCGCCCTCCTCGAAGCCTCACGCGACGCGGATTTCCCCGCTCGCGTCATCGCCGTCGGCGCCGATCGGGAAGCCGACGGCCTCGCTCATGCCGAGGAGTTCGGCATCCCGTCGTTCACCGTCCCCTACTCCTCCTTCGACTCGCGGGCCGAGTGGGGCGTGGCGCTCCTCGAACAGATCCGGGTCTGGAACCCGGACGTGCTCGTCCTCAGCGGCCTCATGCGCCTCCTGCCACCCGTCGTCGTCGACGCCCTCTCACCGCGCATCATCAACACGCACCCCGCGTACCTCCCCGAGTTCCCGGGAGCGCACGGCGTCCGGGACGCGCTGGCGGCAGGCGCCGCGCAGACCGGGGCATCGATCATCGTCGTCGACAACGGTGTCGACGCGGGCCCGATCATCTCGCAGGAGCGTGTCCCCGTCCTGCCCGACGACACGGAGCACAGCCTCCACGAGCGGATCAAGCCGGTGGAGCGTCGACTGCTCGTCCAGGCCGTCCGCGATCTCGCCACCGGAACCATCGACCTCGAGGCGCTCTCCACGGCGTCCCGCCCGCCAGCAGAAGGAGCACCCCAGTCATGAGCGGTCCCAGCCACGACCACAGCCTCTACCGCGAACGCGACCTCGTCCCCGTCCGCCGCGCGCTGATCTCGGTCAGCGACAAGACCGGGCTGCTCGAGCTCGCGGGTGCACTCGCGGCAGCGGGCGTCGAGATCGTCTCCACCGGGTCCACCGCGGCGACCATCCGCGGCGCTGGTCACGCGGTGACCGACGTGTCCGAGGTCACCGGATTCCCCGAGTCGCTCGACGGTCGGGTCAAGACCCTGCACCCCTCGGTGCACGCCGGACTCCTCGCCGACCTGCGGCTCGAGTCCCACGAAGCCCAGCTCGCCGAGCTCGGCATCGAGCCGTTCCAGCTCGTCGTCGTGAACCTGTACCCCTTCGTCGAGACGGTCGCGAGCGGTGCCACCGGCGACGACGTCGTCGAGCAGATCGACATCGGTGGTCCGGCGATGGTGCGTGCCTCGGCGAAGAACCACGCCAACGTCGCGATCGTCGTCTCTCCGGAACGCTACGGGCTGATCACCGAGGCCGTCGCGGCCGGCGGCACCACGCTCGCTCAGCGTCGCTCGCTCGCCGCGCAGGCCTTCGACCACACCGCCTCCTACGACGCGGCGGTGTCCGCGTGGTTCGCGAGCACGGAGACGACCGAGGCGGAGGCCTTCCCCAGCACGCTCACCATCACCGGTCGTCGGGAGGCCGTGCTGCGCTACGGCGAGAACTCGCACCAGGCCGCGGCGCTCTACGTCCGTCCGGGCGGTGCCGGGATCGCCCAGGCGACGCAGTTGCACGGCAAGGAGATGTCGTACAACAACTACGTCGACGCCGACGCCGCGGTCCGTGCGGCCTACGACTTCGCCAACCCCGCCGTCGCGATCATCAAGCACGCGAACCCGTGCGGCATCGCCTTCGCGAACCCGAAGGCACCCGACCCGATCGCCTCGGCCCACCGTCGTGCGCACGAGTGCGACCCGGTCTCCGCCTTCGGCGGGGTGATCGCCGCCAACCGCGTCGTGACTCTCGGCATGGCCGAGACGGTCAAGGAGATCTTCACCGAGGTGCTCGTCGCCCCGGGCTTCGAGGACGCCGCGCTCGAGGTGCTCAAGACGAAGAAGAACCTGCGCCTCCTGCAGCTGCCGGAGGACTTCGTGCGCGAGGACCGCGAGGTCCGGCAGATCTCCGGTGGCCTGCTCTACCAGGACGCGGACCGCTTCGCCGACGACCCGCAGGACACCGCCAAGGGCTGGACGCTCGTCACGGGCGAACCGGCCGACGACGACACCCTGCTCGACCTCATCTTCGCGTGGAAGGCGTGCCGCTCGGTGAAGTCCAACGGCATCCTGCTCGCCAAGGGCAGCGCGAGCGTGGGCGTCGGCATGGGCCAGGTCAACCGCGTCGACTCCTGCCACCTCGCGGTGAGCCGAGCCGGTGACCGCGCCGCGGGTTCCGTGGCGGCCTCGGACGCCTTCTTCCCGTTCGCCGACGGTCTGCAGGTCCTGCTCGACGCCGGCGTGCGCGCGGTCGTGCAGCCCGGTGGTTCCGTCCGCGACGAAGAGGTCATCGCTGCGGCTGAAGCCGCCGGCGTGACCATGTACTTCACGGGGGAGCGTCACTTCTTCCACTAGGCCGCGCCGACAGCCCCTGTGGGGGTTCTGGGCAGGCTCGTGGCGATCTCCCAGCGGCGTCGGGCCTTCGTGGCCCGACGCCGCTGTGTCGTTGGGCTACGGTTGTCGGATGACTGCCACCTGGAGCCGCAAGCTCATCGCATCCGCCGCCGCCGCCGTCGCGACCATCGTCGTGGGCTTCCTGGGGGTCATGTTCGTCACGTTCGTCGGCTACCAGTTCGCCGGGACGATCTTCGCCCAGGCGAGCCCGTACTTCTTCGAGAGCACGATCATCACCTTCGTGCTGCTGCTGATCGTGGGCATCGTCGGCCTCCACCGGTACCGACTCCTCGCCCTGCTCGGCGGCGCCGCCCTCGCCGTCATCGGAGCGCTCCTCGGACTCATCGTCCAGGTGGCGACGACGGGGCAGCCCATCGACAGCGCCGTGCTCGGCAGCATCGTCGCGACGCTCATCAGCCTCAACCTCGTCTTCGTGGTCGTCGTGGCGCTCTCCGCGGCCTTCATCGGATACCCGGTGTACTGGATGGTCATCCGCACCCAGGACACCGTGCTCGATGACGGACGCCGCATCGCCCTCGTGCGCATGCCGGCCTCCAACCTCGCCGAAGGCCTCGTGACGCACCTGGAGCGCACGCCGATCGACGCCGAGCTCGCCGACAAGCAGTGGGACGCCTACGTCGCCGCGTTCGACGCCGCCGGCTGGGACACCACCGAGGTCTCCTGGGCCGAGCAGCTCGCGGACTCCGTCTTCATCGAGGACGCCGTCATCGTGATCGGCGACGTCGCCGTCGTGACCCGCCCGGGTGCCGAGAGCCGTCGCCCTGAGATCGTCGCAGCCGAGACCACCGCCCGTGAGCTCGGCCTCCGGATCCACCGGATCGATGGTGAAGGCACCCTCGAAGGCGGAGACGTCCTCCGGGTCGGCACGACCGTCTACGTCGGTCGCAGCGGCCGCACCAACGCCGAAGGCGTCCGACAGCTCCGAGCCATCCTCGCGCCGCTCGGGTTCGACGTCGTGGCGGTCCCCTTCACGACGGCGCTCCACCTGAAGTCCACGGCCACCGCACTCCCGGACGGGACCGTGCTCGTCCACCCCGACCTCGTCGAGGACCCGTCCTTCTTCGGCCGCCACCTCGTCGTGCCCGAGCGTGAGGGCGTCGCGGTCGTCGAACTCGCTGACGACACCGTGCTCATCTCCGCGGCCGCTCCCAAGACGGCTGCGCTGCTCGAAGACCGCGGCTACACCGTCGTCCAGGTGGACATCAGCGAGTTCGAGAAGCTCGAGGGCTGCGTGACCTGCCTGTCCGTGCGGGTCAGCTGAGCCGATCGTGGAGCAGCAGGCTGGAGCGCGCGGCGGTCGGGATCTGAACCGGAGGACCGTCGCGCAGCGACTGGACATCCCGCTCGAGATGGCCAGACACCACGGGATCCCGCCGTTCTGGTCGGCGGAGCAGTTGGCGGCGTTCCTGGCCGACCCGCCCGCCTGGTACGTGCAGTCCCGCGCGAATCGGACCGGGAAGCGGCCGGTCTGGGTCGAATTGACGTGCACGATCTGCGGCACGAGCGAGACGCTCCGCCCGAAGAAGTGGTGGCCGGAGTTCTCGATGGTGAGCTGCTCCTGGCACGGCGCCGACGAGCTGCCGCCGGTGCCCGAGGGAGCGCGTCGGCGCGAGGTCGACGGCATCGGCGCCTTCGTGGGCATCGTCGACGAACCGACCTCCTGACGACGAGCCGGGCCGATCCGGTGCGTGCAACCGCATGGATCCCTTGCGGCCTGTCGACCGACTCCCATAGTCTGGTCTGCTGCGCCGAACCTCGTTCACCGTGATCGGTCGCCGCCCGCGTTCGAGTGCGACCTGTGCACCCGGCCCGCGGCTGTCGCCCCACAGGATGAGGAGGATGCCATGACGCTCTCGAACCACACCGCGCTCGCGCCGACGGTCGATCGTGCCCGCTCCGCCTCGAGCCGCCGCCCGGTGGCCGTCCCGGCGCCAGCCGGACCCGCCGCCGCAGCGGACGCCGACGCAGCCCACTAGCGTCGGGCAGTCCACCTCACCATCCGTCCGGCTTCGTCCGGACCCGTCACCGGATGCTGCGACCGCGCACAGCGACCTCGCCGTCCGGCAGCTCCACGACCATCATTCCGTCGGTGATCGACGTCACCGACGCTCTCGCAAGGAATCCCCGCAATGACTCCGCTCGGCGATGAACGCCGTCCTGTCCAAACGCGCCAGAGCACCTTCCGTGCCCTGATGCGGATCTACCCGTTCGCGAAGACGGCCATGCCGCGGATCGTGCTCGGCATGGTCGCCGCGCTCGTCGCCGGCCTGGTGGCGCTCGCGATCCCGCTCGTGCTGCAGGCCCTCGTCGACGGTCCGCTCTCGACCGGCGACTCCTCGCAGATCTGGCCGGCGGTCCTCGTGGTCCTCGCGCTCGGTGTCCTCGAGGCGGTCATGATCGCGCTGCGCCGTTGGTTCGTCCTGACCCCCGGGACGCATGTCGAGGCGCGGATGCGCAACGCGTTGTTCGCCAAGCTGCAGGACCTCCCCGTGACCTTCCACGACCGGTGGCAGAGCGGGCAGCTGCTCTCGCGCGCCGTCAGCGACCTCGGACTCATCCGCCGGTGGATCTCGTTCGGCTTCGTGCTCCTGATCGTCAACGGCGTCACGATCGTCATCGGTGCGGTCATCCTGTTCACCTGGAACTGGCTGCTCGGGCTCATCTTCATCGCGCTCGCCATCCCCGTGTGGGTGTTCGGGTTCACCTTCGAGGGGCGGTACTCGGTGATCGCCCGGCGCAGTCAGGACCAAGCGGGTGACCTGGCGACCGCCGTCGAGGAGTCTGTCCACGGCATCCGTGTGCTCAAGGCGTTCGGTCGAGGCAAGCACGCCTTGCGGAGCTTCGCGTCGCGCGCCGAGGACCTGCGGGGGACCGAGATCGAGAAGGCGAAGGCCATCGCCGGGATCTGGTTCTGGCTCGTCCTGCTGCCGGACGTCGCCTTCGCGCTCTGCCTGTTGGCCGGCGTCTGGCTCGCGTCGATCGGTGAACTCACCGTCGGTCAGCTGTTCGCCTTCTTCGCGACGGCCACGATCCTCCGGTTCCCGATCGAGTCGATCGGCTTCCTGCTCGCGATGACCTTCGACACCCGGACGGCGACGGACCGGTATTTCGAGGTCATCGACTCGGTCAACACGATCACCGACCCCGAGCACCCCGAGCGCATCCGTGAACCGCGCGGTGAGCTCGTGTTCGAGGATGTGCACTTCCGCTACCAGGACGCACCCGACCGCTACGCGGACGTGGTGAACGGCGTCGACCTGCGGCTCGAGCCGGGGGAGACCATGGCGCTCGTCGGTCTGACCGGCTCCGGGAAGTCGACCATCACGGCACTGACCACCCGCCTGTACGACGTCACGGGTGGGCGCATCCTGCTCGACGGGGTCGACATCCGGGCGCTCACCCGCGAGGACCTGCGCCGGCACATCGCGATGGCCTTCGAGGATGCGACCCTCTTCTCGGCGAGCGTCAAGGAGAACGTCCTCCTCGGGCGGGACGACATCGACCTCGACTCCGCGGAGGCCGATCGGATCCTGCGCGAGGCACTCGACATCGCCCAGGCCGGGTTCGTCGACGAACTGCCGAACGGCGTGGAGACGATGGTCGGCGAAGAGGGGCTCAGCCTGTCCGGCGGGCAGCGTCAGCGGCTCGCCCTCGCCCGGGCAGTGGCCGCCCGGCCGGAGGTGCTGGTGCTGGACGACCCGTTGTCGGCGCTCGACGTCGACACCGAGGCGCTCGTCGAGGCGGCGCTCCGCCGGGTGCTCGCCTCGACCACGGCCCTGATCGTCGCGCACCGACCGAGCACCGTCACCCTCGCCGACCGCGTCGCCCTCCTGGAGGACGGTCGCATCACCGCGGTGGGTCGCCATACCGAGCTGTTGCAGCACAACGCCCATTACCGCTACGTGATCTCGAGTCTGGAAGACGACGAACGAGAGTCCAACCGCCAGGAGGTGAACCTGTGACCCCGCCGACGACCGTCCACGGAGTGGAGGGTGAGGAGCGCGACGACCTCACCCGCGACGAGTCCGCGCAGATCCGACGCCGTTCACTGCGACTGCTCGGATCGCTGCTCGCGCCCCTGCGGCTGCGCGTGATCGCCGCCATGACCATCGTCGTGGTGTCGACCGCCGCCCAGGTCGCCGGGCCCGCGTTGATCGCCCTCGGCATCGACCGCGCCCTCCCGGCCGTCCTGGAACGCGCCGACTGGATGCCGGCCTTCCTCGTGGTCGGCGCGTACCTGCTGACGGGTGCCGCCGGAGCGACGCTCATCTCCTGGTACACCGTGCTCGCCGCACGGATCAGCCAGGCGATCCTGATCGACCTCCGGAAGCGCGTGTTCCTGCAGACGCAGCGGCTCAGTCTCGACTTCCATGAGAGCTACACCTCGGGTCGCATCATCTCCAGGCAGACGAGCGATCTCGACTCCATCCGCGAGCTGCTCGATTCGGGCATCAACCAGCTCGTGTCCGGCGTGCTGTACATGGGGTTCACCGCCGCGGCCCTCGTCCTCGTGGACTGGGTCAGCGGTCTCGTGCTGCTCGGCTCGCTCATCCCACTGTTCGTGCTCACCCGCTGGTTCCAGCTCCGCTCGCAGCGGATGTTCCGCGAGTCGCGGGTCCGGTCGGCGAAGCTCATCGTGTTCTTCGTGGAGGCGATGACCGGTATCCGTGCCGTGAAGGCCTTCCGGAAGGAGCGGCGGAACGAGCGCGCGTTCGGTGAGCTCGTGGAGCAGTACCGCGACACCAACGCCCGGGTCATCCAGCTGTTCGGAGTGTTCGATCCGGGCCTGGTCTTCATCGGCAACGTCTCCGTCGCGGTGGTGCTCCTCATCGGCGGGTTCCGGGTCGCCGACGGCCAGCTCGCGATCGGCGCGCTGCTCGCGGCGCTCCTCTACACGCGTCGGTTCTTCGACCCGATGGAGGAGATGGCGATGTTCTACAACTCCTACCAGTCGGCCGCTGCGGCGCTCGAGAAGATCTCCGGCGTGCTCGAGGAGCGTCCCGGGGTGCCCGATCCCGTCGCGCCGGTCGACCTGTGGACGTCGCAGGGACGCATCACCTTCGACGATGTGACGTTCGCGTACGCCGCCGATCGGGTGGTGCTCCCGAAGTTCGACCTCGAGATCCCCGCGGGCCAGACCATCGCGCTCGTCGGCACGACCGGTGCGGGCAAGTCGACGCTCGCGAAGCTCATCAGTCGGTTCTACGACCCGACCGATGGCGCGGTGCGCCTCGACGGCATCGACCTGCGCGACCTGCACCCGAAGGACCTCCGTCGGGCGATCGTCATGGTGACGCAGGAGGCCTATCTGTTCTCCGGTTCGGTCGCCGACAACATCGCGTTGGGGAAGCCCGACGCGACGATCGAGGAGATCACGTCCGCCGCGAAGGCCGTCGGCGCGCACACGTTCATCGAGGCGTTGCCGAACGGCTACGACACCGACGTGAACAAGCGCGGTGGTCGGGTCTCGGCGGGCCAGCGGCAGCTCCTGTCGTTCGCACGGGCGTTCCTCGCGGATCCGGCCGTCCTGATCCTCGACGAAGCGACCGCCTCGCTCGACATCCCGAGTGAGCGACTCGTCCAGGAGGCGTTGCAGACCCTGCTCGCGGACCGCACCGCGATCATCATCGCGCACCGGCTGTCGACCGTCGCGATCGCCGACCGGGTGCTCGTGATGGAGCACGGCCGGGTGATCGAGGACGGCGCGCCCGCGGAGCTCATCGGCGGGACGGGACGGTTCGCCGCGATGCACGCGGCCTGGCGGTCGTCGGTCGGCTGACCCGCACCGCGCAGGCGTGTCCACGGGGTCCTCCGGTGACGGAGCGACCCCGTGGGCACTACACCTCGTCACGTCGACCTGCCACAATGAGCGGATGACCAGTCTGGAACCGCGTTCACTGCGTGTCGCCGTCGCGGATGACGCGGTGCTCCTCCGTGAGGGTGTCGCGCAGATCCTCAAGGCGGGTGGTCACGACGTGGTCGGCTCGTTCGGCTCGGCGGTCGACCTGGTCGATCGCATCGACGCCGGGCTGCAGCTCGACGCCGTCGTGCTCGACATCCGGATGCCTCCCACCCACACCGACGAGGGCATCGTCGCTCTCGAGCAGTTGCGGGCGTCGGGCTTCGTCGCCGGGGTGCTGTTGCTGAGCACGTACGCCGTGCCCTCCTACGCGGTCCGCGCGCTCGGCTCAGGCGGTGGCACCGGCTACCTGCTGAAGGACCGCGTCGCCGACTCCGGAACGCTCGTCGACGCCGTGGAGCGCGTGGCGGCAGGTGAGTCCGTCGTGGATCCCGAGGTCGTCTCCCTCCTCGTCGCGGAACGGACCCGGTCCGACGGGCTGGACCACCTCACGGAGCGCGAACGCGAAGTCCTCACGCTCATGGCCGAGGGGCGGTCGAACTCGGGCATCGCGAAAGCGCTCGTCGTCAGCCTGAAGACGGTCGAAGCACACATCAGCCGCATCCTGGCCAAGCTCGGACTCGAGGACTCACCGGCGGACCACCGCCGTGTCCTCGCGGTCGTGCGGTGGCTGGAACACACGGATGGCTGACGGTCGCCCACACGGACGGGCGACGTCGCTGCCGATCCCGGCACCGGCCGGCGGCGGGCGACTGCCGTGGCCGCTGCGACTCGGCATCCTGCTGGCGGCCGTGCTCGTGTGCGTCCTGTCGGTCGTGTTCGGCGTCGTCCAGCCGGCCGTCGCCGACGGCAACGGTCTGCCGTGGTTGGTGGGCCACCTCGCGGCGCTGGTGGCGGCAGGGCTCATCTGGTGGCTGGCTCCGACGGCCACTCCAGGCTGGGTGATCGTCGGGTACGCGCTGGCCGAGACGGCTTACATGTGGGCGTACGGCGTCGAAGCGGGCTGGCTCTGGCCGCTCCTCATGTCGATCTCCGTGCTCCCCGGGGTCGCACTCGTGTGGCTGGCCCTGGCCTTCCCTGCCGGGCGGCTGCGGCGTGGCTTCGATCGACGGCTCGTCATCACGGCATCGGTCTACCTCGTCACCTATGCGGTCGTCACGCTCCTCGTGACACCGAACCACGTGCTCGACGTGAGCCACGAGCGGAGTCGGTACGCCGTCCTCGCGACCGGAGACGTGGCCGACGTGCTCGGTCGGGTCCACGCCGGCGTCATGGGGGCGTTCGCGGTCGTGGTCGCGGGTGTCGTGCTCCTGCGGTGGGCGCGGAGCAGTGGAGCGGCCAGACAGGTGGCCTTCATCATGCCGGTCGCGTTCGTGATGTGGCTCGTCATCGGGGTGGCGTGGTCCCTCGTCCGCCTGGGGGGATGGCCGGAGCACCTCCGGCTCGTCGTCGAGGACCTCAACGCGTTCTCGGTGGTGCTCGTTCCCGCCGCGTATGCGACGGGTCTCATCCGGATGCGGACGATCCGCGCCAGGGCCGTGGACCTCGTGCAGACCGGACAGCTGAGCGAGACCGGCCACGACCGCTGGGACGGTGCGGTGAAGACCGTCCTCGGCGACCGCACCGCCCGACTCGTCTGGCCGGGATCGCAGCGGACCACCGGCAGGGACCCACGCGGCCGGGCGATGTCGAGCGTCGGCGAGGCGGACGCGCCGCTCGTGTACATCGAGCACGACGCGGCTCTGCTCGACAATCCGCAGTTGCTTCGTTCGGTGTCGGCGTCGCTGCGCATCATGATCGACAACGAACGACTCACCGCTGAACTCCGCCACTCGTTGCGCGAGGTGAGTCGGTCGCGGTTGCGCATCGTGCAGGCGGCCGACGAGGCGCGCCGGCGGGCGGAGCGTGACCTGCACGATGGCTCGCAGCAGCAGCTGTTCTCCGTCGCGCTGCGACTCCGGATGGCGAGCGACGCGGCACGAGCCGACGGCCAACTCGCCCTGGCCGACGGCCTCGAGACCACCATCGACCAACTCGCGAGTGCCATCAAGGAACTGCGCGAGCTCGCTCGAGGCCTGCACCCGGCGCTCCTGGCCGAAGGCGGACTGGCGCCGGCGATCGCCGAACTCGGACGCCGGTGCACCGTCGTCACCAAGGTCACCGTCGAATTGCGCGAGCGACCCGGACAGCTCATCGAGGCGACCGTCTACTACGTCGTCTCGGAGTGTCTGGCCAACGTCACGAAGTACTCCGGGGCGTCGAGTTGCGAGGTGGTCGTCTCCGACGACCCCGACGGCGGGCTCCGGGTCGTGGTGGCTGACGACGGCGTGGGCGGTGCCGACCCCGCGCGGGGGAGCGGGCTGCGCGGCCTCGCGGACCGGGTCGACGCCGTGGGCGGGACGATGCACGTCGAGAGCCCGATCGGTGCGGGGACGGTCGTCTCGATCCACCTTCCCGTCTGATCGGGCGCGGCGCCGGTCAGTACAGCAGCGCCTCGCGACCCAGGCGGTAGCGTCCGCCGCTCATCGGGACGATCGGCGTGCCCTCGGCCTCGTAGTGCTCCAACGCGCGATCCTCGTGCCCCGTCGGAGGGAGACCGCCCGACCGGACGACCCGCCACCACGGCACGGCGTGCCCGTACTGCGCCATCACGCGACCGACGCCGCGCGCGGACTTCGACCCGATGATCGACGCGACCTGGCCGTAGCTCAGGGCGCACCCCTCGGGGATGTCGGCGACCACGGCCAGCACGGCCTCGGCGAACGCCTCAGCCGAGTCCGTCGGTGACGACCCGTTCACGGCCTCAGAGGCTGATGCTGCCGATGGTCTCGCCGTACTGGGTCTCGCCGACCGGGGAGAACCCGACGCGCAGGAAGAACGCCTCGGGACCGAGGTCGCCGGGCTCGTAGATGACGTTGACGTGGTCGAAGCCGCGCTGCTTGGCCTCCTCGATGAGCGAGGCGACCGCGAACCGGCCGACGCCGCGGCCCTGGTCGTCTGCGTCGACGTTGATGCGCCACAGGGCGGAGCGGAACTCCTCTTGCGTCGACTCGTGGTCGAAGTTGGCGGAGATGAAGCCGACGACCTCGTCGCCGTCGAGGATGACGCGCTGCCAGGAGGTGGCAGGGTTCACGACCGCGGCGGCGACCGCGTAGGACACCGGGGCGATGAACTGCTCCTGCCCGGGTTTCATGGTGAGCGCGTTGACCGCCACGATCGTCGATGCGGACAGTTCTTCCAGACGCAACTCAGCCATGAGCCCAGGCTAACCTGTCCGGCGGACCGCGGATAGTCCGTCAGACAGCCGACACGCTGCTCGTGGGGACATCCACGGCCGACCCACAGGCGGGGAGCGGGGCGCCCGCGTGCCGCCGGATCCAACTGTCTCGATGTCAAGAGACCTGGCCGGTCTTGTAAGCTAGGTCGTGGCCGTGCCGTCCACCTTTCGGATGCGGTCTCCTCCATGCCATGCGGAGCACTCCACCGCGTGCGCACCTCCGTAGGCCGCTCGGCTCAGGGCGGCATCAGAAAGGACAACCAGTGTCGAAGATCAAGGTCGAAGGCACCGTCGTCGAACTCGACGGCGATGAGATGACTCGCATCATCTGGCAGTTCATCAAGGACTCGCTCATCCACCCCTACCTCGATGTGAACCTCGAGTACTACGACCTCGGCATCGAGAAGCGTGACGAGACGGACGACCAGATCACGATCGACGCCGCGCACGCCATCCAGAAGCACGGCGTCGGCGTCAAGTGCGCCACCATCACCCCTGACGAGGCACGTGTCGAGGAGTTCGGTCTCAAGAAGATGTGGCGGAGCCCGAACGGCACCATCCGCAACATCCTCGGCGGCGTCATCTTCCGCGAGCCCATCATCATCTCGAACATCCCGCGTCTCGTGCCCGGATGGAACAAGCCGATCATCATCGGCCGCCACGCCTTCGGCGACCAGTACCGCGCGACCGACTTCCTGTTCAAGGGCGAGGGCAAGCTCACGGTCGAGTTCACGCCCGACGACGGCTCGGAGCCGCAGAAGTTCGAGGTCTTCCAGTCGCCCGGCGACGGCATCGCACAGGTGCAGTACAACCTCGACGCGTCGATCCGCGACTTCGCGCGAGCGAGCCTCAACTACGGCTTGAACCGCAACTACCCGGTGTACCTCTCCACGAAGAACACCATCCTCAAGGCCTACGACGGCCGGTTCAAGGACATCTTCCAGGAGATCTTCGACGCGGAGTTCAAGGAGCGGTTCGAGGCTGCCGGCATCACCTACGAGCACCGCCTCATCGACGACATGGTCGCCTCGGCCATGAAGTGGGAGGGCGGCTACGTCTGGGCCTGCAAGAACTACGACGGCGACGTGCAGTCCGACACCGTGGCGCAGGGCTTCGGCTCGCTCGGCCTCATGACGAGCGTGCTGGCCACGCCCGACGGCAAGATCGTGGAGGCGGAGGCCGCACACGGCACCGTCACGCGTCACTACCGCCAGCACCAGCAGGGCAAGCCCACGTCGACGAACCCGATCGCCTCGATCTTCGCGTGGACCCGTGGCCTGCAGCACCGAGGCGTGCTCGACGGCAACCAGGAGCTCATCGAGTTCGCGGCGACCCTCGAGGACGTCGTCATCAAGACGGTCGAGTCCGGTGCCATGACGAAGGACCTCGCGCTCCTCGTCGGCCCCGACCAGGCCTACCAGACGACCGAGGAGTTCCTCGAGACCATCTCGGCGAACCTCAAGGCGCGCCTGGCCTGATGACGTCGGCCTGACCGACACCAGCACCACACGGACGGGGTCCGGGAGCACACGCTCCCGGGCCCCGTCCGCCGTTCGGGTCTCGACGCCGGTCCGAGCCGTCGTGTTAGCGTCGAGGGACCACCTCGACGACGACGTGAGGACCATCGATGTCACCGATGACGAGAAGACAGTTGCTCGCCTGGGCTGCAGCGGGTGGTGCGACCGCGCTCCTGGCGGGCTGTTCCACCCCGGGGACGGTGTCACCGAACACCGGTCCGACGATCGCCCCGGCCGCCGCCGGCGAACGGATCACGCTCACCTACTGGGCCTGGTTGAAGGACCTCCAGAAGGTCGCGGACGTCTGGAACGCCGACCACCCGAACGTGCAGGTCGAGGCGGTCTGGATCCCCGGAGGCAACGACGGTGGGTATCAGAAGCTCTACTCGGCGCTCGCCGCGGGTGGTGGTCCGGACCTCGCGCAGGTCGAGATGCGGACGCTCCCCGAGTTCCTGCTCGTGAACGGGTTGGTCGACCTCCGGCGCTACGGTGCGGACGAGGTCGCATCGCGATACAACGAGACCCTCTGGAACCAGGTCTCCTACGTCGACGGGGTCTACGGGATCCCGCAGGACTCCGGTCCGATGGCGCTCTACTACCGCCCGGACCTGCTCGACCGGGTGGGTGCGAAGCCACCGGCCACGTGGGACGACTGGTTCCAGGTGGCGGGGGCGGTCCGCGAGGCCGGCATGTACCTGGATTGCTTCGCCCTCGACGACGCGTCGTGGTTCGCGGCGATGGCGACCCAGGCCGGCGCGTCCTGGTTCCGCGTCGACGGCGACCGGTGGATCGTGGACATGACGGACGACGCGACTCTGGAGACGGCCCGGTTCTTCGACCGGGCCATCGACGAGGGCGTCATGACCACCTCCTACAGCCAGTTCTCGCCGGCCTGGTTCGCCGCTGCAGCGAAGGACTCGATCGCGTCGCTCGCCGGAGCCAGCTGGGGAGACGCCCTCCTCCAGGGTGTCTCGGGGGCCGAGGGCAAGTGGCGGGTCGCGCCGTTGCCGCGGTGGGGGAGCGAGGGGTACGGCTCGACCTTCCAGGGCGGGTCCACGGCCGCCGTCCTGGCGAACAGCGCCCACCCGAGGGAGGCGCTCGAATTCGCCGTGTGGATGACCACGAGCGACGCCGGCATCGACGCCATGATCGAACACTCCGGCATCGGGTGGTCGCCGAACGACGCCTACATCGGCGAGCGCCGGCAGCAGCCGAGCGAGTTCTTCGGTGGCCAGAACTACAACGAGGAGGTCTTTGTGCCGGCGGCCAAGGAACAGAACAACGAGTGGCAGTGGTGGCCGCTGACGCAGCAGACCTTCAACATCCTCGCCGACGGGTTCCGGGCCAAGGCCTCGGGCGGCACCCTCGTGGATGCCGTGGTGCAGGGGCAGCGCGACGTCATCACCGCGTTCCGCAACAAGGGCCTGCGGATCGAGGCGGCATCGTGAGCGCCGTCACGGAACGCCCGGCGCGTGGTGTGGCGGACGACCCGTCGCGGTCGGGAGCGCAGCGCCGGCGCCGGACGTCGGCCGTGGCCCCGTGGGTCCTCCTCGGACCCTTCCTGGCGCTGTTCGTCCTCACCTTCATCCTGCCGATCATCGTCGCGATCGGTAGCAGCTTCCTCCGGGTCTCACGGAGGGGCGTCTTCGGTGAGGAGGGCGTCACCACCGAGTTCGCGTGGTTCTCCAACTACGCCCAGGCGCTGGAGAACGG
Organism: Plantibacter sp. ME-Dv--P-122b; assembly: GCF_030209375.1. Taxonomy (GTDB): domain Bacteria; phylum Actinomycetota; class Actinomycetes; order Actinomycetales; family Microbacteriaceae; genus Plantibacter. Next base: position 662,787 of record NZ_JARVSC010000001.1, read on the forward strand.
CAACTTCATCGCCTCGATCGGGCGGATGCTCCTCTTCGGGGTCGTGCAGGTCACGGTCATGATCGCGCTGTGCACCCTGCTGGCGCTCCTCCTCGAGTCCGCCTCCGCGAAGTGGCCCGGGTTCTTCCGGGCCGTGTACTTCCTGCCCTACGGCATCCCCGGCGTGATCGCGACGATCCTCTGGTCGTTCCTCTACGTCCCGGGACTCAGCCCGATCATCGACATCGCCGGGGCGATGGGGATCGAGCTCGACTTCCTCGGCGCAGGCACCGTGCTCTGGTCCATCGCCAACATCGTGACGTGGACCTACACCGGCTACAACATGATGATCGTCGTCGCCCAGTTGAAGGCCATCCCCGGCGAGGTCTACGAAGCTGCGAAGGTCGACGGCGCCGGGCCGTTCCGCGTCGCAGTGAGCATCCAGCTCCCGCTCATCCGGCCGGCGCTCATCCTCACGACCGTGTTCTCCATCATCGGCACGCTCCAGCTCTTCGCCGAGCCCCAGGTGCTGCAGACCGTGTCGCCCGCGATCGACAACGAGTACACGCCGAACCTCAGCGCCTACACGACCGCGTTCGCCTACAACGACTACAACGTCGCCGCAGCGCAGGCGGTGCTCATCGCCGTGGTCGCGTTCGCGCTGTCGTTCATCTTCCTGCGCCTGACGTCGAGGAGGGCATCATGAGCGAGACCCGGAGCATCACGACCGCGACCTTGTCGAAGCGAGCCCAGCGGCTGAGCGACCAGCAGGGACGCCCGGGTGGGTCCAGGGGGATGCGGGTGCTCGTGACGGGCATCCTCGTCGTCGTCGCGGTCTACTTCCTGGTGCCGGTGTACTGGGTGGTGATCGCTGCGACCAAGAGCACCGAGGACCTGTTCGGGAGCAACGGCTTCCTCCTCGGCGCCGAGTTCTCGTTGTGGTCGAACCTGCACGAGGTGCTCACCTACGACGGCGGCATCTTCGTCCGCTGGTTCGGCAACTCGGTGCTCTACGCAGGCGTGGGAGCCCTCATCGCGACCTACCTCGCCGCCGCAGGTGGGTACGCGCTCGCGAAGTACCGGTTCCGCGGGCGCAACCTCGTCTTCGGCACCATCCTCGGCGGGGTCTTGGTCCCGGGGACGGCGACGGCGCTCCCGCTGTTCCTGCTCTTCAGCCAGATGGGACTCGCGAACACGTACTGGTCGGTGCTCCTGCCGTCGCTCGTCTCGCCGTTCGGGTTGTTCCTCTGCCGGATCTACGCCGACGCGACGATCGACGACTCGCTCATCGAGGCGGCACGGATCGACGGCGCGAGCGAGCTGCGGATCTTCCACACCGTGGGGCTGAAAATCCTCACGCCCGCGCTCGTCACCGTCTTCCTCTTCCAACTCGTCGGGATCTGGAACAACTACTTCCTGCCGCTCGTCATGCTGTCCGACAGCACCCTGTACCCGATCACCCTGGGCCTCAACAACTGGCGGAGCCAGGTCGACCGACTGCCGGAGTTCTACGAGCTGACGACCGGCGGTGCGTTGTTGTCGATCATCCCGTTGGCGATCGCGATGATCGTGCTGCAGCGCTTCTGGCGTGGTGGCCTCACCGAGGGATCCGTGAAGTAACCGACGGCCCGGAGACGGCGACGGGCCCCGGATCAGCCGATCCGGGGCCCGTCGTCAGTCGTGTCGAGCTAGAGGCTGCAGGTGTTGCCGAGCGTGGTGAACTCGTCCTGGAGCTTCGTGAGCGAATCGGTGAGCCCGGTCTGGTCGACGTTCTGCGGGTCGTCGACGGCGGTCTTCGCGACGTCGATGAAGTCGTTGAGGGCCTTCACCGAGTCGTTCGCCGCGGTCTTCACCTCGTCGTTCGTGACCTTGTCGGCCGCCGCCTTGAACGTTCCGGAGAAGTCGTCGAGCTGGCTGACGGCCGCCTCGGGGTCGGAGGAGAGCGAGCTCAGGCCCGACTGCAGCTGCGAAGCCGACTCCGTCACCTCGGACTGGATGAGCTTGCACGCATCCTCTTTGCTCTGGGCGCCGCCGGCACAGCCGGTGAGGAGCAGGCCCGAGATGGCGATCGCGCCGAGGAATGCTGCTGCGTTCTTCTTCATGGTGGTGTGATTCCCCCGTGTTCGGTGCCCGGGACGGGCCCGCCCGCGCGCTGCGGGTCGGCCTCCAGGCTACCCGGTGGAGCCCGCCACCCGCAGGCGGGTGCCGCCCGATCCTGATGAGCCGTCGTCGTCGACGTGGACGCGGGCGCCGTTTATTTGTAAGCTTGGCGAACAAACCGGTGGTGCGAGCGGGTCGCACCACGGATCGAAGGAACCACAGTATGCAGACGCGCCACGACGCCCTCCGGAGACGAACCGCGTGAGGGTGGGACTCGACATCGGCGGCACGAAGACCGATGCCGTCGTCGTGACGGACGACGGCGCGCTCCTGCACCGGCTCAGGTTGGTCACCGGCCGCGGGCCCGACGCGGTCGTCGAAACCGCCGTCGATGCCGTCAGCCGCCTCGCCGACGCCGTCGCCCGTCCGATCGACGCCTTCACCTCGGTCGGGGTCGGCATCCCCGGTCTCATCGTCCCGGGAACCGGCCGGGTGACCCACGCCGTCAACCTCGACGTCGAGGACCTCGAGCTCGGTGGGATCCTCGCGCGGCGCCTCGGGGTCCCCGTCGCCGTGGAGAACGATGTGAAGGCGGCCGCCCTCGGCGCCTGGCAGCTGCTCGACGGCTCCGGCACGATGGCCTACCTCAACCTCGGCACGGGCGTCGCCGCCGGCATCGTCACGGATGGCCGGCTCTGGCAGGGCTCGAGCGGGGTCGCAGGCGAGGTCGGGCATCTGTCGGTTGATCCGCTCGGCGACCGCTGCGGGTGCGGACAGCGCGGGTGCGTCGAGACCATGGCCGCCGGTGGTGCGGTCTCCGCCGCCTGGGGAGCCGATGTGGCACTGCCGGTGCTCGACCTCTTCGACCATGCCGACGCCGGAGACCCGCGGGCCATCGCGCTCCGCGCACGCCTCGGTCACGGAGCGGCCGCGGCCGTCCGCATCCTGACCCTCACCGTCGACGCCGACGACATCGTCCTCGGGGGAGGACTCACCGCTCTCGGCGAGCGACTGCTCGCCGTCATCCGCGAGGCTCTGGCCGAATCCGCCGCCGGGTCTCCATTCGTCGCATCATTGCAGTTGGAACAGCGCGTGCGCCTCGTGCCGACGGGATCCCCCGTCGCGGCGATCGGCGCAGCGCTCGTGGGAAGAGGAGAACCGTCGCATGGCTGAAGTCGTGATCGTGGAGGACGCCGGTGCCGCAGGCGCCCTCGTCGCGGAGGCGATCGTCTCTCTGATCGAGGAGCGTCCGGACGCCGTCCTCGGACTGGCGACGGGTTCGACGCCGCTCCCCGTCTACGAGGCCCTCGCGACCCGGTCCCGCGGCCTCGACCTCTCGCAGGTACGCGGATTCGCACTCGACGAGTACGTCGGCCTGCCGGTTAGGCACCCCGAGTCGTACCGTTCCGTCATCACGCGTGAGGTCGTCGAACCACTCGGCCTCGTGCCAGAGCGCATCCAGGTGCCGAACGGTGCGGCCGAGACCATCCAGCACGCCGGCGCCGATTACGAAGCGGCGATCCAGGCCGCCGGTGGCGTCGACCTGCAGATCCTCGGCATCGGGACCGACGGCCACATCGGGTTCAACGAACCGGGCTCCTCGTTCGCGTCGCTCACCCGCGTGAAGACCCTGACGGAGCAGACCCGCCGGGACAACGCACGGTTCTTCGACTCGATCGACGACGTCCCCATGCACTGCATCACCCAGGGGCTCGGCACCATCCTCCGCGCGAGACACCTCGTCCTCCTGGCCTTCGGTGCGGGGAAGGCCGCTGCGATCGCCGCCGCGCTCGAGGGACCGCTCTCCGCGAACCTCCCCGGTTCGGCCGTGCAGCTGCACCCGCGTGCCACGGTGGTCCTCGACGAAGCGGCGGCGTCCGAGCTGCAGCACGCCGACTACTACCGCTACGCGTACGCCAACAAGCCCGCCTGGCAGGGCATCTGACGGCTCAGGCGACGCCCGCCAGGCGGAGGAGCGCCGTGGTGAGGGCTGCCGCGAGGACGATGACGACGAACGGTGCGTTCCTCCAGGCGAGGACGCCGGCGACCAGGACGCCCGAAAGTCGCGCGAATCCCGCGAACTGCTGGTCCTGGGTCAGGGCCGTGGTCGTGAGCACCGCCATGAGCAGGACGATGGCGGCGTCCGCGAGCAGGGTCTCGACCCGTTCCGAGACCTCGGCGCGGGTCCGCAGGAGTGGCCCGGCCAGGCGGAACGTGTAGGTGCCCACCGCGAGGATCAGGATCCCGACCAGCACGAGCATCGACTGGTTCATGCGGTCACCTCGCGCCCGGGCTGCTTCCGGCCGAAGCCGAACAGAAGACCGACGAGCGACAACAGGACGGGGATCCCCGCCTGGAGGAACGGCGTCGCGGCGACGGCGACGACCGCACCGACGAGCGCGGCACGGCGCGTCCGGCGCTCGCGGAGGGCGGGGAAGATGAGGGCGAGCAGGACGGCAGGGAACATCACGTCGAGTCCGAAGGCGTCCGTGTCCTCGATCACGGTGCCGGCGAAGGCTCCCAGTGCCGCACCCGCCGGCCAGCAGAGGAGGATGCCGAGGCCACACGCCCAGAACGCTGCGCGCTTCCGCTCCAGGGTGTCCTGGTCGAGCGCGAAGACGACGGACTCGTCGTTGAGGAGGTGCGTCCCGAGCACGCGACGCCAGCCCGTACCGACGACCTCGTGGATCGCGAGGCCGAACGGCAGGTGACGGGCGTTCACGAGCAACCCTGCCAGGGCGGCGGTGAGCGGACTCCCGCCGGCCGCGACGATCCCGACGAACAGGATCTCCGATGCGCCGGCGAGGACGAGCAGGGCGAGCGCCAGCACGACCCACGGCTGGATTCCCGAGTGCACGGCGACGGCTCCGTAGGAGATGCCGACCAGCCCGTCGGCGACGCAGACCAGAGCGATGGCCCGCGTGGTCGGACGACCGAGGTGACTCCATATCGAACGCACGTACACTATATTGAACGTCGACCGAGCGTTCGTCAAACCGAACGCGCAACACTCTGGAGCGAACGCATGACGCAGCTCGAACCATCCGACGACGGAGCACCGCACGCTGCGGTCGCGGCGGCGCTGACCCGCGAGCGGCAGCGCACCGGCCTGTCACTCGCCGAGGTGGCCCGTCGAGCCGGGATCGCGAAATCGACCCTCTCACAGCTGGAGGCGGGGCTCGGGAACCCGAGTCTCGAGACCCTCTGGGCACTCAGCGTCACCCTCGACGTCCCGTTCGCCCGCCTGGTCGAGCCGGTACGGCGCCCGGTCCAGGTGATCCGTGCCGGTGAGGGGCCGACCCTCGCCGCGTCCGGGGCGGACTACGTCGCGACGGTGCTGTCGGCCTGCCCGCCGAACGCCCGACGTGACATCTACCGCATCGTCGTCGAACCGGGGGAGCCGAGGCGCTCGGAGCCGCACATGCCGGGTGTCGTCGAGCACTGGATCCTCAGCACCGGTCGCGCGTCCATCGGGCCCGTCGGCGAGGAGGTCGAACTCGGCCCGGGGGACTACCTCGCCCATGCCGGGGACGTGCCGCACGTCTTCGAAGCGCTCGAGCCGGGCACGACCGCCGTGGTGGTCACCGAACACGTCTGAGCACCTCGACAAGCTCGGTGACCGGGACAGCTCGATGACCGGCACCGCGCGACGGGTGCTCAGCCGTCGATGACGTGTACGAGCTCGTCGATGAAGCCGGCGAAGTCCTCGGAACGGCGGATGATCCGGGCCACGCTCGCGCGCTCCGAGAACACCTCGACGAACTGGTCGAACACCGTCTGGAACGCCGCACGACCCGACTCGCTGAAGGCCACGAGGGCGACGACGCTCACGCGCGCTCCGCCCCACTCCATCGGCGTCTCGTTCACGGCGATCGCGATGGCGGTCGAGTGAGCGGTCATCGCCATGGCGTGCGGCACGGCCAAGGTGTCGGTGAACGCCGTCGACGACATGCGCTCCCGCTCGATCGCCGCGGTGAGGTAGCTCTCGTCGATGATCCCCCGGGCGATCATGCGCTCACCGAGCAGACGGATCATGCCCTCCTCGTCCTCGGCATGCGCGTTCCGGAGAAAGAGGTCCGGGTGGAAGTACTGCAGGAGTTCGTCGGTGATCTCCGACAAGCGGGACGACCGACGGACGCGGCTGACCGCGGTGCGGACGCGCTCCACGTCGGCCGCGGTGAGGAAGGGCTGGATGACGACGATGCCGTCGGCGGGGGCGGGCGGCTCGATCGTCGTGAGCACGAGGTCGGTGTCGATGGCGGCCCAATCGACGTCGGTGCGCGTGATCACGGTGCGGACGTCGAGCACGTCGCCGAGTTGCGATTCGACGCGCCGGCGCAGCACCTCGTGCATGTCGTAGTAGCCGGCGGAGACGATCGTCGAGCCGAGGAGCGTGTCCTTGCGGGCCTTCTGCTCGAGCTGGGCGCCGACGTGCATCGCGATGTAGGCGATCTCGTCGTCGTTGATGATGATCGATCCGTGCCGCTGCAGTTGGCTGGCGATGAAGACCGCGAGCTCGTAGATCATCGGGTACGAGGTCTTGATCGAGCGGGTCAGCGGATTGCGTGAGTACGACTGGTCCTGTGCACGACGGATGAGGTTCTGGACGTGGAGGGTGAGCCGGACGATGAAGTCCTCGTCGGAGAGGTCGACGAGGTACTCGCGGCCGGCACGGTCGACGGCCTGACGGACGGCGGCGAGGTCGTCCTGGTTGACGTAGTCGTCGACGAGGACCTCGGCGGGTGCCCCGCTGCCCGGCGTGACCACCCGCGTCACGAGCAGGTAGCTGAGGTACACGAGGTCGCCCTCGCCGAGCGTGACGTGGAAGTGGGCGTCGACGAGCCGCGCCAGATCCTCCGCGACCGCCTCGACCTCCGGGGTGCGCGGAGCATGGTCTGCGGGCTCCGCCGGACGGTCCTTCGTGACCCGGTCGATGGCGATCGCGATGTGGAGGAGGACGTTCGCGATGCCGTACTCGTTCACGTAGTACCCGCGCGCGGTCAACGCTTCGAGGAGCTCGCCCTTGAACGGGCTGAACTCGTTCGGCGCGAACGCGCGCTGGAGCGCCTCGAGCTCGACGATGCCGCGGTCGGTCTCGTCGCGGAACATCCGGCTGAGGAGACGTCTCCGCTCGGTCTCGCCGCCCGCCATCGTCACCGTCGATCCGGAACGGTCGAGCGTCAGGGCGGTGTCGGCCAGCATGGCGCGGACCCGTCCGAGGTCGCCCTCGACGGTCGACTCGCTGACGTGGAGCCGCTGTGCCGTCTCGTGCACGTCGATCCCCGAGGGAGCGCTGATGAGCAGGCGGACCAACCCGTACAGCCGATCCCGCGGCGTCTCCGATTCGAACGCCGATGCGGCCCGGCGCCGGTAGACCGCGTACCCGTCGGCATTCAGCCGATACCCGTTCGGCCCGGACTCGACGACGTCGTGCGGCGCGGTGCGCGTGTTGACCGCCGTGACGTAGCTGCGGACGCTCCGCGGCGTGACGCCCAGGACCTCCGCGACCTCCGTGGCCGTCGTCCAGCCGTCCCGTCCCGCGAGGTAGCCGAGCATGCGGTCGTGTTTCTCGCGTGCCACGATGCCCCTCTCCGTCGGTCGGCCGTCGCGCGGTCCGGGCGAACCGCTCCACCGAGTCAACCACCTTCCCGGCTGCTTCCGCGCGTTCGACGACCTTTCCGCCCCGGCGGAAGAGCTTCTGGTGGAGCCGCGAGGGGCGCGACGGAATGATGGGTCAGTAGGCAATCGGCGGTTCTGGAGAAGGTTCGATGAAGATCCTGGTGATTTGCGGCGCGGGCGCGTCGAGCACGTTCATGGCCCAACGCCTGCGTCGCGCAGCAGCCGACCGATCGATCGACGTCTCCGTCGCAGCCGGTGCCGAATCACAGGTCCTCGGCGGCACGATCGCCCTCGACGGTGTCGACGTCCTGCTCGTCGGCGCCCACCTCGCCGACCACGAGGCCGCGCTACGCGCAGCGGCCGAACCCACCGGCACCGCGGTCGCCGTCCTGCCCGGCGACGTCTTCGGCGTCGAGGGTGGCGCGCGAGCCCTCGAACTCGTCCTCTCGATCCACTCACCAACCAGGAGGTAACCCCATGGCAACTCGAACCGTCCGCATCGGCTCGTCGCACGGCCTGCATGCCAGGCCCGCGAAGCTGTTCACGCAGGCTGCGAAGGACGCCGGGGTCCCGGTGACGATCGCCAAGGGCAGCGGCAAGCCCGTCAACGCGGCGAGCATCCTCGGTGTGATCGCGCTCGCCGTCGAGCACGGTGACTACGTGACCCTGTCCGTCGACGGCGAGGGCGCCGCAGCCGAGGGCACCCTCGACACGCTCTCCGAGCTCCTGGTGACCGACCATGACGAGCAGTAGTCCGATGACCGCGTTCCAGGGCATCGGCATCGGCCAGGGTGTCGCCGTCGGCCCGGTGGCCCGCATGGCCGACCCGCTCCCTGCGCCCGCCGACGTCGCCAGCACCCTCGACCTCGCGACCGAGACCGAGCGGGCGAACACCTCCCTCGCCGCGGTCGCCCGCGAGCTCGAGGCCCGAGGCGCCGCCGCCGGTGGTGCCGCTCGTGACGTTCTCGAGGCCCAGGCGATGATGGCGGAGGACCCGACCCTCGCCGAGGAGATCGCCACGCGGCTTGCCGACGGCAAGACCGCCGAATGGGCCGTCCACGCGGCCTTCGCCTCGTTCCGCGACCAGCTCGCCGCGATGGGCGGCTACCTCGGCGAGCGCGCCGCCGACCTCGACGACGTGTCGCAGCGGGTCATCGCCGACCTCATGGGCGTGCCCGCACCCGGCGTCCCCTCGCCCGGGCACCCGTTCATCCTCGTCGCCCGCGACCTCGCACCGGCCGACACCGCTCTCCTCGACCTCGACCTGGTCCTGGGCCTGGTCACGAGCGACGGCGGCCCGACCTCGCACACGGCGATCCTCGCCCGCGAGAAGTCGATCGTCGCGATCGTCGGCGTCGTCGGAGCAGCCGAGCTGACCGACGGCACGACGCTCGTCGTCGACGCGGCAGCCGGTGAGGTCACGGTCGATCCGACGCCCGAGCTCGTCGCCGCCACCCAGCAGCGCATCGCCGACCGCCTCGCGCTCGTGAACGCACCGGTCGTCCCCGGTGCACTGGCCGACGGCACCCCGGTGCCGTTGCTCGCGAACCTCGGCTCGGCCGAGCACGCCGACGCCGCCGTAGAGCTCGGCGCCGAGGGCGTCGGCCTCTTCCGCACCGAGTTCCTCTTCCTCGACCAGGCGCTCGCGCCGACGGTCGACCAGCAGCGGGCGCACTACGAGAAGCTCCTGAACGCCTTCCCCGGCCAGAAGGTCGTCGTGCGCGTCCTCGACGCCGGTGCCGACAAGCCGTTGGCGTTCCTGAACGACGCCCACGAGGACAACCCGGCACTCGGACTCCGTGGTCTCCGTGCGCTGCGGGCCAGTGAGGACATCCTGCGCGAGCAGCTCACGGCGCTCGCCCAGGCCGACGCCGCGACGGACGCCGACCTCTGGGTGATGGCCCCGATGGTGTCGACCGTCGAGGAGACGAAGTACTTCATGGCGATCGCCGCCGAGTACGGCCTGAAGACGCCCGGCGTCATGGTGGAGGTGCCGTCGAGCGCCCTCCTCGCCGACCGCGTGCTCGCCCATGCCGGATTCGCGTCGATCGGGACCAACGACCTCACGCAGTACACGCTCGCCGCGGATCGCCTGCTCGGTTCCGTCGGCGCGTTCCAGGACCCGTGGCACCCGGCGGTCCTCCGCCTCGTGCAGCTCGTCGGCGAAGCCGGCCAGCACCACGGCAAGCCGGTCGGCATCTGCGGCGAAGCAGCAGCCGACCCGCTCCTCGCCGTCGTCCTCGTCGGACTCGGCGCCACCACCCTGTCCATGTCACCGTCGGCGCTCGCCGACGTCCGTCACTCCCTCCAGCAGTACACGCTCGACGATGCCCGGCGCATCGCGGCAGCAGCACTGGCCGCCGACGGCGCGGCCGAAGCCAGAGCAGCGGCCACCGCTGCAACGACTCCCGAAATGAAAGAGGCAACATCATCATGACAACGACGTCTACTCCCAAGAAGCCGGGAGGTGCACGAGTCGGCGTTCAGCGATTCGGCACCTTCCTCTCCGGCATGGTCATGCCGAACATCGCGGCCTTCATCGCCTGGGGCCTCATCACCGCGTTCTTCATCGCGACCGGCTGGTTCCCGAACGGGATCCTCGGCGGCTACGGCAACGCCGACCTCATCGGCTGGCAGGGTGCCGCGACGGCGCTCGCGCAGGCCGACGACGGTACGACCTTCCCGCAGTACGTCGGCCTCGTCGGCCCGATGATCACGTACCTGCTCCCGCTGCTCATCGCGAACACCGGTGGCCGCATGATCTACGGTGAGCGTGGCGGCGTCGTCGCGTCCATCGCGACCATGGGTGTCATCGTCGGCAGTGCGATCCCGATGTTCATCGGTGCGATGATCATGGGCCCGCTCGCCGCGTGGCTCATGAAGCAGGTGGACCGCATCTGGGACGGCAAGATCAAGGCCGGCTTCGAGATGCTGGTCAACAACTTCTCCGCGGGTATCCTCGGAGCCATCCTCGCCATCGGCGGCTTCTTCGGTATCGCACCGATCGTCACCGCGCTCAGCAGCTTCCTCGAGGGCATCGTCGACTGGCTCGTCGCCAACTCGCTCCTGCCGATCGCGAGCATCTTCATCGAGCCGGGCAAGATCCTCTTCCTCAACAACGCCATCAACCACGGTGTGCTGACCCCGCTCGGTGTCCAGCAGTCCGAGGAGACCGGCAAGTCGATCCTGTTCCTCCTCGAAGCGAACCCCGGCCCGGGCCTCGGCATCCTGCTCGCGTTCTGCTTCTTCGGCATCGGTCTCGCGAAGGCGTCGGCCCCCGGCGCGGTCATCATCCAGTTCTTCGGTGGCATCCACGAGATCTACTTCCCGTACGTGCTCATGAAGCCGATGCTGGTCCTGGCCGCGATCGGTGGCGGTATGGCCGGTGTGGCGACGAACGTCGCGTTCAACACCGGTCTCCGCGCCCCGGCCTCGCCCGGCAGCATCATCGCCGTGCTCATCCAGACGGCACCCGACAGCTACTTCGGCGTGATCCTGTCGGTCATCGTCGCAGCAGCCGTCTCGTTCGGGATCTCCGCGATCATCCTGCGGGCCAGCCGGAAGCGCGACCTCGAGAACGAGAACGCCGGTGACCTCTCGGCCGCCGTCGCCGCGACCGAAGCCGCCAAGGGCAAGAAGTCGAGCGTGCTCGGCAACCTCTCCGCCGGAAGCGCCGCAGCCGGCGCGGACGTCGTCGACGAGGGCCTCGTCACGACGCTCGAGCGTGGCCCGATCCGCAACATCGTCTTCGCCTGCGACGCCGGTATGGGTTCGAGTGCGATGGGTGCCTCGGTGCTCCGCAACAAGATCAAGAAGGCCGGCATCGACGAGATCACCGTCACCAACAAGGCGATCGCGAACCTCGCCGACGACGTCGACCTCGTCATCACCCAGCGCGAGCTGACGGAGCGCGCGAAGGAGAAGACCCCGAGTGCCGTGCACATGTCGGTCGACAACTTCATGAACTCTCCGAAGTACGACGAAGTGGTGGAGTTGCTCCGCGGAGAGGGAGCACACTAGCAACGGAACGATCCCGGGGCGCACGCGAAGGGCGTGCGCCCCGGGGCTCCATCCACCGCCCTTCACCCGGCTCCGGACCGCACCGGCGGAGCCCCGCACGACGAATGCAGAGGAAGACATGTCGCAGGTACTGACCCAGGATCGGATCACCATCGTCACCGGGACGGTGACGCAGGAGGAGGCCATCCGCCGCGCTGCCGACGCCCTCGAAGCGGCCGGCGCCGTGACCGACGAGTACTTTGAGGCCATGCTCGCCCGCGAGCAGTCCGTGTCGACCTACATGGGCAACCTCCTCGCGATCCCGCACGGGACGAACGACGCGAAGGAGGCGGTCCGCGATTCCGCCCTGTCGTTCACCCGCTACGAGACCCCGATCGACTGGGACGGCGACGAGGTCCGCTTCGTCGTCGGCATCGCCGGCAAGGACGGCGGGCACATGGAGATCCTCTCCAAGATCGCCATCATCTTCTCCGAGGACGACGAGGTCGCCAAGCTGCTCGCCGCCGAGACGCCTGAGGAGCTCTACGCGCTCCTGAGCGAGGTCAACGAGTGATGCGAGCCGTCCACTTCGGCGCCGGCAACATCGGGCGCGGCTTCGTCGGCCTGCTCCTCCACGAGGGCGGCTACGAGGTCGTCTTCGCGGACGTCAACGCCGAGCTCATCGATGCGATCGCCGCGGCCGACAGCTACACGGTGCACGAGGTGGGCGACGGCGCGAAGGACACGGTCGTCACCGGGTTCCGCGCGATCAACAGCGCCACCGACGAGGAGGCCCTCGTCCAGGAGATCGCCACCGCCGACGTGGTGACCACCGCCGTCGGGCCGACCATCCTGCGCTTCGTCGCTCCGGTCATCGCTCGGGGGATCGCCGCCCGTCCGGCCGGCGCCGCTCCGCTCGCCGTCATGGCCTGCGAGAACGCGATCAACGCCACCGACCTCCTCGCCACCGAGGTGCGCCAGGCGGTCGGCGACGAGGCCTGGGCATCGCTGTCGTCCCGGGCCGTGTTCGCGAACACGGCCGTGGACCGCATCGTCCCGGGCCAGCCCGCCGGACAGGGCATCGACGTGACCGTCGAGACCTTCTACGAATGGGCGATCGAGACCCCGGCGTTCAACGGCTCGCTGCCGTCGATCCCCGGTGCCCACTTCGTCGAGGAGCTCGCGCCGTACATCGAGCGGAAGCTCTTCACCGTGAACACCGGCCACGCATGCGTCGCCTACTTCGGCGCGCGTGCCGGTATCGGGACCATCGCCGAAGCGCTCGCCGAGCCGTCCATCGCCGCAGCCGTCGGCGCGGTACTGGAGGAGACCTCCGCGCTGCTCGTCGCCAAGCACGGACTCGACGTCGACGCGCAACGCGAGTACCGCGAGACGATCCTCCGTCGCTTCGCGAACGTGCACCTGCCCGACACCGTGGAGCGCGTCGGTCGGCAGCCGCTGCGCAAGCTCAGCCGGACCGAGCGGTTCATCGGACCCGCTGCGGAGCTCGCCGAGCGCAGGATGGCCCACGACGCACTCGTGTCGGCCATCGGTGCCGCGCTCGACTTCGACGTCGCCGACGACGAGCAGAGTGTCCAGCTGCAGGCGAAGCTCCACGAGCTCGCACCGGGCACCTTCGTCGAGGAGGTCACCGGGCTCGCTCCCGAGCACCCGCTCGCTCCCGCGGTGCTCGCGCAGGTCGTCGCCCGACAGGCCTCGCTCGCGTAACGCCCTTCGACAGGCTCAGGGACCGGACTCCTCCGGACCCTGAGCCTGTCGCCGTTTCCGAAGCCTGTTCCGGTCCCTGAGCCAGCCTCCGGTCCCTGGCCGCCCCTCATTCCGGTCCCTGAGCCTGTCGAAGGGCCTCAGAACATCTTGCCGGGGTTGAGGAGGTTCTCGGGGTCGAAGAGCCGCTTGATCCCGTGCTGGAGCGCGAGCTGATCCTCGCCGAGCTCGTCGCCGAGCCACCGCTTCTTGAGCAGGCCGATGCCGTGCTCGCCGGTGAGGGTGCCGCCGAGGCGCAGCGCGGTGGTGAAGAGGTCGTCGGCGGCCTGCCAGATGAGGTCGGGTACCTCGACACCCTCGAAGACGAAGTTCGGGTGGAGGTTGCCGTCGCCCGCGTGCGCGACCGTGGGGATGGAGATGCCGTACCGGCGCTCGATCTCGCCGATCGCCGTGAACATCGCCGCCAACTGGCTGCGGGGGACCGACACGTCTTCGATGAGCGGGGTGCCGAACTGCTCGAGCGAGGGATGCAGGGCGCGGCGGACGGCCAACAGATGCTCACCCGTCGCGTGGTCGGTGGACATCTCGGCACGCCCGCCACCGGCGTGGAGCACCTCGAGGATCGCGGCGGCCTCCGCCTCGGCGTTCGGGCCGTCGGTCTGGATCACGACGTGCGCCTCGCCGCTCGTCGGGGTCGGCAGCTGCAGGTAGCGGTGCACGGCGACGAGCGCGACGGGGTCGAGCAGTTCCATGATCGACGGCTGGACACCGGATGCGGTGACGGCGGCGGTGGCCTCTGCTGCCGAGACCACGCTCGGGAAGTACCCGGCGATGGTCGCGACGGTGCCCGGCGTCACGCGCCGGATGCGGACGGTCGCCTCGACGATGACGCCGAGGACGCCCTCGGAGCCGACCATGAGACTCGTGAGGTCGAGGCCGGTGACCCCCTTCACGCTCCGGTGCCCGACGCTGATGAGCCGTCCGTCGGCCAGGACGACCTTGAGCGCGAGCACGGCGTCGCGCGTCACGCCGTACTTGGCGCAGAGCAGGCCGCCGGCACCGGTCGCGATGTTCCCACCGACGGTCGAGATCGCGCGGCTCGCCGGGTCGGGCGCGAACCAGAGCCCCCTGGCGAGCAGGAGGTCGTTGAAGGCGCCGTTGATGAGGCCCGGTTCTACCACCGCGAGGAGGTCGGGTTCGTTGATCTCCAGCACGCGTTGCATCTGGAGCGTCGACAGGACGATCTCACCCGCGCCGCCGAGCGCGCCGCCCGCCAGTCCGGTACCGGCGCCGCGCGTCACGACCGGCGTTCCGGTCGCCGTGGCGATCCGCATGACCGTCTGGACGTCTTCGATGGAACGCGCGGCGACGACGGCGATGGGTGGGGCGTCGGACACGTGACCGGACTTGTCGGACCGCGCGTCCGCGAGGACGGCGTCCGTCGTCGAGACCGCGTCGCCGAGGGCGTCACGGAGGGCGTCGAGGACGGTCTGCGTCGTCATCGCGGCAGGGCTGATCCGTCGGCCCAGACCGCCTGGACGTTCCACTGGTGGTCGAGGAGGACGGCGTCCGCGGCGTATCCCGGAGCCAGTCGTCCGAAGCGGTCGGCGAGGCCGAGGACACGGGCGGGGGTGCTCGTGAGGGCACCGACAGCCGCGTCCGCCGCCACACCGCTCGCGACGGCGAGTCGGAGCGCCCGGTCGAGCGTCAGCGTGGAGCCGGCGATCGAGTCGCCTTCCACGAGGCGAGCGAGGCCGTCCGTCACCTGCACCTCGAGCGCTCCCAGGAGGTAACGACCGTCCGATGACCCGGCTGCGGCCATCGCATCGGTGATGAGTGCGACGCGACCCGGCGCCTGCTCGAAGGCGAGCTTCGCGACGTCGGGGTGCACGTGTTCGCCGTCGAGGATGAGCTCGACCGTGATCCGCTCGTCGGCGAAGGAGGCGATGATCGGTCCGGGCGCGCGGTGGTGGATCCCGTTCATCGCGTTGAAGACGTGGGTGACGAGTCGGGCGCCGAGGTCGAACGCCGTCTTCGTCAGGGCCTCGTCGGCGTCGGTGTGACCCACCGCGACGATGACGCCGGCCTCGACGAGGACCTGGATCGCCTCGAGGGCGTTCGGCAGCTCGGGGGCGATCGTGATCTGCCGCAGCGTGCCGCGGCTCGCGTCGATGAGACGTTCGACGACCGCCGGGCTCGGGTCGATGAGCGCACCGGGGTCGTGCGCGCCCTTCTTGGCCGGTGAGAGGAACGGGCCTTCGAGATGGGCTCCGAGGACCAGGGGATCCTCGGCGACGAGGTCGGCGATGCCCTCGAGGCTCGCGACGAGGGCGTCCACCGGGTTCGAGACGAGACTGATGAGCGTCCTCGTGGTCCCGTGTGCCCGGTGGACCGCGAGCGCGCGTCCGATGGCTTCGCGTCCGTCGTCGAAGGACGAACCGCCACCACCGTGGACGTGGAGGTCGATGAACCCCGGCGTGAGGTGGCCGCCGTGTGCGTCGTGGACGGATGCGCCGTCGCCGACGGGGATGGACCGCCAGTCGTCGCCGGTGCCGGTGGAGCGGATGACGCCGTCGACCGCGTGCAGCCAGAAGGCGTCCTGGTGGCCGTCGACGTCGACCTTGGTGGCGGAGTGGATCAGGAGCTCGGTCATGCGAGCTGCTTCCGGCCGCGGACGACACCACTGGCGACGGCGACCACGGCGAAGACGGCCGCGATGACCGGCTGCCCGAGGTGCAACCAGGCGAGCGCCGCCGCCGCGAAGATCAGGAGCTCCACGACCGCCTGGCCGTAGACGTCGATGCGGATCACGGCGCGCGGCGAGAGGAACAGCGCCCAGAGGATGATGGCCACGACCGGGGCGGCGATCCCGACGACCACGTTCAGCGGGAACGGCCACACCGCGACGCCCCAGAAGCCGAGCGAGAAGAAGGCGAAGAGTTCGAGGAAGAACCGCAGGATCTCGTTGGGGCCGATCTTCACGTCGGCGGGAGTTCGTTCAGACACCACACGATTCTACGGCGCGTGGCCGCGAGCCCGCTCCGGGTCAGCGGAAGATGATCGTGCGCGCACCGTCGAGGAGGACGCGGTCCTCGGCGAACCACTTCACCGCCTGGGTGAGGGTGCGGCTCTCCTCGTCCTGACCGATGGCGACGAGCTCCGCGGGGGAGCGGGAGTGGTCCACGCGGACGACGTTCTGCTCGATGATCGGTCCCTCGTCGAGGTCGCTCGTCACGAAGTGGGCCGTCGCACCGATGAGCTTGACGCCGCGCGCATGCGCCTGCTTGTACGGGTTCGCGCCCTTGAAACCGGGCAGGAAGGAGTGGTGGATGTTGATGGCGCGACCGGCGAGGCGCTCGCAGAGCTCGGGGGAGAGGATCTGCATGTACCTGGCGAGGACGACGAGCTCGATGTCGTGCTCCTCGACGGCCTCGACGACCCTGGCCTCGAACGCCGCCTTCGATGCGGCGTCCGTCACGGGCAGCGCCTCGAAGGGCACGCCGTAGAAGGAGGCGAGATCGCGGAGCGAACCGTGGTTGCTGAGCACGAGGGGGATCTCGACCGGGAGCTGGCCGGCCCGCTGGCGGAAGAGGAGGTCGTTGACGCAGTGTGCCGCCGTCGAAGCCAGGACGAGCGTCCGGAGCGGACGACCGACGACGTCGAGCCGCCACTGGAGGGCGTATCGCTCGACGACGGGTGCGATGGCCGCCTCGAACCGATCGCGCGAGACCGCCGCCTCGACCTGGAGCCGCATGAAGAACCGTCCGGTGTCATCGCTCGAGAACTGCTGGCTCTCGGTGATGTTGCCGTCGGCCTCGACGATCGCACCGCTGATCGCGTGCACGATACCGGGCCGGTCCTCGCAGATGATCGAGAGCACCCAGTGGACGGAGCGCTCGTGCGTGGTCGATGGCACAGCGGAGGGATCGGTCGAGTTCGTCACCGACTCAGGTTACCGGGACCCGGCGGTTCAAGCCGCAGGGACGGACCGCTCGTCGACGAGGTCGGCGTGGGACGACTGCCGCAGGTACGACCGCACCGTCTCGCGGCTCTGCCGCAGGCAGTCGATGCGGGCGTCGATCGAGGCGATCTGCGCGTGGAGCGACTCGGCCGTCGCGCGGGAGCAGTCGGGCACGGCACGCGAGGTGCGTGCGTCGTCGAGATCGAGGACCACGCGCACGAGACGGGTCGTGAGCCCCGCGTCGAACAGGTTGTCGACCGTGACGACGTGGTCGATCGCGGACGGTTCGTACTCGTCGGGCGCGTGCGACGCGCGCACGGGCGCCAGGAGTCCCTCCTCCTCGTAGGAGCGGAGCCGGGTGGCCGGGACACCCGTTCGTTCAGCGAGTTCTGCAATGCGCATGAGCGGCCTCTCTGTCACCTTCACGTCAGCTGCAACGTCGGATCGAGCCCTCCGCATTCCCACCCTCGGGTAGACTCGTCCGCGGTCGCCGGATGTCGGTTGACCCTGGGCGCGCACATCAGCGCGTAGACGAACTCGTCCGCCACGTCAGCCGACGAGTGAACGCCATCGTTGGAGCAATCCGATGACCTCCTCTTCGCCCTCCTCGGCGCGCGCCGCCGAACCCGCCAAGTCCTCGTCGCCGCCGCCGTTCCCCTGGGTCGGCCTGATCGCGCTCGCGGCGGGCACCTTCCTCTCCGTCACCGGCGAGATGATCCCGACCGGCCTGCTGCCGGAGATGAGCACCTCGCTCGGCGTGACCGAGTCGCAGATCGGGCTCCTCGTCAGTGTGTTCGCGTTCACAGTGGTGCTGTCGAGCACGGCGCTCATCCACCTCACCAGGCGTGTCCCGCGACACGCGCTGCTCGTGGCCGTCATCGTCGTCCTCGGCGTCAGCACCGGTCTCGGCGCACTCGCCCCGAACTACGAGCTCCTCGTCGCCACCCGGGTGCTCGGCGGGCTCGCCCATGGTGTCTTCTGGGCGGTCGTCGGCGCGTACGCCGGTCACCTGGTCCCGAAGGAACAGCTCGCCCGTGCCGTGTCCGTGACGATCGCCGGTGGCACGCTCGCCTTCGTCCTCGGCGTCCCGCTCAGCACCGCGCTCGGGCACGCGCTCGGCTGGCGCCTCGCGTTCGGCGTCCTCGCCGCGGCCATGCTCCTCGGCGCCCTCGTCGTGTGGTGGAAGCTGCCGCCCGTCGGCCGGGAGGAGTCGCACGCGGCCGCCTCGGGTGCCACGGGTCGGGACCCGAGCATCGTCCCGGTCGCGATCGTCTGCATCGCGGTCGGCGTCATCATGGCGGGCCACTACGCGTTCTACACCTACATCGCGCCGTTCCTCATCGGCGAGGTCGGTGTCCCGGCCGACCAGCTCAGCATCCTTCTCCTCGTCTACGGCGTCGCGGGCGCGATCGGCCTCATCCTCACCGGCAGCGTCTTCGCGAGGCGCGCGACCACGGGGCTGTTCGTCGCCCTGGCTGTGTCTGCAGCCATGGTGAGCGTCCTCGCCCTCTCGGCAGGGTTGCTTCCGGGCGCGCTCGTCGCGTTCTTCCTCTGGGGGACGGCCTTCGGCATGCTCCCGCCGCTCATGCAGACGCGCCTCCTGCACGCGGCGAGCCCGCGCATCCGCGACACCGCGAACGCGTTCTACACGACGGCGTTCAACACGGGAATCGGTGGCGGTTCGGCGCTCGGCGCGTTGCTCCTCGCCGAGATCGGTCTCGGCGTGCTCCCGTGGGTGTACGTGTGCCTGGCCGTGGTCGCGACCTCGCTCCTCGCGGCGGACGTGCTGCGCACCCGTCGGCGCGAGTCCGTCTGATCGAGCCCGACCCCGTACGGTCGCGCTGACCGGGCGCGCTCACGGTGCCGCGGGTGCGTCCGTCGTCGGCACCGGTGAGGTGTCTGCACCATCGGTCGGCGCGATGACGTCGGGTGCGGTCTCCACCGGCGTCTCCGTCGCGGGTTCCGGCTCGGTCGGACTCGGCGCGTCCGTCTCCGGCGCGGGGTCCGCTTCGGTCGGGGCCTGCTCGTCGATGGGGTCGACGACGTCTTGAACCGGGACCGGAGCGGGAACCGCGTCCGGTGCGGTGTCCGGAATCGCGTCGGGGAGCGGCACCGCCACCGCATCGGCGGCGGCCTCGGTGCTCAGGAGCCCGGTGAGCGAGAGGTACTCGACGGAGGTCGTCGGCCCCATGCGAGACGGGTCGGACGGGTCGACGCTCCAGACGCTGAGCTCGTGGAACCCGATGGCCACGGCGGCGGGGGTGAGCGTCGCTCGACCACTGGCGTCGAGCGCGATGCGCTGCTCGTCGCCACCGTCGAGGGTGTATCCCACCGCGCCGCTCGAAGCACCGACGACCACGATCGGAGCGTCCGGCTCGAGGACCTGGAACGACAGGATCGTCTCGAATCCGGAGATCGAGGGTCCGTTGATCGTCATATCGGCGGGTTCCGCGGACACGGTGACCTGGTCACCGATGGTCTGGCGCACGGTCAGGGCGAAGGTCCCGGTCCGGTCGAGGACGACCGGTCCTGTCGACCAGGTACCGGGCACAGGAGCAGCGGCGACCGATGACCGCTGCACGCCCCCCGCCACGACCGTCGAAGCGACGACCACGTCGCCGTCGAGGATGTCGATGGTGGCTCCGGCCGCTCCGGTGCCACTGAATGTGGGCCACAGGTACCCGCCGCCGGAGTCGGCGACCATGGTCGCCGCCGGGAAGTCCTCGGGGTCCGTCGGATCGACGGGGTCCACCGGGTCGACGGGATCGACCGGGGAAACGACGATCGGTGCCGTCGGTGACGGGGCCTGCGGGTCGGCGGCCGGAGGCGGCGTGGCGCCCTGGACGGGTGTCGGCCGCGGAGTGGGCACCGGTCCCGAGGGTGTCGGGGTCGTCGGCGCGGACGGCGACGTCGTCGGACCCGTGGTCGGAGTCGCGCCCGGAGTCGGCACCGCGATCGGCTCGCTGGTCTCGCCGGCGGAGACGGAGTTCGCCGAGTCGGCTCCGGGCGGGAACACCACCGGCCCGAGCACGAGCGCTGCGGCGGTCACCGCCGCGACGACACCGACGCCGACCGCGGCGATGATCCCGCCGGAGAGACCCGCCGTCGCAGCACCCACGACGCCCGCACCCGACGCGACGCCGGCAGCCGACGCCGCACCACTGGAACCGGCTGCACCGGAAGCCGCTGCTCCGCCGCCGGCCGCCACCGAGGTGCTCAGGTGCGCCGTCAGAGCGACCCCACCGGTGACGCCGGCCGGCATCGCGGCGACCGCGGTCGTCGACGCGCCGTTCGTCTGCAACCACGCGGTGTAGCCGGCCGCACCGGCGGCGCCTGCGACGAGGGGGAGGAGGACGAGCGCCATGCGCGAGCCGACCTCCTTCGCCTCAGCGGCCACGATGGTGCACCGCTGACAGCCGTCCAGGTGCGTCTCGACCTTGGCCGTGTCCCGGGCGGACAGGTTCCCCCGCGCGTATGAGCCGAGCCTGCTGATCGTGAAGGCGTGCTCCGAGTCGTCGTCGACGGCCTGCAGGTGCGCCTGGATCCACGCTTCGCGCAGGCCCTCGCGTGCTCGGTAGGCGAGCGCGGCCACCGAGTTGGCCTTCATCCCGAGGAGCGGCGCGACCTCCGCAGGCGTCATCGCCTCGATCTCCGTGTACCAGAGCACCTCCTGCCACCGGGTCGGCAGGCTTCGGAACGCTCGGGCACTCAGGCTGCGGTCGAGGGCCTCGATCGAGGACGCCTCGTTCGTGTCCGGGTCCTCGAAGGAGTCCAGGGTGTCGAGTGAGGTCTCCCGACGCGACCGGCCCCATGCGGCCGCCGTGTTCCGGATGGTGGTGAACAGGTACGGGCGGAAGGCGCCGGTGGGTCCCTTCCCACGGCGGACCGCCTGATAGATGCGGGCGAAGGATTCCGAGACGAGGTCGTCGGGATCGAGGCTCGAGGTGACGGACCGAGCGACGGTCCGTCCGGCGTTCGAGTGCCGTCGCCACAGCTCCGCGTAGGCGTCCTGCGAGCCCGTGCGGGTGTGCTCGATGAGCTCGGCATCCGATCGCTCGGCGAGCGATGAAGCCGGGGATGTGTCCAGGCTCATGATGCCTCCGTCTGCGAGCTGCGCACTACCGGGCACCGTGCCCGCTCAAGAGAGCCGGGTGAAGCGGGATCATGACGCCGATTCCTCATCTTGGCACGATGCGTCTCGCGGACCGTCGCTGGCGCCGAGGAAGATCCGTTTCGATTGTTCTGGGAAACCGCGTCATCACCTGCTCGGGATGCACTCTCTCAGGATGAACAGCAGGATTCCCGGCGACGGGGACCCGGCTGGGTCGTCCTCGGACGGCCACGATGCGCGCCACGGCCGGTGTGCATCGGGCAACGGACCCGAAACGTTGCAGATCTCGACGGGAGGGGGCGCCTTCGTGCGTACCCGTCGACAGGCCGGGAGTGGTGCTCGGGGGCGAGCATCGCTTCCGGCCGCCTTTCCGACCGTCGCTCGGATCAGTCGAGCCAGCTGACCTCGGGGGAGCGGTGGAAGGCGATGCCCGCGGCCGACCAGCCCTGAGCAAGCTCTGCCAGCCGAACCCGGAAGTCGCTCCAGTCCGGTGCCCGTCGCTCCGACCAACCGATCTCCGCGATGGAGGCGACCCGAGGGAAGACCAGGAATTCGAGCGTCTGCACGTCGGCCACGGTCTCCGTCCAGAGCGGGCCCTCGACGCCGAGGATGTCCTGCTCGCCGACGCCTTCGACGATCTCGGTCGGCTCCCAGACGGCGGAGCGTTCGACACTCGTGGGGCCGTCCGCCCAGGTGAGGCCGGCCGTCGCGACGTCGGGGTACTGCATGTCGAGGTAGGCGGCGTCGGCCGGGGACATGATGACCTGTCCGCCCTGATCGACGAACGAGCGCAGCTTGTCGGCGTGACCGTCCTCGGGGGAGACGTAGTTCCAGTACTGGCCGACGGTGCCGGGGGCGAGGTCGCGTGACGCGCCGAACTCGTGCCAGGCGATGGCGGTCTTCCCGGTCGTGGCGACCAGCTCGGAGACCCGACGGGCGAAGTGGAGGAAGTCCTCCTGAGTGGTGGCGAGCGCTTCGTCGCCGCCCAGGTGGAGGTAGGGGCCCGGGGTCATCGCGGCGAGCTGGGTGAAGACGTCGTCGAGGAACGCGTAGGTGGACTCGGCACGGATGTCGAGGCTCGAGAAGCCGACCTCCGTGCCGGTGTACGGCTCGCGGGCGATGCCGTCCGGGTTGAGTTCCGGGTACGCGGCCAGCGCCGCATTCGTGTGTCCGGGGACGTCGATCTCGGGGACGATCGTGACGCGGCGATCGGCGGCGTACTCGATGATCGCCCGGTAGTCGTCGGCGCTGTACGAGCCGCCCGTACCACCACCGACGGCGGTCGCCGCACCGATCCCGGTGAGCTCCGGCCACCCGGCGATCTCGAGGCGCCACCCCTGGTCGTCGGTGAGGTGCAGATGCAGGTGGTTGAGCTTGAGTGCGGCGATCTGGTCGATGAACCGCTGCACCTGCGCGACCGTGAAGAAGTGCCTCGCGACGTCGAGCATCGCGCCGCGGTAGGCGAAGCGCGGAGCATCGTCGATGACGGTCGCGGTGATGGTCCAGTCCTGTGCGCCGGCCGTCGGTGCCCAGTTGGCCGGCGGGAGGAGCTGCCTGAGCGTCTGCGTGCCGTGGTGGACCCCGTCGGCGTCCGCGCCGACGATCTCGACACCGGAGGCCGCGGCGGTCAATCGATAGGCCCCGCTCGTCGTCGACAGGCTGGGGTCGATCGACAGCGTGATGACCGTACCCGCGGAGTCCACGACCTCGTCCGTGCCGGTCGTCTCGACCGGGAGGGCGAACCCCGTCGAGGTGCGCAGGGCGTCGGCGAGGATCAGAGCTGTGGTCGCAACCGACGGGTCGGTACGGATCGCCGACTCCGCCGACAACCGGAACGGGGGACCGGAGGCGTCGGTGGTCTGCGAGACGGGGCGGGGCAGCAGGCTCATGGGCGGTTCCTTCGGCGTCGGCGACGCGGGATCGTGGGGCTGGAACGGGGTTTGTTCGGAGGGTGAACAAGCGTCGGGCCATCCTGACACACCGGCCCCCACCGCTGCCCGGCCGCTCCACAGGACGGTGCGCGTCGGGCGTCCCGTTGCTATGCTGCTAGCAGTCGCAACTGGCGTATAGACGGAGTTCCGCTCCGCCTCAGATGGTTCACCATCGGGGAGCGACCCTGCACCTTGAAGACAAGGGCGGATTCGGCCGCACGCCTGGGCCGAAACGGCACATCACCGACATCCGTTCTGTCACAAAAGGGAGCCAGTCTTGTCCGACACCTTCAACGCGCCACTCTCCGAGGTCGATCCCGAGATCGCAGCGGTCCTCGAGCAGGAGCTCGGTCGCCAGCGCAACACCCTCGAGATGATCGCGAGCGAGAACTTCGTGCCCGTCTCCGTCCTGCAGTCGCAGGGCAGCGTCCTCACCAACAAGTACGCCGAGGGCTACCCGGGTCGTCGCTACTACGGCGGCTGCGAGTTCGTCGACATCGCCGAGTCCCTCGCGATCGAGCGGGCCAAGAGCCTCTTCGGTGCCGCGTACGCGAACGTCCAGCCGCACTCGGGCGCCACGGCCAACGCCGCGGTCCTCTCGGCGATCGCCACCCCCGGCGACACCATCCTCGGCCTCGAGCTCGCCCACGGCGGTCACCTCACCCACGGCATGAAGCTCAACTTCTCCGGCAAGCTCTACAACGCCGTCTCCTACGGCGTCGACCCCGAGACCTTCCTCGTCGACATGGACGTCGTCCGCGACAAGGCGCTCGAGCACAAGCCGCAGGTCATCATCGCCGGTTGGTCCGCCTACCCGCGCCAGCTCGACTTCGCCGCGTTCCGCGCGATCGCCGACGAGGTCGGCGCGAAGCTCTGGGTCGACATGGCGCACTTCGCCGGCCTCGTCGCCGCCGGTGTCCACCCGTCGCCCGTGCCGTTCGCCGACGTCGTGTCGTCCACCGTGCACAAGACCATCGGCGGCCCGCGCTCCGGCTTCATCGTGAGCCGCGACATGGAGCTCGCCAAGAAGCTCAACTCGAACGTGTTCCCCGGCCAGCAGGGCGGACCGCTCATGCACGTCATCGCCGCCAAGGCGACGGCGTTCAAGCTCGCCGCCACGGCGGAGTTCAAGGACCGCCAGGAGCGCACGCTCCGCGGCGCCAAGCTCCTCGCCGAGGCGCTCACCTCCGAGGCGTCGAAGGCCGCCGGTATCGACGTCCTCACCGGTGGCACCGACGTGCACCTCGTGCTCGCCGACCTCCGCACCTCCGAACTCGACGGCCAGCAGGCCGAAGACCTCCTCCACGAGGTCGGCATCACGGTCAACCGCAACTCGGTGCCGTTCGACCCGCGCCCGCCGATGGTCACCTCCGGTCTGCGGATCGGTACCCCGGCACTCGCGACGCGTGGCTTCGGCGACACCGAGTTCGCCGAGGTCGCCGACATCATCGCCCTCGCGCTGCGCAACGGTGCCGAGGCCGGAGCCCTCCGGGAGCGCGTCACGGCGCTCGCCGAGCGCTTCCCGCTCTACCCCGGCCTCCAGCAGTAGGGCGCGGGCGCATGACCGCACAGATCCTCGACGGCAAGGCCACTGCCGCCGCCATCAAGTCCGAACTCGCGATCGAGGTGGCTGCGCTCAAGGAGCGCGGCATCTCGGTCGGGCTGGGCACCGTCCTCGTCGGGTCCGACCCGGGTTCGCAGTGGTACGTCGCCGGGAAGCACCGCGACTGTGCCGAGGTCGGCATGGAGTCGATCCGACGCGACCTGCCCGAGACGGTCTCGCAGGAGGAGCTCGAGGCCGTCCTCGACGAGCTCAACGCCGACGAGAGCTGCACCGGCTACATCGTGCAGCTGCCGTTGCCGAAGCACATCGACACCGACGCGATCCTCGAGCGCATCGATCCCGAGAAGGACGCCGACGGGCTCCACCCGACCAACCTCGGTCGTCTCGTGCTCAACGTGAACCGCCCGATCCACACGCCGCTGCCGTGCACGCCGAAGGGCGTCATCGAGCTGGTGGAACGTCACGGGATCAGCTGGGCGGGCAAGCACGTCGTCGTCGTGGGCCGCGGGGTCACCGTCGGTCGCGCGATCGGCCCGCTGCTCACCCGTCGTGAATACAACGCGACGGTCACGCTGACGCACACCGGGACGGTCGGACTCGACGACATCCTCCGCACCGCCGACGTGATCGTCGCCGCGGCGGGCGTCCCCGGGATCGTCACGCGTGACGCCGTGAAGCCTGGCGTCATCGTCCTCGACGTCGGTGTGAGCCGTGAGACCGACCCGGAGACCGGCAAGTCCCGGGTCGTCGGCGATGTCGCCCCGGACGTGGCCGAGGTCGCCTCGTGGATCAGCCCGAACCCCGGCGGTGTCGGCCCCATGACGAGAGTCGGACTCCTCGCCAACGTCGTCCGCATGGCCACCCCCTAACCCAGCCCGCGAACTGTCACTCGACGCTAGTCCGGCGCCCCGCGACTAGCCGGAAGTGACAGTTCGCGAGCCAGGGCGGTGAGGATGGGCGACGGGTCCGTCAGGTGCGAGCGATTCACCCGGATGACCCGCCAGCCCGCTGCCATGACGCGGTCGAGGCGATCGATGTCGTGGAAGATCTGCCGTTCATCCGCGAAGTGCGTGCCGCCGTCGTATTCGACGAGGACCCGCTGTTCGGGATACACCAGGTCGCCCAAGGCCAGAAAGCGTCCGTGGGTGTCCGAGATCACCTCGTTGACGAGCGGTTCCGGAAGGCCCGCGCGGACGATCAGCAGGCGCAATGCGGTCTCCATCGGCGAATCCGTCCGCGGCCGCATCATCGAGAACGCGAGCCGCAGACGTTTCGCGCCGCGACGGCCGTTCATCCGCGCCAGCCCGCGGACGATCTGCTGCTCCGAGGCCAGTGGTCGCTTCCGGCGGAGCAGCACGTCGCCGGCGATCACCAGGTCGTCCAAGGGGAGTCGGGTTCCGAGCTGACACCAGGCGTCGACGGCGGTCAGCACCGGCAGTCCCTCGACGACGACCACCTCCCAGTGGTCGCCGTCGAGTTGATGCCCGCGCACGCCCGCTCCTCGAGGCGCGCGTGCCGGCGCGATGGAGGCGACATCGAGTGGTGCCTCATGTTCCCAGGTGGGCACGGGGAGGCCGTGCAAGGCCGCCGCGCTCACGTGGCTGAAGAACTGCCCATCGTGCAGGAGCGGGGCATAGGCGCGACAGCGTCCAGGGACGTCCGTGGGCTGGTCGAGCGGTGCCCGGACGCCTCGGTGCGGCGTGGCGAGGTCGCGCGCTCGTAGCCGCGATCGAGGCACGCCGAGTTCGTCGGCGTCGGCCATGGAGAACGGCTGCTTGCTGAGTTCGAGGGGGAGGGGACGTCGGCGGACCATCCCACCACGGTGCCGATTGTGACGTCTCGACGTCGGAAGTTCTCCACACCCTGCCCGCGAACTGTCACTCGACGCTAGTCCGAGCGGCCAGGACTATCCGGAATTGACAGTTCGCGGGCAGGGAGGGGAAGGTCAGGATTCTCGGGTGGCGCCGGCGGCGGGGCGGACGGGGAAGATGGTCGGGGCGGTGAAGGAGGCCTCGGCGAACGCCGCCGTGACCGCCTCGGCCACGGCCGACGCCAGGGCGACGGGGACCAGGGCGATCGCCGCACCACCGAAGCCACCACCGGTCATGCGCGAACCGATGGCACCCGCCGCCATCGACGTCTCGACGGCCAGGTCGAGTTCCGGCACCGAGATCTCGAAATCGTCCCGCATCGACGCGTGCGAGGCCACGAGCAGCTCACCGATCGACGTCGGGCCGTGCTCGCGCAGGGTCCGCACGGTGTCGAGGACGCGTTGGTTCTCGGTCACGACGTGACGGACGCGACGGAAGGTCTCGTCGTCGAGCAGCGCACGAGCGCGGTCGAGGTCGCCGACCGTGACGTCGCGGAGCGAGTCGGCGCCGAGGGCCGCGGCACCGGCCTCGCAGGAGGCTCGACGTGCGGCGTACCCGCCCGAGACGTGGGCATGCTCGACGCGCGTGTCGATGACGAGCAGCTCGAGGTCGTGCTCCTCGAAGCCGAGGGGGATGACGTCGGTCTCGAGCGAGCGGCAGTCGAGGAAGACGCCGCAGTCACGCTGGCCGAGGAGCGACGCCGACTGGTCCATGATGCCGGTCGGCGCACCGACCGCTCGGTTCTCGGCGAGCTGGCAGATCTTCGCGAGCGTCCGGCGGTCGTGGTCGAGGTGCCAGATCTCGGTGAGTGCGACGGCGACCGAGGCCTCGATGGCAGCGGAGGAGGAGAGGCCTGCCCCGACCGGGACGTCGGAGTCGATGTAGATGTCGACCCCGGGCACCTCCTGCAAGGGAGCCCCGAACTGGCCGAGCGCCCACGCGACCCCGAGCGGGTAGGCGGACCAGCCGTGCAAGGCGTCGGGATCGAGCGCGCGCACCGAGACCTCGACGATCTCGGGTGAGAAGCTGCTCGACACCCGGATGCGGTCGTCGTCGCGACGCCGGACGGCTGCGACGGTGCGGCGGTCGATCGCCATCGGGAACACGAAGCCGTCGTTGTAGTCGGTGTGCTCGCCGATGATGTTCACGCGGCCGGGCGCGGTCCAGAGGCCGTGCGGTTCGCTGCCGAAGGCGTTCTCGAATCCGCTCGTGGCGGTGCGCTGCAGGTCGGTCATACGGGGTTCTCCTCGTCGGCTGCGGCGATCGCGGCGCGCAGGGCGGTGGCGGTTGTCTCGGGAGGGACGTCGCCGATCCAGGCGCCCATGGCCGCCTCGGAGCCGGCCAGGTACTTCAAGCGGTCGGCTCCACGACGCGGGGAGGTGAGCTGCAGGTGGAGTCGGAGCTCATCGCGGTGGACGCGGGTCGGTGCCTGGTGCCAGGCGGCGATGTACGGGGTCGGGGTGTCGTACAGTGCGTCGACGCCGCGCAGCAGCCGCAGGTAGAGGACGGCGAGTTCGTCCCGTTCCTCGAGCGAGGTCGCGGCGAAGTCGGGCACGTGCCGGTGGGGGAGCAGGTGTACCTCGATGGGCCAGCGCGCCGCGAACGGGACGAACGCCGTCCAGTGCTCGCCGGCGAGGACGACGCGCTCGTCAGCCTGCTCCGCGGCGAGGATGTCGGCGAAGAGTCCGGGACCGTATGCCTCGCTCGCGGCGATGAGTCGCTGCGTGCGCGGGGTCACGTAGGGGTAGGAGTAGATCTGTCCGTGCGGGTGGTGGAGGGTGACACCGATCTGCTCGCCACGGTTCTCGAAGGGGAACACCTGCTGGATCGAGTCGATCTGCGACAGCGCGTGCGTCCGGCGGGCCCACGCCTCGATCACCGTGCGCGCCCGGGTGCGGGACAGCGAACCGAAGGAACCGGTGCTCGACGGGCTGAAGCTCACGACCTCGCATCGCCCGACCGAGGTGCGCGTCCGGCCGATCCCGATCGTCTCGAGGTCGGCGAGATCGACCGGGGCGTTCTCGTCTTCGAGCAGCGGTCCGAAGGACGGCGACTTGTTCTCGAAGACCGCGACGTCGTACTGGTCGGGGATCTCGGAGGGGTTCGAGGGGCTCGCGGGCGCGAGCGGGTCGAGGTTCGCGGGTGGCAGCATCACGCGGTTCTGGCGGGCGGCGGCGATCGAGATCCACTCACCCGTCAGCGGGTCCTGGCGCATGGACGCGGTCGGTGGTCGTGGCGCGAGCTCGCGTGCGTCGGGCAGGCGCTCCGCGGGTAGCGTCGTGTCGACATCGTCGAAGTAGATGAGTTCGCGACCGTCGGCGAGGCGCTGGGTCGAGCTCGCGATCGCCGGGTCGATGACGAAGGTGTCGTCGAGTGGGGGCATGGGGATCCTCAGAACGGGTTGTCGAAAGGAAACGTACAACGTTTCGCCTTGAAAAGTATAGGCAAGTCAGCGAAGATTCAAGCATGTCCGACGACGAGCCGATGCAGTTGCCCGCCCCACTGCGACGCGACCGCATCCGCGAGCTCCTCGATGAGCGCGGCTTCGTGCGCGTCGCCGACATCTCCGACGACTTCGGCGTCTCCCGGGTGACCGCCCGGACGGACCTCGACACCCTCGTCGACCAGGGCGACGCCGTCCGCGTGCACGGTGGCGCGATGCCCGTCCAGGGACGCGGCGCCGTCGAGTCGCCGATCGAACTCGCGACCGCGACCTCGGCGCATGCGAAGCAGCGGATCGGTGAGGCGGCGGCCGCGATGGTGCGCTCCGGTCAGAGCGTGATCGTCGACGTCGGCAGCACCGGCCTCGCCCTCGCCCGCGCGCTCAAGGCTCGCCGCGACCTCGCCGACGTCGTGGTCATCACGAACGGCCTGACCATCGCGCTCGAACTCGAGTCGGAGATCCCGAGGTTCTCGGTGATCGTCACTGGTGGATCGCTTCGGCCGCTCCAGCATTCGCTCGTCGATCCGCTCGCCGGTTCGCTGCTCGGCCAGGTCCACGCCGATCTCGCCTTCATCGGGTGCAATGGTGTCGACGCAGGCCATGGCGTGACCAACGTCAACCTGCCCGAGGCCGAGGTGAAGGCCAGGATGGTTCGCGCCGCCGAGCGGGTGGTCGTGGTCGCCGATGCCTCGAAGCTCGGTGTGCGGCAGCTCGGCCGGATCGCCGGGCTCGAGGCCTTCGACGCCCTCCTGACCGACGACGGCGCCGCGCCCGAGACCGTCGCGCTCCTCCGGGACGCGGGACTCGCGGTGACGCTGGTCCCACTCGGCGACTGACCTCGCGCCGCGTCCCGCCGCCCCGCGCCGCGTCCCAGCACTCGCGCGCCGGCGGCCTGTTGCGGCAGCATGGTCGCATGACTGATCGAGCGCATCCGGCCGTGTCCATCGTCGAGCAGACGCTGCGTGATCGCGGGGCTCAGGGCGAGGTCACCTGGCTCGACGATGCTGCACGAACGGCAGCGCTCGCAGCGGAGGCCTTGGGGATCGAGGTCGGGGCGATCGCGAACTCCCTCGTGTTCACGCTCGACGGCGAGCCGACGCTGATCCTCACGAGCGGCGCCCACCGTGTCGACACCGCCTGGGTCGGCGAGCGGCTCGGTGGACGGCTGAAGCGTGCTGACGCCGAGGTCGTCAAGGCGGCGACGGGTCAGGTGATCGGTGGTGTCGCGCCAGTCGGTCACCCGGAACCGATCCGCACCTATGTGGACGAGGCGCTCGCCGCCTACCCGGAGGTCTGGGCCGCAGCCGGCCACGCGCACACGGTGTTCCCGACGACCTTCGAGGAGCTGGTGCGGGTGACCGGCGGGCAGGTCATCGCGGTGGAGCCGCCGACGGATCCTGCGGGGTCGTCGGCAGCTGCGTCGGCGTAGCCATCGGAGCGGCCATGGCGAGCGGCAGCGTCCCCTGCTGCTTCGTCACCCGGCTCGGCGGCAGCGGAGCCGTCGCGGTCACGCCGTTCCGGCGTCCCCACCAGGTGCTCACGACGGCTGCGGCGACGCAGAGCGCCATCGGGATGAGCATGAACGGTCCGCCGGCGCCCTCGCCCCGTTCGAAGACCTGGTCGGTCTGCGACATGAGCGCCGTGGGGACGAGGAGGAGGACGTTGTTCGTCGCGTGGACGAGCACCGGAGCCTCAAGGCCACCGGTGCCGCGGGCGGCGAAGGACATCGAGGCGCCGAACACGAAGTAGTAGGCGATGAGCCAGGGGTCGCCTGCGAAATGGACCGAGGCGAAGACCGCGCCGGAGACGACCGCGCCGACGAGGAACGCGGTGATCGGTCGACTGAACCAGGATCCGACGGAACGCTGGATGAGGCCGCGTGCCCCGTACTCCTCGCCGGCCGACTGCAGCGGCGTTGTGAGGATCACGATGGCGAGCATCGCGATCATGGTGCCGTCGACGACGATGGGCTCGAGCGGGGAGAGCAGGACGGACGCGCCGACGTACACGATCCACACCGGGACGATGATGAGCGCGAGGCGGCCGAACCAGCGCCAACGGAAGCGCCCTTCCACCGACGACAGCCATCGCGGCCGGACGCCGAAGATCGCCCACTGGATGAGCATCGACACCGGGATGAGCGCGGCGAGCGACAGGTTGTTCGCGAGCATCGTCACGGGTGTCAGCGTCATGAGACCGTTCGCGACGTCGTCGAGCGTGTACGCCCCGGTGGCGACGTCCACGATGAGCGCGATGCCGCCGAGCACGATCGAGAGGATCAGGAACCCGACGACGAGCAGGAGGAGTGCGAGGGCTCCGCGCCACCATGCGGGTGCGGTGCGCAGGGCGTGGTCGTACGTCGCGAGCTGCGGCGACGGCGCGACCGGACCGACGTGCGTCGAGGCCGGTGTCGTCGAGGGGAATGGCGAAGGCGTCTGCGGGTGCTGTCCAGGATTCGTCATGCTGCCAGGGTAGGCAGCCGTCGCGGCAGGACGCGTCCCCCGAGCGATGGACGACGAGCGACGGATAGCCCGTGATCGGCCTGGTCCCGAACGCGCGACGGTGGGAGACTGCCAGGTATGGCCGGACACCGCATCTTCACGACGAGCTTCGCCAGCGTGTACCCGCTCTACGTCGCGAAGGCGCAGCGGAAGGGACACACGAAGGCCGAGGTCGACCAGGTCATCACCTGGCTCACGGGCTACGACGACGCCGCGATCGAGCGGGTGCTCGCCGACGGCACGGACTTCGAGACCTTCTTCGCGGAAGCGCCGGCGATGCACCCCAACGCGTCGCTCATCACGGGTCTCATCTGCGGCATCCGGGTCGAGGAGGTCGAGGATCCCCTCATGCAGCGCGTCCGTCAGCTCGACAAGCTCGTGGACGAGGTCGCCAAGGGGAAGAAGATGACGTCGATCCTCCGCGCCTCCGCCTGACCGTCGACCGGGTGACCCGCCGATGACGCAGACGGCCGCCGCGCGAGTGCGCGACGGCCGTGCGCTCGGAACCCGGTTGGATCAGTGCGCGAGCACCGGTTCCGCGGACGCCTCCGGGGCATGGTGCAAAGCGAGTCCCTGGTTGCGTCGGCGGAACAGCAGTGCCGCCGTCACGGCGCCGACCGCGAAGAACCCGGCACCCCAGAAGTAGGCGGTCTGATAACTCTGGATCGCGGCCTGTGCCAGCACCTCGGGAGTGGGCGGCGCGTTGTCGGTCACGTAGGCCGTGGCGGCGCTCGCCGCGAGGGTGTTGAGGAGCGCCACACCGATCGAACCGCCGACCTGCTGGCTCGTGTTCACCGTCGCCGACGCGACCCCGGCGAACGCCCGGTCGACACCGAGCGTCGCCGTCTGCATCGAGGCGGGCATGATCGATCCCATCGCGAAGCCGAGGACCATGAGCGCGGGCATGACGTTGCCGACGTAGGAGCTGTCGAGGTCGAGTCGGGTGAGGAGGAGCATGCCGATCGCCCCGAGCGTCATGCCGAACGGCACCATGACCTTCGGCCCGAAGCGCGGGACGAGGAGGTTGGTCCCCAGCTGTGCGGCGAGCACGAGCATCGCGATCATCGGGAGGAAGGCGAAGCCCGTCTGCTGCGGTGAGTAGCCGAGCGAGGCCTGCAGGTAGTAGGTCACGAAGAGGAAGATGCCGAACATCCCGGCTCCGGCGATCATGACCGAGATGAACGCGGCGCCGCGGTTGCGGTCGAGGATGATCGACAACGGGAGGAGCGGGTGTGCGGCCCGACGCTGCCAGAGGACGAACACGACGAGGAGCACGGCTGCCGCGGCCAGGAAGGCCCAGCTGAGCGGCGAGTCCCAGCCGTCGGTCTCGGCATTTGCGAAGCCGTACACGAGGCTGAACAGCGCGCCCGAGACGAGGACGGTGCCCGGAACGTCGAGCTTGGGGCGGGGGCCGGTCGTCTTCGGGGTGGTGATGAAGAGGACGGCTCCGACGATGGCGATCACGGCGATCACGACGTTGATGTACAGGTTCCAGCGCCAGTCGAACTGCTCGGTGAGGAACCCGCCGAGGAGGAGACCGACCGCGCCACCCGCGCCGGCGATCGCACCGAAGACGCCGAACGCGCGAGCGCGCTCCTTCGGGATCGTGAAGGTGGTCGTGAGCATCGCGAGTGCGGTCGGTGCGAGGAGGGCGGCGAAGACGCCCTGCAGTGCCCGCGCGGCGACGAGGGTGCCAAACGAGTCCGCGGCGCCTCCGAGGGCCGAGGCGATCGCGAACCCGACGAGCCCGATGATGAACGCCCGCTTCCGCCCCATGAGGTCGGACAGGCGTCCGCCGAGCAGCAGCAGGCTGCCGAAGGCGAGGGAGTAGGCGGTGACGATCCACTGGCGGTCGCCGTCGGAGAACCCGAGGTCGGCCTGGGCGGCGGGCATCGCGATGTTCACAACCGTGGCGTCGAGTACGACCATGAGCTGGGCGAGGCCGACGGTGACGAGCGTCCACCACCGGCGAGAGGAGACGGCCGGGGTTCCGGCAGTACTGTTCGAAGTCATGACCAGGAGCATATACGGAACCGAACAGTTTCGAAACCAAACAGTTCCAGAACTATGAAGTTCCTGAACTATGCTGTTTCGGGAGACGAAAGGGAGGTGGGCCGCGATGACGCAGCTCGAGACTCCGATCGACGCCCCGAAGCTCGGACGCAAGCGTGACCACTCCCGCGACGCGGAGATTCTGGAGGCGGCGCTCGACGTCCTCGCTGACACGGGCTACGCCGGGATGACGGTCGACATGGTCGCCGCGCGGGCGAAGGCCGGCAAGGCGACGCTCTACCGCCGATGGGCGTCGAAGTCCGAACTCGTGATCGATGCGGTCGCCTGCATGAAGCAGATCGATCCCGACTTCTCGAAGCTGCCCGACACCGGCTCACTCCGCGGCGACCTCGTCGCGATGATCAAGGCGCCGTCCATCGCCGAGGGCGAGCGCAAGATGCGTGTGTTCGCCGGCGTGATGTCGATGATCTCGGATGCCCCGGAGCTCACCGAGTCCATCCATGCGGCGATCGTGGAGCCGCGCATGGCGGTCAACCGCTTCCTGTTGCAGCGCGCGATCGACCGCGGTGAGATCCGCGCGGACGCCGATGTGGAGACCCTTGCGCTGATCAGCCAGGCGATGGTGAGCTATCGCGTACTCATGCTGCGGGAGCCGGTGACGCGTGACTTCCTCGTGTCGGTGATCGACGGCGTCATCATCCCTGCCGTCCGGAAGTAGTCCGATGGCCGACGGATCCGCTCGATCTCGAACCGGGCTGCTCGATCACGCGGCGCCGGTCCACCTCGGGACGCCCGACGCCGCATTGCGCTTCTCCGGCTTCCGCGATCCGGGCGGACGCCACCTCATCGTCGATGGCGCGGAGGCGTTCGAGTTGAGCTTCCCGTGCGGAAGCTGCGCGCTGCTGTTCCGTCGTCTGGACTATGGTGCTCGGGCGCTCGCCGCAGACGCACTGCACGAACGCCTCGACGAGGGCGTGCCAGCGATCGACGATCCGTTGTTACGTGGCCTCGCGTCGACGTTCCTGCCCGAGGGGACCTACCTGCCGCTCCTGCTGTCCATCGAGCCCGTCCTCGTCGCGCCGGGTGACGATCACGACTATTTCTCGCGGGAACAGGTCGCGCACCGCGGCATCGACCCCACCCTCGGGGCGCCGGAGAATCCGTCGACCGGCTATTACCGCGGCCCGACCCGGACGACCGGCGAGCACGAGACCCTCTTCGAGTTCCTGGTGCCGATGGTGCCGCCCGGTTGGAATGAGCGCGAGCGCGTGGCGTCCTACGAGGAGCGGCTTCGCTCCGGGGGAGCGGCGACCGTGCTCGCGGTCGCCGTGCTGGACCGGACGCAGCCGTTCGACAGCGCCGACGCCCACACGGGTCTCGTGCACTTCGTGCTCGACGGCCACCACAAACTGGAGGCGGCCGCGCGTCTCGGCGTCCCCGTGACGGTCCTCTCATTCGTCTCGGTCGACGCGAGCCTCGCGGACGAGGCGACGGTGGTCGGCCTCCCGGAGCTGCTCGTGTGTTGATCACGGCGCGTGCGTGACCGGGTGGATCACGCAGCGCTGGATCCCCCGATCCCTGCGTGACCCACCGGTCGAGGCGATGAGCGTCGCGAACCCCCGTCGCGAAGACACAGCCCACTGAGGCGTGGACTGCGGCGGCATCACCTCCACCAGTCTGCCATGAATAAGTCGTTCGTACCAGTTATGAAAAAGAGGTCGGCCGCGTGCGGTCCAAGCCTCTAGGCTGAGGCCCCGACCGGCCACGGTCGACGAATACGGCGCCGATGGATCGGGGCCGGAACACAGGCTGCCCAAGGAGATCAGGATGCCGGGGACACGGCGAACGCCCACTCAGGAACGCGGACAGGTGACGCAGGATGCGATCGTCGAGGGTGCCGCGAGCGTCTTCGACCGCATCGGCTACGGGAACGCGAGTCTGTCGATGATCGCGGAGGCGTCCGGGATCTCGCAGGGGTCCATGTACTTCCACTTCAAGTCGAAGGAGCAGATCGCCCTCGCGGTCATCCACGAGCAGCACGACCGGTCGATGCCCCTCATGGCGCGGGTGTCTGAACAGTACGACGGGGTCCTCGAACGGCTCATCCGGGTTTCGCGCGCCTTCGTCGATCAACTCGAGAGCGACCCGGTGGTCCGTGCCGGGATCAGGCTCACGCTCGATGAGGGTTCGCTGAGCCAACCGGCCGGAGCGTTCTACGAGGAGTGGGTCTCGGGGACGGCCGCTCAGCTCGACGTGGCGCTGCAAGCCGGGGACCTGGTGAGTTCGATGTCGGCGCCGGACCTGGCCCGCACGCTCATCGGATTCTTCACCGGTGTTCAGCTGACCGCACAGGCGACGGTCGGGCGATCGGACATCGCCGCCTCGGTCGACCGGATGTGGCGGCTCGCGATCGATGCCATCGTCCCCGAGACGCGGCGGTCAGCAGCGACGCGGGTCCGCGAGGACACCTTCGGCGTTGCGGTCGAACCGCGCACGGCACGACCTACCGCGTCGATGTAGCGATCCACACTGGGCGATGGACGGGCGACGTTCGTACATCTCGGAGCGACACGGCGGAGAACCGCGTCGGTGGTGGGCCCGGTGGGGCTCGAACCCACGACCCGCGGATTAAAAGTCCGATGCTCTGCCAACTGAGCTACAGGCCCATACGCGCTCTACTCTACGAGATTTCAACGGCACCCGTTGACGCGCGGGTCGGGGCCACAGGGGAGGATCGCCCGCCGGGGCGAGTACCGTTGTCGGGTGCGCGAAGCGCGTCGCAGGCAGGAGTAGGCATGACCGAGGGATTCCATCGTCCGACGAAGCTCCCGCCGTCGATGCTCGAAGCGATCCAGGGCGGCCTCGACCCGGAGGCCGTGTCGAGGATCACGCATGAGACGGCCGTCGCACTCCTCACCCGGGTGCGGGCGGATCCGGACCCCGCCGTGGTCGATCGCCTCGTGACGTACACGGACGAGCACGGGATCGACGCCATCGCCGAACTCTGGTCGCACGCCAGCCCGCGAAGCCTCCCCGGAGCCCTCTGGCGCATCTACCTGCTGCGCCTGCTCATCCGGCAGGACCCGGTGGGGACGAGCTTCAGCTTCCAGCGGGGCACCGAGCTCATCACCACCGTCGATCCCGTGATCGCAGGCGCCGCCGAGCCGACCGGGCCGGAGGAGATCATCGTCCTCGCCGATCAGATCCTCCGTGGCCTGTACACCGGCGACTTCGCGATCGCCCTCGAGCGGGCGGCTTCGTTCTGCCGGATCAACGCGGTCGGCTGCACCTCCCTGGCGAACGACCGGGACGCGGTCGACCCCGCAGACGCCGCGAGACTCACCACGAAGGCCGCACGGTTCAGCACCATCGCCGAGGAGCTCGCCGGCTGCGCCCGACTGTGGCGCACCGACTCCCTCGACTGATCCAGGCGCCCTGGTCAAGGCCTTCGACCTGGGAATGTCCACAGGTGATCCCTTGCTACACTGTTCAAGCCGGGCCGCAGTAACCCCGGGCTCCAAAAATCGCCGCTTCGAGCGGCCTTGCGCCGAGAGGCGTTTCTGCGGCCTGGCACTTGCTTTGTGCGGACATCCTCGTCCGTCTGCCGCCCGTCCCGTGATGTCACCGGAGCTGGGGTGTCGAATCGCGTCGATTCCTCCAATCGGATCCCGGGTCGGCACCGAACTCCGTGTATGACCGCCGCACTGTACACGCAGACCCGACCTCGGGTGGGCGTCGCGCAAACGGCCGGAGTCCGTGAGAAGCTAAGACTTGTGACCACGGGACCGGAAGCCGACGCTGCACCGCAGGTGTCTTTGGCGAACGTGCTCGACGCGCTCCTCATCCGCGTGGCCGGCGGCGACCAGGTCGCGTTCAGCGAGCTGTACGACCACATCGCGCCGCGCGTCCTCGGACTCGTCAAGCGGGTGCTCGTCGACCACGCGCAGTCCGAAGAGGTCACCCAGGAGGTGTTCCTCGAGGTCTGGCAGAACGCCCAGAAATTCGAGGCGGGCAAGGGTACGGCCACGACCTGGGTGCTCACCATGGCCCACCGTCGTGCGATCGACCGCGTGCGGGCCTCACAGGCCGGACGTGACCGCGATCTCAAGATCGGCATCCGCGACTTCGACGAGCGTGTCGACAACGTGCAGGAGACGGTCGAGATCCGGATCGAGCACGAACGCGTCAAGCGGGCCTTCGTCCGGTTGAGCGAGCTGCAACGTGAGGCTGTTTCGCTCGCCTACTACGGCGGCTACAGTCACAGCGAGATCTCGAACCTGCTCGGCGTACCGATCGGTACGGTCAAGACCAGGTTGCGGGACGGAATGATCAGACTTCGAGACGAGTTGGGGGTGCGTACATGACCGAGCGAGACGATGCAACAGACCTGGCAGCCGGAAACGCGCTGCACACCCTGACCCCGCGCGAGCAGGAGCGGTTCGACCGCCTGCGCGCCGAACACGAGTCCGTCCGCGAGGAAGCGGCGGAATTCGAGGAGACCGTCGCCATGCTCGACCTCGCAGCACCTCCCGTGCAGCCGTCGGCAGCGCTCAAGAACTCCCTCATGGCCGCGATCCAGAACCTGCCGCAGCTGCCCGCTGACGCCCCCGTCGACGCTCCTGTCGCCGAGGTGCAGGGGCTCCCGGCTGCGGTTCCGGACATCGACGAGGCGCCGGTATCGACACCGATCGCCGCGCCAGCCCCAGCAGCATCGACCACTCCGACAGCCCAGGAGGCCGGTGCAGCGGAGCGCAAGGCCGCCTCACGGTGGCGTCGCAGCGCCGTCGGCATGGTGGTGGGCGCAGCAGCGGCGGTCGGCCTCATCTTCGGCGGTGTCGGACTCGCAAACACCTTCGGTGGCGGATCCCTCACGCAGACGGTCGCGCTCGCGGAGATCAACGCGGCATCCGACGTCCAGCGCGCCAAGGTGTCCATGGACGATGCGACGGCGACCCTCGTCTGGTCGGGTGAGCTCGGCAAGTCCGCCCTGCTCGTCGACGGACTCGGCGCTCTGCCCTCCGACAAGGTCTACGAACTCTGGTACATCGGCGAGGGAGGCCCGGTCTCGGCCGGCACCTTCTCGGCAGCCAACGGCACCACCTGGCGCGTCCTCGACGGTGCCATGAGTGCGGGCGACAAGGTCGGTGTCACGGTCGAGCCGCAGGGCGGTTCCAAACAGCCCACCACCGACCCGATCATGGTCATCGAGACGGCATAGCTCCGGTCCCTGGGGTCGTCGAACAGACGCACCGACGACGAAAGCCCCGCCCGGGAATCCCGGACGGGGCTTTCGTCATGGCGGCGTCAGATCAACCGAAGCGACCCGAGACGTAGTCCTCGGTCGCCTGGACGGACGGCTTCGAGAACATCGTGGTGGTGTCGTCGTACTCGATGAGCTTGCCCGGCTTGCCGGTGCCGGCGATGTTGAAGAACGCGGTCTTGTCGCTGACGCGGCTCGCCTGCTGCATGTTGTGCGTCACGATCACGATCGTGTACTCCTGCTTGAGTTCCTCGATGAGGTCCTCGATGGCGAGCGTCGAGATCGGGTCGAGGGCCGAGCAGGGCTCGTCCATCAGCACGACGTCGGGGGACACGGCGATGGCACGGGCGATGCAGAGACGCTGCTGCTGACCACCGGAGAGGCCGGAGCCCGGCTTGTCGAGGCGGTCCTTCACCTCGTTCCAGAGGTTGGCGCCCTGGAGTGAACGCTCGACAAGGGCGTCCTGGTCGGACTTCGACATCTTCCGGTTGTTGAGCTTGACGCCGGCGAGGACGTTCTCCTTGATGCTCATCGTCGGGAACGGGTTCGGGCGCTGGAAGACCATGCCGACCTGACGGCGGACGAGGACCGGGTCGACGCCCGGGCCGTAGAGGTTGTTGCCGTCGATCAGGACCTCGCCCTCGACACGTGCGCCGGGGACGACCTCGTGCATGCGGTTCAGGGTGCGGAGGAAGGTGGACTTCCCGCAGCCGGAGGGGCCGATGAACGCGGTGACCGTGCGGGGCTGGATCTGGAGGGAGACGCCCTCGACAGCCATGAAGCTGCCGTAGAAGACGTTGAGGTCGTTGACTTCGATGCTCTTGGACACGGGGTTCCTTTGCTCGCGGCCTAGCGGCCGAACTTGGGGGCGAAGATCTTGGCGATGAGTCGGGCGATGAGGTTCAGCGCCATGACGATGAGGATGAGGACGAGGGCGCCGGTCCAGGCGCGGTCCACGTAGGAGGCCCCGTCGGTGCCCTGGTTCGCGTACTGGGTGTACACGAAGACCGGGAGGGTCATCATCGGGCCGTCGAAGAGGTTGTAGTTCATGCTCTGGGTGAAGCCGGCGATGATCAGGAGGGGCGCGGTCTCACCGATGACGCGGGCGACGGCGAGCGTCACGCCGGTGATGATGCCGGCGATCGAGGTCGG
The DNA here is from genome assembly GCF_030209375.1 of Plantibacter sp. ME-Dv--P-122b. GTDB lineage: Bacteria > Actinomycetota > Actinomycetes > Actinomycetales > Microbacteriaceae > Plantibacter. Next base: position 703,016 of record NZ_JARVSC010000001.1, read on the forward strand.
GAGGACGATCTTGAGGATGGTCAGCCACTTCGGCACGCCGAGGGCGTAGGAGGCCTCGCGCAGCTCGTTCGGCACGAGCTTCAGCATCTCCTCGCTGGAGCGGACCACGACGGGGATCATGAGCAGCGACAGCGCGATGGCACCGCCGATGCCGAGCCGGACGCCCGGGCCGAAGAAGATCGCCAGCAGGGCGAAGGCGAACAGTCCGGCGACGATGGACGGGATGCCGGTCATCACGTCGACGAGGAAGGTGATGCCCTGCGCGAGCTTGCCGCGACCGTATTCGACGAGGTAGATCGCCGTCAGGATCCCGATCGGGATGGAGATGACGGACGTGGCCAGCGTGATGAGCAGCGTGCCCGTGATGGCGTGCAGTGCTCCACCGCCCTCACCGACGACGTTCCGCATCGACAGGGAGAAGAACTCGATGTCGAAGCGGGCGGCACCGGCCGAGATCACCGTGATGGCGACCGAGACGAGCGGCAGGAGGGCGACGACGAAGGCCGCGGTCACCAGGGTGGTGAGCAGACGGTCCTTGGCCTTGCGGCGTCCCTCCACCATGAGCGACGAGACGTACACCGTCACCGCGTAGAGCGCGGCACCGAGCACGACGGCTCCGGGGACGTTGTAGCTCTTGTCTGCCGTCGACTGCTGCAACAGCAGGAAGATGACACCGCTGACGATGAGGCTGCCCGCGAGGATCGTGAGCGGCGCGAACTTCGGCAGCTTGCCCGCGGTGAGCGAGTTGGAGAACGGCGTGGCGATGGACGCCTGACGGCGGTCGGTCGTGGCGGTCATCAGTTCGCTCCCGAGAATTCTTTACGACGGTTGACGATGAGTCTGGCGATGAAGTTCACCACGAAGGTGATGATGAACAGGATCAGGCCGGTGGCGATGAGCTTGTTCACGTCGATGCCGAAGGACTCGGGGAAGTTCAGGGCGATGTTCGCCGCGATGGTGTTCGGGTTGCTCGAGGTGAGCAGGAAGAACGAGTAGACGGCGGCGGGGGAGAGCACGAGCGCGACGGCCATCGTCTCGCCGAGGGCGCGCCCGAGGCCGAGCATCGATGCAGACACGATGCCGGGGCGGCCGAACGGCAGGACCGCCATCTGGATCATCTCCCAGCGCGTCGCACCGAGTGCGAGCGCGGCCTCCTCGTGGAGCTTCGGGGTCTGGAGGAAGATCTCACGGGAGATCGCCGTGATGATCGGGATGATCATGACCGCCAGGACGAGGGCGACGGTGAGGATCGTGCGGCCGGTGCCGGACACCGTGCCGCCGAAGAGTGGGATCCAGCCGAGGTTCTCGGACAGCCAGGCGAAGAAGGGCTGGACGAACGGCGCGAGGACGAGCGCGCCCCAGAGGCCGTAGACGACCGACGGCACGGCGGCCAGGAGGTCGATGACATAGCCGAGGGCGACCGCGAGTCGGCGCGGCGCGTAGTGGGTGATGAAGAGGGCGATCCCGAGGGAGAGCGGCACGGCGATCGCGAGGGCGAGGATGGCCGCCCAGATGGTGCCGAAGACGAACGGGCCGACGTAGGCCCAGAAGCTCGTCGGAGCGCCGGTGAACGACGAGGAGTCGGCCGTCAGCGCCGGGAACGCCTGGACGATGAGGAAGATCGCGACCGCCGCCAGGATGACGAGGATGAGCGATCCGGAGACGACGGAGAGCGTCGAGAAGACGCGGTCGCCGACTCGTTGCTTGGCTTTGGGTCTCGCAGCTAGGGCCTCGACAGCCATGGGTTCCCGTTCTCTCGATGCGATGGTGGTGCCCCTCGACAGACTCGGGGAGCGGGTGATGCGAGTGCTGGTGACGCAGGTCGAGCGTGCCGGGCAGGACCCGGCACGCTCGACCGTTGGACTACTTGATGGACGCGATCGCGTCCTGGACCTTCTTGGCGAGGTCGGCGGAGAGCGGCGCAGCACCGGCCGACTTCGCGGCCTCTTCCTGGCCGGCGTCGCTGGCGATGTAGCCGGCGTAGGCCTTGACGAGGTCGGCGACCTTCGGGTCGGCGTACTCCTGGCAGGCGATGAGGTAGCTCACGAGCACGATCGGGTAGTGGGTCGCGTCCGTGGTCTCGCGGTCGAGCTTGATCGCGATGTCGTTCGCCTCACGGCCTTCGACGAGCGGCGAGCCCTCGACGACGGCGGCAGCGCCCTCGGCGCTGTACTCGACGAACTCCTCGCCGACCTTGATCTTCGCGACACCGAGGTCGCCGGCCTTCGACGCGTCGGCGTAGCCGATGGTGCCGGTGCCACCCTTGACGGTGTCGACGACGCCGGAGGTGCCCTTGGCACCCTCACCCGACTGGAACGGGAAGGTGTCGGCCGGCTCAGCGGTCCAGACGTCCGGAGCGTTCTTGTTCAGGTAGTCGGCGAAGTTCTTCGTCGTTCCCGAGTCGTCCGAGCGGTGGACGGCGGTGATGGGGGTCGAGGGGAGCTTGGCCTCGGGGTTCAGCGCGACGATCGCCGGGTCGTCCCAGCTGGTGATCTGACCGGCGAAGATCTTCGCGATGGTCGCTGCGTCGAGGTTGAGCTCGTCGACGCCCTCGACGTTGAAGATGACCGCGATCGGGGAGATGTAGACCGGGAGGTCGATCGCCTTGGTGTCGGCTGCACATGCGGCGAAGGTGCTCGAGAGCTCTTCGTCGGAGAGGGCCGAGTCCGAACCGGCGAACTGCACGCCACCGGCGATGAACGCCTTGCGGCCGGCGCCCGAGCCGTCGGGGGAGTAGTTGATGGTGACGTCCGGGTTGGCCGTCTGGAAGGCGGCGACCCAGGCTTCCTGGGCGCTGCCCTGCGACGATGCGCCGCTACCGGCCAGGCTGCCCTTGAGGTCGCTGGCGGCTGCGCTCGTGGCGGTGGCGCCGCCTTCGTTGGCCGCACAGGAGGTCAGTGCGACGGCTGCGACTGCTGCTACGACCGCGACGCGGCCGAAACGTGAGAACTTCACAGGGATGTCCATTCATTGGTGTGGGTGCGAGCCGGTGCTGGCTCGTCAGTGACGCTAACCATGCGGCATGACGAGCATCCCCCGTGATGGTAAACAACGGGTGAACGGATATCGACGGCTTCATGGCGACCGCCGTGGCGACGCCGCGAATGCACCACGAATGACCCCTGTTCAGGGGGAGCGTGCGGATGGGTCAGACGCGGGGTTCGTGCGTCTCGATCGCGATGATGCCGGAGCTCGGGTTCGTCCGGGAGAGGTGCACGATGGAGAACGCACCGGTCTCGAGCGCGGCGGCGCTCCCGAGGTAGGAGCCTCGGGTGGACCCGGTGGCGAGCGCGATCTCGTGCAGGATCTCGGGGAGAACCGGTCCGTGGCTGCAGAGGATCGCCGTCTTGAGCGCTCGGACGCGGCGGCCGACGACCCGGCGGACGTCCGATTCACCTCGCTCGTAGGCGTCCTGGCTGATGAGGTCGGAGCGTTTCGGCTCGATGCCCGCGGCAGCGGCGATCGGGCTGACGGTGCTGACGCAGCGCACCGCCGTGCTCGTCACGATCTTGCGAGGGCCGAAGGCGAGCAGGGTGGGGACGTTCCCTGCGGCCTGCTTGACGCCGCGTGGCGCCAGCGGCCTGGTCGCATCCTCGCCGGACCATTCGGAAGGCGGTGTGGCCTTCCCATGGCGCATCGCGATGAGGGCGAAGGTCGCGGTGACGCCTTCGTCGACCAACGCGGCGAACGCTTCGAGGATCTCCACGTCGCGCTCGTAGCTGAGGTAGCTCCGTGCCCGCTTGATGGAGACCCACTCCAGGGCGGCCACTTCGCCGTTCGGGATGAACGTGCTCTCGCGGACGGCCTGGTCGGTGACCTCGGCGGACCAGTAGTGGACGATCTTCTCGCGACCACTCGACAACGGGTACGTGGAGACACCGAGCGGCACACCGAGATGGACGCTCAGGCCGGTCTCCTCCTTGATCTCCCGAACTGCCGTCTGCGCGAGCGTCTCTCCGGGATCGACCTTGCCCTTGGGGATCGTGACATCGCCGTACACCGTCCGGTGGATGACGAGGAGGTGGACCTTGCCGTCGATGAGGCGCCAGCACACGGCACCGGCTGCGTAGATTGCCGTCGTCGTCATAGTCACTGCCTCGTCGTGTCGTGGTGCTCGGGTGGGTCGCGGTGCGAAGTCGTCAGCGACGGTTCCTCGGCCGGCGGCGGGCGGCGGTCTCGAGCATGAGGGAGTCTTGCAGATCCGTGAGCGGTCGTCCGTCAGCGTCGACCGCGTGGCGCGTCCAGACGCCGTCTGCGTCGAGCCACCATGACGACGTCTGGTCGTCGAGGGCCTGCTCGAACATCGCGGCGGTCGCCTCGAGGTGCTTGGGGTCGGTGAGCCTGACGAGCGCCTCGACGCGGCGGTCGAGGTTGCGGTGCATCATGTCGGCGCTGCCGATGAACACGTGCGGGTCGCCGTCGTTGTGGAAGGAGAAGATGCGCGAGTGCTCGAGGTACCGCCCGAGGATGGAACGTACCCGGATCGTCTCGCTCATGCCCGGCTGGCCGGGCTTCAGTGCGCAGATCCCGCGAACCCACAGGTCGACCGGGACACCCGCCTGGCTGGCCCGGTAGAGCGCGTCGATGATCGACTCGTCCACCATCGAGTTGACCTTGATGCGGATACCGGAGGGCTTGCCCTCCTCGGCGTTCGTGCGCTCCTGCTCGATGTGCTTGAGGAGGCCCTTGCGCAGGTGGCGCGGCGCGACCAGGAGCCGCTTGAACTTCTTCTCGATCGCGTACCCGGACAGCTCGTTGAAGAGCCGGGTGAGGTCTTTGCCGACCTGGTCGTCGGCCGTGAACAGACCGAGGTCCTCGTAGATGCGGCTCGTCTTCGGGTTGTAGTTGCCCGTGCCGATGTGGCTGTAGTGACGCAGGACGCCGCGCTCCTGTCGGACGACGAGCGCGAGCTTGCAGTGCGTCTTCAGTCCGACGAGCCCGTAGACGACGTGGACGCCGGCCTTCTCGAGCTTCCTGGCCCAGGAGATGTTGTTCTGTTCGTCGAACCGGGCCTTGATCTCGACGAGCGCGAGGACCTGTTTGCCGGCCTCAGCCGCGTCGATGAGTGCTTCGACGATGGGGCTGTCGCCCGAGGTCCGGTACAGGGTCTGCTTGATCGCGAGCACGTGCGGGTCGGCGGCGGCCTGCTCGATGAACGCCTGCACGCTCGTGGCGAAGGACTCGTACGGGTGGTGGACCAGGACGTCCTCGCGGGCGATCGACCGGAAGAGGTCGGGCTTGCCGTTCGGCTCGTCGGGCTGGAACTGCAGCGCGGTGGTCGGTACGCGTTTCGGGTACTGGAGATCCGGGCGGTCGATGCCGGCGAGGCTGAAGAGGCCGCCGAGGTCGAGCGGCGAGGGCAGGCGGTAGACCTCCTGCTCGGTGATGTCGAGTTCGCGGACGAGGAGTCCGAGGGTGACGTCGTCCATGTCGTCGGTGATCTCGAGCCGGATGGGCGGCCCGAAACGGCGGCGCAGCAGCTCCTTCTCGAGGGCCTGGATGAGGTTCTCGGTCTCGTCCTCCTCGATCACCATGTCCTCGTTGCGCGTGACGCGGAAGACGTGGTGGTCGACGATCTCCATACCGGGGAAGAGGTGACCGAGGTGGTTGGCGATGACCTCCTCGAGGGCGATGTAGCGCACGCTGGGAGCGGTGTCCAACGACGCGGAGCGGCGCTCCGCCGGACCGACGCGGACGAAGCGCGGCATCATCTGCGGCACCTTGAGCCGGGCGAACTCCTCGCGCCCGGTGCGGGTGTTCCGCACCCGCACCGCGAGGTTCAACGAGAGGCCGGAGATGTAGGGGAACGGGTGGGCCGGGTCGACCGCGAGCGGCATGAGCACCGGGAAGACCTGGTTGCTGAAGTACTCGCTGAGGTACTCGCGGTCGGCTGCGTCGAGTGAGTCCCAGGTGACGACCGTGACGCCGCGCTCGGCGAGGTCGGGACGGACGAGGTCGTGCCAGGCGCGGGCGTGTCGTTCCTGCAGGACGTGGGCCTGCTGTGAGATCTCGGACAGGACGTCGGCCGGAGCGTTGCCGACGTTGGTCGGGACAGCCAGGCCCGTGAGGATGCGGCGCTTCAGGCCGGCGACCCGCACCATGAAGAACTCGTCGAGGTTCGAGGCGAAGATCGCGAGGAAGTTGGCGCGTTCGAGCACGGGCAGCGCCGGGTCTTCGGCGAGCTCGAGGACGCGCTGATTGAAAGCGAGCCAGCTGAGTTCGCGGTCGAGGTAGCGGTGTTCGGGCAGCGCGGGATCGTTCCGCTCGAAGGCGGGGTCGAAGTCCTCTTCGTCTCCATCGAGGCCGACATCGAGCACGGTTGGGTCTGCTGGCATGTCTTCATCATGACACCGTGGCGGGGGTGGTCGCGACGACTGCGGTGAACACTGTGTAAATGCCGCCGCGCCGCGCCGCTGTGGAGGGGATCAGGCGTCGGTTCTCGCGTACTGCACGTCGATGGTGTGGTCGGTGAATCCGAGCGAGCGGTACAGCGACACCGCAGGGAGGTTGTCGGCTTCGACGTACAGCGTGACCGCCTCGACCCGTCGATCCCGCAGCCGGGAGAGACCGGCCTCCATCAGGAGCCGCCCGAGCCCTCGTCCACTGGCTGCCGGGTGCACGCCAACCGCGTAGACCTCGCCGACCGTGTCCTCGACCTTCAACCAGATGAAGCCCAGGAGGTCGCCGTCGGAACCTCGTGCGAGCAGGAAGTCGTCGGCGTCGAACCAGGACTCGGCCTCTCGAGCTCGGAGGTCGTCGAGGGTCATGCGTCCCTGCTCGGGGTGGTCGGCGAAGGCGAGCGCGTTGACCTCGAGCCACTCCTGCTCGTCGACGCCCGGCCGGAACGTGCCGACCGTGACATCCGCGTGCCCAGCGGTCGCCGATCGCGCGCGGCTCGCAGGCGCCTTGGTGAGGCGGAGCTGCAGCAGCGTCCTGATCGGTGAGAAGCCGAACTCCTGTGCGAGCACCCGGGAGGCGGGGTGGTCGCCGTGTGCCCAGATGCGCACCTGCGGGGGGCAGTTGGCGAGGACACCGCGCAGTGCTGCGCGACCGTAGCCGTGACCACGCCATTCGGGCTCGACGACGAACTCGAGCTCGCCATGGCCGACGATGGCCGCACCCACGACGGCGAAGTCGTCGGGGTCGACCGGCGGGTCCTGTGGTTCGACGGCGAGGATCAGCGTCCGGGCACCGGAGGCGACGTCGATGAGCGATTGATCGCTGAAGGGCGGCTGGCCGTCGACGAGCGACGCCGTGCGCACGACGCGCTCGAGCGCATCCCGGGTGCGGGCGTCGTCGACGTTACGAACCGACAGCGTCAGCCGGGGCATGATCGTCCTCGTAGACGTTGAAGCGGTAGCCGACGTTGCGCACGGTGCCGATGAGCTGCTCGAGGTCGCCCAGCTTGGCGCGCAACCGACGGACGTGGACGTCGACGGTTCGTGTGCCACCGAAGTAGTCGTAGCCCCACACCTCGCTCAGCAACTGCTCGCGCGTGAACACCCGGGAGGGGTGGGTCGCGAAGAAGCGGAGCAGCTCGAACTCCTTGAAGGTGAGGTCGAGCGGCTTGCCGTGGACCTTCGCGGAGTAGCTGGCCTCGTCGATGACGACGCCTGACGCCTGGATCTTGCTCGCCGAGTGCTCCTGCGAGGCGCGGCCGATCGCGAGCCGGATCCGCGCGTCGACCTCGGCCGGCCCGGCGGACTCGAGGATGACGTCGTTCACGCCCCAGTCGGCGCTCACAGCGGTGAGGCCGCCCTCGGTCAGGATGAGGAGGAGCGGGACCGACAGCCCGGACGCGCCGAGGATCTTGCAGAGCGACTTGGCGCTCGCGAGGTCCTGACGGGCGTCGACGAGGACGAGGTCCGAACTCGGAGCGTTCACGAGTTGTGCGGGGTCGGCTGGGATCTGCCGGGTGCGGTGGCTCAGGAGCCCGAGGGATGGGAGGACCTCGGTGCCGACCATGGAGGTCAAGACCAAAATTTGCGCCACGCGCATCCTCCCGACTGAGTTTGGAACCATATTAGGCGAACGACCGCACCCCACGTCGCACCGGGTGCCCGCTGGTGGTCCGATGGCGTCCGCTCTGTGACAATGGGTCCGTGAGCGAAACCACTCTCTCCCCCCGGCTGCGCTGGATCAGTGTCGTCTCCATCTGGGCGCTCGCGCTCGTCGGCGTCGTCGTGTCCGGCCTGCTCTGGAGCCCGGGGGAGACCTTCTTCGGGCTGTCGGCCACGCTCGGTCTCTGCACCCTGGCCGCGTTCTCGGCACAGCTGTTGACGCGACAGAAGGTGGGATTCGTCGATCGGATGTCGACGAGCGTCACCGGCGCCGTCCTCATCCTCGCCATCGGCGGTGCCGTGTATGGCCTCATCGCCCTGGCCTCGGGGTAGACTTTCCCCATGCTGCTCGCTCTCGAAATCTTCTTCATCGGCTTGCTCGTCCTCGCCAGCCTCGCCATCGCGTTCACCGCGGTGGTCGTGCTGAAGAACCTGTACCGCGGTCAGCGCTAGTCCGGGTCCCTCGATGATCGAGATCCCGAGCGGCCTGCCGAGCGAACTGGTCCCACTGTCGTGGCTCATCGGCGTCTGGGAGGGCACCGGCGTCATCGACTACCAGGTGGGCGACGAGACCGTGACCCGCGAGTTCGGTCAGCGCGTGAGCTTCAGCCACGACGGCCTGCCCTACTTGAACTACAACTCCTACACCTGGCTCCTGCCCGAGCAGCCCCCGCGCGACGCCGAGGGGGCCTCGTCCACGGACGAGGACGCCCTGTCGGACGACACCGCCGAGGACGTCGCACCAGACGGAGCCTCGGCGGACGAGTCCGGTGTGCCCGAGCCGCTCGTCACCGAGACGGGTTACTGGCGCCTCGAGCGCCCGTTGATCGAGGGCGATCCCGGTCCGGGCATGCTCCCGGGGCAAGGGCCCCGCCCGTTCGGCACCGCGCAATCGGTCGAGACCCTGCGTACGTCGACCGGCGCCTTCCCCCTGCAGGTCTCGATCGTCCACCCGAACGGTGTGAGCGAGCTCTACCTCGGCCAGATCGACGGCCCGCGGATCGACCTCGCGACCGACGCGGTCGTCCGGACCGCTGGAGCCAAGGAGTACGCCGCGGCGACCCGCCTGTACGGCCTCGTCGAGAACCACCTGCTCTGGGCCTGGGACATCGCCGCCCTGGGTCAGGACCTCCGGACGCACGCCTCGGCGCGCCTGGCCAAAGCCGACTGACGTGACCATCGCCAACGGAGCGGTCGTGCCGGACGCGATTCCGGGCTCGCCCTTCCTCACGCTTCCGGGTGCCGTCGAACAGGCGGACGCCGTCGACCACGGCGTCCCCTCCCATTACGGCAGCCCGAACATCGAGCAGCGCCTCATCTTCAGCGGTCGGGCGATCGTCGACCTGTCGAACCGTGGCATCGTGACGGTCACCGGTCCAGATCGGCTGAGCTGGCTCAACTCCATCACGAGCCAGGAGCTGCGATCGTTGTCGGCCGGCGCCTCGACGGAGACCCTCTTCCTCGACCAGAGCGGCCGGATCGAGCACGCGGTCAAGCTGCTCGACGACGGGACGACCACGTGGCTCGTCACCGAAGCCGACGATGCTGCGCCCCTCCACGCCTGGCTCGATCGGATGCGGTTCATGCTGCGCGTCGAGGTGGCCATCGCGACCGAGCAGTACGCCGTGATCGGTGCGGCGGCGGATCTCGCGGTCGAGGCAGCCGAGCCGAACGGTGTGCCGCTCGTCTGGCACGATCCGTGGTCCGAGGTCGCGGTCGGCGGCCATCAGTACGCGACGGGTGAGCACCCGGGTGCAGCGTGGACCTGGACCGAGACGATCGTCGCGCGCGAGCAGCTCGAGTCACTCGTGCAGCAGGTCCGTGCGGGGACGTTCTCCGCCGCGGGTTCGCTGGCCGCTGAGGCCCTGCGGATCGCCGCCTGGCGGCCGCGGTTGCAGTCCGAGGTCGACGAGCGGAGCATCCCGCACGAGCTCGACTGGCTGCGCTCGGCCGTCCACTTGAACAAGGGCTGCTATCGCGGTCAGGAGACGGTCGCCAAGGTGCACAACCTCGGGCACCCGCCGCGTCGCCTCGTCATGCTCCTCCTCGACGGTTCCGATTCGGTCCTGCCGCCGGCCGGTTCGAACGTGGTGCTGATCGGCGACGGCGACGACGCGACCCGGAAACCCGTCGGACGCATCACCTCGAGCGCGATCCACCACGAGCTGGGCCCGGTGGCGCTGGCGATCGTCAAGCGCTCCGCGGATCCGGCGGCCGTGCTGACGGTGGAGGCCGACGGCATCGACGTCGCGGCGTCGCAGGAGATCGTCGTGCCGGCCGACGCGGGGGCCACGGCGAACGTGCCGCGGCTGCCGCGCCTCGGCGCCGTCCGGCGCTGACCCCGGTGGGGACGGACGACGCCTCGGCCCCGGACGTGCGGGTCGACCGATGGACGGCTGCGGTGCGTCGACGCATCGCCCTCGGCGACGCCTGGCATCGTCTCGTCGGATCCGTACCGGCGGTGTTGCAGGTCAGCGCCACGGCGATCGGCGCGTACGCGTTCTCCCACTACGTGCTCGGGCACGCCGTGCCACTCCTCGCCCTGACCGTGACGATCTCGAGCCTCGGGTTCGTTCGCGACGCCCGCCCGGTCCGTGTCCTCGAGACGGCTGTCGGGATGAGCGTCGGGATCGCGCTGGCCGAGATCCTGCTCCTCGGCTTCGGTCAGGGGACCTGGCAACTCGCGGTCGCGCTCGTGCTCACATTGCTCGTCGCCCGGTTCCTGTCGCCGGCGGCGTCGTTCGCGATCGCGGCGGCGGTGCAGTCCGTCCTCGTCATGCTCCTGCCCGTGCCCGACGGTGGCCCGTTCGTGCGCACCCTCGACGGATTGATCGGCGGGGTCTTCGCCCTGCTCGCGACCGCCCTGATCCCGCGCGACCCGCGCCGCAGTGCTCGCCGGGACGGCCAGCGGCTGATCGACGAACACGTCCGGACCCTCGCATCGCTCGTCGCCGCCCTCCGTCTCGGCGACCTCGAGGAGGCGGATCGCGCGCTCGCACGGGCGAGGGCCACCCAGCCGGCCCTCGACGCGTGGCGCGGAACCCTCGACTCAGGGCTCGCCATCGCGCGCATCTCGCCGTTCCTCCGCAGGGCGGTGTTCGACCTCGAACGGCAGCGGACGATGCTCGACGGCATGGACCTCGCGACCCGCAACCTCCGGGTGATCGCCCGGCGCATCGACTACGTGTCGCGCGACGCCACGAGCCGCCCCGAGCTCGCGGACCTGCTCGCGCGCACCTCCGTCGCGCTCGGCATCCTGTCGCAGTCGATCGGCGACATCGCCCAGCAGCCGGTCGCGAGGCAGTCCCTGCTGGAGATCGCGAAGCACCTCGAGCCGGTCGCCGTCCTCCCCGACGCCTCGGTCTCCGAGCAGGCGCTCGTGCTCGTGCTCCGGCCGTACCTCGTCGACCTGCTCACGGCCACCGGCCTGCCGACGCCGGATGCCCAGGCGGCGCTGCCCTCCCTCTGACGCGAGACCGTCCTCGCCGCCTGTCGGATTTACACGGTCGTAACACGGGGGTCTTCCCCTGGACACGCCGCGAGTATACGTTATGTTCATTCCCAGTAAGCAAAGTGCTTACTGAGGGAGGGGAACCCCATGAACGACGTCGACGGCGTCACGCTCGGCCGCCGCATCAAGGACCTGCGGACGCTCCGCGGCATCTCGACCCGTGATCTCGCATCCCGGGCCGGAGTGAGCGCCGGCTACATCAGCCAGATCGAGACCGGCAAGGCCAACGCCAGTCTGCAGACCGTCCGGGCGATCGCCGGGGTCTTCGGACTCCAGTGGATGGAGCTGTTCGAGGCGACACCCCGTCGCGGCGAGCTGCTCCGGAAGGCCGACCGACCGGAGCTCGACTCGGCGTCGTCGGCGGTCCGGCACTTCGGCATCACCCGCTCACCCGCGACCGATGTCGAAGTGCTCGTGTCCGAATACGAACCGGGCATGGTCGTCGGCGACGAGAACTACGTTCACGGTGACTCCCACGAGGTCGTCGTCATCCTCAGAGGTCGGTTCCTGTTCCGCCTCCTCGACCAGGAGTTCGAACTGGAAGCGGGCGACAGCCTCGACTACCGCACGTCCACACCCCACATGATCACGAACATCGGCGACGTCGTCGGCGAGGCGCTCTGGGTGGTCACGCCGCCCTCCGGGGTCTCACCGCAGGTCTCGTCGGTCTCCAGCTGAACAGGACAAGAACATGAACGGACCACTGCACCGCACGCACCAGCCCTCAGCTCCAGCCCGTCGTCTCGGCAGCTCCGTCGCCGCAGTCGTCCTCGCTGGCCTCGTCCTCACCGGGTGCACCCCGGCGGCCGACGGCTCCGAGTCGCTCACCACCATCCGGTTCGGACTCCCGACGCAGATGGGCGCCAACAACTCACCCATGGCCGTCGCACAGCGACTCGGATACTTCGCGGAGGAGGGCCTGCAGGTGGAGATCGTCCACACCAAGGACGCGACTTCCATCGTGCAGGGCATCGACTCCGGCTCGCTCGAGATCGGCAGCACCCCGCCCGAGCCGATCCTGCAGGCGAAGGCGCAGGGGAACGGCGACGACCTCGTCCTCATGTACAACTACATCCGTCAGCAGACCGGCTCGATCGCTGTGCTCGCCGACGGGCCGATCACCTCCCTCAGCGACTTCGAGGGCGCGACGATCGGGCAGGCGAGCCTCGGCACGAGCAACATGCTCCTGTCCAACGGCATCCTCCACACCGAGGGGCTCGAGGCCGACACCGACTTCTCGAACCTCGCGGTCGGCACCGGCGCAGCCGCTCGGCAGGCGCTCGAGAACGGTCAGGTCGACGCCCTGTCGCTCTGGGACACCGAGTACGCGGCGATGGAGGCGACCGGCGTCGAGCTGCGCTACTTCACCACCCCGGAGGTCGAGTCCCTCTTCTCCACGAGTTACTTCACGACCCGTGACTACCTCGACGAGCACGCCGAGGAGGCCGCCGGCTTCGGGCGCGCCATGGCGAAGGCGACGCTGTTCACCTCGGAGAACCCCGAGGCGGCTCTCACGATCATGTACGAGGACTATCCCGAGACCCGGATCGCGGGCACCGATGAGGCGGACCAGCTCGCGAGCGACGTCGTGGCGCTGGAACGACGGATCGAACTGCTCCTGGCAGGAGACCCCGTCGGCACCGCCTCGTTCGGCGCATACGCTCCGGAAGCGGCTCGAGCCTGGGTCGACTTCGCGCTCGAAGCGGGCATCATCGACGCGCCGATCGACCCGGACGACCTCTACACCGACGAACTCGTCGAGCGCATCAACGAGTTCGACACCGCAGCCGTGATCGACGCTGCGACCGAGTGGAAGGACGGCGAATGAGCACCACCGAACTGACCTGGAGCGCGGACGTCCCAGCCATCGACCACCACTCGCACGCCGGCTACGTCCGTCCGGGCGAACACCTCCACGGGTTCGACGGGTACGAACGGGAGTACGCGATGGGGCACGTCGAGGCGAACGTGCCGCACGAGGTCTACGTCGCCTACAACCGGGCCGTCCTCGAGCACGACCAGGACCGGGTCGCAGCCCTGGAGTCCGAGTTCGGTATCCCCGGACTGATCGAGGAGAGCATCCGGTTCCAGTCCACCACCGTCCACGCCGCCTCGCTCGCCGAGGGGACGGCGGCCCTGTACGGCACCGGGACGCGGGCGACGTTGATCGAGGAGAGCGTCGAGGCGCGGCGGCGTGACTTCGCCGGGCTCTACGACCGTGCACTCCTCCTCTCCGGTACCGAACAGGTCTTGACGGACATCCCGGAGATCGACGCCAGGGTCTGGTCACCCGACCGGTACAAGCCGATCGCGAGGATCGACCCCTACCTGTTCCCCTTCGGGCACCCGCCGCTCGTCGACCGCGCGGAGGACGCTCGGAAGTTCCGCCGCGTGTTCCGCTCGATCCTGGACGGGTTGCTGGCGACCGCCGGCCTCGACGCCCCGCCCGCCGAGTTCGAGGACTACCGGGCCTTCGTGCTCGCCTCGATCACCCGGCGGCAGGAGTCGGGCACCGTCGGCCTCAAGATCGCCTCGGCCTACGTGCGGACCCTGGAGTTCCGGCGCACCACCCAGGCCGACGCGGCCGCCGCGTACGGACGACTCCGCGCCGCGGAACGCGCTGGGACGGACATCGACCCTGCGGACCACCGGTCGCTCGCGGACTTCCTCGTCTACGACATCGCCGCGCACGCCGTCGACCGCGAGCTCCCGATGCAGATCCACACCGGTATGGGACACACGGAGCCGGGTCTGAAACTCGCCGGGGCGAACCCGATGCTCCTCGAGCAGTTCCTCGACACCCCGGCGTTGAACCGACTCCGCGTCATCCTCATCCATGGCGGCTTCCCCTATGGGCAGGCGCTCGCCGCGCTGTCCCAGGCCCGGGGCAACGTGTTCGTGGACTTCTCCTGGATGCCGTACCTCCACGAGCACGCCCTGCATCGCATGCTGCAGGAGTGGTTGGAGGTCCTGCCCGCCAACAAGGTCATCTTCGGAACCGACACCGGGTCGCCGGAGTTCCACGTCTCCGGGACGCGACGCGGCCGGGTCGCGCTGGACGCCGCACTCACGGCCGGCCGCGCGTCCGGCCTCTGGTCGGCCAGACAGGCGGGCTGGTTGGCCGAGCGGGTCCTCCACCAGAACCTGCGCGACGTCTACGGACTCGACCGATGAGCGCGTGGCTGGCGCCGCCGCTGATCTCCATCGCCCATCTCGAGAAGGTCTACCCCACGAAGACGGGCGACGTCCACGCGCTGTCGGACGTCAACCTCGACATCGCGGACGGCGAGTTCGTCGCCATCGTGGGGCCGAGTGGCTGCGGGAAGACGACCCTGTTGAAGATCCTCGCCGGGCTGACGGGCTTCACGTCCGGTACTGCGACGATCGCCGGTGCGGAGATCGGCACCCCGCGCGGCGATGTCGGGATGGTCTTCCAGAAGCCGACGCTCCTCCCGTGGCGGACGATCCTCGAGAACGTCCTCCTTCCGGTGGAGTTGCACCGCAGGGTGGGGGAGGCCGAACGGGAGCATGCACGCTCGCTGTTGGCGATGGTCGGACTCCGGGACTTCGCGGGCAAGTACCCGCATGAGCTCTCGGGCGGTATGCAGCAACGTGCGGCCATCTGCCGGGCGCTCGTGCACGAGCCCGAGGTCCTGTTGATGGACGAACCGTTCGGCGCACTGGACGCGATGACCAGGGACGCTCTGAACGTCGAGGTCAACCGCATCTGGCGCGAGACGTCCAAGACCGCCGTGCTCATCACCCACAGCATCCCTGAGGCGGTGTTCCTCGCGGAACGCGTCATCGTCATGGGCCCGCGGCCGGGCCGCATCATCGACGTGGTCGACGTGCCCTTCGGCCGGGAGCGCACGCTCGACCTCCTCGGGTCCTCGGAGTTCGCGGACCTCAGCTCCCACATCCGGACCTACTTCGAGGTGACCGCATGACCGCACAGGACATCAGGCCGCGCGCGACACGCGCATCGAGTGCTCGTTCGCGGGCGAGTGCGTCCGGCGGGTCGGCAGGCAACCGGCGGACGGTGGTCGTCGGGGGCGTCTCCGTGGCCGTCGTCATCCTCCTCTGCTGGCAGTTCCTCCCGGGCCTGACCGGCACACCCGGCTACGTCGTACCCGCGCTGTCGGACGTCCTGCAGGCGCTCGTCGACCCTGCGGCGCTGCCGAGGTACGTGTCGAACGCGGGGACCACGCTCGGTGAGGTGCTCGCCGGCCTGGCGATCGGTGTCGTGATCGGACTCGTCGGGGCGATCCTCCTGGCACAGTTCCCGACCGCGTACGCCATCGCATTCCCCTACATCGTCGCGATCGAATCGATCCCCAAGGTCGCGATCGCTCCGCTGTTCGTGATCTGGTTCGGGTTCGGGATGCCCTCGAAGATCGTGGTCGTGGTTCTGCTCGCGTTCTTCCCGGTGCTCGTGAACACGATCCACGGCATCCGCGGTGTCGACCGTGACCAGGTCGAGCTGTTCGAAGCCAATGGGGCGAGTGCCGGGCAGATCCGGAGGAAGCTGCTCATCCCCGCCGCGCTCCCGAGTATCTTCAGTGGACTCGAACTGGCGGTCGCGAACGCCATGATCGGCGCCATCGTCGCCGAGTTCGTGGGCGCACAGCACGGGCTCGGCGTTCTGATCCTGCAGGCGCAGGGGGCCATGCAGACGGCGGCGGTGTTCGCGCTGTTGATCATCCTCTCGGCGCTCGGGATCACCTTGAACGCCCTCGTGCGGCTCGCTCGCCGGAAGGTCATCTTCTGGCAGCAGGACGCCCCGCGCTGACCGTTCAGCGCAGCCGAGCCGTGGCGGCGGTCGTCTCCGAGTGGTCGGGGGCGACCGCCGACCACGGCAGCGTCAGCTCGCCCAGGCGCCAGCGGTTCTGGCCGGCCAGCACCGGCCAGCCGCCGTCCCGGAGCGTCCGGACGGTCGCCGACCAGCGCTGGACCGGGCTGTAGACCGCCAGTGGCGCGTGCACGCGCCAGGCGCGGTCGAGGTCCGTCATCAGGGCGTGAACGCGTTCACCCGAGACGTTGTGATGGATCAGCGCCTTCGGCAGTCGCTCGGCGACGATGGACGGCAGTTCGAGGTCGGCGAGCCGCAGACTGATCGAGAAGGAAGCCGCTCGCCCCTGGTCGTCGACGGCGACCCAGCTGGACACCCGTCCGATCTCGTCACACGTCCCCTCGACGAGCACTCCGCCGGGCTGCAGCCGCGACGCCATGAGGCGCCAGGCCCCCGCGACCTCGGCTTGGTCATACTGCCGGAGCACGTTGAACGCGCGGATCACCGCGGGACGGTCCTCGCCGGTCGGCACCTCGAACCCTCCGCGTGCGAAGGAGACGGCGGCCGTCGGCATGAACCGGGTCGTGCCCGCTCGCACCTGCTGCAGCTGCGCGTCAGCGGTGCGGACGCGCCCCGGTTCGATCTCGAATCCGATGACCCGTACGTCGGGTCTGACGGCGAGCAGTCGGTCGTGCAGTTCCAACGCCGTGACGCCGCTCGCGCCGTAGCCGAGGTCCACCACCAGCGGGTTCGTCGTCCGTCTGAGTGAGGGGTGGGTCGCGATCCAGCGGTCCACCCGCCGGAGCCGGTTCGTACCCGTCGTCCCGCGGGTGATCGATCCGACGGGCATGGACCCATTCTCCCTCACGGAGCGGGGTCATCGTCCACCTCGCGGTCATGCGCCGTCGGTATGCTGGGGACATGCCTGAGACTTACACCCTCGTCCTGCTGCGCCACGGCAACAGCGACTGGAATCAGAAGAACCTGTTCACCGGTTGGGTCGACGTCCGACTCAGCGAACTCGGCGTCACCGAGGCCAAGCGTGCGGGCGAACTGCTCGCCGACTCCGGCATCACCCCGGACGTGCTGTACACCTCGGTCCTCTCCCGAGCGATCCAAACGGCGAACCTCGCCCTCGAGACCGCCGACCGCATGTGGATCCCGGTCAAGCGCAGCTGGCGCCTCAACGAGCGTCACTACGGCGCGCTGCAGGGCAAGGACAAGGCGCAGACGCTCGCCGAGTACGGTCCGGAGCGGTTCCAGACCTGGCGTCGTTCCTTCGACGTGCCGCCGCCGCCCATCGCCGATGACGACGAGTGGTCGCAGGCCGATGACCCCCGGTATGTCGGGATCGACGGCGAACTGCCGCGCACCGAGTGCCTGAAGGACGTCATCGACCGGATGTTGCCCTACTGGGAGTCCGACATCACGGTCGACCTGGCTGCCGGCAAGACCGTCCTCGTGACGGCGCACGGCAACTCGCTCCGCGCACTCGTGAAGCACCTCGACGACATCTCGGACGACGAGATCGCCGAGCTGAACATCCCCACCGGCATCCCGCTCGTCTACGAGCTCGACGCGGACTTCCGCCCGGTCGCCCCGGCCCGGTACCTCGATCCCGAGGCTGCAGCAGCAGGCGCCGCCGCCGTCGCGGCGCAGGGGAAGAAGTAGCGGAAACCCCACCAAACCACCACCCCGGTCGGGAGTGCGTCTTGGCGACATCGTCGCTGAAAGTGCCCCTGGCCGGGGTTTTCCGTGTCTGAAAAAAGGGGTTGAACCGCCTCGGGGTTGGGCGTACAGTGACTGCACTGTAACCCGATTGGGGGGATACGCATGGAGCAGTCGACCGACGGCACCCGTTTCCCCCTGTGGCGCGCCCTGGCGCTCGGTGGCTTCGCCGCCGCTGCGTTCACGGCGGTGGCCCTCTTCGGGTCCCCGTCCTCCGCGCATGCCGACGACGGCGGGTCCGGCGCCTCCGATCCGTCGCTCCTTGGTGCGGTGACCGAGGTCGTCGGCTCCCTCGAACGGCCCGTCGACGCGGTCGCCGAGGTCGTCGACGTGGTCGACACCACGGTGCTCGAACCGGTGGTCGACGTCGTCGACGAGACCGTCGCAGCGGTACCGGTGGTGAACGACGTGGTCGAGGAGACCGTCGGTGCCGCACCTGTCGCCGCGATCGTCGATCCGGTGGTGCAAACGGTCGACGAGACGTTGACCGGCGTCGCCGACGTCGTCGCCGCGGTCCCGGTCCCCAGCACGCCGATCATCGATCCGGTCGTCCCAGCGCTTCCGCAGGGCCCGGCAGAGGACGTGTCGGCCACTGACTCGACCGCCGTCGGCGCGATCCTCCCGACGACCGTCCTCGGACCGCCGTCCGTCCACCAGGGCGACTCGACGATCGTGTCGGGCGGCCAGGATCTCGAAGACACGTCGTCCACCGCGGCCGTCCTCGCCGACACCGGATCGTCCAGCCTCCCCGCCACCCCAACGAACCTTCCGCTGCTGCCGGACGCCGACGGCCGCTGGGCCGTCACGCCGAATGGCTCCGGGTCGTCCGGCTCCGGGGCGACCGCCGGCGGCCCCGCCGCGGCAGAACAGTCGATCTCCGTCATCCTCCCTGCACCCGGCGACGACCGTCGCGGACCCGCGGGGGACGACGACCTCCCGGCTTCACCCACGTTCCCCTCCGATACCTCTCCTGACTGACCCCCGGATCACTCTGCCGTTCGCGGCGGAGGCCCGCCCATCTGGCGGTTCAACGGTCCGAAGCCTCCCGACATGGGAGCACATCAGTCACTCTGCAAGGAGCAGGAATCATGAATTCGTATGTCAAGAAAGGCCTCTACTGTGGCCTGTTCGTCGCGGGACTCACGTTCCTCGGCGCCACGGCGGCCAACGCCGACACGTCCGGGGACGACAGTATCCTCGGCGGAACCCTCGTCGACGTGGTCCTCGAGGCCCCCGTCGAGATCGTCGACACCGCGGTGAGTGTCGTCGGCGACTCGTCGGCGACGTCCGCACCGGAAGCGGCGCCTGAGCCGGCGCCGGCACCTGAACCGGCACCAGCGCCGGAGCCGGCCCCCGCCACCACCAGTGGTGACGACAGTGTCGCGGGTGGGAACCAGGTCCAGTTGCCCGTCTCCATCCCGGTGACGGTCGAGGACAACGCGATCTCGGTCATCGGCGATGCCGAGCAGTCGGGTTCGACGTCCGGACCGGTGGCGGGGGAGTCCGCCTCGCCGGTCACCGACGAGGCGACGACGTCCGGTGACGAGAGTGTCGCCGGTGGGAACCAGGTGGCGCCGGTGGTGACCGTTCCGGTCACGGTCGGTGGGAACGCCATCTCGCTGTTCGGTGACTCGAGCAGTGAGCAGGCGGGTGCGCCTGCCACGTCGGGTGGTGCGGCTGTTCCGGCGGCGCCGTCGACGACGACCGGTGACGAGAGTGTCGCCGGTGGGAACCAGGTGTCGCCGGTGGTGACCGTTCCGGTCACGGTCG